>NZ_ATXT01000014.1 GCF_000421825.1 Humibacter albus DSM 18994
TGCTGGACCGATCCGCCATCCCGATCGGCCCTTCCGAGCGCAGTCGGGTTGCCCACTTTCGGGCGGTGACGGGCGAGACCATGAACATCTTCGCCGCGACCGACGGCGGCCACCCGTCCTCGACGATCAAGCGCGCCAGCCGCAGCCGGGCACGCGGAGTCAGGGCAGCATTAGCATGGGACACGAGGGCCTCCAGGTTCGTGAAGCGGTTGAACTCAATAGCTCCACTTCACAACCGGAGGTCCTCGCCCCTCAACTCCTCAAAGCCAAGTCACCGAAACAACGTCCCTGGACATCACAACTAGCGCGAGCGGGATGATATCTCTCGTAATGAGCTACGCGGGTGAAGAGCAATCTGTCTCGCGCCGAGGGGTTCACTCTTCGCTCGGACTCCGCGAGTGGCGTGACGTCGACGCGGCAATTGCCTTCGCACTTCGGTCGGGCGCAAAGCGGGTGGTGCTCTTTGGATGGTCCATGGGGGCGACAGCCGCACTTCTTTCGGGAGAGCGATCAATCAACCGCGATTCGATCGCAGCATTTGTTTTCATCGACCCGGCCACGAACTGGCGCAGCATCGTACGCTCCGCCGCGCGTCAGGCCCATGCGCCAGCCATCCTTGCGTGGCTGGCGTGTGCGATCCTGGCCGCTCCGGGGCTCTTCCGTCTGACTGGTTCGCCAGTTCGCTTGGACTTCGACGAACTCGACTGGACACGGCGGTGGAGGGTCGTAGCGCCCAGTCTCGTAATCCACTCGCATGGAGATCGGCTCGTTCCGTTCGAACTCTCCACAAGATTCGTGTCGGCTCAACAGCCCAACGTGCGGCTCGTCGTGTTCGATGACGTTCCACATTGTGCGGAATACAACGCCGACGCCGCGAGATTCGATAAGACGATTATCGATTGGCTGGGTTGCTACGTGGCTAACGACCCGAGCTGACGCGGCAGTTGTAGATCCAGCATGCGCAGCCGAACATCCCCGTCCGGCGGTCGTACCGCGACCTATCGCTACGGTTCCACAATGTGCCGCCTCATGTGCCAAACGGTGTGCTATCGACCGCGTGGCCATGCGTCTACGTATGCCGCAGAATGTCGATCGCGCGCCTTGCGCCCTGTGAATTACTGCGGTTCCAGCCGATTCATGTTGGTCCAGGTCGCTGATCAGGAATCAGTTCGGGTCCCTCCAGGGGCACCGTTGCGGATGCCTCGAACCGTTCGGTCACGCTGCCCGGGGCGGGCCATCCCGAGCTCAGAACCGCCCGTCACGGCGCAGGATCTCCACGGCGTCCGCCCGGGAGCTCGCGCCGAGCTTGCGGTAGAGGCGACGCACAGTGGCCTTGAGCGTGTTGGTACTGATGTAGAGACCCGCGGCGATCTCGGCCATCGGCTTCTCGGTCGCGAGCAAGGTGAGCACCTCGGTTTCTCGCTTCGTGAGCGAATAATCCGGAAGATCGCGGTCGTCCTTGTAGAGTGCCGCGGCCAGCGGTACCGTGACGCCGGCCAATGACGCGAGGCGCTCGAGATCCGGGGCGGGCACGCACTCGTATGCCGAGTACAGTCGCTCGTGTTCGATCAGGGCGTTCGCCTGAGCGAAGGCGTCGGCGGCGTGGCGAGTGCGACCGAGTGCTCGCTCTGCGGCGGCTGTGACGAGCAGGGCGGCGCACTGCGTGCGGGGCGGCTCGGACGCGGCCGCTGCGGCACTGGCCACCGTGATCGCCTTCTCGTACCGGCCCTTCGCGTAGGCGTGAGCCGATGAGATGACACGGTCGGCGGCCGAGAGGCTTCGTGTGGACGTGTCCTCACCGGGCGGGCGACGAAGCGCCGAGAGACGGGCCTGCGCGGCGCGCACATAACGACCGTGGGCGCCGCCATGCGCGAGCGCCTTCCCTCGACGGTTCACCTCCTCGAACAACTCGTTCTCAACGATCGCGGCGCCGGCGGGCCCGCGGGCGTGCATGGCACGCACCCACAGCGCCGCGGACCAGTACTCACCCACCTCGAGACCGTGCGCTCTCGAGAGCTCACGACCCGCGCCGGCGATGTCTCCGCGATCGAGCTTGAGCAGGGCGTCGGTCAGGTAGACGACCACCTCATAGCGGCCGCCGGTCGGCGCGAGTGCCATCGAACGGGCGAGCCAGGTTTCAGCGAAGTTCAGCCGTCCTCGCATCGCGAGCAGCCAGGCGAACTGTGCGGCCGCGCGACGTGCCACGGCCGGCTGCTCGGTGGCCATGGCGAGATCGTATGATTCCTCGTACTCGCGATCGGCACCCGGCGCATTGCCCAGCTCGAGCGAGCGTCCCCATTGGATGCGGTAATGCGGAAGCGAGACGCTCACTGCGGCCCGTTCGCGCGCGGTGGCCTCTTCCAGCGCACTGTGGGCCTGGAGCGCTGCGCGAACCGACTCGGCGAATCGTCCCTCGGTACGCAGGCTTGCCGTTTTGCCGGTGAACAGGCCGAGCGTGTCCATGAGCGTCGCCCGGCCCGAGTCGGTCGCGGAGTCCAGCCATTCGCCGTGCGAGAACGTGCCCGGCTTTCCACCGGCCAGAACGTGCTGGAGAAAATTGGCGGCCACGAGCATGGTCGGTCGCTCGATGAAGGCGTCGCCGGGCAGTGCGCGAATGGCCTCGAGAAGCCGGGCCGGCGCGCTCGAGACATAGCGGTCCCAGTGCCGTTCCACGAGCGCCTGCGCCGGTTCCCAGCCTTCCCGCTCTGCGGTGGATGCCACGACACCCGGCAGTCGATGCGGCGCTACCCAGGCGGTGCCCGGCCGATCGTCGGAGTCGGATGCTGAACCGTTTCCGTTGGACACCATGACACCTCAGTCTGTCATGGCGTGCATCACTGAAAGGAGGGCTTGACCGGAGCCGCGCACGTCGTTGACGGTCTACCCCGCAAACGGGGGCCGGAACGGTGCATTTCCACGGGCGCCGGGGTTAAAACGCTCCGCTCGGTTTGTGCTCCACGACTTCTTATCGATTGGCTTGAGAAAACCTGTGAGCACAGCCGCGCGTGGGGCGCGCGCCGAAGGAGAGCTGTGCCGTGAGTCGGTTTGAACCGGGGGATGCACCGATGGTCCGCAATTCTGTTGTGCTCAGCACGCGATCGCGAGTGACGCGCGTCACGGCAGTCGGCGTCGTGATCGCGATGCTCGCCGCGTTCCTCGCGCTTGTCACCACGGTGCAGACGGCCCAGGCTGCCGGCAATGTGCCGGGGACGAGCGGCTGGGGACACAACGTCATCTACGCGTACGCGAAGGCGGGCGAATCGGTAGTCGTCTCGGGCGGCGTCGGCACGGTTCAGGAACCAGACGGCACGGCGCATACCGGCGCGGGCACGTACCCCGCGACGACGGCGGGCGTCTGGACGATCGACCTGCCAAGCGCATCCACCTACAACTGGAACGTCACCGTCGACGCGGCGGGGGCCGAGGTGACCGGGCGGACCTGGACGAACTCGTACAGCATCGCCCAGACCAACGCCGTACCGGAGCTCAACTACTGGGTCGTCAACGACACGGGGTACCTGTACCAGGTGCACCTGCCCAGCTATAACGGCATCAATTCCACCATCCAGGCCAATTCGGTGGGCTGGCCTTCTAAAGACTGCACTCCGACATACGCCTCGTACGAGATCACGCAAGACGGTTCCAACGGCCCGCTGCCGCCGCTCCCCGACTGTGGAGAGCTGTACCGGGTGTTCTTCGAGGCGCCGTCCGCTGACCTTCCCCAGTCCGCACCGTCCGCAGCGGGCACGGTGAACGTGCTCCCGGACGTTCTCTCGCCCGCCGACCTTGCGGTGGACGACCTGGCGTTCGAGCAGGACTCGTTGAGCGCGAGCAGTGGAACGTTCAGCTACTCGATCAACCCGCGCTTCTCCGGGAGCTATCAGCTCCAGATCGACGTGGACGGAAACGGCAGCTACGACGACGCCCGGGACGTCGTGGCGCAACTCGGCGCCGATGGCAGCGGAAGCTACACGTACCACTTCGACGGAGTCGACGGCACCGGCGACCGGATCACGGACTGCACTCAGATGCATGCCCGGCTGTTCTTCGACAAGCTGGGCGAGATCCACGTGCTGCAGACCGATGTCGAGCAGCGTGGCGGCATCTCCATCACCCGCCTGAACGGCACCGGTTCACCCGACTCCACCATCTACTGGAACGACAGCACGATGCCCGGGACCAGGGCGAACGGAACCCCTCAGACCGATGGAACCGCCGGCGTCGATTCATCGACTCCTGTCCATGGCTGGGACTACAGCACGAACAGCTGGGGCAACCAGCGCGTCATCGACGACTGGACCTACCTGCCCGCGGATCTCGGAACCGGTGAAATCAGCCTGAGCGGCCGCTGTCTCTCGATAGTCAAGACGTCGACGGCGAGCAGCAGCACGCGAGTGGGCGACACCGTGGCATACACCGTGACGGCGACGAACAACGGCGACCTCGACTACACCGCCGACCAGCCGGCGACGGTCTTCGACGACCTCTCGGGTGTGCTGGACGACGCAGACTACAAGGGGGATGCGCAGGCGAGCGTGGGCGACGCGCCCACGTTCATCGCTCCGTCGTTCCTACGGTGGAGCGGCCCACTGGCGGCAGGCCGGTCAGTGACCCTGACCTACTCGGTCACGCTGAAGGCCGGCGGTGACGGAGCTGTGCGCAACGTCGCTTGGCAGCCCGAGGCGGTAACGCCGCCCGATGAACCGCCGGCCACCGTGCCGTCATGCGACATCACGGACGAGCCCGGCGCCGATCCGGCGACCGGCGAGCCCTGCGCGCCGGAGAACTTCACCCTGCCCAGGCTGACGATTGCCAAAGTGGCCGATCGCGCCGAGATCGGAGCCAACGGCGGGGTGGTCACCTACACGGTGACCGTCACCAACAAGGGACCGGGCGGCTTCACCGCCGCTGCTCCCGCCACCGCGACCGACGACCTCTCCCGGGTCATCGACGACGGTGAGTACCGGGACGACGCGTCCTCAACGGTCGGCACTGTCGTCTTCGACGACGCGCACACGTTGTCGTGGACCGGTGCGCTCGACGCCGACCAGTCCGCCGTCATCACCTACTCCGTCGCCTACGACTCCACCGCCGACGGTGATGCCTCGCTCGCGAACACGGCATGTGTTCCGGCGAACCTGGCGCTCGACCCGGCGGCGGCCTGCGCAGACGTCGTCGTGCCCGCCGCGCACCTGACCGAGTCGAAGAGCGTGAACCCGGCCGACGGCAGCAGCGTGGTGCCCGGTCAGAACGTGGAGTACACGCTCACGTTCGCCAACAGCGGTGGTGCCGCGGCGATCGTCGACACGTCGGACGACCTGTCCGGCGTTCTCGATGACGCCGATCTCGTGACGGGACCGACGGCATCCGCGCCCGGACTGACGCTCGGCGCGGTGAACGGCGATGGGGTGTTCACGATCACCGGTGCGGTTCCTGCGAACAGTACGACGACCGTCACTTACTCGGTCGCGGTGAAGGACTTCGCGGACCAGAGCGATCATGTGCTCGGGAACGTGCTGGCCTGCGATGCGAGCCTGCCGGCCTGCGACCCGCCGGCGACCTCGAACCCCGTGCGTCACATCGCCATCGACAAGGTCGCCGACCCGGCCGCCGGTGTGAACACGGGCGACACTGTCACGTACACGGTCACGGTGCACAACGACGGGGCGGCCGACTACACGGCGGGCGACCCCGCGATCGTGACGGACGACATGACCGGCGTTCTCGACGATGCCGTGCTCGACACCGACACCATCGACAGTGAGTCCGGCAGTACTGCATGGGACGACACGTCGAAGACGCTCACCTGGCGCGGAGCGCTGGCCTCGAGAGCCGTCACCTCGTTCAGCTACACCGTGACGGTGACCGATGTCGGCGACCACTCCCTGGTGAACGCGGTGACCTGCGCGGATGACTGTGCCCCGGTGACCGTCACCGTTCGGTTGCCCCACGTGGTTGCCGCCAAGGCATCGGATCCCGCCTCGGGCGCTGCGGTGCAGGCGGGCCAGGTGGTCACCTACACGCTGACGTACGTCAACGACGGAACGGCGGCCGGAGTCGTCGACTCCACCGACGATCTCAGCGGCGTGCTGGATGACGCCGACCTCACGAGCGCACCGGCGGCATCCGACCCCGCGGTATCAGCGGCGGTCGTCGACGAGAGCATTCGGGTGACCGGACCGATCGCCACGGGGACGACCGTCACGGTCACGTATCAGGTGACGGTGAAACCGGACGGGAAGCGGGGCGACAACATCGCCGCCAACGTGCTGACGCCCGACGTCCCGCAGATCTGCGGCGACGGGCCGTGCGGGCCGCCGACGACGGAACATCCGATCGGCGAGCTCACCGACTGGAAGACCGTCGACCCCGCATCCGGGACGAACGTGGCGCCCGGGCAGTCGGTGACCTACACGCTGCACTTCCGGAACACGGGCGCCGCGCCGGTCGCGATTGATCGTGAGGACGATCTGACGGGCGTGCTCGACGACGCGACGGTGACGGCCGACCCGGTGGCATCCGATCCCATCGTGTCGGTGTCGCCCCTCACCGATGGTCGTCTCGCTGTTCACGCGGATGCGCTGTCTCCCGGGCAGACGGTGACGGTGGAGTACACCGTGACGGTCAGCGCCGACGGTCAGCGCGGAGACGACCAGCTGGGCAACTTCCTGGTCGACCCGGGCGAGGCTCCGCTCGCGAGCTGCGACCCCGCCGACGACGAGTTCCCGGACTGCACCGTGAACTACGTCTCGCACATCATCGCGACCAAGAGCGTGAACCCGGCTTCGGGGACCGCCGTCAAGGACGGTCAGCGCGTGACGTACACGCTCGCGTTCACCAACGTGTCGACCAACCCCGCTGCTGCAGCCGGCCGCGTCGAGTACACCGACTACCTCAAGGACGTGCTCGACGATGCCGCCATCACCACGGCGCCACACAGCTCGGCGGCCTCGGTGAAGGCGTCGATCACCGGTGACGCCATGGAGATCAGTGGCAGCCTGGCGAGCGGAGCGGCGGCTCAAGTGACCTACACCGTGACGGTGAAGGATCACGCCAAGCAGGGCAACCACAGGCTCGGCAACATCCTCGCCGTGACCGGCGGCGACCCGATCTGCGCCCCGGGCAGCAACCTCTGCACCGACAACGGCATCACCCCGCCACCGCCGGGACTCGCCTCGACCGGCTCGAACCTGAGCCCTGCCGGGCCGCTGGGTGCGCTCTTCGCGCTCCTCGCCGGGGTCGGACTCATGATGATGCGCCGTCGGAGGAACGCCACCGACGACTGACGGTGACGGGGATCGCCCTGCACCCCTGGGCAATCCCATGGATCCCTGGCACGGTTGTCGATATGACGGTGCTCCCGTTCGTCGATGAAGTGAGCGGGTTCGACGTGAGCCCGACATTCACCTTCGAGGAGATCGAGATGGGCAAGTACATGCTGTTGATCCACGGCGACCGAGAGGCGTGGGAAGAGACTCCCGCCGACGAGCGTCGCCGCATCGAGGAGGGTCATCGAGGCTTCGTGGCCGCCGCCGGCACGAGGATCCTCGAGGGGCGCGAACTCGAGGCAGCGAGCACGGCGACCACGGTGCGCTCGCGACGCGACGGCGCCTCCGACGTGACGGACGGGCCGTTCCTGGAGACGAAGGAGGTCGTCGGCGGCTACTACGTCATCGAGGCGGCCGATCTCGATGAGGCGATCGGTCTCGCATCCCTTCTGCCCGAGACCGCCGCCCCCTACACGGCGGGCGTCGAGATCAGGCCGGTGGTCGAGCCTGTCTGAGCCTCGGTCGCAGGACACGAACGCGGTCGCCGAGGCGATCACGGCGGCCTCCCGTGACGAGTGGCCGCTGCTCGTGGCCACGATCGTCCGGCTCACGCGCGACCTCGATCTCGCGGAGGACTGCGTACAGGACGCGTTCACCGCGGCGCTTTCGCGATGGCCGCACGACGGCATCCCGAGCAGACCCGGTGCCTGGCTGATCACGGTCGCCCGGCGCCGGGCTCTCGACCTGATGCGCCGCGACGCCCGGGCCGCGCGAAATCTGCCGCTCCTGGTGGTCGAGGAACGGGATGCCGCCGATCCCGCAGACCAGGTCGCCGTCGGTCTCGACGACGACCGGTTACGACTCATCTTCACGTGCTGTCACCCGTCGCTCGAGCGGCGATCGCAGGTCGCGCTGACGCTGCGGCTGCTGTGCGGGCTCTCCACCGCGGAGGTGGCTCGCGCCTTCCTCGTGCCCGAATCGACGATGGCGGCACGCATCACGCGAGCGAAGCGGAAGATCGCTCTGGCTCGCATCCCGTTCCGCACGCCCGCTGCGGACGAGCTCGAGGAACGCCTCGACAGCGTGCTCGCCGTCGTGCACCTCATCTTCACCACGGGGCACACCGCGCCCTCGGGAGCGCGCTTGCGTCGTGACGATCTCGCCGATCGCGGCGTGCGGCTGGCGCGTCTGCTGCATGACCTCGTTCCGCGGGACGCGCGGGTGTCGGGTCTGCTCGCGCTGCTGCTTCTCATCGATGCTCGCCGCGGGACGCGGGTGTCTGCGACCGGGGAGGCGGTCATGCTCGCGGATCAGGACCGCTCGGGGTGGGACGCGGCCATGATCGGCGAGGGAACCGCGCTCGTCGCTCGAAGCCTGCGCGAGGGGACGACCGAGTACGGCGTCCAGGCCGCGATCGCGGCCGTTCACGCGACCGCCTCGTCATGGGAGGCGACCGACTGGGACGAGATCGTCGCACTGTACGGCGAGCTCCTCGAGCGGTGGCCATCACCCGTCGTCGAGCTCAACCGTGCCGTGGCGATCGGCTTCCGCGACGGACCGCAGGCCGGACTGGACGCGTTGGAACCGTTGCGCGCGGCGCCGATCTCCGGCGTGTATCCCTACGTCGCGGCCGCGTACGCCGATCTGCTTCGGCGTGCGGGGAAGCGGGACGACGCGGTGCGCGCGTATGAGGCGGCCATCGCCCTCACGCAGAACGACGTGGAGCGTGCGCTTCTGTCGCGGCACCGAGAGGAACTGCGTCGAACAGCGGCACGCACAGCACCTGCTCGATGCGGCGACGGATGACACCCGGCATGTCGACCGACTCGGGGTCGAGGAGCCACTGCACCTGCAGACCGTCCATCAGCGCCGTCAACTCGATCGCGGCATCCTCCACCTCCACGCCGTCCGCGAGGTAACCGGCGTCGCCCGCACGCCTCAGCGCCGTCGCAGTACCGCTGCGGATGCGCTCATATCGACGCACGAAGTAGTCGTGCGCAGGATGCGTCGGCGTTCCCGCCTCGGCGGAGAGCACGGCGTAGAGGCCGATGATCCCTGGCACCGCCGTGTTGTGCACCGCCAGGTCGACCATGCCGCGCAGGATGCCCATGCCGTCCGCACCCCCGGAGCCGTTCTTGCGGAAGCGCTCGAGGTCTTCGCGGTCGCGCGTCTCGAGCACCGCCTCCAGCAGCGACTCCTTGGTGGGGAAGTGGTGCGACAGACCCGCCCGCGAGATGCCGCACTCCGCGGCGACCTCGAGCATGGTGGCGCCGTTGAATCCGACCTGCCCGAAGAGCGTCGTGGCGACATCGATGATCTTCTCGCGGCGGGCTCGACCGGCGGCATATCCCTGTTCGGTGCGCTCAGACATCCCTGACATTCTGCCGTCGAAGGGTGAATGGACGCGCTCCCTGAGCATGAAAACCGGCACATTTGTAGATTTTTCTCAAGAAACCGGCAGAAGTGCCGGTTTTATGTGTTAGCGTGCATCCGATCGTCCATCCGAACCGTCGCACTCATCGCACCCAAGGAACGAAATGACACCGTCGTCAGAACCCTCGTCCTCGTCGTCCACCTCCGAACCCGTCATCCAGCAGATCGTGGAGCCGACCGCAGCTCCGATCGTGTCGGAGCCCCTCACGGAGACGACCTTCGTCGCCACTGCTGGAGGGACCGACGACCCGCCGGCGCCCGTGAAGGGCATCCGTCGCCTCCTGGTCTGGATCGCCCCGGCGAACTTCGCCGTCTTCGTGCTCTGGGGTGCGATTCCCGGTATCCTCCTTCCGCAGCAGGTGACCCTGCTGAATCCATCCGACAAAGTCGCGAACCTCGCGCTCGTGTCGACCATCGGTGCGTTCGCCGCCATGGTCGCGCAGCCGGTGGCCGGCCAGATCTCGGACCGCACCCGAGCCCGCTTCGGCCGTCGCGCGCCGTGGATGGTGCTCGGCGCGCTCGCCGGCGCCCTGTCCCTCGTCGGCCTCGCGTTCGCGAACAGCCTGTGGGGCATCGCCATCGCGTGGACGCTCGTGCAGATCACTTTCAACTTCGTGCAGGGCCCGCTGAGCGCGATCATGCCCGACCGCGTTCCGGTCGCCCGACGGGGCACGTTCGCCGCGCTCACGGGGATCGGCGCCATGGTCGGCGCGCTCGGCGGGCAGATCGTCGGCTCGATGTTCTTCAACAGCCTGGCCGCGGGCTACATCGTGTTCGCCGTGTTCACGCTTCTGGTCACGCTGCTCTTCGTCGCCTTCAACCCCGACCACCCCAGCACGAACATCACCCCCGAGCCGTTCAAGTTCATCGATTTCGTGAAGACGTTCTGGGTCAACCCGATTGCATACCCGGACTTCTTCTGGGCGTTCATCGGCCGACTCTTCCTCTACACCGGGTACTTCGCCGTTACCGGGTATCAGCTGTACATCCTGACTGACTACCTGCACGTGAAGGAGCCCCAGGAGGTCATCCCGCTCCTCGGAATCCTCAGCCTCGCCGGCGTCATCATCGCCACGCTCGTCTCCGGCCCGCTCTCCGACAAGGTCGGCCGCCGCAAGCCTTTCGTGTTCGCGTCCTCCGTGGTGACGGGTCTGGCGCTGGTGTTCCCCTGGCTCTCGCCGACGCTCGGCTCGTGGATGATCATGACCGTCGTCGCCGGACTCGGCTTCGGCATGTTCCAGGCGGTGGACACCGCGCTGATGAGCCAGGTGCTCCCGTCTGCGAAGTCGTTCGCCAAGGATCTCGGCGTGGTCAACATCGCCGCGACCCTGCCCCAGACGCTCGCCCCGGCGGTCGCCGGCGGCATCGTGCTCGCCTTCGGCTATGCGGGCCTGTTCCCGGTCGGCATCGTGCTGAGCATTCTCGGCGCATTCGCGGTCTGGTTCATCAAGTCGACCCGCTGACAGACATCCCTTGAAGGCATCCCTCACCGAGACGAATATCGAAGGAAGATCGAATGACCATGACCGACACCGCGCGCGACGCGCGCTTCCCGTACCAGGATGTCTCGCTCGGCCTCGAGCAACGCGTCGACGACCTGCTCTCGCGCATGGACACCGCCGACAAGGCCGGCGCCATGTTCCACATGATGGTCGGCGTCTCCGACCCGTCTGCCGGGAACTCCGCGTTCGGCATCCCGTCGCTGCTGGCGATGGTGCGCAACCGACGCATGAACCACTTCAACCTGCTCGGCGCGGCGCCCTCCGGACGCGAGTTCGCGGCCTGGCACAACGCGGCGCAGAAGATCGCCCTCGAGACCGGGCTCGGCATCCCGATCACGTTCTCGACCGACCCGCGCCACTCCTTCACCGACAATCCCGGTGCGGCCATGCTCGCGGGCCCGTTCTCGCAGTGGCCGGAGACGCTGGGCCTCGCGGCGCTTCGCTCGCCCGAACGCGTTCGCCGCTTCGCCGACGTCGCTCGCCGCGAGTACACCGCCGTCGGTCTGCGTGTCACACTGCACCCGCAGATCGACCTCGCCACGGAGCCGCGCTGGTCGCGCATCAACGGCACCTTCGGTGAGGATGCCGAGCTCACCTCCGAGCTGGTCGTCGCCTACATCGAGGGCTTCCAGGGCGAGAGAATCGGCGCGACATCCGTGTCGACGATGGTGAAGCACTTCCCGGGCGGCGGACCGCAGAAAGATGGCGAAGACCCGCACTTCGCCCACGGGCGGGAGCAGATCTATCCCGGCGACAACTTCGAGTATCACCTCAAGCCGTTCCGCGCAGCCATCGCCGCCGGCGCCCGCCAGATGATGCCCTACTACGGAATGCCCGTCGACACCGAGTACGAAGAGGTCGGCTTCGGCTTCAACAAGGCGGTCCTCACCACCCTGTTGCGCGACGAACTCGGATTCGAGGGCATCGTCTGCACCGACTGGGGCCTGCTCACCGACGTCTCGATCATGGGAACGCCGATGCCGGCGCGCGCCTGGGGCGTCGAGTCGCTCAGTCGCGATGAGCGCATGCTCAAGGCGCTGAACGCCGGCGTCGACCAGTTCGGCGGAGAGCTCTGCACCGATGTGCTGCTCGACCTCGTCGCCGAGCGACGCGTCACCGAAGACCGGCTCGACGTCTCGGTGCGCCGACTGCTGCGCGAGAAGTTCGCCCTCGGACTCTTCGACGACCCGTACGTCGACGAGGATCGGGCCGAGGCCGTCGTCGGCAGCGACGAGTTCGTCGCCGAGGGGCTGGATGCCCAGAGCGACTCGCTCACGCTGCTCACGAACCGAGACGCTCTGCTCCCGCTGTCGCGAGGCATCCGCGTGTACGTCGAGGGCATCGACGCGACGGCACTGGCGCCGTACGCCACCGTGGTCACGACCCCCGACGACGCGGACGCCGCGATCCTGCGCGTCAAGGCGCCCTACGAGGACCGCTCCGATCGCGGCGGTTTCGAGGGCTTCTTCCACGCGGGGTCGCTGGAGTTCCCGCCCGCGGAACTGGAGCGCATCACCGCTGTCGCGCGTGCCCTGCCGACGGTCGTCGACATCTACCTGGACCGACCGGCGGTGCTCGGCGGCCTGGAAGACGAGGCGGGGGCGATCGTCGCGGACTTCGGCGTAAGCGACGCGGCGCTGCTGCCGGTGCTCTTCGGCGACCGGGGACCGCAGGGCTCGCTCCCGTTCGACCTGCCCCGGTCGATGGACGCCGTCGTCGCGAGCCGCACCGACGTTCCGTTCGACACCGCGGATCCGACGTTCCGCTTCGGGCACGGCCTGCGATACTGACGGGCGCGAACGCACGCGCGCCTCCCCTGTCCGCTACCGTCGGCAGGGGAGGTGCGCGATGAAGGATGCGGAAGCCAGCCGCAGCGACGACGAGGTCGATCTCGTCATCGACGCGTGGTCCGGCATCCTTCCGGATGTCGATCTGTCTCCGCTCGACGTGATGTCTCGGCTCCGCCGCGTCGCAGCATCCGTGCGCCGGGTGCGAGAGCGTGCGATGAGCGAGGCAGGGCTCGCACCCTGGGAATTCGAGATCCTCTCCAGCCTGCGCACGGCGCCGCGCTCCACGCTGACGCCCTCGCAGCTGGGCGCGCAGATCCACATCTCCTCGGCGACCGTGGCCTACCGGATCGACCGGCTCGAGAAGCGACGACTGATCGAACGCACCGCCGATCCGGCCGACTCGCGCAGCCGTCCGGTGCGCATCACCGCGGGCGGTGCCGAGTCGGTGGAGAACGCGATGGTCGTGCTGGCCTCTCGCGAGGCCGAGGTGCTTTCCGCGATCTCCCGTCCGCAGCAGGATGCCCTGATCGCCCTGCTGCGCGAACTCGGACGGGTGGCTTCTCGCGCATCGAAGTAATATAAAGGAGAAACATCCTTTTTATAGTGCTTCAACAGCGGGAGGTGGGATGGTCTTCGTCATCGCCGAGCCGTGCATCGACGTCATGGACCGCGCCTGCGTCGACGAGTGCCCCGTTGACTGCATCTACGAGGGCGGCCGGTCGCTCTACATCCACCCCGACGAATGCATCGACTGCGGTGCCTGCGAGCCGGTCTGCCCGGTCGAAGCCATCTATTATGAGGATGATCTCCCCGCAGAATGGTCGGACTACCGGCTCGACAACGCCCGCTTCTTCGTCGATGTGCTGCCCGGTCGCGCTTCCCCGCTCGGCTCGCCCGGCGGCGCGCAGAAGATCGGTCCGCTGGGTGTCGACACCCCCTTGGTGGCGGCGCACCCTGTGCGGGGATGAACGCCGGAACGGAATGAACACCGAAACGATGGGAGAGCCGCGTGGCCGAACTCGAGACGAACCTGACCGAGATCTTCGAGGAAGCGACGCGTCGCAACCCGGGTGAACTGGAGTTCCACCAGGCCGTGCACGAGGTGCTGGAGAGCCTCGGACCGGTCGTGGCGAAGCATCCGGAATACACCGATGGTGAAGTCGTACGACGGCTGCTCGAGCCGGAGCGCCAGATCATCTTCCGGGTGCCGTGGACCGATGACAGTGGGCGCGTGCAGCTCAACCGCGGGTTCCGCGTGGAGTTCAACTCCGCGCTCGGGCCCTACAAGGGCGGATTGCGTTTCCACCCGAGCGTGTACCTCGGAATCGTCAAGTTCCTCGGGTTCGAGCAGATCTTCAAGAACTCGCTCACCGGTCTGCCGATCGGTGGCGGAAAGGGCGGAAGCGACTTCGACCCCAAGGGCAAGTCCGACGACGAGGTGATGCGGTTCTGCCAGTCGTTCATGACGGAGCTCTACCGACACATCGGCGAGTACACCGACGTTCCCGCGGGTGACATCGGCGTGGGCGGCCGCGAGATCGGCTACCTCTTCGGGCAGTACAAGCGCATCACGAACCGCTACGAGTCGGGCGTGCTCACCGGCAAGGGCCTCACGTGGGGCGGATCGCAGGTGCGGCCGGAGGCCACCGGCTACGGTGCGGTGTTCTTCGTCGACGAGATGCTGAAGACGTCGGGCGACTCGTTCGAGGGCAAGCGCGTCGTCGTCTCCGGCTCCGGCAACGTGGCCATCTACGCGATCGAGAAGGTGCACCAGCTCGGTGGCACCGTCGTCGCCTGCTCCGATTCGGATGGCTTCGTCGTCGACGAGGCGGGCATCGACCTCGACCTGCTCAAGCAGATCAAGAACGGCCATCGCGGCCGGGTGTCGGAGTACGCGAACGCTCGCGGGGCATCCGTCACCTACACCGAGGGCGGCTCCATCTGGGACGTGAAGTGCGACATCGCACTGCCCTGTGCGACGCAGAACGAGCTGGACGAGAAGGCGGCCCAGCACCTCATCGAGAACGGCTGCCTGGTGGTCGCCGAGGGCGCCAACATGCCGACGACACCGGAGGCGATTCATCTTCTCACCGCAGCCGGCGTGCGATTCGCGCCGGGCAAGGCGGCCAACGCAGGCGGCGTCGCGACCAGCGCGCTGGAGATGCAGCAGAACGCCTCCCGCGACTCGTGGAGCTTCGAGTACACCGAGCAGCGGCTGGCGGAGATCATGCGCTCCATCCACGATCGTTGCCTCGAGACTGCCGACGAGTACGGCGCGCCAGGCGACTACGTGCTCGGCGCGAACATCTCGGGCTTCACCCGGGTCGCCGACTCGATGCTGGCGCTCGGCCTCATCTGACGCGGCGCTGCTGAGCGTGCCACTCGGTTAAGAAGCAGAGAATTTCGGTTTAATCGGGTTATCGTGAATGACATGGATGACACGACGGCCGCACTGGAGCCGAGCGCGCGCAGACGTGTGCTCGACGTGCTCGCGGCGGCACAGCATCCGTTGGACGCCCACGCCGTCGCCGATGCGCTCGGCGTGCACGTGACGACGGCGCGCTTCCATCTCGATCAGCTCGGCGTTGCCGGACTCGTGCAGCGACGGGCGATGCAGGAGAAGCGGCGCGGGCGTCCCCGCATGGTGTACTCGCCGGCCGGCGAGGTGCGGGCGGCGGGAGCGCGGGAGCAGCTGCTCGAAGCGCTGGTGCAGGTCGTCGGCGGCGAGGACACGGGCGAACGCGCCTCCGTGAACGCGGGCCGGCGCTGGGCGGAGGCGATGCCGGAACCGGTGGTGCCGGCATCCGATGACGAGAGCGCCGTGAACGATCTCGTCGACGTGCTCGACACCCTGGGGTTCGAGCCGGAGCACGTCGGCGATGACATCCTGATGCACGGATGTCCGTTCCGCGACATCGCACGCGCACGTCCCGACGTGGTGTGCTCCGTGCATCGCGGCCTCATCGAGGGGCTGTTGCAGCGGGCCGGCACCGACGAGCCGGCGCGGCTCGTCCCCTTCGTCGAGCCGGAGCTGTGCAAGGTGTCGCTCGGCGGCACGCTGACGCGCTGACGGCGTCGCGCGACGAGGCTAGGCGGCGACGAGGCTAGGCGGCGACGAGGCTACGCGGCGACGAGGCCGATGACGCCGATCCACACCAGCAGGGCGACCTTGATCACCTCGAGGCCGACGTAGCCGAAGTGCAGGTTGTTCTTCGGCATGTGGTCGGCTGTCTTGCCATGCCGCACGCGGCGGTCCATCAGGGGACGCAGCACGAGCGCTCCGAGGATGAGCACGACCGCGAGGGCGATCGCGATCGGCAGCGACCATGCCCAGGCGGACGGCCCCTGCACGAGGACCGCCACGAGCAGCACGGCGGCGGCGACACCCTCCACCACGTTGAGCACGCCGAACACGAGGCGTCCGATGCCGACGCCGAGCTCGATCGTGATCCCCGGCGCCTGGAACTTGACCGGCGCCTCGATGAACGAGATGCCCAGCACGAGTCCGAGCCACACGAAGGCGACGGCGATCTGGAGAGCGAGAGCAGCGGACACGGGGAATGCCTTTCGGTGCGTGAGGCTGGACAATGGAGCCCAGAACGGCGGAGCGGGATGCGCGTGCGGGCTCCCTCGGCCGGCGCTCATAATTAACCGCACCTGCTTCCTTTTTATCATCAAACCAGGAGTGCCGCATGCAGACAGGATCCGCCGACCGACTCACCCGGACGCTCGGCATCGATGTCCCCGTCGTGCTCGCACCGTTCGGCGGCCTCTCGTCGGTGGAGCTGACGGCGCGCGTGAGCGAGCTCGGGGGCCTCGGGTCGTATGGGCTGTACGGGTACGACGCGGACCGCATCCGCACGACCGCCCACGCCCTGAGGGTGCAGACCGACCGCCCGTTCGGGCTGAATCTGTGGCTGCCGACCGGAACCGAGCGCGATGCCACGGCCGACGAGTACGCACGGGCGGTGGGTACGATGCTGCCCCTTTTCGCCGAGGTCGGGATCGAGCCGCCCGCGCCTCCGGAGCGCTACCTCCCGCCCTTCCAGGAGCAGTTCGAGGCGGTGCTGGAGGCACGGCCGGCCGTGCTGAGCCTCGTCTTCGGCGTTCCGGATGCTCGCACCATTGAGGCCGCACATGATCGCGGCATCGCCGTGGTCGGCACCGCCACCACGGTCGACGAGGCGGTGGCGCTCGCCGATGGCGGCGTGGACGCCGTGGTCGCGACCGGCGCCGAGGCGGCCGGCCACCGGGTGTCGTTTCTGCAGCCGGCCGAGCATTCGCTCGTGGGCCTGATGGCCCTCGTGCCGCAGGTGCGCGACGCCGTGCACATCCCCGTGATCGCCGCCGGCGGCATCGCGGACCGCCGAGGCGTCGCCGCCGCGTTCGCGCTCGGAGCTGACGGTGTGCAGGTCGGCACCGCCTTCCTGCACGCCCGTCAGTCGGCGGCGAACGACGCGCATCGCCGAGCGATCGAGGAGACGCCGGCGCACGGCAGCGTGCTCACCCGAGCGATGAGCGGCCGCCTCTCGCGCGGGGCGCGCAACCTCGCCGTGCGCACGCTCGAGGAGGCGGATGCCATCGCCCCGTTCCCGACGCAGAACTGGCTCACCGGACGGTTCCGCGCGCTCGCCGGGCAGCAGGGCAAGGGCGAGCTGCAGTCGCTGTGGCTCGGGCAGGCGAGCCGGCTCGCCCGGTTCGACGACGCGGGCGACGTGTTCGCGGAACTCGTGGCAGGCATCCCGAACGCCGCGCGGCGCCCGTGATCGGAGCACTGCTCGGTCTCGTCGCCGCGCTCGCCTACGGGTCCTCCGACTTCGTCGCCGGCGTCGCCGGCCGCCGCAGCCCCGTGCTGTACGTGACCGCCGTGACGCTCGTGGTCGGCTTCGTGTTCGGCGCCGTGACGCTGATGTTCGCCCACGGGTCGGGTCCGGCGTGCGCGCCCTTGCTCTGGGGCGCGATCAGCGGCGTGGGCAGCGCGCTCGGCACTCTCGCGCTCTACCAGGGATTCGCGGTCGGGTCGATGAGCGTCGTGGCGACGGTCTCGGGCGTGCTCACGGTGGCGATCCCCGCTGTCGTCGGCGTCGCCATTGGCAACCGTCTCTCGCCGCTCGGCGTCGCCGGCGTGATCGCGGCGATCGTCGCGGTGGCGCTCGTGTCGTGGGCCGGCGGCGGACTGCGCGCCGGAGGTGCGCTCTACGGGGTGGGCGCGGGTGCGGGATTCGCACTGCTGTTCATCGCGCTCGAGCGCGCCGGGACTGCTGCCGGGGTCTGGCCTGTCGTCACCGGCCAGCTCGTGGCGTGCCTCGTGATCGCACCGTTCCTGCTCGTTCCGCTGTGGCGAGGCGGGACGCCTTCCGCACGCACGCCCGCCCGCGGCTCGCTCCGGCTCCCTGCGCTGGCGGGCGTGCTGGCCGCCGTCGCCGCGATCGCGTACTCGGCCGGCACGGGCGAGGGCGAACTGGTGGTGATCGCGGTGATCACCTCGATGTATCCGGCGGTCACGGTGCTGCTGGCACGGATAGTGCTGAAGGAACGCTGGTCTCGCCTGCAGTCGACGGGGCTCGTGCTGTCCGCGGCGTCGGTCGCGGTGATCGCCCTGTCCTGAACAGTTCTGTCCTGACGAATACCCCGACGTAGGCTGAGCGCATGGCCGAGGAACGTTTCTCCGCATCCGTCTACGTCGCACGGCTGGCCCGCGCCGCCGAGCTCGCCCGCGACGCGGGACTCGACGCCGTGATCGTCACTCCGGGCCCCGACCTGCAGTACCTGACGGGATCCCGTGCGAGCACGTTCGAGCGGCTCACGGCGCTCGTCGTCCCGGCCGACGGCGACCCGTACGTGGTCGTTCCGCGGATGGAGCTCGCCGCGCTCCGTGCCTCTGCCGTGGGCGAGGCCGGGATCGAGGTGCGCGACTGGGTGGACGGCGACGACCCGTACGCCCTCGCGTTACGCGGCTTGGGCGTGCTGCGTCGGCTGGCCGTCGCGGAGGCGGCGCCCGCGCTGCACACGGTGCCCCTGGCATCCACGGCGGATGCCCGCCTCGAGCTCGCCACGCCCGTGCTGCGCCGCCAGCGCATGGTCAAGGACGCCGCCGAGCTCGACGCGCTGCGTGAGGCAGGTGCCGCCATCGACCGCGTGCACGCGCGTATGGCTCAGTGGCTGCGGCCGGGTCGCACCGAGCGGCAGGTCGCCGCGGACATCGCGGCCGCGATCGTGGAAGAAGGGCACGCTGTCGCGGACTTCGTGATCGTCGGTTCTGGACCGAACGGCGCCGACCCGCACCACGAGGTCTCCGATCGTGTGATCGGGGAGGGCGAGACCGTCGTCGTCGACATCGGCGGCCCGACCGCGCTCGGCTACAACTCGGACAGCACGCGAACGTACGCGACCGGTGAGGTGGGTGCAGGCATCCGCGAGGCGTATGACGCGCTGCAGCGCGCGCAGCAGGCCGCCGTCGACGCCGTGCGGCCCGGCGCGAGCGCGCAGAGCGTGGATGCCGCTGCGCGCGCCGTGCTCGCCGACGCCGGCTTCGCGGACCGCTTCATCCACCGCACCGGGCACGGCATCGGGCTCTCGGTGCATGAGGAGCCGTACATCGTGGCGGGCAACGGCATCGAACTGCAGCCCGGCATGGCGTTCAGCATCGAGCCGGGCGTGTACTTCCCGGGGGAGTGGGGCGCCCGCATCGAAGACATCGTCATCGTCACCGACGACGGTGTCGAGCGCCTCAACGTGCGGCCGCACGAGCTCGCGGTGCTGTCGTGACCGACGCCGCCAGCACGGTCGCGCCGCTGTTCGACGATCCGCACTGGCCGCGCGCGGGACGCTGGCCGTCCGCGCTCAGAGCATCCGAGTCCGTGGGCGTCGGCATCATCGGCGTGCCGACCTGGCGTACGTCGCTGTCGGCGACCGGAGCCCATGCGACGCCGGCGGCCATCAGGGCCGCGCTGCAACGCTATGGCACGTTCGCGCCGGGCGTCGATTGGCCCTCCGTCGCCGACTTCGGCGACGTGACGGAGCCGGACGGCGACGGCGAGGCGGAGGCGGTTGCGGCCGTGCGTACCGCCGCCTCGCGGGCGGGCCTCGTGATCGCACTCGGCGGCGACAATGCTCTCACCTACAGCGTCGCTCTCGGCGCCTGGTCTGCGGGTGAGGCGGGCGACCGGGTCGGTGACGCCGGTCTCATCACGATCGACGCCCACCACGATCTGCGCGACGGCATCTCGAACGGCGCGCCGGTGCGCCGCCTGCTCGAGGCAGGACTCGACGGACGCCGCACCGTGCAACTCGGCATCGCCGATTTCGCCAACTCGGCGTTCTACGACGGCCGCGCGCGCGAGGCCGGCATCACGATCGTGCCCCGCGGCGATTTCGAGGAGCGACGCCTCGACGACATCGTCGCCCAGGCGCTCGCGACCGGGGGCTCGGCGGGCGGTCCGATCCATGTGGACGTCGACGTGGATGCCTGCGACCGCTCCGTCGCTCCGGCCTGCCCGGCCTCTGTCCCCGGAGGCCTCAGCGCGTACCAGCTGCGACGCACCGTGCGGCTGCTCGCGCGCGACGAGCGCGTGACCTCCCTCGACATCGCCGAAGTGGATGCCACGCGTGACGCGGTCGACGGACGAACCGTTCGCCTGTGCGCGCTGGTCGTGCTGGAGGCGATCGCGGGCTTCGCCGAGCGCTGACGCGCTAGCCGCCGATGCGTCGGCCCAGTTCGGCCGCGGCGTGCGCGATCCGTGCGGCTGTGGCCTGCACGTCCACGTCGCGATCGGCCGCGAACGTGACGGCCACCGACGCGGCGGGCCAGCCGACGTGATCCGGCACGGCCACCGCCACCGACTTGATTCCGTCGGTGATGGACGAGTCCTCCACCGCGTACCCGCGCTCCCTGGTCGCCCGCAGCTCGGTGCTCAATTCGCGGTACGACCCGATACCGGAGCCGGTGCGGGTGGTGAACGAGCCGCGGTCGGGGTAGAGCGCGCGCACCTGTGCCGCCGGCAGGTCGGCGAGCATGGCGAGGCCCGAGGCGGTGAGATGCGCGGGAAGCCGCACGCCGACATCCGTCACGAGATAGGGGCCGTGCGGTGCGCGTTCCTCGACGAGGTAGACCACGTCGCGGCCGAGCAGCACCGTGAGATGGCCGCTCAGCCCGACCTCGTCGACGAGCCGCGCGAGCACGGGTGCCCCGACCCGGGTGAGCGGCTGCTGCCTGCTGAAGCCGCTGGAGAGCTCGAATGCCGCGACGCCCAGGCCGAACTTCGCCAGCTCGGGAATGGGTATCACGAATCCGTGCTCCGTCATGGCGGCGAGCAGTTGGTACACGGTCGAGCGGGGCAGCTCGAGCGTGCGTGCAATGGTCGCGGCAGCGACGGGCCCGCGCTGCTGGGAGAGGAGCCGCAGAATGCGCAACGTGGCGTCTGCGGCGGGGGCTTTCGGCGGCATGCCGCCAGTTTAGGCGGCGCAGGTCGATGTCATCCGGTATCCCGGACATCGATCGGCCGGCGCGGACGACGCCTCCACCGGTTCCGGCGTGCAATGGAACCATGACCAGCAGCACGACCGGAACCGACAACCGCGCCTCGTCTTCCGCCCTCGAGGTCGTCGTCGGCGTCGGCCCGCTCAGCATCCCCGACGTGGTAGCGGTGGCCAGGCACGACGCGCGGGTCGTGCTGCACCCGGATGCCCTCGCCGCCGTGGCGGAGACGCGTCGCGTCGTCGAGTTGCTCGCCGACGATCCGGAGCCGCACTACGGCATCTCGACGGGCTTCGGGGCGCTGGCCACCACGTACATCCAGAGCGAGGATCGCGAACGTCTGCAACTCAGCCTGATCCGATCGCACGCGGCCGGATCCGGGCCCGAGGTCGAACGCGAGGTCGTGCGCGCCCTCATGCTGCTGCGGTTGAGCACGCTGATGACGGGGCGCACCGGTGTGCGGCCGGCGACCGCGCAGGCGTACGCCGACGTGCTGAACGCGGGCATCACCCCCGTCGTGCGCGAGTACGGCTCGCTCGGCTGCTCCGGCGACCTCGCACCGCTCGCGCACTGTGCGCTCGCGGTGATCGGCGAGGGCGAGGTGCGCACGGCCGACGGGGTTCTCGTGCCTTCAGCACTGGCGCTGGCCGAGGCGGGCATCCGTCCGATCACCCTCGCCGAGAAGGAGGGCCTGGCACTCATCAACGGCACCGACGGCATGCTCGGCATGCTCGCGCTCGCCATCACCGACCTCTCGGCGCTGTACCGTACGGCCGATCTCACGGCTGCGATGAGCGTGGAGGCGTTGCTCGGCACGGATGCCGTGTTCGCCGCCGACCTGCAAGCGCTGCGCCCGCAGGTCGGCCAGGCGGACTCCGCCGCGAATCTGCGAGCCATTCTGGCGGGCTCGCCGATCGTCGCCAGTCACGCCGGACCCCAGGATCCGACGGTGCAGGACGCGTACTCTCTGCGCTGCGCACCGCAGGTGAACGGCGCCGGGCGCGACACGCTCGCGCATGCGCGGCAGGTCGCCGGCCGTGAGCTCGCCTCCGCGGTGGACAACCCGGTGGTCACGCTCGACGGTCGCGTGGTCTCCAACGGCAACTTCCACGGCGCCCCGGTGGCATACGTGCTCGACTTCCTCGCCATCGCCGCAGCGGATGCCGCCAGCATGGCCGAGCGCCGCATCGACCGCCATCTCGACGTCTCGCGCAACAAGGGGCTGCCGGCGTTTCTCGCCGATAAGGCAGGCGTCGACTCCGGGCTCATGATCGCGCAGTACACGGCAGCCGGGATCGTGAGCGAGCTCAAGCGGCTGGCGGTGCCGGCATCCGTCGACTCCATCCCGTCCAGCGCCATGCAGGAGGACCACGTGTCGATGGGCTGGGCCGCCGCCCGCAAGCTGCGCCGCGCCGTCGACGGCCTCACGCGCGTGCTCGCCATCGAGCTGCTCACGGCTGCGCGGTCCCTCGACCTGCGGGCCCCGTTGCAGCCGGGCCCGGCCACGGCCGCCGCGCGCGCCATGCTCCGCGAGCACGTCGCCGGCCCGGGCCCCGACCGGCCGCTCTCCGCCGAGATCGAGGCCGCAGTGGCGCTGGTCGCAGGTGGCGCCGTGCTGACCGCCGTCGAAGCCGTGACCGGACCCCTGCGTTGACAGAAGCAGGACAGAAAGCGGTTACCCGCTGAAAACAGGACGATCTGGCATGTTCTCGGCCGGATGTCCTGTTTCGGAAACGTCGAAGAAGGAGTTGCCCATGAACGGCCGAGAGCCGATCCACGCCCCTCGTGGCACGAAGCTGCACGCCAAGTCGTGGCAGACCGAGGCGCCGCTGCGCATGATCATGAACAATCTCGACCCCGAGGTGGCCGAGCGGCCGGAGGACCTCGTCGTCTACGGTGGCACCGGCCGCGCTGCGCGCAGCTGGGAGGCGTACGACGCCATCGTGCGCACGCTGAAGACCCTGGATGCCGACGAGACGCTCCTCGTGCAGTCCGGCAAGCCCGTCGGCGTCTTCCGCACCCACGAGTGGGCGCCTCGCGTGCTGATCGCGAACTCCAACCTCGTGCCCGACTGGGCGAACTGGCCCGAGTTCCGCCGGCTCGAGGCGGAGGGCCTCACGATGTACGGCCAGATGACCGCCGGGTCGTGGATCTACATCGGAAGCCAGGGCATCCTGCAGGGAACCTATGAGACCTTCGCGGCCGTCGCCGAGAAGCGATTCGGCGGCACTCTCGCCGGCACGCTCACGCTCACTGCCGGCTGCGGCGGCATGGGCGGCGCGCAGCCGCTGGCTGTCACGATGAACGACGGCGCCGTGTTGATCGTCGACGTCGACCGTGCGCGCCTGCAGCGCCGCGTCGACCACGGGTACCTCGACGAGCTCACGGACGATCTCGACGACGCCGTCACCCGGGCCTTGGCCGCCCGGCAGGCGGGGCAGGCGCACTCGATCGGTCTCGTCGGCAACGCCGCCACCGTCTTCCCGGAGCTGCTGCGCCGCGGCACGCCGATCGACATCGTCACCGACCAGACGAGCGCGCACGACCCGCTCAGCTATCTGCCCGAGGGGATCAGCGTCGAGACGTGGCACGAGGCCGCGCAGGCAGACCCTGAGGAGTTCACGACGCGGGCACGGGCATCCATGGCGAAGCACGTCGAGGCGATGGTGGGCTTCCTCGACGCGGGGGCGGAGGTCTTCGACTACGGCAACTCGATCCGCGCGGAGGCGCAACTCGGCGGGTACGAGCGGGCGTTCGCGTTCCCCGGGTTCGTGCCGGCGCACATCCGCCCGCTGTTCGAGGAGGGCAAGGGGCCGTTCCGCTGGGCGGCCCTCTCCGGCGACCCGCACGACATCGAGGTCACCGACCGCGCCATCCTCGAACTCTTCCCCGACGATGAGAAGCTGCGCCGCTGGATCACGAAGGCGCAGCAGAAGGTGCACTTCGAGGGCCTTCCGGCGCGCATCTGCTGGCTGGGGTACCAGGAGCGGCACCTGGCGGGCCTGAAGTTCAACGAGCTGGTGGCCTCCGGCGAGATCTCCGCACCGATCGTGATCGGCCGCGATCACCTCGACTCGGGCTCCGTCGCTTCGCCGTACCGCGAGACCGAGGGCATGAAGGACGGGTCGGATGCCATCGCCGACTGGCCGCTCCTCAACGCGCTCCTGAACACGGCGTCCGGCGCCACCTGGGTGTCGATCCACCACGGCGGCGGCGTCGGCATCGGCCGCTCGATCCATGCCGGCCAGGTGACCGTCGCCGACGGCACCGAGCTCGCGGCGCAGAAGATCGAGCGCGTGCTCACGAACGATCCGGGGACCGGCGTGATGCGCCACGTGGACGCCGGTTACGAACGCGCCGCACAGGTTGCACGCGAACGCGGTCTGCGGGTCCCCATGCTGGAGTCGTGAGCACGCTCTTCCTGCACGGCATCGGGTCGCTGGTCACGAACGACCCGCAGGCGCGCGGCGCGCGCGAGGGCGACCCGCTCGGCGCCATACCCGACGCAGCGCTCATCGCCCGCGAGGGAGAAATCGTCTGGGCGGGTCCCCAGGCCGACGCCGCACCGCAGGTCGCCCGCCTCCTGCAGGGCGACGTGGAGCGCGTGGATGCCGGTGGCCGCGCCGTCATCCCCGGTTTCGTCGACAGCCACACCCACCTCGCGTTCGCCGGCGACCGCTCCGCCGAGTTCACGGCGCGCATGGCGGGGGAGCGGTACGCGGCCGGCGGCATCCTGAGCACGGTCGCCGCCACGCGCGCTGCGAGCGACGAACAGCTGCGCGCCACGCTGCAGCGGTTCGAGCGCGAGCTCGCTTCGCAGGGCACGACCACATTCGAGGTGAAGACCGGTTACGGGCTCGACGTGCCGAACGAGGAACGCCTTGCCGCGCTGGCAGCCGAAGTGACCGACGAGGTCACCTTCCTCGGCGCCCACGTGGTGCCACCGGAGTACGCCGACGACCGTGCGGGATATGTCGATCTCGTGACCGGACCGATGCTGGATGCCTGCGTCGGCCACGCGCGCTGGATCGACGTCTTCTGCGACGAGGGTGCGTTCACGGCCGCCGAGGCCGAGCGCATTCTGAAAGCGGGCATGGCGCGCGGGCTCGGCGCGCGCATCCACGCCGGACAGCTCGGAGTCGGCGACGGCGTGCGCGTCGCGGTCGAGCTCGGCGCCGCGAGCGTCGACCATGCCACCTATCTCTCCGACGACGATGTCGCCGCGCTCGCCGGCTCGGCCGCGCAGGGCGTCGGCACCGTCTGCACGCTGCTTCCGGGTGTGGAGTTCAGCACGCGACACCCGTACCCGAGCGCACGCGGCCTGATCGACGCGGGCGTCACGGTGGCGCTCGCCAGCGACTGCAACCCCGGATCGTGCTTCACATCGTCGATGCCGTTCGTGATCGCTCTGGCCGTGCGGGAGTTGGGCATGACGCCCGACGAGGCGCTGTGGGCCGCCACCGCGGGCGGTGCCCTCGCGCTGCGCCGCCACGATGTCGGTCGGCTCTCCGCCGGAGCGAGTGCCGACCTCGTGCTCCTGGATGCCCCGTCGCCCGTCTACCTCGCGTACCGCCCCGGCGTGCCGCTCGTGCGTCGGGTCTGGAAGCACGGCGTCGAGCTGCGCGTGGACTGAGCCGCAGCGTGCGCGTCATGACGCGCCGAGCCGCCGCATCACCTCGTGCCAGTGCGCCTGGGCAGCTGGAGCGAGACCGCCGAATGCCTCCTCCAGCAGCTCCATCTGCGATCGCGTCAGCCGGCTCTCGAGCTCGGCCCCCGCCTCGGTGACAGTGAGCCGTCGCACCCGTCGGTCGGAAACGTCCGTCTTGATGCGCAGCAGGCCGCGCTGCTCGAGTTCCTTGATCGGCTTGTGCACCGCCTGCTTCGTCACGGCCAGCACACTCAGCAGCTCGCCGGCGGACAGGCCGGGGGTGCGATGCACGAAGTAGAGGATGCGGTGGTGCGTGCGCCCGAGGCCGCGCTCGGCGAGGATCTCGTCCGGCAGCGCCGTGAACGCGCGGTAGCCGAAGTACAGCTCTTCGATGGCGAGACGGAGCTCGGCCTCACGGTCGGCGCTGCTCATGATCTGCTGCCTTCCATTGCACGCATCTTTCGGCCCGCGTACCTGACGCATCTACGTCAAGCAGGTTGACCCGTCTCGTTCTCACCCGCATAATAAAGTCAACCACCTTGACCTATTCGGTGCGAGGGGCGACACACCCGCCGCCCAGCGCCCCTTGCGGCACGCGACACATGACGTCGGCCATCGAAGACCACCGAGGAATCACGTCATGTTCTCCGAGCGTATCGAGCGGCTGCGGCCCTCACCGATCCGAGCCATTCTGAGCGTCATCGATCGACCCGGCATGGTCTCGTTCGCGGGCGGCCTCCCCGCGACCGAGACGCTCCCCGACTGGTCGGGCACGGCATCCGCCGATGTTCTGCAGTACGGACCGAGCGAAGGGGAGCCGACGCTGCGCGCGGTGGTGTCCGACCGCCTGCGGGCGCTCGGGCTGGACGCCCCGCCCGAGCGCGTCATGCTGCTGAGCGGGAGTCAGCAGGGCATCGACCTGGTCTCCAAGCTCTTCGTCGACCCCGGAACGCCGGTGGCGCTCGAGTCGCCGACGTATCTGGCCGCCCTGCAGGTGTTCCGCCTCTACGGTGCGCGATTTCTCGACCTGCGACGCGAGCTCGAACGCGCCGCGCTGGCGTACGTCATCCCGACGTTCGCGAATCCCACCGGGGCGTGCGCCGATGACGCCGAACGCGAGGCGATCGCACGCCGCTGCCGCGACGCCGGCACCGTGCTGTTCGAGGACGACCCCTACCGCGACCTCGCCTACGACCCGTGCGAGCGCACCCCGATCGCCGCGCGGATGTCGGGCGGCTCGTGGGTCTACCAGGGCTCGTTCTCGAAGACCTTCGCTCCCGGCCTACGCCTCGGCTACCTCGCCGCGTCGGAGGACCTGTTCGGCCGGCTCGTCATGCTCAAGCAGGCCCTCGACCTGCACACCTCACGCCTGTCGCAGAGCATCGTGCTGGCGGCGATCACCGATTCCGGCTGGGATGCCCGTATCGACTCGCTCGTCGGGTTCTACCGCGCTCGCCGCGACACGTTCGAGAGCAGCCTGCGGCGGCACTTCGAGCACCTCGCCGAGTGGCAGACGCCGCACGGCGGGTTGTTCTACTGGCTGCGCCTGCGCGAGGTCTCCGGTGCCGGACCGATCGACACGCGTCCGTTGCTTGCCGCGGCGATCGATCGCGGTGTCGCCTTCATGCCGGGGGAGGAGTTCTTCCCGAACGAGCCGCTCCGGGGCACCATGCGGTTGAACTTCAGCCACGCGTCGGCGCAGGAGGCCGAACGGGGGTTGCACGTGCTCGCCGAGCTGCTCACCGAGCGCGGTGCGGCGGGGGCACCTGGATGACCTCCCGCACGTTGTCGGGCCACGTGACGGAGATCGCGTGCCCACCCCCGCCTGCCGGCGCCAGCTCGACTTCGGGGATCGACGACCCCGTGCTCCGGATGCGCAGGGGGCGGCCGTCAGCGTCCGTGCGCTGCTCTTCGACCCGAGGCATGGCCGGCGGAGAGGCGCTGTGCCGCACGGCGACGATGACCGGGTAGCCACAGGGCAGGTCCCGCACCCTCGCCAGCGGCGACGTACCGGCACGATCGCCCGTCGTCGTGTCGGCGAGGGTGATATCGCCGTCCCACGGCACGAGAAGCCGCAACTCCGAGTGGTCCTCGTCGTCACTGCCTCGCCGCGTGCAGAGGTCGACGCCCTGATGCAGGCGCGTGGCATCCAGCTCGACGTCCGCAAGTGCCGGCCCCGTCAATCGAACGCCGCGGCAGACGCCGTCGCCGTCGACGCGCACGATGCGCAGTTCCCACGGCGCGTGCACGGCGCGCACGAGGGTGAGAGGCCACCCGCCGAGCGTGGTCTGCGTGCCGGCGAACGGCATCCATTCCGTGCGTGCACCGGTCGCCGCGAGCAGCGCCACGGCGTCGGCCGGCGCCGTCACTCTTCGTGCTTGAGTGCCACACCGAGGGCGAGCAGCACGGCTACCCACTCCCCGATGAAGAGTCCCCACCGATCGGACTGGTCCCGTTCATCGTGCTTGATGCGGGAGACGACCCAGCTGAGGAAGACCAGTCCGAGCGAGACGAACGCTGCCAGGTAGGCGTGTTCGCTCCGGAATCCCCAGCCGTACAGGGTCTTGATCGGGTTGCCGCCCAGTTCGACGACGTCGTCGCGCTTGCTCATCGATACTCCCCAGGAATCACAGGTTCGAATCTGAAAACCGCCCCGCGTCAGCCTACGCCGACGGGTGCTCTTATACCCCATATTCGTCATGGACGGATGCCGCGAAACGGCCTCGCCTCACGGGCATCCGGGCCCCTGACGCATAGGGTTTCGGGTGTGCGCAGACCGGAGAAGAGACACGACGTGGATTTCACGTCGTTGGATTCGTGGGAAGACGAAGCCCTCGACCCGCGCACGGCGACGGGCCCGTACACCGTGACCCTCGGCGATCCGAATGTTTCGGCCGGCAATATCTCCGAGCCGTCGTGGGCATCCTGGCGTGAAGAGGTGGCCGCGATCGGGGGCCCGTCTCCGCTGCTGCACTTCGTCGATGCCCCGCGCACCCGCATCGAGCTGAGCTCGACGCACCCGGGCGGTCTGCCGCAGTTCATCACCGGCGACCGCACTCTGCTCTCCAGCCTCATCCGCGACGACATCGCCCTGCGCACGGCGAAGGCGGCCGCGGGAGCGATCACCGCGAAGGGCATCGAGCTGCGCGCCGTGCGCGGCATCGACGCCATCCATCTCGGCGTGGGGCTTGCACACTGGCGCGACGGTGCCGAGGAGTACGACGCCCCGGTGTTGCTGCGTCCGGTGGCGATCCGCCGCTACGGGCGCGATTTCGAGCTGAAGCTGCGTGGCCGCACTTTTCTCAACCCGGAGTTGAAGCACGCGCTGCACCAGCAGTTCCGCATCGAGCTCGATGCCGACGCGTTCGTCGCACTGTCGGAGTCGAACGGCGTCTTCAAGCCGCAACCCGTGATCGACCGCCTGCGCGGCCTCACCAGTCATCTCGAGTTCTTCTCCGTGCAGCCGCGGCTGGTGGTCTCGTCGTTCGCCGACGTAGCCAGCAGCATGTCGGCCGATCTCGGCAACTTCGATCACGACGTGCTGCTCGCGCTCTCCGGCAACCCGAGCGCCCGGGAGCGCATCGAGGGTGCTTTCTCTCCGGCCGAGGTGGTTCCGCAGGACAACCGGCCGCCCTCGATCGACACGCTCCTGGTGGATGCCGACCCCGAGCAGGAGGGGGTCGTGGCGCAGGTGGCCAGCGGCAACTCCATCGTGGTCAAGACGCTGCCGGGAACCGGCGCCACCCAGACCGTGGTGAACGCCATCGGCGCGCTCGTGGCGCGCAACCGGCGCGTGCTCGTCGTCGGCCCACGGCGTTCCAGCCTGGATGCCATCGCGCACCGCCTCGACCAGGTCGGCCTGGGCGGCGCCGCTGTGGCGACCCGTTCCGTGCGCCGGGATCTGATCAGGTCCATCACCCGCAATGAGAAGGCGGCCAAGCCCGCCACCGACGACGTCGACGACGCGCTCGTGCGACTGCGCCGGGTGCTGCTCGACTATCGCGGCGCCCTCACCTCCGCCGACCCCGCCTTCGGCGTGAGCGTGCTGGACGCCCTCGGCGAGCTCGCGCGGCTCGCTCTGCTGCCCACGCCGCCGCGCACGCGAGCGCGCCTCGATCGGGCCTCCATCGAAGCGCTCGCGCGCGACCGCACCGAGGCCGCCGGCATTCTGCGCAAGGCCGCGGCGCTCGGCGAGTTCCGCTACGGTCCGGGCGACTCGCCCTGGTACGGGGCGGACTTCGCCTCCACGTCGCAGGCGACAGCCGCGCACGCGCTGGCCAAGAAGCTCAGCAGCATCGAAGTTCCGCGGCTCATCGACCGCGCGACCACACTCATCGAGGGCACGCGGCTGCGACCGTTCGAGAACATCACCGAGCTCGGCGTCTATCTGCGGCTGCTCGCCGATCTGCGCGAGACGCTCGACCGCTTTCTGCCCGCGGTGTTCGACCGGCCTCTCGACGAGCTGATCACGGCCACCTCGAACCGGCGCGACACCCCTGGCATGTCGGGCGCGACCCGGCGCCGGCTGCGCAAGCTCGCTCTGGAGTACGTGCGACCCGGCGGTCACGTGGCCGACCTCAACGAGTCTCTGCGGCGCATCCAACAGCAGCGCAAGCTGTGGAACCGGTTCGCGGATGCGGGCGCTCCGCCGCGCGTGCCCGTGGGCGTCGCCGATGTGCAGGTCGCGTACCAGCGCGTCAGTGAAGACCTGACGAGCCTGGATGTCCCGCTCGGCCGCACCGGCACGGCGCAGTCGCTGATGACGCTGCCGCTGAACGAGCTGACGAGCGCGCTCGGCGGGCTCGCCGTCGAGTCCGAGGTTCTCATCAACCTGCAGGAGCGCACCTCACTGCTCTCCAGGCTGCGCGAACTGCACCTCGACCCACTGCTGTCGGACCTGTCGGCTCGGCACGTCACGAGCGAGAACGTGGCGGCGGAACTCGAACTGGCCTGGTGGCAGTCCGTGCTCGAGACGCTGCTGGCCGACGACACGGCGCTACTCGGCGCCAACACGCGCGTGCTCGACCGCCTGGAGGCGGACTTCCGGCTCGTCGACCAGGCGCACGCGTCAGCGACCGGCCAGATGCTGGCATCCCAGCTCTCGGTGCAGTGGAAGATCGCTCTGGCCGACAACCTCGAGCAGGCCGACGCGCTGCGCCGCATGCTCAAGGCCGGGAACGTGACACCCGCGCTGCTCGCCGAGCGCGCACCGCAGTTGAGCCGAGTGCTCGCACCGGTCTGGCTCGCGTCGCCGTACGACGTGGCATCCCTGCCCGCCTCGATGGCGTTCGACACCGTCGTGCTCGTGGACGCCGGAGCGTGCACACTCGTGGAGAACATCGGTGCGATTCGCCGCGCCCGGCAGGTGGTGGCGTTCGGCGACCCGGTGACGCAGACGCCGTCGCCGTTCCGCATCGCCGTCACCGACCCGTCGCCCGCGGCGCCGGAGCCGCACGATGTGGATGCCTGGCACGACTCGTCTGCGCTCGCGCGGCTCTCCGACCTCCTGCCCGTGTACACCCTCACGCGCAGCTATCGCTCCGTGGGCGACGACCTCGCGGAGCTCGTCAATCGCCGGTTCTACGGCGGCCAGATCGAGTCGCTGCCGTGGGCCGGGAGCTTTCTCGGGCACGCGAGCCTCACGCTCAGCTATGTGCGTGGTGGGCACGGCATGCCGGATGGCGACACCGGCACCGTGGAGAGCGTGGATGCCGAACTGGCTCGCGTCGTCGAGCTCGTTCTGGAGCACGCCCTGAACCGCTCGCGGGAGTCGCTCATGGTGGTGACCGCCAGCGCGAAGCACGCCGTGCGCGTGCAGCACGCAGTGCTGGCGGCATCCACGAAGCGGCAGGAGCTCGCGGACTTCATTCTCGGAGACCGGCCCGAGCCGTTCACCGTGGTCACGCTCGAGGAGTCCGTGGCGCAGAGCCGCGATCGGGTCATCTTCTCCATCGGCTACGGTCGCACGCCGCACGGCCGCCTGCTGTCGTCGTTCGGACCGCTCGGCGAGCCGGGCGGCGAGCGCCTGCTGGCGGTGGGACTCACCAGGGCGCGCCGGGCGATGGACATCGTCTCGTGCTTCCGTCCCGACGACATCGACGTCTCGCGCATGAAGCACGGCATCGTGGCTCTCGCGCAGGTGCTCGAAGAGGCGGCCGAGATCGAGGCGGCGGACGACGCGGTTCCCGACGACTCCGAGCCGTTGCTCATCGACCTCGCCTACCGGCTCGAGAAGCTCGGCATGAACGTGCAGCTCGGCCATCGCGGAGTGCTGCCCCTGGCCGCATCGTTCCGCGGCAAAGCCGTCGTGGTGGAGACCGACAGGGTGCTCGGCGGCGCGAGCCTGCGGGAGTCGCTGCGGCTGCGCCCGGAGGTGCTGCGCCGTCTGGGCTGGCACTACCTGCGCGTGCACAGCTTCGAGCTCTTCGCAGATCCCGAGGCCGTCGCCCAGCGCATCGGACGCCTGCTGGGCGCGATCGAGCGCGACGACGCCTAGCCAGCGCCGTACGCTGGTAGGCGTGGCCGAGCACGGAACAGGACAGCGCCGAACAGGACAGCGCACGACCGGCCGTCGTGCCCATCGCCCCGGTGCCCCGGGTGCCGACCCGACTCCGCAGGCGGGGGTCGAGGATGCCGCGGTGCCGGCATCCGAGAACACTGATCGAGCATGGGGAGAGCGGTCGCAGACGAACGATGATCGCCTGTTGCGCGACCTCCCACCGCACTGGGGCGCGGGGGACCGGCGGGGGTAGACCGCGCGCGTTCCGCGACGTCGCTACTCCGCGGCGCTGTTACTCCGCCGAGTTGTCGGCCGGCGCGTCCGCGTGCCGCCCGGCCGCCTGCAGCTTGGCGTCCGCCTGCGCCGCGAGCAGGTCGCGGATCTCGGTGAGCAGGTCGACGTCGGTGAGCGGCTCCGCCTCGGGCTCCTGCCCCGCAGCGCGACGCGCTTCGGCGAGCTTGCGGAAGTGGTTCATCGGCAGGACGAACACGAAGTAGACGACCACGGCGACCGCGATGAACTGGATGACGGCGCCGATGATCGCGCCGAGCGTCAGGTACGACGTGCCGCCCGACACGGTGGGGATTCCGACCTTGAGGGCGTCGTCGAGCGACTTCGAGTTGAAGACCGCGCTGATCAGCGGATTGATGAGCCCGGAGACGATCGCGTTGACGACCGCGGTGAACGCGGCACCGATCACGACCGCGACGGCGAGGTCGATGACGTTGCCCCGCATGATGAAGTCTCTGAAGCCCTTGATCACAGTGAACCCCCGTGTGTCTTGTGCCGCCTCTTCGGTTAGATCGTACGGAAGAAAGCGGCGATCAGGCCGCAGAACCCGCGGTCGTCGCCGCAGGAGTGCTCTTCTTCTCGCCGGAAGCGCTCTTCGTCTCGCCGGAGGAGCTCTTCGTCTCCGCGGAAGCGCTCGGAGACGAAGACTCCTTCTTCGCCGACGGCGCGGACTGCGTCGTGCCCGACCGCGAGTCGGTGCGGTAGAAGCCCGACCCCTTGAACGTGACACCGACCGAGCCGAACACCTTGCGCAGCTGCCCGCCGCACTCGGGGCAGGTCGTCAACGCGTCGTCGCTGAAGGACTGGTGGATGTCGAACGCGTGGCCGCATTCGGTGCACTTGTAGGAGTAGGTGGGCATGGGATCTCTTTCACTAGGGGCGGTGCCAGCTGTAGCGCTGTCAGCTGTAGCGCTGTCAGCTGTAGCGGGCGTCAACTGAAGCACTGTCAACTGAACCGGAGAATACGGGTCGGAGTCACCGCTCCGTTCACCGGCTCGTCGTGCCGTTCGCGGGGCACCTCGTCGAGCACCTCGCCGTCGAACACCACGGCATACACCGGTGGACATTTTTCCATGCTCCCCAAGGTTTTGTCGAAGTAGCCCCTGCCCCAGCCCATCCGCATGCCGCCGGAGTCCACTGCGGCCGCCGGAACGATGATGAGGTCGACGTCGTTGATCGCGATGGGTCCGAGCAGCTCTCCGACGGCCTCGGGCAGGCCGTGGATGCCCAGTGCCTCCGATTCCCCGTCGTCCACCGTCCAGTCCAAGAGTCCGTCGTCGCGGCTGATCGGGAGCAGCACGCGCAGCCCCTGAGCGAACGCCCAGTTCAGGAACGGGCGCGTGTTCGGCTCGTTCGGGCCGGAGAGATAGCAGGAGAGCGAATTCGCCCCGTACTGCCGTACGAGCTGCTGCAGCTGGGCCGTGATCCCCTCCGCGGCCTTCTCCCGCTGCATCGCGGTGGCGTTCTTGCGGCGCTCGCGGAGTTCGGCGCGAAGGGCGCGCTTCGCGCTGCTCGGATCCGCGGGCGACGCGCTGCTCGGGGCGGGGGCCATAGCAGGCATCCTAAAGGGATTCTCGTCGCGCTCGGCCAGCGGATACCCTGAGCAGCATGGTCATCACCAAAGCTGTCATTCCCGCGGCCGGGCTGGGAACACGATTCTTGCCGGCCACCAAGGCGATGCCGAAGGAGATGCTGCCGGTCGTCGACAAGCCCGCCATTCAGTATGTGGTGGAGGAGGCCGTGGGAGCCGGGCTGGATGACGTGCTGCTGATCACCGGCCGCAACAAGAACGCGCTCGAGAACCACTTCGACCGCGCGACCGAGATCGAGACCACGCTGCAGGCGAAGGGCGACCTCGAGAAGCTGCGCCGCGTGATGTACTCGACCGATCTGGCCGACATGCACTACGTGCGGCAGGGCGATCCCAAGGGCCTCGGGCACGCGGTGCTCCGAGCGAAGAAGCATGTTGGCGCGCAGCCCTTCGCGGTGCTGCTCGGCGATGACATCATCGACGGCCGCGACGTGCTGCTGACGCGCATGATCGAGGTGGCGCAGGAGCGCGGCACGAGCGTCGTGGCTCTGCTCGAGGTCGACCCCTCGCAGATCCACCTCTACGGCGCCGCGGCCGTCGACAAGACCGACGACGACGATGTGGTGCGCGTGCGCGGGCTGGTCGAGAAGCCGGCAGCCGAGGACGCCCCGTCGAACCTCGCCATCATCGGCCGGTATGTGCTGCAGCCGGAGGTGTTCGACGTGCTCGAGCACACCGAGCCGGGCAAGGGCGGCGAGATCCAGCTGACGGATGCTCTCCAGGAGATGGCGGCGGAGGCCGATGGCCCCGGTGTGTACGGTGTCGTGTTCCGTGGTCGGCGCTACGACACCGGCGACCGTCTCGACTACCTGAAGTCGATCGTGCAGCTCGCGGTGGATCGCGAGGATCTGGGCCCGCAGCTGCGCCCGTGGCTGCGCGAGTTCGCGTCGGGCCTGGCCGACGAGCCCTCCAGCGGACAGACGATCGACGAGCCGGGCGTCGGCAGTTCACAAGACTGAGAACGACGACTGAGGACAAGGCCGACGACTCGTGTACGTGCCCAGCTTGAACGACGGTGCGGTGGGCATCCGTCCCATTCGGTTGCGTGATGCGCGCGCCCTGGAGAAGGAGCTCGTCGACAATCGCACCTGGCTGCGGCAATGGGAGGCGACCAGCCCGCACGGGCCGGCGACGTTCGACACGCGGGCGAGCATCCGGTCGCTGCAGTCCTCGGCGCGCGCCGGACACGGGCTCCCGTTCGTCATGGAGTACGACGGCCAGCTCGCCGGTCAGCTGAACGTGTCGTCGATCACCTACGGTTCGCTGGCGTCCGCGACGCTCGGGTACTGGGTGGCGGAGCGTTTCGCCGGCAAGGGCGTGACCCCCACGAGCGTCGCGCTGGCGACGGACTACTGCTTCTTCCAGCTGGGTCTGCACCGCATGGAGATCTGCATCCGCCCGGAGAACGGACCGTCGCTGCGCGTGGTGAAGAAGCTCGGCTTCCGGTACGAGGGACTGCGTCGCCGGTACATCCACATCAACGGCGACTGGCGCGACCACTTCTGCTTCGCGCTCGTCGTCGAGGAGATACCGCAGGGCGTGCTGCGCCGGTGGCGCTCGGGCGACGTCCCCGCGGATGCCGCCACGGTTCCGCTCGCCGACATCGAGGCGGCGACGAAGCCGCTGCTGTCGCGGGGACGGTGAGCATCCTGGTTCCGGGGTGCCGATCGGGGACACAGCGCCGATCGGGGACACACGGGCTCGGCGACGGCCGGTTGCGTCGTGGTGCGCCTACCGTAGTGGCATGAACGGGGGGACGTTGAGCGGCGGTGTCGTCATCGCTCTCGCCGCGGTCCTGTGGCTCGCGTATCTCGTGCCGACTTGGCTGCGACGCCGCGACTACCTCAACGCCGAACGCAACGCGGTGCGTCTGCAGCAGACCTTGCGCATACTCGCCGAGACGGCGGAGGTGCCCGAAGAGGTGCGCGTCGAAGCGACGGCCCGTGATGTGGCACGACAGCAGAAACTTCTGAAGAAAGCCAGAGCCAACGCGGATGCCGCCGCTCGCGCTCACGCGCAGTCGGAGGCCAGGGCCGCGGCCCGGCTCGCCGCCGAGCGGGAGGCCGAGCGCGAAGCACAGGCGCAGGCGCGTGCCACCGCTCGCGACGCGATGCAGGCGCGGACCGGGTCGGGGACGGTCGCGCCGGCGACGCGTCTTCAGCGCGAGCGCACCTTCACCCACGCCGTGCGCCGCAGCCGACTCGTCACGTTCGGTGCCGTGGTCGCGTCGCTGATCGGGCTCTGCTTCGGGGCGTACGCGGCGGCCACCGCTGGATCGTGGTGGGTGTTCCTGGCCTCCGCAGCACTGCTCGTCTGTGCCATCGCCGTGCTGCGTCGGCTCGCGCTGCAGGTCGCCGCGCACCGTGCAGCGCGTCCGGCCCGGGTGGCGACAGTGCGAGCGGAGCCCGAGCTCTTCGACCACTCTCTCGAGGTCGCGACGGAGTCGCCGTCGGCGCCGGCAACGGTCACGTGGGAGCCGCAGCCGTTGCCCAAGCCGATGTATCAGTCGCCGGGGTCGCGGGCGGCCGCGGCCATGGCATCCCTCGATGCGGCGGTGGCCTTGCGCCGTGCCGCGGCGCGAGCGGAGCTGGAAGCGCGGGCGGCGAAGATCGCTGAAGCCTCCGTGCCGACGTTGCCGAAGCGGGAGGCGCCGGCCGCCCACGTCGAGGCGCCCGAGACGGAGAGCGCCGCGGTGGAGAGCATCGCGGTGGAGAACACCGCGGTGGAGAGCGCCGCGCCCAGCCGCTTCGCCCGCATGGGCGTGCTGGACGGCGTCGAGAGCGAGCACCTCGATCTCGACGAGGCGTTGCGCCGCCGTCGCGTCGGCTGACGCCAGAACAGCAGACATCGCCCGGAACAGCAGCATTCCTGCTGTTCCGGTGTCGCCGTCGGCGTGTCTGCTGTTGTCGACGACAGATGTCGGAGGTCACGTGGGGTATTTCGGGACGGCTTCATGGCGGCGGCCGGAACCCGTGCTCGATTCCGAATCGGCCCGCACCTCGTGCTAAAGTCACATACGCACTTGGGGCTATGGCGCAGTTGGTAGCGCGTCTCGTTCGCAATGAGAAGGTCCGGGGTTCGAATCCCCGTAGCTCCACCGAAGAAGACTCATGAGACCCGCTCCGGCAGGTTCTCGCCCGGCGTCTCGTACGAGAAGATTTCCTGTCGTCTGCGGCTCGGCCACCGGGGTCCGCCGTCCGCGGATCCACTAGGCTGGCGAACGCGCTGTCCAGCTGGTCGCGCCGCTCCGTGGCGACACGGGAGCTCCCCGACGAGAGTGGACCTGAGATGCCGCGCAGTGCCGTCGCCCCCGAGACCTCGGCGACCGAACGGACGCGACGAGTGGGCATGCTCGCCGCCGCCGCCGCGGTCGCTGCCGCGGCAGCCCTCGTCATCGGACCCGTCTCGGCAGCCCACGCCGACGAAGCGGTCAGCTCGATCTCCGATCTCGCGCACGCGTTCGCGACCCAGCCCTCCGGTTCGACGATCACCCTCGGCGCCGACCTCACCGGCGATGCCGACAGCGACGTCGTCAAGGTCCACGCCGGCAACGCGCTGACTCTCGACCTGAACGGCCACCGGCTCACATTGGTCGCCGGCGACGAGGACCCCGTCGGGTCGGCCGGGCTCGGCGTCCCGGTGGGAACCACCCTCACGATCGTCGACTCAGCCCCCGGCGGAGTCAACGGAGCCCTCGACGCGACCGGCAGCTACGGAGACACATCAAGTGGCGGCGGAGCCGGAATCGGCGGAGCCGACGGTGAGGACGCGGGCACGATCACGATCGACGGCGGCGTGATCGCCACCCGGGGACAGAACGGCGGAGCCGGAATCGGCGGCGGGAACGGCGGCGCCGGCGGCACCACCACCATCAACGGCGGCACTGTCACCACGACCGGTGGCGAGTGGGCTGCGGGGATCGGTGGCGGCCGTGACGGTGACGGCGGCAGGATCGTCATCGACGGCGGCACCGTGACGGCGGGAAACAGCAACGAGCAGTCCGCGGGGATCGGTGGCGGTTACTTCGGCTCCGGTGCATCCCTCTCGATCGGCGCGGGCGCCGTGGTCACCGTCGGCTCGGGGCTCAGCTCGAACGTGATCGGCCCCGGCGACGGCGTCGCGCCGGACAGCACTAACTTCGGATCGCTGTCCAACGCCGGCACCTTGATCCTGCCTCCTTTCAACCGCATCGACATCCCGGCGGGCGTCGTCGCCACCAACTCCGGCACGATCCGCAACGAGGGCACGCTCACCGTCTCCGGCACCCTCGCGAACACCGGCACCATCCAGAACCCCTACATCAGTCAGAAGCCCGACGCCATCCAGAACCCGGAGAACGTGACGGGACACAACGTCACCGTGCTGCTCGACGGCAACGGCGGTACGGTGCCGACCGCTTCCGGCGCCGTCTACGCGCGCACCTTCCAGGACGGCGAGGTCGACTTTCCCGCGGACGCGACTCGCGCGGGCTACGTCTTCGACGGATGGTTCACGCAGGCCATTGGTGGCACCCCGGTGATCGCCACAACCGACCTGGGCCTCGGCGGCCCGAAGTCGCTCACCCTCTACGCACGCTGGAGCAACCCGGCGACTGACGTCGGCGGCGATGACGACCCGCCGACAGTCGCCGCCGGCGACGCCCCGTCGGCAATCGGCGACGCCCCGTCGGCTCTCGCCAACACGGGCGTGGACGTGCTCCCGATCGGGTCCGCCGGTGCGGCGCTGATCCTCATCGGGTTCGCCCTGCGTCTGCGCAGACGCCGCACCGCGCGCTGAGCGGGCGAGCGCCGACCGGGGCCCTGCTGGCCGCATGAGGGCAGACCTCACCGGTCTACTTGCGTCTTTACTGCTCCACGCAGCGCCCACGCACAGGTGCAGGTGTCGCACGCCTTCCAGCCGGTGCACCCGAGCCGCGAACGGGCTCGGAAGCGAGACCGCGCCCGACAGACTATGTGGCCTAATGTCTTGACATATATACGTAAGTCGGTATCGTGATCATCATCTCAAGGGTGAGAGGAGGCGATGAATGGGGCAGGACTTCGACCGGCTTGGCGTGGGGCTGATCAGCGTGGGCTGGATGGGAAAGGTACACGCGCGCGCATACCGCGCGCTTCCCGAGTTCTACCCGGAGTTGGGTATCCGTCCCGTCCTCGTGCACGCGGCCGACACGGCGGCGGACCGCCTCGACTACGCGCGCGACGGACTCGGGTTCGCGCGGGCATCCACCGACTATCACGCGGTGATCGACGACCCGGAGGTGGACGTCGTCTCGATCTGCGCCCCGAACTTTCTGCACGCCGAGATGGCGACCGCGGCCGCGAGCGCGGGGAAGGCGTTCTGGATCGAGAAGCCGGCGGGCCGGGACGCGTCTGAGACACAGGCGATCGCCGAGGCGGCGGATGCCGCGCATGTCGTCACCGCCGTCGGCTTCAACTATCGGAACGCACCGGCCGTCGAACACGCGAAGAAGCTGATCGCGGACGGGGCGATCGGCCGCATCACGAACGTGCGGGGCACGATGTTCGCCGACTACTCGGCCGAACCGGCCGGCGGCCTGTCGTGGCGGTTCATCCGCTCGCTGGCCGGATCGGGAGTGCTCGGCGATCTGATGGGGCACCTCGTCGACCTGGTGCAGTATCTGGTCGGACCCATCGACGACGTGGCGGCGCTCACCAGCACCGTGCACGCCACGCGCCCGAAGCTCGCGATGGGTCAGGCCACGCACTTCGCAGTGAGCGACAGCGCCGAACGCGGCGAGGTCGAGAACGAGGACTATGCGGGGATGCTCGTGCGGCTGAGTGACGGAGCGGTCGGCACGCTCGAGGCGAGTCGCGTGGCCACCGGCCGTCGTGCGCACTACGAGCTCGAGGTCTACGGCACCGAGGGCGCCCTCGTCTGGGACTTCGAGCGGATGAACGAGCTGCGACTCGCGGTCGGGCGGGGCCCGCATTCCGGGTTCACGAGCATCCTCGCCGGTCCCGGCTTCGGTGACTTCGCGCGCTTCCAGCCCGGAGCCGGAACGGGGATGGGCTACGACGACCTCAAGGTGATCGAGGCGTCGAAGTTCCTCGCGTCGTACAGCGGCCGCGAGGCGCCGAGCGCCGACATCCACGATGCCCTCGCCGCGGCCCGCGTAGCGGCGGCGGCCGAGGCCGCTGCGAGCGACCGCACCTGGCACGCGGTTCCGCCGACTGCCGGCACGAACGGTGCAGGCACGAACGGTGCGGGGGCGAACGGCTCCGCAAGCCAGGCCGGCACGACGACCTGAAAATCCGCGGCCTCCGGGCCGCATTCGCTCCACCCCTGACGCGTCTACGCCGCGCAGGACTTCGTCACCAGACGTACCCAAAGGAGGATACGCACATGTTCCGAAGCACCAAGCAGGTCTGGCTCGCGGCTACCGCCGTGGCCGCCGGTGTCGTACTCACGCTCTCCGCGTGCACCGGCACCGGAGCCGTCGACAAACAGAAGGACTCGAACACGCAGGCCGCCGCATCGACCAGCGGCAAGTACACCTTCGCCGTCATCACGCACGCCGCTCCCGGTGACACGTTCTGGGACGTCGTCAAGACCGGAGCGATGGCCGGCGGCAAGGCGATGGGCGACAAGGTCACCTATCAGGGCGACCCCGACGTGCAGAAGCAGAGCCAGCTCATCGAGTCGGCGATCGCTCAGAAGGTGGACGGCCTGGTCGTCTCGATGGCGAACCCGGAAGGGTTGAAGGGCGCGCTCGCGGATGCCACGAAGGCCGGCATCCCGTTCGTTACCATCAACTCGGGGCTGGCCCAGTCGCAGGAGTACGGGGCGATCACGCACGTCGGCCAGGATGAAGAGCTGGCGGGCGAGTCGGTGGGCAAGAGACTCGACTCCGAGGGCTTGAAGAACGTGCTCTGCATCATTCACGAAGCCGGCAACCAGGGCCTGGAGCAGCGCTGCGACGGCATCAAGAAGACGTTCACCGGCACGGTGAAGAACGTGCAGGTCGACATCAACAACGTCGCCGACGCGGGCAACACGATCAAGAGTGCGCTGCTCTCCGACACTTCGGTGGATGGCGTCGTGGCTCTGAACCCGGAGGTCGCGGTCGCAGCGGAACAGGCGCGTGACAACGCGGGCAGCAAGGCGAAGGTAGCCACCTTCGATGTCTCCAGCGACGTGCTCAAGCTCATCGAGCAGGGCAAGATCCTGTTCGCCGTCGATCAGCAGCAGTACCTGCAGGGCTATCTTCCGATCGTCTTCCTGCACCTGTACAAGTCGAACGGCAACACGGTCGGCGGTGGGATGCCCGTCTACTCCGGACCGGGATACATCACGAAGGACAACGCCGCCCAGGTCGCGAAGTACGCGAAGAACGGAACGAGGTAAGGAGCATCCATGACCACCTCGACACTCCCCGGCGGTGCCGCACCGTCGCTCGACGAACGGCTCAAGCGCGCGAACCCGCTGGTGAAGGCGCTGCGTCGTCCCGAGGTCGGCGCGGGGGTCGCCGCGATCCTGATCTTCATCTTCTTCTCGGTCGTGACCGACTCGTTCCTGACTCCCGCCGGGGTGTCGACGTGGCTGTACTCGGCGTCGCTCTACGGCATCATGGCCGTGGCCGTGGCGCTGCTCATGATCGGCGGGGAGTTCGATCTCTCCGCCGGCGCGATGACCGGCACGACGGGTCTCATGGTCGGCGTCTTGACCACGTGGTACGGCCTGAGCGTCTGGGTGGCGCTGATCATCGCGCTGGCGTTCGCGTTGGGGATCGGCTTCTTCAACGGGATCATCGTCATGAAGACCGGCCTGCCGAGCTTCATCGTGACCCTCGGCACGTTCTTCATCCTGCAGGGCATCAACCTGGCTGTGACCAAGCTGATCACCGGCCAGGTCGCCATCCAGGGCATGACGAACGTGCCCGGGTACTCGGGGGTGAAGGCGATCTTCGGCGAGAGCATCGGCTTCGGCTCGAGCGGTTTCCACCTGGAGACCGCCGTCATCTGGTGGGTCGTGATCACGATCATCGCGACCGTGGTGCTGATGCGCACGCGTGCCGGCAACTGGATCTTCGCCGTCGGAGGTCAGTTGCAGTCCGCGCGGCAGACCGGCGTTCCTGTGAACCGCACGAAGATCGGCCTGTTCATGACCACGGCCGGCTGCGGCTGGCTCGTGGGCATGCTCTCGCTGTTCGACGTGGGCACCGTGCAAGCCACGACCGGTATCGGCGACGAGTTCATCTACATCATCTGCGCGGTGGTGGGCGGATGCCTGCTCACCGGTGGTTTCGGATCGGCCGCCGGTGCCGCGATCGGCGCGCTCATCTACGGCATGACGCTGCAGGGCATCGTGTTCGCCCAGTGGGACAACAACTGGCTGAAGGCATTCCTCGGCGCCATGCTGCTGCTGGCCGTGCTCATCAACCTGTACGTGCGACGACAGGCGGGAGGTCGCGAATGAACGAGAACGAGGAAGTCGCCGACGAACGGGTGCTCGAGAAGGCGCTCTCGCGCGACTCCGCACCCCCAGAGGCCGGTGCGGCCGGAACCGTCCCGGGGTCGGAGCTGCTGACGGATGCCGTCGACATGTCGATCGTCGGAGAGCCCGCCATTCTCGAGGTGCGTGACATCGGCAAGACGTACGGATCGATCATCGCGTTGAAGGGCGTGTCGGCCTCGGTCTCCGCGAGCGAGGTGCTCTGCGTGCTCGGCGACAACGGTGCAGGCAAGTCCACGTTCATCAAGATTCTCGCCGGTGCTCACGACTACAGCTCAGGCGCCCTGCTCGTGGACGGCGTGAAAAGACACTTCTCCAGTCCGCGTGCTGCACTGGACGCGGGCGTCGCCACGGTCTACCAGGACCTCGCCGTCGTGCCGCTGATGCCGGTGTGGCGCAACTTCTTCCTCGGATCCGAGCTGAGCTCTGCCGGCATGCTCAAGGTGCGGCAGATGAAGGCCATCACCAAGCAAGAGCTGGGCAAGATGGGCATCGACCTGCGCGACGTCGACCAGCCGATCGGCACACTCTCCGGCGGTGAGCGGCAGTCGGTGGCGATCGCCCGCGCGGTGTATTTCGGGGCCCGCGTGGTCATCCTCGACGAGCCGACCTCGGCTCTCGGGGTGAAACAGGCCGGTGTGGTGCTGAAGTACATCGCCCGCGCGCGCGACAACGGGCTCGGCGTGGTCTTCATCACGCACAACCCGCACCACGCGTATCCGGTGGGGGATCGCTTCCTGCTGTTGAAGCGCGGTGTCAGCCTGGGGCTCTACGACAAGTCCGAGATCGCGATCGACGAGTTGACCGGCCTCATGGCCGGCGGCGCCGAGCTCGAGGCGCTGGCGCACGAGCTCGCGCGGGCGTGAGGCTCGCGATCGGCGCGTTGATCAGAACGGCGGTGGATCGCTGTCGTACCCGGTCGGTGTTCGCACCCGGATTCCGCCGTTGGGCTTCGGGTCGAGGCGGATGCGCGTGGCCGACTTGAGTCGGTGCAGTCGCGGCTTGAGCGGGACGAGATTCGCGACATCCGTCACTCCGCCGTATTGGAACTCGATGATGTGATCGATCTCGGCATCGGGGGAGACGAAGGGCGCCGCAGCGTCGTCCAGCCCGTAGTTGAGGCGGAGCCAGGTGCGCTGATCGGCGGACGGCCGGTACTGCCCCTTGTCGAGCACGAGGCGGGCGGGGCGCACCGGGTCTTCGACGACGCGGCGGAACGACGGCGCATCGTGAAGCGAAGCAGCGGCGGTGCGCGGATCGATCGGACCATAGCCGAGCACCTCGGCGAACCGCCCGCCGCCGTCGATGAGGACGAACGGGTGTGCGGTGGCCGCGGTCGGAGTGCCGTCGCCGCAGAGCCAGGCGATGAAGGCATCCGCCCGCAGTTGTGCCTTGGTGCGGGCTTCGCCCGACTCCTTGCGCATGCGCGTGGCGGTCGCGCTCAGACGGGCGTCGGCGCGTGCCGCGTCTGCGAGCGGCACGTAGGCGCTGATCCACGCCATGCCGTCGTTCACCGGCTCGACGACCACGCGGCGCTTCGCGCGCTCCCGGTCGTGACGCTCCTGCAGGCTGTCGATGCTGAGCCGCTCGCGCACCAGCCTGCAGCGACGCGCGAACACGTCGGGACGAAGACCGGCAGCGACGGCAGCGAGGCGCTCGTCATACCGTTCGAGCGCCTCTGCGGGAACGCCGGTGGTGTTCTCCACGGCGGCTTTCACGTGTCGGTGACTGATGATGCCCTCGATGAAAAGGTCGCGGATGTGCGGAAGTGAGGAATCGAGCACGCGCGCCTGATAGTCGTAGTCGCGCACCACGTTCTCACTCAGGTGGAGGCGTTGGGCGAGATCGAAGGCGATCGACCGCCGTGCGAAGTCGAGATCTTCCACGCCCGGGATGGTGCTCGCCCCGACGGGCACGTAGACGCGCGGGCTCGCCAGCGCTGCGTCGAAGGCGTCGCGCACGGTGAAGATCTGGCGCGCGGCGAGCCGGTTCGCCATGAGTTGCGTCGTCTCGGCATCGTCGATCGTCCGGTCGAGGAGCTCGAACGGTGACGGCACGCGGATGCGTTGCGGCGGAAGCCCGTCGCCGATGTCTCCGTTCGCGTCGATCATAAGGCCGATTCTACCAGGAAACGGGGCGTCATAGATACGAACATATCTTCTAAACAGGATGAGTGTTCTCTCGCTCATGCAGGGTTGGGCGTACGAGCCGCCACCGGGAGGGGCACGGGGAGGACTTCCCCTGCGTGAGGAACATGGGGAGTCCTCCCCATGTCGAGGCAAGGCGAAGCTCCGTAACGTCTTCGACATGCGAGGGGGAGAAGTACGACCGGCCGTCCGCTCGACGATGCGGGGGCATCCTCGGCGACCAAGGCGAGAGGTCGTGCGCCCCTTCGCGCGCGGTGTGGCGGTGGCGCTGGGCGTGATCTGCGGGCTCGCTCTGGCCTCGCCGGCGAGCGAGGCGCCGGCACACGCCGCGACTGCACAGGCCCCTTCAGCCCAGGGGAAGTCGTCGTCGCACGGCGTGCCCGTAGCTGCCACCTTCACCTATGACCCGGCTCAGGACTCGTCGAACGAGGTGATCCACGGCGCGATCAACGCCGTGGTGCGCATTCCCGGCGGAACCGCGGTGTTCTACAGCCTGGGCGGCCCCGGCAACTCGTCGGCCTTGAACATGCCCTCGATCGGGCTGAGCACGCCGTACCGGGCGTTCGACGCGTGGGCCGTCGGCATCGTCGACACCGCGGGGCTGAAGTACTACCTGCCGCTGGTCGGTTCCGACCGTCACTGCCTGTGCAGCCGCATCGGTGACATCGGCGGTCTCAACGGCACGAGAACACCGCTGGTCGGCTACGCGGTGCTGCCGCCGCTTCCGGCTCGCATGAAGACCGCCACGATCGACTTCGGCTACGGCAACCTCGTTCAGGACGTGCCGATCACCGACGCGCTTCCGCGGCCCATCGTGGCGACGAAGCCCGTGAAGCTCGGCAGAGGATGGCCGACGCTGCCGACGAAGTCCGCGATCGACGCGGCGGACACGAGTCTGTCGATCCGACCGATGGCGACGAACACCGCGAATCCCAAAGCGGCGACGAAGGACACGCCGACGACGACCTCCATCGCGCTGAACTCCAGCGTGTTGTTCGACTTCGGGAAGTCGACGCTGACCACGGCGGCACAGGCTGTGCTGAAGGATGTCGCGACCAAGCTCTCGAAAGCGGGCTCCGGCACCGTGTCGATCGTCGGCTACACCGACAGCATCGGTGACGACTCGGACAACCAGACGCTGTCGGAGGCGCGTGCGAACGCGGTCAAGGACGCGCTGTCGACAATGGTGACCCGCTCGGGAATCTCGTTGACGGCATCCGGGATGGGCGAACAGGACCCGGTGGCCGACAACAGCACCGATGCCGGGCGCGCATTGAACCGGCGGGTGACGATCACGTTCACGACGGGAGGCAAGTGATGGAGGGGACGGGGATGACACGGCGCGGGATGTCCGTGCTCGCGACGGTCGTCGTGGCCGCGGGCCTCGTGCTGTGCGGCTGCACCGCTCCGAGTTCCACCGGCAGTACGGCGTCGCCCGGCTCGGCGGCAGGAGCGCGGGACGATACGCAGTCGCTCTCGCCGAAGGATGCGGTCACGAAGGTCATGGCGGACCCGAAGGCGCTTCCCGTTCTCGCGACGTCGAAGGGGACGATCGAGACGGGGACCGGCGCCGGCACGTCCGCCGTGATCGCGCAGGTGCTCGAAGTGCGGTCAGAGGCGAATTCGACACTCGTCGTCTGGCGCTTGAAGAGTGCGACGGGCGGCAGCGTGGACACGGCGTCGTTCCAGCTCGCGTACCCGCCGTTGATGGACACCCGATTGCTCGGCGTCGTCGACCCCGCGACGAAGACGACCTTTCGGCCATACACGTATGTGCCCGCGAACGGCGATGGCCGAGACCTGGACTGCGCGTGCAGCACGCTGCCGCAGAGCGTCGACGGTTCGGGTCAAGTGCTCTACGCTCTCGTTCCGTCGCTGCCGAAGTCGGTGCAGAAGGTCGAGATCACGATTCCCGGGTTCGCGACGACGAAGGGCATCAGCGTGGAGCGCGCCCGGGCCTAGTCGAGGTACGCGTGCGCGGTGACCCGCGAGATGCCGAACTCGCTACTTGACCAGCGCGGCGAGAGCGGGCAACTGCTCGGGATCTTCCAGCGCGGAGCCGACCGCGACCACGCGCACACCGGCTGCGAGGAAGGCGGGAGCGGTAGAGGCATCCATTCCGCCCGTGGCGACGAACGACATGTTCGGGAACGGGCCGCGCATCGCACCGAACCACCCTGTTCCGAGCAGCGACGCGGGGAAGGCCTTGAGCCAGGTGAGGCCCTCCTTGCCGGCCAACTGCACCTCCGTCGGCGTCGACACGCCGGGCAGAGAGGGCAGGCCGGCGTCGTGCGACGCTCGGACGATTTCGACATCGAACCCGGGGCTCACCGTGAACTCGGCGCCTGCCTGTTCGGCCAGACGAACGTGCTGCGGCGTGACGACCGTGCCGGCGCCGACGTGCAGACCGCGCGCACGGCCCGCTTCGGCGACGACGCGCAACGCCTCCACGTCGGTCGGGGTCTGCACCGGGATCTCGACGAGGTCGATGCCGAGCTCCCAGGCCGTCGTGGCGACGGCGAGACTGCGCTCGACGCCCATGCCGCGCAGAATCGCCATGAGCGGCACCTCGCCGAAGAGCTCGCCGAAAGAAGAGTTGTCTGTCATGGGCGCGGTCCGCCTTTCACTGAATGTGTTCCATCACGAAGTCGCTGGTCGACAGCAGAACGAGGTGCGCCCGTTCGTGCCCTGCGCGCAGACGGGAGGCGGCATCCGCGCCGTTCAGAAGCGCTGCGAGGTAACCGGCGGCGAACGCGTCTCCGGCGCCGACCGGCTCCACGACGGCGGTGGCGATGGCCGGCTCGAACGTCGTCTCGTCCCGATCGGCACCACGGTCGAACTCGGTGGCACCGATGTCGCCGTCCTTCACGACGAGTCGCGCCGGCTCGGGAAGCGCTGCGCGCACGTCGGCGGGGGTCTCGCAGCCCCAGAGTACGGATGCCTCGTCGAGGCCCACGAAGACGAGGTCCGCCCGGCGCGCGAGGGAGCGCAGAACGGGAGCGGCGGCATCCGGCGACCACAGTGGCGGACGGAGGTTGACATCGAAGCTGAGCACGGCGGCGGATGCCGCGACCCGCTCGATCACGGAGTCGACAAGCTCGGCGCAGCTGTCGGACAGCGCCGGTGTGATTCCGGAGAGGTGCACGACCTCGGCGCCCTCGAACGGCACGTGCGCGACGGCCTCGGCCGTGAGGCGGGAGGCGGCGGATCCGCGTCGGTAGTAGAGCACACCGTTGCCGGGGTCTTTGAAGTACACGCCGGTCGGCGCGTGCGGATCGCTCGTCACCCAGCGCACGTCGACGCCGCGCTCCGCGACGACCCGGCGCACTCGTCGGCCGAGCACGTCATCGCCCACCGCGCTAACCCAGGCGCAGGGAACGCCGAGCGCGGCGGCGTGAGTCGCCACGTTGGACTCGGCTCCGCCCACGTGCAGCCGCAAGTCGTCGGCGGTGGCCAGCGACTCGGCCCGCGCGGGGGTGATCATCACCATGGTCTCGCCGAGCGCGATGAGGCGGGGCAGCGGTGTGCTCAGGGGTGCGCTCGCCGGGGCGGATGTCATGACGCTAGTGTGAAGAGCGCGTGCGGAACGCGCAACGTACGTTGCATCATGTGCACATTCGCCGAAGCGATGCAGGGCGCGAAGGCCGACGTGATGCAGGGAGGGGACCTGTGAGCGAGGAACGCTTGAACGCCCGCGACAAGGGCATTCCGGATCGTGCTGTGGGGAAGACGCCCGCGGAGTTCCTCGCGACGGAGCCTGCGCTTTCGGAGTTCTGGACGCCACTGGTCGTGCTCGACGACGCGGCCATGCGGCACAATGCGACGACGATGGCCACGTGGTGCGCCGAGCGCGGGCTCGAACTGATGCCGCACGGCAAGACCACCATGGCGCCGGCGCTGTGGCAACGCCAGCTGGATGCCGGGAGCCTGGGGATCACGCTCGCGACGATGGGTCAAGTGCGCACCGCCCGGAGTCTGGGGTTCGACTCGATCATGCTCGCCAACGCCGCCGTCGATCCACGCGCGCTGCGCTTCCTCGCCGGCGAGCTGGCAGCTCCGGCACTCCGCTTCGTGTGCTGGGCGGATTGCATCGAGACGGTCGAGGCGATGGAGCGGGCGTTGGAAGGCACCGCGTTGCCGCGCCGCGTCGACGTGTGCGTCGAGCTCGGGGCACCGGGTGGCCGCACCGGGGCGCGCAGCGTCGGGGAGGCGACGGGCGTGGCGCGGCGGGTGGCGGCATCCGCGGTTCTGCGTCTCGCAGGGGTGGCCGGGTACGAGGGCGCGCTGGCTCACGACCGCTCCGAGGCAGGGCTGCGTGCCGTGCGCGGGTACCTCGAACGCCAGGTGGAGCTGCACGAGCGGCTGTTGTCGAGCTACGACGACGGCGACGTCTACGTCACGGCAGGAGGCAGCGCCTACTTCGACGTCGTCGCCGACGTGTACACCGCAGCGCGGCAGGCGGTCGGCCGGGCGCAGGGGCGTACGCACTTCGTGCTGCGCTCGGGCGCGTACCTCGTGCACGACGACGGCTACTACCGCACGGTCTCACCGTTCGACGAGGCACGAGCGCGGGACGACACCCCGCGCTTTCTGCCGGCGATGCGGGGCATCGCGCGCGTGGTATCGCACCCCGAACCGTCGCTGGCTCTGCTCGACGGCGGCCGGCGCGACTTCCCGTTCGACGAGGGACTGCCGATACCGCGCGCCGTCGCGGCGGACCTGGGCGAGCCGTCGGCTCCGCTGACAGCTGCCACGATCTCGGCACTCAACGATCAGCACGCGTATCTGCGACTGAGCGACGCGGATGCCTCGCGCGGCATCGCTCCGATCGGCTCCGTCGTCTCGCTTGGCCTCTCGCACCCGTGCACGGCTTTCGACAAGTGGCGGGTGCTGCCCGTGGTCGAGTCTGCGGACTCCGACCGGGTGGTCGAGCTGGTGCGGACGTACTTCTGATGCCGACACGGGTCGTCCTCCGCGGCGGTGAAATCGTGAGCGCGGGCGGCGTGCGTCGTGCCGATGTCGCCGTGCGCGACGGCGTGATCGCCGCGCTCGGCCAGGTCGAGCCGGTCGACGGCGACCACGTCGTCGATTGCGGAGGGCGGTACGTGCTGCCCGGGTTCGTCGACGCGCACTCGCACGCCGACGGCCTCCTCGGCGATGACGGTGTGCAGCGCTCGCTGCTGCGCCAGGGTGTCACCAGCGTGATCTGCGGCCAGGACGGCGTCTCGTACGCGCCGGGCGACGGCCGCTACGCGAGTGACTACTTCGGCGCGATCAACGGTGACCCCGCGGCCTACGCGGGCGATGGGGTGGCCGGCTACCTGGCATCCATCGACGGCACCACCCGGGTGAACGCGGGCTACCTCGTGCCGGCCGGCACCGTGCGGTTCGAGGTCTGCGGGCGGGACGACGGCGCCGCGGATGCCGCACAACTGGCGCGCATGCTGCACCTGGTGGAGAGCGGTTTGCGCGAGGGGGCGCTCGGCCTCTCCACGGGGCTCGACTACGTGCCGGGGCTTTTCCAATCGAGCGAGGAGATCGCCGCACTGTGCGAGCCCGTCGCCCGCGCCGGGGGCGTGTACGTGAGCCACCTGCGCGGCGGATACGAGGCGAACACCGTCGTCGGCACCGGCGAGGCGGCGCGCATCGCCGACCGCGTGCTCGCCGCGACGGGATCGCGCCTGCCCGTGCACGTCTCGCACCTGCACGCCGACGCCGACATCGTGCTGGGGGAGTTGGAGACGCTCGCCGCGCGCGGACACGACGTCACGTTCGACGCCTACCCGTACGTGCGTGGCTGCTCCCTGATGACGATGCCGCTGCTGCCGCCAGCGCTCTCGGCGCGGCCCACCGACGAGGTGGTCCGCGTGCTCGGCGATCCGGAGGAACGCGAGCGACTGCGCCGCGACTGGTTCCCGCTCGTCGCGCACAACCCGAGTCTCGGGCCGCAGTGGCCGCGGATGATCACTCTGGCAGGCATCGAGGCGTCGGAGTACGCGTGGATGCTCGGCCTCACCCTGGCGCAAGCCGCCGGCCGCGCGGGCCGCGACGTGATCGACCTCGCGCTCGACGTGATGCGGGCATCCCGCCTGGGCGTGAGCATCGTGATGGCCGTGCAGAACCCGCGGCCCGTCTCCGAGCTGGCGCGCATCTTCGCGCACCCGGCCCACGTGGGCGGCTCGGACGGCATCTTCCTCGGCGGACATCCGCATCCGCGTGCTCGCGGCACGTTCGCGCGGTTCCTGCGCGAGTACGTGCGCGAGACGGCGACCTGGTCGTGGCCGGACGCGGTGCGGCATCTCTCGCTGACGGCCGCGGAGCGTTTCGGGCTGGGGCGGCGCGGCGAGGTCGCGGTCGGAGCGGTCGCCGACCTGGCAGTCGTGGATCCGGGGACCGTCGCAGACCGGGCAACGTATGAGGAGCCGCTGCGCGATGCCGTCGGAATCGACGACGTGCTGGTGGCGGGTGTGCCGGTGCTGCACGACGGTGAGCTGACGGATGCCCGTCCGGGCCGGGGACTGCGCCGCGCGTCCCGTAGCGCGAGGAAGGCGTGACGTGTCGAACAGTGTGAAGCGGGCCGCCGACATCCTCGACTCCCTGGCGGCGGAGCCGAAGACGGTGATGGCGCTGGCCGAGGAATTCGGCATCCATCGCTCCACCATGTTCCGCGAGTTGCAGACGCTTCAGGAGGTCGGGTTCGCCCGGCGCCGCGCCGACGGGACCTACGCGCCGGGGTTCCGGCTCGGCGTGCTCGGGACGGCCGCGATGGAGCGGCTCGATCTGAGCGAAGCCGCTCACTCCGCGGTGCGACGGCTGCACCGCGCGGTGGGCAATACGGTGCACGTCGCCGCGCTCGTCGACGACGAGATCGTGTACGTCGACAAGGTCGAAGACCCGGGCCGGGTGCGGCTGTACTCCCGGGTCGGCTCACCCGTGCGGCCGCAATGCAGCGCGCTGGGCAAGGCGGTCCTCGCCGGGCTCGCACCCAGCAGACGGGATGCCGTGCTCGCCGGCGTGCAGTGGACCGCCTACACCGAGCGCACGATGACCACCAGGGCGCAGCTCGACGCCGAGCTCGAGGCGGTCGAGCACCGAGGCTGGGCGTGCGACGACGGCGAGTTCGAGGAGGTCGTGAACTGCATCGCGGTGCCGATCACGATCGCGGCCGGCGTCGTGGGCGCGGTCTCGATCACTGCGTTGCGGGTGGTGCGCGACCTGCACGGCCTTCAGGCCGGCATTCCTGCTCTCCAGCAGACCGCGGCGCAGATCGCCCGCGAACTCGGCTGAGCGAGACGAACGAAAGACCGAGAGGAAAGGGAAACACCATGTCGAAGACCGCAGTACACGCGACCGCCGCGCCGCAGCCGGCCGGCCCCTACAGCCAGGGGATCGTCGCGAACGGATTCTTCTACACCGCCGGATTCGGACCGCAGGATCCTGCGAACGGCGGTGCCGTCGCCGACTCGGTCGCCGAGCAGACCAGGCAGGTGCTGCGCAACATCTCGGCGGTGCTCGCCGAGCGCTCCCTCACGCTCGACGACTGCGTGAAGACCACGGTGCACCTGGCCGACCTGGCGGACTTCGCCGAGTTCAACGCCGCCTACCGGGAGTTCTTCACCGAGCCGTTCCCGGTGCGCACCACGGTCGGCTCGCAGCTGGCGGGCATCCTCGTGGAGATCGACGTGGTGGCGGCGCTGTAGCCTCAGCCCTTCGCGCGGCGGGGCACTCGCTTGCGCACGGGCGGCGGTGCGACTTCGTGCTGAGGCTTCAGCCGCACCTGCTGCGCCGTGCTCGAGTCGTCGAGGTCGGCGATCTCGGAGCGCGACTTGATGAAGTCGGAGAACGAGCGGTAGCCGAGTTGCTTCTCGCTGAACGACGGGTCCATGCGCTTCATCTGCGACTTCACCACGGAGCTGTGCAGCCACTCGGAGTCGTCCTTCTCATGGCCGATGCGCAGGGCGCGGTCGAGCAGGCGCGTGGCGTCCTGCTGCGGGTCGCGTTCGGCGTCTTCGGCATCCTGGCTCTCGGCACGGGCGGCGCGCTGCGCGGCGGCCGATGTGGTGGATGCCTTCGTGCCGCGCTTGGCGGTTGTCTTCGGCTTGGTCTCGGTGGACTCCGTCTCGGTGGACTCCGTCTCGGTGGGCTCCGTCTCGGGCGCACGTTCCGAGTCGGTCTCCGCGGCTTCAGTGCCCTCGGCCGGCTTCGCCGTGGCCTTCTTGCCCTTGGGCGACCGCGTCTTCTTGGGCTCAGCGGGCGGCGGTAAGGGCTTCTCGATGCCGGGCAGCGCGTCGTAGCTGTAGAACTCGTCGCACGCGGCGGCGAGTGTGCGGCTCGTCGAGCCCGCCACGCCGATGCCGACCACGTAACGGCCGAGCCGTTTGCAGCGCTGGGCGAGCGGCACGTAGTCGCTGTCGCCGGCCACGATGATGACGTGCGTCAGATCGGGCAGGCGGAACATGTCCTCGACCGCGTCGACGGCCAGGCGGATGTCCGCGCCGTTCTTCGCGTACGCCGCCGCCGGAAACAGCTGCACGAGGTCGACGGCGCGGCCGACGAGTTGGTGGCGGTACTCCGCGTTCACCGGTGCTGACCAGTCCGCGTACGCGCGGGTGAGCACGAGTGTGCCGAACGACGCCGAGAAGTCGATGACCGCTCCCACGTCGACGGTGGCGGCATCGAGGCGATCGGTCGTGACGGCATCCGCTCCGGTCTCGTCCGGATCGAACTGACGCACCCGGTCGCGCTGGAACGAGTTGCGCCCGTTCACCTGGTCGTAGCGGGAGATGACGATGTTGTCGAAGTCGATGTAGACGGCCACACGGCTGTCGGTGGTGTCGGGCATGGAGTCCTTTCGCCGCGGACGTCCGGCGCGGTGCACGGGCAGACGGGATGCTTCGAGCGTAGCCGCGAGCGAGGCGACTCGGGAGGGGGATCGGCGGCGTCAGGCGTGCGCGCCGGGCGACGACCTCGGTGACGATACATCGCCCCGTTTCACCCGGGCACGATGTCGGAGACCATGATCCGGTCCAGCGTGCTCCTGCCGAGTGCGCTCATGGCCGGGTTGCTCTCGCGGTAATACCAGACGAGCCCCAGCGCCTGCTCGAACGCCCAGGCCGCGCCACGGGCCCAGGTGAGGTCGTCTGGGAAAGGCTGGACGGCATGCCGCAGCATCGTGCGAACCGGCTCGTCGAAGACGTGCCAGGCCACGACCAGGTCGAGTGCCGGGTCGGCGGGGCCGAAGCCACCGGAGTCGAGCACGCCGGCGAGGTGACCGTCTACGACGAGCAGGTTGGCCGGAACAAGGTCCTTGTGCGACATGACGTCGGGGGCGCGGCGCGGGAGGTCGCGCAAGACGGCCCACGCCGCGGCGAGCCGGGGCACGTCGAGCAGGTCGGAGCTCTCGTCGAGGCAGAGGCGCATCCACTCGTCATGGTCGGGTAGGCTGCCGCCTCGCCCGAGCCCGGAGAACATGCGGCCACGCGTCGGGGCCGCCCGCAACTCCGTGAGGAGAGCGGCGATTTCGAGGGCGAAGTCTCGGGATGCCTTCAGCCCCGTGGGCGTCGCCGGCTCGCCGTCCAACCAGGTGGTGACCGACCACGGCCCCGGGTAGCCGCGGCCGGGTCTGCCGACGGCCATGGTGAGAGATGCAGGGACGTGCGTAGTGTCGGCGAGTTCGCGCGCGGCGGTCGCCTCTGTCTCGATGACCGCGGCGGTCGCATCCGGATCGTCGACGACGAGCGGGAACCGGGCGACGTGCTCTTCGCCGACACGGAAGATCGCGTTCACGGTGCCCGAGCCCGCGACCGGCACGACGGGCTCGCGCGCCCACCGGGGGAACTGATCGCGGAGCAGGGCGTGAACCGTTGACGCGTCGACTCTCAGCTGCCCCGCGTGCAGGGCGCCGACGGCACGCCCGGTCACGCCGGCACGAGGCTCAGCGTCGAGCCGTGTGAAGCCTCGTCGCCGATCGTCTGCAACTCCTGTCCACTCCACACCGAGGTCATGCGTCGAGGCTACGGAACGTGTCCCGGACGCGCACACTCTGCCAGTCTGATCGCATGGCCCTTCTGCACCGTGCGACCCTGACCCCTCCGAAGCTCGAACTCGTCGCCGGCTGGCTGCCGTCGCAGCCGTTCGGGCGCGCCGTCGAAGCGGAGCACATCGAACGCATCGCCGCCTTCCGCTTCGACGATCCCGCAGGAGAGGTCGGGATCGAGACACTCCTCGTGGGTGCGGGCGATCGTGTTCTACAGATCCCGTTGACGTATCGGAACGCACCGCTCGACGGCGCCGAGCCGTGGCTCATCGGCACGATGGAGCACAGCGTGCTCGGCACCAGGTGGGTGTACGACGCCGTGGGCGACCCCGTCTATCTGGCCGAGCTCGTGCGGGTCATCGCCACCGGCGACGGCGAGGTCGAACAGCACTACGAGGAGAACGGGGTCCGGATCACGAAGGAACCCGATGCACGCGTGCACGGCAGCGGGCATCCCGGCGCGGATGTTCCCGCCGTGGGTGCCGTCGACGTGAGCGTGGTGCGGGTGGTGGGGGAGGCATCCGATGATGCCGGCGCGGCCACGCTCAGGGGGACATGGGAAGGGACCGTCGACGCCCTGCTGGCGACCGTGCGGACCCGCTGAACGCCAGGGAGCCTTCGCGCGCGGAATGGCACCGCCGCCGCACGCGTTGCACCGCGGTGGCGCTCGAGAGCGAACGTCGCCACACGAACCAGGAAGGCTGTCGACGCATGCGCATCGCGATCATCGGAGGAACCGGCTACACCGGAGGCAACATCGCCCGCGAGGCGGTGAAGCGCGGCTGGCAGGTGCGTTCGCTCTCGCGCCATGAGCCCGCCGATCCGGTCGACGGCGTCGAGTACGTCACCGGCTCCTACGGCGACGCGGAGGATCTCGATCACTTCGCCGATGGTGCGGATGCGCTCGTCCTCGCCGTTCATGCCACGACCGATGACGGTGCGAGCGTGCTGCTGCCGCACCTGCAGACCATCGCCGATGCGGCCGAGAACGCCGGAGCGCGCCTGGGCATCGTGGGAGGCGCGGGCAGCTCGTTCGTCTCCGACGGCGGTCCGCGGCTGGTCGACACCCCGGAGTTCCTGGATGCCTGGAAACCGGAATCGCTCACGCACGCCAAAGTGCTCGAGTGGCTCGCGCAGAACCGTCCGGCCGGAAGCGGCCTGCACTGGTTCTATGTCAGCCCCGCGGCCCTGTACGGCAGCTACGCGCCCGGCGAGACGACCGGGAAGTACCGTACCGGCGGCGACATCCTGGTCTCGAAGGACGACGGATCGTCCGAGATCTCGGGCACGGACTTCGCGCTGGCGTTCGCCGACGAGCTCGCCGATCCGAAGCACCAGAACCGCCGGTTCACGGTCGGGCACTGAGGCGGCGCCGGCGCCGGTCTCAGGAGCCGGCGAGCACCTCGAGTGCGAGTGTCGCCGCGATCACGAACATCGTGACCGCGATCAGCACGTCGAGCACGCGCCAGGCGACCGGCGAGCGGAACACGGGACGCAGCATGCGCGCACCGAAGCCGAGCGCCGTGAACCAGAGGGCACTCGCCAGTGCGGCGCCGAGCGCGAACCACCATCGGCTCTCTCCGTAGCCGTTGCCGATCGTGCCCATCAGCACGACCGTGTCGAGGTAGACGTGCGGATTCAGCCACGTGAAGGCGAGGCACGCGGCGAGCGTCGCGCCGAGGCCCGCGGGGCCTGAGCCGGAAGCCGGATCGAGCTCTCCGGGATGCCACGCCCGTCTTGCCGCGAGCACGCCGTAGACGACGAGGAAGGCCACTCCCACCCAGCGCACGATCACGAGAAGCCAGGGCGCCGCGAGCACGAGCACGCCGACTCCCGCGATGCCCGCGAAGATGAGCAGGGCATCCGTGCCGGCGCACACGAGAACGATCGGCAGCACGTGCTCGCGGCGCAGGCCCTGGCGCAGCACGAACGCGTTCTGCGCGCCGATCGCGACGATCAGCGAGAGGCTGAAGCCGAGTCCGGCGAAGACGGTGGCGAGGGGATGCACGGAACGAGGCTAGGCATCCGCACTCGTGAAGTGAAGCTTCAGTTCCTTCACGACCATTAGCATTGCTGTTGATGGACCTCGATCCGGCTCAGCTTCGCGCACTCGACGCGGCGGTGACCCATGGCACGTTGGATGCCGCCGCACGCGCCCTGCACGTGACTCCGTCGGCGGTGAGCCAGCGGGTCCGCGCGTTGGAGGCATCCCTCGGGCGCGTGCTGCTGGTGCGTTCGAAGCCCGTGACGGTCACGGCCTCCGGCGCGGCGGTGCTGCGCGTGGCGCGGCAGATCGACGCGATCGCGGGGACGCTGTCGGCGGAACTCGAGCTCGAGGGTGCGCGGCGCACGATCTCTCTCGCGGTGAACGCGGACTCGCTCGCCACCTGGGTGCTGCCCGCACTCGCGGAGGTCGACGGCGTCGACTTCGAGTTCCACCGCGAAGACCAGGAGCACACCACCTCGTATCTGCGTGACGGCACGGTGATGGCTGCGATCACGGCCGACGCGGCACCGGTGCAGGGCTGTACCGTCGAGCGGCTCTGCGTCGCGCGCTACCTGCCGTGCGCAGAACGAGACTTCGCGGAACGATGGTTCCCGCACGGCGTCACCAAGACGGCGCTGCGACGGGCGCCCGTCGTGGAGTTCGATCGCAAGGACGAGCTGCAGCGGCGCTACCTGACACGCAGGGGCGCGGGGGAGGCGACGCCGCCGCGGCACCAGGTGCCGGCATCCGCCGACTTCGTGGCCGCCATCCGACTCGGCTTCGGCTGGGGGATGGTGCCCACCTGGCAACGCGAGGACGCCGGCAGCGACGTCATCGTTCTCGACGAGCGCGGCATCGACGTGCCGCTCTACTGGCAGCAGTGGAACCTGCGCAGCGCCGCCCTGGATCGCGTTCGCGAAGCGATCATGGCGGGGGCGGCGGCGCTGCGCTAGGCCCTGTTGTGCTGTGCGGGCCTCGGGCTCAGCTCGCGACGCGGCCGATCGCCACTCGCCAGGTCTCGGGGCCCTCCTCGAGGTACTCCCAGCTGAACTGGCCAGCGTGCTCGGCCGCGAACTGGTAGTACAGCGGCTTCGGGTCGTGGTCGTTGACGAGCACGAAGCGCTCGCCGGCCGGCAGTGCGCCGTACGTCTCGAAGATGAGCGTATGGCGACGCGCCGGCTCCTCGGAGCGCACGTCGAGGATGGCGTCGGGGGAAGTCGAATCAGGCACGATGGGTTCCTTTCGCAGGCGGGAAGATGACACGAACGTAGCACTCATTCGCGCATAAAACGGAATAGAATGCGGTTTAATGACGGACACGAACAGCGCTCGCCGCCCGCCCGCTGCGGCTGCGCGAAGCCGGCCGGTTCTCGCGCGCGGCGGAGTGCGAGCACTGTTCCTCATCCCCGGTGGGCTGGCGATGCTCGCCGGCCTCGACGCCGCCCTCCTGCTGCTCGGGCTTCCGGCGCCGGTGACCACCGCGCGACTGCCCGTCGTGCACGGACCCTTGCTCGTGTTCGGCTTCATCGGCACCGTCATCGCCCTCGAACGCGCCGTCGCACTGCGTCGCTGGTGGGCGATGGCGTCGCCGGCGTTCCTGGGAGTGGGAGGCATCCTGCTCATCACGCCGTTGCCGATCGTCGTGGGCCAGGCGTTCCTGGCCGCCGGGTGCGTGGGGCTGATCCTCATCTACGCCGGCATCTGGCGTCGACAGCAGATGCTCGCGTCGGCCGTGCAAGCGCTCGGGGCCTGGCTCGCCCTGGCCTCGACCATGCTCTGGATCGGCGGGCTGCCCGCCTCGTCGCTGGTGCCCGGCATGACGGGGTTCATCGTGCTCACCATCGCCGGCGAGCGCATCGAGCTGGCCCGCCTGGTGGCGATGAGCCGGCGCACCGAGGCCGTCGCCATCGCCGTGAGCATCACCCTCGGTCTCAGTGTGCTCGTCGCCATGCTCTGGCCGGCCGTCGGCTACCGGCTGTTCGGCGCCTGCCTGCTCGCGTTCGTCGCCTGGTTGCTCGTCTTCGACGTGGCCACGCGACTCGTCATCGGTGCCCGCCGCTTGCCGCGCTACGTCGCCGCCTGCCTGCTGGCGGGCTATGGCTGGCTCATCGTGGCCGGGCTGATCTGGCTGTTCGTCGGTCAGACGGTGGACGGTCCGTGGTACGACGGTGCCGTGCATGCGGTCTTCCTCGGGTTCACGGTGGGCATGATCATGGCGCACGCGCCCGTCATCCTGCCCGCTGTGCTGCGCCGACCTCTGCCGTACCGGCCGATGCTGGGCTGGCCCGTACTGCTGCTCAACCTGTCGCTCGTCGCACGCGTTCTCGTCGGCGACACGCAGAATCTGCCCGTCTGGGTGCAGATCGGCGGGGTCGCCGGTGTCGTGGCGCTGCTGCTGTTCGTGGTGCTCGCGGTGGCATCCTCGCTGATGGGGCCGCCGACACGGGAAAGGGTGGCGCGGTGAAGCTCTCCCGACGCACGTGGTACGCCGCCACGAACGGCGTGGTCGCCGCGTGGATAATCGCTGCAGGAATCGCACTCATCTGCAGCGCGCTCGTCGGCGCGCCGGTCTGGCTGGCCGTACACCTCATGCTGCTCGGCGGAGCGACGAGCGCCATCCTGGTCTGGAGCCAGCACTTCGCCGACACCATCCTGCGCAAGGCCGGCTCCCGCACGCCCATCGCTGTGCGGTTCGCCGTGCACACGCTCGGCGCGGTACTGGTGCTCGTCGGAGTGATGAACGGCCTGTGGATGCTCGCGCTCGCCGGCGGCACGCTCGTCGCCTTCGTCGCCGCCTGGCAATCCGCCTCTCTCACGGTTCGGATGCGCCGGGCGCTGCCGTCGAGGTTCGGTCCCCTCGTGCGCTACTACGTGTTCGCCGGCATCGCGCTGATCGCCGGCGTCACGGTGGGCGTCATCATGGCCCGCAGCGATGTTCCCGACCTCGCGCACGACAGGCTCTTCGTCGCGCACATCACGCTGAACGTGCTCGGCTGGATCGGGCTGACCGTGGTGGGCACGGTCATCCTTCTCTGGCCGACCGTCTTGCACGCGCGCATCGGCGACGCGTCGCAGCGCCGGTCGCGGGTGGCGCTGGCGGCGCTCTGCACGGGAGTGCTCGTCGTGGCCGCCGCGTGCGTGATCGGCGTGCGTGTCGGCATCCTCGTCGGGGTGGCGATCTACCTCGCCGGCCTCATCGTCGTCGGCGTGGACCTGGGCGAGGCGGCCCGACGCACGCCACCGGTGAACTACGGCGGCTGGAGCATGGGTGCGGCTCTGCTCTGGTTCGCAGCGAGCGTCGTCGCGTTCGGCGTCGAGGTGGCGTTCGCCCGCTCCTGGCAGGCCGTGGCGGCTGGCTTCGTCACGTTGCTCGTGCCGTTCGGAATCGGCTTCGTCGCCCAACTGGTGATGGCGGCCTTGAGCTACCTCGTGCCGGTGGTGTTCGGCGGCGGGCCGCTGCGGGTGCGCGCGACGAACGCGGAGCTCGACAGGTTCGGGCTGTTCCGCGTGATCCTGATCAACGGGACGCTTGCGCTCGCCGTGATCCCGTCCGTGCCGGCGCGCGGCGTGTTCCTCGCCGTCGCCGGCCTCACGCTGCTCGTGCCGCTCGTGCTCGGCGTGCGCGCCCTCGTGGTGGCGCGCACCATGCCGGATCCGACGCCGGGGGAGCGGCACGTGCGACACGAAGGCACCAGGCGGCCGACGGGGGCGGAGCACCTGCACGGGAACAGCGGCGGCATCATGGCCGCGATCGGCGTGCTCGTGCTCGTAGCCTCCGTGAGCGTCGGCGTGGTGAATGCCACGGGAAGCGCGCCGGCGGGTGCGAGTTCCTCGGCCGCGACGACCACCGTGCACATGGTGATGAAGAACATGCGGTTCTCACCGTCGACCATCGATGTTCCGGTCGGAAACAGGCTGATCATCCACGTGAAGAACGACGACGACATGGTGCACGACCTCACGCTTGCCGACGGCATCACGTCGGGGCGGCTCGTGGGCGGCGAGTCGGCCACCGTGGATGCGGGCGTCATCACCGCGTCCGAGGACGGCTGGTGCTCCGTCGTGGGCCACCGGCAGCTGGGCATGGTGTTCACCGTGGTAGCGACGGGCGCGGTCGCGTCGGGCGAAGCATCCGGCGAGGCGTCCGGCGGCATGGCGGGCATGCCCGGCATGACGGGTTCAGGTTCGGGGTCCGGTTCCGGATCGGCAGGGCCGTCGGCCGCCGACGACATCGACTGGGCGCGGGAGCCGTCGAAGTCGTTCACGGCGCGGGATGCCTCGCTCCCGCCGGCCCCGTCGGCTACCGTGCACGACTACACGTTCACGGTGCGCGACGTGGTGACCTCGGTGGCGCCGGGCGTCAAGCAGACGCTGTGGACCTACAACGGGACCGCGCCCGGACCTATTCTGCGCGGCAAGGTCGGGGACGTCTTCCACGTCACGCTCGTCAACAAGGGCACGATGGGTCACTCGATCGACTTCCATGCCGGGTCGCTGGCGCCGAACAAACCGATGCGCACCATCCAACCCGGGCAGTCCCTCACCTACACCTTCACGGCCACGCGCAGCGGCATCTGGCTCTACCACTGCTCGACCATGCCGATGTCGGCGCACATCGCGAACGGGATGTTCGGCGCCGTGATCATCGATCCGCCTGGGCTCGACAGCGTCTCGAAGGAGTTCGTGTTCGTGCAGAGCGAGTACTACCTCGGTCCGCAGAAGGGCATCGTCGACACCACGAAGCTCGCCGCCGAGAACCCCGACCTCGTCGTGTTCAACGGCTACGCGAACCAGTACCGGTACCGTCCGATCACGGTGAAGGCGGGCGAGAAGGTGCGCATCTGGGTGATGGATGCCGGTCCCAACAAGGCGAGCTCGTTCCACGTCGTGGGCGCGCAGTTCGACACCGTCTACAAGGAGGGCGACTATCTGCTGAGGAACGGCGGGTCCACCGGCACCGGCGGCTCGCAGGCGCTCGACCTGGAGCCCGCGCAGGGCGGATTCGTCGAGCTGACGTTCCCCGAGCCGGGCGACTACTCGTTCGTGACGCACATCATGTCCGACGCCGAGAAGGGCGCGGCGGGCACGTTCCACGTGGTGAAGTGACGCGGGCGCAGACGGCTCAGTCGCGAACGCGCTCGACCACCTTGCCGAGGAAGTCGACGGCGCGAAGCGGGTCGGGCATCCTCGTCGATACGTAGGCGGTCGTGAAGCCCAGCTCACGCAGGGCGTCGAGTTGGGCGACGAACTCGTCCAGATCGGTGTCGTCGTAGATCGCGGTCGTCGTGGTCTTCTCGACCGTGTCGTAGTCGCGGTTCTCCACGTCGCACCAGTGGCGCAGCACGTCGAGTTTGTGCGCCGCGTCCGGGCTGCCGAAGATGTTGCAGGCATCCGCGTATCTGGCGACGAAGCGGAGCGTCTTCTTCTCGCCGACGCCGCCGATCATCAGAGAGGGACGCGGTTTCGACAGCGGCTGCGGCGAGTTGAGCGTGCGGCCAAGGCGATAGTGCTCGCCGTCGTAGGGGCTCTCGTCGTCGCTCCACATCTGCAGGCAGATCTGCAGCGCCTCTTCGAGCCGTTCGAAGCGCTCCTTGGTGGGCGGGAACGGAATGCCCAGGCCCTTCGACTCCTCCTCGTTCCAGCCGGCGCCGATACCGAGGCCGGCGCGGCCGCCGGAGAGCACGTCGAGCGTGGAGATCTGCTTCGCCAGGATGGCGGGCTCGCGGTAGATCACGCCCGTCACCAGGGTGTGCAGCAGCACGCGCTGCGTGTGCGCGGCGAGGAAGCCGAGCGCGGTATAGCCCTCGAGCATGGGCTTCTCCGGCGTGCCGATCGAGCCGATCTGCCAGAAATGGTCCATGACCGTGATGCGGCTGATACCGGCGCTCTCCGCCTCCGCAGCGGCGTGCGCGAGCGTGGCGCCGAGCTGCGAGTCCGGCACGTCCCAGGTGAAATTCGCGATGTGGAATCCGATGTCCATGCCGGAACGCTAGCGTCGGCGCCCCGCCGTCGCTGTGGTTCTGCCGCTGCTACTGCGCGCTGCGGATGTTGGTCGCCTGCGGTCCCTTCGCGCCTTGCTCGACGTCGTACTCGACCTTCTGGTTCTCCTCGAGGTTGCGGTAGCCGCTTCCTACGATCGCGGAGTGGTGCGCGAAGACATCGGCCGATCCGTCGTCGGGGGCGATGAAGCCGTAGCCCTTGTCGGAGTTGAACCATTTCACGGTGCCGGTGGCCATCTCGTGATGTTTCCTTTCGTGGTGTTCCGGGCTGCGTACGCAGCCCTTGTATCGACAGCGCGGAGGCCGTCGAAATCTATGTCTACCTGTACTGTGCCACCAATGGGCACGCGAACGGGTCTCGGGCTTGAAGTCCGACCCGGTTGAGGTAGGCGATGACGATCCCGTAGGACTCGAACAGGTTGGCCTCGGTGTAGGCGACGCCGTGGGTCGCGCAGTGCTCGCGCACGAGCAGTCGTGCCTTCGCGAGGTGGGGGCGTGCCATGCTCGGGAACAGGTGGTGCTCCACCTGGTAGTTGAGGCCGCCGAAGAGCGTCGTCGCCCACCACCCGCCGCGGATGTTTCGCGAGGTCAGCACCTGCTTCGAGAAGAAGTCGAGCTTGGCATCGGCGGGGATGACCGGCATTCCCTTGTGGTTGGGCGCGAAGGACGCACCCATGTAGATGCCGAAGACGGCCATCTGCACACCGATGAAGGCAGCGGCGATCCCCGGCGGCAGGAAGAAGAACAGCGCGCCGAGGTACAGCCCGAAGCGCAAGGCGATAAGGGTGATCTCGGTCTTGCGATGCTTGACGTCGTGGCGGCCGAACAGCAGCTTGAGCGACAACAAGTGCAGGTTCACGCCCTCCAGCGACAGCAGGGGGAAGAAGAGGTAGCCCTGTCGACGGGTGAGCAAAGCCATGAAGCCGGTGCGCTTGGCCGCGTCTTCCTCGGTGAACGAGATGGTGTCGACCTCGATGTCCGGGTCTTTGCCGATCTGGTTCGGGTTCGCGTGATGACGGGTGTGCTTGTTCATCCACCACGCGTAGCTCATGCCGACCACGAACGTGCCGACGAATCGGCCCAGTCGATCGTTGGCGGGCCCGGATCGCAGCACGGCGCGGTGCGCGGCCTCGTGCGAGATGAAGGCGAACTGCGTCAAGATCAGGCCCAGCGCGCCGGCGAGGATGAGCTGATACCAGCTCTCGCCGAGTAGGACCATGCCCGTGACGACCCCGGCGCTCGCCAGAAAAAGGGCGACGGCGACCAACAGATAGAAGCCGCCGGTGCGCTCGAGCAGGCCGTCGGCTTTCACAGCGTGCGAGAGCTGTGTGTACGTGGCCACGACGTTCGTGCCGTCCTGGGTCTTGCGACGCGTTCCGCGCACAGCACCGAGCTTGCTGTCAGAAACAGAAATGGTTGTGCGAGATGAGGGGATGATCTTTGCCCGTCTGCTTGCAGCCTTCGGCTGATAGATGCCGCGACCTGCGGCTGCACAGTACCGCAGTCGTCCTCGTTGTCACGCGCCAAAGGCAAATCGCCGATCGCTTCTCCCATGCTAACCAGAACTCGCATGCCCAAACCGGCATCTTGCTGGCAATGCACCCGGTGAGGCACGTCGGGTGGTTGCGGGGCGCGATCGGCAGAATGGGATCCATGGCTACGCGAGAACTCCAGGTGGGATACGCCGCGATGCTCGAGCAGTTCGCCCCGATGGAGGCCGTCGAACTGAGCGCGCACGCTGAGAAGCACGGTTTCTCGGGGGTGATGGCGGCGGATCACTTCCAGCCGTGGGTGCCGACGCAAGGGCAGGCATCCTTCGTCTGGAACGTGCTGACCGCGATCGGCGAGCGCACGAAGGGGGACTTCGGGCCGGGCGTGACCACGCCGAGCTTCCGATTCCATCCTGCGATCGTGGCGCAGGCATCCGCGACGCTGGCCGCGATGTATCCCGGGCGGCACTGGCTGGGGCTCGGCTCGGGCGAGGCGCTCAACGAGCACGTCATCGGCGGGTACTGGCCGGAGGCGCCCGAGCGCATCAACCGCATGTTCGAGGCGATCGACATCATCAAGAAGCTGTTCTCGGCCTCACTTGCGGGCAAGGACGCCAAGCACTCCGGACAGTTCTTCAAGCTGGAGTCCACCCGGCTCTGGACGATGCCCGAGCAAGCGCCCGAAATCCTGATCGCCACAGCGGGTCCCGTCACCGCCAAGCGGGCGGGAGCGAGCGTGGACGGACTCATCACGGTGGGCGCGCCGCTGGAGAAGATCAGTGGGCTGTTCGCGAAGTTCGACGCCGGCCAGCGCGACGCCGGCAAGAACCCCGACGACGCCCCGCGCGTGCTGCAGCTGCATCTGAGCTGGGCGCCAACCGACGAAGAGGCGCTCGCCAACGCGGTGCACGAGTGGCCGAACGGCGGCATGAAGTTCCCGAAGGCGGACATCCGCTCGCCGTTCGAGTTCGAGCAGATCGCCAAGCTCGTGCGGCCCGAGGACTTCGAGGGCCGCATGGTCATCTCCAGCGATCCGGATGTGCACCGCGCCGCCATCCAGAAGTATGTCGACCTCGGCTTCGACCGGGTGTATCTGCACAATGTGGGCCGCAACCAGCGGGAGTGGATCGAGGTCTTCGGACGCGACGTGCTGCCTGCGCTGCATCGATGAGCGCGGCCGTGCTCCCTGAGCGAGCGAAGCGAGTCGAAGGGTGATCCCCGAGATCGCCGCCTGGGCCCCGCCGGGCATTCCCGAGATCGCCCCGGGCGACGACCTGGCCACCGCGATCGGCGATGCGCTGGATGCGGACGCGGCGGAGCATCCGGAGCACGCGTTGCGGTCCGGCGACATCCTCGTGGTGACGAGCAAGACCGTCTCCAAGGCCGAGGGGCGCCTCGTCGCCGCGGCCGACCGCGAGGATGCCATCACGAGCGAGAGCGTGCGCACCGTCGCGACCCGGGCGAACGCGGGTGGGCTCACCCGCATCGTGGAGAACCGCTTGGGAGTGGTCGGCGCGGCGGCGGGCGTCGACGCCAGCAACACGCCCGCTGGCCACGTTCTGCTGCTGCCCGAGGATCCTGACGCCTCGGCGGCCACCCTGCTCGCCGCCCTGAGCAGACGCTTCGGCGTAGGCCTGGGCGTGATCGTGAGCGACACGCTCGGGCGCACGTGGCGCCTCGGCCAGACCGACGTGGCGATCGGGGCCGCGGGCGTGCGCGTCGTCGATGATCTGCGCGGACAGACGGATGCCATGGGCAAGCCGCTCGCGGTGACCCAGCCGGCGGTCGGCGACGAGCTCGCGGCGCTCGGTGACCTCGTGAAGGGCAAGGCGAGCGGATGCCCCGTGGCCGTCGTGCGCGGCATGGCGCGCCTCGTGGTCACGGAGCCCGAGCCCTTCACCACCGGCCGTTCGCTGACCCGCACCGGACCGAGCGACATGTTCCGGCTCGGCACCGACGAGGCGCTCGCCGAGGGGTATCGCCGTGGGTTGCGGGCCGGCCTCGCGCTGGCGACGGCGTCGGACGGCGACGCGAGCGGACGCGCTGCGCGCTGGAGCGTCGTCATTCCGTTCAAGGGCGGCGTCGACGCGAAATCGCGGCTGGAGCACGCCGGCGTCGATCGCGCCGCCCTGGCGCTCGCGTTCCTGCGGGACACGGTGCGCGCTGCCGCGGCGAGCGAGCGCGTGGACCGCGTCGTGGTCGTCAGCGGCCACGACGGTTCCGTCCGGCGGGCCCTGGGAGAGGTGAGCGGCGCTGTCGTCGACGTCGTTCCCGACCCGGGCGGCGGGCTGAACGCCGCCGTGGCCGCGGGCCTCGTCCACGCTCATAACGTCGCGGCGGAGGCGTTCGCGGTCGTGCTGGTCGGTGACCTTCCGGCACTCACGGCAGCGGATCTCGAGGCGGCGCTGGATGCTGCGGTTCGGGCGGCGCGGGGCGGGCATCCGTTCGCCTTCGTCGCGGACCGAGACGGCACGGGCACGACGGCGGTCACCGTGGCGCCGGGAGCGACCGCCTCGACTCGGTTCGGAGCGAACTCGCGGGCACTGCATGCTGTCGCGGGCTTCGTCGAGCTGGCGGTGCCTACGGACTCGACGGTGCGGCTCGACGTCGACGATCCGGCGGGGCTGGACGCGGCGCGCGGGCTGCTGGGAGAGGCGTCGAGGCGGGTCGTCGACGCCGGTCCTCGTCACGGTCGGCGCTGACCCGTTCCGAGGGATTCACGGGCGGCAGAAGCAGCCCGGTGAACGCTTCGCGTTCAGCGCGCCGGTATCGGCGCACCGTCGAAGACTGCAGCGTCGAACGTTCCGTTCCGCTCCCGGAACGTGTGCGCGTATCCCGGCCAGAGAAGCGTGAGCCGGCCACTGCGCTCGTCGACGTACCAGCTGGTGCAGCCGCTCAGCCACACCGTGTCTGCAGCGGCGGCATCGAGCGCCGCCAGGTAGGCATCCTCGGCGGCGCGCGGGATCTCGAGCGGAGCATCCGTGCGTTCCAGGTGGTCGAGCGCGCCCAGCACGTAGTCGAGTTGGGCCTCGATCATGTAGATCGCGGAGTTGTGACCCAGGCTCGCGTTCGGCCCATCGAGCACGAAGAGGTTCGGGAACCCGGCCACGACGATCGACGCGTAGGCGCGCATGCCCTGCGCCCAGTGCTCGGCGAGACGGATGCCGTCTCTTCCCGTCACGAGGTCGGCGAACGGCGGCCGCGCGGCATGGAACCCCGTCGCGAACACGAGCACGTCGAGATCGTGCCGCGCGCCCGATCCCGCGATGGCCGTCGTCCCGTCGACGCGCTCGAGCGCGGACGCCTCCAGCGTGACGTTCGGCCGCGTCAGCGCCGGGTAGAACTCGTCGGAGAGAGGGACGCGCTTGCAGCCGATCTCGTAGTCCGGGGTGAGTGCTGCGCGGAGGGCGGGGTCGGCGACCTGGGACTCCAGGTGGACGCGAGCGCGGTCGTGGAGCTGCCCGATCGCCTCGGGCTCGCCGAGTCGCTGCGGGAACGCGCTCTCGGCCTGCCAGAAGATCTCGTCGCGCATCCGCTGGCGCTCGAGTGGGTCGGTGAAGCGCTCCTGTTCCTCGAGCGTGTAGGCGCGGTCGCCGCGCGGCACGACGTAGGGCGCGCTGCGCTGGAACACGGTGACGTGCGCCGCTTCACGGGCGAGGTACGGCAGCAGCTGCACGCCCGACGATCCCGTTCCGACGAGTCCGACGCGCTTGTCGCGCAGCGCGAGCGAGGAGTCCCAGGCTGCGGTGTGCAGGACGCGGCCGGTGAAGGTGTGCAGCCCCTTGATGCCGGGGACGCGCGGCTCGCTCAGCCGCCCCACGGCACTGACCAGCGCGCGGGCCCGGTAGGAGCCGCGCGGCGTCGTGACGAGCCAGCGGCCGGCATCCGCGTCCCACCGGGCATCGGTTACCGTCTCGCCGAAGCGCAGGTGAGGCAGTACGCCCTCCTCGCGCGCACACTCGCGCAGGTACTCCTGCAACTCGGCGCCCGACGGGTACACGTGGCTCCAGTCCGGCTTCGTCCGGAACGAGTACGAGTACAGGTGCGACGGAATGTCGCACGCCACTCCCGGGTACACGTTGTCGCGCCAGGTGCCGCCCACGTCGTGCGCGCGCTCGAGGATGAGGAAGGACGCCGCGGCGCCGGTCTCCTCCGCCCGCCGTCTCAGCCGGATGCCCAGCCCGAGCCCGGCGAATCCGGCCCCGACGATGAGCGTGTCGACCTCGTACCCGGCGCTGTGCTCGGGCTCGTGCTCGGCGGCGGTCATGAGGCGACCCGCCCGTAGGTCGTGGTGCGCTGGGCCAGTGCGCGGCCGGCCTCCTCGGCGATGCGGCGCATCTCGGCGATCGTCAATACGCGTCCTTGCTCCGGGCCCGCCCAGGGCGCGAGCTCGCCGTCGATGAGCACTCCGCCGAGGTCGTCGACGCCGCCGCGCAGCACGAGACGTGTCGCGCGCAGGCCGAGCTTGGTCCACGCCGCCTGCACGTGGTCGATGGATCCGGCGAGCATCAGCCGTGCCACGGCGTGCACGGCGCGCGTCTCGCGCAGCGACGGGCCGGGGCGGGCGCCGGGCACGTGAACCGGTGAGTCCTGCGGCACGAAGGGCATGGCGATGAACTCCGTGAAGCCGCCGGTGCGTGACTGCAGGGCCGCGAGCATCCTCAGGTGCGCCACCTGCTGCTCAGGAGTCTCGACGTGCCCGTAGACCATGGTCGCGGTGGAGCGCAGACCCGCCCGGTGGGCGGCTTCGATCGTGGCCAGCCACTCGTCGACCGGCAGCTCCGTGCCGCCGGACAGGATCTCCCGCACCCGGTCGTCGAGGATCCTGGCGCCGGTGCCCGGTACAGTCCCGACGCCAGCGCCACGGAGTGCGACGAGATATTCCGAAAGCGGCATGTTCGACCGCATGGCCCCGTCGCGCAGCTCGAGGGGCCGATACGCGTGCACGTGCAGCTCGGGATGGTGGGCGCGGATCGACCGGACGAGGTCGAGATAGGCAGTGGCGGGCATCCGCTCGGGAATGCGGCCCTGCACGCACACCTCGGTGGCGCCGAGTTCCGATGCCTCGTCGGCCAACGCCGTGGCGAGATCGAGGGTGAGGCCGCGGTCGTGCGTGTCGTGAGCATCCTCGGAGCGCAGAAGCGACGCGTCGAGGTTGCGGTTGATCACGTGGGTGATCGTGTCGCCCGCCCGTTCGTGCCGCACGTCGTCGGCGAGGGCGGTGAGGGCGTCGAGGTCCGCGCCGTCGGCGCTCAGGAGTGCGACGTAGTCCGCGTCATCGAGGCCGGCGGGGTCACGGCGGGCTGCGGCGAGGAGTGCGAGAGCCGACGGGTGGGCAAAGTGCGTATTTTGCGCATTTTGCGCGGACGATCCGGCTGAGGTGTCCCACGGCCTTCCGGCGACCGGGGCGGTCTCGTCAGCGAGACCGCCGGCATCCGCGAGCGCCCGCACGTGCGGCAGCACGGCCGGGTCGATCCACGGCTCGCCCGCCCGAATGAAGTGCGGATGCGTCGTCAGCCGCTCGTGCAGCGTGTAACCGGAGCGCGCCGTGAGTCGGGCGAGCTCATCGATCTGCGGCCACGGACGCTCGGGGTTCACGTGGTCGGGTGTGAGCGGGCTGACGCCACCCCAGTCATCGATGCCGGCGCGCAGGAGGAGAGCCAGCTCGTCGTGATCGGTGAGGTTCGGCGGGGCCTGCACGCGGGCATCCGCTCCGAGCACGAGACGGGTGACGGCGACCGCGGCGGCATACTCGTCGGCGGCGAGGTCGGGCCGGTGCATCATCGCTGTCGCGTACTTGGCGCGGAAGTTCTGCACGATGACCTCCTGCACGTGACCCCAGCGCGCGGATGCCTCGCGCAGCGCGAACATCGCGTCGACCCGGTCGCGCACGCTCTCGCCGATGCCGAGCAGCACGCCGGTGGTGAACGGGATCCGCGAGCGTCCGGCGTCGTCGATCACCCGCAGCCGCACGGCGGGGTCCTTGTCGGGCGAGCCGAAGTGCGCCTGGCCCTTCTCGGCCCACAGCCGCACGGACGTGGTCTCGAGCATCATGCCCATCGACGGCGCCACGGGCTTCAGCCGCTGTAGTTCCGCCCAGGTCATGACGCCCGGGTTGAGGTGGGGGAGCAGGCCGGTCTCCTCGAGCACGCGCACGGCCATCGCCCGCATGTACTCGATCGTCGAGGAGTACCCGTGGTCGGCCAACCACTCGCGTGCGACGGGCCAGCGGTTCTCGGGCCGATCGCCGAGCGTGAACAGGGCCTCCTTGCAGCCCATCGCCGCCCCCTGGCGGGCGATCTCGAGCACCTCCTCCTCACCGAGATAGGGCGAGATGCCGGCCTTCTTCAGCTTCGCCGGAGTCTGCACGAAGACGCAGTAGTGGCAGCGGTCCTGGCACAGGTGCGTGAGCGGGATGAACACCTTGCGCGAGTACGTGATCACGCCCGGCCGGCCGGCGTGCTCCAGCCCTTCGTCGCGCAGCCGCCCCGCGAGTTCGAGCACGGTGTCGAGGTCGTCTCCGCGCGCCGACAGCAGAGTCTGCGCGTCTTCGGCGGTCGGCGAGACGCCCGCTTCCGCCGCCGTCCCCGCCCGTGTCAGCGCCTGCGCCATGCGGCCCGGCGGCACCGGAGGAGCTGTGTGGCCGTCGGCGCCGTCGGACGCGGAGGCGGCGCGCGGTCGCGACGCGAGGGTGAGGGATTCGGCGGGCACAGGCATCCTCGTCAAAGAGCGGACACGGGAGGCAAAAGGAGGAGGCGGCCCAAATCCCAGGCCATACAGCGGATTCGCGCCGAGCCTACTCCGCGCACCCCGCGACGAAGGCGTGCCCCTGGCGTTATGAACGGCGGGTGAGGCGCAGCACGGGGATCGTGCGGTCCGTCTTCTTCTGATAGTCGAGAAAGCCGGGGTAGTGGCCCGTGAACTCCTGCCAGGCGCTCTCGTAGTCGGCGCCCGTCACCTCCGTGACGTGGATGGCGACCTCGCCGTCGTCCGGCGTCTCGATCGTGATGTCGGGGTGGGCGAGCAGGTTGTGGTACCAGGCGGGGTTCTCGGGGGCGCCGGCTTTCGAGGCCGCGATGAGCCAGGCATCCGGCGCGGTCTTCCACGAGGCCACCGGCGTGACACGTTCGGTTCCGCTCTTCGCGCCGAGGTGGTGAAGCAGCACGAGGCCGCGGCCGAAGTGGGTGACGGTGCCGCCGTTGGCGCGGAACTCGTCGATGATCGGCTGGTTGTATCCGGCGTTGTCGGCCATGGATTCTCCTGACGAATGCGAATGATTCCGTCGCGATCCTATGCGCGTTCTCCCGCGGCGAAGGCGAGGTCGAGTGCGTCAGAGGCCATGCGGGCAGTCGTCGCCACGTCTCTCATCCACAGCGGGACGGCACGGGCGGGGATGCCGGCCGCTGCCAGCGTCGGCACCGCGGGCGCGTCCACCTCGTCGACCAGCCAGCCGTCGAGCAGGCCGCCGGAGGCCCGAGCGCCGTAGTGGAGCGCTACCGCTTGTGCTGACGTGTCGACGCCGATCGTGGCGAGGCAGGCATCCGCCATGCCGCGCACCGCGGATCCGCCGATGATGGGAGAGACGCCGACGACGCGGGCGGATGTCTCGCGCAGCGCCGCGCGCACGCCCGGCACCGCGAGGATCGTGCCGACCGACACCACCGGGTTGGACGGCGGGAGGATCACGACGTCCGCGTCGCGGATCGCCTCGAGCACGCCCGGGGCCGGGACCGCCGACTCGAGTCCCACCTGCACGAACTCGGAGGCCGCGGCCCCGGCCCGATACCGCACCCACCACTCCTCGAAGTGGATCAGCGATCCCGCAGGATGCTCGTCCGCGGCCCCCGCGAGCCGCACGTGCGTCTCCACCGGCTGGTCGCTCATCGGCAGGAGCCTCGCCGCCGGGCGCCAGCGGCGGCAGAGGAACTCGGTCGCCTCGCTCAGCGTGGCACCGTCGCGCAGCAGCTCGGTGCGCACGATGTGCGTGCCGAGATCGAGGTCGCCGAGCGTGAACCAGTCCCAGCCGCGGCCGTACGCGGCGATCTCACCGGAGACGCGTTTCGTCTCCTCGTCGCGGCCCCAGCCCTGCTCCTCGCTGATGCCGCCGCCGAGCGTGTACATCACGGTGTCGAGGTCCGGGCACACCCGAAGCCCGTTCAGCGTCATGTCGTCGCCGGTGTTGACGACGACCGTCACGGCGACGCGGGTTCCGCCGTCGCCGTCGGGGTAGGCCTCCCCCAGGCGGGCGAGCAGGCCCCGGGTGAAGCGGGCGCCCCCGACGCCTCCGGTGAGTACTGTCACGCGCTGCAGTTCGGTCACGGCTCCAGTCAAGCAGGCGGCGCGCGTGCGCCAGAATCGACGCATGCGCTCGCCACTCTTCGTCGTTCGGGCCGGGGTCGCCTGGTTCTCGCGCACGCGGTTCTTCCGCACGATCGGGCCGAGCATCATGCCCCCGCTCGAGCGCGCCACGGCGTTCGTCAGCGGCGGGCGAGTGCAGCTCAGCGGGCTCCTCGTGCCCTCGCTCGTGCTGCGCACGACGGGCGCGAAGAGCGGGCTGCAGCGCGAGACACCCCTCATGTACTGCGCGGAACCCGGTGGCAGGATGCTCGTGACAGGCAGCAACTTCGCTCGCGGCACGCATCCCGCGTGGACCGCCAACCTGCTGGCGCACCCGGCTGCCGTCGCGATCGTGCGCGGACGTGCCGTGCCGGTGCGCGCGGCGCTCGTGGGGGACGACGAGCGCGAGGCCGTGTGGGACTACATTCAGCGGCAGTGGCCCGGGTATCGCGGCTATGAGCGCGCGAGCGGCAGAGTGCTACGGATCTTCCGGCTCACTCCTGTGAACTGACTTCTCTGTGAACTGGCATCAGGCGCGGCGCCGGACGTGGCCGCGCGCATAGCGTTGAGGCGTGACGCTGCTCTTCATCGGTCTGCTCGGCGGGTTCATCACGGGGATCTCGCCGTGCATCCTCCCGGTGCTGCCGGTGATCTTCCTCTCCGGCGGAGTGCAGAGCGCGCGGCCGGAGTTCGCCAACGATCCGGTGGCGGCGCTGCGCGCGAAGGTGCCGTCCGCTGTCGCCCGGCGCGCGGCATCCGCGCGGCAAGGCGGAGGGGTTGCCACGCTCACCGAGGCGCCGAGCGTGACGGAGCTGCCTGAGGAGCGCCTGCTTCCGCCGCGCTCCAGCGGCCTGCGCCCCTACCTCGTCATCCTCGGCCTGGTGCTGAGTTTCAGTGCGTTCACGCTGTTCGGCACGCTGGCGATCCAGGCGCTGCACCTGCCGGACGACATCATCCGGTGGATCGGTCTGATCGTGCTCGTGCTGCTCGGCGTCGGGCTCATCGTGCCGCGATTCGAGCGGGTTCTCGAGAAGCCCTTCTCGTGGATTCCGCAGCGGGCGGTCGGCACCGACCGCGGCGGCTTTCTGCTGGGCATCGTGCTCGGCGCCGTGTACGTGCCGTGCGCCGGCCCCGTGCTCGCGGCGATCACCGTCGCCGGCGCGACGGGCAAGATCGGCCTGCAGACCATCGCGCTCACACTCGCCTTCGCCGTCGGCACAGCCATCCCGCTGCTGTTCTTCGCGCTCGCCGGCCGCCGGGTCGGTGAGCGGGTGCGCGCGTTCCGCACGCATCAGCGCATCATCCGCACGGTCTCCGGTGTCGTGATGATCGCGCTCGCCGCGGCGCTCACGCTCAACATCACGGATGCCGTGCAGCGCGCCATCCCGGACTACACGGCCGCCGTGAACTCCTTCCTCGAGCACGGGGCGGCGCAGGGCATCAGCGGCGTGAGCGGCGGCGCGCTCGCGGGCTGCGCGGCATCCGCGTCCACCACGCTGCAGAACTGCGGAGCCGCCCCGGCGTTCACCGGCATCCAGAGCTGGCAGAACACGCCGGGCGACGAGCCGCTCACCATCAAGGGGCTGCGCGGCAAGGTCGTGCTCGTCGACTTCTGGGCGTACTCCTGCATCAACTGTCAGCGCGAGATCGCGCACGTGGATGCCTGGTACGCGACATACCACACGCTCGGTCTCGAGGTGGTCGGCGTGCACACCCCGGAGTACGCGTTCGAGCACGATCCGGCGAACGTCGCTGCCGGGGCGAAGCGGCTGGGCATCAGGTACCCGATCGCGATCGACGACAAGGACGCCACCTGGAACGCCTACCACAACTACTCGCGGCCGGCCGCGTACCTGATCGACGCGAAGGGCGTGGTGCGTCACGTCTCCATCGGCGAGGGCCGTTATGGCGACGAAGAGGCGCTGATCAGGCAACTGCTCGCGAAGGCAGACCCCGGGGTGTCGCTGCCGAAGGCGACCGACGTGCCCGACGACAGCCCCACCAACCCGCACCAGACGGCCGAGACCTACCTCGGCACGGATCGGGTGCAGGGCTACGCGGGCCCCACGTCGTACACGAACGGCACGCATGCCTTTTCCATGCCGAAGACCGTGCCCGATGACAGGTACGGGCTCGACGGCACCTGGACGCTGACCGACGAGGAGATCACGGCCGGTGCCGGGGCATCCGTCACGTTGAACTACGACGCGTCGAAGGTGTACCTCGATGTGGGCGGCACGGGGACGCTGACGGTGAAAACCGGAGTAGACGGCACTCGGACCATCGCCGTGACAGGAGCCCCGAACATCCGCACGGTGGTCTCGACGGCGACGCCGCACCGCGGCACGGTGACGGTGAAGCTCAGCCCGGGGCTGAAGGCGTACTCGTTCACGTTCGGGTGACCCGGCCGCCTATTTCAGCAGGCGCGAGAGCACACGATCGGCCAGCGGCTTGCCCCCGGTCTGGCAGGTCGGACAGTACTGGAAGGTGCTGTCGGCATAGATCACCTGCCGGATCGTGTCGTCGCAGCGCGGGCACGCCTCGCCGAATCGGCCGTGCACGGCCAGATTCGACTTCTTCTCGGCCTTGAGCTCGGATGCCTTCAGCCCATCCGCGCGCGCCAGCGCCTCACGCAGGGTGCGCTGCATCGCCTCGTACAGGAGGTGCACATCGTCGGGAGGCATGTCGGCGGGCTTGAACGGCGACATCTTCGCGGCCCAGAGGATCTCGTCGGAGTACGCATTGCCGATGCCCGCGATGCGCGACTGGCTGCGCAGCACACCCTTGAGCTGCGACCGGCCGGCCGCAGCGAGGATGCCGGCCAGCACTTCCTCGGTGAACTCCGGAGCCAGCGGGTCCGGCCCGAGCCGTGCGATGCCGGGCACGTCGATGGGGTCGTGCGCCACCCAGATCGCGAGGCTCTTCTTCGTGCCCGCCTCGGTGATGTCGAGGCCGGATCCGTCGTCGAGCACGAGCCGCGCCGCGAGCGGCCCCGTGCTTCGGCCGCGCGGGCGTGCCGTCGGGATCGGCGCCGCGTCGCGCCAGCGGATCCAGCCGGCGCGCGCCAGGTGGATGATCACGTGGAGCGCGGTCTCAGCGTCGTCGGCACTCGCGGCGGGCGCGAGCGTGAGGTCGAGGAACTTGCCGTGTCTGCCCACGCGGGCCACGGTCATCCCGTGCACGGCCGTCACCGGCGGGTCGAACGTCTTCAGCGCCGCGAACGCCGTGATGTCGAGCCGGTCGACGACGTGACCGCGCAGCCGACCGTCGAGGTCGGCGGCCAGCGCGTGGACTTCCGGAAGCTCCGGCACGCCACCAGTCTGCACCGCACGGGTGACAGCGGCCCGGGAACGCCGTCAGCTCAGGATGTCCTTCGTCGCGAACCGCGCGTATGCCAGCCCTCCGAACACCACGACGTAGCCGGCCTGCAGCGCGGCATTCTGACCGTAGGAGTCCCACACGATGGGGTCGCGCAGCAGATCGCCGAACCCGAGCCAGTAGTGGCTGAATAGCCACGGATGCAGCCAGTCCAGCTGGGGGAGCGCGTCGAGTATCTGAGACACCACCGCGAGCACCACCGTGCCGGCCATCGCACCGACCGGCACGGTCGTGAGCGTGGAGGCGAACAGCCCGATGGCGCCGAATCCGAGGAGCGACATCGCCACGTAGCCCGCCATGAGGGTCGTGCGCCCGACGAATCCCGCCGTACCGACCGTGTCGCCGGAGAGCAGCGTGATCGGGCCGACTGGGAACAGCAGGGCGCCGATCAGCACGCCGACGAGCACCACCGTCACGGTGGCAGCCAGAGCGAACGCGATGACGCCGGCGTATTTCACGAGCAGCAGCCGCAGCCGGCCCGTCGGCGCGATGAGCAGGTAGCGCAGGGTCCCGTGCGACGCCTCTCCGGCGACGGTGTCCCCGGAGACCACGCCGAGCGTGAGCGGCAGGAACAGCGGAATGCAGACGACCAGCGCCGTGAACGCCACGAACAGCCCGTTGTGCGTGATCGAGCCGAGGAACGCGGGGCCGCGTCCGCCCCCGCCCGCATTCGTCACGCGCACGGCCACCGCGATGAGCACGGGCACCGCGGCCAGCGCTGCGAGCATCGCGATCGTGCGGCCGCGCCGGAACAGCCGGCCGAGCTCCGAGCCGAGGAGCGCAAAGGGGCGAAGCCGGCCCTGTGCCGACTCGGGATGCGGCTCTGTGCGCGCGTCAGGTTCCTCGCGGGCAGCTGCTGCCGCCTCAGCCCGCGACATCGAAACCCTCTCCGGTGAGCTGCACGAACCGTTCCTCCAGCGACGGTGACGATACGGCGAAGCCCCGCACCCGCACCCCGTCGGCGACGAGGGCGGCGACGATCGACTCGGGCGTGGTCTGTGCCGGCAGCGCCGCCGTGACTCGCCCGTCGAGAACGGCGGGAGCGAGTCCGAGGCGACGCAGCGTGGTCGCGGCGGCACCGGCATCCGGCGTGCTCACCACCGCCTCGCGCCCGCCTCCGGCGCGCAGTTCGTCCAGCGAACCGGATGCCACGAGCCGGCCGGCGCGCATCACCCCGACGTGGCTGCACAGCTGTTCGATCTCGGTCAGCAGGTGGCTGGAGACGAAGACCGTGGCGCCCTCGTCGGCCAGTCGTCGGATGAGCGAACGCACCTCGCGCGTGCCCTGCGGATCGAGCCCGTTGCTCGGTTCGTCGAGCACGAGCAGGTCGCGAGGCCGCAGCAGCGCGCCGGCGAGCCCGAGCCGCTGCTTCATGCCGAGCGAGTACGCGTGCGCCCTCTTGTCGGCGGCGTGCGTGAGGCCGACGCGCTCGAGCGCCACGGCGACACGAGCGCGACGGGTGGCGGAGACCGAGCGGGGATCGGCGGCATCCAGCCGGGACAGGTTCGCACGGCCGGTCAGGAACGGCGAGAACGCCGGGCCTTCGACGAGCGCACCGACGCGGGGGAGCACGGAGGCCGAGGCGCGCGGCATCCGCTCGCCGAGCAGTTCCACCTCGCCGCCGGTCGGACGCGCCAGAGCCAGCAGCATGCGGATCGTCGTGGTCTTTCCCGAGCCGTTCGGGCCGAGGAATCCGAACACCGAGCCCGTCGGCACCTCGAACGCGAGGCCGTCCACGGCCACCTGCCGTCCGAACCGCTTCGTGAGGCCGCGGGCCCGGATGGCGGGGGCTGTCACCGCGCGGCCGACTCGAGCGCGCTCAGCGGCACCGCTCCCGCGTAGACGCGGCCGTCGTCGGTCAGCAGAAGCGAGAACACGGATGTCTGCAGCCCGCGCCCGCCCGACACCTTCTGCGTCAGCTCGTTCACCAGGTGCGACTGATCGGCGGTCAGCTCGCCGAGCCCGCCGAACGCGGAACCGGATGAACCCGCCGGAACGGCGAGGATCGACGTCCACCCGGACCCGATCACGCTCGGGCCCTCGAACGAGCCGGGGCGCCGGTTGTCGGGAGACTGCTGCACGGTCCCCGGCGTGCTGGTGTTCGGCGTGTTGGCGCCCGGCGTGCTCAAGCGCTTCGTCGTGACCTTGGCGCCCTTCGGCGGCGTGAACGTGAAGTTCTTCGCCGCGGGCCTTCTGAAGTCGATCGAGCTGAACGACACGGACGCGGCGGGAGTCGCCTGGCCGCGAGCATCCAACTCGACACGGAGCGGGACGCCGGTCTTCGTGTCGACGGAGACGATCGCCTTCGACACCAACGTGCCCGCGGGCTTCGGCGTCGCCGTGAGCGTGAAGACCGAACGCCCGGCGACCGATCCCTTCGTCACTCGGAACGTGGTGTCGTTCTTCGCCTCCGAGAGCAGACGGCCGGCCAGATCCTGTGGCGTCGTCGTCGGCGCGTCGGCGCGAGCGGCGCTCGTCGTGGGCGACGTCACGTGCAGGGCCGTGTTCTTCTTCGAGTCCCACACCCAGACCTGACGTCCGTTCCGGATCACGTCGCGCTCGGCGAGGCTGTCGAGCACCTGCACGCGCTGCTTGCGCGGCCCGTCCACGTAGACCTTCGCGGTGTGCGGGGCGGTGAGCAGGTCGAGGATGCCGGCGGTGCCGTCTGCGGAGCCGGCGCCCGATCCCGTCTGCAGCGACGAGAGATCGGGTAGACCGAGATCGCTCGTCTGGCGGAGGGTGCCGGAATAGTGCGCAGTGCCGGACTTGGCCACGAGGGCGAGAACGGCGGAAGCCGACGGCGTGCCGCTCTTGGCGGACTCGGCCGTCCGGGCGCCCGCGAACGCCGGTGCCGCCATCGCGCCGACCACGACCACCGGCGCAACCAGGGCCGGCAGCCACTTCAGAAGTCTCTTCATGGTGTGCTCCCGCCGTCAGGGTAAGCCCGGATGCTCCATCCCGGCTGTGTCAGATTCCTTCGCCCGAGAGGATGCGCGCCATCGCCTCCGCGTCATGCGGCGCACGCCCGTCTGCGTCGTTGTCGAAGTACACGTAGACGTCCCGCGGCGCGGACCCGCACGCCGCCTGGCGCCGGATCAGCGCGGCCCACCGGTGCAGTGCATCGTCGTCGTATCCACCCCAGTAGAGCTGCTCGGGCCCGTGCAGCCGTGCGTACACGAAGCCGGCGGTGGCGTGGTCGAACACCGGGAACCGGCCCGCGGTGTCCGCCAGCACGAGCGCGACGCCGTGGCGTCGCAGTATCTCGGCCGCCCGGTCATCCCCGAAACTCGGATGCCGAGGCTCGAGCGCGTGCCGCACCACGCCGTCGAGACCGGCCGGGATGCCGGGGATGCGCGTGTGCTTCGCCTTGTCGTCGTGGCGGCGTGCGAGCGAGGCCGCGCCGCGCCGCGTCGTCGGCAGCATCGCGCAGAACCGCTCCAGCAGATCAGGGTCGAACTCGAGCCGTTCCGGGAGCTGCCACAGCACGGGCCCGAGCTTGCCGCCGAGCAGCAGCACGCCGGAAGCGAAGAAGTTCGCCATCGCCCGCTCCGTGTCGCGCAGCCGCAGCATGTGCGTGAGGTAGCGTCCGCCCTTGACGCCGAACACGAAGTCGTCGGGCGTCGCGTCGCGCCATCGCTCGTACGACTCGGGAGTCTGCAGCGAGTAGAACGAGCCGTTGATCTCGACGGTGTTCAGGCGGCTCGCCAGGTGGGCGAGCTCATCCTTCTGCCGCAGCCCGCGCGGGTAGAAGTCGCCCCGCCACGACGCATAGCGCCAGCCCGACGTGCCGACGCGCACCTGCCCTCCGGCTGCACCGCTCACTGGTCCAGTCTGCGGGAGACACGCGAGAGGCGCACCCGCGGTCGCAGAATGGAGGCATGGCCCGAGCGCTCCTGATCATCGACGTGCAGAACGACTTCACCGAGGGCGGCGCTCTGGGCGTGACCGGCGGAAGCGCGGTTGCGGCCGGGATCACGCGGCTGCTGGCGGAGCATCCGCACCGGTACGACCTGGTCGTCGCCTCACGCGACTGGCACCACGGCCACGACGACAACGGCGGGCATTTCGCCGTGGATGCCGCACCGGACTTCGTGACGACCTGGCCCGCGCACTGCGTGGCCGGCACTGACGGCGCCGACTATCACCCGGCGTTGAACCGGGACGCGATCGACGTGCACATTCTCAAGGGGCAGGGAGTGCCCGCGTACTCGATCTACGAGGGAAACGCGCAGACGGGCGACGGCCTCACCGCCGTGCTCGATCAGGCCGGAGTGCGCTCTCTGGACATCGCCGGGATCGCCACCGACTACTGTGTGCGCGCATCGGCGCTGGACGCGCTGCGCGACGGCAGGACAGTGCGGGTGCTCACCGACCTCGTGGCCGGTGTCGCCGAGGAGTCGAGCGCGAAGGCGCTCCGCGAACTGCGGGAAGCCGGCGCTGTGCTGAGCTCCAGCGATCGGGAATGAACTAGTGGTGCGAGCTTTCGACGGCGAAGTGCTCAGTGTCGACGATCGAGGCGCGCTCCGGGTGCGCGGCGCGGGTCTTGGCGTCCTTCGCCGAGTCGAACAGCGCCCAGAAGCAGAACAGGCCGAAGATCACGGCTCCACCGGCAAAGACGATGTACTCCACGGAACGCTCCCTTTTCGTGACGGGCGATGGCGTGGCATCCACTCTACCGTCACGCGGAGGCGGCCGGAGGACGCCGGGCGGCGTCAGGAGACGCCGTAGCCCGAGTACGTGCCGACGGTGTCGGAGATCGAACTGAAGATGATGGCCACCTTGATGATGGCCAGGACGATGCCGATCACGTAGACCGCGATGAGTGCCCAGATCGGCCACAGCGTGTTCTCGCCACCGCGCCGGCGCGCCACGACCGTGCGGCCGATCACGTAGACGATGCCGCCGAGGAACGACCACGCCCAGTGGAACGGGCGCACGAATCCGCGACGAGATAGTTCCCGATAGTCGAAGTACGCGAACATCACGCAGAGCCCGTAGATGACGAAGCCGAGCAGATCGATCAGGATGATGCTGACCATGAAGGTGCCGACGGCGTCGGTGAAGCCGGAGATGGCGCTCGGATCCGGCGTCGTGTAGTTGCCGGATCCGTCACTGCCCTGCAACCCGAGGCGAAGGATGGCGTGCAGGTAGCCGCTGAAGTCGAGGAACATCAGGGCGATGGACGGCAGCAGGGGCAGGCCGACCACGAGCCAGATGAACGTCGTGAGGCTCGAGGTCCCGGGCGCGACCTTCGGAAAAGTCGTGGCGGTCGCGGGCTGCGGTGCATACGCCTGCTGTGCGGATGACTGCTGTGCGTATCCGGGCTGCGCAGCGTAGCCCTGTTGCGAGCTCTGCTGCTGGGGATAGCCCTGCTGAGGGTAACCCTGCTGCGGAGCGTAGCCGGCCTGCGAGGCGTAGCCGGGTTGCGCGGCCGGGCGGGTGTGCTGCGTCCACTGAGTGCCGTCCCACCAGCGTTCGCCGCCCGGATTCTGCGGATCCGGGTCGGGATACCATGCAGGCGGTGTGTTCTGCTGCTGGCCGTCGGCGCTCATGGGACTCGCTCCAGTTTCTTCTCGCTCACGGGGGACGCGGCGAGCGTAGCGCACCGCGGTGACGCTCGCGCCATCACACGCATGTGGGATGCCCATGAAGAGGTCCGCGTCGCCCGCCTACGATGGACCGATGGTCGTCTCGGACAGCGGGTCCACCGGCGCGCAGAGCACGCGCGCCGACATCTGGGTGTGGTCCGTGCGCTTCTTCAAGACCCGATCGCTGGCGACCGCGGCCTGCAAGGCGGGCCACGTGAAGGTGAACGGCGAACGGGCCAAACCCGCCCAGATCGTGCGCGTGGGCGACGAGGTGCGCGTGATGACGGACCGGGAGCACATCGTTCAGGTGCGCGGCATTCTCACGAAGCGCGTCGGTGCGCCGCTCGCGCAGGCCGCCTATCTCGACAGAACCCCCGCTCTGCCGCCTCGCGTGGAGCAGCCATCGGCCGTGCAGCGTGAACGAGGCAGAGGACGGCCGACCAAGCGCGACCGCCGGGAGCTCGATCGACTGCGCGGCCGCGGGGGCTGATCCGACGATGACGAGCCGGCCATCGCGATCATGACGCTGCCGGCGCCGGGGCCACGACGAAGAAGTGCCAGGCGAGCCACCACCAGAACACGATGATCGTGATACGCACGGCCCGCGAGGCCATGACCCTGTCGAGCAGGGTGCCGAACGGAGCCAGGCGCCGGCTCTCCCGGTGGCCGTACCAGGCCAGCACCAGCGAGAAGACGCCGACGGCGACGAAACCGAGGATCGTGATGATGCGGCTCATGAACGCCTCCCTCTGCGCAGCAGCATCGCGCCGCCGAGCACCCAGGCCGCCGCGCACAGAGCCCTGCCGAACGGATTCGCGACGATCGGGTCGATGAGGTCGGACAGCGGCGGATGCGCGAGTTCCGCCCGCGGCGACGGCATGGCGAGGAAGAACGAGGACAGTTCCCACAGGCAGAGCGCCACGCCGGCGACCGACCACAGGATCGCGGAACGGCGCAGTGCCCGTCGCAGCGAGGCATCCTCGTCCTTCGGCTCCTCGACGAGGTCGTCATCGCGCCAGGCGACGAGGATCGCCGTCGCCCCGATGACGCCGACCACGACGAGATCGGCGATGCCGAACTGCGGGGCGAACGTGATGATGGCGACCGCGAATGTGCCGAGCACGATCTGCACGATCAGGTGCAGGCGGGGAAGACGGTAGCGGGCGATCGAGGACAGCAGGCCTGCGGCATCGGCGAGCAGTGCTGCGCCGGCGGCGAGGAAGAACGCGCCGTCGATCGGGGCGCCGCGATAGATCTGGAACCCGCCGCAGATGAGCAGGATGGCGATCCACCACCAGTCGCGTCGCAGCCGAGCAGCGACCGCGGGGCGCGTGCGCACGGCACGGGCTTGCCGGCGATGCTCTTCGGAACGACCGTCGGCCATGACCTACGCCTCGATCGGACCCAGCCAGGCCGTCGCCACCGTCGAGTGGGCCGACTCGTCGTCCGAGGGATGGAACATGCCGGCGAGCACGTCGCGGTAGAGCCGCCCGAGCTCGCTGGAGGAGAAGTAGCTGCCACCTCCGGAGACGCGGATCGCCTTGTCGACGACATCGCGGGCGGTCTCGGTGGCGCGCACCTTCATGCCCACCAGCTTCGCGAACCACTGCGGGCCGTGGTCGACGAGGTCGTCGACGTCGCCGGTGATCGCGTCCAGCTGCGGGTAGAGGGCGTCCTGGGCCATCGCGGCATCGGCGATGCGCCAGCGGATGTCCGGATCTTGCGCGTACGAACGTCCGTCGTTCTTCATCGACGTGCGGCGCTTCACGGTCTCGACGGCGAGCTCCAGAGCGCGCTGGCCGATGCCCGTGTACACGGCGGCGAGCAGCAGCTCGAAACTGGAGAAGATGCCGAACGTGAGCAGGTCGGCATTGGGGCCGGGGTCGAGGCGGCGGACGATCCGGTCGGCGGGTGCGTGCGCTCCGGTCAGCCGCGTGGTGTTGGACTGGCTGGCGCGCATGCCCACCGTGTCCCAGTCGTCGACGACCTCGAAGCCGCCTGAACTCCGGTCGATGAAGCCGAATACGATCTTGGGCGCATCCGCGCTCGTGGAGTCCAGACCCATCGTGCCGAGCCGGGTCCAGGCGGGGGAGAGGGAGGTGAAGACCTTGGTGCCGTGGAACGCGTACCCACCCTCGTCGTCGGGACGGGCGTCCGTGCGCGACCCGAAGAGCACGAGGTCGTTGCCGCCCTCGCTGATGCCGAAGCCGAACACCTCCCCGGCCGCGGCTTCGCGCTGCAGGAACTCCAGTCCGTCGTCGCCGCGATCACGGAACACCTTCGCCACGCCGGTCCACACGAGGTGCATGTTCACCGCGAGCGCCGTGGCGGGGGCGGCCGAGGCCAGCCGCACCTGCTCGCGGGCGACATCGCGCAGGCTCAGACCGAGGCCGCCGAACTCCGTCGGAACGAGCGCGCGGAGATAGCCGGCATCCTTCAGCTCGGCCAGGTCGTCGGCGAAGAACGCGTTGTCACGGTCGTAGCCGGCGGCCCGTGAACGGATGCGCTCCAGCAGGTCGTCGGACAGCACGCGCACAGCAGGTTCGGTCACAATCCTCAGGCTACGCCGCGGTCCGCCGTGTCGAGGGAGTCCTGTTCGGACGGGCTCGAGACGGCGACGGCGCGCCCTGCGTATCGTGGCATGCATGCAACAGCGCATCCTGGGCCGCACCGGCCGTTCCGTGTCCATCGTCGGCCTCGGCACCTGGCAGCTCGGTGCCGACTGGGGGAGCGTGAGCGAGAGCGACGCGCTCGCCGTGCTCGAGGCATCCGCCGAGGCCGGTGTCACGTTCTTCGACACGGCCGACGTCTACGGCGACGGTCGCAGCGAGACCATCATCGGGCGGTTCCGCGCCGCGAACGCGGAGCTCCCGCTCACCGTGGCCACGAAGATGGGTCGTCGTCTCGACCAGGTCCCCGAGAACTACACGCTGGCGAACTTCCGCGAGTGGATCGACCGATCCCGTTCCAATCTGCGCATGGACACGCTCGACCTCGTGCAGCTGCACTGCCCGCCCACGGCGGTGTACTCGAGTGACGAAGTATTCGACGCGCTCGACACGCTCGTCGGCGAGGGGGCGATCGCGAACTACGGCGTGAGCGTGGAGCGGTGCGACGAGGCGCTGAAGGCGATCGCGCGGCCGAACGTGGCGAGCGTGCAGATCATCTTCAACGCGTTCCGGCTGAAGCCGCTCGAGAAAGTGCTGCCCACGGCGCTGGATGCCGGTGTCGGCATCATCGCGCGCGTCCCGCTGGCCAGCGGTCTGCTGAGCGGCCGCTACACCAAGGACACCACGTTCGCGCCGCAGGACCACCGCACCTTCAACCGGCACGGTGAGGCGTTCGACGTGGGCGAGACGTTCTCCGGCGTCGACTTCGAAGTCGGTGTCGAGGCGGCGCAGCGGTTCGCGGATGCCGTCGCTTCCGTTCGCGATGCCCGCGGACTCGACTGCGTCGACAAGCTGACGCCCGCCAAGGCGGCCATCGCCTGGGTGACGCAGCAGCCCGGCGTGAGCACGGTCATCCCCGGCGCACGCAACATCGACCAGGCGCGCTCGAACGCCGCCGCCGGATCTGTGGAGGCGCTCGGCGACGAGTTCGACGCCGAGGTGCACGGCATCTACGACGAGTACATCCGCGCCGACGTGCACGACCGTTGGTGAGGCAGGACCGAGCCATGGACGATGACGCCGACGACATCTTCGCCAGTGCCGCGATGGTGGCACCCGCGCCGAAGGATGCCTTTCCCTCCATCGAGCGGCCTGCACGCGAGGTCTATCAGAAGGTGCGCGACGAGCTGCTGCTCGACGGCGTCGCCCGCATGAACCTCGCCACGTTCTGCACCACCTGGCTGGAGCCGGAGGCCGCCCAGCTGATGGCGGACTCGGTGGCCAAGAACATCATCGACAAGGACGAGTACCCGCAGACCGCCGAGATCGAGCGCCGCTGCGTGGCTCTCGTCGCCGACCTCTTTCATGCACCGGACCCGGCGCATGCCACCGGCGTCTCGACGACCGGATCGAGCGAAGCCGCCATGCTCTCCGGGCTCGCCGCCAAGTGGCGCTGGCGAGCCCGACGTGCGGCGGTGGGCGCGGACACGACACGGCCGAACCTGGTCTGCGGCTCGGTGCAGGTGTGCTGGGAGAAGTTCGCGCGGTATTTCGACGTGGAATTGCGCCAGGTCCCGATGCCCGGCGGCCATCTGCTCACACCCGAGGATGCGCTCGCGCACTGCGACGAGAACACGATCGCGGTCGTCGCCACGTTCGGGCAGACCTTCACTGGATTGTTCGAGGACGTCGCCGGCATCGCCGCCGCGCTCGACGACCTGCAGGCACGAACGGGTCTCGACATCCCGCTGCACGTGGACGCGGCATCCGGTGGATTCGTGGCGCCTTTCTGCGCACCGGATGTGCTGTGGGACTTCCGGCTTCCCCGCGTGAAGTCGATCAACGCCTCCGGCCACAAGACCGGCCTGGCGCCGCTCGGCGCGGGGTGGGCGATCTGGCGAGAGACCGGCGATCTGCCGCAGGAGCTCATCTTCGACGTCAACTATCTGGGCGGGAACATGCCGACGTTCACGCTCAACTTCTCCCGCCCCGGCGGCCAGGTGATCACCTCGTACTACCTGTTCCTCCGGCTCGGCCGCGCCGGGTATGCGAAGGTGCAGTCCGCCGCGTACACCGTGGCGCAGCGCATCGCCGCCGGGATCCGCGACCTCGACCGATTCGAGCTGGTCTTCGACGGCGAACCTGAGCACGGCATCCCCGCGGTGACGTGGACGAGCAAGGACGGCGACGACTCCGTGCTGTTCGATCTCGCCCAGCAGCTGCGCATGCGCGGGTGGCTCGTGCCGGCGTACACGCTGCCGCCGGCGCAGGAGTCGCGAGCCGTGCAGCGCGTCGTGGTGCGGCACGGCATGAGCGTGGACATGGCGGATCTGCTGCTGGCGGACATCCGCCGCTGTCTCGACGACCTGTCAGCGCTCCCCGACGGCGTGCACCTGGCGGCTGCAGGCGCAAGCGGGTTCAACCACGACGCGACACCACGCGTCGCGGACGCCTAGCCGAAAGCGAGGCCGCTCAGCTCGGCTGCACGGGCACCGGCTCCGTGTCGGGGATGGGGCTCGCATCGCGGCCGCGCAGATCCGGATGCCATCTCTTGCCGATCAGAGGCACCAGGACTCCCACGATCGCGAACGCCCCGGCCACCCAGAACGCGCCGATCGCCGAGTACTGATCGATGAGGAACCCGGCGATCGCGCTGCCCAGGGCGGCGCCGATGAGCTGTCCCGTTCCGACCCAGCCGTACGCCTCCGCGGTGTCGGAGAACTTCACGCTCGACGCCACGATCGTGAAGATCACGGCGAGAGCGGGTGCGATTCCGGCGCCCGCGATCACCAACAACGCGGCCAGCCACCAGGTGTTGGTGATCCACAGGCTCGCGAGCGCGATGCCCACGAAGACGATGAGCATGCGGCGGGTGAGCGCCCAGGGACCGATCGGCACCGAGCCGAGGGCGAAGCCGCCCGCGAGCGAGCCGAGCGACCAGATGGCGAGCACGATGCCGGCCAGCGATCCGCCGTCGTTGAAGTTCGCGATGACACCGGCTTCGATCGCCGCGCACGATCCGACCAGGAGGAACCCCACGATCGTCGACAGCATCACCGTCGGCCTGCGCAGCACTGCACCGAAGCGACGCTTGCTCGGCGGAATGCGCACCCGTCCCAGCTCGGGGGAGAGGATGAACCATGCACCCCCTCCGACCATCACCGCGGCGCAGACCAGCAGGCCGATCGTCGTGGAGACCTGCGTGGCGATGAAGGTGATGACTACGGGTCCGGCGATCCAGATGATCTCCTGTGCCGAGGCATCCAGCGAGAACAGCGGCGTGAGCAGCCGCGAGTTCACGAGCTTCGGGTAGATGGTTCGCACGGCCGGCTGCACGGGCGGCGTCGCCAGGCCGCCGACGAGCGAGACGGCCATCGTGAGCGGGATCGGCATCACCATCAGCGCCATGAGCACGATCGAGGCGGCGCACACCGCCGTCGTGACGATGAGCACGGGACGCATGCCGACGCGCCCCATCAGACGGCTGGTCAGCGGACCGGCGACGGCCTGGCCGATGCTCGCCGCGGCCAGTACGAGACCGGCGGCGCCGTACGTGTGGTGCACCCGCTCGATGTGCGTCAGGAGCGCGAGGGAGAGCATTCCGCTGGGGAACCGGGCGGTGAGTTGCGCGGCGATGATCCGCCCCACCCCGGGCGTCTTCATCAAGTCCGAATACGCGCTCACCAACCGTCGAGTCTAGGCGGTGATCGGGGGATTTCCGTTGTCTTCTCCATCTTCGATCTTCTGTGGAAAGTGGGGATAACTCGGGCGAACTTATCCCCAACTGTGGACGACACGCCCACAACATCTGGGGTTGGCCGCTGGCGCGCACCCCGCTATATAGTGGTCACACGCCGGTCCCGTTGGGGGCCCCGACGACCGGCAGATCGGCCGAGCGGGCCCGCGAACAGGCGGGAACCCGGTGTCGGAGGTCTGCCGGAAGATACAGGCAGACGGCACGGCGTACGCGGGCTCGGCCCGCGGTTGACACGGGGGAGTTGAAGCGTCGGATCCGAACGAGGGTCCGGGCGTTGTCGCGACCCCGCGCAGATGTGGGGCGATGGATGCTGCGTGCCCGCGGCATCCGAGGCAGAAGTGAGGAAGAGGCGAAGTGACAATCACGGTCGTGAAGCGCAACGGCGAGCGGGAGCCGTACGACGCGAACAAGATCAACATCGCGATCGAGCGCGCGTCGGAGGGGCTCGACGAGAACATCACCTGGGTGACGCAGATCGCCAGCGAGCTGGAGCTGACGCTGTTCGACGGCATCACCACGCAGCAGCTCGACGAGGCGGTCATCCAGGTCGCGCTCCAGAACGTCAAGGACGACCCGGCGTTCGACACGGTGGCCGCCCGGCTTCTGCTGAAGACCATCTACAAGCGGGTGCTCGGCGACTACGAAGACGCCGAGGAGCTCAAGCGACTGCACCGCGAGGGCTTTCGCGCCTACGTCGAGCGCGGCGTCGCCGAGGAACTGCTCGACCCCCGCTTCCCCGATCTCTTCGACCTCGACCGCCTCGCGGCGGCTCTGGAGCCGGCCAACGACGGTCTGCTCAAGTACATCGGGGTCGTCACGCTGAACAACCGCTACGGCATCAAGGCTCGCAACGGCGAACCCCTGGAGGTGCCGCAGTTCTTCTGGATGCGCATCGCCATGGGCCTCTCGCTCAATGAGGCGGACCCGACCGGTATCGCTCTCGAGTTCTACGAGACGATGTCGCGCCTCGACTACCTCGCGGCCGGCTCGACGCTCGTGAACGCCGGCACCAAGTTCCCGCAGCTCTCCAACTGCTTCGTCATGGAGATGCACGACGACATCGAGCACATCGCCAAGAGCGTGCGCGACGTGATGTGGATCACCAAGGGCACCGGCGGCATCGGCCTCTCCGTCACCAAGCTGCGCTCGCAGGGGTCCCCGATCCGCTCCAACAACACCGTGTCGACGGGGCCGATCCCCTTCATGCACACCATCGACTCGGTACTGCGCGCGGTCAGTCGGGGCGGCAAGAAGTTCGGCGCTCTCGCGTTCTACATGGAGAACTGGCACCTCGACTTCCCCGACTTCCTCGACCTGCGCCAGAACTCCGGCGACCCGTACCGCCGCACCCGCACGGCGAACACCGCGGTGTGGATCAGCGACGAGTTCATGAAGCGCGTGCAGCACGACGAGCCGTGGTACCTGTTCGACCCGCTCGAGGTCTCCGATCTCAACGAGCTGTACGGCAAGGCGTTCTCGGAGCGCTACGCGCACTACGCTGCCGAGGCCGAGGCCGGTCGCATGCGCATGTTCAAGAAGCTGCCGGCCCGCCAGCAGTTCAAGGACATCCTGATGAGCCTGCAGACCACGGCGCACCCGTGGCTGACGTGGAAGGACACGATCAACAACCGTGCCCTGAACAACAACACGGGCACCATCCACCTCTCGAACCTGTGCACCGAGATCTGCCTGCCGCAAGACATCGACAACATCGCCGTCTGCAATCTGGCCTCGATCAACCTGTCCCGTCACCTGCAGGACGACGGCACGTTCAACTGGGCGACCATCGAGCGCAGCGCGCGCCTGGCGACTCGCCAGCTCGACAACCTGATCGACATCACGATGTCGTCGGTGCCCGAGGCCGACAACGCGAACATCAACAACCGTGCGATCGGCTTGGGCATCATGGGCTTCACGGATGTCGTCGAGCGGCTGGGTCTGAGCTACGAGTCCGAAGAGGCCTACGACCTCATAGACGAGGTGGCCGAGCGCATCTCGTACTACGCCATCGAGGAGTCGGTCGACCTCGCGACCGAGCGCGGCTCGTACCCGAACTTCGCAGGGTCCCGTTGGTCGCAGGGCATGGTGCCGTTCGACACGCTGGCGATCACCGAGCAGGACCGCGGGGTCGAGATCAAGGTCACGCGCAAGACCCGAATGGACTGGGACGCGCTGCGCCAGCGCGTGAAGGGCGGCATGCGGAACGCGACGCTGATGGCTGTCGCTCCGACGGCATCCATCGGTCTGGTCGCCGGAACCACGCCGGGCTTCGACCCGCAGTTCTCGCAGATCTTCAGCCGTTCCACCTCGAACGGCAAGTTCCTCGAGGTGAACCGCAACCTCGTGCGTGCGCTGCAGGAGCACGGACTGTGGGAGAAGGTGCGTGAGCAGGTGTTGCGCAGCCAGGGAGACATCCAGGGCATCGCGGACATCCCCGACGAGATCAAGCGCGTGTACAAGACGAGCTTCCAGCTGTCGCCCTACGCGTTCCTCGAGGTCGCGGCTCGCGCCCAGAAGTGGATCGACCAGGCGATCAGCCGCAACATCTATCTCGAGTCGCGCGACGTCGGCGACATGGTCGACATCTACGCGGCGGCATGGGAGCGCGGCGTCAAGACGACCTATTACCTGCACGTCAAGCCGCGTCATCAGGCCGAGCAGACCACGGTGCGCGTCAACAAGGCCGAGGAGATCGGCGGAGCGCGCAAGGGCTTCGGCGCCGTGCCCGCCGGAGTCTCCGCGACGGGATCCGGCCAGTCGGATGCCGCCTCACCGGCTCCTGCACGCCGCGGCTTCGGTTTCGGGGGACTCACGAACGGTGGTGAGAAGTGAACGACGAGCTCGAGTACTACGTGCCGGAAGACCCGATGGATGCCCTCCAGTGCGAGTCGTGCCAGTGAGGCACCCGTCAGCTCCCTGAGCGAGCGAAGCGAGTCGAAGGGCCCCTTCGACTCGGCCCTGCGGGCGCCGCTCAGAGAGCCGGGGCCACGCGAAACCAGACGAGACGAGAAAGAGAAAACGAGGCGCAAGCGAAATGGGCATTCTGGGTACCGGCATCGAAGAGGGACTTCTGCTCAAGCCGGTGAAGTACCAGTGGGCGATGGACCTGTACGACCAGGCGGTGGCCAACACGTGGTTCCCCAATGAGGTGCAGCTGGGGGAAGACCTCGCGGACTTCAAGAAGATGACGGACGAGGAACGGCATGCCGTCACGTTCCTGGTCAGCTACTTCAACCCGAACGAGCTTCTCGTGAACAAGGCTCTCGCGTTCGGCGTCTACCCCTATCTCAACGCGGCCGAGGCGCACATGTACCTGGCGAAGCAGATGTGGGAGGAAGCGAACCACTCCATGTCGTTCGAGTACGTGCTCGAGACGTTCCCGATCGACCGCGAGCAGGCGTACGCCTCGCACGTCGACATCCCGTCGATGGCACGCAAGGAGGAGTTCGAGGTCAAGTACATCCGGCGCATGCTCGAGCAGAAGCTCGACGTGACCACGACCGAGGGCAAGCAGGACTTCATCCGCAACCTCGTGGCCTACAACATCATCCTCGAGGGCATCTGGTTCTACTCGGGCTTCATGGTGGCGCTCTCGTTCCGGCAGCGGAACCTGCTGCGCAACTTCGGATCGCTGATCGACTGGATCGTACGGGACGAGTCCCTGCACCTGAAGTTCGGCATGAACCTGATCCTCACGGTGCTGGAGGAGAACCCCGATCTGCAGACGCCGGAGTTCGCTGCCGAGATCAAGCAGATGATCCTGGATGCGGTCGAGATGGAGGAGGCGTACAACAACGATCTCCTGCCCGCCGGCATTCTCGGGCTGAACGCCAACTACATCAATCAGTATGTGAAGTATCTCGCCGACCGTCGGCTCGAGGAGCTCGGTTTCGGGACGGAGTACAACGTGTCGAACCCGGCGAAGTGGATGGCGGCGGCCAACGACACGCTCGAGCTCGTGAACTTCTTCGAGTCGATCAACACGTCGTACGAGTCGAATGCGAAGGCGAGTAGCTGACGGTCGCCTGGCGATTCCCGAAGAGCGCGTGACTGATGACTGAAAAGGGCGTGCTCGTCGCCCTCTGATTCGAGGCGGTGCGGATCTGTTCTGTGCCGCCTCGATCTGTGGCTGTGCTGTGGCTGTGCGGCTGTGCGGCTGTGCGGGCTGTGCGGGCTGTGATCGTGGCTGTGCTGGCTGTGGTCGCGCTCCTGCGACGTATCGAGAGCCGCATGCGAAGCCGCGCGCTGCGCACCGCAAGTGACGTGCCGCAGCTGATCGAGTGACGTGCTGCGGCCGATTGGCTGACGCGCCGCAGCTGATCGGGTGACGTGCTGCGCCTGACGGGCTCACTCGTGCTGCACCCGACGGGCTCACTCGTGCTGCGCCTGACGGGCTCACTCGTGCTGCGCCTGACGGGCTCACTCGTGCTGCACCCGACGGGCTCACTGGTGCTGCGCCCGACGGGCTCACTCGTGCTGCACCTGATCGGGCTCGTTCAGGCGGCACCGTCAGAACGGAACCGCGTGGGTCCGCGTCACGCCGCAAGAAAACGCTTCGGTGGCGGGTCGATACCGGCCCACGCCGCTCGCAGGGCGGCACGTGGCCTCAGCGCGATGGCGGGAGTTCTGCCCGGGGGATGCAGTATGAACTCGCCGAGTTCTTCGCGTGTGATCCGCCAGCCGTGGTGATGGAGCTGCATGTGGTGGAAGCGGCAGAGCAGGATTCCGCGGTCGATATCGGTGCGCCCGTTGTCGGCCATCCACTCGTCGATGTGGTGCGCTTCGCAGTACGACGCGGGGCGGTCGCATCCGTTCCATCGGCATCCGCCATCGCGGACAGCGAGTGCGACTTTCTGCCGGGGCGAGAAGGTGCGCTGCTCACGACCGAGGTAGAGCGGGTTCCCCTTGTGGTCGATCGTGCATTCTCGCGCGCCCGTGCCGCACCGGTACTGGGCGGCCGCCCAGGCCGGAAAGCTGCTGCCGTCCTCTTCGAGGTGCGCCGCGGGAAGTGGGGCACCATTGCCAACCGTGACGGCCGCGTTGTCCGAGTCGATGACCGCCGCGTTGTCCGGGTCGATGACGGTGACGACGCGCACGCCCGCCTGACGCGTTCCGAAGACGGTCTCCGCGTCGGCGAGCGCTCCTGCACGCATCACGTCCATGAGCAGGTCGTAGGCGAGCTGGTCGTTGCTGCGCGGATCGGCCTCGAGCCGTTCGGCACGCGCCTTCTCGGTCGGGTCGATGAATCGCGGGCCGCCGCGCCGTGGCCTCAGCGCGCTGTCGATGATCGTGCGCATCCATGCGGCGCCGTCGTCATCGAACGAGAAGAAGCCGCGCGTGGTCCCGTCGTCACCGGTGCGCAGCCGGAAGGATCGTGCCTCGTGCCGGGCGGCGAACCGCTCCTCGGCTCCGATCGGATCGAGCCGGTCCCTGATCGATCGTGCGGCTCGAAGCAGCTCCTCGACAGTCCTACTCCCGGCCTCCTCGATCAGCTGCTCCGCCGCAGCAGCCCAGGCAGCACGCGCGTCGTCGTTGAAAGAAGTCGCGCCGTCCACGCTGGCGTCGGTGTTTCCGCCGTCAGCTGCACCCTCGCCCTCGCTGACGGATGCCATCGGTGGTTCCCCGAGACCGCGCAGGATCGCGTCGTGCTGGTCCGTCACGAGGATGCCTGCCAGGAGCGCACGACCTAGGCACGCGTGCCACGGCAGGCCGCTTTCATGAGGTGACCCGTCGGGATCCGTCGCCCGGGTTTCGGTCGGGGCGGTCGCATCGGTGTCGCCGTCGCCGGCAGCCAGAAGCGATTCACCGACCCTGACCTGTTTCAAGGCCCCGCCGCGCGACATGCCGGTCAGCTTCTGCACGAGCTCCACCGGTGTGCGGTGGCCCTCGGACTGAGCGAGTCCGCCATGGCCGCGCTCCCGCGTGGAACGCGAGGCGACCACACCGCTCGCGACGGTGCGGATCTTCTCCATCGTCGCGATCACGGCAGTGGCTTCGGTGAGCACGCTCAGCACGCGTTCGTCGCTGAGTGTCGCCGCGGCAGTGGCCAACCGACCGGCGTCGTGGACGTCTCCGAGCGCATTGCGCAGGCACGCCACGTGCTGCGCTGCGTCGGAGAAGATGTCCATACCTGATATTCTCAGGAGCCACTGACATTCGAAGGTGTGATCGAGTGCGCCGAACCAGCAGTGAGGTCACAGAACGATAACGAAGCGAACTCGGGAGCCGCAGGTCGGATCGTCGCAGACCGGTTCGAAGGAGTGCTATGACGTTGACGGGGCGAGGATCAGGTCGGCCGCTTCAGCCGTACTTCTGGCCATGAGGGTCGGTCGATAAGACTTCATCAGCGGCCGGTCACCGGCGGCGATCCAGATCGTTCGCAGGCCTGCCGCCGCACCTCCCGCGACATCGTGTTCGAGGCTGTCGCCGACCATCCATCCTTCAAGCGGGTGGCCCATGCGACGCGCCAGAATTCTGAATATCTCGGGGTCGGGCTTGCGCACACCCACTTCCTCTGAGATGACCCATGCATCGACGAGACTCGCGAGCCCGGTTGCCCGGATCTTGCCTTCCTGGTTCGCGACCGTGCCGTTCGTTGCGATTCCGAGGGACCATCCCGCTGCACGAAGCCTACGCAGGGCCTCGCGATCCGCGTCTGCGCAGCGAACAAGCTCGGGCATCCGGCGACGATACGCAGCCGCGATGTCTTCACCCGTGACACGCAGAGACCAGTCCTCAGCAATGTCTTGGAAGAGCGATCCCTTCGGCCTTCGTTCTCTTAGCCTGAGCGCGATGCTCTCGGCGGCGGCATCGGGCAGCTTCCAATCCTCAACGAACTCTGCAGCCCAGGCCTGCGCTGCTGCGACCTGGTCTACGAGAGTCCCATCAAGATCGCACACAACCAGCACGCGTTCACTCTTGCAGACAGGCGGAACCCGCTTCGACACCGGAGACGGATCTGTCAGCGGAAAACGCATGGTGCACGTGCCGCGTCTTTGAGCGTCAAAGCCTCGTGATCGGCAGCCGTCCGGTGCGCGAGCAGAGTTCCACGATGGGAGTTCCCTTCCGCCCGCCTTACTCACGCCGCCAGGTACCGCCGCGTCGCCAGCGTGCGCTCCACGCTCGTCCACGACATCGAGACGGCGAGATAGACCGACGCCGCCACCGGAGCGACCGCGGCGAACACGACGGTGAGCAGAGGCATCCAGCTGAGCACGCGGGCGACCCGGCTCGGCACGGGAGCACCAGGATCCATGGCGCGCGCAGTGCGCAGCGCGAGGTGCCGGGAGACGATGGCCACGGCGACGATCACCGCGAGCAGTGCGAGCGGGACCGCGAGTTGCCCGATCGCACCGGCTCCGACCAGTGCGGCAAAGGATGCCCCGAGCGGCGTTCCGAGAATCGTGTGCGCCAGCAGCGCGTTGGCGTGGCCGGCGACGCTCGCGCGGGTGAACACGCCGTACACGACGGAGACGACGGGGAGCTGCAGTAGCGATGGAAGCATCCCGGCGAACGGCGAGACGCCCTCCGATGCGTAGAGCTCCTGCGTCCTGCGGGCGAGCAGTGCGGCATCCTTGCGGTGCCGGCGCTGCAGCTCGCGGATGCGCGGCGCGAGCCGTGCACGTGCCACCTGTGCTCGGGCGTTCGCCAGCCCGGCCGGAATGAGGGCAGCACGCACGGCGAGGGTCACGATGCCGACCGCGGCGAGCACCGCGAGGCCGCTCGGCACAATGCCGGCCAGCGTGTCCGCGAGGCCGGTGATGAGCGCTGCCGCGCCATCGAGCACGGCGGCGAAGGGAGGAAAGGAGAAGGGATCCATGAGTAAGTCCTGACGGGTCGTGAAGGTGATCGATAGGGGTCGTGAAGGTGATCGATAGGGATGTTCGATGAGGGTGAACCGGCGGTCACCGCCACGAGCTGACGGGCTCGGAGGGGTCCCGAGGAGCCCGGAAGGGCCCGAGACGGTGGCGGTGATTGTGACGGTGAGCGCGACGGTGACGATGACGGTGACGCCGGATCGCGTCGTCGGAGCTCAGTGAGAAGAACTGCGAGGGAAGAACTCGGAGAAGAGAACTCGGAGAAGAGAGCTCAGAGAAAACACGAGCTCAGAGAAGACGCGAGCTCGGAAGAGACTCGGAGAAGACGAGCTTCCGAAAAAAGAGCAGCGAACGCACGACCTACAGCGCGAGCGACGGCGGACGCGGGCGCATCAGGGCGCGGACATCCGCGTGAGTGGGGGAGGACTCGACCGTCGACTCGAGCCACGCATCGCGCGCCGAAGAGACCCGCACCGCTCGCGTGCGGGCGCTGGCCGTCGCGACCAGTTGCACGACCGCGACGGCGATCGCCGCCGTGAGCGCGACGGCCAGAAGCAGGCTCGTCGCCGTGGTGGCCGTCGCGGTGGTGGCTGCCGCCGGCGTCAGCCCGAACCCGGCCGCCGCGACGAGCGCGGCGAGCAGCACGGGGAGCAGACGGCGGACCATGCGACGATCCTAGGCGGTCCGCGTGGTCGTCGGTGCGGTCGCGGTCGGCGCGGTCGTGGTCGGCGGGGCCGAGGTCGGCGGGGTCGAGGCCGGCGTCGTCGAGCCCGGCGCGCCGCCCGCGCGGGTGTGCATTCGGAAGTCGTAGCGCGCCGGCGGCGGGAACTCTCGCGCGGCACGCTCCCGGAAGGCGTCGTCGATCTCGCCGCGGATTCCCTCCGCCGCGGCGAGCCGCGCCGCCTGGTAGTCGATCCAGAGCGCGTCGAGCGAGCTCTCGCCCTCTTTCAGATCCGGAATCTCGATGCCCTCCTCGAGCATCCGGCCGCACTCGGTGAGCTCACCCCGTACGAGCAGGGCGCGAGCGCGGGCGAACCGCACTCGACCATCGGCCCGCGCGGCGGCATCCAACGAGTCGATGAGCGCGAGCGCGTCGGAAGGCCGATCGGCCACGAGCAGCTGACGGCACGCCTCCACGGTGAGGGGAAGCAGGTGCGGCAGCAGGCCGCGGGCGCGAGCGTAGGCCTTCGCCGCCGCCTCGTGGTCGTCGTCACGAACCGCCGCGACGGCGAGGTTGCGCCACGCCCAGCCGTTCTCGCGCTCGGCGATGGATGCCCGCCACGCCTCGGTCGCAGCATCCCACCTTCCGTCCGCCGCCGCGAGCACGCCCTCCTGCAGACGCGCACGCCAGCCGGGGACCCCGCTCACGATCGGCACCCACGCCGGATCCGCCTGGTAAGAGAGCGGAGCGATCGCGGGATCGAGCTCCGGGGACGGAACGCTCTCCGCGTCCAACGCCGCCGCCCACCACTCCTGCTCGGGCCCGAGGTCGGGCCCGGGGAACGGCGTGACCGCGTCGGAGAGCGCGGGCTCGCCCACCTGCCGGCGCCGGACATTTTCCAGAGCACCCCAGCCGGAGGCGCGCTGCAGCGTCTGCACGATCTCGTCCCGCGTCGTGTCGCGCCGGGACTCGCGCTCGAGCGCGTCGGCCGCGCCCGCCCGTTCGAGCGCGAGCGCGGTGGCCGCGACGGCAGCATCCCACGGGCCGTGGGCGGCCGCAGCGTCGGCCTCGGCCAATCCGTACGCCTCGGTCCACCGCCAGGTCGCCCCCGCGGGCATCGGCAGGTGCTCGAGCTGCGTGCGCGCCAAACCCGCCTGGATCTCCAGATACGGATGCTCGCCCTCCGTCAACCAGCGCTGCCAGTGCCTGCTTCCCGGCCCGGTGCCCCAGAAGAACAGCTTGCGGCCGCGCAGCTCCCGGGTGGATGCCTGGAACAGTCCCCGCCCAGAGCCGTCGAGTGCGGCGATCCACGGCATCGGCGCACGTTCGAGCTCGAAGAAGTAGTCGGCGGCATCCCGAGACCGCGTCGTGTAGCTGCGGTCGACGCCCTCGCCGTCTGCACGGTCACCGTCGTCGGGGAACGGCACGCGCGACAGCGTGCCCTCATAGCCGAACCGGTACGCCTCGGTGCCGGGCGTGATCACGCGCACGTCGTCGCTCTCCGGCACCGCGATGTTCGACCACCAGTAGACCGGAACCCCGATGTCTTTCGGGTTGCGAATGGTCACCGAGGCCAGCAGCAGCGGTCGGTCGGGGGCCAGCGAGAAGTCCAGGCGCACGACGAGTCCGCGCATCCGCTCGTACTCGTAGAGCCGCAGCGCCTCCGAACCGTCGGGCCGTCGAACGCGCACCGCGTGCAGCGGAGAGCAGGTGAGCGGCCAGTGCCCCGTCGTGCCGAGGTTCCACTCCACACCGCCCGCGAACCAGGCGTTGCGCAGGGCGAGGTTCGCCGGCCGGAACACCGGGTTGGAGTGCAACAGCTGGCGACCGGAGCGCTTGTCGATCAGCGACCACAGGCGTCCGCCGAGACCTATCAGGAACGTGGCGCGCATCCGCTCGTCCTCCAGAACTGCCACCGGATGCCGCGTGGGAACCAGTTCCCGCCCGTACCCGTTCTGCAGCAGATACGGCAACACGGTGGGCGCCTTGCCGTACGCGAGCCCGCGCAGCATCTCGTCGTCGAGGCCGGTGCCCGCGGCATCCGCGTGCAGATCGGCGCCCTCGGCCAGTGGCGGAAGCGGATCCGGTGCTCCGAGCGCGCCGGAGGGCAGGACGAGTTCGTCGAGACGCACGCGCGAAAGCGAGGGGATGCTCATGACCGCCCATCGTCGCAGAGGGAACGGCTCGGCTCCGCCTGGCGCGCGATTCCTGCGCGAACGCGCACGCTCGTGCACGAATCGTGTGTATGCGTTTCCATCGAATAACGATCGCCCCGGCGTGGTCGCCCCCGATGCAACGTGAGAGTTCGTCCTGTGTTAGGACGGGAGAACCCGTGAAAACGTGCGATCGGTCTGTGCGTCGTCACAGGCGGTCCCCGATCGGCCAGCAGAGATCGGCCAGCAGAGAGGCTCACACCGAATGAAATCGGCATCTTCCCGTCGCTCACGCGTCCTCATCGGCGCGTCCGCACTTGCCGTGACCGCCCTGGCGCTCACCGGATGCTCCGGCTCCGGTTCGAGCGGATCCTCCGGCGGATCCATCACCATCGGCACCACCGACAAGACGACCAGCCTCGACCCGGCCGGCTCGTACGACAACGGCTCGTTCGCCGTGATGAACCAGGTCTACCCGTTCCTCATGAACACGCCGTACGGCAGCCCGGACGTCAAGCCGGACATCGCCTCGTCGGCCTCGTTCACCTCGCCCACCGAGTACACGGTGACGCTCAAGAAGGGGCTGAAGTTCGCGAACGGTCACGATCTGACGTCGTCCGACGTGAAGTTCACGTTCGAGCGCCAGCTGAAGATCAACGACCCGAACGGTCCGGCATCCCTGCTCGGCAACCTCAAGGACGTCACCACCCCGAACAAGCTGACCGCGGTCTTCCACCTCAAGGTGGCCAACGACCAGACGTTCCCGCAGGTGCTCTCCAGCCCGGTCGGACCGATCGTCGACGAGCAGGTCTTCTCCGCCAGCAAGGTGACGAGCGACAACGACATCGTCAAGGGCGATGCGTTCGCCGGCCAGTACTACATCAAGTCGTTCAAGGTGAACAACCTGATCCAGTTCAAGGCGTTCGACGGTTACGACGGCCTGCTCGGCAAGGCCAAGACCGGCACCGTGAACATGAAGTACTACACGAACGCGTCGAACATGAAGCTGGACATTCAGCAGGACAACATCGACGTCGCGTACCGCCAGCTGTCGGCCACCGACATCGAGAGCCTGCGCGGTGACAAGAAGGTCAAGGTCGTCGACGGCCCCGGCGGGGAGATCCGCTATATCGTGTTCAACTTCAACACGATGCCGTACGGCGCCAAGACCCCCGACGCCGATCCGGCGAAGTCGCTGGCCGTGCGTCAGGCGGCAGCCGACCTTCTCGACCGCGCCGCGATCGCGAAGCAGGTGTACAAGAACACCTACACGCCGCTGTACTCCTACGTGGCCAAGGGTCTGACCGGTGCGACCGACTCGCTCAAGTCGCTCTACGGCGACGGCAACGGCGGTCCTTCGCTCGAGAAGGCGAAGAAGACGCTGGAGGATGCCGGCGTCACGACCCCGATCAGCCTCAGCCTGCAGTACACGCCGGATCACTACGGCCCGTCGTCCGCCGACGAGTACGCCATGATCAAGGACCAGCTGGAGAACGGCGGCCTGTTCAAGGTGAACCTCGCCTCGACCGAGTACGTGCAGTACTCGAAGGATCGCGTCGCCGACGTCTATCCGGCCTACCAGCTCGGCTGGTTCCCGGACTACTCCGACGCCGACAACTACCTCACGCCGTTCTTCTCGAAGGACAACTTCCTGGCGAACCACTACGACAACGCCGAGGTGCAGAAGCTCATCACGCAGCAGGTCGGGACCACGAACAAGGATGCCCGCACCAAGCTGATCGAGCAGATCCAGGACAAGGTGGCGCAGAACCTCTCCACGCTGCCGTACCTCCAGGGCTCACAGGTAGCGGTCACCGGCGCCAACGTGCACGGCGTCACGCTCGACGCCTCGTTCAAGCTGCACGTCGCGCCGATCTACAAGAAGTAACGTCGTAGCCACGACACCCACAGGCCGGCCCGGTCACCCAGACCGGGCCGGCCGGTGCGTCGCCTGGTGCGTCGCGCCGTCGACCCGAGGACGCCCATGACAGCCCTGATCGATCAGGAACCCGCCCTTCCAGCCGCCGACCCCATTCCGCGCGAGAAGAAGAGCGGTGGGGGCGGGCTGCTGCGCTACATCATCATCCGCTTCCTGCTGATCATCCCCACGGTGTTCATCCTGGTGACGGTCGTCTTCTTCTTGATGCGCTCCACCGGCGACCCGATCACGGCGGCGCAGGGAGGCAGGCTTCCTCCCGCGGAGCTGGCGAAGCGCATCCATGAGGCCGGCTACGACCAGCCGCTCATCCTGCAGTACTTCCAGTACCTCGGCCAGATCTTCACCGGCAACTTCGGCACCACGTTCAGCGACCACCAGCAGGTGACGACGGTTCTCGTCACCTACGGCGCCGCGACGCTCGAGCTCGCGTTCTATGCGCTGATCGTGGCGTTCATCGTGGGCATTCCGCTCGGCATGCTCGCCGCCTACCTGCGCGATCGGGGCTGGGATGCCGGCCTGCGTATCTTCGCCATCCTCTGCTACGCGACACCGGTGTTCTTCGCCGGCCTGCTTCTCAAGCTCATCTTCTCCGTGTGGCTCGGCTGGCTGCCCGTCTCCGGCCGCGCGTCGACCGGGGACGAGCTCACCATGCAATCGCTCGATCATCCGAGCGGCATCTACCTCATCGACGCGTTCCAGACGGGCGATCCGGCGGTCGTCGGCGACGTGCTCGCGCACGCGGTGCTCCCGGGCATCGCCCTCGGATTCCTGACCGCCGGCGTGTTCCTGCGGCTGGTGCGCACGAACATGATCAGCACGCTGTCGACCGACTACGTGGCATCCGGACGGTCTCGGGGCGTTGGCGAGTTCCGGCTCGTGCGCAAGCATGCGTACCGGCCCGCGCTCATCCCGATCATCACGGTGATGGGCCTGCAGATCGCCCTGCTGCTCGGTGGCGCCGTGCTCACAGAGACGACCTTCGAGTGGAAGGGCCTCGGCTTCCAACTGGCGCAGTACCTCCAAGCGAGGGACTACGTCGCGGTGCAGGGCATCGTGGCCATGCTGGCCGTGATCGTCGCCATCACGAACTTCGTCGTCGACGTGATCGCGGCGCTCATCGACCCGAGAGTGAGGTACTGAGATGGCCACCGCTGCCGCGCCCGCCTCTCGTCCCGCCAAACGGCCGCTGCTGGAGCGGCTGCCGATCATCCACCAGTTGCGGCAGTCCATGGGCGTTCAGCGCGGGATGCTCGTGACGGGCCTGGTCATCACCGTCGTCTTCGTGCTCGTGGCGATCTTCGCCCCACTGATCGCGCCCTACGGGTTCGCGCAGCTGCACGGAGCGAACGGCAAGGACTTCGGATCCCAGCAGCCGCCGAGCCCCGAGCACATCTGGGGCACCACCGTCGGTGGCTACGATGTCTTCTCGCGCGTGATCTGGGGAGCTCAGACGGCCGCCATCGTCATCATCGTGGCGGTCGTGCTCTCGATCTTCATCGGCGTGCTGATCGGTCTGGTCTCCGGCTATCTCGGCGGCTGGATCGATCGCGTTCTCGTCGTGGTCTGCGACGCGATCTACGCTTTCCCGACGCTGCTGCTGGCCATCGTGATGTCGATCGTGATCTCGGGCGGGCAGTCCAGCCTGTGGGGCGGCATCTTCGCGGCCGCCATCTCGATCACGGTCGTCTACATACCGCAGTACTTCCGCGTCATCCGTGCCGAGGCGGTGCGCATCAAGGCGGAGGCGTACGTGGAATCCGCCAAGGTCGTGGGGGCGAGTACCGGGCGCATCATGTTCAAGCACGTGTTCCGCAACTCCACGCGCACGCTACCGCTGATCTTCACTCTGAACGCCTCGGAGGCCATCCTCACGCTGGCCGGCCTCGGCTTCCTCGGGTTCGGCATCGAGCCGTCCTCCGCCGCCGAGTGGGGCTACGACCTCAACAAGGCGATCGCCGACGTCACGAGCGGCATCTGGTGGACGGGACTGTACCCGGGCCTCGCGATCGTGCTCGTCGTGCTCGGCATCACGCTGGTGGGCGAGAGCATGAACGATCTCGCCGATCCGCGGCTGCGCGGACGGCGGGCCGTGGCGGCCGCCGACGGCGAGACCGCCGACATCAGTGTCGTCCCCGGCGGACCGAACGAGGCCCCCGGCGGGCTGGAAGGACTCGAGCCGGGCGCCGGCATCGAGGCGGAGGGAATCGAGGTGCGCGAGTGAGCGCGACGTCCAGCGGCAGGGATGCGGTGCGCATCGAGAACCTCTCCGTGTCGTTCTCGACCGACGCGGGCGCGGTGCGGGCCGTCGACAGGGTGAGCCTGCGCGTCGCCCCCGGCGAGGTGCTCGCCATCGTGGGAGAGTCCGGCAGCGGCAAGACCGTGACCGCTCGCACCATCTTGGGCCTGCTGCCCGAGACGGCGACGTCCTCCGGTGCGGTGCTGCTGAGCACCGATCGCGGCGACGTGGACGTCGTCACGCTCAGCAACAAGCAGCTGCGTCAGGTGCGCGGCCCCGCCGTGTCCATGGTGTTCCAGGAGCCGTCCACCGCGCTGAACCCGGTCTACAAGGTGGGCTGGCAGATCGCCGAGGGGCTACGAGCCCACGGCCGCGTCTCGAAGAAGGCGGCGCGGGCCGAGGCGATCGACATTCTGCGCAAGGTCGGCATCCCGGATCCGGAGACGCGCGTCGACTACTACCCGCACCAGTTCTCCGGCGGCCAGAAGCAGCGCATCGTCATCGCGATGGCGCTCGTGCTCGGACCGCGGCTCATCGTGGCCGACGAGCCGACGACCGCGCTCGATGTCACGGTGCAGGCCGAGATCCTCGACCTGCTGCGCCGCTGCCGTGAGGAGTTCGGCTCGGCGATCGTGCTCATCACGCACAACATGGGCGTCGTCGCCGACCTCGCCGATCGTGTCGCGGTGATGTACAACGGGCAGCTCGTGGAGCAGGCGGACGTCAACACGATCTTCGCCGATCCCCAGGAGGACTACACGAAGCACCTGCTCTCCGCCGTGCCGCGCATCGGCGAGGGCACCGTGCAGGCCGCCGAGCGTGCGGCGGCCCGACCGGCCGGCTGGGCCGAGGCGGAGCCGGTGGTGCGGGCATCCGGGCTTCGCATCCAGTACCCCGGGCGGCTCGGGCAGAAGGGCTTCGTCGCCGTCGACGGCGTCGACTTCACCATCCGGCCCGGCGAAGTGCTGGGGCTGGTGGGGGAGTCCGGTTCGGGCAAGACCACCATCGGCCGCGCGATCGCCGGGCTCACGAAGGTGACCGGAGGCTCGTTGAAGGTGCTCGGGCACGAGATGAACGGTGTGGCGGAGCGCAAGTTCCGCAGCGTGCGCGACCGCATCGGCTTCGTGTTCCAGGATCCCGCGTCCAGCTTCAACCCGCTGCTGACCATCGCGCAGTGCGTCGCCGAGCCGTTCATCGTGCACGGCAGGGCGGCGAACGCGGCGGATGCCCGTTCTCGCGTCGACGAGCTGCTGGAAGCCGTGCAGCTGCCGCGGTCGTTCGGGGACAGGTTCCCGCATGAGCTCTCCGGCGGTCAGCGGCAGCGCGCCAGCCTCGCCAGGGCGATCGCGCTCACGCCGCCGCTGCTCATCGCGGACGAGCCGACGAGCGCGCTCGACGTCTCGGTACAACAGCGCGTGCTCGAGGTGTTCCGCGATCTGCAGGACGAGTTCGGCTTCGCCTGCCTGTTCATCAGCCACGACCTGGCCGTCGTCGACATCGTCGCGGATCGGATCGCGGTGATGCACCACGGCCGGCTCGTCGAGGAGGGGACGGGCGAGCAGGTGCTGGGCGACCCGCAGGATGCCTACACGCGCAAGCTGCTGGCATCCCTCCCTGTTCCCGACCCGGTCGAGCAGGCCGCGCGGCGTGAAGCGCTGCAGGCGATCGTCGCCGAGGGCTGAAGACAGCCCAGGCCCGGCGCGGTGGCGCGTGTCGTCATGTGACGCCTCGGTACGCCGGCCGCCGTCGGCGCGTTTAGGCTCGTGGGGGCGCCGCGCATGCGCACGCCCGCGAGAGTGAGAGGACAGACCGCATGACCGAGCCCCTTCGCGTCGTCGCCGTCTCGGGCAGCCTGCACAACCCGTCGAAGACGGACGTGCTGATCGACGAGGTGCTGCGGCAGCTGAACGAGGTTCTGGACATCTCGTCGCACGTCATCCGCATCACGGACATCGGTCCGAAGTTCGCCGGTGTGCTGAACCGCAAGGAGCTGCCGCGCGAGGTCGAGGACGAGCTGCGGCTCGTGGAGACGGCGGATCTGCTCGTGGTCGCCTCGCCGGTGTACCGAGCGTCTTTCACGGGTCTGTTCAAGCACTTCTTCGACTTCGTCGACCAGTACGCCCTCGTCGACACCCCGGTGCTGCTGGGCGCCACCGGCGGGAGCGAGCGGCACTCGCTCATCGTCGAACATCAGCTGCGGCCGCTCTTCGGGTTCTTCCAGGCGCTGACGCTGCCGGTCGGCGTCTACGCGCACGAGTCTGACTTCGACGGCTATCGCATCGACTCGCCGCTCCTGAAGGAGCGGATCAAGACATCCATTCGCCGCGGACTGCCGCTCATCACCTCGAGCGTGCAGGAGAAGAGGCGCATCCGCGAGGCGCTCGAGACGGGCGAGAGCGTCGACTCCGGGGTGGCGCCGGCGGAACCCCAACGCACGGTTCGCCTGTTCACGTGAGGCGTCCGGACGAAACGTCCGCGAAACGCGCCACGCGTAGCCTGTTCGCCGGGCGCTCGAGACCCGATCGTCACCCGGAGCGGTCACGGAATTCCGTAGACTTTCGCTCAGTCGTCTGACTCGGCGATCCCTCGACGTGATCACAGCTCACGAAGCGCCTCGAAGACGAGGAAAGGTATACGCACATGCGAATTCGATATGTGCTCCCGGTGGTCGCCGTGGCATCGGCGCTCCTGCTCACCGGCTGCGTGGACAACTCGGGATCCGGCTCCGGTTCGGACTCCGGATCGTCGACATCCAACGCGTACGGCGTGAAGAAGGACGACTCGCTCGCCAAGACGCTGCCTTCCGACATCCAGAAGGCCGGCGTGCTCAAGGTCGGAATGGACGCCACCTACGCGCCCAACGAGTACAAGAACGCCAGCGGTAAGCCGATCGGCTGGGACGTCGATCTGGCCAACGCCATCGGCGCCAAGCTCGGCGTCAAGATGAACTACACGATCTCGAAGTTCGACAACATCATTCCGAGCATCACGGGTGGGCGGTACGACCTCGGCGTCTCGTCATTCACCGATACGACAGAGCGCGAGAAGCAGGTCGACTTCGTCAACTACTACAACGCCGGCATCCTGTGGGCGTCCCAGAAAGGCAAGACCATCGACCCCGACAACGCGTGCGGGCTCAAGGTCGCCGTCGAGGCCGGGACGTACGAGGACACCGACGAGATCCCCGCCAAGTCGAAGAAGTGCACCGAGAATGGCAAGGCCGCCATCCAGGTGTTCAAGTACGACGGCCAGGACCAGGCGACCAACGCGCTCGTGCTCGGCCAGGTGGATGCCATGAGTGCGGACTCCCCGATCACCGAGTACGCGATCAGCAAGCAGAAGGACAAGATCCAGAAGGCCGGTGAGACCTTCGACATCGCTCCCTACGGCATCGCTGTCGACAAGGGATCCAAGCTCACGAACGTGATCAAGAACGCGCTGCAGTCCCTGATCGATGACGGGAGCTACACGAAGATCCTCACGAAGTGGGGCGTCGATGACGGGGCCGTCACCAAGGCCGAGGTCAACGCGGCGTCCAAGAACTGACGATGAGTGATCCCGTGCCTCCGGGCTCCACCGCGTCGGGCTCCTCTCCGACGGGAGCCACGCCGACGGGCGCTGCTCCCGTCGAACGCGCCGAGACGATCAAGGCGGTCAAGCTGCGGCATCCGTGGCGCCTCACGATCGCCGTCGTGCTCATCGTGCTCCTCGTGCTGTTCGTGCTCGACGCGGCGCAGCGCAAGGCGTTCGGATGGGAATACGTCGGCAAGTACCTGTTCGACATCCGCATCAGCCAGGCGGCGCTCATCACGCTCGAGCTGACCGTCTACTCGATGATCATCGGCATCATCCTGGGCCTCGTGCTCGCGATCATGCGGCTGTCGCCGAACCCGGTGCTGAAGGCCGTGGCGTGGCTCTACCTGTGGGTCTTCCGCGGCACACCGGTCTACGTGCAGTTGGTGTTCTGGGGTCTGATCACGCTGATCTACAACTCGATAGTGATCGGCATCCCATTCGTGCACACGTGGGACACCATCGCGATCACGTGGGTTCCGCCGCTGTTCTTCATCTCCGTGGTGGGCCTGTCGCTCAACGAGGCAGCGTATATGGCGGAGATCGTGCGTGCCGGCCTGCTGTCGGTCGATCCAGGCCAGGAGGAGGCCGCGAAGGCGCTCGGGATGTCGTGGTGGCAGACCATGCGCCGCATCGTCATTCCGCAGTCGATGCGCATCATCATCCCACCGACCGGCAACGAGGTCATCTCGATGCTGAAGACCACCACGCTGGTCGCGGCAGTGCCGTTCACGCTCGACCTGTTCGGGCGGGCGCGGGACATCTCCGCAGAGACCTTCACGCCCATCCCGCTGCTGATCGTCGCGTCGATCTGGTACCTGTTCTTCACATCGATCCTGATGATCGGGCAGTACTTCCTCGAGAAGCGCTTCTCCCGCGGCACCGATCGGGGAAGGCCGGTGGTCGGCGTGGGCGTCGATATCGAGCCGCCGGTCGCGGGCGGGACGGGAGGCCTCCGATGAGCGGGGCGACGGGGACGAACCCGGCGACCGGAACGGCGGGAACGACCGAGGCACGGGCATCCGTTCCGATGGTGGATGCCGTCAGCGTCTCGAAGAGCTTCGGCAGCAACGAGGTGCTCAAGTCGATCACATTGCGCGTGCAGCGCGGCGAGGTGATGTGCGTCATCGGGCCGAGCGGATCAGGCAAGTCGACGTTCCTGCGCTGCATCAACCATCTCGAGAGCGTCGACGCGGGAAGGCTCTACGTCGACGGCGACCTCATCGGCTACCGGCAGAAGGGCGACAGGCTCTACGAGCTGAAGGCCAGCGAAGCGGCGCAGCAGCGACGCGACATCGGGATGGTGTTCCAGCACTTCAACCTGTTCCCGCACATGACGGCGCTCGAGAATGTGATCGAGGCGCCGATCCGGGTGAACGGCATGTCGAAGCAGGCCGCGGTGGCCCGCGGAACGGAACTGCTCGCGCGCGTCGGCCTCGGCCAACAGGCCTCGCACTACCCGTCGCAGCTCTCAGGCGGACAGCAGCAGCGCGTTGCCATCGCCCGGGCCCTCGCCATGGATCCGAAGCTCATGCTCTTCGACGAGCCCACCAGCGCGCTCGACCCCGAGCTGGTCGGCGACGTGCTCGACGTGATGCGGGAACTGGCCACCAGCGGCATGACCATGGTGGTCGTGACCCACGAGATGGGTTTCGCGCGAGAGGTGGGCGACTCTCTCGTCTTCATGGACGGGGGAGTGATCGTCGAGGCGGGAACGCCGCGCGACGTGCTGGGGAACCCGCAGCACGAGCGGACGAAGGCGTTCCTGTCGAAGGTGCTTTAGGGGGCGCGAGGGAGCGAGGCATTCGTTTTCAGCTCAGACATTGAAGGGGAGGGGCGCCTAGCGGCGTCCCTCCCCTTCAAAACTCGCAAGAAAACGAACCATCCCGGCCCTCGCGCTGGGGTGGGTAGACGCCTCGCGCTTCGCGCATCGGCGAATTCCGTCGGGCCACCCCTTAACCGTCGGGCCACCCCCGAAATCACGTGATTTCAGGGGTGGCCCGACAACAAGCGGGTGGCTCGCCGGCGCCGCTTGCGCGGCTACGCCTTCGCGACCTCGAGCTCCACGACCGCCCAGGAGAGGGCGGGAAGGGTCGCGCGCAGCGTGCCGCCGTCGACGGCCACGTCCGTCAACGGAGTGAGGCCCAAGCGGTCCTGCTCGTTCTGCTCGTTGGTGGCGAAGCGGTCGGCGCCCTCCGGCACGGTCAGCAGTTCGGCACGGGCGATGCGGCCGGCATCGAAACCGCGCAGGTTCACCGCGATCTCGGCCGAGTCATCCAGGCCACGGTTGGCCAGGAAGAGCGCGACCTTGCCGTTCTCCTCGTCCCAGGTGGCACTCGCGTCGACCACGTCGGCGTCGCCGTACTTGGCGGTCTCGAAACGGTCGCTCGTCGTCGACAAGCGCAGGATCTCGCCGCGCGCCAGCTCGGACATGCGCGCGAACGGCCAGAAGATCGACTGCCGCCAGGCCGGGCCGTTCTCCTCGCTGAGGATCGGTGCGATCACGTTCACCAGCTGCGCCTGGTTCGCGATCGCGACGCGGTCGCCGTGCCGCAGCAACGAGTTGAGCAGCGTGCCCACGACGACGGCGTCGGTGACGTTGTAGTGGTCCTCGATGATGCGCGGATGCACGTTCCAGCCGCCGCGCGCCTCGATCGTCGCCGGCATGTCGTCGCCCTCGCGAGCAGTGGCGTACCAGACGTTCCACTCGTCGAACGACAGGTTGATGTGCTTGCTGTGCTTGCCCTTCGCGCGCACTGCGTCGGCGGTGGCGATGACGCCCTCGATGAAGAGGTCCATGTCGACGCCAGAGGCCAGGAAGCTGGCGTAGTCGCCGTCCTTCTCTTCGTAGTAGGCGTGCAGCGAGACGTAGTCCACGACGTCGTACGTGTGGCCGAGAACGGTCTGCTCCCAGGCGCCGAAGGTCGGCATGCCGCGGTTGGAGCTGCCGCAGGCGACCAGCTCGATCGAGGGGTCGATCAGGCGCATCGCCTTGCCCGCCTCCTGCGCGAGACGGCCGTATTCGTCGGCGGTCTTGTGACCGATCTGCCACGGGCCGTCCATCTCGTTGCCCAGGCACCACAGTTTGATGTCGAACGGATCGGCGGCGCCGTTCTTCTTGCGCAGGTCGCTCAGATACGTTCCGCCGGGGTGGTTGGCGTACTCGACGAGCTCCCGGGCGGCCTCCACACCGCGGGTGCCGAGGTTGACGGCCTCCATGATCTCGACGTTCGCCTTCTTCGCCCAGCCGGCGAACTCGTGCAGACCGAACGCGTTCGTCTCCACGGTGTGCCAGGCGCCGTCCAGGCGACGGGGACGCTGATCGACGGGACCGACACCGTCTTCCCAGTTGTAGCCGGAGACGAAATTGCCTCCGGGATAGCGCACGACGCTCACACCGAGCTCGTTCACGAGCGCGAGCACGTCGTTGCGGTAGCCGTTCTCGTCGGCCTCGGGGTGGCCGGGCTCGTAGATGCCGGTGTAGACGCAACGGCCCATGTGCTCGACGAACGAGCCGAACAACCGCCGTGGCACGGGACCGACGGTGAAGTCGCGGTCGACGGTGATGGTGGCGCGGGACATGGAACTCCTTGAAAGTGACGTTGGCGGCGACGCGAACTCTTCTCGAGGCGGTTCACACCTGCGTGGTCCGCGCCGAACGCCATTATTACATCGTTGAACTGATGGCGGAAAGCCCCGTCGGACATCCGCCTCGACTTTGTGCCGCGGACGAGGGACGTGACCGCCCGGAGGAGGGCAGAGGGCCGGCGTCGGACGTCGGTTCGGGGCAATCGTCCTGCCGTTCTGCCGAGATTTCTGCACCCTCGCGCCGTTTCGGGTGTGGATTCCCGGATTGCGAGTGCCCGCACGCACGAGGCGGCAGAGAAATCGAGGGGTTGCGTGCGGCCTCCAGGGTGCTACCGTTACCACGTTGGAATGAGCGTCTCGGCGTTCATCCCGTTGGTCCCACCCCCACCGAGGCTTCGCCGCTCGGGACCGCGGAAGCCGTGCGGGCGATCCCGCGCGACACCGTGATTCCGGCGGCGGGACGCGCACACTCACTGTTGCCGCGCGCGGCAATCACACGACAAGGAGGTCGTCAACGACATGGCGATGAGCGACAGAGCGATGACCAGGCGGGGATTCCTCGCCGCCGGTCTGGGCGCCGCAGCGGTGCCGCTGCTCGCGGGATGCTCCAGCAATCTGGGCAACACCGTGGCATCCGGCCTGTTCGGCGCGCGGCTCCCCAGCGAGACGCTGGTCTTCTGGAATCTCTTCGGCGGCGGCGACGGCAGCCGCATGGAGACGATGGAGGCCGGATACCGCAAGAAGTACGGACCGAACTCGCTGCAGGCGACCACGTTCGCGTGGGGGAACCCGTACTACACGAAGGTCACCCTCGCGACCGTCGGCAACAAGCCGCCGGACGTGGCCATCTCCCACCTGACGAGGGCGAAACCGCTGTGGAGCGGCGGTCTGCTCGAGCCGATCACGGCCGATGACCTCTCGTCCGTCGGCCTGAGCCCTGCAGACTTCTCGCCGGCGCCCTGGAAGGAGCAGAGGACCGACGGCAAGAACATCGCGGTTCCGCTCGACACGCATCCGATCGTGATGTTCTTCAACACCGACGTGTGCCGCAAAGCGGGCCTGGTGGACAGCGACGGCAAGCTCAAGGCGCTCGATGACATGGATGCCTTCGAGTCGGCCCTCGCGGCGATCAGCAAGGTCACCGGAGGGGTCGCGCTGACGATCCCGAATGTCGGCGGTGAGACGGCCACCCCGTGGCGCGTGTTCTGGACGTTCTACAACCAGAACAAGGCGGCCACCCCATTCCTCTCCGACAACGGTTCGAAGCTCACGGTCGACGAGGATGTCTTCGCCAAGGTCAACGAGCGGCTCCAGTCCTGGGTCAAGAAGGGCTGGGTCAACAAGGCGCTCGACTATGCGACGGCGGAGTCCTATATGTTCACCGGCAAGTCGGGTCTGTATCTCGAGGGCGAATGGGAGATCACGACGGCGCAGTCGGTCAAGGGCCTGAAGTTCGGCATGGTGCCGATTCCCAATCTGTACGACCAGCCGGCCGCGCAGGCGGACTCGCACACCTTCGTTCTTCCGCGCAAGGATCGGACTCCGCAGGAACGCCACCAGGCCATGCTGTTCATCCGCTCGATGCTCGACCAGAGCATGACCTGGGCGAAGGGCGGACACATCCCCGCCTTCCAACGCGTGGCGAACAGCGCCGCATACAAGGCGCTGGAGCCGCAGGCCGATTACGCATCCGCGGCGAAGCACGCGGTGTACGACGACCCGGCGTGGTACGGCGGATCGGGCTCGACCTTCGAGGGCATCGTCGGCGCGGAGCTGGGACTCATCCAGCAGCTCGCCTCGACGCCGCAGGCAGCCATGCAGTCCATCAAGGACCAACTCAGCGTGTACCTGAACACGCCGAGCCCGCTCTGACAGACATCCCTCGACCGGAGGAAACAAGGACGTGACCACCGCAACCGTCACCACACCACGATCCCGCTCCGCGCGGGAGACGAAGGTGCGCTTCAACTCACCGCTGCAACGCAAGGACAGCAGGTCCGCCTGGCTGTTCATCGCGCCGTTCGGCGTGTTCTATCTCGCCTTCCTGCTCGGTCCCACGATCTACATGTTCGTGATGAGCTTCTTCAACACCTCCACGGTGCACGCCGGACTCGGCAGTTTCGCCGGGTTCGCGAACTACGCGGAGATGCTCAGCAGGCCGGACTTCTGGAGCTCCCTGCTGCACACGCTGCAGTTCACGCTCTACACGACGCCGCCGCTGGTCATCCTGGCGTTCATCTTCGCCGTGCTGACCAACAGGATGAACCGGGGCCAGTGGTTCTACCGGCTCGCCTTCTTCCTGCCGTTCATCCTGCCGTCGGCGACGATCTCGCTGATCTGGGTGTTCATCTTCACACCGACAACCGGCCTGTGGGCGATGGTCGAGACGTGGTTCGGCATCACGCCCGGATCGGGCGTGCTCTCCAGCCCGAACACGGCCATGATCGGCATCGCGATCGCCACGGTCTGGTGGACGCTCGGGTTCAACTTCGTGCTCTACCTCGCCGGTCTCCAGGAGATTCCGCGCGAGCTCTACGAGGCGGCGGCCGTCGATGGCGCGTCGGCATGGGAGCAGATCCGCTTCATCACCATTCCGCAGCTCGGTCGCACCACCGCACTGGTCGTGCTGCTGCAGATCATCGCGAGCCTGAAGATCTTCGACCAGGTCTACCTGATGACCAGCGGCGGCCCGGGCACCTCGACGCAGGTTCTGCTGCAGCTGATCACCGGCACCGGCTTCACGGACAACAGGCTCGGCGCCGCGTCAGCGGCCAGCGTGCTGTTGTTCATCGTCATCATCATCGTCGCCATCATCCGCCAGCTCATCGGGCGTGCGGCAGCCAGGAAGGAGGCCTGACATGGCGATCTCGACGCCTCGGCCGCGCATGAAGTCCCCCGTCTCGGCCGCTGCGCCCGCGCGGAGCGTGCAGACCAAGACCAGCGGGCGCGCATTCAACATCGTCGCGTTGATCGTGCTCATCGTCTTCGCGATCATCTGGCTGATCCCGAGCCTGTTCGCGCTCAAGACCTCGCTGACCGACAACGGCACGGCCGCGCTCGGGGCATCCGCGATCCTCGCCGACTGGAACCCGACGCTCGCCTCCTACGCGTCGTATTTCACCTCGGGCAACATCTGGAACTGGTACATCGCCAGCGCGATCACCTCGGTCGTCACCGCGGTGCTGACCGTGTTCTTCGCCTCGATGACGGCGTACGCGCTGTCGCGGCTGAAGTTCCGCGGCTCGAACCTCGTGATGCTGCTGATCATCCTCGGCATCATGATCCCCAGCCAGGTGCTGATCGTTCCGATCTTCCAGGAGCTCAATGCGATGAGCCTGCTGAACACGTACTGGTCGGTGATCTTCCCGCAGGTGCCGGCCGTGATCGCCGTGTTCATCTTCAAGTCGTTCTTCGACGGCATTCCTCGTGAGCTGGAGGAGGCGGCGCGCATCGACGGCGCCGGACGCTGGCGCGTCTACTGGTCGGTCGTCATGCCGCTCTCGCAGCCGGTGATCGCGGCCGTGACGATCCTCACGTTCGTCGGCGTGTGGAACAACCTGCTGCTGCCGCTGTTCGTGCTCTCGAACCCCGATCTGATGACAGTCCCGGTCGGACTGGCCACCGTGCAGGGCAGCTTCGGACAGCGTTACGCCGACATCCAGGCCGGTGCCGTGCTCGCGGCGCTGCCTCTCGTGATCCTCTACCTCATCTTCCAGCGCCGCATCGTGGAGGGCGTGACGGGAAGCGGTCTGAAGGGCTGACACTCCGAACGAGAGGGACCGACGGCCGGGCGAGAGTCCGGCGTCGGTCCCTCTCGCTTGTCGGGCTCCGTCTGCGGCGGCGTCGCTCGGCCGGCGTCAGCGTCGCCGCGTGCTCTCGCGTTCCACCACCCGGTGCGGAATGGTGATCATCGTGACCGGAAGCGTGCGGTCAGTGATCCGTTCTGCGAGACGGTCGAGCGCGGCATCCACGAACGCCCGCTTGTCGAACGACACCGTGGTCAACGACGGGGAGGCGTACTCGCCGACGGCCACGTCGTCGAATCCGGCGACCGCCACGCCCTCGGGAACGCGGATGCCCCGCCTGAAGAGAGTGCTCAGCGCACCGATCGCGAGGGAATCGGTGAAGCAGAACAGCGCATCGGGCAGGGGAGCCCGGTCGAGGAACGCGTTCACGGACTCGGCGCCGCCGCGCGGCGTCCAGTCGTCGCAGGCGATCTCCAGGGCGGGATCGCACGGGATGCCCGCCTCCTTCAGCGCGCGCCGGTAGCCTTCCGCACGCAGCCGGGCGGTGAACGTGAACGTGCTCATCGGGGCGCCGACGACGGCGACGCGACGGTGGCCCAGCTCGATCAGTCGCCGGGTCATGTCGAAGGCGGCCTGATCGGGATCGACGCGCACGCGGTCCAGGAGCTGATGCTCCACCTCGCCGATGAGCACCGCGGGCGGCAGGAGGTCGGGGTCGTCGGGCAGCGCGAACTCGTCCGACACTGTCGGGTTCAGGACGAGGCCGTCCACGAGGCGGGCGCGCGCCTTCGAGAGCAGTTCTTCCTCCCGGTCAGGGCGCCCACCGGTCTCCTCGATCTGCACGCCCCAGCCACGGTCGTGCGCGGCATCCACGAAGTGATGTGCCATCTCGGCCGAATACGCGGTGGCGAGGTCGGGAAGCGCGAGCGCGATCACGCCGGAACGGCCGTTGCGCAGACCACGCGCGCTGAGGTTGGGAACGTAGTCGAGCTCGGCGAGTGCCTTCTCGACGCGTTCCTTCGTCTCCGGACGCACGAAGACCACGCCGTTGATCACGTTCGAGACCGTCTTCGGAGATACTCCGGCGAGCGCGGCCACGTCCTTGACGGTTGCGCGCATCGCCGACCTCTCTCGTTCCCGCGAGAAGCCTACCTGCCGCTTCACTCCGGCGGACATTGCGTGTCGTGCGGCGGGGAACGACTACTTACGCAACGTGACACGCTCTTCGAGGCGGCGGCGTGTACGGCGCCGAACGTGACCATGCACCTGGCCGACTGCGGTGCGCCGGGCGGGGACCGGCGCACAAGATCAACCCGTGTTCTGCAGGCCGGCGGCGACGCCGTTGACGGAGAGCAGCAGCAGACGTCGCAGTTCGTCCTGCTGCGTCTCGTCGATGGATGCCGCGTCGTTCTGGCTGCGCAGCGCCTTCAGCGCGCGCAGCTGCAGCAGCGAGAGGGCGTCGACGTACGGGCTGCGCAGGCGCACCGCGCGGCGCAGCACGTGTCGTCCGGCCAGCAGCTCGGATGCTCCGCTCGCCTTCAGGGCCCACTCGCGGGTGAGCGCCATCTCCTCGAGCACGAGGTCGGCGAGGTCGTTCCGGTCGCCGAGCTCGAGATAGCGTCGGGCGAGTCGGTCGTCGGTCTTGGCGAGCGACATCTCGACGTTCTCGATCAGCGTGCGGAACAGCGGCCAGTCGCGATAGGCATCCTGCAGCAGCTTCTCGTCGCCGACGGCGGCCAGGGCGGATCCCAGGCCGAACCAGCCGGCGAGGTTGATGCGGGCCTGCGTCCACGCGAACACCCACGGGATGGCGCGAAGGTCTTCCAGCGACTCGAGCGAGAGGCCACGGCGGGCGGGGCGGGAGCCCAGCGCGAGCAGGCCGATCTCCTCCTGCGGGGTGACCAGGCCGAACCACGGTGCGAAGCCGTCGGACCGCACCAGCTGGTAGAAGCGCTCGCGGCTGACCTCGTCGAGGCGTGCGGCGAGGTCGGCGAACTGCTCGGCGGCCCGTGCGTTGCGCTCTCCGATCGAAGGCGCGGATGCCATCAGCGTCGAGGCCGCGATCTGCTCCAGGTGGCGCACCGCGACGACAGGGTCGCCGTACTGCGCGAAAATGACCTCGCCCTGTTCCGTCAGCTTGAATCGGCCGTCCACCGACCCCGGCGGCTGGGCGAGCACGGCCTCGTTGGCGGGTCCGCCGCCCCGGCCGAGCGAGCCGCCGCGTCCGTGGAACTGCGTGAGCACGATGTCGTTGCGCTTGGCCCACTGCGCGATACGGGCCTGGGCGTCGTACAGGGCGAGCGTGGCCGAGACGGGGCCGACATCCTTCGACGAGTCGGAGTAGCCGAGCATGACCTCCAGACGCCGGCCGGTCTGCTCCAGGCGCTTCGCCACCTCGGGCAGGCGGATCATCTCTTCGAGGATGTCGGTGGACGCCTTGAGATCGTCGAACGTCTCGAACAGCGGGATGACGTCGAGCACGGGTGCCGCTTCGGCCGACCCGAGCGCGTGCGCGGCGAGTCGGTACACGTTCGCGATGTCGTCGGTCGACTGGGTGAACGAGATGATGTAGCGGCGGGCGGCATCGACGCCGTAGCGATTCTGGAGCTGCGCGATGACGCGGAACACGTCGAGCACCTCGGAGCTCATGTCGTCGAGCTCGCCCTCGCCGCGCTCCTTGGCGTCGATCGCGGCGAGCGTCTGGCGGTGCACCTTCGAGTGCTGGCGCACCTCGAGCTCGGCCAGGTGGAAGCCGAAGGTCTCGACCTGCCAGATCAGGTGCTGCAGCTCACCATAGGCGTTGCGCTCGTCTCCGGCCTGCACGAGCGAGCGCTGCACGACGCGAAGGTCGTCGAGCAGTGCCTGCGGGTTCTCGTAGGCGAGGTCGGCGTCGCGCTTGCGCGTGGCGGCGATGCGCTCGGCCGCCACGAGCAGCACGCGACGGTGCGGCTCGTTCGGGGAGCGGGTGGCGACGTCGGTCGTGAGCTCCTCGGTGAGGGCGCGCTGGCGCTGCCACAGGTCGAGGAGCTCGCTGCTGGGCGGGGTGTCGCGCGCGTCGAGCGTGAGCACGCGGCCGATGCGATCGGTGGCGTGCTCCAGGCCGAGCAGCACGTGCTCCGAGGCGATCGCGGCGGCCCTGCGCGTGATCTTCGAGGTGACGAACGGGTTGCCGTCGCGGTCGGCGCCGATCCAGCTGCCGAAGCGCACGAAGGCGCGGGCCTCGGGTTGCCGCGGCGTGGCATCCGCCCCGGCCAGCCGCTCGTCGATGAGCCGGTACACCCTGGGGATGACCTGGAACAGCGTCTGGTCGAAGATGTTCATCGCCGTGCGCACCTCGTCGAGCGGGGTGGGCCGGTTCGAGCGCAGCGGGGCGGTGCGCCAGAGTGTGTCGATCTCGGCCAGCAGCTCGCGTTCGTTCTCCTGACGGGCGAGTGCGCCCAAGCGCGGGTCGTCGTGCTCGGCGACCAGTTCGCTGATGCGGCGGATCGCGTAGGCGACGGCACGACGACGGGCCTCGGTGGGGTGCGCGGTAAGCACAGGACGGAACTCGAGGTTCGACACGCGCTCCCGTGCCTCGTCGTCGCCGACCTCCTCGCTCAGTGCGGCGAATGCGCTCGCGAACGACTCGGTAGCACGATGTCCGTCGGACGACCACGGGTCACGGGCGAGAAGCACGCGCACGCGGTGGCGCTCCTCGGCGAGGTTCACCAGGTGGAAGTAGCAGGTGAACGCGCGGGCCACCTGCTCGGCACGCTCCAGGCTGAAGCCGGCGACGAGTTCCTCGGCGTCTTCGATGGATGCCTCGCCGTTGCGCTCGTAGGCACCGATCGTCAGTGCGCGTAACTTTTCGACATCTTCGAGCAGATCCTGCCCGCCGGACTCGGCCAGAACGCGGCCGAGCAGCTCACCGAGGAAGCGCACATCGGCGCGCAGCGCCTCGGGCACCTCGCCGCTGCGCTGATCTCGCGCGGCGGGGGCGTCGTCGGAAGCGTCGGAGGGGGAGTGAATCGAGGGGGCACCGTTCGTCATCGCCCTCCAGGGTAGCGAGGGGGCCCGCGGGCGCGAAAACGCCCGGAGTTCGGGTGGGTGCGGACGAGGTCGTGATGTCGGTGGCATGCGCTGTGCTGAGGTATCGCCACGGCAGGTCGCCGAGGTGACCGGATCGGCGCCGGGAGGCGACGCCGACGACGAGGAGTGCAGATGAGCAGGCGGCAATGGCAGGAACTCGACGCTCGGCTGCGCGGCGCGCCACGGCCGGCCGGCCCGGTCCCGATCGAGGCGGCTCGAGCGGGTTTCGCCGTGTTCATGGGCCGGTTCCCTGTGCCCGGCGGAGTACGACGATCGTCGCGGAAGCTCGCCGGGCGCCCCGCGGTGCTCGTCGAACGGAGCGAGACGGGCGGCGCCGGCACCATCCTCTATTTCCACGGTGGATCGTTCTCGCTGGGCTCTCCCGAGACGGCGATGGCGGTGACGGCGAATCTCGTGGCGCGCACGGGCATCCGCGCGCTCTCGCTGGACTATCGGCTGGCACCGGAGCATCCGTTTCCCGCGGCGATCGAGGACGGACTCGATGCCTATCGTGAGCTGCTCGACGACGGATTGGACCCCGTGTCGGTCGCGTTCGCGGGAGACTCGGCGGGCGGAGGGCTGAGCGTCACGGTCGCGCTGGCGGCGCGGGATGCCGGACTGCCGATGCCGGCGGCGATCGTCGCGTTCTCGCCGGGGCTCGACGCGACACGCACGGGCGCCAGCATGCGCGGCAAAGAGGGGGCGGATCCGTTCTTCACGCTCGCCGGGCTCGAGCGCAGCGGCGACGTGTATCTGAACGGGCAGGATCCGCGGCATCCGCTGGCGTCGCCCGCCGTGGGCGCAGACCTCGCGGGCTTGCCGCCGATCCTGCTGCAAGTCGGAACGAACGAGCTGCTGCTGGATGACTCCGTACGGCTTTCCGAACGCGCCCGGGATGCCGGTGTGGACGTCATCCTCGATGTCACCGCCGACGTGCCGCACGTGTTCCAGGCGTGGGCGGGGGAGCTTGAGGAGGCGGACTGGGCGCTCGATCGTGCGGCACTGTTCCTCACGCAGCATGTGCGGGGTCGTTGAGCGGTGGCGGCGCCGTGGAGCACGTCTAGGCTGACCGCATGCCGCGGCTCATGCACGTGAACGGACCGTCCCGTGTCGGGAAGTCGACAGTGGCGCGCCGGTATGCGGCGGAGCATCCGGGAACGCTGAACGTCGACATCGATCTGCTCGTGGGGACGGTGGACGGCTGGCGAGACGACTTCGACGCGGCGCTGTCCGCGGCACGGGAGCTCGGGGCGGCGAGGGCGCTCGCGCATCTGCGAAACGGAGGCGACGTGGTGCTTCCGCAACTGATCACGAGCTACGACGCGAGCCCGTGGGCTCAGGAGCTCGCGGAGGAAGCGGGCGCCGAGTACATCGAGTTCGCCCTGCTCGTCTCGCGTGACGAGCATCGGCGACGGCTCGAGGCGAAGCGGCCGGACGGGGAAGTGGACGCGTGGGTGCAGGAGACGGTGTCGGGATCCGACGGTGCTCTGCTCGACAAGATCATCGCCGATCTCGACGACTATCTCGCCGGACGACCGGCCACGATCCGCATCGACACCGGGGCGCAGACGGCGGAGGAGACGTACGAGCTGCTGCTCCGTGCTCTTCGGGAGTGACGTGCTCTTCGGGAGTGACGTGCTCCGGGCTGCATCGCGGTCCTCAGGCCTTGAGCACCTTCTGAATGCGCTGCAGCGACACGGTCTCCGCCGTGCCGAGGTGCTGGGCGAACAGGCCGACCCGCAGCTCCTCGAGCATCCACCGCGCGTGCACGAGGTTCGGCGCGGTGTGTGGCGCCAACGGGATGCTCCCGCCCGCGTCGGTGAAACGCGTCGTCGCCGTCTGCACCTCGGTCATCCACACCCGATCACGACCCGGATTGTCGGGCAGCTTCTGGATGCGCCACACCAGAGCCTGCAGATACCGCGGCAGGTGCCGCAGCTGTGCAAGCCCCGTGCGCGAGACGAACCCGGTGAAGACGAGGCCCGCCAGCTGCGCCTTCGCGTCGGTGAGCGCACCGAGCAGCGCCATCGACGACGTCGCCGACAGTGATTTCTCGGCCGCCCGCTGCTCGGTGAGAATGCGCGCGACGAGCGAGACCGTCGTGAACAGGTCGTCCATCACGCGGGAGGAAACGGCATCCCGCGCCCGTTCGAACTCCGCTCGCGTGAACACCAGGCCGCCGGTCACCGTCTCGGTCAGCACTGCGTCGATCACCGCCGCGAGGCAGTCGTCGAAGAGCGCCTTCGTCGAGGCGTACGGGCTCGCCGCGAGCGCGAGCTTCTCGGCACTCGTCAGGTGTTCCTGCACGTATCCGACCGGCGACGCGATGCCGCCCAGCAGCAACGCACGCACCCCGTCGGGCAACGAACGCTCCTGCTCGCCCTGCGTGCCCACGACCCGGATGGCGACGCCGTCCTTCTCCGGCACCAGGGTGGGATACCCGCGGATGACGCTGCGCGGCATCCCGGTTCCTCGCCCGCCCTGCTCGGTGTCGACGAAGCGGGGCAACTCGTCGAAGTCCCAGGTGGTCAGCCCTGCGCGCTCGATCGGATCGCGCCGCTGCACGGATGCCTTCGCCACCGACTCGCGTACCTTCGGGGCGAGCCTGCGCTGCAGTTCGGTGACATCCTTCCCGGTGGCCACGACCTTGGATCGCTCGTCGACCACGCGGAACGTCATGCGCAGATGGGGTGGCACGCGCTCCACATCGAAGTCGGTCGGGTCGACCGGCGTGCCGGTGAGCCGCCGGATGGTGCGCGAGACGATGCTCGTGAACGGCTCGTCCGCGTCGGGACGACCGTTCGAACCGGTGGCGCCGGAACCCGAGCTGCCGGTCGTGCTTGCCCCGACACCCGGACCCGCGCCGACACCAGAGCCTGCGACGACGCCCGAGCCCGAGCCGACGCCTGCGGGCAGCTCCGCCGCGATGCGTGCGGCCCAGTCCGCGGCCGGCACCACGGAGCGGCGCAGCGCCTTCGGCAGTGTGCGGATCAGGGCCGTGATGAGCTCGGTGCGAAGACCGGGAACCTGGGCGTCGAAGCCGACGGGGATCAGGCGCGGCAGCAGGGCGATCGGCACTTGCACGGTGACTCCGTCGTCGTCGGAGCCGGGCTCGAAGCGGTAGCTCAGGGCGAGACGCTGGTCGCCCTGCTGCCAGACCGGGGGGAAGGCATCCTCGTCGACGACCGCCTCCTCGACGTCGTCGACGAGGTCCTCGCGGCGCATCGTGAGCAGTCGTCCGTTGGCGCGCCGTTCCTGGCGCCACCACGACTCGAACGCGCGGCTGTCGGTGACTTCGGCCGGGATGCGCTCCTGAAAGAACGCCACCATCGCCTCGTCGTCGAGCAGGATGTCGCGTCGCCGCGTGCGTTCCTCCACCTTCTCGAGCTCGGTGCGCAACTTCGCGTTGGCGCGCTGGAAGTCGAAGGCGTGATCTCGTGCCCGCGCCGCGGCGTCGCTCGGCCACTCGCCCCCGACCAGCGCGTGGCGGATGAACAGCTCCCGCGCGAGCGGCGCGTCGAGGCGACCGAGCTGCACCCGTCGCCGCGGCACGATCGGAACGCCGTACAGCGTGACCTTCTCGAACACCACCGCGGAGCCCTGGCGCCTCTCCCAGTGCGGTTCGCTGTAGCTGCGGCGCACCAGGTCGCCGGCCAGAGGCTCCGCCCAGGCCGGGTCCACGCCCGCGTTCATGCGCGCGAACAGCCGGCTCGTCTCCACCAGCTCCGCGCTCATCACGGCCTGCGGCTGCTTCTTTGCCAGAACGGACCCCGGGAAGATCAGGAAGCGCGTGTTGCGGGCGCCGACGTAGTCCTTCTTCGTAGCATCGCGCAGGCCGAGGTGCGAGAGCAGGCCCGACAGGAGCGAGACGTGGATGGCATCCCCGTCGACCTTGGCGTCGCCGGGCACGAGTCCGAGCGGCTTGGCCGTGCGTCGCAGTTGGCGGTACAGGTCCTGCCACTCACGGATGCGCAGGTAATTGAGGAACTCGCTCTTGCACAGGCGACGGAACGCGCTGGACCCGAGCTCCTTCTGTTTCTGCTCCAGGTGGTTCCAGAGGTTCAACAGCGTCAAGAAGTCGCTCGTCTGATCGGTGAATCGCGCGTGCTGCTGGTCGGCCTGGGCACGCTTCTCGAGCGGGCGTTCCCGGGGATCCTGGATGGTCAGCCCTGCGACGATCACCATCACCTCGCGCACCACGTTCTGCCGGCCCGCCTCGACGAGCATGCGCCCGAAACGCGGGTCGATCGGCAGGCGGGCGAGCGTGCGACCGGTCTTCGTGAGCCGGCCGTCGTGCACGGCGCCGAGCTCCGCGAGCAGATCCAGGCCGTCTTTGACGCCGCGCGAGTCGGGCGGTGTGAGGAACGGGAACGCCTCGATCTCGCCCAGCCCCAGCGAGATCATCTGCAGGATGACCGCGGCCAGGTTGGTGCGCAGAATCTCCGGCTCGGTGAACTCGGGCCTCTTCTCGAAGTCGTCCTCGGAGTACAGGCGGATCGCGATGCCGTCGCTCGTGCGACCGGACCGCCCTGAGCGCTGTTGCGCTGAGGCCTGCGAGATCGCCTCGATCGGAAGCCGCTGCACCTTCGCCCGCGTCGAGTACCGCGAGATGCGAGCCGTTCCGGCATCGATCACGTAGCGGATGCCCGGCACCGTCAGGCTCGTCTCCGCCACGTTCGTGGAGAGCACGATCCGGCGCCGGATGCCCGCGGGCGGGGCGGAGAAGACACGGTGCTGGTCCGGGGCCGACAACCTTCCGTACAGCGTCAGCACCTGCGTGGATGCCGCCTCCCCGCGACGCGTGAGATGTCCTCGGATCGCGTCTTCGGCATCCCGGATCTCGGTCTCCCCGGAGAGGAACACCAGCACGTCGCCGCTCTTCTCGCGTGCCAGCTCGTCGAGGGCATCGGTGATGCCGGTGAGGTAGTCGCGGTCGGCGGTCGGTGTGGCATCCACGTCGTCGCCCTCCTCACCGCTCTCGTCGGCGACCAACGGGCGGTAGCGCACCTGAACGGGATAGGTGCGTCCGGAGACCTCGATCACCGGCGCCGGCTCACCGGCGGCGTTCGCGAAGTGCCGCGCGAAGCTCTCCGGGTCGATGGTCGCGCTCGTGACGATGACCTTGAGGTCGGGGCGACGGGGGAGCAGCCGCCTGAGATAGCCGAGCAGGAAGTCGATCGTGAGGCTGCGCTCGTGCGCCTCGTCGATGATGATCGTGTCGTAGGCCTTGAGGTCCCGATCGCGGTGGATCTCGTTCAGCAGGATGCCGTCGGTCATCACCTTGAGACGCGTCGCCTTCGACACCTCATCGGTGAACCGCACCTTGAAGCCGACGAGCCCGCCGACTTCCTCGCCGAGTTCTTCGGCCACGCGCTCCGCGATCGCGCGGGCCGCGATGCGCCGCGGCTGCGTGTGTCCGATGGACTCTCGCCCGAGCTGCAGGCAGATCTTCGGCAGCTGCGTCGTCTTGCCCGACCCGGTCTCGCCGGCGACGATCACGACCTGGTTCTCGGCAATGGCGCGCGCGATCTCCTCGCGCCGTTCGCTGACGGGCAGTTCGGGCGGGAAGTGGATGACGGGGATGTCCGCGGTCCCGTGGCGAGGCGTCGCCGAGCGAGGCGTTGCGGAACGAGACGGTGCGTGACCAGACGGTGCGTGACCGTCGGCGGGATGATCAGCGGGGTGCGCGGGAGACATGAGCCTTCGATTCTATTCGCGTGCGCCGTCCCGCTCGTGTGCTCCCGTCGCACGCGCCGTAGCGTGCGCCGGCAAGGCAGACTGTCCCGGTGAGACTCTGGCATTCCCCGGCCGCCCGCACCGGGGCATCCGTCGCGATCGCCACCGGCCTGTACGGTGTCTCGTTCGGTGCTCTCGGCATCGCCTCCGGCCTGGACTTCTGGCAGACGCAGGTGCTCAGCCTGCTGCTGTTCTCCGGCGGTTCGCAGTTTGCGTTCATCGGCGTGCTGGCCGGTGGGGGAGCCGGCGGCGCCGCGCTCGGGTCGGCGGCGCTGCTCGGCATTCGCAACGCGGTCTACGGCATGCAACTCAACAGTCTGCTGCAGCCGAAGGGATGGCTGCGCCCGCTGGCCGCGCATGTCACCATCGACGAGTCCATGGCCACCGCCACGGCGCAGAGCGATCCGGCAGAGCAGAAGCGCGGGTTCTGGGTCGCCGGCGTCGGCATATTCCTGTTGTGGAATGTGTTCACCGCGCTCGGATCGCTGCTCGGGAACGCTCTCGGCGACCCGAAGGCCTGGGGCCTCGACGGCGCCGCGGTCGCCGCGTTCCTCGGGCTACTCTGGCCGCGCCTGAAAGCGCGCGAGCCCGTCGCCATCGCGGTCGCCTGCGCTGTTGTGACGATCGTCGCGGTGCCGTTCGTGCCGCCGGGCGTTCCGGTGCTCATCGCCGCGGTGGTCGCGGCGGTGTGGGGTGCGATCGGCAGCGGCGCCGCCGACGAGGGGCTGGAGCCCGACGTCGAACCGCATGAGTGGCACGAGCGATCCGAGGAGGACCGCCTGCCGTGATCACCTGGATCTACGTCATCGCCGCCGGAGTCGTCTCCTACCTGACCAAGTTCGTCGGGTATCTGGTGCCGGCGAAGCTGCTGAAGAGCAAGCGCATGACACGCATCGCCGGCACGCTGACCATCGGGCTGCTGGCATCCCTCACCGTGCTCAACACCGTGTCGAACGGCCAGCAGCTCGTGCTCGACTCGCGCATCGGCTCGCTCGTCGCCGCGTTCATCGCGCTGCTGCTGCGCGCCCCATTCCTCGTGGTCGTCGTCGTGGGGGCTCTCGCGGCGGCGCTGCTGCGGCTGGCCGGGCTGCCATAGGCGCCTCGCCGTGGCCCCGTGCCCGCCGTGGTCCCGTGCCTGCCGTGGTCCCGGAGGTACCGGGTGGCGGGGCGCCGAGCGACAGCGACGGGGAGTAGGTTGCTGGCAACCCGACAGGATTCGTCGATGGGGACGACATCCGGATGCCATGTCAAAGGAGACAAGGAGCAGCCATGACCAACGCAGCCGAGGCCATCGCACCGACATCGACGAGTGCCCAGCCGACCGGATTCGCCACCATCTCGGTGGCCGCGATCCTCGCGGAGGCGGCCCGCGCGAACCCCGAGCGCACGGCGGTGATCTTCGGCGACCAGCAGATCACGTACGACCGGCTCTGGTGGGAGACGCGGCGATATGCCGCTGCCCTGCGCGCTCGCGGCGTGGGGGAGGGGACGCAGGTGGCGGTGCTCATTCCGAACGTGCCCGACTTTCCGCGTGTCTACTTCGCGATCCTGGCGCTCGGCGGCGTCGTCGTGCCCGTGCACGCCCTTCTCAAGGCCGACGAGATCGCCTACGTTCTGCGCGACTCCGGTGCCACGGCGTTGATCTGCGCAGCGCCCCTGCTCGGCGAGGGCGCGAAGGGGGCGGCGATGGCCGGCGTCGACGTGCTCAGCGTGCTGGTGCCGGACGAGGCGCAGGCTGCGCTGCCGTTCCCGCGGTTGGAGGACGAGGCATCCGCTCTCGATCCGATCGACGGCTACGTGCCCCGCAACCCTTTCGACACCGCGACCATCCTCTACACGAGCGGCACCACCGGCAAGCCGAAGGGCGCGGAGGGATGCCACTTCGCCATCGTCGAGCAGACCAGCTCACTGCTCACCGACGCGTTCGACCTGACCGACGACGACGTCGTACTCGGATGCCTGCCCCTCTTCCACACGTTCGGCCAGGTGTGTGTGATGAACGTCGGATTCCGCGCGGGAGCGACGGTCGTGCTGGTGCCCAAGTTCGACGGCGCCACCGCGCTCGACCTCTTGAACAAGCACGGCTGCACGATCATGACGGGCGTCCCGACGATGTACATCGCACTGCTGGAGGCCGCCAAGGCGAATGCCGAGCGGCCGCCCCTGAAGTATGGGCTTTCCGGCGGGTCCGCGCTGCCGCTCGCGGTGATCGAGCGGTTCAAGGATGTCTACGGCGTGAACATCCACGAGGGCTACGGCCTCACGGAGACCTCGCCGGTCGCCACGTTCAACGTGGTCGGCAAGCCGACGCGGCCCGGCACGGTGGGCCAGCCCCTGTGGGGCATCGAGGTCGAGGTGGCCGACGCCGAGACCGACGATCGCATCGAACTGCTGCCGCGTGGCGAGCTCGGCGAGATCGTGGTTCGCGGACACAACCTGATGAAGGGGTACCTGCACCTGCCGGAGGCGACGGCCGAGGCGGTGATCGACGGCTGGTTCCGCACCGGCGACCTCGGCACCAAAGACGAGGACGACTACGTGACGATCGTGGACCGCAAGAAGGACATGATCGTGCGCAACGGCTACAACGTGTATCCGCGCGAGGTGGAGGAGGTGCTGTCGGCGCATCCGGCCGTCTCGATGGTGGCGGTGTTCGGGGTCTCGCACGCCACGCACGGGCAGGAGATCATGGCCGCCGTCACGCTCATGCCGGGCGCCACGGCGACCGAAGAGGAGCTCATCGAGCACGCGAAGGAGCACGTCGCGGCCTACAAGTTCCCGCGGCGCATCGAGATCGTCGAGACCCTCCCGCTCGGGCCGAGCGGCAAGGTGCTGAAGCGCGAGCTGATCCGCGTCTACGACGTCTGACCAGCACCGGCGGTGTCTGTGTCTGTGTTTATGTTTGTGCCGTTGCCAGGTCCAGTGCCGGTGTCGCTGCGTGCCGGCGGCCACTGAACGAGATCGGCCTCCCACGTGCTGGGCACGCCGACGCGACGCACCGAGCGGTTGGCGGCGAACGCGATGAAGCCGACCAGGAGCATCCCGGCGAAGGCCGCGAGGGCGAAGCCGACGCCGACGGTGCTGAGCAGGATGCCGCCGAGCAGCGGGGCGATCGGGGCGACGGCGTTCCACGAGAGTGAGAGCACCGAGTTCATGCGCGCCTGCACGTTCTGCGGTGTGATGGCGCTCACGTAGCCGAGCAGTCCGGCATTCACCGGCGGGATGAACACGGTCATCACGACCATGAGCAGCACATACCCCAGATAATCCGTGTCCAGCGCGAGGGTGAAGCCGCCGACGACCGAGGGAACCATGCAGGCGATCGCCAGCGGGCCGCTGGGGAATCGCTTCACGAGGGCGGGGGAGGCGATGGCGCCGACCAGCATGGACGCACCGGAGACCACGTCGATCAGCGCGATCAGCAGGGGTGCGGTGTGCGTGGCCACCAGGTGCAGATTGATCACCACGATCATGCCGCCGAAGGCCAGGTTGAGCAGGGCGAAGACTCCGATGCCGGTGCGGATGATGGGCACGGCCCAGACGAAGCGGAAGCCGTCGGCGAGCGCGGCCACCGAGCTCTGCTCGTGCCCTCCCGCGTGGCTGTCGTTGAGAGGACGGCGCACGAAGAGCGCCGTCACCCCGGCCACCACGTAGCCGAGCGAGCTGGCGAGGAACGGCAGCGCGCGGGAGAGCCCGTAGAGCAGTCCGCCGAGCGGGCCGGCGACGAGGCTGGCCACCGCGCCGCGCCCCTGCATGGCGGCCATCGCCGAGCCGAGCTGCTCTGCGGGCACGACATAACGGATGCCCGCCGCTTCCGTCGGCGCGTAGAACGCCGACACCGCCGAGACGACCAGGGGAGCGATCGCGAGCTCCGGTGCGGTGAGCGCGCCCGAGGCATCCGCGATCCACAGCCCGATCCAGATCGCGAAGCCCACCGCCGAGCAGACCAGGAGCAGTCGCCGTCGATCGATCCGGTCGGCGATGACGCCGGCAGGCAGTGTGGCCAGCAGCACACCCGCCTCGCTGATCGCGCCGATGACGCCCGCGAGGAAGACGGACTGCGTGATGCCGAACGCGATCAGCGGAACGGCGAACAAGGCGGCTCCGTTGCCGACCAGCTGCGCCGTCTTGCCCGTCATCAAGAGGAGGTACGGCGCGTTGCGCCAGAGGCTCGGCGCGACGGTGGATGCTTCGCGCGCTCCGATCGCGGACCCCGACGGCGGTCTCGTGGACTGGGTCATGTCCGCAAGTGTAAGTGCGCAACAACCATTGCGCAAGGATCAGTGCGCAATGGTTGTTGTCGTTTTTGATAGCCTGATGTTGTGGTCGAGCAGTCGTATGCGGTGACGGATCCTGCGGTGCTGCGGGCACTGGCGCATCCGCTGCGGCAAAGGATCCTGTGGGAGTTCGGTGCGCGCCTTCATCTGCGGGCCGCGGACCTCGCGAAGATCACCGGGGAGCCGGCCAACTCGATCAGCTTCCACCTCCGGTCGCTCGCCAAGGCCGGACTGATCGAGGAGAAGCCGGAGCACGCTCGTGACGGCCGGGACCGCGTCTGGGGCATGACGCACCCGGAGGGCGTCTACTTTCCCGAGGCCGACGCCACGACGAATGTGCTGGTGGCGGATCGGCTCGACTGGCTGCGAACGCTGATGGATGACAGCCTGCCGCGTGACCCGCGCGCAGCGCGCATGCAGTACATGGCGGCGGCGGTGCTGACGAAAGACGAAGCGCAGCAGATGTCCGACGAGGTGGCGGAGGTCTTCGAGAAGTGGCGGCTGCACGGAGCCGAGGCGGCGGCCGAGCATCCTGACGATCCGAACCGTGTGTTCCACTTCACAGCTGCGTTCGTCGGCAATCCTCGGCCGGAGGCCGAAGCGATGGAGACCGAGGCGACGAAGACCGAGGCGACGGCGCCGGGCGACGAAGGAGCGGTGTCGGCATCGGGGGCGCCTGAGTAGCGTTGACGTCATGACCACCACCGTTCCCACCATCGCCCTGAACAACGGCACGTCCATTCCGCAGCTCGGCTTCGGCGTCTTCCGGGTCGACCCGGAGCGCACGGCCGAGATCGCCGGCAACGCCCTCGAGGTCGGCTACCGGCACATCGACACCGCGGCCGGCTACCACAACGAGGCCGGCGTCGGTGAGGCGGTACGCGCCTCGGGCATCGCCCGCGAGCAGCTCTGGATCACGACCAAACTGGCCAACGGCGACCAGGAGCATCCCGAGGATGCCTTCCAGGCCAGCCTCGATGCGCTCGGCTTCGACTACGTCGACCTCTACCTCATTCACTGGCCGCTCCACGAGAAGGGCATCTTCCCGCAGGTGTGGAAGTCGCTCATCTCGATTCTCGAGAGCGGTCGGGCCAAGTCGATCGGCGTCTCGAACTTCCAGGTCGAGCACCTGCAGCGCGTCATCGACGAGACCGGGGTCACCCCCGCCGTGAACCAGGTGGAGCTGCACGTCGAGTTCCAGCAGCGCGAGCTGAAGGCCTTCCACGACCAGCACGGCATCGCGACCGAGGCCTGGTACCCGCTCGGCGGCGGGTCGCTGAGCGAGGCGCCGGTGCTGGAGCGTATCGCGCAGGCGCACGGCAAGTCGGTGGCGCAGGTCGTGCTGCGCTGGCACATGCAGGTGGGCAACATCGCGATCCCGAAGTCGAACCACCGCGAGCGCGCCGCGGAGAACCTCGACATCTTCGATTTCGAGCTGACCGCGGACGAGCTGTCGCAGATCGCCGGCCTCGACAAGGGCGAGGGCGGTCGGCGCGGAACGCACCCGCTGCAGATGCGCTGAGGGAGGCGACGCCTGTCTAGGCTCTAGCCATGGACCTCATCGCGCAGGGACGCACGGCCGACGTCTTCGATCTCGGGGAGGGCCGAGTGCTGCGCCGGTACCGGGACGGCGACCACGACGAGGCCGCCCGAGAGGCGAAGCTGCTCGAGCACCTCGCCGTGCTCCACTACCCGGCACCGCACGTGTACGGCGTCGACGGCGCCGACCTCGTGCTGGAGCGCGTCGATGGCGGCACCCTGTTCCAGGAGATGATGCACGAGCCTGCCCAGTTCCGCCGGTACGGACGCCTCCTCGGCGAGCTGCACGCGCGACTGCACCGGTTGAGCGCGCCGGCGTGGCTCGTCGATCAGGCGGGGCCGGCCGTCGGCGACGCTCCCGTCATCGTGCACCGTGATCTGCACCCGCAGAACGTGATCCTCTCCGAGCGGGGACCCCTCGTCATCGGGTGGGGCAGCGCATCCGCGGGACGTGCGGAGGTGGACGCCGCCGTCACCGCGATACTGGTGCTCGGCGCCGATCTCGGTCTGGAGGCATCCGTCGCCCAGCGCGTCGAGCCGTTCCGCATCATGCTCGTCGACGCGTTCCTGGAGACGTGCGGTGTGGACCCGCGGGACGGCCTCGACGAGGCGATCGGCTTCCGGCTCTCCACCGCGAACAACACGGCCGAGGAGACGCGCTGGCTGCGCGAGGAGGCACCGGACTGCCTCGACGCCTTCTACCTGGAGCCGCGGGCGGTCTGAGCGCTCACTCCTCTTCCGCGTGCCCGCGACGCGTCGGCACGAGCGCGAGCAAGAACATCAGGCACAACAGCACGAAGATGACCAGCCCGCACAACAGGTCGCTCGGCTTCGACGGGAACAGCCGCCCGTCGATCGAGATCACCATCGCGGTCTCCACGAGGCCGAACGCGACATAGAACGTCGCCAGTCCGGCGATCAGCCAACCGGGGCGCGTCCCGCGCCGGTGCAGGGCCGTGCGTCGCAGCTCGACAGTGAAGGCCAGGAGCAACACGGGCAGAATGTTGGCGAGCGCGGCGGCGGTGGGCGCGTCCACGATCACCAGCTTCACGCTGGGCACTCTAATCCAGGTGCGCACGTTCACTGCGGAACCGGTGCATGATGCGTCTGCGAGCCTAGGCTTGTCGCGTGCCGAACCGACTTGCGGATGCCGTCAGCCCCTACCTGCGCGCGCACGCGGACAACCCGGTGGACTGGCATCCGTGGGGCGAGGAGGCGCTCACCGAGGCCGCCGAGCGTGACGTGCCGCTCTTCCTCTCGATCGGCTACGCGACCTGTCACTGGTGCCATGTGATGGCACGAGAGAGCTTCAGCGACGCGGCGCTCGCCGCCCGGCTCAACGCGGAGTTCGTGCCGGTCAAGATCGACCGGGAGGAGCATCCGGACGTCGATGCCGCCTACCTCGCGGCCGCCGCCGCATTCACGCCGAATCTCGGCTGGCCGCTCAGCGTCTTCGCGACGCCCGAGGGACAGACGTTCTTCGCCGGCACCTACTTTCCGCCGGAGCCGCGCGCCGGCATGCCCGGGTTCGGGCAGATCCTCGATGCGGTGACGGATGCCTGGAAGAACCGCCGTGCGGACGTCGCCGACACCGCCCGTCGCGTCACGCAGGCGCTGCGCTCGCTGCGCGAGGACGCGGATGCGGGCGCCGACGCCGCCGGGAGCGCCGCCGGCGCGGATGACGGTGGCGGAACAGCGCTGCCGACGGTGGGCTCCTTGCGCCGCGCCGCTGAGTCGCTCGCGCTCGCGGAGGACCCGGAGTTCGGGGGATTCGGCAGCGCACCGGCCTTCTCAGGACCGAAGTTCCCGGCGGTGCCGGCGCTCGGGTTCCTGCTCGTCGCGGGTGATCCGGTCGCCGATCGCGCCGTTCGGCACACCCTGCGCGCCATGGCGGTCTCACCGCTGCGCGACGGCGTCGACGGCGGGTTCTTCCGCTACGGCACGCGCCGCGACTGGAGCGAGCCGCACTACGAGCGCATGCTCTACGACAACGCGGGCCTGCTGCGGCTCTACGCCGACGCTGCGACCGGCGACGACGCGCGCGAGTTCGCAGCCGTGGCCGACGGCGTCGCGTCGTTCCTGCTCGGCACCCTGCGCGTAGGCGGCGGCTTCGCCTCGGCACAGGACTCCGAGAGCGAGGTCGACGGCGTGCGACGCGAGGGGGCGTACTACCGGCTGGCCGCATCCGAACGCGAGAGGCAGCCCGCACCGGCCCTCGACGAGAAGGTGCTGACCGGCTGGAACGGTCTCGCCATCGGCGCGCTCGCGCACGCCGGCGCCCTGCTGTCCCGACCCGAGTGGGTGGACGCGGCACGTGCGGTCGCCGACGGGCTGCTCGCCGCGCACGTCTCCTCCGACGGCGGGATGCTGCTGCGCGCCTCGCTCGACGGCCGTGCCTCGGCGGCGTCGGCAGCGCTCGACGACTACGGCCTCTTCGCGTGCGGCCTGTTGGATGTCTTCCTCGCCACCGGCGAACCGGGTTATGCCCGCGCCGCCCGCGCTCTCGTCGACGCGACGCTGCGGGCGGCCGAGGCCGGCCCTCGCCCCGCGGTGTTCGCCGTGCCGGGCGGCGGCGATCCCGTGCTGGCGGCGCACGCCCTGGTGGCGGACGCCGATGCCTCAGAAGGCGCGTATCCGGGCGGGATGTCGTCGCTTGCCGACGCGGCACGCGTGCTGTACGCGCTCAGCGACGATGCCCGGTACCAGGAGGCGGCCGGCGCGGCGATCCGCACCATCGCGCCCGCGGCGCTGCGCTCGCCGATCGCCTTCGGCGGCGCGCTGCAGGTCGCTGTCGCGCTCGCCGGGGAGCTGCAGCAACTCGTCGTCGTGGTGCCGCATGGCGGCGAGGGCGCCGGCAACGGCGACGGCGCGGACATCCGCGCGGCCGTCGCGGAGCGGGTGCGTCGCGAGTCTGCGGGAACCGTCGGTGTCGTTGTGACGCAGGCACAGGCATCCGCTCTCGCCGACGACGGATTCGGGCTGTTCGACGACCGCAGCGCCCGCGACGGCGTCGCCACCGAATACCTCTGCCGCGCGTTCACGTGCGAGCTGCCGAGACCGTTCGCACGGTAGCGGGGCCGATCGCCGAGAGGAGCCCTCCCCGGTGGAAGCTCGTCAGCCCTCCCCGGTGGAAGCTCGTCAGTGGGTGCGCGGCGGCGGGCGCGCGGCGGCCCGACGTCAGGCGGCGTTCAGGCGTCCGAGCATGCCCCACACCGCCGGCGTGAGGTCGGGATGGTCGAGGGCCACACGGCGCAGCAGCTGGTATTCGAACCGCTCGCGCGCCTCCCGGCTCGCCGCAGGGTGATAGGCACGCGCGCGGGCCTCGCTCAGGTCGTGCGCCTCGATCGTCTCCTCGCGCAGCGTGAGCACCACCTGCTCGTCGACGCTCGGCAGATCGGGCAGGAACTCCCAGGGATCGTCGCCGAGCCGGCAGCGCAGCTCGATCACGGCCGCGAGCTCGTCGCGGGCCTCCTGGCGCAGCACCTCGAGGCTCATCGGGTGCTGGTACCGAGCATCCATCCCAGACCTCCCGTGAAGTTCGTCGACCTACTGCGCGTCGACCGTGCCCGTCGGCCATGCCGCGCACGATGCAGACAAGGGTACGACGCCGCGCCGACAGGGGCGAATCGCCTCGCGCGGAGCGTGAAGCCCGTGCGGATGGTCGGTGACGCATAACGATTCGTCACGAGAACGCCCAGTTGCCGCCTGCAGAGCCCACGACGCCCGGTGGTCGCGGCACAATGGGGTGTCCCCCGTCTGCTCGCCGAGAAAGGCCGTCATGCTTGCCGTGCTCGACTGGTTGAACGGCTCGCTCGTCTCGGTCGGTTCGCAAGACGTCACGCCCGCCGCGATCGTCGGTGTCTTCGTGCTGCTCGCGTGCGAGATCGCGATTCTGCGCGACCTGCGGAGCGCCTGGCCGCTGGCCGCGCTCGCCGCCGCGGTCTTCGCGCTGCTCGCCCTGGCCGATGGGCGGTTCGCGGATGCCGGTGTGCGCCTCATCCTCGCGGCACTGTGCGTCTACGGCTGGGTCGCGCGCCGTCGAGGCCGGGTGTGCGCTCCGCGACGCGCGGAGGGTCGGGAGATCGCCTACGGCGTCGTGCTGTTCGGAATCGCGACAGTCGTGGCGGCCTACGCGCTCACCGACCAGAACGGGGACTCGTTCCCCTGGGGATCCGCCGCGCTCGTCGCCGCCGTGTTCGTGCAGGTCGCCGCGCTGGCACGCGGGCTCCTGGTCGGCTGGTGGACGGCGCTCGGCGGTGCCGCACTCGCGACCGCACTGGCGGTGGCGGCGCAGGCCTGGGCATCCGCTGCTGCTGCCGTCGTCGTCGGCGTGGTCGCCGCGTACGGGTGGCGGCGCTGGCGGTGCATCGTCGAACCCGATTCGGCCCGCGTTCCCGTGGCCGCCGACGAACTGGACGAAGACGTCGTCGTCTGAGCCTGGGTTCGAGCGTCGTCGGCTCGGCTCGTGGTCAGGGCTCTTCGGCTGAGCAGAGCCCGCCCGGGAACGGGTCCCAGCCGCCACGATGGTGTCATGACGAATCTGAACCATCGAAACCTGGGGCGCAGCGGCACGTCCGTGAGCGACCTCGCACTGGGCACCATGACGTTCGGCCATGAGGCGAGCGAGGAGGCCTCCCACGGCATCCTCGACGCGTACGTGAAGGCCGGCGGCAACTTCATCGACACCGCGGATGTCTACACCCACGGGGTCTCGGAGGAGATCGTCGGCCGGTGGCTGGCCGCGCACCCGACGGAGGCCGACCAGCTCGTCATCGCCACCAAGGGGCGCTTCCCGATGGGCGACGGGCCGAACGACCTCGGGCTGTCACGACGCCACCTCTCGCGTGCCCTGGACGCGTCGCTGTCACGCCTCGGCGTCGAGACGATCGACCTCTACCAGATGCACGCGTGGGATGCCCTCACGCCGATCGAGGAGACGCTGCGGTTCCTGAACGACGCGATCACCGCCGGCAAGATCCTGTACTACGGCTTCTCGAACTTCACCGGCTGGCAGCTCACCAAGGCGGTGCACGTGGCACGCGCGCACGGCTGGGCGGAGCCGGTCACGCTGCAGCCGCAGTACAACCTCATCGTGCGCGGCATCGAGCACGAGGTCGTTCCCGCGGCGCTCGACGCGGGCGTGGGACTGCTGCCTTGGTCGCCGCTCGGCGGCGGCTGGCTGACCGGCAAGTACCGGCGTGACGAGGCACCGAGCGGCGCGACGCGTCTCGGCGAGGATCCCGAGCGCGGCATGGAGTCGTGGCGTGCGCGCAACGACGACCCGCGCACCTGGCGGATCCTCGACGTCGTGCAGGAGATCGCCGGGGTGCACGAGGCCTCCGCGTCGCAGGTCGCGCTCGCGTGGCTGTTGACGCGGCCGGCCGTGACCAGCGTCATCCTCGGCGTCCGCACGCTGCAGCAGCTGAACGACAACCTCGGGGCGAGCGGGCTCGAGCTCACCGAGGCCCAGGTCGCCGCCCTCGACGAGGCGAGCGCTCCCCGCGTCGAGGACTACCCGTACGGCGAGCCGGGCGTGCGCCAGCGCCATCGCCGCATCGACGGCGGGCGTTGAACGCCTCGACGTGCGCGCCGGCCGATCGGCGTGCACGTCGGTGGCCGGCGCTAACGTGGCGGCATGTTCCTCCTGTCCGATGACGCGGCGAGCGCCGACACCACGGCGCCGAGCACGGTGGTGCTGAGCCCCAGCGACCTCACCACCGCGTCCGCCTGCGAGTTCGACTTCCTCCGCAGGCTGGATGCCCGGCTCGGCTGGGGACCGCAGGTCGAGACCCCCGCAGACGCCATGTACGAGCGCACCTCGAGGCTCGGCGACGAGCACGAGCACCGCGTGCTCGAGCGTTACCGGGCGGAGTTCGGCGAGGCGGTCGCGGAGTTCGAGCGGCCGGACCACCCGAACGCCGAGACGCTGATCGAAGCGGCGGATGCCACGACCGCGGCTTTCCTGGCCGGCGCGCCCGTCGTCTATCAGGGCGTCTTCTTCGACCCGGCCGACGACGACGGCGTCGCCTTCGTCGGCTACGCCGACTTCATCGTGCGCGAGGCGGACGGCCGGTACCGGGTCGAGGACACCAAGCTCGCCAGACACGCGAAGGTGACGGCCCTGCTGCAGGTGGCGGCCTACGCGCTGCAGCTGGAGCGCATCGGCGTGCGGCCGGCCGACGAGGTGCTCCTGCTGCTGGGCAACGGGACGCAGAGCCGTCACCGGCTGGCGGACATCCTCCCCGTCTACCGCAAGCGGATCGCGCGACTGCACGCCATCGTGCGGGAGCACCTCGCCGACGGGGCGGCCGTCGCGTGGGGCGACGAGCGGTTCTCGGCGTGCGGACGCTGCGACGTGTGCGCCGCCGAGGTGGAGGCGCACCGCGACGTGCTGCTGGTGGCCGGGCTGCGGGTGACGCAGCGTCCGCGGCTGCGGGCCGCAGGCATCCTCACCATCGACGATCTCGCCGGGCAGAGCGACGACAGCGAGGTCGAGGGGATCGCGACGCATACGCTGACGACGTTGCGGCACCAGGCGCGGCTGCAGCTGGCGGCCGAGGTCGGCAGCCCGCCACCGGTGGAGGTCTACGACCCGCGGGCGCTCGCGGTGCTGCCGGAGCCCGACGACGGCGACATCTTCTTCGACTTCGAGGGCGACCCGCTGTACACCGAGGGCGACGACCGGGTGTGGGGACTCGACTACCTGTTCGGGGTCGTGCAGACCGACGGTGAGTTCAAGCCCTTCTGGGCGCATTCGTTCGCGCAGGAGCGCGAGGCGCTGATCGCGTTCCTGGATGACGTCGCGCGGCGCCGCGCGGAGCATCCGGGCATGCACATCTACCACTACGCGTCGTATGAGCGAACCCACCTGCTCTCTCTGGCCGCCCGGCACGGGGTAGGGGAGCAACAGGTCGACGATCTGCTGCGCGACGACGTGCTCGTCGACCTCTACCCGCTGGTGCGCAAGTCGGTCAGGGTCGGCAGCCGGTCGTACTCGATCAAGAAGCTCGAGCCGCTCTACATGGGCGAGCGGCTGCGCTCCGGAGACGTGCAGAACGCGGGAGAGTCGATCGAGGAGTACGCCTCGGCGATGGCGCTCGTGCGATCCGGCGACGTCGAGATCGGGCAGCGGGCGCTCGACTCGATCGCCGACTACAACCGTTACGACTGCGATTCCACGCTCGCGCTGCGCAACTGGCTGCTGGGGATCGCGGCGGAGCACGGCGTGATGATCGGACTTCCCGAGCCGGAGCGCGACGTGCCGGAGCTGGAGCAGTCCACGCTGCGGGACGAGCTGCTGGCGCTCTCCGGCGACCCGGCGGTGCCGCACCGCGCGGGAGCGGACGTGACGCGCACCCGTACCGACGATCAGACGGCGGCAGCGCTCGCGGCGGCAGCCCTCGACTACCACCGCCGTGAGCAGAAGAGCTTCTGGTGGGGCCACTTCGCGCGGCTCGTCGACCCTGTCGAGGCATGGGCGAACACGCGTGACGTGCTCATCGTCGAGCGCATGGCGGTGGAGCGCGACTGGTACCAGGAAGGGGCGCAGCGCACCCAGCGCCGGCAGCTCCGGCTGACCGGCGCGTTCGCACCGGGCTCCACGCTCAAGGCGGGCGGCGAGGTGTACCTGCTCTATGAGAACAGCGCGTCGGAGCCCGGTCCGTATCCGGTGACGCACGGCAGTCGCGGCTCGCGGTCATCGCACCGTGTGCGCATCCTCGATGCGGGCGACGACTGGCTGCTCGTCGAGGAGAAGCTGCCGCAGGCGCTGCCGCCGCACGATCGCGTTCCGCTCGCGGCGACGCCCGGGCCGCCTCCGCCTCCCGGTCAGCAGGTGTCGGCCATCGCCTCGTGGTGTCAGTCGATCGTGGACGCGCAGCCGCAGTGGCCGAGCGACCCGGTGACCGACCTGCTGCGGAGGGTGCCGCCGCGTGCGCGCGGGGCGAGCGTCGCCGATCGGGTGGAGCGGGCATCCGATGAGGATCGCATCGCTGCCGTGACGTCGACGGTGGCGGATCTCGACGACTCCTACCTCGCGGTGCAGGGGCCGCCCGGCACGGGCAAGACGTATCTCGGCGCGCACGTGATCGCCTCGCTCGTGCGCGATCATCGGTTCGCGGTCGGCGTCGTGGCGCAGTCGCACGCCGTCGTCGAGCATCTGCTCGGCGAGATCGTGACGAAGGCAGGACTGGATGCCTCGCTCGTCGGCAAGGCACCCCAGACCGGCACCGATGCCGGTGCGCCGCGCCCCTACACGGTGCTGCCCCAGGACGGCCAGCTCGCCTTCGCGCAGCAGAACCGCGGCACCGGGTTCGTGCTCGGCGGCACAGCCTGGGTCTTCAGCAATCCGGCCCGGGTTACGGCACGAAGCCTCGATCTGCTCGTGATCGACGAGGCTGGCCAGTTCTCCCTGGCCTCCACCGCGGCCGCGGCGGTCGCCGCGCGCCGGCTGCTGCTGCTCGGCGATCCGCAGCAGCTGCCGCAGGTCAGCCAGGGGCTGCATCCCGAGCCGGTGGACGGGTCGGCACTCGGCTGGATCAGCGACGGGCACGACGTGCTGCCGGCATCCCTCGGCTTCTTCCTCCCGCAGAGCCGGCGCATGCATCCCGCGCTCGCGCGGCGGGTCTCCACGCTCTCGTACGAGGGCAGGCTGCACGCGCACTCGGAGGCCGCGGCGCGCCGGCTCGACGGCGTCGAACCGGGCCTGCACGCGGTTCCGGTCGAGCACGAGGGGGATGCCACGGACTCCGCCGCGGAGGCGCAGCGCGTCGTCGAACTGGTCGAGCAGACGCTCGGGCGTCCGTGGCGCGACGACTCGGAAGGGCGTGGCGCGGGGCAGCGAGCGCTGGGCGAGGGCGACGTCATCGTCGTCACCCCCTACAACGCCCAGCAGGTGAGGGTGCGGGCCGCGCTCGACGGGGCCGGGCATCCGGGTGTGCGGGTCGGCACCGTTGACAAGTTCCAGGGTCAGGAGGCGGTTGTCGCAATCGTCACGCTCGCGGCGTCGTCGCCCGAGTACGCTCCGCGCGGCATGGGGTTCCTGCTCATGAAGAACCGGCTGAACGTCGCCGTCTCGCGTGCCCAGTGGGCCGCATACGTCGTCTACTCGCCGCTCTTGACGGAGTATCTGCCGGCGAAGCCGGACGGCCTCGCCGAGCTCAGCGCGTTCATCACGCTCGTGGAGGGTTCTTCTTAGCCGCGCGCCGTTTGCCGATGTACATGCCGATCATCACGGCGCCGATTGCGGCGAGCACGAATCCCGAGGCCTGCAGCCAGCCGATCCCGTCCGTCGGCAGACCGGTGTTGATCGCCACCACGACCTGGTAGCCGAACCCGGCCACGAGCCCGAGAACGATGAACACGATGCCGACGGTGAGGAGCGCTTTCACGTCCGTCAGCCTAGGTCGTCTGTGCTGAGCGAGCGGTCGACAGCGGTTCGACGACGATCGCCGACGGCAGCGGCCGTGGCAGTGGCCGTGGGAGCATGGGCGCATGGCATTCGGCTACATCGACGACTTCGCCGCGTTCATTCAGGCATCGCCCTCCTCGTACCACGCGGCCTCCGAAGTCGCCCGACGGCTGGAAGCCGCGGGGTTCGAGCGTGTCGACGAGACGGGTGCCTGGCCCCGGCCGAGCGCGAGCGCTCCGTCGCGGGGCGTGCTGGTGCGCGACGGAGCCGTGGTGGCCTGGTCGGTTCCCGCCGGCGCGGGGCCCACGGCGCCGTTCCGAGTCGTGGGTGCGCACACGGACTCGCCGGGCTTCAAGCTCAAGCCGAAGCCCACGACGGGCAACGCCGGATGGCTGCAGGCCGGCGTCGAGGTCTACGGCGGTCCGTTGCTGAACTCCTGGCTCGACAGAGAGCTGGAGCTCGCCGGTCGCGTCGTGCTGAAAGACGGAGTCGAGCATCTGGTGCGCTCGGGGCCGCTGCTGCGCATTCCGCAGCTGGCGGTGCACCTCGACCGGGCGGTGAACAACGACGGACTCGTGCTCGACAAGCAGCGCCACACTGCTCCGGTGTGGGGTCTCGGCGATGCGCAAGCCGCAGACCTGCTCGCGAGCGTGGTCTCGGACAGCGGCCTTCGGGCATCCGAGATCGCCGGTTATGACTTGGTCACATGCGACACCCAGGCGCCCCGGGTCTTCGGGCTCGACGCCGCGTTCTTCGCAAGCCCGCGGCTCGACAACCTGAGCTCCGTGCACGCCGGGCTGCGCGCCCTGGAGTCGGCGGCTACGGCCGATCCCGCTCCCGGGCACATCAGCGTGCTCGCGGCGTTCGACCACGAGGAGCTCGGATCGCAGTCGCGCTCAGGAGCGAGCGGCCCGATTCTCGTCGACGTGCTCACGCGGATCAGCGCCTCGCTCGACGCGGGGACGGACGAGCGGATGCGCGCGCTCGCCGACTCCTGGTGCGTGTCGGCCGACGCCGGCCACGCCGTGCACCCGAACTACCCGGAACGGCACGATCCGGTCAACAGGCCGATCGCCGGCGGCGGCCCCCTGCTGAAGATCAACGCGCAGCAGCGCTACGCCACCGACGCGTCCGGCGCCGCACTGTGGGCGAGGCTGTGCGCCGCGGCCGGCGTGTCGTACCAGGAGTTCGTCTCCCAGAACGACGTGCCGTGCGGGTCGACGATCGGACCACTGACCGCGACGCGGCTGGGCATCCGCACCGTCGACGTCGGCGTGCCGTTGCTCTCGATGCATTCCGCGCGCGAGCTGTGCCACGTGGACGATCCCGTGTCGCTCGCGAGGGCGCTCGGCGCGTTCTTCGCGGGAGCCTGAACGCACCGTGACTGAACGCGGCCCGGACGCACCGGGTCTGAACGCGCCCGCTCGAGCCCGCCGGGGCCGAACCCCTCAGCGGATCGTGAAGCCGTCGAGGCCCTCCGGCGGTTCGTCGACCACGTCGACGCCGGTCACGTGAGCCACTGACGGACCGTGACGGCACCACTCGACGGCGGCGCCGACTTGCTCGTCGCGACCCTCGAACACCGCCTCGACGGCGCCGTCCGGCCTGTTGCGCACCCAGCCCGCGATGCCGAGCGATCCGGCCGTCGCGGCACACGCGTACCTGTAGCCGACGCCGTGCACGCGACCGTGAACGAGAAGGTGTGCGCGCACCGTCTTATGCGTGGTCTCAGCCGTCAAACGGAACCCCGCGTCCGTGCCGGAGAAAGATAAGGCATCCGCCCGATCCGTACTCCCTACCTTAGCGAGAAACATCGTTCCCAGAACGCGGGAGAAGAAGGAGCGGACGATGTACAACGAGGCTTTGGCGGGAGCGTTGAACGCCGATCGCGAGCGGTTCTACGCCCAGCGGGAGAGGGAGCGGGCGCAGCGCGAGGTGCTCGCCGAACGGGCGGCGAGCGCGGCGGCGAAGGCGATGAACGTTGCCGTGGCCCCGCAGGGGGACGCTTCGAGCGATGAGGGCACCGGCACGCCACCGGCACGGCGGATTCGAGCCGGACAAGCCCGGCGTCGGGGCCGCGCAGTGGGCGTCGCGACCCGGTGAGGGCGCCCATCGGCCCGCAGGCGAATGTGCCGGTGACGTGCTCCGAGCAGGTACCGGGTGAGGGCGGCGGTCGATGTCGGTGGCACGTGGCACGATCGAAGGCATGAGGTCACCGGTCAGCAGCCCTCGCATGATCGGCCGAGAGGTCGATCTGGAGGCGTTGCGCGCCGAGTACGTGCGCAGCGCTTCCGAGCCGCGCGCCGTGGCGATCGGCGGTGAGGCCGGAATCGGCAAGACGAGGCTGGTGACGGAGTTCGCCCGCGAACTCGGCGACGACACGCTCGTGCTCACCGGTCGCGTCGTCGACATCGGCACCGAGAACGCGCCTTACGCGCCGTTCACGGCGATCCTGCGTGAACTGGCGCAGGCGATCGGCACGGACGAGCTGCTGGACGCCGCCGGTCCGGCACGCGCCGTGCTGTCGGTGCTCCTGCCCGAGCTCTCGCTCGACGGGGCGCTGCCGCAGCGAGCGGGCACCGAGCGCCTCTACGAGCTCGTCACGGTGCTGTTCGAGCAGGTGGCCCGCGATCGCCGCCTCGTGCTGGTGATCGAGGACATCCACTGGGCGGACCGCTCGACGCTGGAACTGCTGAGGTTCCTGGTCGGCATGCTGACGGGTGCGGGCATCCTCATCCTGGTCACGTACCGCAGCGACGAGATCGTGCGTGGCCACCCGCTGCGCCCTGTGCTGCCGGAGCTCGAGCGATCGCGCCGGCTCACCCGTTGGGAGCTGGCGCGACTGACGCGCGATCAGGTCGCCGCACAGGTCGAGGCGATCGCGTCGGCGACGTCGGGGCGCGCCACAGTGGGGCAGTCCGACGTCGACGAACTCTTCGAACGCAGCGAGGGGGTGCCGTTCTTCGTCGAGGAGCTCGCGGAGTCGGGCTCGGGAGGGACGGAGGCCGGACCGCTGCCGGAGACGCTGCGAGGCATCCTGCTGGCCCGCTACGACCGGCTGGATGACGATTCGCAGAGCCTGCTGCGGCTGCTCGCCGTGGGTGGCGCGTGTGTTCCACACGAACTTCTCGCACGCGTGCACACGGGCACGACGGCACAGCTGGATGTCGCGGTGCGTGCGGCGATCGACGGCGGTGTGCTGATCGCAGACAGCGTGGGATACGACTTCCGGCACGCGCTGGTGCGCACGGCGATCCTCGGGGAGGTGCTGCCGGGAGAGCGTGTGCGATACCACACGGCCTACGCCGATGCGCTCGAGGCGCAGGCGGCCACCGGGCAGCGGGTGGCGTACGACGTCGCTCAGCATCGCATGGAGGCGCACGATGCATCCAGGGCATTTCCGGCGGCCATCGCCGCGATGCGCGAGGCTCGTGAAGCGTACGACTTCGCGCGCGCCGCGCACATGGGCGAGAGGGCTCTCGAGCTGTGGGAGCAGGTGAGCGACCCGGCGGCAGCCGCGGGAATGGACCATGTCGAGTTCATGCAGCGCACGGCCACAGCGTGGCGCGACGCCGGCGACAACGATCGGGCGCTCACCGTGGTGGATGCCGCCCTCGAGGAATGCCCGCCAGACCGTGTCGAGCATCGAGCCGAGCTCCTGACCGAGAAGGCTCGCTACCTGGCGGCGCTGAGCAGAACCGGTTCGACGGGGCTTCTCGAGGAGGCACTGGGCGGACTCGGCCCCGACGCCTGCTCGGAGACGGCGGCGGCGGTGCTCGGAGATCTCGCTGGGCGGCTGATGCTCGAGGCGCGATTCGATGAGGCGATCGGCGTGGCATCCCGTGCGCTCGCCCAGGCGGAGGCGGCCGGTTCGCTGTCGCGGCGCTCGGTGTCGCACAACATCCGCGGCGTGTCATTGGTGGTGTCGGGACGCATCGACGAAGGACTGGCAGACCTGCATGAGGCGGGGCTGCTGGCCGCGCAGCGCGACGGTGCGATGCTGCGCTATCGCGTCAACATGTCCGACGTCATGCATCTGCTGGGCCGGTACGCCGAGGCGGTGCGGATCGGCGACGCGGGCATCGAGCGGGCACGCAGTCTCGGCGTCGAGCGCACGAGCGGGATCATGCTCGCCGCCAACACCGTGGAGCCGCTGGCCGCGCTCGGTCGGTGGGACGAGGCGACCACGTTGCTCGAGCCTGCGCTCGCCCTGACGCCACCGCCCGGGTTCCGGGTGCACCTGCAGCGCATGAAGCTTTGGCTGCTCACCTGGCAGGGCGAGCTCGCCGCCGCCGACGAGCTGTGGCATGCCTGGGCTCCGATGTGGCGTGTGCAATCGCAGATCGAGGAGCAGTCACGGCTCGGCGGCGCGCGCGTGGAAGCGGAGCTCGCGCTCGGGCTGGGTGACATCGATCGCGCGTGGCGCGCCGTGGGGGTGCTGCTGCACGATCACCGTCCGATGAGCGGCTACGACCTGCCGCTTCTCGCATCGGCCGCGAAGACGCTGACGCTGCTGCGCCGTGGTTCCCGCCGGAGCGACGACGAGCTCGATCGTGCGGAGTCGGCATTTCGCGCCGTGCTCGACGGTGCCCGCGATTGGCCGACCGCGCGGGTCTGGGGGCCCGTCGTCGAAGCAGAGCTCGCCGACGACGGCATGGATGCTCCGGGCTGGCACGTGGCCGTCGCAGCAGCGGATCTTGCGCTCGCCCCTGCGCACCTGGCGGCGTACACCCGGTTCCGACACGCCCGAGCCCTCATCGCGGCGGGAAGGCGCGCTGAAGGGCAGGCCGAGCTCGTGGCCGCCCATGAACGGGCCGATGCAGTCGGGTCCGGGCTCCTGATCTCGTGGATCGACGACCTCTCGCGACGCGCGGGCCTGGAGCCGGCGGCCGCGGGCACCGGAGCCGTGGTCGCCGGCGCGACGGCAGCCGGATCGACGGAGGACCCCGCCTCGCGGCTCACCGATCGCGAGCGGCAGGTTCTCGAACTCCTCGCTCAAGGCCTGAGCAACAAGCAGATCGGCGAACGCCTCTACATCAGCACGAAGACCGCGAGCGTGCACGTCTCGGCGATTCTGCGCAAGCTCGGCGCCACCAGCCGCACCGAGGCGGCCTACCTGGCGCGGCGGGAGCCGGCGGCGGATGCGCTGCGGTCCGCTGACGCGCAGTCCGCTGACGCGCGGCGCGCGGACGTGCAGGCCGCAGAGGCGCAGCCGACACGGATCTAGCGGCCCAGAGTCAACGGTACGCCAGTGAGAAGCGCCGAGCTAGCGGCGTTTATTGTCCGTCCCGCCGCTGTTCTTCTTGGCGCGCTCCGCCTTGACCCGCGTATTCTCCGCGCGCACTGCGGCCTGTGTCGCCCGCTCCCGCACGAGCCATTCCGGCGGCGCGGCGAGCAGGGCACGGATCTGCTCGGTGGTGAGGGCATCCGTGATGCCGGCCCGGGCGAGACCGCTCGTGGAGACGCCGAGCTTGCGGGCCACGACGTCGCGAGGGTGGGGTCCTTCTCGGCGCAGGTCGGTAAGCCACTGCGGCGGATCCGACTGCAGGGCGGCGAACTGCTCACGCGTCACCGCGGACGTGCGGAACGCGTCCGGCGTCGCCGGCAGATAGACCCCGAGCTTCTTCGCGGCCGTCTCGGGCTTCATCGCGCCCGGCCCGGGCTGCACGGTCTCGCTCATCAGACCAGGGTATCGCTGCGCGGGTGCTCGAGCGCGCGGTACCGTGCGGGTGCTCGAGCGCGCGGGACGACGACACCGCGGCGTCGCCGGGTAGCGTGGGGTGCGGCAGGCGGCCGCGCGTACGCGCACACGAGGGGAATGCATCCATGGCGACTGCGGGCTCGGGATCGAATGAGACATCGCGTTCGGCCGCGAGGCGGCCTCCGGCGACGCCGTTCCGGCTGGGCTACGTGCGCGGCGTCACGCCGGCCAAATGGGTGCGTATCTGGGAAGAACGAATGCGTCGGGTCCCGATCGAGCTCGTGCGCACCGATCGAAGCGACCAGGAATCCGTGCTTCGCGACGGCCTCGTCGACATGGCCTTCGTGCGGCTCCCGATCGACCGCGACGGACTGCACGCCATCCCGTTGTACGAGGAGCGACCCGTGGTCGTGGTGCCGAAGGACCACGTGCTGGCCGCAGCGGATGCCGTCACGCTCGCCGAGGTGGCGGAGCTCGGTTCGCCAGGGCATCCGTTCGATGCGACCATCGAAGACACCCTCGCGCTCGTGGCCGCCGGCGTGGGCAGCGTGGTCGTTCCACAGTCGGTGGCGCGGCTGCACTCGCGCCGCGATCTCGTCGCCCGTACGGTGAGCGATGCCGAGCCCACGCGCATCGCGCTCGCCTGGCTGAGCGAGCCCGGTCCCGCGCGTAGCGACTCGGCCCAGCACCGCGTCGACACGTTCATCGGCATCGTGCGAGGCCGCACTGCGCACAGCTCGCGCGGCTGAGAGCCCTGGCCCGCACAGACGCGCTCGGCCACGTCGGTAGCCTGGACGGGTGAGTCCGGCAGAGAGCATCCGCGCGCGTCTCGATGAACGGATCCGCGGACTCGACTCGCCGGACGACGTCTTCGACGTCTTCGTCGACTGGGTCTCCGAGGGCGGCATCACGCTGTATCCGGCGCAGGAAGAGGCGCTGATCGGCATCGTCTCCGGCGCGAACGTCATCGTCTCGACCCCGACGGGCACCGGCAAGTCCCTGATCGCGGTCGGCGCCCACGCGGCCGCCCTCGCCGACGGGCGTCGCACGTTTTACACTGCGCCGATCAAGGCGCTGGTCTCGGAGAAGTTCTTCGCACTCGCCGACACGTTCGGCGCCGAGAACGTGGGCATGATGACCGGCGACTCCCAGGTGAACCCCGACGCGCCGATCATCTGCTGCACCGCCGAGATCCTCGCCAACCTCGCGCTGCGGCTCGGTCCGGATGCCCCGGTCGGCCAGGTCGTGATGGACGAGTTCCACTTCTACGCCGACCCCGACCGCGGCTGGGCGTGGCAGGTGCCCCTGCTGCTTCTCGAGCGCGCACAGTTCGTGCTGATGAGCGCCACACTCGGCGACGTCAGCGGCATCTCCGACGACCTCTCCCGCCGCACGCACCGCGAGACGATCGCGGTGACCGGTGTGGAGCGCCCGGTTCCACTGGACTACGACTACGTGCTGACACCCGTGCACGAGACCATCCAGGAGCTGCTGGATGCCGGCAGCGCGCCGATCTACATCGTGCACTTCTCGCAGAAAGACGCTCTGGAACGAGCGCAAGCGCTGGCGGGGGCATCCATCGCCTCTCGTGAGCAACGGGATGCCATCGCCGCCGAGATCGCCTCCTTCCGCTTCGCCGCGGGATTCGGTCAGACACTGTCCCGGCTTCTGCGCCTCGGGATCGGCGTGCACCACGCCGGCATGCTTCCGAAGTACCGCCGACTCGTGGAGCAGCTCGCCCAGCGCGGGATGCTGCGCGTGGTGTGCGGGACGGACACGCTCGGGGTCGGCATCAACGTGCCGATCCGCAGTGTGCTGCTCACGGCGCTGACCAAGTTCGACGGCACGAAGATGCGGCAGCTGACCGCACGCGAGTTCCACCAGATCGCGGGCCGTGCCGGACGTGCGGGCTACGACACGGCGGGTACCGTGGTCGCGCAAGCGCCCGAGCACGACGTGGAGAACGCCCGGCTGGTGGCGAAGGCCGGCGACGATCCGAAGAAGAAGCGCAAGATCGTGCGCAAGAAGGCGCCGGCCGGCTTCGTCTCGTGGGGCGAGCCGTCGTTCCGGCGGCTGATCGAGGCGGAACCCGAGACGCTCGTCGGCCACATGCAGATCACCAGCGCGATGATCGTCAACGTGATCGCCCGCGGCGGCGATGTGTTCGGCAACGTGCGCACTCTCGTGTTCGACAACCACGAGCCGTGGAAGCGTCAGCTGGAGCTCGCACGCCGCGCGCTCGGGATCTACCGCACGCTCGTGACCGCCGGGGTCGTCGAGAAGGGGCCGGACGGCGTCCCGCGGCTCACGGTCGATCTGCAGCCGAATTTCGCGTTGAACCAGCCGCTGTCTCCCTTCGCCCTGTCGGTGTTCGAGCTGTTCGACCCGGCCGAGCGGCCGAGTTCCCTGAGCGAGGGACGCGGCGTGGGCACCGGCGACTATGCGCTCGACATCGTGTCGGTGGTGGAGTCCACGCTCGACGACCCGCGTCCCGTGCTCCTGGCCCAGCAGCACGCGGCCCGCGGCGACGCCGTCGCGGCCATGAAGGCGGAGGGCGTCGAGTACTCCGAGCGCATGGAGCTGCTCGAGGACGTGACGTGGCCGAAGCCGCTCGAAGGCATCCTTCAGCAGTCCTTCGAGGTCTACAGCGAGAGTCAGCCGTGGGTGCGCGACTTCGAGCTGCATCCCAAGTCGGTGGTGCGCGACATGTTCGAACGCGCGATGACGTTCGCGGAGTACGTCTCGTACTATTCGCTCGCGCGCAGCGAGGGCGTGGTGCTGCGCTACCTCTCCGACGCATTCCGGGCGCTGCGCCAGACGGTGCCCGACGAGGCGAAGAGCGACGAGCTCCGCGACATCATCGAGTGGCTCGGCGAACTCGTGCGCCAGGTGGACTCCAGCCTGCTCGACGAGTGGGAGGACCTGGTGCACCCGGATGCCGCGTACCACGCCGCACACCAGACGGCAGGAGCCGCCGTGGTTCCGCCAGCGCCGCGCACCCTGACGAGCAACCGGCGTGCGTTCACCGTGCTGGTGCGCAACGAGCTGTTCCGGCGGGTGCAGTGGGCCGCGCTCGACCGGCCGGACAAGCTCGGTGAACTCGACCCGGAGTTCGGCGAGGATGCCTGGACCCGCGCCCTCGACGCCTATTACGCCGAACACGACACGATCGGCACGGACGCGGACGCCCGCAGCCCGGCGATGCTGATGGTCGACGACGGCGCTGGCGGAGCGGGCAAGGGCGCTGGCGGGGCGGTCGACGGCGGGAGCGGGGGAGAGGGAGCGACGCGGCGGTGGCGGGTGCGGCAGATCCTCGCCGACCCGCAGGGCGATCACGACTGGGGCGTCGCCGCCGACGTCGACCTTGACGCCTCCGACGAGGCCGGTGCCGCTGTGCTGCGGGTGACGTCCGTCGACCGGTTGTAGCCGGCGGGCGCCTATTCGTGCGGAACGATGGTCGTCAGCGGTGCATTCTCGTCGGCGGCCCACTCGGCGAGCGAGCCGTCGTAGATCGTCACGTCGTCGCGTCCAAGGAGTGCGAGCGCGAGCGCGTTGGCGGCCGAGATGATGCCGCCCGCGCAGTACGCGACGATCGGGTCGGGCGACTCGAGAGCATCCTTCAACGACGTGCGGAGTGCGTCGTCAGCGAGGAACGTGTTGGTCTCACGGTCGACCAGGCGCGAGACAGGGGCGCTGAGGCTGCCGGGGATGTGTCCCAGGCGTGGCCGGTGGCCCCGTTCGCCGGTGAACTCGCGGTACGGCAGGCCGCAGACGAGCGTCGCAGGCTCAGAACCGTCGAGCGCGCGGTGCACGCGGGAGGCGTCGGTCCAGAAGCCGTCTTGCTCGGTGACGGCGACTCCCGCCGAGGCCGGCGGCGGAGTGTAGCCGATCTCCACCGCGCGCTCCTCGGCGGTCCACTTGCGCAGGCCGCCGTCGAGCACGAGCACGTTCTCGAACCCGAACGAGCGGAAGATCCACCAGAGACGTGCCGCCCACTGCCCGAAGCTGTCGTCGTAGAGCACGATCGTGCTCGAGGCGTCCACCCCGACAGCCTCGGCAGCGCGGGCGAACTGTTCCGCGCCCGGCCTGGTGAACGGCAGCCCGCTGGCGGCATCGCTGAACTCCTCGAGCAGATCGGCGAAGACGGCGCCGGGGATGTGCCCGTTCACGATGTACTGCTCGTGCCCCGTCACGTAGGCGGAGTGCCCGTCGAAGGCGGTGACCTGCAGCACCGTGGCATCCAGCACGAGAAGCGGTGCCGCACCGGGCTCGTCCGCGCCCGCCATCAGCACGGCCAGTTCCCGTGTCGACACGAGCGGCCGGCGCGTCCCGGCCCCGTCGGCCTCGAGTGAGGGGAAGCTGCGGGCGATGGTCACGGTCTCACGGTAGGTTCTGGCGGCCTCCGACGCCCATCGCGGCGAAACAGACCGTAACGCAGGGCGCGGGACTCAGTCCGTCTGGGAGTCTGTTCCGGAGTCCGTGTCGACGTTCATGTCGACGTTCATGTCGACGTTCATGTCGGTATTCACGTCGGCGTTCACGTCGGTGTTGACCGAGGCGTATCGGCCCACCGGCGACGAGCTCAGGTCGGGATGCGCGAGCTCGGCGATGCCGCGCGCGGCCAGAATGTCGGCGGCTGCGGCGTCCGTCGACGTCACGAAGGCGGGGTCGAATCCGGCGGAGCAGAGCTCCACCCACGTCTGGAACACAGCGCCGCCGGGACTCAGCGCCGTGCGGCTGACCGGGATGCCCGCCTCGTCGACCTCGACGACGATGGCCGTCGTGCGCGCGGCGGGTGCGGGACGGTGCGCACGCAGCTCGGCGGCGAGGGCCGCGTACCGCTCACCGATCGGTTTCACGCCGCCGCCCTGGTCGATCAGACCCAGCGAGTACTCGAGCTCCGGGAAGTCGGTGAGCGCGCGGCTGACATCGTGCGAGCACCACCAGGTGATGCCCCACAGCCCCGCGCAGCGCGCCGCCGAGCGCACCGTCGCCTCGAGGAATCCGGGCATCTCGTCGGTGTTCAGGCAGTTCGACGGCGCACCGACCTCCTGGAGCCAGATGGGCCGGGAAGGATCGCTCTGGAAGGCGCGCGCGAGCTCGATCAGGTACTCCGCGTGCCGGTCGGACGCCGTCGACCGGCCTCCGTAGCGCTGCGCTGTGCCGTTGAAGATCCAGGAGTGCACGGTCGTCATGGCGCCGAGCCGCGCGGCGTGTGCAGGAGTGAACGGATGGTCGTCGAGGTACCAGACGGCGTCGTACTCGCTGTGCACGTGGGCGGCGCGCGGCGCGGAGGAGTGCGCGGCATCCAAGAGCGCGGTCAGCCAGGCCTCGGCCTGTGCCACGGTGATGGGCCAGGGCGTCGGATGCGGGCGGTCGGAGAACTGGTTCACCTCGTTGCCGAGCGTGAGACCCAGAAAGTTCGGGGCGTCGGCGAGCCGGGTGCCGAGCGCGCGCACCAGGTCGGCCTCGGCGGCCACGACCTGCGGATCGGCGAACATGTTGCGGTCGTGCCAGGTCGCGAGCCACGACGGCACGAAGTCGAAGCTCGACAGGTGTCCCTGCAGTGCGTCGACGCTGACGTCGAGGCCGAACTCCGCGGCGATGTCGACCACTGTGCGCACGTCATCGAGCGCCTGCTGTCGGATGAGCGTGCGGTTCGGCTGCAGAACCGGCCAGAGCGGGAACACCCGCACGTGATCCAGTCCGAGAGCGGCGAGCCCGGCGAAGTCGCTCCGCACGTTCTCGGGCGAGAACGAGAGCCAGGAATGCATCCACTCGGCTGACGGCGTGTAGTTGGCCCCGAAACGCAGAGACGGCGCGGCGGCGGGTGCGGCACTCGTCGCCGTGGGCACGGCGCTCGATGCGGCGGTGGGGGAGTCGGGGATCAACGGTGGCCTCTCGGAGCGGAGCGGACGGGTCGCCTCCACGGTACGGCGCGCTGCCATGTCATCCGTGAAGCAACCACGGTTGCCTATCTGAAGGATGCCTGTGAACTAAGCAACGCAGGTTGACTAGCGTGAACGGGCAACCTAGGTTGCTTAACCGTGAACCCTGTACGAATTCCCTCGCCGGTGGGCGGAGCGGCCGACGAACTGGCCGCCGTCGTCGCGCTGCGCGACCTGGCCGACCGGCTCGAAGATGCCGCCGTGGAGCATGCACTCCGTGACGGTTGGAGCTGGAGCCAGGTCGCCGAAGCCCTCGGCGTCACCCGCCAAGCCGTGCACAAGAAGCACCTGAAGCGTCTCGCCGACGCCGACATCGATCTGAGGAGGCGTCGTGGCTGACGACACATCACGCGCACGCGAGGATCGCATCCCACAGCCGATGCGCGACATCATGATCGGAGCGACCCAGGAGGCGCAACGCCGCGGGTCCGCTGCGGTGGCTGCCGAGCATCTCATGCTGGCGATCCTCGCGCAGGACGACTCTCCGGCCTCCGCCGTGCTCGCCGACTTCGGCCTGGATCACGCCGCGCTCGACTCGGAGATCGCGCATTCGCTCGCCGTCATCGGCATCGAAGGGCTCGATTCCGCTCTGCTGGAAGCGACGGGCCGGGACTCCCGCCCGATGTGGTCCTCCTCCATCCGCGAGGCGTTCCGCCGGGCGCAATCCAGTGGTCGCCGTCGTCGCCGCGCGGCGGAGCTCGACCTGCTGTACGGCATTGTGACCGCGAACGTCGGCACGGTTCCCCGCACGCTCGCGTACGCCGGCATCGACCGGGATGCGCTCATCGGACGCGTCGAGCGTGAGCGACTCGCCTCCGACGACGAGGATCCGCGACCGGGTCACCAGGGTGCCACGGCGCAGGAGCGCCAGGCCATGCGCCGCGAGGCAGCCAGACGAGGTCAGGCGGGGCGGCGCGACACGGGGCGTGAGCATCCGTAAGCGTCGCGTAAGCGTCGCGAAAGCGGTGCGCACCAGGCTGAACATCGACTTCACAACCACACGAAAGGACTCGCTATGAACGCACCACGGTACAGCGCGGACACGCGCGCCGGGTCGGGCGAGGACTGGGCCATCGAGGCCCACGGACTCGTCAAGACCTTCGGCAGCAACCGCGCGGTCGACGGCGTCGACCTGCTCGTCAAGCCGGGCACCGTCTACGGCGTGCTCGGCCCGAACGGCGCCGGCAAGACCACCACTATCAACATGCTCGCCACCCTGCTCAAGGCCGACGCCGGCACGGCGGCGGTCTTCGGCCACGACGTGCAGAAAGAGGCGCAGATCGTGCGCCAGCTGATCGGCGTCACGGGACAGTTCGCCTCGGTCGACGAGACGCTCTCGGCCACCGAGAACCTCATCATCTTCTCCCGTCTGCTCGGCCTCGGCCGGGCGGAGTCGAAGGTGAAGGCGGCGGAACTGCTCGAACGCTTCGGGCTCACGGATGCCGCCAAGCGGCCTCTCAAGAAGTTCTCCGGCGGCATGCGCCGTCGCCTCGACCTCGCGGCCTCGCTCATCGCGCAGCCACCGCTGATCTTCCTCGACGAGCCGACGACGGGTCTCGACCCGCGCACCCGGGGGCAGATGTGGGACACGATCCGCGAGCTCGTCGCGAGTGGATCGACCATCCTGCTGACCACGCAGTACCTCGATGAGGCCGATCAGCTGGCCGACCGTATCGCGGTGATCGACCGCGGGCGCGTGGTGGCCGAGGGGACCGCCGACGAGCTGAAGGCATCCGTGGGCACGTCATCGCTGCAGCTGCGCATCGAGGACGCGGCCGACACCCAGGACGCCCTCACCGCCATCGAGCGTGTGCTCGGCGTGCGCGGCACGCTGACCCCCGAGGCGGCGCGCATCACGGCGCCGATGGCCGACCCGGACCGCGTGACGGACCTGCTGGTCACCTTCCGCGAGGCAGGCATCCATCTCACCGAGATGAGCGTTCAGAAGCCCAGTCTCGACGAGGTCTTCCTCACCATCACCGGCCACGACGCGGCCGACCAGAACGAGACGACGCCCGGCTCTGACGAGAACGGCGTCGAGAAAGAGAAGGTGAACGCATGAGCACCATCGTTCAAGCGCCGCTCAAGCAGACACCCGGACGCATCACACCGCCGTCCGAACGCAAGCTCAAGAACCACACGAGTTTCAGCCAGACGCTGCGCAACACGTTCACCATGGCCTATCGCGGTCTGGTGAAGATCCGCCGCACGCCGGAGCAGCTCGTCGACGTGACGGTGCAGCCGATCATCTTCACCCTGATGTTCGCCTACCTGTTCGGCGGGGCGATCGCGGGCAACGTGCAGAACTACCTGCCGACGTTGATCCCCGGCATCCTGGTGCAGACCGTCATCACGACCTCGGTCGTCACCGGCGTGCAGTTGCGCGAGGACATGGACAAGGGCGTGTTCGACAGGTTCCGTTCACTGCCCATCGCGCGCATCGCCCCGCTCTCCGGAGCGCTGCTGGCCGACACCGTGCGGTACGCGATCGCGACCACGATCACGTTCGTCGTCGGCTACGTGATCGGATACCACCCGGCAGGCGGCATCGGCCCGGTCGTGCTCGCCGCTCTCGTGGTGATCGCGTGCTCCTGGGCGATCAGCTGGATCTTCGCGTTCTTCGGCGTGATCGCACGCACCGCGTCGAGCGTGCAGGGCATCTCGATGCTGGTGCTGTTCCCGCTCACGTTCCTCTCGAACGCCTACGTTCCGGTGAAGAGCCTTCCGCAAGTGCTGCAGTGGTTCGTCAACATCAACCCGATCTCGCACCTGGTCACCGCCGTGCGCGATCTGGCCAACAACGGCACGGTCGGAGCGGACCTCTGGATCTCGCTGCTCGGCGCCGCCATCATCGTCGTGGTCTTCGCACCGCTCACGGTGCGTGCCTACATGCGCAAGGCGTAGGCAGGCGCTGCGCGCAGGGAGGAAGAGCTCATGAGCATCTCGGAGTCGTCCGGCCGGATCTCGCGTCTCGTGCGTGAGCCCGCCGGACGGCCGAGCCGCAGGGCCGTGCCGTTCTGGGCGTGGAACGCCGTGGTCGCCTGGTGCGTCTTCACGCTGCTCCAACTGGCGTGGATGTTCTTCGCGGATGCCTGGGCCGGCCCCCTGCACCTGGCCGGCCTCGTGCTCACGGTGTCCGTCGCCGCCGCCCACGTGTCGATCATGCCGCGCTGGCGCTACCGCGTGCACCGCTGGGAGATCACCGACGACGCCGTGTTCGTGCGCAGTGGCTGGCTCACCCAGGAGACCAGGGTCGCGCCGATCGCGCGCCTGCAGACGGTGGATGCCCGCCGCGGCTTCCTGCATCGCCTCTACGGCCTGACGACGGTCACCGTGACCACCGCGTCGTCGGCCGGGGCGCTGAGCATCCACGCCCTCGACGACACCGTGGCGCGCGAGGTGATCGCGACGCTCACCGCCGTGGCGCAGAACACCGAGGGCGACGCGACATGAGTGCGCCGCTTCCCGAGCGCGCGAAGCGATACACCGGCGTGCCCCCTGAACGAGCGGAGCGAGTCGAAGGGTCGCCCGACGCCCCCGATCCCGTTCCGTGGCGCCGCCTGAACCCGCGCATGCTGCTCGTGCACCCGGTGCGCGAGCTCATCAAGTACCTGCCCGTGCTGCTTCTCGCCGTGGTGGCCGGCTCGGTGGGCGGCGAGCCATGGTGGACGTACGCGCTCAGCGCGCTGGGAGTCGTGGTGGGCATCCTGCGCTGGGTGACCACCAGCTACCGCATCACGCCGAGCCACATTCAGGTGCGCCGCGGGCTTCTGAACCGCCGGATGCTGTCGGTGCCGCGGGAGCGCATCCGCTCGGTCGACGTCGATGCGACCCTGCTGCACCGGCTCGTCGGCCTCGCCGTCGTGAGGGTGGGCACGAGCGCGTCGCACGGCCAGGACGGACTCGACTTCGACGGGATCGCCTCCGGCGATGTGGTGGGTTTGCGGGCGGAACTGCTGCGCGGTGCCCGCGTGGAAGCGCGGCCTGCCGAGAACGACGCGGCCGAGAACCCCCCGGCGGTGCCGATGGCCACTGCCGAAGCCGAGGGCCACGACTTCAGCGGATGGCGCTGGTCGTGGGCCCGCTTCGCCCCGTTCACGCTCACCGGCGTCGCCGCGCTCGCCGCGGCCGCGTTCTTCGCCCTGCAGCTGCAGTTCTTCGATGGCGGGCTGCTGGTCAGACTGCCCATCGTGCGCGCCGGGATCGACACGGCGGAGCGCATCCCCACCGCGGAGCGCATCCCCACCGCGGAGCTGGTCGCCGCCGCCGCGCTCGCGCTCGTCGTGGCGGCGTCCGTGATCGCGCTCGTGCGCTACGTGCTCGCGTACAGCGGCTTCGCCCTCTGGCGATCGGATGCCACCACGCTGCACGTTCGGCACGGCCTGCTCCGCACGCGGCAGGTCACGCTCGACGAACGGCGCCTGCGCGGCGTGAGCCTGAACGAGCCGCTGTCTCTGCGGTCGGTGGGCGCGGCATCCGCCCACGCGATCATGACCGGGCTGGGCAGGGAGCGCGCGGGCTTGCAGGTCGTCGAACCCGCCGGGCCGCGTGAGGATGCGCTGCGTGTGGCCGGCGCCGTGCTCGGTCAGACCGACCCGCTCACCTGCGCGCTCGAGCAGCACGGTCCGCGAGCGCATCGGCGCCGGTACACCCGGGGCGCGACCGGCGTCGGCGTGCTCGCGGTCATCGCACTCGTTCTGCAGCTGCTCGGGTACGTGGGGCCGTGGGTCTGGAGTGCATTCGTCGTGGTCGTGCCAGCAGCGGCGTTCCTCGCCGCCGACCGCTGGAGGTCGCTCGGGCACAGGCTTCTGCCGGGGCTCCTCGTGACCCGGCACGGCTCGCTCGCGCGCAAGCGCGTCGCGCTGCAGACGGCGGGCATCATCGGCTTCACGGTGCGGCGTTCGCTGTTCCAGCGGCGTGCGGGCCTGGCGACGCTCATCGCAACCACGGCCGCAGGCAGGCACCGCTACTCGATTCCCGACGTCCCCGTCGAGGAGGCGTGGCGCATCGTCGAGGACGTGCTGGTGCACGAGCCACCGGCGCACCTCTCAGCCGACCGCGGAACCGGCTACGCGAAGAGCGACCTCAGCGAGCGCACCACCTCGTGAAAGCGGGCGGCGCGCTCGCGCAGGGTGAGGGCATCCACGCGCGCGATCGCGTCGTCGACGTCGAGCTCCGGATGCCCGTTCCTCACCTCGGCGACGATCCGCTCGGGGTCGAGTGACGGGAAGTCGCGGCGCGCGTGCATGCCGCGTCCGAGGGTGAGGAGCTCGAGTCCGGCGTCGATCTCGGCCGTGCTCGCTCCCTCGCGTTCCGGAGCGAGCAGCCAGACGCCGATGCCCACCCCGGCGGCGCCCGTGACAGGAAAGTCGATCATGCCGGCTCGGGCGCGGGCATCGCGCAAGACCCGCCGGCGGATGCGTCGCGCGACGAGCTTCGCCTTCGGATCGTCCGCGTGAGAGTTGTGCACCATCGTGGCGAGGAGTCCGGCAGCCACGTTGTAGTACCACGGGGCGAAGCCCGCGGGCGGGTCGCCCCACGTCTGCTCACCGCGGGCGTACAGGCGCTCCGCCTCGGCGGCGTCGCCACCGGCGCGCGCGACTTCGGCGAGGCCGCTGATGCCGATCGCCTTCAGATCGTTCCAGTCGAAGTTGCCGCTGTCCGGTTGCAGGGCTGCCAGCTCCTGAAAGATCTCCCGTGCCGGCTCGAGTTCACCGAGTGAGACCAGATTGATGGCGCGCAGCCACTCGACCTGCCGCAGGTCCTCGCCGGCATGCAGCAGTTCGAGCTGGGGCAGCGCGCGATCGGCCCACGAGATCGCTTCGGCGGCAGCGCCGAGCTCGCTGTGCAGCTGCGCGAGGGTCTGGGCGGCCATACCGATGGTCCAGGCATCCTGAGCGGCCTGAGCGTGGGCGAAGGCCTGCGTCGCGTCCGATACGCCGTCGTCGAGGCGGCCGCCGTTCTCGGCCAACTGAGCGGAGATGAGGAATGCGAACGACGCGATCGCGGGATCGTCGCTGGCGCGCATCCGCTCCACCACTGCCGCTCCGGCGACCATGTCGGGCATGACCAGCAGAAGGCTGAGCATCGCCTCGAGCTGCGGGCTGCTCGCCGGCCCGCGTGCGTGCAGTCTGCGCACGCGCACGATGGCGCGTAGGCCGCTGCGCATGTCGCCGATCATGGCGGTGCTGCCGATGAGCGCGAGTGCGACCATGGCGGCATCGCGGTGCTTCTCGTCGGGGTCGTAGCGTCGCAGCGTCTGCATCACCTGCGGAGCGAACGAGAGCACCTCCGAGTGGGCGCCGCGCACCGTCCAATGCATGCCGAGGGCGGCATAGACGCTGCACGTCGTGTCGGAGTCGCCGGCCGCGATGGCGTCGCGCAACGACGCCAGCAGGTTGTCCTGCTCCTCTTCGACCCGGTGGAACGTCTCGATCTGCTGGGGGCCGTACGTGGAGCCGAGGGCGGCCTCAGCGACGGAATCGGCCCAGGCGCGGATGCCGGCGCCCACCGCCTCGTGCAGGCCCGCTTGCCGCAGACGCTGTTCGCCGAACTCGCGCACGGTCTCGAGCATGCGATAGCGCACCCGCCCGGTGAGCGTGCTCTCGGCCGCGGTGAGCAGCGACTGGTTGACCAGGCCCTCGAGGTCGGCGTCGACGTCGGCTCGCCCGTCTCCGCCATCGTCGCCGCAGACCGCGTAGGCGGCGTCGGCGGCGAAACCGTCGGCGAACAGCGAGAGACGGCTCAGGGTGCGCTGCTCGGATGCCGTGAGCAGGTTCCAGCTCCAGTCGATCACCGCGAGCAGGGTGCGATGCCGCTCGGGAGCGGCACGGTCGCCGCCGCGCAGCAGCGCGAACCGGTTGTCGATGCGCCGTTCGATCTCCTCGACCGACATCGACCGCACGCGGGCAGCAGCCAGCTCGATCGCCAGCGGCAGGCCGTCGAGCTTGTCGCACAGGCTCTCGATCGTCTCGACGGGCAGCACGACGGAGGGACGTGCGGCACGGGCGCGCTCCATGAACAGCCGCACCGCGGGCCCGGGCTGCGATTCCATGGTCGTCGCCGGCAGCGGCTGAAGCTGGTAGACCTGCTCGGCCGCGATCATCAGAGGCGCCCGGCTGGTGGCCAGCACCCGCACGTTCGGCCGGGAAGCGAGGATGTCGGCGATCCATTCCGCCGCGGCGTCGATCAGGTGCTCGCAGTTGTCCATGACGAGCAGTGTCGGGCGTTCACCCAGAACGTCCAGAATGCGCTCGCGCACGTCCACTCTGGCCACCGGGTCGCTGAGCGGGAGGCGCGTTCCCGAGTACTCGCGAATTCCGAGTGTCGAAGCGAGCGCGAGCGGAACATCCTCTCCGCTGCGCACGCCGGCCAGCTCGACCACGACGACCCCCGGCATCCGCTCAGCGGCGCGGGCAGCGAGCGCCTGTGCGAGCCGGGTCTTGCCCAGGCCGCCGGCGCCGAGCAGAGTGGTGAGCCGAGCGGATGCCATCAGGCTCTCGACGGCCGCGATGTCGGCATCCCGGCCGAGCAGCTCATTCGGCGGCGTGCGGATGCCCACCCGCAGCACGCGGGCGGTCTCCGCCGCCTGTTCCGGGCCGCGCAGCAGAGCGGCGTGGAACTCGACCAGCTCGGGCGAGGGATCGGTGCCCAGCTCGTCGCGCAGTCGAACTCGGAACTCGCCGAACTCGCGGACCGCGTCGTTGATCCGGCCGTTCGCCTTCAGCGCGCGCAGCCGCAGGAGCTCGACGTCGTCGTCGAATGGCGCCGCGTCGGCGAGCGGCGCCAGGTCGGCGAGCGCCTCGGCAGCGTCACCCGCTTCGAGGCGGCCACGAGCGCGGACGAGGGTCAGCTCACGGCGCACGCGTTCGGCGGTGCTCGCCCATCGTTCGGCCAGTTCCGTCTCGCCGAGGTCGAGACCGGGTTCCCCGCGCCAGAGACCGAGACCCGCGGATGCCCGCGCCTCCGTCTCGCTCATGTCACCTCGCGCGGACGCCGCGCGGGCCTCCGTCAGCGCGAGGCGCGCGGCGGCGATGTCGGTTCGAGACGCGTCCGTGAGCGCGTACCCGCCCGGGGTGGAGGCGATGAGCCCGTGGCCGGCCACGGAGCGCACGCGGGAGATGAGGGTCTGCAGGGCCGCCTTCTCGTTGCGCGGCGGGTCGTCCTGCCAGACGTCGTCCACGAGCGAGCGCACCGACACCGGTCCGCCCGCGAGTGCGAGAGCGACGACGAGCGCCTTGGCGGTCGCACCACCCGGTTCGACCGCCGTGCCCTGTGCGGAGCGCACGGTGACGGGACCCAGCGCCGCGACGTCGTACGGTTGCTCGCTCGCCTCGCCCACCGGCCACAGTCTAGTGAGCGTCAATGGCGTCCATCACGTGGGCGATTCGGTCACCTTGAGCTCGCGCACGTCGAGGCGCGAGCCGAAGCGACGCATCGCCTCACGCACCAGCATCACCACGATCGCCGCCACGAACGCCGCCGTCACCACAGACCAAATGACCACCGCGATCGTCGAATGCAGGGGCCAGAGAATCCAGCCGACGGTGAGGAGATATCCGACGCCGTAGACGCACGCGGTCATGAACACGCCCTTGCTCGGCACCCAGCCGAGCAAGGAGGCGCCGAGCCAGAACCGTGACCAGCGCGTCGAGATCGTCGGGATCAGCGAGAGCGCCGTGGGGAACACGGTGACCGGACCGAGCGCCTCGCGCGACCAGCCCGTCGAGGACAGGCGCGTGCCGCGATACCGGGGCCTCAGGCTGCGCACGACATAGGTGAGCGCGAGCATCGCGAGCGGACCCGACGCCAACGGCAGAGCGAGAAACGCGTAACCGAAGATCGGTACCAGCAAGCCCAGCGTGATCAGACCGCCCAGGATGGCGGAGCCGAGGCCCATCTGGAGAATGAAGTCGGCCGTCGTAAAGTCGGGTCCGTCAGCGAGGATGCCGAGGGGCAGCATCGCGGGCAGAGCCAGCGTCACGGCGAAGAGTGCGGCCCACACGACGGCGACGAGAAGGTATCCGAGCGGTCGCAACACCACCTCCCAGCCTGCGGGCGGGGTGGCCGCGCGCTCGGCCGCCGAGAGATGTGGCTTCTTCGACCGGCCGCCCGAATAACGTGCTTCCACCGACGACGGATTGGGCCGCATAGGCGTGTAGTGGGGCATCGCAGGATCCTTGCCGGGTTTATGGCGGGTGCCCGCGCGAGGACGCCTGGGCGCCGCTGCGTTCTCGGTGAGCGCAGCGATGCGGCCACGCTAGCAGCACCCCGGCTGCCCCAGACGGCAGGATGGAACGATGGATTGGTCCGGCTTCTACGCACATCAGACGGGACGCGCGGTGCGCCCCACGTTCTCCGCGGCGCTCGAGGCGGCCGCCGAGGCTGCCGACGGGGCGAGGTTCGGGGCGAGCGGCGACGAGAAGCGCACCGCGGTCGATCTCGGCTGCGGCGACGGGCTCGAGTCGCGCACGCTCCTGGCAGACGGATGGCGCGTGCTCGCGATCGACGCGGATCCGAACGTCGTGCAGCGCGTCACGGCCGACGTCCCGGAGGGCGAGCAGGAGCGGCTGACCGTGCGACAGGCATCCTTCGCCGACGTCGCCGAGACTCCTCTGCCGGATGCCGATCTCGTCTACGCGGGGTTCGCGCTGCCGTTCTGCACGCCGGAGGTCTTCGAGAAGCTGTGGTCGAACATCCGCTCGGCGCTTCAACCCGGCGGCGTGTTCGCCGGGCAGCTGTTCGGTCCGCACGACGACTTCGCCGCGTGGGAGGAGACGAACACGCACGGCCGTGCCGACGTGGATCGTCTGCTCGACGGGCTTGAGGTGCTGCAGCTGCACGAGGAGGACAGGGACGGCACCTCGTTCGCGGGCCCGAAGCACTGGCACGTCTTCCACATCGTCGCGAGGAGGCCGCGATGAGCGTTCCCGGCGACTGGATCGAGCACCGCAGGCACGACCGCGAGCTCGTCGGATGGATGCGCCCTGCGGCGAGCGAAGAAGGCGACGGTTTCGTCGTGGTCGACATGCTCGGGCGCGAGCGCACCGGCGTCGTGGACTGGCTTCGTGCCGAAGAGACACTCGACGAGCTCGGTCTCGGCTATCTGGCAGACCCGTACGAGCTGCTGCTCGACGACGGGCGCTGGCTGCGCGTGCGCATCACCGAGGTGTCACCGGATGGCATCCGCGTGAAGCGGGACGACTGGGGCGCGATCGACGTGCCGCTGCTCGAGTACTCGCTGGCGTTCCCGGCTCCGCACGAGTTGCGGCCGGTCGAGCCGGGGCGGCCGCTCGTGTTCTGAGCAGGCTCGCGATCCTGACGACGCTGGGACGACGCGGGCAGCGCTCCTCAGCGCGCAGTCTTGCGCGAGGAGATGACGCCCGTGTCGAAGCCGAACAGGTACAGGTTGCCGTGGAAGCGCGCGTGCTCGATCTTGATGCAGCGGTCCATGACGACGGTCAGGCCCTTCTCCTCGCCGTAGCGCGCGGCATCCTCGTTCCAGATGCCGAGCTGCACCCACACCGTGGGGGAGCCGACCGCGACGACCTCGTCGATGACGGAGGGGATGTCGGACGGCTTGCGGAAGACGTCGACGATGTCCGGCACCTCGGGCAGGTCGGCCAGTGACTTGTACACCGGCTGGCCCAGGATGGTGTCGGCGTTCGGGTTCACGAAGTACACCCGGTAGTCGCTCGACTGCAGCAGGTACGTTCCCACGAAGTAGCTGGCACGGGACGGGTTGGCGGAGGCGCCGACGATCGCGACCGACTTGGCGCGCTGGAGGATGCCCAGTCGCTGCTTCGCGTCGGGTCCCGCCCAGGTGCGCTGCGAGCGCAGCAGCCGTGCGAGCGGGGAGTCGGCGGGAAGCGAGCAGCTGAGGCCGTTCGGCAGCTGCGTGACAGCCGTGCCGGTGGCCGGGTCTTGTGTTTGCGTGACCGTGCTCATCATTTGCCCTTCAGCGCTGACGTGAGCGCCTGATCCAGATCGTAGATGATGTCGTCGGCCTCTTCGATGCCGACGCTGATGCGCACGAGACCCGGCAGCACGCCGGCGTCGTGCAGCTGTTGCTCGGTGAGCTGGGCGTGCGTGGTGGAGGCCGGATGGATGACCAGGGTCTTCGTGTCGCCGATGTTCGCCAGGTGGCTGGCCAGGTTCACCGACTCGATGAACCCCTGTCCCGCCTCGCGTCCTCCGGCGATCACGAAGCTGAACACGCTGCCGGGTCCCTCCGGCAGGTACTTCTTCGCGCGGTCGTGGTGCGGATGCGAATCCAGACCCGCCCAGTAGACGTGCTCGATACGGGGGTCGGCCTCGAGCCATTCGGCCACCGCACGTGCGTTCGCGATGTGAGCCCGCATGCGCAGCGGCAGAGTCTCCACGCCCTGTGCGAGCAGGAACGCGGCGAACGGGTCGAGCGCCGGACCGATGTCGCGCAGCTGCTCGGCGCGCAGCCGGGTGAGGAACGCGTACTCCCCGAAGTTGCCGTTCCACTGCAGGTTGCCGTACGTGTGCACGGGCTCGCCGAACAGCGGGAAGCGCGGATTGTGCCAGTCGAAGCGCCCCGACTCGATGACCACGCCGCCGAGCGTCGTGCCGTGGCCGCCGAGGAACTTGGTGGCCGAGTGCGTCACGATGTCGGCACCCCACTCGATGGGCCGGTTGAGGTAGGGAGTGGAGATGGTGGAGTCGACGATGAGCGGAACCCCGGCGGCGTGCGCCACCTCGGCGAGGCCCTCCAGGTCGGCGATGTCGCCCGACGGATTCGCGATGGTCTCGGCGAACACGAACTTCGTCTTGTCCGTGATGGCCGCGGCGTAGTCGGTCGGATCCGCGCTGTCGATGAACGTGGTCTCGACGCCGAACCGGCGCAGCGTCACGTCGAGCTGCGTCACCGATCCGCCGTACAGGCTCGAGGAGGCGACGACGTGGTCGCCCGCCCCGGCGAGGCTCGCGAACGTGATGTACTGCGCGCTCAGGCCGGATGCCGTCGCCACCGCCCCGAGACCGCCCTCGAGGCTCGCGATGCGCTCCTCGAACGACGCGACAGTCGGGTTGTTCAGCCGCGAATAGATGTTCCCGTACTTCTGCAGGGCGAACCGTGCCGCGGCATCCGCGGAATCGTCGAAGACGAACGCCGCCGACTGGTAGATGGGGAGCGCACGGGCTCCGGTCACGGGGTCGGGGATGTTGCCGGCATGGATCGCACGTGTGCGAAAGCCGAATTCGCGGTCTGCCACCCCGCTACCGTAGCGGAGCATCCGCGCCGGGGCGCCCGGCGCCGTAACAGAGCGTCAACCACCGCATCGAGCGCGGTTCGACCGTCACGAGTTGGTCGTCAGGGCCTGCAGCAGCGCCTCGCCGTCCGGAACTCCGAGACCGGTGCAGGCGTCCCAGCCGGCGTGCGCCCGATAGGCGCCGTTGTCGCCGCTGACGATGTCGCGGAACCCGGGTGCCGTCGCGCCATCCGAGGCGCCGGGGTAGACCCGCAGCGGCAGGAGGCCGAGCGGTTTGCCGGTCGCTTGCACGAGGCGTGCCGCCAGTGCCGCCCAGAGCGGTGCGACCGCGCTCGTGCCGCCGATCACGGTGTCGGTGCCGTCGACACGCACCCGGTATCCCGTCTCCGGGTCGGCGTTGCCCGCCACATCCGGCACGCCACGCCCCGTGCCGCCGGAGGCGGACGGCGGAACGCCGACGTTCCGCTGCCACGACGGCGTGCCGAAGGAGTCGCTCACGCCGCCGCCGGTGGCGCCACGGCCGGAGCCGTCGTTCCACACCACTTCGCTTTGCACCTCACCGGTGGCGGCGTTCGCCTTCAGACTCGTGCCCCCGCAGGCGAGGAGGTGCGGGCTCGAAGCCGGGAAGTCCACGTGCGCCGCACCGTCATCCACGCGGTCGGAGCTGCCGTCGTCTCCCGCCGCGGCCGTCACCGTGACGCCGAGTGCTGCGGCATCGACGAGGGCGTCGTCGAAGGCAGAACGGGCCTGCGCGGTCCACGCGTCCTCGCTCTGTCCCCAGCTGATGCTGAGGGCGTCGGGTGTCGGGCTGGCGTGCGCGGCCTGCGTGATGGCATCCACGAATCCCGCGTCGGTGTTCGGGGCGAAGTACACGAGGAGGTGTGCGGCGGGCGCCAGCGCCCCGATCACCTCGATGTCGAGCAGCACTTCGCCGTCGGCGCCGTTCGGATCGCCGCCCGGCTGATTGGATGCCCCGTCCACGCCGACAGCCGAGACCTGCGGCGTGCTCAATCCCAGCGAGGAGAAGTACGTGTCGAGATCCGGCTGGTCGAATCCGCCGCCGAGCTCGACGATCGCCACGGTGCGGCCGGCGCCGGGAGCCGCGCCGCCGGGTGCTGCGGGGAAGCGGTAGATCTCGCCGACCTCGACCGGAGAGTAGCTGACCGCAGCGGCCGCGGCCGGCATCGCCACGAAGTGCGCTGTGGCCTGAGGGCGGTCGTCGAGGCCGAGCACCGCGACCACGCGCTCGTGCAGCTCATCGGGCAGCCGGATGGGCCCGGTGCGTTGCCGGAAGCGCACCTCGGCACCGTCGGGCGGCGTGTGCGTCGCGCTCTGCAGGCTCGTGCCGAACAGCTCGCGCACCACGGCGGCGCTCGCGCGGATGCGAACGCGCCGTTCGCCGGGATCCACGCTCAGCACCTCGGCTCCCGCGGCTTCCGCCTCGGCCGTCACGGCCCGCACATCGTCCGGATCGGCGCCGTAACGTCGCACGAACTCGTCTCGCGGGATCGGGTTCAGCAGCACCTCGTGCGGCACCGGCTCGCGCCGTCGCAGCACGAGGGTCGCCTCGATCTGCTCGTCGTCGGGCACCGGGGCGGTCGCCGGAGCGAACTCCTCGCGGTGGCTTCCCGGCAACTCGTGCGATGCGCTCTGCTTCTCGCTCATGTCTCAGGCGTACCACCGGCGCCCGACACGGGCGACGTGCGTGACCGTGCAGCTGGTCAACCGCGGTGCGCCGGACCTAACACCTCTGCGAGGCGTCGGCGTGTACGGCGCCGTGCTGTGTGACTGCACGGGCCGACTGCGGTGCGCCGGCCAGGGGACGGCGCACGAGACAACTCAAATCCACCCGATCGTTCCGATACCGGTCGTGAAGTTCGGCAGCCACATGTGCATCTGCCAGTACGAGAACGGGATCTGCATGCCCGTCCAGATCGGGTAGAAGAAGACACTGACGCCGGTGATGATCACGAGGAACACGACGAGCGTGCTGAGTCCGCGCACCCGGTCGTACGACTCGTCGGTGGGCCTGCCGACGATGAGCGCGAACACCGCCGCGAGCGCGAGGTACAGGTACGGGGCGAACGCGATCGAGTAGAACGTGAAGATGGTGCGGCCGGTGTAGAGCATCCAGGGCAGATAGCCGGCGGCGAGCCCCATCAGGATCATGCCGTGACGCCAGTCTCGGTAGCGGATCAGCCGGTAGATCAGGTAGATCACTGCCGCCGTGCCCGCCCACCAGATGATCGGATTGCCGAGGTCGGTGATGGCCGACGCGCATCCGCCGCTCGAGGTGCAGCCGCCCGAGCCGTCGTTCGTGCCGAGGTAGTACATGCTCGTCGGACGCAGCTGCAGCAGCCAGGTCAGCGGGTTCGACTGGTACGGGTGCGGCGTGTGCAGGTTGATCGAGTACCCGTACATCTCGCTCTGGTAGTGCCACAGGTTCTGCGCCCAGTCCGGCACCCACGACAGCGCCCCGGTCCAGTGCGCGCCCGGTGTGGTCTGCACCCAGTTCCGGTAGTAGCCGCCCGGGTTCAGCAGCCAGCCGGCCCAGGTTCCCACGTAGACGACGAACGCCACCGGCACCATGAGCACGAAGGCGACGATGCCGCCCTTCAGGATGCCCGCCTCCGGCCAGTCGGAGACGCCCGCCCGCCTGCGCGCCAGCACGTCCACCAGCACCACGTACACCGCGAAGAACGCGAGAAAGTAGAAGCCGGTCCATTTCACGCCCGCGTCGAGCCCGAGCAGGATGCCTGCGGCGAGCAGCCACGGACGCCACCACATCCAGGGTCCCCAGCCGAGTGTGCGGCCTTGCTCGACGCGGGCCGCCACCCACGCGGCGAGCCGTTTCTCGTGCCAGGAGCGGTCCAGCAGCAGGCATCCGAAGGCGAGCAGCGCGAGGAACATCACGGAGTCGTCCAGGATGGCCACCCGGCTCATCACGATGGCGTTGCCATCGATCGCCATGATGAATCCGGCGACCGACGCGATCAGCGTGGAGCGGAACATCCGCTTCGCGATCAGCATCAGCAGCACCACGGCGAGGATGCCGACCACCGCGGTCGAGATGCGCCAGCCCACCGCGTTCTGCGCGCCGAAGATCGCCAGGCCGACCGCCATCATCCACTTGCCGAACGGGGGATGCGCGACGAACTCCGGATCGTTCGTGTACGAGTTCACGTCGCCGTCGGCGAAGGCCTGGTCGATGTTCGCCGGCCACGCCGCCTCCCAGCCCTTGTGCAGAAGGGTCCAGGCGTCTTTGACGTAGAACGTCTCGTCGAAGATGAGCGAGTGCGGATCGCCGAGCGCCCAGAGCCGCGCGACGATGGCGACGAGTGTGACGAAGGCGGGGAGCCCCCAGTTGTAGAGCCGCAGCTTCGCCGGCGTGTTCACGGTGCGCGCGAACCAGCGGTCGAGGCGGGAGCCGCGCGGCTCGTCGAACCCGTCCGGCTCGTCGAACCCGTCCGGCTCGTCGGCGTCGCGGGGCGCATCGGCGCTCGCGGCCGTCGATCCGGGGGCAGTCACGACGGCAATGCTATGACTGAACACGTGATCATCCTCGCGGCGACGCCTATCGGCAATCTGGGCGACGCCTCCCGTCGGCTCGTGGACGCGCTCGAGAACGCCGAGGCGGTGGCCGCCGAAGACACCAGGGTCGCGCAGCGACTGCTGAAGGGCCTCGGGGTCGACAACCGGCCGCGCCTGATCGCGCTGCACGACCACAACGAGCGCGAGCGTTCCGCGGATCTCGTGGAGTTCGCGCGCGAGGGCGATCTGCTCGTGCTCTCGGATGCCGGCATGCCGACCGTCTCGGATCCGGGCTATCACCTGGTGACGGCGGCGATCGAGCAGGGCGTCGAGGTGACCGTCATCCCCGGGCCGAGTGCCGTTCTGACGGCGCTCGCCGTCTCCGGACTGCCGACGGACCGGTTCACGTTCGAAGGGTTCCTGCCGCGCAAGGCGGGGGAGAAGGCATCCGCTCTGGCGTCGCTGGCCGACGAGCGGCGCACCATGGTGTTCTTCGAGTCGCCGAACCGGCTCGCCGAGTCGTTGAAGGCGATCGCGCACGCGTTCGGCGCGCGCCGCGTCGCCGTCTGCCGGGAGTTGACGAAACTGCACGAGGAGGTGCGCCGCGGTATCGCCGAGGAGCTCGTGGAGTGGGCGGAGGGCGCTCGGGGCGAGATCGTCATCGTGGTCGCCGGCGCACCGGCGCGCGTGGTCGATCTGGAGACCGCCGTGCAGGAGGTGCTGTTGCTCACTGCGACCGAGAGCCTGAAGGATGCCTGCGCCTCCGTCGCCGCCCGCACCGGCCTCTCGCGCCGGACCCTCTACGAGGCCGCGCTCCGCGCGCGGGCCTAGGCCGTCCGCCCCGCCCGGCATCCGGTGCTGTTGCCGGCACCCGGGAACCGTCGGTGCAGTGTGCGTGGAACCCGTGGGTGTGGGCTGTCGAGAGCTCGCTGGGGAGCCCGCCGGGGGAGAATGGGACGATGACCGAACCCCGCGGAGCGCTGCTGGTCGGCAGCGTCAACTACGACGACGCCGAGACGACGATGCGCACGGCCGCGCAGCTGATGGGACCGCTGTTGAAGCGCATCCCGGACGGCGAGCCCGGCCGCCGCTTCCACTGGATCATGTTCCAGCCCGACGTGCTGGGACAGGCGGTGGGCATCGAGCGCGTGGGCGAGCATCCGGTGCCGCTGCGCATGCTCGACGCCCGTCCGCTTCGCGTCGCCGACGGAGTCGACCCCGCGTCGATCGAGTTCCCGCCGCTGGGCTATGCGGCGGCAGCCGTCGAGTCGTATGAGATCTTCCGCCGTCTTCGCGATGAAGGCCACATCCGGCCGGGGACACGGTTCCAGGTGTCGCTGCCCACGCCGCTCGCGGTGGTCGGCGCGTTCTTCCCGCCCGAGCAGCGCGCGGCCATCGAGCCCGTGTACCGGCGGGCGATGTATCGGGAGCTCGACGCGATCCTGGATGCCATCCCGCACGACGATCTCGCCATTCAGTGGGACAACGCGGTCGAGTTCGGCATCATCGAGGACATCGCGCATCGGGGCGGCCACGGCGCGGAATCCTGGTGGGGCGACGACGTGTGGGCCGGACTGACGCAGCGGTCGGCGGACCAGGCATCCCGTGTGCCCGAGGACGTCGAGGTCGGGTTCCACCTCTGCTACGGCGATGTGGCCGAGAAGCACTTCATCGAGCCGGCCGACGCGGGCAACCTCGTGCGCTTCGCGAACATGGTGACGGATGCCGCCACCCGGCCGATCACGTGGATCCACCTGCCCGTGCCCATCGAGCGCGACGACGACGCGTACTTCGCGCCGCTCGACGGCCTCCGGCTGCACGAGGACACCGAGCTGTACCTGGGGCTCGTGCACCGCGAGGACGGCCCGGATGGCGCGCGCCGCCGTATCGCCACGGCCCTCCGGCACGCGCCGGCGTTCGGAGTGGCGACCGAATGCGGCATCGGGCGGGCGCCGGAGGGGACGACGGACGGCATCCTGCGCACGCACGCGGAGGTCGCCGCCGCCTGGTGACCGCACTCGGGATGCCGGGTCGTCGCTCGGGATGCGGTGCGGGATGCGGGTCGCGCGCCGTCGTCGACATGACGGATCGCGCTCTTCCGACCGAAAACATGGCAGATGGGCATGTTTTGAGGCGGACGTCATGTCGGGCCGGAGCGGACCGGGCCGGACCGGCTCGGACCGGATGGCGACGGCGTCAATCGGACGGGTAGGTGACCTGCCCGTCGACTCCGACGTGAGCGCCCGGCGTGAGCGTGGCCGGGTCGATCCGGGGTCCGTCGGCTGAGCCCATGAGGTGACGCACGTCTTCCCCGGCCGCGAGCAGGTGGTCGGCGATGATGCGGCGGTGGCAGCGCCACCACACGGCTTCGGAGCACATCACGGCGACCTGCTCGGCACCCTCGGACCGCAGCCGTCGCAGGGCGTCGCTGAAAGCATCCGAGAGCGCGTAGTCCGCGTAGTTGTGGAAGCTGCGGTTGCGCCAGAGCGCGTTCACCTCGAACGGGATGGTCTTCGAGACGGGCCGCAGTCCGCCGAGCGCGGCCTCGTGCCGGTATCGGATGCCGGCGTCCGCCAAGGCGGGCTCCAGCGCCTCCTCGTCGAACTGCGGATTGCTGCGCGAACCGGGCAGCTTGCGCACGTCGACGAGCAGGGTCACGCGCGCTTCGGCCAGCAGAGCGAGGAAGGCCCCGATCGTGCGGTCGGAGTGCCCGACCGTGAAGAACCTGTTCGTCACCCGTCGCCGTCGATCAGGTGCAGCGCCGACCCCTTGTGCGCTGCGATGTGGTCGGTCTTGTCGCTGGCGATCTCGTACTGCGGGTCCGAGACGCTCGCACGGTGGGTGTGACCCTTGTAGTCGAAGTCCGCGGTGTGCACCGCGATGATGCGGCCCGACACCTGCCCCGCCTCGGAGTTCCAGCCCACGTGGTCGCCGATCGTGAAGCGCTGCGTCATGATGCCTCCCTCTGCGGTCGCGGCGAGGTCGCCTGGCGCGATGGCCCGGCCGCACCGGTTGCGATCGCCCCAGTGCACGAATGCCGTCGGCCGCGTCTCCAGACTAGGATCCGCGACCGACGGTGGGGCGTTTCGGAGGCCGCTACCGCGCCGCCAGCGACCACGTCCAGGAGTAGGTGCCCGGCCCGACGATGAACTCCGGCAGAGGCTCCGGTCCGACCGAGGCGGTGCCGAGCCCGCGCTGCACGAGGTCGGCGCGCACGATCGTCGTCTCGCGACGAGGCAGTTCCCACGAATGGGCCGTCTGCTCGAGATCGGCCACGCTGTGGTGGGACGCGGTGAAGAGCACGGCCTGCTCGAAGCGCAGCGTCACGGTACTTTCGCCGTCGGTGAGCTCCGCCTCAGTGACACCGGTTCGCGCACCGTTCTCCTGGGGTCGGACGTATGGCGTCTGCAGCTCGTCGACGGAGGCCTCCCATCGTCCGATCAGGCCGGACGAGCGTCGGTCGGGATACGTCTCGTGCGGCCCGTCCCCGAGCCACGACACCCGCTCGAAGCCGGGCACGAGCGCGAACTCGACGCCGATGCGCGGAACATCCGTGAGGCTCTCGGGCACCACCACCGTCTCTTCGAACACGAGAGACGATCCGGATGCCCTCACCTTCTGCTCGTGCTCGATGACGGCGCCGCTCGTGGTCGCGTACTGCGCGCGCACGATCGTCGTTCCGCCCGAGGCGGTGCCGTCGTCGCGGCGCTCGACGCTGACCACTCGGCGCTCGGGATCGCGCAGGCCCGTGGCTTCCAGTCTCTGCTGCCCGAGGAATCCCTTGTCGTTGTCAGTCAGTGCCCGCCAGAACTGGAGGCGCGGGGCCGACGCGAGCAGCGGGTGGCCGAGGAGTCCGTCGTCGCTGATGGTCGCCGTGGCCCCGACCCAGAGCGCTTCACGCGGCTCGCCCTCGGTTCGCTGCGGCAGCGGGAGGCCACCCGCGACCTCGGAGTCCTCGCGCACCCGCAGTTCCAGCACGGCGAGCTCGGTCCCGGCCGGCGCCCACGCCGCGTCGCGGGCGGTGCTCACCCTCAGCCGCAGCGACAGGGCGTGCGCCGAACCGAGCTCGCGCACGAGCACCTCGGGCAGCGCGACCGCCGCGGTCTCACCCGCGTCGGCGACGGCATCCAGGCGAACCTGCTCGCTCGCACCGCCATCTGCGTGGGCGACCGAGGCGTCGATGACGATGTCGTCCAGGGAGGCGAAACTCTGGCGGTTCAGCAACTCCAGACGACCCGCGAGCGCGGCCGGGGCGTCCGACGCGATCTCCACGGGCGAGAACACCCGTCGCACCTCCCAGACGGCGGGGTGCGGCGACCCGTCGGGGAACAGCAGGCCGTCGATGCAGAAGCTGCCATCGTTCACGGCGTGACCGAAGTCGCCGCCGTAGCGGTAGTGTCCGTCGTCATCCGGATCGAGGCCGTGGTCCTTCATCTCCCAGATGAATCCGCCCTGCAGGCCCGGTGTGGAGCGGATCGCCTTCCAATAGTCGTCGAACGACCCGTTCGAGTTGCCCATCGCGTGGCTGTACTCGCTCATGATCAGGGGGCGGTCGGCACCCGGGTTCTGCGCATACGCGACGATCGCCTCGATCGCCGGATACATCGGGGAGACGACGTCGGTCTGGCGGTGGCCGCCGAACCAGTCGCGCACGATGGCGCCCTCGTAGTGAACGGGCCGGGTCGGATCGTAGCCGCGCACCCAGCCGGCGGCGGCGTCGTGGTTCACGCCGGTGCCGGTCTCGTTGCCGAGCGAGAACATGATGATGCTCGCGTGATTCTTGTCGCGCAGCACCATGCGCGAGACCCGATCGACGAACTGGCCGAGGTATCGCGGATCGTCGCAGAGCGACCAGGCCCAGTCGTGGCCCTCCAGGTCGGCCTCGTCGATCACATAGAAGCCGTACTCGTCGGCGAGATCGTAGAACGCGGGCTCGTTCGGGTAGTGCGACGTGCGGATCGCGTTGAACCCCCAGCGCTTGAGATTCGCCAGCTCGCCGGCGGTCTGCTCCCGCGAGACCGTGCGGCCCGTGCGCGGGTCGGCCTCGTGCCGGTTGACCCCCTGCACCATGATGCGCCGGCCGTTCACGAGAAGGTCGCGGCCGACGATCTCCACGCGGCGGAAGCCCACGCGATGCTCGGCGACGTCGAGCACGCTGCCCGCGGCATCCACCAGCTCGACCCGCACCGTGTGCAGCACGGGAAGCTCGGCGCTCCACGGCGCGACCCGCGGAACCGGGATGCTCGTGGTCGCACGCCCGTCCGGCTCCGGCTGCATGAAGGCGGTCGCCGTGTCGGCCAGGAACTGCACCTCCGGCTCCATCGTCACGTGCGCCGCGTTGTAGGTGTGCAGCGTGAACGGATTCAGCCCGACGGGGATCCGGGCGATCAGCTCTGTCGGCTGTGCTTCCTCGTCGTCGACCATGATGCGGGTCGACACGGATGCCGTCGCCTGCGCGGTGCGCTCGCTCGCGGTGCGCTCGCTCGCGGTGCCCTCGCTCGCGGTGCTCGGGTGGTCGCCTCGCGTCAGCGTGACGCGCACGCCGAGTCCGGGCGGCGCGATGCCGTCGGGGGAGCCGATCTCCACGACCGCGTCCAGGCGCCCGTCACCCGTCTTCGGATCGAAGTCGGCGACCGTGCGCACGTCGCGCAGGTGCACGGCGGGAGTCGAGTAGAGCCGCACGCTGCGGATGATCCCGCCGTGCCACCACTGGTCCTGGTCTTCGATGAAACTGGCGTCACTCCACTTGACGACGGTCAGCTCCAGCTCGTTGTCGCCGGCGTGCACGACGGATGTGACGTCGAACTCGGCGGCGAGCCGGCTTCCCTTGCTCACGCCGAGCTCCGTGCCGTTCACCTGCACGTGCAGAACGCTCTCGGCGGCACCGACGTGCAGCACGACGCGCCGCCCCGCCCACTCAGCGGGCACAGTGAACGTGCGCCGGTACACGCCAGTGGGGTTCGCGTCGGGAACGACCGGTGGCGGCGTGGGGAACGGCATCGTGATGTTCGTGTACTGCGGTAGGTCGTCGGTGCCCTGCATCGTCCAGGCGCCGGGAACGCGGATGCCGCGCCAGCCCTCGTCGCCGCCGGTCACCTCGCGCTCGTCGCGCGCGAACGCTTGCTCGGGAGTTCCGAACAGGGCGAAGTCCCACGTGCCGTCGAGGTCGATCACGTTCTCGGGCAGCGTCCCGTCGACATTCGACGTGCGGCCGAGCGCGTGCATCGGCTCGCGTGCGATGGAGGAGAGTTCGGGATGGCGCCATGCGGCGAGCGCACCGTGCGATGACACAGTCGTGTTCCTTTCGGCTGGGCCCGTGGCTTCGGATCGCGAAGCGGGTCCTGGGGGAGCGGGGTCGGGTTTCAGGGGATGTGCGGAGTCGGCCGGTCGCCATGCGCCGGCCGACTCCGTCGTACGGGTCGTGGTTTCAGGCTACTTTCCGGTGACCTTGAAGCCCTGCTTGTTCCCGTAGCTGACGATCGCCTTCTGCCAGGCCTGCAGGCCCGGGTTGAGCGACGTGTTGTTGCTGTACGACGCACTCATGGCATCCGAGTACACCGAGTTCGCGTACTGCTGGTACGGCAGGTACTGCCAGCCGGAGAGCACGCTGTCCGAGGCATCCGCCAGCACCTTGTTGATCTTCTGACCGCCGAAGTACGCCGGCGCGTCGGAGAGCCAGGCCGAGGCGGAGAGGTCGCTCTTGGTCGACGGGAAACCGCCCTGCTCGCGGAAGATCCGCGTCGAGGTGGTGTTGGCGCACAGCCACTTGAGGAACCCCGCCGCCAGGGTCTGGTTCTTGCCCTGCTTCAGCACGGCGTGCGAGCTCCCGCCGTTGGCGGCGTTGGCGGGCGTCCCGTCGTATGTGGGGATCGGCGCGACGCGCCACTGACCGGATGCCTGCGCCACCGACGTCTCCAGAATTCCGGGCATCCACGATCCGGTCACCACGCTGGCGATCTCGCCGTTGCCGAGCTGGGCGTACCAGGCGTCGGTCCACGCGGTGGTCTGATTGAGGAGCTTGCCCTCGACGAGCTGATCCCACGTCGAGGTCCATTTCTTGGTGCCGGAGTCCTGCAGGTCGACGGTCACGGTGGTGCCGTCGACCTTGAACGGGCGGCCGCCTGCCTGCCAGATCATGCTGGTGGTGAAGCCGGGGTCGCCGGCGTCGTTGAGCAGGTAGAGCTTCGGGTTCGCGGCGTGCAGCTTCTTGGCCGCGGCGACGAACTCGTCCCAGGTGGTAGGAACGGAGATGCCGTACTTGTCGTAGACGGTCTTGTTGTAGAAGTACGCCATGGGGCCGTAGTCCTGTGGCAGGCCGTAGAGCCCGCCGTTCACGTTCACCGAGTCCCAGGTGCCGTTCGCGTAGAGCTTCTTCAGCGAGCCGAAACCGAAGTCGCTGAGCTCGACGAGGGACTTGGCGAGCACGAACTGGGGCAGGGCGAAGTATTCGATCTGGGCGACGTCGGGAGCGCCGGAGCCGGCCTTGATGGCGTTCGACAGCTTCGTGTACTGGGTGCCGCCGCTGCCGACGTTGCGCAGCTTGACCTTCACCTTCGGGTACGCCTTCTCGAAGGCGGCGAGCTGCTTCTTGGCCTGGGGCGTCCATGTCCACCAGGTGATGGAGCCGCCCTTCTTCATCGCCTTCTCGATGTCGTCGTCGCTGGCCGCGCTGCCTCCGGAACCACCGGAGCACGCGGCGAGCATGGTCGTGGCTGCGGCAGCGGCGCCGAGGCCGAGAAAACCGCGCCGAGTGAAGGCGGCGCCGGTCGATTCGGATGCCATGGGTGTGTTTCCTTTCGCTGTTATACGGGGATTGCGGGCACGACGCCCTGGGGAGATCGATGTCGAGGGACTCACTGTTTGACGCTTCCGGTGGCCAGGCCCGACTGCCAGAACCGCTGCAGGAAAAGGAAGATGATCACGACCGGGATGATCGTCAGCAGCGAGCCGGTGATCACCAGGTTGTAGATGGGGACCGCGCTCGCGCCGGTTCCCTGCTGACTCCAGTTGCTGAGTCCGACGGTGAGCGGGTACCACTTCGGGTCGGAGAGCATGATCAGTGGCAGGAAGTAGTTGTTCCAGGTCGCGACGATGGCGAACAGCAGCACGGTGACGATTCCCGGGGCGAGCAGGCGCGAGGAGATCGTGAAGAAGGTGCGGAACTCGCCCGACCCGTCGACGCGCGCCGCTTCGAGGAGCTCGGTGGGCACGGCCTCGATGGCGTAGGTCCAGATGAGGTAGAACCCGAACGGGCTGATCAACGACGGCAGGATGATCGCCCACGGCGTGTTCGTCAGGCCGAGGCTGCTGAACAGCAGGAACGTCGGAACGGCCAGCGCGGTGCCCGGCACGGCGATGGCGCCGATGACGACGGCGAACACGGCGCGGCGGCCGGGGAACTTGAACTTCGCCATGCCGTATCCGGCGATGGTGGCGAGCAGGGTCGCGCCGCCAGCGCCGACGACCACGTAGAGGAGCGTGTTGCCGAACCAACGGAGGAAGATGCCGTCGTCGTAGGTGAGCGTGGTCCAGATGTTCGTGAACAGGGAGAACGGACCGGAGAACCACAGGCCGAATGACGCGAAAAGGCTCGCCTGCGTCTTGGACGCGTTGATGATCAGCCACAGCAGCGGCACGATGGTGTAGATCACGAGGATGACCATCACGATGGTCAGGCCCACCGAGTGCCGGCGACGGCGTCGGGGGCGACCGTGCACGGCCACGACGTGGGAATGCTGTGCGGCGCGGGAGGGGCGACGGCTGGTCACGGTGGTCATCAGCGGTTCTCCTGTCGGGTTCCTCGGACCTGCACGACGTAGGCGATCACAGCGGTGATGACGCCCATCACGATGGCGACGGCGGCGGCGTAGTTGAACTGCTGCCCGGCGAACGAGAGGTTGTAGGCGTACATGTTGGGCGTGAAGTACGTGCTCACCGCGTTCGGTGCCAGCCCCTGCAGCAGCTGCGGCTCGTTGAAGAGCTGGAAGCTGCCGATGACGGAGAACATGGTCGCGATGACGATGGCGCCGCGGATGCCCGGGATCTTGATGCTGAAGATGGTGCGCCACGAGCCGGCGCCGTCTATCTCCGCAGCCTCGTAGAGCTCGGCCGGGATCACCTTCAGCGCCGAGTAGAAGATGAGCATGTTGTAGCCCATGAACTCCCAGACGACGATGTTGCCGATCGACACGAGGATCCAGCGCAGCGTCAGCGGCTGCAGCACCTGGCTGCCGAGGAAGTCGTTGATGTTGGCGGCGAGGCCGAACTGGGTGCCGTACATGAAGCCCCAGATCAGGGCGGCGACGACGCCGGGCACCGCGTACGGCAGGAACAGCATGATGCGGTAGAACCCGACGGCGTAGAGCCGGAGGCTGTCCAGCGCCAGCGCCGCGATCAACGACAGGATCAGCATGATCGGCACCTGGATGACGAGGAAGATCGCGACCCGCCACATGCCGGACCAGAACTTGGCGTCGGAGAGCACGTCCAGGTAGTTCTGAAGGCCGACGAAGGAGTTGCCGCCGACCAGCTGATCTCGGAACAGGCTCAAGTAGATCGCGTACACGATCGGAACGACCGTCATCGCGAGGAACACGAGGGCGAAGGGCGCGATGAATGCCCAGCCCTTCCAATCGCGGCGATCGCGCCTCAGCGTTCCAGGAGTGCCGGCACGGCGCCGTACGGACATCGTTGTCATGGAGTCGGACCTTCGTCGTCGGAGGTGATGTTGACGTCAACATCGGACGGGCGTCACAGTAGCATGTTGACGTCAACATGTGCGAGCGTTCATGGCGAACCGTGATCGCACCGTGAGGAGGTGCGCGTGGGCACGCGCAGCGTTCGAGTCAGAGAGCCCTCGATGAACGACGTCGCCCGGCACGCCGGGGTGTCGTCGCAGACGGTGTCTCGCGTGGCCAACGGTCTCGACAACGTGGGCGAGTCCACGAAGGAGCGCGTGCTGGCATCCATGCGCGAGCTCGGCTACCGGCCGAACAGCGCGGCGCGGGCGTTGCGCTCGGGACGCTTCCGCGACATCGGTGTGGCGATGTTCACGCTGTCGTCGTACGGCAACATGCGCATGCTCGACGCGATCACGCAGGCTGCGTCGGAACTCGGCTACTCACTCACGCTCGATCTCATGCGGGAGCCGACGCAGCGAGCCGTCAGCGGTGCCGTGACTCGGCTGCTCGACCAGGGCGTCGACGGCATCGTGATGATGATCGAGGCGGAGCTCACCGACAGTGCGATGGCCGAGCTGCCCGCCGGGCTCCCGGTGGTGGTGAACACGTCGACCGCGAGAACGGACTACCCCGTGGTGGATGGCGACCAGGCGGCGGCCGGGCGGCTCGCGACAGAGCATTTGCTCGATCTCGGTCATCGAACGGTGTGGCACGTTCCCGGGCCGGTCAGCTCGTATTCGGCGATGCGACGCCGGGACGCCTGGGCCGCCACACTGAGGGCGGCGGGACGTGAGGTCCCCGAGGTGCTGCAGGGCGACTGGACTGCGGAGTCCGGATACCGCGTCGGGCTCTCGATCGCCGAACGGGACGACATCACAGCGATCTTCGCGTCGAACGATCAGATGGCGCTCGGACTGATGCGCGCGCTGCACGAAGCAGGCAAGGACGTTCCCGGAGACGTCAGCATTGTGGGATGCGACGACACCACGGAAAGTGCGTCGTACTGGCCGCCGCTGACCACGGTGCACCAGGACTTCGAGGAGCAGGGGCGGCAGGCGGTGCACGCCGTGGTCGCCGAAATCGAGAATGGGCCCGTGACGCCTGCGCGCATACTCGCGCCGGTATGGCTGGTCGAGCGGTCCAGTACGGGGAGGCCACGCGCCTAGCGCACTCGAGCCGTACGACTCGCGTTTTGTCGACTCCCTGTGCGTTTTTTTGCGACTTCGTGATCGTTCACGGGCAGGAAGTGCGCGGGCGCGTTCGCGGAAGGAATCGTGTCCGCCTTGTTATCCCGGCCCGGCTTGTGCTCGAATATGGTCGAGATTGTGCGATTCTGCACACACCCTCTGCACGTTACAAAGGAGTCAACATGCAAGAGCTCAACCAGGGCGCGGGCTTCGACCGCCGCACGCTGCTGAAGGGCGTGGGAGTCGGGGCGCTCGGACTGGGCGCCGTTCCGCTTCTGGCCGCCTGCACAGGGACGTCGTCCGGAGGATCCGACTCCGGCTCGAAGTCCCTCAGCTTCGGTTCGAACGCCTCCGACCCGGTGCCGAAGAAGGCGTATGCCGCCTTCGTCTCGGCCTACAAGAAGAAGTCCGGCGACAAGGTGAGCGTCAACACCGTCGACCACAACTCGTTCCAGAACAAGATCAACAACTACCTGCAGGGCAGTCCCGACGACGCGTTCACCTGGTTCGCCGGCTACCGCATGCAGTACTACGCGAAGAAGGGCCTGGTCGCCGACGTCGACGACGTGTGGGACAAGATCGGCGACAACTTCTCGTCAGCGCTCAAGAAGGCATCCACCGGTGAGGACGGCAAGCAGTACTTCGTGCCGAACTACAACTATCCGTGGGGCTTCTTCTACCGCAAGTCGTTCTGGCAGGAGAAGGGCTACCAGGTTCCGGAGACCCTCGACGACCTCGAGTCGCTGTGCAAGAAGATGCAGGCCGACGGGATCATTCCGATCGAGTTCGCCGACAAGGACGCCTGGCCGGCCTGCGGCACGTTCGACTACATCAACATGCGCACCAACGGGTACCAGTTCCACGTCGACCTGTGCGCGCACAAGGAGTCGTGGAACTCCAAGAAGGTGCAGAACGTCTTCGACACCTGGAAGATCCTGCTGCCCTATCAGGACCCCGACGCGCTGGGCCTCACCTGGCAGGACGCTGCGCAGAAGCTCGGCGACAAGAAGTCCGGCATGATGCTGCTCGGCTCGTTCATCACGCAGCAGTTCACGGATGCCACGGTGCTGGCAGACATCGACTTCTTCCCGTTCCCGTCCATCGCGGTCGAGGGCAGAGACGCGGTCGAGGCGCCGATCGACGGTCTCATGCTCTCCAAGCGTGGGGGCGACAACCAAGCCGCCCGCGAGATGCTGCAGTTCATGGGCACCGGCAAGGGCCAGGAGGCGTACTACTCCGTCGACAAGTCGAACATCATGACGGCGAAGGATGCCGACACTTCCGACTACAGCGCGTTCACCAAGAAGCTGGCCGGCGTCATCGCCGACGCGAAGTACATCAGCCAGTTCTTCGACCGCGACGCGTTGCCCGCCATGGCATCCAACGTGCTCGAGCCGGCGATGCAGACGTTCATCAAGAACGGCAGCATCGACCTCGCCAACATCGAGTCGCAGGCGAAGACGCTGTACGCGGCCGAGTGACCGCGGGAGTATTCGTCTCATGACGGTCACGTCTGCTCGCACGCAGAAGACGACCGCTTCCGGGCAGGGAGAGCTCCCCGCCCGGAAGCGGCGCCGGCTGCGTCAATTCACTCGCAGGGACGTCGTGGTGCTCTCGATCATGGTGGGCATCCCCACCCTGATCCAGCTCTGCCTCGTCTGGCTCCCCACCCTGTTCTCGATCGGCCTGTCGTTCGTGCGCTGGAACGGCCTCGACTTCAGCGATATGAAGTGGGCGGGCTGGGGCAACTATCAGTATGTCTTCCAGGACTACACGCAGTTCTGGCCGGCAGTGCTGCACAACATCATCTGGTTGCTGTTCCTGGGTGTCATCGGCACGCCGCTCGGCCTTCTGCTTGCGGTGCTGCTCGACCAGGCCATCCGCGGCACCCGCATCTACCAGAGCATCTTCTTCGCTCCCGTGATGCTGTCGCTCGCGCTGATCGGCATCATCTGGCAGCTGTTCTATTCGCAGGACAACGGTCTGCTGAACTTCTTGCTCGGCACGGCGGGCAAACCGAATGCGATCGACTGGCTGGGCAATCCGAGCGTCAATCTGTGGGCGGCGATGGTCGCCGCCACCTGGCGGCACGCCGGCTACGTCATGATCCTGTATCTGGCCGGCCTGAAGAGCGTTGACCCCGGCCTGAGGGAGGCCGCGTCACTCGACGGCGCGAACTCCTGGCAGTCGTTCTTCAGCGTCGTGTTTCCGGCGATGAAGCCGACCAACATCATCATCGTGGTCATCACGATCATCGAGTCGCTCCGCGCGTTCGACATCGTGTACGTCATCAACAAGGGGACCAACGGCCTCGAGCTGCTCAGCGTGCTGGTCATCCAGAACCTCATCGGCGAGGGACAGGTGATCGGGGTCGGATCGGCGCTCGCCGTGGTGCTGCTGGTCATCTCGCTGGTGCCGATCGTGTTCTATCTCGCGCGCACGTTCCGAAGGGAGGCGTGATGAGCGCCACCACGACATCCGTGCGCATTCCGCCGCACGAGGCGACGCCGGATCGCCGGCACAAGAAGAGGCACTGGCCCACCATCGTCTTCGTCACGGTGATGGCGATCATGTGGCTGCTGCCCCTGGTGTGGGCGCTCTATACGTCGTTGCGGCCGAAAGCCGATACCGATAAGTACGGGTACTTCTCGATCGGCGGACACTTCAACTTCCAGAACTTCATCGACGCCTGGACGCAGGGCGGGTTCCCGATCTACTTCTGGAACTCGGTGATGATCACGGTGCCGGCCGTCATCCTCACGCTGTTCTTCGCCTCGATGATGGCGTTCGCCGTCTCGCGATACAGCTGGAAGTTCAACATCACGCTGCTGATCATGTTCACCGCGGGCAACCTGCTGCCGCCCCAGGTGCTGGCCGCGCCGCTGTTCGAGCTGTTCAAGCACACGGCGCTGCCGTACTGGCTGAGTGACTCCGGCACGCTGCTGAACACCTACGTGAGCGTCATCGCGGCGAACACGGCCTTCCAGATCGGCTTCTGCACGTTCGTGCTCTCGAACTTCATGAAGGCGATTCCGCACGAGCTCACCGAAGCGGCGCGGGTCGACGGTGCGAGCGTGTGGCGGCAGTACTGGAACGTCATCCTCCCGCTGACCAAGCCGGCGTTGGCCGCCCTGGGCACGCTCGAGGTGATCTTCATCTACAACGACTACTTCTGGCCGTTGATCTTCATTCAATCGGGCGACCGGCTGCCGGTCACGACGGCGATCAACAACCTGCAGGGGCAGTTCCTGTCGAACTACAACCTGCTGGCCGCGGGTGCCATCATCACCGTCGTCCCGACGCTTATCATCTATCTCGTGCTGCAGCGTCAGTTCGTCGCCGGCCTGACGCTGGGCGCCAACAAGGGATGACCCGATGATGCTCGCCGCCGCGCGCCAGAGCGCGATAGTCGCCCGCGCCCGGGAACGGGGCACGGTGCGGGTCACCGAGCTCGCCGCGCAGTTCGCGGTGAGTGAGATGACCGTGCGGCGCGACATCGATGTGCTGGTGACCAGCGGCCTGCTCGAGCGGGTGCACGGTGGTGCGACTCTGCCGGGCGGGGGGCTCAGCACCGATGAGCCGGGCTTCGAGTCCAAGGTCGTGCTCCAGGAACCGGAGAAGCTCGCGATCGCGCGGGAGGCGGCATCCCTCGTGCGCGCGGGCAGCGCGATCGGGATCAGCGCCGGCACCACCACGTGGCGGCTCGCGTCACTGCTCGCGGAATCGCCGCTGGACTGCACGGTGGTGACGAACTCGGTGCAGGTGGCGAGCGTGTTCTATCAGCGGGCGCGGCGACGGGCGTGGCACGTCATCCTCACCGGCGGACAGCGCACGCCGTCTGATGCGCTCGTGGGGCCGATCGCCATCTCGGCGCTGCGCCAGCTGCACCTGGACTACCTGTTCCTCGGCGTGCACGGCATGGACGAGCACGAAGGATTCACCACGCCGAACATGCTGGAAGCGGAGGCGGACCGCGCGTTCGTCGCGGCGGCCCGGCGGGTCGTCGTGCTGGCCGACCACACCAAGTGGGGCACTGTCGGCATGTCGACCATTGCGGAATTGGACGAGGCCGCTGTCGTGATCAGCGACGACGGCCTGGGCCCGCACGCCCGTGAAGTGCTCAGCGCCCGTGCGGGCGAGTTGCGCATCGTCTCCGACGACCGGAGCCGACCCCGTTCAGAAGGGATCTCGTGATCGACAGCCTCCATCTCCGCTCCGGCGGAGTCAGCCTCCTGCTCCAGCTCATCGACGGCGACGTGCGCGTGGTGCACTGGGGCGCCGACCTCGGGGAGCAGGTGGGCGACCTCGCTGCGTTCGGCGGATCGGTGCCGAACTCGTCGTTCGACAGCCCGCTCCCGGCCTCGCTCATCCCGCAGGCGGCGCGCGCCTGGCGCGGCGTCCCGGGGCTTTCCGGCGACCGAGGTGCACTGGCGTTCTCACCGCGACTGACGGTGCAGGAGGCATCCCTCGATGAGGTGCCGGGCGGTGGACTCGGGTCGAGGGCGACGCTGGTGCTGACGGACGAGGCATCCGGGCTGCGGGTCGATGCGGTTCTGACGCTGGATGCCACGGGCCTGCTTCTCGTGAACCAGACGGTCACGAACACCGGCGGCGACGACTACCGCGTTCACGCTCTGGACGTGTCGCTTCCGGTGCCGTCGCAGGCGACGGAAGCCCTGGACCTCACAGGACGCTGGGCGCGGGAGAAGCATCCGCAGCGTCGACGCATCGAGCAGGGCGCGTGGGTGCGCAGTGCTCGGCACGCGCGCACAGGACACGACTCCACGCTCGTCATCGCGGCCGGGACTCCGGCGTTCTCCTGGCGCTCGGGCGAGGTCTGGGCGATGCACCTGGGCTGGAGCGGCGACCACACCAGCCGGGTGGAGCAGGTGGGCACCGGCCAGAGGGTGCTCGCGGTCGGCGAGCTGCTGCACTCCGGCGAGCTGACGCTCGCGCCGGGGGAGAGTTACCGCGCCCCGACCGCGTACGCCGCGTACTCCGCCAGGGGCCTGGACGGCGTGAGCGCGCGGTTTCACTCGTACCTGCGGGCGCGGGACGGGCATCCGTCGACGCCGCGTCCCGTCGTGCTCAACACGTGGGAGGCCGTCTACTTCAACCACGATCTCGGTGTTCTGACCGAGCTGGCGGATGCCGCGGCCGACCTCGGCGTCGAGCGGTTCGTCCTCGACGACGGCTGGTTCCTCGGCCGCAGGGACGACACACGGGGACTCGGCGACTGGTTCGTCGATCCCGACGTCTGGCCGCAGGGCCTCACGCCTCTCGTGGAGCACGTGAAGAGCCGAGGGATGCAGTTCGGACTCTGGGTCGAGCCGGAGATGATCAACGAGGACTCACGCCTCGCGCGCGAGCACCCGGACTGGGTCGCGCGGCCGAACGGGGCCGACGGTCGCACCTCGCTGGCGTGGCGCAGCCAGCAGGTGCTCGATCTGGTGAACCCGGATGCCTGGGCCTTCATCCACGAGCGGCTCGACTCTCTGCTGACCGAGTACCCGATCGACTACCTCAAGTGGGATCAGAACCGCGACCAGCTCGAGCTCGGGCACGACGGGCGGGCGTCGGTGCACGAGCAGACGCTCGCCGTGTACCGTCTGCTCGACACGCTGCGGGCCGAGCATCCCCGCGTGGAGATCGAGAGCTGTTCCTCGGGTGGTGCGCGCGTGGATCTCGGGATCCTGGAGCGCACCGACCGGGTGTGGGCATCCGATACGAACGACGCGCTGGAGCGGCAGACGATTCAGCGCTGGACTGGCCTGGTGCTGCCGCCCGAGCTGGTCGGCGCGCACGTGGGCCCGGCGACCTCGCACACCACGGGACGCACCCACGACCTCTCGTTCCGCGTCGCGACGGCGCTGTTCGGGCACTTCGGCATGGAGTGGGACGTACGAACGCTGACGGATGCCGAGCGGACCGAACTGCGTGCCGCGATCGCGTTCTACAAGCAGAATCGGCCGCTGTTGCACGGCGGAGAAGCGGTGCGCATCGACCGGTCCGACGAGAAGGACACCGCGTACGGCGTCGTCGCGCCGGACTCCTCGCGCGCTCTGTTCGTGTACGCCACCCTCGCGAGCTCGCCGTACGAGGCACCCGCGCGTCTGCGCTTCGACGGGATCGACCCCGATCGCGTGTACCGCGTCTCGCTCGGGCTGTCGCTCGATCCGCACGCGGTGGCGCACCGCGGCCTGCCGGCCTGGCTGAGGGCTGGCGCCTCATCCGATGCGCCGACCGACGGTGCCGCACCGGGCACGACCGCGTCCGGCGCAGGCGTCGTCCTGACCGGTCGCGTGCTGCGGGAGGTGGGCCTTCCGATGCCGGGCCTGCACCCCGAGCACGCGATCGTGGTGGAGCTGACCGCGGTCGGCTGACGCCCGTCGCGGCTGCGCCGCGTGACGTCGGCCTCGGCGTCGCCGTCGGCCTCGGCATCCGGTAGTCTGCCGGTATGCGTTCGACCTTCCTCACCTGGTGGCCCGCCTGATCGGCGGACCGACGAACGCGCACCCACGCAGACGACGACCGCCTCTCGGCGGTCGTTTCTCGTATGCGTGAGGAGCGATCTCCGGCAGGCGGCCGGGAGAGACCGCCATGAACACGAATACCCCGCCCGCGCTGAGCGACCCGCGGCACGACGTACCGAACGACGCCAGACCCGGCTCGCTGCTCGCCGAGCTCGTCGACGCGGCGCTTCGTCCGCGTGCCCGCGGCGAACACCTCGCGGTTGATGCGGCAGGCAGCGCCACCGTCGCCTGTCCGCCCTTCGCCCTGCTGCGCCGCGGCACCGAAGACCTCGAGGTCTTCAGCGGTGACGTCGTCGACGTCGACGCGCTCGCAGGCATCCCGCTGCACGACGCGCCCGTGCTGGCCGCGGTGCCGTACCGGCAGATCGCCGAGCGCGGGTTTCAGGCGCATGACGACGGCGCGCCGCTGCGCTGCCTCGTGGCGACCCGTCGCGAGCGCGTGAGCCTGCAGGATGCCCTCGCCCAGCTTCCCGCGCACGCCCCACGCACCACGTTCCACGGCCCGGACACCTCCGATGCGGAATACGCGCAGACCGTGCGAGCGGTGATCGACGACGAGATCGGCCGAGGCGAGGGCGCGAACTTCGTCATCGCCCGCCGTTTCGAGGCGACGCTGCACGAGGAGCCGGTCTCCTCACTGCTGGCGTGGATGCGTGCCCTGCTCACCGGGGAGAGCGGCGCCTACTGGACGTTCGCGGTCTTCCTGCCCGCGCCTCCCGTGGCCGAGGAGGGAGCGCCGGCGGCGTCGGGCGAAGCGGCCGAACCCGTCATGCTCATCGGCGCCACCCCGGAGCGTCACCTCACGCTGAAGAACGGTCATGCGGTGATGAACCCGATCAGCGGCACGTACCGGCACGGCGATGACGGCGCGACGCGCGCCGGCCTCCTCGACTTCCTCGTCGACCCCAAGGAGACCGATGAGCTGTTCATGGTGGTCGACGAGGAGCTCAAGCTGATGAGCGCCTTGTGCCCCGATGGCGGCCGCATGGCGGGGCCGTTCCTGAAGCGGATGTCACGCCTCACCCACACCGAGTATCTGCTCGACGGGCATTCGTCGCTCGATCCCCGTGAGGCGCTACGCCTCACCATGTTCGCGCCCACCGTCACCGGCTCGCCCATGCAGAACGCGTGCCGCGTGATCGCGCGGCACGAGACCCGCCCCCGCGGGTACTACTCGGGCGTGATGGCACTGTTCGAGCCGGAGCGCGACGGGTTCTCGCTCGACGCGCCGATCCTGATCCGCACGGCCCGCATCCAGCCAAGCGGACGCGTCACCGTCACGGCCGGAGCGACCCTGGTGCGGCACTCCGACCCCGTCTCGGAAGCGGCGGAGACGCGCGCGAAGGCGGCGGGCATCCTCACCGCTCTCGGCCTGATGGATGCGACGCCCGCCCGCCCCGAGACCTCGCCCGTCGCCGACGGGCCCGGCTTCGACATCGAGGGGGACGCCGAAACCGTTGCGGCACTGCAGCGCCGCAACGCCGCGCTCGCGCCGTTCTGGATGCGCGAGCAGGAGCCGAGTGCGGCCGGCGGCGAGCGCCCAAGCGTGCTCGTCGTCGACAACGAAGACGGCTTCACGCAGATGCTCGCGCATCAGCTGCGACACCTGGGCCTCGCCACCCGCGTGCGGCAGTGCGCCATGGTCGACGACGTTCTCGAGGACGACCTCGTGGTGTTCGGCCCAGGGCCGGGCGATCCGCGGCGCAACCGGCCCCGCATCGGCCGGCTGCGTGCACTGATGCTGGAGCGCATCCGCAGCGGGCGCCCGCTGCTCGCAGTGTGCCTCAGCCATCAGGTGCTCGGGATGCTCGGCGGCCACGAGGTGGCGCCGCTCGCCGAGCCGCGACAGGGGGTGCAGCTGGCGGTGGATGTCTTCGGTCGGCCGGCCAGGGTCGGCTTCTACAACACGTTCGGGGTACGCGGCACGACGCGAGGCGGGGAGCAGGCGGGCGGGCGACGCGTGGAGGTCGGGCTGGAGGCATCCGTCGACGCCAACGGGTTCGTCACCGCGTTCCGGGCGCCGGGCATCGCCTCGGTGCAGGCCCACCTGGAATCGGTGCTCTCGCCCGATGGGGAGGCGCTGCTGCGCTCGCTCGTCGAACACGCCCTGACGACGGCGCCGGCGGTGACGTCCGTGGGCGCGTAACGCGGCCGAGTCGGCCATCCGGCTCCAATTAGGATGGAACGCATGTCCGACGGCTCCTCGTTCTACGTCACCACGCCCATTTTCTACGTGAATGATGTTCCCCACATCGGGCATGCGTACACGGAAGTCGCGGCCGACGTGCTCGCGCGCTGGCACCGCCAGTCCGGCGACGACACCTGGTTCCTCACCGGCACCGACGAGCACGGGCAGAAGATCTTGCGCACCGCCACCGCGAACGGCATGGAGCCCCGCGAATGGGCCGACCGGCTGGTCGACTCGGCGTGGAAGCCGCTGCTGAAGACCGTCGACATCTCGAACGACGACTTCATCCGCACGACCGACGAGCGGCACGAGACCGCCGTCACCCGGTTCCTGCAGAAGCTGTACGACGACGGGCACGTCTACGCCGGCGAGTACGAGGGCTACTACTGCGTCGGCTGCGAGGAGTACAAGCAGCGCGACGAGCTCGACGAGCCGCTCAGCGGCGAATACCAGGGCCAGCTGGTCTGTAAGATCCACTCGCGGCCGGTGGAGATCCTCAAGGAGAAGAACTACTTCTTCCGCATGAGCGCGTTCGAGGGCAAGCTGCTCGACCTCTACGAGTCGCAGCCCGACTTCGTGCAGCCGGAGAGCGTGCGCAACGAGATCATCCAGTTCGTGCGTCAGGGGCTCTCCGACCTCTCCATCTCGCGCTCCAGCTTCGACTGGGGCATCAAGGTGCCGTGGGATCCCACGCACGTCGTCTACGTGTGGTTCGACGCGCTGCTCAACTACACCACGGCGGTGGGCTACGGCACCGACCAGGAGCTCTTCGACCGCCGCTGGCCCGCCTACCATCTGGTCGGCAAAGACATCGCGCGATTCCACGCCGTGATCTGGCCCGCCATGCTCATGGCCGCCGGGGTCGAGGTGCCGCACAAGGTCTTCGGGCACGGCTGGCTGCTCGTCGGCGGCGAGAAGATGAGCAAGTCCAAGCTCACCGGCATCGCGCCGTCGCAGATCACCGACACGTTCGGCTCTGATGCCTTCCGCTACTACTTCATGCGCGCCATCAGCTTCGGGCAGGACGGCTCGTTCAGCTGGGAGGACCTCTCGGCCCGCTACCAGGCCGAGCTCGCGAACGGCTTCGGCAACCTCGCCTCCCGGGTGATCGCCATGCTGCAGCGCTATTTCGACGGCGAGGTGCCCGCCGCCGGTGACCCAGGTGAGTCCGACCTGCACGTGCAACAGACCGTCGCCGAGGCGACGAAGGACGCCGACGCCGCCATGCAGCGCTTCGCGATCCACGATGCGCTGGCCGCCATCTGGCGCGTGGTCGACGAGCTCAACGGCTACATCACGGAGCAGGAGCCCTGGGCGCTGGCCAAAGACGAGGGAAACCGCGCGCGCCTGCAGACCGTTCTCTACACCGCGGCGGAGGGCCTGCGCGCGCTCGCGGTGCTGCTTTCGCCGGTCGTCCCGCAGGCGACGGCGAAGCTGTGGGCGGCACTCGGCGCGAGCGACGCTCTCGGCGAGCTGACGGCACAGCCGCTGCGGGACGCCGGCCGGTGGGGCCAGCTGCCGGCGGGCATCCGAGTGGAGGCGTTGGAGGCGCTCTTCCCGCGCATCGATCAGGCCGCCGCCTAGGCGAGACGCGAAAGCCCATGCCCAGCGATCCGACCTACCCGCCGCTTCCGACACCGCTCACGGTGCCGGTGTACGACAACCACACGCACATCGATCCGTCGGCGCGCCCGGGACGGATCGAGGACGGCCTGGCACTGGAGTACCGGGAGCAGCTCGATCGGGCGTCCAGTGTCGGGGTGCGCGGCGTCGTGCAGGTCGGCACCGACGTCGCCTCCTCGGTGTGGGCGGCCGAGACCGCCGCGATCGAGCCGCGCATGCTGGCGGCCGTGGCCATCCACCCGAACGATGCTCCCGAGTTGGATGCCGCGGGCGAGCTGGACGACGCCCTCGGCGTCATCGACTCACTCGCCTCGCGTCCCCGAGTGCGGGCGATCGGCGAGACGGGGCTCGACTTCTTCCGCACCGACGAGAACGGCAGAGCGGCGCAGTTCCGCTCGTTCGAAGCGCACATCGAGATGGCCAAGCGGCACGACCTCGCGCTGCAGATCCACGACCGTGACGCGCACGCCGACGTGATAGCCACGCTGATGCGCGTCGGCGCCCCCGAGAAGGTCGTGTTCCACTGCTTCTCCGGCGGTCCCGATCTCGCCGAGGTGTGCGCGGCCCACGGCTGGTTCATGTCGTTCTCGGGCACCGTCACGTTCAAGAACGCGCAGAATCTGCGCGATGCGCTGCAGCTCGCCCCGCGCGCCCTGCTGATGGTGGAGACCGACGCGCCCTACCTCACGCCGACGCCGTTCCGCGGCCGTCCGAATGCGCCTTACCTCATTCCGCACACGGTGCGGTCGATGGCCGAGACCATCGGCACGGACCCGTCAGTGCTGGCGGCGCAGCTCGTCTCGAACACCGAGCTGGTGTACGGCAAATGGGACGCGGAGCCGGTGCAGGCGCCGCCGACCGAGCCGATCGGGATCATCGCCTGATGCAGCTGCTCGGCCCGGCGGAGATCCGCGAGCTCGCGGAGCTCCTCGACGTGACACCCACGAAGAAGCTCGGCCAGAACTTCGTCATCGACGCGAACACGGTGCGGCGCATCGTGCGCGTGGGGCAGGTGTCGGCTGGGGACGTCGTGCTCGAGGTCGGTCCCGGCCTCGGCTCGCTCACACTCGGTCTGCTGGAGACGGGCGCCCGGGTGGTGGCGGTGGAGATCGACGGGCGGCTGGCGGCGCAGCTGCCCGTGACCGTCGAGCAGCTCGCGCCCGAGGCATCCGACCGGCTCACCGTCGTGCACGAGGATGCCTTGGGCCTGGATGCCCTCCCGCTCGCCCCGCACCGCCTCGTGGCGAACCTGCCGTACAACGTCTCGGTGCCGGTGCTCCTGCACCTGCTGCAGACGCTCCCGTCCCTGGTCGCCGGCGTCGTGATGGTGCAGGCCGAGGTGGGCCGGCGCATCGCGGCGGCGCCCGGGTCGAAGGTGTACGGAGCGCCGAGCGTGAAGGCGGCCTGGTACGGGTCGTGGCGCACCGTGGGGCAGGTCTCGCGTCAGGTGTTCTGGCCGGTGCCGAACGTGGACTCGATCCTTGTCGGGTTCAGCAAGCACGAGCATCCGGGCGACGACGAGCTGCGCTCGCGCGTGTTCCGCATCGTGGATGCCGCATTCGGGCAGCGACGCAAGATGCTGCGGCAGTCGCTGGCCGGAGTCTTCGGCAGTGCGCAGGAAGCGTCGGCTGCGCTCGAGTCCGCGGGACTGCCGCCGACCGCCCGCGGCGAGGAGCTCACGGTCGACGACTTCGTCGCGCTCGGCCGTGTCGTCGGGTGACGGCGCGCCGGGTCTGACCACGTAGGTTGGTATTCATGATGACCGCGAGCCAAGGCCTGCCCGTGCACGCCCGCGCCCCCGGCAAGGTGAACCTCTATCTCGGCGTCGGCGCCGTGGGCGAGGACGGGTACCACTCGGTCGCCTCCGTCTATCAGGCAGTGTCGCTCTACGAGGACGTGCGCGTATGGCCGTCCGACACGGTGTCGCTGAGCTTCAGCGGCCCGATCGACTGCTCGGCGCTGCCCACCGACGACCGCAACATCGCGGTGCGCGCCGCGCGGCTGGTTGCCGACGCCGCCGGCGTCTCGGCGGGCGTGCGCATCGAGATCGAGAAGTCCGTGCCGATCGCGGGAGGTATGGGCGGCGGCTCGGCGGATGCCGCGGCCACCCTGGTCGCGTGCGATGCGTTGTGGAATGCGGGACTCACTCGCGACCAGCTGCATGAGCTCGCGGCGGAGCTCGGCGCCGACGTCCCGTTCGCACTGGCCGGAGGCACGGCGATCGGTCTCGGACGCGGCGACGAGCTCAGCCCGGTGCTGACGCAGGGCCGCTTCGAGTGGGTGCTCGTGCTGCCCCGGGGTGAGCTGTCGACCCCTGCGGTGTATCGCGAGCTGGATGCCCACCGCCTGCGCCACGCGGGCGACCTGCCCGAGGTGGACGAGCATCCGTCGGTGAGCACGGAGCTGTTGCAGGCCTTGCGCGCGGGCGACCCGTCGCTGCTCGCGGAGACTCTGGCGAACGACCTGCAGGCGCCGGCGATCCACCTCTCGGACGCGCTCTCCGACGTGCTCGAGTTGGGGGAGCGCGCGGGAGCCCTCGCGGGGCTGGTCTCCGGGTCGGGGCCGACCGTCGCGTTCCTCGCCGAAGACCGGGAGTCCGCGATCGACCTGCAGATCGCCCTGAGTGCGGCGATGCTCCGCGCGGTGCGCGTCTCCGCTCCGGTGCACGGGGCCCGCGTGATGCCCCTGGACGGCTGATGGGGTGAGCGACGCGGTCTCCTCGAGTGGCCCGAACCCTGCCTGGCGCGGCCACGATCGCGGTAGTCCGGAGTACTGCCGCATCCTGGTGGCACTCGGCTTCGTCGGTATCGCGACGTTCGCGCAGCTGTATTCCCCGCAGGGAATACTTCCGCTCGTGGCACGGGATCTCCAGGTCTCGGCGGCGCAATCCGCCCTGCTCATCTCGGCTGCCACGATCGGCCTCGCCGTCGGCGTGCTCCCGTGGTCCTGGCTCGCGGGGCGCATCGGATGCCTGCCCGCCATGCGTCTCGCGCTGATTGCCGCCGTGGTCTTCGGCGCGGTGGGCGTCGTGATGCCGGAGTTCACGGGCATCCTGGTGCTGCGTGTGCTGCAGGGGCTCGCGCTCGGCGGGGTGCCTGCGCTCGCGATCGCCTACCTGCACGACGAGGTGCGTCCCGCGCACACGGTGGTGGCGGCGGCCACCTACGTGTCGGGCACGACCGTCGGCGGGCTGGTCGGGCGCATCCTGGCCGCGCCGTTCGCCGAGCTCGCCGGCTGGCGCGTCGGCGTCGGTGCGGTCGTGCTGCTGTGCGCCGCGGCGACCGCCGGCTTCGTGTTGATCGCTCCCGTGCCGCGCGGCGGCGGGCGGTCACCGCAGGCGACGCTGCGCTGGGTGGCGAAGGCGGCCTGGGCGAATCTGCGCTCGGCCGGCATGCTCGTGCTGTTCGCGCAGGCATTCCTGCTCATGGGCGGATTCGTGACGGTGTACAACTACCTCGCGTTCCGCCTGGAGCAGCCCCCGTTCGAGTTGAACGCGTTCGCGGTGTCGCTGCTGTTCCTCGCCTATCTGGCGGGCACCTATTCCTCACGGCAGGCCGGGGGAGCGGCGCGCGCGTTCGGGCGCGCCCGCGTGCTGCTGGTCTCGATCGCGGTCATGGTGGTCGGGGTGCTGATCACGCTCTTCGGCTCGCTGGTGCTGGTGATCGTCGGACTCGTCGTCTTCACGGCCGGCTTCTTCGGCGCGCACGCGATCGCGTCAGGCTGGGTCGGCGCGCGAGCGGCAGTCGGACGGGCGCAGGCCGCGTCGCTCTACAACCTCTTCTACTATCTGGGCTCGAGTCTGATCGGCTGGTTCGGCGGCCTCGTCTTCGCGGTGGCAGGCTGGGGCGCGACGGTGGGGCTGGTCGCCGGGCTGGCGGTGCTGGCTGCCGCGCTCGCCGGAGGCTACGCCCTGGCCACACGAGGCTCAGTCACACCAGGCTCAGTCACACGAGGCTCATGAGCGCGACGCCGACCGCGAGCGGCACGAACGGCACGGTAACGGCGAGCAGTACGGGCATCACGCGGCTGCGCGTCGGCACTGTGCGTGCAGCGGCGGACAGGGTGTCACCCGGGCGCCGGGGCGAGCGCGGCGCGAGCGCGGGCGCGTCTTCGTCGCGGTAGAGCAGCGTGCGGCGGCCGAAGCGCTCGTGCAGCGCGGCGATCACCATGACGAACTGCTCGAGCCGGTCCTGCTTCGTGAGGTCTTCCGAGGGCAGGTACACGTGCAGAGTGCCGTCGACGATCTCCAGATCGAGGTCGGCGGCGTGATCCAGCAGGATCACCATCAGGTCGGGCGTGAGCAGATACAGGGCGTCCCGCTCGTAGCCGGCCGGGACGGACACCTGGAATACGTCGCTGAAGTTGCCCTCCAGCCGCAGCTCGCGCACCGAATTCGGGGTGCGGGGCAGCGCCGAGAGCGCACCGTGGCCGGCGCGCGAGCGCAGGACGATGCGTGGCGCTTCCGCCTGCAAGGGGATGCGCACGGCTCGGGTCGCGTACGTCCTCGCGCCGTCGCCGCTGCCCACCGTGAACGTTCGCGCGGCGGAGTCGAACGGGAGAGCCGTGCCGCGGGCATCTAGGTACGCCGTGGATCGGCGGCGCGTGCGGGGGATCTGCTCGTCGATCGACCCGCCCCAGATCCGGTCGCTCACGTCGTCGAGATACTCCCAGCCGAGTGCGGCGGCGATGTGCAGGAGCGCCGCGCGCATGCCATCCGCGCGGCGCACGGTGGTGGCGACGTAGAAGACCAGGGCCGCTCCCACCAGCAGCACCGCGACCTGAGACGCCAGCAGCGCGATCCCGGCGAGTTCGAAGCCCACGGGGAGCAGGTAGAAGGCGACCGCTGCCGCGACGACGAAGTAGCCGAGCGCCGCCACGACGACGGTCTTCCCGCCGCCGCGCAGCGAAGGGGATGACGCGGTGACCGTCATCAGGGCTGGTAGACGACGCCGATGCTCAGCTCGCCGTCCACCCGCACCCATGCCAGCCAGTGCGGCTCGCGGCTCGCGGTCAGGCGCTGGATCGGAATGACGTACACGCCGTGCTCCGGCCGCGACAGGTCGCGGAAAGCGGGCTTGTCCTTGATCCAAGTCCTGCCGCCGCCGTCCCACGCCTCCAGCGAGGAATACGTGTAGCCGTTCGCGCGCAGGTTCGCGACGTCGGCGAGCCGTTCCGCCTCGGGCGCCAGTTGCGCGAGCACCTCGCCGGGCACGACGCCGTCGAGCGTGAACGCGGCCACGTCGTAGACGTTGTCGTCGCCGTAGTCGCGAGTCGTCAGAAGCGACAGTTCGGTGACGCCCTTGTCGCTCGTCGACGTCCAGAGGGCGTGCGAGGTCTTGGCTCGCTTGTTCATCATGAACCCGCCGAAGTTCTTCTTCTGGAAGGCGAAGTCGTCGAGCTTGGCAGTGATCTCTTCTCGGGTCGTCATTGGTGCCTGTGTCCTTTCGCGGCAGGGGATCGCCTGCCGGGAGCCTACGGTGGGGACGCAAGGGGACGACCGGGGTCCGAACGATCCCGAACGGACCTCGTGGCACGCGCGCAGCGACGAGTTTCGTGGGCACGCCCTAGGCTTGACGGGTGCCCGTTCGTGCGACAGTTCCGCGCAATCTCGACGAGCTGAGCGCCCACCTCGGTACACTGCGTGCGGCCGCCGGATCGCCCTCGTACGCTGAGATCGCGCGGCGGATCGGCGCACTCCGCGGGGGCGTCGAACCGGCGAAGGTGACCGTCTACGACTGCTTCCGACGCGGGCGTCGTCGTCTCGACGACGCGCTCGTGGGCGACATCGCCCGCGCCCTCGGTATGCCGGAGCCCGAGGCGACGGCCTTGCGGGACCGCGCCCGCGAGCTCAACGGCGACCGTGCGGCGGTACACGTAGAGGTCACGGCCGCCAGCCGCGACGCGCACGGCGTGATCGGGCGCGAGCGGCTGGTGGCGGGCATCCCGCAGGCGCCCGTCGTGGTGCTCACCGGTCTGCCCGGCGTGGGTACGAGTTCCGTCGCCTCCGTGCTGGCGCAGGGTGAAACGCTCACGGTGCAGCTGCGTGCTTCGCACCTCGGTGGTCGCGTCGCGGACCCGGTCGAGGTGCTGCGCCGAATGCTGGGTGCGCTCGGGTACCGCTCCGTCCCCTACGAACTCGCACGGCTGCGCGAGCGGCTCGCGCTCGAGGGCCGCGACAGGACCGTCGTGCTCGAGGATGCCGCCGATTCCGCCCTCGTCTCCGCTCTCGTCGTTCCCGGTGTGCGCTACGTGATCACGGCGCACGCACCGCTCGACGGACTGGAGGACCAGCCGGGTCTCTCCGGCCTGGCAGTGCACCGGGTGACGGTCCCCCCGCTGGCGGACGACGACGCACGCGCACTGCTGAGCGCGCTCCTGCATGCCCCGCGCGACGAGCCCGCGCTCGCGCGGCTGGTTCGTGTTGCCGGCGGCCTCCCGCTCGATCTCGTGATGCTCGCGGCCACGGTCGGCGCCAGCCCGGGTTGGAGTCTCGACGACCTGGCGGACCGCTTCGAGCGCGAGCCGGCATCCTCACGCATGCGCCCCGCCCTTCACGCCGCGCTGGCCGCACTCGACCCCACGGACGCGGAAGTGCTCCGCGTCGCCGCGCTGTTCGATCGCGAGGTCGACGTCGCCGTGCTGCGGGCGGTCTTTCCGCACGCGGATGCCGCGCTGGCGCGCCTGGCCGCACGCCACCTGGTGACCGTCGACGAGGAGCGGGTGGGCATGCACGCCACGGTGTTCGCGTTCGTGCGCGAGGAGGCACGGGCATCCCTCCCCGTCTCCGCCCGGCGTGCGGTGGCCGAGCGTGCGGGCGCGAGGATCCTGGCCGCACTGGAGAGCGATCCCGAGTACGCCGCGCGGGAATACGCGACGGTGTTCGCCGTCGCCGCCGCGGCGTCCGAGCACGAACTGGACGACGTCGTGGAGCGTGTCGCGCTCGCGGCCTACCCCGCGCTGGCGGAGTGGTCGATGTGGGCGGAGGCCTTGCGCCTGCACGAGCTCGCATCACGGGCGTCGGCGTTGGAACTCGTGCCCGAGCTCGCCCTCAACGTGGCGGTGTGCGCCGAGAAGCTCGGCCGGTACGACGAAGCGCTCATGATCCTGAACCGTGTGCGCCGGGTTGCATCGGGGTCCGCTTTCGCCCGCACCTGGAATCAGATCGGCAGCGTGCACCGGCGCATGAGTCGTTTCGATGAGGCATTGCGCGCGTACCGCCAGGCGGCCACGGCGGCGAAGGCGGGCGGCGACCCTTTCGTGGAGGGGCGAGCGCGGGGAAACCTCGCGGACACCCTGCGCATCGTGGCGCGCTACGCGGAGGCCGAGAAGGGGTACGCGCGGGCACTCGCGATCGCGGAGCGGGTGAACGACGCCTTGAACATCAGCATCGTGCGCACCAATCGCGCGCTGCTGTACATCTCGATGGGCAGGTTCGACGAAGCCGAGTCCGAGTTGGCCTGGCTGAAGGCGCACGCGGGCGAGAAGCCGGTGCCGCACGTGCACACGGTGCTCGCGCTCGCCGCCGAGGCTGCCGATGACATGCAGTTGGCGCGGAAGAGGCTCGCCACCGCCGAGGCCGCTGCGTCGGCGGCAGGGGAGTACTCGGCCTCGAGCGAGCTCACGCTGTTGTCGGCGCGCCTGAGCGCGGCCGACGGCGACGCGGCAGGAGCGGTACCGGTCGTCGAGGCTGTGCTGGCCGACGGCGTGCGCACGGGATCGCCGCTGCTGGAGACCGACGCCGGCAACACGCTCGCCGAGATCCTGCTGCAGGTGGGGGATGCCGACGGTGCAGTCCATCGCGCCGCCGCCGCCGAAGAGGTGGCCGAGGCGACCGGCGACCTCGTCGAGATCGCGCGGAGTCGTGCGATTCGCGCTGACGCGGCAGAGCTCGCGGGTGACGCCGACCGAGCTGCCCGGCTTCGGGCATCCTCCCGCGAGTTGTATCGCCGCATCGGGCACCGGCTGGGAGCCGAGACGCCGCGCTGACGACTCCGCTGCGACTACCCCTCCAGAGCGTCCGACAGCTGGAGCCAGCGCTCCTCGAGGCCCGCGCTCTCGTCCTCGATCCCGCGCAGTTCGTCGCCGAGCTTCTGCAGTCCCTGGTAGTCGCTCTGGTCGTGCGCGGCGAGACGCTCGTGCACGCCTTTCGCCATCGTCTCCAGCTTCGTCAGGCGTCGCTCGATCGAGGAGATCTCCTTCTCGGCCGTCCGGCGATCAGCACCGCTGAGCGACTGCATGCCCTCCTCAGCCGGCAGGGCCGCGCTCGTCGGCACCGCGGCATCCTCAGCGCTGCGCAGCTTCAGGTACTCCTCCACGCCTCCCGGCAGGTGGCGCAGCCGGTGCTGCAGGATGGCGTACTGCTGGTCGGTCACCCGTTCGATGAAGTATCTGTCGTGCGAGACGACGATGAGCGTGCCCGGCCAGGTGTCGAGCAGATCCTCCATGGCCGCGAGCATGTCGGTGTCGAGGTCGTTGGTGGGCTCGTCGAGGATGAGCACGTTCGGCTGGTCGAGCAAGATGAGCAGCAGCTGCAGCCGTCGCTTCTGCCCGCCGGAGAGGTCTTTCACCGGTGTCGAGAGCTGCACCGAGCTGAATCCGAGCCGCTCCAGCATCTGCCCGGGCGTGAGCTCCTGCGCCTTTGACCCGGAACCGACCGTGTAGGTCGTGCGCAGCCGCCCGATCACCACGCGTACCGGGTCGTTCAGGTGCTCCTCGAGCTCGTCCATGCGCTGGCTGAGTGAGGCGACCTTGACCGTCTTGCCGTGCTTGACGCGTCCGCCGCTCGGCTGCAGCGTTCCCGCGACCAGGCCGAGCAGCGTCGACTTGCCCGCGCCGTTCACGCCCAGGATGCCGGTGCGCTCGCCCGGTGCGATGCGCCACTGCACGTCGCGCAGCACCGGTACCGGCGCGCCGCCGGGATCCGGCGCCGGGTAGCTCACCGACGCGTCGACGAGATCGACGACCTCCTTGCCCAGCCGCGAGACCGCCAGAGCCTTCAGCGAGACGGCGTCGCGGATCGGTGGTTCGTTCTCGATCAGCGCGTTGGCCGCGTCGATGCGGAATTTCGGCTTCGAGGTGCGGGCCGGGGCGCCGCGGCGAAGCCACGCGAGCTCCTTGCGTGCCAGATTCTGCCGCTTCGCCTCGCTGGCCGCCGCCATGCGGTCACGCTCCACGCGTTGCAGGATGTACGCCGCATACCCTCCGTCGAACGGCTCGACGAGGCGGTCGTGCACCTCCCAGGTGGCGGTGCAGATCTCATCGAGGAACCACCTGTCGTGCGTCACGACGAGCAGGCCGCCCGCGCTCTGGCTCCAGCGCCGCTTCAGATGTGTCGCGAGCCAGGTGATGGCTTCCACGTCGAGGTGGTTGGTGGGCTCGTCGAGTGCCAGCACGTCCCAGTCGCCGGCGAGCAGGGCGGCCAGGGCCACCCGGCGACGCTGGCCGCCACTCAGCGAGCCGATCACCGCATCCCACGGGATGTCCGTCAGCAGCCCCGCGATCACGTCGCGTACGCGTGCGTCGCCGGCCCACTCGTGCTCGGGCACGTCACCGACCACGATGCGCGAAACGATCTCGTCGTCGTCGAGCACGTCGTCCTGATCGAGCACGCCCACCCGAACGCCTCCGCGCACGGTCACCCTTCCGGCGTCCGGTTCGCGCCGTCCGGCGAGCATGCCGAGCAGGCTCGACTTGCCGTCGCCGTTGCGGCCGACGATGCCGATGCGATCGCCTTCGTTCACGCCGAGCGACACGGAGTCGAAGACGACCTTGGTCGGGTATTCGAGGTGGAGGGCCTCGGCCCCGAGAAGATGTGCCATGTTCCTTCCAGGGTAGGCCCGCGGCCGTGGGCTCGACGTCGGGATGCCCGGGGCTATCGCACGAATCCGATGGTGGATCGGAATGTATCCGCGCACTCCGGAGTTGAACCCCGATGTTCCGGTGATCGTGTGCGCGCCGGTGGCGCCAACAGAAAGAGGACGTGTGACGAAGACTGTCGATCAGGACCGGAACCGGGCCGCGAAGCCCGAGGTCGCCGCGGCGCGTCCGATGCTCATCATCGGTGTGATGGTGGTGACGGCGTTCGTCATGATCCTGAACGAGACGATCGTCTCCATCGCGTTGCCCGACCTGGCCACCACGATGGGCGTCACTGCCTCGACCGTGCAGTGGCTGGTGAGCGGGTTCCTCATCACGATGGCGGTCGTGATCCCGACGACGGGATTCCTCCTGGAGCGTTTCCGTGCGCGGCCGATCTATCTGTTCGCGGTGGGGTCTTTCGCCGTCGGCACCGTGCTCGCAGCGCTCGCCGTGAGCTTCCCCACACTGCTCGTCGGCCGCATCGTGCAGGCCTGCGGCACCGCGGTGATGATCCCGCTCGTGATGACCACGGTGATGCGACTGGTGCCGGCGAACCGCCGCGGCGCGATGATGGGCACCATCTCGATCGTGATCGGCGTGGCGCCGGCGATCGGCCCCACCGTAGGCGGCGCGATCCTGGCCGGACTGGGCTGGCGGTGGATGTTCTGGCTGGTGCTGATCCTCGCGCTGGCGATGCTGGTGATCGCGCTCGTCTGGCTGCGTGTGCCCAGCGAGATCAAGCGGGTTCCGCTCGACATCGCTTCGGTGGTCCTCTCGGCGATCGGCTTCGCCGGCCTCGTCTACGGCCTCTCCAGCTTCGGCCAGCCGGGGGGCCCGCTGCCGCCGTGGCTCACCGTGTCGGTCGGTGTGATCGCCCTCGTGCTCTTCGTCTGGCGCCAGCGCCGGCTCGAGCGCAGCGACAAGCCGTTGCTCGACCTGCGCACCCTGAATCACGGTCGCTATCGCATGGCCTTGATCCTCTCCGTGCTGGTCTTCCTCGCTCTGCTCGGGGCAGGAGCCGTGCTGCTGCCGATGTACCTGCAGAACGTGCTCGGTTACGACACCCTTCAGGCCGGCCTCGCGCTCCTGCCCGGCGGTCTCGTGATGGCGGCGATCTCGCGCCCCGTCGGTTCGCTCTACGACAGGGTGGGCGCCAAGGCGCTGCTCGTCCCAGGTGCCGTCGGCATGGCGGCGGCACTGTTCCTGTTCGCCCTGCTCGGATCCGCAGCGCCGCTGATCGCCGTGATCGGATGCGACGTGCTGCTGATGTTCTCGCTGGGCACGATGATGACGCCGCTGATGACCGACGCGCTCGGAGCCCTGCCCGGTGACCTCTACTCGCACGGCAGCGCGCTGATGACCACGTTGCAGCAGGTCGGCGGCGCTCTGGGCAGTGCGGTGTTCGTCGCGGTCGCGTCACTCGCCAGCACGCACTCTTCGGGGCTGCCGGACGCCGCGGGCATCCGTCTGGCCTTCACGGTCGCCGGATGCGTCGGCCTGGCCGCCGTCGTCGTCTCGCTGTTCTACACACGCGGCAAGCCGGACCCGGTGATCGAGCCGACCACGACGGGGGCGGTGCCGGTCCTCGACGCCTGAGTCAGACTCAGGCCGCGACGCCGATCGCCGCCGGTTCGATGCGGATCACGACGGATTTCGATGCCGGCGTGTTGCTCACCTCGGCCGTGAAGCCGAGCGGGACCAGCGGATTCGCCTCGGGGAAATACGCTGCCGCGCAACCGCGCGCGGTCGGGTACGCCACGAGCTTGAACGATCGGATGACCCGGTCGACTCCGTCGCTGAACTCGCTGTGGACATCCACACGCTGGCCGTCCGTCAGTCCCAGCTCCGCGATGTCGAGCGGGTTGACGAAGATCACGTCGCGACCCCGCTTCACCCCGCGGTAGCGATCGTTCAGGCTGTAGATCGTCGTGTTGAACTGGTCGTGCGCCCGCATCGTCTGCATCAGCAGACGTCCGGGCGGGCACTGGATGTACTGCAGCTCGTTGACCGTGAACTTCGCCTTGCCGGTGTCGGTCGGGAATGTGCGGGAGTCACGGGGTCCGTGTGGAAGAACGAATCCGCCGTCCTGACGGATCTTGCGGTTGTAGTCGTCGCAACCGGCGCAGACGTGCGCGATGTGGTCGCGGATGCGGTCGTAGTCCCGCTCGAACCCCGCCCAGTCCACGTCGACCTTGTCGCCGAGCGTGGCGCGCGCGAGCCTGGTGATGATCGAGATCTCCGAGAGCAGGTTCGGCGAGATCGGGTCGACCTTGCCCCAGGAGGGGTGCACGGCGCACACGGTGTCCTCCACCGAGATGAACTGCTCGCCGGATGCCTGCATGTCGATCTCCGTGCGCCCCATCGTCGGCAGAATGAGGGCTTCGCGCCCGACCACCGCGTGCGACCGGTTCAGCTTCGTCGACACCTGCACCGTCATCTCGGCGGACTGCATCGCCTTCTCGGCGGCCTTGGTGTCGGAGATGGCCGCCACCAGGTTGCCGCCGAGAGCGAACCACACCTTGATGCGTCCCTCGGTGAGCGCGCGGATGGCGTCCACACTGTCCACGCCGTTGACTCGCGGCGGATCGAACCGGAACTCGTGCTGCAGCTTGTCGAGGAACGCGGGCGGCATCTTCTCCCAGATGCCCATCGTGCGGTCGCCCTGCACGTTGCTGTGCCCGCGGATCGGGGATGCTCCGGCGCCGGGCTTGCCGATGTTCCCGCGCAGGAACAGCAGGTTCATGATGTCTTTGATCGTCGGCACCGCGCGCTTGTGCTGCGTGAGTCCCATCGCCCACGTGATGATCACGCGGTCCGCCTTGATGTACCGGTCGGCGAACTTGCCGATCTCGCCGCTGGTGAGTCCTGTCGAGCGCAGTACGTCCGACTCCTTCAGCGTGCGCAGGCTCTCGGCGAATTCGTCGAACCCCTGGCAATACGAGTCGATGAAGTCCCGGTCGAGCACCGTGCCGGGAGCGGCCTCCTCCGCCTCGAGCACGCGCTTCGCCACGGCCTGCATGAGCGCGCCGTCGCCACCGAGCCTGATCTGCAGAAAGTCGTCGGCGAGGCCGGTGCCCTCGCCGATCCAGCCGCTGACCTTCTGCGGGTTCTTGTACCGCATCAGCCCCGCCTCGGGCAGCGGGTTCACGGCGACGATCTTCGCGCCGGCCTCCTTCGCCTCTTCGAGTGCGGTCAGCATGCGCGGGTGGTTCGTGCCGGGGTTCTGGCCCATGATCACGATCAGGTCGGCCTTGGCGAAGTCGTCGTAGGTCACGGTGCACTTGCCGACGCCGATCACCTCGCCGAGTGCGGCCCCCGTGGACTCGTGGCACATGTTCGAGCAGTCGGGCAGGTTGTTGGTGCCGAACGCGCGGGCGAACAGCTGGTACGTGAACGCCGCCTCGTTCGAGGTGCGGCCGCTCGTGTAGAACGCGGCCTGGTCGGGGCTCTCCAGCGACCGCAGTCTGTCGGAGACGAGGCGGAACGCTTCGTCCCAGCCGATCGGTCGATACGTGTCGCTGTCCGCCGGCTTGTAGACGGGCTCGACGAGGCGTCCCTGCATGCCCAGCCAGTACTCCGACTTCTCCAGCAGCACGGGGATCGGATGCTCCGCCCAGAACGAGCTGGGCACGGTGACCGGTGTCGCCTCCCAGGTGACGGCCTTGGCCCCGTTCTCGCAGAACTCCGCGACCTTGCGGTGCGACGGATCCGGCCAGGCGCAGCTCATGCAGTCGAACCCGTCCTTGTGGTTCATCGACGTGAGGAGCTTCGCGGCTCGCCCCGCTCCCATCTCGCGCACGGCGGGGCCGACCGAGTGCACGATGCCGGGGATGCCGGCCGCCCAGTGCTTGGGATGCGAGATCTCGATGTGCTCGACGTCGTCGACCTTGCGCTCGGTCTTGCGCTCGTTCGGGGCTTCGTGGATCGTCATGCTGCACTTCCTTCCGCGCGGTGCTGATCGGCGGGCTGTTGTTCGACGCGCTGGGCGCCGGAGTACACGACCATCGACTCTCCCCGCAGAAAGCCGACGAGGCTCATGCCGGCGTCGATGGCGAGTTCGACGGCGAGGGAGGAGGGGGCCGAGACGGCTGCGAGCATCGGGATCCCGGCCATGATGGCCTTCTGAGTCAACTCGAAGCTCGCCCGACCGGACACCATGAGCACGGTTCCGGTGGCGGGCAGCAGGTCGTGCGTGAGCGCCCAGCCGACGACCTTGTCGACCGCGTTGTGCCTGCCGACATCCTCACGCACGACGAGCAGCTCGTCGTCTTTCGCGCTGTACAGACCGGCGGCGTGCAGGCCGCCGGTCTTCTCGAACACGTCTTGGGCGGCGCGCAGCCGATCGGGCAGGCTCACGAGCGTCTCGGTGGAGACGCGCAGGCTGTCGTCGCGCACGTTGAACGAGGACTGCGTGCGCACTGCATCGATGCTGGCCTTGCCGCAGATGCCGCACGAGCTCGTCGTGAAGAACTCGCGTGCCAGCGCCGGGGCGGGCGGCGCCACGCCGGGCGCCAACGTGACGTCGAGCACGTTGTATGTGTTGCCGTCTCCGGCATCGCCCGCGCAGTATCGTGCCGCGGCGAACTCGTCGCCGCGGGTGACGACACCCTCGGAGACCAGAAAGCCGGCCGCCAGTTCGACGTCGTGCCCCGGCGTTCGCATCGTGACCGCGAGCGAGCGACCGCCCACGCGGATCTCGAGGGGTTCCTCGACCACGAGGGTGTCTTCTCGCCGGGAGATGCCAGCGCCGAGCGTCAGTCGGGCGACTCGGCGTCGAGTCGTGACTCTGCCCATGATTCACCTGCCCACATTTCAGGGATACGCGTGTGTCCCCGATCGCGCAAGACGTTCGCTCATCCGCCGATGTACGACATCTCGATCTTCTTGCGGCGAGATCGGATGTCCGGGGTCGCCGAGGAGCGCAGCTCCGAGTAGCGGTCGTCGCGGGCGGACCAGACGCCTGCGATCGCATCGGTGAGCGAATCGTCGTCGGCTCCGCCGCGGAGCAGTGCGCGCAGGTCCGTGCCGTGGTCCGCGAACAAGCAGGTGTAGAGCTGCCCTTCGGTCGAGAGCCGCGCACGGTTGCAGCTGGAGCAGAATGGCTGCGTCACCGACGAGATGACCCCGATCTCGCCCTCCCCGTCGAGGTATCGCCAGCGCGCGGCGGTCTCGCCGGGAGCCGTCGGGGCCACGGGCTCGATCGGGTGCACGGCGGCGATGCGCTCGACGATCTCGCGCGAGGGGACGACCTCGTCGAGCTTCCAGCCGTTCGTCGTGCCGACATCCATGAACTCGATGAAGCGCAGCACGTAGCCGGTCCCTCGGAAATGCTCGGCCATCGCGAGCACGTCGTCGTCGTTCTGGCCGCGCTTGACGACCATGTTGATCTTGATCGGACCGAGGCCCGCCTCGTGAGCGGCGTCGAGTCCGTGCAGCACGCGCTCGAGCGGGAACCCGACGTCGTTCATGCGCCGGAACGTCTCGTCGTCGAGCGAGTCGACCGAGACGGTGACCCGGTTCAGGCCGGCCGCCTTGAGCGCCTCGGCCTTGACGGCGAGCGCCGATCCGTTCGTCGTGAGTGCGATATCGAGCGGATCGCCGCTCGGCGTGCGCAGCGCCGCCAGCATGCCGACCAGCTCCTCGATGCCCTTGCGCAGCAGCGGCTCCCCACCGGTGAGGCGTACTTTGTGCACGCCGAGACGCATGCCGGCGCGCACGACGCGCTCGATCTCTTCGAACGTGAGCAACTCGTCACGCGGCAGGAATGCGTAGTCGCGGCCGAAGATCTCGCGCGGCATGCAGTAAACGCAACGAAAGTTGCACCGGTCTGTGACCGAGATGCGCAGGTCCGTGAGCCGACGACCGAGCAAGTCCACCGGCATGCCCGTCGACGGCAGGCGGAGCACGTGCTGCGACCCGCCCGCGCGATGAAGCGTCTGCGTCACGGCATGCTCCTCGCCCTCGTTTCCGCCCCGGCCCCGGGGCCCTTCTCTCCCGAGGTTAGCGGCGCGGCCCGGCGATGGCGCCGAACGAGATGACGCCGAACCGCGGGTCGTACGCTGAGCGCATGCGAGAGGATGCCCGTGCCCGCGCCGAGTGGACCGACGCCCGTTCCGTAGCCCACGAGACGGCTCGGGCGCTCGCCGGCCGGCGCCCCGCCGCCGAAACGGTCCCGCTCGATGAGGCGATCGGACGAGTGCTGGCGACGGACCTTATGGCGAAGACGGACGTGCCGTCGGCGCCGTCGAGCGCCATGGACGGGTGGGCGGTGAGGGGTCGGGGCCCGTGGCGCGTTCTGGGTGACGCGATCGCGGAGGCCGAGGCCGAAGCCGACGCTGCCGCGGAAGCCGAACCTGCCGACGCGGTCGCAGATCCGGATGCCGAGGGTGCGGCCACCGGCGGACCGACCGCGGGCCTGCTCCATGACGGCGAGGCCGCACCGGTTGCGACGGGTGACCCCGTTCCGTCTGGCGCGAGTGCGGTGCTGCGGCGCGAGCGCGGGGAGGTGCGCGGGAGCATCCTCTCTGCGTCCTTCGGCGAGCCGGGTGGCGGACCGGAACACGGCGCAGACATCCGACTCGCGGGCGAAGACGCGCGGGCCGGCGCACTGCTGCTGCAGGCCGGAACCGTGCTCAACCCGGCGCAGGTCGTGGCAGCGTCGATCTGCGGGTACGACGAGGTGACCGTCGCGGCGGTGCCGGGTGCGGACATCCTGCTGGTCGGCGACGTCTCGGAGGCGCTCGAAGGACGGCTGCCGGCCCTGTTCCGGATGCTCGGGCTTCGCTCGAGCACGCCGCGTCACGTCGCGGACGACCGACAGGCGCTGCGACGGGCATTGCACGGCGAGGGCCGCATCCGCGATGCCGCCGGGGATGCTGGCGCCAACTCCGCGGCCGGTCCCACGGCCGATCCCACGCGGGACCCCACCGGAGCCGAAAAGGTCACGATCACCGTCGGCGGCATCGGTCGCTCCCAGTCCGACGACCTCCGCGGTGTGCTGCGAGACGCCGGTGCCGAGTTTGTCATCGACGGCGTCTGCATGCGACCGGGTTCGCCGAGCCTGCTGGTGCGCATGCCGGACGGTCGGCTCATCGTTGCGCTGCCGGGCACGCCGCTTGCCGCGTTCGTCGGTGCGACCGTGCTGCTGACGCCGCTCGTGGCCGGTCTGCGGTGCGTTCCGCTGCCGCAGCCGAGTGCGGTGCGACTCGCCGAAGACGTGCATGACGGTCGCGGCCGGGCGCGGATGCTGCCCTACGTGCTCACGGTCGATGGCGCCGTGCAGATTGCTCGCCGCGGCGCCGCCGTGCTCCGCGGACTCGGCGATGCGGACGGCCTGCTCGTGGTGCCCGCGGAGGGCGCGACGAGGGGAGCGGTCGTTCCCGCGTTATCCCTGCCGTGGACGTTCCCCACTGCATGACGGTGGGCCGCCGGCGCGTGAGTGCGCGGAACCCGCGGCAGGACGCGCCGAGGGCCAACCCTTGAAGGTTTCTGGGAACGGGGTCACTATGGGGTGGAGGGGAACTGTCAAAGAAGAAGGTTCACCATGCATTTCGCAGTGTCGTTGTTCCCGCCTCTGGCACTCGGATTCTTCGGCCTGGGCACCGGCTACCTGATCTACGGACCACAGGAACTGATCGGCTGGCCGAAGCGCGACGAACGTGTCGACCGAGCGACCGGAGTGTGGGGCATTTGGTTGCCCGGTTTCTGTCAGCTTGTGACCGGCGTGATCCTGTTCGTCGGAATGACCTGGTTCCAGGTCTTCAGAGAGCCGCCTCTGTACATGGCTGCTCTCGCGTTCTCGGCATATGGCATCCACTGGTTCGCGATCGGCTACAACCGGTATCGCGGCAATGATCCTCGGCCGAACGCCGGAATGTGCGTGGCGTTCTTCATCATCTCGGTCGTCGGTCTCGTCGTGTTCTTCGTGGCTGGTGACTGGCCCGTCGGGCTGCTGTTCGTCGGGCTTGCGCTGATCTACGCGTCGGACTTCTTCGCCGCGATCGGCCGCGCCTGGGGCGAGCGCTCGCTCGGCTTCTGGCACCTCGTCACCGGGCTCTGGCTGATGTACCTGATGATCGCCGTGGCGTTCAACTTCTCACTGGGATGGGCGCTGCCGGTCTGATCGGTTGATCCGACCTGATTCGTCCAGCGGGTCTAAGATCACGGTCGCCGCCGTCGCCGACGCACATTCCCCTCGCGTCGGTGACGGCGACAGCCGGTAGGCCTGTCAGCGCGTGGCGCGGACTCGTCGTGCCTCGCGCTGTCGGGCCGCAATGCCAGGGTCGCCGTGCCGGAGTGCGCAGTGCGTGTCAGGCGGCGGCGCTGCGTGCGCGGGCCACGACGCGTCCGCGTGCGGAGTCGGGGAAGGTGGAGAGCAGGTAGCGCACCTGGTCGGCGTCGACATCCGCGCCGAAGAGCTCGGTGTTCGGCTCCATGCGGATGCCCTCGGCAAGCGGGCCTGCGACCACGGGATCGAAGCCGAGGGCGTCGACGACGGAGGCGACGGCATCCAGGTCGTGTTCGTCATCGCCGGCGATCGCTATCGCCTTGCGTCCTGCAGCGCCGGTCGGTCTCGGCTCCTCGTCGAGGTCGTGGTACCCCATGTGGTTGAAGGCCTTGACCACCCGCGACGTGCGCAAGAAGCGTTGCACGATCTCGCTCGTCGAGGTGCGCGGGTCGTTGAGGTCGTCGCGTATTCCGTCGACCTCCCACCAGTAGTTCATCGCGTCGATCACGAGCTTGCCGCGCAACTCATCCACCGGCAGCGTCTCGTGTTTGCCGAGCGGCAGAGCCAGGATGACGGCGTCGGCTTCGCGTGCAGCCTCGGCTGCCGTCACCGCTCGTGCGCCCGGCACCAGGACCTCCACGATGAGCGCGATCTTCGCAGGGTCGCCGGATCCGGCCACGAGCACGTGGTAGCCGGCCTGGGCGGCCAGGCGGGCGAGCACGGTGCCGAGTTTGCCGGCGCCGAGGATGCCGATGGTGCGGATGCCGGTGCTCCCGCTCTCGCTCATGCTGTCGGTCATGCTCTCGGTCTCGTTCGCGTTCGCGTTCGTGCTCTCGGTCGCGTTCGCGCTCTCGTCGATGTGCGTGCGCGCGCTGGTGCGCGTGTGGGCGCCGACGTCCCTGTGGGCGCTGATGTCCTCGCGGGCGCTGATGTCCTGGTGGGCGCTGATCCCCGAGTCGGTCACGCGGCCTCCTGCTTCGTCTTGTTCGGGTTCGTCTTGTTCGGGTTCGTCTTGTTCGGGTTCGTCTTGTTCGGGTCCGGCTTGTTCGAGTTCGCTGTGGTCGGGTTCGTCTCGCTCCGGTCCACCGTCGGCGGTTCTGTCGCGCCGGTTGTCGTGGCGGTCGTGATCGCAGCCGACAGTGCGGCGGTCCATTCCACGCTCCAGCGGGCAATGGCATCCAATACCGGGGCGAGGCTGCGGCCCTCAGTCGTGAGTGCGTAGCCGGTGGTGCCGGGTCGGGTGGGTGCGGGCCGGACGGTTGCGGGCCCGGTGATCGCGGACTCGGCGATGCTCGTACGGTCCTCGTCGGGTGGAGTAGCAGCGGTTCGGGCAGTCATGGCCTGAGCACGGTCGGACAGGGCAGGCATGGAATGAGCGCGGTCGGGCGGGGCAGGCATGGCCTGCGCGGCGTCGGACGGGGCAGCCGCTGGCGGAGTGCGATCGGTTCGGGCACCTGGGGGCCGAGTGCCTCCGGCGCGAGCCTGGGTCGTGCTGTCGCCGGTCGCCTCGTCGGGCGATGCCGTGCGCTTGACCAGGCGGGCAGCTTCGAGCTCCTTGAGCCGTTGCGACAGCATGGCGTCGGTGATTCCGGGGATGCCCGCGCGCACTTGCGAGAACCGACGCGGACCGGCGAGCAACTCGCGCAGTATCAGCCCGTTCCAGCGGCGGCCGATGAGTTCGACGGCGTCGTGGAACGCCGGACAGGCGGAGGGATCGTGCATGTGTGCTTCCTCTCCTGTTGATTCCCTCTTCTGTGGGAGTTCCCGTCTTCTGTGGGATTCCCGTCTTCCGTGGGATTCCCGACTCGTGCGGGTTCCCGTCTCGTGTGGGGGTCCCCGTGGAGTTCCCATCGGGTTCCTCTCGAAGTACCCCTTCGGAGTCCTCTCGGAGTTCCCGTCCGATCGCCTTCGCATCGGAGGCCGACGGCGCGTGAGGGCAGACCGCTATGGAATCCATAGTAGGTCGCTGGCGCAGGATCAGTCGGTCGAGGTCAGGGTCGGAGTCGAGTTCGGAGTCGAGTTCGGAGTCGAGGTCGAGGTCGGGGTCGAGGTCGGGTTCGAGGTCGGGGTCGGGTTCGAGGTCGGGACTGGGGTCGGCGGTCCGGACTGGGGTCGGCGGCCAGGGCTGGGGTCGGCGGTCGGGGGTCGAGGCGAGGTCGGGTCCCGGTCGCAGCCGGAGCCGACGCCGCAGCAGCCGCCGCGGCGGAAGCGCGCAACGAATGCAAGCGCGAGGGCCGCGGTCAATGCCCGTCCGCCTGTTCTTTCCCTCCCAGGCCGAGCGGCAGTCAATAGTACACAGCTACGAATGTTTGATCCTCTAATCGAACAGCATTTCGAATATACGTGATACCATAAGGTATGGACTTCGAAGAGATCGCGATTGCCGAGCTCACCGGCCTGGCCAGCCGGTTCGCAGCACTCGAACGCGATCTCGCGCGGCTGCAGGCGCGACGGGTGGCGCTTCTTGGCGAGGCCGACACCTGGGCGGAACGGCACGCGAACGCTGTCATCGGGCTCACTGAACCGCCGGCTTCCCGTCGAGAACTCGCTCACCGAATGGCCGTTGCCGAACTGGCCACGGCGACGCACATCTCTGAGCGCACCATCGCCGGTCATGTCGCAACGGCGGTGGGCATCCTCTCCCGTCACGACACTTTCGCAGCCCTGGCCGATGGCTCGATCAGCATGGGACACGCGTCGCTCATCGCCGAGGAGGTCACCGGCCTCGTCGGTGTGGACGGTGAGCCGGCCGACGAATCGGTCGCCGCCGAGTTCGAGCACGCGATCCTCGAAGTCGCCACGGAGAAGTCGACCGGGCTGACGCGGCGCGCCGCGCGCAGGCTGCGTGAACGGTTCGCGCCCGAGTCCCTGACGACTCGGCACGAGCGCGCGTGCGAGCAGCGTCGCGTCTGGGTCGAGCCCGCCGATGACGGCATGTCGTGGATCCACGCTCTGATTCCCACCGACGCTGCGGCCCTCTTCTGGCATGACATCACCTCGATCGCCGTCGATCGCCGTGACACGACGCGCGTGCCCGGGCAGCCTGAGAGCGTGATGGACGAGCGCGATCTCGATCAATTGCGTGCCGATATCCTGGCCGACCAGCTCGGCTTTCTCTCGGCGCTTCAGTGCGAGGGCGCCTTCATCGACGGCACTCGCGACGGAGGAACCCCGATCGGATCCGCACCGACCCGAGTGATCCCCTCACTGCAGGTGCTCGTGACAGTGCCGGTGATGACGCTGACGGGAGTGTCCGACGAACCGGGCGAGCTGGATGGTTACGGTCCGGTCCCGCCGGAGATGGCGCGCCGCCTGGTCGCCCATGCGCCGTCGATGACCAGGGTCCTCACTCATCCGGTGACCGGAACGGTACTGGATGTCGACCGCACGACCTACAAGGTTCCCGCCGCGCTTCGAAGATGGTTGGCGCTGAGAGACGGAACGTGTCGATTTCCCGGCTGCGGACGGCGGTCCCTCGCGTGCGACCTCGACCACACGATCGCGTGGGAGGACGGCGGCACGACAAGTGCCGACAATCTCTCGCACCTGTGCCGAAAGCATCATCGTCTGAAGCATGTCGTCGGCTGGACCGTCGAGCAGACCAGCGGCGTCGCCGGCGAGTTGCGGTGGACGAGTCCGACCGGTGCGGTGCGCACCAGTGCGCCCGCTGTACGAATGGGAGCTGTGGCCCGAGTGCCGACTACGCCCGAAGCCACGGCTGCGGAGGCCACTGATGTGGAAGCTGCCGGTACGGAACCTGCGGTGTTGCAACCAGTAGCGCCTGGATCGGTGCGATGAGCCCGTGCGGGAACCCCGGTACGGCGAGCGAGGCGCGATGAGTACGGCCCTGCTGGCCGGCGACCGTGCAGTGCACGAGACTGAAGCCGTGGACGATGGCGAACACGATGGCGAACACGATGGCGAACACGATGGCGAACACGATGACGAGCCCGAGGGTGCACACGGCGCGGCGCACGACGACGAAAACCCGTTCGACGCGATCATCGTCGGCGCCGGCATCGCGGGCATCACAGCCGCCGCACTGCTCAACAAGGCGGGACGGAGGGTGGTGGTACTGGAGGCTCGGGACCGCGTCGGGGGCCGAACCTGGACCGATCACAGCGCGGGCTTCAGCGTCGACCGAGGTGCGTCATGGATCCACGGCGTCGACGGGAACCCGCTCGTTCCGCTCGTCGAGGCGTTGGGAGTGCGCACCGCCGAGTTCACGGTGGGCAGCTTCCAGGCTGGTGGCCGCCCGATCGCGGACCACGACGCTTCGGGTCGGTTGATGGATGTCGCCGCCCAACGCGAGTGGCTCGACGACATCGCGGCCGTCGACGGAGCACTGCTGAGCACGATCGCAGCATCGCAGCCGGGCGACACTTACGGCACCGTTGTCGGCCGGGCCATTGCTGCTGTCGGTCTCGAATCGCCGGGAGGCAGCTCGCCGGGTGGCGACGCCTCGGGAGCAGACTCCGCCGACGCCGACGCCGACGCCGACTCCGTCGCCTCCGCCGACGCTGCCTCCGACCGTGCCGACCGTGCTCGCTCGTTCCACATGCACCGAGTGGAGGAGCAGTGCGGCGCCTGGATCGACCAGCTCGATGCACACGGTCTCGACGACGACGTCATCATCGGCGATGAGGTGATCTTCCCCGACGGCTACGACGTGTTCGCGCGAACCCTCGCCCGCGGTCTCGACGTACGGCTCGGGCAGGTCGTGCACGAGGTCGAATGGGTTGACACAGGGGTCACCGTGCGCACTGCGGATGCCACCTTCCGAGCGGAGCAGGCGATCGTCACCGTGCCGCTCGGCGTCCTGAAAGCCGGAACGATCCGCTTCGAGCCCGCGCTGCCCGCCCCGATCGCCGACCTCGTGGACCGCGTCGGCATGGGCGTCTTCGACAAGGTGTTCCTGCAATTCCCGGAACGGTTCTGGGAGCCCGACGTCTATGCCATCCGGTTGCACGGCGCCGGCGGATGGCCGTGGCACTCCTGGTACGACGTGTCCGTCGTGAGCGGCACGCCGATGCTCCTCACGTTCGCGGCCGGACCGTGGGGCAGACGCGTCGAGGAGATGGGCGATGCCGAGATCGCCGCATCCGTGCTCGGAGCGCTCCGCACGATGTACGGCGATGCCGTCCCCGACCCGACAGGGTCGTGGATCACCCGCTGGGGACAGGATCCGTTCGCACTCGGGTCGTACTCGTATCTGCCTGTCGGCGTGCTCAACGAGGAGCGTGACGGACTCGCCGAACCGATCGGCGGCGTACTGCACCTCGCAGGCGAGGCGACGTGGTCGGAAGACGCCGCCACCGTGCACGGCGCGCTGCTTTCGGGACACCGAGCTGCCGAAAGGGTGCTTGGACGGGAGATCGAACTGGACGACCTCAAGGAAGGCGCGCAGAGAGGAACGGACCGGACGGGCGAGGCTTAATCCTCCGCCCGCGCGGCCCGCAGCTTCTCGGCGCAGTATGAGCGCACATCATCGACCAGGGCGATGAGTGATGCGGGGTCCGGTTCCGCTGTGGCGATGAGCTCATCAATGCCGTTCAGGCCCGCGCGCGCGAACAAGCGCTTCTCATTGGTGACCCAGATGCCACGCGCAGCGAGCACGGCATGCGCCGTGCACGTCGTCGCGCGCGCCAGTAGGCCCACGCACTGGGTGAGGCGCCCGGCCGCGGCAGGGTACCGTCGCGCATAGTCCAACTCGGCCGCCGCCTGACGCCACCACTCGTCGGATGCGTGCTGTCTCAGCGCGCCCGGATATGTCACGTCGGGGAGCGTCCCGACGAGCACGCGCTTGGACGCGAGTTCCGCCATCACGAGGTACGACGGCAGGGGAGCGAGATGGAACCACAGCGGCTCGGTGGTGAAACGGCCATCGGTGGCATCCTCGATGACGCGCTCGACGACATCCAGATCGCGGTAATGCACATCGCTCGCACGACCGTCGATGGTGAGCCACGCTCCGCCGTTGAAGACGGTGTGCGATACCGAGCTCCAACTCCCGAGCTCACCGACGGTACCGGGCCAGCCGAGTTCGCGCAGCGTGTGCGGATCGAAGTCGCCTCGGTAGTAGATCGAGAAGTCCCAGTCGCTGTCAGGACGATTCGTCCCCTCCGCTCGAGAACCTCCGAGCGAAACCGCCTCCACGCCGGGCAACGAGCCCAGGGTGTTCCCGACGTATTCGATGAAGGCTTCGTCGTCCACGCGGCCACGCTAGCAGCGGCGCGTAGGTCGCAGGCGCCGTGCCGAAAGTGGGGTGCCGAAAGTGGGGTGCCGGAAGTGGGGTGCCGGGAGTGGGGTGCCGGAAGTGCGGTGCCGGAAGAGCGGGCTAGGGGCGCCCCTCGTCGATCGGCACGTCCTCCAGACCCTCCGGCAGTTGCCGCATGCTGCGCAACGGCGAGAACACCACGATGCCGCACGCGAGCAGCCCGAGCAGACAGCCGAGCCACATCGTCGGCACCACACCGAGCCATCCGCCCAGCAGACCGGTGATCACACCACCGATCGGGATGACACCCCAGACGACGAAGCGGATCGAGGCGTTCATGCGCCCGAGCAACGGCGGAGGGCAGATGCGCTGCCGGAACGACAGTTGCCCCACGTTGTAGACGACGACCGCGAACACGAAGAAGAAGTCGCCCACGATGAGCAGCGGAATCGCCGCAGCAGAGAACACCGAGGTCAGCGGGATCAGGAACGGAGCGGTGGAGGCCACGAGCGCCGCGACCACGATGATGCGCCCTTCGCCGATCCGCCGCGACAGCGTCGACGCCGCAACAGCACCCAGGATGCCGCCCACCGCTCCGACCGCACCCACGACACCGTAGACGGCCGGCGACAACCCCAGGGTGCGCAGCACGAAGATCGACAGCAACGTGGTCACGAAACCCTCGAAGAAGTTGGCGGATGCCGTCATCATCACGATTCGCCGCAGCAAAGGGTTGCGGAAGACGAATCCCAGCCCTTCCCCGATCTCGCGCACGAGAGAGGCGTGCTCAGATCGTTCGTGCTTCGGCTCATCATCCCGAATGGATGCCACGAAACCGAACGAGAACAGATAACCGATCGAGGTCGCCAGCACCACGATCGGCGCCGGCATGATCGCCAGAAGCCCACCGGATGCCGCCGGTCCGCCGACACGCGCCACCTGCGAGCTCGTCTCCAGCGCCGAGTTCGCGGCGGTGACCTGCCGGGACCGCACGAGCCGCGGCACATAGCTCTGGTACGTCACGTCGAAGAACACGGTCGCGCCGCCCACCACAGCCCCGACCACATAGAGGTACCAGATCTGCAAGGCGCCGAGCCACCAGAGCAGCGGAATGGATGCCAGCGCCAGCGCACGCACCGCATCCGCGGTCATCATGACGCGTCGCTTGCGCATGCGGTCGACCCACGCGCCCACCGGCAACCCGATCACGAGGAACGCGAGTGTCTCTGCAGCGCTGAGCAGACCGACCTCCTGCGCCGTGGCATCCAGCACCAGCACCGCGAGCACCGGGATCGCGAACGTGCCGATCTGCTCACCCGCCTGGCTGAGCGTCTCGCCCAGCCAGAGCCGCACGAACGACGGATTGCGCCAGACGGGCTCGCGCACAGGCGTGCTCACGGGGGCGCTCACCGCGTGAACGCCTGCGTACCGAGCACCGACAGCAGCCGCAGCTTCTCGGCCGCCTCGTTCCCCGATGCGGTGAGCACGAGCAGCGCCTGTCCCTGGTCCTCGGTGAAGAGCACCTGGCAGTCCAGCTCGATCTCGCCCACCTCCGGATGCACGAGCGTCTTGTGGTCCTCGAACCGTTGCGCCACCTCGTGCCGCTCCCAGATCGCCGCGAACTCGTCGCTCACCCGACGCAGCCCGGCCACCAGCTCACCCGCCCGCGATCGCTCGCCGAGCGCCCCGTACGCCACCCGCAGATTGGCGACCAGCGCACGGGACTGGCGGTCGCGGTCGTCGGCCGGATACAGCATCCGCTCGCTCTCGGGATGCGCGAACCACCGGTACACATCGCTCCGCTCCCAGCCGGTCAACGCCGTGCGGTCGCCGAAGAGCGCGTCCGCCATGCGGTTCTGCACCAGCGACTCGCCGAGGTTCGAGAGCACGAGCGCGGGGGAGTCGTCCAGCCGCTCGAGCACCCGCAGCAGCGCGGGAGCGACGTGCGCCGACGTCGAGACCTGGTCCGGGATGCCGTGCCCCGCCATGCGATACAGATAGTCGCGTTCGTCGCGGCTCAGCCGCAGAGCCCGCGCCAGCGAGGCCAGCATCTGCTCGCTCGGCTGCGGTCCGCGCTGCTGCTCGAGCCGCGTGTAGTAGTCGGTGGACATGGCCGCCAACTGCGCGACCTCCTCGCGCCGCAGCCCCGGCGTGCGCCGCCGCGCACCCTCCGACAGGCCGAGATCGGCGGGGGCGAGCTCCGCACGGCGGCGGCGAAGGAACTCGGCGAGGGCGGCGGCATCCATGACTCCATCTTCGCCTGTGCGGGCGGCACGCAACCAGGGATCGCGGATCCCCGGATGAACGCTCTCTGCCGCAGCCTGTGCTCCGCCACGACGCTGGAACCATGCAGATCACCTCGAACACCGTTTTCATTCCCGGCGCCACCAGCGGCATCGGACTCGCTCTCGCTCTCGCGCTGCAGGAGCGCGGCAACACCGTCATCGTCGGCGGCCGTCGCGCGGAACTGCTGGAGCGCATCCGCGCCGAGCACCCCGGCATTGACACCGTCGCGATCGACACGGCCGACCCGGAGAGCATCCGGGTGGCAGCCCGCCACGTGCTCGACACCCACCCCGACCTGAACGTGCTCGTCACTATGGCGGGCATCATGCGCGCCGAGGACTGGCACACGCCCGACGGCTTCCTGGCCAGCGCGGAGGCGACCGTCACGACGAACCTGCTCGGTCCGATCCGCCTCATCGGCGCGTTCATCGAGCACCTGCGCACGCGTCCGGACGCCACGATCATGACCGTTTCGTCCGGCCTCGCGTTCACCCCGCTGAAGGCCACGCCCACGTACAACGCGACGAAGGCGGCCATCCACCGGCTGAGCGACAGCATTCGACTGCAGCTGGCCGACACCGCTGTGCAGGTCGTCGAGCTGGTGCCGCCCGCCGTGCGCACGGCGCTCATGCCCGGTCAGGAGAACAGCGAGGTCGCCATGCCGCTCGACGACTACATCGCCGAGGTGATGCAGCTGATCGAGACACAGCCGGATGCCCGCGAGCTGCAGGTGGAGCGAGTCAAGTTCCTGCGCTACTCCGAGGTGCGCGGCGAGTACGACCAGGTCGTGTCCGTGCTGAACGCGACGGACCCGCACGCCGACGCAGCGGCGTAGGAGCGGGCGCCGACACCCGCGCACGCACCGAGGTCATCGGTCGGGCGCGAGCAGGTAGCGATACGTCGCCACCTGCTCGAACCCGAGACCGTCGTAGAGTCGGCGGGCGGTGGAGTTGGACGCGAGCACCTGCAGCCAGAGCGCAGCCACGCCAGGCCCGGACCCGTCGTGAGCCGCGCCGGCCCGGACGAGTGACCGGATGACCGTGCGTGCGTGTCCACGCCCGCGGGCATCCTCTCGGGTCGCCAGCGCGTAGAGACCGCCCCAGAGGGTGTTGGCACAAGGGGTGTCGGCACAGGGGGTGTCGGCACAGGGGGTGTCGGCACAGGGGGTGTCGGCACAGGGGGTGTCGGCCTCGCCCGTGGCGCCGGCGGAGACGAGGGCGAGGCGACCCACGGATGCCGCACCGCACTCGTCCGGGACTGTCGCGTACAGCGCGTCGCCGCCGGTCAGGATGCCTCGCGCCACTTCCCGCTCCGCGTCGCCTCCGCGCCCGTCCACCGACCACCACAGATCGAGCCACTCGTCGTCGGGCGCGGCCGTCACGCTGGTGCTGGCGTCGAGGTCTGCACTCGATCGCCGTGCGGCGGCATCGAGTGCGCGCGCCACGACGGCGAGCGGTGCGGCCAGAACGAGCGTCTCGTTCCGAGGCTCGTAGCCTCGCGCGACGAGCGTGGCGAACAGCTCCTCGTCGACGTCCGCCAGCTGGAACAGTGGCGGCAGCCCCCGCTCGCGGTAGAGACGTTCGACCTCGGCGATGGCGGACGGCGTCCCGGTACGACCTCGCGGTGGATACACCGAGTTCGCCCGCTGCGTGACGCCGGGAGAACGACCGGCGCGCGACGCCTGGGCGAACCGCGCGACCCAGCCATCGACATCCACTCGTTCCAGTGCAGGCCAGCCGGCATCGGCCAGTGCGGCAAAATCGACGGCGGGCGCAGCACGAGGAGTTCTGGTCGTCACGCGCACCACGCTAACGGGCCGCCCGTCTTGCATGTGCGGCCGCGGCCTGCGAGGGTTACCGGACGAACGCGAGGGAGGACGCATGACGACGACGGACGTTTCGCCGCGCCGGGAGCCGACGAGCGGGCCCTCGGATGGTGCCGGTCCGCGGCGGCCGACCTGGGCACTGGCGTGGTGGACGGCTGGGCTGATCGCGCTCGGCGCGGTCGTGCTCGGCCTTCTGCCGTGGCTCGTGACCGGCATGCGATTGCCGCTGCAGAATCTCTGGGCGCGGGACACCATGCCCGGCGACATGCCCCGCGCTCTGCTTCCGATCAGCCAGTACGCCATATCGACGCTCCTCGCCCTGATCGTGGTGGCGTGGACGATCGCCGGCATCGTGGCGCGTGCGACGAAGGCGCACTGGCGCAGGGGTGCGTTCTGGAGCATGATCGCCGGCGCCGCGGGCCTTCAGCTGGTCGCACTCGTGCAGTCCATCGGCACCGTCGGCGCCGGCCTGAGCGACAGCGTCGCCTCTGCGCTCTACCTCGTGCTGCTCACGATCGTCGTCGTCTTCGCGATGCTGCTCGGAGTCGTTGTCTTCGCACTGCTCAGCAGGGCGCCGCGAGCGGGCGCTCTCATCGGCCTGGCGCTGGCCGCACCCCTCGCCGGATCGTGGGTCGCACTGTTCTTCGACCCGCAGAATGTCGGAGTCGGCGGCATCGGTGGCGGCGTCGCCTTCGTCGAGCGATGGCTGCCCGCAGTGTTGGTCGCGGCCGCGATCATCTGGTGCGGCGTCGGCTCGGTCGGCCGCATCGTGGCATCCATCGTCGGGCTGATCCTGCTCTGGATCTCGCCCGCCGTGCTGACCGGTGTCGCCGCCGCGGCAGGCATGCGGGTGCTCGCATCCACCCCGGGCGAGATGGCGTCGTTCGGACTGGGCGTCACGCGGCTTGTCGCGGGCACTCTCGGCCAGTCGCTGCCTCCGCTGATTCTTGCTGTCGTCATCGCCGCCGTCGGGCTCGGCGTGCGGTTCGTGGTCGCTCGACGTCGCGCGAGCGCAGCGACCGGCTGATCAGAACGGAGTGGCCGGCTGATCGGCCGACTGATTCGAACTGACCGGCCGGCTTGTGTGGCGACGCGGCGCCCGCTCTGCTAGCCTCACCCCCATGGAAAACCGCTGGTATGCGTATTTCGCGTTGGCTCTGGAGGAGCCGACGGTCGGAACACGCTGACCAGCACCCTTCTCCAGAGCCAACGGGCAGGATCATTCGGATCCTGCCTTTCGTCATTAACCGGCGGGCTGGCCTGGAGTGCGAAGGCCCTCGCCCCACCGAGAGGAACCTTCGATGAGCATCACCGTCCCCGATAGCGCCCCCGCCACGTCCATCACCTCCGACACCCGCGTCGTCTCGTTCGAGGCGCTTCCGACTCCAGCGCAGGTCAAGGCAGAGCTCCCGCTGGGGGAGCGCGCGGCGCAACTCGTGGCATCCAGCCGCAGTCAGATCCAAGCCGTGCTGGCCGGCGACGACCCGCGCCTGCTCGTGGTCGTCGGCCCGTGCTCGGTGCACGATCCGGATGCCGCCCTCGACTACGCGCGCCGCCTCGCGAAGGTGGCGCACGAGCGTCGCGACGACCTCCTGGTGGTCATGCGCGTGTACTTCGAGAAGCCGCGCTCCACGGGCGGCTGGAAGGGTCTCATCAACGACCCGCACCTCGATGGCACCCACCGCGTCGCCGACGGACTGCGCATGGCGCGCCGACTGCTCATCGACATTCTCGAGCTCGGCCTGCCGGTGGGCTGCGAGTTCCTCGAGCCGACCAGCCCGCAGTACATCGCGGATGCCGTGAGTTGGGGTGCGATCGGGGCGCGGACCACCGAGAGCCAGATCCACCGCCAGCTTGCCAGTGGACTCTCCATGCCGATCGGGTTCAAGAACGCGACCGACGGCGACGTGCAGGTCGCCGTCGACGGCTGCACCGTCGCGGCGCAGAGCCATGTGTTCTTCGGCGTCACCGACGACGGACGCGCCGCCCTCGTGACGACGAGCGGCAACGAGGCGGCCCACGTCATCCTGCGCGGCGGACGCGGAGCGCCCAACTTCGACTCGGACCACATTGCGGATGCCGCAACCCTGCTCGGGCGCGCCGGTCTCGCCCCACGCGTGGTCGTCGACGCCAGTCACGCCAACAGCAGCAAGGACCACGTGCGCCAGGCATCCGTTCTGCTCGCGCTCGCCGACCAGGTGCGCGCGGGTGACCCGATCGCCGGCGTCATGGCCGAGAGCTTCCTCGTGCCCGGCAACCAGCCGCTCACCGAGGCCGGGCGTGCCGGACTCGTCTACGGGCAGAGCATCACGGATGCCTGCATCGGCTGGGACGACACCGCCGCCCTTCTCGAGGTGCTCGCCGATGCCGCGCGGGCGCGGGCGTCCCGAGCTCAGATCGCGATGTCGGGGGAGGGCGGTCGGTAGCCTCGCACCTCGTGATGGAGCCGCTCCATCGTCTCGTCGAGGTGCGCGGCGGTGTCTGCCGCCTCGGTGAGCCCGTCGATGAGGTGCTGCGGCACCTGCTTGTCGTACTTGTAGTACGTCTTGTGCTCGAGACTGGCCCAGAAGTCCATCGCGATCGTGCGGAACTGCACCTCCACCCGCACCGGCTCGGGGCCGCCGGAGAGGAACACCGGCACCTCGAGAATGACGTGCAGGCTGCGGTAGCCGTTAGGCTTCGGGCGCGCGATGTAGTCCTTGACCTCCAGCACCGTGATGTCGTCCTGGGAGGTGAGCAGCTCCATGATGCGGTACACGTCGCTGACGAAGCTGCAGATCACCCGCACACCCGCGATGTCGGAGAGCCCGTTCTTGATCGCGTCGAGATCGAGGTCGATGCTCTTGCGCGCGGCCTTCTCGAGCACACCCTCCATCGTCTTGACACGGCTCGAGATGCTCTCGATCGGGTTGTAGCCCGCCGTCACGTTGAGCTCTTCGCGCAGGATCGTCAGCTTGGTCTCGACTTCGGAGATGCCGAACCGATAGCGCATCAGAAAGCGGCTCACCGTCTCGCGCAGCGCGTTGAGGTCCGAGATCGTGGTGCTGTCCGCGCTCTCCAGCAGCTGTACCGTGCTGGCCGAGAGCAACGGATGCGAAGAGAGAGCCGGCCGTCGGCCAGGACGAGCGAGTTCGGCGGAAGTCACGCCATCGACGCTATCCGACCGCCCTTGGCGACTCGTGAGAACCGAAGAGGGCTCGTGAGAGCGGAATAGGAGGAGAGGCCGGAGTACTGCTAGTCGAAGTCGAGGCTCAGCTTGCGAAGCAGGCCGGCGAGCCGTGCCTGATCGCCGGTCGGAAGCGTACGCAGCAGCTCTGCCTCCGCGTCGACGAGTCGGGTGATGGCGGCATCCACCCGGGTCAGTCCTTGACCAGTCATGCGCACGAGGATGCCGCGCCCGTCATGCGGGTCGGTGCGCCGCTCCACGAGGCCGCGCTCCACGAGCCGGTCGATGCGATTCGTCATGGTTCCGCTGGAGACCAGTGTCTGGGTGAGCAGTGCTTTCGGGCTGAGCTGGAACGGCGCACCCGCACGGCGCAGCGCGCTCAGCACGTCGAACTCCCACGACTGCAGGTCGGAGCGACCGAATGCCGCACGTCGGGCGCGATCCAGATGTCTGGAGAGCCGGTCGACACGCGAGAGCACCTTGAGCGGGGCGAAGTCGAGGTCGCCCCGCTCGCGCTCCCACGCGTCGACGATCCGGTCCACCTCGTCCGCGTGCTCCGCCATAGGTCCATTATCACGAGGCGGAGGACGAGCGCCGATTGCGCAGTTTCGGAGAAGCGGCCGGCGCAGCAGGCTTCCTAGCATGAGATGCATCAGGCCAGAGCGACAACCATCACGCATCAACGACAACGGAGAGGGACCACCATGGCAGAGCAGAAGACGACGAAGACCCCGGTGAAGGCGTCCACCAAGCCCACGTTCAGCGCGGACGAGCGCGCGGCGATGAAGGAGTACACGCAGGAGTTGAAGACGAACGCCCGCCGCGGAGGCAAGGCGACCCGGGAAGACGGCGAGCGCGACCTGCTCGAGAAGATCGCGGCGATGCCGCAGCCCGACAAAGCGATGGCGCAGCGCGTGCACGAGCTCATCAGCGAGGCCGCTCCGGAACTCGACCCGAAGACCTGGTACGGGATGCCCGCCTACGCGCTCGGCAAAGACACGATCTGCTTCTTCCAACCCGCGAGCAAGTTCAAGGCCAGGGTGGCGACGCTCGGATTCAGCGACAAGGCGAAGCTCGACGACGGCGACATCTGGCCGCTCTACTACGCGCTGAACCGCCTCACCCCACAGGTGGAGGAACGCATCGTCGAACTGGTCCGCCGCGCCATCGGCTGAGGATGCCGGCGGCACGGGTGATCCTCTGCTCCCGCGTGGCTCCCTGCTTGCGCAGCGCACGGGGAGCCCTTCGGTCTCTGGCAGACTGGAGGGCGCGATCCGCCGTGGTGTAATGGCAGCACGACAGCCTTTGGAGCTGTGAGGTCTAGGTTCGAGTCCTGGCGGCGGAGCGGGAATACTGTCAGGGTGACCGATCAGAACCTCGCCATCATCGTGCTCGCCGCTGGGCAGGGCACTCGCATGAAGTCCGCGACGCCCAAGGTGCTGCACCATCTGGCCGGCGTGCCGATCGTGACCCACGTGCTCGCCACAGCGCGCGAGCTCGATCCGGCCGTGGTGCTCACGGTCGTGCGGCACGAGCGCGACAAGGTGGCAGAGGTCGTCACCGCCCATCTGCCTTCCGCGGTGATCATCGACCAGGACGAGACGCCCGGCACAGGCCGCGCCGTGGAGCAGGCGATCGACGGCCTCCCGGCCGACTTCGGTGGCGAGGTGCTCGTGCTCAACGGCGACGTGCCGCTCCTGGATGCCGAGACCCTGCGCGAGCTCGTCGCCCACCACCGTGAAAGCGGAGCGGCGGCCACCGTGTTGAGCAGCGTCGTTCCCGACCCGAGCGGATACGGCCGCATCGTGCGCAGGGCCGATGGCGGCCTCGACCGCATCGTCGAGCACAAGGACGCGACGGCGGCGCAGCGCGCCATCGATGAGATCAACGCCGGTGTCTACGTGTTCGGCGCAGGGGCCCTCCGCGACCAGCTCGCCAACCTCAGCATCGCGAACGCGCAGGGCGAGAAGTACCTCACCGAGGTCATCGAGCTCCTGCGTCGTGCGGGCAGTGACGTCGCGGCCGTGCCCGTGGGCGAGCCGTGGAAGGCCGAGGGCATCAACGATCGTGCGCAGCTGGCCGAAGCGGGTGCGCGGCTGAACGCGCTCATCGTGCGCGGGTGGCAGCTGAACGGCGTCACGGTGCAGGATCCCGCCACCACCTGGATCGACCTCACTGTCACGCTCGACAACGACGTGACGATCCTGCCCGGCACCCAGCTGAAGGGCGCCACGACGGTGGCGAAGGATGCCGTGATCGGCCCGGACACCACTCTCGTCGATTGCGAGGTGGGCGCTGGCGCCACGGTGAAGCGCACCGACGGAACGCTCGCGGTGATCGGAGCGGGGGCATCCGTCGGTCCGTTCTCGTACCTGCGCCCCGGAACCGTGCTGAGCGAGAACGGCAAGATCGGCACGTTCGTCGAGACGAAGAACGCCCATATCGGCCTCGGCAGCAAGGTTCCGCACCTCAGCTACGTCGGAGACACGACGATCGGTGAGGGTGTCAACATCGGCGCCGGCGCCATCACCGCCAACTACGACGACATCGACAAGCACCGAACCGAGATCGGCGACGACGTGCACACCGGTGCGCACAACGTGTTCGTGGCGCCCGTTAGGATCGGAGACGGCGCGAAGATCGGAGCAGGTGCGGTCATCCGCAAGGACGTCCCCGCCGGTGCACTGGCCCTCAGCGTTGCCCCCCAGCGCAACATCGAGGGGTGGGTCGAGAAGAACCGACCGGGCACGGCAGCCGCCGAGGTGGCCGAACGAGCCCGGTCCGCACAGAAAGCGGACGATGGCTCGCAAAGACAAGACGGCTGATCTCGACCGCGCCAAGGGGCTGGCCCCGGGCATCGTCGCCAAGACGAAGAAGCGCCTGGTGGTCGCCTCCGGCCGCTCGCACGAGGCGCTCGCCCGCGACGTGGCCGCCGCGCTTGGCACCGAGCTGGTGCCCACGGAACACCGCACGTTCGCGTCGGGGGAGATCCTGACCCGCTTCGAGGTGTCCGTGCGCGGCTGCGACGTGTTCCTGGTGCAGTCGTTCGGCCCGCCCGTGAACGAGTGGCTCATGGAGCTGCTCATCATGCTCGATGCCGCCAAACGCGCCTCTGCCAAGCGGATCACCGTCGTGGCGCCCTACTACCCGTATTCGAGGCAGGACAAGAAGGGCCGCGGTCGCGAACCGATCAGTGCCCGCCTCGTCGCCGACCTGCTGAAGACCGCCGGTGCAGACCGAGTGATGAGCGTCGACCTGCACGCCGCGCAGATCCAGGGCTTCTTCGACGGACCGGTCGATCACCTGTTCGCCAAACCCGTGCTGCTCGAGTACTTCAAGCGCACGCTCTCGCCCGACGACCGGGAGAAGCTCATCGTGGTCTCGCCCGACACCGGCCGTGTGCGGGTCGCGGACCAGTGGTCGGACAGCCTGGATGCTCCGCTCGCCATCATCCACAAGCGGCGCGACCCCAACGTGGCCAATCAGGTGACGGTGAACGAGATCGTCGGCAAGGTGCGCGGTCGCGTCTGCCTCCTGGTCGACGACATGATCGACACCGGCGGCACGATCGTGAAGGCGGCGCAAGCGCTCAAAGAGAACGGTGCGGAACGCGTGATCGTGGCGGCCACGCACGCCGTCTTCAGCCATCCGGCCACCGAGCGGCTGCAGGACGCGGCGATCGACGAGGTCGTGGTGACCGACACCATCCCGGTTCCCGACGAGAAGCGGTTCGGAGCCCTGACGGTGCTGCCGATCGCCCCGCTGCTCGCGCGCGCCATCCACGAGGTGTTCCAGGACGGCTCCGTCACCTCGATGTTCGACGGGCAGGCGTAGCGGGCTCGGGGTCGAGAAGCAGACCTCGGAAGAGAGCTTGCAGGGTGAAGTCGAATCGCTCGTGGCCATCGCCTGCGGTGAGTTCGCCCGCATGGGCGATGGTGTGCGGGAACAGATCGATCGGCAGCATCCGGAATCGTTCGAGCGTCTCGTCGCGTTCGAGTGCGCGTGCGTCGGCATCCTGATCCGGATGCCTGCGCAGAGAGGCCTCGAGGCAGTACGCACACACGTACAGGTAGGCGGCGTCGATCGCCCACGCCGCTGACTGTGCCGGCACACCGCCCGCGAGAAGGATGCCCAACATCCCCTCGCTGATCCGGAGCGTGTCGAGGCTGTGGGGTGTTGCGGACAACGCGGCCTGGGAGATGCCCGGGTAACGCAGGAACTGGTCGCGCAGCCGAGCGCACACGTCGAGGATCTGCGCTCGCCAGGCCTTCTCGTCGGGTGTGGGAAGTTCGACCAGGGCGCAGAGCCGGCCGATCAGCAGATCGTCGAGCTCGGCCTTGCTGCCGACATGGGCGTAGAGCGAGGCGGGTCCTGTCTTCAACGAGGCGGCGACTCGGCGCATGGTCAGAGCCGGGTATCCCTCTGCCTCGACGATGTCGAATGCGGAGGCCATAATGCGTTCCGTCGTGAGCGGCTCCTTGCGCTTGCTCGCCGTGGAAGCTGCGCCGAGGGCCGCGATCTGCGCCGCCCAGCGGTCCCGGGAGCCGGCGCCACGGGAATCGGCGCCACGGGAATCCGCGCCGCGACCTCGGGAATCGGTGCTGCCTGAATCGCTGCTCTTCGCCATGCCCTTCACCTTAGCAGTTGACACGAACGCTGTTCGTATGTAGAACAGTGTTCGTACAACGAACGGTGTTCGTCCGTTCGTCCAACCTCAAGGAGTCATCCATGGATGCAACTCGCGACGGCCGGTTGGTCACCGCAGCTTCCCGCCGTTCGCCACGAACCCTCGCGGAAGCATGGATCGCGCTCGCCGGGCTGTCGGCGGTCTTCCTCTTCGAGATGCTCGACAACTCGATACTCAACGTCGCGCTGCCCACGATCGGGCGCGATCTGCACGCCTCGACGATCGAGCTCCAGTGGGTGACGAGTGCCTACGCCGTGGTCTTCGGCGGGCTCATGCTGGTGTTCGGCGCGATCGCCGACCGGTTCGGCCGCCGCCGGGTGATGATCATCGGCCTCGTGCTGCTGGGCCTCGCCAGCCTGGCGACCGCGTGGGTCAGCACGCCGGCCGAACTCATCGCGGTGCGCTGCGCCATGGGTATTGCCGCGGCCATGACGACGCCCGGCTCCATGGCGCTGGCGTTCCGATTGTTCCGGGATGACGGGTTGCGCGTGCGCGCCATCACGCTCATCTCGACGGTCGGTCTTGTCGGCATGGCGATCGGTCCGACCGCGGGCGGGTTGGTGCTCGCTGTCGCGCCCTGGCAGGTGCTGCTTCTGATGAACGCGCCGATCGCGGCTCTGGCGATCATCGGAATCCGGCTGGGCATCTCCGCGGACGACCCCACCGAGCTCCATCGCGATCCGGTAGACGTGCTCGGAGCGGTGCTCGGCACGGTCACGATCGTGCTCGCTCTGCTCGCGCCGACCCTGTTCGCGCGTGAGGGAGCAGGATCGTGGGGTGCGTGGGCTCTCACGGTGACAGCGGTTCTGACGGCGGTGCTCTTCGTCGTGCGCGAACGGGCGACACCGCACCCTCTGCTCGATCTGAAGCTCATCGCACTCCCGCTGGTGTCGAGCGGGTTGCTCTTCAAGGCCGCGGCGGGACTGGCGACCGCAGGGCTCGGCTACCTCGCCACTCTGCAACTCCAGCTTCAGTGGGGGTGGCCGCCCGCCCTCGCCTCTCTCGGCATGCTGCCGCAGGTGCTCGTCCTCATCGCGGGCGGTGCGTTCGTCGACCCCCTCGTCCGGTGGGCCGGTTTGGAGCGCGCCGCGTGGATCAGCGCCGTGACAGTCGTGGCCGGACTCGCCGTCTACGGCGTTCTGAACAGCTTCGGCTACGTGTTCGTGGCGATCTCCCTGGCGCTCGTCGCCGCAGGGCTCCGAGTTGTCGGGGTCGTCGCTGCGACCAACGTGATGCGGGGGCTGCCCGAGAGCCGCACCTCGATCGGAGCGGCTCTTACCGACACCGCCACCGAGGTTGCCAACGGCGTCGGTATCGCGGTCATCGGGACCGTTCTCGCCGCGCTCTTCACGGGCAGTATTGCGGCGACGCCGTGGACTGCCCACCAGGGCGAGCAATTTCAGACCGGTGTCACGGTCGCCGGTCTCGCTCTGACCGTGGTGGCCGCGCTGCTCGTCGGCTGGGGATTCCTCCGGGCCGGTCGGTCTTCGCGTCCCACTCTGCCTGCCGAGTCGGCCGCTACTCGCTGATCAACACCGACGAGATTCCCACCCCGCATGCGACGAGTGTGGAAATGGCCAACAAGCCGAGAGGCAGCGCCGGTGCCGCTCGTGGGAGCGTGTGGTGGTGACGCCCGGTCCCTGCCAGCGCCCGTCCGCGCAGAGTGCCGTAGATCATGAACGCGGATGCCGCGAGCAGCAGGAGCACGCCGGTGACGGTGAGCGGGGCGGCCCCGGACTGCCAGCCGCTGCGCACGGAGAGCAGGCCGTTCACCGCGAGAGCCAGGCACGTGCGCGACCACGAGAGCGCCGTGCGTTCGCCCTGCAGGCCGACATCCCGCAGCGGTGCGTCGCTCATTGCCCGTAGATCGCGATCAGCACCGCGATCACCGCACCGACGGCGAGCACGACGGCCGCGATGAACGGCACGGCGATCGTGAGCGGCAGGCGTCGCCCGTGTCGCATCGCGATCTCGTTGCCCCTCCAGCGCAGGTAGGCGATGACGGCGAGCGCGGCCGAGACCGCTGCGAGCACGATCGCCAGCACCACGATCATCCAGTGCGGGCCGAGCTTCTTCGAGAACTCCTCCAACAGCACGCCGCCAGCGAGAATGGCGAGCGCCGTGCGGATCCAGGCTAGGAAGGTGCGCTCGTTGGCGAGCGAGAAGCGGTAGTCGGGGTCTTCGCCCTCCTGGCGCCACTGAGGTTCACGCATGGGTCTCAGGGTATCCGCCGGAACGGGAGCGCCCCGTGCGCTCCGGGGTGCGGATCGGAGCGTACGGGGCGCAGGCGGCCTGTGCGATGCCGTCAGTGCGTGGAGGGCGTGGTCGCGATCTCGGTGCGGTTGCCCGACCACAGCGTGTGGAACACGCCGTCCTTGTCGACGCGCTTGTAGGTGTGCGCCCCGAAGAAGTCGCGCTGGCCCTGCACGAGCGCGGCGGGCAGCCGGTCGGCACGCAGACCGTCGTAGTACGCCAGCGAGGAGCTGAACGCGGGGGAGGGGATGCCCGCCTTCGCCGCCGCGACGACCACACGCCGCCACGCCTCCTGCGTGCGCTCGATCGCCTCGCGGAAGTACGGGGCCGTGAGCAGTGCGACGAGGTCCGGGTCGTCGGCGTACGCCTCCGTGATGCGGTTCAGGAACTGGGCGCGGATGATGCAGCCCCCGCGCCAGATGGCCGCGATGTCGCCCTTCTTGATATCCCACTCGTACTGCTGGGCGCCGGCGATGATCTCGTCGAATCCCTGCGAGTACGCGACGATCTTCGACGCGTACAGGGCCTGTCGCACGTCCTCGACGAAGGCGTCCGGGTCATCGAGGCCCCAGGCATCCGACGGACCGGGAAGGTCGGAGGCGGCGGCGCGCTGCGCCGGCTTGCTGGAGAGCGAGCGCGCGAACACGGCCTCGGCGATGCCGGAGACGGGGATGCCCAGCTCGAGCGCCGTCTGCACGGTCCAGGCGCCCGTGCCCTTGGCTCCGGCTTGGTCGAGGATGACGTCGACGAGCGGCTTGCCGGTGTCTGCATCCACCTGCCGCAGCACCTCGGCGGTGATCTCGATGAGATAGCTCTGCAGCTCGCCCTCGTTCCACTGCGCGAAGATATCGGCGATCTCGGCGGGCGACTTGCCGGTCCCGCGCCGGATCAGGTCGTACGCCTCGGCGATCAGCTGCATGTCGGCGTACTCGATGCCGTTGTGCACCATCTTCACGAAGTGCCCGGCGCCGTCGTGGCCGACGTGCGTGACGCACGGCTCGCCCTCGGCGACCGCGGCGATCGAGCGCAGGATCGGCCCCAGCGTCACCCAGGCTTCGTCCGAGCCGCCCGGCATGATCGACGGACCCCGCAGCGCGCCCTCCTCGCCGCCGGAGATCCCGGCGCCGACGAAGTTGATGCCGCTTTCGCGCACCGCCTTCTCGCGACGGATCGTGTCGGTGAACAGTGCGTTGCCGCCGTCGACGATGATGTCGCCCGGCTCGAACACCGAGACGAGTTCATCGATCACGGCGTCGGTGCCGCGTCCCGCCTGCACCATGATGATCGCGGTGCGGGGCTTGGAGAGGCTGGTGGCGAACTCCTGATAGTCCTTGGCGGGGATGAAACCCGCCTCGGGGTGTTCGTCGAGCAGCGTCTGCGTCCGCTCGTAACTCCGGTTGAAGACCGCCACCGTGTTGCCTTCGCGGCTCGCGAGGTTGCGGGCGAGGTTCGAACCCATCACGGCGAGGCCGACGACTCCGATGTTCGCGGGGGACTGTTCTGGCACGGCTCTTCTCCTCGATGAACGACGTGGACTAAGGAACGGGGATGAGGGATTTTCGCGTGGTATCCCACACGCGAGAGGGCTCCCACTCTACGTGACGCGACTAGTCGAACGCGGTTTCGCCGCCAGAATGGGTGCATGACCGTCATTCCACCGACCTCCCTCCCGCCGATCGTGCTGATGGGGGTGTCCGGCGCCGGTAAGACGGTCGTCGGCAGCGCCCTCGCGGACGCCTCCGGCAGGGTGTTCATCGACGGCGACGATCTGCACTCGACCGAGAACAAGGAGAAGATGCGCGCGGGCATCCCGCTCACCGACGCCGACCGGGAGCCCTGGTTGCGGATCATCGGGGAGCGTCTCGCGGTGGGTGACGGCGTGATCGTGGCGTGCAGTGCCCTGCGACGCCAGTACCGCGATCTGCTGCGCTCGTATGCGCCGGAGACGTTCTTCGCGCACCTGGACCCGGATCCCGGCACGCTCGAACAGCGGCTTGCCGGTCGGGTGCACGAGTACATGCCCGCCGACCTCGTCGGTTCGCAGCTGGCCACGCTCGAACCCCTGCAGCCGGACGAGTTCGGCGCCGTGTTCCGCTCCGACGGGTCGGTCGACGCGACCGTCGCCGACATCCGTGCGGTGCTCGCATCCGACCTCGAAGAACCGCCCGCCGTCCGCTAGGGGTGGGTGATGGCATCCAGATCCACCAACAATCCTGATCTACGGATGATCGTGGCACCGGCGGATGCCCAGCCGTGGCCTGAGAGAATGGCCGGGTGAGTGAGACGACCCTGCCCGAAGAGCGCACGATCGGCGTAGCGAGCAGGACCGGTCGACGCCAGGTCCGTCCCGCGGCCGAGGGCTGGACGCAGCAGCTGGCAGCCGACGGCCGGCCGGCGCTGCAGTTCGCCTCGCCGCGGCGCAAGCAGCCCGAGACACATCTGGCCGACCTCACGCCTGCCGAGCGCAAGGCGAAGGTCGAGGAACTCGGCCTTCCCGGCTTCCGCGCCAAGCAGCTGTCGACGCATTACTTCAGCCACTGCACGACGGATGCCGCGGCCATGACCGATCTGCCGGCATCCGGTCGCGACGAGCTCGTCTCGGCGCTGCTGCCGCCGCTCCTCACCGAGGTCAGACGGCTGCGCACCGATGACGGCCGCACCATCAAGTTCCTCTGGAAGCTGTTCGACGGCGCACTCGTCGAGTCCGTGCTGATGCGGTACCCGGGCCGCATCACGCTGTGCATCTCCTCCCAGGCCGGATGCGGAATGAACTGTCCGTTCTGCGCGACCGGTCAGGCGGGGCTGACCCGCAACCTGTCGGCGGCGGAGGTCGTCGACCAGGTGGTCGCGGCGAATCGCGCCATCGCCGATGGCGAGCTCGGGCACCGCCGCTCGGGCGCACCGGAGCGGGTGCACAACATCGTCTTCATGGGCATGGGGGAGCCGCTGGCGAACTACAAGCGCATGATGAACGCGATCCGCACGCTGCTGGCGCCGCAGCCCGACGGTCTCGGCATGTCGGCCCGCGGCATCACCGTCTCGAGCGTCGGGCTCGTGCCGGCCATTCGCAAGCTCGCCGACGAAGACATCCCGCTCACGTTCGCGCTGTCGCTGCACGCACCCGACGACGAGCTGCGCGATGAGCTCATCCCGGTGAACTCGCGTTGGAAGGTCGACGAGGCTCTCGATGCCGCCCGTTACTACTTCGAGAAGACCGGTCGCCGCGTGTCGATCGAGTACGCGCTCATCAAGGACATGAACGACCACGCCTGGCGCGCCGACCTGCTCGCGCAGAAGCTCAACGAGCGGGGCCGCGGCTGGGTGCACGTCAACCCGATCCCGTTGAACCCGACGCCGGGTTCCATCTGGACCGCGAGCGAGAGGGATGTCACAGCCGAGTTCGTGCATCGCCTCGAGTCCGCGGGCATCCCGACCACGCTGCGCGACACGCGCGGCAAGGAGATCGACGGCGCCTGCGGCCAGCTCGCTGCGGGTCAGTAGCGGGTAGCATCCCGTAGCGGACCCCGTCTACAGCCAAGGAGACACCCATGCCCCACTTCGATGTCGTCGTTCTCGGAGCCGGCCCCGGCGGATACGTCGCCGCGGTGCGCGCCGCACAGCTCGGTCTCCAGGTGGCGATCGTCGAGCAGCAGTACTGGGGCGGCGTGTGCCTCAACGTGGGCTGCGTTCCGGCGAAGACCCTGATCCGCAACGCCGAGGTGCTCGGCCTTGTCACCCGCGAGGGCGCCGAGTTCGGCATCTCCGGCGACATCCACGCGGACTACGGCGTGGGCTGGGACCGCAGTCGCAAGGTCGCCGATGCCCGGGCCAAGGGCGTCAACTTCCTGATGCGCAAGAACAAGATCACCCAGTTCGACGGTCGCGGATCCTTCACCGGACCGAAGTCGATGGATGTCGCGCTCACCGCCGGCGGCACCGAGCAGCTCACCTTCGACAACGCGATCATCGCGACCGGCTCCACCGTGCGGCTGCTGCCGGGCGTCACGCTCAGCGACAACGTCGTCACGTACAAGGAGCTCATCCTCTCGCGCGAGCTGCCGAAGTCGATCGCCATCGTGGGCGCGGGCGCCATCGGCCTCGAGTTCGCCTACATCCTGGCCAACTACGGCGTCGAGGTCACGGTCATCGAGTTCCTGGACCGCGCGCTGCCGAATGAAGACGTGGACGTCTCGAAGGAGGTCACGAAGCACTTCAAGTCCCTCGGGGTACCCATCCTCACCTCCACGAAGGTGGAGTCGGTCGCCGACGACGGCAACCGCGTGACGGTCACCTACACCGGCGCCGACGGCGCACAGGGCAGCGTCGTTGCCGACAAGGCGCTCATCTCGGTCGGGTTCGCGGCCAACGTCACCGGCTACGGCCTGGAGGCCACGGGCGTCGATCTCACCGAGCGCGGCGCGATCGCGATCGACGACTTCATGCGCACCAACGTGCCCGGCATCTACGCCATCGGCGACGTCACCGCCAAGCTGCAGCTCGCGCACGTCGCGGAGGCGCAGGCTGTGGTGGCGGCCGAGACGATCGGCGGCGCCGAGACGATGGCGCTCGGCGACTATCGCATGATGCCGCGGGCCACCTACATGCAGCCCCAAGTCGCCAGCTTCGGCCTCACCGAGCAGCAGGCCAGAGACGCGGGCTACGACGTGGAGGTCTCCACCTTCCCGATGCTCGCCAACGCGAAGGCTCACGCCCTCGGCGACGCCCGCGGCTTCGTCAAGCTGGTGGCCGACAAGAAGTACCACGAGCTGCTCGGCGGTCACCTGGTCGGGCTGGATGTCTCCGAGCTGCTTCCCGAGCTCACCCTCGCCCAGAAGTGGGACCTCGGCGCACTCGAGGTGGCGCGCAACGTGCATCCGCACCCCAGCCTCTCCGAGTCGATCCAGGATGCCGTCCACGGCCTGGTCGGCCACATGATCAACATGTAGCGACGGCGCTGAGCGGGCAAAGCGAGTTTTCGGCGCTGCCCCCTTGGAGAGCCGAGCTAGTCTTCCTACCGCCCCCGGAGCGAGCTGAGCGAGTCGAAGGGCCTGGTAGACTGGGCTCTCGAACTTCGGCGAGGGATGCCGTGCGCGCGCCGGCGGTGCACCGCTTCGGCGGCTGATCGGTCTGGCAGGCGCGGGCATCCGTGATCGACGCGGCGGACCAGGCTCACGTCTGTCCTCACGCTGACATGCAGCACGAGTTGACAACGAATCCCCTACACGTGGGCCGTGAGCCCACCGAAAGCGAGACATCACCATGGCTGACGACAGGAACAAGGTCGTCGCGGAGGCCCGCGACTCCTTCGGCAAGGGCGCAGCGCGCAAGATCCGCGCCGCCGGCAAGATTCCGGCTGTGCTCTACGGTCACGGCACCGACCCGCAGCACCTCACTCTTCCGGCGCACCAGCTCGGGCTCATCCTGCGCAAGGCGAACGCGGTGCTCGACCTCGACATCGCCGGCACCTCGCAGCTCGCCCTGGTCAAGGACGTGCAGAAGGACCCGGTGCACCAGATCATCGAGCACATCGACCTGATCATCGTGCGTCGAGGCGAGAAGGTGCAGGTCGAGATCCCCGTGCACATCGAGGGCGAGCCGTTCCCCGGCACCATCGTCGTGCAGGACCTCTCGACGGTCACCGTCGAGGCAGAGGCCACGCACATCCCGGAGCGTGTGGTCGTCGATGTCGACGGCCTCGAAGAGGGCACCCACATCGCGGCCGCCGACCTGAAGCTGCCGAACGGCGTGGCGCTGGTGAGCGACGCCGAGGCGATCGTGATCGCGATCAGCCTTCCGGCGGCCCCGGCCTCCGACGGGGCCGAGGGTGCCGAACAGGCTGCTGAGGCCGAGGCGGCCGAGACTCCCGAGTCCGCCGAGTAGCGCCGTATGGCGGAACAGCCCTGGCTCATCGTCGGCCTCGGCAACCCGGGCGCGCAGTACGAGCGCACCCGCCACAACATCGGCCAGCTGGTGGTCGATGAACTGGCGCGCCGGGCATCTGCCACGTTCAAGTCGCACAAGACCAACGCGAGGGTCGCCGAGGGACGGATCGTCCCGGGCGGCCCTCGCCTGGTCTTGGCCAAGCCGAACACCTACATGAACACCTCGGGTGGTCCCGTGTCGCAGTTGGTGCGGTTCTACTCGGTCCAGCCGGATCGGCTGATCGTGGTGCACGACGAGCTGGACATTCCGTTCGACACGATCAAACTCAAGACCGGCGGCGGGCACGGAGGCCACAACGGCGTGCGCGACATCGCCAGCGCGCTGCGCACCCCCGAGTTCACGCGGGTGCGCGTCGGCGTCGGTCGGCCGCCGGGACGCACCGACGCCGCCGACCACGTGCTCAGCCCCTTCACGAGCGCCCAGCGCGACGCCCTCCCCGTGCTGGTCTCGGATGCCGCGGACGCCGTCGAGCTCGTCACCACCGACGGCCTACTCACAGCTCAGCAGAAGTATCACGGGCGCTCGTAGTAGTAGCGGGACCGCCTCGGCGCTCACCGTTCGATAGCCTGCAGGAATGCAGCTTTTCACACGGGAATGGGGCGAGGGCGAGCGCATCGCGGTGCTCATCCACGGCATCTTCTCGAGCTCCCAGAACTGGCGGAGCCTCGGTCCCGTGCTCGCCGACAAGGGCTATCGAGTCATCGCGGTCGACCTACCGGGTCACGGGCAGAGCCCGCGCGCCCAGAACTATTCGATCGATCTGCTGGCCGACAGCGTGTTGCAGAGCGTGCCCGGGCGTCCGGAACTGGCCATCGGCCATTCGCTCGGCGGGCTGACGCTCTCCGCCGCCGTCGACCGGCTGCAGCCTCAGCGTGCCGTCTACGTCGACCCGGCGTTCACAGCGCCCCAGATGTCGTGGTGGCAGCGGATGTTCGTGCCCCTGGTCATGCGCCGGCTGCTGTCGTTCGACGCTGCGGCGATCGCGAAGCACAACCCGCGCTGGTCTCACGAGGATGTGGCCACGGAGGCCGAGGACTTCGCACACTTCGACCGCAAAGCGCTGCGCTTCTTGAAGGGAGCGGAGATGGCGGCGCCGAACGCGCTGGCCGTACCGTCGCTGCTCGTGCTCGCCGACGGCTCGCAGCTGGTCGGTGCGGAGCTCGCAGAGCGACTGCGCGGCCTCGGCTTCGAGGTGCGGGTGGTGGCAGGCGCGGGCCACACCGTGAACCGAGACGACTTCGACGGGTTCCTGAAAGCCCTCGGCGGGTGGATCTGAGGCGCTGTTCCGGCGCGGTCGCACCGCGTAGGGCGCTGACCGAGCCGAATCCGGGCGCGGGGCGCGGCATCCTCAGGATCTGCTCGCAGCCGGGCACCCTGCGCTCTGGCGGGTCGCGCCCATCAGCGCGACGTACCTTCTTCGTCATGAAGCTGTTCACGCGCTGGTCGTCATGAAGCTGTTCACACGCGAGTGGGGCAGCGGAGAACGAGTCGCCGTTCTCGTGCACGGTCTCTTCAGCAGCTCACGCACCTGGCATCGGTTCGGGCCGGAGCTCGCGGATCGCGGCTACCGTGTCGTCGCCGTTGATCTCGCCGGTCACGGAGCGAGTCCCCGCTCGCCGTGGTACTCGCTCGCGGGACTCGTGCGCAACATCACCGACAGCGTTCCCCTCAGACCCGAGCTCGCCATCGGGCACTCGCTGGGCGGACTCGCGCTGTCCCGGCTCGTGCGCCGGCTGCAGCCCGAGCGCGCGGTCTACATCGATCCCGCGTTCCTCGGCAGTCGGCTGCCCTGGTGGCAGCGAGCGGGTGCTCCGGTGCTGTTCCACGCACTGTTGAATCGTGGCGAGAGGGCGATCGCCCGCAGCAACCCGCGCTGGCAGCGCGACGACGTGCGGATCGAAGCCACGGACTACGCGGCCTTCGACCGGCGCTTCTTCCGCAGGTTCGGCGACGGCCGGGCGATGCCGTTGATGCCGCCCGAACGTATGAGCGTGCCGTCGATGATGATGCTGGCCGACCGCTCACGGCTGGTCAGCTCCGCGGTCGCCGACCGGATGCGCATGCTCGGCTTCGAGGTGCGCGTCGTGCCGGGCGCGGGGCATACGGTGCACCGCGACGACTTCGACGGCTTCCTGCGAGCGCTGGGCGGGTGGGCATAGGCAGCGGGCTCAGCGCCCGTGCGCAGCCAGGATCTGATCGAGGTCGAGACTGCCGAGCAGCTGCCTCCAGTCCAGGTCGCGCGCGACCTGCTCGACGTCCTTCTCGGCGAACACCCTTCCGTTGCGCTGCACGGTGACGCCCTCCGGAATGATGGCGTTCAACTCGGCGAGCACGGCGTCGTTCACCGCCTCGGTATTGAAATCGGCACCGTACCTGGCGTACACGTCGGCGGGAACCATGTATTCGATGGTCGTGATCTCGGTGGCCATGTCGCGAGCCTAGCTGCGCGACCCCGCGTCGACCTCGCAGTGTCTCCCCGGTCCCGGCTGATCGGCCGTGACGGCGAGCACTTCGGTCTCGTGCGGGGAGCGTCGCGACCGCGAGCCACCCCTCTAACGCCGAGCCACCCCCTTGTTCGCGTCGACAACGGGGTGGCTCGACAACAAAGGGGTGGCCCGACGGCGAAGGGGTGGCCCGACAATAAGGGGGCGGCTCGCAGGAGTGCCGCGGCGGGGACGTCCGCAGGGCTCGCCGAGTACGTGCGGACTACGCGTCCTCGTGCGGACTACGCGTCCTGCTGCAGTGCCGCCTGCACCTCGATCGTGATCGTCACGTCGTCGCCGAGAAGCATGCCGCCGGTCTCGAGCGCCGCGTTCCAGGTGAGACCGAAGTCCTCGCGCTTGACGACCGCCTTCGCGCTCGCGCCGGCCTTGTAGTTGCCGTAGGCATCCGGACCGAAGCCGCCGAAGTCGAACTCGAACGTCACCGGCTTCGTGATGCCCTTGATGGTGAGGTCGCCGTCGACGAGGAAGTCCCCCTTCTCGACGCGCACGCCCGTGGAGACGAAGTCGATGCTCGGGTGCGTCTCGGCCTCGAAGAAGTCGCCCGTGCGCAGGTGGCCATCGCGGTTCGGCTCGCCGGTGCTGATGGATGCCACCTCGGCGTGGGCCTCGACACGCGCCTCGAGCGGGTTGGCCGGCGTGACGAACGTGGCCTCGAACCGCTCGAACTTGCCCTTGACCTTGCTGATCATCAGGTGGCGGATGCTGAAGCCGACCTCGCTGTGCGCGGGGTCGATGTTCCAGGTGCCCTCACGGTAACCGGGGATCTCGAGCGTGGTCGTGGCGGTGTCGGTCATGGTTCTCCTCGTACGAACGAATGAAAGGAAAGAATGCGCGGGCCGCACCCGCACACGTATGCAAACGCATGCGGTGAGGCGCTATTCCCATCGACTCTGACTTTTCGCTCAGGCAAGCGCTGCGCGAGGACGCCGGTGAGGGCGAGGGCGAGGCCCGATGGCGCCAGTGCTGGACGGGGCGGGCCATCCTCGGGCTTCGGGTGTCGGCGCACGCACCTACACTTGATTCAGTGATCCTCGAGGGCTTGACCGGGGCGCTTTCGCGCGCCCAGACCTTTGCCGACGCCCTCGCCTACGCGAATCGCGACGCTGACTTCTCGGTGACCACCGGTCTGCGCGTCCCTCTTGCGGCGGCGCTGCTCGGCACCCGACCGGCGGCGAAGCAGGCGATGCTCGTCGTGACAGCGACCGGCCGTGAATCCGAGTCGTTGCGCGCCGCGCTCGGCTCGATCGACCCGACGGCGGAGGTGGTCGAGTTTCCCGCATGGGAGACGCTGCCGCACGAACGCCTGAGCCCGAGCCCCGAGATCGTCGGAAAGCGGCTCGCCGCACTCCGCAGGCTCGGCGCCTGGCAGGCGGCACAGAAGGACGGGCATCCGCTCATCGTCGTCGCCTCGGTGCGCGCCGCGCTGCAGCCGCTGGCCGCGGGCCTCGACCGGCTGGAGCCGATCGTGCTCGCCGAGGGCAGCCGGGGGCACGATCTCACGGGCATCGCCGAACGGCTCGTCGACCTCGCATACGCCCGCGTCGACATGGTCACGCGTCGCGGCGAGTTCGCGGTGCGCGGCGGCATCCTCGACGTGTTCCCGCCCACGGCCGAGCACCCGGTTCGCGTGGACTTCTTCGGTGACGAGGTGGAGCAGATCCGCGCGTTCTCGGTGGCCGACCAGCGATCTCTTCCGCACGACGTGCCCCGGGTCGAGTTGGCGCCTGCACGCGAGCTTCTGCTGACGGATGCCGTGCGCCAGCGTGCGGCAGAGATGGCGCACGAGTTCCCGGGACTGCAGCAGATCCTCACCAAGGTGGCCGAGGGCATCCCGGTGGAGGGGATGGAGTCGCTGGCCCCCGCGCTCGTCGACCGGCTCGTTCCCCTCACCGACTACCTGCCCGACGGCGCGGCGATCGCCGTGATGGCACCCGAGCGGGTCGCTGCCCGCGCCGTGAGTCTCGCCGAGACGAATCGCGAGTTCCTCGAGGCCGCCTGGAGCGCGGCGACGGTGGGCGCCGCGGCGCCGATCGACCTGGCCTCCGGCGATTTCCTCTCGCTGCGCCAGCTGCGCGACGCTGCCCAGCTCTCCCGGCCGGGCGCGCCCGCACCCGATCATCCGTGGTGGACTTTCTCCGGTTTCGACACAGGGGGCGCCGAGCCCGTAGCGTCGCTCGCGGAGCAGTCGGTCGCCGACCTCGTGGAGTCCGCCGGTGACTACGTGCGTGTGAACGCCGACGCGGTGCCGAGCTTCTCCGGCAACGTGGACGGCGCGGTCGATCACGTGGCACAGCGCGTTGCCGACGGATGGCGGGTGGCGATCGTGGCCGCGGGCGTCGGTCTCGTGGAGCGCGCGGTGCAGGTGCTCTCCGACCGCGGGATCGCGGCCCGTCAGGTGGAGGACTACCCGCAGGATGCCGAGACGGGCGTCGCCTACGTGCTGCCGGCATCCGTCGAGCAGGGTTTCGAGCTGTCCGAGGCGAAGCTCGCGCTGATCGGAGAGTCCGAGTTCTACGGGCGCACCATCGGCTACGACTCTCGTCAGGTGAAGAAGCTCGGCGTGCGCCGCAAGAACGTGGTGGACCCGCTGCAGCTCAAGCCCGGCGACTTCGTCGTGCACGAGACGCACGGCATCGGCAAGTTCGTCGAACTGGTGCAGCGCGAAGTCTCCTCGGGTGGCCGCAAAAGTCCGACAGGATCAGCACGGCGCGCCGTGAAGTCCACGCGCGAGTATCTGGTGCTGGAGTACGCGCCGTCGAAGCGCGGCTATCCGGGCGACAAGCTCTACGTGCCCACCGACCAGCTCGACCTGCTCACCCGTTACGTCGGGGGAGAAGCACCGCAGCTGTCGAAGATGGGCGGCAGCGACTGGGCTCAGGCGAAGGGGCGCGCGCGCAAGGCGGTGCGCGACATCGCCGTCGAACTCGTGAAGCTGTACTCGGCGCGGATGGCGTCGAAGGGACACGCGTTCGGGCCCGACACGCCGTGGCAGCGCGAGCTGGAGGAGGCCTTCCCTTTCGTCGAGACGCCCGACCAGCTGCAGACCATCGACGAGGTCAAGGCCGACATGGAGCGGGCCATCCCGATGGACCGGCTGATCTCGGGCGACGTCGGATTCGGCAAGACGGAGATCGCGGTGCGCGCCGCGTTCAAAGCGGTGCAGGACGGCAAGCAGGTGCTTCTTCTCGTGCCGACCACGCTGCTGGTGCGGCAGCACTTCGAGACGTTCCAGGAGCGCTTCGCCGGGTTCCCCGTTCACCTGCGACAGCTGAGCCGGTTCCAGACCGACCGCGAGGCCAAGGAGGTCATGGACGGACTCGCCGACGGCACCGTCGATGTGGTCATCGGCACCCACCGGCTGCTCTCGAAGAACCTGAAGCTGAAAGACCTCGGCCTCGTGATCATCGATGAGGAGCAGCGGTTCGGCGTCGAGCACAAGGACGCGCTCAAGAAGCTGAAGACGAACGTCGACGTGCTCGCGATGAGCGCCACCCCGATTCCGCGCACACTCGAGATGGCGGTCACCGGCATCCGGGAGATGTCGACGCTGGCGACGCCGCCGGAGGACAGGCATCCGATCCTCACGTTCGTGGGGCCGCACTCGGACAAGCAGGTCGCCGCCGCCGTGCGACGCGAGCTGCTGCGCGAAGGACAGGTCTTCTTCGTGCACAACCGGGTGTCGAGCATCCAGCGCACCGCCGCACAACTGGCCGAGCTCGTTCCGGAGGCGCGCATCGCGGTCGCGCACGGCCAGATGAACGAACACGCGCTGGAGCAGGTGGTCGTCGACTTCTGGGAGCGCAGGTTCGACGTTCTGGTGTGCACGACGATCATCGAGACCGGGCTCGACATCGCGAACGCGAACACGATCATCATCGACCGTGCCGACAAGTACGGGCTCTCGCAGCTGCACCAGCTCCGCGGCCGGGTGGGCCGGGGGCGGGAACGCGCCTACGCGTACTTCCTCTGGGATGCCGACAAGCCGCTCTCGGAGACCGCGCACGACAGGCTCTCCACGATCGCGGCGAACAACGAGCTGGGCAGCGGCATGCAGGTGGCGCTGAAAGACCTCGAGATCCGCGGCGCCGGCAACCTGCTCGGTGGCGAGCAGTCGGGTCACATCGCGGGCGTCGGCTTCGACCTCTACCTGCGCATGATCGGTGAGGCCGTGAGCACGTTCCGCGGCGAGGTCGCCGAGGGCCAGACCGAGCTACGGCTGGAGCTGCCGGTCGACGCCCACATTCCCGAGGACTACGTGGACTCCGAGCGGCTGCGGCTCGAGGCCTACCAGAAGCTGTCGGCGGCCTCGGGGCCGAATGCGCGACCGGATGCCATCGGTTCGGTGCTCGAGGAGCTCACCGATCGCTACGGCGAGCCTCCCGAGGCCGTCACGAACCTCATCTCGGTGTCGCGGCTGCGGCGACGGGCGCAGCAAGCCGGTTTGTCGGACGTCGTCGCGATGGGCTCCAATCTGCGCATCGCGCCCGCGGAGCTCGCGGACTCGCTGCAGGTGCGACTGCAGCGCATGTACCCGAAGTCGCGCATCGTCTCCGCGCAGAAGGTGCTGCTGGTGCCGCTGCCGGTCAAGGACGGCGAGCCGCTGCCCGACGCGGAGCTCGTCGGATGGGTGCAGGGGCTGCTCGACGCGATCTTCCCGGTGCCCGAGGGGGAGAAGGAAGACGCCGACACGGCTGCCGCGTCCTGAGATCGAGTTCCGATGGTGAGTTCTGGGATCCGGTGAATCCTGGTGATCCTTGTCAACCGGCTCGGCCCGGCTGCTACTTCGTGATCGGGATCCGGTGCTGAGCGCGTCCCTCGTCCCTCGTCGCTCGGCGCGCTTCCTGCGCTCGCCGAACCGCCCTGAGCGGGCGCACCGAGCCGAAACACCCGGTCACCTCCCCAGTACCCGAGTGCCGTTCCCGGCGGAGCGGTCGCACAGGTGGCATTCGACGGAATCTCGAACGAATCGGCGCGGATGACTACGTCGGATGTCCGAGGCACGACCTCGTAGACCAGGCCGTTCTGCGCATTCTTCGTGGCGGAGTACTCGATGAGGTCGGCTTCGATGTGCGCCTCGCCAGTGGCGTTGCTGCCGGTCGCCTCCTCGAATGTCAGCCCACGTGGCGTATGGGTCTTCAGGTAGTCGACGACGGAGTCCTCCGAGGCGCCGGGCACGGTCCAGAAACCGGTCACATGCGCCATCGGCTCGCACCAGAAGCTCAGCGCCAATGCGGTCGGTGCTCCCTCCGGCCTGCTCGAGGAGTGCACGGCGCGGGGAGGAAGATCAAGGGCGGCGAGTCGGTCCCGTGCGACGGACATCGATGCGGCATCGGGGGTCACGCCCGGGCGAGGCGACGGGAACTGCGGGGCCACCGGAGGGCCTTGCGTTGCCCGCGGATTCGCGTCGGCATCGACTGGAGAGTGCAGAGGAGCCGCCGGGATCTTCGGACCTCCGTCGCCTGAGGTCAGAGCGGCGCAGCCTGCAACGTCGAAGCACAGCACGCCGAGCAGAATGACGGCAGCGCCGTGCCGTACCGCAGCATGACCCGCGGTTCTACCGCCGGCCGTGCGGCGCTGTCGGGGTGTCTGGGTCCCGCAGTCAGGCAGAGGCTCGTCATCGAGGGGGCGCACCCGCGTCAGACTACTCGCGGTCAGGAGCGATCATCCGGCCGCGCTGACCCGAGTCGGGATCCGCGTCGAGCCGCGATCACGTCCTGAACGGGCAACACCGCTAGCGTCGACTCCATGGCAGAGATCCAATACCGCACACTCGGGCCCAGTGGCCTCGTCGTCTCGACGGTCGGCCTGGGGTGCAACAACTTCGGCCGCACCGGTACCCGCACGCAGACGCAGGAAGGCACGAACGCGGTGATCGATGCCGCACTCGATGCCGGGATCACGTTCTTCGACACCGCCGACATCTACGGAGGAGCCGGCACGAGCGAAGCCATGATGGGCAACGCGTTGAAGGGAAAGCGCGATCGCGTGGTCGTGGCGACGAAGTTCGGCATGGACATGCAGGGAACGAATGGCCCGGACTGGGGCGTGCGCGGATCGCGACGATACGTTCGCAAGGCGGTCGAAGCATCCCTCACCCGTCTCCAGACCGACTGGATCGATCTCTACCAGTACCACCGGCCCGACAATGTGACGCCGATCGAGGAGACGCTCGATGCGCTCGACGACCTCATTCGTGAGGGCAAAGTGCGCTACATCGGGCACTCCAACCTCTCCGGCTGGCAGATCGCGGAAGCCGAGTACCAGGCCGTGCTGCACGGCCATCCGAAGTTCATCTCGGCGCAGAACGAGTACAACCTCGTGCAACGTGAGTCGGAGCGCGAAGTGCTACCGGCCGTCAACGCGTACGGGCTCGGCTTCCTGCCGTTCTTCCCACTGAACAACGGCCTTTTCACCGGCAAGTTCTCGCGCGAAGGAGGCCCGGCCGACAGCCGCATCATGCGACAGCGCCGGTACGTCGTCGACAACGCACCGTGGGACGCGTTGGATGCCTACCAGTCGTTCTGCGATGCCCGCGGCATCACGATGCTCCAGGCCACGTTCGGCTGGCTGCTCGCACAGCCGGGGCTGACGAGTGTGATCGCCGGCGCCACCTCGCCCGAGCAGGTGGTGGCGAACGCCGAGGCGGGGACGGCGTGGCATCCGACGCCCGCCGAGGTCGAGGAGATCGCGGCACTGTTCGACGCGTAGGTCCCGTCGGGTTCCGTGCCGGCCGGGTTCGTCGTCGGCCGGGTTCGTCGTTGGCCGGGTTCGTCGTCGGGCCACCCGCTTGTTGTCGGGCCACCCCTGAAATGACGTGATTTCGGGGGCGGCTCGGCAACAACGGGGTGGCTCGGCGCCCTACAAATGAGATGCCGGCTCGACATACTGTATCGCTAGTGCTATAACAGATGGTACAGATGTTACCGAAGGAGAGGCCATGCAGATCGAGATCGATCCGCTCTCCGACGTGCCGCTCTATCAGCAGCTGCGCGATCGCGTCGTCGAGGGCATCGCGGCCGGCGAGTTGGTTCCGGGCGACCCGCTGTCGTCGGTGCGACAGCTGGCGATGGAGTTCGGCATCAACATCGCGACGGTCTCGAAGGGCTACGACCTGCTGCGTGCGGAAGGACTCGTGCGCACGCATCGGGCATCCGGCTCGGTCGTCGCGCGCGGCCCCCTCAGCGGGCGCCACGACGTGCAGCCCTGGACGCCGTCAGCGCGAGCAGGCTGGATCGCGAGGCTGCACACCATGCTCGCGGAGGCAGTGGCACAGGGCGAGACCGATGACGACGTGCTCGAAGCCGCGAGGGGCATCCTGACCGATCTCGCCGCGCAGCGACGCACCAACGACACGAAGAATGACAGAACGAACACGAAGAACGACAGAACGAAAGGCAACTCATGACCGCCGTCCTCATCATCGTGCCCTCCGCGCTCGTGGTGATCGCAGCCGTCATGCTGCTCCTGCCGGCGCTGATGCCGCCGACGCTGCCGCTCGGCGTGAGCGTTCCGGTCGAGCGTCAGGCCGAGCCGGTCATCCGCACGGCGTTGAAGCGCTACCGGCTGCTGGTCGGCGTCGCGTGGCTGGTGGCCGTGATCCTGGCCGTGGCGCTCGCCGCGGTCTCACCGCTCACGGCGTCGCTCGTCCCCATCCTGCTGTTCGTCGTCGCCGCCAGCGTCGCGTACATCATCGCCCGACAGATGATCGTGCGGACCAAGCACGACGAGCAGTGGTACAAGGATGTGCCGGTGCGGCTCGTCGGATCCGTCACCGTCGATCCCGTGCACACGAGCGTTCCCGCCGGCTGGTTCGCGGCATCGCTGCTCCTGTTGGCGATCGCCACCGCGATCGGCGTCGGCGTCTACGACAACCTGCCGCAGCAGGTTCCGGTGCACTGGGGCCTCGCGGGCGTCGCCGACCGGTTCGACGTCAAGAACGTGGGGAACGTGTTCGGCCCGCTGATCGTGGGCGTCATCGTCACGCTCGTGCTGTTCGCGCTGTCGTTCGTGAACCGCGTGGCGCCGATCCGGGCCGCAGCGTCCGCGAGCGCCGCCGACAACGAGCTGCGAGCCAGGGCGAAGCGAGCGGGCCTGGCGACACTGCTCGGCCGCATGATGTTCGTGATCGCGCTCGCGATCTCCTGGCTCTCCGTCGCGTCGTGGCTGCTGCCGGATGCACGATGGCCCGTGACGATCGGGACGATCGCCCTGCTCGTGCTCATACTGCTCGTGCTCGTCGCGTTCCTGGTGCGCTGGCGCCGCATCGTCGCCCAGGGCATCCCGAAGCCGGGAGCCGAACACGGCGGTGTGGACTCGCCCGACGACGACCGCTTCTGGAAGGCGGGCATCTTCTACGTCAACCGGGACGATCCCGCGATCATGGTGCAACGTCGCTTCGGGGTTGGCTGGACGATGAACCTCGGGCACCCGGCCGGTGTGGCGATCGGCGTCGCGCTCGTCGCCGTCATCGTCGGAGTCGTGGCGTTCACGATCGTGTCGAACGGGAAGGCCTGAGGCATGGAGTCGTCGGAAGCAGCGCAGACTATCGTGAGTGGGCGCCCGAGCCCGTTCCCGCGCCGGGTTCCGTGGATGGCCGTCGGTGCGTTCGTCGTGATCGCGTTCGGTCTCGCGTGGCTGATCGATCTGCCGCTCTGGACCAGCGGCCGGGGACTGGCGACGCCCGGCGCGGTCTTCCTCATCGCCCTGTCGATGTACGCCCCGGGAGCAGCAGCACTCGTGGTGTCGTTCTTCGTGCAGAAGCCGCGCCCGAGGCCACTGCCGGAGTACCTCGGCCTCTGGCCCCTGCGCCCGGCGAAACGGGTGCTGCTGCCCACCCTGGCCGGACTGCTGGGGAGCATCCTGCTCGTCATCGTCGGCGTCTTCGTCGCGGCGGCGTTCGGGCTCGTCCAGCTCGACCTGGTGCACTTCTCGGCCTTCGCGCAGACGCTCGCGAAGGCGTCCGGCGGTCGCGCCATTCCGATCCCGGTGGGCGTGCTGGTGCTGATCCAGCTCATCGCGCTGCCGTTCGCCTCTCTCGTGAACGCGTTCGCCACCATCGGCGAGGAACTCGGCTGGCGCGGCTGGCTTCTACCCAGCCTGCGGCCGCTGGGCACCTGGCCGGCGCTCGTCATCAGCGGCGCGGTGTGGGGGCTCTGGCATGCGCCGGTCATTCTGCTCGGTTACGACTTCGCTCAGCCGAACCTGCTCGGGCTGCTGATGATGGTCGGCGGATGCCTGTTGTTCGGCATCCTCCTCGGCTGGCTGCGCCTGCGCAGCGGCTCGGTGTGGCCGAGCGTGTTCGCTCACGCCGGCTTCAACGGCGCAGCCGGCGTTCTCGGGCTTCTCGCGGCGGCCGGAGCGGCGCCGAGCGCCGTCGTCGTCGGTCCGCTCGGTCTTGTGCCGTGGGCCGTGATGGCCGTCGTGATCGCGGTGCTGGCGCTCAGCGGACAGTTCCGGAAGCAGCCGCGCCTGGGGACTCACTCCGCTCGCTGAACTCCTGGTCGTGCAGCCGGCGATAGCCCCTGGCTCGAAGCGCGACGGCGGTCCCACCGGCGACGATCGCGATCGACGATCCGAGCAGCACGCCGAGCACTCCTTCGTCGCGCACCGTCGCGTCGCCCGCGAACGCGAGCTCGTTCATGAGCAGCGAGACCGTGAAGCCGATGCCGCCGAGCGCGGCGACGACGAGCGCATCGATGAGTCCGAGCCCGGGGGATGCTTCGCGCGGCCCGATCTTGCCGCCGAGCCATCCGCCGAGCGTGATGCCCACCAGCTTGCCCACCGGCAGCGCCACGAGGATGCCCCAGAACGCCGGAGACAATGCGCTGACGGGCACCGCCGGCACGGCGACGAGAGCGGCCGAGAAAGCGAACAACGGCAGGACGAGTCCGTTCGACCACGGCTCGAGCACGTGCGCGGTGCGGCGGGCAGGCGTCCCCGCCATCGCGAGCCCGAGGGCGACACCCGCGATGGTGGCGTGCACGCCGGAGGCATGCACGAGCATCCAGGTGACGATGCCGACCAGCACCATGAGTGCCGCCACGGCCGCTCGCGCCTGGCGCCGCATGCCACCGGCACCAGGACGGCGCAGGAGCCGACTCAGCAGGCCGAACACGACAACGCCGAGCGCCGCGAACATCAGGTCGAGGGGGTTCGGGTGCTTGGTGAAGAAGACGGCGATGATGAGGATCGCGATCAGGTCGTCGAGCACCGCGAGCGCCATCAAGAACACACGGATGCGGCGGGGCAGCCCGCGCCCGAAGATCGCCAGAACTCCGAGCGCGAATGCGATGTCGGTCGCCGTGGGGATGGGCCAGCCGTCCTGCCACCTGCTGCTGGCGGTGAACGCCAGATACACCAGGGCCGGTGCCGCGACTCCGCACACCGCGGCGATGGCCGGGTGCAGTGCGCGGTGCCACGAGCTCAGCTCGCCCGCCGTCAGCTCGTGTCGCAGCTCGATCGCCACGATGAAGAAGAACATCGCCAGCAGGCCGTCGCTGATCCAGCCGCCGACACTCAGGTCGAGGTCCAGAACGGCCGGCCCGCCGGTCGCCGCCTTGGCGGCCTGCAGCGCGGGCCCGATCGGGGTGTTCGCCAGCACGAGGCCGAGCACGGCAGCGCCGAGCAACAGTGCGGCCGCCACGCGTTCGGAACGGACCAGGCTCATGGGCACGCCTCTCATCGGAACCGCGAAGGCGGATGCCACCTGAAGAAGAATCGCGGGCCGACCAGACTTCCCGGCACACCGGTGCCGAGTCTATCGGGCATCCGCGTGTCCTTCACCGTCCCCGGATCCGCGCCGCCACGCAGAGGACCCGGCCCTCGAGGTCGCGCAGCACGTGGCACGATGAGGGCGACGAGGGGAGTGTGATGACCGATCTGGATGCGTTCGCGCGGGCCATGGCATCCGTGCTCGACACATGCGTGTGGTCGCAGACCATGACGCACGAGACCCTCGTGCCGTACCTCATCGAGGAGACCTACGAGCTGGTCGAGGCCATCGAGGCGGGCACGGTCGACGACGTGATCGAGGAGCTCGGCGACGTGCTCTGGCAGGTGGCGTTCCATTCCGAGATCGCGTCTCGCACGGCCGGCGAGGACTTCGACATCGAGGATGTCGCCGCGCGTGTCACCGAGAAGATGGTGCGCCGTCACCCGCACGTCTTCGGCGACGAGACGGCAGAGACGCCCGAGGAGGTGCTGCGGCTCTGGACTGCGGCGAAGGCCGCGGAGAAGCGGCAGCGCGACAGCGTGCTGGACGGCATTCCGCGCGCCATGCCGGCCCTCGCGCTCGCCGACAAGGTGATCGGTCGGGCCGGGCGCGTCGGAATCGACCCCGGCCGCACGCCGCGGTCGTTCGATGACGCGGGAAGCACGCCGACGTTCGACGACGAGGATGCGCTCGGGCGTCATCTGCTCGCGGTCGTCGCCTCCGCGCGCGCCCACGGCCTCGATGCCGAGCGCGCGCTGCGGGGGAGCGTGCGGGAACTCGAGGGCGAGATCCGGGCCGCCGAATCGCGGGCGCGCGGGCTCAGCTGAGCACGATCGATGGCGCGCCGACTGCGGGCTGTGCGCCGACCGTGGACGGTGCGCCGACGGTGGACGCTGCACGCGTCACGGTCTCGCCGGCACGTCATCGGCGGCCTCGTCCACGATCACCTGTGCTCGCCGCGTGGGCATGAGCAGCACGGCGGCCAGAAGCACGAGCGCGACCAGGGCGATCGCCGCGAACACGAGGTGCGCCGCGGTCGCCAGTTGCGGGCCGTACGGCGTGCCGTCGGCCGCGACCTTCGTGTTCGCGTTCACGATGGCGCCGAACACGGCGACGCCCACGGCCGACCCGATCGACCGGGCGAACATGTTCGTCCCCGTGACCATGCCGCGCTCCTGCCAGCCCACCGCGGTCTGGGCGGCGATCAGCGTCGGCACGGCCGTAAGGCCCATGCCTGCGCCGATCACGAAGCAGAAGACGCCGACGAACCAGATGCTGCTGTGCTCGCCCAGCGTGAGCAGCAGCAGCGCGCCGGCCGTCACGATGGATGCGCCGATCACGGACGTCGAGCGGAATCCGAGCCGCAGGTAGAAGCGCCCGGCGATCGATGACGTGAGCGGCCAGCCGACGGTCTGCGCGGCCAGGGCGAAGCCGGCGACAAGGGCGCTCACGCCCAGCACGTTCTGCGCGTAGATCGGAATGTATGTCGAGAGCCCGAGCACGATGGCGCCGATGATCAGCGAGGCGAGCGTCGACGCCCAGATGACGCGTCGTCGCAGAACGCCCAGCGGCAGGATCGGATGCTGCGCCGCGCGTTCCACGAACACGAACGCGACCAGCGCGGTCCCGCCCGCGACGAAGATGACGATCGAGGCCGCCGAGTTCCACGTCCAGGCGGTGCCCCCCTCGAGCAGGCCCAGGATGACGAGCGCGGTCCCGGCCGTGAGCAGCACGGCGCCGGCGTAGTCGATGCGCGGCCGCACGCGCTCGCCGTGACCCTTCTCGGTGAACCGGCGCCACAGCATCCACGCCGCCAGCAGAGACAGCGGGATGTTGATGAAGAAGATCCAGCGCCAGCTGACGAACTCGCTGAACACACCGCCCAGCGTCGGCCCGACGATGGCTGCGATGCCCCACACGCTGGCGAGATAACCCTGCGTCTTTGCGCGCTCCTCGAGCGTGTAGATGTCGCTGGCGATCGTCATGCTCATCGGCAGCACGGCTCCGGCGCCGAGGCCCTGGATGACGCGCGAGACGATCAGAACGGGCATCGACCACGCGAATCCGCACACGATCGAGCCGACGAAGAACAGCCCGATGCCGATCAGCATGAGGTGCTTGCGCCCGAAGAAGTCCGCCAGGCGACCGTAGATCGGCACGGAGACCGCCTGGGCGAGCACGTAGATGGAGAAGAGCCACGGAATCTGGGCGAACCCGCCGAGGTCCTTCGCGATCGAGGTCGATGCGGTCGCGATGATCGTGGAGTCGAGCGCCACCAGCGACGTCGCGAGCATCAGCGAGAGCAGGATCGGCCCACGCTCCGAGCGCAGGCCGACACTGCGGCGTGAAATCGTGTTCTCCGCCATCCCCGAGTGCAATCGCGGCGCGGGCCCCGCTATTCCCTCTTCGTGCGGCGCTGTGCTCCTGACCCGCGAAGCCCGCGGGTATCCGCCGGTACGCGAACAAGCGTGCGGGCGCACGCGTCGTGCCTTTGGAAGAATGGACACCATGGCCAATCCCGTGAACCCGCCCCGTGGCATGCGTGACTTCCTCCCCGCCGACAAGGCACGCCGGGAGCACGCGCTCGGCGTCATCCGATCCAGCTACGCCGCCCAGGGCTTCGACGAGATCGAGACGCCGGTGCTCGAGGATGCCTCGCGCCTGCACTCGGGACTCGGCGGCGACAACGAGAAGCTCGCGTTCGGCGTTCTCCGCCGGGGTCTCACCGCCGAAGCGGTCGGCGAGTACGCGGCGGCCGGCGACCTGGAGGGGCTCACCGACCTCGGCCTGCGCTTCGACCTGACCGTGCCGCTCGCCCGCTTCTACGCCACGCATCGCGGCGCGCTCCCCGGCGTTTTCAAGTCGATCCAGATCGCTCCGGTCTGGCGCGCGGAGCGACCGCAGAAGGGCCGCTACCGCCAGTTCGTGCAGTGCGACATCGACATCATCGGCGAGAGCGGGGTGGTCGCCGAGATCGAGCTGATCGCGGCGACCCTCGCGACTCTCGACGCGCTCGGCCTCACCGGTTGTTCCATCCGGATCAACCACCGCGCCATCCTGCGCGGCCTGATCGCGTCGTGGGGCGTGCGCGAGGCGAACTACGAACGCGCCATGATCACGATCGACAAAGAAGACAAGATCGGCGTCGACGGCGTGGTGGCCGAACTCGTCGAGCTCGGGCTCATCGACGACGCGGTCGCCGCACAGGCGGCCGAGAGCCTCACCGGGCTGCCCGATGACGGCTGGGGCCTCCTGGAGGCGGCCGATGCCGGCTCTGTTCCGTGGCTCGACGTCGAGGCGTACCGCCAGTTGCACGAGATCCGGGATGCCGTCACCGCCGTCGTCCCGGACGCCGCGCTGGTCTTCTCGCACAACCTGGTGCGCGGCATGGGGTACTACACCGGCGCCATCTTCGAGATCCAGCACCCCGAGTTCGGCTACTCCCTCGGCGGTGGCGGACGCTATGACGGCATGATCGGCCGCTTCCTCGGCTCCGATGTGCCGGCCGTCGGCTTCTCGCTCGGATTCGAACGTATCGTCGATCTGGTCGATCTGTCGGAGGGGCACGCCTCCGACTCCGTCGTGCTCGTCTATGACAGAGACGTCGACCCCGCGGTGCTCTTCGGGCTGAAGTCTCAACTGGTGCTCTCCGGGGCCCGGGTGCGGGTGGAGAAGCGGGTGAAGAACCTCAAGGCGCTTCTGGAACGGCTGACGGATGCCGGCTATCGCCGCTTCGCGCCCGTCACCGCCGACACGCGCACGGTCGGCGACCTCCAGGTGAAGCCGCTCGTCTGAGCCGGTCGCGGATGGCGGCGACTATCCGCGCAGGGCGGCAAGCGATTGACGCACACGTTCGAACACGTCTGCGTCGACGCTGACGCCGTTCGCGCGCAGAGCGAGTACGGCGGCGCCTACGGTGCCGTCGGTCACCGTGCGCACATCGGTGACGCCGGCGATGCCGTCCACCGGAAGCCCCAGCGCGCCCAGCACACCGCCGCCGCACACCACCGGTCCTCGCACGTCCTCGGTCGCGATCGCCGCCAGCGTCGTGCGCAGCGATGCCCGTGCCCGCTCGGCGATGTGCCGTGCGCTCTCATCGTCTCCCGCTGCGAACACCAGGGGAGCGAACCGCGCCAGCTCGATCGGGCGCAGTCCGTATACGGCGTCCAAGAGCAGTCGCAGTGCATCCGGGCGCCCGTCTGGCCCGCGTTCGAGCGACGAATCCATCGGGATCCCGAGCGCATCGAGGAGCAGCGTGGTCAGCCGCGTCGTCGGACCACGGGAATCGAGGTGTGCTGCCACGGCGCGTACGACCTGGCGGCCGATCCAGAAGCCCGACCCGTCGTCGCCGAGCAGCCAGCCCAAGCCGTCCGCCGCAGCCACGTCGCGGGCATCCTGCACGCGGATGGCCGCGGCACCGGTGCCCGCGACCACGGCGTATCCGTCGAGTTCCCAGGCGCCGGAACAGAACGTGGCGAGCAGATCGGACTGCAGCTCGATCCCCGCGTCGAGCCCGATCTTCCTCAGCGCCGAGGTGATCCAGCCCGTCGAGACGTGCGTGCGAGCGCCGGCCATCGCCAAGATCGCGGTGTCGCCGGTTTTGGGGGTGCCGGCACTCTCGATCGCGGCACGCACGGCTGTCACGATCTGCAGGGAGGCGTGCTCAGTCCCTGATGAGATCGGATTTCCGCTCCCGGCGACGCCGTATCCGACGCAGTCGCCGGAGCGTGTGAGGACGACCGCTCGGGTCGAAGTTCCGCCGGCATCGACGGCTATCAGATTTCGCATTGGTTGCTTTTCGGTTTCAAGACTTGCTCATCGGACGAGATGTCCTGATAATACTTTTCAGTCAGCCCCCAACGATGTGAGATGGATTTTCAGGTGAACGTTCCGACCGACGCGACCGACGACCAGGGCACAGCTCCCGCCGTCGTCACCGGACCCGGCGTCGGCATGCGCATCCAGTCTCGACTGCCGCAGATGTCGCAGGCAATGGCGAAGATCGCGATGCTTCTGCTCGAGACTCCGGACGCGCCGCTGCACCTGTCGATCACGGAGCTCGCCGAATCGGCGGGCACCTCGCCGGCGACGGTCACCCGGTTCTGCCGCACGATCGGCTTCTCCGGTTACGTGCCGCTGCGGGTCGCCGTTGCCTCGGACGTCGGTCGCGAGCGCGCACGGGAGACCTGGAGCGAGGACATCGGTCGCGCCTTCGGGCCGGACGATCCGCCCACCGAAGTGCTGAGCACGCTGCTGTCAGCACACACGCGGTCGCTTCACGAGACGGCCGAGCTGATCGACCTCACGCGTGTGGAGCGCATCGCCCAGCGCATCGCCACCTGCCGCCATGTCGACATGTACGGCATCGGCGGAAGCGCGACCATGGCCCAGGAGATGCAGTCGCGGCTCTACCGCATCGGCATCAACGCGCACTTCTGGCCGGAGGTGCACTCCGGACTCACCAGCGCTGCCCTGCAGGACGAGCACAGCGTGGCGATCGGCATCTCGAACACGGGCCGCACCGAAGAGACGATTCAGATGCTGGCCTGCGCGAAGTCGACGGGGGCGCTCACCGTCGCGGTGACGAACTCGCCCGAGACGCCGCTGGCGCAGCTGGCCGACGAGCACATCGTGACGCTGGCGCACGAGCAGTTCCTTCAGCCGGACGACCTTTCGGCCAAGCATTCGCAGCTCTTCGTGCTCGACCTGCTCTACCTGCTGATCGCACAGCGCAACTTCGGCCGCACGACCACCACGCTCGCCGCCTCCGCCGTCGCCGTGTCGCCGCACCGCCGCTCGGGACGTAGCCGCCGGGGCTTCGCCCGCGATGCGGGCAAGACCGCCGCCGCCCCCGTCCACCTCGACGACGCCCACGACAAGGAGCCCGCATGACCCACCTCTTCGATGACTTCCGACGCGAAGCCGCCACGCGCATCGACGCATTGACGGCCGAGGCGGATGCCGGTTCCCTCGACGCCGCCGTCGACCTCCTGGTCGACGCGGTCGCCGCCGGCGGCGTGCTCCAGGCCTTCGGCACAGGGCACTCGGAAGCCTTCGCGATGGAGATCGCGGGTCGGGCAGGAGGACTCATTCCCACCAACAGGATCGCGTTGCGCGACGTGGTGCTCTACGGCTCGCGCGATGTGGACATCCTTTCGGGCAGCAGCCTGGAGCGCGACCCGTCCATCGTCGACGAGCTCTTCGGCCTGTACCCGATGAACGAGCACGATGTGTTCCTGATCGCCTCGAACTCCGGCGTGAACGGCTCGATCGTCGGCATGGCGCTCAAGGCGAAGGAGACCGGGCACAAGCTCATCGCGGTCACCAGCCTGGAGCACACCGACGCGGTCGAGCCGAAGCATCCCAGCGGACTGAAGCTGCGGGACATCGCCGATGTCGTCATCGACAACAAGGCCCCGTACGGCGACGCCACCCTCGAGCTCGATGACGGCGTGAAGGTCGGTGCGATCTCCTCGATCACCGCCGCGTTCATCGCCCAGCTGCTCACGGTGGCCGTCGCCGAGCGCATCGCCGGGTCGGGGAAGACCCCGCCCGTCTACATCTCGGCGAACATTCCGGGCGGAGACGAGCACAACCAGGTATTGGAGGACCTCTATCGAGACCGCATCAGTCGCACGGCCTGACAGTGCGGCCGTGCGGTCGTACCCGACGCACCATCAACACCTACAACACAGAGAAGAAAGGCAACACCCACACCATGACCACAGAAAATAGAGGAGTCGATCGGCGCTCGTTCCTTCGCGGCGCCATGGCTGCCGCGGTCGCCGTTCCGATCACCGTTTCGTTGGCCTCCTGTTCGTCAGGTGGCAGCGGCGACAGCGGCAGTGGCGGCACGAAGTCGGCGAAGAACCCGTTCGGCATCAAGGAGAGCTCCAGCATCGAGGCTGTGATCTTCAACGGTGGCTACGGGTATGACTACGTGTCGTACGCGGCGAAGCTGGTCGACAAGAAGTGGAAGACGACCTCCAAGGTCAAGCCGCAGACCAACATCGCACAGTCGCTGCAGCCGCGCTTCGTCGGCGGCAACCCGCCGGACCTCATCGACAACTCGGGCGCGAACCAGATCGGCTTCAACACCATTCTGAAGAGCCTCGAGACGCTCGATGACGTGTTCGCGGCGAACAACTACGAGGGCAAGAAGATCTCGGACACGCTCTACCCGAACGTCAAGGTCCCCGGCACCTTCAGCAACAAGTTCGTGGCGATGAACTACGTCATGACGGTGTACGCGGTCTGGTACTCGGCGAGCCTGTTCGAGGAGAACGGCTGGACTCCGCCCAAGACTTGGGACGAGGCGCTCGACCTGGGTGCCAAGGCCAAGGCCAAGGGCAAGTACCTGTTCGTCTGGGGCAAGGAAGCCGCGACCTACTACCTCACGCTGGCGCTCGACTCGGCCATCAAGGAGGGCGGTCTCGACGTTATGAACGCCGTGAACAACCTCGAGAAGAACGCCTGGTCGCAGAAGCCGATCCAGGATGTCTTCAACGCGCTGGAGAAGATCGTCAAGGCGGGCTACTTCATCCCGGGCGGTGCCGGAACCCAGTTCACGGCCGCGCAGGCGAAGTGGTCGAACGACCAGCAGGCGATCCTCTACCCCTCGGGCGGCTGGATCGAGAACGAGATGAAGAAGGCCACGAAGGAGGGCTTCAAGATGACCGGCGCGCCCGCCATGACGGTGACGTCGGACTCGAAGCTGCCCTACGAGGCGCTGCGTGCCGCGGCCGGTGAGCCGTACATCGTTCCGTCTCAGGGCAAGAACGTCGCCGGCGGCAAGGAGATCATGCGCGCCATGCTCTCCAAGGATGCCGCGACGAACTTCTCGAAGACGCGTCTCGCGCCGACGATCGTCAAGGGCCTCGTGCCCGCCGACGGTTTCGGCTCGACCGCGCTCGTGTCCCAGACCAAGATGCTGGACGCCGCAGGCGACAACATCTTCGACTGGGAGTTCTCCAGCCTGTACGGCCTCAACACCGACCAGCTCGTGATCTGGAACTCGTTCCTCTCCGGGCAGGCCGACGTGGCCGCGCTGACCAAGCAGATGCAGAAGATCTCCGACGACGCAGCGGCATCCAAGTGACATCAACAACCAGTACTACGACGACGGGAGGGCGGGTTTCTCCGCCCTCCCGGCGCCGCCGCGCGAAGCGCTGGACCTTCGACCGGGTCAGCTTCATGGCGGTCTTCCTGATTCTTCCCCTGGCGATCTTCCTGCTCTTCGTGATCTGGCCGTTCGTCCAGGCGATCTACTACTCCTTGACGGACTGGGGCGGGTTCTCGCCGACGATGAACTTCATCGGCTTCGACAACTTCGTCAAGCTCGCCAACGACGACACGTTCATGCAGGCGGTGTTCAACTGCATCCTGCTCGGCATCTTCGTGCCGTTGATCACGATCGTGGTGGCGCTGATCATCGCCAGCGTGGTCACGGTGGCGGGACCGAGCAAGGGAACGATCCGTGGTGTGAAGGGCTCCGGCTTCTACCGCACCGTGTCGTTCTTCCCGTACTGCATCCCCGCGATCGTCATCGGCCTGATCTGGTCGCAGGTGTACGACCCTTCGGCCGGTCTGCTCAACGGGTTCCTCACCTCGATCGGCCTGCACAAGTTCACGAACTTCGCCTGGCTCGGCGAGGTCGCCACGGCCATGCCGGCATCGATGTTCGTCATCATCTGGGGCTTCATCGGCTTCTACACGGTGCTGTTCGTCGCCGCGATCAAGTCGATCCCGGCGGAGATCTACGAAGCAGTCCGCCTGGACGGCGCCACTCGGTTCCGTACCGCGTGGTCGATCACGCTGCCGTCGATCCGTGACAACATCCAGACCGCGTACATCTACCTCGGCATCGCCGCGCTCGACTCCTTCGTATACATGTCCGCACTGTTCCCGAACGCCGGCGGTCCGGCGAACACGACCCTGGTGATCAGCCAGGACCTGTTCAACACCGCCTTCCGCAAGGGCCAGTTCGGCTATGCCACCGCGATGGGCGTCGTGCTGGCGGCGATCACGCTGCTGTTCGCCGCGATCGTGTTCGGCATCGTGCGACTGACCAAGGGCCGGGAGGAAGGCCGATCATGACCTCGACTTCTCAGATCATCGCGCCCGGCCTGAACAAGCAGGGGCTCTCGCGCAACCAGAACAAGCAGAAGCTCACCAAGGGCGACGTCGCCGTCGGCACCGCATCGCACATCCTGCTGATCGTCTGGACGCTGATCGTGGCCGTCCCGCTGCTGTGGGTGTTCATGTCGTCGTTCAAGACGACGAAGCAGATCCTGGACTCCCCGTTCGGGCTGCCCAGCAAGCTCGACTTCACGAACTACGTCAACGCGTGGAACGGATCGGGCATCGGCAGCTACTTCGCGAACACGCTCATCGTGGTCGTCTCCGCCTTGATCATCGTGATGATCCTCGGCGCGATGTGCGCCTACGTGCTGGCGCGGTTCAAGTTCTTCGGCGCGCGGGCGATCTACTACCTGATGCTCGCCGGGCTGACGTTCCCGCCCTTCCTGGCGATCGTGCCGTTGTTCAAGGTGCTGCAGACGATCGGACTGCTGAACTCGCTGCCCGGCCTGATCCTCACCTACGTGGCGTTCGCGCTGCCGTTCACCGTCTTCTTCCTGTACTCGTTCTTCCAGACGCTCCCCGATGAGATCTACGAAGCGGCACAGGTGGACGGGGCGAGCGAGTGGCGCACGTTCTTCCAGGTGATGCTCCCGATGGCGACGCCCGGAATGGCGGCGGTGGCGATCTTCAACTTCCTCGGCCTGTGGAACCAGTTCCTCCTGCCGGTGGCGTTGAACTCCAACCAGTCCAACTACGTCCTCACCCAGGGCATGGCGCAGTTCGCCTCCCAGGCCGGATACTCGGTGGACTTCGGCGCGCTCTACGCTGCTGTCGTCATCACCGTCATCCCCGTCCTGATCATCTACGTGTTCTTCCAGCGACAGCTGCAGGGATCGGTGTCCCAAGGCACTTCGAAGTGATCGAGGACGCCTCGAGGTAACGCGGTACGCCGCGCTGCTTCCGCGCCCGCGCACCCACGGCAGATACGGCGATCCGACCGCCGGCCGTGTGCGCGGGCGCGCTTTCGCGCGCCACTAGACTGAGGCGCGGACGATCGTCCCCCTTCCCCGTCAAGACTTTTCTAAGGAGATCGTTGTGGCTCTGATCGAGGCTGTAGGCGCTCGTGAGATTCTGGACTCCCGTGGCAACCCGACCGTCGAGGTGGAGGTTCTGCTCGATGACGGCACGGTGTCGCGCGCCGCGGTTCCCTCCGGTGCATCGACAGGTGCATTCGAGGCGTATGAGCTTCGCGACGGCGACAAGTCGCGCTACGGCGGCAAGGGCGTCGAGAAGGCCGTGGATGCCGTGCTCGACGAGCTCGGGCCGGCGATCGAGGGCCTGGATGCCTCAGAGCAGCGCGCCGTTGACGAGGCGCTGATCGAGGTCGACGGCACCGAGAACAAGAGCCGCGTCGGCGCGAACGCCATCCTCGGCGTCAGCCTTGCCGTGGGGAAGGCCGCGGCGGATGCCGCTGACCTTCCGCTGTTCCGCTACATCGGTGGGCCCAACGCGCGCGTGCTGCCGGTCCCGCTGTTCAACGTGATCAACGGCGGCGAGCATGCCGATAACGGCATCGACATGCAGGAGTTCTTCCTCGCTCCGATCGGCGCGTCCACCTTCCGCGAGGCGCTGCGCTGGGGCGCCGAGACCTATCACGTTCTGAAGTCCGAGCTGAAGGCTGCCGGTTTCGCGACCGGCCTCGGCGACGAGGGCGGCTTCGCCCCCGACCTCCCCAGCAATCGTGAAGGCCTCGACTTCCTCGTCAAGGCGATCGAGAAGGCGGGCTTCACCCCGGGCGCCGACATCGCCCTCGGCCTCGACGCCGCCGCCACCGAGTTCTTCGACGACGGCGTCTACACGCTCGACAAGAAGCAGTGGACCGCGCCCGAGCTCATCGACTACTACGCCGACCTGGTCGACTCCTACCCGATCCTCACCATCGAAGACGGTCTGGCCGAAGACGACTGGGAGAACTGGCAGCTGCTCACCGAGAAGCTCGGCACGAAGATCCAGCTCGTCGGCGACGACCTCTTCGTGACCAACCCGAAGCGCCTGGCGAAGGGCATCGAGCTCGGCGTCGCGAACTCACTGCTGGTCAAGGTGAACCAGATCGGCACGCTGACCGAGACGCTCGACGCCGTCGAGCTCGCGCACCGCTCGGGCTACACCACGATGTTCTCGCACCGCTCAGGCGAGACCGAGGACACGACCATCGCCGACCTCGTCGTCGCGGTCAACTCCGGCCAGATCAAGAGCGGTGCCCCCGCCCGCAGCGAGCGCGTCGCGAAGTACAACCAGTTGCTGCGCATCGAGGAAGAGCTCGACACGGCCGCGGTGTACGCCGGAGCGAGCGCCTTCCCGCGCTTCACGGCGTAGCCTCACGGCGATCGAGGCGGGCATGTCTCAGACTGGAAGCATGCCCGCTTCGACCCGTCGTGTGTCCGCGAGCTGGCTGCGGGGCATCCGCTTCTCCTGGTTCAGCCTCGTGATGCTGGGACTCGTCGTCATCGGCGTGCTCGTGGTCGCCCCCACGCTGCACCTCTACGTCGACCAGCAGCACGAGATCGGCCGGCTGGAGAAGAACAACGCCGACACCGCCGCGAAGGTCGCCGATCTGAAGAAGCAAGCGGCGGACTGGAGCGACCCGGAGTACATCAAGGCCCAGGCCCGTGGTCGGCTGCTTTTCGTCATGCCGGGGGAGACCAGTTACCTTGTCATCGATGACCGCGCCCCGACGCCGCAGAAGAACCAGGCGCCGGTGAGCCGCGACATCCAGGCCACGAAATCCGATTGGCTCGGCGCGCTGGCGAGCTCGTTCCTCACGGCGGGGACGACCGGCGCGACGGCCGACCAGCTCTCGAAATGAATCCATGACGACACCTCCGTTCGACCCCGTGTCGGAGCGCGACATCGAGATCGTCTCTGCTCAGCTCGGTCGCCCCGCTCGCGGCGTCGTCGGCATCGCCGCACGATGCGTGTGCGGAGCGCCGACTGTGGTGGCGACCGCGCCGCGGCTGCCCGACGGCACGCCGTTCCCCACGCTCTACTACCTGAGCCATCCGGCGGCGACGGCCGCGATCTCCCGACTCGAGGCATCCGGGACCATGGCGGAGTTCGCCCGGATGCTCGCCGATGACGAAGAGTTACGGCTCGGCTACGAGCGTGCGCATCGCGCGTATCTGGCCGATCGGGACAGCATCGAGCACGTCGAGGAGATCGACGGCTTCTCTGCGGGCGGCATGCCCGTCAGAGTGAAATGCCTGCACGCGCTGGCCGCGCATGCGCTGGCCGCCGGAGAGGGCGTCAACCCCGTCGGAGATCTGGCGTTGACGCGCGCGGAGTGGTCGCCCGCCGTCTGTGAATGTGCTGACTACACGGTGCGGTAGATTAGAGGAATACTTTTCGTTTCAAGGAGACGCTGCACTGTGCCCAAAATCCTGATCGTCGGCGGCGGATACGCCGGTTTCTACACGGCTTGGAAGCTCGAGAAGTGGCTGCGCAAGGGGGAGGCCGAGGTCACGCTCGTCGACCCGCTTCCCTATATGACGTACCAGCCCTTCCTCCCCGAGGTGTCCGCCGGTGAGATCGAGCCGCGTCACGCGGTCGTCTCGCACCGCCGCCACCTCACGCGCACGAAGATCATCGGCGCGAAGGTCACGTACGTGAACCACGCCGAGAAGAAGGCGACGATCACGCCGCCGGTGGGCGAGCCCTGGGAGTTCGAGTACGACCAGGTGGTCATCACGGCCGGCGCGGTGAGCCGCACGTTCCCCATTCCGGGCGTCGCCGACGAGGCGATCGGCCTCAAGACCATCGAAGAGGCCGTGGGGATCCGCGACCGCATGCTCGAGAACTTCGCGAAGGCGGCGCTTCTGCCCGCGGGCCCCGAGCGCGAGCGACTGCTGACGGTGACCGTCATCGGCGGCGGTTTCGCCGGCATCGAGGTCTTCGCCGAGCTCCGCGCGTTCGCGAGCGCGCTGCTCAAGCAGTACCCCGAGATCACGTTCGAGGAGACGCACTTCCATCTCATCGAGGCGATGGGGCGCATCATGCCCGAGGTCTCGCTGCCCACGAGTCACTGGGTGATCAAGAACCTCGCGCAGCGTGGTGCCCAGATCCACCTCGAGACGCAGCTGCAGAGCGCCGTGAACGGCGTGGTCCAGATGAGCACCGGCGAGAGCTTCGAGTCCGACCTCATCATCTGGACCGCCGGTGTGATGGCGACGCCGCAGATCGTGCGCCACACCGACCTCCCGATCGAAGAGCGCGGTCGCGTGAAGACGCGCGCCGACCTGCGCGTGACCACCGACGGCGATGACGTCGTGGCCGACGCCTGGGCGTGCGGCGACGTCGCAGCGGTGCCGGATCTCTCCGGATTCGGCGTCGGCGGCAACTGCGTGCCCAATGCGCAGCACGCGGTGCGCCAGGCCAAGCTGCTCGCCAAGAACATCGTCGCGACACTGCGCGGCGAGGGTGTGAAGGACTACTTCCACAAGCCGCTCGGCGCGGTTGCCGGCCTCGGTCTCGGCGTCGGTGTGTACCAGTGGCGCAAGCTCGCGGTCAAGGGTTGGGTCGCGTGGTTCATGCACCGCGGCTACCACGGCCTGGCGATGCCGAGCTGGGAGCGCAAGTGGCGCGTGCTCGGCGACTGGTGGCTCGACTTCTGGCTGGGACGCGACAACGTGTCGATGGCGGCGGTTCAGCATCCTCGTGCCGCGTTCGAGGAGTTCGCCTCGCGTCCGAAGCCTCCCGTGGAAGCATCCGCGCCGAAGGCCGACGAGAAGCCGGCCGCCAAGAAGGGCGCCAAGGAGCCGGCGAAGGCTCCCGTCGCCGGCTGAGCCGATCGTTGTCGAACGGCCGCGCAGGATCTCTCCTGTGCGGCCGTTCCGCATGTGCGGCGGGTGGTGGCCGGAGTGCGTGCACTAGCCTGAAGCGTCAGGCACGACGGCGCCCCCGTAGCCCAATCGGCAGAGGCAGGCGACTTAAAATCGCTTCAGTCTGGGTTCGAGTCCCAGCGGGGGCACTGCACTAAACACCTGATGAGAGGGAGTTTCTGGGCCTCTCGTGCTCAGCGGTCGCAGTGGACCGCGTCACGAGATCGCCCGAATCTGTCACAAACGCCCCCGGCGAAGGGCACTGAAGTGCTCGGCTGCAGCCTTCAGACCGGCATCCGAGGCGTGGCTGTAGACCCTCAGCGTCATGGCCGGATCGTGCCCGGCGAAGGCGGCGACCGTCGGCACCGGAACACCTTGTTCGAGCAGGTAGCTGATGGCGCTGTGACGAAGATCGTGCAGCCGGATGCGGGGGAGTCCCGTCGCCTTCGTGTAGTGCTCGAACATCTCGTTCAACCTCGAGGGCCGCAGGGGTGAGCCGTCCGGCTCCACGGCCACGTAACGCCCGCTGAGCGCCCCATCCGCCGGTTCCGCCCATTGGATGCCCCAGGGCGGATTCGTCGCATCGATGTCCGCTAGTCCGGTACCTCGATGGCGGGATCTGCTCGGGGGGCGCGTTCGACGTCGTAACTCCGCCGTGTCCGCACGACCTTTCCGCTGCCTAGAGTCAGCGCGCCGCGAAACCGAGCGCTGTTCCGCTTCTTCGGGGCCGCACTAGCTGTCCAGCTCTCCGCGTCCCCTATTGCGACGCGCCACTCCTTCCGCGAGTGCGGTTCAAGGCGAAAAGGTAGATCGGGGCCCTCACTCGATGTTGTCCATGAGGTTCCGGTTGCAGTCTCAATGCCGACGTGAACGATATCCACCGGAAGCCTTCCCGCGTTGATCGCGACGATGATCACCCAGGACATGCCACCCGGAACGTAGGCGGGGAGAACTGGAGCCTTCCAGGGTTTCAGCCCTCGAAGCTTTGGGGGCACCGGTGATCCGTAGCGAGGCTCGGGGTAGCGGACCGACGTTCCACCGACGAGCATGCTCGTCGCTAGTTCAGCGCGGACGCGGGGTCCGCTGAGGACCCATTGCCAGACGGCCCATCCGAGGGCGGCGGCACTAAAGCACAGGCTGACGATGCTTAGAGTTCGTGCGAGCGGGTCCGCAGCGTTGCCGATGGTGACTGTGATCAAGGAACCGGCAACCATGCCGACGAGAATATACGTCCGAGGGAGCAGGGGCTCAGAGCGCGTGGCGTCCGCTGAGGAGGCAACTTGCGGCGGCTACCTCAGCGCCATGCTTCCCGTAGCGCATCGTCGACGGCGAAGACGCCGTCCCGGATGTCGTCGGGCAGTGCGTGAATCTCGTCCGTCTCGGTGCTCTCGATCCACTGTCCTCGTGGATATGGCCCGTCGAAGTCGGTCACTTCGGCAACCGCCTCGGTCCGCTTCGTGTTGACGATCCGGCCCATCTCGTTCGCCAGGAACGCCTTGATGGTGACACTGCGAGCTTCGGAGTCGGCATCCACCCGATAGACGACGATGGGGCGGCGGCGTGCGAGCGAACGACGGCGTGGCATGGGCCGAGACTAGCTGCGCCCTCCCTCTAGAACGCATCCCCCATGAGAGGGGACGATGGCACTAGGAGTCCGTCTCCGCCTCGTTAGCTTCCCCGTCGAGCTTTGCTCGGAGAGACGGGAGCGAGTCGAGCACGTCCTCGTCGAGGCTCTCCGCGCCGGGTGCGTTGGGAATCGTCGCAAGCACGTGACCGCCCGCGATGCTGACGATGAGCTGAGTCCGAACTGTCCTTACCGCCTTCAAGAGCAGCGCCAGCTGCATCAGCACGGTGTGCTCCAGCGTGCTGGACTCGACGTTCTCGAGGCGCGCCAGGCGTTCCTCGTCCTCGTGGAGCGCGACACCATTGATGTAGTCCATCGCGACCTGATCGGAACCGAGCAGCCTCCCCGGACCGACGCCGTTGTCGGATTCGATGCGACCGGAGTAGACGAGAGCACCATGGAGTCGACCGTCACGAACGAACTGATTCACGTACTCCTTGAGGGGCTCCAACGCCTGGGCATGCTCTCGTGTGGATTGGGCCCTCAGAGCGCTCACGACACTCGGCAGATAGCAGTCCTCACTGGTGAGGAAGAAGACTCTGGAGTCGACGATGCAGGCCTTGAGCTCTACGAGGGGAACGGAAGGGAACTCCAAGCGCGGTCCATCTATATGTCCGTCGGCGTGACGCTCCCACTTCAATTCGAGCTGGAACGCCTCGTCCCTCATCTGCGCGATCGAACCGGCCAACGCAATCTCGGATCGTCGGAGAAACTTCTCGAGCCGCCGGACATCACGTTCTTGCCGATCGGCTTGGCTGCTGGGCATGCATCGAACCTAGCGAGAAACGATCGCGATTCTTGTAGCTGTTTTGGCACCAATAGGGGGCCGATCCTCTGCGGGTGCTTGTGAGTGTGGAGACGGAGAGCGTTAAGCACAGAGGGCCCGTGACGAAATCGGGTGGGGTGGGGGTCATCTAGACCGTCTAGATGGGGCATGTGTCACGGAGATGTCACAAACGCTGTGACACGAAGTGATTCGAGCCGAAACGAGCCGACGCGTCGATCCCAGTGATGGCGCGGCGAAACGGCACGAGCGGACACGAGCCGAAACGAGCTGATGCCCGCTCGATCAGACTTAAAATCGCCTCAGTCTGGGTTCGAGTTCCACACGATTGAGGCGAGAGCACCGGATGCGAGCATCCGGTGCCGAGCCGATTGAGTGTGTTGAGCGGTTCGGGAAGCGAGCCGCGAGCACCACGATCAGCCTTCCTCGCCGCCCCACCGCAGCGCGGCCATCGGCGGAGCGATTGCCCGATCCGGCCGGGGCTCGTCGGCGTCGAGCTCGTCCTCGGCCACCAGTACGCGGGCTCCGGTGAGCACGGCGGCCCGGGCGAGGGCCTCGGCCGCGGACACCGCCCCGAGCACGTTGGCGTCCAGCGAGTCCTCGCCGCTCGTCGCGATCCAGGGTGCGGCATCGAGTGCCAGAAGGGTCTCGTCGGAGTTCACAGCGCGCGCGTCGAGGAGCAGCGTGTCCACGCGGGACTCCTGGAGAGCGCGCACGACGTCCGGTACGCCGCGGGCGCCCCTGCTCCCGTCGTCGGCGGACGCCCGGTCGCGCACCTCTGAGATGTCCGAGTTCGCGAGCTCGTCGAGCGCGTCGCCGACGGCATCCTGAAGCGCGGCGTCGCTGGACCCAGCCGCTTTCGTGTGCTCGTCGACCTCGATGAGGATCGAGCGGGTCGCGGGCGCGAGTTGCTCGGCCAGAAGCTGTCGCGCGCGGACGTCCCCGGTCACGACCACGAACTTCGGCCTGCGCGTGCGCACGAGCTCGTCCACCTCGGCCGCGACCTCGTCCTGGTTGTGCTTCCAGACGTCTTCGGTGTGCATCTGATATCGCTTGTGCGACCAACCGCCCGCCTGAACCTTCGGCAGGCTGTCCGTGCGGCCCTCGATCTCGTGACTCTCGTCGCCGACGCGCCGATGAGCGTGCTCCACCGAGATCCGTGCGCCCTCACGTGCCGTCTCGACGACGAGGTAGCGGGAGTCCGTCGCTCGCTCGCGAAGAAGGGGGAGAACGGGCGGCACCGGCCCGTGCCCGATGATCTGGGGGCCGAGCCGGGATCCCGGGAATGTCTCGTCGAGCTCGACCGCACCGTTGCGCACGAGGAGATACCGAACGGACGGACTGGGAACGCCGGCTCCCTGCGAGAGGGCTCCGTCGACGGCATCCCGATCGCTTTCGGGCGCACCAGCGTCGCGCAGGGTATCTCCGAGCGATCGTTGCCGCGTGCGCTCGGCGGGCGCCGGCTCCGCGCCCCGCCCGTCGGTGTAGACGAATGTCCACTCGCCCGGGGAGTCGAGCAGTCTCTCCAGAACGTGATCAGCCATGACTGCCTTCCTGCGACCCGCGGCCGCGAGTAATCGGTTCTCCATGGTGGTCTACGAGCAAGTCACGACAGCGTGGAGGGGTTGACAGTCCGGTGCCGGCGCCGGGTGTCACCGGGCATCCGCACCGCACATCGCCTTGGGGTGCACCGTGACGGCGGGCTCGTTTGCGACGAGAGCGGCGAGCTCGCGCAAGCGGGCGGCATCCTTCTGCGATGTCGGTTGCAGCACTGTGAGCAGAACACCGGAGGCGTTGTCGAGCCACATGCGAGTGAAGTGCACCGAGGTGTCGCCGACCCGCGGAAGGTGGAAGAGCTGGTCGTGCGCACCGACCCGGCTGAGCTCGTGGCGCTCCCACAATGATGCGAACAACGGCGACTGGGTCTGCAGCCTGGTGAGCAGCGAGATCCAGGACGGGTCGTCGAGGTGCTCGGTCATGGCAGCGCGCAGCCGACCCACCATGCGTGAGGTGACTCCGTCGTAGTCGTCGTATGCAGCCCGCCACTCGGGGTCGAGGAACGCCCGCACCATGCAGTTGCGGTTTTCGGCCGGCCCGGCGTCGAGATCGTTGATGAGGAACCGGTAACTGGAGTTGCTGGCGAGGATGTCGAACTTGGCGGACTGGATGCACGCCGGCGTGCCCGCCAGCAGCGTGAGGAGGTCGAGGTGCTCCTGGGCCACGACGGCGTACGACGGATCGTCGCTGACGGGCACCGGGCGCCCCTTCGCCAGTCGCCACAGGTGGTCGCGCTCGTCGACGTCGAGCATGAGCGCGCGGCCGATCGCGTTGAGCACCTGTTCGGACGGCGTGATCTCCCTGCCCTGTTCTAGCCAGGTGTACCAGGTGACGCCCACCCCGGCCAGGGCGGCCACCTCTTCCCGGCGGAGGCCGGGCGTACGCCGGCGCCCGCCCGCCGGAAGACCCGCTCGCGCCGGCGTGAGCCGCTCGCGGCGGCTGCGCAGGAATGCGCCGAGCTCACGCCGGATCGCCTCGCTCGTCGCATCGCCGGTTCCGATCACCATGAGTACCAGGATAACCACGCACTGGATACCTGGATAGAAGGCTCGTTCACTGATGACATGACGACTGAGCAGATCACCATTCCCGTGGATCGACGCGAACGTGCAGAAGGACTCGGGATACTCGGCGGCGCTGTCCTCCTCGCAGGCGGGCTGCTCGGCAACTTCGTCTTCGGCGCCTCGGCCATCGTGCTGCCGGCGATCGAGAAGGACCTCCGCATCGGCACCGCGGTCGGGAGCCTGTTCGTCGCGCTCTTCTCGCTCGGCTTCGCCGTGGCACTCGTCTTCGGTGGCCGGCTCGGCGACCGATACGGGCGCCGTCGCATCTTCATCATCGGTCTGGCCGCGTTCGCGCTGTCGTCGATCGCGGTCGCACTGGCGCCCGCTGTCCTCGTGCTGCTCGTGGCGAGAATCCTGCAAGGGATCATGGTGGGGCTCCTCTTTCCCCAGGTGCTCGCGACCATCCAACACCACTCCACCGGCGCGGCTCGCGCGCGCTGGCTCGCGGCGTACGCGGCTGTGATCGGCGGCGGCACGACGCTGGGGCAGATCCTGGGCGGTGCCCTGGTCAGCGTCGACTGGGGTGGCACCGGGTGGCGCCAGGTCTTCGTGCTCGTCGCACTGCTGTGCGCGGTGGTGGCGGGACTCTGCGGGGCGGTCCCGAAGACCCGGTCGGAGCATCCTGTCGGCACCGACGTGCCGGGCGCCCTCCTCTTCGGCGCGGGGATCGCCGCCGTGCTCCTGCCGCTCGCTCTCGGGCCGCAGTCGGGCTGGCCGTGGTGGTCGTATGCGGCGATCGCGGCGGCCGTACTGCTGCTCGCCGCCTTCGCGGTGCTGCAACGGCGCGGCGACCCGGCCCGCGTTCTCATGCCTCCGGCAGCGCTCCGTGAGCCCGAGCTCGTGCTCGGCCTCACGCTCGCCGTGCTCTTCTTCGCCGGGTACGGCGCGTTCGTGTACTACTTCTCGGTCTCGTTCGAAGAGGGGCTCGGCATGTCCGCGTTCAGCGTCGCCTTGTCGCTCGCGCCGTTCGCGATCGGCTTCATCGCGGCAAGCCTGGTCGTTCCGCGGATCGCGGGGCGGTTCGGTCCCGTGCGCACCATGCTGGCAGGTGCCATCGCCCAGGCCGTGCTGCTGGGTCTGATCGCCCTGCTCGTCTTCGCGCTGTGGCCGCATCCGTGGCAATGGATGCTTCAGCCAGCCCTGATCCTGATGGGCGTCGCCCAGGCGTTCATGTACGGGCCGCTCATCGGCACGGTGATGGGCGCGATGCCCAGACACCTCGCGGGACTCGCCAGCGGCCTCTTCGCCACGGCGCAGCAGGTGGCGATTGCGCTCGGAGTCGCCGCGTTCGGCGCGCTCTACGGGGCGTTCGCCCTGCACGGCCCGGCAGGTTTCGTCTGCTGCGCGGTGCTCCAGGCCGCCGTCGCGCTGGTGTTCGCCGCCGTGCTGCCGCGCTTGCGGAAGGTGGCGCGCTGAGTACGGGCTTGATCGAGGCGGCGGTTCCTCGCAGCGCCGCACCCGCCAGATGCATTTTCACAGGAGGTGATGCATACTTGGTCAACTGACCCACTTCGCTTCGGCACGCCGGGCGCGCGGTCACTCCCGACAGTTTCCGCCCGATGAAGAGCAGGAGCGCGCATGCAGCACGTCGTCGATACTCCCGAGGGAACCGTGCCATGACGCGCATGTCCGTTGCCGAACGCCGCGTCGCCTTGGTGGAAGCCGCGTTGCGGGTGATCGCTCGTGACGGCGTCGCGGCGGCCACGACGCGCGCGATCGCCGGCGAGGCCGGCATGCCGCAGGCATCCTTCCACTACGCGTTCGTCTCCAGGGATGAGCTCATGGGTGAGGTCATCGCCCACGTGGTCGCGGGGGAGGAGCGGTCCGTGCTGCCGGCGATGACACCGGCATCCGCCCCGTCCGACATGCGTGAGGCGCTGCGCGTGGGCCTCGAGCACTATCTCGCCGGGGTGCAGGCGGATCCCGAACGCGAGCGCGCCATGTTCGAGCTCGCGCAGTACGCCCAGCGCACGCCAGGTGCCGAGGGTCTCGCGCGAACGCAGTACGAGAGCTACTTCACACTCGCGCAGTCGGCGCTGCGTGCGGCGGCCGACCTGGTCGGCGCCCGATGGAGCGAGCCTGTCGAAAACGTGGCCGAGCTGCTGGTCGGCCTCACCGACGGGCTGACCTCCACCTGGCTGGCGACGCGCGATGACGCCGCTGCGCACCGGCTCGTCGAGTTCACCGCGGATGCCGTCGCCCGGCTCAGCCTGCCCGACCCGAGCGCGAGCCGCACCAGTGCGCCTGGTGAGCGCGCACACAGCACGCGTGAGCGGGACGAGGCACGCGCATGAGCGCCGACGGCGTGACAGCCTCCGGCGCGTCGACGACGGTCGCGGTCTTCGCCGAGCCGGTGCGCCGCGTCGGCGGGGGCTGGATCGCCGCGTTCGCGCTCGCCTGGTTCGGCGTCTGGATGGCGCAGCTCACCCCGGTGCAGCTGTTGCTCCCCGCACAGATCCAAGACCGGCTGAAGACCGACGACTGGGTGCAGAACGTGATCGCGTTCGGCATCATCTCCGGCATCTCGGCGCTCTGCGCGATCGTCGCATTCCCCGTCACGGGTGCCCTCTCCGACCGCACGACGAGCCGCTTCGGCCGGCGCCGCCCGTGGATCGCGGCGGGCGCCGCGATCTTCGCCCTCTCCCTCCTGCTTCTCGGGCTCCAAACCACCATGGTGGGCATCGGCGTGTTCTGGTGCCTCGCCCTGATCGGCTTCTGCGTGCTGACCGCCGCGCTCACGGCCACGATCAGCGACCAGATTCCGGTCGACCAGCGCGGATACGTCTCCGGCTGGCTCTCCGCACCGCAGGCGGTCGGCACGATCGCCGGCATCATGCTCGTCACGCTGCTCGCTCTCGGCACGTTCATCGGCTACACGGCCATGGCGGTGCTGCTGGTGATCTTCGTCATCCCGTTCCTCTTCATCCCCGACGCCGTGCTGAGGCCCGAGCAGCGCGCGCCCTGGTCGTTGCGCGTCATGATCGACTCGCTCTGGATCAGCCCCAAGCGCTATCCGGACTTCGGCTGGACCCTGCTCAGCCGCGTGCTCGTCAATTTCGGCAACGCGTTCGGCACGAGCCTGCTCCTGTACTTTCTGGAATTCGGTCTGGGCGACAAGCACGCCCAAGACGACCTCATCGTTCTCGTGCTCATCTACATGGTGTTCGTGATTCTCGCCGCACTCGTGTTCGGCAGGCTCTCCGACGCCCTTGGCCGCCGCAAGGCCTTCGTCTTCCTGGCCTCGAGTCTGCAGGCGCTCGCCGCGATCATCCTCGCCATCGTCCCGCTGTTCAGCGTGGCCATGGTGGCCGCCGGGCTGCTCGGACTGGGCTACGGATGCTTTCTGGCGGTCGACCAGGCGCTGGCCACCCAGGTGCTCCCCGACCCCGAGACCCGGGGCAAGGACCTCGGCATCATGAACATCGCCACGGCGGTGCCGCAGGCGGCGGCGCCCCTGCTCGGCGCGTTCCTGGTGTTCGTCGCCGGCTTCGCCGGCCTCTTCTTCACGGCCGCCGTGTTCGCGTTCGCGGGCGCCCTGGCCGTCTCTCGAGTGAAAGCGGTGCGCTGATGCAGAACCCGATCGACCTGAGCCTGCCGCCGACGGCCTCCCGCCGCCGATGGGGCAATCCGGCCCTGTACTGGCCGTCGTTGAGCGCGACGACCGCGCAGCTGGACGCGCCGGTCGCGGTCCTCGAGCTGGACGCGCTGCGCGCCAACGCCCACGACATGCTGAGCAGGGCGGCGGGCACGCCGATCCGGATCGCGTCGAAGTCCGTACGGGTGCGCGCCGTGGTGGATGCAGCGCTGCAACTCCCCGGGTTCCGCGGCGTTCTCGCATACACGCTGGCGGAGGCGCTCTGGCTCGCCGAAGGCGACGCCGACCACGCCCCGGTGGAGGATGTCGTCGTCGGCTACCCGAGCACGGATCGCGTCGCGCTGCGGCGCCTGGCGACCACACCCGAGCTCGCGGCGCGGGTGACCGTCATGGTCGACTCGATCGAGCACCTGGACTTCATCGACGCGACGATCGCTCCCGAGAAGCGCGAGAGCATCCGCATCGCCCTCGAGCTGGACGCGTCGTGGATCTCACCGATCGGCCGCATCGGCGTCTTCCGCTCACCCGTGCACACGCCGGAACAGGCGAGCGCGCTCGCCGAATGGATCGCGGCACGGGCGGGCTTCGACCTCGTGGGGATCATGGCGTACGAGGCCCAGATCGCCGGACAGGGGGATGCCCCGCGCGGCCGACCCGCCTACGCCGCCACGGTGCGCTGGATGCAGCGCAATTCCAAGGCGGAGCTGCTGGAGCGGCGCGCTGCGGTGGTCGCCGCGGTGCGCCGGATCGCCGACCTCGAGTTCGTCAACGGAGGTGGCACGGGCTCGCTCGAGTACACGGCGGCCGATCCGACGGTGACCGAGATCGGTGCCGGCAGCGGCCTGCTCGGCGGTCATCTGTTCGACAACTATCGCTCGTTCACGCCGGCACCCGCGGCGGCGTTCGCCCTCGACGTCGTGCGCAAGACGCACGAGAGCAGCGCGACGGTGCTCGGTGGCGGCTGGGTGGCATCCGGGCCCCCCGCCGCCGACCGGCTGCCGCGCGTCGTCTGGCCGACGGGCCTGACCATGGCACCGCGCGAGATGGCGGGGGAGGTGCAGACCCCGCTCACCGGCCCGAACGCGACGGGTCTGCGCATCGGGGACCGGGTCTGGTTTCGGCACACCAAATCCGGCGAGCTCAGCGAGCACGTGAACGGGTTCTCGCTCGTCGCCGGTGGCGAGGTGGTCGGCAGCGTTCCGACGTACCGGGGAGAAGGAAAGGCGTTCCTGTGACCGCCACGGGTGCGGTGTGGCGCAACTGGGGCCGCAGCGAGAAGATCAGACCCGCGCACGTCGAGCGCCCCAAAGACGTCGGCGCCGTGCAGCGCGCCGTCGCCTCCGCCGCGTCCCGCGGGCTGCATGTCAAGCCGGTGGGCGCCGGCCACAGCTTCTCCGGCATCGCCGTCGCGCCCGGCGTGCAGCTCGATCTGCACGAGCTGAGCGGCGTGATCGCCGTGGATGCGGCATCCGGTCGCGTCACACTAGGCGCGGGTACGAACCTCTACCGGCTGCCGGAACTGCTGAAGCCCTACGGCCTCGCGATGGAGAACATGGGCGACATCGACCGGCAGACCATCGCCGGCGCCACCGCCACCGGCACGCACGGCACCGGTGGGCGCTTCGGTGGCCTCGCCACCCAGATCGTCGGTGCCGCGCTCGTCACGGGCGACGGCTCCGTGCTTCGGGTGGACGAGAGAGAGAACGCCGAGCTCCTGCCCGCGGTTCGCCTCGGTCTCGGAGCCCTCGGCGTTCTGGTGGAGATCACGCTGCAGTGCGTGCCCGAATTCCTGTTGCACGCCGTCGAACGCGCCGAGCCGCTCGAGGATGTGCTGGATGCCTACGGCGAACGTTCGCTAAGCGACGACCACTTCGAGTTCTACTGGTTCCCGCACACCGACGTCGCCGTGACGAAGACGAACACCCGGCTTCCCTTTGACGCCGCGCGCCGACCGCGCGCGCCCTTCGGCGCCTGGGTCGACGACGAACTGGTCTCCAACGGCGTCTACCGCGCCATCTGCGCGCTCGGCACGGCGCTGCCACCGCTCGTGCCCCCGGTGAACCGCCTCGCCGCACGCCTGATGGGCCACGGCGAGTTCACCGATCACTCGGCGAAGGTCTTCGTGAGCGATCGCGCCGTGAGATTCCGCGAGATGGAGTACGCACTGCCGCGCGAGACGGTGCCGTCCGCGTTGCGCGAGGTCGAGCAACTCATCCGCCGCCGCGACTGGCGCATCTCGTTCCCGGTCGAAGTCCGCTCCGCCGCGGCGGACGACAACTGGATGTCCACGGCGTACGGCCGCGAGACCGGCTACATTGCTGTGCATCGTTACTTCAGGGAGAACCCCACCGAGTACTTCGCCGCGGTCGAGGAGATTATGCGCGCTCATGACGGCCGTCCGCACTGGGGCAAGATGCACACGCGCCGGGCGGAGGACCTCAGACCGGCGTACCCGAGGTTCGACGAGTTCCTCGCCGTGCGCGAGAGGCTGGATCCCGCCGGCGTCTTCGAGAACCGCTACCTGCGCTCGGTGCTGGGCCCCGTCGGCGTCACGGTCTGAGCCGAGTGCGCAGGGCGCGCGGACGCCCGTGCGCGACGCCTCCTCGGCATCGCCCGTGCCGTTGCTTCGAGAGTCGTGGGAACAGCCCGAGAGTGAGAAGACCGGCCGGTAGGATGGCCGGGTATCGCGCTTCGGAACAAGCGGTTTCGACGCGTCCCATCGGTTACCCGAGGAGTTGCCCGCCATGGAATGGCTGATCCCCGTCGTCATCATCGTCGTGATCCTGGCGATCATCGGAATCTACTTCTGGGCGACCTACAACTCGCTGGTCACGCTCAACGTGCGGGTGGACGAGGCGTGGAGCGACATCACCGTGCAGCTCAAGCGCCGTGCCGACCTCATCCCCAACCTCATCGAGACGGTGAAGGGTTACGCCGCGCACGAGAAGGGCGTCTTCGAAGAGGTCACGAAGGCACGCGCCGAGACGCTGTCCGCCAGCGGCCCCGCCGAGGCGTCCGTGGCGGAGAACCACATCCAGTCCGCGCTGAAGAGCATCTTCGCCGTGGCGGAGGCGTACCCGCAGCTGCAGGCGAGCCAGAACTTCCTGCGACTGCAGTCCGACCTGGTCGACACCGAAGACAAGATCCAGGCGGCGCGCCGCTTCTACAACGGCGGAGTGCGGGAGTTCAACACGAAGATCAAGGTCTTCCCGAACAACATCTTCGCGAAGCGCCTCGGCTTCACGCAGCGAGACTTCTTCGAGGTCGCCGACGCGAGCGCCATCGCCGAGCCGCCCCGCGTGCAGTTCTAGCCGCCGCGCGTCCCGTCGATGTATAGGGCGATCGCCGCGAACAAGCGGAACACCGTCTTCATCATTCTGTTCTTCCTGGTCATCATCGGCCTGATCGGATGGCTGGCGAGCTTCCTGTTCAACAGCTGGGCGATCTTGATCGTCGTCATGATCGTGGCCATCGGCTACGCGCTGATCCAGTACTTCGCGGCCTCCGGTCAAGCTGTCATGGCATCCGGAGCTGTGGAGATCCAGAAGGCCGACAATCCGCGGCTGTGGAACACGGTCGAGAACCTCTCGATCGCCACCGGCACCCCGATGCCGAAGGTCTACATCATCAACGATCCGGCGCCCAACGCGTTCGCCACCGGCAGGGATCCGCAGCACGCGGTGGTGGCGGCCACGACCGGGCTGCTCGACATCATGGACGACGCGGAGCTCGAAGGCGTGATGGCTCACGAGCTCGGCCACGTGCGCAACTACGACATCCGCGTCTCGATGATCGTGTTCGGGCTCACCGTCGCCGTCGGCCTGATCGCCGACATCCTGCTGCGCATGAGCATGTTCGGCGCGCTCGCCGGCGGGAACAACCGCAATAACAACAACAACGGCGGGGGAGGCAACCCGATTCTCCTCATCGTCGGCATCGTGGCACTGGTGCTCGCCCCGCTGATGGCCGCCCTCGTGCAGATGGCCGTCTCGCGGCAGCGCGAATACCTGGCGGATGCCACGAGTGCGATGACCACGCGCAATCCCGACGAGCTCGCCAGCGCCCTGGCGAAGCTGGAGCAGTACGGCCGGCCCATGCGCCGCCAGAACTCGTCGATGGCGCACCTCTGGATCGCCAACCCGCTCAAGCCGAGCATGATGAGCCGGCTGTTCTCGACGCATCCGCCGATCGATGAGCGGATCGCGAGGCTGAAGAAGATCGGCAGCAGCTTCTGACGCGCGAACAGCTTCTGACGCGCGAACAGCTTCTGGTGCGGCAGGTGCGTCGCAGTCCACGCGGCCGAAATACTGCTTGACCTCGCCTCACCGGCGGGTGGAAAGTTGTCTCTGCCCTGACCCCCATCCGCGGGGGATCGGAGCGTGTGAATGAAGGAGACAACGTTGTCCGCTCGTGATACCCCCACGCGAGGCCCGGCGAAGCCCGGTCCGTACGTGGTCGCCGGCATCCTGATCGCCATCGCGATCATCATGCCGCTCATCGTGCCCCTCTACGCCTTCGCCGAACCCTCGCTCTGGGGGATCCCGTTCTTCTACTGGTACCAGCTGCTCTGGGTGTTCATCGCCTCGGGCCTCCTCGCCCTCGCCTACCTGATCATGCGCAAGGAAGATCGCCGTCGCCGCGAGGTCCTGCGCACGCCAGGCACGACGGCATCCGGCGACTCCAACGACAAGACGGACGGAGGCGAACGATGACCAACGTGCTCCTCTCTCTCGCCGGGTCCGGCCAGCTGGCCGCGGCGTCCAACGTCGACGCGAACGGCAACCGCCCGGTCAACTGGGTCTCGCTCATCGTCGTGATCGTGCTCTTCGTCATCGTGGCCGTCATCGGCTTCCTGGCGTCGAGGTGGCGTACCGATCCGAGCGCCCGCGGCCTGAACAGCCTCGACGAATGGGGCCTCGGCGGCCGCGGCTTCGGAACCTGGGTCACCTGGTTCCTGCTCGGCGGCGACCTGTACACGGCGTACACGTTCGTGGCGGTCCCCGCCGCGATGTGGGCATCCGGTGCCGTCAGCGGCTTCTTCGCCGTTCCCTACACGATCGTGCTGTACCCGATCGTGTTCCTGCTGATGAGCCGTCTCTGGTCCGTCTCGCACCGGCACGGCTACGTGACGCCGGCCGACTTCGTCGGCGGCCGTTACGGCAGCAGGTGGCTCTCGGTGGCGGTGGCACTCACCGGAATCATCGCCACGATGCCGTACATCGCGCTCCAGCTGGTCGGCATCAAGGCCGTGCTCACGGTGCTCGGTCTGGGCTCCAACACCAACCCGTTCATGGCCGACCTGCCGCTGATCATCGCCTTCGTCGTGCTCGCGGCATACACGTACACCGGCGGCCTGCGGGCGCCCGCCTTGATCGCGATCGTGAAGGACATCCTGATCTACATCGCGATCATCGTCGCGATCGCCTACCTCCCCGCTCACTTCGGGGGATGGGAGAACATCTTCAGCGCGGCCGGCAAGAAGCTGAGCGCCACCAACCCGGCCACCGGATCGCCCTTCGGGGCGACGATTCCCGGCGCGGGCAGCTTCAACGCGTACTGGACGCTGGCACTCGGCAGCGCGATGGCACTGTTCATGTATCCGCACTCGATCACGGGTGTGCTGTCGACGAAGAGTCGCAACACGATCCGCCGCAACGCCATGGTGCTGCCGCTGTACTCGCTGATGCTGGGCTTCCTCGCTCTGCTGGGCTACGTGGCGATCAAGGCGGGCACGCAGCCCATCGACACCAATGGCGCCATCAACGCGCAGCTGGTCGTCCCGCAACTGTTCCTCGACTCGTTCCCGTCGTGGTTCAGCGGCATCGCGCTGGCGGCGATCGCGATCGGCGCTCTGGTGCCGGCGGCGATCATGTCGATCGCAGCCTCCAACCTGTTCACGCGCAACATCTACAAGGACCTCTTCAAGAAGAACGCCACCCCGAAGCACGAGGCGAACGTGTCGAAGCTGGTCTCCCTCATCGTCAAGGTGGGGGCTCTGGTGTTCGTGCTGGGCATGGACCAGTCCTCTGCGATCAACCTGCAACTGCTCGGCGGCATCTGGATTCTGCAGACCTTCCCCGCGATCGTCGCAGGCCTCTACACGCGCTGGTTCAACAAGTGGGCGCTGTTCGCGGGCTGGGCCGCCGGCATCCTGTACGGCACGATCGCGGCGTACAACGTGATCAACCCGGCGACGCACGCCCACTTCGGCGGTTCCATCGCGGCGTTCCCGTTCACCTCGGTCCCCGTGTACATCGGCGTCTCGGCGTTCGTGATCAACGCCATCGTCGCCGCGGTGGTCACCGTCGTGCTCCGGCTGCTGAAGGTGCGGGACACGTCGGATGCGACGCGCCCGTCCGACTACGGTGCCGACGAGAACGACCCGAAGGTCATCGAGCTCGAGCAGTCGCAGCCGCCGCTCGACCCCGAACTGGACGCGCGGTAAGAGGTCCGACGAGCGCTGAATCCGTGAGCGCCGTGGGCTCAGGTGGCTGAGCTCACGGCGCTCGCCAGGTCGCGCGCGAGCGTGCCGCGCGGGCGGACGTCGATCGCAGACAGACCCTGCCATTCGGCCGTCTCGCGCAGCAACGCCGCAAGGCGGTGCGCGCTGTCGCCGTCGGCGGAGGGCTCCGCCCAGGCAGCCTGCACGATGAGCACACCGTTCTTGCGATCGCTCTTCAGGTCGACTCTGGCCACGATGCGATCGTCCTGCAGCACCGGCAGCACGTAGTACCCGTAGACCCGCTTCGGCGCGGGGGTGTAGATCTCGATGCGATAGTCGAGCCCGAACAGGCGCAACGCCCTGGCGCGCTCCCAGACCACGGGGTCGAACGGCGACAGGAGGGCGGATGCCCGCAGCGCCCGCGGCATCCGCGCATTCGTCTCCCGCCACACGGGCAGCGGTCTGCCGTTGCTCTCCCAGCCCGTCACCCGCACGGGCTGCACCTCGCCGGCGTCCTCGAGCTCGCGGAGCGCGGTGAGAGTCGGCGCCTGCTTCAGCCGGTAATAGTCCGCGATGTCACGCAGCGTGCCGACTCCGAGGGCACGGATGGAGCGGCGCACGAGCTCGCGCACGGCATCCGTCGTCTCGATATGAGAGGCGAGGACGGAGCCGGGAAGAACCTGCTCAGGGAGCGCATACCGGCGCTCGAAGCGCTCCCGACCCGCGATCGCGACATCGCCGAAGCGGAACAGCAGCTCCAGCGTGTGCTTGACCTCGGACCAGCCCCACCACGGTCCGGTGCGCGTGTTCTCCTCGTGCTCGATCGCGCTCGCCGGCGTGGGGCCGAGCGCTGCCAGCTCGTCGAGCAGCCAGCGTGCGGTGCGGCTGTGGCGCAGCTCCCACGCGGCGTCCGCGTATTTGGTGCGGAAGGCATCCATCCGCCACTGGAACAGCGGCCGGTCATCGCGGCGCACGAACGCCGCCTCGTGGGCGATGTACTCGATGTGCGGCGCACGCGAACGCAGGGTGACGGCATCGAGAAGCGACTTGTCGTAGCCCCCGAGCCGGGCGAACGCGGGAAGGTAGTGGCTGCGCTCGAACACGTTCACCGAGTCGATCTGCAGGAGCCCGAGCCGATCGACGACGGCATTCAACTGCCGCGTTCCCACTCGCGGCGGCCGCGGGCGTCCGAACCCCTGCGCGGCGAGCGCAGTGCGGCGCGCGAGCGCGGGGGAGAGCGAGTGTTCGGTGGTGGCCATCGGCACGAGGCTAGCGTCGGCCACCGACACGCAGGGGGTCCGTGCGGCACTGTCGTGGGCGACAAATAGAATGAGACGATGCCGACCCCTCCGAAGCCGGTTCCGCCCGCCGACGACAGCGTCGAGGAGTCCATTCCTCGCGGAGTGCGCATCGCCGGCGCCTGGTCGTGGCGTCTCCTGCTGATCGGCGCGGTCATCGCCGTGCTGGTCTTCTTGATCGTGCAGTTGCGCCTGATCGTGATACCGGTGCTCGTCGCCGTGCTGCTGGCGGCGCTCCTCGTGCCGTTCGTCGACCTGCTGACGCGGCATCGATGGCCGCGGTGGCTCGGGATCGTGCTGGCGCTGGTGATCGTGCTCGTGCTCGTGGGCGGTCTGATGGTGCTCGTCGTCTGGCAGATCCGCGGGGAGGCGCACGCTCTCCAGGCCCGCACTGTCGACGCGTTCGAGGCGTTCAAGGACTGGCTCCAGGGACCGCCGCTGGATCTCACCGACCAGCAGATCACGGGTTATCTGGAGCAGGCCCTGAACGCCCTGCAGCAGGACAGCCAGGTGCTCGTCTCCGGTGCCCTGTCGATCGGCTCCACGCTGGGCCACGTGCTCACCGGCCTGGTGCTCACCATGTTCAGCACGCTGTTCATCCTCATCGACGGCAGGGGCATCTGGTCATGGATCGTGCGCATCTTCCCGCGCCGCGCGCGTGCCGCCGTCGACGGTGCCGGTCACGCGGGATGGCTGACGCTGACGAGCTTCGCGCGGGTGCAGGTGCTCGTGGCCTCGATCGACGCCCTGGGAATCGGGCTCGTCGCGTTCTTCCTCGGTCTCCCGCTCGTCATCCCGATCGCGGTGCTGGTGTTCCTCGGTTCGTTCATCCCGATCGTCGGCGCCGTCATCACGGGTGCGCTCGCCGTGGTCGTGGCGCTCGTCTACAACGGCTGGGTCGCCGCCGTCATCATGCTCCTCGGCGTGCTGGCCGTGCAGCAGCTGGAGGGCCACGTTCTGCAGCCGCTCATCATGGGATCGGCGGTGAAGGTGCATCCGCTCGCCGTCGTGCTGGTGGTGGCGGCGGGATCCTTGCTCGCGGGCATCCCCGGGGCGCTGTTCGCCGTGCCGTTCGCCGCTGTGCTCAACGTGATGGTCAAGTACGTCTCGTCCGGCGCATGGCGCAGCGGAACGCCTCCGGCGCTCGCCGGCCCCGTCGACGCGCTGTGGCAGACGGTGCCGAGGCCACGGCGCTGGCGCGACCGTCGCTCGGAGGATGCGGCTGCTCGGGAGGCGGAGACGGCGGATGCATCGGGCACGGGACACGAACGAGACGACGGCGTCGACGGTCGGTCTTGAGCGGCCGTATGCCGAAAGCGGCACGGGCTCGCTCGTAGACTGTGCCCGTGACAGTCGTGAGCGAAACCCCTCGTCCCTACACCGTCGGCCCCGGCCTGGATGAGATCGAGCACGCGCACGAGATCGTCTCCCGGGTCGCGAAGACGACGCCGGTCGAGACGTCGAGATACCTGTCCGACCTGCTCGGCTCCCCGGTCTTGTTGAAGTGCGAGAACCTGCAGCGCACGGGAGCGTTCAAGATCCGCGGCGCCTACCACATGATGTCGAAGCTCAGCGCGGACGAGCGTGCGCGCGGCGTCGTCGCCGCCTCCGCCGGCAACCACGCGCAGGGTGTCGCCTTCGCCGCACGAGAGCTGGGCGTCGCCTCCACCATCTTCATGCCTCTGGGAGTGGCGCTGCCCAAGCTGCAGGCGACGCGGGACTACGGCGCGCACGTGGTGCTGGGTGGTGCCACGGTGGACGAGTCGCTGCGTGCCGCCGCCGAGTTCGCCCGCAGCACCGGCGCCGTCTTCGTTCCGCCGTTCGATCATCCGGACATCATCACCGGACAGGCGGCTCTCGGGCTCGACATCCTCGACGACGTCCCGGATGTGGAGACCGTGATCGTCGGTGTCGGCGGAGGCGGTCTCATCGCCGGAGTTGCCGCAGCGCTGAAGCAGCGCGCACGACGGGACGGGCGCGACATCCGGGTCATCGGCGTGCAGGCGGAGAACGCCGCGGCGTTCCCGATGTCGCTGCGGGCGGGGACGCCCACCGAGGTCGCCGTCGGCCGGACCATCGCGGACGGCATCGCGGTCGGCAGACCGGGCGAGCTCACGTTCGAGATCGTCAAGGAGTTCGTGGACCACATCGTGACGGTCAGCGACGACGAGATCGCGAAGGCGCTGCTCGTGCTCCTGGAACGCTCCAAGCTGGTGGTGGAGCCGGCCGGGGCCGTAGGTGTCGCCGCGCTGCTCACCGGCGCCGCTCAGGAGGCGGCGGGCGAGCTCGGCCGCACCGTGGTCATCCTTTCCGGCGGCAACATCGACCCGCTGCTCATGCAGCGCGTCGTCGCGGCCGGTCTGCACGTCTCCGACCGTTACCTCAACCTGCGGCTGATGCTGCCGGACCGTCCGGGCCAGCTGGCCCGCACCTCCGAGCTGATCGCGTCGGCGAACGCCAACGTCGTCGAGGTGCTGCACACCCGTCACGGCAACGGCCTGCAGATCAGCCAGGTGGAGCTGCAGGTGAGCATCGAGACGCGCGGTTCCGAGCACAAGGACGAGGTCGTGCGCGTGTTGCGCGAGGCCGGTTACGACCCGATCGTCGACTGAGGAGCCGTTCGTCGGCTGAGAAGGACGGCCGCCTCGCGAGAGCGGCGCCAGCCGTCGCCTACTGGCCGGTCCAGGTCTGCACGTTCGTGACCTTGACCTCGATCTGGCGGCCGTTCGGCGCCGAATACGTGGTCGCATCGCCGACGCTGAGCCCCAGGATGGCGGCGCCCAGCGGGCTCGCCTCGCTGTACACCGAGAGCTCGCTGCCGTCGCCGATCTCCCGGTTGCCGATGATGAACGTGTCCTCATCGCCGGCGATCACGGCCGTCACGACCGTGCCCGGCTCCACGACACCGCGGCTTTCTGGCGCCTCGCCGACCTTGGCGTGGCGCAGCAGCTCCGTCAGCTGCACGATGCGCGCCTCCTGCACGCCCTGCGCGTCTTTGGCGGCGTGATAGCCGCCGTTCTCCTTGAGGTCGCCCTCCTCGCGGGCCGCCTCGATGCGCTTGGCGATCTCGGTGCGGCCGACGGTGCTGAGGTTCTCCAGTTCAGCGGCGAGACGGTCGTAAGCCTCCTGTGTGAGGAACGTGACCTGTGTGTCCTGAGACATGTGAACTCCTACGGATGAGGGACGGTAGGTAAAGCGAAAGGCCTCAGCGGCGGGGCCGTGAGACCTCTCATCAACATTGACGCCCCGACGTGTCCGTCAGGGCGTATCCAAGGATTTTACGTCAGCGGGACGAAGAAGACCAGCAGGAGTCCACGTCTCCGGCCACGCTCGGCTGCATGGTGCGCACGGTCGTGGTGAACGATCGCGTGGTCTTCGAGGACTTCGGCAGCTGGATCACCTTCCACCCGGTGACCGTGAAGTCGACGGCCTTCGCCTCGACCGCGCACGCGACGGAAGCACCGGCATCCGCCGTCACGGTGAACGAGACGCGCACGTGCTGCGAGTCCACGACGGTGTCGGAGCCGCTGTCGGCGGAGATGCCGGTACCGCTCACCTGGTCGAGGCCCGCCCAGACGGTCCAACATGCCAGGACGACCACGATGAACGCCCCGAACGCGATCAGGAGCCGGCGATCGCGCCGTCTCGTGCGAGCCGTGCGGCCGTAGCGCTCTCCGATCGCCTGGGCGGCGGGGGATGCCGTGGGTTCGGGCACGGAGGAACCTTCCGATGTGGAGCGATTAGGCTGTGCACCAAGCCTACGTGCTCTCGCCTGACAACCCCTCACGCCTACGGATGCCCACAGTGACCTTGCGTCTTCTCGCCGTGCACGCCCACCCCGATGACGAATCCAGCAAGGGAGCGGCGACCTACGCCTATTACGTCCACCGCGGTGCCGAGGTGATGGTCGTGAGCTGCACCGGCGGCGAGGGCGGCGACATCCTGAACGAAGGCCTCGCGGCCCGGGCCATGGCCGAACGCGACATGCCGGGACTGCGTCGCATCGAGATGGATGCCGCGGCGCGCGTCCTCGGCATCCAGCACCGTTGGCTGGGCTACGTGGACTCCGGCATGCCGAGCGAGGACGGGAGCGTTCCGCCGAACTCGTTCGCCGATATCCCACTGGAGATCGCCGCCGAGCCCCTCGTCAAGGTGATCCGGGAGTTCCGTCCGCACGTGCTGCTCACGTACGACGAGAACGGCGGATACCCGCATCCCGACCACATCCGCTGCCACGAGCTCTCGGTCGCTGCCTACGACTGGGCCGCCGACCCCGCGCGCTACCCGGAGCAGGGCGCGCCGTGGCGCATCTCGAAGCTGTATTACGACCGCATCTTCAACTCCACGCGGGTGTCCACGATGTTCGAGCACGTGCGCGCCGGCGACCCGCAGTCTCCGCTGCTCGAGCACTTCGAGGGCATGATGAAGCGTTTCGGCGAGGCGGCCGATCCGTCGACGACGCGTGTCCCCGTCGGCGAGTTCTTCGAGACGCGCGACGCCGCTCTGCTCTCGCACGCCAGCCAGGTGGCGCCGGAGAGCTCGTTCTTCTTCTGGCCGAACGATCTGCAGCGCACCGCGTGGCCCTATGAGGACTACCAGCTGATCGACTCCAAGGTGCCCACCAGCGTGCCGGAGAACGACCTCTTCGCCGGAATCGAGGATGCCTGATGCTCACCCCCCTGCTGCTCGCGGCGACATCCACGCCCAGCCCCAAGGCGCCGAACGCCGATCTGGTCACGCCTGGCGTCTGGGGATTCGTGATCACGCTCGCGGTCGCCGTGGCGACGATCCTGCTGATCTGGGACATGATGCGCCGAGTGCGGCGCACGCGGTACCGGGCCGAGGTCAACGCGAAGCTCGACGCCGAGGAAGCACGGCGTGAGGCCGAGGACGAGACGGCTCACGAGACGTTCCGCATCGAGGAGAGGCGGAGCATCCCGTCGGCGGACGATGACCGCGATGAGCCGAACACTCCCCGCGGGGAGTAGGCCGGGCCGAGCGTGGCGACGGCCGCGCCGACCACGGGCGCGTGCGTAGCGCGCTGATCGGCGGCGCGCTGCTGCTCGCCGGGTTGGCCGCCGTCGCCTTCGGCGTCTATCCGGCGTCGGATGCCGTCGTGCTGGCGGCACGGGTGTGGCCCGTGCTGCTCTTCGTCGTGGCCATCACGATCGTCGCCGAGCTGTCGGCGGAAGGCGGGCTGTTCGACGTTCTGGCGCTGTGGATCACCCGTGCCGCACGGGGGAGCGCGTGGCTGCTCTGGTTGTTCACCGTGGCGGTGGCGGTGGCGAGCACCGTGTTCCTCTCGCTCGACACGACCGCCGTGCTGCTCACCCCGATCGTCGTGGCGATGGCGAGGCGCGTGCGGCTGAACCCTTTGCCGTTCGCGCTCACCACGGTGATGCTGGCGAATTGCGCATCGCTGCTGCTCCCGGTGTCGAACCTGACGAATCTGCTTGCCGCCCAGCGATTCGGCGCCGCCGGTTCGTCCGGGGTCGCCGGATTCGTCGCGCTCAGCTGGGCGCCGGCGATCGTCGCCGTGCTCGTTCCTGCCGCCGCAGTGGCCGTGCTCGGCCGCCGCGCGCTGTCGTCGCGGTACACCCTTCCCGTTGAGCGCGGGGTAGGAGAAGGCGCGGCCCCGGACGGCGCGGCCGGGGACCGGGTGTTGCTGGGCGCGAGTGCGGCGGTCGTGCTCGTGCTTCTTCCCGCGCTGGTCTCCGGCGTGCCGGTGTGGGTGCCCGCGTGCGGCGCCGCGGGCATCCTTCTGCTCGTCTTCGCCGTGCGCAGGCCGGGAGTGCTGCGGCTCGCGCTCGTGCCGTGGCCGACCCTCTTGTTCGCGGGTGGGCTCTTCGTCGCGATGGGGGCGATCGAGTCCCTCGGCTCACTCGCCGTGGCCCGGGCCGTGCTCGGAGCCGGCACCGGACCCTGGGGCTTGCTGCGGGCATCCGGTGCCGGATTCGTGGGTGCGAACGCGATCAACAATCTTCCGGCCTATCTGGCGCTGGAAGGCGCGGCGCGGCATCCGCTGCAGCTCATGGCGGTGCTGATCGGCGTGAACGCCGGGGCGCTGATCACGCCCTGGGCCTCGCTGGCCACGCTGCTCTGGCACTCCCGGTTGTCGCGCATGGGCGTGCGGGTGCCGTGGCGACGGTACATGCTCATCGGGCTCGTGGTGGCGCCCGTGACCGTGGCCGCCGCGACGCTCGCGCTCTGGCTCGTGCACTGAGCGGCCGGCATGCCGGCCGACGGCGCCGGTCGCCGGAGTGTCAGACCCCGTTGTATGCGGGGTGGAGGACGATCAGCAGCGACGCCGTCCAGTGGCAGAGAAAGGCGAAAACGGTCAGCGTGTGAAAGATCTCGTGAAACCCGAATCGTCCGGGGAAGGGATTCGGGCGCTTGAGGCCGTAGACCAGGGCGCCGATCGTGTAGAGCCCGCCACCGACGAACACGAGCACCATCATCGCCGCGTTCGCATCGACCAGATCGACCACGTACATCAACGCGGCCCAGCCGAGCAGCACATAGAGCGGGACGTAGAGCCAGCGCGGCGCCGTGATCCAGAACACGTGGAACGCGATGCCGAGCAGGGCGCCGCCCCAGACGATCGTGAGCAGGATCGCACCCTTCTGCGGCGGCAGCGCCAACACTCCGAGCGGGGTGTAGGTGCCGGCGATCAGCAGGAAGATGTTCGCGTGGTCGATGCGGCGCAGCACTGCCTTCGTGCGCGGCTTCCAGTTGAAGCGGTGGTACAGGGCGGAGTTGCCGAACAGCAGCATCGAGGTGAGCATGAAGACCGCCGACGCCCACTTGGCAGGCGCGCCGTGCGCGAGGCAGATGAGCACGATGCCGGCAGCGATGGTCACGGGGAAGGTGCCGGCGTGGATCCAGCCGCGCCACGTGGGCTTGAGGTCCTCGGGGCGCGGAACGGCGGCATCCATCAGCGGGATGCTCGGGCCTCCTCGTTGCGACGTCTCGCCGTCGCTCGGCGTGGAGCCTCCCGAGTCTCCCGAGAGGAGCGGACCGTCGTCGGCGGGCCGGCCGGTGTGCGCTGCGCGGGGCATGCGGCCAGCCTACGGGCGAGCGGGGCGGCCAACCTGGGAACGACGGCCCGCTGTGGCCCACCGGTCAGGCGCTAACGTAATCGGGTGACATCACGCCGCATCCCGAAGCCGGGCCCAGGCTTTCTCTACGGGCTGTACCAGAACCGTCTGCGGCGCAGCCTCGACCCGGCCGCAGTGCCGCAGCACGTCGCGATGATCATCGACGGGAACAGACGATGGGCGAGACAGCTCGGGCTCGAGACCGTCGCCCACGGACACCGGGCCGGCGCGGCGAAGATGCTCGAGTTCCTGCGTTGGTGCGACGAGCTCGGCGTGAAGGTCGTCACGTTGTACCTGCTCTCGGCCGACAACCTGAGCAACCGCGATCGCGCCGAGCTCGCGGACCTGATCGAGATCATCGCCGATCTCGCACACTCCGTCTCGGCCGAGGACGACTGGCGCGTGCAGCACGTCGGTTCGCGCACGGGTCTGCCCGGCCGGCTGGTGAAGGCGCTCGCCGATGCCGAGGCATCCACGACGGCGAACCCGGGCATGCACGTCAACCTCGCGGTGGGCTACGGCGGTCGCAAAGAGATCACGGATGCCATGCGCAGCATCGTCGCGGAGCATCACGCCGGCGGCGGAACGATGGAAGACCTCGCGGAGCGCCTGACGCCCGACTTGATCGCGCAGCACCTGTACACCGGGGGACAGCCGGACCCCGACCTGGTGATCCGCACGTCGGGCGAGCAGCGCCTGAGCGACTTCATGCTCTGGCAGAGCGCGCATAGCGAGTTCTACTTCGTGGAGGCGCTCGGCCCCGATCTGCGCGAGGTCGACTTTCTGCGAGCCATCCGCGATTACGCGCGTCGTCACCGCCGCTACGGCGGCTGAGCGGCACACGCTCGCCGCGAACCGTTCCGCCGACGGCGACCGTGGGGTCTGTCTGGCGCGCGCCGGCAGGTCGGCAGCAGAATGAACCGGGAGGTCGTGTGACCACAATCGAAGAATTCGCCGGAGGTTTCCTGGAAGAACCGGGCTATCTGAACTTCGCGCGAGTCGGTCCGTTGTCGGCTTCCGTCGTGGCCGAAGTGCAGGGTATCGACGAGATCTTCGCCAAGGCGCGCTTCGGGTCGCTCGACGCGTTCGGTGCCGAAGACGAACGGATGCGCGTGGCGGCGTCGGCGCTCACGGGATTCCCGGCCGAGCAGATCGTGTTCCAGCCCAACGTCGGCACGAGCCTGATGCACGCGATGTTCGGGCTGAACGGCAGCGTGCTGGTCTCCAGCGCGGACTTCCCGGCGCTCACGTTCGCCGCTGCGCGGGCAGCGGAGGCGCTGCATGCGGTGAAGCCGCGCTGGCTGACGCCCGACCACGGTCGCGTGACGCCCGGCTTTCTGCGCGAGCAGCTGACGAGTGCGGTCACCGCCGTGGCCGTCAGCCTCGTCGACTCGCGTACCGGTTTTCTCGCCGACCTCGACGGCATCCGCCAGGTGATCGGCGATCGCCTGCTGATCGTGGATGCCGTGCAGGGCTTCGGCGTCGCCGACGCGCCATACGAGGTCGCGGACGTGGTGGTGGCGGGTGCAGAGAAGTGGCTGCGCGCGGGCTGGGGTGCCGCATTCATGGCGATGTCCGAGCGCGCGATCGACAACCTCACGCCGGTGTGGAGCGGCCACACCGGCGCCGGCGTCGTCGACCCGTTCGACGAGGTGCTGCCGCCCGAACAGGGCGTCGGCGCGTTCACGCTGGCGCGGCCCGACAGCGTGGCCGAGGCGCGGCTCTCGGCGGCGCTGGAAGACGTGGCATCCGTCGGTGTCGATGTCATCGAGGCGACGGTGGCGGACCGCGTCGACCACGTCATCGACCTCGCCGACGAGTACGCGATCGATGTCGCCTCGGCGAGGGAGACGACCGAGCGCGCCGGCATAGTCGTGCTGCAGCCCCCGCCGGAGCGGCTGACCCTTCTCAGTGCGGCGCTCTACAACCACGGCATCACCGCGACGACGCGCGCCGGAACGGTGCGGCTGAGCGTGCACGTCTCGCTCGGCGAAGAGACGCTCGGGATGCTCCGCGCGGCCTTCACCTCGTACGCCACGGCGTAGACGCGGCAGGCCGAGTCTTCTGCATCGCGTGTCGCGGCTCCGTTGTCGGCCCCCTGGCCTACGGTCGAGGTGTCGGGCATCCCGCCCGGCCGAGGCGGTCATCACGGATTCGTCTTGAAAGGTGCGACCGCTTCGATTCAGAAGATCCGCGCCGGCCATCACGGGTGGCGCGGGGTGGGAGTGGTTGTGACCGCGATGCATACCCCAGAGCCTCTGACTCAGGAGCAGACCCGGCGGGCGGGGAAGCCCACGTCGGATCACGCAATGCAGCAGGGGGAGCGCACGTACGTGCTCGACACGTCGGTGCTGCTGTCGGATCCACAGGCGGTCTTCCGCTTCGCCGAGCACGCGGTGGTCATTCCGGTGGTCGTGATCAGCGAGCTCGAGGGCAAGCGCAACGACCCGGAGATCGGCTACTTCGCCCGGCAGTCCCTGCGACTGCTCGACGAGATGCGGGTGCGCCACGGTCGTCTCGACTTTCCGGTTCCCGTGGGCGACGGCGGATCGCTGCGCGTCGAGCTCAACCACTCCAACATGTCGGTGCTGCCGAGCGGGCTGCAACTCGGGGACAACGACTCGCGCATCCTGGCCGTCGCTCAGAACCTCGCGAACGACGGACTCGCCGTCACGGTCGTCTCGAAGGATCTCCCCTTGAGGGTGAAGGCGGCATCCATCGGGCTCACGGCGGAGGAATACCGTGCGGAGCTGGCTCCGGAGTCCGGCTGGACGGGTGTGGCAGAGGTCTCGCTCGGGTCGAACGACATGGCGAAGCTGTACGAACACGAGGAACTGGCGACACCCGTCATCGACGGTCTACCGGTGAACACGGGCGTGATCGTGCATTCGGACCGTGGTTCGGCGCTCGGTCGCGTGTTGGACGGCGACGTGGTGAAGCTCGTGCGCGGCGACCGCGAGGTGTTCGGGCTGCACGGTCGGTCCGCCGAACAGCGGCTTGCGATCGACATGCTGCTCGACCCGGAGATCGGCATCCTCTCGCTCGGCGGGCGGGCGGGCACCGGCAAGTCGGCGCTGGCGCTGTGTGCGGGCCTCGAATCGGTGCTCGAGCGGCAGCAGCACAAGAAGATCATGGTGTTCCGTCCGCTCTACGCGGTGGGCGGTCAGGAGCTCGGCTACCTGCCCGGCGATCAGGGCGAGAAGATGAACCCGTGGGGACAGGCGGTGTTCGACACGCTCGGCGCCGTCGTCTCGCAGAACGTGATCGACGAGGTCGTGGAGCGCGAAATTCTCGAGGTGCTTCCGCTCACGCACATCCGCGGTCGGTCGCTGCACGACGCGTTCGTCATCGTCGACGAGGCGCAGTCGCTGGAGCGGAACGTGTTGCTGACGGTGCTGAGTCGCATCGGCCAGAACTCGAAGGTCGTGCTCACGCACGACGTCGCCCAGCGTGACAATCTGCGCGTCGGCCGGCACGATGGCGTCGCCTCGGTGATCGAGACGCTGAAAGGGCATCCGCTGTTCGGACACGTCACGCTGACCCGGTCGGAGCGCTCGGCGATCGCGGCGCTCGTCACGGAGTTGCTGGAGTTCGGCGAGATCGCCTGAGTCCCGGGCCGGCCCGACCGGCCCGATCCGGTCCGGTGCCTGGGCCGGGCTGAGCCTGAGCGTGAACCTGAGGCGCGGTGCCGCTAGGCAGCGGCACCGCCGATGACCGTCGCGACGGCGCCGGCCACGACCACGACGAAGACGAGCAGGTCGGTCCAGGTGGCGACCGTCTCCTGCGCGTTCTTGCCCCGTTTGGCGACGTGACGGGCGCCGGCGAGTCCGAGGTAGATCGCGCCGGCGAGCGAGCCGAGAACGCCCCAGCCCGGCAGGAACACGGTGAGGACGCTCGCAGCACCGAGCGCGAGGTTGGCGTACGCGAGCTCGTGCACGATGAGGCCGGCCTTCGGGTCGTCGATGCCCAGAATGTCCTGCGCTGTGCGCTCCGGCCGTGAGAGCTGACTGATTCCCGCCAGCAGCAGCCGCGTGCCGACACCCCAGAAGGCCCACCAGAGCCCGAAGACGATCAGCGCGTTCCCGCCGGAGACGAAGAACTGGATGCCGCCGGAGACGGCGGGGAGGACGACGGTCTGCAGCACGACCACGGCGATGTACACGATGAGCCTTCCGGCGACGGGAGCGGATTCGACGATGACGCTGTCCCGAACGCTACCGCCCCTGCGGCGCGCGGCGGCACGCCGCACCGACCCCTCGTTCGGGGGCCGGTGGCCGCGCTGGCGCCTGTGGAGAACTCGCTCGCCGCTCCCTCGCGCGAGGATACTGTCGTGGCGTGTCCGCTCCGTCTTCCGACCTCACCCGGCGTCGATTCGCGCCCCGGCATCAGGGAGACACGCGAGGTCGTCGACGGCGGTCGCGGCTGCTCTGGCAGGCGCCGCTGGCGCTGACGCTGGCCGGCATCGCTGTACTGGGCGCTGGGGTGCGGTTCGAACTGGTCGGATGCCTGTACCTCGCCGCCGTCACGCCCGAGCTGTGTCGCGTCGACCTCGCCGAGCACCGGCTCCCGAACGCCCTGGTGCTGCCGGGGCTGGTTTTCGCCGGCGTGGGCATCGTCTTCGGCTGGCTGCGGGCGGGCGACCTGTCGTGGAGTGCAGTGCTGTGCGCCGTGGCGATCGGCGCCTTCTTCGCGCTGCTGTCGGTCGCGGGCGGAATGGGTATGGGCGACGTCAAGCTCGCGATGGTGCTGGCGCTGACAGGGGGAGCGGTCTCGGTTCTGATCGTGGTGGGCACGGTCATGCTCGGATTCGTGCTGGCCGGCGCAACGGCGCTGGCGCGGGTCGCCTCCCGCGGCGCGAGCGGCGATCTCGCGTTCGGGCCGTATCTGCTCGGCGGTTTCTGGGCATCCCTGGCTCTGGTCCCGCTGAGTTGAGCGGGACCAGAGCCGACTACTTCGCGCTGGGCGGTGTGGTCATGCTCAGCACGTCGAGCGCCGTGTCGAGCTGCTCGAGCGTGATCTCGCCGCGCTCCACGAACCCGAGGTCGATCACCGCGTCGCGCACGGTGATGCCCTGCGCGACCGAGTGCTTGGCGATCTTCGCCGCCGCCTCGTACCCGATGATCTTGTTCAGCGGTGTGACAATCGAGGGCGACGACTCGGCGAGGGCGCGGGTGCGCTCGCGGTTCGCCTCGAGTCCGCGCACGGCCTTGTCGGCGAGCGCGCGCGAGGCATTCGAGAGCAGGCGGATCGATTCCAGCAACGCCGTGCCCATGATGGGGATCGCGACGTTGAGTTCGAATGCGCCGGAGGCCCCGCTGAACGTGATGGTCGTGTCGTTGCCGATCACCCGGGACGCGACCATGAGCGTCGCCTCCGGGATCACCGGGTTGACCTTGCCGGGCATGATGGAGGAGCCCGGCTGCAGGTCGGGAATGTGCAGCTCACCGAGGCCGGTGTTCGGACCGGAGCCCATCCAGCGCAGGTCGTTGCAGATCTTCGTGAGGCTCACCGCGATGGTGCGCAGAGCACCGGATGCCTCGACCAGTGCGTCGCGGTTCGCCTGCGCCTCGAAGTGGTTGCGCGCCTCCGTGATGGGCAGCTCGGTCTCTCGCGTGAGGAGCTCGATGACCAGCTGCGGGAAGCCGGCGGGCGTGTTGATGCCGGTTCCGACGGCCGTTCCGCCGAGTGGTACCTCGGCGACGCGGGGGAGCGCGGCCTGCACCCGCTCGATCCCGAGCCGGATCTGCGCTGCGTAGCCGCCGAACTCCTGGCCGAGGGTGACGGGCGTGGCATCCATCAAGTGCGTGCGGCCGGACTTGACGACGTCTTTCCACAGCTCGGCCTTCTCCTCGAACGCCACCGCGAGGTGGTCGAGCGCGGGGATCAGGTCGTCGATGAGTGCGCCCGTCACGGCGATGTGCACCGAGGTCGGGAACACGTCGTTCGACGACTGCGAGGCGTTCACGTGGTCGTTCGGGTGCACCGCACGACCCAGACGGCGCGAGGCCAGCGTGGCGAGCACCTCGTTCATGTTCATGTTCGAGGAGGTGCCGCTCCCGGTCTGATAGACGTCGATCGGGAATTCACCGTCGTGGATGCCCGAGATCACCTCGTCCGCGCTGGCCGCGATGGCGTCGGCGATGTCGGCATCGAGCACGTTCAGCTGCTTGTTCGCCAGCGCCGACGACTTCTTGATGCGAGCGAGCGCAGCGATCTGCGCTGACTCGAGCGTGGAGCCGGAGATCGGGAAGTTCTCTACGGCGCGCTGCGTCTGCGCGCCGTAGAGCGCGTCGCGGGGAACGCGCACCTCGCCCATGGTGTCGTGCTCGATGCGGAACTCGTCCGTCTCGCCGGGATGGTGGCTGTCCATTCGAAGATCCCTTGTCGTTTCGGTGTTGTCGGTTGTCGGTGTTGTCGAGTTTCGGTGTTGTCGCTGAGCGAAGCCGCGCTGTTCCTAGACCTCGCCGATGACGACGTGCGAGGTCACGGCGCCGTCACTGAGACGGTAGTGGCAGCCCACGATGGCCAGTTCGCCGTCGGCGACCGCCTGGGCGACGATCTCGCTGCGGCGCAGGAGCTCGCCGATCGTGCCCTGCACGTGCTCGCGGGCGACCTCGGTGGCGTCGATCTGGGCGGCGTCGATCGGGGCGGCGTCGACCTGGGCGCCGGCGGCGCCGACGGCGCGCTGAACGGCGGGCATGATCGGTGCGATCACGTCGGCGATGTGCGGCGGCAGCCTGTCGGCGTCGGGCGTCGACGAGTCGATGGCCGCGCGGATCGCGCCGCAGTTCTGGTGGCTCATCACGACCAGGACGGGGGTGTGCAGAAGGGCGACCGCGTACTCGATCGTGCCCAGCGCGGACTCCGAGATCACCTGCCCTGCGTTGCGAACCACGAATGCGTCACCCAGCCCGAGATCGAAGAGGGTCTCGGAGGACACGCGCGAGTCACTGCAGTTGAAGACGGTCGCGAACGGCGCCTGCGAGCCTTCGAGCTCGGCGCGCCGGGCGGCGTCCTGGTGGGGATGCTCCGCGCGGCCGTCGACGAATCGCTTGTTGCCGGCTTCCAACTGGGCCCAGGCCTCGGCGGGGGTGAGTGCGGTCATCCGTTGTCCTTCTCATCATCGGCGAGCTGCCGGCTCACGGCCTTCGCCAGTTTCGTGAACTCCTCGGTGTCGGCGGTGCCGTAGAGCACCACGGTGCTCTGGCCGGACTTCGCCGCGAGGGCGTATTTCGCGTCGCCGACATCGCGAGACGTGTCACGGTTGTCGTAGATGCGCCAGCGCACTCCGTCGACGGTGGTCGAACTCACGGCGTGCGAGTGCGCCACCTGCTCGGAGAGCCAGGTCGTATTGGCATCGAAGCCCTGGACGAGCCCGATGTACTGATCGGACGGCGTGATGAGTCCGATGTACCATTCGTCGACGCGGTCATCGGTCTTCTGCCGCAGCTGCGCGGAATTGGACTTCCACGACCTGGGCAGGGCCGGGGTGAGCAACGGGTCCGGTTCGACGCCGGCCGCCTGACGGGCGATCGCGGTGTAGTTCACGTTCTTGGCGCTCTCCGGGGTGGCCCTCGGCACCATGAGGACGATCACGGCCACGAGGGCGAGCGTCGCCAGAAGCGAGTAGACGAGATTGTTGACCGTCTGGTGCTTGCGATGATCCGCACTCGACTTGGCCTTGCGTGCGGCGGTCTCCGATGCCGTCTCGGGACGGCCGAGCTCGGCGACGACAGGATGCTCGTTCTTCGCCATCGGCTCAGGCCGCGTCTCCGTGCGGCTCGTTTCCGCCGGTCGACGAAGCAGCACCGGCTCGTGCCGCGTCGAGTCGGGCTTTCGCGCCGATCAGCCACTCCTCGCAACGTCGAGCCAGCTCCTCGCCACGTTCCCAGAGCTTCAGCGACTCCTCCAGGGTCGGCGTGCCCTGCTCGAGCCGGGAGACCACGGCGATCAGTTCGTCGCGTGCCTGCTCGTAGCTGAGCTCCGCGGCGGCCGAGGCTCCGGCGGAGGCATTCGCATCCGCTGAGCCGGAGTCGGAGCCCAGTCGATCTGGGCGCGCGTCGTCGGAGGCGACGGGGTCGGAGGGCATGGCATCCATTCTAGTTACGGCGTCGCCGGGGACTGGCTGGGCATGTGCTCGGCGGTGGATGAGGACTCGTCGTGCTCTCCTGTGGACAGCGCACCGAGCGAGCCCTCGGCGAGGGCGAGGACGAGTGTCGAGCCCGCCGGGGCGTCGGCCGGGGCTCGGACGATGCCCTGTGCGCCCTGCACGATCGCATAGCCGCGATCGAGTGTGCTCTGCGGTGACAGTGCGCGCAGCCGCACCGCCAGCTCTCGGGTGGCGGTCTCGGCCCGCTCGACACAGCGGTGCGTGAGCTCGACGCCGCGGGCGACGTAGCGGGTGAGCTCGTCCGCACGCGTCTCCACTATCCAGCCGTGGGAGGCCAGCACCGGACGCGAGCGGAGTTGAGCGAGCCGATCGATCTCGTGGGCGAGGAGCGCCGTGACGCGGGCGCCCATGCGGGTGGATGCCTGTTGCACGCGCTGCAGTTCCTCCGCGACGTCGGGGACGACGCGCTTGGCGGCATCCGTGGGAGTGGAGGCGCGCAAATCGGCGACATCGTCGAGGAGGGGGCGGTCGTTTTCGTGGCCGATCGCGCTGACCAGCGGCGTGGAGCACGCGGCCGCCGCACGCAGGAGGGCCTCGTCGCTGAACGGCAGCAGGTTCTGAAAGTCGCCACCGCCGCGCGCGACGATGATCACGTCGACCTCCGGGTCCGCATCGAGCTCGCGGATGCCCGCGGTCACGTCGCCCGCCGACCTCTCTCCCTGCACGGCCGCGTGCCGCACTCGGAAGCGCACGGCGGGCCAGCGCAGTTGGGCGTTGCGCAACACGTCTTTCTCGGCGTCGGAGTCCTTGCCCGTGACGAGGCCGATGCAATGCGGGAGGAAGGGGAGCCTCTTCTTGCGAGCGGGATCGAACAGTCCCTCCTCGCGCAGCTGCGTGCGGAGGCGCTCCAGCCGTTCGAGCAGATCGCCCAGGCCGACGTGACGCATGTCGAAGACCTGCATCGTCAACGTGCCGCCCTTGAACCAGTAGTTCGGCTTGATCAGAGCGACGACGCGGTCGCCCTGCTTGAGGTCTGCCGGGATCTTCGCTCGCGTCGACGACCAGATGGTGAACGAGATCGTCGCCTCGGCGCCGAGGTCTTTGAGCTTGCCGTAGACGTTGCCGCCCGAGGCGCCCCACTGCGTGATCTCGCCCTCGACCCAGACGGTGCCGAGCCGGTCGATGTAGTCGCGGAGCTTGCCGGCCAGAATGGCGACCGGCCACGGCGTCTCGACCGTGGGCAGGGCATCCGGCACGCTCAGTTCCCTCCAGCGTTCACAACCTAAACTGGACCCGTGAGCGACACGACTATCGACCTGGCGATGCCACGCGTGCCCGGGGTCCGGGGCAGGCTCAAGGATACCCCGGCGACCGGTCGCAAACGGGTGCTGCTGGCCGCACCCCGTGGATACTGCGCGGGTGTGGATAGAGCGGTCGTCGCCGTCGAGAAGGCGCTCGAGCGCTACGGCGCCCCCGTGTATGTGCGCAAGCAGATCGTGCACAACGTGCACGTCGTCGCGACGCTCGAGAAGCGCGGCGCGATCTTCGTCGACGAGGTCGACGAAGTGCCGACGGGTGCGCACATCGTGTTCAGCGCCCACGGCGTCGCGCCGTCCGTCGTGCAGGCCGCCGCCGATCGCGGGCTGCGGGCGATCGACGCCACCTGTCCGCTCGTGACGAAGGTGCACCGCGAGGCGGTGCGGTTCGCCCGCGACGACTACGAGATCCTGCTCATCGGCCACGCGGGGCACGAAGAGGTGGAGGGCACGTCCGGGGAGGCCCCCGAGCATGTGACTCTGGTCAACGGTCCCGACGCCGTCGACGACATCGTCGTGCGCGACCCCGACCGTGTGGTCTGGCTCTCGCAGACCACGCTGTCAGTGGACGAGACGATGGAGACCGTGCGCCGGCTCCGCGAGCGCTTCCCCCACCTCGCCGACCCGCCGAGCGATGACATCTGCTACGCCACCCAGAACCGCCAGGTCGCCATCAAGAAGGTGGCGAAGGAGGCGGACCTCGTGATCGTGGTCGGATCCGCCAACTCCTCGAACTCCGTGCGCCTGGTCGAGGTCGCGCGCGAGAACGGCGCGAAGGCGGCGCACCGCATCGACTACGCCGGCGAAGTGCAGCAGGAGTGGCTCGAGGGCGTCGAGACGATCGGCGTGACGAGCGGGGCATCCGTGCCGGAGGTGCTCGTGCGCGAGCTGCTCGACGAGCTCGCCGGCGCGGGCTATGACGACGTCGAGATCGTGAAGACGGCGGAAGAGGACCTGATGTTCTCGCTGCCCAAGGAGCTGCGCCAGACCGCGTCGGGCAAGCAGGATGCCCGTGCGATCGGAGGCAGATCCCGATGACCGATCCTCGGCCACGGCCGCAGTACGGCGAGTACGCGACCGAGGAGGAGCAGCGCGCGGCGATCAAGGATCCGGAGAGCAACCCGCATTACGCGCCGCCCGAGCCTGCGCTCGACGGGCCGTTGGGTCGCGGAGAGGACGTCGACGGCGCGCCGTTCTCGGGCCGTACCGGCGCGCATGAGTCGGGCGGGCGCGGCGCGGGCGTGTCCGGTGAGTCGAGCGGCGACGATCCGCAGGTCTCCGCATCACCTGCCCTGAGGCATCCTGCAGACCGCATGATCTCGATCGCGCTGCTCGTCTTCGGGCTGTACAACGTGATCACGACCATCATGGACCGCGACGACATTGCGACTGCCATCGACCAGGCCTATCGCAGCATGGGCCTGAGCGGTGACTACACGGCGACGGCGCTGACCGGCACGGTCGCCGACATCACGTCGATCGTCTCGCTGGCGCTGTGGGTTGCTGCAGCAGGCCTGACGGTCTGGGCGATCGCGCGAGGCAGACTTGCGTTCTGGATACCGCTGGCCGCGGGACTTCTGGCCGCGATCGTCAGCGGGGTCGGCTACCTCGTGCTCTTCCTGCACGACCCGACGTTCCTCGCGTACCTGCAGCAGGCGGGCTGACCCGCGCCTGCCGACACATGCCGGCTGACGGCAGCGCCGGGAACACGAAGGGCGTCGGACCGAGGTCCGACGCCCTGATCGCGTTCTGCGCGAGTGCTACTTGCTCGAGAGCGACTGTCCGGCCGAGCCGAGCTGCTGCGTCGCCTCGATGACGCGCTGCGCCATGGCGGTCTCGGCGACCTTGCCCCAGGCGCGCGGGTCGTACTTCTTCTTGTTGCCGACCTCGCCGTCCACCTTCAGCACGCCGTCGTAGTTCTCGAACATGTACCCGGCGACCGAGCGCGTGAATGCGTACTGCGTGTCGGTGTCGATGTTCATCTTGACCACGCCGTTGCCCACGGCGGCCTTGATCTCCGCATCGGTCGAGCCCGAACCGCCGTGGAACACCAGGTCGAGGGGCTTCTCGCCGGTGCCGAAGCGCTCCGCGATGCCTGCCTGGATCTCGCCGAGCAGCTCCGGCCGCAGCTTCACGTTGCCCGGCTTGTACACACCGTGGACGTTGCCGAAGGTGAGCGCCGCGATGTAGCGCCCGTTCTCACCGAGTCCGAGAGTCTCGACGGCCTTCGCGACATCGCCGACCGTGGTGTAGAGCGCCTCATTGGTGCCCTCGTGCTTCACGCCGTCTTCCTCGCCGCCGACGACGCCGATCTCGACCTCGAGAATGGCGTTGATCGCCTTGGTGCGCTTGAGCATCTCCTTCGCGATCTCGAGGTTCTCGTCGAGCGGCACGGCCGAACCGTCCCACATGTGCGACTGGAAGATCGGGTTGCGCCCGGCCCTGACCTCGTCCTCGGAGGCGGCGATCAGCGGAAGCACGAAGTCGTCGAGTGCCGGCTTCGGGCAGTGATCCGTGTGCAACGCCACGGTGATCGGGTAGCTCTTGGCCACCTCGGTCGCGAACTTCGCGAAGGCGAGTGCACCGGTCGCGCGAGCCTTCACGGTCTGTCCGGCGAAGTAGTCCGCGCCGCCGGTCGTCACCTGGATGATGCCGTCGGATCCCGCCTCGGTCAGCCCCTGCAGAATGGCGTTGATCGACTGCGACGAAGCGGCGTTGATCGCCGGGTAGGCGAATCCGCCCTTCTTCGCACGGTCGAGCATCTCGGCGTACTGTTCCGGGGTGGCGATGGGCATGAGGTCTCCTCGATGATGCGCAGGCGGGATTTCAGCCACGAGTCTAGTCAGTGGCGTGCCGCGCTCCCGACCCGATGCGAGGGCGAGGCCCGCGCAACACGTTCACCCCAGGTGAAGAAGCAGAAATGATTCCTCGATGGATGCCCGTCAAGACGCGGATGCCACTCCTAACGTTGAAATCGACAAGGACTTCACAAGGAAGGACTTGACGAGAGAGGGCGCCCATGCTCGAGGACCTGGCCGAACGCACTGATCCCGCGACCGAAGCGAGAGACGCACGCTCGCAAGACGCACCTGCGGGAGCGGGCATCCTGCACCCGGACCGCAATCTGGCGCTCGAACTGGTGCGGGCGACGGAGGCGGCGGCGATCCGGGCCACGCCGTGGATCGGAAAAGGACGCAAGAACGACGCCGACGGTGCCGCGGTGGATGCCATGCGCGCGTTTCTCGCGACCGTCGACTTCGACGGCGTGGTCGTGATCGGCGAGGGGGAGAAGGACCGTGCCCCCATGCTCTTCAACGGCGAGCATGTCGGAACCGGCCGCGGCCCCGCCTGCGATATCGCCGTCGATCCGATCGACGGCACTTCGCTGACCGCCGCCGGACGCCAGAACGCGCTGTCCGTGATCGCCGTGAGCGACCGGGGGACGATGCTGGACGCTTCGAGCGTGTTCTACATGGACAAGATCGTGACAGGGCCGGAGGGCGCCGGTGTGGTGGACATCCGCCGACCGGTCGGGGAGAACCTGCGCGCCCTCGCGCACGCGCTGGGCAAAGACGTGGGCGAGCTGCGCGTGGCCGTGCTGGACCGGCCGAGGCATGCCGAGCTGATCGCACAGATCAGGGATGCCGGGGCCGGCACCCGGCTCATGCTCGACGGCGACGTCGCAGGCGGCATCAACGCGGCACGGCACGACACGCGCATCGACGCGTGCATCGGGATCGGCGGCAGCCCGGAGGGGATCACGACGGCCTGCGCGATCAAGGCGCTGGGCGGCTTCATGCAGGCGCGACCCGCCCCGCGCGACGCCGCGGAACGCGAGCGCGCGGTGTCCGGCGGGACCGACCCGGACCGCGTCTACGGGCTCGACGACCTTGTCGCGAGCGACAACACGATCTTCGTGGCCACGGGCGTCACCGACGGTGGCCTGGTCGACGGCGTGCGCCGCGAGGGGCCGATCATCCACACCAGCAGCATCGTGCTGCGTGGCACGTCGGGAACGGTCCGCCGCATCACGGCGGAGCACCTGGTCTCCAAGTGGTGGTGACGGTCACGTCGCGGTGGTGACGGTCACGTGGTGGTGACGGTCACGTGGTGGTCGTGATCGGGACCGCGATCGCGATCGTACGAGCACGACCGCGCTGGGGGCGTGGGCCAGCGGCGACGGGTCGGTGCGTCAGCGGCGACGGTCGCCGATCGCGATCGGCTCGGCAGCGCCGGTCAGGGCGTCATCGTCCCGCTCGTCAGTGCCGCCGGTGTCCGCACCCTGAATGTCGGTGCCGTGGATGTCGGCAGCGGCGTCGGCGTCGGCGTCGATGGAGTTGACCAGTTCGAAGGCGGTCAGCTCGCGCGGAGACTCCTCCACCCCGCTCAGCGCCGGGATGATCTTCGACTCGTCGAGTGCGCCGAGCTTGCGCGCGGACGGGAGCACCTGTCGCTCCAGCGAGCCGACGAACTTGTTGTAGTCGTTGACGGTGCCCTTGATGGCGCGGCCGAGCTTGTCGATGTGCTGGGCCGTCGTGGCCAGGCGGGAGTAGAGCTCGCGGCTGAGGTCGAAGAGCAGCTTGGCGTCGTGGGTCAGCACGTCCTGCTGCCAGCTGAAGGCGACCGTCTTCAGCACGGACCACAGCGTCACGGGCGAGGCGAGCGCAACGCGCTTGCCGAACGCGAACTCCATGATCGTCGGATCGGCCTCCATCGCACCCGAGACGAGAGACTCGCTGGGGATGAAGGCGATGACCATCTCGGGCGAGGCGTCCAGCCCCGACCAGTACGCCTTGCCGCCGAGGGTCGTGATGTGGTCTCGTACCGCCTTGACGTGCTGCTTCATCAGCGCGGCGCGGCGTGCCCCCTCCTCGCCGGTGGCGGTGGCCGGAATCTGACTGGCCTCGAGGAACGCGTTGAACGGCGCCTTCGCATCGACGGCGATGTTCTTGCCTCCGGGAAGATGGACGACCATGTCGGGCCGGCCGGCTCCGGCGTCGGAACTGATGCTGGACTGGACGTCGAAATCCACACGCTCCAGCAGCCCGGCGGCCTCGACCACGCTGCGCAACTGGGTTTCGCCCCACACGCCGCGTGTGCTGTTGGAGCGCAGGGCGGAAGCGAGCGACTCGGCCGTGCCGCGCAACCGTTCCTCGGATTCCGCCGCCGTCTTGAGCTGCTGCGCGAGCTCGCCGTGCTGACGGCTGCGCTGCTCTTCCAAGTCGGTGACCTTCTTCTGCATGCCCTGCAGGCTCTCCCGCACCGGGGCGAGTGCCTGCAGCACCTTGCTTTCCGCCCTCTCCCGCTCGCGCTGCGCCGTCAATTCCTGCCGTTGCCGCTCGGCGAGCTCCTCGAACTGCTCTCGTTGACGCTCGATGCGCTCGCGCAGGCCCTGCGCCGTCGCCGAGACGGCGGCCAGCTGTTCGCGGAGTGCGGCCTGAGTCTTCTGCTCCTCCGCGCGGACCTCGACGAGCTCGGCCGCGTGCTGTGCGGCGAGCACCTCGGGGCTGACGGCAGGGACATTCGACACCGGGTCTTCGGCACGTCGCCGTGCCAGTGCGAGGCCGCCGAGAACACCGCCTGCGGCGCCGACCAGCAGTCCGATGATGAGGAAGAGAACGTCCATGCGTCCATGGTCGCAGCGGCCACCGACATCCTCGCCGCGCCTCGCCACAGGGCTCGCGACGGGCACACCGGCCCGTCGGCAGCGGAGGTGGTGAATACCGCTCAGGCGGCGACGGCGACCTCGCCGATGTGGCCGAGGCGCGCGGGTGCGGCGGCGGCCAGCTCGACGATGGAGTCCGCACCGTGGCGGGAGGCCGCGTGCACGATGATGGCGGCACATGCCTCGGCGTCGGCGAGCGCGTCGTGGTGGTGGAATCCCTCGTATCCCGCGGCCATCGCGGCCACGGGGAGTCGGTACGAGTCCAGTGCGTAGGTCTTGCGCGCCACCTGCAGGCTGCACAGGTAGTCGTGGCTGGGACAGGGGATGCCCGTGGCCGCGCACGCGCCGCGGATGACGCCCATGTCGAAGCCGGCGTTGTGCGCCACGAAGGCGTCGCCGTCGGCGAACGCGACGAGGTCCGCGAACTGCTCGACCCAGCCCGGGGCATCCAGCACGTCCTCGGCATGAATGCCATGGATGCGCACGTTCCATTCGAGGAACGCGTCGTGGCCGGGCGGCGGCTTGATCAGCCAACTCGCCGTGTCGATCACCGTGCCGCCTCGCACCTTCACGAGCCCGACCGAGCAGGCGGAGGCGCTGCTGGAGTTCGCGGTCTCGAAATCGATGGCGGTGAAGTCCAGTGGCACGCAGCCATGCTCGCATGAGCAAGGATCCACTGCCGAACCGGTCTCGGCGTGGCTCGGTATTGCCGGATTTCCAAACGCGATATATCGTGATCTCACGCACGTCGGCGATGATGGATGTCGGCGGTCGCGACCATGATGACGGGTACCGTTTTCGCCACCCTCGTCCTGCAGCACAGACTCAACCCCACACTCGACCCACACACTCAACCGGAGTACCGCGTGCTCTTCAAGCTCCTCGTCCGCTACCTCAAGCCCTATGGATGGCTTCTGGCCGGCGTCCTCGTCTTCCAGTTCGGGTCCGCGCTCGCGAGCCTCTATCTGCCCAGCCTCAATGCGGACATCATCGACAACGGCGTGACCAAAGGCGATACCGCGTACATCTGGCGTGCCGGAGCGGTCATGCTGACCGTCTCATTCGGTCAGATCGTCGCCTCGATCATCGCCACGTACTTCGCCGCGAAAGCCGCCATGCGGCTCGGGCGCGACGTGCGCGACGATGTCTTCGACCGGGTGTCCGGGTTCTCCGAGCGCGAGGTCTCCTCGTTCGGTGCCGGCTCGCTCATCACCCGCAACACGAACGACGTGCAACAGGTGCAGATGCTCGCCATGATGTCGGCGACGTTCCTCGTCACCGCACCGCTGCTGGCGATCGGTGGCATCATTCTGGCGGTGCGGCAGAGCGTGAGCCTCTCCTGGCTGATCGCGGTGTCTGTTCCGGCGCTGCTCATCGTGGCCGTGCTCGTGATCAGCCGCATGGTGCCGCTCTTCCGTCGCTATCAGGAACGGCTCGATGTCGTGAACCGGATCATGCGCGAGCAGCTGACGGGCATCCGGGTGATCCGTGCCTTCGTGCGCGAGCCGATCGAGGAGCAGCGGTTCCGCGGCGCCAACGACGGCATCCTCGACATCGGACGCCGGGTCGGCTCGCTGTTCGTGCTCCTCTTCCCCGCCGTCATGCTCATCCTCAACATCACGGTGATCGGGGTGATCTGGTTCGGCGGCCAGAAGGTGGACTCCGGCGAGGTGCAGATCGGCACGCTCTTCGCGTTCATGCAGTACGTCATGCTCATCCTGTCCGGCGTCATGATGGCCAGCTTCATGACGATGATGATCCCGCGCGCGGCGGTCTCCGCTGAGCGGATCGGAGAGGTCCTGGCCGCGGATTCGTCGCTCGCGCCGCCGCCGAAACCGGTCAGTGCGTTCCCCGAGCCGGGCCGTGTGGAGTTCGCGGACGCGACGTTCACGTACCCGGGCGCGGAGCAACCCGTGCTGGCCGGCATCCGGTTCCACGCCTCGCCGGGCGAGACCGTGGCCGTTGTCGGGTCCACCGGCGCGGGCAAGACGACCCTGATCTCGCTCATCCCGCGCCTGTTCGACGTGACGGGGGGCGCGGTGCGCGTGGGCGGAGTCGACGTGCGCCAGGCGGACCTCGACGCCCTGTGGCGCACCATCGGGCTCGTGCCGCAGCGACCGTTCCTGTTCAGCGGCACCGTGGCATCCAACCTGCGCTTCGGGCGCGAGGAGGCGACCGATGCGGAGCTCTGGCACGCGCTGGAGATCGCGCAGGGCAGCGACTTCGTCGCTCAGATGGAAGGCGGCCTCGACGCGCACATCGCGCAGGGCGGCACGAACGTCTCGGGCGGTCAGCGCCAGCGGCTCGCGATCGCGCGCGCGATCGTGCACCGGCCGCAGATCCTGGTCTTCGACGACTCGTTCTCGGCGCTCGACCTGACGACGGATGCCCGTCTGCGGCAAGCGTTGTGGCGAGAACTCCCCGAGGTGACCAAGATCGTCGTCGCCCAGCGGGTGTCCACCATCACCGACGCGGATCGCATCGTCGTGCTCGACGACGGGGGCATGGTCGGACTCGGAACGCACGAGGAGCTCCTCGAATCGAACGAGACCTACCGCGAGATCGTTCAGTCCCAGCTCGGAGTGGAGGCAGGCCGATGAGCCCGCGCAAGACCACCGCGAAGTCCTCGGCGCACGCCGAACTCACCGCCGAGGAGAAGGCCGAGCTCGCGCTGGCCGAACAGGCCAGGATCTCGGCCGACGACTGGAGTGGCGGAGTCGCTCCCGGCAAGGCCTCGAACTTCGGGCCTTCGTTCCGCCGGCTGATCGGGCTGCTCAAGCCGAACGCCCTGGCGTTCGTGCTCGTGTCGTTCCTCGGCGCGATCGGCGTCGTGCTCGCGGTGCTGGCGCCGAAGGTGCTCGGCCAAGCGACGAACATCCTGTTCGAGGGCGTCGTGTCGAAGCAGCTGCCCGCCGGCGTGACGAAGCAGCAGGTCATCGACCAGCTGAACAGCTCCGGTCAGCACGATGTGGCCAACATCGTCTCCGCGATGCAGAACCTCGTGCCCGGTGCCGGCGTCGACTTCGCCGCGCTCGGTCGGGTGCTGCTGATCGTGCTCGCGCTGTACGTCGGGTCGTCCGTGCTCAGCTGGCTGCAGGGCTACGTGATCAACATCATCATGGTGCGCACCATGTGGCGTCTGCGTGAACAGGTCGAGGCCAAGATCAACCGACTGCCGCTGAGCTACTTCGACCGCGTGCAGCGAGGCGAACTGATCTCGCGCGTCACGAACGACATCGACAACATCACGCAGATGATGCAGCAGTCGCTGTCGCAGGCGCTGACCAGCGTGCTCACCGTGCTCGGTGTGCTGATCATGATGTTCTCCATCTCGTGGCAGCTCACGCTCGTAGCGCTGGTCACGCTGCCGCTGATGGCGATCATCTTCGGTGTGGTCGGTCCGCGCTCGCAGAAGGCCTTCGGCATCCAGTGGCGCAAGGTCGGGCGACTGAACGCGCGGGTGGAGGAGTCGTTCTCCGGCCACGCGCTCGTGAAGGTGTTCGGCCGCGAGAAGAGCTCGCGCGAGGCATTCCGTGCCGAGAACGAGGAGCTGTACCAGGCATCCTTCAAGGCGCAGTTCCTGTCGAACACGATGATGCCGGCGATGATGTTCGTCGGGAATCTCACCTACGTCGGCATCGCGGTGATCGGCGCACTGATGGTGGCGGGCGGCCAGCTGCGGCTGGGTGACGTGCAGGCGTTCATCCAGTACTCGCAGCAGTTCACCCAGCCGCTGTCGGAGCTGGGTGGCATGGCGGCGGTCGTGCAGTCCGGCACGGCCTCGGCCGAGCGCGTGTTCGAGCTGCTCGATCAGGACGAGCAGGAACCCGACGCCGTGGATGCCCCGGCGCCGGTCGCCGGCGACGGCACCATCGAGTTCCAGAACGTCTCGTTCTCGTACACGCCGGAGCGGCCGCTGATCACGGACCTCTCCTTCAGCGTCGAGCCGGGGGAGACCGTCGCCATCGTGGGTCCGACGGGCGCGGGCAAGACCACGCTGGTCAACCTGATCATGCGGTTCTACGAGCTCGACGGCGGGCGAATCCTGCTGAACGGTCAGGACATCGGGCAGCTGGCCCGTCGCGACGTGCGGGCGAAGACGGGCATGGTGTTGCAGGATCCCTGGCTGTTCGCCGGCTCGATCAGGGAGAACATCCGGTACGGCCGCGCGGATGCCACGGACGCCGAGATCCTGGAGGCGGCCAAGGCCACTTACGTCGACCGCTTCGTGCACTCGCTGCCCGACGGCTACGACACCGTGCTCGACGAGGATGCCTCCAACATCTCGGCGGGGGAGAAGCAGCTGATCACGATCGCGCGGGCGTTCGTCGCCCGGCCGAGCGTGCTCATTCTCGACGAGGCGACGAGCTCCGTCGACACCCGCACGGAGTTGCTGCTGCAGCACGCCATGGCGGCGCTGCGCAAGGGTCGCACGTCGTTCGTGATCGCGCACCGGCTTTCCACGATCCGCGATGCGGACCTCATCCTGGTGATGGAGCACGGCGACATCGTCGAGCAGGGAACGCACGAGGAGCTCATCCAGGCCAAAGGCGCCTACTTCCGGCTGTACAACTCGCAGTTCGAGCAGGCCGCCACCGACCTGGACGAGGAGTTCGCGGAAGTGCAGGGCGATCCGCTGGCGGCGGAAGCTGCGCAGATCGCCGAGCGCGACGAGCCGGATGCGGCCGTGGTCGACTGAGGTCGCGCCTACTCTGGGAGACATGCAGTCGCGCGATGAGAAGCTCGAGCACGCCCGATCGTTCGGCGGCGTCGCCGACGTGTACGAGACATCCCGTCCCGGTTATCCGACGGATGCCGTCGCGTGGCTCGTACGCGCCGACCAGCGCCGCGTGGCCGACGTCGGCGCAGGAACCGGCAAGCTGACCCGCGCTCTGATGGCCGCGGCGCGGGGTGCGGGCGGTGTGGCGGAACGCGAGGTGCTGGCCATCGACCCGTCTGCCGAGATGCTCGACGTGCTAGGGGCAAGCGTGCCGGGGGTCGAGACGCTGATCGGAGCGGGCGAACAGATTCCGCTGCCCGACGAATCCGTCGACGCGGTCACGTTCGCGCAGGCGTGGCACTGGGTCGAACCGGCCGCGGCGTCCACCGAGGTCGGGCGGGTTCTCCAGAGCGGCGGCACGCTCGGCCTGATCTGGAACTTCCGCGATGAGCGTGTCGACTGGGTGCGCGAGCTGGGCGTGGCGATGCACGCCGACGGTGACCAGTACACGGACGGCATGGACGAGGCCCCGCACGTGTACGCGCCGTTCGGCGACCCCGAGCGTGCGAAGTTCGAATGGAAGCAGCCCCTGGATCGTGCCGGCGTGCTCGACCTCGTGCGCTCGCGCAGCTACTTCGCCGTCATGGACGAGGCGCAGCAGTCGCAGACGCTCGCCGACGTCGCGCGGCTGATCGACACGCATCCGCAGACCGCAGGCCGGGAGAGCATCGAGCTGCCGTATGTGACGCTCGCGTTCCGATATGTGAGGCCGTGATCGGGGAGCCGGCTCTGGGCATCCCACCGTCCGCGGGCTCCGGCGGTCGGGGCTCCTGAGCGGGCCGGATACGATGGATGCCCGTGGCTCTCACTATCGGCATCGTCGGCCTGCCCAACGTCGGCAAGTCCACCCTCTTCAATGCCCTGACCAAGAACCAGGTGCTCGCGGCGAACTACCCGTTCGCGACGATCGAGCCCAACATCGGCGTGGTCAACCTGCCCGACGGTCGGCTGCAGACTCTCTCCGACCTGTTCCACTCGGAGAAGATCGTGCCGGCCACCGTGAGCTTCGTGGACATCGCCGGCATCGTGCGCGGCGCGTCGACGGGCGAGGGCCTCGGCAACCAGTTCCTCGCGAATATCCGTGAGGCGGATGCCATCGCTCAGGTCGTGCGCGGATTCGCCGACTCCGACGTGGTGCACGTGGAGGGCGAGGTGAACCCTGCGAACGACCTCGAGACGATCGGCGCCGAGCTCATGCTCGCCGACCTGCAGACTCTCGAGAAGGCGATCACGCGCTACGAGAAGGAGGTGCGCGGCCGCAAGCTCGATCCCTCGGTGCTCGAGGCCGCCGTCGCCGCCCGCGAGTCGCTCGAGAAGGGGGTGCTGCTGTCGGCGACCGCGCTGGACCTGGCGCCGATCAAGGAGCTCGGGCTGCTGACATCCAAGCCGTTCATCTTCGTGTTCAACGTGGACGAGGCCGTGCTCACGGATGCCGCGCGCAAGGCCGAGCTCGCGGGTCTCGTCGCCCCTGCGCAGGCCGTGTTCCTCGACGCGAAACTCGAGTCCGAACTGATCGACCTGGACGAGGCGGATGCCGCGGAGCTTCTGGCCTCGACCGGTCAGGAGGAGAGCGGCCTCGACCAGCTCGCGCGCATCGGTTTCGACACGCTCGGGCTGCAGACCTTCCTCACTGCCGGGCCGAAGGAGTCGCGTGCGTGGACCATCCGCCAGGGCTGGAAGGCCCCGCAAGCGGCCGGGGTCATCCACACCGACTTCGAGAAGGGCTTCATCAAAGCGGAGGTCATCTCGTTCGACGACCTGGTCGAGCTCGGCTCGGTGCACGAGGCGCGCGCGCACGGCAAGGCGCGCCTCGAGGGCAAGGACTACGTCATGCAGGACGGCGACGTGGTGGAATTTCGTTTTGCGCGTTAACCTCTGGCGCTCGCCCTGACCTCCGTGAGAAAGCTCGCTGGCGGTTACCGGCGACATGGTCGCCGAGGTCGATCGTATGACCGAGGCAGTTAGCACGCGTCTGGAGTTAGCGCTGCCCAGGAAAGCCCGTGTGGCGCTTCTCTTCGCGCCAGGCCAGAGTCTGCGCCGGGTTGGCCAGGGACAGTCTCGCTTGCACTTGCTCCTTGCCGAGGTCGGTGGTGTAGGCCGGCGTGCCGGGCTGCTGATGCCAGGAATCGGCAAGCATGCCGCCGTCGACGGGGTCGAAGCCGACCAGGTCGACCAGCCCCATCACCAGTCGCTTCTGGTCAGCGTCGTCGCCGGCGACCGGCAGGGCGATCCGACCGGGCGTCCCTGGAGACGCGTTCTTGCCCTGCAGTGAGCGGTAGTTGATGCTGTTGAATGCCTTGATAACCCGGTGGCCGAACAGGTTGGAGATCCACTCGCTTTCGACGGCTCCGTGCTCGAGTTCGGGGATCTCGCGGTCACGCAGGCCGGGCACGTAATTGCTGCTGTCAACGATGGCGATCGTTGGAGGAATGCGGCCGCGTAGCTTCGCAGCGACGTCGGGCATCGCTTCGGTTGGGACGCTCAGGATGACAGCCTCGGCGTCATCGGCGGCGTCCTGAACGTCGACCGGTCGCGCACTGATTCGCTGTGCGAACTCGATCAGCTTCTCACCTCCGCGGGAGCTGGCGACCGATACCTCGTGGCCGGCGGCGGCGAGCCGCTGAGCGATCGTGCCGCCGATGTTGCCGATGCCGATAACCGTGATCTTCATTGTGCTGCTCCTTGTCGTCGTCGTTCTGAATCGCAGACAGTGCTAGTTGCCCACAGGCAACGATACCGATATGGTTGCCTGCGGGCAATGACAGGAGGCCGAGAATGGACGACGTCGAGCAGATCGAAGACGCGCTCAGCACGATCTTCAACGCTTGGTTGGCCAGTTCCCGATCTGTGAGCACTCGCATCGGACCGGACGTGGGGTACCACGGAATGGTGCTGCTGATCTGGCTGACTCATCGAGACGGGAGCCGGCTCACCGATATCGCGGACCACTTCGGTGTCGGGAAGGGGACGATGAGCCGGCAGCTGAGTGCACTGGAGGAGCGCGGCCACGTCGTGCGGGAGCCGTGCCCGAACGACGCCCGAAGCGTTCTCTTCAGCGTCTCCCAAGCGACCACGGCGGCAATTGCGGAGGCGCACAAGCAGGACTCCGCGTGGCGTCGCGCTGCCCTTTCCCAATGGGATCCGGAGGATCTGGCCGAATTCGGCCGTGTTCTCACCAAGTTCGCGGACCTCGAACGCCAGAGGGCCTCGGCTGTCTGATCAGACGCTCACACCCGCCCTTACACATCCACCAACTTCTGAGTGAAGGAACCTCTTGGCCTGCACCACAACCCAGACTGTCCCGCCCCGGAACGACCACAAGAGCCCAACGCAATCGCCGGGATCGGGCCTGACGATCGGTGTGCTCGTGCTCGCCGCGTTCGTCATGTTCCTCAATGAGACGGTGCTCAGCGTCGCCTTGAAGACCCTGGGCAGTGACCTGGCGCTGCCGACGGCCACGATCCAGTGGGTGACCAGCGTCTTCCTGCTCACCATGGCCATCGTGATTCCCACCACCGGTTACCTGTTGGAGCGTTTCACTGAGCGGCAGGTGTTCTTCGCTTCGACTCTGCTGTTCGTCGCGGGCACTCTCGCCTGTGCGCTTTCGCCGGGATTTGCTGTGTTGATCGCTGGGCGTGTGCTGCAAGCTGCGGGTACGGCGCTCATCATGCCGCTGCTGATGACCACCGTCATGCGGCTGATCCCGACGAATCGAAGGGGCACGGTGATCGGCACCATCATCATCGTCACGGCTGTCGCTCCTGCCCTCGGCCCAACGCTAGGCGGACTTGTCCTCGGCTCTCTTGGCTGGCGCTGGCTGTTCTGGCTTGTCCTGCCGTTGATGGCAGTCGTCATCGTGATCGGTGCCGCTAAGCTGCGCCCGTCGCGCACAGCGGAGCAGACTCCGCTGGACCTGCTGTCTGTGCCGCTCACAGCGGTCGGCTTCGGCGCTCTGCTCTACGGGCTCTCCACCATCGGGGAAGGTTCGGAAGGGCGGATCTCGGTGACCAGCGTGGTTTCCCTGGTCGTCGGCGTCATCGCCCTGGCTGCATTCATCGGTCGGCAGCTGCGACTCCAGCGCAAGAACAAGGCGCTGTTGGACCTGCGTGCGTTCACACATCGGCGCTTCGCCGTCGCCGTCGGGATCGTCTGCCTGCTGTTCACGTGCATGATGGCGCTTACCGCTGTCCTGCTGCCGCTCTATCTGCAAACCTCCCTCGCCTTCAGCGCCACGGCCAGCGGTCTGGCCATGCTCCCGGGTGGTCTGGCCATGGGTCTGCTCGGCCCGGTCGTTGGCCGGCTGTATGACCGGTGGGGAGCGCGCCCTCTGGTCATCCCCGGCGCAGCGCTCACCGCACTCGCACTCGTACTGTTCGCCCTCACGGGGACAAGCAGCCCGGTGTGGATGGTCATCATGATGCACGTGCTGATCATGGCCGGCATCAGCATCATGATGGCACCCCTCAACACGGACGCACTGTCATCGCTGCCGGAGCACCTCTACTCCCATGGCTCGGCGATCCTCAACACCGTCCAGCAAGTCGCAGGAGCCCTGGGCATCGCGGTGTTCGTCACCATATCCACACTCGCTTCCACCCGCGCCGACGTCGCCCCGGATGCCGCGGGTCTCCACACCGCGTTCACGATCATGGCAGCCGTCGGTGTCGCCGCCTTCGGGCTGTCGTTCCTGGTCCGCCGAGCGGAGTCGGACAAGGATGAGCCGACGAGGACGGACGAGGTCGCCCGCGGCTGACGGCATCACCGGACAGGTGGACCACTTGGACCATCCCATGCAGGACTAATCACCTATCAAACCCAGGAGACCGACATGTCTGCACAATCTGCGATTGCGCTGGTGACTGGTGGAAGCCGCGGCATTGGGCGAGCGACGGTAGAAGCGCTTGCGCAGCGCGGGATCGACACGATCTTCACCTACAAGAACAACCGTGACGCGGCCGACCAAGTCATCGCCGTGGCCGAACAGGCGGGCGCACGAGCGCTGGCGCTGCAGCTCGACACGAGCGACACCCCGGGCTTCACCGCCTTCGCCGACTTGTTGCGCCACACGCTCGGCCAATGGGAAGCCGACCGAATCGATTTCCTCGTCAACAACGCCGGCACCTCATACTCGGCACTGTTCCCGGAGGTAACGGAGGAAGAGTTCGACAAGCTCTACCGAGTCCACTTCAAAGGCGTGTTCTTCCTGACCCAGACGCTCCTGCCGCTGATCGCCGACGGCGGCCGGATCGTGAACGTCACCTCCTCCGTCACCCGCATCATCAGCCCAGACAGCATGTCCTACGCACTGATGAAGTCCGCCGTGGAGATGTGGACCGTCTACCTCGCCAAAGAACTTTCCGCGCGCCGGATTGCAGTCAACGCCGTGGCACCCGGTTCCACGATGACCGACTTCAGCGGCGGCGTCGTGCGAGACGACCCGGAGGTCAACCGCCAGATGGCTGAGGCAACCGCACTCGGCCGCGCAGGCCGGCCCGAGGACATCGGCCAGACGATCGCATCGCTGCTATCGCCCGAGAACGCGTGGATCACCGCCCAGCGGATCGAAGCTTCCGGGGGCCTGATGCTCTGAGCATCGCCCGCATCGAGAGTGGGGCTGAATATCGGCCTCACCCGGGGCATGTGGCAGAGGTCCCGGACGGTTCCGTTGTAGCGCTCGGACAGGACCAGCGGCGTTGGTTCAGAGGTTGTTACCTGCGGCGACGTGGTGGAGTTCCGCTTTAACGCCTAGCGTTAATGACGCTCGCCGTTATACGCTGGTCTCGTGATCAGATCGTTCGGTAGCAAGGACACCGAGCGGCTGTGGCGTCGTGAGCGAGTGCCCTCCCTGGATCCGCGGATCCTCCGGGTGGCGTTGCGCAAGCTTCGTCAGGTGGGGTCCGCTGAGGTGCTCGACGACCTCCGCGTTCCGCCCGGCAATAGGCTCGAGGCTCTCAAGGGCGACCGATCTGGTCAGCACAGCATCAGGATCAACGACCAGTGGCGGATCTGCTTCGTGTGGACCGACGCCGGACCAGAGGAGGTGGAGATCGTTGACTACCACTGACAAGATCGAGCCGATCCACCCGGGTGAGGTCCTCATGGAGGACTTCATCGAGGGCTTCGGCATCACGCAGAACAAGCTCGCTGTGTCCATTGGTGTGCCGCCGCGGCGAATCAACGAGATCGTGCACGGCAAGCGGGGCATCACGGCGGACACGGCGCTGCGGCTCGCGAAGTACTTCGGCACCTCGGCCGAGTTCTGGATCAACCTGCAGAGCCATTACGAGCTCGACCGTGCGGAGGATCTAGCAGGGGAGCAGATCGCAGCGATCTCGCCGCTGCGGGTCGCGTGAGCGACTTTGCCGTCTACGTGCCCGGCGTGAAGCCGTCGGCAGTGGCCGGGTCGTTCATCACCCGTGCGGCCGTCACGGCGGACGTCGATGCGCTCGCCACAGTCATGGCAGCGCGAGGCGGGAGCGTTGAAGAGCATGCCGATCACGCGCGGAAGATGATCGAGAGGCTGGATGTCCTGCTCATCGCTGAGAAGGATGGGGATGCGGTGGGCTGGTGCGGTGTTCAGAAGTTCGCAATCCACCCGGAAGCTGATCCGGAGTGGCTGATCGCCGGACTGACGGTCATTCCTGACGTGCGCCGACAGGGAGTTGCGGCCCGGCTGCTGAGCCAGGTGCTTCGAGACGCCTCGAAAAGAGCGCCTGGAGAGTCGGTCTACAGTGTGATCAACGCCAGGAACCTCGCATCGATCGATCTGCACCTGAAGCTGGGCTTCGTCGAGGTGGGGCGGTCGGCGAGCTACGCGGGGATCGAGTTCACCGGCGGTGAGGGAGTGCTGCTGAGGCGCGGGTGACCCTGCGAGTCAGAGATTGCTCTGTACCGGAACTCGGTGGAGTTCCGGTTTGACGTCTAGCGTTATTGACGTTTCGCGTCATATCTCGGTCTCGTGATCAGAACGCTATCACTGAGCCCGACCTGATCGAGCGCCGCGCGCTCCGTGCCGCTATTGCTCAGATCACCCCGTTGCAGGCGGCGTGAGTATCGCTGTTCACGATGCGGCGGCACTCGGAGAACTCATCGTGCGGTGTCGCCTCGCACACGATCATCCGAATTGTGGAGCGACGTCCGGACTCCCGACGAGATCGACTTCGAGAAGAATTGCGCTCCGCGGACTCAGGCCGATGTCCTGTACGTCGCATGATGCCGTTCGGCGTCGCAGTGTGGCAGAGCGGTGCGCTGATCCCGGGAGACAGCAGCGCCGGGCACCTCGGCGCCGTCGGGCATGACTCGGGCCTTCGCGGATGTCGCACGCACGTGGCACGATCGACCACATGCCCGAGTCACCCGAAGTGCAGGCGCTGGCGGAGGAGCTTCGCGCACGTCTGCGCAGTCGCGAGGTCGTGAGCGTCGACGTGCTCGAGTTCGCCCTGGTGAAAACTCGGGCACGACCCCCGTCGCGCTTGGTCGGTGCCCGGCTCGAGGATGTCGTCCGTCACGGCAAATACGTCGATCTCGTCTTCGACGCCGCGCACCTCGTCGTCTCGCTGGGGCGCCACGGCTGGGCGCGATGGGCTTCGTCGCAGGCCGAGGGGCCCGCCGGCGGTAACACGCCGCCGGCGCTGCTGAGCCTGGGATTCGATGACGGCACGGTCCTCGAGTTCACGGATGCCGGCGAGTGGGTCTCGCTGTCGGCGTGGGTCGTCGACGATCCGGCGGACGTGACGGGCGTGGCATCGCTGGGTTCCGATCCGACCGGCCCCGACTTCGTCCGGGCCGACTTCGACGCCGTCGTGCGCGGGCGACGCAAACAGGTGAAGGCCATCCTGCAGGACCAGAAGTCGCTGGCGGGCATCGGCAACGCATACTCCGACGAGATCCTGTTCGCGGCGCGCACGAACCCGGTCGCCCGGGCCTCCGACCTCGGAGAGGGCGACCTCGATCGTCTCTACGCGAGCACGCTGGAGGTCGTGCGATCTGCGATGGATGCGAGACGCGGCATCCCGATTGCGCAACTCAAGGCCGTGAAGATCGGCGCCATGATGGTGCACGGGCGCGCAGGTCAGCCGTGTCCGCAGTGCGCAGGTACGGTGCGCGATTTCGCGTTCGCGGGCACCACGGCCCAGTACTGTCCGGCGTGTCAGACCGGCGGAGTCATCCTCTGAGCAGCGCCGAGCACCTCACGCGGTCTGGCCCCGGTGGGCCCCCTCGCCGATCTCCTCGACGACCTTCGCGTCGAAGGCCGGAAGGTCGTCGGGCGTGCGGCTGGTGACGAGACCCTGGTCCACGACCACTTGCTCGTCTACCCAGTCGGCGCCCGCGTTGCGCAGGTCCGTTTGCAGACTGGCGTAGCTGGTCATCCGCCGACCGTCCACGACCCCCGCCTCGATCAGTGTCCACGGGGCGTGACAGATGGCGCCGACCGGCTTGTGCTGTTCGAAGAAGTCCTTCGCGAACGCGACGGAATCCTGATCGAGTCGGAGATGGTCCGCGTTGACCACACCGCCCGGCATCACGAGCGCATCGAAATCGGATGCTCGCGCGGTGCCGCTGACGGCATCCACCGTCTGTTCGTGGCCGTGTTCACCCGTGATCGTTCCCTGTTTCGGCGACACCATGGTGAGGGTGGCGCCTGCGTCGTTCAGGGCCTGCCACGGCGAGGTCAACTCGGCGTCCTCGAATCCGTCGGTCGCGAGGAACGCGACCCTTTTTCCTGTCAGATCAGCCATGCCCGCACAGTAGGGCGGTGGCGGGAAAGCCCTGCAGGGGTTGACAGCTCCCGCGGCCTGGCAGGCTCAGTTCGAGCTGACGTGCTCCACGCTCATCACGAGGATCACGCGGTCGGCATGGTCCGCCGGCGGTTGCGGGTGCGCCTGGCCGTACCGCTCGGCCAGGTGCACGTAGAACGCGCCCTCCGGGTCGGGGAGCACCTCGACGAGGCGCCCGCGCAGCTCCACGTAGCGGTACAGATCGGATGCTCGCGCGATCGCCAGGCTCATCGACGGGTTCTGCTGCAGGTTGCGGTATTTCTGGCGCTTGCTCGTGTGAGTGAAGCGCACGTTCTCACCGTCGAACTCGAACCACATCGGGTTCACCTGGGCCGTGCCGTCCGGACGCACAGTGCCGAGGAAGCCGAAGTTCGGCTCGGTCAGGAAGGGCAGGAATCGATCGGAAACGACAGAAGGGCTCATGGCATCCCATCCTGTCGGTCCCCGCGCGATCTCGCTCGGCGCGCCTTTGTCGGCGAGTCACCCGTCCGGCCCCGTCGCTCGGTGCGGGTGATCCTGCACGCCTCGAGATCGCCCCACGTCAGCCGGCCCGCACACTGGAGACGACGAACGAAAGGGGGAGCCGGCATGACTCAGTTGCCGATCGGCACGGTGTTCGGAACGACCGAGCCGGCCGAGCTGAACGCAGCGAAGCTGAACCGCCACACCTTCTGGTGCGGCCAGAGCGGCTCGGGCAAGACATATGCGCTCGGCGTGCTCCTCGAGCAGGTTCTGCTGCGCACGGAGCTTCCCATTCTCGTGCTCGACCCGAACGCCGACTTCGTACGCCTCGGCGAGCCTCGTGCGGAGACGGATGCCGCCACGGCCGCTGCCCTCCGCGGCCTCGACGTTCGCGTGCTGCACAGCACACAGCGCGACGTGGGCGAGGCGCTGAAGGTGCGATTCCTCGGTCTGAGCGTGCCGTCGAAGGCGGCCGTGTTGCGGCTGGATCCGATCGCCGACGCCGAGGAGTACAACATGCTTCTGCGCATCAACAGGTTCGCGGAGGGCTTCGACGAATCCACCTACATGTCGACATTGCGCGAATCGTCCAATCCCGCGCAGGTGCAGCTGGCGATGCGGATCGAGAACCTGCAGGTCATGGAGTGGGACGTGTGGTCGCGCGGCGCGCTCGCCGCCACCGACGTGATCGCCGAGCGTCCGAGGGTCACCGTGCTGGATCTGGGCGGGTTCACGCATCCCTCAGAGCCGAAAGCGGCGGCGCTCGCCGTGCTGGAGCAGCTCTGGGCGCGTCGCGAGGAGCGCCGGCCGATCCTGATCGTCATCGATGAGGCGCACAACATCTGTCCACCGAACCCGCAGTCTCCGGTCGAACGCGCGCTCACCGCCCTGGTTCAGTTGATCGCCGCGGAGGGGCGCAAATTCGGCCTCTGGCTGCTGCTCTCCACGCAGCGGCCGACGAAGATCCACCCCAATGTGCTGTCGCAGTGCGACAACCTCGGGCTGATGCGCATGAACTCGCCCCGCGACCTGCTCGAACTCAGCGAGGTGTTCGGCTACGCGCCGGAGGCCATGGTGCAGGCGTCGTCGTCGTTCGTGCAGGGACGTGCACTGTTCGCCGGCGGCTTCCTCGCCGAGCCCGCGTTCGTGCAGATGGGACCTCGACTCACGATCGAGGGCGGCGCCGACGTGCGAGTGCCGCTGTCGTGAGGCGGCAGCTCGGATGCGCCGGCAACGGTGCTCAGGGCGCGGGCGCCGGTCCATCCGTCGGCTCCGGCTCGGGCAGCCAGCCCTCGAGCTCCTCCTCCTCGGGCGCCACATCTTCTTCCGCACGCTCCTCAGGGGTGAGGTCCTCGTCGAGTTCGTCGTTCTCGTCGCGCTTGCTCATGCGCCCACGGTACGCCGCGGGGTGCGTCGCGGCGAGGGCTGAGGTGTCGGGCGCGAGAAGCAGCACCCGCCGAGTGGTCAGAACAATCGTGCTGGTCGTGCGTGAGTGCCTCAGAGCGCGCGCACCGCAGCCACCGCCTCCTCGAGCGCGACCGCAGCTCGCTCGAGGTCGGAAGTTGTGGCATCCGACCAGCTGAACCGCACCGAGGTGGTGGCCAGCTCCGCCGGCATTCCGAGCGCGGTCAACACGTGCGAGGGGTCGGAGCGCCCGGCCGCGCAGGCCGATCCGCTCGAGGCGAGCACCCCGCGACGCTCGAGTTCGAGGAGCACGGTCTCGCCGTTGACCCCGTCGATCACGAACGACGCGTGACCGGGAATGCGTGCGGCCGGATGCCCCGTGAGAGCCGCGCCGGGCACACCGGCCAGCACCCGGGCTATGAAGGCGTCGCGGAGGGGGTCCGCACACGCGGCCGTCACGGCGTCGCCTGCCGGCGCGGTCGCATCGCCCGTCACGGCCGAGCCAGCCATCGACGGCGGCGTGGCCCGGTCGGTCGCCTCGGCCAGGATGACCGCCCCGGCCCGCTCGAGGGCCGTCGCCAGAGCGACCGCGAACGCCACGTTCTCGGTACCGGATCGGCGCCCGCGTTCCTGCCCGCCTCCGTGCAGCACGGGTTCCAGGGGAAGGCCACCACGCACGAACATCGCGCCCGATCCCTTCGGCGCCCCGAACTTGTGCCCGGAGAACGAGAGGGCGTCGATGCCCAGCGCCCGCACATCCAGCGGAAGTCGTCCGGCCGCCTGCACGGCGTCCGTGTGCATCAGCGCGCCCGCTCGGTGGGCCACGCGGGCGAGTTCGGCGATCGGCTGCACGGTGCCGATCTCGTTGTTGGCGTACGCGATCGACGCCAGTGCGGTGTCGGGCCGCAGCACGGCATCGAGAGCGTCGGCGGAAACGCGACCCGCCTCGTCGAGAGCGACGAAGTCGACCTCGAAGTCGTGCACGCGAACCAGATAGTCGACCGACTCGAGCACGGCCTCGTGCTCGGTCGCCGTCGTCACGAGATGGCGTCCGCGCGGGTTCGCCAGCGCGAGACCTTTGACCGCGAGGTTGTCGCCCTCCGTGCCGCCGCCGGTGAACACCACGTCGGAAGCGCGACAGCCGAGCACCGCCGCGACGCGGGCACGGGCATCCTTCAGCGCCGAAGCCGCGCGCAGCCCCGCGCCGTGCGTGCTCGACGGGTTGCCGAAGTCACCGGTCAGGTACGGCCACGCGGCCTCGAGCGCCTCACGGCGCACGGGCGTGGTCGCGGCGGCGTCCAGGTAGAGGGCGGGCATCGAGCGCCTCCTAACGATCGGCACCGAGATCTTCAGGACCGAGGTTTTCGGCGCCGAGTTCTTCGGGAAGGGCCGGTGCGATCTCCACGTCGAGTCCGATGTCGAGCGAGCGCACGCTGTGGGTGAGAGCGCCAACGGAGATGACGTCGACGCCGGTGGCGGCGATGCCCGCAACCGTGTCGAGGTTGACGTTGCCGCTCGCTTCCACGATGGCCCGGCCGGCGACCAGCGCGACGCCGTCGCGCAGTTGCTCGACCGTGAAGTTGTCGAGCATGATCGTGTCGACGCCGCCGGCCAGCACGGGCTCGATCTGGTCCATGCGATCCACCTCGACCTCGACGTGTGTGGTGTGGCCCAGGCGGGAGCGCACGTGCCGGATCGCCTCGGTCACCGACAGGCCCCGCGCAGTGAGCACGGCGAGGTGGTTGTCCTTCGCCATCACGGCGTCGGAGAGCGAGTGCCGGTGATTGCGACCGCCCCCGCAGACGACCGCGTGCCGTTCCAGGGCGCGCAGGCCGGGCGTTGTCTTGCGCGTGTCGACGATGCGGGCTCGCGTGCCCGTGGTCAGCGCGACGTACTGCGCGGTCAGCGTCGCGATGCCGCTCATGCGCTGCACGAGGTTCAGCGCGACGCGCTCGCCGCGCAGAATGCCCCTGGCAGGCCCCTCGACCTGCGCGATCGTCTGTCCCGCCTCGAACGGTTTCCCGTCACCCAGCAGCGACGACACCCGAATGCGTTCGTCGACGGCGTGCATCACCCGCTGCAGCACCTCGCCGCCCGAGAACACGCCGGGCTCCCGGGCGATGAGGCGAGCGGATGCCGTCGCCTCCGCAGGAATGAACAGCTCGCTCGTGACGTCGCCCCACGGCGCGTCCTCGTCGAGAGCGTTCCGCACGACGCGGTCGATGATCTGTCGGGTCAGCACGCGGCGACCGCCTCTCCGAAAAGGGCCCGAGGGGCCGGGATGTCCATGGGTTCGAAATCGAGGGAGCCCGCGTGCAGCGCGCTCGCGCGGGCGATCCATGCCTCACCGTCTCGCCGTTGCAGCACGCTGTGCTGCGCCACCGCAGCGGTAGCGGGAGCGTCCGCGCGGAAGTGCGCGCCTCGCGACTCCTGACGCGTCAGCGCCGCGGCGGTCAGGAGCATGCCGACGTCGCGCAGATTCCGATCCTCGAGCGCGGCGAGGGAGGCCGACCCGGGCGTCGGCAGCGATGCGAGAGTGTCCACCACGTCGCGCAGGCCGTCCGCCGTGCGCTCGACGCCGGCTCCGTGCCACATCGCCTCGCGCACGCGGTCGCCGACGCCGAACGCGGGGGACGGGACGTCTTCGACGGTGTCCGCCGCGGCATCCCACGATGTCACCGGGGCGGACGACGCCTCGTCGAGCGGCGATCGAGGCAGCCGGCCGCGCACGCTCGCCGCACCGATGGCATCCGCTGCGCGTGCACCGAACACGAGCCCTTCCAACAGCGAGTTCGAGGCCAGCCGGTTCGCGCCCTGCGCACCGGTGCATGCCGCCTCGCCGACGGCGTACAGGCCGGGCAGGCTGGCGCGCGCCCAGGCATCCGTGAGCACACCACCCATCCAGTAGTGGGCGGCGGGCGTGACGGGCACCGGCTCGCTCGCCCAGTCGAACCCTGCCGCGCGCGTCGCCGCCTGGATGGTGGGGAAGCGGTGGGCGAGGAACGCACGGCCGAGACCCGTGGCATCCAGCAGCACGGGCGCTCCGCCCTGCAGGCTCATCCGCGCCGCGATGCCGCGGGCCACCACGTCGCGGGGAGCGAGTTCCGCCAGCGGGTGCAGACGCGTCATGAACCGTTCGCCGTGCGCGTCGCGCAGCACGGCACCCTCGCCGCGCACCGCTTCCGAGACGAGCGATCCCCCCGGCACCGCGAGCGCGGTCGGGTGGAACTGGTAGAACTCGAGGTCGGCGAGCCGTGCACCGGCGCGCCACGCCGCGGCCACACCGTCGCCCGTCGCGACCGCCGGGTTGGTGGTGTGCGCGTAGAGCCGCCCGGCCCCGCCCGTCGCGAGCACGACAGCCTCGGCTCCGAGCGTGTGCCGCCGCCCGTGCGCGTCGAGCGTCTCCACGCCGATCACGCGCGCGTCGTCGACGACGAGGTCGCAGAGCATCGTGTGCTCCAGAACACGAATGCCGGATGCCGTCAACCGCGCCGCCAGCGTCTCCTCGATCGCTCGTCCGGTCGCGTCGCCCCCGGCGTGCAGCACCCGGGGCCGGGAGTGCGCGGCCTCGAGCCCGCGCGCCAGTGCGTCGCCATCGCGGTCGAACGGCACCCCGATGTGCACGAGCTCGCGCACGAGCGCGGGTCCCTCCGAGCACAGGATGCGTACCGCTTCGTCGTCGCAGAGGCCGGCTCCGGCGCGCAGCGTGTCATCGCGATGCAGTCGAACGCTGTCGTCGGCGAAGAGCGCCGCTGCGATGCCGCCCTGGGCGTAGCGCGTGTTGCTCTCGGCGAGCTCCGTCTTCGTCAGCACAGTGACCTCGGCTGCCTCGGCCAGGCGCAGCGCCGCGGTGATTCCCGCGATGCCGCTCCCTACCACGATCACGCGGGGTAGGCAGCGGTGCAGCCGTGATCCCGGGGAGGCGAGGCGCATTTCAGGCCGCCATGGTGGTGTCGGGCCGGGCAGCGAGCATCCGCTCCAGGGCGACCCGCGCATCGGCGGCGATGTCGTCGCCGACCTTCACCTGGTTGACCACCTCGCCGCCCAGGAACGACTCGAGCACCCACGCCAGGTATCCCGGGTGGATGCGGTACATCGTCGAGCACGGGCACACCACCGGGTCGAGGCAGAAGATGGTGTGCTCGGGATGCTCGGCGGCCAGTCGCTGCACCAGGTTGATCTCGGTGCCGATCGCGAACGTCGAGCCTGCGGGCGCCGCCTGGATCGCCTTCGTGATGTAGTCCGTCGACCCGTACTCGTCGGCGGCGTCCACGGTCTCCATCGGACACTCCGGGTGCACGATCACGCGCACGTCCGGATAGTCGACGCGGGCCTTCTCGATCTGCGCCACGCTGAACCGCTTGTGTACTGAACAGAACCCCTGCCAGAGGATCACCTTCGCCTCGCTCAGCACCTGGGCGTCGTTGCCACCGAGCGGACGGGCCGGGTTCCACATCGGCATCTGCTGGAGCGGGATCCCCATCGCCTTGGCCGTGTTGCGACCAAGGTGCTGGTCGGGAAAGAACAGCACACGCTTTCCGCGCTCGAACGCCCAGCGCAGCACGGTCGACGCGTTGGACGAGGTGCAGACGATGCCGCCGTGACGGCCGCAGAACGCCTTCAGCGCGGCGGAGGAGTTCATGTAGGTGACCGGGATCACGGATGCCACGCCGTCGGCATCCGTCTCGCCTCCATACAGCTGGATGAGTTGCTCCCACGCCTCCTCGACCGAGTCGATGTCGGCCATGTCGGCCATGGAGCAGCCGGCCGCGAGGTTCGGCAGGATGACGCTCTGCTCAGGAGAGGTGAGCACGTCGGCGGTCTCGGCCATGAAGTGCACGCCGCAGAACACGATCGCCTCCGCTTCGGGGTGCGCCTTCGCGGCATTCGCGAGCTGGAACGAGTCGCCCACGAAGTCCGCGAACTGCACCACCTCGTCGCGCTGGTAGAAGTGCCCGAGCACCATGACGCGTTCGCCGAGCGCCTGCTTCGCGTCGTGGATGCGTCGGGCAAGCTCGTCCGCGCTCGCGTCGCGGTACTCCTGCGGCAGCTCGCCCTGCACGGGGGCATCGGCGGGCAGAGGATCGGCCATGGATGCTCCGGGGCCGTATCCGGGCATCCCGAGATCGAATTCCCACGGCGCCTCGACGAGCTCGGGCGTGCAGGTCTCGCCCGATTCTTCGCCGGCGGCGATGCGCTGAATGGTGAGGTCGACCGAAGCGGTGAGCGTCATGAGCGGTGCTCTCTTCTTTCTGCGTTGCTGGTCTGGGTGTGTTGTCGGTCTGGGTGTGTTGCTGGTCTGAGGTGTGCTGCGACGCGTGGCGCGGGTCGTGGTGCCAACGGCGCGAGCGGGGGAGTCGGAACGTGGTCAGGTGTGGGGCAGCGGGCCGTTGTCGACGAGCTGTGCGGAGGAGTCGTAGCGGTAGAGCTTGGGCGGCCGGTGTCGCGTGCCGGTGAGCCGCTCGCCGGTGTCGACCAGGGCGCCGGAACTCTCGATCGTGCGCCGGAAGTTCGCGGGATCGAGGCGGCGGCCGAGCACCGCCTCGTGCACCTCGCGCAATTGTGCGAGCGTGAACGTCTCGCCGAGCACGGCGTGGGCGATGCGGGAGTACTCCATCTTCGTGCGCAACCGCCAGAGGGCGTATTCGACGATGAGGTTGTGGTCGAATGCGAGGGGCGGAAGCTCGTCGGAGCGGAACCAGCGCACGTTCTGGCCGACCGTCGCTCGGGCGGCCTCGGACGAACCGACCAGTGCCCAGTACACGACCGACACGACGCGCGACGAAGGCGAACGGTCGACGTCGCCGAAGGCGTAGAGCTGCTCGAGATAGCGCGGCGCGAGGCCCGTGGTGTCGCCGAGAGAGCGGCGCGCGGCATCCGCCAGTCCCTCCGAGGAACGCAAGGGACCGCCAGGGAGCGCCCACAGTCCCTCGAACGGCTCACGGATGCGCCGTACCAGCGGCAGCCACAGCGTCGGCGTCGCGCCCTGCGCGCCGAAGCGATCGTCGGTGCGCAACGCGAAGATCACGGTCGAGACCGCGAGATCCACGGCTGCGGCGTCGGCCTGGGTGACGTCGGGCTGTGCGGCGCCGAAACTGCCGAGGGGCCACGTTCCCTCTCCGGCTTCTGCGGACGCGTCGGTGTGCCGGCTGCCGGTGTCTAGACGTTCGCTCACGGAGGTCCTTCAAGTAAAAGTCATTCTGACCAGAACATATTTTACACCTCAGGGTGCGTCTGACCCTAACCGGAGTCCCGATTGGTCGCTGCATCCAGCGCGCGGACGTGCGCCGTGCCGTTCGCACGCGAGACTCCGCTGCCCATGGCGGAGCCGGTCGCCGAGCCGCTGACGAGGCCGCGTTCTGCACCTCTCTGGCCGGCCTGTGCGGGGTAGGCTGTGCCTCACAAGCGAACATCGGGCCATACGGTCGACGCGGGAGAGTCCTCGCGGGTGAGAAACCCTGCGCCGGACACCGAAGGAGCAATCCTCCCCGACAATCTCTCAGGTATCCCATACCGCGTCGAGCGGGCCGCTCTGGAAAGCAGGCCGCGTGCACCGCGGTCTCGCCCACGGTGAAAGCCTCGTGACGACGAATGATCGTCGCCCGAGGCGAATCTCTCAGGCACTCCATGACAGAGGGGGAGTTCCCGCACGCGAACGCGCGCATGTGAAACGACGTGATCGTTCCCTCTCGAGGGAATCGCCCGCCTCGACACAGATCGGAGAACTCATGGTCCCGTCCGCACCGCTCGACGCATCGCCGGCGCCGAAAGGTTCTGCGCGGCTCTCGCCGCTGAATGACGCCCACATCGCCGCCGGGGCGAGCTTCACCGACTTCGCCGGATGGCAGATGCCGGTGCGCTACAGCAGTGACCTCGCCGAGCATCGCGCCGTGCGCACCGCTGCCGGGCTGTTCGACCTCTCTCATATGGGCGAGATCGTGGTGCTCGGCCCGCAGGCGGCGGAAGCACTCGACCACGCGCTGGCCGGGCGGCTCTCGGCGCTCGAGCTCGGGCAGGCGAAATACTCGCTGCTTCTGAACGACGCCGGAGGCATCCTCGACGACCTCGTCGTGTACCGCACGGGAGCGGACCGCTATCTCGTGGTGGCGAACGCGGCCAACCGGCAGACCGTGGCCGACGCGCTGACGCAGCGCGCGGCATCCTTCGAAGCGGATGTCTACGACGAGTCGGACGACATCGCCCTGATCGCGATCCAAGGCCCGCGTGCCCTGGAGATTCTGCAGAACGTTCCCGAGCTCGGCATCGAGGCCGGGGCCGACGTTCCCGAGGACTTCGAAGAGAAGGACATCGAACAGGCGCTCGCCGAACTGAAGTACTACCGCAGCCTCTCGGGCACCTATCTGGACCATCCAGTGCTCATCGCCCGCACGGGTTACACCGGCGAAGACGGCTTCGAACTCTACGTCTCGCCGGACGACGCGCCCGCGCTGTGGAGTGCGCTTCTCGAGACGGGCGCCGGCGCGGGACTCATCCCCGCCGGGCTCGCCAGCCGCGACACACTGCGGCTCGAGGCGGGCATGCCACTGTACGGGCACGAACTGACGACGAGCACGCTTCCATCGCAGGCGGGTCTCGGTCGCGTCGTCGCGCTGTCCAAGCCCGGCGACTTCGTGGGACGCTCCGCGATCGAGCGCGGAGCACCCGAGGATGCCCGTGTGCTCGTCGGTCTCGCCGGCTCGGGCAAGCGCGCCGCCAGGGCGGGGTACGCCGTGCACGCGCGTGCTGCTGACGGCGGCTCTGACGCAGGCGCCTCGGACGCAGGCTCCCCCGGCGCAGGCGGCCCTGAAGCAGGCTCACCTGGCGCAGGCGCCTCCGACGGCTCGAACACGCCGGTGGGCGAGATCACGTCGGGCGCGCTGTCTCCGACACTGGGGCATCCGATCGCCCTCGCGTACGTCGACCCGGCGCTCGCCGCCGTCGGCACCGCACTCGATGTGGAGGTGCGCGGAACGCGCATCCCGTTCACCGTCGTCGCATTGCCCTTCTACAGCAGAAAGAAGAACTGACATGGCCGTGCCCGTAGACCGCCGTTACACCGCCGAGCACGAGTGGGTCCGACTCGACGGCGACACCGCCACGGTCGGCATCACCGAGTACGCCGCCGAGAAGCTCGGCGACGTCGTCTTCGTCGACCTTCCGCAGGCCGGGAGCGAGGCGGCGGAAGGGAGCGTGGTCGGCGAGATCGAGTCGACGAAGTCCGTCGGGGAGCTTTTCGCTCCCGTGACGGGTGAGGTCGTCGAGGCGAACGACGCCGTCGCCTCCTCGCCCGAGCTCGTGAACTCGGATCCCTATGGCGAAGGCTGGCTCATCAGGGTGCGCGTCGCGGAGCCGGCGCGCCTGGAAGAGCTGCTGGATGCCACGGCCTACGCCGCCCTGATCGGCGACGGCGAGTGAGCGCGGACTCTCACGAGCACGGTCGCGTGACGACGGCGGGTCGTGGTGAGGCGTTCCGCGCCGCATTCGCCGACCGGCACATCGGTCCCGACGCCGATGCCACCGCGCGCATGCTCGCCGCGCTCGGCTTCTCCTCCGTGGACGAACTGGTACGCGTGGCGGTGCCCCGAGGCATCCAGTTGGCGGCGGATGCCGAGCTGCCGAACCGCACGCTGCCGCGCGACGGCGTGAGCGAGCGCGAGGCGCTCGCTCAGCTGCGGGAGCTGGCATCCCGCAACCGCGTGAACACCTCGTTCCTCGGACAGGGCTATTACGGGACGCTGACGCCGGCCGTCATCCAGCGGTGCGTTCTGGAGAACCCGAGTTGGTACACGGCCTACACGCCGTATCAGCCGGAGATCTCGCAGGGGCGCCTGGAGGCGCTGATCAACTTCCAGCAGATGGTCTGCGACTTGACCGGGCTCGACATCGCCAACGCGTCGATGCTCGACGAGGGAACGGCCGTCGTGGAGGGGATGCTGCTGGCCAGACGGGCCTCGCGCGCGAAGTCGAACAGATTCCTCGTCGACACGGACGCCTTCCCGCAGACGCTTGCACTGCTGCGCGGTCGCGCCGCCGCCGTCGGAATCGAGCTCGTCGAGCTCGACCTGAGCTCGCGGGGAGTCGACGGTTCGTCGGGTGAATCGAGTTCGTCGGGTGAATCGAGTTCGTCGGGCGACGCCGGGAGGTCCGCGAACGAGCAGGGCGGGTCGAAGGGCGCGGGCCCGGAGCTTCCGGACTGCTTCGGTGCGTTCGTGCAATACCCATCCGCGTCCGGGCGCGTGTGGGATCCGTCGAGCGTCATCCAGGCGGTGCACTCTCGTGGCGGACTCGCGGTCGTCGCGTCGGACATCCTCGCGCTCGCGCTCCTCACCCCGCCCGGAGAGCTCGGCGCGGACGTCGCGGTCGGCAGCACGCAGCGCTTCGGCGTGCCGATGGGCTTCGGCGGACCGCATGCCGGCTACCTCGCCGTGCGCAAGGGTCTGGAGCGTCAGATGCCGGGACGCCTCGTCGGCGTGAGCCAGGATGCCGCGGGCAAACCCGCCTACCGTCTCACGTTGCAGACGCGGGAGCAGCACATCCGGCGGGAGAAGGCGACGAGCAACATCTGCACGGCGCAGGTGCTGCTGGCGGTGATGGCGTCGATGTACGCCGTCTACCACGGGCCCCGTGGCATCCGTGCAATGGCGCAGCGCGTGCACGATGCCGCAGCGGAGGCAGCGCACCGTCTTCGCAAGGCGGGCTTCGGTGTCGCGCACGACTCGTTCTTCGACACCATCGAGGTGTGTGCTCCGGGTCGTGCCGACGAACTCGTGGCGACCGCGCATGAGGCGGGGCTGCTTATCGCGAAGCACGATGTCGACACGGTACGCGTCGCGTTCGACGAAGCCACCGCAACCGACCACGAGAGCATCGAGCGGCTCCTCGTCGACGTGTTCGGTGCTCAGAGCGGCTACGTGACGTTCCCGGGCGGTGCTCCGGGCATCCCCGAGAAGCTTGCTCGCACCAGCGACTACCTCACGCATCCGGTGTTCTCGGCGTACCACTCCGAGACGGCGATGATGCGCTATCTCAAGTTGCTCGCCGATCGTGATTACGCGCTCGACCGCGGCATGATCCCGCTCGGCTCCTGCACCATGAAGCTCAACGCCGCCACCGAGATGGCCGCGATCACGTGGCCCGAGTTCGCGCAGGTCCACCCGTTCGCCCCGCCCGAGGATGTCACCGGCTACCTCGATCTGATCGCCCAGCTCGAGACGTGGCTGGCCGAACTCACCGGCTACGACACGGTCTCCCTGCAGCCGAACGCCGGCAGCCAGGGCGAACTGGCCGGGCTGTTAGCCATCCGCGGCTACCACGATGCGAACGGCGACACGCACCGCTCCGTGTGCCTCATTCCCCAGTCCGCGCACGGGACGAACGCGGCGTCGGCGGTGCTGGCCGGCATGCGCGTGGTCGTGGTGGCGACGGATGCCTCCGGCAACGTCGACCTCGACGACCTGCGCGCCAAGGTGGCCGCCCACGCCCACGAGCTCGCCGCGCTGATGATCACCTACCCCTCCACGCACGGCGTGTACGAGCACGAGGTCGTCTCCGTGATCGACGCCGTGCACGCCGCAGGCGGACAGGTCTACATCGACGGCGCCAACCTCAACGCGTTGCTCGGCTTCGCCCGGTTCGGCGACTTCGGCGGGGACGTCTCGCACCTCAATCTGCACAAGACCTTCTGCATCCCGCACGGTGGGGGAGGCCCGGGCGTCGGCCCGGTGGCCGCGAAGGCGCATCTCGCTCCTTACCTGCCAGGGCACCCGCTGATGCAGTCGAACGACCACGTCGGCTACGCGCATGACGGCGCACCGGTTTCGGCGGCGCCGTACGGGAGCCCGAGCATCCTGCCCATCTCCTGGGCGTACGTGCGCATGATGGGGGCGGACGGCCTCGCCCGGGCCACGGGAGCCGCCGTCGTGTCCGCGAACTACGTCGCTGCGCGACTGCGCGACCACTTCCCGGTGCTGTACGCGGGGGAGAGGAGCCTGGTGGCGCACGAGTGCATCCTCGACATCCGACCGCTCACGGATGCCACCGGCGTCACCGTCGACGATGTCGCCAAGCGGCTCATCGACTACGGGTTCCACGCGCCGACCATGAGCTTCCCGGTCGCCGGCACACTCATGGTCGAGCCGACCGAGAGCGAGGATCTCGCGGAGCTCGACAGGTTCGTCGAAGCGATGATCGCGATCAAAGCCGAAGCGGATGCGGTCGGCACCGGAGCCTTCCCGGCCGACGACAACCCGTTGCGCGGGGCCCCGCACACCGCGGAGTCCCTCGTCGACGACTGGACGCACCCGTACTCGCGCGAACAGGCCGTGTACCCCGTGGCATCCCTCGTGCGCACCAAGTACTGGCCGCCGGTGCGCCGCATCGACCAGGCGTGGGGAGATCGCAACCTGTTCTGCGCGTGCCCGCCCGTTGAGGCGTTCGCGTAGCGCCCGTGCCCACTGAGACATACGGATTCGGCCGAAACCGCCCTCCACGCGCGGTGCCTCGGCCGAATCGGTATGTCTCACCCATCGCGCGCGGACGCCGGCGTGCTTCTGCGAGAAGCCTGACGCAGCGTCGCGAGAAGAGCGACGTTCGGCGCACGCTCGAGAATGAGGCCTGCGGCGCGGAGTTTCGCGTCGAGCCGCTGGGGGTGAAACGGATCGTGCGAGTCCCATCTCACGAACCCGCGCTCGTAGCGTCGGAGGCGGTCTTCGCGCACCTTCTCGGCGATGAAGCGGGCCTTCGACGACTCCGGGTCGCCGGCGTCGTATTTTCCGAATCCGTCCGCCTCTCCGATGGTGCGTCGGCGGCGCCAGTAGAAGTCGACGCGATCGTCGACGCCCTCGTAGCGGAACTTCACCTGGAGCTCGGGACGCTTGTACCCCAGCCAGCCGATCACGGCCCTGCTGATGGACTCGGTCACCGACTCGGCGAGCGGGTCGGCCTCCGACAGCATCCAAGCGATCTGACGAGATCCGCGTCTCGCGCGCTGGACTGCGAAGCGGCCGCGGAGTGATTCGACGCTGACCTCGTCGTGGTGCAGCGCCGCATCCGCCACGGCGAGTCCGAAGGCGGGCGGAAGCACCCTGCCGAGGTCGAGCACGGTGTCGGCGACCGATGTCGCCGACGTGTCGCGAAGTGACACCGCAGCTCGCGAGTCGAGAAAGGCATGGGCGACGACGTCGCCTCGGGTGACGGTGCGGGCGCCGCGCGCCAGCAGATGGATGTGCCGCGGCTCTCCGAACAGCGGCAGGCCCAGGAGCGCCGCCGCCGATTCGAGGCAGAAGACCGGGTGCCGAATTCGGACTCGCGTGGCGTGAACCCTCGCAAGGTAGCGTTCCCACGGCGCGAGCGGACTCCAGTCGGCGATCGGTGCGTAGACGCCGGGGCGTACGCGCACCAGGCTCTTGTCGTGCTGAGGTGCACGTCCGGCGAGATGCTCACCCGCTATGACCAGCGGTACTGGGGACGGGGCGAACGCAACCACGCTCCGATCATCGAGCCCCCGGCGCGTCCTCCGGCGGCAAAACGGTCACTCCGTGGACAACCCGCCGACGGCGGCGCCTGTGGATGACAAGTCCCGGCTCACGCACACTCCCGCCGAAACATACTGAACCGGCCGAGACAGCCCTCCTCGAGCGGTGTCTCGGCCGGTTCAGTATGTTTCAGGGGCTGTTCGGGCGCGCCGGGGGTGCGACGGGGCGTGGCGGGGCGCGACGGGGCGGCTCAGGCGGCCGGCGCGAAGACGCCGGGCCACAGCGCCACCGCGAGGGGGTAGCCGACGAACGACACGACATCCAGAAGCGTGTGCGTGACAACGAGCGGCGCCGTGCGTCCCCAGCGCCGGTAGCACCAGCCGAACAGGATGCCCATGGCCGCGTTCCCGAAGAACGGTCCGATGCCCTGGTACAGGTGGTAGCTGCCGCGCACGAGTGCGGAGACGACGATGATCCACCAGCTGTTCCATCCCAGCTGCGTGAGACGTGCGAAGAGGTAGCCGATCATGATGACCTCTTCCTGCAGCGCTGCCCGCACCGCGGTCAGGACGAGGATCGGCGCGGTCCACCAGTACGACGGATCCGGCCAGGTGCCGACCGCGACGGTGATGCCCATCGAGCGACCCACCGCGTAGAGGGCGAGCCCCGGGATCCCGATCACCAGGAACAGCACCGCGCCGGCACCGAGATCGCGCCAGGGGCGTGTCAGATCGAGGCCGATGCGTCGCAGGCCGCTGCGCCCCGGCATCCACAGCAGATAGACGACGAGCGCGACCGCCATCAGCGCGAAGACGATGTCGAGCAGCTGATACGTGAAGTCGATCCACTGCGTGGGCGACTGAGACGGATTGACCTGGGTGCTCTGGTCTTTCAGCGGCGTCGGCGCCGCCAGTCGTTGCACGATGGTGAAGATCGAGTAGACGGCCGATTGCCCGAGCGAGAGCCCGAGCACGATACCGACCTCCCACCACAGCCGCGCCCTCTGCGGGCGTGCGACCGGGGACTCGAGAGGAAAGGATGCTCGCGACGGCCGGGATCCGCTTGCTCGCGCCGCCTGCGTCATGACGACAATCCTGGCACGGGCCACGAGGCACGGGCCACGGGCCGCGAGGCACGGGCCACGGGCCGCGAGGCGCGAGCCGGAGCATCGTGTTCGTGGTCCGCCGGCGCCCCGCCGCCGTGCGGCGCGGCACGATGTGGACGTCTGATTTTCGGCCCTTTCCCCATGGCCCCCGCCCGGGTGATAGACCTCACAGAATCGAGGACCTCTCAGACATGCTCAAATGTTGCGATCGGCAGGGGAATTTCGGCGTGCGTCGTAGGAACCGTGCAACATAACGCCGCCATGGTTTCTACCTCGTAACGGTTTCTGCCATCGTTTTGCCCGACATCCGACGATTGCTTATCGTCGTGTCATCTGGCGCGCAGTCGATCGCGAGTGGTCGACGCGCGCGCAAAACCCAACCAGGAGGAAAATTGAAGATCACGCGAAAGCGCGTGCGTCCCGTTCTGGGCGCCGTCGCGGTCGCCGCAGCAGCCGGCATGGTTCTTGCCGGTTGCACGACCAGCACGCCATCGAGCGAGGCGTCGTCGAGCGGCAAGACCATCACGATGGCTCAGGTCAACGAGGTCACGTCGTTCAACTACAACACGCCGCAGGGCAACCTCGACATCAACGGCATGATCAACTACATGACTCAGCCGCAGTTCTTCACGCTGAATCAGAAGTACGACATCGAGCGCAACACCGACCTCGGCACGTACAAGAAGCTCAGCAATGACCCGCTGAAGGTCGAGTACACGCTGAACAAGGGCGACAAGTGGTCCGACGGCACCGCGATGACCGCCGACGACCTCCTGCTCGGCTGGGCGATCGGCTCGTGCTACTACGACTCGTCGAAGACCAACGACAACGGTGACGTGGTCAGCGGCACGCAGTACTTCTCGACCGCAGGCGGCTGCGTCTACCAGACGGACCTGCCCAAGGTCAGCAACGACAACCGCACGATCACGTTCACGTACAAGCAGCCGTACGTGGACTGGGAGCTCGTGAACCCGATCCAGCTGCCGGCGCACGTCGTCGCATCCGAGATCGGCGTGTCGACGAAGGACCTGACGAAGGCCTTCATGAACACTCCGGCGGGCGACGCCGACAACCCGGCTCCTGCGAACAAGACGCTCGAGAAGGCGGCCAAGTTCGTCAACACGGGTTACGACACCACGTCGCTGCCGAAGGACAAGAAGCTCCTCGTCTCGGGCGGCCCGCTGGTCGTCTCGGCGTGGACGCCCAAGCAGTCCATGACGCTGGTCCCGAACAAGTACTACACGGGCAAGCACAAGGTGAACTTCGGCAAGCTCGTCATCCGCTTCATCGCGGACGCGAACGCTCAGGTGACCGCCCTCCAGAACGGTGAGGTCGACGCGATCCAGCCGCAGGCATCCGCCGACACTCTCAAGGCGCTGAAGGCCGCGAGCGGTGTGAAGATCCAGACCGGTGACCAGGTCGCCTACGACCACCTCGACCTGAACTTCAAGTCGTCGGTGTTCAGCGACGCCACCGAGCGTCAGGCGTTCCTGCTGACGATCCCGCGTGACGAGATCCTGAAGTCGATCGTGACCCCGATCAACCCCAAGGCCAAGGTGCTCGACTCGCAGATCTTCCTGCCTGGCCAGGAGGGCTACGACCAGTCGGTCAAGCAGAACGGATCCTCCGAGTTCGACAAGGTCGACATCGCCAAGGCGAAGTCGCTGCTGGCCGGTAAGACCCCGACCGTCAAGATCCTGTACAACTCGCAGAACCCGAACCGCGTCGACGCGTTCCAGGCCATCCAGGCCTCGGCCGCGAAGGCCGGCTTCAAGGTGGTCGACGGCGGTTCGCCGCAGTGGGCCTCGCTGCTCGCCGGTGGCGACTACGATGCATCCATCTTCGGCTGGGTGAGCCCGGGCGCCGGAAACGCGATGCTGCCGCAGCTGTTCCAGATCGGCAACGGCTCGAACTACAACAACTTCAACGTCAAGGAGGCGAGCGACCTGGCTGTCAAGTCGCAGACCACCCTCGACGCGTCGAAGCTGCTGGACATCAAGATGCAGATCGACAAGCTGGCATTCACCAACTTCTACGGCCTGCCCCTGTTCCAGTCGCCCGGTCTCTTCGCCACGAACTCGAAGCTCAAGGGCGTCGAGTACTTCGGCGGCCAGACGGGTCTGGTCTGGAACGTCTGGGACTGGAGCAAATAATCCAGTTCTCTGACTGATCAGATACGATCACTCAGTCGCGCGGGGCGCCGGACTCACCAGGTCCGGCGCCCCGTCGCTGGGCGAAGCCGCCGCGGCGTAGTCTGGACGAACTCCGGCACCGTCGCCGCCGATGCGGTCGCGCCTCCATGAGATAGAGGTCCACGAAACCAATGGTGAGTTACATTGCGAGACGCATCGGCGTCTCGGTTCTGATCCTGATCGCCGCGTCGTTCATCATGTACGTGCTGGCCGCGCACTCCGGCGATCCCCTCCAGGATCTCGAAGGCAGCAGTTCCCCCAACAAGCAGGCTCTCATCCAGGCTCGCGTGCAGTCGCAGCATCTGGATCTCCCGTCGCCCGTCCGCTGGCTGCTCTGGCTCGGCGGTGTCGCGCGGTGCATCGTCCCCATCGGCGGGGGATGCGATCTGGGCACCACGTTCCAGAACCAGCAGGTCACCCAGCTCCTGCCCGAGGCCACCGCTGCGACGTTGCAGCTGGTCACCGTGGCATTCGTGCTCGCAGTGATCCTCGGTGTCGCACTCGGCATGATCACGGCGCTGCGCGCCTACAGCGGGTTCGATTACTCGATCACCCTCGTCAGCTTCTTCCTGTTCTCCCTGCCGTCCTTCCTGATCGCCGTTCTGCTGAAGAGCTTCATCGCCCTCGGCTACAACAACTTCCTCGCCGATCCGACACTGTCCCCGCTGGCACTGGCCGTCTGGGGAGTCGTCGTCGGCCTCATCGTGCAGCTGATCGTCGGCGGCACGTTCCGCAAGCGGGCACTCACGTTCGTGATCGCCGGCGTCGTGACGGCGGCCATCCTCTGGTACATGTCGATCACGAAGTGGTTCACGCAGCCTTCGCTCGGTCCCGTCGTCGTGATCGTGTTCTGCGCTGCGATCGGCTTCGCGTTCGTCGCACTGCTGGCGGGAGTGCACAACCGCAAGGCGTGGCTGACGGCTGGCATCAATGTCGCGATCGCGATCGTCTGCTACTTCGCGCTGCAGGGGCTGCTGAACGTCTCGTCGATCGGCACACTGATCATCCTGGCGATCGCGTCGGTCGTGGTCGGGCTGGTGGTCGGCTTCTTCGTCGGAGGCTACGACCGGGGCCTCATGATGCGCATCGGCGCGTTCACGGCGTTCTTCACCTCCGGGGTGATCGTGCTCGACCGGTTCATGCGATCGTGGCCGGCCTACATGGACATCACGAACGACAGACCGCTGGCCACGGTGGGCGGAGCGACCCCGGGACTGAACGGCGACGTCTGGATCACCGGCCTCGACACGTTCACCCACTTCCTGCTGCCCACGATCAGCCTTCTAGCGATCAGCTTCGCGAGCTATACGCGCTACTCCCGCTCCGGGATGCTCGAAGTGCTCGGGCAGGACTACGTGCGTACCGCGCGTGCCAAGGGCCTTCCGGAGCGCACCGTCATCGTGCGGCACGCGTTCCGCAACATGCTGATCCCGATCACCACGCTGGTCGCGACCGACGTCGGGGCCCTGCTCGGTGGTGCCGTCATCACCGAGACCGTGTTCGGCATCAGCGGCATGGGGCGCATGTTCGTCGCCGGTCTGTACAGCACCGACGTGAACCCGATCATGGGGTACTTCCTCGTGGTGGCGATCACCGCCATCGCATTCAACTTCCTGGCCGATCTCACATACTCGGCGCTCGACCCGCGGGTGCGTGTGCGATGAGCGGCATGACAGGGCGCGACCACCGCGCAGTTCCAGTGGCCGCGGAGGTGGCAGCATGAGCACGATTCAAGGAAACCTGCCCGAGCCGACGTTGAACGACGACGCCTCCGACGGACAGGCGGACACCAAGAAGGGTCAGAGCCAGGGCCGGATCATCCTGCGCCGGTTCCTTCGGAGCAAGGTCGCCGTCGCAGCGCTGATCATCTATCTCCTCATCCTCGTGTTCTCGATCTCCGCGATCGGCATCGGTCCGATCCACGGCTGGTGGCACTACACGTACAAGGAGCTGAACCCGCAGGTGAACCAGGGCGCGCCGACGCTGTCGCTGTGGCCGTTCAGCCTGGGCGAGCATCCGTTCGGTCAGGACCGCATCGGCAAGGACTACTTCGCGTTGACCATGCGAGGCATCCAGAACTCGGTGCTCGTCATGGTCGTGCTCGGTGTGTTCGCCACCGTCGTCGGCGTGGTCGTCGGCGCGATCGCCGGCTACTTCCGCGGCTGGGTGGACGCCGTTCTGATGCGCATCACCGACATCTTCATCGTGATCCCGGCGCTCGTCGTCGGCGCGATCGTGGGTCGCACGGCCGGAGGTCTCGGTGCCTTCGGCCTCGCCATCCTGCTCGGCCTCGTCTCATGGATGGTGATCGCGCGCCTGGTGCGTGCCGAGTTCCTCGCCCTGCGCGAGCGCGAGTTCGTCGAGGCGGCTCGGGTCGCCGGTGCCTCGGATGCCCGCATCATCTTCCGGCACATCCTCCCGAACGCCGTCGGTGTGATCATCGTCGCGTCGACCCTGCTGATCGCCTCGGCGATCCTGCTCGAGACGGCCATCAGCTACCTCGGATTCGGCATCAAGCCGCCGGACTCGTCTCTGGGTCTGCTGATCAGCCAGAACCAGAGCGCGTTCACCACGCGGCCGTGGTTGTTCTGGTGGCCCGCCCTCTTCATCGTGCTGCTGGCGCTGTGCGTCAACTTCGTCGGCGATGGTCTGCGCGAGGCATTCGACCCGCGGCAGCAGCGCTTCAGCCTTCGACGCACGAAGGAGACCGAGCCGACCGAGGACGAGGCCGCCGCACAGGTGAACGCCGCGAACGCTGCGAATGTCGCTGGAACCACGATCGACGACGGTCCGTCCCGCGCGGGCGTGCCCGATGGGCCGGCCTCCGATGATTCGGCAGGCGGGGACTCAGCAGGCAAGCCCGATGGCGGCGGCTCGTCCGGCTCCGACAAGGACCAGAGCTAGTGGCCGGCACCGAGGGAGCGCTGCGCGCGGGGCGCGCACGCTCAGAGCACCAGCACGAGCACGGTGCCCACCAGCAGCACCGCCATCGTGCCGCACCACCACCAGTGCACCTGGATGCCCACGGGCGTCTCATCCGCGACGCCCGCTTCGATGCGTCCCTCCTCGCGCAGCTTCGCCCATCGATCGCGCACGAGGTAGGCGACCTGCCCGGACTCGCTCGCGGTGAGATCGCCGGGGCGGATCTTGCCGTCGTCGCTCACCGGGGCCATCGCAGCCCGACCCCTGTCCTGCTTGCGGGCGGCGATGGCCGCACCCGTGCGACCGGGAGCGGGAGCCGCCCACGCGGCGTAGTGGTGTCCGGGCGTGTAGAGCGTGAGCGCGTACTTCGTGTCGACGTGGATGAGTGCCGGCCACGGCACCGTGATCGTACGGAAGACGTTGCGCAGCTCGATGCGCTCGTCGTCGATCACGACACGAGGGCGCCAGAGGCCGGTCCAGATCGCGACCGCGACGAGTGCGACCGGCACCAGTACCCAGGGATTGCGCGGACCGTCGTGCACCGTGATGTACGCGACGAGAGCGAAGGCATCCAGAGCCCAGGCGATCACCGCGAGGAAGCGGTTGAACGTGGAGACGAACACATCACGGTCGGCGCTGCCGGATTCCTGCATGGATCCATCGTGACAGCATCCGCCACCGGCGACGCGCACGCTCGGCACGCCATCACCGGCGCCGCGTGCAGCATCACCTATGACACACGGCCCGCGAGCCGAGAAGGGGCCGCCCGCTGATGGCACCTGAGAACAACACCCCCGTACTGCAGGTGAGCGACCTGAGCGTCGACTTCGCCGTCGACAACGTCTGGGTACCGGCGGTCAAGAAGCTGAACTATTCCATCAAGCGCGGCGAGGTCATGGCCCTGGTGGGCGAATCCGGATCCGGCAAGAGCGTGAGCTCGATGTCGGTGCTCGATCTGCTCCCGCGCAACAGCCGCGTTTCGGGCTCGATCAAGCTGAACGGCCGCGAGCTGCGCGGGCTGAGCCCGGCGCAGATGCGCAACATCCGAGGCAAGGACGTCGCCGTCATCTTCCAGGAGCCGATGACGGCTCTGAACCCGGTGCTGACCGTCGGCTTCCAGATCATCGAGACCCTGCGCATCCACTACGGCATCTCGCCGCACGAGGCGAAGGACCGCGCGATCGAACTGCTCGGCCTCGTCGAGATGCCCGACCCGATCAAAGCGTTCAACTCCTACCCGCACCAGCTCTCCGGTGGCCAGCGCCAGCGCGCCATGATCGCCCAGTCGATCTCCTGCGATCCGGGACTGCTCATCGCCGATGAGCCGACGACAGCTCTCGACGTGACGGTGCAGGCAGAGATCCTCGACCTGATCCGCAACCTCAGCGAGAAGCTCGACTCCGCCGTGCTGCTGATCACGCACGACATGGGTGTGGTGGCAGACCTCGCCGACCACGTGGCCGTGATGCGCCAGGGCGAAGTGGTGGAGGCGGGGCCGACGCTGCAGATCTTCCGCGAGCCGAAGCATCCGTACACGATCGCGCTGCTGGATGCCGTGCCTCACCTCGGCCAAGGCGCCGAAGGCCAGGAGATCGACGTCACGGTCGCGCTCGCGGCCGCGGCGATCGACGAGGACGAGGCGACGACCGGCCTGCTGAAGCAGATCGAGGTCAACGAGCGCGCGCTTGCTCAGGCACAGCGGGTGGCCAAGGAACTCGACGAGCGCGAGGTCGTTCTGCAGTTCAAGGATGTCGTCATCGAGTACCCGGGACACGGTCGCGTCAAGGCGTTCCGCGCGATCGACGGCGTCGATCTCACGGTGCACAAGGGCGAGGTGATGGGCCTCGTCGGCGAGTCCGGCTCGGGCAAGACGACGCTCGGGCGCGCGGCCATCGGCCTCTTGCCGATCACCGACGGGTCACTGAACGTGACGGGTGTCGACCTGTCGAAGTGGAACCGCAAGACGGTGCGCAAGGTGCACAAGAACGCGGGCATCGTGTTTCAGGACCCCGCTTCGTCGCTCAACCCCCGCATGACCATCGGGCAGTCGATCGGCGAGCCTCTGATGCTCGCCAACGGACTGAAGGGCCAGGCTCTCGCCCGCGAGGTGCGGTCGCTCCTGACCAGCGTGGAGCTTCCGACGGCCTATGAGTCGCGCTACCCGCACGAGCTCTCCGGTGGCCAGAAGCAGCGCGTCGGCATCGCTCGAGCACTGTCGTTGCACCCCGACCTGCTGATCGCCGACGAACCGACCTCCGCGTTGGACGTGTCGGTGCAGGCGACGGTGCTCGAGCTGGTGCGCAACCTTCAGCGCGAGTTCCATTTCGCCTGCCTGTTCATCACGCACGACCTCGCCGTGATCGACGTGCTCGCGGACCGCATCGCCGTGATGCACCTGGGCAGACTGGCGGAGGTCGGTACGCGGGACGAGATCCTGCGCAACCCGCAGGATCCCTACACGCAGCGACTCATCGCCGCCGTGCCGCTGCCCGACCCGGAGGTGCAGCGCGAGCGCCGCGAGGTGCGTGCGCGCATCCTGGCCGCGGGCAGCGACGAGTACGCGCACGGCACAGAGCCCGAAGGCGGTGAGTATGCGGAGCCGCAGCACTACGCGGCCGCCGAGGACTACGAGGAGTCGCACGACGATCCGGCGCGCGAAGACGACGGCCGCCCGACCGACTGAGGTCGCGACGCGCTCTGAAGGCGGGCGCGCAAGAGCGTACGGCAGCAGTCCAGGCTGCGTGCGGTAGTCTGAGAGACGGGCATTTTCTGCCCGTTCGCTGTGCCTGCCCGCACCGAGTGCGAGCCGCGGCGCATCCGACGTCGGTCTGCTCGCGGTGGCGCGGGCAGGCATCCATTCCCTTCTGCACGCGAGGAACACCGTCATGGCCATCCGCTCCCGGGACGATCTGCGCAACGTCGCGATCGTCGCACACGTCGACCACGGCAAGACGACGCTCGTCGACGCCATGCTGAACCAGACGCACTCGTTCGCCGAGCACGCGCACGTCGAGGAGCGCGCGATGGACTCCAACGAGCTGGAGCGCGAGAAGGGCATCACGATCCTCGCCAAGAACACGGCGATCTCGTACAACGGAAAGCACTCGAACGGCACGCCGGTGACGATCAACGTCATCGACACCCCCGGCCACGCCGACTTCGGCGGCGAGGTGGAGCGCGGCCTCTCGATGGTGGACGGCGTCGTGCTGCTGGTGGATGCCAGCGAGGGCCCGCTGCCGCAGACCCGCTTCGTGCTGCGCAAGGCGCTGGAGGCGAAGCTCCCGGTCATCTTGGCGGTGAACAAGACCGACCGGCCGGATGCCCGCATCGCCGAGGTCGTGCACGAGAGCCAAGATCTGCTGCTCGGCCTGGCCTCCGATCTGTCCGACGACGTGCCGGATCTCGACCTCGACGCCATTCTCGACGTGCCCGTGGTGTACGCCTCGGGCAAGGCGGGACGGGCGGCCATGGAGGAGCCCGCGAACGGCGCCCTGCCCGACAGCCCCGACCTGGAGCCGCTGTTCGAGGCGATCCTCACGCACATCCCGGCGCCGACCTACGACGACGAGGCGCCGCTGCAGGCCCACGTCACGAACCTGGATGCCTCGCCCTTCCTGGGCCGCCTCGCCCTGCTCCGTGTCTTCAACGGCACGATCAAGAAGGGTCAGACTGTCGCCTGGGTGCGCCACGACGGCGACGTGCACCAGGTGCGCGTGACGGAGCTGCTGATCACGAAGGCGCTGGACCGGTACCCCGCGGAGAGCGCCGGCCCCGGCGACATCGTGGCCGTGGCCGGATTCGCGGACATCATGATCGGCGACACGCTGGCGGACCCGGAGGACGTCCGGCCGCTGCCCGCGATCCACGTGGACGACCCGGCCATCTCGATGACGATCGGGACGAACACCTCCCCGTTGGTCGGCAAGGTCAAGGGGCACAAGCTCACGGCGCGCATGGTCAAGGACCGGCTCGACCGCGAGCTGGTCGGCAACGTCTCGCTTCGCGTGCTCGACATCGGACGTCCGGACGCCTGGGAGGTGCAGGGGCGCGGCGAGCTGGCTCTGGCCATCCTCGTCGAGCAGATGCGTCGCGAGGGCTACGAGCTCACCGTCGGCAAGCCGCAGGTGGTCACCAAGAGCATCGACGGCAAAGTGCACGAGCCGTACGAGCACCTCACGATCGACGCGCCCGAGGAGTATCTCGGCGCGATCACGCAGCTCCTCGCCGCACGCAAGGGGCGCATGGACAACATGTCGAACCACGGCACGGGCTGGGTGCGGATGGAGTTCGTCGTTCCGGCACGTGGCCTCATCGGCTTCCGTACCGAGTTCCTGACCATCACGCGCGGAACGGGCATCTCCAACGGCATCTCGCACGGCTACGGCGAATGGGCGGGCTCCATCGTGACCCGCAGCAACGGCTCGATCGTCGCCGACCGCGCCGGCGTCGTCACGCCGTTCGCCATCATCGCGCTCCAGGAGCGCATGACGTTCTTCGTGAATCCGACCGAAGAGGTCTACGAGGGCATGGTCGTCGGCGAGAACTCCCGCGCCGATGACATGGACGTGAACATCACGAAGGAGAAGAAGCTCACCAACATGCGTCAGTCGACGGCCGACAACTTCGAGTCGATGACGCCGTCGCGGCAGCTGACGCTCGAGGAGTGCCTGGAGTTCGCGCGCGAGGACGAATGCGTGGAGGTGACGCCCGAGAAGGTGCGCATCCGCAAGGTCGTGCTCGACCAGCAGACCCGAGGACGCCAGACCGCCAGGCTCAAGCGCGAAATGCAGTCCTGAGCACAGAAGCCGGTCGCGCGAAACGGGACCCGAAGAACCGGGGTTCGAAAGGGCGCCGCGCGAGGTGAAGGCTGGAATTGTGCTGCGTTTTCCTCCGTCGCACACCGCGTCGCGTTACCGTGACAGTGTGTTCGTGAAGCGTCGCGCGTTCGTCGCGGTTCCGCTCGCGGTGTTGCTGGCGTTCGGCTCGACGGCCGCGCTTTCGGGCTGCTCCGTGCGCTCCGTGGTGAGGAGCGTGACGCACGGTCACGTCGACGTGCGCGGGCACGCCGTGCCTCGTGACTTTCCGCAGGACGTGCCGCTCGCGCACGGCGAGGTCGTGTACGGGGCGTCGGTGGGATCATCCGAGAGCAAAGTGTGGAACGTCACCATCAAGGTGCACGGCACCGACGCGATGGAGTCGATCGGCGACCAGTTCATGCAGGCGGGGTTCGAGGAGAAGCTCGACAACTCGTCCACGAAGACGGCAACGGCATCGTTCACCAAGAAGCCGTACTCGGCGCTCGTCGTGGTGGCGAAGGATGCCGCGCGCGGCTGGGTCGCGAACTACACCGTGAGCGAGAAGGGATAGACCTGCGCGCTCCGTGGGGACTCGTGGGCAGGAGCCTCTCGGCGCGCAGATCGTCTCCGCGCGAAGAACGTCTCAGCTGAAGAGCTTCTCGGCCAGGTAGTGGCCCGGCTCCGGCGCGGGCGGAATCGCGAAGACGGCGGAGCCGATGTGGGAGATGTACTCGTTGAGGCGATCGTACGAACCCAGCTTCTTCTGCAGGCGCGCGAAGTGGTCGGGATCGTTCTGGTAGGTGATGAAGAGCAGGCCGGCATCCAACTGCCCGTACTGGTTGATGCCGTCGGTGTAGTTGTACGAGCGGCGCAAGATCTTGATGCCGCCGTTGTTCTCGTGCGCGGCCAGGGCGATGTGCGCGTTCTGCGGGATCACGTGCTCGCCGTGCCGCACCTCGGTGAACTTCGGGGTGTCGAACTCGGCGGTGCCGGTCAGCGGCGCGCCGACCGACTTCGTGCGGCCGAACACGTCCTGCTGGTCTCCGATGCGGTCCGCGTCCCAGATCTCGATGTCCATCTGGATCTTGCGGGCGACCTGGTAGGTGCCCCCGGACATCCATTCCTCGTCATCGCCGAGCCAGACGAACTTCTCGAACTCCTCGTCGGAGCGGATGTTGCGGGTGCCGTCCTTGAAGCCCATCAGATTGCGTGGCGTGCTCTGGCCCGCACCGGCCGAGGCGCGGCCGAACCCCATCACGGTCCATCGGGTGCTCACGGTGCCGCGCCCGATCCGTGCGAGGTCGCGGATGGCGTGGTACGCCACCTGGGGGTCCTCGGCGCACGCCTGCAGGCTGAGATCGCCGCCGGTGAGCGATTCCTCGAGGTTGTCGCTCGGCAGAGCGGGGAGCTCGGCGAGCAGCTTCGGCTTCTTGGCCGCCAGTCCGAACCTGTCATCGAACAGCGCGGGCCCCAGGCCCAGGGTGACGGTTAGGGCGTTCGGCTCCAGATCGGCGGCCTCGCCGGTGTCCTGCGCCACGGCCGAGGCGCGGGAGGGCTGGACGACGCCGACGGGGCGGCCGGCCATCAGCTGTGCGATGCCCGCCGACCAGCGAGCGAAGAGCGTCTGCAGGTCGCTCGTGGTGGTGCCCGGGTCGACGTCGAACGTCATGTAGACGCAGTGCCGTTGCGGCTCGGTCTGCACGCCTGACTGATGACCCGTTCCGTAGAACGGGTAGCTGACCGACGCGTCGACGGCCTCGCCGTTGTCGTCCGGTTCGAGGGCATGCGCGGCCATCGTGCCGCCGACCCCCGCGAGGGCGCCGACGACCAGGCCGCCGGCGCCCATCGCGAACAGTCCGCGACGACTGACGTGCTCTCCTGCGCGCGGCGAGTCGGGGTCGTCGGCCGGCTGTCTGGCATCCGTCATTGTGCTGTCGCCACTTTCTCGGCCAGACGCGACAGCGGGTCCTGCAGCGCCTGCACGGCCTGGCTCAGCTTGTTGGCGTCGCGCGCCTTGAGGGCGGGCGTGTACGTCTCGTAGCCGCCGATCGCCGCCGGGTCGCGGTAGGTGTCGAGCATGGCGTTGACCTTGTCGAACTGCGTGTTGATCTGTTTCGTCAGCGAGGCGTCGATCTTCTTCAGACCGGGCTTGAGGTATTCGAACGCCTGCTGCGAACCCTCGACGTTGGCGGCGAAGTCGACGAGGTCGATGTGGCTGAACGCCTCTTCCTCGCCCTTGATCTTCTCGGACTGCACCTCTTCGAGGAGCCCGGCGGCGCCGTTGGCGAGGTCTTCCGGCTTGTAGTTCAGCTTCTTCGCCAGGCTCGCCAGGGTGTTCACGTTCTTCTGCAGCTCGGTCGCGAGCGACTTCGTGCCTGCTGTGATCGCGCCGCCCTGCCAGAGATCGCGCTCGATGGCGTGGAAGCCGTGCCAGCCGACGGAGTCGTCGAGATTGGAAGCCCGCATGTCGATCAGGTAGTCGAGGTTGCCGGCGTTGTCGTTCGCTTTGGTGCCCGGGATGACGAAGCCCTCGACATCGGACTCGATGCGCTCATAGAACGGACGCGCCTGACCGTACGCCTTCTTCGCGGCGTCGATGTCGCCCGAGTCGACGGCGGTCTTCAGCGCGGCCACTCCGGTCACCATTCCGGCGATCTGATCGTCGACGTAGCCCGCGTACTCCTTCGAGCCCTGCTTGAGCAGCGTCTGCACGCTGCCGGTCTTCGGCGCCGTCGCTTTGCCGGTGACGGTGAAGGCGATGTTCTCGTTCTTGCCGCCCGGGCAGTAGACGGTGTACTTGCCGCCGTCGAGCGTGAGCGTGAAGCTCACGGGCTTGAGGCCGGGCGCGAGGTTCTCCTTCTCGCCGAGGATGCGCTGGTCGCTCTGCAGCTCGACCTCGCTGATTCCGGTGGCGCTCTTGTTGTCCACGGTGAAGGTGATCGGACCAGCCGGAGCCGAGGTGTGGTCCAGCGCGCAGGCGTCGTCCGATCCGTCGTTGGTGAGCATGATCTTCACATGCGACGCGCCGGACGACGTCTGCTTCGCGGCGCTCTGTCCGTCGCTCGCGCATCCGGTGAGAAGAAGCGCGGCGCTGACGAGCGCGGCTGCGGTGGCCGCGCCGGCACTGAGGCGGCGATTACTTGGCTGCATAGGGAGTACTCCTGGAGTTCGGTGGCGTCGCGGTGCGGGCGATGCCGTCGGATGCCGGGGCAGGCGTCGAAAGGGCCGCCTCGGGGGCGGACGGATCCTGAACGCGTGCGCCATCGAACGCGGGAGAGTCTTGAGGGACTTCGGCAGCGGCGATCGCGGCCGCCGACATCAGCGCTCGCCGGCTGTTCAGTCCCCTGATGCCGAGCACCAGCGCGGCGATCGCGAAGACGATCGGGAGCCACAGCTTCCAGAGCATGGCCTCGCTCGACGACGTCTTCGCCTGCGCGATCGACGAGCTCACCGCGGCGACGTGCGCGTCCCGCACCGACCATGCGGCGCCTGGATGGTCGATCGCGAACGCGCGCGGGGCGGTGAGGCCGCCGCCGGAGATCGAGACGACCGTGCGGACCCGAGACGAGGCATCCACGAGGCCGTCGTCGCCGTGGCTGTACGCGACGACGCGCGACGTGGTCGTCCACGTCGCCGTGTAGGGTCCCGGGGCATGGGTCGGGTCGACGCCGACGGGGATGCGGCCACCGCTCAGGTCGACGAGATCGTCGAGCGTGAGCGTGGCCGGCCGGTGGGCGGGATGCGTCGTGGCGGTGGTGGTCCAGGAACGGTCGGCGCCGTCGTGCGCGCTCGGCGACGATGCGTCGAACCGGTAGCGCGCGGCAGCGGTGCCGGTGACCTTCAGCACGGCACTCGCGCCATGTGAGGAGAACACGGCCGTTCCGCCGTTGCTGAGCGGGGCCGACGACGGAACGTCGGTCGCAGTCCCGGCCGGAACGGCGACGGCGAGCACGATGGCGGCCACGCCGAACACGGCGGCCGCGCCGAACAGCGCACGCGGGAGGGCGGCGCCCGAGGGGCGCCAGCGCTGCGGCCAGAGCGAGAAGGCCAGCACCGGAACGACGTACAGCACCCAGCCGAGTACCTCGATCACGCGGGGGTCCGCGGGGATGCCGAGCACTCCCGTCACGAGCGCCGCCTGCAGCGACCCGGCGGGAGCCAGCCAGGACAGGTCGAGCGTGGACTGCTGGCCGATCGTGATCCAGCCCGCCTCGTGAGCGCTGCGCAGCGTGCTGATCACGAGGCCGGCCGCCACGAACACGAGGAAGACGCCCGTGATGGTGAAGAAGCGGGAGAGGTTGAGCCTCACACCGCCGGTGTAGAGGCCGATGCCGATGACGACGGCGGCGGCGATGCCGATCACGGCTCCGAGGGCCGCGGCGGCGGCGCTGGTGGATGCTTGGAACGTCGCGAGCAGGAACACCGAGGTCTCGAAGCCCTCCTTGAGCACCGCGAGGAACGCCATTCCCGCCATGGCCCAGGTCGTGCCGGAGCCGAGCGCGGCCGCGGCCTCGCGCTCCAGCTCCTTCTTCATGCCGCGGGCGTGCTTGCGCATCCAGACGATCATGGTCGTCACGAAGACCACCGCGACGGCGCCGATCACGGCCTCCATCGCCTCCTGGCCGGACTGGGGCAGGCTCGCCTCGACGGCCTGCAGCCCGAATCCCACCGCGATGCTCAAGGCGAGCGCGGTCGCGACGCCGATCCACATCGGCTTCAGAGAGGCGCCGTTCCGCTTGAGGAATGCGGCGATGATACCGACGATGAGTGCGGCTTCAAGGCCTTCGCGAAGGCCGATGACGAGCGTGGCGAGCACAGCAGAGCCTTCGGATATGACGGGTGGGTTTCGGTAAGGCTTACCTTACCTCTATCGCGTCGAATCGCGTAGCCGCGGTCCATGAGGATCCGCATAGGATGTCCGCATGCTCTCCCGCGTGGTCGTCGCCGTGCTTCTGGGCCTGCTCGGGCTCGTGTTCGGCATGTTCGGCACGCTCGTGCACACGGCGACCTTCGGCTCCTTCACCTTCCCGTGGGGGATCATCGTCGCGCTCGTCGCGCTCGCCTGCCTGCTCACCGGCATCCGTCTGCTGAGCCGAGGACGCCTGAACGCCGCGTGCGCCGGGCTCGGGGCACTGGTGGCGATTGCAGTGCTGTCGCAGGAGAGCTTCGGCGGCTCGGTGCTGATCACCGACAGCGTGCTCGGCTGGACCTGGATGGGCGGTGCCGTCGTGGTCGCGCTCCTCGTGGTCGGCTGGCCCCGACTGCGCGCCGCTGCGGCCTGAGGGGCGCGTGCAGCGCACGAGGGAGAGCTCGCGCGCGCAGGAGCACGGTGTGCTGTCGTCCTAGACTGAGGTGGCGCCTGCGAAGGCCCGAAGGGAGTCGTTCGAGAAGTGACCTACGTCATCGCTTTGCCATGTGTGGATGTCAAAGACCGCGCATGTGTCGACGAATGCCCTGTCGATTGCATCTACGAGGGCGAGCGCACGCTCTACATCCACCCGGACGAGTGCGTCGACTGCGGCGCCTGCGAGCCGGTCTGCCCGGTCGAGGCCATCTACTACGAGGACGACCTCCCCGAGGAGTGGAGCGACTACTACCGGGTGAACGTGGAGTTCTTCGACGACATCGGCTCGCCGGGCGGCGCCGCCAAGGTCGGCGTGATCCCGAAGGACCACCCGCTGGTGGCCGCGCTGCCCCCGCAGAGCCACTGAACGGCACGCGCACGTGACGCGCCCCGACCTGCCCGACTATCCCTGGGATCTCGTCGCGCCCTACGCCGAACGCGCGCGCCGGCATCCCGGCGGCATCGTGGATCTGTCGATCGGATCGCCGGTCGACCCGACTCCGCAGGCCGTGCGCGACGCGCTCGCCGATGCGACGGATGCCCACGCTTACCCTCAGACGACCGGTACGCCGCAGCTGCGCCAGGCGATCGTGGACTGGTACGCCCGGCGCCGCAACGTTTCCGGCCTGACGACGGCGCACGTGCTGCCGACCATCGGCTCGAAGGAGCTCGTCGCGCTCCTGCCCGTGTTCCTGGGCCTCGGCCCCGGCGACGTGGTCGTGCACCCGCGCGCGGCGTACCCGACGTACGCGATGGGCGCCGCCATCGTGCAGGCCGACCCGTTCCCCTCCGATGATCCGGACGCGTGGCCGCAGGGCACGCGGCTCGTCTGGTTGAACTCCCCGGGCAACCCGGACGGCCGTGTTCTCGACGTCGCGTTCTTGCGGCGGGCCGTCGCCCGCGCGCGCGAGCTGGGCGCCGTGATCGCGAATGACGAGTGCTATGCCGAACTGGGCTGGGAGGGGCAGTGGGCGGACGAGCCGGTGCCGAGCATCCTCGATCCGCGCGTGGTCGACGATGACCTCGGCGACGTGCTCTCGGTCTACTCGCTGAGCAAGCAGTCGAACATGGCCGGCTATCGGGCGGCCTTCCTGGCGGGTGATCCGTCGCTCGTCGCCCGGCTGCTCACGGTGCGCAAGCACGCCGGACTCATGCTCCCGGCACCCTTGCAGCGGGCGATGACGGTGGCCCTGGCCGATGACGCCGACGTGCGCGACCAGGTGGCGCGGTACCGCGCGCGGCGGGCCGTGCTCAAGCCCGCACTGGAGGCATCCGGGTTCCGCATCGACCACAGCGAGGGCGGGCTGTACCTGTGGGCCAGCAGAGGTGAGGATGCCTGGACCACGATGGGCGCGCTCGCCGAGTCGGGCATCCTCGCCGGTCCCGGCGCGTTCTACGGGGACTTCTTTCCGCAGCATGTGCGGTTCTCGCTGACGGCCACGGACGAGCGCATCGCCACGGCGGCACGGCGTCTGGCGGACGCACCCTCGCACTGACGGGCGCCGTTTGTGCATTCCGCTGCGCGGATCATGCTCTTCGTTGGCGGGAGCAACAGTGGACCGGCTTTGCCCGTAGGCTGTACGGGCACGATCTTTGCCGATGCTCGAAGGAGGCGCAGTGAACGCAGGTGGTCACGACGGAGGAGACTCCGAAGCTCGAGCCACTCTGACGTATCCCGGCGGTACGGCGGAACTCCCGATCCTTCCGAGCGTTGACGGCGCGTCGAGCATCGACATCTCGACGCTGACCAAGCAGACCGGGCTCACCTCGCTCGACTACGGCTTCGTCAACACGGCGGCGACGCGATCGAAGATCACGTTCATCGACGGCGACGCGGGCATCTTGCGCTATCGCGGGTATCCGATCGAGCAGATCGCGGAGCACTCGAGCTTCCTCGAGGTGGCCTGGCTGCTGATCCACGGCGAGCTGCCGAGCGCCGACGAGCTCGGTGAGTTCGACGAGCGCATCCGCCGCCACACGCTGCTGCACGAAGACCTGCGTCGGTTCTTCGACGCGCTGCCGCACGACGCGCACCCCATGTCGGTGCTCTCCAGCGCGGTCTCGGCGCTCGGCACTTTCTACCAGGACTCGCTGAGCATCAGCGACCCGGAGCAGGTGGAGCTCTCCACCATCCGCCTCCTCGCGAAGCTGCCCGTCATCGCCGCCTACGCGCACAAGAAGAGCCTCGGGCAGGCGTTCCTCTACCCGGACAACTCGCTGAGCTTCGTCGACAACTTCTTGCGCCTGAACTTCGGCACTCTGGCGGAGCCCTACGAGGTGAACCCGACGGTGTCGAAGGCCCTCGAGCGCCTGCTGATCCTGCACGCCGACCACGAGCAGAACGCGTCGACGTCGACCGTGCGCCTCGTCGGATCCACGCAGGCGAACCTGTTCGCCTCGATCTCGGCCGGCATCAACGCTCTCTACGGGCCGTTGCACGGCGGCGCGAACGAGGCCGTGCTGGGTATGCTCGCCGGCATCCGCGACTCGGGCGAGAGCGTGCACCGCTTCGTCGAGCGCGTGAAGAACAAGGAAGACGGCGTGCGCCTGATGGGCTTCGGGCACCGCGTCTACAAGAACTACGACCCGCGGGCGAAGCTCGTCAAGGAGAGCGCGGATGCCGTGCTCGCCGGCCTGGGCGTGCACGATCCGCTGCTCGACATCGCCAAGGAGCTCGAGCAGATCGCTCTCGACGACGACTATTTCATCCAGCGCCGCCTGTACCCGAACGTCGACTTCTACACCGGCGTGATCTACAAGGCCATGGGCTTCCCGACGCGCATGTTCACCGTGCTGTTCGCCATCGGCCGTCTGCCGGGCTGGATCGCGCACTGGCGCGAGCTCAACACCGACCCGGCCACCAAGATCGGCCGCCCGCAGCAGCTCTACGTCGGCGAGCCCAAGCGGGACTATCCGACGGGTCGCTGAGAAGTCACTGCGGGCGCAGGGTCAGCGTGTCCCGCGTCGCCTTCGTCACCGCCTTCGGCGTGAACGGCCAGGGCCGCGTGCGGTTCTGCTGCCACAGCGGCAACTGATCCATGTAGTGCGGATTGAACGCGTGCCCGGAGTCGCCGGTGAGGTTGATCCAGCTCGAGCGGTCGAAGTCGGCGAGATCGACCACCTGCCGCATCGAGGGGACCCAGTTGACCGCATAACCGACGCTGGCGTCCCAGCCGACGGCATCCACCACCGATGAGCTGCCGCCGAGCTTGTACGGTCCACGGTTGAACAGCGCCTCGATGGGTGCGATGCCCGAGACGCCGAAGCTCTGGTTCGTGACTTCGAGGGTGTGGATGTCTCCCCACTTCCAGTCGGACGTCTCGGGTCCCATGAGCTTGACGGCCTCGTGGTAAGCCTGCGTGGCGGCATAGGCGAACATCTGGTCGCGGTCGTCGACGCCGAGTTTCGTGTCGAGCCACCAGCTCGCGTCCTTCTGCGCCAAGAGGTCGGCGACCACCTGGAACCATCGCGCGCCGCCCGTGGGCGCCGCCGAAGAAGGCAGTTTGCGGGCGAAGGCGTCGTGCAGCAGGTTGCGCCAGAAGATGTTGAAGTAGGCGGCGGCCGCGCTGTCCGCCTCGTCGCGGTAGTCCCAGTCCTTCAGCAGGGCGATGGCCTTGCTCGTGCCCGAGTCCACCGAGAGCTTCGTCAGGATGGGCACGAGCGTCGCCGCATTCTCGTCGTACGTGTCGGCGTCGATCCTCGACATGTCGGCCGAGGTGATCTTCGTGCCGTGATGGATCAGCTTCTTCAGATCGGCGGTGATGCGATCGGCGCGGTAGCCGGCGTCCCAGTCTTGCGTGAGGTTGACGGCGTACTTCGGCCCGACGGCGGCGTTGTTCGCTGTCACGATGAAGCCGCTCGACGGGTTGTAGAGGCTCGGCAGCTGGTCGAACGAGACGTAGCCGCTCCAGCCGTAGGCACTCGACCAGCCCGGCTCGATCGAGGTGCCGTCGCCCTGTTTGCGCACGGGGATGCGACCGGGCGCCTGGTAACCGATGTTCCCCGCCGTGTCGGCGTAGATCAGATTCTGGGCCGGCACGTCGAACTGGCGCGCGGCATCCCGGAACTGCGCCCAGTCCGTCGCCCTGTCGATCGTGAAGATCGCCTCGGCGGTGTGTCCGGGCGTGAGCGCGGTCCATTGCAGCGACAGGGCGTACTTGCCCGCCGGGAAGCCGCCGGACGCCTTCTTGTGATGGGCGGTGATGGTGTCGTACTGGCCGCCGGTGACGATCGGACCGTGCACGGTCGAGCGCACCGTGATGGTGACGGGCTTGGAGCCCGCGACTTTGATGGTCTCCTTGCGCACGGTGAACGGGACGACCTTGCCGTCGTACTCGTATCCTGCGCCGCTGAGCTTCTCGAGGTAGAGGTCGGTGACATCGGGGCCCAGGTTCGTGAACCCCCACGCGATGCTCTGGTTGTGGCCGATCACGACGCCCGGCAGGCCCGAGAAACTGTACCCGGCGACATCGAAGGGGCAGGATGCCGTGACCTTCGCACAGTGCAGCCCCACCTGGTACCAGATGCTCGGTGCCGCCGGTCCGAGGTGCGGGTCGTTCGAGAGGAGGGGCTTGCCGGTGGCGGTGTGCTTTCCGGAGACCACCCACGAGTTCGACCCGATGTCTTCGCTGTTCATGCCGAGCAGTGCCGGCACCGCCGCGGCCGCGGTTTCGACCCGGGAGGCGAGTTGCTTCAGGTCGGCTGTCGCTTCCTTCGCGGCTGTCGTCGTGCCCGCGATCGAGGCGGAGTCAGTCGAGCCGGAGCCCGTCGAGGCGGAGTCCGCCGAGGTCGAGCCCGTCGAGGGCGACTGAGAAGCCGTGGTCGACTTCGCGGAGGCGGAGCCGCCGGAGGCCTCGGAACTCGTGCGTTGCGTGTCGCCGCCTCCGGCATCCGTGATCGTCGGATGGTCGGCGTACGGGTACGTCGGGTGCAGCTGCGCGACCTCGTCGGGCGTCAGGGTCGTGCCGAGCACTGCTCGGTCGAGCTCCTCTTCGAGATTCGAGCGCAGGTCCCAGGCCATCGCCTTCAGCCAGGAGACCGAGTCGACCGGCGTCCACTTCGCGGGCGTGTACCCGGAGGTCTGCAAGCCGAGCACGGCGTACTCCAGTGAGATGTCGGCACCCTTGTGCGTCTTCAAGTACGCGTTCACGCCGTCGGCGTAGGCCCGGTAATACGAGAGCGAGGTGGCATCCATCTGCTTGACCTCCTGCTCGGCGACACGGCGCCAGCCGAGCGTGCGGATGAACTCGTCGGTGCCGAGCTGGCTGGCGCCGAACAGTTCGCTCAGGCGGCCCGCGGTGACGTGCCGCCGGAAGTCCATCTCCCAGAAGCGGTCCTGGGCGTGCACGTAACCCTCGGCGAGGAACAGATCGTGGGCGTCGGATGCCGTGATCTGCGGGATTCCCGCATCGTCGCGCTGCACCTCGACCTTCGAGTGCAGGCCGGGGATGTCGATGCTTCCGCTGGTCTGCGGGAACGACCGGGTCACGGTCCAGAACGCGAGCACGCCGGCGATCAGGGCGAGCGTCACCACGACGGCGAGCAGGATGCCCACGAACCGCCAGAACGGATGCCGCCGGGACAATCGGGATGCGTCGGTGCCCACGTCACTCCTTCGTGTCGGACCCGCTCATGCTATCGGCCCGCAGGCGGATGGAGCGTCGCGCGCTCAGGCGTGCAGGATCGTGTTGAGCTGTACGCCCTGCCCGCTGCGCTGCACGACCTCGACGGCGCCGCTGAGCGAGTTGCGGCGGAAGAGCAGGTTCGGCACGCCGGAGAGCTCGACGGCCTTCACCGTCTGCGGTCGGCCGTCGGCGGTGGGGGCGGATCCGGCGAGCAGCACCTTGGTGCCGGCCGTGACGTAGAGGCCGGCCTCGACGATGCAGTCGTCGCCGATGGAGATGCCGATGCCGCTGTTGGCGCCGAGCAGCGAACGCTGCCCGATGGAGACGCGCTGCGTTCCGCCGCCGGAGAGCGTGCCCATGATGGAGGCGCCGCCGCCGATGTCGGAGCCGTCGCCGACCACCACGCCCTGCGAGATGCGACCCTCGACCATGGAGGAACCGAGCGTGCCGGCGTTGTAGTTCACGAAGCCCTCGTGCATCACCGTGGTGCCGGGGGCGAGATGGGCTCCGAGTCGCACGCGCGAGGCATCCGCGATGCGCACGCGATCGGGCACCACGTAGTCGGTGAGTCGCGGGAACTTGTCGATCCCGTAGGCCTGGATGCCCGCCCGCTGCAATGCCGGACGCAGTCTCTCGTAGTCGGCCGGAAGCACCGCGCCGGCGTTCGTGAAGGCCACGATCGGCAGGTGGGCGAAGATGCCGTCGAGGCTGATCGAGTTCGGGGCGACGAGAAGGTGGGAGAGCAGGTGCAGCCGCAGATAGGCATCCGGAGTCGAGGTGATCGGTGCCTGCAGGTCGGCCTCGACGGCGCGCGCGTCGATGCACACGTTGCGGCGCGGGTCGTCGCCGGTCTGCGCGTCGAGCGCGGCGGGCACGAGCCACGGCTCGCTCGCCGACGGCAGGCGGCCCAGTGCGGGCTTCGGGTACCACGTGTCGAGCACAGTGCCATCGCCTGCCACCGTGACGAGCCCGTAGCCCCAGGCGTGGGTCGGCGCGCCGTCCGCGGCCGCGTTGCTTCTCGCGCCGCCCTCGGAGGAGGTTGCGATGGTCTCGGGCAGGACGGCGTCGGGTTCGGCGGCGGGCATGCCCCTAGATTAGTAGGGTGCTTCTGGACCTCACGGCCGGCCCGGTCGAACTCACTCGTGCTCTCTGCGACATCGAATCGGTCTCGGGGAATGAGCGTGCCCTGGCGGATGCCGTCGAGCAGGCCGTGCGTGCGCTCCCGCACCTGACGGTGACGCGCGTCGGCAACAACGTCATCGCACGCACGACCCTCGGGAGGGCGACGCGCGTGGCGATCGCCGGCCACATCGACACCGTGCCCGTGAACGACAATCTGCCCGCGCGGTTCGAGACGATCGGCGGTGTCGACTACCTGTGGGGCCGGGGCACCGTCGACATGAAGGCGGGCGTCGCGGTGCAGCTGGTCGCGGCGGCAGCGCTGAGCGACCCGCGCTACGACATCACCTGGCTCTGGTACGACAACGAAGAGGTGGCCTCCGAGCTCAACGGGCTGCGCCGCCTCTCCGTCGACCGGCCCGAGCTCTTGCGGGCGGACTTCGCGATCCTGGGCGAGCCCAGCCAGGCGCAGGTGGAGGGCGGTTGCAACGGCACCCTTCGAGTGGATGTTCGCACCACCGGCGTGCGCGCGCACTCGGCTCGCCCGTGGGCCGGCGACAACGCCATCCACCACGCCGCACCGATCCTGCAGCGGCTCTCGGGCTACGAGGCGCGCGAGGTCGAGGTCGACGGGCTCGTGTACCGCGAAGCGCTGAACGCGGTGCTGATCCGCGGGGGAGTGGCGACCAATGTCATTCCCGACGAGTGCGTCGTGCATGTGAACTACCGGTTCGCGCCGAGCCGCTCCGGACACGAGGCGATCGAGCACGTGAACGACGTGTTCGACGGCTTCGACGTGACCGTTGCCGACCTCGCCGAGGGCGCTCGTCCCGGGCTCGACACCCCGTTCGCCCGCGAGTTCCTCGACTCGGTCGGCGCGGTGGCCCGGCCGAAGTACGGCTGGACGGACGTCGCGCGCTTCGCTGCGCTCGGCATCCCGGCGGTCAACTACGGACCGGGCGACCCGACGAAGGCGCATGCCGACGACGAGCGCGTCGCGCTGAGCGAGATCGTCGCCTGCGAGCAGGGCCTGCGCCGCTGGCTCACGGCGTGACGACGGGAGCGGGCACGCGGCGGACGGCATCCTCGCGGATGTTGCCGGCCGGCCTGCGGACGCGCTACCGGCTGACGCCGTGGTGGGCGAAGGTCATCGTCGTCTACCTGCTGGCGCGCCTGATCACCACCGTGATGCTCCTCGTGCTGGCGAGCGTGCAGGGGCCGAACCCGTGGACGGGCGCCTCGCCGGGATACTTCGACTTCGCGTCCATCTGGGACGGCCGCTGGTACGACATCGTCGCCGAGTCCGGCTACCCGTCGACGCTGCCGATCGGAACGAACGGACACGTCGAGCAGAACGCGTGGGCGTTCCTACCGGCGTACCCGTTCCTCGTGAAGGTCGTGATGACGCTCACGTTCCTGCCGTGGTCCCCGGCGGCGGTGCTCGTGTCGTTCGGCTTCGGTCTGGCCGCCGCGCTCGTCTTCTACCGCATCATGGCGCTGCGTCTTCCCGGCTCGACGTCGCTCTTCGCCGTCGTGCTGTTCTGCGTGGCGCCCACGTCGGCGCTGTTCCAGCTCGCCTACGCCGAGTCGATGTACCTCTTCCTGCTGCTCGTGTCGCTGTACCTGCTGATGAGACGGCGGTACTGGTGGATGCTCGTGCCCGTCGTCGTCGCGGCGTTCGTGCGTCCCAGCGGGCTCGCCTTCGCGCTCGCCATGGGACTGCATGTGATCTATCGGTGGGCGGTTCGCCGGCGCGACGCATTCTCTGTTCGCGAGCGCGTGGCATCCGTCACCGTGACGATCGTGGCGGGCCTCGCCGGTGTGGCATGGCCCGTGATCGCCGGGGTGGTGACCGGGGTGCCCGACGCGTACACGGCCACGGAACTCGCCTGGCGGGCCGACTACATCGGGTACGTGTCGCTCGTGCCGTTCACCTCCTGGATCCAGGCTGCGCACTGGTGGTTCGCGCTCTGGCTCGGCGTCTTGCCGGGACTCGGATACCTCACACTGCTGCTGCTGATCGCCCTGTTCGCCCTGTGGATGTTCATGCCGTCGGTGCGCCGTCTCGGTGTCGACCTCCGACTGTGGTGCGCGGCGTACGCGCTCTACCTGCTCGCCGTGTTCTTTCCGCAGTCCAGCACCTTCCGCATCCTGATGCCGCTCGCACCGATGCTCGGCTCGATCGCGCAGCCGCGCAGCCGGCTCTACCGCGCGGCCGTCGTCATCGTCGCGATCGCGCTGCAGTGGGGCTGGCTGCTGATCGCGTGGGGCGTCGACGGGGCGGACTGGACCCCGCCGTGATGTGGCCACGGTGAACGGCGGACGGCCTCCGGTCGGGCCCTGAACCGGCCCTGACCGGATCGCGAACGGGACCGGAACCGCGCCCCGATCAGGGACGATCGTTGCCCGGGGTGACGGAGGCGATTTCCCCGCCGGTCGCCGGATGACGGATAATGGAAAGCAACATCCACTGAAAGGGGAGCTACATGGCGGCCATGAAGCCGAGAACCGGAGACGGACCCATGGAGGCTGTGAAGGAGGGGCGTCTCATCATTGTGCGCGTTCCTCTCGAAGGTGGAGGCCGGCTCGTCGTCTCGGTCAATGACGCCGAGGCCCAGGAGCTTCACGACGTGCTCGGCACCGTCATCACGGGTAGCTGAAGCACGACCAAGCACAATGCGCAAAGAGAGCGGATGCCCTGGGGCATCCGCTCTCTTTCGCGTGAGTACCGGTTCGCGTGAGTACCGGTTCGCGTGAGTACCGGTTCGCGTGAGGCCCGGTTCGCGTGAGGCCCGGTTCGGGCGCGTCCGCGTGACCCTCGGTCCGGGCTACTCGCCGAGCTTCGTGATCTGCAGCAGGCCGTCGCCCACGGTGCTGAGGGCGCTGACCACGGCCGGTGAGGCCGCGATCTCCGTGACGAGCGTGCGGAACCCGGTGGTGACCTCGTCGCGCTGGGCGGGATCGGCGACGCGACCCTTCCACAGGGCGTGTGCGACGAGCACCGTGCCGCCCGGCCTGGCCAGGCGCAGCCCGTGCTCCACGTATTCGATCACTCCGGCCGGATCGGCGTCGACGAAGACGACGTCGTAGGCGTTCTCGTTCATGCGGGGGAGCACGTCGCGCGCGCGCCCCGTGATCAGCCGCACCTTCGACGGCAGAACGCCGGCTTCGGAGAAGTTGGAGCGCGCGTGGTGCAGATGGTCGGCCTCCATGTCGATGGAGGTCAGCGTCGCGTTGGCCGCCCCGCGCAGGAGCCACAGCCCCGAGACGCCGACGCCGGTGCCCACCTCGAGGATGCTCGTGGCGTGCGACGCCGCGGCGATCACGGAGGACTGCGCCCCGATGGCGGCCGAGACGGGTTCGACGCCCAGCTCGAGGGACTGGGCTCGTGCCGCCTGGATCGTCTCGGGCTCCGAGACGATGTCGGTCGCGAACTTCCAGTTCTGATCGTGATGTGACACAGCGTTCCTTCCTCGGCGTCAAGAATACGCAGTCGACGGGGCCGGTCCTCGCGCCGCACCGCGCGGAGCGAACGTGCGAGTGGCATCGTTTTCAGGTAACGAGATGCGCACGACGGGCACCCGCATGCAGTTCGGCGGGTTACTCTGTACGGGTGTTCGGTTTGACCATGGAGAAATTGGTGATCATCGCGGTGATCGCCATCCTTCTCATCGGCCCCAATCGGCTGCCGAGATATGCCGCGCAGCTGGGGCAATGGGCGCGCAATCTGCGCAACATGGCCAACAACGCGCAAGAGAAGATGCGCGAAGAGCTCGGACCCGAGTTCGAGGACGTCGACTGGCACAAGCTCGACCCTCGGCAGTACGACCCGCGCCGCATCATCCGCGATGCCCTGCTCGACGACGAGCCAGCACCCACGCTGAGCAGACCGGCGAAGACGGCGCGGCTCGACGAGGGCGCGCTGCCGCCGTACGACACCGAAGCGACGTAGGCCGAAGCGGCGCAGGTCGCAGCACCGCCCGACCCGCGTCGCCGGTGCGCGTTCGATTCGCCTCACGGCATGCCGATAGGATGCCCGGGTGACCGCAACGAGGCGATCGTCGCCCGCCCGAACGGCGCTGCCCGGCCCCACCGTGGCGCGCTATGCCGTCGGGTCGCTGGGCACGGGCGGATTCGCCACGCTGCCCGGACTCGTCCTCGTCTTCTACCTCACCGACACGCTCGGGGTGGCCGCCCTCGCAGCGGGGATCCTGGTGACGGCCGCGAAGGTGTGGGACGTCATCATCGACCCGGTTATCGGGTCGCTCAGCGACCGGCAGCTGGGGCACCGCGGCACCCGCCGACCGCTGATGATCACCGGCGGCATCGGGCTGCCGCTCTTCTTCATGCTGACGTTCGCGGTCCCCGCAGGCACCGCGCCGGGGCTCGCCGGTGTCTGGGTGTTCCTGGCCTTCATGCTCACGGCCACCGCGTTCAGCCTGTTCCAGGTGCCGTACATCGCACTTCCGGCCGAGCTCGCCTCCGACTACGACCAGCGGACCAGGCTGCTCACCTGGCGCGTCGTCGTGCTCACGTTCGCCATCCTGCTCTTCGGCGCCGGCGGTCCAGCGCTGCGCGACGCGTTCCCCCGGGATCCGTACTTCGGTTACCTGGTGATGGCCGTCGTGGCCGGCGTCGTGATCGGCGTCGGCATGGTCGTGTCGTCGTTCGTCGCCCCGAAGGGCGTGACGGGGATGCCCGTCCCCGCGCGCACCTCGATCGTGCGGCATTACGCCACGGGCATCCGTGCGTTGCGCACGAGCCAGCCGTTCCGCGCGCTGCTCCTCGCCTACCTGCTGCAGGCGGTGGCGACGGGCGAGATGCTGGCGGCGGCGAACTATGTCGCGAAGCACGTTCTGCACTCCTCCGATGCCGTGACGTTCCTGTTCGTCGCGCTGATCGGTCCCGCGCTGCTCGTGACGCCGCTGTGGGGCGTGGCCGCGCGGCGGATCGGCAAGGAGCGCGGGTTCCTGCTGGCGAGCATCCTGTTCGGAATCGCGGCGCTCTCGATGCTTCTGCTGCTCTGGATGCCCGGCGCATGGGTCTACCTGCCCGTCGCGCTCTGCGGCGCCGGTTACGCGGGCATGCAATCGCTGCCGATGGCGATGCTGCCCGATGTGATCTCGCACGACGCTCGAGAGAACGGGCCGGGAAGGGCCGGCATCTTCGGCGGCATGTGGACGGCGGGTGAGACCACCGGCATGGCTCTCGGCGCCACCGTGCTCTCGATCGTGCTGGCGGCGACCGGTTACCTGGCGAGCACGGGAACGGAGTCGGTCTCGCAGCCTCCGCTCGCGGTCGCCGGGATCGTCTTGAGCTTCAGCATCGTTCCGGCGGTGCTGGTGGCAGTGAGTCTGGTGCCGCTACTGCGGTATCGGTTGCGCAAGGAGGAACTGGATGAGCAGTGACGGTGCGGACGACGGCGAGGCGGACCGCGGCGTGAATCCCGGGACGGCGACGCACGACGAGGTGCTCGCGCGGTTGCGGGCGCTCCGTGCGGCGGATGCTCCGACGCACGGCGGACATGTGCTCTCGTACGTGTACGACTCCGGCAGGCCGGACCTGGATGAGCTCGCGGCCGCGGCCGCTCGTGAGATGCAACCGGTCAACGGGCTGGATCCCACCACGTTCACGTCGGTCGCCGCTCTGGAACGTGAGGTGGTGGAATTCGCGCGCCTGCTGCTGGGCGGCGATCCTGCTTCGGACCGCACCGGTGACGACGTCGTCGGCTCGGTGACCTCGGGCGGGACGGAATCCTGCCTGCTCGCCGTGAAGACGGCGCGCGATCTGTGGCGCGCTTCGGGTGGTATGGGCACGCCGCGCCTCGTGGCGCCGGTCACGGTGCACGCAGCGTTCCGCAAAGCGGCCAAGCTCTTCGACGTGCACTTCGACGGTGTACCCGTGTCTCCCCTGAGCGGCACGGTGGAGGCCTCGGCGATCGTCGACCGGCTGGGCCAGGACGTGGCGCTCGTCGTGGTGTCGGCGCCGTCCTACCCGTTCGCCGCACTCGATCCGATCGGTGAGGTGGCCGCTGCGTGCGCTCAGGCCGGTGTCGCGTGTCACGTTGACGCCTGCATCGGCGGCTGGATCCTCCCGTTCTGGAGTGACGACGACGGCGCCGTTCTGCCACCGTGGGATCTGCGCGTACCCGGCGTGACGAGCCTGTCGGCCGATCTGCACAAGTACGGATACGCGCCCAAAGGGGTGAGCGTGCTCCTGCACCGTGGCCGCGACCGTCACCGCGCGCAGTACTTCGCGACCACCGACTGGCCGGGTTACCCGGTGGTGAATCCGACATTGCTCGGCTCGAAGCCCGCCGGCGCGCTCGCGGCCGCGTGGGCCATCATCCAGGTGCTCGGAAAGAACGGGTTCGCGCGCCTCGCCGACAAGTCCCTTCGGGCGACGCGGGTGCTTCTTCAGACCGTGGAGCGCATCGAGGGGCTGCGCGTCGTCGGCGACCCGGTCGGGCCGCTCTTCGCGGTGGCGACGGACGAATCCGTCGCCGAGGACCGCAGGGTGGACCCGCACCACTGGGCCGACGCCGCCCGCGCACGCGGCTGGGTGCTGCAGCAGCAGCCCGGGATCGTGCAGGAGAACGGGGTGCGTCTGCCGCACACCACGCACCTCACCGTGACGCCCGTCACCGAAGACGGGCTCGGCGAGCTCGTTCCGGTACTGGTCGGTGCGGCGGATGCCGTGCGAGGCATCCCCGCGGTCTCCGGCGCCGACGTGCTCGGCGCGCTGCCCGGTGGCGGTGCGGCACTGCCCGGCGGCCCGGCCGCGCTCTCGGGCGAGACGGGTCCCAGCGCCGGCGCTCTCGACTCGCAGACGGCGGCGACGCTGCTGGGCGCGCTCGGCCTGCTCGACAGTGCCGACGGCGCCCTGCCGGAGCGGATGGCACCGTTCCTGGCGCTGATCGAGGCGCTGCCGCATCCGCTCACCGAACGGCTGCTCACCGAGCTGCTCGCGCGGGTGGTCGAGCCGCGCTGAGCCGCCGTAGCCAGCGACTGGATGCCTAGAGCCGGTTCAGGTTCAGGGCGCGACCGGTGCGCTTGCGCGGCCGCGAGGCGATGCGCTCGGCAACCGAGCGGATCGCGACGGCGGCCGGGTCGTCGGGATCCGAGACCACGATGGGCTCGCCGGTGTCGCCGCCGGAGCGCAGCGCGACGCTCAGCGGGACGGACGCGAGGAGCGGCACCGGATCATCCATTCCCTCGGTCAGACGCGCCGCCACTTCGGCACCGCCGCCCGAGCCGAACAGGTCAAGCACGGTTCCGTCGGGCTGCGGCAGGCCCGCCATGTTCTCGATGACGCCGAAGACCTGCTGCCCCGTCTGGCGGGCGACCACCCCGCTGCGTACGGCCACGTCGGCCGCTGCGGGCTGCGGTGTCGTGATGACGAGCACGTCGGCGCCGGGCAGCAGCTGCCCGACCGAGATCGCGACGTCGCCGGTGCCGGGCGGCAGGTCGAGCAGCAGCACGTCGAGGTCGTCGAAGAAGACATCGGTGAGGAACTGCGAGATCGTGCGGTGCAGCATGGGTCCGCGCCACGCGACAGCCGTGCCGGCTCCCTGGCCCCGAGACGGGTCGAGGAACATGCCGATCGAGATGACCTTCACGTCGTAGGCGATCGGCGGCAGGATCATGTCGTCGACGCGCGTTGGCTGCTGCGTCACGCCGTCGTGCACCAGCCCGAGGATGCCCGGAATGGAGAAGCCGTACACGTCGGCATCGACGAGACCGACCTTCAGCCCCTGCTGCGCGAGCGCGACGGCGAGGTTGGCGGTGACCGTCGACTTGCCGACGCCGCCCTTGCCGCTCGTGACGGCGTAGACCCGCGTGGGCGAGGCGGCGGTGAACTGATTCGCGCGCTTGCGCGCTCCGCGCAGGCGCTCGGTGAGCGCGCTGCGCTCCGCCGGCGACATCACGGAGACCTCGAGATCCAACCCGTCCACGTCGGGCACGGAGGTGACGGCCTCGCGGACGTCGCTCTCGATCCTGGCGGCGGCGGGGCATCCGACGATCGTCAGCTTGATGCGCACGAAGGCGCGACCGGCGGCGTCGACGCTGATCTCATCCACCATGTCGAGCTCGGTGATCGGGCGCCGGATCTCCGGATCGATGACGCCGCTCAGCGCGGCACGGATGCCCTCGGCATCAACCACGCGACGCCTCCGGTCGCAGCGTCGCAGCGTCGTCGCCGCTGCCCGGGGATCGCTCGTCCCGGTCCCGCTCGAGCTCGTCGAGAAGAGAGCGCAGCTCAGCGCGGATGAAGTCCTTCGACGCCATGTCCTTCACCGCCAGGCGCAGCGCGACCACCTCGCGAGCGAGGTACTCCGTGTCGGCGAGATTGCGCTCCGCGCGCTGTCTGTCCTGTTCGATCTGCACTCGGTCCCGGTCGTCCTGGCGGTTCTGCGCGAGCAGGATCATCGGTGCCGCGTACGACGCCTGGAGCGACAGGATGAGCGTGAGCAGAGTGAAGTTCAGCGCCCGCGGGTCGAACTGGAGGCTCGTCGGAGCCCACGTGTTGTAGGCCAGCCAGAAGATGCAGAAGATCGTCATGCCGAGCAGGAACCACGGCGTGCCCATCGCCCGCGCGAACGCCTCGGTGAAACGGCCGAACCGGTCTCGGTCACCGCCCAGGCGCAGGACGCGCGTTCGCAGGCCCTTCGGGGCATCCAGCCGTGCGACGGCCTTGTCAGCTCGTGCCATTGCTCACCCTCTTTCCCGTGTTGTTGCGTTCGTCGTCCGTCGCGTTCTGCGCGGTGGGCGGTTCGTCGTCGTGACTTCGCCAGTCTTCGGGAAGCAGGTAGTCGAGGATGTCGTCAATGGTCACCACCCCGACGAGCCGGTAGTTGTCGTCGACGACCGGCACCGACACCAGGTCATAGCTGGCGAGGATGCGCGACACGTCTTCCGCCGGCGCCGTCGCCGTGACGGGTTCCAGGCTCTGGTCGATGATGGTGCCGAGGCGTTCGTGCGGCGGATAGCGCAGCATGCGCTGGAAGTGCACCATGCCGAGGAACCGGCCCGTCGGCGGCTCGTACGGCGGCAGCGTGATGCACACGGCGGCGCCGAGCGCGGGCGCGAGATCCTGACGGCGGATGAGCGCCAGTCCCTCCGCCACCGTCGCATCCGCCGAGAGGATGACGGGTTCGGTCGTCATGAGGCCGCCGGCGGTGTCGGGCTCGTAGCGCAGCAGGAGTCGCACGTCGTCGGCTTCCTCAGGCTCCATCAGCCCCAGCAGGTGCTCGGCGCGATCGCCGGGCAGCTGCGCAATGAGGTCGGCGGCGTCATCGGGCTGCATCTGGTCGAGCACGTCGGCCGCGCGATTGTCGCCGAGGCCGGTGAGGATCTCCACCTGCTCGGCTTCGGGCATCTCTTCGAGCACGTCGGCGAGACGGTCGTCCGGCAACTCCCCGGCCACCTCCAGCCGCCGTTGGTCCGGCAAATCGAGGAGGGTGCTGGCGAGGTCGGCCGGCTTCAGGTCGGAGTAGGTGGCGATGAGCTGCTCGGCGGACTGCGCCTCGCCCTTCGCCGCGCGCTCGCGCACCTGGTCCCAAGTCGCGAAGAGCGTGGCGCCCTTCGCGAAGGGCGAGGGAGAGGTCTTCGGACGGCGCACGAAGAGCTGCGACACCGACCATTCGCCGGTCGAGGCCTGTTCGATGGCGACGTCCTCGATGGTCGCGGGTCCCGAGCCGTCGCGGAAGACGACGGTGCGGCCGAGGATCTCCGCGATCACCCGCACCTCACCGCCCCGTTGCTCGAACCGGCGAACGTTGATGAGACCCGTCGTGATGATCTGGCCCGCGCCGATGCTGGTCACCCGCCCGATCGAGACGAAGACGCGGCGTTTGCCCGGGATCTCGACGACCAGTCCGACGACGCGCGGGGGATCGCTGTGGCGATAGACCACGAGCACGTCGCGCACCTTGCCCACGCGGTCCCCCGCGGGGTCGAACACCGTGCACCCGGCGAGCCGGGCCACGAACACGCGTGCTGCACTCACAACTAAACCTTAACGGGGCGCGGCGCTCGCGGGGCGCGGCGGCCCCTGGGTGCGGGCACACGCGTGCGTGCGACAATGAGGCGATGAGCAGCCAGAGCCCGTTCGGCGGGCGTCAGCGCCAGGTCATGCCGACGGTGCCGCGCGGTGAGGTCGTCGCGACGTTCGAGACCTACCTCGACGCGCAGGGAGCCGTTGACGTGCTCGCGAGGGCCGACTTCCCGGTCGCGCAGGTCTCCATCGTGGGCAGCGACCTCAAGACCGTGGAGCGGGTGACCGGCAAGCTGACGTGGGGCCGGGTGGCGGCGGCGGGCGCGGCATCCGGCATCTGGCTCGGCATCTTCTTCGGCCTGCTCCTGATGATCTTCAACCCGACCATGAGCTACGGCGTGCTGCTGGCAGCCCTGCTGCTCGGAGCGGGATTCGGGATGCTCTTCGGTCTCGTCTCGTACGCCATCACGCGCCGCCGCCGGGACTACACCTCGATGACGCAGGTGCTTGCCACGAGCTACTCGATCGTCGTGGATCCCGACCTGGCGAACCGCGCACGCAACCTGCTCGGGAACGAGGGCGCCGGCGTGCACGATGCCGGGGCATCCTTCGTTCCACCGCAACGGCATCCGTCCGAGCCGCCGCCGGCGATGCCGCCCGCGCAGAATCCGCCGACGCAGAACCCGCCGACGCAGCCGGGCGATGGCGGTGCGGGCGCCAACGGCGACGTGGGCGAGAACGGCGACCCGAGCCGCGCGCCCGGCGGTCAAGAGCCTCCTCGCTACGGCGAGCGCACCTCCCAGGCGGCGCCGCCTCGGTATGGAGAGCGGACGGCGCAGCCGGTCGAGCCACCCCGGTACGGGCAACGCGCACCGCAACCGCCGACGGACGAGTAGCGCACCGGACCGGCCCGGTCTCGCTCTGGAGGCTCAGTTGCGCACGCGCTGCAGGCTCAGTTGCGCACGCGCTCGATCCAAGCCTCGACGTCGTCGGCCGTGCGCGGGATGGCGATCGACAGGTTCTCGGCGCCCGAGTCGGTGACCAGGATGTCGTCTTCGATGCGCACGCCGATGCCCCGGAACTCCTCGGGCACCGTGAGATCGTCCGGCTGGAAGTAGAGGCCCGGCTCGATCGTGAACGTCATGCCCGCCTCCACAACGCCGTCGAGGTAGAACTCGCGGCGCGCCTGCGCGCAGTCGTGCACGTCGAGCCCGAGATGATGGCTCGTGCCGTGCACCATGTAGCGACGGTGCTGCTGCTGATCGGCCTGTAGCGCCTCCTCGACGCTGACCGGCAGCATGCCCCATCGCGCGACGTGCTGGGCGATCACCTCCATGGCGGTGGCGTGAACCTGGCGGAAACGGATGCCGGGACGCACGATCGCGAACGCGGCGTCGGCCGCCTCGCGCACCGCCTCGTACACCTGCCGCTGCGTCGCCGTGAACCGGCCGCTCACCGGCAGCGTGCGCGTGATGTCGGCGGTGTAGAGACTGTCGACCTCCACGCCGGCGTCGATCAGGACCAGGTCGCCCTCGCGCACCTCTCCGTTGTTGCGCGTCCAGTGCAGGATGCACGCGTGCTCTCCCGATGCGGCGATCGTGTCGTAGCCGACGGCGTTGCCCTCCAGTCGGGCGCGAGCGTTGAAGACGCCCTCGATCACGCGCTCGCCGCGGCGGTGAGCGGCGGTGCGCGGAAGCTCGCGCACGATGTCGTCGAATCCCGCGGCGGTGGCGTCGATCGCACGCCGCAGCTCGCCGACTTCCCACGCGTTCTTGGTGAGGCGCAGCTCCGAGAGATTCCTGGCCAGCTCATCGTCGGCATCCGCGAGGGCGGTCACGACAGCGAGATCGGCGTCGAGCGCGTTGCGCCGCTCGTCGACGCTCGCGGTCAGCAGCTCGTCTGCCTCGCGCACGAGCAGGGTGCGCGTGTCGACGGCCTCGAGCACCTCGCCGAGCTTCGAGAGGTGTCGGGTGCGCAGAGCGAGGTCGCCGGCGACCTGCGCCAGTGACGGGCGGGGTCCGATCCAGAACTCGCCGATCTCGGGATTGGCGTAGAACTCGTCGGAGTCTCGCCCAGCACGTTCGCGGAAGTAGAGGGTCGCCTCGTGTCCGTCGTCCTTCGGCTCGAGCACGAGCACGCTGCCGGGCTCGGCGTCCGATCCCCAGCCGGTGAGCTGCGTGAACCCGGAGTGGGCCCGGAACGGATAGTCGGTGTCGTTGGAACGCTGCTTCAGCCGCCCGGCGGGCACGATGAGGCGCTGGCCGAGGTGCCGGGCGGAGAGGGCGGAGCGGTGCGCCGCCGCCGAATCCACCGCCTCGCGAGGCGCCGGGACCTGCTCATCGCGATCCGCCCATCCCGAGCCGATGTAGGCGGCGAAAGCGGACGATGCCGGCGTCGTCGAGCGGTTCTCGGTGGCGCGGGGACGGGACGAGTCGACGGCGGATGCTGTGGCCGCGGTGTTCGCGGACGTCGCGTCGTGCGCGGTCTGCGAGACGATTTCGGTGTCGGACATCCCTCTATTGTGCTCCGCCGCCCCGAACGATCCGTGGCCGCCCGTCGCCGTCCCGCTCTCTTACCCGTTCCCTCCGTCGTCGATGCCGCGCGAATCGCAGAGTGGGAGCCGTCGATCGTCCGGTATGCGCGATTCGAACGGCAATACGATGGAACGATGGCCGACGATCTGCGGGACTTCAGGGCACCGATCGACCTGCACACGCACTCGCGCATGTCAGACGGGACGCAGTCTCCCGAGGAGTTGGTGCGCTCCGCAGCCGGCGTCGGCCTCGGCACGGTCGCGCTGACCGATCACGACACGACGGCGGGGTGGACGGATGCCGCGGCGACGGCATCCGAGATCGGCATCACCTTCATTCCGGGCATCGAGCTCTCCACGCGGTACGGCTGGCAGAGCGTGCACATGCTCGGCTACCTGTTCGATCCCGCCGACGAGCCGCTCACGGCCGAGTTGGAGCGCATCCGCAGCGCCCGCCTCACCCGGGCGGAGTCGATCGTGGAGAGGCTGTCGGCCGATTTCGACCTGACCTGGGACGACGTGCTCGCGCACGCCGCCCCCGGCGCGGCGGTCGGGCGCCCGCACATCGCCGACGCGCTCGTCACGAAGGGGCTCGTGCCCGACCGCTCGGCCGCCTTCGCCACGCTCCTGCACCCGCGCGGCGGATACTACGAACCGCTGTACTCGCCGACCCCGTTGGACGGTGTGCGGCTGATCAGGGCGGCCGGTGGAGTGCCCGTGCTGGCGCACCCGGCGACGCGTGGTCGAGACCGGATCATCAAGGACGTCTACCTGCGGCGGCTGATCGACTCCGGCCTCGCCGGATTCGAGATCGATCACAGGGAGAACACCGACGACGGCAAGGCCGAGTTGCGCCGCATCGCCGCTGAACACGACCTCGTTCTCACGGGCTCCAGCGACCATCACGGTGAGGGCAAGCCGAACCGACTGGGGGAGAACACGACGTCGCCTCAGGCCCTGGAGCGCATCCTCGACGAGTCCGCGTACCTGGCACGCGGCGTTTGAGAGGGGCGTCGAGCACCCCGGGCGCCCCAGGCACCCGCCCGGCGATACCCGGCTGAGCGCGTGCCGGACGTTGCCTGCCGGCCTGCGCGTGCCTGAGCACCTGCCCGGCCGCGCCCGCCCTGCTACGCCTGCGCCGCGGGGGCACCTCCGCCACCGGAAGGACGACGGCGGCGGCGCCGCCTTTGCGGCGCGGTGTTGCCGTCGTGATGCTGGCGGCCCTGTCCGTCGTGCGTGCCCGTTGCGACATTCTCCGTCGATGCAGAAGCCGGAGCCTCCGACGCGGATGCCGTGCCCTGCGTCGTCGAGGACCCGCCGCGCGTGCGGCGTCGGTTGCGGTTGCGCGACGAACCGGAGCGCTCCGCGCCTTCGCCTGCACCACGACCGCCCTCGGCGCGGCCGTGCGCCCGCTCCGACTTCACGGGAGGGGTCGGCTTGAGCCTTCCTTTCGCACCCTCGGGGATCTCGAGGTCGGCGTACAGGTGCGGCGACGAGGAGTACGTCTCCACCGGCTCCGGCTGTCCGAAGTCGAGCGCGCGATTGATCAGCGCCCACTTGTGCAGGTCATCCCAGTCCACGAACGTGACGGCCGTTCCCTGTCGCCCCGCGCGTCCGGTGCGGCCCACCCGGTGCAGGTACGCCTTCTCGTCCTCGGGGATCGTGTGGTTGATCACGTGCGTGACGTCGATGACGTCGATGCCGCGAGCGGCGACATCCGTCGCGATGAGCACGTCGCGCTTGCCGGCGCGGAACGCGTTCATCGCGCGCTCGCGCTGCTCCTGGCTGAGGTCACCGTGCACGGCAGCGGCGTTGAAGCCGCGGTCGTTCAGTTCTTCGACGAGCTTCGCGGCGGCGCGCTTGGTGCGCGTGAAGATCACCGTCTTGCCGCGGCCTTCGGCCTGCAGGATGCGCGCGATCACCTCGTCCTTGTCGAGCGCGTGCGCCCGGTAGATGACGTGCTTGATGTTCGCCTGGGTGAGGCCCTCGTCGGGGTCTGAGGCGCGAATGTGGATCGGCCGTGTCATGAACCGACGGGCGAGCGCCACGATCGGTGCCGGCATCGTGGCCGAGAAGAGCATGGTGTGCCGGGCAGCCGGCGTGAGCGAGAACAGCCGCTCCACGTCGGGAAGGAACCCGAGGTCGAGCATGCGGTCGGCCTCGTCGAGCACCATCTCACGCACCCGAGAGAGATCGAGGAGGTGCTGGCCGGCGAGGTCGAGAAGACGGCCGGGCGTGCCGACCACGATCTGGGCCCCCGCCTTGAGCTGCTCGATCTGACCCTCGTACGCCTTGCCGCCGTAAATCGAGGCGACCGTGGTGGAGCGGCCGGCGGTGGCCAGCTCCAGGTCTTCGGCGACCTGGATGGCGAGCTCACGCGTCGGTGCGACGATCAGCGCCTGCACGCCGGGCTCGGGGTCGAGACCCAGCCTCTGGATGACCGGGAGACCGAAGCCGAACGTCTTGCCGGTCCCCGTCTTGGCCTGGCCGATGATGTCCTGCCCGCTGAGCGCGAGCGGAATGGTCTGCTGCTGGATGGGGAAGGGTTCGGTGATGCCACGTGCGGCGAGAGCCTGCACCATGTCGGCATCGATGTTCAATTCTGAGAACGTCACGTTGTAACTGCCTGTCGGAAGAGGATGTACGGATCGAGGCCGACCCGATGGTTCGCGCCCGTTCTTCGCATCGACTCCAGGCGCGCATGCCGTCGATCCTGTGCCGACGACCCGACCAGTCTACCGGTGACGCTGAGAGCGGACGGCGTGGTGCCGGCGTCGGCGGCCATGGAGCCACTGCGCCCTCCGCGCGATCCGCTACGCCCCGAACGTGGCACGGCCCCGCCCTTGCCGTGCCGGAGGGCCGCATGGGATCGTACCGGTGTACCACCCTCGGGCCGGTCTCGTGCCCGGTCCGCTGCCGATCGCCGGCGACGGAGAAACATCGGATGCAGTGGGGGATAAGCCTTGTACATCGTCATTATCGTCGTGTGCTTCGTGGTGGGACCGATCGTCTCGATCATCATCGAGCGGGTGGTGAGACGGGAGAACCCTCGGTCGCGGGACCTGCTGACGCTCATCCTGCGATGGTTCACGTTCTGGATCGTGGGCGTGCGGCTGCTGCTGGCCGGCGCGACGCAAGCCCTCGACCCGGAGTTCACCGGGGAACAGATCTTCGGCACCACCGACCCGACCGTTCTCCCGTTCATCTCGGAGCTCGGTTACGCCAACCTCGGCTTCGGCGTGATCGGGATCCTCAGCCTGTTCCTGCGTTCCTGGGTCGTTCCGGCAGCACTGTCCGGTGGCGTGATCTTCCTCGGGCTCGACGGAATCCGACACCTCGTCGAGGGTGGAGCCTTCACGTCCGACCGTGCGACCGCGATGATCACGGACTTGATCGCGCTCGTCGTGCTCGGCGGCTGCCTGATCGCGCTGGCCGTGCGCTCGCGGCGGAACAGGGTCGACGGTCCGATCGTCGATCAAGCCGTGTGATCGAACATCCACGGGCCCGCATCCGGCGATCGCTAGACTTGCCGGGTGGCATCCTGGTTCTCTCGCCGCCCCGCACTCGTGGACGCGCCCAAGCTGACGCCGCGGCGAGAACAGGTGACCGGTGTACGCGTCGACCTGAGCGAGGTCGCGCCCGACCTCTTGCCCTACCTCGGGCAGGTGGCCTACCTGCAGCTGCAGGCCTTCGAGACACTGTCCCGCGTCGTGCAGCAGGTGCCCTCGCTCTCGAACAAGGAGGGCATCGCCTTGACTGCGGGCGCCGCCCTGAGCCGCCACCAGGCCGTGACGGCCGAGATCAGGCGCCATGACGCCGAACCCGCTGAGGTCATGGCGCCGTTCGCCCGGGCGATCGACGGCTTTCAATCGATCACCATCGGGCGCGATTGGCAGGAGACCCTGCTGGGCGTGTACGTGACCGACGGTCTGCTCAGCGACTTCTTCATGCGGCTGGCACAGGGGCTTCCGGGCGACGTGGGACCGCGCGCGGCGAGCCTGCTCGGCGCGCAGGCCGGGGGCGAACAGCTCGCGGGCATCCTCTCGCGGGAGATCGAGGCGGATGCCTGCCTCGGCTCGCGTCTGGCCATGTGGGGTCGACGCCTCGTGGGCGACACGCTGTTGGTTGCTCGCTCCGCCCTGCGGTTGTCGGGCAACGAGCGCTCCGATGAGGAGCGCATCGACCCCGTCTTCAGCGAGATCATCGGCGCGCACACCCGGCGGATGGACGCGCTCGGGCTCACCGCCTAGTGCAGGAACAGCTCGCGCAGGCGTTGCTGCGCTGAGGCATCCACCGACAGGCCGTCGGCGAAATAGCCTTCGACGGTGCCGTATCGGCCGTGCATGATCTCCAGCGCGCTGCGCAGGTACTCGGCCTTCACTCCGATCACCGGTTTCAGCAGCTCCGCATCGCCACCGCCGGCGGCGAACGCGTCGAGCATCGGCTGCAGTCCGGCCATCAGGTAGTCGTTGCTGCGCAGGTAGTCCTCGACCACGACGTCCTCCGCCACGCCGAGCAGCGTGAGCAGCGCGGCCGTCGCCCAGCCGGTGCGGTCCTTGCCCGTCGTGCAGTGGTACAGCGCGGGGAGCGTGCCTTCCTCGGCGAGCGCGAGGAACAGCCGACGGTAGGAGTCGACAGCGCTCGGAAGCGTGACCAGGCCGCGGTAGATGTTGTCGAAGATCGCCGGGATGTCCGTGCTCGCGAGCACCTCGCTGGCCTTCGCCGGGTCCGAGGTCAACTCGGGGATGTGCGCCGCCGCGGCCTCCGGCTCGTCCGCCAGCACGTCGAGGTCGATCTCGCGAACGCCCTGCGGCGAGCGGTCGGGCGACGCCGAGCGTTCCGCTGCCGTGCGCAGGTCGAAGATCGTGCGAAGACCCAAGCCGGCGAGCACGTCGAGGTCGGCATCGTCGGCACGAGCGAGCGCCGTCGAACGATAGACGAGGCCGAGACGCACGTGACGACCGTCCGTCGTCGGGTAGCCGCCGATATCGCGGAGGTTGGGGATGTTCGGGGTCGGCATCTGCGCGCCGGGGACTCCGCCCTGCGATTCCGCACCCGAACGTGGCCCGAGCCCGTTCGCAGCCGCGGGGCTCATGTCACGCGGCTCCGCCGGCCGCGAGTCCGGTGCGCGTCAGCGTGTGCAAGCGCTTCTCGTCACCGCGTGTGCGCAGTGAACCGATCAGCAGGTCGACGGCGACGCTGATCACGGCGGTGCCGATGATCGTGAACCACCAGATCCAGCCGCCGTCCCACTTCATGCCCAGCCAGGTGAGTCCCACCCAGCCGGCCGCGGCCACCACAGCGCCGAGGGCGGGGATGAGAACGCTCCCGTGCGAGTGACGGTACGGCAGCGTGTAGCGGGCGATGAGTCCGATGATCGCCCCGGCCAGGGTGATGAACAGCAGTTCCATGTGCGTCGCCTTCGTCGGTGCGGGCTGCGAACGGTGCGGACGGCCGCGCCGGACCGCACCCCCGTGCGCAAGGTTACGCGACGAAGCCGACGCGGCGCGATTCCTCGCTGCCCACCTGCACGTAGGCGATGCCCGCGGTGGGCACGATGAACAGGCTTCCGTGTTCGTCGCGCAGCTCGAGCGTGCCGGCACCGGAACCGAGCGCGGCGCTCACCGCGGCCTCGACCTCCGCCGACGACTGGGTCGACTCGAAGTTCAGTTCACGGGGTGCGTTGACGATGCCGATGCGTACTTCCACGAGGTGGCCTTTCCGAGACGTGACGTGCCATGCGGATGCCTCGTGCCGGCCCCAGCGCGCGGTGCGTGACCGGCGCGGCCGGGTGCGGCGGGGCATCCGTCAGTCACACTACGGCAGCGGTGCACGCCGTTCGCGGACCGTTCACTGACGGCGCAACAGAGGGCGCAGCGAGGGGCTGCTCGAGAGTGTCGCCGGCCACCCCTAAGGTGAACCGCGTGATGCAACAGAGCCCGCTGATCCCGACGGACGCGCTGGTCCCGGCGGCAGTGCCTGCCGCGACGGCAGAAGCCGGCACCGCAGCCACGGCCGCGGCCCGGCCGGGAGACACCGCCGGGTCCGCCCCCCTCGAGCCGGTCGTGCTCGACGCATCGCAGCGGGCCGTGCTGCACCTGGATGCCTCCGCTTCCGCCCTCGTCGTCGGTGCGCCCGGCACCGGCAAGACGACGACCCTCGTCGAGCTGCTCGCCGACCGGGTGCACCGCCTCGGGTTCGCACCCGAGTCGGTGCTGGCGCTCACGTTCGACCGGTCGAGCGCCACCCGGCTGCGCGACCGGCTCGGCCTGCGCATCGGCGAGGCGGTGAACGGCCCACTCGCGCGAACCGTGTCGTCGCTCGCCTTCGATGTGGTCGCGCAGGCCGCGATCCGCGCGGGTTCCGAGCCGCCCACTCTGCTCACCGGCAGCGAGCAGGATGCCGACGTGGCTTCCCTCCTCGCCGGGCACGTCGAAGACGGTGTGGGCCCGGCGTGGCCCGCGCCGCTCGGAGAGCAGGTACGGGGGCTGCGTTCGTTCCGCACCGAGCTGCGCGAGCTCATGATGCGCGCCACCGAGAACGAGATCACGCCCGAAAGCATGCGGGCGCTGGCGCGCGAGCACGAGCATCCCGAGTGGAGCGCCGCCGCCGACTTCATCGACGACTACCTCGCGGCGATCTCGAGTGCTCGTGCGCAGCAACTCGACTCCGCCGAGCTCGTGCGCTTCGCGGTCGCGGCCATCGAGCGCGGCGAGGTGAGCGAGCAGGTGGCGCGCCTGCGGCTGGTGGCGGTCGACGATCTGCAGGAGGCGACGGAACTCGGTCTCGCCCTCGTGACGGCGCTGCGCGAGCGAGGCGTCACGGTCGTGGGCTTCGGCGACCCGGATGCCTCCACCAGCGTGTTCCGCGGAGGTTCGGCCGACGTGGTCTCGCGCTTCGGCGCCGGGGCGCACACCCACGCATTGCGTGTCGCCCACCGCCAGAGCGCCGTGCTGCGCGATCTCACGCGTCGCGTGACCGAGCGGATCGGCACGGCCGGCGTCGTGGGGCACCGTGGGGCGCTGCCGGCCAGAGAGGCCGACGAGCAACTCGACCCGCTGCTCACGATCGAGGCGCCGACGCCCGCGCGGGAGTGGACCGCAATCGCGCGCGTGCTGCGGGAACGCCACCTCATCGACGGCATCCCGTGGTCGCGGCAAGCCGTCGTCGTGCGCTCGGGCGCGCTCATCGACGGCGTGGCGCGGGCGCTGGCAGTGGCCGAGGTGCCCGTGCGCACGACATTGGCCGCGATCGCGCTACGCGACGACCCCGCGGCCAGGGCACTGCTCGACATCATCGACGTCGGCATCGGGCGATCCCGGCTCGACATCGAGTCGGCGACGAGCATGCTGATCGGCCCGTTCGGGGGACTCGACCGGCTCGCCGTGCGTCGGCTGCGTGTGGCACTGCGCACCGAAGAGGTAGCGGGAGGCGGCCACCGCGGGGCGGACGCGCTGCTCGTCGAAGCGCTTCAGGCGCCGGGCCGGCTCGCGACCATCGACCACCGCATCGCCCGCGACGCCGACCGGCTCGCGCGCATCCTGGACGCGGTGCGACAGGCATCCGGTGCGGGTGCCGGCATCGAGGAACTGCTCTGGACCGTGTGGGAGCGCAGCGGGGTCGCGGCCAGATGGCGGAACGCTGCACAGGGGACTGGCGTGGCGGCGTCCGAAGCGAACCACAACTTGGACGGCGTGGTGGCGCTCCTCACCGCGGCCAAGCGGTTCGGCGAGCGCGAGCCGGATTCGCCGCCCGCCGTCTTCCTCAGCCGCCTGCTCGACGCCGACGTGCCGGAGGACACGCTCTCGCCGACGCGGTCGGTGGACTCCGTGCTCATCGCGACGCCGTCGGGCGTGGTGGGCCAGGAGTTCGACGTGGTGGTGGTCGCCGGCCTGCAGGAGGGCGTCTGGCCCGACCTGCGCGTGCGCGGCACGCTGCTGAACACCGACTCGCTGGTGCGGGCGGCTCGAGGCGAGGCGGATGCCGTGCTCGACCACCGCGCGCTCGTGAAGGCCGACGAGTTGCGCATGTTCGCTGTGGCGGTCTCGCGCGCGAGGCGCCAGCTGGTGCTGGCCGCGTGCAGCGATGACGACGAGTTCCCGAGCGTGCTGTTCTCACTGGCTCCGCGCGGCACGCCGAGCGTCGACACGAGTGCCGCCGCGTTCACGCTGCGGGGGCTGACGGGACGGCTGCGGCGCGAGCTGACCGCAGCCGAGGCGACGGGCGCGCCTGCGGCGACTCGCTCTGCATCGACGCCGTCGCGGCGTGCCGATCCGGCATGGCGTGATGCGACGGGCGCGACCGCCGCGGAAGCGGCATCCGCTCTCGCCGAACTCGCGGCGGCAGGGGTGACGGGCGCGCACCCGGGGGAGTGGCACGGACTCGCCACGCCGTCGAGCACGGCGCCGATGTTCGACGACGACGAGGCGATCCCGGTCTCGCCGTCGCGCATCGAGGCGATCGAGGAATCGCCGTTGGACTGGTTCCTCGACGACGTCGCCGGCTCCACCACCAGCACGTCGATGGGCATCGGCACGCTCGTGCACTGGGCGATGGAGACGGCGACCGATCCGAACGTCGATGCTCTCTTCGCGGCGGTCGAGACGCGCTGGAACGAGCTGGTTTTCGAGGCGCCGTGGATCGATGCCAGGGAGAAGCGCGCGACCCGCCGTCTCGTGCAGGGAGTGGCGGAGTATCTCGCCGATGCGCAGCGCGAGGGCGTCAGGGTCGTCGGAGCGGAGGAGGGATTCCGGCTCGACGTCGGCAGGGCGCAGGTGCACGGCAAGATCGATCGCATCGAGGCGGGCGCCGACGGCGGCGTGACGATCGTCGACCTCAAGACGGGCCGGCCCGTGACGAAAGAGGCGACCATCGCCCAGATGCCGCAGCTCGGCGTCTACCAACTGGCCTACGCATCCGGGCAGCTCGATGACCTCTGTGCCGCGTTCGCACCGCACCGTTCGGCGGGCGCGAAGCTGCTCTTCGTGAAAGCCGGCGTGGGCGACAAGTCCTACCGGGAGGCTGCGCAGGCCGCGTTGGATGAGGACGGGCTCGAGGGATTCCGCGAGCGCATCCGCCAGGCGGCTCGCGCGATCGCGGTGGCCGAGTTCGAGGGCACGGCCGAAGTCGAGGACTACGGCGGGCAGTCGGCGACGCGTCGACTGCACCGCGTGAGGGCGGTGACCAGTGACTGAGACAGATGTCGTGACGACGAGTGGCGGTGAGGCCCGGGGCGGTGCCTCTTCCGGTGGCGACGTCGATGTCGAGGTGGTGAACGCGGTCGACGCGGATGCCATCGCCGACGCTCTGAAGACCTATCACCCGACCGCACAGCAGCGCGCGGTGATCGAGGCGCCCCTGAAGCCCGCCCTCGTGGTGGCGGGTGCCGGCAGCGGCAAGACGGAGACCATGGCGTTCCGAGTGCTCTGGCTGCTCGCCAACCGGCTCGTGAAACCGCACGAGGTGCTCGGTCTCACGTTCACCCGAAAAGCGGCAGGAGAGCTGCGCGACCGCATCCGGGACCGCGTCGATGCCCTGGCCGAAGCCGGCATCATCGAGCCGCCGGACGAGCTCGAACCGACCCAGGTGCTCACCTACAACGCGTTCGCGAACCAGGTGTACCGCGAGAACGCACTGCTTCTGGGACGTGAGGGAGACGGCGCGGTGCTCGGCGAGGCATCCGCCTGGCAGCTGGCGCGCAGCATCGTCGTGGGCAGCGACGACGAGCGGCTGCTGCTACTCGACAAATCCGTCGACCAGGTGACCGCGGCCGTGCTCGAACTGGCGCACGCCCTGAACGAGAACACGGCCGATCGGTCGGAGGTGGCCGCGATGGCGCGCGAGTTCGCGAGCATCGAGAACCTGCCGAACGGCGGACGCAGCCCCTATGAGAAAGATGTGGTCGAGCCCGCGCGAGCCGTCGGCACTCTACCGGTCCTGCTCGATCTGGCCGCCCGTTTCGACGCGGAGAAGGAGCGGCGCGGGCTCGTCGAGTACTCCGACCAGGTGGCGTTCGCGCTGCAGATCGTGCGCGGAGCACCGCAGGTGGCCGAGAGCATCCGAAGTCGACACCGGGTCGTGCTGCTCGACGAATACCAGGACACGTCCGTCGTTCAGACCAGGCTGCTCGCGTCTCTTTTCGGCGGCCGACCCGTGATGGCGGTCGGTGATCCGCACCAGTCCATCTACGGATGGCGCGGCGCGAGCGCGTCGAACCTCGATCAGTTCGTGACCGAGTTCGGCGCGGCTCCGGAGCAGCGCTACGGGCTTTCCACGAGTTGGCGCAACGGCACGCGCATCCTGGATGCCGCCAATCGCCTGGTCGAACCGCTCACCGCACGCTCGCGCGTCTCGGTCGCCGCCCTGACACCATCGCCGGCCGCGAGCGAGCGCGCCGTGCAGTCGGTCTTCGCGGAGACGGTGCCGGAGGAGGCGGATGCCGCCGCCCGCTGGCTGCGCGACAAGCTCGCCGAACCGGTGCTGGATGCCGACGGCCGCCCCGTTCTCGATGCCCACGGTCGTCGCGCTGTGCCGAGCGCGGCGATGCTCTTCCGTTCGCGAAGCACGCAGGCCGTGTTCACTCAGGCGCTGCGCGAGCACGGCGTGAAGTACCACGTGCTCGGCGTCGGCGGTCTTCTCGCCGAGCCCGAGATCGCCGATCTCGTCTGCGCTCTGCGCGTGGTCGACGACCCGACCGCGGGGAGCGAGCTGATCCGCCTGCTCGCCGGTCCGCGGTGGCGCATCGGCGTGCGCGACCTGCGCGGTCTCAAGCAGGCCGCCCGCTGGCTGGCCGAACACGACTACAAGCAGCAGCGGATCGACGTTGAGGTTCGTGCCGCGATCAGAGCCAGCGTGATCGACAGTGAACAGGCATCCATCGTCGATGCGCTGGACGCCGTGGTGCACGCGCCCGACGGGCACCGCATGCTCGAGGGCATCTCGCCGCTCGGGCTGGCGCGGTTGCGCGATGCGGGCAGCCTGTTCGCCCGACTCCGCGCTCGCAGCGGCATCGAATTGCTCGACTTCGTCACACTCGTGGAGCACGAGCTCGGCCTCGACATCGAGCTCGCCGCGAACGAGACGCGCACCGGCGGGCGCGGCGCCCTGGATGCTTTCTTCGACGCGCTCTCGGACTACCTCGCGGTGAGCGAGACGGCGGGTCTTCCCGGGTTCCTGGGCTGGTTGCGCGAGGCCGAGCGACGCGACTCGCTCGCGCCCCGACCGGAGAAGCCGGAGCCCGGCACCGTGCAACTGCTGACCGTGCACGGCTCGAAAGGGCTCGAGTGGGATCACGTGGTGGTGCCCCGACTGGTCGAGGATGAGCTGCCGTCGAAACCGAACGAGGGAACGAACGCGTGGCTCGGGTTCGGACGCTTGCCGTGGGAGTTCCGCGGCGATGCGGACGAACTGCCCGCCTTCGAGTGGCGCACGGCGACGACTCGCAAAGAGGTGAAGGATGCCCGCGCCGCGTTCAAACAGCGAGTCGCCGAGCACTATGAGCGCGAGGAGCGGCGGCTGGCGTACGTCGCGGTGACACGGGCCAGGCACGGGCTGCTGCTCACCGGATCGTTCTGGTCGACCCAGGTGCGCCCCCGCCGTCCCAGCCGATACCTGGCGGAGCTGGCCGAGGCGGGCATCGTGCCGGCGTTGCCGCCTGCACCGGCGAACGATGAGAACCCGCTGGGCGACGGCAAGGAGCCCATCCGCTGGCCGATGGATCCGCTCGGCGGGCGCCGGCCCGCCGTCGAAGCGGCGGCCGAGCGCGTGCGCGCGGCCGAGCCGGGGCACGCGGGACGGTGGGCGCGCGACGTGGAGCTTCTGCTGGCGGAACGCGAGCGGATGCTCGAGGCGACATCATCTGTGATGCTGCCCACGCGCATCCCGGCATCCCGCTTCAAGGACTACATCTCTTCGCCCGCCGAGGTCGCCTCGGAGCTTCGCCGGCCGATGCCGGAGCGTCCCTATCGCGCGACGCGGCTCGGCACGCTGTTCCACGCCTGGGTGGAGCGCCGGGCCGGGGTGGCCGGTGGCACCGAGATGATCGATGCGTTCGAGGGTGAGCTGGACGACGAGTTGTTCGTCGTCGGCGAGCTGCCGAGGAGTGCAGAGGGCGAGCCGGATCGTACGAGCGTCGAGTCCACGGTCTCAGGTGAGGCGGACCTGGTCGAGCGGGAACGGCTCGCCGAACTGCAACGCACGTTCGAGCGCTCGCCGTGGGCCGACCGGCAGCCGGTAGAGGTGGAACGGGAGATCCACCTGCCGTTCGACGGACACCTCGTGATCTGCAAGATCGACGCCGTGTACGAGCGCGACGGGCGCTACGAGATCGTGGACTGGAAGACCGGCAAGCCGCCGAAGGACGACGACGACCTGGCACGCAAACAGTTGCAGCTCGCGCTCTACCGATTGGCGTTCTCGCGCTGGAAGGGCGTCGACCCCTCGCTCGTGGATGCCGCGTTCTACTTCGTCGCGGACGATCGGATCATCCGGCCAACCGAGCTCGTCGACGAGGAGGAGTTGACGCAGCTCTGGCGGGAGAGCACGGGAGGCGACGAGAGCGGATTCGCGGTGGCGTGAGCCGGAGGTCGATCTCGCGGTGGCGCACTATCTCGGTGTGCAGGATGCGGTGGCACCACGTATCGGACGGCCGAATGACCGCTGATCGATGACGCAGCGGCGAGTACCAGACGCGTGTGATCTTCCTGCGATACTGACCGGATGACGCTCCCGTACGTCGACTATCTCGAGTCCGCCGCGGCCGAGTTCGCTGCGGTGATCGAGCAGGCTGATCCGGCGGCGCGGGTGCCTTCCTGCCCCGGTTGGACGATCGCCGATCTCGTCGACCACCTCGCCGGCATCCATCGCTGGGCACTGTCGAAAGCCACGGGCGAACCGGAGACCGACGCGGATGCCGGGCTGACGACATCCGCGTCGTTCCGGCTCGGCGCCGCCCGGCTCGTCGCCGCGCTGCGTGAGCTGCCGGCGGACCAGTCGTGCTGGACGCTCTACCCGCCCGAGAACGTCGCGACCTGGGCTCGGCGCCAGGCCTTGGAAACCACGATCCACCTGTGGGATGCGGCCGCCTCCCTGGGAAGCACGGTGAGCATCGATCCGGAACTTGCCGTGGACGGCGTCGCCGAGGTCGTCGAAGACCTGTACCCGCGGCAGGTGAGACTGGGGCGCCAGACGCCGTTGGATGCCACCGTCGAGTTCGCGCCGACGGATGCCGCCCGTCACGTCCGCCTGACCGGTGCGTCCATGAGTGCCGGTGCCGCCCGTGATGCCCGTGACGCGGAGTCGTCGAGCGCCGCGGCCACCGTGACCGGCGCGGCGGCGGACATCCTGCTGCTGCTCTGGGGCCGAGAGGATCTGGAGTCCGCCGACATCGCCATCACTGGTGACCTCGACGCGATTCGCACGACGCTGGCCGCGTCGCTGACGCCATGACGCTTCCGTTTCGTGAACAACGGCGAGGATCGTGATCCGTCGGCTCCGACGGCGCTAGCACAACCCGGTGACGGCCGCACTGTGCACACTGGCCGCACTGTGCGCACTGCGCTCGCTGCCGACGGAGGACTACCCCCAGAACCCGGACATCTGATCCGCGAGCGCCAGGCCCTGGTCGAAGCCGGCCCGGGCGGCGTGCGGCCGCAGTGACAGGTTCATCGCGTTCGCACCGAACAGGTGCTCCGACGCGGCATCGGGGAATACCGTGTGCACGGTGCTGCCGCCTGCACGCAGTTCGTCGACTTGAGCGCCAAGCTGCATGCGCCAGCCCAGCGGATGTCGCGTGCGGCCGCCGAGCGGCGAGAGGATCAGCACGCGTTCGAATCCGGTGGCGAGATCGGCATTCTCGTTGCGTCGGTATCCGCCGTCGATGTAGCGGCGGTCGCCGATTCGGTACGCGAAAGCGCTCGAGCAACTGGCGGCGACGGCATCGGTGAGCTCGACGCCGCTCCCGCTATCGAAGAGGACCGGTTCGCCGGTGTCGGCGTCCACTGCGGTGATGAACAGGGTGCGCTGGGGCCAGTCCTGACCAGCAAGTCGCGCCGCGACGATCGCGCGCCAACGCGCCAGCGATTCGACATCGGATGACATCGAGTTCTCGAGCGCAGCGGCGCCCATGCGACGGCGCATGTCGGCGGCGTCGCGGGACGTCGCAATGATCGTGTTCGTCCGCGCCAGGTAATCGCTGGCCGGTTCGGACCGACCGCGGCCGCGCACCCGTGCTGTCGACACGCCGGACCGCGTCGATGGTGCGGAGGCCGAGACGTCTGCCTCCCGCACCGCTCGCGGACGCGCCTCGGGCGGCGGAACGAGAGTTGCCTCGTACAGTTCTGCCGGGCTCGAACCGGCGAGTTGCACCGCTGTCGTGGCGCCCGCCGAGGTTCCGACGGTGAGGCCTGCATCGGTCACCTCCACCCCGGCATCAGCGAGACCGGCGACGATGCCGATCAGCCAGGCATTGCCGGTGGATCCGCCGCCCCCGAGGACGAGAGCACGCTCACGGGCGGTCACTCCACGCGAAGCGGCGGCGGCAGCTGAGCAAGCGGCGGCAACGGAGGAAGGGGTCGCAGAAGAAGAGTTGTTCATGGGATTCGCCTTTCGCGAAGACACGGGGGCGCTCCCGGCGACGAGCCTGGTAATGATCAGCTCAGTCGCGCGATCGTGGACTTCGGGGGAGCACCCGTTGCGGACACTGCATTCATGGGTCTCACCTCCTGCCGACGGATCACGATCGCCACGACGGTAGCACGCGCGCATTCGAGAAAACGCTCGGTGACGACCCCGGCCACGCCGTTCGGGAACAAGAACGGCTGTGTCGGTCGGAACCGGGCCTATCGCCGAGCCTCACGGCCGTCTACCGTGGGCTCATGGCATCCGTTCGCACGTTCCAGGTGACGTTCGACTGCGCCGATCCCGAACGGGTCGCCCGTTTCTGGTGCGAGGTGCTCGGCTACGTCGTTCCGCCGCCTCCGCCGGGATTCGACTCGTGGGATGACTTCGATGCCGCCTTGCCGCCGGAAGAGCAAGGCAGGGCGTTCGCATGCGTCGATCCAACGGGAGTGGGGCCGCGGCTGTTCTTCCAGCGTGTTCCCGAGGGCAAGGTGGTCAAGAATCGCGTGCACCTCGACGTGCGCGTCGGCACCGGTCTCGTCGGGCCGGAGCGACTTGCCGCACTCGAGGCCGAGTGCGCACGGCTCATCCCGCTCGGCGCTACCCGGTTCCGGCTGGTGGAGGCCGACGGCGTGAACGAGTCGTGCCTCGTCATGCAGGATGTCGAGGGCAACGAGTTCTGCCTCGATTGACGTTCCGTCCCGCCGATCGACGGATCACCCGGGATTCGCGACGAGGGCGGGGATCAGCGCGGCCGTACGCGCGTCGGCGGGCGTGAACACGACCATCCTCAGCTCGCTTCGGGGCGCGAGCCACGAGGTTGCGACATCGAAGCGGAGCAGGCCGAGCCGCTCGTGTCGGATGGGCTTGTGTTCGGTGGCGGCCTCGGTCACATCGTGCCTCTCCCAGAGCCTTGCGAACTCAGGGGATGCCGCCACGAGGCGGCGGATGAAGCTCTGCCAGCTTTCGTCGTCGAGGTGGCTCGCCATGGTGGCGCGCAGCCGGGCGACCATGCGGGCCGTGACGACGTCCCAGTCGGGGAGGGCGGCGCGCCAAGCGGGGTCGGTGAACGCGAGCCACACGCTGTTGCGTTCCGTCTCCGGTAGCGCGGCGAGATCGCCGATCAACCGTGCATACGCGGGGTTGTACGCCAGGAGGTCGTATTTCGCGTTCTGTACGCAGGCGGGCAGCGGGAGCACGGCATCCAACACCCTGCGGGTCGGTTCGTCGACCGCGTAGTCCGCGACGGTCGGCGACGCGGGAGCACCCGCGAGTGCGAAGAGATGCGCGCGCTCATCGCGATCGAGGCGCAGCGTGCGGGCAACCGCTTCGAGCACTTGAGCGGATGCTCGGATGTTTCGTCCCTGCTCGAGCCAGGTGTACCAGGTGACGCCGATGCCGGCGAGTTGGGCGACCTCCTCGCGGAGCAGACCCGGCGCTCGTCGTCGCGCGGCCACCGGGAGACCGAGCGAATGCGGAGTGATCCGCTCTCGTCTGCTGCGCAGGAAGACACCGAGCTCGCGCCGTCGGGTAGCGGCCGCGACCGGAGTGGCGACGGTGGTGTTTGCACTACCAGCATCAGCGGGCTTCTGGTACCCGTTTCGCATACCTCCGATGCTAGCCGGTATGACAGCACAGATCACAGCCGACGAGAAGGACGGCGCAGCGAGGGACGCTACCAACGACGGCAGGGGGAACTTCGGCGGTCTCGGCGTTCTGGTGATGCTCGCCGGGCCGTTCCTGGCGAATCTCGACTTCTTCATCACCAACGTGGCGCTCCCGACGATCGGGCGTCAGCTGCATGCCGGGCCCGGCGCCCTCGAGGTCGTCGTCGCCGGCTACGGCACCGCCTACGCCGTGCTGCTCGTCACCGGAGGTCGCCTGGGCGACGACTACGGACGGCGACGCATGTTCGCCATGGGCATCGCCGCGTTCACGCTGACCTCGTTGGCGGCCGGACTGGCCCCTGGCATGTCCGTCCTCCTGATCGCACGCGTACTGCAAGGCGCGAGCGCCGCGCTGATGACGCCGCAGACCCTCGCCACCTTCCACAGCGGCCTCACCGGCCGGGCACAGCACCGCGCCGTCGGACTCTATGCAGCGGCAGGCGGCCTCTCCGCGGTGGTCGGGCAGCTGCTCGGCGGGGCGCTCGCCGACGTCGATGTGCCCGGCGGCGGCTGGAGATTGATCTTCCTCATCAACGTTCCGGTCGGGATCACGGCGATGCTCCTGCTGCGCCGCACCGTTCCGCAGACAAGGGCCGCGCAGCGAGCCGGCCTCGACCTGCCCGGCGCTCTCGTGCTCGCGCTCGCGATCGCCGCTCTGCTCGTTCCGCTGACCCAGGGGCCATCGCTCGGCTGGCCGTGGTGGTGCTGGACTGCGCTCGCTCTCGTTCCCGTGTTCGCCGCCGTTCTCATCCGCATGTCGCTGGTCGCCGAACGGAGTGGACGCACTCCGTTGCTCCCGCCCTCGATCTTCACCGTGAGATCCATGCGCCGCGGAATGCCCGTCGTGATCGGGTTCTTCGGGGTCTTCGGCGCGTTCATGTTCGTCTTCGCACTCGCCGTCCAGGACGGGCTGAAGGTCAGCGCGATGACCGCGGGACTCGCCATCACTCCGGTATGCGTCGCCTACTTCGCCACATCGTTTCTCGTGCCCGCGCTGCTGCGCCGACTCGACCGCAATGTGCTCACGATCGGGCTCGTTCTCCAGGCAGCCGGACTGGCCGTGCTGCTCGTCGTCGTCATGACGAGCTGGCCCTCGTTGTCCATCGTCGTCGCGGTCGCCGCCTTGGTCGTGGTCGGGATCGGTCAGGCGCTGTGCGTCGGATCACTGTTCCGTCTGGTCCTCTCCGAGATGCCGATCCGCCTCGCCGGCGTCGGCAGCGGTGTGCTCGTCACCTCGCAGCAGACCGCGATGTCTCTCGGCGTCGCCGGGCTCGGGAGCCTCTTCACCGCCATGGCCGCGCAGGGAACGATGGTTCTCGCGGTGACCGTCACGGTTGCCGTCTTCGCAGGAATCTCCTTCATCCTGGCCGGCCTCAGCAGGCGAGTTCCCCGCGTCGCGCGCTGATCCGGATGCGCGCCGCGGCCGAGAGGGCGGGCACGAGGGTCTCCGACGCTTACGCGCGTCCTCCCGAACCGGCGCGTCAGTCGTCGCGCTCGAACTCGTCGTCGGACGGCTCGCGCTCGTCGTCCACGGGCGGCAGACCCAGCGATGCGTCGTCGCCTGATTCTCTGGGCGAGGCATCCAGCAGCGCTTCCACCTCGGTGACCGCCATGATCGGCCCGGTGTTCGGAGCGAGCGGATCGAGGTCGTCATCGTGCACGCGCTCGACCAGGCTGTCGAGCATGGCGACGGCGTCGTCGACGATCAGCTGATCGTGCAGTTCCCGACCGTGGATGAGCCAGCGCGCCAGCTCCAGCTCCGCGTACAGCGTCGCCCGGAACAGCAGATTGGGGTCGGATGCCGACCCGCGCGCGAGCGAGTAGGCCTCGAGTGCGCTCTCCGCGGCATCCGCCTTCATGCCGAGAACCCAGTGCAGGTCGCGCGCGGGATCGCCGACACGCAGAGCGGACCATCCGATCAGGCCGACAACGGACTCCTCGCGCACGATGAACGAGTCGATGGTGAGCGCACCGTTGATGACCGCGGGCTGAAAGCGCCACAGGTCCTCGTCGTCGACGGCCTCCTTCCATCGCTTCGCGAGCGCCGCGGGCACCAGGCCGGTCGCGGTTGCCGACGCGATGAGCGACTTCGTCGCCGCCAGGCACTCGGCGGTGCTCAGGGTGGGCATGCCGGCATCCGTGACGAACGACGTCGGCAACGAGTGGATAGCCGCGATCGCTCGCCCGATGGAGGCGGCGAGACCGTCGCCCGGCTGCACGTTCTCCAGTGCCACCTTGTCGCCGGGCAGAAACGTGTAGAGCACGGCACGCGTGCCTCCGACCGGCGTCTGACCGACGTATTCGGGAACGTCGAACGGCATGCGAGCCCGCACTCCCGCGGTCAGGGCGCGCAACGCCACGAGGTCGGCTCCCTGCTCCGTCTCGGCGTCTTGCGAGGCCGGAACGCGGATGATGAACTCCGTTCCGTCGCGACTGGTGAGCAGCGCTGAGTCGAAGTCGCCGTGCAGGTCGTAGCTATAACTGCGGGTTCCGGCGATGTCCAGGTCGGGCACGGCCGACGTGGCCAGCGCGGCTAAGGTGAGATGGGATCTGGCCATACCGTCCAGGGTAGGCGCGGCCGGCGCTGCAGGGCCCGCGCGCCACGCGCTCACCGGAAGCATCGTCGGTGCCGCCAGCCGCGCATCCCGGCCTACCTCTCGCCATCGAGAACACCAGACATCGAGCGCCCAAGGAGTCACCTCAGGATGCGACGCACTCTCGGACCGCTCCCGCTGTCTCGGTCGGCCGTCGATCGCGACGGTGTCGCGCGGACGAACCCTGCGCTGTTCGACGAGCTGCTGGCGGACGAGGCGACCCGCGTGCTCCCGCTCCTGCATGGCCGCACGCTCACCGTGGACGCGGGGTCCGATGGTCCCGGGGCCACCGACACCGTACCCGTCGAACGCAGAGCCACCGACTCCGCAGCTCGCGCCTCCGCGACGGGGGATGCCGCCGGCACGCACCTGCGTCTGTTCCGTACCGACGAGGTCACCTCGGCGCTCACGCGGGTGTACCTCGGCCGCACGCTGCAGGCGACGGAGGCGGAACCCGCAGGGACCCCGATCATTCTGGCCGTGCTGACCGACGCGGCAGCGGGCGAGCTCGAACCCGACGATTCGCGCTGGCGCGGCCTGCGCGATCTCGCCACGGTGCTCGACGATCGCGACACCGGCCTGCTCACGGAGTCGGTCGCGATCGCGAACTGGCACGCTGTGAACACGCACTGCCCCCGCTGCGGCACGCCGACCGTGGTGGAACACGGCGGCTGGATGCGTCGCTGCTTCGTCGACGAGAACGAGATCTTCCCGCGCACCGACCCGGCCGTGATCGTGCGCGTGCTCGACGACGAAGACCGCCTCCTGCTCGGGTCCAACGCTCTCTGGGAGAACAACCGCTGGTCTCTGCTCGCCGGATTCGTGGAAGCGGGCGAGGCGTTCGAAGCCGCGGCCCAGCGCGAGATCGAGGAGGAATCCGGCGTGCTCGTCGGCGAGCCGACCTATCTCGCCTCACAGCCGTGGCCGTTCCCCGCCTCGATCATGGTCGGCATGGAGGCCCGTGCGCTGCCGGGCCACACCGACCCGCGGCCCGACGGGGAGGAGATCCTCGCGCTGCGCTGGTTCAGCCGTGAGGATGTCTGGCAGCAGCGGGCGGACATCCTTCTTCCCGGCGCCTCGTCGATCGCTCACTGGATCGTGCGCGACTGGTACGGGGGGCCGCTCGACGAGCCGCCGTCGCCTCGAGACCCCGCCGGAGACGGCGACTCGGCGCGAGACAGCGACCCGGCGCGAGTCGGAAACGCGGTGACGGACAAGGACCGGGCGTGACGCAGTCCGCCCAACAGCTCCTCGAGGGGCTCGACGACGCTCAGCGGGTCGCCGCCGAGGCGCTGCTCGGACCGGTGTGCGTTCTCGCCGGCGCCGGCACGGGGAAGACGCGGGCGATCACCCACCGCATCGCGTACGGGGTGGCCACCGGCGTGTATGCGCCGAACCGGGTGATGGCGCTCACGTTCACGAGCCGGGCCGCCTCGGAGCTGCGCGGCAGGCTGCGCGCGCTCGGAGCATCCGGTGTCGCAGCGCGCACGTTTCACGCCGCCGCTCTGAGCCAGCTGAACTACTTCTGGCCGATAGTGGTCGGCAGCGGCCTGCCGAACGTGCTCGACGGCAAGGGCCGCGTTCTCGGACAGGCGGCCGAACGACTGCACCTGCGCGTGGACACGCCGACCCTGCGCGACGTGGCCGCGGAGATCGAGTGGCGCAAGGTGAGCGAGCTGAGCCTCGACGACTACGAGCGCACGTTCGACGCCCGGTCCGACGGCATCCCGCCCCGCACGCCGCCCGGGTCGCTCAGCCCGCGGCAGGCGACCGACCTGCAGCGGGCGTACGAGGCGTTGAAGGACGACCGTCGCCAGCTCGACTTCGAAGACGTGCTGCTCGCGTGCGCCGGCATGATCGAAGCGGAGCCGTCGGTGGCGATGCACGTGCGCGAGCAGTACCGGTTCTTCGTCGTCGACGAGTATCAGGATGTCTCGCCGCTCCAACAGCGTCTGCTCGACCTCTGGCTCGGCGACCGCTCCGATCTGTGCGTGGTCGGCGACGCGAGCCAGACGATCTATTCGTTCGCGGGGGCATCCAGTTCGTATCTGCTCGGCTTCGGCCGTCAGCACCCGGATGCCACGGTCGTGCGTCTCGAACAGAACTACCGGTCGAGCGCGCCCATCGTCGAGACCGCGAACCGGCTGATGCGCGGGCGGCCCGGTGCGCTTTCTCTGCACGCGCTCACCGGCTCCGAGCCCGCCGAGCAGGCCGGACCCGCCGAGCAGGCCGGAAGGGAGCCGATGAATGTCGCCGACCCGCCCGCGCCGCCGTCGGTCACCGGCTACCGCACCGATGCAGAGGAGGCCCAGGCCGTCGCGGCCCAGTTGCGCGCCCGCATCCGCGACGGTGCGAAAGCACAGGAGATGGCCGTGCTCTACCGCATGAACGCGCAGGCGGCACCGCTGGAGGCGGCGCTGAGCGACGTAGGTGTCGCCTACCAGATGCGCGGCGGCAAGCGGTTCTTCGATCAGCCGGAGGTGCGGCAGGCGGTGATGACGCTCCGCGCCGCTTCCCTGGCGACGACCGACGAGCCCTTGTTCCAGTCGGTCAGCGACGTGCTGCGCTCACTCGGCTGGACGCTCGAGCCGCCGCAGACCGCGGGCAGCGTACGCGAGCGGTGGGAGTCGTTGAACGCGATCATGGGTCTGGTGGACGACGCTCCGGAGGGCATGACGTTCCGGGAATTCACCGACGACCTTCTCGCCCGTCAGGCGGCGCAGCACGAGCCGACCATCGCCGCCGTCACACTGTGCACCCTGCATGCGGCCAAGGGCCTCGAGTGGGATGACGTGCACATCGTCGGGCTGGGGGACGGGCTCATGCCCATCGGATACGCGCGCACTGCCGCCGCGGTCGACGAGGAGCGGCGGCTGCTTTACGTCGGCATCACGCGAGCGAGGCGTCGGCTGGCGTTGAGCTGGTCCGCGAACGCGGCCGGCCCACGAGAGCCGTCACGTTTTCTGGCAGAGCTCGGCATCCGCACAGACCGTGCGGAGAGTGCGAACGCTCGCTGACGCTGCCGTCTGCGTGCAATCGGATGCTCGTGGCTCGGCGCGAGACGTCGCCCTCGCGTACCCGCGCGTCCAGCCAGTGTGCAGCCACTGCGGCGGCCCGCGCCGAGAGTAGGCACGGCTCCGGTGCGGGCGGACGCATGTCGAGCTGCGCGGCGATCGCAGGCCACGCCGGGTCGGCGTCCGTGCGGGCCAGCGAGACGCAGCGCAGGCACGGCCCGTCGCCGTCGACGAACGGTCCGATCTCCACGCCGTCGTCGCTGAACACGATGGGCAGATGAGGCACGTCGCGTCGAAGCCATGGGCCATGCCGCCACGGCGGGATCATGAAGGATCCGACGAGGACGGCGGCCGCGACGCCCTCGGAAGCACCGGCACCGGCACGAGCCTCGGCGCCCGTCTCCGACATGCCCGCGGCTTCGCGGGCCGTGATCACGTGGTGGCCGGCCTCGCGCAGGAGCCTGTGGAGCCGCGCTGCCGTCTCGCCGGTGCCGTCGATCACGATCGACCCGACGCGCACGCTCGCATCGGGCAGCAGCGCGTCGGGCAGCAGCGCATCGGAGACCGACGCGAGCAGTGCGGCGGCCTCGACCGGGGCGTCTTTCGCCGACGTGCTCGGATCGGCCGACGCCAAGACCGCCAGCGCCGACTCCGGAGCCCCCCGCTGCAGGGCGGCGAGCATCCGTTGGGTCGCCACTGCGACGTTCGGAAAGACGCACACCACGCGGTCCACACCCAGCTGCAGGGTGTGCGGGTCGCGCCAGACGAGAGGTATCGCGGGGTCGAGCCGAGGGATCATGCGCACATCATGCCCAAGGTCGGCTCATCGCCTCCGGCGTTGTCCACAGACGCCGGCGGCGGCCGCGGTCAGTCCGGGCGGGAGTCGTCGCCCTGGTTGTCCTCGCCCTGGTCGTCCTCGCCCTGGTCGTCCTCGTCCTGGCCGGAGTTGCCTTGGTCGGCCCCGCCCTCGTCGGAGTCTTCGCCGACGACCTCACCGAAGTCCTTGCCGCTCAGCATGGCGGCGATCGCCTCGTCCAGCTCGTCGTACTCCGGCTCCACGCCCGACGCGGATGCCGTCAGCCTCGCCACGAGTGCACTCGGGTCGTCCACGTCGTCGGATGACGGCAGCAGGTCGGGGTGCGACCACAGGCCGTCCCTCGCCTCGTCGCCGACAGCATCCGTGACCGCGGACCACATCGCCGCCGCTTCGCGCAGCCGACGCGGCCGGAGCTCGAGTCCGACGAGTGTCGCGAACGCGGACTCGGCGGGGCCGCCCGCGGCGCGGCGCCGGCGCACGGTCTCGGCAACGGCATCCGATTTGGGAAGCCGAGCGGTGGCACGGGCCGTGACGATGTCGACCCAGCCCTCGATCAGGGCGAGCAGCGTCTCCAGGCGTGTCAGCGCGGCCTGCTGCTCCTGCGTCTTCGGCGGGATCAGTGCGCCGGACGCCATCGCCTCGCGCAGCTCCTCCGGATTCGACGGATCGAACCCTTCGGCGAGTTCCTGCATGCGTTCGACGTCGATGCGCACCCCACGCGCGAATTCGGTGATGGCGCTGATGAGCCGCAGGCGCAGCCACTTCGCGTGGCGGAACAGCCGCGCGTGGGCGAGCTCGCGCACGGCGAGGTACAGCGCCACCTGGTCGTCGGGAATGTCGAGGCCTTCGCCGAACGCGGAGACGTTCTGGGGGAGCAGCGCCGCCGAGCCGTCCTCCAGGAGCGGGATGCCAACATCGCCGCCCGAGACGACCTCCTGCGACAGCTGTCCCACCACCTGACCGAGCTGCATCGCGAACATCGTGCCGCCGATCGCGCGCACCATGTGGCCGGCGTTCTGCAGCATGCCGCGCATCTCTTCCGGCGCCTGTTCCTGCAGCACGTTCGTGAGGGCATCCGCGATGCTCGTGGCCACGGGCTCGGCGAGCTGCGTCCACACCGGCATGGTCTTCTTGACCCACTGGCGCCGGCTGAGCAGCACGGGTGTGGTGGTCAATTCCGAGATGCTCGTGACCTCGTCGAGCCACAGCGCGGCCACCTGGAACGCCTGGTCGAGCGCAGCACGTTGCGCGGGTGTCGGGTCGGAGGCATCCGTCGACGCGATGGTGGTGCCCTGCTCGAGAGCGATGCTCCAGTCGATGCCGTCAGAGGGGGAGCGCAGCGCGCCTTGCAGCTGACTCATGAGCGCCTGCAGGCTCGCCGCGTCGCCGGGCAGCCCGGCCGCGCCGGCCAGCTGGCTCGGGTCGAACGAGGCGTTGCCGGAAAGGAACTGGCGCAGCATGTCGCGCAGTTCGTCGTCGCGGTCGTCCTGGTCGTCGTCGGACATGCGATGCCTCTTCTCGTCGATGCATCATCAACGCTAGCCCGGGGCACAGCCGGTGGAGGCAGGAAATCGCTACGCTAGCCTCGTCCGTCGTCCGCCCGTCGCGAACAGGAGCTCCCTGACGTGTCCCTCTTCTCCGATGACGCACCCGGCAGGGGTGGGGACCGCGACGGATCCGACGTGGGCGGCGATGACGGCATCCGTGGTCTCGGGGATGACTCACAGGGGGCCGAAGGCGACGCCCGGGGCTCCGAGGGCGCGTCCGAAAGCGCTGACGATGACGGCTCCCGCGACGTCGGGAGCGTGCGCGAGAACACGAACGGGGAGGACGAGGACTTCATCGTCACGGTGGTTCCCCGGTCGCGTCGCGTCGGATCCTGGCTGGTGGTCGCCGCGCTCGTTCTGCTGCTCGTCATGGCGTTCACTCCCGCGCCGTACGTGATCGAGGCGCCGGGGCCGGTGTTCAACACGCTCGGTCAGAATCATGCGGTCGGTTCGACACCGACGAGCGCCGACGAGAAGAAGCCCCTCATCGTGATCAAGGGCCACAAGACCTATGCGACGAAGGGTTCCCTCGATCTGCTCACCGTCTCGGAGATCGGCAATCCGCAGCGCAAGCCGAACTGGTTCGAGGTGATCACCGCGTGGTTCTCATCGTCGCGGGCGGTCATCCCGATGGGCGTCGCATTCCCCGCGGGGCAGAACGTGCGGGAGCAGAACGCCGAGAACGCGCAGCTGATGACGAACTCGCAGCAGGATGCCATCGCCGCCGCACTCAATCAGCTCGGCTACGACTTCACCCAACACGTTGTCGTCGAGCAGCTCACCGACGGACCGGCCAAGGGCGTGCTGAAGGTCGGCGACGAGATCCTCACCGTGAACGGCGCGCAGGTGAAGGGCGTGCAGTCGCTGCGCGACCTGCTGAAGGAGAACGGCGCGGGCACTCCCGCGGCGATCGGGATCCGGCGCGACGGCGAGAAGACGATGGTGCACGTCACGCCGACGACAACGGCGGGAGCGGTCGTGATCGGCATCGGCGCCGGCATGGAGTACGACTTTCCGTTCACGGTGAAGATCCAGCTCTCGGACGTCGGCGGCCCGAGCGCGGGGCAGATGTTCGCGCTCGGCATCATGGACAAGCTCACGCCGGGCTCGCTGAACGGCGGCGCCCGCGTCGCCGGCACCGGCACGATCGACAGCGAGGGCAACGTGGGGGCGATCGGGGGCATCCGGCAGAAGATGTACGGCGCGCGCCAGGCGGGCGCCACGGTTTTCCTCGCGCCGAAGGCGAACTGCAACGAGGTGACCGGGCACATTCCTTCCGGCCTGCACGTGTACGCCGTGAAGAGCCTCGACGACTCGATCAAGGTGTTGGATGCCGTGCGCACGGGCTCCAGCACCGCGGATCTGCCGACCTGCCCCGCGTCCTGACGCCGTCGGCACGAGCGGCTCGAGGCTGGGCCCCTCGTTACGGTCGCTTGCCCCGACGGTCCGGTTGCGCGAGAGGCGCGCTTCGGGGGCGTTCTCGTAACGAATGCCTAGGTATCTGTGAGCGCGCTCGGATGTCGCTGACACCCTCCGGCCTAGGATGGATGTTCAGGCGCGTTTCCGACCCGTGGGCTCTTCGCCGAGTCCACGAAGCCCCCGAAGAGGATCACCCGTGACATCCGAAGCACTCCGAGGCCCAGGACACCGCCGTCGCGCGGCCGTCTGGATCACGCTCGGAATCGTGGCCGCCCTGGTCATCGCCTTCTTCATCTTCTCCAGCCTCTATACCGACGTGCTCTGGTTCTCTCAGCTCGGCTACCTCGAGGTGCTCACCACGCAGTGGGCGGCCGGGGGAACCATGTTCCTCATCGGCTTCCTCGGCATGGCGGTGCCGGTGTGGCTGTGCATGTTCCTCGCGTACCGGCTGCGCCCGGTGTACGCGAAGCTCGACTCCGGGGTCGGGCGCTACCAGCAGGTGTTCGAGCCGCTGCGCAGGTTGGCGACCTACGGCATCCCGATCGTGTTCGGCCTCTTCGCGGGCGCGGCGTCGGCGAGCCAGTGGAAGGCCGCGGCGCTCTGGATCAACGGGGTGCCCTCGGGAACGACCGACGCCCAGTTCCATCTCGACACGTCGTTCTACATGTTCGCGCTGCCGTTCTACCGCAACGTGGTGGCGTTCCTCTCGGCTGTCACCATCATCGCGCTGCTCGCGACTTTCGCCACCAGTTACCTGTACGGCTCGGTGCGGGTGAATGGGCGTGAGGTGCGCATCTCGCGCGCGGCTCGTGTGCAGATCGCCGTGCTCGCCGCCGTCTACCTTCTGCTGCAGGCCGTGAGCATCTGGTTCGATCGGTACGCCACCGTCACGGATTCCGCCGTCAGCGGCAGCGTGAACGGCGCGGCCTACACCGCAGTCACGGCGACCATTCCGGGCCGGGCGATCCTCGCCGGGATCGCAGCGGTCGTCGCCCTGCTCTTCGTGTTGACCGCGTTCATCGGCCGCTGGCGCTACCCGCTCGTTGGCACCGCGCTGCTCATCGTCTCCGCGATCATCGTGGGCGTCATCTACCCGTGGGGCGTGCAGAAGCTCGTGGTCGCGCCGAGCGAGAAGACCGTGGAGGCCACGTACATCAAGCGTTCCATCGAGGCCACGCGCAAGGCGTTCGACGTCGATGACGTCAAGGTGAGCACATACGACGCGAAGACCGACGCGAAACAAGGGGCGCTGCGCAAGGACGCCGACACGACGGCGAGCATCCGCATTCTCGATCCGTCCGTGGTCTCCGGCGCTTTCGCTCAGCTGCAGCAGTTCCGCCAGTACTACGGCTTCGGTGACCAGCTCGATGTCGATCGGTACACGATCAATGGCAAGGAGCAGGACAGCGTCGTCGCAGTGCGCGAGCTGCATCAGTCAGGGCTGTCCGATTCCGGCAAGTACAACGACACATTCGTCTACACGCACGGCTACGGCCTGGTGGCCGCCTACGGCAACAAGCGCGAGTCCGACGGCCAGCCCGACTTCTTCGAGTCGGGCATCCCCACCGCGGGCAAGCTCGGCAAGTATCAGGCGCGCGTGTACTTCGGCGAGGACTCGCCCCGGTATTCGATCGTCGGCGCTCCGGAGGGATCGAAGCCCGTCGAGCTCGACTATCCGGCCGGGTCCGGCGACAAGCAGGCCACGTACACCACCTATACGGGCGATGGCGGCCCGAAGCTCGACAACCTGTTTACGAGACTGGCGTACGCGATCAAGTTCCAGGATGAGCAGATCGTGCTCTCCGACGCTGTCAACAAAGACTCGCAGATCCTCTATAACCGCGACCCCATCTCTCGTGTGCGGCAGGCTGCGCCGTATCTCACGCTCGACAGCGACGCGTATCCGTCGGTCGTGAACGGCCGCATCGTGTGGATCGTCGACGGGTACACGACCAGCGACCAGTATCCGTACTCGCAGGAGGTGTCGTACGGCGACGCGATCGCTGACTCGCAACAGGCATCCACGGGTTACGGCATGGACAACGTGAACTACATCCGCAACTCGGTGAAGGCCACGGTGGATGCCTACACCGGCAAGGTCACGCTGTATGCCTGGGACGCGTCGGATCCGGTGTTGAAGACCTGGGAGAAGGTCTTCCCGGGGACGGTCAAGTCGATGAAGTCGATGAGTGGCGCCCTGATGAGCCACGTGCGGTACCCGGCGGACCTGTTCAAGGTGCAGCGTGACATCCTCGCCCGCTATCACGTCACCGGTTCCGGTGCGTTCTTCTCCAGCACGGACGCCTGGCAGGTGCCGGACGACCCGAGCAGCTCGGATTCCACTTCGTTGCAGCCTCCGTACTACCTGACGATGCAGATGCCGGGCCAGAGCTCCCCGGAGTTCTCGCTGTACTCGACCTACATTCCGCAGTCGACGAGCGCTTCGAACCGCAGCATTCTCAAGGGCTATCTCGCGGTGGACTCGAACGCCGGCAAGAAGTCGGGCACGAAGAGATCGGACTACGGGAAGCTGCGACTGCTGCGTCTGCCGTCGGATGACACGATCCCCGGTCCCGGACAGGTGCAGAACAACTTCGACTCCGATCCCAACGTGTCGACCGCGCTCAACCTGCTGAGACAGGGCTCGACGAAGGTGATCAACGGCAACCTGCTGACCGTGCCGGTCGGCGGTGGTCTGCTCTACGTCGAACCGGTCTATGTGCAGTCCAGCGGGTCGACGAGTTACCCGCTACTGCAGAAGGTGCTCGTGGCGTTCGGCGACAAGATCGCGTTCGAAGACACTTTGGACGACGCGCTCGACGTGCTGTTCGGCGGCGACTCCGGGGCGACCGCCGGCGACAAGGGTGCCGGTTCGTCCAGTGATACAGGGCAGAGCGGCGATACCGGATCCTCCGGCGGCGCCTCGGAAGGCTCGGGATCGTCGAACGGCTCCTCGCCCTCGCAGAACACCGACGAGCAGAAGCTGCAAGCGGCGCTCCAGGCGGCACAGCAAGACCTCGCCGACCGGGAGGCCGCGCTGAAGAAGGGCGACTGGGCCGCGTACGGCGACGCGGACGCCAAGCTGCAGAAGGACATCGCCGCGGCGCAGGCCGCGTCGGACGCGATCTCGAAGGACACGTCGTCCACGAAGTCGAAGTAGCGTCGTGGCACGCATTCTGACCGTTCTCGACGATTACCAGGGTGCGGCGCTCGCCTCGGCGGACTGGAGTGCGCTCGATGCCAGGCGCGGTGGCGAGTTCGAGATCGACGTCGTGACCGAACACCTCGCCGGCGACGAACTGCGACAGCGGATCGTCTCCAGCGAGGTGATCGTGGCGATGCGCGAGCGCACGCCGTTCCCCGTTGGCCTGTTCGAGTCGCTGCCCGCGCTGCGACTGCTCGTCACGACCGGCATGCGCAACGCGTCGATCGATCTGGATGCCGCCACCCGGCACGGCGTCACCGTGTGCGGAACCGGGTCGGCCGGCAACGGCGTCGTCGAGCTCGTTTTCGGCATGGCGATTGCCTTGATGCGGAACTTCGCCGGCGAGGACGCGGCGATCCGTGCCGGCGGCTGGCAGCACACGATCGGCCAGGGGCTGGCGGGCCGAACACTCGGCATCCTCGGGCTGGGGCGCCTCGGCATTCCCGTGGCGCGGCTCGGGCGCGCGTTCGGCATGGAGGTGGTCGCGTGGAGCCGCTCGCTCACGCGCGAGCGGGCCGCTGAGCACGGCGTGACGGCGGTCTCCCGCGACAGGCTGTTCAGCGAGCCGGACGTGCTGACGATCCACCTGCCGCTGAACGACACGACCCGCGCCATCATCGGGGCGCGGGAGTTCGCGGCCATGCGCGACGACGCCTACCTGATCAACACGTCGCGCGGCCCTATCGTCGACGAGACCGCCCTGGTGAACGCGCTCCGCACAGGCGAGATCGCGGGCGCCGCGCTCGACGTGTACGACACGGAGCCGCTCCCCGCGGATCATCCGCTGCGCTCGGCGCCTCGCACCCTCCTGCTGCCGCACATCGGGTACGTCACGACCGACAACTATCGCGCCTTCTACGGCGACGCGGTGGACGACGTTCGTGCGTATCTGGCCGGGCAGCCGGTGCGGGTGATCGCGGCGCCGGCGTGAGGCGCGTCTCGTCGCCGACCGTGTGACGTCGGCGCGCGGAGCCGGGCCGGCCGGTCCTGGGACGCGCGGGTCGATAATCTGACGCTCATGACCGAAACATCCGCCTCGCCGTTCGACCTCTCCGGAACGTCCGTGCTCGTGACCGGGGCGCGACGCGGCCTGGGGCGCGCCACCGCAGTGGAGTTCGCCCGCGCGGGTGCGGACGTGGCCATCGGGCTGCGTGACGTGCGGGATGACGCGGGGCTGGCATCCGAGATCGAGGGCTTCGGGGTGCGCGCTCTCAGCGTCGAGCTCGACGTGACTGATCTGGCCGGCGGCAGAAGAGCCATCGACCGCGTCGTGGATGAGTACGGCCGGCTGGACACGCTCGTGAACAACGCGGGCGGCGGCATCATGGGCGCCGCGATCGACGTCACCGAAGACGACTTCGACGTCGTGTGGCGGCTGAACACGAAGTCCACGTTCTTCCTGTCACAGCACGCGGCCAGGCGCATGAGGGATGCCGGTGGCGGCTCGATCGTGAACGTCGCCTCGCAGGCCGGGCTCGTCGCGTTGCCGGGGGAGTCGTCGTACTGCGTGGCCAAGGCTGCCGTGGTGCACATGACCCGGTGCCACGCGGTGGAGTGGGGCGAGTACGGCATCCGCGTGAATGCGCTCGCACCGACCTTCATCGAGACGGATGGCACTCAGACAGCGCTGTCGGATCCGGAGTTCCGCGCGGACACGCTCGAGCGCATCGCCGCGTTGCATCGCATCGGAGTACCGCGTGAGGTCTCCGGCGCCGCCGTGTTCCTCGCCTCGCCGGCGGCGTCGCTCATCACCGGGCAGACGCTGGCGATCGACGGAGGCTGGACCTCGCGTTAGGTACCGGCTCGCGCATCAGGCCCGGCCTGGGGCGTGGGATATCGCTCGACCCTCAGCCGACGGCGTGCACCCGCGCGAGGAACTCGCGGGTCTCCGGATGCTCGGGGTCGTCGAACACCTGCTCCGGCGGTCCCTGCTCCACGAGCACCCCGTTCTTGAGGAACACCACGAGATCGGCGGCTCGCCGGGCGAACGACATCTCGTGCGTCGCCATCACCATGGTCGATCCGGTGCTCTTGAGGCCGGCGACCAGGTCGAGCACCTCGCCGACGAGCTGGGGATCGAGGGCACTGGTGATCTCATCCAGGAGCAGCAGTTCGGGGCTGCTCGCGATCGCGCGCACGATGGCCACGCGCTGCTGCTGGCCGCCGGAGAGCCGGTCGGGGTAGGAGCGCAGCTTGTCGGCGAGGCCGATGCGGCCGAGGAGCTCGACGGCGATGCGCTCGGCCTCGTCCTTCGGCATGCCGTGCACCCTGCGGTTGGCCAGCGTCACGTTGTCGAGCACCGTGAGGTGCGGAAAGAGGTTGAACTGCTGGAACACCACGCCGATGCGAGCGCGCGTGGCATCCACGTCGACTCGGGGGTCGCTGATGTCCTGGCCCCTGAGGAAGATCTGACCGTCGTCGATCTGCTCGAGCAGATTGACGGTCTTCAGCAGCGTGGACTTGCCCGAGCCGCTCGCCCCGATGAGCACGACCACCTGGTGGCGGTGCACGTCGAGGTCGACGCCTCGCAGCACCGTGTTCTCGCCGAACGCCTTGTAGACGCCGCGCATGCTGAGCACGGGAGCGCCGGAGTCCGTGTCACTCACACCGCACCCCCCGTCTGCTCGCGTCGCTGCGCACGCGCCGTGTACCAGTCCGTGAGCCGGATCATCGGCCAACTGAGCAGCACGAAAAGCAGACCCGCCACGACGTACGCGGTGAAGTTGTAGGTCTCCGCGACGTTGATCTGGGCCGCACGCACGGCATCCACCGCGCCGAGCACCGAGATGAGGCCGACATCTTTTTGCATCGAGACGAAGTCGTTCATGAGCGCCGGTGTCACTTTGCGGATGCCCTGTGGGAACACCACGAGCCGCAGCGTCTGACCGTGCGTGAGGCCGAGCGACCGGGCGGCGTAACGCTGCGACGGATGCACCGCCTCCATTCCCGCGCGCAGCACCTCGGCGACGTAGGCCGAGTAGCAGAGCACGAGCGCGATCGTGCCCCACACCTGGGCCGGCACGCGAGGGAAGACCCCGAGCGCCGGGATGCCGAAGCCCACCAGGTAGAGCACGATCAGCACCGGTAGGCCACGGAACAGGTCGGTGTAGGCGGTGGTGAGGAACCGCAGCGGGAACCACACCGGTGACCGCAGCGAGCGCACCGTCGCGAGCAGCGTGGCCACGATCGCGACGCCGATGGAGGCGAAGAACAGCACCTGGATGTTCGTCCAGAGCCCCAGCAGCACGCTCGGCAGTGCCTCCCAGGCCGTCTTCGGATCGAAGAACGACTGCTGCACGAGCGCCCAGCCGGGTGTGTTGACGATCGCGATCCACACGATCACCGCGACGACGACGGTACTGACCAGTGCGATCAGCACCGAGCGCGCGGACTGCTTCTTGCGGAAGCGCGCGCGGTCGAGTGCGACCTGACTCGGCTGGTGCGGCGCGGCATCCGCCGTCGAGACGCGCCCCGACTCCGCCGACACGTCGGTCGGCGGAGTCGGGGCGGGAGAAGTGGAAGTCACGGTGGAGACGGTACTGCCTGTCGGGATGCGGCGACTACTTGAACGTGGGGACGTGCACGCTGTCGGAGAGCCACTTCTTCTGCAGGTCGGCCAGCGTGCCGTTCTTGCGCAGGGCGTTCACGGCCGCCGTGACTTTCTTGGTCTCGGGCGAGTTCTTCTGCAGCACGAGGCCGTAGTCGTCACCACCGGCGGTGTCGGAGAACTGGCCGACGACGACGGCGTTCTTCAGCTGGGCGCTCGTGATGTAGAAGGCGGCGGGGAGGTCGACGGCGATCGCGTCGATCTGCTTGCTCTTCAGCGCCTGCACGGCGTCGTCTTCGGAGTTGAAGACGGCGGGGGAACCTCCGACCTCCTTCATCAGCACGTCGTAGCTGGTCGTGCCGGCCGGGACGCCGATCTTGTAGCCCTTCAAGGCAGCGGCGCTCGTCGCAGAAGCGATGGGCGTGCCCTTGTAGGCGACGATCGCCTGCGTCGTCGTGTAGTACGGCGACGAGAAGTCGACGGCCTTCTTGCGCTTGTCGGTGATGCTGAACTGCTGCAGGTTGAAGTCCCAGTCCTTCGCGCCCGGTGCGATCGCCTGGTCGAAACCGGTGCGCACCCACGTCACCTCGCTCTTGGAGAAGCCGAGCTGCTTCGCCACCGCGTATGCCACGGCGGATTCGAAGCCCTTGCCGGACTGCGGCTTGTTGTCGAGCACCCACGGCGAATAGGCGGGCTGGCCGGTGGCGATGGTGAGCTTGCCTTCCGTCACGGTCTGCAGGCCGTGCGTGGTCGTGGCCGAGTCGGAGCTGCAAGCGCTCAGTGCGACGAGGGCGGCAGCAGCGACGGCAGCGGCGAGGCCGAGACGCGTGCGGCGACGAGGAGTGCGAGACACAGGAGGACCCTTTCATGAAGGGGGAGCGGGTTCGGGTGAGGGAGTCGCGCCGTTGCGATGCTCGAAACGATTCTACGGATGCGCGCGACAGCCGGCGATTCTCGGTTACCTCGCGTGACCGGCGCTGCCCGTATCGGGCGTCCGATTTCGGGCGCTGCCCGTCGCCTGATATGTCGTAGGGGTGAACATATGAGATAGCGTGAATGCGTCGGCGTTCACCGCTCACGTCCGTCGACTCCACCATCGCCTCCGTCGTCGAGCCCGACTCCTCGCCAGCGTCGGACTCACGGGTGAGCGGTGTCATCGTCGCCGAGACGTCGGAAGGTTCCGTATGCGCGATTCGAAGCAGGCCGCGCCCGACGGCGAGCTCGTCCCGCGTCGTTTCGCGGCGCTGCGCAACCGAGACTCCCGACCGTACCTTTTCACCTCGGGGCTGTCGATGATGGCCGACAACACCGAGCACGTGATCACGTACTGGGTGCTGTGGCAGACATTCCACTCGCCGGCGCTGGTCGGATTTCAGATCATCAGCCACTGGCTGCCGTTTCTCCTGTTGTCGGTGTGGACGGGCACTCTGGCCGAGAAATACGACTGCCGCCGCCTCATCCAGGCCGCTCAAGGCCTCTTCATGCTCGTCTCAGCACTGTGGGGCGTGCTCTTCCTCACGGACAGCCTGACGGTCTGGGCGGCGTGCATCCTGCTCGTGCTGCACGGCACGGCGGGCTCGCTCTGGGGCCCGGCCGAACAGCTGATGCTGCACGATTTCGTCGACCGCACGGAACTGCCCAGCGCGGTGCGGCTCAACGCGACCTTTCAGAGTCTCGGCATCCTGTTCGGGCCTGTGGTGGGCTCCGCTCTGCTCCTCGGGCTCGGCGCCACGGGCGGCATCTTCGTGAACGTGCTCCTTTACGTGCCGATGATGGTGCTGATGTTCCGCACCCGGTTCACTGGTCACCTGCGGGACGGGAACTCGATCGGCGAGAAGGCGAGAATCCGCCTGCGCGACACCGTGAGCGTGCTGCGCCGCATTCGTTCGAATCGCCTGATCATCGCGATGATCATCATCTCCGGGCTGACGGCGCTGACCGTGGGCAACGCTCTCCAGTCGTCGATGCCTGCATTCGCGGCACGACTCGGTGCCGGCTCCGACGGCGATCTCACCTACGGTGTGCTGCTGTTCGCCATGGGCCTGGGCGGTGTGCTCGGCGGATTCCTGCTCGAGGCGACCGGAGTCATCCGTCCGACACTGCGTTCCGCAGTCCTGTCCACCGTGCTGTTCGGAGCCGCGATCGTCGTCTTCGCGCTGACCGACGACTATGCCATCGCGGTCGCTTCACTCGTGCTGGCCGGATGCGGGGAGATCGCGTCGTTGTCGATCACGCAGAGTGTGGTGCAACTGGAAGCACCGGCGGGCGAACGCGGGCGAACGCTCGGCGTGTACGGCATGTTCGCCTCCGGTCTGCGCACGGGTGGCGGAATCACGATGGGAGCGCTCGGAGCCTTCGTCGGCGTGACCTCGGCCGTCGGAGTGTTCGCCGCCGTGCTCGTCGTGGGCGTGCTCGGGGCGTGGTGGTACGCGGCGACCTCGCGGCGCACGGCCTAAGAGTCTCGGGGGGAGCCGAGCGCCCAGTCGTCGAAACTGAACTCGGGCGAGACGACGCAGCTGACGAGCGTCTCGCCGTCGGCGGGCAGCGTCCGCTGCCATGTTCCTGCAGGAACGACTGCCTGGGCACGGTCGCCGGAGAGGATGTCGGGGCCGAGCGTCGTCGTCTCGCCCGCGAGCGGTACTTCGCCGTCTCCGCCGAGTTGCAGCGTGATCGTGCCGGGACCGTGCCAGAGCCAGATCTCGTCGGACTGCACGACGTGCCAGGCGGAGGCGTCGCCGTCCTCGAGCAGGTAATGGATCAGGGATGCCGCTGCTCGCTCGCCTCGGGGCAGCTGGATCGCCACGGGCGACGTCCAGGTGCGTCGGAACCAGCCCCCCTCGGGGTGGGGCTCGAGCCCGAGGCGCTGCGCGGTGGCAGGACGGACAGGTTCGTCGTGGGCGGCGTCGTCGTTGTTCATGCGGGTTCGTGCTCCTCGTGGTCCGGCGTCTCATGCACGCCCGGACGGGACCAGCGGTGGCGCCCGTCCACGTACGCGGCGACGCACGTGCCGGCGCCGGCCTCGATCAGGTGGGCGACGGCATCCGGCACCGCGGTGACCGGAATGTCGAAGAACGCGAGATCTGCCACCGCGCCGACACCGAACTGGCCGAGCCGACGCGGGCCCACGTCGAGGCCGAGCGCGCGGGCCCCGCCGAGTGTGGCGGCGCCGAGCAGACGGGCGTGCAGGTCGTCGGCGCGGTACCCCTGCGCACGGGCATGCCCGTACAGGGCGCTCACGTCGGCCATCAGGTCGAGCGACGGGCTGGAGGAGAGCGAGTCGGTGCCGACCGCGATCGCGTTGCCCTCGCGCAGGTAGTCCGCCACCGGCGGCGGTTCCAGGCCGATGACCTCGTTGGAGCGCGGGCAGAGCGCCACGCTCGTGCCCCGCAGTCGTAGCAGCCGGCGGTCGCCCTCGGTGACGTAGACGCCGTGCGCGATGTGACAGTCCGGCCCGAGCACACCGAGCTGGTCGACGAACTCCGTGGCGCTGGTGCCGAATCCGAGCTGCCGCAGGGCGCGGAAGCTCTGCACGCCCGAGAACCGCCAGTTCTCGTGTCGCTCTCCGCCGTCGTCGGGCACGCGTTCGCCCTCGAACTGCGACTCGCCCAGATGGATGTGCAGGCGCAGTCCGCGCTCGCGCACGATGTCGGGGATCTCGTGCAGCGGGACCGTATCGAGCGAATAGGGCGCGTGCGGCGACAGGCCGGCGCCCGGCGTGGTGGGGATGCGGTCGAGCTCCGCCTCCACTTGCGCGCGGCCGTACTCGCGCCACGGGGCGTCTTCCCAGCTCATCACCTCCCAATAGGCGATGCCGTGCAACCCGGTGTCGCTGAGCACACCCGCTGCCTCCAGATCGGTGACGACGTCGGCAGCCGCGGTGACGCCCGAGGTGAGAAGCTGTGCGGCCCCGTCGATGGCATCCGATCGCCAGTCGTGGTCGCGTTCGTAGAGTGCGTCGAACGCCCGCGCCCATTCCTCGAAACCGCGGTACCGGCCACGCCCGACCTCGGCCATGCCGGTGTATTGCAGGTGGGTGTGCGCGTTCACGAGCCCGGGGGTGAGGATGCCGTCGGCATGCGTCTCGGAGAACTCCTCACCGCGTTCGCGCAGCGCCTCGAGCACCCATGCCCGATCGCCGACGTGCAGCACGCGGCCGTCGCGTACCGCGATCGCACCATCGAGAACGGGTGGTGCCGTCACCGGCAGCACGAGATCGGCGGAGAAGACGTGGATGCCGCTCACACCGCACCGCCGCGGCTGAAGTCCGGTCGTGCGCCGAGCGCTCGCCGCGCGATCTCGCGGTCGGCGTCCTCCGGCAACGGCAGCAGTCCGGCCGGGAGAGCGGTCGCCGGCGTCGTCGCGTTCAGGAGGGTTCGCACGGCTTGCAACTGCGCGGCGAACGAGAGGTCCATGATCTCGATCGGGTTGCCCTCGCCGGCGCTAATGTTGACGCACGCGCCGCCGGCGACGATCGTCACGGTGTGGCCGTCGGCGAACGAGAACGTCTCGAGCGCGTCGCCCGCCGGCTCGACGCGCGCCGCGGCCCGTAGCCGGTCGACCTCGATCTCTTGATCGACGCCGCCTGCGACAGCGACGACTGCACCATGCTTGGCCCGCCGCAAGAGCTCGAGCGTGATCGTGCTCACGACGCCCGTGGCCGAGATGATCACGCCGGCCTCGGCGACCACGGCCTCCGGAGTTCCGGTGCCGTAGCCGGCGAAGCGCGCGTCGAGCGTCGCACGAGGATCGATGTCAGCCACGAGAACGTGCGCGCCGAGCGCGCGGGCGAACTGCGCGACGCCCTGGCCGACCGGCCCGAACCCGAGGACGCCCACGGTGGTGTTCTCGAGCGAGTCCGGCACGGTGCTGGTGCTGGTGCTTGCACCTTCTAACAGATCCGCCAGCGCGAAGACGCAGGACTGGCCTGTGCCGTAGCGGTTGTCGAACCGCGTCTTGGTCACGGCGTCGTTCACGGCGACCACGGGCATGCCGAGGTCGGTGCCGCGACGGGCTCTGCGCCGCAACGCCCGTACGCCGCTCGTCGTCTCCTCGGCGGCGCCAAGCATCGCCGAGGCGATTTCCGGGCGCTCATCGAGGGCCAGCTCGATGACGTGAGCACCGTCGTCGAGCAGTAGGTTGGGCCGGGTATCGAGAAGGCGCAGAGCGAGCTCGTGGTCTCTTTCGGCGTCGCCCGAGGCATCCGCGAACACCGGAACGCCCCGTTCTCGCAACTCGGCGGCCACCTCGGCGTCGGTCTCGTAGCGGTGCGAGAATACGGCGACATCGGCGCCGGCATCCCGAAGGGCGAGGGCGAGGACCGCGGTCTTCGGCTCCAAAACCATGGACACGGCGATGAGCCTTCCGATCGCCGTGCCGTCGTCACGTAGCGCGGAGGAGAAGAATGCCGCCAGTGGCATATGCTCGCCGGCCCACGTGATGCGGCCCGCCGCTGCGGGCAGCGGCGCTCGAGCCGGAAGGTTTTCGGTCGCCGGTACGAGACCGACTCCGTCGAGCTCGAGGATGCCGTCCCGCGCGGCCAGCCGGGCGCGCGAGGCGACGCCGGCCGTCAGCCGACCGTCGAGATCGGCGACGAGCCTCGCTCCGCTCGCGATGGCATCCGGCCACGCGGTTGCGGATGTCGCGAACGCGTAGTCCGCACGAGACGCCGTCTCTCGCGCTCCGCATGCGTTCAGAACCCGACGCACGGCATCCGCCCTTCCGTCGTCGCCGAGCACCGTGTACGAACGGCCGGTCAGGAGCAGGTTCGTCGCCCGGGCGAAGCGGCGAAGTGTCGTGCGGGCGAAGTGCAGATCAGCGGGGGAAGGCACGAGACCAGCCTACGGAAGCGGCGGGATGGCCGTCGGCACGCGGAACGGCGTTGATGTCGGGCTCAGCGGCGCTTGACGCTCCCGGTCAGCTCGGCGACGGCATCCAATCGCGGCGGGCGCAGCAGCGCCCACGCTACGGCGATCACGATGAGCGAGAGAACCCAGATCGCGAAGCCGAACCAGCTCTCGTCGTCGCGCAAGCCGTACATGTGATTCAGGTTGCGCAACGGTGAGGTGAGCAGCACGAGCGCGACGTGCACGATGGTGAATGCGACGAACCAGAACAGCACCGAGAAGTGCACGGTGCGCACGGTCGGGATCGGGAACGCCTTGTCGAGTGGGCGCAGCCGCACCGACAGGCCCGGGGTGAGCCGGATGCCCGTGAGCACGGCGAGCGGTGCCGCGATGAACACCGTGATGAAGTAGGTGAGCAGCTGCAGGGAGTTGTAGTTCACCCAGCCGTCTTCGTGCGGCCAGTGCAGTGAGGCGTATTGCAGTCCGGCGGAGATCGCGTTCGGAATGACGTCCCAGTGCACCGGGACGATGCGCACCCACTGTCCGGTGCAGAACAGCAGCACGATGAACACGAGACCGATCAGCACCCAGAGGGAATTGACCGTGAGATGCCACCACGAGGTGAGCGTGATGCGCACCGGCGGGTTCGCCGTGCGGAAGAGCCGGTCGTTGTCGCGGATCCAGAACTCGTGGGGCCGCTTGCCGCTCTTGCGCGTGTGGTGGACGGACCAGCCGGAAAGCGCGATGAGCAGGAGGAAGGCTCCGCTCAGGAAGTGCAGGATCGCCAGCCAGAGCGGGAAACCGACGGGTGCCCAGGCCGGCAGCTCGCTGGTTCCCGGGTAGGTGCGGATGAAGTCCGCGACGGCCGGCACTGCCACGAACCAGCGGGCGGCGAGCACGACGAGAACGGCGCCGATCACGATGACCGGGACGACCCAGGTGAGCGGTCGCCACCTGCTGCGCGTCACCGTCGCGATCTGCTCCTGCGTTGTCATCGGCTTCACGATAGCGCGCGCGAATGGGGGCGAAGTGAGGGGTGCGACACGGTCGGTAACCTCTCGGCCACGGCAGCGGGTGAGAGCGTGTGGATCACTCCCAGGGCAGGCGCTCTCCGTGCGCGACGGGGTCGAGCGGAATGATGATCACCGGATGATGCTGACGGTGTGCCAGATGGACTGCGACGGAGCCGTTGAAGAACTCGTGAGCGCTCGTGCGCAGACCGCGTTTGCGGGTGCCGACGATGATAGCGACCGCATCGACCTCATGCGCAAGACGCGCCAATTCGTGTGCTGGATCGCCCGCCAGGGCGTGCAGCGTCCAGGGCACGCCCGTCGGCGCGAGAATCGAGCCGAGGTGTGCTGCGAAGTCGGCGTCGAACTCCTCCGTGATCACCTCGGCGGTGTCGGGATCGATCGAGAAGGCGGCGACGCTGCCGTCGGAGTTGTGACCCGTCGTGTAGCGAGTGGGATCCACTGTGGCGATCACAAGAGACGCCCGCAGCATCGTGCCGAACCGGATCGCCTCTCGTATGACGTCATCCGGTTGTTCTCGCACCACGCCGACCACCAGGTTCGGTCGTGCGGCCACGTCGTTGTCGGTCTCATGGTTTTCGGACATGGCATTTCTCCCTTCCGGCGGAGAGGTCCTGTTCCTGCGCGTTCATCGGTTCACCGCCATCGACGTGACGACGGCGAGGATCGCGAGAAGCGCGATGAGCATGTAGGCGATGTAGGCATCCAGGCGCCCTGATTGCAGCCGTTGGGCGGTACGGACGATCCGCATGCCCAGCGGTATCAGCGGACGGTACAAGTACCGTTCTACGACGTCGACCACATCGATGGTGTAGCCGAGCCGTACTCCAGCCGGTCCACGCTGCTCGCCGCCGGTCTCGCCACCCGTCGCGATCTCCTCCCGGCGCAACTCGCCTCGTGTCATCAGGATCGCGGCGAGCACCTTGCGCATCGGGTTCGCGAACGCGAACGAAGTGTAGCCGCGGCCGTTGATCACGCCGGGCGACGCCGAGCGCCACGGCGGGACCCGTCGCACCCGCAGGAATCTCCTCCCCGACAGTGCGAAGGCGAGGATGCCCACCAGCAATACGTAGGCCGGGATCATGATCCAGAGCCAGCTCGGCGACAGGGCTGAGAAGCCGGAATACACCGGCTGCAGAATCCAGGTACCGGTGACTGCTTTCGATACGTCGTCAGTAATAGGAAGGATGCCGGCAGCGATCATGCGCACCTGGAGCGGCGCGACGACGGCCGTTCCGAGGCATCCGGCCACGAGAAGGACGATCCCGCCGCGATGTGTGAGGCGCCGTTCGTAGACTCGTCGTTCTTGAGGGATGTCCTCTCCCGCATGACCGAACGCGGTCAGTGCGATCAGCCGCACGAAGGCGATCGTCGCCACCCCGATGGTGAGGGCGACGAGCACCCCTGCGACGGCCAGGCTCAGGTTGAGCGGCAGATCGTCGACGCGGAACTGCTGCATGAGTGCTTCGAGGATGAACCACTCCGAAGCGAAGCCTGCGGTCAGCGGGACACCCGCAAGGGTGAGGGATCCGATGACAAGCCCGGTTCCCGAGAACGGGAGCCGGCGCGCGATGGCACGGAGGCGATCGAGATCTGTCGTGAGGTAGGCATCCTCGATCGCGGCGGCGGAGACGAACAGGAGTGATTTGCCCAGCGCGTGCGCGCAGACCTGGGCCGTCGCCGCCAGGATCCCTGCGGCGACGAGTGCCGGCTCGTGTGCGATGGCCCCTACCAGGCCAACGCCGTACGCGGTCACGATGAGTCCGGCATTCTCGACGCTCGACCAGGAGACGAGCGAGGCGAGGTCCGCGTTCACCGCGGCATGGCTGATCCCCAGGAGCGCGGTGAGGCCGCCCACGACGAGCACGGCGCAGGCGAGCCAGGCCGGGGGAGTGCCCAGTATGTCGAGCGTGCGCCAGAGTGCGTAGAAGCCGACGTTGACGGCGCTTCCGGCGAGCAGGGCGCGGGCGGGCCCGGGCGCAGCGGCGTACCCGCGAGGGAGCCAGATGTGCAGTGGCATCAGGCCGACCTTCACGGCGAAGCCGACGATGAAGAGCACGTACGCCGTGTCGCGGATCAGGCGCGGGGACCCGGCGGCGATCCCGGCCAGGTCGAGTGTGTGGCTGTACGCGAAGAGAAGGGAGCCGGCGAGCAGGATTGCCGCACCGCTGAACCCGCTGAACCCACCCGTGAGCACGGCCGCCCATGCTCGTCCCCGCCGATCGCGGTCGTAGCCGACGACCAGGTAGAAGGCGAACCCGAGACCCTCCCAGCCGAGAAGCAGCGTGAACAGGTCGCCGGCGGTGACGACGACCGCAGTGGCCAGAAGCACCAGTGCGATCCCGGCCGCGAGCCTCGGGCGCCGAACCATGCCGCGGGACGCAGCGGAGAGCAACACGGGTACGGCGACACCGAAGCTGATCACCAGAAACAATGCGGAGAGACGGTCCAGACGCAACGTGGTCGTCGACACCAGCGTGCCCTGTACGACCTGAGCGCCGGAGGCGCCGATGGGGCCGGCGGCATCCGCGCTTCCGTCATCGGCCCCGGCCAGCACCAGCGAGCCGGCGACGACGAAGAGTACCGCGGCCGCGAGATTCAGGGCCCACGTGATGCCGGAGATCGTGGAGGCCCCGGCGGGGCGCAGACGCGCCAGCCCGGCGAACCAGCCGAGCACGGCGGCGACGGCGGCGACGCCGATTCCGATCACCACGAGTGTCATGCGCGCCCTCCTCTGCGTGTTCGAAGACCCGACTCGTCGACCCGCCCCAGTGCGAGCAGGATGCCGTGCAGCACGCTGAACGGCGACGCGGGCGATCCCGGAACCCAGACATCCACTCCTCGGCCGCCGGACGCAAGGCGTGGTGCTATGCCGATCCCGTCCGTGTAGCCGCCGCCGACCAGACCGCCGCTGACGGCATCCGTACCCACCGCCATCACCACGATCGGCTCCGGCATGCCGTCGAGTGTGCGGCGCAGCGGTCCGGCCATGCCGTCGGTGCCGATGCCCGTGACCATCAGGATGTCGGCGTGGCGGGGGCTGGCCGTGAAGAAGATGCCGAGGCGGTGGATGTCGTACACGGGTGACGAGAGCGCCTGCAGTTCCCACTCGTCGGAGCCGTCCGATCCGGCGTCGACGTGCCGGATGTGCACCGAACGGCCCAGGTGACGCACCCGGGCCTTCAGATCGGCCCGAAGCCGCTGCAGTGCCTCGTCGTTCTCCTCGTGCGCGCCGACGATCAGGCCCTCGCGACCCAGAGACGCCGTGGCGGAGCCCGGCTCGAACCGGAACGTCTCGGGCGCCAGTCGTGTGCAGCGACCGCAGAGGATGCAGCGTCCACGGTCGAGCGAGACCTCACCCGCTTCGACGGCGATGGCCCGGGTCGGGCATGCGTTTGCGGCGGCGAGCACCGCGGCGTCCGCAGCCGGCGCTGCATCCTCGGGCACGACGACCTCGACCGATGCGGGGAAGTCGTCGAAGTAAGCGTCGGGTCGGCGCGGCCATTTCGTGGTGACGGTGCCGTTCGCCAGTCCGTGTGGTGCCCAGGCCATCTACATCGCCACCCCTGCATAGCTGAGGCCGAAGCTGGCCTCGATGAACGCGAAGTCGGTGAATACATCCGTGTGGAATGCATCGTGGAACGCGACCAGGTCGTGCAGCGCGGGGGATCGGGCGAGACAGCGTGCGATCACGCCGCCTTCGAAGCGCACCGAGTACAGCACCTCGCCCTGAGGGCCCTCGGCGACGCCCAAGGCCGGGCCGTCGGGCACCGTCACCGGGCGGTCGCCCGACCATCTGCTGTCCTCGATCTGATCGAGCGCGACGACCGCGCGCTCGATGAGGTCGAACGACGTGTCCACTTCCTGCCATCGCACCCGGAGGCGTGCGCGGGCATCGCCGTCGGTGTCGAGTGCGGGCTCGGCGGGCAGGGGTAGCGACCGGTAGCCGTCGTACGGGTGCTGCCAGCGGGCATCCACCGCGTGAGCGCTGGCGCGGCCGATCGGCCCCACGAGTGCCCAGCGGCGGGCGTAGTCGGCGTCGAGCACTCCCGTACCGCGCAGGCGGTCGAGGAACGACGACGTGCGCATGACGCGCCGACGGTCGTCGAGGATGCGGTTCCTGAGACGGGACCAATCCGCGTCGAACGCGACGACGGGGTCGACGCGCGGCGCGCGAACGCCGCCCGGGATCACGGCCCCTCGACCGAACCTCGAGCCGGTGAGCGTCGACATCGTGCGCATGACGAGCTCCTTGTGCCACGCGAAGCGAGCGATCGCCACACTGAGTCCCGCGGCGTCGCTGAGCCGCATAGCGCATTCCAGGTGGTTCGCGATGCGCTCCAGCTCCGCATAGACGACCCTCAGGAGCCGTGCTCGTGGCGGCACGCGCGTGCCGGCCGCCGACTCGACCGCGTGGCTGAATGCCAGGGCGTGGGCGACCGACGCGATCCCCTCGACACGTTCCGCCACGAGCACGGCGTCTTGTGGGGCCAGCGCCTCGAACCGCTTGGCGATGCCGCGGTGCTTGAAGTGTGGCCGAATGTTCAGGTGCGGGATGTCCTCTCCCGGTGTCTCGATCAGGAACTCGATCGACTCCGAGACGCCGGAGCGTACGGGTCCGAACATGAGCGTGAGAAGACCGTGGCCGCGCAGGTCGACGGGGCCGGGAGCATCCGTGTCGGCGGAGACGATGAGTGCGCCGAGATCGGTGACGGGAGCGCCCGGTGCCGGCCGGTCGCTGCCCGGATGCAACGGCAGCAACAACGGGTCGGGCCGAGGATGCCCGGTCGGGATCAGCCCGGAGAGGTCGTACGCCGCACGCTCGTACCAGAACGCCGGCGGCACCTCGTTGGACAGAGACGGGTACGAGGCGGTTCCGTCGGCGTCGCGCTCGATGGTCGTCTCGATGAGTTCGAAGCCGTGATCGCCGTCGAGCACTGCGATCAGCCGGTCGCGGTCCGCGTACAGACCGGCGAAACGCGCCCCTTCCGTCACTGCTGCGACGACGCCGTCGTGCCAGGATGCCGTGTCCGGGAGCGTCGTCACGCTCGGCGTCGTCAGCGGCGCTGTCGGTGCCGTCGGCGTCGCGTTGGTTCGCGCCTCGCTCATGAGCTCGCCCCCGTCAGCTCGGCCGCACCCCGCGTGAGCAGATCGACGAGCGTATCGGGCGGGTGCACCCCGAGCACGAGGAGCGCGACCACGCCGATCAGCGTGGGCACGACCATCCAATAGCTGGGCTCCGACGCCGGGAGCATCGCGCCGGTGCCGGGCTCGAACAGCACACGCGTGGTGGCGATCATGAGGCCGAGGAACGCTGTGGACAGCAGGACCAGCAGCACCGCGCCGACGACGCCGTGGCCGCTGGCCACGCCGCCCGAGACGATCTGGAACTCGCTGCGGAACATCCCGAATGGCGGCAGCGCGCCCAGCGTGAAGATCGCCACCAGGAAGATCGGCCCGCTGAACGGCAGGGCGCGGATCGCGCCGCGCATGCCGGACATCTCTTTGGTGCCGAACTTGTGCACCATGGTGCCGGCACCCATGAAGGCGGTCCCCTTCGCGGCCGCGTGGGCGAGCACGTGGAGCAGCACGCCCGCGAACGCGATCGGCGCACCGAAGCTGACACCGATGGCCAGGATGCCCATGTGCTCGACGCTCGAGTACGCCAACATGCGCTTGATGTTGCGTTGTGCGAACAGGTACAGGGCGGCGAGCAGCAGGGAGAGCACGCCGAAGATCAGCAGCGTGTTCTGGGGGAAGGCGGGCCCCAAGGCTCCAACCGCGATCTGGTAGTAGCGCAGGATCGCGTAGAAACTGGTCGCGAGCAGCGCGCCGGAGAGCAGCGCAGAGATGGGGGTCGGCGCCTCGGAGTGGGCGTCCGGAAGCCAGGTGTGCACCGGGAACAGGCCAACCTTCGTGCCGTACCCGATCACCGCGAGTCCGAACGCGAGCTGGACCGGCACGGCCGGCAGCTCGCCCGCCGACCGCAGCATCGACGCCAGCCCGAGGTCGTAGGATTCGCCGAGTACGGTCGAGCCGGCGTAGTACAGGATGATCGTGGCCAGCAGGCCGATTCCCAGACCGCACGAAGCGATCAGCACGTACTTCCAGGCAGCCTCCGTGGCGCCCTCCGTGCGGTCGATCGCCACCAGCAGCGCCGAGACCACGGTGGTGATCTCGATCGCGATCCACAGCAGGGCGAGGCCGTTCACGATCGGGGCGCAGATCATCGACCAGGCGAACGCGTTGAAGCCGACGTAGAACAGGCGGGAGTAGCGCCGGAACTGCGGGATGGCATCCGCGCCGTCGCGCGCGATCACCGAGCGTTCGCGCGCGAAGTAGCCGATCGTGTAGATGGCCGTCACCGGATAGAGGAACGCGGTCGCCAGCAGGAAGATCTCGGACAGGGCGTCGACTCGCAGGAACGGCGCGGTCACCACGCCGTGTGTCACCGAGGGCATCAGCGTCACCGCCAGCACGAACGTCACGACGCCGACCACGATCGTGGCCATCTCCGTGACGCGTCGAGGCAGCACGAGCGAGAGCAACGTCATCGCGAAGGGCAGGAAGAAGACGCAGATCAGCACGGCACTCATCTCAGCCTCGCAACCGGTCGAGGGCGACGGTGGAGAACGACTTCGTGCGGTCGCTCTGCACCCTGATCAGCACGCCGAACACGACGACGGCCACGAGCAGGTCGAACAGGAAGGCCACCTCCAGAATGAGCGGCAGCCCGGCCGCGATCACCAACGACGCCATCGACACCCCGTTCTCGAGCGAGAAGAACCCGATCGCCTGGCTGATCACGTCGCGCCGCAGGATCATCAGCACGAACGAGACGAGCACGACGGCCATCGAGAGGCTGAGCGCCGCCGCCGGCAGCACCTCGGAGTGGATGCCCAGCGCACCGACCGCGAAGAATCCGAACGCCGCCACGAGGATCGAGATGATCACTTCGCTCGCGACGCCCAGCGAACCGCTGCCGGCGATCTCGGCGCGGCTGTCGCGCAGCTGACCCATCATGACCAGCGGCACGATGACTGCTTTCAACAGCAACGAGAGCGCCGCCAGGATGAAGAGCTCCGGGACGCCGCGGCCGACCGCCACGACGCCGGCCAGCACGCTGACTGCGACCGACTGTGCGGCGTAGAGGCGAACCTGGGCGCCGAACAGCGAGGCACGCAGCATTCCGAACTCGAGCAGCAGCACGACCACGGCCACGGTGTTAGCGGTGCCGTCGAAGACGGTGGGTGCCGGCCGCGCCACGGTGAGGATCTCGATCATGATCAGCCCCCTCCGAGATACAGGGTGAAGATGGCCAGCACCGCGAGCAGGAACGCGGCGGATACGAACTCGGTGATACGGAAGAGGCGCAGTTTGGCGAACGTGTTGTCGATCACGCTCACCACGATCCCGACCACGATCGCCTTCGCGATCAGGGCGACGATCGCGAACAGCACGTCTCCGAGCTCTCGTGTCGAGGCGAGTCCCCAGGGCGCCGCGAACACGTTGAGGAAGAGCGTGTAGAAGATCAGCTGCTTCGCCGATGAGCCCCACTTGAGCAGCGCGTAATACGGTCCGGAGTGTTCGAAGGGACGGGCCTCCTCGATCATGCCGAGCTCGATGGTGCCGGTGTGCGTCTCGATCGGGATGCGCCCGGTCTCGTAGAGGATGACCATGAACAGCGCGGCCGACGCCAGCAGGTGCGCCGGTCGTACGAGTTGGTCCGGGCCGCTGGTGACCGTCGCGGCAAGCACGTAGGGCAGATCCGTGGAGGTCACCAGCGCGACGGTGAACACCACGAGCAGGACGACCGGCTCCGTGATGGCGCCGAACGTCTTCGCGCGGCTCGCTCCAAGTTGCGCATACGGATCACCGGTCTCGGCCGCGGCCGTCGCCACCATGAAGCTCGCAAACGCGAGGATGATGCCGCCGCCGAGGATGTCGCCCATGTTGCCGAGCGGCAACGCGTAGGTGGTGAGCACCGGGATGAGCATCGGCACCGTGAGGTAGCACGCGAAGGCGAGCACCGGCGCGAGCAGAAAGAACGGCCCGCTGTGCAACGGCGCGAGGCTCTCTTTTCGGAACAGCTTTGCCAGGTCGTAGTACGGCTGGAGGATGCGCGGCCCGCGTCGCCCCTGCATCCGCGCCTCGACCTGCGAGATCACCCCGGTGATGCCGGGGGAGGCGAAGACGACTGTGGCGACCTGCAACGCCTGAATGACGGGGAGCGGGAGCGTCAGCATGTGTCTGCCGACAGTGCACTGCGCGTCGGTGGAGGAGCGTCGTGCTCCACGGCGCGACTGACCGCCGCGCGGACCCACAAGTCTGTGCGCATACCTGTCCCCTTGATGGGAATCAGGCGCTATCAGCACTTTTGCGGTTCAGATCCGAGAAGGTTCGGAAGTCGGATCAAGGCGAGCACCATCGCCGGTCTCAGTAGACCAAACCCCCTCGTCCCCGTCAAGCAACTTCTGCTGGTGTGTTCGGAGCGGCGGCACGAGCTCTGCTCGACCGCACGACCTGCCGTCGTGCGGTACTCTCGAACCCTGGGTGATGGGGTTTCCACCCGTGCTCGGTTCCCGCGCGGCGACGGTGCAGGGAACGGCACGAACCGCCACGTCGGCTGATGGCTCCTACCGAACTCATCACGAGTCGAGGTAGGTGAACTGTGTCCGAAGCAACTGCCCCCCAGACAGGTCAGCCCGGTGCAACTCCGTCCGGTGCCGCGGGTGATCCGCCGAATGATGTCGGCCTGACCATCGCGTCCCTGCGTGCCGAGCAGGTGCTCGACTCCCGCGGCTGGCCGACCGTCTCGGTCGCGCTGACGCTCGATGACGGCTCCGTGCACGAGGCATCCGCACCGGCCGGCGCATCCACGGGCGCTTTCGAGGCGGTGGAATCGCGGGATGAGGGTGAAGAGTTCTCGGGGCGCGGCGTGCTCAAGGCCGTGGCCGGTATCGAGGGCGAGATCGCCGCGAGACTGACCGACCGCCGGTGGGACGGCATCCGTGCGCTCGATGACGCTCTGCGCGATCTCGACGGCACGCCGAACCTCGCGCGCCTCGGGGCGAACGCGGTCGTCGCCGTGTCGATGGCGGCGTCCCGTGCCTTCGCCCACGTGTCCGGCGTGGCTTTGTACGAGTGGATTGCTGCGCAGACCGGGGCGCAGCCGCTGATGCCCGTCCCGCACTTCAACGTGCTGAACGGCGGCGCCCACGCGGCCAACGACCTCGACTTCCAGGAGTTCATGATCGCGCCGCTAGGCCTCGTCTCAGAGGAACAGGCCGTGCGCGCCGGTTCCGAGATCTATCACGCACTGCAGTCCGCGGTGCGCGACGAGTTCCACACTGCGGGCCTCGGCGACGAGGGCGGGTTCGCGCCTCCGATCGCGAACCCGGTGCAAGCGCTCGACCTGTTGGTCGCCGCGATCGAGGCCGCCGGGTACACGACCGATCAGGTGAAGATCGCGCTCGATCCGGCGGCGAACGGTTTCTCCCTCGGTGATGGCAACTATCAGGTCGGCGGTCGCCGGCTCGATCGACGCGAGCTGGTCGACTACTACGACGGCCTGCTCGGTGACTATCCGATCTGGAGCATCGAAGACGGTTTCGCCGAAGACGACTTCGAGGGCTGGCAGCTGATGTTCGATCGGGTGGGCTCCTCGACCCAGCTGGTCGGCGACGATCTCTACGTGACGGATGCCGCGCGCATCCGCGAGGGGGCCGAGAAGCACTACTCGAACGCCGCCCTGATCAAGGTGAACCAGATCGGCACGGTCAGCCAGACATTCGACGCGATCGCCGCGGCGCGCGAGAATGACATGGCGTGCATGGTCTCGCATCGCTCTGGAGAGACCATCGATGCATTCATCGCGGACCTGGTCGTAGGGACCGGCGTCGGGCAGATCAAGTCCGGTGCTCCGGCTCGCGGCGAGCGTGTGGCCAAGTACAACCGTCTGATGAGCATCGAGCGCAGGCAGCCGCAGCTGCAGTACGGTCTGCACTGAGGGCATCCGAGAAGGAGCGACCGCTGAACGAGGAATCGACCACCATGACCACGCCGCGACCGGATGCCGGCGGTGCGGCCGACGACGCTGCATCCGTGCACGACCTCCCGATCGACAGCGACATCGAGGTGACGGATGCCAGGCCTGCCGCGCGTCCGAGGCCGGTGCACCTGCGCTGGTCGTACATCGGTCTCGTCGCCTTCGGCGGCGCCGTGGGAACAGGCGTGCGCGAGACGTTGAGCCTCCTGATCCCGGCGGCCGGGGCGTTTCCGGTCGGCATTTTCGTGATCAACATCACCGGAGCGTTCGCGCTTGGCCTGGTGCTCGAGACACTTCTGCATCTCGGAGCCGATGAGGGCGCTCGCCGCATGCTCCGGCTACTGATCGGCACCGGCTTCATGGGCGGATACACCACGTACAGCACGTTCGCGGTCGGTGTGGCGCAGGCCTTCACCGGTGGCCACGCGTGGGTCGGCGTGCTCTACGGCGTGCTCACCGTCGTGGTCGGTGCGGCGGCCTCGTTCGCCGGCATCGCGGTCGGGGCCGAGATCCAGCGCTGGCGTGCGCTTCCGGGCAGGCGGAACCGATGAATCCGGGTGTGTTCGCGGCACTGTGCGTTGCCGGGGGAGTGGGAGCCGCACTGCGTTTCGTGGTCGACGGCCTCGTGCGGTCTCGGGTGAAGTCGGTCTTTCCGTGGGGGACCGCGGTGATCAACGTCTCCGGCTCGCTCCTGCTCGGCGTCCTCATCGGCCTGACGCTGAGTGCGGTGGTCGCTCCGCAATGGGCGCTCGTGCTCGGCACCGGCATGATGGGCGGTTACACCACGTTCAGCACGGCCAGCATCGAGACGATGCGGCTGGTGCAGGAGCGCGAGTACGTGATGGCGTTCTCGAACGGGTTCGTGGTGCTGATCGCCACGGTGGCTGCCGGCTTCGGAGGTCTCTGGCTCGGCGCCGCCGTCTGAGCTCGTCAGTCCGCCGGCACGGGCGCGTCGTCATGATGACGGCCGGCGTACGCCACGGCGCAGGACGCCCCCATCCAGGCCGCCGCGTACGCGAACGCCCACAGCGGCCCCACCGTGGCGTAGACGATGCCGCCGATGATGGTCGCGGTGACATCGCCGCCGGCCTGAACCAGGCCGAGCAGCCCGAATCCCGAGCCGCGGAGGGCATCCGGAAGCGCGTGCGCCACGAGCGTGGACTGCGCTGTCTCGCCGAGCCCGATTCCCAGACCGCCGAGCACGAAGCAGACCAGTACGATCAGCCAGGCGTCCGACGTCGCGCCCGCCGGCGATGCATTACGTGTGGCGCCGCCGAGACCCGTCACATCGAGAAACGCGAATCCGAGGTAGCCGAGCACGTAGGCGGCGGCACCGAGCGCAAGAACGCGGCGTGGTCCGATGCGATCGATGAGTGCTCCCGCGGGCACCGCGATGAGTGCCGCTGCCGCGTTGTATGCCGCGTACAGCACCGTGGCCAGCACGGTGGCCTGCGGTTCGGTCATGCCGCCGTCGAGGAAGAACTGGTAGGCCCGCAGAATGAGCAGCGTCGCGGCCAGGTTGCCGCCCTCGAAGAGCGCGACCGGTATCAGGGCGTGGCTGAGCCGGGTGCCGCGCAGCCGGCGGTAACCCGCCATGATTCCGGCACGGGTGATGCGCGTCGAGCCGGTGCCCGGCCGGCCCGGCTCGGCGGAGGCACCCGACGCGCGGGACGCTGCCACGAGCTTGTGCGCTTGATGGGCGGCGACGCCGATCGCGACGGCGGCGAGCAGGCCCGGCACCACCGACAGCAGAATGGCCGGTCGCAGTCCGAGCCACACGACGAGCAGTCCGCCGAGCAACGGACCGACGACCGCACCGAGGTTGTCTCCGGCTCGTTCAATCCCGTACGCGCGGCCGTAGGCACCGGATGCCGCCAGCGACGCGAGCATGCTGTCTCGCGCGGGCGACCGGAAGCCGCGCGCGATCCATGCCACCCCGCGCAACACGCCGACCTGCCATGCCGCGGTGGTCAGCCCGATCGCGGCGGTAGTCACGGCTGTGGTCGTGTACCCCGCGCTCGCAATGGCGCGCCGTCGTCGTGGATCGTCTGCGAGCGGACCGCCGGCCAGTTTCGCGAGGCCGGTGAGGGCATCCGCGACACCGTCGATGATTCCAAGAGCGGCAGCACCTACGCCGAGTACGGAGGTGAGGAAGGCGGGCAGAACGGACGTGACCAGCTCGTGGCCGGCATCCGAGAGGAAGCTCGTCGCGCCGACGCTGAACACCCCGAGCGTGAGCCAGCGGGGACTGCCGGAACGGGTGTTCTGCTGCTTGTCCCTCATCGGCGGCGATCAGCTCTCGTACGTGTCGTGCTCGTGGTACGCGCGCTCGGCGTCGTGCACCATGACCTCGGAATCACGGCGAGATCCGAAGCCGTGCACCGTCACGAACTTGCCGGGTTCGAGGTCCTTGTAGTGAGTGAAGAAGTGTGCGATTTGGTCTCGCGTGGTCGCCGGCACGTCGTCGATGTCGCGCATCTCGGCCCAGCGAGGATCGCCGTCGGGCACGGCGATCACCTTGGCGTCGTGTCCGTTCTCGTCGTCCATGCGGAACAGGCCGATCGGACGGATGCGCACGGCCACGCCGGGAAAGGTGGGTTCATCGAGCAGCACGAGCGCGTCGAGCGGGTCGCCGTCATCGGCGAGCGTGTTCTCGATGAAGCCGTAGTCGGCGGGGTAGACCATGGCGGTGAACAGTGTGCGATCGAGAAAGACCCGGCCTGTCTCGTGGTCGATCTCGTACTTGTTGCGGCTTCCGGCCGGGATCTCGACGATCATCTGGATGCTGTTGGCGGACATGGAACTACCTCCTCGACAGGGGTAGGAAGCCATCAGCGGTGCGCGGTTCAGGCGACGGTGCCTCGGCGGGATCCATCGCCGTGGTGTTCATCGTAGTGGGCAGTTCGCGGGGGGACCCTTGCACGCCGCGCCGGGATGGTATCGCGAACACCACGCCCGGCAGTTGTTGGCGGGATCGGGTCTTCTCGTGCAGACTGGAGGTGGACTACGGCGATGGAGCTCGCCGCAACCGCGGAACGACCCGCTGATGGCTTCTACCGGTACCGACCGACCTCGGTACTGATAGTGAGGAGCATCAGATGACGAATCAGATCCAGGACGATCCTGTCCGTACCGTGACGGATTTTCGTAGCCTTCTGTTTCCGGAGGCCATGACCGCTCTCGCTACGACGGAACCGCCGTGCTTCCACGATCTCGGGCTCGACCAGCTCGTGCAGACGCTGACGGCGTCACGCGAGGAGTACGACCTCGTCCCCATCTACCGCACGGCGGTGCGCGATGCCGCCGTGGTCGAGTACCGGCAGCACGTGTACGAGGACCTCGGGCGCCCGGCGGTGCACGCCGCGGTCACGGCTTTCGCCGAGCAGATGCGGCTGCACCGAGTGCGCATGGTGCAGGCGTCCAAGCTCTACGCTGCCGAGCAGCGTCCGTTCTGGATGCTGTCGGCCATGCTCACCTACCAGGAGGCCGTGCGCTCGTTCGCGAGGGATCTCGACGCGGCTCCGATCAGGTCCGACGCACTGATGCGCTTGCGCGACTGGCTCGAGGACCTGGTCGCGTCGGATGCGTTCACGCGCGCCGCCACGGACGGTGCGGATATCCGCTCCCGGCTCGATGGTATCCATCTCACGGTGCGCCTGGACGGGCTGCGGGTGGAGGTCGCGCCGTTCGCGGACGAGCCGGATTACAGTGCTGAGGTCGAGGCGACGTTCGCCAGGTTCAAGCAGGGCGATGTCAAGGATCACCTCGTGCACTATCGCGACTACGTCGACGTGGACCGGGTCGAAGAGGGTGTGTTGCGTCTGGTTCAGGAGGAGAACCCCGAGGTCTTCGGTGCGCTGCACGACTACGTCGAGGGACGGCAGAAGACGTATCTCGATCCCACGGTCGCGCGTGTCGACCGGGAGCTGCAGTTCTTCCTCTCGTACCGCGAGCACATGCAGCCGATGATCGAGGACGGGCTGTCATTCTGCATGCCGAAGGTTTCGGCATCCAAGGCGGTCTCGGCGCGGAACACGTTCGACCTTGCTCTGGCGTCCCGTCTCGGCTCGCATCGTGCCTCGGTGGTCACGAACGACTTCGAGCTGCACGATAACGAACGGTTGATCGTCGTGACCGGGGCGAACCAGGGCGGGAAGACCACGTTCTCGCGCACATTTGGACAGTTGCACTGGTTCGCCGAGCTGGGTCTACCGGTACCGGGGGAGTCGGCGTCGTTGTTCCTGTTCGACGAGCTCTACACGCACTATGAACAGCAGGAGGACATCAACAATCTGCGCGGCAAGCTCGAGGACGAGCTGGTGCGCATCCACGACATTCTGGATGCCGCCAGCAGCGACAGCATTGTGATCATGAACGAGATCTTCAGCTCGACCACCCTGGATGACGCGGTGCTCTTGGGCACGGCGGTGCTGAAGCGGATCATCCAGCGCGACATCCTCGCGGTGTGTGTCACATTCGTCGACGAGTTCACCTCGCTCAGTGACACCACCGTGAGTCTCGTGGCCGCGGTCGACCCCGCCGAGCCGACGAAGCGCACCTTCAAGCTCGAACGTCGACCCGCTGACGGACTGGCCTACGCGTTGGCGCTCGCGGACAAGTACCGGCTACGGGGTCCACAGATCGTCGATGCGATCGGGCGTCCTGCGGTGGCAACCACCAAAGCAGCGAAAGCTACCGACGGGGAGAGTGCACGATGAAGACGTATCTGCTGTTCGCCGATCATGACCTTGCGCACGAACCGACTCCCGTGCCCAACGCGGAGGACCTCACGCAAGACGTGGCCCTGGAGCCATTGATCGAGGCGATGGCCTCGGGCGATCGCTTCTTGGAAGAGGTCGCCAACCGGATCCTTCTCGAGCCGCTCACCGCGGTCGACGGGATCGTGTACCGGCAGCAGGTTCTTACCGACTGCCTGCACAATGAGGACGTTGTGCGCGAGCTCTACGAGCTCTCAGTGGATGCCTACACGCGTCAGCGCAAGGTCTATGGCTGGCTCAGCGACCGCAACCCGGCGTCGATCCTTTCGCACGCGATTCAGGTGCTCGAGATCTTCGTCTCCGAATTGCGAACGCTGCGCATGATCGCGGTCGAGCACGCGAGCGAGTTCGAGTCACCGGGCTTCCGCCGTTTCTTCGAGATGACGATCAACGAACTCGATGATGCGTATTTCGCCGAGATCGACCGGCATCTGCGTCTGCTGCGTTTTCGCAACAGTGTCATGATCAGCGCGCATCTCGATCACGGGGGAAAACCTTCCGCTTTAGTGCTGCGGCGACCGCCTCGGGAGAAACGAACCATCGGAGACCGGTGGAACGCGTTGACGCATCCGGTCCCGTCGTTCCGGATAGCGGAACGCGACGAGGCCGGCGGCGAAGCACTGAATGTCATGCGCGGCAAAGGACTGAACCTGGTGGCAGACGCGCTGGCCCGCTCGACCGACCATATCCTGAGCTTCTTCCAGATGATGCGCTACGAACTCGGCTTCTATGTCGGATGCCTCAACCTCGCCCACACGCTCGAGGACAGAGGGCGACGCACCGCGCTTCCCGTGCCTGTGCCGAGTCAACGCCAGCACTTCGCAAGCGACGGTCTCTACGACGTGAGCCTCGCTCTGGTCAGCGCGAAAGGAACCGAGATCGTCGGCAACACCTTCGACGCAGACGGTCACCGCCTTCTCGTCGTCACGGGTGCGAACCGGGGCGGCAAGTCGACCTTCTTGCGTAGCGTCGGGCTCGGCCAGCTGATGATGCAGGCCGGGATGTTCGTCCCCGCGACATCGCTGTCTGCCACGGTGGTCACGGGTGTCTTCACGCACTTCAAGCGCGAGGAGGACGTCGAACTCGCCAGCGGCAAGTTCGACGAGGAACTCGCTCGGATGCACACGATCATCGCCCAGATCTCGCCCGGCGCCCTGATGCTCTTCAACGAATCGTTCGCAGCCACGAACGAGCGCGAAGGATCCGAGATCGGCAGGCAGATCGTGCATGCACTTCTTCAGTCCGGGATCCGCGTCGTCTACGTCACGCACCTCTACGATCTGGCACACGGATTCATCGGCGACCCGGACGCGTATTTCCTTCGCGCCGAGCGCGAGCGCACGTTCCGGCTCGTCGAGGGCGAACCCTTGCCGACGAGCTTCGGCGGCGACCTCTACCGCGGCATTTTCAAGGAAGACCCTGGGACCGCGGAACCCATTGCGGCGGCAGCCGGCGCAGAGTGACTCCTGGCGAACTACCGGGGCGACGGACTTCACGTGATCTGTAGCCATGCTCCGATCACGGTGACAACGCACCCGCCTACGACGATGCGGTAAGCCTACGGTGACGGTGACCGCGACGGCGGCCGTGGGTGAGGCGTACTCTGAGACCAGATCGTGGTGGAGGGGCTCACCATAACCGCGATGACTGCCAACGGCCCCTACCTGGCCGGCTCCGTGCTGCATGCGAAGTGCGACGGACGTCAACGGAGGGTAGGGGTGGCCCATGGCCGCGACACAGTGGTGCTTCCAACTGAGCCATGTGAGGGTGGCAAAGGGCGAGAGAGTCATCCTGGATGACGTCTCGTTGACATTCCTCCCGGGAGCCAAGATCGGCGTGGTCGGACCGAACGGCGCCGGCAAATCAACGCTTCTGCGCGTCATCGCTGGAATGGAGACACCGTCGGCGGGCGAAGCGACGGCCGCGCCGGGAGTGAGTGTCGGCATCCTGCTGCAGGAGCCGCCTCTGGATGACACGACGACGGTGCTGGGCAACGTGCAGGAGGCCGTCTCCGAGACGACCTCGATGCTCAAGCGGTTCAACGAGATCGCTCAGCAGTTGGCGACCGACTTCTCGGAGGATCTGCTGACCGAGATGGGCGAACTGCAGCATGAGCTGGACCACAGGGATGCGTGGGACCTCGATTCCCGGCTCGAGCAAGCGATGGCGGCACTCGATTGCCCACCTCCCGAAACGCCGGTGGCGGATCTCTCCGGCGGCGAGCGCCGCCGTGTCGCGCTCTGCGCGTTGCTCCTGCGGCAGCCCGATCTACTCCTTCTCGACGAGCCCACCAACCATCTGGACGCCGATAGCACGGCCTGGCTCGAGCAGCACCTCGCTGCCTATCCCGGCACGGTGATCGCGGTGACGCACGACCGGTATTTCCTCGACAACGTGGCGCAGTGGATCCTCGAGCTCGATCGGGGTCGTGCGTTCGCCTACGAGGGCAACTACACGACCTACCTGCAGACCAAGCAGGACCGCATGGCGGTGGAGGGAAAGAAGGACGAAAAGCGCCGCCGTCGCATCCGGGAAGAGCTCGCCTGGGTGCGTGCAGGCACGAAGGGGAGACAGCGCATGTCGGCGGCACGCCTCTCCCGTTACGAGGAGATGGTGACCGAGGCCGAGCGCACCCGCAAGCTGGACTTCGACGAGATCCAGATCCCGCCCGGTCCGCGGCTCGGCACGCTCGTCATCGACGCCGCGCACGTGACGAAGGGATTCGACGGTCGGATGCTGATCGACGACCTCTCGTTCTCGCTGCCTCGCAACGGGATCGTCGGCGTCCTCGGGCCGAACGGGGTCGGGAAGACGACGCTGTTCGAGATGATGGCCGGAAGGCAGCATCCCGACTCCGGCGAGTTCGTGATCGGCGACAGCGTGCGCATCTCTTACGTCGACCAGGCACGGGCGGGCATCGGCTCCGATCAGAGCGCGTGGCAGGCGGTGTCGGATGGCCAGGACATGATCGCCGTCGGGAAGGTAGAGATCCCCTCGCGCGCCTACATCGCGGCGTTCGGCTTCAAAGGCGCGGCGCAACAGAAGCCCGTTCGGCTGTTCTCCGGTGGAGAGCGCAACCGGCTCAACCTCGCGCTCACCCTGAAAGATGGCGGCAATGTGCTCCTGCTCGACGAGCCGACGAACGACCTCGACACCGAGACCTCCGCGAGCCTGGAGGCTGCACTCCTCGAGTTCCCGGGTTGCGCGATCGTCACCGCACACGACAGATGGTTCCTCGATCGGGTGGCCACGCACATCCTGGCCTGGGAGGGCACCGAACAGGATCCGGCGCGCTGGCACTGGTTCGAAGGTGACTTCGAGGGCTACGAGGCGGACCGGGCCGCGCGCCTCGGCCCGGAAGCCACGCGACCGTCGCGAGGAGTCCACCGCCGGCTGGCGAGGGGGTGAGCACCATGTACGACGACGGAATCCACGACGACAGCACCTTCGACGGCGACCTCTTCGGCGACGAGACGACCGCGATCTCACGGGCGGAGTTCATCCTTGCGCACGCGACACTCGTGGTGCACGAGGAGTTCGCGGTGCGGTCTCTCGAAGGCACCTGCGGTGTGGCGTTCGCGCCCCTCTTCGTCGAGGCGCCCGTCATCAACGCGGTGACGGTGGACGGCAGGCACATCGGCAGGGTGCGTCGTCTCAACCCTCACCGTTGGCCGGAGAAGTGGGTGGCTGTGCCGCTGCGTGGAACGCCCTACGGATGTTTCGGGTCGGCCTCTGAAGCCGCGGAGACGCTTGCGGTGCTCACCGCCGCATCGCCAGGGTGGACATGATGGAAACGATGACGCGTCAACAGCGATCGGTCCTGCAGGATGCGGATGAGGAGTGGACCAGTGACTGAGACCGAGCACTCTCGAACCCTGTATCTGGTGCGTCACGGGCGCACCGCGTTGAATGCGGCCGGCCGCCTGCGCGGGCACGCGAATCCGCCGCTCGATGACCGGGGAGAGTGTGAAGCGCGTGCCGTCGGGGCGGTCATCGCCCGCACTCGCCCAGCGCGCGTCTATTGCAGCCCTCTCGGTCGCGCCGTGCGCACGGCACAGCTGATCGGCGAAGCGTGCGGCATCGAGGCGGAGTCCGACGAGCGGTTCATGGACCGGGACTACGGGCCGTGGACCGGCGAACTCCGCGATGAGGTGATCACCCGATTCGGCAGTGTGGATGCCGCTCCCGGTGTCGAGCCGACCGCGTCCGTTCTCGAGCGGGCCCGCCCGGCGCTCGACGCTGTGCTCGACGAGACGATCACGGCCGGCCCTCACGGTCCGGTCGTGATCGTCACGCACGACGCGGTGATCAAGCCGTTGGTCCGCTCCATCGATCCGTCACGCACGGAGCTCACGGCTCCGACCGGCTCCTGGAACGAGCTCGTGCGCGAAGGCGGCGTCTGGACGGTCGTGCTGGTGGATCAGGTTCCGCCGGTGACGAGGGAGTAGCCGGCGTGGCGAGCGCAGAGCCGATCGCCGATCGACGCGGATGCGCGTTGAGAACCGCCATGACGACATCCTCTGCCGCATCGATCTCGACGGTTGCGGTCCACACGTCGTAGAGCGCCTCACCGGACTCGGAATGGTGGCGGTCGACCGGCGCGACCCATCCGGGGATGCCGCGACTCGCCAACGCGCGCAGCAGTCCGTCAGCGACAGGGTGCGGTTCGCGTGCGAGCTGCGCCCAGAAGAGTGCGTCGAGGCCGTTGCCATAGCCGAACGGCGGTAGCCAGTAGGCGCGGCCGGTGGAGAGAAGGTCGGACGCGGAGATCGGTTGCTCGTCGGAGTCGCTCATAGAGCATCCCCGGCCTCAAGAGCCGCAGAGCCCGAACGCGCGAGAATCGGGTCTCCTGAGATCATGAGAAGCGTCTCCTGATACGCATCGTTCTCCTCGGCCGTCAGCCAGGAAGCGGCGATGGCCTCGCGCTTGAGCGTGAATGCTCGCATGTCTTCGGCATGCCGGCTCAGGTTCGTAGCGAGTCGTCGCGCGAGGCCGAGAATCATCGGGATGGGCAGGTCTGCCGCGGCGGCGGCGCCGAGGTGCCTCATGCACACGTCGACATCTCCGCCGCCCGACTCCAACCGGCTCAGAGCTTCCTGTTCGGCGCTCATGATGGTGCGACAGACCGGGCACGTCTCGGGGTTGCCTCCGAACAGCGTCGTCGAGCCGCGCACCTCGGATGCCGTGAGCGCCGTGTTCAGGATCTCGGCAGCATGCGCCGCCAGCGGAGCGTACGCGGACGCGATGCCGACAGGCGAGGCCAGTGACGCGTAGGCCCAGGTGTGCTGGGCACACAGCCCGCCGATGCGTGCGAACTCACCCTGGTCGCGCTCACGAGTGGCGATGAGGAGCTGACGGTGACGCAGGTCCTCGATCAGCGCGTTCCGCTCGTGCGCGCAGACGACGCAGTCGAACGGCATACGCCGATTCGGTGGCCTCGGGGAGGAAGTGGGAACCAGGTCCGGGCTGCCGCGCGACGCCGAGCCGGAGGCGGCGTGCGCGCGATCGTGCGAAGGAGTCGCGTCGACCGCGTCGGAGAGCCGGCGGGTCACGGCATCCAGGCGTGCTCCTATGCGGGCCACCGCGTCGCACTCGAACTCGGACGGTGCAGTAGCGAGGTACCGTTCGACGCGCGCTCTGCTGCCGGCCGCGATGCGCGTCGCCTCGTGCTCGATCCATTCCGCGCGGCGGTCATTCTGTTGGTGCAAATGATCGTCGAAGAGACCGATGAGCCGGTCGGCTTCCTGCTCTCGGCGCCTTCGGGTGCGGGTGTGGAAACCTGCGGCGTGCTCCGATAGCGGCCCCTTGTCATCGGATTCGGGGCGTGGGGCCCCGAACCCGGGTAGCTCCGTGGCGTCCCATGAGGTTACGGGACTCTCGACGGAGAGTCCGACAGCTTCCAGCGCAGACCGCAGGACTGTGTGCAGGGTCGTCCCGAGTTCGTCGGAATGTCTGAGAATGGCTGCCCGTGACGCTTCTGACGCCTGAGCCGTCGCGGCCGACCACCACTCCTGTCCGCCCGCTGTCACCATCCCTGAGCCGTCCCCGTCATCAGCTGCACGCGCTGCGTGCGATCCGGAGGCAACCAGATCCTCGTGCCACTTCAGACGGTTCGCCGCGATCATCGAATCGAGGGCGACCTGCGCATCGTCGCGCATTGTGTCGATGATCCGTGCGCGTCGGGAGGATGCCCGCTCCGTGGATTCCGTCAACACCTCGCTCAAGCGCTCCGCCTCCGGCTCGCTCAGCTGTGTGAAACGGTCGCCGAGGTCGAGCATCCGTTGTTCGTCGTCGAGGATGCCGCGAGCCATGTCGAGCGCGGTCGCCAGCGCCACGGGGGCCCGCCTGGACGTCAGCGCTGCCTCGAGGCGCGCCTGGAAGGCATCGAGTCCGCCGTCGTGATGCATGCCATCGTCCGAACCTGGGTCCGACATCGATCCGCCTGGCGAGTCGAGACGGTGTCGGAGGCCCTGTAGCGCGGAGAGCGGCAGCACCTCGAGGCTCGCGCCTGGTCTCGACTCGCGCAGAGCTCGATCCACGAACGCGACGACGGACGACATCTCATCCGTCGTCGCCAGGTCCGCCTTGTTGACCACGCAGAACACCGGCGCGCTGGGCGGCACCGCGCGCAGCAGTGCCCGCTCCGAGTCCGTCAACGCGGAATCGACGGAGGTGACGAACAGGGCTGCGTCGACCTCGGGCAGGAACCGACGAGTGATTGCTGCCCCGGTCTCGTCGAAGGAGCCCACTCCCGGGGTGTCGACGAACGTGAGGCCGAGTCGGAGGAGGTCGGCCGGGACTTCGAGCTCGACACGGACGACCTCCAGTTCCGCCCGCCGGGCGCTCTCCCGTGCGACGAGCGCCGGAACGTCGGCGATCGACGTATGAAGAGCGACGTCGCTGCCGCGCCGGAAGTAGACGGCTCGCGGTTCGGAGCCGTACCTCACGAGCGTGATGACCGACGTCATCGGGAGGATGCCCGTGGGCAGGAATTCCGCGCCGAGCAGCGCATTCACCAAGGTCGTCTTGCCTCGACTGTGCTGACCGACGACCGCGATGGTGAATCGGTCTTCCGCGAGTCGCCTGAGCAACCGGCGAGTCGCGGCTTCGATCGCTTCATCCTTCCGGGCCCTCGCGAGATAGAGCAACGAGCGCGCCGCGTCCCCGAGGTCGAGACGCAGATCCCGGTACCGTTCCAACAGGGCCATGGCTCTCCCTTCGCGCCCCCGTGAAGGCGGAACAGAAGCCATCAGGCCGACAGGCCACGCGCGAGCTTCATCGCGTATCTCTGTCTTCCAGCCTGAGACGGTGACCCCAGAACGTCAAGCGTGGAACGGCGTCGGTCGGGCGATCCCCTCGGACGCGGCGGCGTCCGACTCTAGGGCGCGACGGTGAGTGGGCTCCCGGTCTCGATGACGGTCACCGGAACGGCGGGGGCGAGTCGTTTGACGGCGTTCACGAACAAACCCGGGTCTTTGTCGCTGCGAAGGATCAGCCGGTCGCCGACGGGACCGCCGGTGAACGCGTAGTGCTGGGGGACGACGAGTCTCGGGCGGAGTGCGGCGGTGAGTTCGGCGGCGTCGTCGGCGTTCATCACAACCTGCTTGTTCCCTGCCGTTCGGATGGCGAGGCCGTTGACGGGCAGGAGTGCGAGGTCGAACGTGCTGTGCCGCTCGGCCAGGGTCAGCAGGGGTGGTGTGAGCAGCGTGTCTCCCGCGAAGTAGACGCTCCGGCCGCCGGCCTGGATGACGTAGGTGACTTCGTAGACGCCGTGCAGCCCGGGTGCGGCGTGTACCGTGATGTCCCCGACCCGAGTGCTCTGCCACGGCTCGAGCGATGTGACGTCGGTGAAACCGGCTTTGCGCGCCTTCGCGACGACCGGGCCGGCGACGATCATCGGGACGTCGTGGTCACGATAGTGACGGAACGCATGGAGATCGCAGTGGTCGTAGTGCTCGTGGCTGATGACCACCGCGTCGAGGTGCGGGAGTGTCTCAGGTCGAAGCGCCACTGGCTCTCCGGGGTGGTAGAACATCTTCTCCGAGAACCACGGGTCGGTGAGAATCGTCTTGTCACCGATCTGGATCAGATGGCAGCTGTGCGCAATGCGGGTGACGGTCAGTGACTCGCTCATCGAAATTCCTTCTCTACTGCTCAGCGTCAGCTGGAGCATCGAGCAGGCCGCCGAGCGGCGCCCCCTGGGGCACGATCGTTCGTCGGGCGATTCGCCAGCCGACAGTGGTGCGGCGGAGGAGATCGTGGTGAGTGACGCTGCGCATCCGGTCATCGCTCGTCAGCATGAATCCCTTCGAGTCGACCTCGGCTTCATCGCCGCCGTCGCGAGCGATGAAGACGTTGGTGACGTGATGCGCGAGCGGGTTCTCCGCCCCGAGGCGAAGCGCTCCATCCCGAAGAGCCTCGACTCCTTTCATCACGGCGAGCCCGGCCGCGCTCATGTCGTAGATCGCATCGGCTGTGAAGACCGTATCGAGCATCTCCAGTTCCCCTCGGTCGATGATGTGGCTCTGCCGGGCGATGACCTCGGCGATCTCCAGGCGGTCGTGCGTGTCCATGGTCATCCTTTCGTTATCCACGATGGTACTCAGTTCCAAACCAAACGCAAACCCGTTTGGAACTTTGTTACAATGGGCGCATGACAGACGATGTCTCACTGATCGAGCGAAAGCAGCGTCGAGCACGTCAGCGGATCATCGAGGCCGCCGACGAGCTCTTCGCGAGTCGCGGATTCGATGGGGTGTCGGTCAGCGATATCGCTGAGCGAGCAGAGGTCGGTCGCACCTCGTTCTTCCGTCACTTCGGCGACAAGCAGGAGGTCGTGTTCGCCCGCGAGGGCGAGGTCCTCGCTCTGGTCGCAGAGGAAGACGTCTCTGGCCCCGGCGCGGACCCCCACAGCCTCACCGACGCGCTGCGCGCGCTGGAGCCGGTCATCCTGCGCATCACCGCTCAGATGACGGCGAACGCGGACGGCTTCCGGCGCCATATGCAGCTCGTGGAGGCCCACACCGAGTTGCGTGAGCGGGACGTCGCCAAGCTGCAAGTCGTCGCCGGCCGGTTGGGCGACCTGCTCACAGTCCGCGGCTGGGACGCTTTCGTGTCCGTTTTCTCCGCGCAACTCGCCGTCGCGTGCTTCTGGACCGCCCGACGGACCACGACGGACCCCGAAGGTCTGCTCGAAGCCACCCGTCGTGCCTTCGAGCGAGTCCTCACGCTCGGCGCGCCGCGCACCTGACGCCACACCGGTCCTTACGGACGCACGACCGAGGCGTCGAGTCGGATGAACGACGCGTCACGGCGTCGAGCACAACCCCTTGAGGGCCGCCGACGAGTGGCCGAGAGTCGCGCTGAGCAGCGTGACGATGGAAAAGGAAGGGGGTCCGCATGGCCAACGACGAGAAGAACGTGGAAAGGCAGACCTCGTACAGCCCGTCCAGCGAGCGGGAGACCGAGGAGCGTCAGCACGAGTCGCCGAAAGGGGATGCCGCGCTTCACGATCCGGAGATCGACAAGAGCGCCGTTCGACAAGGCCCTGGGGACGGCGGCGTGGACGACGCGGGAGACATAGAGGCGCCTCCCGGCGAGCTGGGCGACATCGACGAGGTGATGCGCCGCGGTGACCGCGCCCGTCACCGTGCGGAGTCGTGATCCGTAGCCTCTCGACCACGTAGGCGTGCACACTCGCCTGATCGAGCGGCGTGCCGGCCGGCTCGAGCCTTGCGTAGGAGTCGCCCGGGGATGGCGTGCGGGCTACTCCAACAGCGCGCACAGTGCGGCCTCGGGCGCACAGCCGAGCGCGAGAAGTTCGCCCGAGCGATAGCGGTCGAAAACCCGAGGGTCGATGTAGCTCGCCCGCGCCACCGCCGGAGTGTTGCCGAGCGCGTCGGCGGTGGCGGCGATGGCGGCCCGCACCGCCGCATCCTTCTCCCGCTTCGTCTCCGGTGACCCGATGCGCGCCAGCGTGGATGCCGCCACCACGCTTCCGCGTAGCGTGCGGAAGTCCTTCGCCGTGGCATCCACACCCGTACGACGGCGGATGTCGTCGTTCACCTCGGCCGTGGTCAACGCGTGCCACGTCGAGTCGCGCCAGGAGATGGCGCGGCTGCCCGGGCGCCGCGCACGAGTGATCTCGTCGAGGTAGCGCGCCAGCCCCGCATCGGTCACGGCCGATTCCCAGCGCTGCCCGCTCTTCGAGGGAAACGACAGGAGCACCATGTCGCCGTCGACGGTCACGTCCCGGCACAGCATCGTCGTGAGCCCGCGACTGCCGTACCGGCGGCGATATTCCTCGCTTCCGATGCGCAGCGAGACACGATCGATCACGCGGAACGCGGCGGCCAGCGCGCGATCGAAACCGAAGCCGTCGCTCTTCAGATCGTGGGTCACGGTACGGCGGGCGTGCGGAAGCGCACGGGCGAGCAAGAGCACGCGCTCGAACTTGACGGCATCCCGCTGTGCGCGCCACTGCTCGTGATAGAGGTATTGCCGTCGTCCGGCGTCGTCGACGCCCACTGCTTGAATGTGCCCGCGTTCGTCCGAGCAGATCCACACGTCGCTCCACGCGGGCGGGATCGCCAGGGCGAGAATGCGCTCGAGCTGCCGCTCGTCGACGATCCGGCGTCCGCGTGCGTCCGTGTAACGGGGCGGATCGCCGGGAACACGGAGCAGGCCCGGCCCGTTCGGATCGCTCCGGCGCAGTCGCCGCGTGCGAGGGCGCGCCGGGTCGTCGTTCGTCATGCCGGATGCCTCTCTCGCGGTGCGCTTCTCGCCGTCGCCGAGCCGATCGTAGACGGCCGGCCGGTGCGCGGGGGAGGTGTTGACAACGTCGTCGGAGACGACGCGGCGCTGCGCGCTGTTACGGTCGATACGCAGGCGGGTCACTCCGCGGCGACGTCTGGTGAAAGGATGCCCATGCTGTACTCCGGCACATCTCCCGCAGACAAGCGGGCTGCCCTTCGTGCGGCGCTGGCGAGCGGCGAGCTGCAGCGCTTCCCTGGGGCGTTCAACCCACTGAGTGCCCGGTTGATCGAGCGCAAGGGATTCGACGGGGTCTACATCTCCGGCGCCGTGCTCTCCGCCGACCTCGGCCTGCCCGACATCGGGCTGACCACGCTTACCGAGGTCGCCGGCCGTGCGAAGCAGATCGCCCGCATGACCGATCTCCCGGCCATCGTGGATGCCGACACCGGCTTCGGCGAGCCGATGAACGTCGCGCGCACGGTGCAGGAGCTCGAGGACGCCGGACTGGCCGGCCTGCACATCGAAGACCAGGTGAACCCGAAGCGCTGCGGCCATCTGGACGGCAAGCAGGTCGTCGACGAGGGCACGGCGCTGCAACGCATCCGAGCGGCGGTCGATGCGCGCCGGGACGCGAACTTCCTGATCATGGCCCGCACGGACATCCGTGCCGTCGACGGGCTGCAGGCCGCTGTCGATCGGGCGAAGGCGCTCGTGGATGCCGGCGCCGACGCGATCTTCCCGGAGGCGATGGCCACACTCGAGGAGTTCGCCGCCGTGCGTGCCGCGGTCGACGTGCCGTTGCTGGCCAACATGACGGAGTTCGGCAAGAGCGAGCTGTTCACGGTGCAGCAGCTCGCCGACGTGGGCATGAACATCGTGATCTGGCCCGTCTCGCTGCTGCGGCTGGCGATGGGCGCGGCGATGCGCGGGCTCGACGAGCTGAACGACAACGGCAGCCTCGTTCGCAAGCTCGGCGAGATGCAGCACCGGTCCGAGCTCTACGACCTGATCGATTACGAGGGCTACAACCGCTTCGACACGTCGATCTTCAACTTCACCGTCGAGCGCTGAGCCGCAGACGACGCGCCCCGACCGGATTACCCGCCGGCGGCAATTCCGATCGCGGCAGCGCGCCTGCGCGGGGGAGCGGTCAGCGGATGCTGTGCCCGGCCACGAACATCCCCTCCGGATCGACGCGATCGGCGATCGACAGCAGCCGCGCGCACGCGGTGCCGTAGGCATCCTCGCCGTGGGTGGTCCCTTCGGCGAACGTGAGCAGGCAGCTGTTCGGTTGCTCCCACGGGCGCATCACCTCGATGAGTGCGGCGCTCGCCGCAAGGCCTCGGGAAGCCGCATCCGGCGTCGGAGCGATCGCGAGAGCGTACAGCGCGTACGCGCCGTCGACTCCCGAGACGGCGCCGCCGTCGTCGGGATGCCGGGCGAATGCGCCTCCCAGCTGCCGAAGCTCGCCGAACATGAGACCGGACCGCGTGCCGTCGCCCAGATAGCCGAGAAAGGCGTCGATGGCTCCGTCGGTCAGGTTGCCGAGCACACAGCTGTCGCTCACCGCCGGTGTCGGCTGCGGCGGGTCCATGTGCATGAGCGGCAGGCCGGATGCCGGAATGCGGCTGAACGTGTCGACCTCCGGTCCCAGCGCCCGCAGCGGTGCCAGCAACTCGGATGCCCGTTCATCCGACTCGAGGATCGCGCCGTCGATCACGACCACGTCGCGCCCGGAGAGGAACGGCGGCATGTCGGGAAGGGGTGGGAAGGTCATCACCCGGAACGACATCGTGACCGACTCCGGAGCATCCTCCGTGAGGTCGCGCCAGGCGGGGAGGACTTCGGCCGCTCGCGAGCGATCCCACAGCATCATTCCCGCAACGAGGTCCGCGTACGGAAGCAGGTCGAGTTCGATCGCAGTGACGACACCGAAGTTGCCCCCGCCGCCACGGAGGGCCCAGAACAGGTCGGCATCGTGGTCCGAATCCACGCGGTGAAGCTCGCCGTCGGCGGTGACGAGTTCGATGGCGCGCACGGCGTTCGCCGTGATGCCGTGCCGTCTGCCGTAGAACGAGATGCCGCCGTTAAGTGCGAAGCCGGCGACCGCGACATCGCCCGCGCTTCCGTGCAGGCCGGTGAGGCCATGCTGAGCGGCGGCGGCGATCACGTCCTTCCACACCGTCCCGCCGACGACGCGTGCCGTTCGCAGCATCGGATCCACGGTGACGCCCGTGAGTGACGACATCCGGATGATCACGGTGCGGCTGAGGTCGAAGGCCGAGAGCGGCACGGCCGCGTGTCCCGTGCTGATCGGCGCCACACGCAGTCCCGCGGCCGCCGCCGCGCGCACCACCTGCTGAACCTCGGCCACGGTCTCGGGCACCGCGACCGCGGCCGGCTCGAGAACGGCGGCGAGGTTCCACGGGGAGCGGGCTTCGTCGTATCCCTCGTCGCCGGGGAAGAAGAGGCGTCCCGATAAGAGGCCCCTGAGGGGTTCGGCCGCCTCGGGGGCGGAAAGAAGATCGGTCATGATGTCGGTCCCTGTCGTTGAGGAGCTGAGAGCTGTAGCGACCGTGCTGATGACGGCCTCGGGTGGTGAGCAGCTCGGGTTGAGTGCAGCTGTGCTGCGAACAGCGGTGGGCCCGGTGCGCCGGCGGCGTCGCCGGGCGTTGCCCTCAGCATGGCCCGCGCCGGTGCAGGCCGCTATCCCCAACCTGCGGGGTCGACGGGATCGATCTCGGAGGATCGTCGCGGCAGACGGCTACCAGGGCACGACGCCGTCGTTGCCGTGGAACTCGCCGGTCGGTCCGTCGGGCGCGAGGGTGGACATCCGCACGATGACCTCGACGTTGTCTTGCACGGAGCCACCCTTGTTGGGCTCCGGCGTGAAGTCGGTCGCGGTTAGCCCGGGCGTCACGGAGTTGACGCGCCAGCGCGGAAACGCGTGCGCGTACTGGAGGGTGAGCATGTTGAGCGCCGCCTTCGACGCCGGGTAGGCGATCATCGACCACGGAGTCCCTGGGCCGGCGTTCAGCGTCAACGATCCGACCGCGCTCGACACGTTCACGACGAGGGGATGAGCACTCGCCTCGAGAAGCGGGGTGAAAGCGCGCAGCACCGCGGCCGCTCCGATCACGTTCGTCTCGAAGACGCGGCGAAGATCCGCGATGGTCGCCTCCGCCGGTGGTCGCTGCTCGCCGGCGATACCGGCGTTGTTCACGAGCACGTCGAGCGAGCCGCTCTCGCTTCGGACTCTCTCGGCCGCCGCGTCGACCGACTCCAGCTGCGTGACATCGATCTCGATCGGGATGGCTCCGATCCGCGACGCCTCTTCCGCACCACGCCGTGGGTCGCGCGCTCCGAGATAGACCGCGTGACCGAGCCCGCGCAGACGGCGCGCCGTCTCCAGCCCGAGCCCGCGCGTGGCGCCGGTGATGAGTGTGGTGGTCATGGGGAACTCCAGATCAGTTTCGGATGCCGTGTCGTACGTCGGCCGTACCAGTACTGTACGTACAGTACGCCAAGAATCCCGTACGCTCGACGCATGACGACAACGGACGGTGACGCGGAGCATCCGCGAAGTCGACGTGCGCGCCGTGCGATCCTGTCTGCGGCCGCGGATCTGCTCGAGGAGGCCGGCTTTCGCTCGATGGCGATGGACGCCGTCGTCGCTCGTGCGCACGCCAGCAAGGCGACGCTCTATCGCAACTGGCCCACCAAAGCGGCACTCGCCATGGATGCCTTCATGGCAGAGGTCGATCCGGCGTCGCCTTTTCCCGACACCGGTTCGGTCGTGGAAGACATCCGTCGGTCCGTCGCAGCGACCGTGCAGGTGTTCACGCGTCCGCGCGTGCGTCAGATGCTGCTCGGTGTGCTCGTGGAGCTTCCGCACGATCGGGAGTTACGCGACGCCTACGGGGAGCGGTACGTCGTGCCACGACGCCGGCAGGCGGAAGCCGCAGTACGGCGAGGGATCGCGCGCGGCGAGGTGAGCCGCGATGCGGGTGCGGACATCCTCTTCGATGAGATTTACGGTGCCATCTACCTTCGGCTTCTTCTCGGGAGTTCGCCGCTGGATGCCGCGTTCGTCGACGCACTCGTCTCGCAGGTTTTCGAGGGGGTCCTCATCGGGTGACCTGCTCCGGAGGCGGGAGAGGATCGCCTATCCGTTGCGGCCAAGCGGAACTCCGCAGCGGCCGGCGCTCGCGGCGGCTAGGGCGCTGTCGACCAGGCGATCGGCGTACTCATGGTCGATTCGCTCCTCCGTCACCAGCACTCGATAGTAGAGGGGCGCCATGACGAGGCTGATGACCTGGTCCGGGTCGGTGTCTTCCGGCAGTTCCCCGCGGTTCACCGCGGCGACGACCATCGCTTGCGCTTGGCGGTGTCTGCGAGCGTAGAACTCGCGCTTGAAGCCTCCGATCCGGGGGTCGCTTGCGGCTTCGGAGAAGAACGCTCGCATCACACCGAGCACCAGCGGGGAGTCGCTCGTGAGGAGATCGACCAGAGCGTGCCCCGCGCTACGCAGATCGGTTTCGATCGAATCGGTGACTCGAATGGGAAACATCTGCTCGACCAACTCGGCGATGGCTGTGGCGAGGACCGCCTCCTTCGTGCGCCACCGTCGATAGATGGTCGTCTTGTGGACTCCTGACCGTTCCGCGATCCGCTCGACCGAGAGCGCCGAGTACCCACACTCGGCGAGCTCTCTCAGGGTCGCGTTCAGAACGCTCGTGCGCACTCGTGCCGTTCGCCCACCGGCCCGAATCGTGCCGGGAAGGGGCCCGGAGACGTCGCCCTGCACCATAAACGCAACTTCCAGTTGTCATTGTCCAGCTTCGTTGCCATTCTTTCTAACACAACAACAGGTTGCATCAACACAGTTCGGAGCCACTATGACCAATGACCTCGTCGCCGCTCACCGCAGAGAACCACTGCCGGTCGGATTCCATGCGCTTCATCCCGACGTCGGTATCAACTTTCAGCTGAATCGGTTCTACAGCTGGGTGGGGAGGCCGGAGATGGTGGATGAGATGAGGGCGGCGGTTCGCGGTATCACGGACTATCCCGCTTTCGTCGAGGCCTTCCTCGCACTGAGTAGCCAGCGCCTGCACGACGGCGACACGCTCGAAGGCGCCGCGTACCTCAGGGTCGCCGAGTTCTTTCTTCCCACGGGCGACGTGCGGAAGGAGCCGGCGCGGCAACGCTTCATCGAGTTGGTCGGTCAGTATTACGGGATCTCCGATTCAGAACGGTTCGCGGTGCCGTACGCGTCCACCGAGCTTCCTGCATACCGCTTCACTCCCGAGAGCCCGAGGGGGACCGTGGTGGTCTTCGGCGGTTACGACAGCTATATCGAGGAGTGGTTCCGAGCCGCGTTCGCGCTCGAGGCGGCGGGGTACGACGTCGTGCTGTTCGAAGGGCCAGGGCAGGGGACAGCGCTGGAGCGAACCGGTCTGCCACTCACCGCCGAATGGCACAAGCCTGTTGCAGCGGTGCTCGATCACTTCGGACTCGACGTCGTCACCTTGCTGGGGTTCTCGCTGGGCGGTGGCTTGGTGCTCCGCGCGGCGGCGTACGAGGAGCGGGTGACGAGAGTGGTCTGCAACGGGATAGTGACCGATTTGCTGGATGTCGTGCTGCGGAGCTTTCCGGAGCAGGAACGTACTCGACTTCGGGCCCGGCTCTCGGCAGGTGATGCAGACTCCTTGAACAGCTCGGTCGCCGAGGCGATGGACTCCAGTCTGTTGTTGAGGTGGGCGATGGCTCAAGGCGAGCACGTCATGGGGCAGCGAAGTGCTTTCGACGTGTTCAAGGCGTTCGCACGCTTCGAGACGGCATCCGTGTCGCCGCTGGTGCGCCAGGACGTCTTGCTGCTGCACGGCAACGGGGACCACCTCATCCCCGGCCGGCAGCTTCTCGACCAGATCGACATGCTCGGCAACGCGCGCTCGGTCTCCACTAGGATCTTCACCGAATACGAGCAAGCCCAGAGCCATTGCCAGGTGGGGAATTTCGGGCTCGCGGTCCGGGAGATCACCGCCTGGCTCGGCGTGCTGGACGAGCGTGATGCCGTGCTCCGACCTCGTGAAACGGCCGGCATGAGCGCAGCTTGACGCGCCATGTTGTGCGGACGGGCTCTCTCGGGCGCCTACTGGCGGCGCTCTGCGGCGCCGGAGGAGTCGCAGCACCTCATTCCGGCACGAAATGCAGACGTTGCCAGGCACCGGGAGGCACCCCGGTGGCATTGCGGAAGAAGCTCGAGAAATTCGTCGGATCCGAGAAGCCGAGCTCGGCGGCCACGGAGACGGAGTTGTGCCGGTCGTGAGCGAGGAGCCGCTTCGCCTCGAGAACAACACGGTCGGCGATGTACCGCTTGGCGGTCCGTCCGGTTGCGTTCCCGACGAGGCGCGAGAGCGTTCGCGGTGAGTAGCCGAGCCCTCGTGCGTAGTACGCGGCGTCGTGGTGCGATCGGAACTGCTGCTCCACACGGGTGCGGAACGCTTCGAACGGTGACGACGGTCGTCGGCGAAGCGCGCTCAGAGTGGAGCGTAGACGCTCGATGAGCGCGGTGAGCAAGAGCTCCGGCACCAGCGGAATTCGTGCTTCGGCCGTCGACTCCGACTCGAGGTGATCGAGGGCGCCGATCACCCGGGACCACTCCGTCTCCGGCACGGTCCCAGCACCTCCACGATCCGGCATGGGAGTGCGTGTGAATGGAGCGCCCGGTATGAACAGGACGAGACGGCCGTCGAGTGTGGCGATTTCCTCCCAGCGGTGGACGGCACCGGGCGGGACCCACACGACCGTCCTCCTTGCGAGCCGATGTTCCTCGAAGTCGACGTCGACACTTCCGCGACCGTCTTCGACCACTGCGAAGACATGAAAGTCGGCGCGCTGGGTTCCCCCGCGATTCAACTCCCGGAGACGGTCGAATCTCATCACTTCGACGGGCGCGCCGGATGACACGGGCTGGTACGTCAGCTGTCGAACCGAGTGCATGTGTCCAGTTTTCACCATTTTCGGGCGACTCTCGACGATGCGCTGGGTCTGGGCAAATGATGCGATGAAGGCGTCAATGCAACCCGAGGAGAATTCTGTGCACGCCGATATTCATCATGACGTCCCTGTTTACGACCGCTTCCGGGGAACCGGTCCGACTCTGGTCTTCCTCCACTACTGGGGTGGCTCGGGTCGTACCTGGAACCTGGTCTTCGACCACCTGGGTGACCGTGACCGCCTCGCCGTCGACTTCCGGGGTTGGGGGCGATCGCACACCTTGCCGGGGCCGTTCACGCTCGATCATTACGCGAGCGACGTGCTCGCCGTGATCGGCGATGCGGGCATCGAGCAATACGTCCTCGTAGGGCATTCCATGGGTGGCAAGGTGGCGCAGCTCGTCGGCGCGCGAAGGCCGGCCGGGCTGCGCGGACTCGTACTCGTCGCCCCGGCCCCTGCCGTGCCGTCGCGCCAGATCACGGCCGAGTATCAGCGACACCTCGCCCACGCCTACGACACCGCCGATTCCGTCGCCGGCGTGCGCGACACCGTGCTGACGTCCGCGCGCTTGTCCGACGAGTTGCGGGCGCAGGTCGTGGAGGACTCCCGTGCAAGCGCGACCGGAGCGCGGGACGAGTGGCCTCTGCGCGGAATCGGCGAGGACATCGCCGACCGCACCCGTCTCGTGAGCGTGCCCACACTCGTGATCGGAGGCGAGCACGATCGGGTCGAGCCGGTCGAGGTGCTGCACGAGAACCTTCTGCCCTACCTCAAGACGGCAGAGTCGGTCGTGGTGCCGGGGGCAGGACACCTGCTCCCGCTCGAAGCACCGACGCAGCTGTCGGGCCTGATCCGCGAATTCGTGGTCCGTGTGTGACATCCGCACCTCGTGGTGCCTCGCCGGACCGGCACGATGCTCGGTGTTCGTCCGGCGTCGGGGGAGCGTAGTGTTCGAATTGTCCGTGTCGAGGGTCCGCGAGCACATCGCGACCGCCGCCCGGCTCGTCGAGGTCGACGAGGCATCCCGGCGGTCCTCGGCAACGGGGGACGGAGTCGACGATGACAGACCTCACGGCCCAGGAGCGGCCCGGTCGCGACCGGATCACGGACATCTGGGGCGCACGAACACCCTTCGCGGCGGGGGAGGCGTGGCCCGATCGGGTCGACGAGTACCTCATCGACGGGGTAGAGGCCGATCAGGTGCAGAACTGGGTACGTGGGGCGTGCCTGCTGTGCAGCAACGGATGCGGGCTCGAAGTGGCGGTCATCGATGGCCGGATGGTGGGGATGCGCGGCCGGGCGGACGATCGCATCAACCACGGCCGGCTGGGCCCGAAGGGCTTGTACGGCTGGCAAGGAGAGCAGGAAGGCCGGCTGACGAGACCGCTGATCCGTCGTGACGGGCGCCTCGTCGAAACCGATTGGGAGACGGCGATGGGTGCGATCGTGGAGCGCTCGAAGGCGCTCCTCGAGACGAAGGGCCCGCTCTCGCACGGTTTCTACACGTCGGGCCAGCTGACCATCGAGGAGTACTACACGCTGTGCGTGATCGGCAAGGCCGGCATCGGCACTCCGCACATGGACGGCAACACGCGTCTGTGCACGGCCACCGCCTCGGCCGCGTTCCAGGAGACGTTCGGCTCCGACGGTCAGTTCAGCTCCTACACCGACATCGACAGCTGCGATGCGATCTTCCTGTTCGGGCACAATGTGGCCGAGACTCAGACGGTGCTGTGGGCGCGCATGCTGGACCGCCTGGACGGGCCCAATCCACCTCAGCTGGTGTGCGTCGATCCGCGCCGCACCCGCGTGGCCGAACGCGCCACCGTGCACCTGCCGATCCGCAACGGCACGAACCTCGCGCTGATGAATGCGCTCGTCCACGAGCTGATCACCCTCGACGCCGTCGACCACGACTACGTGGATGCCCACACCGTCGGGTTCGACGATCTCGCACGTGCGACTTCGGACGCGACCCCGGAATGGGCTGCGGAGATCTGCGGGGTGCCGGCCGAAGACATCCGTCGGGCCGCTCACATCTTCGCGTCCGGTGAGCGGGTCGTCTCGACCTGTTCGATGGGCTTCTATCAGTCCCACCAGGCGACCGCGGCGTCGTGCCAGGTCAACAACCTGCATCTGCTGCGCGGCATGCTCGGACGACCGGGCGCCGGCGTTCTGCAGATGAATGGCCAGCCGAGTGCGGAGAACAACCGCGAGGCTGGTTGCGGTGCCGCGCTTCCCGGCTTCCGCAACTTCGAGAACGCGGAGCACGTGCGCGAACTCGCCGCGCTCTGGAACGTCGATCCGCTGGTCATTCCGGCGTGGTCGCCGCCGACGAACGCGATGACCATGTTCCGCTACGCCGAGGAGGGGTCGATCGGGCTCCTCTGGATCGCGGGCACCAATCCCGCGGTCTCGATGCCGAATCTGGCACGCATCCGTTCCACACTCGCCGGCGAGCAGTGCTTCGTCGTCGTCTCGGACGGGTACCTGAACGAGACGGCCGAACTCGCCGACGTGGTGCTGCCGACCGCGCTCTGGGCCGAGAAGACGGGCACGTTCACGAATGTCGATCGCACCGTGCACCTGCAGGAGAAGGCCGTGGATCCGCCCGGTGAGGCACGCACCGACCTGGAGATCTGGGTCGACTACGCGCGACGCCTCGGGCTGAAGGACAAAGACGGCGCCCCGCTGCTCACCTGGGACACCCCGGAGGCCGCGTTCGAGGGCTGGAAGGCGTGCAGCGCCGGACGGCCGTGCGACTACTCAGGGCTGACATACGAGATGCTGCACGAGCGCGGAGGCATCCAGTGGCCGGTGAACGCCGAGCATCCGGATGGCACGGAGCGGCTCTACACGGATGCCGAGTTCCCGACCCATCCGGACTACTGCGAGACGTACGGTCACAACCTCACGACCGGCACGCCGGTCGACCGCATGACGTACCTCGCGGACCATCCCGACGGACGTGCCGTACTCAAGACCGTGCCGTACGAGCCGGCCTACGAGACTCCGGATGAGGAGTATCCGTTCCGGCTCACGACCGGTCGCACCGTGTACCACTTCCACACGCGCACGAAGACCAAGCGCGCGCCTCAACTGCAGGATGCCGCTCCTTCCGCCTGGATCGAGCTCTCCGAGCCCGACGCGCTCGCCCTCGGCATCCGTGAGGGCGACATTGTGCGTGTGACCTCACGGCGCGGCCACGTGGATGCCCCCGCGCGCGTCTCGCACATCCGACAAGGAGTCGTGTTCGCACCCTGGCACTATGGATCCGACGCGGAGACCGCGGCGAACGAGTTGACGGTCACGGCCTGGGACCCGGTCTCCAAGCAGCCGGAGTTCAAGGTCGCCGCCGTGGCCGTGCAGAAGCTGCGCGACGGCGACGGACCATCGCCCGCCCCGACGATCACCGCATCCGCTCCCGTCAGCAAGGACGACCCGTGGCACGGCGAAACGAATGCCGCGCCGCCGCCCTCGGATGCGATCGCGTCGAACAGTGCTGACGTCGGCAGCGCGGACGGAGGTCGATGACCATGCGATTGCCGGCCCACCTCGCGATGCTCGGCGATGCCGAGCGTTCGCTGGCGCTCACGCACCGCGCCGTCACCTCGGAGCACGCGGCGGACGCCGATGTCGTTCTGGCCTGCGCACGTTTCGCCCGCCAGTGCGACGAACGCGCTCAAGCCGTCGACGCCTTCGCAGCAGAGCGATATCCGCTGAAGGGGGAGACCTTCAATCCGCTGGTGGCACCCGATTTCGGCCGGGCCGAGGGCGACTCGATCGGACTCCTCCGCGATCTCGCGGCTCTGCATCAGTTCGCGACGCGCGTTCAGGTCACCTGGGAACACGTCGAACAGGCCGGGCACGGACTCCATGATCGGGGCTTGATCGCGCTCGCGTCACGTGGCTTCGGCGACCTGGACGTGCAAGTGAAGTGGGTGAAGCACCGCATGAAGAACGAGGCGGCTCAGGCGCTCATCGCCACGGGGTGACGATCAGGCCGCATCGACAACGCCGCCGTCCTGCACGAGGGCCGGCAGACGTCTGTCGAGAACCGTGAGCAGCGCCGCTATGCCGATGGCGATGGCGAGGATGACGGCGCAGTTCCGGAACGAGGCGGCGTACCCGATGGCGGTGACGTCGAGGAAGGGATAGGGATACCACCCGGTCAACGCTCCGCGTACGAAGGTGTAGACGAGCCACGCGGCGGGCCAGATCATCGTGAGCAGCATGACGAACCACGACATTCGAGGGCGGGGCCCGAACACGAGCCAGCCGAGGAGTGTCGCCCACGGCGAGATGTAGTGGAATCCGATCGTGGCGGCCAGCGCCCAGCCGGTCGGGTGAACGAGCGGAGCCAAGATGGTCTCGTAGACGAGACCGGTGATGATGATGCCGAGTATGGCGTCGAACCGCAGGACCCGCCAGAGCAGACCGTCACGGCGAATGCTGACGGCGAGCGCGAACGACGTGCCGAGCACGAAGAGATTGCTCTGGATGGTGAAGTAGCTGAAGAGGCTCACGAGCCGCATGCCCAGGCTCTGCTTCGTGGTCGGCATGAACGTGTTCACGTCCTGGCCGCCCGTGAACACGAGCACCAGCTGGATAATCAGCGCGGCCGCCACCACCGCGGCGATGCCTCCGAACCAGAGCCGTGCTGCGCGCATGCGCGTATCCGTCATCGAACCCCCCATGAACCACTCCCTCGTGTTCGGCGGCGCAGCCGCGTGCCCAGAATAGTGGTGGGGAGGGGGACCGTGGATGCCGTCAGCCGACTTTTCCGCCGGCGAGTGTCTCATCCTCGATCGCGGACTCTTCCTCGGCGTCGGCGACGTACCGTTCGAGCCGCTCCTTCGGCAGCGTGAAGTTGATCGCGATCAGGTAGACGAGCAGCGACACGCCGAGGTTGATCAGGAACACCCAGAAGAACGTGCCCTTGATGACGGGCGTCGCCGGATCGAACAGCCAGCTGACGAGTCCGAACATGATCAGCCACGGGATGATCCAGAACAATCCGTACTTGAAATCGAGCCTCGGCATCGTCTTGCGATTGCCGGTCAGGCCGTAGATGGCGAAGAGCACGTAGCCGATCACGATGGCGATCAGGAGCTTCGAATTCGTCTGCCAGCCCGCCCAATACATGATCATGTTGGTGCTGTAGAAAGCCAGGAACGGGATGATGTGGCCCCCGGGCAACCTGAAAGGCCGGTGCCGCTCCGGCAGTACCCGGCGAAAGACCATCAGAGCCAACGGGCCGGTCCCGAACGTCAGCACGGTCGCGCTGGTGATGAACCCCACCAGTTGCTGCCAGCTGGGGAAGGGCAGAAGCAGAACGATGCTGACCAGGAACGACAACAGCAGGCTCCAATACGGCACGCCGTGCTTGTTGTTCGTGGCGAGCCAGCGTGGACCGTTGCCGTTCCGGCCGACCGCGTACGAGACGCGGGAGGTGATCGTGGTGTAGATGAGGCCCGTGTTGACCGGTGAGACGACGGCATCGAAGTAGAGGATGTATGCCAGCCACCCCAAACCACCGATCAACGCGAGCGCCGCCAGCGGCCCGAAGTCGTTCTTGAACGCCAGGTCGAGCCAACCGTGCGAATTCTCGAGCGTGCTCTGTGGCACCATCAGCGTGAAGGCAACTTGCAGGAGCATGTAGAGCACAGCGGTGATAGTGATCGAGCCGATCACGGCCAACGGGATGTTCCGCTTGGGATTGTCGGTCTCGCCGGCCAGCTCGATGCCCTGACGGAATCCCAGGAACGAGAACGTGATTCCCGCCGTCGCGATGCAGACGAAGATGCCGGGCAACCCGCCGGGCGCGAACTGATGCGACACGAAGTTGCCGGCTGCCGCGCCGCCGGTGGCGGCCAGCGCCGTGACGATGAACATGATGATGACCAGAACGATGACGCCGAGCTTCCACCAGACCATCACGTTGTTGACCTGCGAGAACAGCCGCACTCCGAAGTAGTTGACGGCGGTGAATGCGGCCAGTAACACGATCGCGACGACGATGCCCAACGGCGTCAGCACGTGAGCGGATACCCCGCCCTCTTTGGCGAAGACGGTGAAAGGCGCGTACTTGGTCGCGTATTGCAGCGCACCCTCGACCTCGATCGCCGGAGTGGCCGCCGTCGACATCCACATGATCCAGCCCATCGAATAGCTGCTGAACGATCCCCACACCAGATGCGGGTATCGCACGACACCGCCCGAGATGGGAAACATCGGGCCGATCTCGGCGTAACAGAGGCCGATCAGCATGATCATCGCGGCCGCGATCAGCCACGAGAAGATCGCAGACGGGCCGGCGATGACCGAGGCGTTGAACGCGCCGAACAGCCAGCCCGACCCGATCACCGAACCGATGGCGGTGAACAGGAGGCCGACGGGGCCGACATCCCGCCTGAGCTTGCTGCCTTTGACTTTCGGTCCGGTCCCGTGTGCGAGCTCTGCCATGACGACCCCTCCATGCATGCCCAAGCCCGAACGAGTCCTCCATGGGGCCGTTCGAGTTCGTTCGACACTCTTGTTACTGGGTCGAAGGGGTGAGCGCACCGGGTTGCGCTGAGCCGCAGAACGCGCTTCACGCGCGAGGATGCCTGCGTGTGCGGGTGTCGACGGCCGGCGATTTCATGGCGCGGGAACCGCATGCTAGGCTCATATCTCGTGCCGCGGGGTGGAGCAGTTCGGTAGCTCGCTGGGCTCATAACCCAGAGGTCGCAGGTTCAAATCCTGTCCCCGCAACGGTGGCCCCGGTCTCGGAAGAGGCCGGGGCCTTTTGCATTCCTCCGTGCGCTGGAGTCTCCTCGTCCGTCTCTCCCATGAGATAGCCGAGCGACACCCCTAAGAGCTCAGCGAGAGCCTTCGCTTCATGCAGATACCAGGGGCGGCCTCCGCGCAGCTTCTTCCCCAGAAGGGCGGGGTCTACGCCGATGGCCAGGCCCAGCCGGCGCTGACTTAGCTTCTGCCGCCACATCAAAGCTGCTACACGCTCGCCACTTATCAGATTCGAGTCCTCGGTGTGCCGCAGAATGTCGCTCATGCGTCGGATTCTACTTGCGTATGAACAAATAATCTATAAGCGCCAGCCTGATCGCATAGTTGTAGACAGAATGTCCACGTCTGTCATACGCTGGCCATGTGACAGATCTTCTGACCGTCGAGCAGGTTGCCGTTCGATTGCTCGTTTCACCACGCACCGTCCGGAGATGGATCGCAAACGGATCCCTCCATGCGATTCGTCTTCCTAGCGGTTCGGTCCGAATCTCAGAAGTCGCGCTTGCTCAGGCCCTCCGGACGTTCGGCCGTGAGGATGAGCGATGAAGGGCCCCATCTCTTTGCGATCTACCAGCGGACCGCTGAACGTGGGCGTTGCTATCGGGGTGGCTTTTCTCGCGGCCGGCGCGTTTTCGTTGTCGTTCACTGCCCTTCGGGATCTAGCGCTTCGCGCCGGCATTGACTCGCCACTTGCGTTCGCATGGCCCCTCATCGTCGACGGTTTCATCGTCGTGGCCACAGCGGCAGCATTTGCCCTGAAGCGGCGCGGCCGGCGCGTCACCTGGTATCCCTGGGCCGCAGTGGTCCTCTTCTCCGGCTTGAGCATCGCGGGCAACGCGCTACACGCGCTTGATAGCCCCTCTCCAGCTCTGCCTGTACCGGTTGCCGCCGCAGTGTCGTCCGTCCCGGCACTTGCACTCTTTATCGCGTCGCACCTCCTCGTGATTGTCATTGAGGCGCCCGCCGGCGGCCGCCCGAGTCCGGCCAGACGGCTGTCCAATGCGTTCCCAGAGACGTCAGGCACACAGGCTGGAGCACAAGTAGAAAAGCCGCAAACGACAGTACCTTCACCTTCTGAAGCAGTTCTTCTGGACCGTCTACGTCAGCTCATCCAGAGTGGGGAAACCATCACGGGTGCGACGGTAGCCCGAATCGCACATGTCTCGGATCGAACTGGGCGCCGTCGGCTTGAAGACCTCCGCGATCGCCATCCCGATCTGTTTTCTCTTTCGACTTCGGCGCAATGAATTCCATGCAAACCGATTCGAGTTCTGAATTCGAAAGACCACAACTGACGTTTGAACGCGAGTTCGGTCAATTCCGAAACTGGTGGGCCAGAGACCAGCGCATAGTCGGAAACGCTTTCTCGCTGTTGATGTACTTGCTCTCTCACGATCGCGCATTTCGAATAACTCAGCGAAAAGCGCAGTCAGATCTCGGCCTCGGCAAGGATGCATTTCTAGTCGCAAGACGGGGTCACGTTCGGTGCGCCGACGTTCGCCGCCTCCAGTGGCGTTGTCGTCAGCGACGGCGGCGCCACCGCGACGGCGACGATCACACCGAACACGAACATTCAGGTCGATCTCACCAATACGGCCCAGCTCGGCTCGGTGAGCATCGTGAAGAGTGTTGACGGCAACGCCGCCGACAAGGTGGATCCGGACCGTACCTACTCTGTGACGGCCGCTATCGACACGAGTGCACTCGGCAGCAGTTTTCCCGCGCAGCCCGACCGTCGGTTCACCGTGAAGTCCGGTACCCCGTACACGCTGACTGATCTGCCGATCGGCGCGAAGGTGACGCTGTCAGAGACGCCTCCGCCAAACGACGACGTGCTGACCTGGTCGGCCGCGACGATCAGCCCCGCCACCTACATCGTGACGGCAGCCGAGGCGACGACCCCGGCGACCATCTCGATCACTAACCATGTGTCGCGTTCCGTGGGCACGTTCTCGATCTCGAAGACCGTGACCGGCGACCAGGCGAACAACGCCGCGGTGCCGAGCATGGTGACGGTCAATGCCGCCTGGAACCAGGAAGGAACCCCGGGCAGCACAACGCTCACCCTGCCGACCGATGGAACCTCGGTCCCGTTGGGCGTTGACCTCCTGGTAGGCACCACCGTGACCCTCACCGAGGTGCCACTGTCCGACGGGCACAGCATCGCCTGGGCGGCGCCGGTGTGGAGCGGAACAGGCGTCTCGCTCGGCGCCGACGACACCGCACAGGTCGTCATTGGGCGTGACACGACGGCGCACGTCTCGCTTGAGGACCACGCGGCCACCTCGACCGCCGGCATCAGCCTCATCAAGGGCATCGCGGGCGCCGCTGCCGGTGAGGTGGACCCATCGACGACGTTCCCGGTGACCGCGACGTGGAAGGATGCCGATGGCCAGTCGCAGTCTAAGGACATCACGATCAACGCGCTGACGCCCACCAAGCTCGGCGTGCAGCTGCCCGCCGGGACGGTCGTGACCATCACCGAAGGGAAGCGTCCCCACATTGCGACCGTGGACTGGGGCGCAATCCAGATCAGCGGGAACAACGTCACCGACAATGGTGACGGCTCCGCGCAGGTCGTGGTCTCGGACCAGCAGGGCGAGGAGACGCTCGTGAGCGTGCTCAACGAGGCCGACTGGGCTCCCGGCACCTTCGACATCACCAAGACGATCACCGGAATCAGCACAGACGACCCCGACGTGCCGAAGACCGTCCAGGTCCGCGCGTCGTGGTACGACGCGGCATCCACGCAACAGTTGGCGACGCTGACACTGCCGACGGATGGCACGGTCGTTCCGTTCGGTGCCGACCTGCCCTACGGGACCCAAATCACCCTCACCGAGATCGCACCGGATAACACGGCGCGCTTCACGTGGGACGCTCCCCGATGGGGCGGCGACGCGACCCAGCAGGGCGATGAGGCGACCGTGATCATCGGCGCCGCGACGAACGCGAACATCTCCCTCGTCAATCACGCCACGGCGACGCTCGGAACCCTGGCACTGTCCAAAACGGTGCACGGCAGCGGCGCGGCCAAGGTTCCCGCCGGAACATGGTACCCGTTCACCGTGTCGTGGACGGACCTGCTCGGCAAGGACCAGAGCGTCGACGTTCGAGTACAGCCGGGCACACCCACGATCGTCAAGGACATCCCGATGGGCACGCACGTGACCGTCAAGGAAGGCGACGCTAATCTCCCCTCCGGCGTGGCCTGGAAGAGCGTGAAGTGGACATCCGGCGATGATGCAGTCACACTCTCCCCGAACGGTGAGAGCGTAACCATCACGGTGCGCGGCGACCGCGGCTCCCAAGCTACTTTGACGGCAACCAACGAGATCGTCGACCAACCCGGACTCGCGTCGACCGGATCCGAGGTTCTTCCCTGGATCCTCCCGGCCGCTGCCCTGGCCATCGCGGGCCTTGTCATGCTGCTCCTACTGCGCCGTCGGCGGGCATAACCCGAAGCCCATCGACGCCAGGAGCACCAGTCGGTGTCGGTGACGATACTGTCACCGGCACCGACACGGTCTGCACCAGGGCACAATCGAGAAAAACCCGGCTTCAGACGAAACTCATATCGCTGGCGACGTGTCGGCCATTGGGTGGGACTGTCAGAAGAATTGGGTGGGACTGTCAGAAGAACGGTGGATCTGGGACTGGCTTGACCGAAAGGTAAGGTAGTGACTCAGATGACCGGGATGATCGATCCCGTGACGGGAGAGATCATCGATGAACAACAGATCGCCGAGCAGTTGCTCGTGCAGGCCAGCACCAGATCCGCCGTTCATCTGACACTCCCCGAAAGTCAGGCCGATTCGTTTCGTAGAGGTCTTCGATGGGGGATCGGAATAGGTTTGCGCGACGGTACGTGTGTCGGATGCTCGGAGTTCTGGCGGATGCCGCGCAGCACGTCGTGTGGTGACGTCCAGGTCATCGGGAGGCCGAGGTCACGCAGCCAGACCGCCCCGTACTGGTACTGGTCTGCCTCGTAGACGCAGGCCACGGTGCGCGAGGGATCACCCGGGTCGCAGTTCGCGTCTACGATGATCCACTCGGTCGGGGTCAACTGCTGCAGGGTGAATCGGTCATTCGACAACATGGTGTTCCTGATGTTTCTTGGCACGGCGCACAGTTGTGATCAGGAGGGCAGCCACCCGGCCCGCTGATGAGATACGCGGGTCGCGTGTGGGCGATGCTCGGATGCGTCCGCCCTGGAAAATCGAAATGCGCGGGCGGGGTGGCTGTCACCTTCGTGTTATGTGGTCGAGCCCTGTGACGGGGCGGCGCACAGTTCGCCAGGCGGGGAGCGAGCGAACACGAGATCGCTGCTCACTCGAACCGACACTCTCATTCCGGGACGGAACCGGCGCCCTCGGCGATGGTGAACAGGGCTGGCCTCGCGGCCATCGGCGACGCTGGAGCTTGTGCGGTCTCCTGACGGCGGTATCGCCCATTCGGCGGCGACGATCGCGTCGAACTCTGCCTGCACAAGTGCGTCATCAGCACAGATGAGTTCGATGAACTGCTCATCGGCCCGCGGCTCTGTCCTCGCGTCCACGGAGGATGTGATCGTCATGGTCTTCTTCCGATGAGCCTCAGACGCTAATGGCGAGGTTCTCCGTCTTGCTGCCGACCGTGACCTTGCGCGGCTTCGCCTCCTCGGCGACCGGAATCTGCAGGGCGAGCACACCGTCGTCGTAGCTGGCGCTGATCTTCCCGGTGTCCAGGTTGTCGCCGAGCACGAGCTGCCGACTGAATACTCCGCGGGGTCGCTCGGCGGCCAGCATGTCGGCATCGCTCGCACGGATTGGTCGCTCGGCCTTCACTGTCACGACGTTGCGTTCGACGTCGAGGTCGATCGACTCTCGATCTACCCCGGGCAGGTCGAACTCGACGTGGAAGACGTCGCCGTCGCGCCAGGCGTCCATCGGCATTACCGAAGGGCGGGCCAGGGTTCCATCTGTTCCGAACATTTGCTGTGTGAGTCGGTCCAACTCACGGAACGGATCGGTGCGCATCAGCATCGTAACCACCTCCATGTCCTCGTTGAAGATGCCTTCTGGGTCATGGATCCATCGTCAGGATCTATGCCCTGCGCTGTAGATTTTTTATAGCACTCGTGCCAAGTTTGACGCAAGTGAAAATTCCTCCGGAAGGATCAGATGGTGCACGACCGCCAGCCTCGCGCCTCCCAGGGCGTCTACGGGATCACGGTTGCCGCCGACCTTGTCGGCACGGGCGTACAGAATCTCCGCGCATACGAGACACGCGGGCTGCTCACCCCAGCCCGAACCGCTGGTGGCACGCGTCGCTACAGTGCCGATGACCTGGACCGGCTTCGCCGCATCGGGGACCTCCTTGACGCGGGTCTCAACCTCGCCGGCATCGCCATGGTACTTCCTCTCCAGGACGAGAACGCCCGACTGCGCAAGCAGGGAGACGAGTTCTCTGGAGAAGAAGCCTGATCGCCGTCCGTCTCTTTGCGGGAGCCGCCCGAGACCGTGCGCTTGTTTGTCACCACGCTGGTGGCGTAGCTCTTCGATGGTCGGATTTGCGTTAGGGCGACCGGTGCAGTCGGCGCCATCGAAACCGGTCATGTAGGAGTCGAAGTCCGCAGCTGCGACACGCTTGAGCAGCGGATGGTCGGGCGGCCGGTCGGCCGGTCAGTCTTCCTCTTCCGCGCGTCATGCGGGTTGTGGAGGTGAGGTGGCGAGGGCCTTTCGCAGCAGCGCTATGAGGTCGTCTCGTTCTCGTTTAGCGAGGCTGCCGAGGATTTCGTTCTCAACTTGGAGGCCAGTTCTCTGGCGCGACAAAACGACGAAAGCAATCCCACCGAGCTCAGCCAAAGGTAGCGTCGTCCCCACTATCGGGCTGACTGCTCGTCAACGCGCACCAGTAGCGCACCCGGGCGCACCGTGACCCGTGCGCGCACTATCTGACCGAAACTGTCGCCGTCGAGTTCCACGCCGTGCGGCGTTTCGAAGTGGACGTCGAAACGTCGACCCTGCGCGTAGGCGAGCGCGCGCAGGTCGGGAGCGAGCTGAAGCATCCGGCGCCCGAATCGTGAACGGTGCGCAATCCCCTGGAGGGTCAGACGGGCTCCGATGCCCGCCCAACCGAAGCGGCCCTTCGGGCGCAGCATGACGACGTCGAGCAGCCCGTCGTCCAGGAGCGCATTCGGGATGAGAAGCATGTTGCCGGTGAGGGTGCCGCAGTTGCCAACGATGATGGTGTGCGCATGCGACGACCTGACGTGGCCGCCATCGAGGCGGTAGTCCACGTGGAAGAGACGGTTCGTGACGATGGAGCGGGCGATCGGAGTCACGTAGGCGAGCCAACCGAGGTGCTTCTTGGCTAGCGCGCTTGTGTTCTCCGCCATCTCTGCGTCCAGTCCGATGCCCGCCATGACGAGGAACGCGTGCGAGCTGCGCTGGCCCTCGTGGTTCTCCATGTCGGCGACAGCCACATCCACAGCATGTGTCGCACCCGAGAACGCCACGCGGACGGAGCGTTCGAGGTCGTTCAGGGGCAGACCGAGGTTGCGTGCAAGAAGGTTCCCCGTGCCTGCCGGCAACAACGCCAACGCCGTGCCGCTCTTGTGCATAGCCTCGGCGACGGTGCGCACAGTGCCATCGCCGCCCGCGACGATCACCACCGACGGATCGTGCGCGAGCGCATCCCGCGCTGCTTGCAAGCCCGAATCGTCACCACTCGTCTCGTACCAGACCGACTTCGCCCACCCATGCAGGGTTTCCTGCTCGCCCACAACACGACGGAGCCGATCAAGAGGGACCTTCACCGGGTTGTAAACAACCGCCGCCCGATTCACACCCCGAGCCTAGGCTGCGGTGACCGTCTTCTCTCGATGCCACCGACACTCATCGCGGGCGACGAAATGGGCCCTCCAGTCGGGGCCGACAACACGCGAAATATGTCACTCGTGGCGCCTCTCGGCCAGGGCCCTCAGTGCTTTCTGCGGTTCGAAGCCCAAGGCCAGGGAGTGTCCGATAAACGGTGTATCTGGTCTGGCCTGACTGAGAGGTAAGGCGATGACGGATGTCGTCGAGATGATTGATCCCGTGACGGGCGAGATCATCGATCAGCAGCAGATCGCCGAGCAGTTGCTCGCGGAAGCGAAGAAGAAGGGCGTGAGCCTGGTCGGACCGGACGGCCTGCTGGCCGGGTTGACGAAACGGGTGCTGGAGACCGCGCTCGAGGCGGAGATGACCGAACACCTCGGCTATGACAAGCATCAGCCCCGCACGAGGGAGAACGCCCGCAACGGGTCCCGGTCGAAGACGGTGCTCACCGAGGTCGGGGCC
>NZ_ATXT01000015.1 GCF_000421825.1 Humibacter albus DSM 18994
GGGACATCGATCTGCACGGCCCCGACCTCGGTGAGCACCGTCTTCGACCGGGACCCGTTGCGGGCGTTCTCCCTCGTGCGGGGCTGATGCTTGTCATAGCCGAGGTGTTCGGTCATCTCCGCCTCGAGCGCGGTCTCCAGCACCCGTTTCGTCAACCCGGCCAGCAGGCCGTCCGGTCCGACCAGGCTCACGCCCTTCTTCTTCGCTTCCGCGAGCAACTGCTCGGCGATCTGCTGCTGATCGATGATCTCGCCCGTCACGGGATCAATCATCTCGACGACATCCGTCATCGCCTTACCTCTCAGTCAGGCCAGACCAGATACACCGTTTATCGGACACTCCCGCCGTCCTGGCCGACGTTCAGCAGCGCGTCGGGTTGTGCCTGAACGGAGGGACCGGGGCAGCCGCGAAGATGAACCGGAATCTGAGCGAGTTCGCCACCCAAGCACGAGTCTCCACCCTGTCTGGGGAGGCGTCAGCTCTGGCGGCGCAGATGCAGTTATTGGCTCAGTACGGCGAGGTCTTCGCGAGCGCATCTTCTGCTGTCAGCTTGGAGAACGTGTCTGTTCGCGGGTCTTCGGCGACTGCTGACGTCGTAGAGACGACGACGATCACCAGGCAGTCGGTCAACGGGCTGGCTCGCCCGGACTACGCGTACAGCATCCGGCATCACGCCGAACTTGTGAAGTCCGGTTCAACCTGGCTGGTCAACGATCTGAGCTGGTTCCCGGCCGACTCGATGGTGGCGACGCTCCCGCCGTCGGCCGAGACCCTACAGCAGTGGACGGACCCTTCGGTGAAGCAGATGATCGACTCAAAGATTCGTCACGGGGTCCCACGCGACAAGAAACTGATCCCTGATTCGCTGGTCGGAAGTAAGCAGCTGTCAGCGCAACCGTCTGCCGCTGCGGGGAGTTGGTATGTCGATACGGGCGCGATTGTCTCGTACGCCTACCAATGGTGGAACGGCACTAACACGTTCTTCCACTCGGCCAGCGACGACTGCTGCGATTTCGGATCGCAGTGTCTGTTCAACGGTGGATGGCCCATGGCATACAACACCACCGACTACAGCAGCGATTTGAACTGGTGGAACGACGCCCTCACCGACCAAGGCCACCCCACCTACTCGTGGAGTAACTGCAACGACCTCCTGGAGTTCGCCTGTGATTGGAACTCGCGGTTCTTCTTCGACCTTGCTGCGCCAGTCTGGCAGGGCGGCGACATCGCCTTCTGGATCTGGGACGGCGATACAACCCAGGCGGATCCTTACGATCACGTATCTGTGTGCACCAAGGTTGACTCGTCCGGGACCTACTTCTGCCAGCACACGCCCGACCAGAAGGACGTGTCTTACTCCTACTACGTGAGCACGAACCCGAGTCTTTTCGTCGCGGACGCTCACCCAAAGACGACAATTACCTCGTGACCAAAAGCTCTCATCGGCAGGGGCGCCGCCTACTAGGGTATGCGGCGCCTCTGCTTGCGCTCGGCGTCCTGCTGAGCGCATGCAGCATGGGCCTGGGCCAGCCCGATCCTTCATCAACCAACGACGCGGACCCGGGCTCGTTTCGCCCGCTTTACGACAAGGTTCTGGCCGCACTCGCCGAGCCGTCACGATCTGAGCTACCGGCGCTGCGGCAACTTCTCCCACACGAGCCCACCGAAATGCTCCAGAAGGCCGTCGGCCTGTGCGGGGACATCGTTCCCGGCACTAGACAACTTCACCTCTTGAACTCGCCCGATCCCTACCACATCATGACCGGGCATCTGGCCGGTCGGAAGCGAAACTCAACGGCCCACACCAGCTGCGGCCTCGCGCTGATGTGGGTGGCAGGTTCATCGCCCACCGGCGGAAGGCACTGGGAAATACAAGCATGGCCGCTCGACACCACGCCGAGTCCTACGCCGACACCATCAAATAACTGACTCCGAACCTCAATGCCGGCGAGCCTGCCCGCTGCGTCTGCGATGCTCGTCCGGGTCCTCGCGCTCCTCGACTGGGACGGGCGGCTCGGCGTTCAGGTCGCGGCTGTTGGGCCGGAGGTGTACCTCAGTGACGGTGTTCCAGAACCCGTCGCTGAGCAGCTGGTACGCCTCGTGAACGGCGGCCGGCACTTCGCCGAGTGTCCTTGCGCGAGGTAGTCCATCGCATCGAGAGGTCATCGATGTATCCGTCGCGGATCGTGACGGTGAAGGTCAGTGCTGGCATCTGTGAGCTCCCGTCATTGGTTCGGGCGGGTCCGGGGCCGTCCGATGGTCAGCCAGCGACACGCAAGCTGGTGAGCGCGGTCGTCCAGTCGCGTGCGATGCCTTGGTAGGCCTGGGCGATGTTCTCCGCCTCGGTGGCGGCGGCCTTCTCATCGGCCTGGTTGACGATGACCACGGCGTTCTGTGCGAGCTGGGCTGAACGGTCGTCGCGCCGGTGGCGATGTGCCCGGCTGAGTCGCGCATTCGGACCGCAGCCTGCTGACGACGCATCACCACACACCTCCCCATCAAGGTGTTGCGACGACCAGTTGAATCCGCCCAGTTTCCGTCGACTAGATGTATGAGGCCAGGACCTTGTTGACGCGTCGCGGCGTCGCGGATGCAGGTGGCTTTGCGTCGTGCGCGCCGCGGGGTCGGTGGTAGTTGTAATGCTGGTTCCAGACGTCAAGTGCGGCTGATCGTTCTGCCTCGGAGTGCCCGGCGCGGGCGTAGAGGAACTCCTCGGCGAGAATGCGGTTGTAGCGCTCGACTTTGCCGTTGTGCTTGGGCGTGTACGGCCTCGTGCGGCGGTGCTCTGCGCCGTCGAGGGCATCCCGTGAATGCCTGGGCGCGGTAGCAGTCGCCATTGTCGGTGATGATCCGTTCGATCTTCGTGATTCCGTGCTTGGCGAATCGCTCGCGCGCTCGGCCGAGGAACGCGATCGCAGTCGCTGCCTGCTCGTTCTCCAGCGCCTCGGTGTAGCCAGGCGGGTGTGCCCGTCGATCGCGGAGTGCAGGTAGACGTATCCTGTGCGCGTGCCTCGCTCCTTCGTTCGCGCGACGGCTCTGGCCTTAGCGCTGTCCCTTCCATGAGCGCGCCAGCCGCCGCCATCGGGAATGCGGCCGGCCCTCTTCACATCGAGGTGGACCATGTGGCCCGGGTGCTTGGCAACGATCTTCTTGACCTCGCGGTTGCTCTCCCCCGTCGGGTCGATGAACCCTCCGCCGGTTCAAGCCGAGCTGCGCGAGTATCCGGGTGATGGTGCGGCGGCTTACCGATGTTCCTGCTTGTTGCACCTCGAAGGCGATGCGGGATACGGACCACTTGTGCTTACTCCGCATCGACTCGACTTGCTCAACGAGAGACCCGGGTGTGGCGGTGGGCTGTCGAACGGGAGTTGACGAGCGGTCGAAGAGGCCGAGCTCTCCGAACTGCTTGTATCGGTTGACCCACTTCGATGCCGTCGCCCGAGAGATCCCCATCTCGGTGGCCACGTGCGCGATCAGGCGGGTGCGGCAGCGCTCACCACGATGGCCGGCAACAGACCGTGCGCAGGACGGTCAGCCGCGTCTCCGCACCGCGCGGTTAAGGGCAGAGCGGATCTCTAGAAGCAATCGGATTTGGCGGCGCCGCGGCGGAGATTTTTTTTTGGAAGGCCTGCGACGCTGGCAAAAGCAGCGAGCGATGCGCCGATAACGACCAGCGAGGCCTTGGCCCAAGGCGCGACGGTCGTGTCACCGATGGCCGCCGCGGCGACGAAGGCGCCCGCAGAGGCGGCGGCGATCGCCCACTGTGCCTGGGGGTGCCGTCGTGCCATTCCTCAATTCTAGTTCGGCGGCCTGTCACTCCCCCGTCCGCGGCCGGTGCGTCGCGAGGCTCCGCAGCAACCGGCGGAACAGTTCCACTGCGACCCTTCCGGAACCCTGCTAACGGATCGAGCTGGGGTCCGATTCAGGCCTGGTACGCACGTATCTCGCGGGGTGGCGCAGTGATTGTCCTGCTAGGGCGACGTCGGCGGAGACCTCCACGGTGATCGGCTCGATGAGCGTGAGCGGGGTGTCTTTCTTGGTGTTGAACCGGTCGTACGCGGTGGAGCGAATCACGGCCGGCCACGGGTGCTCACCAGCTGGCGCACGCAACTGTGCGATGAGGCTGGGGACTTGATCGCGCCGGATGGGAGTGGTGCGTCCGACGATGTGCAGCTCACCGTCGATGTAGCGCCCCAGGATGAGCTCATCGGGATCACGAAGAGTGCCGGTGAGGGCGCCGGCGACGAGTTCGAACGTGTCGCGGTGTTTGACCTTAACTTATTCCGCACCAGCAGCATCGACCAACGCGAACCTACAAAAGCCGCAGTAAATCACTGGCCAGGCGGCATGCCGGCGACATCAAACGACGTTCACCGACACGTGTCGACGTGGTCGTTAGCACATAATTTGGCACATGAACTCCGACCCGAGCTCACGTACGCGTTAGTGCCGTAGCCCGGATACCACCGCTATCTCACGTTCCCTCAGTGGGGAAACGAAGCCCGATCGCGCGGCGCCAGTCGTCGAGCACTCGCATGTTCCCGAGCGAGTCCTCAAGATCCATCACTGGCGCGCGCGTCACCCCCGTCCGGACGTACTCGGCGAACGCATCCACTTCCAGTGCGTATATTGGTCGATCAGCTGGTAGTATCCGCGATTCCATCGCTCCGCGGTGTTCGATAACGAGTTCAGGAGCACGCCCGTCGATCTCAGGCTGCCATGGATTGCGAAGCGTGATGCTCCCCTCGGTACCCCAGAGGCGAGCGACGGACGCGATGTCAACCTGGTTGCCGCACGTCACTGTAGAGATCAAGCCGGACTCGAACTCGAGTAGCCCCACTCCCCATTCGTCCACGCCGCTTGTCTGGCCAATCCTGGCGATCCCCGTCACGTTGATCGGGTCCGCGAAGCTAGCGCCTGAACCAATGCCGGCGACTAGGCGCGACAGAGAAACGCCATAGCAGCCGAGATCCATTAACGCACCTCCACCGGCTTCCCGCTGCATCCGGTAGTTCTTGTCCCCACCTCGCATGTTGCCTCCGAAGGAGCATTCCATCACTCGCACGTTGCCGATCTCACCCTTGGAGAGCAGCCTCGTCATTTCAGTGATCTGCGGATGTGCCCGGTACATGAAGCCCTCCATGAGGGTCACCCCGCTTTCACGCGCGACGGCAGCGGCATGCGCTGCCTCCGCTGCGTTCAACGCGATTGGCTTCTCGCATAGAACATGTTTTCCGGCGAGCGCGCTCCGCTCCGTCCATTCGACATGAAGATGATTCGGGAGCGCGATGTACACCGCGTCAATCTCATCGTCGTCGAGGAGTTCCAGGTAGGAGCCGAAGTGCTTTGGCGCGCCGTGCGCCCTCGCGAGCTCCGCGGCACGCCCTGCATTTCGGCTGGCTACGCCTGCCAGAGTGCCGCTGCGCGACAGGGACACACCTCGCGCGAACTGCGGTGCAATGTACCCGACGCCAAGCACGCCCCATCTCAACGGCACCTCATCGTCCATCACGCGACCGCCCCGATGCAGATACGCTCTCTGATCAGTACAATCTCCAAGCATCGGTTCGACTCCTCCGGTGCGGCGAGGCCGTACCACGCGTGAGCGGTCATGGAGCCTTTGCGATTGTCGGCGTCCACCGCGGCGCCAGAATCAATCAACTGTTCACGACGACCATGGATCACTTTGAGTCGACTGGTGACGCGCGCCAACTCCGGCCGAAGAGCGGGAGACATCAATTCCTTCCGACGAATGCTGTCGTCTTCTCTATCGTTCGGGCTGAAGATTCATTCGCCTTTCCATCCGGCTCCGGCAGGTAATCGAACCAGTCCACGTACGCTGGGCTCGACCGGCCGGCCGGAGACGCCGCGTAGGGGCCCACAAAGACCCCAGTGAAACCGCCGGCGAATTCCGTCGTGAGGAAACGCGCGTCAACGCTCGCTGCTGTGTGTACCAGTCCGTCGCAGCCCTCGATACTGAACCTGTAGTGATCGTCGTCGCCTACTACCCTCAATACGAAATCGCTGCCTTGGAGAACCGCCACGTCGGCGCAAACCTCGAGAGCGCCAACACGCTGACGCAGCGTAGCCTCGACACCTTCGGCGTGCCGCCGGATCGCCAGGGCGAAGAAGTGGGTTTCGTTCATCCGTACAGCGATGCCGGCTTCCTCATCTTGCTGCTCTGGGCGGTACTCGATACGGGTCCGCGCCACGAAGGAGTAGTGCTGCTGGCGGCGCCCAATGAAGCACGGATAGAGGCCATCGAGAGCGGATTTTGTGGCCACGAGGGTGAGCCATCCAGGCCGTGCGCCACAAACCTCGTCGACCTCAAGCGGGCGCCGCACAAACTGCCACTTGGGTGCGAGCGTCTGCAGGTCGAAGTCATCCCGCGCGTTGTGTTCGACTCTGGGTTCAGCCGCGAGCGCAGGCCGCGGCTGCTCGACCTTTATCTCACCCTGGTCTCCGGCTTCCGGCCAGTCGTCGTCCCGCCAGCGAACAGGTGCAAGCACTGTCTCGCGACCGAGCAGATGTCGCGGCCATTGGCCGACCGGCCGAATCCCGAGCGCTACAAGCCACCATTCGCCGTTCGGTAAGGTGAAGAGGTCGGCGTGACCGACGGCCTGTAGGGGGCTCGCCACGCTGCGATGGCTGACGAGCGGTCCCCACGGCGAAGCCTCGAAGGGACCCCAGGGCGAACTAGACCGACCGATCGTCACCATGTGTCCATACTCCGTGCCTCCCTCGGCAAGCACTAGGTAGTAATACTCGCCGCGGCGATACATGTGCGGAGCCTCGGGGTATCGTCCTCCGGTCCCGCCCCAGATGAATTGCGGCGCAGCCAGGAGACGGCCGGTGAACGGGTCGACCAGGGACTGTTGGATCCCCCGCACAAAGTCTGGGTTCTCGATATGCGGTCCCTCCGGTCGCGGCTCGATGTTCGACGTGAAGTAGACGTGCCCGCGGTCGAAGAAGAGCGACGGATCAATACCGTTTTGATCTACCCAGACCGGTTCCGACCATGGGCCCGCTGGATCTTCTGCGTGGACGATGAAGTGTCCGCCGCCCGAGACGTTCGTCGCTGTCACGAAGAAGTGCCCATTGTGATGGCGGATCGTCGGCGCGTAGATTCCTCCGGATGGCGGCGCGGACGAAAGATCGAGCTGACTCGGGCGGTCCAAGACATGCCCCAGCGGCGTCCACGAAACAAGGTCGGTACTGGTGAAGATCGGAATCCCCGGAAAGTACTCGAAGGAACTCACGACCAAATAGAATTGGTCACCGACTCGACAGATGCTTGGGTCTGGATGAAATCCAGGAATAACCGGATTGGTGAAAGTGCGAGGCGATATGGAACCTGTCATCCCCGAGCCACCCCAACCTTGAGCCGTTCGACAAAGCACTGCCGCAGCAAGATAGCTATCACGGGTATGACCGCGACGACGACAGGCTCCAGAAGACGACCCCACCCGATCGTGAACACTCCACTAGAGACCACCTTACCCGAACCAGAATTGACTAATATCGGCGGCAAAGAACATTGTTTACGGGAAAAGATGAAAGCAAGTACGGCGAGAGCGTTGATGCCACTCCTCGAAACCGGAGGATTCAGACCACGAATACACGCTGCATTGCGATGAGCCCGATATGCAACCCGATCAGCATGCGTCGCGACACCCTCATACGCTAGGTGCGGTCCATGCGCCCCCGAGTGATAATCTCCCCACCTCAAACATAGAATGGATGACTCTGGCCGAAGAGTGAACTGGAACTCATCGACAACCTCATCGAATGTTTCATGCACACGGGCCTCACCGCGCTCTTGAGTCGATGTACCACAGTGCCGAGGACCGTAAACACTGTACCGTCCGGCCGTGTTTTCCCATGTGGTCGACAACTATCCGAGTGGTCCATGTCCGCCGACTCCGACACGTCTGATAATCCGCTGGTCGGCGTTCCAGGAGCCACAGGACGCGACTTGATCATGGCACCGTATCCGTCGCGGGCGACGATTCAGTCGGAGGTCCGCTCAGCTTTTGACACTCGACATGAGCGCGGACTGCAGGGTTACCAGCGCCTCTTTCGCCGTCACCTTTCCACCCAACACGTTCTGAGCAAAATCCGCCATCGGCGATGTTCCGTCCACAAGTGGTGTATTCGCGCCCATCGCTTTCCCCGGCGCAGCCCAAGTCTTCATCACCGGTTGCCATTCGTTCACAACAGCCATGAGGTTCTTATCCGCTTGAAACTCCTTCGTATTGATAATTGACTTGAGAGGGGGAAGCGCGGTCATCGTACCTTTTGTCCAAAGGGGTGCCATGTTCTGGAAGTAATAGGTCAAGAATGCCTCCCCACTCTTTTGGCTTGGCGAGTCATTCCAAAGCATGATGTTGTTGATAAAGCAGAGAGTTCCCTTGTCGCCGTGGGGGCCAACCATTGGGGATCCGATGACCCCGTCCCAGCCAGCGCCTACATTATCTGGAAGTGTAGGAACATCGAAACCGAGTCCAAATTTTTGTGCCTTCCATTGCGCCGACACATTCGTCGTCGTGTACGTGGGTGCCCCCGGATCGGAATATCCCTTCCGAACCATCTCAATGAGGAAGTCAACCGCCTCGATATTCCTGTCGGTGACACAATCTGGCTGCTGATCTTCATTGAAAAGGCCGCCGCCGTTCATGATCATCCACGATACAATCGTCTGCCCGCCTTGGAAGTTGCCGGCTCCCGCACCTGTCCCCAGCCCGTACACGCCAATCTTCTTGAGAGCCGCGGCAGCTTCCAGGTATGTTTGCCAGTCCTTCGGCGGCGCCACGTTCGCCTTTTCTAGAAGCGACGGACTGTAGTACATCACGATGGCGCTCAAGTTCTGTGGAACCGCAGCCTGGTGCCCATCCTTCGTCTTCAACTGGTCAAGAAGCCCGGGGAGGATGTCGTCGTAGATCCCATTCTTCTTCCAGCTTTCAATTAGGTGGTCGGCGTACGCAATCTTGCCTTTGCTGACATATTCGAACACGGTGGTTCCTCCGCCGGAACTGACCGCTGGCCCGGTCCCTGACGCGACTGCCGAGGCGAACACTGCGGGGAAGTTGTTCCACTGGATGACCTGATACGTCACATCGGCGAGACCTGCCGCGGGCTTGTACTCGGAAACGATCTGCTTATCAAGAGCGTTGAAGCGCTCGTTGCCCATGGGCATGTCCCAGAACTTGATCTTCTGCGCACTGGCACCTTCACCCGACGTTGAGCACGAGCTAAGCAGGACGGAAATCGATGTTGCTGCGGCGAGTCCGACGAAGCTACGACGGGTCATGCCGGCCTTGTGCGACGACAGTGTCACGATGTCTCCCTGGGTATAGGCTGGTTCCGAAATTGTTTCGTGAACTTCTATGCTGGTTTCAGGATGGACTATCGAAGTTGGTAAGTCAAGCATGTTGTTCAGCGACCGGTTCTGCTTGAAGGAGATTCTGTGAAAGTGACGTTGAGAGACGTGGCGCATGAAGCCGGCGTCGCCATGGGGACGGCCTCAAAAGTGCTAAACGGCAGGCCTGACGTAGGGACCGGTACTAGGAATCGCGTGTTGGAAGCTGCTCGCCATCTCGGGTACCGACCTCGATCCGGTTCTTGGCCGGACGAAGACTCCCCAACGCGTTCGATACTTGCGGTCTTGGATGGCGTTACCACGATGTATTCGGCCACCGTCCTTGACGGGATCATCGATGGGGCGCGGTCGATGGGACTCGAAGTCCTAATTCGTTCCGGCGTCGAGGGTGTTGCCGGTGACCTTCCTCACGACTGCGTGGGCGTGGTCGTCGTGACCGTGGCCGCCACATTTGTTGACGATTCCGCGATGGCGAGGCTGAGGGTTCCGGTTGTTGGTATCGATCCACACCAGCCGACGAGCCGGGAAATGATGACGGTGAGTGCAACCAACTGGCTCGGAGGCCGGATGGCTACAGAGCATCTCATAGAGCTGGGCCATCAGCGCATAGGCTGGCTCGGTGGCTTTGACAACACGGCGGCATCACGCGATCGACGGGATGGCTACCGCGCGGCGATCCTTCACGCCGGCCTCCCGCTTGCTACCGAGTTGGAGCTGAGCGGATCGTTCTCATATGAGAGCGGGCTGAAAAATATTCTCGAGCTCCTCGCCCTCCGAGAACCACCTACCGCTGTGGTTGCCGCGAATGATGAGATTGCGCTGGGCGCCATGGAAGGGATCCGATCGCTTAGCAAGTCAGTTCCCGGCGACATATCGGTCGTTGGGTTTGACGACACACCGCAAGCACAATGGTCGACTCCGCAGTTGACGACCGTCCGCCAACCTCTTCTCGACATGGGGCGGATAGCTGTCTCGATGGTGTTGTCGGCCGCGGGTGGTGGAATTGTCGAGAGTAAACACGTGCAGGTCCACACCAGTCTCGTTACTCGCAGCTCCACAGCCCGACCTCGGCACTGAGCCAGGGTCGTCCTACTTCTCAACCGTCGCCCGATTGACGCACTCCATCGAGCCTCCCTCCCGCTGGAGGGGTTATATGTTGCTGCGCCTACCCTTCGAAAGTTGCGCCAATCGCTACTCCGCTGAACGAAATTGTTTCGCTGCGACCTACGCTGGGTACCTGCGCGGTTCGAACGAGCACTTCAACGGGCGGCTCCGCCACTACCTCCCCGAAGGCACCAGCTTCGACAACCTCACCCAAGACGAGCTCGACGAGTTAATCGCCGAGATCAACGACCGGCCCCGCAAGATCCTCGGCTGGGCGACACCCGCCGAGATCTTCCACGAGTTAGCCTGGGGACCCACCACCACAACCTGACGTTGCACCTCGGACTAGAACCCGGGGGGCCGTGTCGCCGCAAGTTCGCAAGCTGTCGCGTTGTCGGAAATCTGATGGCCGCCGGGCGCCCATCAAGACATCCGCCAGAGGCTCATTCCCTGGAGCGGATACCTGCCTCTGAATTGCTCCGTGGTCAGCTCGCGATGCCTGCACGGATGGAGGCGAAGTCGAGCATGCCGTAAACCTCCCGGACCGTGTCCAGGCCGCATAGCGCGGCCGCGTTGACAAACCCGTTACAGGTATCGTTGTCATCGCCCTTGCGCTTGCCGACCGCGCCAGAGAAAAGAGCGGTCTCGGGCGCGCTTAGCCAGTATGAGGTCATAAACCCTTCGCACTGGATTCCTGGTGCCGCGTACCCGAGCATCTTGCCCGGGATGGAGAGCCCCTGCTGCATTCCGTTCAGCACGAGTTCGCAGATGTCGACGAACTCCGGGATTGCCGCTGCCGTCGCCACATCCAAGAGGTCGCCCACGAACTCAAGCAGCACATCTTCGATATAGGAGCCTGCAGGTATGGCGTCACAGATCGCCCATCCGGTGGTTTTGAAGTCGGATTCCTCAAGTAGGGACTCAGCAGGGAACGGAACATCCCAGAGGAAAAGCCACGAGCTCACCACTTTCGCTGCACGGACAGCAGCTTCCAGGTGGCGCTGCTCCCCACCAACCCTAAACGCCGTGATCAGCGATCGCATGGCGAACAGCACACCTGTCGAATCGATCTTTACGGACTTCACCTGCGTCGTGTCGTTGAGACCGCCGCAGTACAGCACGTCCGCCACATAGGTGTCGGCCACGAAATCGGCGGCGCGCAGTGCGGCATCTTTGTACTCTTTCTTACCGGTCAGACGGTGCAACGCGGCAAGCACGGGGACCGGGAAGATCGTTCCGGAACGCTGCTCGACATGGCCACGCCCAAACCACTCCTCGGGCCTAGTCAACGGCTCGCCGGACGGACTGTACCCCCGGTACCAGGATCCGTCACTCTCCTGCGTTCGTAGCAGGAAGTCACCAAGACGCTCTCCGGCTGCAAGCCACTCGGCCTGCACGATGCCGTGACGTGACTCCTCCTCGTATGCGAGCAATATGGAGTACATCGCTTCACACATGGTTCTGGTGTAGTTGCCTGACACGTCGCGGAGCTCGGCGGCGATCGGGATGAGCGCATCTGTGATCTGGCTGCCCAGATAGGCACGCACTTCATTCTCGTCATTCGAGTATTGGAATGGCATAAGAATGCCTGTGAACCATTGGACGAATCTCTGGCTGCGCGTGTCGTACAGGCCCTCCGCGAAGCCGTTCTCAGACTGGCATTCACGCACGAAGAAATCATTAACCTGACGTCCGCGGGTGATCCACAGCGGCACTCCCTCCCGGTGACCCCGTCGAATGGACGCGAGAGCGTGCATCGACTGCGCCCCGGTGAACCCGAATTCCAGCAGCGAGCCCAGCGTCTGGCCGTTGCGAGGCGAGAAGTGCGTGAGATACCCCGCTGGCCGGCGCGGGTCCTCGTCCTCGCTCCACGCCCGGAAGTATTGCTGGGTTAGTGCGAACCGGTGATGAGCGAGCTGTTCCAGCGGCATCGGCAGAGGCGTCGGCGCGGTCTTCAGGCGAAACCGCTGTCGTTCGCCGACGCTCCAAATCGCCTCAGTGAGGTCCGGCGCCTCGAAGACTCTTAACTCGTATTGCACGGCCGCCTGGACACCGGAGACTGCGGGCAGGAACCCTTCCCATCCACGCCCTGTCGTGTCAAGACCGAAGGTTCGCTCCTCGCCGAATGGATAGCCAGCGCGCAGGCGAAGGGGTGTCTCTGCTTCGCTGATTAGGCCGAGAGAGCCGATGTCGGACTCGCTGACAATCCTCCCCGAAATCAACTCGTCGTCCGACAGAGGATAGTCAAACTTCGGGGAGAGGGTCCTGGCTAGAGAGAAACCGAGCCGCGCGCTTGGGAGGTAGGCGAGTACGGCGAGCTGACCATTGCGGTCGTCTCGATATTCCTGGACGTACGAGCCGAGGTAGTCCTCCTTGCCGTCCAGGTTAGTGTCGTTCCGGTTGTACAGCGCCCCGGGAATGAAGAACTGCCACTCCGCGTGCGCGGCCGGTAGTGCTGAGTCCACGAGAAGTTCAGTGCGGACCCCTGCTACTCCTCCGCTCTCGTCGACCCTGATGGTCCGGTCCACAACAAAGCCATCCTGAGCGTCCGAGCGCGACCATTGGTCCTCGACGCGCACCCGTGTCCCGTCGCCCAACTCACGATCGAATTGGCAGGCGAACGTCCCCTCTCGTTCGTCCACGGAGTCGTATCCGCCTGACATGACTTCCTGGTCTGTCGACCGGATCCGGACCGGAACGGCCAGACTGAGCACATTCACGCCTGCACGGCGAACGCAGAGGCCGACTCCCGTTGTTGACGGTGACGGGACTAGTTCAAGGGACATCGTTAACTCCTTTTGCGTGGATTCCAGAGTAGAATTCTTGCGTTTTTGGCCTAAGCGCTCTGCGTGACGTATTCAGGTGTGCAGTGCCTCGATACAACTTGACCGGCCGCGGAAAGACATCGTCGAACGCCTAGCTCGCATGATGCTGACGGACATGCCCGAGGTGGAACGGAGCAGTGCACCGAATCACGGCGAGCGATGTCTCAGGCCGTCTTGTACGTTCACGCGTCGCCGAAGGCTTTGGCCCTGATTTCGTCGTAGTCGAGGGTGCCGAACGATTCGCGGAGGTCGTAGATGCCGTAGGCGGCTTGCCCGTTGGTGAGCGCGTTGCATGTGTCGTTGTCGTCGCCCTTGTGTTTGGCGACAGCGCCGGAGAACGAGGTGGTGTCGGGCGCGCTCAGCCAGTACGACGTCATGACGCCTTCGCACTGGATGCCTGGTGCGATGTAACCGTGGTCGTTGGTCGGGGTCGACAGGGCGTATTGCATGCCGTATTGGACGAGTTCGGAGACGTCGAGGAGTCCGGGCTCGCCTGCGGCGACGGCGACGTTGGCGAGGTCGCCGGTGAATTCGAGGAATTCGTTGTCGAGGTAGCCGCCGCCGGCGATCGAGTCGCAGACAGCCCAGCCGGTTGATTTGAAGCCGCCTTGAGCCAAGAGCGTTCCCTCCGGGAACGGGACGTCCCACAGGAACACCCACGAGGAGAGGATCTTGCCCGCTTTGGCCGCGCCGTCGAGGAAACGCTGCTCGCCGGTTGCTACGTACGCCTTCCAGAGGGATCGCACGACGAACATGAGTCCCACGGAGTCTGTTTTGACCGATTTGATGTGCGTGGTGTCGTTCAGGCCGCCGGCGTACATGACCGGGTCGACGTAGGTGCTGATGATGAAGTCCGCCGCGGCGCGAGCAGCGCTCAGGTACCGGTCGTCGCCGGTGAGATCGAACAGTGTTGTGAGCACTGGGATCGGGAAGATGGTGCCGGTCTTCTGTTCAAGATAGGAGCCGCCGAACCAGGCTGCCGGTGACATGAGGCCGTCGCCGTCGGGAGAGTAGGCGCGGAACCAGGATCCGTCGTGTGCCTGGGTCCGCAACAGGAAGTCGCCGAAGCGTCGGCCGGCTTTCAGCCAGTTTCCGTGGCCCTGTGGGTTGCGTTTGTAGGTGAGCAGGATCGGGTAGATCGACTCGCACATGGTTCGCAGGTAGTTGCCGTCGACGGTGCGCAGTTCTTCCGCGATGGGCGCCAGGGCGCCGGCGATCTGGCGTCCCACGTGCCGTCTGATGTCATCGCTGTCGGACGCATATTGGAAGGGCATCAGGATGCCCGTGAACCATTGCGTGAACGTCCCGTTGAGCGGGTCGTAGATTCCTTCGGAGTAGCCGTTTTCGTGCTGGAAGTGCTCGACGAAGAAGTCGATAACGGACGCGGCTCGATCAACGTAGAGAGGGACGTTCTTTTCCTGTCCCCATACCGTTTGAGCGTATGCGAGAAGACTCTGGTCGCCGGAGAATCCGAACTCGATCAGCGAACCTTGCGTTTCTCCGGTGCGCGGGGAGAAGTGCACGAGGTAGCCGGCGGGTTTTCTGGCATCCTCGGTCTCTGCCCAGTCCCGGTAGTACAACTGCGTAAGCATTTGACGATGCTCCAGAGACTCCTCGAACGTGACGTCAGGGGCCGGACGTGCCGTTCCCAGCATCTGATACTGATGCTGGTAGAGGTCCCAGATCGCCTCCGTCAGGTCAGGCGTGGCAGTCAATCGCAGTTCATAGGTCAGTTCAGCGAGCACACCCAACCTGTTCGGGGCGAAGGCAGCCCATGCGGAGGCGTCCGTGTCGAGACTGAAGCTGTTCTCCTCGAAGAACGGGAAGCTGGCTCGGAGCCGAACCTGCCCGCCATTGCTCGGTGCGACACCGAGGGAGCCGATGTCGGTCTCCTGCACGAAGAACCGGTCGCTGAGATCTATGTCGCTGACCGACGTGTCGAACGTCGGTCTATTCAGGCGGGCGAGGGACGTGGTGAACCCGCTCGGCTCGTGCCGAGCGAGGACCGCGAGCGTGCCGTTCTTGTCGTCTCGGACGTCCTGAACGTACGTGCCGAGGTAGTCTTCCCGGCCGTCCAGGTCGTTGTCGTTTCGGTTGTAGAGCTGGCCGGCGATGAAGTACTGCCACTGAGACTCGTCGGCTGTCTCGAGGTCTGAGAAGACATCGATCCCCACACGCAATCCCGCGGCCTCGCCCACTTCCTCGACAACCACGATGCGCTCCACCCGCACGGCACCCTCGGCCGACGTGTAGACGTCATCGACCCGCAGGACAGATCCGTCAGACGTCGCTATCCGGGCCGAGGCAAGAACAGCGTCACCGCTGCTTGAGACGCTCTCGTATGCGAAGGTTTGAATCTCTCCGCCGAGCGGCTCGACGAGGATGGGCCGAGGCAGTCGCATGCCGCTGGTGTCGGTGCTGAGTCGCACACCGCCGTCGTCGAAGCTCAGCTGGGGTCGAAGTGTCGTGGACACGTGGTTCCTTACTTGTCGTGGTGCTCGTCGGATGTCAGCAGCCGGATCAGAGGCGTGCCGCGTTGGTCTTGAGTTCAGCCTGAAGAGCGGTCAGCGCTGACTTGGCGTCGACGTTCCCGCCGAACACGGACTGCGCGAAATTGCTCATCGCGGGTGTTCCGTCGACCGTCGTGACCGTGGCTGTCATGGACTTCCCGGGTGCCGCCCACGTCTTCGCGATCGGCTGCCAGATGTCGGCGATCTTCTTGTTGTTCGGGTTCGACTGGAACTCTTTGGTCTCAGTGATCGACTTCAGCGGCGGAACGGCCCCCATCGTGCCCTTGGTCCACATCGTGATGCTGTTGATGAACCCCAGGGTTCCCGTTCCACCCGAGGGCGACTTCAGCGGAGTCCCTACGACTCCGTCGGGATTTCCGGTGACGCGCCCTGTCAGCGTGGAGACATCGAGTCCCAGCCCAAACTTGCCCGCCTTCGCAAGCGCAAGGAAGCCCCGGCAGCGGAACGCCGCGACCGTGCTGCTGTGTGACTTCATGTCATGGGTCCCCTGAAGACGGCGTATCCGCCTCATCTTTCGTTGAATTGTTGCTTCCGGCTGACCTTCATCACCGTAAAACTAACACGCATTAGTTGCAACTCTCCACTTAGAACTGCACCGTTGCTCAAGCGCATAATATTGAGAAATGCACGCAGAGGTGCTGGATCACAGGAAGTCGACCGGAAGGAGCACACGATGGCAGGCCGCACGACCATGGCGGACATCGCTCGGATGGCGGATGTATCGCCGGCCGCAGTCTCGTTCGCACTGAACGGACGCCCGGGCGTGTCCGACGCAACCCGCGAGAAGGTCATCGCCATCGCCGGCCAGGTCGGTTGGTACCCGAACGCGGCGGCTCGAGCGCTCGGCGGCTCAAGGGCCGGGAGTGTGGGGCTGGTAATCCGTCGCTCAGCGGCGAACATCGGCCAGGAGCCGTTCTATTCGAACTTCATGGCAGGACTCGGCTCACGGTTCACTGCAGAATCAACGGCACTGCTGCTTCAGTTTGCGGATTCCGAGAACATGGAATTGTCTACCTACGCGCGCTGGTGCACTGAGCGCCGCGTCGACGGAATCGTCTTGCTCGACCTGCGCATCAACGACCCACGCCCGCAGGCGATCACCGAGATGGGTGTTCCCTTCGTGGTGCTCGGAAACGCCAACTATGCGAAAGGATATCCGAGCTTCGGCATTGACGACGCAACCATCACCTACAACTTGGTTGGCCGCCTCGTCGCACTAGGCCATCGGCGTCTGGCACGGATCGAAGACATGCATACAATGGCGCACACCGCCGTACGCACAAGCGCCTTCGTCAGAGCTTGCGCACTCAACAATCTGCCTACCCCCGTCCTGCTCGAAGGTGATGCATCGACCGCGAGCGGGCGGGCTCAGACACGACACCTGCTCGATTCGAACCGCCGACCCACCGCAATCCTCTACGACAATGACGTCATGGCCGTTGCTGGGCTGCACACCGCACTGGAAATGGGCGTCACCGTTCCGGACGAGTTGTCCCTAATCGCCTGGGACGACTCGATCCTGTGCGAGGCGACCAGCCCGCAGCTCGCAGCACTTCGATACAGCGTCTATGACCTCGGGCAATCCGTCGCCGACATGCTTCTCAACCTAATCGACGACGGAAGGCGTCCAGTGCCGCACTTGGAAGATCCCGTTCTCATCGAACGCCGCAGCCTCGGGCCAAAACTGAAGTAGTTCGCACTGACGAGAGAGTCCCCGACACCCATTCGAGCAACCGCAAGCGGTCTCTATGTTTGTGGCACGTCCTCGACCGACTCCGCAAGCCCAAGGGATACTGCAGCCGGCGTACGGCGCCTGTCATTGAATCGGTACCCAGTCCGGCGCCGGACCACCACCGCGGTGTCACTGTACGGCAGCCTCTCCGATGAATTGAAGACACGGGGCATTGCCCCGAGGCCTTGAGCACGGAATCCGTGCGGTCAAGACGCCGGCCCTACCGAGGTCGTTCCGATACTGGCCCTTCTGACGAACGTTGGGACGCTATGGAGCAAGGCACGCGGTCTGGCTCCCTGGACAAGATCCACCAGTGCACGAGCGGATTGCGATCCGTAACTGAGCACATCGCGCCGCATCGCAGAAAGGCTGGGAGTCATCATCTGGCAGAGCAACGAATCGTCCCAGACCATGACCGAGACGTCGTCGGGAACCCCAAGGCCCCGCTCATTTACCGCCGCGAGAACGGAAATGCCAACGAGATCGTCGTCGCACATCACGGCGGTAGGACGATCCGGCAGGTCGAGGACGGCCTTCGTGAGTGCCGCGATCGACTCTCGTGAATTGTCCAGGTCAAGGAGGACGGGATCTGGCAATCCTGCATCTGCGAGTGCGTCAACCATTGCCTTGGTCCGGACACGGCTGTGCAGAAGGGTATCCGACTCGATGATCCGCGCGAAGCGACGGTGGCCGAGACGCATGAGTTGCGCAACGGCCGCACGCATGCCCGTATAGTCATCCGTCCACACAGAGGTGACCGATGTACTCTCGACCGGCCCACCCGCGATCACAGTCGGCAGGCCGAGCTCTTCAACAAGACGGATCCTTGGGTCATTCGTACGCGGGTCCAGGAGCAAGACCCCGTCAACGGTTTTCCGTGCAGACCATTTTTCGAGAGTCAGCATCTCCGAGGCAACGTCAGGGACTACCTGAAAGCAAAGCGAATAGCCGAGGCCTGAAAGTGCCTCACTGACGCCGGCAGTGAATGACCCGAAGAACGGCTCCGTCGCCACCACCTCTGCGGCGCGGCTAATGACGAGGCCGATCGTCTCGGAGCGCGTGGAGGAGAGGCGTCTGGCGGCCTCGTGTGGAGACCAGCCGAGGCGCTTCGCCACCTCGACAATATGCTGACGCGTCTTATCCGAAACGCCACCCCGGCCGTTGAGCGCGTACGAGACCGAGGCCGTGGATACCCCCGCCGCACGGGCAACGTCCTCGATTCGCGGCCGACCTGGCGTCGAGGATCCAGATGATTTGGAGACCATGGTTGCATCTTAAGCGATTAAGTGATTCTCTGAAAGCGCCGCCCGGACAGCATCGCGGGGAGACCCCAACGCCGGCAGGACGGCGACGATTCGATGGCGAATGCACTGGCATTGGATGGACATGGAACTGCGGCGAGCACACGACGAAACACCTTTCGGGCGAAGGATGGACAACAGGTCATGACAGCCCCAATCCGCTGTACCAAACCGTCTTCAGGGGGAGACGAGCTGCGACGACCTCTCGGCTGACCGCAACGCCTGCGGGAAGTTGCCCAAACGAATACTTCGGCGATAGAAGCTTCAGCTTCGTTTACCTCTAGCGCCTGGCGCTTAAAAACTCGCCATGCGCCGGCCGACTGACACTCTCTCTTCCGCCAGATTAACAATGAAGAAGGAAATCCATGACCAATCTAGAAACCGCCTCCAGGCCAGCAATGACTCCCTTCGCCGCGGCGAACGGTAGGGGGCTGAGCCTTACCATCGCCGGCCGCCAGGTGTTCGACACCGCCGGCCCCGTCCGCCTCATCACCGACGACGGCGTCGCGAGCGTCCACGGCTACGATTCCGTCGAGCGGGACGGAGCAGCGGTCGTCGGCCGCTTGGACACGGTTCTCGCGGACGGAACGCGCGTCGCCGTCGTGGACACGTGGTCGCCGTCCGCGGAAGGGGACAGCGCCTTGATAAACCGGCGGTTTTCGGTCGAAGAGGCGGGTACGGCTGCCGGCGTCCGCGCAGAATTCGTGGTCGAGGGCACCGTCGACGCGCCACAGCCAGACTGGCAGTTCTACGTAACCGGCGCGCTCTATAACCGCAACGACACGGACCTCGATGGAAAGGAGGACTACCTTGGCGGCTACGTCCAGGAATACCGCGACGATCGCAACGGGCACTTGGCCGTTCTCGCCTACCTGCCGCAGGAGCGTTTAGGGCTTTCCTTGGCCCGAACCACTGTTCCTCGCTACGATTCGGGGATATCCGAGGGCGAGCTCCGGAGCGGCGTGGTCATCAACGATTCCGACATCGGCTCGCTGGGCATCGACTCTCGCGAAGGCGAGCCGTTGCGGCTGCGGGCAGGCTACCCATTCGGGGAGGAAGTTACCTTCAGTCTGGAGACAAGCGGCCGCGGGTGGGCCGGCTTCCTGCCTGTTGAGAAGAATCGGGCCACTACGGTCGACTACGAACTCCGCGCATTCGTTGCAGACGACATCACGGAAGCAATTTGGGGTGTCACGCAGAGACAGATCAAGCGCCTCGACGCCCACCCTGCTGAACTCCCACTGCCCATGGAGGAACTCGAGCGGCACCGCTTCCTCTTGACCCAACTCTACTTTCGGGAGTCGGACCCGGAGGTAGACCCCAAACGGCCTGCCGGTTATATGACCCACTTCTCACCCCGAAAGGGCGAAACTCAGGGTTCGCTCCTCGAATACGGCTTTACGGGCGCGCAGGCGCTTCACGCTCTCAACGCGATCCGTCGTGGACACCGCGAGGACGTTCCGTTATGGACCGACCGTGCACGTAAGGTCCTCGACTTCTTCGTGAACGAGATGCAGGCAGAGAACGGCTTCTCCGAGGGTATTTACGACATGAAGAGCATGGAATTCGTCCGGTGGTTCACCGGGATCCTCCTGCCATTTCAGTACTCGGAGGATGACTTAGCGGCGCGCGCATACCTCGGGAGCCAGATCACCGAGGCCCTGATGCCCATCGCCCGAAAGCTGCGGACGGTGCCGGGCAATTACATGCGAACGATGTGCGAATCTACCTACCCGCTTCTGCTCGCCTACGAAGCAGAGTCTCGCTATGGCGTCGACCAGAGTGCATGGCTCGCCGCAGGCGAGAGGTTTGGTGAGTTCCTTCTTAATACGCAGGGTCAGGACGGAGCTTGGTTCCGAGCCTACTCACCGCAAGGCAAAGGGCTTACGGATCCAGTCGAATGGTTCGGTAGGTCATCGATCGAGCAACGGTCGGGCACGATTTTCCCGATTGAGGTGCTCAGCGCCCTGTACCGAATCACGGGTAACAATCAGTACAAATATGCCGCACTTCGAGCCGCCGACTACATCTCGGAGACCTATGTGCCCGAGATCTTGTACTGCGGTGGCCTCAACGACACGTCGCACATAAAGTCGGTGAAGATCGACGCGGTCGCGGTCATGTTCGCGATGCGGTCGCTCATAATGGCTTTCAAGCTGGGTAGCGATCGGCGTCACCTCAATGCCGCGGTAAAGGCGGCGAAAGTCCTCAGTTCCTGGCTGTTTCTCTGGGATGTTCCATTCCCGAAGGACACCCTGTTGGAAGTCGGCGGATTCCGGAGCACGGGATGGGCCGTCTGCGACGTTATTCCCGGCGGCGGCTACGTCGATGACGAGTTCCTCGAGTTTGTCGGCGACATGCTCGAAGTCGCGCACGCCGCCCATGAGCCCGATCTTGTCGATATCGTCGAGCTAGTGCTGACAGGCATGCAATACGGACTCTCCATCCCAGGTAACATGCTCGGTTACGCTGCGCCCGGTATTCAGTGCGAGGGTTATCTGACCTCCTACTGGCTGAGCGCGCCCGAGGAGACAGCGTTCTCCGGGGCAGTGAACAAGAAGAAGGGTGACGACAACGATACTTGCAATGGCCTGATCAATGCCCAGGCCTTGTACGGTCTCGACGCGCTGCGTGACACTTTCGGCACAACCGACATCACCGAGATTCGCCAGCAGGTGAATAGGGTGACAGCGGCGAGCTCGAAGCCAGTGGTCTAGATGAAGGTCCCGGCGTGAGCCGGGACCTTCATCCCAGTGCTACCGCCGGCTAGTCCGTCTTTATCTGGACCCAGCGTTGAGCGAGACCAAACTCACCGCCGTCACGCCGAGCAGAATCCGACGTCTATACAAAGACCTCGCTACGCACGGCGGCCACGATGGAAGCCCCATCTCCGCCAACACGATTCGAAAGGCTCACGTCGTTCTTGGTTCAATCCTCGATGCGGCCGTCGATGACCACCTCATCCCAACCAACCCTGCGCGCCGAACGAGACTCGTTAGACCGCCGACAGGGAAGCAAGTGCGCGCACAAGCCGAAGAGCTGGTCACCTGGTCGCTCGCGCAGGTGAAGAGTTTTCTGGATTGGGATCGAGACGAATATCGCGACCGGGACTACACACTTTGGCTCACTCTTGCGATGACCGGGATGCGACGAAGCGAGGCACTCGCCCTCCGCTGGTCAGACGTCGACGTGGATCGCCAAAGGATTGCAATCCGGCGCGCGGCAGACAGCATCGAGATCGGAACGACGAAACTGCCGAAGAACAGCAAAGCACGGGTCGTTGACGTCGACGACGACTTTCTCGGCGCCCTTAGGACCTGGCGCGCCACGCGCGGGGCGATCTCGCTTGACCTTGCGCGGCCCAGCGCCTATCTGTTCGGCGATGCTGCCGGACTCCTGATCAATCCAAATCGCGTAACCAACCGTTGGAGCGTACGGGTGAAGGCATATCAGAGGGCACACCCCAACGCAGAATTGCCGTCACTACCGCTTCACGGGCTTCGCCACAGCCATGCCACCGCACTCCTCGAGGCCGGTGTGCATCCCCGCGTGGTCCAGGAACGCCTTGGTCACAGCACCATCACGATCACGATGGAGATATACAGCCACGTGACGGACACGATGCAGCGGGACGCAACGGATCGCTTGACTGCGCTTTTTCGCAGTGCTTAGCACATGGTTTGGCACATGGTGCCGAAACCCGGGTCCGTGTGGAACACTAAATTCCTGATCAGATGCACAAAACACTTGGTGCCCCTGGAGGGACTCGAACCCCCAACCGTTTCCTTAGGACGGAACTGCTCTTCCATTGAGCTACAGAGGCTGGCCGTTCAATCTTACCGGTCTCCGATGCGCGAGCACGCGCATCGGAGCGCCAACCCTACCGGGTACCGACGGCCGTGCGCCAGCCCGCCGACCGTCCCCGGGAATCGTGCCTATGGTTCTTCGATGATCAAGCCGACAGAACACAAGACCACGAGGATGCCGGCACTCGCGATCCTCTTCGCTGCGGCGATCGCGCTCTCCGCGTGCACCGGCGCCCCCGACCACGGCACGTCACCGGTCGACCCGTCGACGCCGGCGGCAACCGCGTCCGGTTCGACGGCGAGGAGCAACGAGACATTGATGGCGGCCGCACGCACGGCGCGCGATGCCGTGGGGAGCGGCACCGTGGCATCCGTCGATCAGGATGCGACGTCGTGGGAGGTGCTGATCGTCGCCGCCGACGGAACGGAACGCGAAGTGCACGTCGCACCGGACGGCTCCTCCGTGATCTCGGGTCCGACCGAGCACGGCACCGATGCGGAGGATCGCACCGAGAACATGAAGCACCTCGCGGACGCCAAGCTCGATCTCGCGGGGGCCGTGTCGAAGATCGTCGCCGCCTCTCCGGGCACGATCACGGAACTCAGCCTCGACGACCACGCCGGCGTCACCGTGTGGGAGGCCGACGTGCGCGACGCGCAGGGCGTCAAGCACGAGGTGCGCATCGATGCGGCCAGCGGCCACGTCGTGACGAACGTCACCGGCGACTGACGCTCACGCCGCCGGCGCGAGGTACCCCTGCCACGCCGGCAGCGCGTGCTCGACTCCGCGCACCATCCAGGCGGGGTCGTGCGGCATGCGCGGGGTGAACGCGAGCGACCAGCCCATCTCGGCAGCGGTGCGATCGCCCTTCACGTTGTTGCACCGCAGGCAGCAGGCCACGAGATTGTCCCAGGAGTCAGCTCCCCCGCGCGACTTGGGCAGCACATGGTCGATGGTCGCCGCCGACTTGCCGCAGTACGCGCAACGATGCCCGTCCCGGCGCAGCACGCCGCGACGCGAGACCGGAACCGCACGCCCGTGCGGCAGGCGCACGTAGCGCGTGAGCAGGATGACGGAAGGTCTGTCGTAGACGACGTCGACGCCCCAGACCGGATGCTCGACATCGACCTCCACGATCGTCGCCTTCGCGCTCATCACGAGCGCGAGCGCCCGCTTGAAGCTGACGACGGCCAGCGGTTCGTATCCTGCATTCAGCACCAGTGTGCGCATCGACGTCCTCTCGATTCACCGGAATGGCTTCCCGGTTCTCGCGTTCGTCTCGCGTCACGGCTCGCAAGCCGCCGCGGCAGTCGCAGACAACAAAAAAGGCGCCGTCAGGATGACGACGCCTAGTGCTTCCACGCACAGTGGTGGTGGAAGCAGTGGTGGCTGTGGTGCCGCAGGGTTCCCACTGGTGGGTCCTTCCGGGTCGATGATACGAACGAACGGTGTCAGGGCATCAGAGTAACGCAGGATCGGCGTACCACGTCGTTGTGGCACGCCGATCGCTGGGCTGTGCGGGCCGGCGTTCTCCCGGCGTTCGCCCCGATTCGCCGCTCAGATACCGAACCTGACGACCCAGTAGTCGTCCGTCCACAGGGGACGCACGCTGATGCTGCGCCCGACATCCGGTGCATCGAGGATGTTGCCGTTGCCGGCGTAGAAGCCGACGTGGCTGCCCATGGCGATCACGTCTCCCGGGACGGCGTCGGCGATGGAGATGCGCGTCCCCATGTTTCCGATGGCCGTCGCCGAGTGCGGCAGCGAGATGCCGAACTGCGCATAGACGAACATCACGTAACCGGAGCAGTCGAAGCCGGCCGGAGTGTCGCCGCCGTACACGTACGGGACGCCGATGTACTGCTGCGCGACGGAATACACCTGGGCGAGGCTGAAGTTCGGATAAGGCGGGTTGGCCAGGTAGTCCGCTGCGCTCGGACCGGTGTACGACGCCGCGTACGTCTGCATCTGTGCGGCAGCGACGGCGCGCTCCGCGGCTGCCTTCTTGTCGGCGAGCTCCTGCTCGGTCGTGGCGCTGAAGGTGTCCTTCGTGGTCACCGGCTCATCGATGGCCTTCGACACGCGTACGGACTGGGCGTTCGTCTTCTTCAGGTCGTCGATCACCGAGCTGTGACCGAAGGATGCCTGGTTCGATTCCGTGGGATTGAACGCGTATGCGGGGATCGCGATCGTCGCGACGATGCCGCCGGCGATCGCCATCACCGCCAGGTTCACCAGCGGGCGCAGCCGGCGCTTGCGCTTGGTCGATGCGGGTTTCGCGGCCGACGCGGTGCGGGGAGCCGAGGCGACAGCGTCGCGGTGCATGGTGCGATGAGCACTGACGTTCTGAGATGAGCGGAGACTGCGGCGCGATACGAATGCCTCGTTCGAGGAGTCGCTCGCGGAGAGTGATGAGGTACTCGGGTGTGAAGCACTCGGGTCAGAAGTACTCGGGTCAGGGTCCTCGGGGAGGCCGCTCGTACCTAATGTTGCCAAGGTGTGAACCTCCGGCGCTCCGGACGGCACTAGGTAGCCACCCCGCCCCAAATCTCTTGCGAGTTCGGCTTCACATGCTCAAGAGACGGGCTAGGGGAGCGTCTTGAGCCGGGTCCGTCGACCGGCTTCTGGTCTGTGGACTCGTACGACGATACGGGACCGTTATGGTTTTGTCACATCGTTTTCGGCGCGTTTCACGCCGCAGCTCACGCGTCGACGAAGATGTGGCCCGCCACGTCGGCCGGCAGGTCGATCCCCTCCGGGTAGCCGTCGATCCGGATCAGAACCGAGGAGCCCGTCCTCGAGAACGTGCCGGAGGAACCGGGGAAGACACCGGCTTGACGCAGTTGCGCCAGAAGCTCCGGCTCGAACTGCACCGGCTCGCCGAGCCGGCGGATGGTGCCGGTGACGGGTTCGTGGGAGGCGGCGGTGACATCCACCGTGCTGCGCACGCCGTCGAGGAAGACGCGGTGCAGGTCGACGCCCTCGTCTTCGATGGTCGGGATCGGCGTTCCGTAGGGCGTCTCGGTCGGGTGGCCCAGAATGTCGAGGATCTTGTGCTCGACCTGCTCGCTCATCACGTGCTCCCACCGGCACGCCTCCTCGTGCACGTACTCCCACTCCAGGCCGATCACGTCGGAGAGCAGTCGTTCGGCGAGGCGGTGCTTGCGCATCACGTGCACGGCCCGGCGGCGCCCCTCCGGCGTGAGCACGAGGTGACGATCGTCCGAGACGACGACGAGCCCGTCGCGCTCCATGCGCGCGACCGTCTGGGACACCGTCGGCCCCGAGTGACCGAGACGCTCCGAGATGCGCGCGCGCAGCGGCACGATGTTCTCCTCTTCGAGGTCCAGGATCGTGCGCAGGTACATCTCGGTGGTATCGACGAGATCGGTCATCGCTTCCCCTTGCATGTGGCAGTTCTCGTGCGCCCTCAGGCGCGCGGTGGCGCGGATCGAGGCACTCCTTCCAGCCTACCCGCGGGGCCTGACGATCCCCGCTCGTGCGGCGCGGGCGGATGCCACGGCGCGGCTAGAATCGACGCCATGCCCATCGCGATCCCCGAGTCCCTCCTGCCCGCCGACGGCCGCTTCGGTGCCGGCCCCTCCCGGGTTCGCGCCGCTCAGGTGGATGCGCTGGTCGCGGCGCAAGCGACGCTGCTCGGGACATCCCATCGCCAGGCGCCGGTGCGCTCGCTCGTGGGTCGGGTACGCGAGGGTCTCGAGGCACTGTTCCGCCTCCCCGACGGCTACGAGGTGATCCTCGGAAACGGCGGCTCCACGGCCTTCTGGGACGCCGCCGCGTTCGGGCTCATCGAGAACCGCGCCGAGAACCTGGTCTACGGCGAGTTCAGCCAGAAGTTCGCCAAGGCCGCCTCGGCGCCGTGGCTGACGGCGCCGCACATCGTCGAGGCCCCGGTCGGCTCGCGCAGCACTCCGGAGCCGGTCGAGGGCGTGGATGTCTACGCCTGGCCGCACAACGAGACGTCGACGGGCGTGATGGCCCCGGTGCGCCGCGTGCAGGCGGACGACGGCGCTCTGACCGTCATCGACGCCACGAGCGGTGCAGGCGGAATCGATGTCGACATCGCCGAGTCCGACGTCTACTACTTCGCGCCTCAGAAGAACTTCGCCTCGGACGGCGGCCTGTGGCTCGCGCTGTTCTCTCCCGCCGCGCTCGAGCGCGTGGAGAAGATCGCGGCGTCCGGTCGGTACATCCCCGACTTCCTCAGCCTCAAGCAGGCCGTCACGAACTCCCGCCTGAACCAGACGCTGAACACGCCGGCCCTGGCGACGCTCGTCATGCTCGAGACGCAGATCCGCTGGATCAACGCGAACGGTGGCCTCCCCTGGGCGGCCGCGCGCACGCGCGAGTCCTCGGGCGCGCTCTACGAGTGGGCGGAGCGGGTCGACTACGCGCAGCCGTTCGTCACCGACCCCGAGCACCGCTCGCAGGTCGTCGTGACCATCGACTTCGACGAGGTGGATGCCTCGCGCGTCGCCGCCACCCTACGCGAGAACGGCGTCGTCGATGTCGAGCCGTACCGCAAGCTCGGCCGCAACCAGCTGCGCGTCGCCACGTTCGCCGCTGTCGAGCCGGACGATGTGCGTGCGCTGATCCGCTGCATCGAGTACGTGGTCGAGCACCTCGGCTGAACGGGACCGGCCCTCTCATGCGCGTGTGGCTGAAGGACAGCGAGCGGCTCCCCGATCCGCCGCCGATGAAGACCGACGATCGGGCGGCGTTCCTGGTCGGCACCGTGCTGTGGATCGTCGCCGCCGTGCTGGCCGCCGTGTTCGCGCAGCCGCTCGCCGCGCACGGCGCCAGCTGGGTGATCGCGATGGCGCTCGTCGGCGTCGGGACCGGACTGTTGGGGCTCGTCTACACCCAGTTGAGGAGAACGCGGTCCGCCAGGACCCCATCCGAACGAGCGTCGCGGCGCTGACTCACTCTTCTTCGTCGTGCGGCTCGAAATCGACGCCGTCGAGGTCTCCACCATCGACATCCACGCCATCGATATCCACGCCGTCGAGGTCGTCGTCCTCGTCGGTCTCGTCCTCGTCGATCCCGTCCCCGTCCGGCTCGCCTTCGGCCGCAGTGTCGTGGGATGCCTCGCCTTGGGACTCCCCCGCCGCCCGCGCCACCTCCTGCGCGGCCTGGTATTCAGCGAGCCGCTCCGACCACGGAACCCAGTCCGGCGCCAGCAGAGCCTCATCGCCCGGCAGCAGCTCGGCCTCGAGCACGACAGGCTCGGACTCCTCGTCCACGCGCGCCAGGGTGACCGTCCAGTGCCAGCCCGGGTAACCGAGCAGGCGGCACTCGAACAGCAGGGAGAGCACGTGCTCCCCCTCCACGACATGGCCGGCGATCCGCCCGACGCTCGAGGAGGGCGTGATCTCCAGGAGAGCGGCTTTGGCCACGTCGTGCGCCTCGAGCAGGCGCTTGTCGGGGGTGTCAGACATCCAGATCGTCCGCCACCTTGCGCAGCACGGCCGCGATCTTGCGACCGTGAGCGGCATCGGGGTAACGGCCGCGCTTGAGCCCGGCACCGATCCCGTCGAGCAGCTTGACGAGGTCTTCGATGATCACCGCCATGTCGTCGGCCGACTTGCGGTTCATCTTCGTCAGAGACGGCGAGCGCTCGAGAACGCGGACCGAAAGCGCTTGCGCGCCGCGCTTGCCCTCGGCGACCCCGAACTCCAGCCGGGTGCCCGCCTTCACGACGGCACCGGTGGGCAGGGCCGACGCGTGGAGGAACACTTCGCCACCGCCGTCTTGGGCGATGAAGCCGAAGCCTTTCTCCTCGTCGTAGAACTTGACCTTGCCGGTCGGCATGCGAGACCTCTTTCGCAGGGGGTGAGCCGTGTGCAACGTCAATTATCCTTGATTCCGTGACCGAGATGACCCCGCAGCCCGTATCCCGCCTTCAACGGGCGCTGGCCTTCATCGCGGCGGGGCTGGTGATCCTCTCGCTGGCCTGCTTCTTCGTGCTGATGATCGGCACCTGGCTCGGCGCTGGGCCGGCCCAGGGCTCCGGCGAGGGCATCTGGCCGACGGTCGAGCTTCTGCCTCTGGCCGCCCTGCCGCTCGCGTTCGTGCTCATCATCGTTCTTCTCGTCGTGAGCATCGTCGGCCGCAGCCGTCAAAACCGGAAGGACGCCCGGTAGGGCGCCGGCCACGAGCGTGACAGGGCCAGAGCCGACATGACAAGCACGCTCACTCTGGCCGAACGGCTCGGTTCGCTCACCGACGCCGAGCTGCACGATCTCATCGACTCGCGCGCTCTCGGCCGCTCCCGTGCCGAGGACTTCTTCGACCTCGCCGACGCCCTGCTGGAGCCGTACTCGGTGCAGCGCGCGCTCTCCCCTCTCGACCGGCCCACGCTGGCGACCCTGGCCGCCGTGATCGACGCCGGAGGCACAGCCGATGCCGACCAGGTGGCGAAACACCTGGCAGCGTGGGGCGACGCGGATGCCTCGGCCTCCGACGCCGACGCCCGTCTCGATGCGCTCGTGGCCGCGTTCCTCGCCGAGCGCACCTCGCCTCAGGTCGCGCTCTACCCCGGAATCGCGTCGCGCTTCGAGGCGTGGCTGGAGGGCGACGGGCTCAGCGGAGCGCGACTGGCGGCATCCGGCAAGCCGGCCGCGCTGGCGAGCGTGCCCGATGTGGAGCGCCGGTTCGTGGACCGCCTCGCGGCCGAACGCGCATTCGTCGCCGCCGGAGCCGTCGCCGAGTTCGTGTACGAGCTGGAACGGGAGCCGGCCCGCGAGCTGCAGAAGGGCGGCCTCGCGCTTCCGGACACACGCCGGCTCGCCACGGCGCTCGGCATCGAGCCGCTGCAGGTCGCGACCGTGCACTGGTTCGCGCGTGGCACCGGGCTGGTCGCGCGCGAGGGCTCCGTGTGGCTGCCGACCACGGACGCCGAGGCCTGGGCGTCCCTGTCGACGCCAGGGCGATGGGCACGGCTCGCCGCGACCTGGCTCGAGTCGGTGCCCGAGGACATCCGCCCGCTCATGGTCGAGCGCGCCCACGCGGCGTGGGGCGACGCGCTGCGCGGCTATGCCCGCTGGCGCTACCCGGCGGCCGACGCGACGCTCGACCGGCGCGTCGACGAGGTCGAGGACCACGCCGAGTTCCTCGGCATCACGGCGCGCACCGCGCCCAGCACCGCGGGCGTCACGTTGCTGACGCGGGGCCCGGATGCCGCCGCCGACGTCGTGCGCGCCGCGTTCCCTTCCGAGGTCGACCGCGTGTACGTGCAGAACGATCTCTCGATCGTGGCGCCCGGGCCGCTCGTGCCGTCGCTCGACGCGCGCCTGCGGACCCTCGCCGACGTGGAGGGCACGGGGCTGGCCGCCAGTTTCCGTGTCTCGCCGTCGTCTCTGCACCGCGCCATCGCCGCCGGCGAGACGGCCCGGTCGCTGCGCGAGTTCATCGGCGCGATCTCGCTCACCGGGCTCCCGCAGCCGGTGGCCTATCTCATCGACGAGGCCGCGGCCCGGTACGGACGTGTGCGCGTGCGCAGCGCGGCGAGCGGCAGCGTCGTGCATTCCACCGATGACCAGCTGTTGCGCACCATCGGCGTCGACCAGACGCTCTCCGCGCTGGCGCTGCGCAACGAGACGGACGGGACGCTGAGCAGCCGGTTCCCGATCGACGTGGTCTACTGGGCGCTCGTCGACGCCCACTACGCGGTCGTGGCGGAGGACGCGGAGGGCCGTCAGCTGCGCGTGCGACGCAGGCTCGGGCATCCCGAACCGCACGACGACACGGACGACGCCGCAGATCTGGTCGCCCGGCTCCGCACTGCCGCCACCACAGACGGGGACGGCGCTGCGGCCTGGCTCCACCGGCAGCTGGAGTCGGCCGTGCGGTCCCGCACCGTGGTCACCGTGACGGTTGCGCTGCCCGACGGCCGTGAGCACGACTACACGCTGGAACCGACCGGGCTCGGCGGCGGACGCCTCCGCGGCCGCGATCGCGCCAGCGACATCGAGCGCACGCTGCCGGTGTCGAGCATCAGGGCAGTCCGCACGCAGTGACATCGCGGCGCCCGGCCTAGACTCGTCTGTTATGTCCGACGGCCCCCTCATCGTGCAGAGCGACCGCACCGTGCTGCTCGAGGTGGCGCACCCCGATGCCGAGGATGCCCGACACGACCTGGCGACCTTCGCCGAGCTCGAGCGCGCTCCCGAGCACATCCACACGTACCGCATCACGCGACTCGGACTGTGGAACGCCCGCGCGGCCGGCCACCGGGCATCCGACATGCTTGCCACCCTCGAGCGGTACTCGAAGTTCCCGATCCCGCAGACGGTCTCCGTCGACATCGAAGAGACCGTGGCCCGGTACGGCCGACTGGTCATCGAGCGCGACGATGACGGCGTGCTCGTGCTGCGCAGCAGCGACGAGGCCGTGCTGCGCGAGGTCTCGGGCGCCAAGAAGGTGGCGCCTCTGCTGCTCGAGCACCGCGACGACGGTGCCTACGTCGTCGCGGCCTGGGCCAGGGGGCACCTCAAGCAGGAGCTCGTGAAGCTCGGCTGGCCGGCCGAGGACCTCGCGGGCTACAGCCCGGGGACTCCACACGAGATCGCGCTCGACGAGAGCGACTGGCATCTGCGCGACTATCAGGCGAAGGCCGTCGACAACTTCTTCCAGGGGGGCTCGGGCGTGGTGGTGCTGCCGTGCGGCGCGGGCAAGACGCTGGTGGGGGCTGGCGCGATGGCGATCGCGAAGACGACGACGCTCATCCTGGTCACGAACACGGTCTCGGCCCGGCAATGGCGCGATGAGCTGCTGCGGCGCACGAGCCTCACGGCCGAGGAGATCGGCGAATACTCGGGCCAGGTCAAGGAGATCAAGCCGGTCACGATCGCGACGTACCAGATCCTCACCGCCAAGCGGAAGGGGCAGTACGCGCACCTCAGCCTGCTCGACGCGCTCGATTGGGGCCTCATCGTCTACGACGAGGTGCACCTGCTGCCGGCACCGGTCTTCAAGCTCACGGCGGAGCTGCAGGCGCGCAGACGGCTGGGGCTGACCGCCACGCTCGTGCGCGAAGACGGCCGAGAGGGCGACGTGTTCTCGCTGATCGGCCCGAAGAGGTTCGATGCGCCGTGGAAAGAGATCGAGTCGCAGGGCTTCATCTCCCCCGCCGCGTGCTACGAGGTGCGCATCGACCTGCCCGGTTCCGAGCGGCTCTCGTACGCCGCGGCCCCCGACGACGAGCGATACCGGCTCGCGGCCACGGCGCCGGCGAAGCTCGACGTGGTCCGCTCGCTGGTGAAGCGGCACGCGGGCGAGCGCATCCTGGTCATCGGCCAGTATCTCGACCAGATCGACGAACTGGCCGATGCCCTGAACGCGCCATCGCTCACCGGCTCCACTCCCGTGGACGAACGCGAACGCCTCTACCAGGAGTTCCGCGACGGGACGACGCCGGTGCTGGTGGTGAGCAAGGTGGCGAACTTCTCCGTGGATCTCCCCGAGGCGACGGTCGCCGTGCAGGTGAGCGGTTCCTACGGCTCCCGGCAGGAGGAGGCGCAACGCCTCGGCCGCCTGCTGCGTCCGAAGGAATCCGGTCTCTCGGCCAACTTCTACACGCTCGTCGCCCGCGACACCGTGGATCAGGACTTCGCGCAGAACCGGCAGCGCTTCCTCGCCGAGCAGGGCTACAGCTACACGATCGTGGACGCGAAGGATCTCGCCGCCTAGCCGGCCCCCTGCACCGTGTCTCAGCCGTTTCGGCCCGCGCCGTCTCGGTCCGCGCCTCGCTCGGCGAGATAGCGCAGTAGGAGCGTGTCCTCACCGGAGAGGACCGTGTCGAGTCGCATGCGCGTCGTCAGATCCGCGGCTCCGCCGGTGATGCGCGGTCCATGCCCGCCGACGAGCAGCGGAGACAGTGTGAGGCAGAGCTCGTCGACCGCGTCGACGGCCGCGAGCGCTGCGAACAGTGTCGGCCCGCCCTCGCAGTGCACGCGCGGCAGTCCGATCGCCGCCAGCGCCCCCGCGATCGCGCCCGTGTCCACGGACTCCGCGCCGCACTCGACAATGTCGGCGACGCGTGCGAAACGCACTCCGTCGTCCGCGGCCGCCTTGCGCGAGGTGATCAGCAGGGGCCGGGTCACGGCGTCGGCGAACACCGCGTCGTCCGCGTCGAGCGCCAGCCGGTTGGAGACGATCGCCAGCCGCGGCTGGGCGGCCAGGCCGTGCGCCGTGCGCCACTGCGCGGAGACCGCATCGACGCTCATGCCGGCGTAGCCCTCGGCGCGGATCGTGCCAGCGCCCACGAGCACCACGTCGCACAGCCGGCGCAGCACGTCGAACACGCGACGGTCCGCGGCATCCGACAGGCCTCCCGACCGCCCGTCACGCGTGGCGCCGCCGTCGAGACTCGACACGAAGTTGACGCGCAGCCACGATGCCCCTGCGTTCTCGTAGCAGGCTGCGAGCGCGTCGTCGTCCAGGTCGGCCGTCGCCCGGTCATCCGCCGGAAGAAGCCGGCGAAGCCCCACCTCGTCACTCTTCATTGAAGTCCCCCATGTTGTGCTTCAGGTATGCGGGCTGCCGAAAACCGAGGATCGCCTCCGTCATGTGCACGGCCGCGACGGACTCCCGCACGTTGTGCATGCGCACGATGCGCGCGCCCTGCGTGATGCAGAAGACCGCAGCTGCCAGAGACCCTTCGAGCCTCTCGGAGCGCTCCGCGTCGAGCGTCTCGCCGATGAAGTCCTTGTTCGACACCGCGGCGAGCGCGGGCAGGCCGATCGCGGCGATCTCATCGAAGCGGCGGGTCACCTCGAGGCTGTGCAGCGTGTTCTTGTTGAGGTCGTGTCCGGGGTCGACGATGAGCCGCTCCTCAGGCACGCCGAGCGAGACGGCGAACGCGGCACGGTCGCGCAGAAAGGACACGACCTCGTCGACCACGTCGTCGTACTGCGGCCTCGGGTAGACCGTGCGCGGGGCCGCGAGGCTGTGCGTGATCACGAGCGTGGCGTCGCTGTCGGCCACCGCCCCGGCCATGCCGGGATCGTGGATGCCCGTGGTGTCGTTGATCACGTCGGCTCCGGCCGCGATCGCGTGCCTGGCCACCTCCGCGTCGAACGTGTCCACCGAGATGACCACGTCGGACTCCCGGCGCAACGCCTCCACGACCGGAACGACGCGTGCGATCTCCTCTTCCACCGGCAGCGGGGGCCCCGGTTTGAACGGCACGCCGCCGATGTCGATCCAGTCGGCTCCCCGCGCCGCAGCCGCCAGACAGGCCTGCACGGCCTGATCGAGCGCGAAGGTCGCTCCTCGGTCGTAGAACGAGTCCGGCGTGCGGTTCACCACGGCCATGATGGCGATCTGCCGGGAGAAGTCGAAGGTGCGCGCGCCGATGGTGCGCACCGGATGCCGCAGGGGCGGAAGGCAGGCGCTCACGCGTCGGCCGCCAGGTCGCCGAGCGGAACATCCGGATCCGCCAACCGCGCCTCGTCGACGGGCCGGCCTGAGCGGATCAGCGCCTGCACCTGGTCGTTCACGTCCCACACATTGACGTTCATACCCGCCACGACGGCGCCGTTCGGCGCCACCCAGAACGAGACGAACTCACGGCCTGCCAGATCGCCGCGGTACACCACGTGCGCGTCTTTCATCAGCGGGGCGTAGCCGGAGAATTCCATGCCCAGATCGAACTGGTCCGTGTAGAAGTACGGAATGTCGTCGTAATCCACGCCGCGGTCGATCATGTTCAGCGCGGCCGTGCGTCCCGTGCCGATCGCGTTCGCCCAGTGCTCGCTGCGCAGCCGCTGACCGAGAACGGGATGGAACGGATTCGCGGCGTCGCCGACCGCGAAGACGCCGTCGGCGCCCGTGCGCATGCCGGCGTCGACCAGGATGCCGGTGCTCGCGTCGAGCCCGGCGTCCTCGGCCAGAGACGTGAGCGGCACCGCGCCGATGCCGATCACCACCACGTCGGCATCGACCACACCGCCGTCGTACTCGACACCGGTGACCCGTCCGCCTTGCACCCGCAAGCCGCTCACTCCCACGCCACGGACGAGTCGCACGCCGTGGTCGAGGTGCAGGCTCGCGAAGACCTCGCCGAGCTCGTCGCCGAGAGCACTCGACAGCGGCACCTGCGCGTGCGAGACGACGGTCACCTCGTTGCCGAACCCGCGTACGGTCGCCGCCACCTCCATGCCGATCCACCCCGATCCGACCACGACGACGCGTTTGTCGCCGGCCGCCGTCGCCTCGTGGATGGCGCGCGAGTCCTCGATGCTCCGCAGATAGTGGATGCCATCCGCGTCCGCCCCGGGAATCTCGAGCGTGCGCGGGGTCGCGCCGGTGGCGATCAGGAGCTTCTCGAACGGTACCCGGGCGCCACCTTCGAGCACGAGCGCGCGATCCGCCAGGTCCAGCTCGCGCGCGTGCTGCCCCGAGCGCACGTCGACATCGTGGTCGTGCCACCAGTCCTCCGGCTGCACCCAGAGTTCGGAATCGTCGTACGACGCGAGATAGGCCTTCGAGAGCGGCGGCCGGATGTACGGCTTGTGCGCTTCGGCGGCGATCAGCGTGAGGTGGCCCTCGAATCCCTCCTCACGGAGTGTGCTGGCAGCCGTACCCGCGGCGAGCCCGCCGCCCACGATGACGAATTCGCGTTCAGACATCCTTGACTCTTCCTCTCCGCAACGACGCCGGCGGTGTGCCGTCCAGCGTGACCCATCCGGGGTCATAGCGCCGTCGTCTTCGATTCTTCAGCACCGGCCACTTTCGGGGTACCTTTTGCCTTCGGCTTGCCCTCGGCGGGCGCCGTAAAGACCCGAGCGGGTCTAACGGTTCGCGCACGCACAGCTCACAGGATCTCCCACGACAGACTCACAGGTCAGGCTCAGCCAACGCGCAGAGACTGGGCGCATGAGCCCCGGACCTCGCATTCTGATCGTCGACGACGAGCCCAACATCCGCGACCTCCTCACCACCAGCCTGCGCTTCGCCGGTTTCGCTGTGCGAGCGGTCGGCAACGGCGCCCAGGCGATCAGCGCCGTGCTCGAGGAGGAGCCCGATCTGATCATCCTCGACGTCATGCTTCCGGACATGAACGGATTCGGCGTGACCAAGCGTCTTCGCGGGGCCGGTTACACCGCTCCCATCCTCTTTCTGACTGCCAAAGACGACACGGAGGACAAGATCACCGGGCTCACGGTCGGCGGCGACGACTACGTCACCAAGCCGTTCAGCCTCGACGAGATCGTCGCTCGCATCAAGGCCATTCTGCGACGCACGATGCAGGCCGACGACGATGCGATCATCCGCGCCGGCGAACTGACCATGGACCAGGACACGCATGAGGTATTCGTCGGTGACACACAGATCGAGCTGAGCCCCACGGAGTTCAAGTTGCTGCGCTATCTCATGCTCAACCCGAACCGCGTGCTGTCGAAGGCGCAGATCCTCGACCACGTCTGGGAATACGACTTCAACGGTGATGCCGGCATCGTCGAGAGCTACATCTCGTACCTGCGCCGCAAGGTGGATGCCCACTCCAGCGAGCCGCTGATCCAGACCAAGCGCGGCTTCGGTTACATGCTCAAGGCCGCCAAGTCGTAGACGAAGCCTCCCAGCCGCCCCGCATAGGCTCTCCTTTCGTGAGCACCGTGTTCGATCGCTGGAACTCGATCTCGCTGCGCACGAAGATCACGGGTGTCACCGTGCTCGTGCTCACGTTCGGGCTGCTCGTCGCCGGACTCGGAACGATGCTGTTGTTCAAACCGGTGCTCATCTCGCTCTTCGACCAGCAACTCGAGTCCATTGCGGCGCAGCCGGACAGCATCAACGCCATCCTTCCCGGTCAGGCGGACACGAGTACTGGACCCGTACTCGGCCAGGGCACCACAGCGAGCTACTACGTGGTGCTGTACGGCGCCGACGGCGTTCCGATGGCGGAGAACTGGAGCTCCGTCTCCGATGAGAAGAAGCCGGCGGTGCCGAGCACGCTCTCCCTCGAGGAAGGCGCCGCGTGCGCCAACCAGGGCCCGGGCTGGCTGCCGAGCCGCGACGGCACCGGGTCGTTCCGCAGCGTCTGCGCGGTCGTGCAGCTGACGGGCACCACTCCCACCTACGGCACGGCGATCATCGCCATCTCGACGGCTCCGCTGGACAACACCCTGACCAGCTACCTCTCCATCTTCTTCAGCTTCGGCGTCATCGTCGTGATCATCGGGGCATTCCTCACCCGCGCGCTCGTCACGACCACGTTCCGTCCGTTGCGCGAGGTCGAGCGCACGGCCGCCGAGATCGCCGACGGCGACTTCAGCCAGCGCCTCGGCGGCGCCACCCCGAACACCGAAGTGGGCCGGCTGAACCGTTCGCTGAACACCATGCTGAACCGCATCGACCGCGCATTCAAAGACCGAGCTCGCACCATCGAGCAGATGCGGCGCTTCGTCGGGGATGCCAGCCACGAGCTCCGCACACCACTCGTGTCGGTGCGCGGTTACGCCGAGCTGTATCGGATGGGCGCCCTGCAGTCGCCGGACGAGATCGCGCAAGCCATGGAGCGCATCGAGAAGGAGGCCGTGCGCATGGGCCTCCTGGTCGAAGACCTGCTGGAGCTGGCCAGGCTCGACGAGACCAAACCGCTCAATCTCGCGGTCGTCGACCTCGTGCCGCTGGCGCACGATGCCGCGCTGGATGCGAACGCGGGCAACCCCGACCGCACCGTCTCGGTGACGCTCGCACTTCCGCCGCTGCCTCCGCCGCCGCCTGGGCTCTCGACCGCGGGCGAGGAGGGCCAGGGCTCCCAGGGCCAGGGCGCTCAGGGCCAGGGCTCTCAGGCGCACTCCGACGAGGAGCAGGCGTCCACCGGTACGCGCCAGGTCGCCGCCCGCAACGGACGCGTTCCGTCTGCGGCCAGAGGTCAGGGAACGGCGAAGAGCCCGAACCCGGCGAAGAACCCGAATTCAGCGAAGAACCAGAGCGCGACAGGTCCCATCGGTTTCGCCGGGTCCGCGTTGGCGAGGCTGCGGCGTCGACAGCGCCGGAGCGACCCCGACCTGGAGACCGCACCCCTCGAGCTCTCCGAGATCCCGGAGCCGCCGACGGTGCGCGCCCTGGTGATGGCGGAGGAGAACAAGCTGCGGCAGGTTCTGGCGAACCTCATCGCGAACGCGGTGCGCTACACGCCGCAGGGCAGCCCGATCGAGATCGGTGTCGCGGTCGAGCCGGACCGCGAGGCCGCCGTGCTCTCCGTGATCGACCATGGCGAGGGCATCCCGCCGCAGATCAGGGAGAAGATCTTCCAGCGGTTCTGGCGCGCCGACACCTCGCGAACGCGCGAGACCGGCGGCAGCGGGCTCGGGCTGGCGATCGTGGCCTCCATCGTGGATGCCCACCGCGGCACCGTGGACGTGGTGGAGACACCGGGAGGCGGCGCGACGTTCCGTGTCTCGCTTCCGCTCGTGCGGTCCCCGCACGCGCCGCAGCCCGATGAACCCGCGGTCGATGAACAGGACGCCGGCTGAGCGGCGGGAGTAGCGAGCCCTCCCGCTCCGGCAAGGATGATGCTGCCGCACCCCTCCGGCTATGGCAAGGCTCGTACGCGTGTACCTCTCCCCTTTCGGCAACGCCGTTTACCGTCTCGCCGGCGGTTCGCGGCCTCGCGCAGGCTTTCGGCGGTTAGCGTGGCCGGATGCGCGACGACGAGCTGCGACGGCTTCTGACGGAGAGCAATCCGTGGTGGACGGCCGCGGCCCGCGGCGCGGATCCCACGTCGTGGGTGGCCGGCAACCGCACCTTGCGTGAACGCACCCGGTACGAACTCGGCTATCGCAGCGGCATCCTCGCCGACATCGCGAGCGCCGAGCCTGACGGTCGCCTCGTCGTGCTGACCGGGCCGCGTCGCATCGGCAAGTCCGTGGCGCTCCTGGATGCCGCGGCCGACCTCTGCACGCTGCCCGGCCTCGACCCGCGGCAGATCATCTACGTGCCGTGTGACACGATGCGCGGCCGCGACGTCACGCGTACGCTCACGCTGGCCCGCATGCTCACCCGGTCGCTCGACCAGCCGGCGACGCGCCCCCGGGTGTGGCTGTTCGACGAGATCAGCATGGTGAGCGGCTGGACCAGCGCACTCAAGCTCGCGCGCGACACCACCGCGTTCGGCGACGACTCCGTCGTGGTCACGGGCAGCCGCTGGGCGCAGTCGGAAGACATTCAGGGCAACCTGCTCGCGGGACGGGCGGGCGCCAGCGGCACCCATCGCATCCGTCAGCTGCTGCCGATGTCGTTCCGCGACTTCCTGACCGCCGCCTATCCCGAGCTGCCGACGCCGGCGATCGTGAATCCCGCGCGCCTGCAGGGCGAGGATGCCCGCGCCGCCCTCGACGCGCTGCAGTTCGTCGTCGACGACCTCGATCTGGCCTGGCAGGACTACCTCACGTGCGGCGGGTTTCCACGGGCGGTGTTCGAGCACACCCGGGCCGGCGCCGTCTCCGACGGCTATGCGCGTGACCTTCACGCGTGGCTACGCCGCGATGTCGATCCGGACGCCCCCATCAACACCACGACCACGCTGTTGCGCGGTGTCGGCGACCGCATGAGCGCACCGATCAACCTCACGCAGTCGGCGAGCGACCTCGGGTACGCGAATCGCCCGACGTTCACCGCCCGCGTCGAACGGCTCATCAGCACCCACGCGGCGCTCCGCTGCAATCAGGTTCGGGACCGCGGAGAACGCGTGGTGGGCGCGCACTACAAGCTCTACCTCACCGATCCCCTGTTGTCGTGGATCCCCTCGATCATCTCCCCCGGTCTGCCCGTGCCCGACTACACGCGACTCACAGAGGCCGCGCTGGGCGTCACACTGGCTCGCGCCATCGAGGCACTCGACGAGGGACGGTGGCTCTCGGACGACGCCATTGGCTACGCGCGCACGGAGTCCAACAACGAGGTCGACTTCGCTCCGGTGCGCGTTCCGGTCGCGGGAACGCACTCGCTCACGGTGCCGATCGAGGCCAAGTGGGTGGATGCCGGCTGGCGAGGCGAAGCGCGCGTGATCGACGGCAAGTACGGCCGGGGCATCCTCGCCACGAAGTCCGTGCTCGACACCGACGGCGGCGTGTGGGCAGTGCCCGCACCGCTCGTGGCGCTGCTGCTGGCGTGAGCCGTCGCATCCGCCGTGATCTGCGCGTCTCGCCATCTGCGTCCGGCCATCTCTGCATCCGGCGATTTGTGCGTCCGGCGATCTCTGCGTCCCCCGACGCGTTGAAGGCCCGGGCATCCCCGGATCGACTCGAGTGCAGCCGTTCGCGCCGGAGTGTTCCGTAGCCTCGTGCCACCGCACGCAACGAGGAGGAACCACCATGACCACATACCGCGTCGACAGCGACCAGATGCTCGCGGCCACTGCCGCAGTGCGCGGCTCGATGAGCCGCATCCAGAGCGAGGTCGCCGGCCTGCTCGGCCAGCTCACGGGACTGCAGGGAACGTGGAGCGGCCACGCCGCCGAGTCGTTCCAGGGCGTCGTGACTCAGTGGCGCGCCACCCAGCAGCAGGTCGAGGAGTCGCTCGACGCCATCAACCAGGCGCTCGGGCAGGCGGGCCAGCACTACGCCGAGGTCGAGCTGACCAACGCGAAGCTGTTCGCCGTCTAGGTCTGAGAACGGCCTGCGCGCCGGAACGCAAGAAGGGCGCCCCGAGGGGCGCCCTTCCGTGTGGTGCGTGATGCGGACTCTAGAAGTCCATTCCGCCGCCGGCCTCGCCGCCGGGAACCGGAGCAGCCTTCTCCGGCTTGTCGGCGACGACCGCCTCGGTGGTGAGGAACAGGCCCGCGATGGATGCCGCGTTCTGCAGAGCGGAGCGCGTCACCTTGGCCGGGTCGATGATGCCCTGCTCGAGCAGGTCGCCGTACTCGCCGCTGGCCGCGTTCAGGCCGTGACCGGCCGGAAGCTCGGAGACCTTCGCCGCGACGACGCCCGGCTCGAGGCCCGCGTTGAGAGCGATCTGCTTGAGGGGCGCCTCGATGGCGACCTTGACGATGTTCGCGCCGGTCGCCTCGTCGCCGCTCAGCTCGAGGGTCGCGAACGCCTGCTTGCCGGCCTGGATCAGGGCGACGCCACCGCCGGCGACGACACCCTCTTCCACGGCGGCCTTGGCGTTGCGCACGGCGTCTTCGATGCGGTGCTTGCGCTCCTTGAGCTCGACCTCGGTGGCCGCGCCCGCCTTGATGACGGCCACGCCGCCGGCGAGCTTGGCGAGACGCTCCTGGAGCTTCTCGCGGTCGTAGTCGCTGTCGGTGTTCTCGATCTCGTTGCGGATCTGCTGCACACGACCGGCGATCTGCTCCGGGTCGCCCGCGCCCTCGACGATGGTGGTCTCGTCCTTGGTGATGACGACCTTGCGAGCCTGGCCGAGCAGGTCGAGGGTGACGTTCTCGAGCTTGAGACCGACCTCCTCGCTGATGACCTGGCCGCCGGTGAGGATCGCGATGTCCTGCAGCTGAGCCTTGCGACGGTCGCCGAAGCCCGGCGCCTTGACGGCGACGGACTTGAAGATGCCGCGGATCTTGTTGACGATCAGCGTGGCCAGAGCCTCGCCGTCCACGTCTTCGGCGATGATCAGGAGCTGCTTGCCTGCCTGGATCACCTTGTCGACGATGGGCAGAAGGTCCTTGATGTTCGAGATCTTCTGGTTCGCGATGAGGATGTACGGGTCTTCGAAGACCGCTTCCTGGCGGTCGGGGTCGGTGACGAAGTACTGCGACAGGAAGCCCTTGTCGAAGCGCATGCCCTCGGTCAGCTCGAGCTCGGTGCCGAACGTGTTCGACTCCTCGACCGTGACGACGCCTTCCTTGCCGACCTTGTCGATCGCCTCGGCGATGATCGCACCGATCTCGGGGTCGGCCGCGGAGATGGATGCCGTCGCGGCGATCTGCTCCTTGGTGTCGACATCCTGGGCGGCGGCGAGCAGCTGCTCGGTCACCGCGGCGACGGCCTTCTCGATGCCGCGCTTGAGGCTGATCGGGTCGGACCCGGCCGCGACGTTGCGCAGACCCTCGCGCACGAGCGCCTGAGCGAGCACGGTCGCAGTGGTGGTTCCGTCACCGGCCACGTCGTCGGTCTTCTTCGCGACCTCCTTGACGAGCTCTGCGCCGATCTTCTCGTACGGCTCCTCGAGCTCGATCTCCTTCGCGATCGACACACCGTCGTTCGTGATGGTCGGGGCGCCCCACTTCTTCTCGAGCACGACGTTGCGACCGCGCGGTCCGAGGGTGACCTTGACCGCGTCGGCAAGCGTGTTCAAGCCACGCTCGAGGCCGCGACGAGCCTCCTCGTCAAAAGCAATGATCTTTGCCATGTTGTTTCTCGTCCCTCCCGGACGTTACGCGAAAGATTCAACGGTTAGCACTCAGACGAAGTGAGTGCTAAGGACGATTCTGGCACTCGACCACGGGGAGTGCAAGACGAGTGGATGCATGGCGGTGCGCTCTGAGAGAAGTCGTGCCCGGCCGCTGCGCGAGACGGCCCGTCCCGGGGGCGGTTGCTTCCCGGCGCGCAAAAGGGGCGCCGCCGAAGCGACGCCCCTTTCGATTCGTGCTCAGGCCGGTCGGACCGACTCTGCCTGCGGTCCCTTCGATCCAGTGCCGACCTCGAAGGTCACCTGCTGACCCTCTTCGAGGACCTTGTAGCCGTTCATGTCGATTGCGGAGTAATGAACGAAAACGTCCTGTCCCCCACCGTCGACGGTGATGAAGCCGTAGCCCTTCTCAGCGTTGAACCACTTGACGGTTCCGTTCGCCATTTAGTACTCCCAATTGCGCTTGAAGCAACGTCGCGCGTTTTCGCGCGCGTTGAACCCCGATCGTAGCGGTCGCCTGGGATGGGGACGAGAGGTGTTTCCAGATTGAGACAAACGGTTACGTTCGCGATGTGATCGAGAGCTCGCGATGCCGGCGCGTTCACTCCGCCGGGTGGTAATCGGAGCCCAGCACGACCGTGATATCGGCGCCCGACGCCACGAAGTCCTGCGTGACGCGAGTCGGAGCATTCCCGAGCTCCTGCGACACCGCCAGTGCCGCGCCCTCGTTCTTCGCGTCCGAGTAATAGACGGTGGTGGCCGTGATGTCCGTCGAGCTCGCGTTGGCGGGTGTCACGTTCTTCCAGCCCGCGTTCGTCAACGTCGTGGTGACCTCGGTGGCGAGTCCCTCGGTCGTCGTGCCATTCAGCACCATGAGGTTGAGAGCGGGGTTCACGGCAGGCGTGACCGTCGGCGTCGGCGTGGAGGTGGGGGTCGCGGTCGCGGTCGCGGTCTTCGTCCCGAACGGGAAGCCCACGTTCAGCGTGCCGTTGATCGCGAAGATGCCGAGAGCGCCGATCCCGACGATCACGACGGCGATGCCCGCGCACCACGCGACCCAGATCCAGCCGTAGCCCCGGGGACGGGGCGCACGGTGCGCACCGATGCGCTCGATGTCGTCGGGGAGCCGGTCGAAGCGGTCTGCGGGGAATTTCTGAGCCATGGGCGGTTCTTCGTGAGTCCTCGTCTTCGGGCGGCGTGACCGCGGTGGGGTGGTGCGTCGGGCTCACTGCGGCGGGCGGAGTCGATCCGCCCTCGCGGCGAGTCTGGCAGCGCGCACGCGTTGCAGTCGACGCACCAGCATCGGGTCGTGCACGAGTGCGGCCGGCGACTCGATGACCCGGCCGAGGACCTGATAGTACCTGGCCGAGGAAAGACCGAACTGATCGCGGATCGCCTGCTCTTTGTCGCCTGCGTGCTTCCACTGGCGCCGCTCGAAATCGAGGACGGCCCGATCGCGTTCGCTGAGCGCCTCGCCCATCACGCCTCCCGCCGACGACGGACATCCTAGGCGCCGAAGAGCCCACGGCCGCCGCGGCGTGCCGTCGGCGAGGGAAAGAAGGGCAGCTGCGTATCGGCTGCGGCGCCGTCGTAGGCGGAACAGTCCGCGCGTCCGAGTCGTTAACCTGAATGTGCCGATAGGCACCGGCGAGCGCTGCTCGCCACGCAGGAAGGAACCCAGAAATGACGTACGCGGTCTCGAAGTCGAACGAACAATGGCGCGGCGAGCTCTCCGAAGAGCAGTATGCAGTGCTTCGCGAAGCCGCGACCGAGCGCCCGTGGAGCGGCGAGCTGCTCGACGAGGGCCGGGCTGGTGTCTACACGTGTGCCGCGTGCGGCGCCGAGCTGTTCAAGAGCGGCACGAAATTCGATTCCGGGTGCGGCTGGCCGAGCTTCTACGAGTCCGTGCGCCCCGAGGCTGTGCAGTTGCTCGAGGACACCTCGCTCGGCATGGAGCGCACGGAGGTGCGCTGCGCGAACTGCGGGTCGCACCTCGGCCACGTGTTCCCCGACGGCTTCGGCACGCCGACCGGAGACCGCTACTGCATGAACTCTCTCTCGCTCGGCTTCGCCCCGGCCGACACCGCAGAAGACGCGTAAGTGAGCGCGCGCGACGCGCTTTCCGCGCGGCGTTCGCGCTCGAAGGTGACGGATGCCGCGCCTTCCCACGCCGAGATCCTCGCGCTGGTGCAGGCCGCGGCCCGCGTCGCCGATCACAGCGCGTTGCGCCCCTGGCGGCTGATCGAGCTGCGGGGGTCGGCGCGCGACCGGCTCGGAAGGGCGATCGCCGACGCGGAGGGCGCGAGCGAGGCATCCACGAAACCGCTGCGTGCTCCGCTGCTGATCGCCGTGGTCGCTTCGCGTCGCCCCAGTCAGAAGGTCCCGCACTGGGAGCAGGACGCCGTGGCCGCAGGAGTGGCGCACATGCTCAGCCTGCTGCTCGACGAGGCGGGCTGGGGCGTGATGTGGCGTACCGGCCACTACACGAGGTCCGAGCAGGTGGCAGAGTTGCACGGCCTCACCGAGAACGAGCGACTGCTCGGCTGGCTCTACGTCGGCGGCATGCTCGATCGGGGCAAACCCGAGAAGCCGGCCAGGGCTGTGGATGTCGCGGCGCACGTGAGCGTGCTTGCCGAGCAGTCGTGAGCGCTCGATCGGTGCTAGGCGTTGGGCGAAGGGACCTGATGTCGTGCCGATTGCACTCGTCGACGGAGTCATCGTGCCCGCGGCCGCCCCAAGCACTGCCGGAATGACGAAAACGCGAGCAAGAAAGGCGCTCTGACCGGGACTTTTTCTGAGCCGACTGCGGGACTCGAACCCGCAACCTACGCTTTACAAGAGCGTTGCGCTACCGATTGCGCCAAGTCGGCGTGGACGCGTGCGCCCCGGCCCATATTACGCAAAGGTCCGCAGCGCTTTCGCCATGAAGTGAGGACTCAGCCCGCTTTCGTGGCTGTCGGCGTCGGGCTGCCCGTCGGAACCGGCGTGGGCGTGGGCGTCGAGTAGGTGTCGGCCTGAGCCTTCACGATGAAGGCACGGAACTCGTCCGCGTCGTCGAGCGCGCCCTGGTACTGCTTGCCGTTGACGAGCACGAGCGGCGTTCCCTTGAGCTGCTTCACGCTCGAGTTCGGGATCGGCCCGGTCAGCGTTCGGTCGAGGGCGTTCTGCGCCCAGGTGTCGTATCTGCCCTCATCGATGCACTTGGACACGGAGTCGTAGCTGCCCGTTCCTGCCTTCGTGGTCAGCGCCTTTTTGACCAGGCTCTTGAGCTGCTGGTTCGTCAGTCCGGCGGTGTTCTCCTCCGGCTGGTTCTCGAACAGCTCGCGGTTGAAGGTCCAGAACGAGTCGGGGGCGTAGTTCGCAAGGCAGGCGGCCGCGTTGTCGGCGCGCAGCGAATACTTCGTGCCGGCAGAGTGGCTGGCGAGCAGCGGGATCGGATGGATCTCGACCGTCGCGGCTCCGCTCTTGACGAGCTTGCCGATCTGCGCTGCGTTCGTGCGCTCGAACGTTCCGCAGTACGGGCACAGATAGTCGACGTAGGTGACGATGCTGACCTTGCCCGACGAGGCATCCGTCTTGTTCGACACCGGCTTCGCATTCGCGTCGGCGGCGGGTGTGCGCTTCGCCTTGAGGCCCGTGCCGATCAGGATGCCGTCGCTCGCCATGTTCGCCGGCCCGCGCGAGGTCGTGTGGATGGAGGAGACGATCACGACAGCGACCACGGCGGCCGCCGCCACGACGAGCGCGATCACGGTCGAGCGCACGACTGCCTTGCGCCGGCGCTCCTGCTTGCGATGCGCCTCGCGCAGCGCCCGCGCCTTGTCGCGTGCCGCTGCTCGGCGCTCCGAGTTGTTGTTGCGCTGCGCAGGATCGCCCTGGGTCATTGATCTCACTTCGGGTGTGGAACGAGTGCGGGTGCGTTCGGGAAATGCCCCGTCGACGGCAGGTGAACGCACCGACGATCGTAGAGCGGCACTCTGGGAAATGCCCAGACGGAGGCTGGAGGCATGGCGTACAGCGACCGGGCGCCGACTGCGCGACGTGCCTCTGTGCGCGGCGCTCGATTCGCTCCGACGCGGGCCATGCCGTAGCATCACGTGCAGGTCATCGACGACCGATGGCCATACAACATCCATCACAACGGATCGTCCGGCACGTACCTGCCGGTGAAGGAGACATAGAACATGGCAACAGTCACTTTCGACGAGGCGACGCGCATCTACCCCGGTGGCACGCGTCCTGCCGTCGACAAGCTGAACCTCGACATCGCCGACGGCGAGTTCCTCGTGCTCGTCGGCCCCTCCGGATGCGGTAAGTCGACATCGCTCCGCATGCTCGCCGGCCTCGAAGAGGTCAACGAGGGCAACATCTTCATCGGTGACCGCAACGTCACGGACGTTCCGCCGAAAGACCGCGACATCGCCATGGTCTTCCAGAACTACGCTCTGTACCCGCACATGACGGTGGCCGAGAACATGGGCTTCGCGCTCAAGATCGCCGGTGTGAAGAAGGAAGAGCGCGCCAGCCGCGTGCTCGAGGCTGCGAAGCTGCTCGACCTCGAGCCGTACCTGAACCGCAAGCCGAAGGCCCTCTCGGGCGGCCAGCGGCAGCGTGTCGCGATGGGCCGCGCCATCGTCCGCAGCCCCCAGGTGTTCCTCATGGACGAGCCGCTGTCGAACCTCGACGCGAAGCTCCGTGTGCAGACCCGTACGCAGATCGCCTCGCTGACCCGCCGCCTCGGCGTCACCACGGTCTACGTCACGCACGACCAGACGGAGGCCCTGACGATGGGCGACCGCATCGCCGTGCTGAAGGACGGTGTGCTGCAGCAGGTCGGCACCCCGCGCGAGCTGTACGCAGAGCCGAACAACGTGTTCGTCGCCGGCTTCATCGGCAGCCCGGCCATGAACCTGTTCTCGGCCGACGTCGCCGAGGGTGGCATCCAGTTCGGTTCGGCCATCGTCCCGGTGGACCGCGACGTGCTGGCCAAGGCCGGCAAGCAGGTCACCATCGGCGTTCGTCCCGAAGACGTGGTCGTCTCCAACAGCGCCGGCAATGGCCTCACCGTGACCGTCGACCTGGTCGAAGAGCTCGGTGCCGACGGTTACCTCTACGGCCACTCGCAGCTCGATGACAAGCGCATCGACCTCGTCGGTCGCGTCGACGGCCGCGCACACCCGAACGCCGGCGAGACGGTCTACATCACGCCGAAGCCGGGTCACGTGCACCTCTTCGACGCGGAGAGCGGCGAGCGCCTCGGCGGCGCCGTCGTCGACTGATCTTCGCGACACTCCACCATCGCGATCGCCCCGGCCCGAGTCATTCGGGCCGGGGCGATCCGTATGCGCCGCGCCCAGCGCGGTGCGGAATAGGCTGAGTATTCATGGCCGGCTCCGTCAACATCACCGCCGCCACGGTCGATCCCGCTCTGCTGGACCTGCCGTGGAACCTTCCGCTGGACTCGTGGTCCAACGAACACATCGCCCTGCTGCCCAAGGGCATCTCGCGTCACCTCGTGCGGTTCGCCAATCTCTCCGGCTACGTGATCGCCATCAAGGAGACCACGAGCGAGATGGCGCGGCGCGAATACGACATGCTTCGCACACTGCAACGCCTGGACGTGCCGTGTGTGGACCCCGTGGCGGTCATCGAGGGGCGCACCGACGACGACGGCAAGCCGTTGAAGGCGGTGCTGGTCACGCGTCACCTCAAGTTCTCGCTCCCCTACCGGGCGATCTACTCGCAGACGCTGCGCCCCGACACGGCCACGCGCCTCGTCGACGCGCTCGCCGTGCTGCTGGTGCGCCTGCACATGGTGGGCTTCTTCTGGGGCGATGTCTCGCTGTCGAACACGCTCTTCCGACGCGACGCCGGCGCCTTCGCCGCGTATCTCGTGGATGCCGAGACCGGCCAGCTCTACGAGGGCGGGCTCAGCAACGGCCAGCGCGAGAACGACCTGGAGATCGCGCGAGTGAACATCGCGGGCGAGCTGATGGACATCCAGGCCGGCGGGCGGCTCGCAGAAGAGGTCGATCCCGTGCAGATCTCCGGCGGCATCGTGGATGCCTATCGCAAGCTCTGGAAGGAGCTCACCGGCAGCGAATCATTCTCCGCGTCCGAACGGTGGCGCATCGCCGAACGTGTCCGTCGGCTCAACGAGCTCGGCTTCGACATCGAGGAACTCGCCATCCGCACCCGGGAGGACGGCGCGAGCGTGCGCATCCAGCCGAAGGTCGTGGATGCCGGCCACCATCAGCGACGCCTGTTGCGCCTCACGGGCCTCGACACCGGCGAGAACCAGGCGCGCCGCCTGCTGAACGATCTGGACTCGTACGCGGCCACGACCGCCAAGCCCGGCCTGGACGAGGAGGCGATCGCCCACGAGTGGCTGATGCGTGTCTTCGAACCCGTCGTGCGGGCGATCCCCGCCGACCTGCGCGGCAAGCTCGAGCCGGCCGAGGTGTTCCACCAGCTGTTGGACCACCGGTGGTTCATGTCCCAGGAGGAGGGCCGGGACGTTCCCCTCGCCGAATCCCTGACCTCGTACATCAACGATGTGCTCCGACACCGCCGCGACGAGGCCACGGTGATCGCGCCGATGACCGAGGCGATCACGGTGCCGGTTCCGGTGGCGGACGACGAAGACGACGGCGACGACTGGACCTCGAAGGTCTGAGACGCGAGAAGGCCGGCGATCAGCCCGCCGACGGCATCGCCTCCCAGCTGATGGTGCCGTCCTGTCCCCAGGTCACGGTGACGGTCACGGGTCGGCCGTCGAGGTCGCGCACCGCGTCCTTCGTCAGGGACAGGCCGTGCCGCGCGATGCCGGCCGCTGTCGCGCACGTCTCCGCGACACGGGCGTTCGACGCCACGGCGACGAGGCAGTACTGTCCGTCGAGCCGCTGCGCGGCGTAGATCGACGCGCTCTGCTGCATCATCACGCTGCCGGCGATGAGGTGGAACGATGTCGGCTCGAACCCGTCGGTGATCGCGGGCGCCAGATCGTCCACGCGTGGGTCGGAGGCGAAGTACCCCTCGATCTCCGGCTCGATCAGCGGATGCCAGCCGGCGGACGGCTTTCCGGACGGCAGAGCTTGCGCACCCGCGTCCGGATCGTCCGCGGACAAGCTCGACGGCGCGCCGACGGGCGAGGTCCCGGGTGCATCAGCGCCGAACAGGCCCGCGTTCGTGACGGCGAGCGTCACCGCGACGCCCAGCGCGAATGCGCCGACGAGGGCTCCGGCACGAGCCAGACGCCGACGAGAGGAACGCCTGTGCACCCGGCTGAGACGAACATCCGGGTCGAACGGATCGTCGGCGGACTCGTCGGAGAGGGCTGACTCGTCGGAGAGGGCCGGTTCGCGACGAGTACCCGGATCGTCCAGATCCTCCGGCTCGTCGGAACCCGCGTCAGCGGCGTGAACGCGGTCGTACTCCCTCAGCGCCCACTCACTGTCGCTCATGCGCACGGTGCGGCCCGTGAGGGGATCTCGACGATCGCGCGGCTCCTCCTGCGCGCCTTCCCGGGAGAAGACGCGCTCCAGAAGCCGCTGCCGTTCGTCCATCAGAGATCGCAGCCGCCGATCAGCGGGAGTCGCCCTCGGCCCGCCGCTTGGCGATCTCGTACAGCGTCACACTCGCCGCGATCCCCGCGTTCAGGGACTCCGTCGCGGCGCTGATCGGGATCGAGACGATGGCGTCGCAGGTCTCGCGCACGAGCCGCGAGAGGCCCTTTCCTTCGCTGCCGACGACGACGACGACGCCTTCGCGCGCCAGGTCGAGCGAGTGCAGCGACACGTCGCCGCCGCCGTCAAGGCCGAGCACGAACAGGCCGCGCTTCTTGAGTCCCTTGAGCGTCTGCGTGAGATTCGCCGCCATCGCCACCGGCACGCGCGCTGCGGCGCCCGCGGAGGTCTTCCAGGCAGAGGCGGTGACTCCGACGGACCGGCGCTGCGGCACGATGACCGTCTGACCACCGAACGCGGCAGTGGAGCGGATGATCGCACCCAGATTGCGGGGATCGGTCACGCCGTCGAGTGCCACGAACAGCGCGGTCTGGCCTCGCTTCTGCACGGTGTCGAGCACGTCGTTCGCGTGCGCGTACTCGTACGGCGGCACCTTCAGCGCGACGCCCTGGTGCACGACGTCGCGGCCGGCCAGGCGGTCCAGCTCGGGTCGCATGACCTCGAGGACCGGAATGCTTCGCTTCGTCGCGGTGCTGAGGATCTCGCGCACACGGTCGTCGACCTCGATGCGGCTGGCGACGTAGAGGGTCGTCGCCGGGATGCGCGCCCGCAACGCCTCGAGCACCGAGTTGCGTCCGGTCACGATCTCCGAGTCGTCGGGCGTCGCGCGCCGCGACGCGGATCCGCCCGCGGTGTTCGACCGCTGCCCGCGATTCGCCGCCTTGGCGGCCGAACGCTCCGCGAGCTCCTTGCGTTTGGCCGCCGCGTGGTACGGCCGGTCCTCGGCCTTCGGCGTCGGCCCCTTGCCCTCCAGCGACTTGCGGCCGTGACCGCCGGTGCCCTTGGTGGGGCCCTTCTTCTGCTTGCGCACGGCTCCCGCGCGCGGCTTATTCGCCATCGATACTCCAATGCGCACCCGTCGGGGTGTCCTCGATCGTGATGCCCGCGGAGGCGAGCTCGGTGCGGATGCGGTCGGCAACCGCGAAATCGCGCGATTCCCGTGCGGCCTGACGATCCGCGAGCAGTCTGCCCAGCAAGGCGTCGAGCGCGGCCCGGGCGGAGGCATCCGTTCGTACCTGCCACTGCGGCGCGAGCGGGTTGATTCCGAGCACCTCCGTCATCGCCTCGACCTGCCCGCGTGCGGTCGCGGCCGACGAGAGGTCTTCGTTGTCAAGAGCCTGGTTGCCGGCGCGCACGGTGTCGTGCAGAACAGCGAGCGCCTGCGGGACGCCGAAGTCGTCGTCCATCGCCTCCGCGAATTCCGCTGGAATCGTTTCCGCGCCGCTCGAGGCGAACCGCGTGCCGGCCAGTCGCCGGTCGACGCGTTCGAGGAATCCCGAGATGCGTTCGAGCGCGGCCTCGGCCTCGGCGAGCGAGCTCTCGGTGAAGTCGATGGTGGAGCGGTAGTGGGCGGAACCGAGGTAGTAGCGCACCACCAGCGGGCGAGCCGCGCCGAGCAGATCGGCGGCGTACACCGAGTTGCCGAGAGACTTCGACATCTTCTGCCCCGAGACGTTGACCAGACCGTTGTGCACCCAGTACCCGGCGAACGCGTCGCCCGCCGCGCTCGACTGCGCGAGCTCGTTCTCGTGGTGCGGGAACCGGAGGTCGAGGCCGCCGCCGTGGATGTCGAATGCCGTGCCGAGATAGCGCGACGACATCGCGGAGCACTCGATGTGCCAGCCCGGCCGCCCGTCACCCCACGGGCTCGCCCAGGATGCCGACTCCGGCTCGTCCGCCTTGCGTCCCTTCCAGAGTGCGAAGTCGCGCGGGTCCCGCTTGGCTCGCGGGTCCGCATCCGCCGCCGCCTCCATCGCGTCGATGCTCTGCTTGGTCAACTCGCCGTAGGACGGCCAGCTGCGCACGTCGAAGTACACGTCGCCGGATCCGTCGTCGGTCGCGTAGGCGTGCCCGGCGTCGATCAACCGCGCGATCAACTCCTGCATCTGCGGGATGTTCGCGGTCGCCCGAGGCTCATACGTCGGAGGCTGTATGCCGAGTGCGGCATACGAGTCGGTGAACTCGCGCTCGTAGCGGTAGGCGAGCGCCCACCACTGTTCCGTGCTGCCCGTCGCCTGCGCCGCCGCCGCGTTCAGCAAGACCTTGTCGTCGATGTCGGTGACGTTGCGCACCAGCGTGACGTCGAACCCGCGATAGTTGAACCAGCGGCGGATCTGGTCGTACACCAGGGCGGAGCGAAGATGCCCGATGTGCGGCGACGATTGCACGGTGGGACCGCAGACGTAGATGCCGACCCGGCCGTCGATGAGCGGAACGAAGTCGCGCAGGCGCGCGGCGTGCGTGTCGTACAGTCGGATTCCCACCCCCCTAGCCTAGGTCAGGGTCGCTGGACGACCATCGCCGTCGCGATCGCCGTCACACCCTCGCCGCGGCCCGTGAAGCCGAGCCCGTCGGTCGTGGTGGCGGTCACCGAGACGGGCGCGCCCAGGATGCCCGACAAGACCGTCTGCGCTTCCTCGCGACGAGCAGAGAACCGTGGCCTCGTGCCGACCAGTTGCACGCTCACGTTGCCGATCGCCCAGCCCGCATCCGCGAGCAGGTCGCGTGTGGCCGTGAGAAAGACCTCGCCGTGCGCGCCGGCGAAGCGCGGATCGGCCGTGCCGAATCGCGAGCCGATGTCGCCGAGGCCGGCGGCGGACAGCAGTGCGTCCACCATGGCGTGGGCGACGGCGTCTCCATCGCTGTGCCCTGCCAGCGGCGTTTCACCCGGCCAGGGCAGGCCGGCCAGCCAGAGGTCGCCTTCGCCGCCGAATGCGTGGGTGTCGGTGCCGAGCCCGATGCGCGGAAGAACGGTGGGTGAGCCCAGGAGCTGTTCCGCCCTCCGCAGATCGGCCGGGGTCGTGACCTTGAAGGCGAGTGCGTCACCGTCGACGACCCGCACGGGATGCCCGATGGCCGCGACCAGGGACGCGTCGTCTGTCGCCTCGCGGGTCGCCGCACGGTAGGCGGCCTCCAGCACCCGTGCGGGGAACCCCTGCGGCGTCTGCACGGCGACCAGCTCGGAACGGTCGACGGTGCCGGTGACGAAACCCGCGGCATCCGCACGCTTGACGGTGTCGCTGACCGGGAGTCCGGGGACCACGCCCTCGCCCGTCGCGTCGACCGCGGCGAGCACGGCGTCGAACTGAGCGCTGGGCGTGAACGCGCGTGCCGCATCGTGCACCAGCACGACCTCGACGCAGGGCGGGAGCACCCCGAGGCCGGCGGCCACGGAGGCCTGACGCGACTCTCCGCCCGGCACCACGGACGATGCGGGTACCAGGCCCCCGATCAGCGCCCTCGTCTGCTCGACACGATCCCCGGGCACGACGGCGACCACCATCGCCGCCTCGTGCATTCCGGCCACGGCATGGACCGCGTGCTCGAGCAGAGTGGCTCCGGCCAGCGACACGAAGGCCTTCGGCAGGCCAGCACCCAGACGCATGCCGGAACCGGCCGCGACGACGACGACCGCCACGCGGGGAGACGATGCGCTCATGCAGACGAGCGTAGTGCCCGCGCTGTCACGCGGAACTACGAGGCGAGAACCTCGTCGAGCACGACGGATGCCTGCTCCTCGTCGGTCTTCTCGGCGAGAGCGAGCTCGGAGATGAGGATCTGGCGCGCTTTGGCCAGCATGCGCTTCTCACCGGCCGAAAGGCCGCGATCCTGGTCACGACGCCACAGGTCGCGAACGACCTCGGAGACCTTGATCACGTCGCCCGACGCCAGCTTCTCGAGGTTCGCCTTGTAACGGCGCGACCAGTTCGTGGGCTCCTCGGTGAACTCCGCACGAAGCACCTCGAAGACGCGGTCCAGGCCCTCTTTGCCGATCACGTCGCGCACACCGACCAGGTCGACATTCTCGGCTGGGACCTCGATGGTGAGATCGCCCTGAGTGACGTTGAGCTTGAGATAGACCTTCTCTTCGCCCTTGATGACTCTCTTCTTCACCTCGGTGATTGTTGCGGCACCGTGATGGGGGTAAACGACAGTCTCGCCGACCTCGAAAAGCATAGATGGAAGTCCCTTCAGCAGCGTCTAGTTTACCACAGCACCTGTCTGCTATCCTCTGCCGCCGCCGGGCGGAGCCCCGTGCATGCGCTAGGCTCGAAGGGCACTGCGGGGTGTTCAGCACCGGCCGATCGGCCTACCCGCACGCTACTTGGAGGACATGAAGTGAAGACGCGTGTCGCGGCATCCATGGCTCTCGCGCTGGGGTTGGCCCTTGGCATGTCGGGATGCACGCTGCTGACCCCGCAGGACACCCTGCACATGCAGGAGACCAGCAACGGTGTCGGTGGCTCGGTGGGCCACATCGACGTGCGGAACGCGGTCATCATCTCCAACAGCAAGGGTTCCGTCGGCAATCTCGTCGTCACGCTCGTGAACAACGACGACAAGGCGCACTACGTCTCGATCGTGCACGGCTCCACGACCAAGTCGGTCGGCATCCCCGCTCTCGGCGTGAAGAAGCTCGGCTCCGACGAGGGCAAGCGCGTGCAGTTCGCTCCTCTGGGTGCGAAGCCCGGCTCGCTGACCAACGTGTACTTCACCTACTCGGGTGCCACGGGAACGCAGCTTCAGGTGCCGGTGCTGAAGTCCACGTTCCCCGGCTTCGAGGGTTACGCGCCGGGCAAGTAGCCGTTCGGCACGCTTCGCCCGTCTCGCTCAGCTCGCTTCGAAGCGGTAGCCGAGCCCGCGCACGGTCACCAGCATTCGCGGATCCGACGGGTCCTGCTCGATGCGAGAGCGGATGCGCTTGACGTGCACGTCGAGCGTCTTCGTGTCGCCGAAGTAGTCGCTCCCCCACACCCGGTCGATGATCTGCCCCCGCGTGAGGACACGTCCCGCGTTGCGCATGAGCAGCTCCAGCAACTCGAATTCCCGCAGCGGCATGGGTGTCTCGATCCCGGAGACGGTCAGCGTGTGGCGGTCGACGTCCATGCGCACGATGCCAGCCTCGAGCACGCCGTCGTCGAGCGGGGCGTCCTCGCTCCTCCGGCGCAGGACGGCCCGGATGCGCGCGAGCAGCTCCCTGGTCGAGTACGGCTTGGTCACGTAGTCGTCCGCCCCCAGTTCCAGGCCCACCACGATGTCGACCTCGGAGTCCTTCGCGGTCAGCATGATGATCGCCACCTGCGATCGCGTTCGCAACTGGCGGCAGACCTCGGTACCCGGCATCCCCGGCAGCATGAGGTCGAGCAGCACCAGGTCGGCTCCCTCGTTGTCGAAGGCGGCGAGCGCGGCGGGACCATCGCCGGCCACTGTCACCTCGTAGCCCTCGCGTCTCAGCAGGAAGGCGAGCGGCTCGCTCAGGGCCTCCTCGTCTTCCACGAGCAGGATGCGGGTCATGTCGTCGGTTCTCCTTGTCGGGCGGGCGCCGGCACGGCTGCGGCGTCGGGCAGCGGCGCGACGTCGGTGAGCTGTTCGGCTTCGGGGAGCTGTTCGGCTTCGGGGAGCAGGATCGTGAACGTCGACCCCTTTCCGGGCAGCGACCAGACACGCACCTCTCCCCCGTGGTTCTGCACGGCGTGCTTCACGATCGCCAGGCCGAGACCAGTGCCGCCGGTGGCACGCGACCGTGCCTGGTCGACCCGGTAGAAGCGCTCGAAGACACGGTCGAGATCTTCCGCGGGGATGCCTGCGCCCTGGTCGGTGACGGTGATCTCCACGATCCCGTCATGGCGGCGAACACCGATGCCGACCCGGGAGCGGTCGGGTGAATACTGCACGGCATTGGCGACCAGGTTGTGGACCGCGGTGGTGAGCAGCTTCTCGTCGCCGTGCACGACGGCATCCACGTGCCCTCCCGTGGCCAACTCGATGCCGCGGGAACGGGCGACGACCCGGTTCTGATCGACCGCGGAACTCACTACGTGGCCAATGTCCACGCGCTCGGCATGCGGCACGATGTCGGCGGCCTGCAAGCGTGAGAGATCGATGATGTCCTGGGTGAGCCGGGCCAGACGGCCGGCCTCGGCGGTCAGCCGCGATGCGAAATGGCGAACCTGGTCCTCGTCGTCCGGCGCGCTCTGCAGAGCGTCGGCGAGCACGCTGATGGCGCCGATCGGAGTCTTCAGTTCATGGCTGATGTTCGCCACGAAGTCGCGACGCACCTCCTCGAGGCGCACGGCCTCGGTGCGATCGTCGGCCAGCAGCAGAACGTAGCGCGAGCCCAGACGGGCGACGCGCACGCTCAGCTGCACCGTGGCATCCCCGAGCGTGCTGCGCGCCAGCTCGAGTTCGCGCTCGAGGGGCTCGCCGGTGCGGCGCACCTCGTCCACCAGCTCGACGAGCTGTGCCTGGCTGAGCACGGCGTTCCAGACGAGCCCGAGCGTGTAGGCACCGGCCGAGGCTCGCACGACATTGTTGCTCGGATCGACGACGACACCGGCCGTGGTGAGCGTCTCGAGCACCTGGTCGACCCCGTCGGGGACGGTCGGGTCGACGATCTCCGCGGCACGGCGGCTGCGGGAGGCGGCCGCGAAGAGCAGACCGACGAACCCTGCCCCGACCACGAGGCCGAGTGCCAGAGACAGCAGCACCAACCAGGTGGAGTCCATGCCGTCAGGCTACCTGTGCGCCGTGTGCGTTCCGCACGGAACGGATGCCCGCCGCCGCCTCGTCGCCGAACGTTCCTGCGCACGACACCCCGCGTTAACCTGGCACGATGACCATGGCCGTGCACGACCTTCGACGACGGGACCCGATGAATGCGTGATGTGTTCCAGCATGAGCTGCGCGAGGTGCAGGACCGCCTCGTCGAGATCGCCGAACTCGTGGTGACCTCGATCCGCAACGCGACTGCGGCGTTCGGCGACTCCGACGTGTCGCTCGCCGAGATCGTGATCCAGAACGACGCGAAGATCGACGCGCTGACGGTGGTGCTCGACGAGCTGTCCATCCAGATTCTGGCCAGGCAGAACCCGGTCGCCCGCGACCTGCGCATCGTCGTGAGCGCGCTGCGCATCAGCGCGTCGTTGGAGCGCATGGGCGACATGGCGGAGCACATCGCCCAGCTGGCTCGCTACCGCTTTCCCGACAAGGTGGTGCCGAAGAGCCTGCGCGGAACGTTCGCCGAGATGGGCAGGCTCGACGTGGACATCGCGGAGCGCCTCGTCGATCTGCTGCGCACGCAGGATCCGCGGATGGCCGACGAGATCCGCAACCAGGACGACGAGATCGACGAGCTGCACATCAGCGTGTTCGAGAAGGTGCTCGGCGAGACGTGGAAGGGCGAGGCCGTCGACACGGTGGATGCCACGCTCGCGTCCCGCTACCACGAGCGCTTCGCCGACCACGCGGTGTCGATCGCCAAGAAGGTGCAGTACCTGGTCACCGGAGACTGGGTGCAGGACCAGTAGCCCGGACGCCTCCCGCGGACGCCTCCCGCGGAAAGCCTCCGGCAGAAAGCACAGCCGGCATCCAGCAGAATTGCTCCATGCCCGACTACGACGTCACGACCCCGCTGGACACCGACTACTACGAGGTGTTCGCCGACATCGCCGCCGAGGACCGCGCGTTCTGGGAGCGCGCACGCCAGTTCTCCCTCGAGTCCCAGGACGAGCTCGTTGAGGCCTGGGACCGCGCCGACTATCCGCTGCACCTCGTGAGCCGCCTCGGCGAGCTCGACCTGCTCACCGACGGTGTCGCCGGCGAGGGGCTCACGCCGATGTCACCGCTGGCGGCCGGTCTGGTGAACATGGAGATCTCGCGCGGAGACGGGTCGATGGGCACCGTCGTCGCGGTGCAGGGCGGCCTCGTGCTGCGCAGCATCGCGCTGCATGGCAGCGAGGAGCAGAAGGCGAAGTGGCTGGTGCCGCTGGCCCGTGCACAGAAGCTCGGCGCGTTCGCGCTGACCGAGCCCGACCACGGATCGGACTCGACCTCGCTGGAGACGACCGCGCGGCGCACGCCGAACGGCTGGGTGATCAACGGCGAGAAGAAGTGGATCGGCAACGGCTCGGTCGGCGACGTCACGGTGGTCTGGGCGCGCGACGACGAGGGCAAGGTGCGCGGATTCCTGGTGCCGCAGGACGCGCCGGGCTACGACGCTGAGACGATGACCGGGAAGGCGTCGCTGCGTGCCATCTTCCAGGCGCGCATCAGGCTGAGGGACGTCGAGGTCCCGCACGACGCGGTGCTGCCCGGTGCGAACTCGTTCCGCGACACGTCGACGGTTCTGCACGCGACGCGTGCCGCTGTCGCCTGGTCGGCGCTCGGGCACGCGACCGCCGCGTTCGAGGCCGCACTGAGCTACGCGACGCAGCGCATCCAGTTCGGCAAGCCGATCGCGTCGTTCCAGCTCGTGCAGGAGCGACTGGCCGAGATGCTCGCGCAGCTGACCTCGATGCAGCTCTATTGCCGCCGGGTCGCCGAACTGGATGCCGCGGGCCGGCTCACGCCGACGCAGGCGTCGCTCACGAAGTACCACTGCACGCGGACCGCACGGAAGGTGGCGTCCACCGCACGAGACCTGCTGGGAGGCAACGGCATCCTGGTGGAGAACCGCGTGATCACGCACCTGGCGGACATCGAGGCGATCCACACGTACGAGGGGACCGAGAGCATCCAGGCGCTGCTGATCGGACGCGACCTCACCGGGGTCTCGGCACTCGCGCGCTGAGCGCCCCTCGACTCGCTCCGCTCGCTCGGCTCACTCGGCTCACTCGGCTCACTCAGGGAGCAGGATCCGCTCGGGGAGCGGAACGAGTCACGGGCTACTTGGCGCCCTGCGCCGCCACCGCAGCGGCTCCGGCCGCCGCCGCCTCCGGGTCCAGGTACTCGCCGGCGCCGACCGGCATGAAGTCCTCGTCGAGGCGGTAGACGAGCGGAATGCCGGTCGGAATGTTCAGGCCCGCGATGTCGTCGTCGCTGATGCCCTCCAGGTGCTTCACGAGTGCGCGCAGCGAGTTGCCGTGCGCCGTGGCCAGCACGGTGCTGCCGGCGGCCAGGTCGGGCACGATGTCCGAGCGCCAGTACGGCAGCATGCGGGCGATGACGTCTTTGAGGCACTCGGTGCGAGGCATCTCGGAGTCGGTGAGACCGGCGTAGCGCGGGTCGCCCACCTGCGACCACTCGGCGTCATCTGCGAGTGCGGGCGGCGGCACATCGAACGAGCGACGCCAGAGCATGAACTGCTCCTCGCCGTACTTCTCTTTGGTCTCCGCCTTGTCCAGGCCCTGCAGCGCTCCGTAATGGCGCTCGTTGAGCCGCCACGAGCGGCGCACCGGAATCCAGAGACGGTCGGCCTTCTCGAGCGCCAGGTTCGCAGTCTGAATGGCGCGCGAGAGCACCGAGGTGTGCAGCACGTCGGGCAGCAGGCCCTGGGATGCCAGCAGCTCGCCCGCGCGCGCCGCCTCCGTTCGCCCCTTCTCGCTGAGTCGCACGTCGACCCAGCCGGTGAAGAGGTTCTTCTGGTTCCACTCGCTCTCGCCGTGGCGCAGCAAAATAAGGGTGTAGGGGGCAGGCATGCCTCCAGCCTACCGATCGCGGCGAGGCTCGCCGTTCCCCAGTGGGCCGCTCTCAGTGCGCCGTGGAGTTGCGTGGCTCTCGTGTGACGGCGCCGAGTCTCGGGATGCGTGGCACGTTCGCCTCGGCTCCGGCGTCGGGCGGCACTATCGTCTCCTGGGCGGCGGCGACGAGCGCGTCGCCGGAGCGCACGAGCAGGTCGGCGACGGGATCGGTGGTGCGCTTGACGACGGCGAGCGCGACAGGTCCGAGCTCGTGGTGCACGGCTGCCGTCGTGACGCGCCCGACCACGGTGTCTCCAGCCAGCACCTCGTCGCCCGCAGCGACCAGCACGTTCTGCGAGCCGTCGAGGTGCAGGAACACGATCCGGCGCGGCGGGTGGCCGAGGTTGTGCACCTTGGCCACGGTCTCCTGTCCGCGGTAGCAGCCCTTGTTCAGGTGTACGGCGGTGCGCAGCCAGTCGAGCTCGTGCGGCACCGTGCGGTCGTCCGTCTCTGCGGCGAGCCGCGGGCGCCACGCGGCCACCCGGAGCGCCTCGGCCGCGAGGGTGCCCGCGGCGGCGATCTCACCCGAGGCGACGCGGCGGGTCAGCGCGTCCAACGATGCCCGCGGCACGAGCGTCTCGACCCAGTCGTAGTGCGCGCCGGGATGCTCGTGATCCGGTCTGGCGTACTGGTGTCCGCCGGTGACGACCCCGGCCCACCCGTCTCGCCAGACCAGCGGGACACCGTTCGTCGTCGCGGCGAGGGAGGCGACGGCATCCGGAAGCCCGAAGGAACCGATCGTGGCGAACTCGGCGGTGCGGTCCGCGGGCTCGACGCGCAGCATGAACCGCATCTTCTGCAGGAAGTCGAGAAGCGGCCCGGCGTCGGTGCGCTCGACGAGCAGCCAGGCGGTCTCGCCGTCGTCGACGACGTGCAGCGCGTGCTCGACGTGCCCTGCGGGGTCGAGGAGCAGCGCCTCGGCGACGTCGCCCCGTCCCATCGAACGCAGCGTCTGGGTCGACATGGAATCGAGCCAGGTGAGGCGATCCGTGCCCGTCACCGAGATGACTCCGCGCGTGGAGAGGTCGACGATCGCGCGACCCGATTCGAGCGCACGCTGCTCCGTCAGCGGACTGCCGTAGTGGGCCGCCACGTCCTGATCGGCGGCGTCGGTCGAGGCATCGACCGCGATGGCTCCGGGCAAGGAGAGGAACGGCGTCGGAGGCAGGGCATTGCTCATGATCGTCATTCTCCTTCGGACTCGGCGCCGGAGACGACGTCGAGGTCGACGTCAGGGTCACCCTGCAGGTCGACTCGGGCGAGACGTGCCGACGCATGAGTACGCAGATCCTGTCCCAATGCGGCGATGTCCCACGCCCAGAGCAGATGCGACTCGACGAGGCCGTAGAGCCGGGTGGCCGCTGAATAGTCCTTGGCACCCGAGGTGCGCAGCACGGCGTCCGTCGCCAGGTCGATGCGCGGACCCTTCACCTGACCGAGGTAGAGCTCGCTGATGCCGTCGGGATGCAGGATCTGCACTTCGATCTCGAAGGCGTCGTTCGCGCTCCGCAGCGTCTCCACCGACTGCGCCGTGCCGAACGGGCGCACATCGGCGCCCGGGAGCAGACCGGGCCCCGCGTCTTCGGGCAGCAGGGTGCGGCTGAGCCGCCAGTAACCGAGCTCGGTGGCCAGTGGCGTCTGCTCGGCGTCGAGCAGCCAGGTCGTCGAGCTGTAGGCCAGAGCGGGAAGTCCGCCGTGCTCGAACGTGACGCGCTGCCCGAACTCGCGCTGCACGTGCTCCTCACCGATCGTGTAGTCGAGCACGCCGGTGCCCTCCCACGACCCGATGAGCCAGGAGAGCGGTACGAGTTCCGCGGGGAGCCCGTGCGGAATCGTGATCAGCGCTGGCCCCGGAAGAGGTTGTAGACGACCAGCACGGAGACGCCGGCGATCGCGAGGACGGCCAGCGACAGAAGCCCGACGAAGACGAGCTCGAGGGTGACAAGCATGGGCCCAGTCTAGTGGCGCGCTCGCGCGATCACGCGTGCAGCAGCGCCAGGATCCCGGTGGCGACCACGAGGATCACGAACGAGCCCGCCACGCTCGAGCCGAACCGGATGACGAAACCGCGCTTGACCTGGGTGGCCAGCTGCACACCCATCGCCACCAGAAGGCTGCCGGCCATCGCGATGCCGAGCCAGCCCAGATATCCCGCATCGTTCGCGAACACCCCGATGAGCACGGCGGCGACGATCGTCACGACCCACACGGAGACGATCGACGTCCACCGCATGGCCGCCGTCAATGCCTGCGGACTCGCGGAAGGCGGGTCCACGGGAGGCGGAGTCGGTGTCTCGGAGGTCACCCGGCCATTCTCTCCCGGCGCGGCCGTCAGTTCCAACGAGCACCGGCGAACCCGGGGAAAGGCGAACGCGACCGAAATCCGCGCCACAGTAGGATCTAGGTACTCTGCGAAGCGGGCGGGAGGTCGCGTGGCTCACATTCTGGTGCTCACGCCCACGCCCTCGGCTGAAGTGCTGCCCGCCCTGAGCCTGCTGGCGCACCAGGTGCACCAGATCCCCTCGGATGCCTCGGCCCTCGCCCACGCTCCGGCCTGCGACGTCGTGGTCGTGGATGCCCGTCACGATCTGGCCGGCGCCCGCTCGCTCTGTCGGCTGCTGACGTCCGCCGGCGACGCGACCCCCGTCATCCTGGCGCTCACCGAAGGCGGCCTCGCCGCGGTGAACGGCGAGTGGGGCGTCGCCGACGTCATCCTGGCCGGCGCGGGACCGGCGGAGACGGATGCCCGCCTGCGACTCGTGCTCGATCGCACCTCGCACGATTCCGGCCAGACGAAGATCCAGGCGTCAGGAGTGACCATCGACGAGGCGAGCTACTCGGCGAAGGTGCACGGACGAGCGTTGGACCTCACGTTCAAGGAGTTCGAGCTGCTGAAGTTCTTCGCGACGAACCCGGCTCGGGTCTTCACGAGGGAGCAGCTGCTCAGCGAGGTGTGGGGCTACGACTACTTCGGAGGCACGCGCACCGTGGACGTGCACGTGCGACGGCTGCGGGCGAAGCTCGGCGAATCGGAGTCGCTGATCGGCACGGTGCGCAACGTGGGTTACCGCTTCAATGTGCTCGAGGACGAAGACGGGGAAGAGTGATCGGAAGCAGTGAGCAGTAGCAGTGAGCGGCGCATGCCCGGCCGCCTGAGCCTCACTCCGGTCCTTCCCGATGCGGTCGGCGAGGTGCTCGCCGTGGCCGACGCAGCGCGGGACGCCGACGGGACCGACCCGCTCAACGAGCAGGCGAGGTTCGACCTGGAGTCCGGCCGCCGCAGCCCCTGGCTGGCGAGGATCGACGGAGCGCCCGCGGCGGCGGCGGTCGCCGGCGGCGGCGAGCTGGACCTAGTCGTGGTGCCGTCGGCGCGACGCCAGGGCGTGGCGACCGCCGTGCTCGAGCGGCTCCTGCCAGGACTCGAGCCGGACGTGTCGGCCTGGTCGCACGGCGATCATCCCGCGGCGGCCGCGCTCGCGTCCCGCTTCGGCTTCGAACGGGTGCGCACGCTGCTGCGGCTGCAGCTACCCCGGTTGGATCGGTTCCGGCAGGCGGCACCGGCCAACGGCGAGACCGAACACGACGGGGACGAGAACGGCGGAGTCGAGAACGGCGGGAACGAGAACTACGGGAACGAGAACGGCGGCAACGAGAACGGCGGCAACAAGTACGGCGGCACAGGCATCCGCATCACTGCGTTCGATCCCGAGAACGATGCCGCCGACTGGCTCGCCCTGAACGCCCGGGCGTTCGCCTCGCACCCCGAGCAGGGACGGGTGAGCGCGGCCGACCTCGCCGAGCGGGAGGCGGAGCCGTGGTTCGACCCAGGCGATTTCTTGGTGGCGCGCACGAGCGACGGCCTGCTCGGCTACCACTGGATGAAGCTCGAGCCCGGAAGCGACGAGGGCGAGGTCTACGTGCTCGGCGTCGATCCGGACGCCTCCCGCCGCGGCCTCGGACGGCGTCTCTTGACGGCGGGTCTGCATCGCATGGCCGAACGCGGGCGCACGCGCGCCGCCCTGTATGTGGAGGGCGACAACGCACCGGCCCTCGCGCTCTACCGCAGCGTCGGGTTCGTCGACGACGCGATCGACGTGCAGTACCGGCGCTCGGCGGTGACCGCGCGAAGCCTGTGACCGCACGTACTCTTCCGGGTGCCATGATGAGTGGATGGACGGCGAGAACACGGTGATCGGCACCGGGCTGAGCCCGGAATTCGACGATGACTTCGAGCAGCCCTGGAATCCGGAGTTCGATCCGACGCTGCCGGCCGACCGCTACCTGGACCGCGAACTGAGTTGGCTGGCGTTCAACCAGCGCGTGCTCGAGCTCGCCGAGGACCCGCTCGTGCCGGCGTTGGAGCGCGCCAATTTCCTGGCCATCTTCGCGACGAACCTCGACGAGTTCTTCATGGTGCGGGTGGCCGGTCTCAAGCGACGCATCCTCACCGGCCTGGCGGTACCGACCAACGTCGGCCGCGGCCCGGCGGACGTGCTGGCCGACATCAGTGACAAGGCGCACGAGTTGCAGGTGCGCCACGCCGCCGCGTATCACGGCCTCGTGGCGCCCGCGCTCGACGCCGCCGGCATCTCGATCGTCACGTGGGACAGCCTGGATGCCGCCGACCACGACCACCTGCGCACCGCGTTCCAGCAGCGCATCTTCCCCGTGTTGACGCCGTTGGCCGTCGACCCGGCGCATCCGTTCCCCTATATCTCCGGTCTGTCGCTCAACCTCGCGGTGCGCGTGCGCGACCCGCGCTCGGGCAAGGAGCAGTTCGCCCGCCTCAAGGTGCCGCAGATGCTGCCCCGCTTCGTGCGCATCGATCAGCGCGAGAACCCGGCCCGGCTGCGCTACATCCTGCTCGAAGACCTGATCGCCAACCATCTCGGCGACCTCTTTCCCGGCATGGATGTCATCGAGCACCACGTGTTCCGCGTCACGCGCAACGAAGACGTCGAGATCGACGAGGACGAGACCGAGAACCTGCTCCAGGCGCTCGAGCGCGAGCTGCTCCGTCGACGGTTCGGGCCGCCGATCCGGCTCGAGGTGTCGGAGGACATGGACGAGATCACGCTCGGCCTCCTCGTGCGCGAACTCGACATCACCGAGCAGGAGGTCTACCGGCTCCCCTCTCCGCTCGACCTCGGCGGCATGTTCGAGCTGTACAAGATCGATCGTCCCGACCTACGCTACCCGAACCACGTGCCCACCACGCCCGTGCAGCTGATGCCTCGCGAGCCGAACGCCAAGCCGGATGTCTTCGCCTCCATCGCGCGCGGCCCCATTCTCGTCCACCACCCGTACGAATCCTTCGCCACGAGCGTGCAGGCCTTCCTGGAGCAGGCCGCCCGCGATCCCCACGTGCTCGCGATCAAGCAGACGCTGTATCGCACGAGCGGCGACAGCCCGATCGTCGAGGCGCTGATCGACGCGGCGGAGCGCGGCAAGCAGGTGCTCGCGCTGGTGGAGATCAAGGCACGGTTCGACGAGCAGGCCAACATCGAGTGGGCGCGCAAGCTCGAGAAGGCCGGCGTGCACGTCGTCTACGGCCTGGTCGGTCTCAAGACCCACTGCAAGCTCGCGCTCGTCATCCGCGAAGAGGGCGGAACGCTGCGCAACTACAGCCACATCGGCACCGGCAACTACAACCCGAAGACGTCGCGCATCTACGAGGACCTCGGCCTGTTCACGTGCGACGACCAGGTGGGCAAAGACCTCACCCGCCTGTTCAACGAGCTCTCCGGCTACGCCATCGAGAAGAAGTTCAAGCGGCTGCTGGTGGCGCCGTTGCACCTGCGCAAGGGCCTGCTCAAGGCGATCGAGAACGAACGCGCGAACGCGGAGGCCGGCCGGGCGAGCGGCATCCGCATCAAGGTGAACTCCATCGTCGACGAGGCCATCATCGACGCGCTCTATCGTGCGAGCCGGGCCGGAGTGCCGATCGACCTGTGGGTTCGAGGTATCTGCGGGCTGAAGGCCGGGCAGGAGGACTACAGCGCGAACATCAGGGTGCGTTCCATTCTCGGCCGTTACCTCGAGCACTCGCGCATCTTCTCGTTCCTGAACGACGGGGACCCGCAGGTCTACATCGGCAGCGCCGACATGATGCACCGCAACCTCGACCGGCGCGTGGAGGCCCTCGTACGCCTGACCGACCCGGCGCACATTGCCGAGCTCGACGACCTCTTCGACCGGGCGATGGACGACCGCACGTCATCGTGGTGGCTCGACTCGCAGGGCGACTGGGTGCGGCACAGTCTCGACGAGGATGGAAAGCCACTCGACGACCTGCAGAATAGGCTCATGCAGGTGATCTCGCATCGGTCGCGCGCGGGGAGCCGCCGGTGACCGACACGGTCATCTATGCGGGAGGCGCGGTCTGCTGGCGCCTGATCGACGACGTGCCGAACATCCTGGTCGTGCACCGCGCGAAGTACGGCGACGTCACGCTGCCGAAGGGCAAGGTCGACCCGGGCGAAACCATTCCGCAGGCGGCGCAGCGCGAGGTGCTCGAAGAGACCGGGCTGAAGGTGACGCTCGGCGTGCCACTCGGCGTCACGAACTACGTCATCTCGAGCGGACGCGAGAAGTTCGTGCACTACTGGGCCGCCGAGGTCACCGAGAAGGCCATGCACGCCTCCACGTTCGTGCCGAACGACGAGATCGCCGCCATCGAGTGGGTGCCTCTCAAGCGCGCGCGCAAATATCTCAGTTACGAGCGCGACGTCGAGATCATCGACCAGTGGGCGGCGCTGTTCCGCGAGGGCGTCACGCGGACCTTCGCCCTGATCGTGCTCCGGCACGCCAAGGCGATGTCCCGGTCGGGCTGGGACGGCAAGGATGCCCGCCGACCGCTCACGAAGACCGGCGTGCGCCAGGCCGCGAGCAACGTTCCCACGATCGCCGCGTGGCATCCGAAACGCATCGTCACTTCTCCCGCCGTGCGCTGCGTCGCCACCGTCGCTCCGCTCGCGGCAGCGTACGGGATCACGCCGAAGCGCGCCGACGCGCTCTCTCAGGAACAGTGGGAGACCGGAACGGCGACCACGGGCATCCGCGAGGCGATCGGCAAGCGGGTGCGCGTGCGGAAGACCGCGGTGCTGTGCAGCCACGGCCCCGTTCTGCCCGACATGCTGCGCGAGATCGCACTCGCGACCGGCACGGCCATGGGCAGCTACATCAGGGACGCGGCCGCCCTCGAGGTCGGCGAGTACTCGGTGGTGCACCTCTCGTCGACGAATCCCGCCTCGGGGATCATCGCGATCGAGACGCACAGCCCGCGCATCTGAGGCAACCGGGCGGATCCTGTGGCGCAACCCGTCGCATCCCGTTCACTTTCCGTTCACCGGCCCGGGGGACGCTGGTCACGCTCGCCTCGTAGCTTCACTGGCGGGCCGGGTTACGGCCCCTGCCGAATGTCACCCGACGCGCTGCCCTTCTGCGGGATCGCGGCACGAGACACTCCGGCAGACAGCCATTCCGAAGGGAACACAGTGAAGTTCACCAACGCAGCCGCAGTGAGCGCCGTCGCGCTCGCGTCCGTGCTCGCACTGGCGGCATGCTCCGGAGACGGTGCGAGGAGCTCAGGGACACCGAATGCCGGCACGAGTGCCGATGCGGCCGCCGACTACAGCTCGCTGTCCGGCACGATCACCGCCGGCGGTTCCAGCGCTCAGGCGAACGTGCAGCAGGCCTGGACCACCGCGTTCACGGCACAGGCCGGAAACGTGAAGATCAACTACGACAAGTCGCAGGGTTCCGGCGGCGGGGTGACGAACTGGCTGAACGGCAGCTACGACTTCGCGGGCACCGACGCGGCCCTCAGCGCCGACCAGTTCACCAAGGCCCAGACGACCTGCGGCTCGGACGGCGGTGTCAACATCCCGGTCTATCTCTCCGGCGTCTCGATCATCTTCAAGCTCGACGGCGTGAAGAAGTTGAACCTCGACGCGAAAACGATCGCGTCGATCTTCGCCGGCACGATCACGCAGTGGAACGACCCGGCGATCACCGCACTCAACAAGGGCGTGACGCTCCCGTCGACTCCGATCTCGGTCGTGCACCGCTCCGATGGATCCGGAACCACCAACAACTTCACCACCTACCTGCACCAGCAGGCGCCGGCGGTGTGGACGTGGGATGCCGGCACCGCGTGGCCGAACAACGTCGGCAGCGGTCAGCAGGGCGGGTCGGGCGTCGTGAACACCGTCGAGGCCGGAAACGGCACGATCGGCTACGCCGACCAGAGCTCGATCGGGGACGCCACCGCTGCCGCCATCGAGGTCGGAGAGACCGGCACGTTCGTCGAGTACAGCGAGGCGGCGGCCACCGAGTCGCTCGCGCAGTCCGGCACCATCGCACCTCAGGGCGAGGGCGATCTGACCGTCGACATCGACACCACGAAGATCACGGATGCCACGGCGTACCCGATCCCGTTGCTGTCGTACGACGTGCTCTGCAGGTCGTTCAAGGACGCCGACCAGGGCAAGATCACGGCAGCATATCTCGGTTTCGTCGTGAGCAAGACCGGCCAGGAGATCGGCGCGAAGAACGCGGATGCGGCGCCGCTGCCCCACTCGTACCTCGCCAAGGCTGCTGAGACCCTCGCATCGGTGAAGTAGTGACGGAATTCGCGGATCGGACGAAAGCCGGATCTGCCGGCGCTCCCGGCTCCCCTCGGCGGCGAGCCGGGAGCGCCGTGTCCGTGCGCCCCTCCGACCGGATCTTCCGCGTTCTCAGCACCGGCTCCGCCGGGCTGATCATGGTGATCCTGGCCGGCGTCGCGCTCTTCCTCATCATCAAGGCGGGGCCGGCGATCGTCGCGAACTGGTCGGCGAACCCGGACCTGGCCGGCGGAACCACGCACGGCTACACGTCGTTCTGGAGCTACGTCGGCCCACTCGTCTGGGGCACCCTGTTCTCCTCGCTCATCGCGCTGGTGCTGGGTGCGCCGGTCGCCATCGGCATCGCCCTGTTCATCTCGCACTACGCTCCCCGTCGGCTCGCCGGAGTGCTCGGCTACCTCGTCGACCTGCTCGCCGCCGTGCCCTCCGTGGTCTTCGGGCTCTGGGGTATCTTCGTGATCCGGCCGTTCATCATCCCTTTCCAGGACTGGCTGAACCACTACCTGGGCTGGATCCCCTTGTTCAGCGGCCAGGTCTCGCAGACCGGATCGACCATGCTGGCCGGCGGTCTGGTGCTGGCCGTGATGATCCTGCCGATCATCACCTCGATCTCACGCGAGATCTTCCTCCAGACCCCGAAGCTGCACGAGGAGGCCGCGCTCGCGCTCGGTTCCACGCGATGGGAGATGGTCAAGCTCGCCGTCTTCCCTTACGCTCGCAGCGGCATCCTCAGCGCCACTCTGCTCGGTCTCGGCCGGGCGCTGGGCGAGACGATGGCGATCGCGATGATCATCTCGCCGGCGCTGCTGTTCTCGGTGCGGATCCTGACCGACACGGGCAACTCCCAGACCATCGCCGCGAACGCGGCCCTCAACTTTCCCGAGTCCAATCCGCTGCAACGCGACGCGTTGATCGCGACGGGCTTGGCGCTCTTCGTCATCTCGTTCGGCGTGAACTTCATCGCGCGCTGGATCATCTCGCGCACCGGCGGCAGCCGCCGCCTCAGAAAGGCGGGCAGCCGATGACAGCGACCACGGTGGCCGACACCGAGACCCGCGCCCCGCGCGGCCCGGTGCCCAACGCGCTCACCTCGGCACAGCTGCCGCGCTTCGTCGAGCTGTACACACTCGCCGGTGCCCTCGCGGTCAGTGCTGCGGTGCTCGCCATGACCGGCTTCAGCATCGTGGGCTGGCTGGTGCTGAGCGCCGTGCTGTATCTGGTGAGCCTCGGCATCCTCTCCACCGTCGTCGAGAACCGGCGCAAGGCGACGGACCGAGTCGTTCGCGGCCTGGTGACCATCGCGTTCCTGCTCGCCGTGATCCCGCTCGTCTCCACGCTCGTGACGGTGATCATCGGCGGGGCTCCCTCGCTCACGTGGGACTTCGTCACGAAGACGGGAGGCAGCGTCTTCGATCCGTCGACGCTGAAGGTGACGATCGTGCAGGGCGCGTGGCAGGCCGTCGTCGGCACGTTGATCATCACCGGCGTCGCAACGCTCATCTCCGTGCCGATCGGGATTCTGGCGGCCATCTATCTCGTGGAGTACGCGCAGCCGCAGCAGTGGATGGCGCGCACCGTGACGTTTCTCGTCGACGTGATGACGGGCATCCCGTCGATCGTCGCCGGCCTGTTCGCGTTCTCGCTGTTCACCCTGCTCGTCGGGCCGAAGGCGTTCAGTGGGTTCTCCGCGTCGGTCGCCCTGTCGGTGCTGATGATCCCCATCGTGGTCCGCTCCACCGAGGAGATGCTCAAGCTCGTCAGCAGCGAGCTGCGCGAGGCATCCTTCGCGCTCGGCGTCACGAAGTTCGCCACCATCGTGCGCGTCGTGCTGCCGACGGCGATCGCCGGGATCATCACGGGTGTCATGCTCGCCATCTCGCGCGTGATCGGCGAGACTGCACCGATCTTCATCGCGGCGAGCTTCACCAGCAACTTCAATGCGAACCCGTTCAGCGGCCCCATGGAGACCCTGGCCGTGAAGGCGTACGCCGACTACAAGTTCCCGTCGCAGGACATCGCCGCCTCGTACCAGTCCGCCTGGGGTGCCGCACTGCTGCTCGTGCTGCTCGTCGTCATCCTCAACCTCGTCGCCCGCATTATCGCCAAGGCGTTCGCGCCTCGGGGACTCCGATAGCCCGGAACAGGAGAACGCGTGTCCAAGCGCATCAACGTCAGAGACCTCGACGTCTACTACAGCGACTTCCTCGCCGTCGAGGGCGTGAGCATGACCATCGAGCCGCGCACGGTGACGGCCTTCATCGGCCCGAGCGGATGCGGCAAGTCCACCTTCCTGCGCACCCTCAACCGCATGCACGAGGTCATCCCCGGCGCGCGGGTGCGTGGCGAGGTGCTGATCGACGGCGACAACCTTTATGCGCCGGGCGTCGACCCGGTGCTGGTGCGCCGTCAGGTGGGCATGGTGTTCCAGCGCGCGAACCCTTTCCCCACGATGTCGATTCGCGACAACGTGCTGGCCGGCGTGAAGCTCAACAGCCGCCGCATGCCGAAGAGCGATCAGGACTCGCTCGTCGAACGCTCGCTGCGCGGCGCCAATCTCTGGAACGAAGTGAAGGATCGCCTGCAACTGCCGGGCTCCGGACTCTCCGGCGGACAGCAGCAGCGGCTCTGTATCGCCCGTGCCATCGCCGTCTCCCCCGATGTTCTGCTCATGGACGAGCCGTGCTCGGCGCTCGACCCGATCTCCACTCTCGCGATCGAGGACCTCATCGAAGAGCTCAAGCAGGACTACACGATCGTGATCGTCACGCACAACATGCAGCAGGCGACGCGGGTTTCGGACAAGACCGCGTTCTTCAACATCGCCGGATCCGGCAAACCCGGCAGGCTGATCGAGTACGACGACACCGCCACCATCTTCACGAAGCCCTCGGTGCAGGCCACCGAAGACTACGTCTCCGGCCGATTCGGCTGACGCCCTCGGGCCGCGTCCCATCGACTACACTTGTCGGCGGCCGGGCCGCGGTAACCCCGGGCTCCATCATTCGCCGCTTCGAGCGGCCTCGCGCCGAGAGGCGTTCCGCGGCCTGGCTGTCGCCCTTCGGCAGGGCTCAGCCGGGGTGCATCAGGGTCTGGTTAGACTCGCACGGCCATGTCTCCGCACACCCGCTTCACCGATCTCGGTCCGGCGCCCGCGCCCGTCGGCGCGCGGCGGCACCTTGCCGGACTCGACGGGATGCGCGCGCTCGCCGTGATCGCGGTGATTGCGTACCACTACACGCCGGCCGGCATGCCGGGCGGCTTCATCGGCGTCGACGTCTTCTTCGTCATCAGCGGTTTCCTCATCACCTCGCTCCTGATCGGCTCGATCGGCCGCCGCGAGCAGCTGCGCACATTCTGGATGCGCCGTGCCCGGCGTCTGCTGCCCGCTCTCGTCGTGCTCGTGCTCGTCTGTTCGACCGCGGCTCTGCTCGTCGGCGGTGATGTGCTCGCGGGCATCGGCTCGCAGATCGCCGGCGCGTTCACGTTCAGCAGCAACTGGGTCTACGTGGCGCTCGACCAGAGCTACTTCACGGCGGATGCCCCGCAGCTGTTCCGCAATCTCTGGTCGCTCGCCGTCGAGGAGCAGTTCTACCTCGTTTGGCCGCTCCTCGTTCTCGCCCTCCTCACCCGGATGCCCCGCCGCGGCCGTGCCATCGTGCCGCTCGTGCTCGCCGGCCTCTCGGTGGCCGCCATGGCGCTCCTGTACACGCCGGGAGGCGATCCGAGCCGTGTCTACTACGGCACGGACACCCACTTCTTCGGCCTCGCGCTCGGCGCGGCGCTGGCTCTTGCGCTCGACCGAGCGGACCGCTGGGATCTCTACGGGCAGGAGACGACAGGACAGCGCCTGACCCGGCGTTGGGCGCCGACGATCGGCATCGTGTCGCTGGTCGCCCTCGCCGGGTACGCGGTGTTCGTGCCCGACTCGAGTCCGCTCAACTACGACGGCGGCCTGATGCTCGTCTCGGTTCTGGCCGCCGCACTGATCTGGTCGGTCACGCGCCCGGGCTCCCTTCTCGGCAGAACACTCGACATGCGCCCGTTGCGCGCGATCGGCGTGCGCTCGTACGGCCTCTACCTCTGGCACTGGCCCGTCTTCGTGCTCGTCGCGGCCGCGGTCGGCACCGCAGGCGGGGTCGCAGGGGCCGTCTCGCCCTGGTTCGTGCCTCTGACCGCGCTGGCGATCAGCGCGGTTGCCACGTGGCTGTCGTACCGCTTCATCGAGACCCCGGTGCGCCACAACGGGTTCCGGATGCTGCTGCGTCCGTTCACGCGCGCGTCCCGGGAACGTCCGGTGCTGCTGGCGGCCGCGTGCGGGGCGTCCGTTCTCGTCGTGCTCGGGGTGGTCGGCACGTCGGCGGCGGCCGTCGAGGGCACGAAGGGCACGGCGGCGCAGCAGCAGATCGAGGCCGGGCAGCGCGCGATCGAGCGGGCGCGGCAGCTGAAACCGACTCCCCCGGCGTCGCCGGGCACGACCGCGACCCCGAGCGCCACGGCGAGCGCCGCCCCCACGCCGGCGCCGACCTCGTCGAACGACCCGATCGTCGCACCCGCGCCTCGGGACGGCAGCGGCATCACGGCGATCGGCGATTCGGTCATGCTCGCATCCGCGCCCGCGCTCGTGCAGGCGTTCCCCGGTATCGACATCGACGCTGTCGTCTCCCGTTCGCCGCGGGATGCCCCGGCGCTGATCACGCAGAAGGCGCAGGCGGGCACGCTGAGGCACACCGTGCTGATCGGGCTCGGCACGAACGGCTACCTCGGCACCGGGACGCTCGATCGGGTGCTGGCGGCGGTCGGCCCCGACCGCGACGTCGTGTTCGTCAACATCTATGCCGATCGTCCGTGGCAGGGCGAGGTGGACGGCGACCTGGCAGCATTCGTCGCAGCGCACCCGGCGACGACGGCACTGGCCGACTGGCACGACGCCATCGCGCAGCGCCTGGATCTGCTGGGGCCCGACCACATCCATCCCGGCGGGCAGGGCGGCATCCTCTACGCGTCGTGCGTGGCGAAGGCGCTGGACCGGCTCGACTGAGGCGGCACCTCGGGCAGGCATCCGCCGGCGTGCGCGCAGTCCAGCGTGCTCAGTCCAGCGGCGCGCTGCTCAATCCAGCGACTCGCTACGCCACAGGCCCGCCGAGGCTGCCAACTCGGACGCGAACTCCGAGAAGCGCAGCGCGCGGCGGGTGAGCGCTGTGGCGCGCTCCGGCTCCGTGGGGTCGGCGTCGTCGGCGAGGCTGGTGCATCCTGCGGCGCTGACGCGGCAGAACGCTGCGGCGCGCTCCAGCGCCACGGCGAAGTCGCCCTCGAAGACGCCGCGCAGGATGCGGTCCGCCAGCTCGATGATCTCGGCCGGGCCGGTCGGTGTCTCGGCGCCGGCGACGACGGGATCGATGGATGCCAGCACCTCCGCTCCACGCTGGTACTGCAGGCTCGTGGCGTGGGGATCCTCGCGGATGGCCAGCCGCAGCAGGTAGATGCGCCAGAGAGCGCCAGGCAGGCTGTGCGCGGCCGCGTGCGACCACAGCTCGGCGATGGCGTCGATGCCGTTCTCATCGGTGTAGCCGACCAGGCGCGAGACGATCTCCGGGTCGGGGTTGCGACGCACCCGTTCGAGCAGGGCCGCCGCGGTCTCGTGAGCGACCCGGCTGGCCTGGGCGGGATCGTCGGCACCGTGCAGGTTGTCGAACTTGGCGGCGGGGAACTTCGTCGGCTTGTGGAAGGGGCGGCGGTCGTCGGTCATCGAATCCAGGATCGCGTATCGGACGCGGGAGCGCTATCCGGTCCCTGTCGGAAGGTCGGAGGCTGCGACTACCGTGATCATGCCGGGGACAGATCTGAAGGATGTCATGGACGACGAAGCGGTGCCCCCGGAGAATTACGATATCTCGACCCACCGGTTAAAAGCCGGTTGCTCTGCCTCTGAGCTACGGGGGCCTGGTGCAGAGCCGCACAAGGTGTGCGGAACGTGTCTTGAGTCTAAGCCACTGTCGGAATTCAACAGACGCACGGCGAGCTCTGACGGCTTGCAGTCGGTCTGTCGCGGCTGCAATCGGGCCTCAGCGCGACACTACTACGCGATGAATCAGGCGAAACATGTCGAAGTGATCGGCGCCCGCAAAAGGGAACAGATCCGCAAGCTCCATGCAGTGCTCGCAACATACCTGCGTGAACATCCGTGCGTCGATTGCGGAGCCTCGGATCTTCGCGTCCTCGACTTCGATCATCGTCCAGGCGTTGAGAAGCGCGACGCCGTGATGAGACTCGTGGCACTGGGTTTCGGACAGGCCGTCGTCCTGGCTGAGATCGCGAAGTGTGATGTGCGTTGCCGAAACTGCCACGCGATTGTCACCTACAAGCGAATGGGCGACAACTGGCGTTCTCGCGCGATGGGGGAATGATTGTGCTGCACCCTGCGTTCGATACCTATGCAAACGCATACACCAACCGATCGGAGACGCCGACCGGTTCACGGCGGGAGGGTAGTTCCCATGCAGTTCGGCATCTTCTCGGTCAGCGACATCACGCGCGACCCGGTCACCGGCACCACGCCGAGCGAGGCCGAGCGCATCGACGCCGTCGTCCGGATGGCGGTGAAGGCCGAGGAAGCCGGCTTGGATGTCTTCGCCATCGGCGAGCATCACAACCCTCCGTTCTTCTCGTCGTCGCCGACCACCCTGCTCGCGCACATCGCCGCGCTGACGACGCGTCTGATCGTCACCACCTCGACCACGCTGATCACCACGAACGACCCGGTGCGCATCGCCGAGGAGTACGCGATGCTCCAGCACCTCTCGAAGGGGCGCATGGACCTCATGCTCGGACGCGGGAACACGGCGCCGGTGTATCCATGGTTCGGCCAGGACATCCGCCAGGGCCTCCCGCTCGCCCTCGAGCACTACAACCTGCTGCACCGCCTCTGGCGCGAGGACGTCGTGGACTGGGAGGGCCACTTCCGCACCCCGCTGCAGGGCTTCACCTCGACGCCGCGCCCGCTCGACGACGTGCCGCCGTTCGTGTGGCACGGCTCGATCCGCACGCCCGAGATCGCGGAGCAGGCCGCCTACTACGGCGACGGCTTCTTCGCCAACCACATCTTCTGGCCGAAGGAGCACACCCAGCGCATGGTGGAGTTCTACCGCCAGCGCTTCGAGCACCACGGCCACGGCACGGCGAAGCAGGCGATCGTCGGGCTCGGCGGTCAGACGTACATCGCGAAGAACTCGCAGGACGCGCACGAGGAGTTCCGGCCGTACTTCAACGAAGCGCCCGTGTACGGGAACGGCCCCACCATGGAGCAGTTCACCGAGATGACGCCGCTCACGGTCGGAAGTCCGCAGGAGGTCATCGACAAGACGCTCGGCTTCCGCGACTACGTGGGGGACTATCAGCGCCAGCTGTTCCTCGTCGACCATGCCGGACTCCCCCTCGACGCCGTCCTCGACCAGATCGACCTGCTCGGCAGCGAGGTGGTGCCCGTGCTGCGTCGCGAGTTCGCCTCGTTGCGGGACCCCGAGGTTCCGGATGCCCCCACCCACGCCGGTCTCGTGAAGGCCAAGTACGGAGATGCGCAACCTCGCCAGCCCCGTCCGAACGCCAACCGCGGCGACAACGTGACGGGCGGCTCCCCGTATCAGGACAGCGAGGCCGTCGCGCGCTCGCCGTTCGGTGAGGAGTTGGGCTGAGATGGCAGACACCGAATCGAACTCCGCGGCATCGCGCACGTTCCGCCTCGCCGTCGTGAACGCCGGCATCAGCGATCCCTCGTCGACGAAGCTGCTGGCCGACCGCGTCGCGCAGGCCGTCAGCGACCTTGCCACCCGGCGCGGCCACCGCGTGCAGGTGCGGACGATCGATCTGCGAGAGCTGCTGCCCGAGCTGTCGGGGGCACTGGCATCCGGTCTGCTCGGCCCCAAGTTCACCGCGGCGGTCGACGCCCTGCGCGAGGCAGACGGTGTGATCGCCTCGACTCCGGTGTACAAGGCGGGGCCGAGCGGCCTGTTCGACTCGTTCTTCCAGGTGCTCGACAACGACCTGCTGATCGCGAAGCCGATCGCCCTGGCCGCCACCGCAGGCACGGCCAGGCACGCTCTCGTCGTGGACGAGCAGATGCGGTCGCTGTTCGCGTACCTGCGCGCCCTGAGTGTTCCGACCTCGGTGTTCGCCTCGACCGAGGACTGGCAGGACAAGTCGCTCGGCTCGCGCATCGATCGCGCGGCTTTCGAGCTGCTGCTGCTCATGGAGAGCGGCTTCGAGCGCGACGTGCGCGGGGAGAGCTGGCGGCGGTACCAGCACGAGTACGGCAGCGCGGGCGGCTCCGAGCTGACGATCGATCTCGACACCGACCTGATGCGGCTGGCAACCGGTGGGTCGCTCAAGCCGACGGGCTCGACCATCGAGGGCATCGACGAGGATTAGGGGCTGCGCTCCCGGCTCTCTGCTCGCTATGCTGGGCGCATCCCAGTAGAGAGCGCTCTCAAGGGTGTGCGCTGCGCCACGGGCGCATCCTCGCGGAGCCCGAGGCGAAGGCGACTCGTGATGCATCTCCAGGCTCCCCCGAACTCTTCCGACGGCGCTGGCTCCTCCGTCGGTGCTGGCTCCTCCGACGGCGCTGGCTCCTCAGACGGCGCTGGCTCTCCCGATCACGCTGAGCGGCGACCCGGCGTGACGCGTCGCCAGCTCCTGGGCGCAGCCGGTGCCCTGGCCGCTAGCGGCTTCGGCGTCGGCGCACTCGCCGGCTGCACCCCCACGCAGGCGACCGCCACGCACACCGGGTGGGCGCCGCCGGCGGCACCCATGAAGTTCCCGAAGGGCTACGTCTGGGGAGCCGCGACCAGCGCCTACCAGATCGAGGGCGCGTGGAACGCGGACGGCAAGGGCCCGTCCATCTGGGACACATTCAGCCACGCGGGCGAGGGTCACATCGCGGACGGGTCGACCGGAGACGTCGCGGCCGATCACTACCACCTGTGGAGTCACGACCTCGACCTGCTGAAGCGGCTCGGCGTCGGGGCGTACCGCTTCTCCCTCTCGTGGCCGCGCATCCAGCCCACAGGATCCGGAGCGGTGAACCAGAAGGGCCTCGACTTCTACAAGCGGCTTCTCGACGGACTCGGCGAGCGAGGCATCCGCCCGGCGATCACGCTGTTCCACTGGGATCTGCCGCAGCCCCTACAGGATGCCGGCGGCTGGCCGAGCCGCGACACTGCGAATCGCTTCGCCGACTACGCCGATATCGTGTTCGGCGCGTTCGGCGACATCGACGCCGAGTGGCTCACGCTGAACGAGCCGAAGACGCTCGCCTACAACGGCTACTGGTACGGCAGCCACGCGCCGGGAATCATGGACCCGAACGCGGCTGCCGCGGCCGTTCACCATCAGCTTCTCGCGCACGGGCTTACGGTGCAGGCGTTCACCGCGCACGGGGTGAAGGGCCGTATCGGGCCGGTGCTGAACCTCACTCCGGTGAAGCCGACGGATGCGGCGGCGAAGGAGCAGACGAAGAACGTCGACGCCGTGCAGAACACCCTCTTCCTCGACCCGGTGCTGAAGGGCGTGTATCCGACGAACGCCATCGGAACCGCCAACGGGCAGCTGCCGGCCGATCCTGACCGGTTCGCCGCGCTCGTGAAGGACGGCGACCTGAAGATCATCGCCTCTCCCATCGGGATGCTCGGGGTGAACTACTACGGCGTCGCCGGCGTGGATCTCAACGGCACCATGGTGAAGATCCACAAGACCTCCACCGCCGACTGGGAGCAGATCTGGGCGCCGGGGCTCTACGAACTGCTCATGCGACTGAAGAAGGACTACAAGAAGGTGCCGATCCTCATCACCGAGAACGGCGTCCCCGACGACCTGATGCAGAACGGGCTCAAGGACACCGCCCGCATCGACTACCTGCGCTCGCACTTCCAGCAGGCGGCACGGGCCATCGAGGCGGGTGTGCCGCTTCAGGGTCACTACGTGTGGGCGCTGATCGACAACTTCGAGTGGGCCGAGGGCTACACGGAGCGCTTCGGTCTCGTGAACGTGAACTTCGACACGTTGAAACGCACCCCGAAGAAGAGCTTCGGCTGGTATGCCGACGTGATCGAGAAGAACGCCGTCGCTCCGAAGTAGCGCTCCCGACTCGCTCGCCGTCTCAGCGCTCGACGACCACCTTGCCGACGGTGCGACCGGTCTCGACGAGCCAGTGCGCCTCACGGAACGTCGCAGCGTCCCAACCGTGCAGCACGGTCTGCACCGTGCTGGTGACGCGACCGGAATCGACGAGGCCCGCGACGGCATCCAGGAGCTCATGCTGCTTCACCATGTCGGGCGTGCGCTGCACCGGCCGGGTGAACATGTACTCCCAGTGCCAGGAGAGGCTCTTCGGCTTGAGCGCGTCGAGGTCGAGCTCGCGGGCGGAGTCGATCGAGACGACGGCCCCGAACGGCTTGAGCACGCGGGCGAAGTCGGCCGCCCGGCCGGCACTGTGGGCGGAGAAGATCCAGTCGACGCCCTCGGGCTCCGCGGACAGCACATCGCCGACGAGATCGCCGTGATGGTTGGCGGTAGCGGCCGCGCCCAGCGAACGCACCCATTCTCGCTTGTCGTCGCTGGATGCCGTCGCCACCGTGCGTACGCCGGGCAGCAGTTCGCGCACCAGCTGGAGCAGGATCGAGCCGACGCCGCCGGTCGCTCCCATGACGAGGAGCGCGCCGTGGCTCACGTCGGTGAGCGCGAGCTTGTCGAAGAGCGACTCCCACGCGGTGATCGTCGTCAGCGGCAGCGCGGCGGCCTGGGCGAAACCGAGCGAGAGGGGCTTGGCGCCGATGATCCGCTCGTCGACGAGCTGCAGGTCGGCATCCGAGCCCTGACGGTCGAGCTGGCCGGCCCACCACACCTCGTCGCCCGGGGCGAAGAGCGTGACACCATCACCCACGGCGCGCACGACGCCGGCGCCGTCGAAGCCGAGCACGCGTGGCGATCGAAGCGTCGGGCTCGCCGCTCGCTGCTTCACGTCCACCGGGTTGACGGATGCCGCGCGCACCTCGACGAGCACGTCGTGCGGTCCGGGCTGCGGTTGTGGCAGGTCGACGTCGACGAGGCTGCGGGCATCCAGGATCGGCAGCCCGTCGGTCAGGGCGATCGCGTGCATCTTCGGCTCAGCCCTTCACCAGCTGCGGCGTGATGCCCCAGCTCGCCCGCAGCGTCTCGCCCGGGGAGAGCCAGGACAGGCCCTGTCCGGAGTTGAGCGCGTTCGCCGGCGCGGTCATGGGCTCGACGGCGACGGCGACCTCGCCCGGATACAGCGGGGCGAACGAGCGGTGCGTGAATGCCTGCACGTAGCCGAACGACTCGTCGGCCCAGAGCGTGACCGACCGCCCGTCCGGGGCCGTCACCGAGTGCTCGGCGCGGCCGTCGGTGTGCGGCACGCCGCCGAATCCATCGTCGAGCGTGAGGTCGGCGACCTTGCGGCCGCCTCGCAGATCGTATTCGGTGCCCTCGACCGGATGCTCGCCCACGACGTTCTTGTGATCGTCGACCTCGAAATGCGTCGTCGCGTTCACCCGCAGCACGAGCTCGGAGGTGGGTACGTCGCCGATCTTGAGATAGGGGTGCGTGCCCACGGCCACGGGCGCGTCGCGCTCTCCCGCGTTCGTGATGGCGTGCTCCACGGCCAGTCCGTCGGCGCTCACGCTGTAGCGCACGGTGGTGTCGAGCAGGAACGGATATCCGAGCTGCGGATAGATCGTGGCCCCGAGCGTGATCGAGTCGCGCGTGCGCAGCACCGGGAGATAGGGCGAGTAGCGCAGCAGTCCGTGGATGGCGTTCCCGGTCGCCGGTTCGGTGACGGCGAGATGCTGCTCGGTCACCGAGCCGGACTCGTCGCGGAGCCACCACGTGGCATCCTTCACGCGGTTCGGCCAGGGCACCAGCACGAGGCCGCAGCCCGACGGGGTCGTCGACTGCTCGTCGTACGGTTCCGTGAGGTCGATGCCGTCCACGGAATAGGTGCGGATCCCGGCGCCGACCTGGGTGATGACCACCCGAGCCTTGCCGTCGGGGGTGTCGCAACTGAGCTCGAACTGGTCGCCGGTGGGTGCACGCATGTCTCCAGCGTAGGAGCACGACGCCGGTGAGGAACAGGCGCCCTCGAGGAACAGGCGCCGGTGAAACACGGCATCAGGAAGAGGGCGGTGCCATCAGTGGCGTGGATGCGCCGCGAAGAACGCCCAGATCTCCTGCGCGGCCCCGAACCCTTGGGACGCGGCCCAGGGAATCTCGTGATCCATGCCGTCGATGGTGACGACCTCGACGCTGCGACCGTGGGCGCATTCCGCGACTGAGCGGTGGACAGTCCCGCTCTGTGTCCCTTTCAGCGGCGTCACTTTCGGCGGCCCGCAGTCGTCGGACTTGCGCCATGGCGCGTCCGACGCGGAGTCGAAGGCCACGGCGCTGTCGGCCAGTCCGTGAACATGCAGTACCGAGGCCGGGGCAGGATGCTTGCAGTCGCTCTCCACGTCACCCGCGATCGGCGCGATCGCAGCGAACAGGTCCGTCTGGCAGCCGAGCCGGTACGACATCATCGCGCCGTTGGAGAATCCTGTGACGTAGACGCGCTTCGGGTCGATCTTCGTACGCGCCTCGACCTGCTTCACGACCGAGGTGAGGAATGCGACGTCATTCGTGTCGTTGTCCGACGCCTCACCGCAGCAGCCACCCGCATTCCACGATCCGCCGAGGCCGTCGGGATAGACGGCCACGAAACCCTCGGTATCCACCAGCGGGTCGAAGCCGTAACCCATCGCCATCGCTCCGTTTCCGGGGAACTCGTGGAGTACCAGTACCAGGGGCGCAGGCCCTGCGCGATGAGCCGGCACGTGCACCGTCACCAGCCGGTCACCCTTCATGGTGATGGCATGGACGCCGGCCTTCAGCGGTGGCGGGGCGGGGGCGGCGGAGTGGCCCGAGCATCCTGCGAGGAGGCCGCAGAGCATCAGGATCATCAGCGCGGATGCCGCTGCTCGCAGCTTTGCGCGCATCACCGAACTGCGTTCACAGACGTGAGCATGGACCCCAGATTCCGGCACCGAGAAGCGCCGTGTCAAGCGGTTCCGTCGAACGAAGGCCGTGCGCGCGCGAGCCCGAGCTAGGCGCTGTCGGCCTCCACCGCGAGCACGGTGGCGCCGGTCCCGCGCAGTGCCGACAGGCTCGCGGCGTCGGCCGAGGCGCCGAGGTAGACGCTCTCGAAGTCGCTCAGCGTTCCGATGCGGCCGAGGTGCACCGCGCCGGCTTTGGAACCGTCGGCGAGCACCACCGCTCGCGCCGACGCGCGCACCATGTCGCGCTTGAGCTCCGCCTCGGGCAGATTGATGTTGGTGACACCGCCGACGGCATCCACACCGTTGCAGCCGATGAACGCGAGGTCAGCGTGCACGTGCTCGAACATCACGGTGGCGAGTGGGGCGACGAGCGAGTGCTGAAGAGGGCGCAGCGTGCCGCCTGTCACGATGACCTGCAGGCGCGGCACAGCGTTCTCCAGCTCCAGCGCGATGGTGAGACCGTTCGTGATGACGGTGACGTCGTAGAGGTCTTCGCGCCGTACGAGCTCGCGGGCCAGCGCCATGCATGTGCTTCCCACGTCGACGATGACGCTCATGCCGGGCTCCACGAGCGCGGCCGCCCGCCTGGCGATGGCGCGCTTCTCTTCGGCGAGGCTTTCCAGCGCCTCCTCGAACGAGAGCTCGTGCAGCGGCCCCGTCACGCGCGGCATCGCTCCACCGTGCACGCGACGGATGCCCTGGGTCCCCTCGAGAACGTCGAGGTCGCTGCGCACGGTGACGTCGGAGACGCCGAACGTCTCGCTGAGTTCTCCGACGCGCACGAAGCCGCGCTCGCCGATCAGGCTGAGCATGCGCCGACGCCGGATGGTCGCGGGCGCCCCGGAGTCGGGAACGCCGGAATCGGGTGAGCCGGACACACGCTCAACTTACGGTTGCTTGTGTTTCGTTGTCAATGCGTAAGGTATCCTGGACGGCATGGGGCTTAACACCACACAGCCTGGCACCGAACAATCTGGCACTGAGCAACCCGGCGTCGAGCAACCCGGCACCCGAGGGCCTGGGACCAACCCGCTCACCGCCAAACCGCTCATCACCAGACGCGAGTACCGTCTCGCCGACGGCCGTGAGCTCTTCTACTTCGACGATGCCGACTCGACGCTCCCGCCCGACCGCGCCCCGGATCTGCGCCCGCTCGACGCGCGGCCGGTGACGGCGAGCATGCGGCAGGATCCGCTGACCGGAGAATGGGTCTCGATCGCCGCCGCGCGACAGAACCGCGTGGTGCTGCCGCCGGCCGAGCTCGATCCGCTCGCGCCCCAGTCGCCCGGGAACCCGTCGGAGATCCCGAGTGACTACGACGTCGCCGTGTTCGAGAACCGCTCACCGTCGTTCGGCCCGCTGACCGCTGACGAGAACGCGCCGCACGGGCTCGACGATCTCTCCGAGCTGGGCATCGGTCGTACGCGCACATCCATCGGACGCTGCGAGGTCGTCTGCTTCAGCTCGAAGACCACGGGAGCGTTCGGCAGCGTGAACGCTTCCCGCGCCCGCACCGTGATCGAGGCGTGGGCGGACCGTACGGCGGCGCTGTCGGCGATCGACGGCATCCAGCAAGTCTTCCCCTTCGAGAACCGGGGGCAGGCGATCGGCGTGACGCTCGGGCATCCGCACGGGCAGATCTACGCGTATCCCTACGTCACGCCGCGCACGCAGCGCCTGATCGCCTCGGTCGAGCAGTACGGGCCGAACCTGTTCGACGACGTCCTCGACTTCGAGCGCGCCGGTGATCGGATGCTCCTGGCCGGCGAGCACTGGAGCGCTTTCGTTCCATTCGCCGCGCGCTGGCCGATCGAGGTGCACCTCGTTCCCCATCGCCAGGTCGCCGACTTCGCCGAGACGAACGATGAGGAGCGAGACGAGCTCTCGGTTCTCTACCTGCAGCTTCTGCGGGGCGTCGACGCGCTCTACGAGACTCCGACCCCGTACATCGCGGCCTGGCACCAGGCGCCGGTGCACGTGCACCGTGATGACGTGCGCTTGCACCTTCAGCTGACCTCGCCGCGCCGCGGCGCCGACAAGCTCAAGTATCTCGCGGGCAGCGAGGCCGCCATGGGAGCATGGATCGGCGACGTGCCGCCCGAGACCCAGGCGAAGAACCTGCGCGCCGCGATCGAGCGGGCCAAGGTCGAGAACCCGGTCTAGGCGCCTTCTCCGGTTCCTTCTCTTCTTTCCGTCTGCTCCCTTTCCCCCTCTCACCGGCCAAGTCGCACCTGATCACACCGGTCGCCCCGATCACCACAGGAGTACCCGCCATGTCCGAGATCGTCAGCACGACACGTGCTCGTTTCAGCGAGACCTTCTCGCGAGCACCGCAGGGGGTGTGGTCCGCGCCCGGGCGCGTGAATCTGATCGGCGAGCACACGGACTACAACGACGGGTTCGTCTTTCCGTTCGCCATCGACCGCCGCACCGTCGCGGCGCTGGCACTGCGCGATGACGACGTCGTGCGGCTCACGTCGTCGTTCACCGATCAGGTCGTCGAGACGTCGATCGCGGATCTCGGCCCTGGTGCCGCTCCGGGCTGGCAGAACTACCCACTGGGCGTGGCGTGGGCACTGGGGCAGCTCGGCGCCGATCTCGGCGCCGTCCCCGGCTTCGATCTCTACCTCGACTCCGATGTGCCGGTGGGCGCCGGGCTGTCGTCGTCTGCGGCGATCGAGTCCGCCGTGGCGGTGGCGCTGAACGACGTGTGGCGGCTCGATCTCGACCGCAAGACGCTCGTGAAGGCGGGGCACATCGCCGAGAACGAGGTGGTCGGAGCGCCGACCGGCATTCTCGACCAGTCCGCGTCACTGCTCGGCCGAGCCGACAGCGGCATCTTCATCGATTGCCGCAGCCTGGAGACCGACGTGATCCCGCTCGGGTTCGACGAGGCCGGTCTCGAGGTGCTCGTGATGGACACGAAGGTGCACCACGAGCACGCGACGGGCGGATACGCCGCGCGGAGGGCATCCTGTGAGGCCGGTGCGAAGGCGCTCGGTGTGAGCTCTCTGCGCGAGGTCTCCGTCGCCGATCTGCCGCGCGCCCGCGACGTGCTCGACGGCGAGACGTTCCGTCGTGTGCGCCACGTGGTCACCGAGAACCAGCGGGTGCTCGACACCGTGCGCATTCTGCGCGAGGAGGGTCCGCGGGCGATCGGAGACCTGATGGATGCCTCGCATCGCTCCCTACGCGACGATTTCGAGGTCTCGGTCCCCCAGCTCGACCTCGCGGTAGAGATCTCGCAGAACTACGGGGCGATCGGCGCCCGGATGACCGGGGGCGGCTTCGGCGGCTCGGCCATCGCGCTCGTGCCGCACGAGTTGGTGTCGCACGTGGAGGCATCCTTGGACGCGGCCTTCGCCGAGCACGGCTACGCTCAGCCTGACCTGTTCGCGGTGGTGCCGTCGGCGGGAGCCTCCCGGGACGAGTAGGCCGGATCCGCGCGCTCAGGCGGGCATACCCTTGAGGCCATGACCGCCAACGAGGATGCTCGACTCATCGCTCTTCCCGACCGCCCGGCACCCGAGGTGGCGCCGCTCGGCTGGGTGGCACCCGGCGCGCAGCTGGTCGGTGCGGTCACCCTGCACGACCACGCGAGTGTCTGGTACAACGCCGTTCTGCGGGCGGACAACGAGCCGATCGTGATCGGGGAGCGCTCGAACATTCAAGACAACTGTTCCTGCCACGTCGACACGGACTTTCCGCTCACGCTCGGTTCCGGGGTCTCGGTCGGGCACAACGCCGTGCTGCACGGCTGCACCATCGAGGACGACGTGCTGATCGGCATGCACGCGACAGTCATGAACGGCGCTGTCATCGGAACCGGCTCGCTGGTGGCCGCCGGCGCCCTGGTGACCGCCGGCACGATCGTGCCGCCGCGGTCGCTCGTGGCCGGTGTGCCGGCGAAGGTGCGGCGTGAGTTGAGCGACGATGAGGTGGCGGGCATCCGACACAATGCCGAGGTGTACCTCGAGCACCTCGAGCTGCACCGGCGTGCCGCGCGAGTCTGACTCGTCGGCTCGCTCTGGACTGTACGTACTGGACTGCACATGCTGGGCTGTAGGTGCTGGGCTGCACGCAACAGGCGGCGCCTGCTGAGATGACCGGAAGGACAACCCATGACCAATCTCGCTGCCGTGATGACGGCACCGGAGACGATCGAGCTGCAGGAGCGGCCGGAGCCTGAGGCGGGGCCGGGGCAGGCGGTCGTCGCGATCCGGGCCGTCGGAGTCTGCGGTTCGGACGTATCCTTCTACCGCTACGGGCGTATCGGACCGTACGTCGTGCAGGGCGATCTCATCCTCGGGCACGAAGTGTCGGGCGAGGTGCTGTCGGTGGGGTCCGGTCTGACGAACGTGGTGCCGGGAGACCGTGTCGCGATCGAACCGAGCATGCCGGATTGGTCGTGTGCGCAGTGCCGGGCGGGCCGATACCACCTGTGCCCGAACTTGCGCTTTCTCGCGACACCGCCGGTCGACGGTGCGCTGGTGCAGCGGATGGCGCTCGATGCGCGCATGCTGTTCCCCATGCCCGACTCGATGACGTTCGAGGAGGGAGCGATCGTGGAGCCTCTCTCGGTCGGGCTGTGGGGGTGCCAGCGGGCGGGACTGCGGCCGGGCGACGATGTGCTCGTGACCGGGGCAGGGCCGGTGGGGCTTCTGGCGGCGGAGTCAGCGAGAGCGCTGGGTGCGCGCACGGTGACGATCACGGATGTGGTGCGAGAGCGTCTCGAGGTGGCGAGCCGTCACGGCTTCCGCGTCGAGGTCAGTGGTTCGGCCGATTCCGCGGAGACAGATTCCGCGAAGACCGACTCCCCCGCGCGCTCCGCAGCGACCTACGATGTGCTGCTCGAGTGCTCAGGAGCCCCCGGCGCGCTCGCCGACGGGCTGGGGCGGCTCGGGCCCGCCGGTCGCGCTGCAGTGATCGGCATCTCGAAGCAGAACGCCGACCTCCCGTTGCACACGCTGAATTGGAACGAGATCACGATCTCGATGGTGAGCCGGTATCAGAACACCTGGCCGCTCGGCATCGCGTTGATCTCGTCGGGTCGGATCGACCTGACGGGGGTGCACACGCACAGCTTCCCGCTCGCCGAGACGGCGGCGGCGCTCGCGATCGGAGCGAGCGATCCGTCGGCGGTGAAGTCGATCATCTACCCGCAGGATGTCGAGGCGCTGGCGCGATGACGCCCGTGGAGTGACAGTGCCGGGCCGCGCTGGCGAGGTGACACCTGCTGCGTCGCGCTGGCGAGGCGCGCGACCCCCGCGGCATGACGCGCACAGTATGACGCGCACAGTATGACGCGCACTGGCGTCTCTGCCTTGCCGCAGCTACTGTCGCTCCACCTCGATCTCCATGCCGCCGGTGAGCTCGACGAGCTCGCCGTACGTCAGCGGGAAGACCGTGTGCGGATGTCCCGCCGCAGCCCATATCTGCGGGTATGCCTTCAGCGCGATGTCGACCCACGTGCGCAGCGGTGCCGGGTGACCGGTCGGCGCCACTCCCCCGATGACCTGACCGGTCGACTGGCGGACCGTTTCGGCCGAAGCACGTTTGAGGGTGCCACCGAGTTCAGCTCCGAGGTACGCGGTGTCGACGCGGTGCCCTCCTGACGTCATGACCAGTACGGGCTCGCCATCGAGCGTGAAGACGAGCGAGTTCGCGATGGCGCCGACCACGGTGCCGATCGCCTCTGCCGCGGAAGCGGCGGTCGGCGTCGCCTCATCGAGCCAGAGCACTTCACCCGTGATGCCGTGGGAGCGCAGCTCGCGCTCGACGGCCTGGACCGCGGAGTGGGAGGGAGCCGAGATCGTCGGTTCCGTGCTTATCGGTTCCGTACCCGTCGACTCCATGCTTGTCGATTCCGTACCCGTCGACTCCGTGCTCATCGGTCCAGAGTAGCCACGGGCGCCGTCGCGCCGTCAGATGGCCTCATGGTCGCTCCACTGCTGGGGCTCGTCATCATGAGTCGAATACCGCCGGCCCGTAGGGCTGGTCCAGTGCATCACAGTCTGCGCGTAGCCACGCTCGTCTCTCGTCACCGACTGCATGACACTCCAGCCGGCAGCGTGTTTCAGCCCGTGGTGTTTTCGACAGAGGTGCCCGAGATTGTCGACGCTCGTGGAACCACCGTCTTCCCAGGCGATCGTGTGGTCAGTATCCGCCGATATCGCCCGCCGAGTGCAACCGGGGAAGCGACATGTTCCGTCCCGGATCATCAGCCACGTTCTCAACGAGGTCGGAACCTTGTACACGGTGCGGTCGACGTCGAGAACCGCACCGGAAACCGGGTGCGTCAGGATGCGAGTGAGGCTGGGTGCGTGTGCGACCAAGCGGCGCGCCATCTCCGGCGGGATCGGGCCATAACCGTCGAGCATCGCCGGTTCGTCGGAGATGCCGGCGAGTGTGAACACGGGCACCGTCACGAGAACTCGAAGCGACGGGAGGATGGCGGGCCACTCGGCGTTGCGGCCGTCGTCGGTATCGACGGCATCGGCCACCGCGATGGCTCCTGCTTCACTGGCAGCGCCTGATCCAGCGACGCCGAAAGCGCCGGACTTCGTCAGGCCGGGTGCCAGCAACCGCTCGACGACGAGGTCGGCGCGCAGTTGGTCCATCGTTCGCGCTTCGTCATCGCGTGACCGCGCGTGGATCGCCTCCGATGTGAAACCCGCGTGGATGCGCGCGGCGGCATCGCTCGGAAGCAAGAGATGGAGGCAGGACATGGCGTCCTTGAGTGGTTCGATCCAGAACTCGCGCCGCTCGCGTGCGCGCTCGTGCCGCACCGCGATGGACTCGGGCAGTGTGTTCTCTCGCCAGCGCCGCCCCGTCCGACGGACTTCGCCCGGCGCCTTCGTGGCAGCGCGTTCGAGCAGGCGGAGCTCGAAGTCGTCGACGAGCGCCGGATCGGGCTTCTCGCCTTCGGTTTCGACGAGCGAATCGATCTCGTCGACGATGACGGCTGCGTGTCCGGCAGAGATCTCGCCCGCCCCGAGCGCGGAGATCACCCGGGTGTGTGTCACGAGCGCCATGGCGCGGTCGACCTGCGTGGACAGCGTGCGCTCAGACATCCGCGTCGCGGTGGCGAACTCCGCGATCATCGAGCGATGCGCCAGTTCGCGCCGCCGTGCAGGCGACTCCGACGAGGCGACCACGTCGTTCGCGTGACGTGCCGCCCACGCCGCGCCAGCGGCCAGGATGCGTGCTCGCCGCGCTTCGAGCCGGGCGCGCTCGCGCTCGACCTCCACGAACGCAGTGGTCAACGCATCGAGTTCGTCACAGACGAAGTCGAGAGGGTGCACGCCGACGTGGACAGCCGGTGCAGCGGGCAACGGTGTCGAAGCAGGCTCAGTGACCGCGTCAGACTCGATGCCGGGTTCGCACCCATTGGTCAGCAGGAGGGACTCGAGATCGTCGTCGAGCCATCCGTCGGGAAGGCCGTCTTCGAGAGCCGCGTCGCATGCATCGAAGTCAGCCGGCGTGACCGCGTCGTAAAACTCCAATTGCCTGAGCCACTGCTCATCGGGCTCGTCTACGAGAATCCGGAGCGCGCCCGTGTCGACACCGGCGCATGTTGCAGGTGTGCCGGCCCCCGTCGTCACGGAGCTGAATTCCATATGTCGAGTTTAGAACATATGTTCTAGTGGATCTAGTAGCGGGCAGCAGCAGATACGAATCTGTGCACTACTACGAGTGATCTCTCTCGTGGATAGCGGGTGAGTCGCGTTCAATGAAGCAGGTGTCAGCCCTGGACGCTGGAGGACAGCTCAACATTCTCCGTGGGGAATCCCGACGGTCCGAGCCCCGGGTAGAGCGGGAAGGCATCCGTCAACGCACGGACGCGCTGCCGCAGAGCGGAGATGTCCGCATCCTCACGCAGCGCGAGCGCGATCACGTCCGCGACCTCGGAGAACTCGTCATCGCCGAACCCCCGCGTCGCGAGAGCCGGCGTACCGATGCGCAGACCGGAGGTGACCATCGGCGGACGCGGATCGAACGGCACCGCATTCTTGTTCACCGTGATGCCGACCTCGTGCAGACGGTCCTCCGCCTCCTTGCCGGTGAACTGCGAGGTGCGCAGATCGACCAGCACGAGGTGCACATCGGTGCCTCCGGTGAGCACGTCGACACCGACTTCCTTGGCATCGGACGCCGTGAGTCGCTCCGCGAGGAGCTGCGCACCGCGAATGGTGCGCTCCTGGCGGTCACGGAACTCGTCGGTCGCCGCCAGCTTGAACGCCGTCGCCTTCGCCGCGATCACGTGCATGAGCGGGCCGCCCTGCTGGCCGGGGAAGACGTTGGAGTTGAGCTTCTTCGCAATGTCGGCATCGTTGCTCAGGATGAATCCGGAGCGCGGACCGCCGATGGTCTTGTGCACCGTGGAGCTCGTGACGTGCGCGTACGGCACCGGCGACGGGTGCAACCCCGCGGCGACCAGCCCGGCGAAGTGCGCCATGTCGACCCACAGCGTGGCGCCGACCTCATCCGCGATCGCACGGAACGCCGCGAAGTCGAGGTGCCGCGGATACGCCGACCAGCCGGCGATGATCACCTTCGGCTTGTGCTCGAGCGCCTTCTGACGCACGACGTCCATGTCGACACGGAACGTCTGCGGGTCGAGCCCGTAGGAGACGACGTTGTAGAGCTTGCCCGAGAAGTTGAGCTTCATGCCGTGCGTGAGGTGACCGCCGTGTGCCAGCTCGAGACCCAGAATGGTGTCGCCGGGCTGCGCGATCGCGCTCAGCACGGCAGCGTTCGCGGATGCCCCGGAGTGCGGCTGCACGTTCGCGTACTGCGCACCGAACAGCGACTTGGCACGCTCGATCGCGAGAGACTCCGCGATGTCGACGAACTCGCATCCGCCGTAGTAACGACGTCCCGGGTAGCCCTCGGCGTACTTGTTCGTCAGTACGGAACCCTGGGACTCGAGAACCGCACGCGGAACGAAGTTCTCGCTCGCGATCATCTCGAGATAGTCGCGCTGCCGCCCCAGCTCGAGGTTCAGGACCTCCGCGATCTCGGGGTCGACCTCGGCCAACGGAGCCGTGAACGAGTTCTGCGGCGCAGTGAAAGTGGGGGAAACGGTCATGCCAGGCTCCTCGCATTCTGGGGCGGACGTGTGCACGCCAATGGTTCGCGTCGGCCCAGGCGCGCGGCCGAATCCGCCCTCGAATCTCGAAAAGCTGTCCGTCGCTCCCCGATGGTGGACCATCCGCGACGGACTTCACGGTTCTCCGTGCTGCACGGATGCCCGCCAAGACGCCGATACGCCAGTTGCGACATCCGCGATCCTACCAGCGCCGGAGTGACGATCCGGCGAGAGTCGCGGGGCGCTGGCAGAGCGCGATGCCCGGAGCCCGGCCCCGAGCACACGCCCCGAGCTCCTGCCCCGAGCCCTGCCCCGACGCCACCGGACGGCGCACCGGATGCGTCAGCCTTCGCCGCCGCCCACGTGGCCGGTCAAGCGTTCGTGGAGCACAGCACTGGCCTCGTTCATGCCCTCGATCGTGACGGTCTTGTCGTGCCTGCGGTAGCGGGTGGTGACGGCGTCGAGAGCGGCGACGGTCGAGGCATCCCACACGTGCGACTTCGACATGTCGATGATCACGTCGGGCGGATCGCCACGGTAGTCGAACCGGTGCGTCAGCTCGTTGCTGGTGGCGAAGAACAGCTCACCGTCCACGGTGTAGTGCGCCGTGTCGCCGACGACTCGGCGGGAGACGGTGGCGAAGCTCGCCACGCGCTTGGTCAGCACGAGAAGGGCGACGAGCACACCGACCACGACGCCGATCGACAGGTTGTTCGTCGCCACCACGACGATGACGGTGACGACCATGACCGTGGTCTCGCCGAGCGGCATCCGCTTCAGCGTGGACGGCCGGATGCTGTGCCAGTCGAACGTGCCGACGCACACCATGACCATGACCGCCACCAGCGCCGCCATCGGGATGTCGCTGACGAGCCCGTGGAAGGCGAGCATGAGGATCAGCAGGAAGGCGCCGGCGCTGAACGTGGAGAGGCGCGTGCGTGCGCCCGACTCGCGCACGTTGATCATGGTCTGGCCGATCATGCCGCTTCCGCCCATGCCGCCGACGAACCCGGTCGCGAGCTGCGCGATGCCCTGCCCGATCGATTCCTTCGTCTTGTTCGAGCCGGTCTCGGTGATGTCGTCGACGAGCTTGGCCGTCATGAGCGACTCGATCAGCCCGACGAGCGCTGCGGCGAGCGCGAACGGCCCGATGATGGTCAGCGTCTCGAACGTGAACGGCACGTGCGGGAAGAACAGATGCGGCAGAGACGTGGGCACGGCACCGGCGTCACCGACGGTGGGGACGCCGGAGGAGAAGATCATGGTGATCGCGGTGACCACGATGACCGCGACGAGCGGCGCCGGCACCACCTTCGTGACCCGTGGGAAGAACACGATGATCGCGATGCCGAGAAGCACGAGCGGATAGACCAGCCAGGGCACGCTGATGAGATGCGGGAGCTGCGCGACGAAGATCAAGATGGCCAGCGAGTTCACGAATCCGACCATGACGCTGCGCGGGATGAACCGCATCAGCTTGGCGAACCCGAGCGCACCGAGCACCATCTGGATGACGCCGGCCAGCATCACCGTCGCGACGAGGTAGTCGAGGCCGTGCTCCCTCGAGACCGGTGCGACGACGAGCGCGACCGAGCCGGTGGCGGCCGAGATCATCGCCTTGCGGCCGCCCGTGATCGAGATCACGATCGCCATCACCACGGAGGAGAAGAGGCCGACGCTCGGATCGACGCCGGCCACGATGGAGAACGAGATCGCCTCCGGAATGAGCGCCAGCCCGACGATGAGCCCGGCGAGCAGCTCCCGCACCAGCAGTCTCGGCCGACGCACGGCATCCAGCACGCGCAGGTCGCCGTCGGCGTCGCCCACGCCGACTGTCGCAGCGAGAATCAGCTTCTTCAGATCGGCTGCCATCGCACCCTCTTTCCTGGGGCGAGCGGCGCAGCCCCGTCATCGAAATCGAAAGGTGCTTCATCGCACGGGCGAGACGAATTGAGCCCACTGAGTGAACGGCGCATCACCGGTCACCGCGGTCCGACGCCGCCTGGCACTGTCCGACACGATCCGACTCGGGCGGCGGCCGAGGAGAACTCTAACGAATCCCTCGAAAGTGCGCCGAATCCTCGCTCCCAGCATGCGACGCGCCCTCCCTCCGACAAGATTGGAATTGCACGTTTGACAGAGGTTGCGCTCATGATCGATCATTGCGCTATGACCTTTGAGAACACCCGTGCACCCGGCGCCGACCTCGAGGTGGAGCTCACCTCACAGCCCGACGTGTGGGAGCGAGCCGCCTCCCTCGTGAGTGAACGCGAGCTGCTTCCCGCGCACGGTTCCCGGGTCGCCGTGGTCGGCTGCGGCACCTCGTGGTTCATGGCTCAGTCGTACGCGACGCTGCGCGAGCGGAGCGGACACGGCGAGACCGACGCGTTCGCGGCATCCGAGGCGCAGATCGACCGCGACTACGACGCGATCGTCGCCATCACGCGCTCCGGCACGACGACCGAGGTGCTCGAGTTTTTGGATGCCGTGCGCGGCCACCGCACGAACGTGCGCACGATCGGCGTCATCGGTGATCCGAACACGCCACTCGTCGACCTGGTCGACGACGTGGTCGCGCTGCCGTTCGCCGACGAGCGCTCTGTCGTGCAGACCCGCTTCGCCACCAGCGCTCTCGCGCTGCTGCGCTCCTCCCTCGGCGAAGACCTCTCCCCGGTGATCGCCCAGGCCCGCGCCATTCTCGGCGACGATCTCGACGACGAACTGATCGATGCCGAGCAGTACACGTTCCTCGGCACCGGATTCGGTGTCGGCATCGCCCAGGAGGCTGCGCTGAAGATGCGCGAGTCGTCGCAGTCCTGGACCGAGTCGTACCCGGCCAAGGAATACCGTCACGGACCGATCGCCATCGCCGCGCCGGGCCGGGTGACCTGGGCCTTCGGCCCGCTCCCCGACGGCATCGCCGCCGACACCGAGGCCACGGGCGCCCGGTTCGAGCACCGCGACATCGACCCGATGGCCGACCTCGTGCGCCTGCACCGTGTTGCGCTCGAGCGGGCGCGCCGCAAGGGCCTCGACCCCGACCAGCCCCGTAATCTGACCCGGTCGGTGATCCTGGGCGCACCACCCGTCGAACACCGATGAGCACACCGTTGCTCGCAGCCACGCACAGGGAGGCGATCATGGACGATCCGCTCCACACACCGCTGACGAACGACGCGTCACGAGGCGCGGGCGACGACGCGACGTCCCTGCTCCCAGAAGGCGCCGCCCGGCTCCCAGAAGGCGCTTCCCCGCTCCCAGAAGGCGCTGCCCGGCTCGGAGGAGGCGCTGCCGTGCTCGCCTTCGACGTGGGTGGCACCGACATGAAGGCGGGCCTGTTCGACGCAGACGGCCACCTGATCGAGGTGCTCCGAGCACCGACTCCGCTCGCCGACGAAGACACCGGTGAGCGGGTGGTGGCCGAGACCGCGCGACTGGCGCAGGAGCTCGGCCGCAGGCATCCGCACGTGCAGCCGACCGCCGCCGGCCTGCTCGTGCCCGGCAACGTCGATGACGACGCGGGCATCGGCGTGTTCGCCGAGAACCTCGGCTGGCACGACTTCCCGTTCCGCGAGCGAGCCGAGAGCGCCCTCGGCCTGCCGGTCGGCTTCGGACACGACGTGCGCGGCGCCGGCGAGGCGGAGCATCGCCTCGGTGCCGCACGCGGCTTCGACGACGTGATGGTGGTGACGATCGGCACCGGCATCGCCGCGGCCGTCTTCATCGACGGGCGACCGTACGCCGGCAAGGGCCTGGCCGGAGAGATCGGCCACGACCGAGTGGCCGAGGGACCGGCCTGCGCCTGCGGCGGACGAGGATGCCTCGAGGCCGTCGCCTCCGCCGCCGCGATCGCGCGCCGCTACACCGCGCGCAGCGGCAACCCGGTCAGCGGTGCGCGCGACGTGCTCGATCGTCTGCATGCCGGGGACTGCAACGCCGCGGCCACGTGGGATGGCGCGCTGGACGCCCTCGCACTCGGCTTCTCGCACTCCGTCGCCCTGCTCGCACCCGACGCCATAGTGATCGGCGGCGGACTGTCGGAGGCGGGCGAGGAGTTGCTGCAACCGCTGCGTGAACGGCTCGACGGCATCCTCACGTTCCACCGACGGCCGCAGCTCATCAAAGCGAGCATTGGCGCGAACGCCGGGCTCTACGGGGCGGCCCTCGCTGCTCGCGATGCCTTGGCCCCCATCGCCTTCAGCACTACGAAGGAAGGCGCGGCGTGGCTCTGACCCCGACCTCGGAGATCCTCGATGCGGCGGCCGCGCGCGGCACCGGGCTCGGCGCGTTCAACGTGATCCACCTGGAGACCGCAGAGGCGCTCGTCACGGCGGCGGAACGATCCCGTCTGCCGGTGGTCCTGCAGATCTCGCAGAACTGCGTCGCCTACCACGGAGGCCTGGAGCCGATCGGGCTCGCATGCCTGTCGCTCGCCCGCGCATCTGACGCTGCGGTGGCGGTGCACCTCGACCACGCCGAAGACGAGGACCTCGCACGCGAGGCGATCGACCTCGGGTTCGGTTCGGTCATGTTCGACGCGTCGAAGCTCGATTACCGCGCCAACGTGGATGCCACGCGCCGCGTCGTCCAGTACGCACACGCTCGCCGCGTGCTGGTGGAAGCGGAACTGGGCGAGATCGGCGGCAAGGACGGGGCGCACGCTCCCGGCGTGCGGACGGATCCGGACGAGGCACGAACGTTCGTGACAGAGACGGGTGTCGACGCGCTGGCCGTCGCGGTCGGTTCCTCGCACGCGATGACCGCACGCGAGGCGTCCCTCGATCTCGACCTGATCGCACGCTTGCACGCGGCGCTCGACGTCCCGCTGGTGTTGCACGGCTCGTCCGGCGTGCCCGACGATGTCATCGTGGCGGCGATCGAAGCCGGCATGACGAAGATCAACGTCTCGACCCATTTGAACGGCTTCTTCACCCGTGCCGTGCGCGAGTACCTGGCGGAGAACCCCGAAGTCGTGGACTCGCGCAAGTACGTGCGGGCGGGCCGCGAGGCACTGAGCACCGAGGCGGAACGGCTTCTTCGACTGTTCGCGGGCGCATTCGAGGGAGGATCGCGATGAAGAGGGCGGAGCGGCTGCGCGCCGTGCTCGATCTGCTGGCCGAGACCGGGCAGATCGAGGTGGACGACATCGTGCAGCGCCTCGGGGTCTCCCCCGCCACGGCCCGCCGCGACCTGGACGCCCTCGCGTCGCAGCAGCTCCTCAGCCGCACGCGCGGCGGCGCGACGGGACAGTCCGTCGCCTACGACCTGCCGCTGCGCTACAAGCGGGAGCAGAACGCCGCGCAGAAGCAGGCGATCGCGCACGCGGCGAGCGCCCTCGTGCCGCGCGGCGCCGTCGTCGGGTTGTGCGGCGGCACCACCAGCACCGCCGTCGCCACCGCTCTGGCCGAACGGCCGGACGTGGCCGAGCCCTCGTCGAGCCCGACCCTCACCGTCGTGACGAACGCGATCAACATCGCGGCGCAGCTCGTGATGCGCCCGCAGATCAAGGTGGTCATGACCGGCGGGGTGGTGCACCCGCGCTCGTACGAGCTCGTTGGCCCCTACACGGATGCCGTGCTCGCCCAGATCACGCTCGACTTCGCCTTCATCGGCGTGAACGGCGTCGACCCGGTGTTCGGCGCGACCGTGCACGACGAGCACGAGGCCGCCATCAACGCGCTGATGGCCCGACGGTCGGAACGCTCCGTGCTCGTGACGGACTCCAGCAAGATCGGCCGGCGCGCGTTCGCGTCCGTCGGCCGACCCGGAGCGTTCGACACGATCATCACCGACGACGGCATCACGACCAAGCAGCTGGCCGCGTTCGAGGATTCCGGAGTTCGCGTTATCGTCGCCTGAAGCGTGACGCGAGCACAGGCATCCGAGGAGCGAGACCGCCGACGGCACCCTGTCACGCCCGAGAGGGGGAGGCGATGCCGGGGAACGGGGTTTCGGGGAACGGGGTCTCGGGAAACGCTGCGTCGGACAACGGTGCGTCGGCGAGCCGCGCGGGTCTGCTCCGACCGTCGACCGGCGAGCTCGCCCACCGGGTCACGTTCGTGGAGCTGTTCTTCGATCTCGTGTTCGTGTTCGCGGTCACGCAGCTCTCGCACATGCTCATCCATGAGCAGACCGGCACCTCGCTGGTGCACACCGTCATGCTCACGATGGTGGTCTGGATGGCATGGGTCGACACCACGTGGGCGTTGAACTGGCTGAACCCGACGAGCGCTCCGGTCGGCGGGATGCTCTTCGTGCTGATGGCGCTCGGCATGCTGCTGGCCGTGACGATCCCGGATGCCTTCGGAGGCCAGGCGCTCCCCTTCGCTCTCGCCCTCGTGGCATTCAACCTGGTGCACAGCCTCTTCACGGCGGGCGCGTTCCTGCGCTCGCGCCCCGGGCACGCGGTGAACTTCGCGCGCATCTCGATCTGGCACGCCGTCTCGGGTGCCCTCTGGATCGGCGGCGCTGTCCTGTCTCCTGACACCCGGCTCTGGGTGTGGCTGGCCGCCCTGCTGATCGACTGGCTCGGCCCGCGGGCCATGTTCTGGGTTCCGTTCCTCGGAGGTTCGCGGCTGGACACCTGGGACATCACCGGCGAGCACATGTCGGAGCGCGTGAGCTCGTTCTTCATCATCGCGCTCGGCGAGTCGATGGTGGTGACCGGATCCACGTTCGCCGAGACGGGCATCCAGTGGATCGAGGTCGCGGCGTTCCTCGCCGCGTTCGTCGGCACGGTGCTGATGTTCCAGCTCTACTTCCGGCACAATCAGCGCGGGGGCAGCGAGTACATCTCGCGTGCGTCGGAGCGCGGCATGATCGCCCAGACCGCGTACACCTACATTCCCATCGTGCTCGTCTTCGGCATCGTCGGCACGGCTGTCGCCGACGGGCTGATTCTGCGCGATCCCACCGGGGGCCACAGCCCGTGGGTCGTCGGGATGCTCTGCGGATCCGCCTCGCTCTACGTGCTCGGCAACGCCTTCTTCAGCCGGGCCACCGGAGCTCCCTGGCTGCGGGCCCATCTGGTCGGGGCGGCTGTGTTCGCCGCGATGATCGCACTTTCTCCGGTGCTCGATCCGCTCACGCTGAGCTGGATCGTGAACGCGGTGCTGCTCGCGATCGTGCTCAGCGAGGTGCGGGACTATCGCTCGGTCGACGACGACGAAGAATCGATCGACCTCGGCCGCGACGGCGCCTGACGACAGCACTGCCAGACGGCGGCACTGCCAGACGGCGGCACTGCCAGACGGCGGCACTGCCTGTCGGCGGCACTGGCCCGTCGGCGGCACTGGCCTGACGAAAAGCGGGGCGGTGCGACTCCCCCTGTCGCACCGCCCCTTCCCCCACCGCGCGGTTGGTGCCCCCACCGGACCCGCGCGGTCCTGGCAGCTTCGGGCCTCAGCCAGGCCCGCCGCGTCGAGGCCGAATGAAGTGACGCGGCGTTGGTCCGTTTCACTGAAGAAGACGTGGCGGACGCCGAATCATGACGCGGGTGGTGCGAGATTCAGGAATTGCACATGGCGCCGGGGCATGCGCACAATCATGGAAGCCGTATACCACCCGCTCCACCCAGGCCGCCGCCTCGACGGGGCCGGAACAGGCATCTCGACATGACGACCCTCCTGCCGCCACGCAGGCTCGAGCGCACCGGCGACGCCGAGCTCGTGCGGATGACGCGCAAGGGCGACGCGGATGCCTACGCCACGCTGTTCCGTCGACACGCGTCCGCGGCCGCCTCCGTCGCCCGCTCCGTGACCACCGCCTTCGAACCCGACGACCTGGTCTCCGAGGCGTACACGCGCATCCTGCAGGCGCTGCAGGCAGGCAAGGGGCCGACCGGCGCATTCCGGCCCTACCTCTTCACCACCGTGCGCAACATCGCGGCATCCTGGGGACGTTCGGGAAAGCACGCCGTGCCGCTGGATCCCGAAGAGCTCGACACCATCGCGTTCGCGGAAGACGACCCCCTCGCCGCGCTGGACCGCTCGCTGACCGCGCAGGCGTTCCGCGCACTGCCCGAGCGCTGGCAGGAGGCGCTCTGGTACAGCGAGGTGGAGGGCATGCAGCCGGCGGAGCTGGCGCCGCTGCTCGGCGTGCGCGCGTCCGCCGCCGCCGCGCTCTGCTACCGCGCCCGCGAGGGCCTGCGGCAAGCGTGGATCCAGGCGCACCTCAGCTCCACGAGCCTCGAGCCCGAGTGCCGGTGGACCGTCGAGCGGCTTCCCGCGCTCGCCCGCGGACGCCTCGGCAAGCGGGACCGTTCGCGCGTCGACGCTCACCTGAAGACCTGCGCGAAGTGTCGCATGGCGGCCGCCGAGGCCCGCGAGGCCGGCAACCGGCTGGTGCTCGTTCTGCTGCCCCTCGCGATCGGGACGGGCGGCGCCACCGCCTACCTCGCCGCCGCGAAGGTCGGCGTCGCGGGAGCCACGGTGGCGGCCACCGGTGCCGGCGCCGCGGGGTTGGCGGGCGGAACATCGGCGGCCGGAACGTCCGGGGGTGCGGCGACGTCCGCTGCCGGAAGCAGTGGAGGCGCCGGCGCCGCGGCGGCCTCCGCGGCCGGCGGCTCGGGCATCTTCAGCGGCGCCACCGGCGTCGTCATGGGCATCGCGGCCGCGGTCGTCGTGGCGGGTGCCGCGGTCGCCGGAGTGCTCGTCGTCAACTCGCCGGGGCACGAGACGGACGCGGCGTCGCGCTCGCTCAACGGGTCGGCTTCGGACGGTTCCGGCACGGGTGGTTCCGGATCACACGGATCCGGCGGGCCCGCATCCGGATCGTCGAGGTCGGGCGATCCCGATTCGTCCGACACCGGTTCGTCCGCACCCGGCTCGCCGACCGTCGAGGCGCCTGTGCACACCCAGAGCAACGTGTCCACCGACGCGGGAGCTCCGGTCCCGGCATCCCACACCGAGCCGAGCACCCCGCCGGCCACGCCTCCGAGCACTCCGCCCGACACCTCGCCGGGTACGCCACCCGACACGCCGCCCGACTCCGGTGGCGGCGACGGATCCCCAGATCCGCCGGCGACCCCGCCGGCCGCACCCACCGTCACGGCCGACACCGGTGGTGGGCTCTATTTCCCGATCGTCTCCGGCACCGCGGAACCCCACGCCACGGTGGCCGTCTCCGTCACCGGCGCTGCCGACGCCGTCGGCGGCACCACGACCGCGACGGTCACGGCCGACACGAGCGGCTCGTGGAGCATCGACACCGCGTTCTCGGGGTTGGGTGCCGGCGAGGGCACGGTGACCGCGACGCAGACGGATGCCGACGGACTCGTCTCGGCGCCGGCATCCGCGAGCTTCACGCTCGGCTCACCGCAGTTCACGGTGACCGTCGTCGACCTGGTCTCTACCACCCTGAACGTCACGGGAGCGCCGAACTCGACGGTGCAGGTGCTGGTGGGCGGAGCGGCCTGGCGGACGGTCTCACTGGATGCCGACGGCCGTGGAAGCACCTCGGTTCTGAGTCTGTTCGTCTACGGGAACACCTACTCCGTCGGCGTGCAGTACATCGACGACGCGGGACGGGCGGGACCTGTCACGGAGTCCACGGTCACCGTGGGCGAGTAGCGCTCGCGCGACTCCACATTCTGATGGCTCGAGCCCGGCACCTGGAACCGATGCCTCGAACCGGCGCCCTCAAGCGGCGCCGCCCGCCCTCGCCGCCTGCGCCCTCGTGCGCAACGTGAGCACGAACATGACGATCGCGACGATGAGGATCGCCACCGCCGCCCAGGGAACCGCGAGGATGCCCCACACCGCGTAGATCACGCTGCCCACCATCGCGCCGCCGCCGATGCCCACGTTGAACGCCGTCGTGTACAGCGCACTCGCGGTCTCGCGGAACCGTACCGACGAGACGTGCAGCAACTGCGTCTGGAGGAGCGGGGGCAGGCATCCGAACGCGAGCGTCCAGAGCACGTACGCCGCGATCGCCAACGGCGGCACCCCCACGAAGACGCCGAGCAGCAGGACGCCGACCGTGGTGAGAAGCAGACCGGTCAGCGCCGCGGCGTTCTGCCGGCGGCCGAGCACCGTGCCGACGAGGAGCACGCTGATCGCGCCCATCGCACCGCCGACGAACAGCATCGGGCCCACCGCGCCCTCGCCGAGACCCATCGCGTCGGAGACGAAGGGTGCGATGTAGGCGTTCAGCGTGAAGCTGCCGAGCGTGATCAGCACCGTGAGCACGCAGACCAGCATGACCGGCCGCACGCTCGCATCGTGCGCTCGACTTCGCCGCTTCGGCCGGTGCTGGTCGCCGAGGGTGATCGTCGCGACCCCGCCCGTCACCGTGGCCATCCCGCCCGTCGCCGGAGCAAGGTCCGCGGCGCCGTGCAGCGCCGAGGTCCGAAGCTTCGGCAGCATCAGACCGACGACGACGGCACCGAGGAGCAACAGGCATCCGACCACGGCGAATGCGGCACGCCAGCCGAACGCATGACCGAGCACCGTCGCGATCGGCGCGCCCAGGATGAACGCGAGCGAGACCCCGCCCGACGTGATCGCCACGGCGCGCGCCAGCTGATGCGCGGGCACGATGTGGCCCGCATAGGCGCCCGTCACCGCCCAGAACACGCCGTGCGCCATGCCGCCGATGACGCGGGCGAGCACTGCCAGCCCGTAGTTCGGGGCGATGGCCAGCAGCAGCGAGCTCGCACCGATCACGATGATCACGGCGACGACGAGCGGGCGGCGTGGGATGCGCCGGGTCAGCGCCGTCAACGGCGTCGTCGCGATCACCACGGTGAAGGCATACACCGACACCAGCAGCCCCGCCTGCGGAGTCGTCACGTGCAGACCGCCGGCCAGCTCCGGCAAGAGGCCCGTGGGCAGCGTCTCACTCGTGACCGCGAGGAACGCGGCGGCGGCGAGCGCGAGCATCCCGACCCAGGGGAAACGGCCGGCGCCCTGCTCGATGCCGACGCCTGCGGGTGCGGCGACCGAAGCGCTGCGGCGCGCATTCGACTCGCGCGACATGCTCACCACTCCCTCGGTTCTGCGCACGCCGCCCGCCCCGTGCGGCGCAAAGTCGTGTGTGCGAGACCTCAATCTAATCGATTCGATCGCGGTTGTTGCGCGTCTCGGCGGCGACCTCGGTCTGGCCGTCCCCGCGGGTGCCCTACCCTGGGGGAATGGTTCCGGAAACACCCGCCGTGACGACGTCCGGCGTCGACGATCCCGCGCTTCAGCACCGGGTGCTGACGCTCGTCTGCGCCGACCGCCCGGGAATCGTGCACGACATCACCGGAGCCGTCGTGCAGGCCCGCGGCAACATCACCGAGAGCCAGCAGTTCTCCAGCGCCGACACGGGCCGCTTCTTCATGCGTCTGCAGATCCAGTCGCCGGCCGACCGGGCCGAGTTCGAGTCTGCGCTCCTCCCGGTGACGCAGCGCTACGACATGGCCTACACGCTCGACACAGTGGGCCGGCCGTTGCGCACCCTGGTGCTCGTCTCGAAGGCGGCGCACTGTCTGAACGACCTGCTGTTCCGGCAGCGCGCGGGACAGCTGCCCGTTGACATCCCGCTCGTGCTCTCGAACCACGGTGCACTGCGCGACCTCGCCGGCTTCTACGGCGTGCCGTTCGACTCGCTCGCGGTGACGGATGCCGAGAGCAAGGCGGCCTTCGAGGCCCGCGTTCTCGAGGCGGTCGACCACTACGACATCGAGCTGGTCGTGCTCGCGCGTTACATGCAGATTCTCTCTCCGCAGTTCTGCGAGGCGCTGAGCGGGCGCTGCATCAACATCCACCACTCGTTCCTGCCCGGGTTCAAGGGTGCCAACCCCTACAAGCAGGCGCACGCTCGCGGCGTCAAGCTCATCGGCGCCACGGCGCACTTCGTGACCAGCGACCTCGACGAAGGCCCGATCATCGAGCAGAACGTGGTGCGCGTCGACCACAGCCAGTCGGCGTCGCAACTGATGGCGATCGGTCAGGACGAAGAGAGCCGCACGCTCACGCAGGCGGTCAAGTGGTTCGCGGAGAACCGCGTGCTGCTCGACGGCGCCCGCACCATCATCTTCCGCTGAGGCCAGCAGCACTATCGGCCGATATCGCGGCTGCGCCACTCACAGGCTCAATCGGGTCGGCCGTGCGAGCACGCTCCCACGGCTCTCCCCTCAATCGCCGATATCGTGGCTGCGCCACTCACAGGCTCAATCGGGTCGGCCGTGCGAGCACGCTCCCACGGCTCTCCCCTCAATCGCCGATAACATAAACAGGATGTCCACCCCGAGTTCCGAGCACACCCGCGCCCCGATCGACGTGTGGGACGTGCTGCGCTTTCTGATCGAGCTGTTCGCCTTCGTCTCCCTGGCGGTCTGGGGGTTCATCGCCTGGCCGCTGCCGTGGAACATCGTCGTCGGCATCGGCGCCCCGCTGTTCGCGATCGTGCTCTGGGCCCTCTTCCGCTCTCCGAGGGCGGTCATCCGCATCGACACCTTCGGCAAGGCGATCGTCGAGATCATCGTGATGACGGCCGCCGCGTTCGCATGGTGGGACCTGGGGCAGCCGATCGTGGCCGTCGTCTTCGCCGTCGTCGCACTGGCGAGCGGCATCATCAGCGGACGGAAGGAACTGGCATGAGCGCCGCGCACGTCATCCATTCGGCACGCAAGTTGGATGCCGGTGGCCAGGTCGACGACTTCTGGCTCGCCACCGCCGGCGACCGCATCGCCGCCACCGGCAGCGGAGCCGGCTGGCACGCGTACGCCGAGGGCGCGGAGGTCACCGACGCCGGCGGCGCGTGGCTGACGCCCGGGTTCATCGACCTGCACTCGCATGGCGCCGGCGGATTCGCCTACGAGGGCGACCCGGACGACATGTCGGAGGCGCTCGTCACCCACCGCCGGCACGGCACGACGAGGTCCATCCTGAGCCTCGTCGCCAACCCGCTCGCGGAGCTGCGCGAGAGCCTGGAGGACATCGCCGACCTGATGGAGGACGACCCGCTGGTGCTCGGCTCGCACCTGGAGGGCCCGTTCCTCAACGCGGAGCGCCGCGGCGCCCACAATCCCGACTTCTTGCGCGCCCCCGACGACCCGGCGATGGTCGAGCAGCTGATCGCCGCCGCCCGCGGCACGCTGCGCCAGATCACCATCGCGCCCGAGCTTCCGGGAGCACTCGAGGCCATGGATGTGCTCGTCGAGGCCGGCGTCATCGTCGCCGTCGGGCACACCCAGGCCACCGAGGAGCAGGCGAAGACCGCGTTCGACCGGGGTGCGCGGGTGCTGACGCACGCGTTCAACGCGATGCCGGGCATCCATCACCGCAAGCCGGGACCGGTCGTGGCGGCAATGGATGACGAGCGGGTGACGCTCGAACTCATCCTCGACGGATTCCACGTGCATCCGGATGTCGCCCACCTCGCGTTCGTGCAGGCCCCTGGCCGCATCGCGCTCATCACCGACTCGATGGCGGCGGCGGGTGCCGCCGACGGCGACTACCGGCTCGGCTCGCTCAACGTCACCGTCACCGACGGCAAGGCACTGCTCTCGGGCACGACCAGCATCGCCGGATCGACGCTCACGCAGGATGCCGCGCTCAAGATCGCGGTGGAATCCGCCCGCGTCGAGCCCGCGGCGGCCATCGAGGCGCTCACGCTCACGCCGGCACGCGTGCTGGGCCGCGACCACGAGCTCGGACGCCTGGCACCGGGCTACCTTGCCGACGCCGTGCTGCTCGGCCACGGCTGGGACGTGCAGCGCGTGTGGGCCGCCGGCGAACAGCTAAGCTGAGCCGGGCCTCGACCACGGCCCGTCCACCTCGCCCCGCGCTGCCATCGGGAGATGTCATGCCGACCGATGACGCGTTCCACGACCAGGCGGTTCGCCTCGTCGACGAGGCGCGCGCACGTGCGCCGCAACTGCCTCTGGACACCGCGGTCGCCCGCGTCGCCAAACTGCTCGGCATGAGCGCCGACGATGTGCGCGAGCGAGTGGTCGCGGAGCATCCCGGTGCGAATGCGCTGTCGGCCCCGATGCCGGATGTCGCCGGCAGAAACGACGTCGTTCCAGCTCTGCCTGCCACACGCCGACGGCGACGAAGCAGGCTGGCCGTCGTCATCCTCGCCTCCATCGCCGTAGTGATTGCGGTGGCGATCGTGTGGTCGGTGGTCGCCTCGATCATCGACGTCAGCACCAAGCGTGAGCTTCAGCAGCACGGCACTCGCGTCGCGGCGACCGTCACCTCGATGCGCCCCAGTTCCTGCGTGGGACGCGGCGGATGCTCCCCCGCCGACCTCGGCTACACCTTCTCGACCCGAGACGGGGCGAGGATCACGGTGACCGAATCGGATGTTCCGAACAGCGTGTACAACAGCGTTCGAGTCGGCGGTCGGATGTCTGTGACTTACGATCCGACGGACCCGAGGCGGAACGGACCGACTGCGGCGCTGACGTCGTTCAATCCCGATACGAGCCGCATGATCACGCTCGTGGCCGCTGCGGGAGCGTTCTACCTGCTGACGCGCCTCGTACATCTACTGCCATGGCTCGGCACCGGAACCTCCAGCGGTCGGGCGAAGAGACGGCAGGGCCGCATGTCCGGTTGTCTGGGGTTCGTGCTGTGGCTGGTCGTGTGGGCGATTTTCCTCGGCGTCTGCTTCGCTCTCGGCGGACTGCTGAACACGGTGCTCGAAGCGCTCTTTCTCGGGTAGCCGTCGCCGACAGCACGCCGGGCCGACCTTTGGCACTGACCTGGACACCGGTATCATTCCCCGGTGAGCCCGCTGATCTCCGCCCTCGTCTCCGCGCTGATCATCGTGGTCATCGGACTCTTCCTGTCACTGCTGAGCGCTGTCGTGGTGAGTCGAGTGCGCAACGGTCCTGCGACGAGCTCCCAGGTCCCGACACGCGACGGCGTTCTGTTCGTCGTGTGCAGTCGGCGCTGGCAACGCGTCGTGCTGCGCAGCGTGGGCATCCCGCTGATCGTGATCGGATGCTTCCCTCTCCTCGTCGCCGTGACGAACAGCGGTGGAGACACTGAAGTGGGCGCGGCGATCACCGCGGCCGTGCTGCTGATCCTCGGCGGCGGGCTGGTCTGGCAGGCCCACACCATGGTGCGCACGCGACTCGAGGTCACCCTCGACAGCATCTGGGTGTTCCGGCCGCTGCACGCGCCGAGGGAAGTCGCGCTGAACGACATCGCCGAACTCGAACCGATCGGGTCGAACAACTCCGCGGGCATCGCGGTCAGGTCGACAGCGAAGCGGCTCTTCCTCGCCAGAAAGCTCATGTTCGGCTACGGCAGGCTGATCGACTACCTGCAGGCACGCAGGCCCGACCTCGCGATCCCTTCCGCGTCGCGCCCCCTGTAGGCGCACGAAGCGCTCAGCCGCAGGCTCACAGCTGCCAGCCCCGCGCCGCGGCTAACGGCGCACCGACAAACACCGCCTGAAAGCCGACCTCGCCACCGCGAGCCGCAGGCTCACAGCTGCCAGCCCCGCGCCGCGGCTAGCGGCGCGCCGACGAACACCGCCTGAAAGCCGACCTGGCAACTGCGAGCCGCTGGCTCACAGTTGCCAGGTCGGCTTGTTCTCATACGTATACGTGTAGTAGTCGGCCAGACGCAGCTTGCTCGCGGCCGCCTCGTCGATGATCACCGTCGCATGCTCGTGGAACTGCAGGATGGAGGCTGGGCACATGCTCGTGACGGGTCCCTCGACGGCTGCGGCGACGGCATCCGCCTTGCCCTCGCCCTGAGCGACGAGCACCAACCGGCGGGCGTCCATGATGGTGCCGAGTCCCTGCGTCACACAGTGCGTCGGCACCTCGTCGGCGCTGTCGAAGAATCGCGCGTTGTCGGCGCGCGTCTTGCGCGCGAGCGTCTTGATGCGTGTGCGGGAGCGGAACGACGAGGTGGGCTCGTTGAACCCGATGTGGCCGTTCGCGCCGATGCCGAGGATCTGGATGTCGATGCCGCCGGCATCCGCGATCGCCTGGTCGTAGTCTCGGCACGCCACCTCGATGTCGACGGCACGGCCGTCGGGTACGCGCACCAGCGTCGGATCCATGTGCAACGGCTCGACGACCTCGTGCCGGATCACCGAGGCGTAGCTCTGCGGGTGGTCCTCGGGAATGCCGACGTACTCGTCGAGCGCGAAGCCACGCACGTCGGTGAAGTCGAGAGCGCCGTCCGCCACGCGCCGGGCGAGACCGGCGTAGATCGCCAACGGAGACGACCCGGTCGCCAGACCGATCACGGCACGCGGCTTCGACTCCACGACACGCTGGATCAGGTCCGCAGCGAGCTCACCGACCTCGTCGGCGCTCTGCTTGATCACGACTTCCACGTACATGCCTCCTCGGCCTCGGTCTTCTTCATTCTGTCGGAGTCAGCGCGGGGCATCTACCGGGGCGCCGACGCTCGCTCGCGTCGCGTCATCGCCGACCGGCGCGGCACGAACCTGCCTGCCCTCCGTGGCATCCGGGATGCCGACGAGCGCGGCACCGACGGCCGCTGCGGCCAGCTCGGGCGGGAGCATCCGCACCCGTGACGGCAGCGACAGCGACGCCAGGAACGCCGACTCGTCTCCCCAGTCCTCCAGCACCTCCGTCACAGATCTCCGCAGCCGGTCACCGAGGTGGCTCAGCCCGCCGGCGAGCACGACGGTCTCGACGTCGACGGTCAACGCCAACACTCGAATCCCGGATGCCACGGCCTGCGCGACCGTGCGACGCACCGTACGCGCCCGCTCGTCGCCGGCATCCGCCGCGTCGAACAGCTCGACGGCCGGGTGCTCCGCGTGCGACGGCCAGAGCCTCGCCACCGCGGAGCCGGACGCCAGCGTCTCGATGCACCCGCGCTGCCCGCAGCCGCAGATCGCGCCGCCCGGCTCGATCGGGATGTGCCCCACCTCGCCCGCGCCGCCACCGGGACCGCGCCACAGCCGGCCGTCCAGCACGATGCCGGCGGCCACGCCCGTCCCGAGGTTGAGCAGCGCGGCACTGCCGGTGAGCGAGAGCAGGTGGTAGGCGCCGAGCGAGGCGGCCTTGACGTCGTTCTCGACGTGCACCGGAACTCCGACGCGCGCACTCAGCTCGTCGGCGAGCGCCAGGTCGGTCACGTCCAGGTTGACCGCGTGCCGCACGCGGCCGCGCTCGGCGTCCACCATGCCCGGAATGCCTGCACCGATCGATGCCACGACGGAGGCCACGCTCCCGCCGGTGCTCGCCACCACGTCGTGCACGGCACGCTCGGCCGACGCCACGACTGCGCGCGGCCCCTTCCCGGTGGGCACGCGCACGCGCGAGGCGATCGTGAGGTCATCGCGCAGCAGCACGGCGTCGATCTTGGTGCCGCCGATATCGAGCCCGATCCTCATTGCTTCCGCTCCGGCTCCGACCGTGGTTCCAGCAACCCCATCAGCGCGCGGCCGACCGCACGGGAGGCGCCGAAGGTCGCCACGTCCGCGTAGGCCCGATCATCCGACGGCCAGCCCATGTCGACGGCAAGCGCGACGCCGCGGCGGCGCAGCGTGTCCACGGTCTCGCGCGCGAACGGATACCGGTGCATCGCCTTGCCGATCACGACGACCGGAGCTTCGGCGGGCAGAGCAGTCACGAGCGCATCGATGCGTGCTGCGAGTCGTCCGCCTTGCGCCTCGTTTTCCGATACCACGAACTGCGGATGTCTCGCCCACGCCCGCGATTCGGCCGACTCCGGGTGCGCCGCGGCCTGCGCGAACGGCCCCCACGGCGCGACGCCGACGGCGACGTTCGCCTCGGTGACGATCCGCACGATGGCGAAGCGGGCGGCACCGGCCCCGCGATCGGCAGCGGACTGCGCGGCCGTGAACGCCTCGAGCGCCGCACGGTTCACGTCGAAGGCGCTCCGGACGCGCTCGAGCGGGATGACGGCATCCGGTTGCGTCCCGCGTTCGGCTGGCGCGGGCTCGGCGGACGCCGCTTCGGAAGGCGTGGGCTCGGCGAACGCGGTTTCCACAGGTGTGGGTTCCGCGCCTGCGGCACCGGGCTCCGGGATGCTCGTGCGGAGGTCGACGAGACGGCGAGCGAGCGCCCTCACCCGGCCCGCGGCATCCCGCACACGTTCCTCCGACAGGCGGCCGGCATCGATCGCCTGCTCGACGGCGGCGATGATCTCGCCGATCAGCTCGTCCGTCGTCTCGGTGCCGATGCAGAGCAGGTCGCAGCCGGCGGCCAGGGCGCGCACCGCCGCCTCCGGGATGCCCGTCGCGCCGCTCGCGCCCTTCATGTCCAGGGCGTCGGAGACGATGACACCGTCGAAGCCGAGCTCCTCGCGAAGCAGCCCCTGCAGGATGCGGGAGGAGAACGTCGCGGGATTGTGCGCATCCACCTGTGGCAGCACGATGTGCGACGTCATGATGCTCAGCGTCCCCGCGGCGATCGCAGCGCGGAAGGGCACGAGCTCGCGCTCGCGCAACTCGGCAAGCGACCTGTCGATCACGGGCAGTGCCAGGTGCGAGTCGAGCGCGGTGTCGCCGTGGCCCGGAAAGTGCTTCGCGCAGGCGGCGACTCCTGCCGACTGGATGCCGGCGGTCCAGGCCGCAGAATGCCTCGCCACGAGCGCAGCATCGGCCCCGAAGCTGCGCACGCCGATCACCGGATTGTCGGGGTTCGAGTTCACATCGGCATCGGGTGCGAAGTCGAGCGTGCACGAGACGCGGCGCAACGCCGCGCCGACGTCACGGCCGATCTCCCGCGTGAGCCGTTCGTCGTCGAGGCGGCCGAGCACAGCATTGCCCGGATACGGCGAGCCGTCGGCGTAGTTCAGCCGCGTCACGTCGCCGCCCTCCTCGTCGATGGCGATGATCGCGAGCGGTGCCGTCGCGAGGATGTCGTCGTTCAGTCGGCGCAATTGCTCGGCCGAAGCGATGTTCGGCCCGAAAACGCAGACGCCTCCGAGGCCGTCGGCCAGGCGAGCGCGCAGATGACCGGGGAGCTCGGTGCCGACGAAGCCCGGCAGAAGCGTGGCGGCGATGGCGCGGCGGCGCGCGTCGAAAGCGGTCATGGTTTGTTAGTCAAGCTTACGAACGCGGTGAATGCAAGCCGAAATACGGCGTCGCATCCTTGACAATCGGGCCTTCGGTCGGGTTCACTTGCAAGCCTTGAGTCAGGACCACTAACAAACTGTCGTACGAGTGCCGTCGACGGCCGGCGAGGGGAAGGGAACGTAACGTGACGCTGCTGCGCGTGACATCCAAGGCGCTCCCCGAGCACAACCGTCGGCACAACCGCGCCCTGTTGCTCCAGACGCTCCTGCACGACGGCGCCATGAGCCGCGCCGACCTCGCCCGCGAGTCCGGCCTCACCCGCGTCACGGTCTCCGACCTGGTGAACGAGCTCTCGTCGGAAGGACTCATCGACGAGCTCGGACCGCGCGAGGGCGCCCACGTCGGCAAGCCTGCGCAGCTGATCGGGCTGAACGTGAACGCGTACCACGTCGTGAGCCTGGATCTGTCGGGCGACGAACGCTTCGTCGGTGCCCTCGTCGCCATCGACGGCACCGTGGTGCACCGCCTCGATGCGCCCGTGCACGGCGCCACCGGCGACGACGCCCTGAGCACGGCGCTCGGCCTCGCGCGGGATCTCGTGAAGCGGTCGACGGTGCGCGTGCTCGGCATCGGGATCGGAACCCCCGGGGTCGTCGACGGGGAGGGCATCGTGATCTCCGCCCCGAACCTCGACTGGGCGGGCATCGATCTGCCGCAGACGTTCGGCGCCGAGTTCGATCTGCCGGTGCACGTCGGCAACGACGCGAACGCGGCGGCGCTCGCCCTGCACTCCTACCACGACGCGGGCCCCGATTTCATGGTCATCGAGATCGAGCACGGCGCTGGCGCCGGTCTCATCATCGGGAACGCGCTCGTCACCGGCGGCGCCTTCACCGCCGGCGAGATCGGGCACCTGGTCGTCGATCCCGACGGCGAGCCGTGCGTCTGCGGGCGTCGCGGATGCCTCGAGCAGGTCGTCGCCGTCCCGCACCTCCGCGAGCGCCTTCGCCGAGCGGGCGCACAGCGGCGCGCGAGCGTGCTGGCCGACGCGGGCCGCGCGCTCGGTTACGCCGTCGCCCCCGTTGTCGCCGCCCTCGGGCTCGAAGCCGTCGTGCTCTGCGGTCCCGCCGACCTCGTCGAGGGCCCGTTCTTGGATTCGGCAGCCGCCACAGTGCGCTCGCTGACGCTCGCCGGCACCGGCGAGGGGCTCACCATGTCGGCGGCCGGCGATGACCACGACCTGGTGCTGCGCGGCAGCGCCGTGTTCGTGCTCTCCGCCGAGCTGGGAGTGTCGTGACGAGCCCGCCCTCGTCGTGACCGCCGCCGTGCGGGGAATCGACGCGACACGCCGTCGTAGCAGGCGGCTGGCCGGCGTGTCGCGCCGATCCTCCGCACGGCGGTACGTCGTGGGCGCCTGGCCCACTGCACGGCGGCTCGTTCGTCCCCGCGTCGTCCCCAGGGCGGCGATCCTCACAGTCGCCCGGCCCTTCGACGTTCCGTCCGCTCCACGGGCGCGTTCGGAGAGCGACGGTGCGGATGCCTACAACGGCACCCCCGACATCCCCGGCATGGAGTGTGCTCGGCATCCATCGCGCGTGACCGCCGGCACGACGCGGGGTAGGTTGCATGCCGTGAGCGACAGCATCCTCTTCGAGGTCTCCGACGGCCTCGCACACATCACCCTGAACCGGCCGGAACGGCTGAACGCGATCGACGGCGACGCCGCGCACCGCTGGCGGGACGTGGCCCGCGAGGTCGCCGAGCGCGACGACGTGCGCGCAGTGCTCTTCGACGCGGCGGGCGGTGCGTTCTGCGCCGGCGGCGACGTGGCGGCGATGGCGGCGCTGGGCGGCACCGGCGCGATCGTGACGGAGCTGGCCGACGTCATCCACGAGGGCCACCGACTCTTCGTCGAGACTCCCAAGCCCATGATCGCCGCCGTGCAGGGCGCGACCGCCGGCGGCGGCGTCGGCTTCATGCTCGTCGCCGACTACGTGGTCGCCGGTGAGGCGGCGTTCTTCGTCTCCAAGTACGCAGACATCGGCCTCACGCTGGACTGCGGCGTGAGCACCCTGCTGCCGGCCGCCGTCGGACAACGACGTGCACTGCAACTGACACTCACCGACCGGGTGCTCACCGCCGCCGAGGCGCTCGAGTGGGGGCTCGTCGCCGAGGTGGTGCCCGACGACGCGCTCGGCGACCGCGCCGAGGCGGTCGCCCGGCACTGGCTCGACGGCGCGACAGGCGCGTACGGCCAGGCGAAGCGTCTGCTGCGCAGCGGCGCCGCGACGTTCGCAGAACGCCTCGACGACGAGGCACGCACCATCGGCGCCGCGTTCGAGACCCCCGAGGCACGCACCCGGGTCGCGGCATTCGCCGCGTCCCGCGCCCGTCACGCGTGACCCGCCTCCCGTGCCCGCACCGCACCCGCACCCACCCACACCCGTGAAACATGCCATTCCGCACGAGACAGCCCTCGGTGAGGCATGTCTCGGCCGTCACGGCATGTCTCACCGCGAAGAGCCGCCTGAACTGAGGAGAACACGATGACGAACACGCTGAAGGGCCGCACCATCCTGATGTCTGGCGGGAGCCGCGGCATCGGACTCGCCATCGCGGTGCGGGCCGCACGCGACGGCGCGAACGTGGCACTGCTCGCGAAGACAGACACCCCCGACCCGCGGTTGCCCGGCACGATCCACACCGCGGCCGAGGCGATCCGAGCCGCCGGCGGCCACGCACTCCCGGTCGTGGGCGACGTGCGCAACGACGACGACATCGCGCGGGCCGTGGCATCCACGCTCGAGGAGTTCGGCGGGATCGACATCGTCGTGAACAACGCCAGCGTGATCAACCTCTCGCGCACGCTCGACCTCGAGCCGAAGCGCTACGACCTCATGCAGGACGTCAACGTGCGCGGCACCTTCATGCTCTCGCGCGCCGCCGTGCCGCACCTGCGCGAAGGCGTCAACCCGCACATCCTCTCGCTCAGCCCGCCGATCAACCTGGATCCGAGATGGCTCGGCGCCCACACCGGCTACACGCTGGCGAAGTACGGCATGAGCATGGTCACGCTCGGGCTCGCCGCGGAGTTCGCGCGTGACGGCATCGCCGCGAACACGCTCTGGCCGCGCACCACGATCAAGACGGCGGCGGTGGGCAACATCCTCGGCGGCGAGGCGCTGCTGGCCAAGAGCCGCACGCCGGAGATCTACGCGGATGCCGCCTACCAGGTCCTCATAGCACCGTCACGCGAGCTGACCGGGCGCTCCCTCATCGTCGAGGACGTTCTCGCCGACGCGGGCGTCACCGACCTCGCGAAGTACTCCCCTGGCGTGGACGAGGCCGACCTGTTCCCCGACATCTTCCTGTAGCGGCGCGGGCTCCTGAAGACACGACGGCTCGGCGAGGTGCGGGGGCGGACTGGGCGCCGCGTCAGTTCAGCGCATCGAAGAACGACGAGCGCTGCTGGGGCGTGACGGGACGCCCCGTCACGCCCGGCCGTTCCTGCCAGGGACGCGGACCGCTGGAGCGGCGGTATTCGACGCCCCAGGCATCCAGTCGCACCAGGTGCTGGTCGAGCCGGTCGGCGAACTCGTCATAGTCGCGTTCTCCGTCGAGCCAGAGCGCCTCGGCGAGCGCGCACAGCCGGGGGAACGCGAAGTAGTCGACGGTGCGCGGCGAGTCCATGTGCTCGGTCCAGATGTTGCCCTGGCCGCCCAGCACGTGCGCCGCCTCCTCGGGCTCGAGCTCCGCCGGAACCGGCTCGAAGCGGTACACGTCGGCGATGGTGAGCACCGTGCCGACGGGGATCGGCTCATCGGAGCGGTCCGATTGGCGGTAGTCGAGATAAACCTGGCCCTCGGGACACGACACGACGTCGTGTCCGGCGCGTGCGGCAGCGACCGCGCCCTCCATTCCGCGCCAGGACGCCACCGTCGCCCCCTCGCTCACCGTGCCGGCGAGACCGCCCTCGAGAATCTCGTCCCAGCCGTACAGCCGGCGCCCGCGCCGCGCGAGATGGTCATCGAGACGGCGGATGAACCAGGCCTGCAGCTCGTCCTCGCTGTTCAGCCCCAGCTCGGCCTTGCGCTGCTGAGTGCGCTCGTCGAGCAGCCAGCCGTTCTTCGGGCACTCGTCGCCGCCCACACCGATGAACGGAGACGGGAAAACCTCCATCACCTCGTCCAGCACGTTGGTGAAGAACTCGACAGTGGATTCCTCGAGGTTGATGACGTTGTCGTCGACACCCCAGCGTGTCCACACACCGAGCGACTCGCCCTCGTCGCGCGCGAGACCGAGCTCGGGATACGAGGCGATCGCCGCCTGGGTATGCCCGGGCGACTCGATCTCGGGCACGACGTTGATGGCGCGATCCATCGCGTACGAGACGATCTCGCGCAGGTCGTCCTGCGTGTAGAAACCGCCGTGCGGCCGCGAGTCACCGCGGGAATACGATGCCGCACCCAGCTGGCTCTCGCGCCGCCACGATCCGACCTCGGTGAGCTTCGGGTAGCGGTTGATCTGCATGCGCCAGCCCTGGTCATCCGTGAGATGCAGGTGCAGTGTGTTCAGCCGGTGCATCGCCATCAGGTCGATGAAGCGCATGACGTCGTGCTTCGGCATGAAGTGCCGCGCGACGTCGAGCATGACTCCGCGCCAGGCGAACCGCGGCGCATCCTGGATGCTCACCACGGGCACGATCCATGGCACGTCGAGCACACGGCCTCTGCGGTAGATCTGCGGAGGCAGCAGCTGGACCAGCGCCTGGCACCCGTAGAACACGCCGGCGGGGCCGCCTCCTGCGACGCGCACCCCGTCGAGATCCACCTCGAGCGTGTAGCCCTCGGGCTTCAGCTGCGGGTCCCACTCCAGGCGGATCGCGCCGTCCGGCGCGATGTCGAGCGGGAACCCGGTCGCCGGGCGCAGCGCACTCTGCAGCCAGGAGGCCGCGCCGGAGAGCTCGGCGGGAGCGGCGATGCGAGTGATGCGGGTGAGTTCGAACTCGCCCTCACCGAGGGTGAGGAGACTCGGTCGGGGAAGAAGCATGACTCCAAGCTTCTCAGTTTCTGGGCGATCGCCGCGAGCCGGGCATGAGATTCGTCAGTGTTCTCGAGAATTCTCAGTGTGCGTGGGACTCCTCAGCGCCCGGGTCGCCTCGGCCCACGCGCCGTCCCAACGCGGAGGAGAACTCGGTCGCCCGTGCACGCAGCTGTTCCCAATCGGCGTCGGCGAGCGCTCCGGCGGGAACGACCGACGATCCGGCCGTGACCGCGTAAGCGCCGGCATCCAGAAACGACTGCGCGTTTCCAGCGACGATGCCGCCCGAGGCGATCAGCCGGGCCATCGGCATCGGCCCCAGCAGGTGCTCGAAGTGCTCCGGCCCCGCCGTCTGAGCCGGGAAGACCTTGACGGCCCACACTCCCAGCGCGAGCGCCTGCATGATCTCACTCGGCGTGAAGGCGCCCATCATGAGCGGAACGGATGCCTGCTGCGCGATCTCCGCGACCTGCGGACTCAGTCCCGGCGTGGCCAGGAACTGCGCTCCGGCGTCCAGCGCGCTTCGCGCCTGTGCGGGGGTGAGCACGCTGCCGGCGCCGATCACGGCACCGGTGTCGCGTCGCAGAGCGCGCGCGATGTGCGCCTCGACGTCGGGGGTCGTCAACGTGAACTCGATGGCGTGGATGCCGCCGGCGACGAGCGCGTCGGCGAGGGCCGCGGCATCCGGAATCACGCTGGACCTGATGAGCGCCATCGCCCTGTCATGGCCGATGATGTCGATCGTGGGCATGTCAAGCACAGTAGCTCAGGCGGCCAGCACGGCCCGCGCCGCGCCCACCTCGTCGGCCACCGAGTTCAGCAGAGCGTCATCGGGAAGATCGAGCGTCTCGGGAGGGCGCCGCTCGCGGATCGCGTCGCTCAGTTCCGTCAGCGCGGCATGCAGCAGCTCCACGTCGTGCTGATCCGGTTGGGCGCGGGACTGGGCGGCGCGGATCGCCGTGGAGGTGATGGCATCCGTGACTCGTTCCAGTGAGACGATCTGCGGCCACCACGCCGCTGCCGCGGTGCTCACCGGCGGCGGCTCCGCGAGAGTCTGCTGTACCCGGGTGCGCAGATCGGAGAGGCTGCGGTACGTCGCACGACGGGCCGACGAACGGGAGCGGGCCTGCTCGACGATCCGGTCGTCGTTCTCCTCGCGGGCGGGCTTCGCCGCAGGATCCGTCTCGTCGTCGCCGTCGCGTGCGGCAACGGCAGCGACGACGTCCGCCGCGTTCGGGCCGAGCGCCACCGACAGGTATTCGGCGACGTCGCTCGTGACCTGCGCGACTCGGTCGCCGAGCTCGCGCGCCGAGCGCCAGGTGGACGGCCACGGCAGATAACCGAAGACGAGCACGATCGCGCAGCCGATCAGAGTGTCGAGCACTCGGCTCACGATGATGCCGGGGTCGCCGCCGTGCGCGAGCTCGAGCAGGATCACGATGACGGGCGTGATGAACGTGGCGAACAGGCCGTAGTTGCGACGAATGGCGATCGGCATTCCGGCCGCGAACACGGCCAGCGCGAGCATCTGCGACCAGCCGCCCGGGAGCAGCGCCACGACCGCGGCGCCGAGGAGGACGCCCATCGCGGTTCCGAGTCCGCGCTGCACCGCCCGGGCGAACACGGACCCGAAGTCCGGCTTCATGACGACCGCGACGGTGAGCGTGATCCAGTACGGCCTCTCCAGCGGCAGCAGCACGCTCGCGGCCTGGGCGATGGCGACGCAGACCACGAGACGGAGCACGGCGAACCACGTCTCGCCGCCGCCGAGGAGGTGGTCGCGAAGGCCGGCGACGCGATCGCGAGCCGAGGGGCGGGGCAGGCCGACGGCATCCGGACGCTGAATGGGCACGGTCGTGGTCGCCGGGTCGTCGCCGTCGAGCAGCGATCCGACGACGCGAAGCGCCGATGAGAGTGCCGCGCGTCCCGGTGTCGATCGGTCGGGCGGCGGCAGCGTCGGAGGCGGCGCGTGCGGATCTTCGATCGAGCGGGCGATGGCGCGCAACGCGTTCGGCACCTCCGCCGGCAGAGGGTCGCCCTCGACGACGACCGTCGTCACAGCTTCCACGAGCGGCGTCGTCGCGTTCAGAAGCGTGACGATGCGACGCCAGCGCGGATCCCTGCCCGCCAACGAGGTGCGGGTGGTGATCATGAGGTCGTACGCCTGGTTCAGCGCCGTGGTCACGTCGCGGCGCGCCGCCTCGGATTCGGCCGTGCCCAGCGCGTCGAGGTGGGCCGCGAGCGACGAGTAGACGGCGGCCACGGCCATCCGCTCCGGGGCGCGGCGGCGCCCGCTGCCCACCGCGATGTCGATCCAGGTGAGGCCGAACCGCCAGGCGGCACCGACCAGCAGGATGAGCGGCGCCAGCCACAGCGGACGCAGTCCGAAGTCGATGCCGCTGCCCACGATCGAGTAGACCAGGAACTGCAGGGCCGCTCCCGAGACCAGTCCGCTCACGACGCCGGCGATGCCGGAGAGCAGCGATGCGACGACGATGACGATCACTGTCGCCGGCTCGTTGCCGAGCACCAGGGCGCCCACGGCCATGCCGATGGCGCCCGCCACCGCGTTGGCCACGATGCGCCGAACCCGATCGACGGCGGGGCCGCCGCGGTCCGCTATGGATGCCACGAGCGCGCCGATCGAGGTCAGCACGCCGAGTCCGAGAATCGCCGCGTCGCCCGACATGAGCAGCAGCGAGATGCCGACCGGCACCGTCACCGCGATGGCGGTGAGTACGGCCAGATCCCACGGGATGGCTGCGCGCTTCGTGCGCACGAGCTCGTGCACCCAGGAGCTGCTGGGAGCACCGGGAGGCGTCGACATGGTCCGAGCGTACGCGCGCGGAGGCGCGCGGCGCGGTGCGGTGCGGTGCGGTGCGGGGGCGCGCGGCGCGGTGCGGTGGCGCGCGGCGCGGCGCGGGGGCGGGCGGCCCGGCGCGGGGGCGGGCGGCCCGGCGCGGTGAGACATACCGTTTCGAACGAGACATGCCTCCTCGCGGGCTGTCTCATTCGAAACGGTATGTCTCAGCGGCCCGCGGGTGGGGCTCAGGGGGTGGGAGGGTAGGTGCGCGGCCCCGGCAGCGGGGCGGGGGCGCCTCGCGAGAGCCCCATAGACTCCCCCCATGGTCACCATCGCCCCCGTCCGGCCGGAAGACCGCGCCGAGTGGCTCGAACTCATGCACGGCTATCTCACCTTCTACGAGGCGCAGTTGGATGACGCGACCATCGACGCGACATTCGCCCGCGTGGTCGACCCTGGCTCGGACATCCACGGCGCACTGGCCCGCGACGACGACGGGCGCGCGATCGGGCTCGTGCACTGGCTGACGCACTCGGCGACCTGGACGAGGTCCGACTACTGCTACCTCGAAGACCTCTTCGTCGCGCCCGACGCACGCCGCTCGGGCGCAGGCGCCGCGCTCATCGAGCACGTGCGCGCGTGGGCTGCGGGCCACGGATCCGTCAAGGTCTACTGGCTCACTGCAGAGAGCAACGCGACGGCCCGTTCGCTCTACGACCGGGTCGCGAAGCAGACCGGGTTCGTGCAGTACCAGATCGCGCTGTAGGCGAGGAAGCGCCTCGGCCGGCGTCCGCCCCTCACGGCCGGTAGTCGTCACGCGGCTGCTCGTAGAGCTTGCGCGCGTACTCGTCGGCGCTGCGACCGCCGTTCAGGACGCCCCCTACCCGCATCACCACACGGGCGACCCACGCGAGGAAGACGCCCACCGCGTGCCCGATCCGACCGATCATGGGCACGACCCTACCCCCGGTGGGCGAGCGTCACTCCCGGTGGGCGAGCGCCCGCGATGGGGCAGCGGGTTGGGCGGAAGCCACGAGGAGTGCGTTGCGTCAGCAGCCGCCCGTGGCGGTGAGACATACCGTTTCGAATGAGACATGCCTCCGTGCGGGCGGTCTCATTCGAAACGGTATGTCTCACCGGCGCCGGAAGCGGGCGCCGAAGGCGGGCGCCGGACGGCGGCGGGCGCCGGGCGCTGCCTCGCGCCGGCCGCCCCGCGCGACGCGCCGCTACCTCCCGCTCCCGTCACCTGCGCGCCACCCGCAGCGTCACGACCTGGAACGGCCGCACGCTCAGCCGCACCTCCGCCGCGTCGGATGCCTCCACGCCGTCGGGCTCGGCCAGCTCGTCCTCCAGCAGATCCGTCTGCACCACGGACGCCGTCTCGAACCCGAACCGAACCGTCGCGTTCGTGCGTCGACCCAGCGACTCGTACAGGCGCACGATCACGTCGCCCGAGCGGTCCTCGGCCAGCTTCACCGACTCGACGAGCACGCCAGTGTCGCCGTCTGCCCCGGCGCCGACCACGCTCACCAGCGGCGCAATCGGGGCGGCGATCGCCCGCAGAGGGAGGTTGAGCGCGTAGCCGGCGGCGACGGCATCCGGAATCTGCGCCCCCACCGTGAGCGAGGAGCGGAGCACGTGCTCGCCCTGGTCCGCATCCGGGTCAGGAAAGAGCGGAGCCCGCAGCAGTGACTGCCGCACGAGCGTGCTCGTGCCGCCCCCGCGCCGCGTGCGCCGCGAGATGTCGTGTCCGTAGGTGGAATCGTTCGCCACCGCCACCCCGAAACCGGGCTCGCCGACGTGCACCCAGCGGTGCGCCGCGGTCTCGAAGCGCGCGAAGTCCCACGACGTGTTCTCGTGCGTCGCCCGGAACACGTGCCCGAACTGCACCTCGCTCGCCGCGCGCTCCGCCCGCACATCGAGCGGGAACGCGAACTTCAGCATGCGCTGCCGCTCGTGCCAGTCGGCCCGCGTCGTGACCTCGAGGGTCGGTGTGTCGGGCGCGAGCGAGAACTCCTGCTCGATCACCGAATCCCCCACGATGCGCCGCGTGCGCACCGTTCCGCCCTGCTCATCGACCTCGAGCGTCACGTCCTGATCGAGGTCCTCTTCATGGCGGCGATAGTGCTCATCGATGTCCCAGGCGTCCCACTTGGTCGGAGTGTCGCGGAAGATCTGCAACCCCGCGGACTCCCCGGGCGCGATCGCCTCGCGACCAGTGGCGAGGTCGACGGCCGAGACGAGCCGACCACGGGCATCCAGCACGAAACGAGCACGCGCGTTCTGCAGCATCACAGTGGTGCCGTCGCGGTGAATGGATGCCTCGCTGCCTGCCGCAGGGACGCCCGCTCCCAGCGCGGGCACGCCGCGCACCGGGACGGGGGACGCGTTGAGAAAGTAGTCGCATGACGCAGTGCGCGCTTCGTGCTGCTGCCCTTCGACTCCCTCCGCGTGCTGCTGCCCTTCGACTCGCTCCGCTCGCTCGAGGAGCACGCCGCCGAGCGCCGTCAGCGACCGCTCGATCAGGGCGCTGACCTTCTGCGCGACCTCGCGGTAGTTGCGCTCCGCGTCCCGGTAGACCCACGCGATCGCGGAACCGGGCAGGATGTCGTGGAACTGCTGCAGCAGAACCGTCTGCCACGCGGCATCCAGCTCCTCGTAGGGGTACTCGGCACCGGTGCGCACCGCCGCGGTCGCGGCCCACAGCTCCGCCTCCCGCAGCAGGTGCTCACTGCGCCGATTGCCCTGCTTGGTGCGCGCCTGCGAGGTGTACGTCCCGCGATGCAGCTCGAGGTAGAGCTCGCCCGACCACACCGGCGGATGCTCGTACTCCGCCTTCGCCTGCTCGAAGAACGACTCCGGTGTGCCGAGCGTCACCGTGGGCGCTCCGTCGAGGGAGGCCGCGCGGTCCGCCGAGGCGAGCATCTCGCGCGTCGGACCGCCCCCGCCGTCACCGTGCCCGAACAGCGCCAGCGACGAGTTGGCCTCGCCCTTCTCGGCGTACTGCCGGTCGGTGCGCGCGAGCTCCTCCTGCGACAGCACGGAGTTGTACGTGTCCATCGGCGGGAAGTGCGTGAACATACGCGTGCCGTCGATGCCCTCCCACCAGAACGTGTGATGCGGGAACCTGTCGGTGTCGTTCCACGAGATCTTCTGCGTGACGAACTGCTCGATGCCGGCACCGGCCATCAGCTGCGGCAGCGCGCCCGTGTAGCCGAACGAGTCGGGCAGCCAGCCCGTGACCGCGCGCTGGCCGAACTCGCGCCGGAAGAACCCCTGCCCGGTCACGAACTGCCGCACCATGGCCTCGCCGCCGACCATGTTCGTGTCCGACTCGACCCACATGCCCCCCACCGGCACGAAGCGCCCCTCGGCCACCCGCGCACGGATGCGCTCGAACAGCTCGGGATAGAACTGCTTCATCCAGGCGTACTGCTGCGCCGACGAGCACGCGAACACGAAGTCGTCGCGCTCGTCCATCAGCGCGAGCACGTTCGAGAACGTGCGGGCGCACTTGCGGATCGTCTCGCGCACCGGCCACAGCCAGGCGGAGTCGATGTGCGCGTGTCCGACCGCGGTGACGCGGTGAGCGCCGGACGCCGCGTGCACCGCGAGCACGCCCGCCACGGCATCCCGTCCCGCGTGCGCCGTGCCCGCCACGTCGTGCGGGTCCATGACGTCGCACATCCGCTCCAGCGCGCGCAGAATCTGCGCCGCCCGAGTGGATGCCGGTGGCAGTTGTGCGTGCAGCCCCAGCAGCGCGATGACATCCTGCTCGAGCTCCCACACCGCGACGTCACGCAGCCCCAGCTCCAGCGCGCGCAGCACGTAGAGCGACGCCGTGCCGGCGGTCGTCACGTCGCCCATCGGCGTCGGCTGCCAGTCCCACGGAAAGCCGACGTCCGGGTTCGATGCCGCCTCGAGATAGAAGTCGACGGCACCGGTCGGGCCCACAGCCCCGGCGGATCGGAGCGCGTGAAGTCGCACCGTCGCGTTGAGCGGCTCGATCGCCTTCACCACCGTCCCGTTCGGCGCGTAGACGAGGGCCTCCGCCTGAAAGCCGGGCTGAGCCGGCGTGAAGCCGAGATCGACGACGAGCTCGACGGCCAGGTCCGCCTCCACCGAGGCGGGATCCGTGGATGCGCTGGGCCAGGCATCCGGGACCTCTCCCGTCGCGTGGAACCACGTCGTGCCCCAGGGCTTGCCCCACGGTGACCCTACGGCGAACGGCGAGAACGTCTCGGCGATGGCCCCGTCGAACGGCACCGGCTCGCCCGGGGCCTCCCACGCCCGAAGGCTCAGCGGCACGCGCTGCCGGTAGACGGCCGGCGCGATGCGCTCGGACAGGAATCGGTGGATGCGCTCGAGAACGAGGCGCGAATCGTCGTGCACGGTACTCCTTGTGTGCTTCTTCTTAGGTCAGTGCGGTCGGGTTACGTCAGTGCGGTCGGGCTGCAAGGGCGCCTGCCGGCCGCCGCCGCCGGTCAGCGCGTCGTCGGTCGGCGCGTCACGGGTCAGCGCGTCATCTCACCGAATGCTCACCCCTTCACGGCTCCGGCGAGCGCAGACCCGCCACCGAGCACCCGGGACGTGAAGACGTAGAGCGCGAGCACCGGCACCGAGTAGATCAGCGAGTAGGCCGCGAGCTTGCCGTACGCGACGGCTCCGTACTGACCGAAGAACGCGAAGATGCTGACTGCGGCAGGAAGCTTGTCGGGGCTGAGCAGCAGCACGAACGGCACGAAGAAGTTTCCCCACGCCTGCACGAACACGAAGATGAAGACCACCGCGATGCCCGGCCGCATCAGCGGCACGACCACGCGGGTGAGCGTCGTCATCATCGAAGCGCCGTCGGCCCAGGCCGCCTCTTCGAGCACGATCGGCACCGAGTCCATGAAGTTCTTCATCATCCAGATCGCCATCGGCAGGCTCGAGGCGGCCATGAAGAAGATCGTCCCCCAGAGCGAGTCGATGAGGTTGAGCGAGACGAACAGGCTGTAGACCGGCACCATCATGGCCGTGATCGGCAGGCAGGTGCCGAACAGGATGCCGTACAGGTACGGCTTGTTGATGCGCAGCCGGTAGCGGGAGAGCGGGTAGGCGGCGAGCACGGCGACGATGACCGTGATGATCGCGCATCCGCCCGAGAGCAGCACGCTGTTCCACAGCGGCAGCCACGCCAGGTCGGGCGTGAGCACCGACGTGAAGTTGTCGAGCGTGAAGCCGGACGGCCACTTCAGCGTCAGCGTCGCAGTCGGGTCGAAGGATGCCAGCAGCAGCCAGGCGAGCGGCAGCGCGAAACACAGACCGATGAGCACGAGCACGGTGTTCGAGACACCGCGCAACGCTCGGCCCGACGGCGAGGTGAGCCCTATCGTGCGCGCCATCAGTCCACCTCCGGCTTCAGTGCGCGGATGTAGACGATCGAGAAGATCGCTCCGATCACGAGCAGGATGGTCGCGATCGCCGTGCCCAGACCGAGCTGCGAGAACTTGAACGCCTCCTGGTACGCGAGGATCGGCAGCGTCGAGCTCTTCGTGCCGGGTCCGCCGGCTGTCATCACGTAGATGAGCGTGAAGACGCTGAGCGTCTGCAGCGTGGTGAGCATGAGGTTCGTGGAGATGCTGCGCCTGATCATCGGCAGCGTGATGTAGATCAGCCGCTTCACGCCACCCGCGCCATCGATCTCCGCGGACTCGGTGACGTCGTCGGGCACGTCGGTGAGCGCCGCCGAGTAGACGAGCATGGAGAACGCGGTGCCGCGCCACACGTTCGCCAGGATGACCGCGATCATCGGCAGCGCGTACAGCCAGTTCGGCCCGTGGATGCCGACCAGCGCGAGCAGCTCGTTCAGCGTGCCCTTGTCATGGAAGAACGCGTAGGCGGCGAATGCCGCGACGATCTCCGGGAGGATCCACGCCGTGACGACGAGGGTGCCCACGACGGCCCGCACGACGGCGTGGCCGTGCCGCATCAGCATGGCCAGCCCCATGCCGAGCACGTTCTGGCCGATGATCGCGCTGCCCACCAGGAAGAGCACGGTCAGCCAGACGGACTGCAGGAAGTCCGGGTTCTGGAACAGCTGCACGTAGTTGTCGAAACCGACGAACTTCGCGCCGGCGGCGGCGCTGCCGGTCAGCGACATGTCGGTGAACGAGCCGTAGAACGACGAGATCACCGGGCCGAGCAGGAAGACGGCGACGAGCACCATCGACGGGATCAGCGGCGCGGACCGGCCGATGGTGCGGCCGAGACGACGCGGGCGGGGAGAGGATGGCCCTCCCCGCCCGCGCGTGCCGGTCGTCACGGGATGCGTGAGCGACGACATGGAACCTACTTCGTGGTCACGTGCTTCGCGCCGCCCACCGCGTCGGGCAGCGCATCGTCATAGGTCTTCGCCGCCTGTTTCGGCGTCGCCTGGCCCGTCATCACCGACTCCATCGCCACCTGGATGTTGTTCGACACCTTCGGATACACGGACGTCGCCGGCCGGAAGTGAGTCACCTTCACCAGGTCGGAGAAGAACTTGTTCGTCGGGTTCGCATCCGTGTACGTCGGATCGCTCGCCACGTCGGTGCGCACGGCGATCTGCGTGGCCGAGACGTCGTACTTCAGCGAGTTCTTCTTGTTCAGCGCGAGCTTGATGAAGTCCCAGGCGGCATCCTTGTTCTTCGACTTCGAGCCGAGGGCGAGCGTCCAGCCGCCCGACATGCTCGTCGTGCCCGGGGATGCCCCGTCCTGCGTCGGCATCGCCACCTCGCCCATCACCTTGTTCCAGTCGGACCAGGGCGCGGCACCGCTCTTGATCCAGTTCTGCGGCAGCCAGGATCCGTCGAGGTCGATCGCGAGCTTGCCCTGCGGGAGGAGCTGACCGCTGACCGTGTTGCCGAAGTTCGGGTCGAGCGCGTTCTGCACCGACGGCCCGAGACCGCCCTGATAGATCTCCTTGATCACGTCGAGCGAGTCGACGAATCCCTTGGAGCCGGCGATCCACTTCTTGGACGACGAGTCGTAGAGCGTGTCGTGCGTGCCGTAGAGCAGCATCTCGAAGCCCTGCATCGTCGACTGCTCGCCGCCGCCCTTGCCGGAATAGATGTTGATCGGCGTCACGCCGGGCTCCGCCGCCTTGACCTTCTTGGCCGCATCGAGCACGTCCTGCCAGGACTTCGGCTGCCACGGCACCTCGACGCCGGCCTTCTTCAGCAGGTCCTTGTTGTACCAGAGCGCTCGGGTGTCGGTGCCCATCGAGATGCCGTAGAGCTTGCCGTTCTCACCCTCGCCGGCTTGCTTCGCGTTGTCGGGGAACTTGCTCCAGTCGCTCCAGTCCTTGACGTACGAGTCCAGCGGAGCGAGGTAGCCGGCATCCGCGTCGGACTTGATGAGGAAGGTGTCTTCGTACAGCACGTCCGGCGCCGTGGAGGCCGCCTTGTTCATGAGCGAGAGCTTCGTGTAGTAGTCGTTCTCCGAAGCCTGGATGGGGACGAGCTTGACCGTGTAGCCCTTGTTCTGCGCCTCGAACTGCTTGGCGACGGACTTCATCTGGGTGTCCATCTGCGTGAAGTTGCCGAACTTCTGGTAGGCGACCTTGATGACCTTGTCGCTTCCCGAACCCGCCGAACAGCCCGACAGAGCCGCTGCGGCGACGGCGCCGATCGCGAGCGCGGAGAGGATCCGTTTCATGATGCTCCTTTGCCTCATGGTGCATGGATGCCGGGTGCTCGGTGATCCTCGACGAGGCTCGCGTCGTGCCTCGAACGGGTGCCGACCCGGACTGCATTACTAAATCATTTTGATTTATCCGCGTCAAGAGATTTCTCAGCGGCGGATGAGCAGGCCGGCGGGCCGCGGCGAGAGCGCGTGATCCAGCACGAGGCAGGCGGCGCCGATCGCCGCCACGTCGTCGCCGATCGCCGACTCGCCGAACACGATCTCGTGGGGCATCACCATGAGCGGCGATTCGTTCACGGCCGGCGGCACCCGCCTCAGCACCACGTCGCGCACAGGCGGGAAGAACGGACCGCCGAACACCACGCGATCCACGTCGAGAGCGTTCACCAGCGACACCAGCGAGACGGCGATGTCGTCGGCGACACCGTCGAGCAGAGATGCCGCGCGCTCGTCGTGTGCCGCGGCATCCGTGATCACGGGGAAAGCTGCGCGCACGTCGGCCGTCGTCATCGCCGCGGCGTCGCCGCGCAGCACCCCGGCAGCGATCGCGTCCGCCACCACATGACGCGGCAGCACCGCGTCGCCGAGGCGCCAGCGGTGATGCTCCGGCCGCGCGGGCCCACCACCCACGACGAGCCCGCCGACATCGCCCGCGTTGTTCGAGGCGCCGCGGATCACCTCCCCGTTCATGACGAGCCCGAGACCCACGCCGGTGCCGTAGTAGAAGAAGATCATGTCGCTGCGCTCGCCCGCGGTGTCCATCCAGAGTTCGGCGACGGCGGCGGCGGTGACGTCCTTCTCCAGCAGCACGGGCATGCCGAGTCGCCGTGCGAGTTCGTCGCGCACCGGCACGTTGCGCCAGCCGGGCAGAAGCGGCGGGTCGAGCACCACGCCCGCCTCGACGTCGACAGGACCGGGAGCTGCGATGCCGACACCCATGATGCGCGAGGAGTCGACGCCGACGGAGGAGACGAGCGCGGAAGCGACCTTCACGATGCGCTGCAGCGTCTTCGGAGCCGTCGCCGAAGGCGGCGTCGGGATGGCTCGATCGGCGACGACGGACCCGGCGAGGTCGAGCAGCACCACGGTGATCACGGACGGGTCGAGGTGCACGCCGAGGGCGAGACGGCCGCGCGGCTGCAGTTTGACGATGGTGCGCGGTTTGCCGACCCCGCCCGCGCGAGTTCCCGCCTCCGCGACCAGCCCGTCGTCGATCAGCCGGCGCACGACGTTCGTGACGGTCTGCGCCGACAGGCCGGTGCTGGCCGCCACCTCCACACGGCTGACTCCGTCGACGGACCGGCGCACGGCATCCAGGACCACCGCCTGGTTGTACCCCCCGACGGCCGGAAGGTTCGTGCCCGCCCGCATCGGCCCATCCTCACTGCCACCCGGACGACGACGGCGTCGCCGGTCTGCACGAGACTATCGCCTCGCCGAACAGGTCACCCGGTGGTCGATCGCTTTTCGGCCCCATCGCCACCGTCGGGTATCGTGAGAGGCGACAATTTATCTCGACGTCAAGATTATTTCGCCGATTCTTCCCGCCGATTGGAGCGAGATGGCCAAGATCATCTACACCCACACGGACGAGGCTCCGCTCCTCGCCACCTACTCCTTCTTGCCGATCGTCTCCGCCTTCGCGCAGAAGGCGGGCATCGAGTTCGAGACGCGCGACATCTCGGTGGCCGGACGCATCCTGGCCCAGTTCGGCCTCGCGGACGACGCCCTGGCCGAGCTCGGAGAGCTGACCGAGAGCCCGGAGGCGAACATCGTCAAGCTGCCGAACATCTCCGCCTCGCTCCCGCAGCTGAAGGCCGCGATCAAGGAACTGCAGGAGAAGGGCTACGACATTCCGGACTACCCGGATGCTCCGGCGAACGACGACGAGGCCGCCGTGCGCGCCAAGTACTTCAAGGCGATCGGCTCCGTCGTGAACCCCGTGCTGCGCCAGGGCAACTCCGACCGCCGCGCTCCCCTGTCGGTGAAGTCGTACGCGAAGAAGCATCCGCACACCAACAAACCGTTCGGCGAGGGGTCGAAGACCCGCGTCGCCACGATGGGTGAGCACGACTTCAAGAGCAACGAGAAGTCGGTGACGCTGGCGTCCGACGACACCCTCACGATCGTGCTGGAGACCGCTGACGGCGAACAGAAAGTTCTGCTCGAGCGGCTTCCCGTGCTGGCCGGCGAGATCGTCGATGCCACCGTGCTCTCGGCCGAGTACCTGGACGCCTTCCTCGCCAACGCGCTCAAGACGGCGCAGGCCGAGGGGGTGCTGTTCTCCGTGCACCTGAAGGCCACCATGATGAAGGTCTCCGACCCGATCATCTTCGGCCACGTCGTGCGCGCCTTCTTCAAGGATGTCTTCGACAAGTACGGCGCGGACCTCAAGGCCGCCGGGCTGTCGGCGAATGACGGCCTGGGCGCCATCCTCGCCGGACTCGATGCGCTGCCGAACGGCGCCGAGATCCGCGAGGCGATCGACACCACCCTCGCCGGCGGCCCCCGCCTGTCGTACGTGAACTCCGACAAGGGCATCACGAACCTGCACGTGCCCTCCGACGTCATCATCGACGCATCGATGCCGGCGCTCATCCGCAACGGCGGCAAGCTGTGGGACGGTGAGGGTCGCGAGGAGGACACGCTCGCCGTGATCCCCGACTCGTCGTACGCCGGCGTGTACGCCACCGTCGTCGAGGACGTGAAGAAGAATGGCCCGCTCGACCCGGCCACGATCGGCTCGGTGTCGAACGTCGGCCTCATGGCCCAGGCGGCCGAAGAGTACGGCTCGCACAACAAGACGTTCGAGATCCCCGCCGACGGTGTCGTGAAGGTGCTCGACTCCGCGGGCGAGGTGCTGCTGCAGCACGAGGTCGGCGCCGGCGACATCTGGCGCGCCTGCCAGACCAAGGACATCCCGGTGCGCGACTGGGTGCGCCTGGCCGTCGGCCGCGCGCGCGCCACACACACGCCGGCCATCTTCTGGCTGGACGAGACGCGCGGCCACGACGCCCAGATCATCCGCAAGGTGCGTGCCTACCTCGACGACGCCGAACTGGTCGGCGACACGACGGGCCTGACCATCGACATCCTGGCGCCCGAGCTCGCCACCGCTTACTCCCTGGAGCGCATGCGCAAGGGCGAGGACACCATCTCGGTGACCGGCAACGTGCTGCGCGACTACAACACCGACCTGTTCCCGATCCTCGAGCTCGGCACGTCGGCCAAGATGCTGTCGATCGTCCCGCTGATCGCCGGCGGCGGTCTGTTCGAGACCGGCGCGGGCGGCTCCGCGCCGAAGCACGTGCAGCAGCTGCTGGCCGAGAACTACCTGCGCTGGGACTCGCTCGGCGAGTTCTTCGCACTCGTGCCGTCGTTCGAGAAGTACGCCGAGGCGGCGGGCGTTCCGGCCGCTCAGGTGCTGGCCGACGCGCTGGACCGCGCAACGGCGACGTTCCTCGACGAGGACCGCAGCCCTGGCCGCAAGCTCGGCACCATCGACAACCGCGGCTCGCACTTCTACCTCGCGCTCTACTGGGCGCAGGAGCTCGCGAAGCAGACCGACGACCCGGAACTCGCCGCCGAGTTCGCCGGCCTGGCCGAGACGCTGACCGCGCAGGAGTCCACCATCGTCGACGAGCTGATCGCGGTGCAGGGATCCCCGACCGATGTCGGCGGCTACTACCTGCCGGACCCGGCCAAGGCGAGCGCCGTGATGCGCCCGTCCGCGACGTTCAACGAGGCGCTCGCCGCGTTCTGACGCACCCGACCCGATGGCGAGGGCACGGGCATCCCACGACGGATGCCCGTGCCCTCTTCTCGTGGTGCGAGACCGCGCTCGACCCAGGCCCTCGGCGAACGCATGAGGGGCTCAGTGGACCACCGGCGAGGCCGTCGGATACGCTGAGGGCATGGCTGAGCTGCGACTCGAGGAACTGTCTGCGTCCAACATCTCCGCGGCGAACGCGCTCACACTCAAGCCCGGTCAGGAACAGTTCATCACCCCGGTCTCGTACTCGGCGGCCGCCGCGGTGAACGATCCGAACATGACGTGGCAGCGGGTCGTGATCGACGGCGATGAGGTCGTCGCCTTCATCATGGGAAGCTTCGACCCGCACGCCGACGACGAGTTCCGCTCCATTCTGTGGCGCATCAATGTCGACGCCTCCGACCAGGGGCGCGGCATCGGCCGGTTCGCCGTCGACGCTCTCGCCGACGAGGCCCGCCGACGCGGCATCGACAAGCTCTTCGTCATCTGGGAGACCGGCGAGCTCGGCCCCGAGAGCTTCTTCTTGCGCACCGGCTTCACCCCGGTCGGCGAGACGCAGTACGGCGAGACCATCGGCTCGATGGACCTCTGAGGCGTCATCCCCTCCCGTCGCCGACACGAGTCGTTCCCAGCCATGCCCGACCCTGGCGAGTCATTCGTCGAAGCCGTTCTCGAGGTGGTCGGCGACATCCCGCCCGGGCGCGTGATGACGTACGGCCAGATCGCCGCAGTGCTCGGGTCTCGCGGCGCTCGCGTCGTCGGCCAGGTGATGGCTCGCTACGGCTCCGACGTGCCGTGGTGGCGCGTCATCCGCGCCTCGGGTGAGCCGCCGGCCTGCCACGAGGGAAGGGCGCTGCAGCACTACCTCGAGGAATCCACGCCGCTGAAGGGCATGAGCACCGAGCGAGCGTCACGCGAGGATGCCGCCGGCAGCTACCGCGTCGACCTCGTGCTCGCCCGCTGGTCGCCCGAGTTCGACTGACCCGGTCGCCCGGCGAGCCGGGAGACGCGGCGCGCACTCGCAGCGTTCGCCCGTGTGCCGGAGCCTCGACGGCTCGCCCGCTTCGCCACCGACGTCTGTGCCGACGGATCATCGGAACGGAACCGGAGGGTCCGCGCCCGATGGTGCTCCTCGGTGAGGTCGTGCAGGCGCGGCTGGAGCAGATCGGCGATCCCGACCCGGCCGACCACGACACCTTCGGCGTTCACGACGTCTGCCTCGGCGCATCCGTTCTCCGCGAACCGATACGCCAGGGCGCGCACGGTCAGCTGCTCCCGCACGGTGAAGCCGTCGCCCGTTCGCACGGCATCGCCGGGCGGAATCGGATGCATGACGTCGCGCACGAAGAACGTCTCCAGTGGATCGGTGGAGTACTCGCGGGTGAGGTGAAGTCCGCGACGCGCGATCTTCTCCGTGAGCACCGATCGTTTCAGCACCAGCACCGAGAGCGCGTAGGCGGCCGTCGCCGACAGCAGGAGCGCCGGCAGCGCGTTCCAGGCGTGCGTGAGCTCCAGTGTGAACACCGTGCCGGTGAGGGGCGAGCGCATCACGCCGCCGAGCACGGCGGCCAGTCCGCACATGGCCCAGAACCCGGGCATGACCTGCGGCAGCACGGTGCCCTCGAGCGCGCCGAGGGCACCGCCCACCATGAACATCGGCGCGAGCACGCCGCCCGAGGTGCCAGAGCCGAGCGAGAGCGACCAGATCAGCGTCTTGACCACGAGGATGCCCAGAATCAGCGACATCGTCGCTCGCCCGGTCAGCAGCTGGTCGATCACGTCGTAGCCGACGCCCAGCGCCTGGGGCACGATGAGGCCTCCCGCGCCGATGATGAGGCCGCCGATGGCCGGCCACCACATCCAGTGGATCGGAAGCCGGGTGAAGCCGTCCTCGGCCTTGTAGACCAGCCACGTGGCACCGACCGCGAGAAGCCCTCCGGTGAGGCCGACGACGGCCGCGATGCCGCAGATCAGCGGCGACAGGTGCAGGTTCGAGGAATCCACCGGGAACACCGGTGCGGTGCCGAGCAGCACGCCGCGCACCATCGTGCCCACGGCGACCGCCGCGACGACCGGCACGAAGCTGCGCGGACGCCATTCGAACAGCAGCAGCTCCACGGCCAGCAGCACCGCCGCCAGCGGGGAGTTGAACGTGGCGGCCATTCCCGCGGCCGCGCCCGCCACGAGCAGCGTCTTGCGCTCGTCGGCCGTCAGCTTCAGAAGCTGCGCCAGCAGCGAGCCGAGCGCGCCGCCGGTCATGATGATCGGGCCTTCGGCGCCGAACGGTCCACCGGTGCCGATGCTCACCGCAGCGGAAATGGGCTTGAGCACCGTCACCTTCGGCGAGACGCGGCTGCCGCCGGTGAGAATCGCCTCGATCGCCTCCGGCATGCCGTGGCCGCGGATCTTCTCCGAGCCGAACCGGGCCATCAGTCCGACGATCAGGCCGCCGAGCACCGGGGCGAACAGGATGAGCCACCACGGCGCGTGCGCCGCACTCGGGGCGACGAGGGCGGTGTCGATGCGGCCGAAGAACACGAGGTTCGTGACCAGACCGATCAGCCGGAGCAGCACGAAGGCGGCGAGGCCGGCGAGGGCGCCGATCGGGAGGGCGAGCGCCGTGATGAGGAGCATGCGGCGATCGACCGCGAAATCCCCGAGGACGAGTCCGCGAGCGCGCACGGCTGTGGAAGCGCCCCCGGAGCCGGGCGCGTGTTGTTCTTTTCTCACAGCGGCAGCCACCCCAGGTGAGAGTGCTCCGGGCGGCTGGCGGCCGCCAGGTGGAACGTCGTCAACGCGCGGGCCGTCACGGCCCTGTCGCCCGGCTCCATCGAGTGCAGGATGCGCGCCAGTTCGACGTGGCGCCACGACAGCACCTCGCGCACCGTCTCGACGCCGTGCGGGGTCAGCGCCAGCGCCACGATCGAGCGCTTCTCGGCGTCGCGTTCGCGGCTCACGTGCCCGGATGTCACGAGCCGGTCCGCCATGCGCGTCACCGACGACGGCGAGACGCCGAGCTCCCTCGCCAGCTTGGTCGACGGTGTCACGCCCAGGTCGCCGAGCACGAGCATGAGCCGGAACTGGGGCAGGGAGAGGCCGGGAGCCACCACTTCGACACTGCGGACGGCCACGTCGATGAGATCCCGCGTCGCCACCTGGAACGCGGCGATCTCGTCGTCGGACGGCGCCGTGCCGCGGTCCGCGCCCGCGGGCGTGCGGTCGCCGGGCGACGAGAGCCGGAGATCCGGATCGGACGCGTCCGGAGAAGTCGAGGGGTCGTTCATTTGCACTAGGCAAGTATTGCAGAGTGCAAGCACTTTCTCCGCATCGTGTGACGCCGCAGGTCGACCCGCGTCGGCGATTCAGTTCGCCGCGCTGCGGCCGCCGGTCAGCGCCTCGCTGCGGCGTCCGGCCGGCGCCTGAAGCCGTCGCCCGGCCAGAGACGATGCACGACGTGCGCGGCCATCGACACGGCGACGATGCACCAGACGACGAGCGCGACCCAGATGCCGGCCGCCCCGATGCCACCGAGGATCGGCAGACGATCGGCCCGGCCGAGGTAGAGGCTGGCGACGCCGTACATGCTCAGAGGGAAGACCATGCCCCAGAGCGCCGACTCGTAGCGCAGCGGCACCCTCTGTGCCACGTGACGCCACCAGCCGATGCCGACCAGTGCCGGGATGAGCCAGGTCGCGAACGACCACAGCACCACGCCGACACCGGCGACCATTCCCCTGCTCGCGGCGACCATCGGCATGTTCGTCATCTCGATCAGCTTCGACGCGGAGAGCACCGAGATCGCAGCCGCGCCCATGGCCACCCAGTAGTCCGGTCCCAGCTCGCCCGCCGGCATGCCCTGGGTCAGCATGCGCACGACCATGACCACCCCGATCACGCCGTAGAGCACCACACCGATGGACCACGAGAGCACAGCGACGATCGAGAGAAGCTCGGCGAAGACATCCGTCATCGGTTCGAGCGACGCGGCCACCAACGCGACCGACTGGCTCGCCACCGGCCAGATGAACCAGGTTCCGTTCACGTCTCGCAGAGCGTCGATATGCCACGGATGGGACAGCACCACCCCGCCGGGAATCGCGTACTCGAGAACCAACCACGCCGCGAACGCGACGGCGAGCAGAACCGACGGAAGGCCGGTTCCCAGCGCGGGGATGAGCCGCACCGCCAGCACATCGGTGGCGGCCACGAAGGTGAAGAACGCGAAGCCGGTGCGCACGCGAGTGAAGTCGGCGACGATCTCGCTGCGGAACGCGACCAGCCGCCACACCGTGAGAACCACCAGCGCCGCGTAGGCCGCGACGGCGATCCAGAGCAGCGACCACGAGATCAGGGCGAGCCCGATCTGTCCGGCACCGACAGAGGCCGTTCCGGTGGCCATCACCACGGCGAAATACGATGGCGACAGCGTGCGCACCGCTTCGCTCAATCCGTGGCGCTGTTCCTCCAGCACAGTCCCAGCCTAGTGAGGGGCGCATGCCGGGCCCCGGCCCGCCAGAGCCGCTTGCGCCGTCGGCCGGAGCGTACCGGCCGTAGCTCTCAGAGTCCGCGCGCCCCGGTCAGTCTGCGCACGATGCGGACGAGCAGCGCTACCGCGACCACGACCCAGGCAGCAAGCGCTACCCACACGGCGACGGCGCCGATGTTCGCGATGATCGGCAGGCCGTCGGCCGCGCCGAGGCTCATGCTCGCCACCGAGTACATGCCGAGCGGGAAGACGATGCTCCACAGGGCCGGTTCATAGCGCAACGGGACCCGGTGCACGACGTGCCGCCACCAACCGGCCGCGATCAGCGCCGGGATCAGCCAGCTCGCGAACGACCAGAAGACCACGGCCGCTCCGGCGATGAGTCCGTGCGCGGCGCCGACGACGGGCATGTCCTCGACCTTCTGAATGCGGGACCCGACGAGCACGGTGATGGCCGCGGCGCCCATCGTGATCCAGTACGGCGCGCCGAACTCGGCGGGCGTGATGCCGCGGATCAGCACACGGATCACCACGACGACACCGATCGCTCCGTACAGCACCACCCCGATCGACCAGGCGAGCACGGCGATGATGGCGAGCGCCTCCGAGAATCGCCCGGACTCGGCCTCCAGCTCGGAGGCGACGACAGCGATCGACTGGCTGGCGACGGCCCACACGAACCAGGTGCCGTTCACGCCAAGGAGCACGTTTCCGTCATGGGAGCCATCGAGCACGACGCGCCACGGGATGGCATACCCCATCACGAGCCACACGCACACCGCGACGACGAAAAGCGTGATCGGCACCGCGGCATCCACGTCTCCGATCAGACGCGCGGCCAGCACATCGGTGCCGGCGACGAACGTGAAGAACGCGAAGCCGTTGGCCGGGCTGCCGACGTCGGCGATGAAGTCCCGGGGGTAGGCGATGAGGCGCCAGATGCTCAGAACGAGGAGCACGAGGTACCCGGCCACGGCGACCCAGAGCAGCACGGCGGAGATGACGTGCTGACCCGCGGCGCCGATGCCGATGGAGACGATGCCCGTGGCCATGACGAACGCGAAGTACGCGGGCGGAAGCGTGCGGACACTTTCGCGGACCCTGTCCGCGACGGTGTCCACCACAGTGTCCGCCACGCGCACAGGCTAGCCCGCGGCTGAGCGATCACCGTGACGCCGGGCCGGGTCCCGGGAGGTAGCCGCCACGACGGATGCTCGGACGCGAGGTCAGAACTCCTCGACGTACTCCTCGGCGGGGCCGAGCTCGGCGTGCTCGCGCACCTCGACCGCGTCGCCGAATCGCTCGAGCTCGAGGACGGTGATGACGTTCCTGCCGCGCTTCAGCAGCGGGGCGGGCACGTAGAGCGTGCGCTGCGGGCCGATCTCCCAGTACCGGCCGAGCAGGAAGTCGCCGACCCACACGAAACCCTTGCCGAAGCCCGGGAAGGCGAGGAAGGCATCCACGGGCTCGTCCACGTCGAGCACCGCGCTGGCGATGCCGCTGCTCGCCGGCGCTGCCTTGGTGCCCGCCGCCGCGGTACCCAGCGCCGCAAGATGGCCGCCGTCCCACTCGTCGAGTGGGAGCGGGATGCTCTCCCAGCCGAGCACGAGCCGCCGATCGACCTGCACGTGGCCGAGGATGCCCTTGCCCTGTCCCAGCAGCGGACCGTAGTTGATGCGGCCCTGATTCTCGACGAGAACCTCGAGGCCGGCCACCCGTCGTTCACCGTCGATCGCGAACTCGGCGTTGCCGTTCTCGACGACCCCGACCGGCACGCCGTCGAGATATACCAGGGCACGGTCGTGCGCGCCGTGCAGCGCCAGCGTGTGGCGTCCGGCCGGCAGCAGCACCTCGGCGCGATAGAGCACCAGGCCCGAAGCCTGCCCGAGCTGCTCGAACGTGGCGGGGGCAGGCGAGCTGACGCCGGAGGATGCGGAGCGAAGGGCAGGCAGCAATGCCGCGGCGCGATCGATGGGCAGCGTGCGCGCGGACAGCACGGCCGGCTGCTCCTCGAGGTCGAGCTCGGGAGCGTCGGAGCCGAGTAACAGGCGGCGATAGGCGAAGTACTTCTCCGTGAGCGTGCCATTCTCTGCGACCGGCGCGTCGGAGTCGTAGCTCGTCACGGTGGGCTGCAGCCGTTCGCCGTCATGGTTCGCCCCCGCCCAGAGGCCGAAGTTCGTGCCGCCGTGCGCCATGTACAGACTGACGGAGCCGGCGGCGTCCAGAATGTCCTGCGCCGTGGCCGCCGCGCTCTGCGGCGCACGCATGTGGTGGTTCTCGCCCCAGTGGTCGAACCAGCCGTTCCAGAACTCGGCGACCAGGAACGGCTCATCGCCGCGACGGCCGCGCAGCAGGTCCCGAGCCTCGCCCGCCTTCGAACCGAGGGTCGCGGCCGCCAGGACGCCGGGGATGCTGCCGGCGTCCTGCATCAGCTCGGTCGGCCCGTCCGCGGTGTAGAGCAACTCGGTGACGCCGCGCGTCAGAAGCGCCTCATGCATCCAGCGCAGGTAGACGTCGTCGTCGGCATAGCTGCCGTATTCGTTCTCGATCTGGAACGCCACGATCGGGCCGCCGGCTCGGCGCTCGAGCTCGACCAGACGCGGAATGAGCTCGTCGAACCACTCCTCGACAGCGGCCAGGTAGGCCGGCTGCGAGGAGCGCGGCTGCACCCCGGGCATCGCCGTGACCCAGGCGGGCAGGCCGCCGTTGTCCCATTCGGCGCAGATGTAGGGTCCGGGTCGAACGATCACATCGAGCCCGACCTCACCGGCGAGTCGGATGAACCGCTCCACGTCGCACCAGCCGTCGAAGCGCGCCCCGGCGTTCTGCCGCGGCCGGTGGAAGTTCCACGGCACGTACGTGTCGACGGTGTTGAGCCCCATGCCCACGATCCGGCGCAGCCGGTCCCTCCACTGATCGGGGTGGACGCGGAAGTAATGCACCGACCCGGAGAGGATGCGATGCTGCTTGCCGTCGCGCAGCAGACGGCCGTCGGGGAACGAGAGAGTCTGAGTGGTCGGCGTCAGTTCGATGGTCATCAGCCGGCGCTGCAGACGGACGTCGTCGAGAAGAGCATGACGTTCATCATGGCATAGGTTGATATCCATATCATTCGAGCATCATCCGAAGTCGTCGCAAAGGTTCGAAGAGTCTCAGGGACAGTTGTCGGACATCCTCTATCATCAAGGCCAGGACGGCGCGACAGCGCTCTCCCTCCTTCGCGGGCGCGTCCACGCAGCTGCGCGCGAGATATCGATAACCTTGGTGTGCTACGGCGAGCGACAGCGAAAGGCAGCGCATGGACGAGAAGCCCCATGGAACCCGGCCGGGAATGGCCGATGTCGCCCGGCTCGCCGGGGTCTCGGCGCAGACGGTCTCGCGCACGCTCAGCGGGCATCCGAACGTGCGCGAGCACACGAAGGCGAAGGTCCTCGCCGCGGTCGAGGAGCTCGGCTACCGCAAGAACGACGCCGCCAGGGTGCTCTCCTCGGGTCGAAGCCACACGCTCGGCATCGTGGTGTTCGAGACCATGTTCTACTCGCGCTCGGCAGCGACGGTCGGCGTCGAGACGGCGGCGCACCGCGCCGGATACACGGTGAGCGCCGTGACGGTCGCCTCGATGGACTCGACGGCGATCCAGGCCGCGATGACCCGCCTGTCGGAGCACAACGTGGAGGGCATCATCCTCGCGCTGCCGCTCGTGCAGGTGAACAAGGGTATCGAAGACCTGACCCGCGCCATCCCGACCGTCTGCACCGACGGATCGCGCACCGCGTCGACGCACGTGGTCACGGTGGACCAGCACCTGGCCGGACGGATGGCGACCGAGCACCTCCTCTCGCTCGGTCACGAGACCGTGTGGCACGTCAGCGGACCGGAAAGCTGGATCGAGGCCGGCGGCCGCACGCAGGGCTGGCGCGAGACCCTGGAGGCCTCCGGCCGCTTCGTGCCGCCCGCGCTGCAGGGCGACTGGTCGCCGGCATCCGGCTACCAGAACGGCCTGATCCTCGGCCGCATCCCCGACGTGACCGCGGTGTTCGTGGCCAGCGACGAGATGGCCTTCGGCGTCATCAGGGCGTTGCACGAACTGGGCAAGCGCGTGCCGGAAGACATCTCGGTGATCGGGGTCGACGACATCCCCCTCGCCGAGTACTGCTCCCCCTCACTGACCACCGTGGCGCAGCCCTTCGGCTTCATCGGCGAACGCGCCGTCGAGCGGCTGATCGCCGCCATCGACGACCCCCAGACCCCGGCGGAGACCGAGCTCATCGAGCCGACGCTCATCGTGCGCTCCAGCACCGGGGCGCCCGCCGCCGCGAGCTGACAACGGCGAACCGACGGCAGCGAACTGACGGCGGCTGGCTGAGGCGGCAGCGAACTGACAACAGCTGGCGGACGGCAGCGATCCGCCGCCGTCCGCGACCCTTCCGGGTGCGGACGGCGGCGGATTCTCGTGAGCGGATGGGTCGCGTCAGCCCTGCAGACGACGCTTGCGCAAGCGCGTCAGCAGCAGGGCCGCTCCGGCCAGCAGCACCAGCACGCCACCCCCGATCGGCGCGAGAAGGTCGGACCCGGTCGAAGCCAGCCCCGCCGTGTCTCCCGCGTTCGACGAACCCGGTCCACCGCCCGTCGCGCTGTCACCGGAGGTGCCGGATCCGCTTCCCGCGTCGCCGCTGCCTGAACCGTCACCGCTTGAACCGTCATCCGCGGCGAGCACGGTGAAGGCCTGCTGCGTCACGGTGTCGTCACCGTCGAGCAGCACGACGCTGTGGTCGCCTGCATCGACGGCCGCCGGGACCGTGAACGTGGCATCCAGGTCGCCGTTCGCATCGGTGCGCGGAATCGTCAGGTCCACCGGATCGGAGTGGAACTGCAGACCGTACTGCCAGTACGGCTTCGCGCCGGTGATCGAGACGGTCACCTCATCACCGGGCCGGCCGGACGATGCGCCCAGGGACAGCGTCGGTGACACCGCGGCCGGCGTCTCCGTCGCCGGATCGACGGTGAGCTCGGCGACCGTCGTCGTGTTCGTCGTGACCGATCCACCCTCGCCGAGCGACCTCAGCGTCAGGTAGCGACCGTCGACCGCCTTGCCGAACGTCACCGACTTGAGGCCGAGACCGCTGCCGAAGGTGCCCGACGCCACCGGATCGCCGGTGGGCGAGTCGGGACTGTCGCTGACGTAGACCTCGTACTTCGAGATCTCACCGTTGGTGTTGCCCGCCCTGGGGAGATAGGAGATGCCGCACGTTGACGCTCCTTCTCCGAGGTCGACCGTGATCTCGTGCGGATACGTCGGGTTCGCCTTGTACCACTGCGTTCCCCAGAACGTGTTCGGGTTGCCGTCGATCGCATTCGTGCCCGGAGTCTGCTCATAATCCATCTCCTGGCTGTCGACGCGCACGAGCGCCTTCGGGCTGACCGCGGCCGCCGAGCAGGTGACCGCCGTGGACGCCGAGACGTCGACGCTCTGCGCCGCACCCGACGCATCCGTGTAGTGCACCGTCGCCTTCACGGTCTGATCCGCCAGTGCCGCGTACGAGGTGACCGTGATCGGAACCGTCTCGGCCTGCGTTCCGGCCGCGTCGACGTCACCGATCTTCACCGTGTCGGAGTCGGCGCCCCAGCCCTGCGGGAGCGTGAGGTGCGCGCTCACGTTCGAGACGGCATCCGGCAGCCAGTTCGCGATCGTCAGCGTGGCGTTCACGGTGCTGCCGAGCCCGATGTTCGCGGGCAGCGAGAGCGAGGCGTTGAACGTGCCGGCGAACGTGAAGACGGCGGGCGCCTGCACGTCGGGCGCCTGCTGCACGAGCGTGCCGTCGGCGACGACCAGCGGCTCGAGCGTGATCGCGTTCTCGACGGTGAAGCCGCCGGAGACCTTGCGCACCTGCCACTTCTGCAGGTTGTCGGATGCCTTGCAGTCGGCGAAGCTCGCGGCCAGACCCTGGTCGAGCGGCGCGTTCAGCGTGAGCGAGCCTCCGGTCATCGTCAGGCACTCCCCTGCCGGCGACGTGATCGTGTAGTAGTCGTCAGCGGTCTTCGCGAACGTCAGCGGGGTTCCGTCCCCGCCGGCAGTGAGCGTGGCTCCGGCACCGTCGGCCGTCGTGATCGCCGCCCCGTCGGTGCTCAGCGTGAAGGCACCGTCGCCGACCGGGGTGCGATCCACGTCGTCGAAGCCGGGAGCATGGCCGAGCGCCGTCGTCAGTGCCGCGAAGTCGTCGTAGCTCGATGCCGGCCGCGGCGAGCCCCAGGTGGCCTGGGCGACGAAGTTCTCCGGGGCGAACAGTGCGGACTCGATCTGGTTCTCGGTGTCCGCCGGCGCGTTGTCCGGCCAGACCATCACCTTGGCGCCGAGCACCTTGCCGCCCGTCGCGCTGTCGGTCACCGTGCCGGCACCGTAGAACTGGCGCGGGTTCCAGTTGTTGTTCCACAGCGAACGCACGTTCACGCTGTCGTTGCCCGAGCTGCGCACGAGATACAGGGCGTCGGACGCGTTCTCGAGATTGTTGCCATCGTCGATGAGCTGCTGCGGCGAGACGTCCCCGCTCGAGCTGTACCAGTGCTCGACGATGATGTCTTTGTTCAGCGACAGCTTCGTGCCGGCCAGGATGCTGTCGTTCCAGATTCGCAGCGTCTTGCCCTTCGAGCGCACATAGTCGTCGATGCGGTTCATGAAGTTGATGACCACGTCGGTCGGCGTCGACCCGGCCGGGAAGATGTCGGGGTTGGCATCGATGTACTGCTGGAACTGCGGATAGTTCGCGTAGGCCGACCCGAGCATGTACTCGTCGCCGCCCATGTGCCAGTACGGGGTGTCGAACACCTGCATGTACTCGTCGAACAACGTCGTGATCATCCTGTAGGCGGCCGGTTGCGTGATGTCGAGACGATCAGCATCGCGATTGCCGTTCTTGTCCACCAGCTGCAGGTCCGGGTAGTTCTTCAGCCACGGCGTCATGTGGCCCGGCGAGTTCACCTCGGGCACCAGCGTGATGTGGTACTTCTTCGCGGTGGCGTTCAGCTCCTTGGCCTGTGCCTTGGTGAAGTAGCCCCAGAAGTTCGCCTTGGAGTAGGCATCCGACTCGACCTTGGTCTCCATCCAGAGCTGGTTCAGTTTGAGGTAGGCCATCTCCTTCATGGCGCGCTCGATCACCTCGGGGCTCACCGTGATCTGGCACGCGCAGATGCCGACGCCTCGCTCGGCGTACTCCGGGGTGTCGATCGAGGAGCCCTTCGGAACGACGTTCCCCTCCGACAGGATCTGGATGACGGTCTGCACGCCGTAGAACACACCGGTGTCGGTCGCACCCGTGACGCTGATGCGGTCGGAGACGGTCAGCTCGTAGCCCTCGGTGCCGAGCTCGCCGACGCGACTCGCGTCTTCGTTCAGCACGACGTCGCCGGCAGCGGATGCCGACCCCGCCTCGACCGCGCGGCCCAGCTTCTCGCTCAGCCCGGCGATCAGGACCTTCGCGTTGTCGGCGGACGCCGTGTCGGAGTCCACGCGCAGGGCGTCGGTCACCGTGAGCTTTCCGCTGCCCGCCGTCCAGGTCGCCAGCCCGGGAACCGTCTGCGGCGCTCCGGCGTCGGTGGTCGGGACCGCGGTGTCGGTCGACTGATCTGCCGCAGCCGCCTGCGCTGCGTGCGGCGCGGTCGGTGTGAGCACGAGCCCGAGCGCCAGCGCCGGCGCGGCCAGTCCCACCAGGGTTCGCACCGTCACGCGACGGCGCCGTGTCGGATGTTGTCTCATTGCTGACTTTCTTTCTCGGTCGTGTGCTGGATGCGTGGGCGACGGAACCGGCGGAACACGAGGATCGCGGTGCCGAGGATCAGGAGCAGAGCGACCGCGAGCAGACCCTCAATTACATTGGACCCGGTGGCGGCCAGGTCGCTGTCCGCAGTGCTCAGAGCACCCGGGTCCGTGATGTCCGAACCCGACGCGCCCGAGCCCGACGTGCCGGAACCTCCCGTGTCACCGGTGCCGGAGCCGTCATCGCCCGAACCGGTTCCGGAGTCGTCCGCGGCGACCTTCAGCGACAGCGTCGTCGTGCCGAGCACGCTGTCGGAGACCGAGTCCAGAACACTGACCGTCGGCGAGTAAGCGCCGGCGTCCGCGTACTCGTGGGTCACCGAGACCCCGTCGTCGGTCGCGGCGAGCATGCGCAGCGACTTCGTCGCAGAGAGCGTCTGCGGCGTCGAGCCGTCACCCCAGTCGACGACGGTGCGCGTGGTGGCGCCGTCGATGAGCTTCGGCAGCGACGCGGAAGCGGTCACCTTCACGGTGGAGCCGGGCGTGACCGACGTGTCGGGCAGGGAGGCGTCCACCTTCGCGTCCGGCATGGCGGGCGCCTTGTTCTCAGCGCTGGCGATCCCGCCCGCGACGGTTCCCGCGTCGACCAGCTGGATCGAGTCCGGTCCCTGGCTCGCCTTCTCCGTGGTCAGCGCGATCGCGATGTCGTTGCTGCCGTTCATGTTCAGGAAGCCACGCGGAATCGTGAAGGTCTGCTGCGGCCCCACGTTGCCGACGAAGTAGCCCGTGTTCCAGCCGTTGACGTAGATCACGGCTCGCGCGTAGTCGTTCCGTCCGTTCTCGAACGCCGCGTCGTTGATTTTCAGCGCATACGCGGTGTCGACCCCCTCGGGCACGTCGAGGTCGAAAGTCGTGCGGTACCAGGTGACTCCGGCCTGCGCGGGCTTGAAGGAATCTGCCTTCGTCCAGTCGTCGTCCGGGTAGCCGGGCAGATACCAGCCGGCCCGCTCCCCGTACAGTCCGCCCACGTTGTAGATCGTGCGCGCCGTGTCGACCGGGTCGGCCTTGTCCTTCGCGCCCTGGATCTTCCACGTCACCGCGCCCGTCGAACCGAGATCGGCGTCATAGAGTCCGCGGTTCTGCCGCGAGAGCCCGTTGTCGCTCCAGTCCAGGTTCTGGCCGCTGTTCGACACCAGGACGGAGACGACGCTCGCCGTGCCCGCCTGCATCGATCCCGCGGGCACCGTGACCGTCTGAGCGCTCCCGTTCGCGGAGGTCGCGCCGGCGTACACGCCGTTGATCCAGACGAGCATGTTCGCCGCGCTGCCGCCCTGGCCCGTCAGCGAGATGCTGGACGGCACGGTCGTCGGAGTGAAGTGCGCCCGGTACCAGGTGTCGCCCTCGTAGAAGCCATAGTGGTCGGTGTCGAGCACGACGCCCTGCCTCGGCCCTGGCCCCTGCCTGGTGTTGTCGGCGGTGGTGTCGTCGGCGGTCGTCCACGACGAGTCGTCATAGTCCGCGCTCGCCTCCGGGCCGTCGGATGCCGTCACCCAGTTCGTCAGCGTCGGCAGCTGTGCCGCAGGCGCTCCGCCGACGGAGGCGACGAGCGCACCTGCCGCGTCGGTCGTCGTCGCGACAGCCTCGCCGTTCCAGGTGAGCTTCGTGACGCCCTTCGGCACGTAGACGGTGAGCGTGCCGGCGGTCTTCGTGTCGCCGGTGAGCTCGGCGGTGTCGCCCGACACGTTCACGTGGCGCAGAAGCTCCACGCCGGCGGCGAGCACGGTGGCGTTGTCGTCTCCGTCGGTTCCGGTGACCTGCCACGTGGTGTCCATGGCGTCCCGGTTCGTGATGTTCACGAGAAGGTCGGATGCCCCACCCCCGGTGATCTTCACGACGGTCGGATCTGAGTGCGTGTAGTTCAGGCGCAGCGTGCCGGTCGCGGCATCCCAGGTGTGCTCGACATCGGAGCCGATCACCGTGGACACCGTCGGCTCCGATGCGTAGTGGAACACGGTCTCGCCCGCGTCGCCCTGGTAGCCGTCGAGCGTGAGCAGATCGCCGTCGGCGGTCTGCTGCGTGCCGACGAGCTCGCTGGTCGTGTAGTAGAGCTCGTGGTCGTCGAACTTGTCGTCAGCCGTCACCAGCAGTGCGTCGCGGCCGTGCAGCGTCAGCGACGTCCCCGCCTTCTGCGGCACGCGCGCGAACGAGACGGTGTCGGAGTCGGCTCCACCGGCATCCCCGGTCAGCACGTTGAACGCGTCCACCGAGAAGAAGGTGTCTTCAGAGGCCGGGTTCTTCTGATCCGTCACGACGATCTTGATCGTGTGCTCGCCGTTGCTCAGGCCCTTCTTCTCGAAGACGAGCTGCTGCGGTGTCGCGACCGAGGCGTAAGTGTCGATGGTCGAGACCTTGTCACCGTCGATGTAGACATCCGCCTTGCCGTGGTTCACGGAGTCGGGTGAGATCACTTGGATGCCGGTGCCCGTGAAGGAGTACGTCACGGAGTCGCCCGGGGTCGAGGAGAACGTCTCATCGCCGTGGTAGTCGCCGGCGGTCCAGTTCTTGCCCGAGGCCTGCTCCCAATCGCCCTTGCCGTCGTGGGATGCACCGGCGTACGTGATCGCCGCGGTGTCGGTGTCGTTCGTGGTGTAGGTGTTCGCGTTCAGCACGTTCACCGCGTCGATCGAGACGAAGCTGCCAGCCGATCCCGAGGTCTTCTGCCCGTTCACGACGATCTTCAGCGTGTGCTGGCCATCGCTGAGACCATCCTTTTGGAAGGCGATCACCTGGTACGCGGCGTTCTGGCCTTTGTACGTGTCGAGGTTCGTGTCCTGCTTCTCGCCATCGATGTAGACATCGGCGTAGCCGTGGTTGTCGGCCTGCGGGGCGATGATCTGGATTCCTGTACCCGTGAACGTGTACGAGAGCGAGTCTCCGACGCCGTTCGACCAGGATTCCGTGGTCTTGTAGTCGCCGGCGGTCCCTGAGTGGTGCGTCCAGCCGCCGGTGTACGAGATGGCGCTCGTGTCCGCATCGTCAGTGGTGTAGCTCGTCGTGACCGGTGCCGAGGCGGCATCGAGCGTCAGCGGCACGGTGAACGAGACGTCCGAGGTGTCGTTGCTGTCGCTCTTGCGGAATCCGAGGATGCGCGTGCCGTTGCCCGTGACCGACGTCGCCTCGAGCTTCTCGGTGGCGATCCGCTCGTAGGCGTTCACGCTGCCGCTGCCGCCGGTGACCGACACCGTGGGCGCCGTCTGCGGGATCATGTCGGCGAGCTGGGGCAGTGCCTCCTGGTAGTAGCCGATCTCCTTCTGCGTGGCGAGCTTCGGCGTGAGTTGCCGGTTCTCGTCGATCGCCGCACCGTAGTCGTACGATGTGAAGCCGGACGACGGGGACCCGGTCCAGCCCCAGTTCGTGCCGCCGTACTCCATGTAGTAGTTGAACAGCGTCACGCCGTTGGCGATGTTGTTCACGCCGTACTGACGGGTGAAGTCCGCGTCGACGAAGTCCGCGCACTTGTCGGTGTTGAACGAGGCACCCCACGGTGTGAAAGCGCCGCCCTGGCCTTCGGGGATGAACTCGGGGCCGTCCTTCGTGATCGCCCGGAACGCCGTCTCGTTGTCGGGCACCTGCCCGCGGCCGGCGTTGCAGGTGAACCCGAGCGGATAGTTGTCGTAGCCGTACATGTCGACGCCGATGTCTCCCGCTGCACCGGCCTTGCCCGGCGCGAAGCGGCCGCCCATGCCCCAGTCGTTGACGAACAGCGGTACGTCGATGCCGTCGCTCTTCACCTGGTCCGTCAGCTGCTTCATGTAGGCCGGCCCTGTGCCGCCGTCGCTGATCATCTCGTTCTCGACCTGATACAGCACGACGGAGCCGCCGCCGTCGGTGACGAGGTGCTTGTTCGCGATCTCGTCGAATGCGTGCAGCCAGTCCTTCTGGTCCTGCACGACATCGGGGTCATCCATCGAACGCAGGGACCCGGCGCCGCTGTTCGTGAGATACGCGGGCAACCCGCCCATCGAGATCTCGGCGTTGACGTACGGCCCGGGGCGAGCGATGACGTACAGGCCCTCCTGCTGGGCCATCGTGAGGAGCAGATCGATGTTCTTGATGCCCGTGAAGTCGTATTCGCCGGGCTTGGTCGAGTGCAGGCCCCAGAAGAAGTAGAGCGAGACCGCGTTGAACCCGGCCGCACGCATCTTCTGGAACACGTCGCGCCAGTCGCTGGTCGACGGCTCGCGCCAGTAGTGGAACTCGCCGGAGAACACGGTCAGCCGTTGCCCGTCGACCTTGATCGACTTCGAGTCGTAGGTGACCTTGTGCGACGCGCCGTCATTGCCCGGGAAGTGCACGGCCACCTGCGAGTCGGCCGCGGCCTTGGCCGCCTGGCTCACGCTCGCCGCCGTTCCTGCGCTCACGGCCACGGCCGAGGCCGGAGCGATCGTCAGCGCCGCCACCGTCGCCACCGCGGTGAGCGCGGTCAGCATGGCTCTCTTCTTCATGTCGGTCGATCTCCCTCGATCAGGCGATGGTCGTAGAAGCCGGCAGAGTCAGCGGCGGGCTCGTCGGCACAGGCGGAGCACGACGACTCCGGCCCCGGCCAGCAAGGCGAGCAGCGCGAGCGCGAGCGGTGCGCCCAGATCGGACCCCGTGGATGCCAGCGCCGCGTCATCGGTGCCCGTCGCGCTCGCGTCAGTGCCGTCCGACCCTGTGGTGCCGACGGCGCCCGGGTCGCCGGCCCCGGTGTCGCCCGAGCCGGTCCCGGTGCCGCCCGTGCCCGTGCCGTCACCAGGGTGCGTGCCGTCACCAGGGTCCGTGCTTCCGCCGTCGCCCGGATCGGTGCTGCCACCGTCGGCCGCCGTGACCGTCAGCGGGGCGGATCCGGTCGCGGCGTCGGCACCGGAGGAGCTGACCACGATGTCGTACGCCCCGGCCGCCGTCGCCGTCGGGACCGTCACGTCCGCGTGCGCGGCGCCGTCGGCATCCGTGCCGAGCTGATCAGCCAGCACCGTCGCCGTGTCGTCGAGCAGCCGCAGGCCCTGCGTGGAGTAGGCCGCAGCCTGCTCGAGCGAGACGGTGAGCTCAGTCGACGGTGCGAAGTGCTCGGCGTCGACCGTCAGCGTGTCACCGGCCTGCACCGTGGTCGCCGAGAGCGTGACCGTCGGCGTCGCCGTGTGAAGTGTTCCTCCGACGCGGATCTCGGCGGCACCGCCGAAGTTGTTCCCGTTGATCGAGTCGCGGCCGAGCAGCATGATGTAGCGCCCGGTCTTGGCGGTATCGAACTCGACGACCTGCTCCCGCGTCACGTCGAGGAAGGCGCCCGTGGCGACCGGATCGCCCCACTTCGCGATCGGGTCGTCCGCCCCCGTGGCGGGGTCGTCGCCGACATAGATCTCGTAGTCCTTCATGCGGCCGTTCGACTGGCCGGGGCGTTGCGTGTATGCGAGCCCGCTCACGTCGTACTCGGCGCCCAGGTCGATGACGATCCAGTGCGGGTATGCGGGCGAGGCTCCCGACCACTGGGTGTGCCAGTACGTGGACGGGTCACCGTCGATCGCGTTCGTCGCCGGGGCGCTCTCGCCCGACGTCTCCTGCGAATCCGCGCTGACGACCGACATCGTCGACTGGTCGATCGGGTCGCTCAGCGGCACGATCGACGACCTCACGGTGACGGTGTCGCTCGCGGTGCGCTCCCCCGATGTGGCGGTCACCCTGTAGTCGCCGGCGTAGGTGCCGGGGTCGATCGGCAGCGAGAGCGCCAGCGTGCCGTCGGATCCGGGCCGCACGGTGCCGAGCGCGGTGTCGCCGACCGTCATGGTGACGTACGAGCCGGGCTCGAAGCCGCTCAGTGTTCCGGCGAGGCGTGCACCTGCGTCGACCGTGGCATCCACGCTCAGCGACGGCGTCTGGGTGGAGTCCCAGCCGGACGGCTCGACGGGGTCGGGCGTGCCGTCGGCCACGGTGGCGGTGAACGTCGTCGTGGTGCCGTCGGATGCCGTGACCGTGCCGGTGTAGGCGCCCGCCGAGGCGTAGGTGTGCTCGGCCCGCAGCGTGTACAAGCCGCCGGCCGTCAGGGACGTGCGGGCCGTGTCGGTGCGGAACGAGGCGGGCACGGCAGCGCTGCCGTCGCCGAAGTCGACGGTCGCCGTGAGGTCGCCGCGCAGCGTCGACGAGCTGACGCCATCGGCATCGTCGGTCGTGTCGACCGCGATGCCGTCACCGTTCGCCGCGGCTTTCGTCCCTGGCGCGGAGACCTCTCCGACCGACAGCGTGAGGTCGTGCCCCGGCGACACGGCGACCGGCAGCCCGGCCATCGACCACTGCCACGTCGCCTTGTTGCCGTCGTAGAAGTTCTGGCCCGCCGCGAGCAGACGCTGGCCGACGTAGGCGATGCGCGCCGTGAAGTCGCTCACACTGCGCTTCGACTGGTCGGTCCACCCCATCTCGGCGAGCGAGATCGCGCGGGGAAAGGCCAGGAACTGCGCCTGCGAGCCGCCGCGGATGGTCTCCGACCACATCGGCCCCTCGACGCCCAGCAGGTCGGAGTCCGGAAGGTTCACACCATTGTCCTGCACGACCGATGCCGGGTCCCAGTCGTAGTACTTGTCGAAGTCACCGGTTCCGGCCCAGGTCAGGCCGATCGGCGTCGTGCCGTTGTACTTCATGTCGAGGTAGGCGCTGCTGCCGCGCGAGGCGATCAGCTTGGCGCCCTGGTTCTTGATCGCGTTCAGCGTGTCGCTGGTTCCGCCGGTCCAGTACTGGATCCCGTCGCCGGTCCCGACGCCGCCGACCGCCGCCTCGTTCCAGCCGATCGCCTGCTTTCCGAGGTCGTGCACGATCTGCACCGACTTCGTGATGAAGGTCTTGTAGTCGGCGGCCGGTGTGACCGCGGACTCGTCTCCCCCGACGTCGATGTAGTCGCCAGGGGTCATCGCGGCGAGCTGCGTGAGCACGTGTGTCATGAACGTCCAGGTGACATCCGAGTTCGCGTCCAGCGTCGAGTAGCCGACATCGCCGGTGCCGTTGGCCGGCGTCGTGCCGCCGGCATCGGTCCCGGGCTGCGTGTTCGCGGTGTTGAGCTGCGGAATGGCGTGCAGCGCCGCGTTGGTGTGCGACGGCGCGTCGATCTCCGGAATCACGGTGATCTGCCGGTCGGCCGCGTACTGCACGATGTCGCGGTACTGCGCCTGCGTGTAGAAGCCGGTGTGGCCGAGCTCGTTCCGGTAGCCGTCCATCGTCATGCCGGTGGCGCCGGAGACTTTCGTGAGCAGGGAGTAGTCGATCGGGTCTCCGGCGTCCTTGCCGTCGTTCGTGATCTGGATGCGCCAGCCCTGGTCATCCGCGAGGTGCAGGTGCAGCACGGAGAGCTTGAACTGCGCCATCTCGTTCAGAAACGACTTCACCTCGTCCACGGTCTGGAAGGAGCGGGCGGAGTCGAGCATCACGCCACGGTAGGCGAAGCGCGGGGCATCGCTGATGGAGACCGACGGGACGCTCCAGTCGGTCTGCACCACGATGGCCGACTCATCGAACGCGGGCAGCAGCTGCAGCAGCGTCTGCACCGCGTCGAAGGCACCGTGCTCGGTGGAGGCAGTCAGTGTCACACGCGCGGAGTCGGACTCGAGTCCGTACGCCTCGTCCTGGTCGCTGAAGCCGTCGATGTCGCCTGCCGTGAACACGATGTCGCCGTCGGCCGCCCCGACGGTCACGACCGGCAGGTCGAAACCGGTGGATGCCCGCAGCGTCGTCGCGAGGAACGTCGCGCTCTGCTGCAGTGCCGCCGGCGCCACGATACGCGCGGTGCTCGTCAGCTCGAACGGCGCGGCGTCGCCGTGCACTGTCAGGTTCTGCGGCTTCGGCGTGAGGCCGTCAGCCGTCGAGGTGGAGGCGACGGGCTCGGGTCCGTCCCACACCTGGAACTCGTACAGCGACATGCCGTACTTCTGCCCGCCGATGGGCGTGCGGTCGATCCCCTGCATCCGCACGTACCGGTAGGGCGTCGACGCGTCGACCTTCGTCAGCGTCTCGGTGTCCTTGGTCGCGCAGGTCGGCGCGATGGTGTCGGTCGCGTCGGTGAACGTGGTGCCGTCGTTCGACACCTGCAGCTTGTACTTCGCCGCGCAGGCGTCCTCCCAGTAGATGACGACGTGATCGATCGTGGTCGGCTGCGCCAGCTCGACGGTGATGTTCGCATCGTCGGCCGCGTTCGACGACCACCGCGTAGTGGTGTCGCCGTCGATCGCCTGGTCGGGACCCCACTTGCCGGCCACTTCCTGGCCGGACGCGGTGACGGTCGCTCCCGCACTGGCGAGCGCGACGTCGGTTCCGGCATCGACGTCCGCGGCGCGGGCCGCCGATGCCTGGACGAGTCCCACGGCGAGAAGGGCTGCGGTCACGGCGGTGACACCGAGCGCCGCGACAGCACGTCGGACGGCGAGCGGGGTGATGGTGGGGGTTCTCATCGTTGAGGAGTCTTTCTGCTATCGCTAACAGTGGATGCGGTCACCGGGGCATAAGTAGGACTTTCCGGCGATGCTAGAGGGCGTGGGTGTCGGCGTCAATACGTGGAAAATCGCGGGCGGATGGCGATCCTTGTCTCGTGGACGTCCAGCGCCGCAGACTCTGTTAGCGATGCCAGGAGCACGGCCACACTCACCGTTCGTGACAACAGGCGTACGCGGCAGTGCATGTCGATCACACTCGGCGGCGACGCCGCGTGCCGAGGAGTGTGAACACGACGCCGAGCACGAGCACGGCTCCGGAGCCTGCGAGCGCGGCGTCGATCGACGAGCCCGTCGAGGCGAGCGACGCGGGGTCGCCCGTCGATGCCACATCCCCTGCCGTGCCGGACTGCCCGGCCCCGGACTGTCCCGATCCGGTGCCCGCGCCGCTCGCGCCGGAGTCGCCTGTGCCGGTCTGGCCGCCATCGTCTCCCCCGGTACTGCCGCCGCCGTCACCCGGGTCAGTGGCCGACGGCACCGTGAGCGACACGGTCGCCGTGACCGCCGCACCGTTCTCCGGTGTGACAGTCAGCACCGCCGTGTGGTCGCCGGGCGCGAGATCGGCCGTCGTCGTGGCGGTGAACGGCGAGTTCAGCGTCATGGCCGCGATGTCGGCGACGGAGGTGCCCGCGAGCGAGACGGGCGTGGCATCCTGTCCGTCCCACGAGATCATGGCCGTCAGATCGTCGGTGGAGCCGCCAGGCGCTGTGACGGTCCAGTCGACGCTCGTCGACGTGGTGTCGTCGGTCACGGCGGTCACGTCGGCCGCGGTGCGCACCGTGGCCGTTGCTCCGGAGGAGCCGTCCACCGCACCCGCAACCTGAACGGCCCAGTCGACGGTGGCAGTGGGGAAGAAGTTCACGCCCTGCAGCTGCATCGATCCGCCGAGTTGCGCGACCCGGTCGAGGAACTGGGAGGTGTTGCGGTCGGACTGAGCACTCCAGCCCACCTCGGCCGTGGCGAGCAGACGCGGGAACGCGTAGTACTCGGCCTGGCTCACCCCGCGGATGAACTCGCCCCACACCGCACCTTCCACACCGAGCACGTGCGACTCGTCGACGCCCGAGATCGTGGTCGCGGGATCCCATGCGTAGGCGTTCTCCAACGTGCACGCGCCGCCGCACGCCCACGTGCCGCCCTGCGGCTGGGCGTTGTCTTGCTTCTGCGGATAGTAGGCCTTGCTGGCCGGAGACAGGATCACCTTCGCGCCGTGGTTCTGCACGGCCGCGGCGACCGCGGCGCCGGATCCGTTCCAGTACTGCACGACGGCACCGTCGGGCAGGTCGGTGCCGGCGTACTCGTTCCAGCCGATCACGGTCTTGCCATCGGCGGTGACATCGGCCGTCGCCGCGTTCACCATCTTCGTGTAGTCGGACGAGGAGATCACCGCGGCCTCGTCACCGCCCACGTGCACATACGGGCCGGGGGTCGTCGCCGCCAGCTGGCTCAGCACCTGTTCGACGAACTCGTACGTCACCGGGTTGTCGGCGCCCAGGCCGGAGTATCCGACGTCCGGCGATCCATTCGCCGGCACCGTCGGCTCGCCCGAGGTCGGCGCCGGCGCGGAGCCGCCGCCGTTCAGCTGCGGGATGGCGTGCAACGCCGCGTTCGTGTGGGCGGGCATGTCGATCTCCGGCACGATGGTCACGCCGTTCTCGGCCGCGAAGTCGACGATCTCCTTGTAGTCGGACTTCGTGTAGAAGCCGGTGTGGCCGACCTCGGTGCCCATCTGCTGGCCCTGGTCGTTCTTCGTCATCGCCGTGGATCCGCTGACGGACGTCAGCAGCGAGTAGTCGATGCCCGACGGGTTGTCCTTCGGCGTGTCCATCGCGATGCGCCAGCCCTGGTCATCGGTGAGGTGCAGGTGCACGGCGTCGATCTTGTAGCGCGCCGCCTCCGAGATCAGCTTCTCGACCTCGTCGACGGTGTAGAAGCTCCGCGCCGTGTCGATCATGAGCCCGCGATAGGCGAATCGAGGGTAGTCGGAGATCGAGACGACCGGGATCGTCCACGGGACGTCGACCACATGATCGGAGTCGATCCACTCAGGAGCGAGCTGGCGTAGCGTCTGCACCGCGTCCAGCGCGCCGTGCGCCGTGTCCGCACCGATGCGCACGGCACCGGAGGTGACCTTCAGCGTGTAGCCCTCGTCGGCGTGACCGGTCGGTGCCTCGCCGTCGGCGACGACGACGCGGATCGGGTCGGCCGCGCTCGCCTTCGCGACGACCGGGATGTCGTAGCCTGTGGCGGCGCGCAGCTGCTTCGCGAGCTGGGTCGCAGGCTGGAGGGCGTCACCGGATGCCTCGACCTGCGTCGTCGAGGTGATGCTGAAGTCGCCGTCCCCCCGCTCCACCGACACGGGCTCGGGCACGAGCGCCAGCTGCTTCGGAGTGGGTGCGGCGTAGACCTCGAACTCGCTGATCGAGTAGCCGTAGGTGGACCATCGCTTCTGGCCCTGCATGCGCACGTACGAGACGGGATCGGTGATGCCGAGCTGGATGGTGTCGACGCGGGGACAGGTGGACTCGTCGGTGAACGTCTTACGGTCCGTCCAGGTGCTGCCGTCGGTCGATGTCTGCACGATGAACGACTTGGCGCACGCGTTCGGCCAATTGATCACGATGTGGTCCACGGCAGACGGAGCGGCCAACTTCACCTGGAACCATGCGTCGTCGTCGTAGCCCGAGGAGAACCGGGTGGACGCGTCGCCATCGATCGCCATCGAGGCGGCGAAGTCCGCTCGGTCCAGTTCGACGGACGACGCGCTGGCGGTGCCGGTCAGCGCGAGGTTCACGGGCGCGCCCCCGCCGGTGGCGGCGTGCTCACCGACGGGCGCTGCGCTTGCCGCCGGCGCCGTCACGAACGCCACGGCCGCCGCAGTGGCGAGCGCTGCGAGTGCGAGGAAAAGGCGTTGACGCGGGAAGCGGCGTCCGGTCGAGGGGAAGTCTGACATGGGGTCGTGCTTTCTTCGTCGAAGGGCCGTGGGGCGGACTGGGTGCTATCGCTAACAGGAGCTGCAGCGGGAACGCGACCCGGTAACACCACCCGTGTGGCGATGCTAAACGCCGGGAAAAATGACGTCAACAAGGTCGACATAATCAAAATCGCGCTCGGCTGCATCACCGGGTGGTGAAGCCTGGTGTTATCGATGCCAGAACGGTTACAGTGTCCTCACGCCCGAAGGACGACGCCGTCTGCGCTGAGCACGACCCGTGTGAGACGACGGTTCGCCGCGGCCCGAAGCTGACGCTGTGCACGACCTCCACGCTTTCAACGACGAAAGGAAAAGCACGTGAATTCGAGACGACGCGCCGCGAGCGCGTTGGTGTCCGCCGGGGCGGCGCTCGCCCTCGGCCTCGGGGCGGTCACCGCCGTGGGTGCCGTTCCCGCGAGCGCCGCGACCGCCACCACGACGGCGTGGGACGGCTCCTCGTTCCAGGTCGACACCAAGGGCGCGCTCTCGCGCTCGGACATCGTGCTCGGCTCGGCCCCGACCGAGGACACGCAGTCGATGCCGCTCGGCAACGGCACGCTCGGCGTGGCCGCGTGGGACGGGGACGGCTTCACCGCACAGCTCAACCGCGTCGACACCATGCCCGACCGCAAATCGCCGGGGCAGGTCGTCGTTCCCGGACTCGCCGCGCTCACCGGCGCTGCCGACTACACCGGGCGTCTGTCGCTCTACGACGGCACACTCGTGCAGTCCGGCGACGGGATGACGGCCACGACATTCGTCTCCGCGAAGAAGGACGAGCTCGTCATCGACGTCACCGGCGCCGATCCCGACACAGCACAGACCGCCACGCTGAAGCTCTGGGACGGCCGCACGCCCACCGCGAGCGCCGACGGCACGCTCGGCACGCTCGCCGAGACGTGGAAGGACACCCGCGGCGAGGGAGCGACGGGTGACACCTACGGCACGCTCGCCGGCATCACGGCGTCGGGACGCGACGTCAGGGCGAGCCGCGTGGATGACAAGACGGTGCGGATGACGTTCACGCCGAAAGCCGACGGCTCGTTCCGCATCGTCGTCGCCTCCCCGCACTACGTTGGCGGTGACGCTATCCAGGCGGCCGCGGACGTACTCGGTTCCGACGCGACCGCGCCGCTGAGCGACCTGACCATGCCGCACCTGAAGTGGTGGCACGACTTCTGGGCGAACACCGGGGTCATCACCATGGACAGCTCCGACGGCTCGGCGCAGTACATCGAGAACGTGCGCAACGTGGCCTTGTACGCCGCGGCATCCGAGGAGCGCAGCTCGATCCCGGGTTCCCAGGCCGGCGTCGCCGACCTCTTCAGCTACTCGGAGGACTCGCATCAGTGGGATCCGTCGGCGTACTGGCACTGGAACATCCGGGCGCAGACCGCCGCACTCCTCGTCGCCGGAGACACCGAGCTCACCGACTCGTATTTCGCGCTGTACCGCAACGACCTGCAGGCCATCGAAGACTGGACCAGCGAGCACATGACCGGTCACGACGGCATCTGCATCCCTGAGACCATGCGGTTCAGCGGGCAGGGCTACGAGAACGAGACCTGGCTGGGCTCCCCCGGTCTCAATTGCGACGACTCGTCGGGCGGCTACTACAACAAGCGCACCATCACCACAGGTGCCGAGGTCGGCCTCAACGTGTGGCTGCGCTACCGGCTCACCGGTGACGAGGACTTCTTGCAGCAGAACTATCCGCTGATGGAGCAGGCCGCGAAGTTCCTGGTGTCGTACGCCACGGTCGGAGACGACGGCAAACTGCACACGTACCCCTCGAACGCGCACGAGACGCAGTGGGACGTGCACGACCCGACCACCGACCTTGCCGCGATGAAGTCGCTGTTTCCTGCCGTCATCGACGCCGCGACCGTCCTCGGGAAGGATGCCGACCTGGTCTCCACCCTCAAGGGCGACCTGGACCGCATTCCCGACTACGCCACGACAGGTTCAGCCGGAAGCGACGTGATCGCCGACTCGTACGACCCGAGCGCCGGCATCATGAACAGCGAGAACATTGGTCTCGAACCGGTGTGGCCGTACGGGCTTATCGGCGACGACTCAGGGGATGCCACGGCGTTGGCGACCCGTACCTACGAGAACCGTCCGAACAAGTACGTGAACGACTGGTCGTTCGACGCGGTGCAGGCGGCGCGCCTCGGGCTGCGTGACGAGACAGAGGCGGCGCTGACCGAGCTGACGAAGAAGTACCAGGTCTTTCCCTCAGGCCTCGGCAACCTCTATGGATCCGTCGGCAAGGAGACGTACGTCGAGCAGGCGACGGCGGTCGCACTCGGCGTGCAGGAGTCGCTCGTGCAGAGCTACGACGGCACCGTGCGCCTAGCACCGGCGGTGCCGAGCGACTGGACGGTCTCGGGATCGCTGCAGATCCCCGGAGGTACCGCGCACGTGCAGACCACAGGAGGAAACGTGACGACGGCCGTGGTCGACGCGAACGCGTCGACCACCCTGAAGGTGCGCAGCCCCTGGCAGGGCGAGAGCGTGCACGTGCTCGCGGTGTCCGGCGGAATGACGACCGAGGTCGTGAAGGCCACGACCGACGCGACGCTGAGCATCCAGGCGAAGAAGGGCACGAGCTACGTCATCGAGCGCACTGCCTCCCCGACCACGGATCAGAAGTTCGCGGCCGTCAGCGGCACCACGGCGAACAAGGTGAAGACGCTCGGCTCGCGCACGATCGGCATCCCGGGTCCCGGTGAGCCGCTGGACTCGCTCGCGGACGGCTATGACAATGTGGCGATCACCGACGACGCGAACACGACCGGTGGCAACATCGACGGCGGCGGGAGCGCGTCGATGTCGCTGCAGGCACTGGCCGCGGTCGGCGCGGAGTCGGGCAAGACCGTCAGTTATGACGGACTCGACTTCGCGTGGCCGGAGTCGGGCTCGCTGCAGCCCGACAACATGATCAGCGCGGGCCAGACCGTGACGGTCGGCGAGAAGGCGAAGCGCGTCGGGTTCCTCATCACCGGCACGTACGCGCCGACCGGCGGTGAGGTCTCCGGCGACGCGATCGTGCACTACGCCGATGGCTCCACGAAGAAGATCACGCTACACGCGGCGGACTGGAGCGCGACGCCGCTCGACGGCACCACCGTCGCGCTGCAGCCGGCGTACGAGAACCGGGCGGGCAACACGCAGTACGACCACCCGGCGCACGTGTACTACCTCGGCTTCGACCTCGACGCGGACAAGACGGTGACCAGCATCACGTTCCCGAAGGTCTCGCCGGCCACGCCGAGTACCGTGCCCATGCTGCACGTGTTCTCGATGGCATTCGAGGATGCCCCGAGCACCGGCGGTGACGCCACTCCCGCCATCGACGCCGCCGGCTCGGTCGCAGCGGGTGACACGCTCACCGTGAAGCTCAGCGGCTTCACCGCCGGAGCGAAGGTGGAGGTGACGCTGCACTCCGATCCCGTCGACCTCGGCTCGGTGACGGTCGGCGACGACGGGACAGGCACCCTGAAGGCGACAGTCCCTGCCGGCGTCGAAGCAGGCGACCACACGCTGCAGGCCGCCGTGGACGGCGACGTGCTGGCGACCACCGCCATCACGGTGACCGCGGCGGCGGGTTCCGGTGACGACGGGTCGGGTGACAGCGGGTCGGGTGACAGCGGCACGAGTGACAGCGGCACGAGCGGCGCCGGATCCGATGCGAGCGGAACGACGGCGGACGGCTCGGGAACGTCCGACGCGGCACTCGCCTCCACGGGCAGCGACCTCGGCGGGCTCCTCGCCGGCGGGGTCGTCCTGCTTCTGGCCGGTGCCGCACTCGTGCTGGTGCGTCGCCGCGTGCGCAGCCGGGTGAACGGCTGAGCGTGCGCGGCTAGCGCTGCGCGGCTGGTCTCACCGCGAAAGAAGGCCCCGGGCGTGCGCCCGGGGCCTTCGTCCTCTCACACCAGCGAGTCCCGCCAGGCCGCGTGCAGCTGGGCGAAGCGGCCGGTACCGGCGATGAGGTCGGCAGGCGAGCCGTCCTCCACCACCTTTCCGTGCTCCATCACGAGCACCCGGTCCGCGATCGCCACCGTGGAGAGGCGGTGCGCGATGATCAGCGCGGTGCGGTCTTTCAGGAGCGTCTGGAGGGCATCCTGCACCAGACGCTCGCTCGGGATGTCGAGCGAACTCGTCGCCTCGTCGAGGATGAGCACCGCCGGGTTGGCCAGGAACGCCCGCGCGAACGAGATCAGCTGGCGCTGCCCCGCTGAGACGCGGCCGCCGCGCTTGTTCACGTCGGTCCCGTACCCGTCGGGCAGACCCTCGATGAACTCGGCGGCACCGACGGCCTCGGCGGCCGCACGGATCTCGTCGGAGGAGGCATCCGGCTTGCCGAGCGCGATGTTGTCGGCCACCGTTCCGGAGAACAGGTACGCCTCCTGCGTGACCATGACGATCGCGCGGCGCAGGTCCTTCGGGTGCAGGTCGCGCAGGTCAACGCCGTCGAGCGTCACCGACCCCTGGGTGGGGTCGTAGAAGCGTGCGATCAGCTTGGCCAACGTCGACTTGCCCGCCCCCGTCGAGCCGACCAGCGCGATGGTCTGCCCCGACGGCACGTCGAGCGTGAACTCGGGCAGGATGACCCTGTCCTTCTTGTACGCGAACGTCACGTCGTCGAAGCGCACGTGGCCCGTCGCCTGCCACAGGTCGACCGGCTTCGCCGGATCCGGCACGCTCGGCTCCTCCTCCAGCACGCCCGAGATCTTCTCGAGCGCCGCCGCCGCCGACTGGTAGGAGTTGTAGAACATGGCCATCTCCTCCATCGGATCGAAGAACCGCCGCGTGTACAGGATGACGGCGAGCAGGATGCCGATCGGCAGCGCTCCCGTCGCCACCCGGAAGCCGCCCACCAGCAGCACGACGGCCACCGTCACGTTGCCGATCAGCACGAGGCCCGGATCGAAGATCCCGAACAGCTGGATGGTCTTCGCGTTCACGTCGCGATAGTCCTCGACGAGATCGCCGAACTCCTTCTCGTTGCGCTTCTCCTTGCGGAACGCCTTGACGGCGCGGATGCCCGTCATGGTCTCCACGAAGTGCACGATCAGCTTCGCCGACGCCACACGCGAGTACCGGAACAGCACCTGCGAGCGCTTCTGGAACCACCGCGTGAGGAAGTACAGCGGTACCAGCGAGCAGAACAGGATGACGCCCGACACCCAGTCGTTCAAGAACATGAACACGGCGATGAAGCCGGAGTAGAGCACGCCCTGCACGAGCTGGTTGATGCCGGAGTCGAGCAGTTCGCGAATCGAGTCCAGGTCGCTGGTCTGCCGCGAGATGATGCGGCCCGACGTGTACGACTCGTGGAATTCCAGGCTCAGCCGCTGCGTGTGCAGGAAGACCCGCTTGCGCAGCTCGAACAGGATCGCCTGGCTGATGCGCGCGGACATCACGGTGTACCACGACACGGTCGCCGCACCGACCACGCCGGTCACGAGATAGGCGACGCCGGTCAACGCGATCGGCCACCAGTCCTGCGTCTTCAGCGCAGAGATGCCCTGGTCGATGCCGATGCCGATCAGCGTCGGCCCGATCACCTGCGCGAGCGTGGAGACGACGATGACGACCATCGCGAACACGACCCGGCCGCGCAACGGACGCAGCAGTGAGCCGAGCAGGCGCAGCGACCGCCGACGGATCTGCCGGGACTCCTCCTGGGAGAAGTCGTCGCGCTCCTCGCCCGCGACTCCTTGAACGGTTGCGGTGCTCACAGGCTGTGCCCTTCCTCGAACCGGTCGGCGCCGTAGCCGCCGACCGTGGCCTCCTGCAGTTCCTCGTCTTCTTCGTCGTCCTCGAGGCTCGAGATGACGAACCGGTAGTGCTCGTCGGATGCCAGCAGCTCGCTGTGCGTGCCGACTGCCGTGATCCTGCCGTCCTGCAGCAACGCGACCCGGTCGGCGAGCATCACCGTCGACGGGCGGTGCGCCACGATCAGCGCGGTGGTGGACGCGAGGACACGCCGAAGTGCGGCCTCCACGAGGGCCTCGGTGTCGACATCCAGGGCCGACAGCGGGTCGTCGAGCACGAGCACCTCCGGGTTCGCGGCCACCGCGCGGGCGAGCGCGAGTCGCTGCCGCTGGCCGCCGGAGAGGCTGAGCCCCTCCTCGCCGACCAGTGTGTCGACGCCCTGCGGCAGGTCGTACGCGAACCCCGCCTGGGCCACCTCGAGCGCCTCGGTGAGCACGGCATCCGCCGCCTTCACCGTCTGAGGATCGTCGCCGGCGAGCTCGGCACGGCCGAGCAGCACGTTGTCGCGCACGGACGCCGAGAACAGCGTCGCGTCCTCGAACGCCATCGCGATGTGCGTGCGCAGCTCGTTGCGCGTGAGTTCCCTGATGTCGACCCCGTCGAGCACGATCGAGCCTCCCGTGACCTCGTAGAGGCGGGTGGTGAGCGCGGTCAGCGTCGACTTGCCGCTGCCGGTGAGACCGACGAGCGCCATGGTCTCGCCGGGCTGCAGCTCGAGATCGATGCCGTCGAGCAGGTCGGGGTAGCCCGCGGGCGTGTCGGGGTAGCGGAAGTGCGCATCCCGGAACTGCAGCCGGCCCCGCGGGTTCACGACGGTCTTCGGAGCTTGCGGGTCGCCGATGGTGTTCGCCGTGTTCATCACGTCGAAGAACCGGTCGGCGGCCGTGCGCGTGTCGAACGTCATCGAGAGCAGGAAGCCGATCGACTCGATCGGGAACCGCAACACCGTCGCAGTCGCGAAGAACGCCAGCAGCTGACCCGCCGTGAGCGAGTTCGTCGAGACGAGCCACACGCCCACCACGAGACAGACCGCGAACGCCACGTCGGGCACCAGCAGCAGCCACAGCCAGATGCCGGCCACGGCCTTCGCCTTCGCGATCTCGGTGCCCCGCAGGTCGTTCGCCTGCTTCTCGAAGTTGCGCAGGGCGTGACGGCCACGGCCGAACGCCTTGAGCACGCGGATGCCGTGCACCGACTCCTCGACGGCCGTCGCCAGGTCGCCCGCCTGGTCCTGGCTGCGCCGGGCGATCACCGAGTAGCGGCTCTCGAACACGTAGCCGTAGATCCAGAGCGGCACCGAGCACGCCATGAAGATGACGGCGAGCAGCCAGTTCCAGGCCAGCAACACGATGAAGCCGACGATGATCGTCATGATGTTGACGAAGAGCAGCACGAAGCCGAAGCTCAGCCAGCGCCGGATCAGGTTGAGGTCGCTGACGGCACGGCTGAGCAGCTGGCCCGAGGGCCAGCCGTCGTGGAAGCTCACCGGCAGATCCTGCAGCTTCGCGTAGAACGAGTTGCGCAGGTCGGCCTCGACCTTCGTGCCCGGCGTGAGCACGAACCAGCGGCGCAGCGAGATGAGCACCGCCTCCGCCACGCCGAGCGCGAGCACGAGCAGTGCGGAGGGGATGACCTCGGACGGGTCGCCGTCCTTCATGGGCCCGTCGACGAGCGCCTGCAGCACGATCGGGATGAGCAGCGCCACGATGGACGCGCCGATCGCCGCCACCATGCCGAGGTAGATGCGCGACATGGCGGGTTTCGCGTACGGGTAGATGCGCGCGAGCGACGCGAACGTGCTCAGCCGCCGGCCTCCGCCGGCGTGCGTGGCCGCATCGGCGTGCGTGACCGCATCGGCCGGCGAGGGGGGATGGGTCTGCGGCGCCCGGCCCGGCTGCTCGGGTGGTGCCTGGTTCTGTGCCTGAGAGGCAGACATGGTTCACCGTTTCGTGTGGAAGGTGGATGGTGTGCGATTCGTGGAAAGCCTTCTGACGGCATCCACGGGCGGTCGGACCGAGAGTCGTACCGGTGATGGGGCCGGTGGTCGAATCGATTCGCCGCGGTGAAGGCGAGACTCGTGCTGCTCGCCCGAGGAAGAGGTCCGTGCCGCCGCAGAGTCCGACGAATCGGCGGATGCCCAGGGCGGGCCGGACTTTCACGCGCGGTCGTGGGGCTTCCGCGCCGTCGGTGTCGTGTGCTGAGGTGCTCGAAAGGACCGGGAGCTCCGGCCCTGCGGTGCGCTAGCCGATCGCGGCCGGCACCATCCCCAGGACGACATGCCCCCGAATGACCCCGGAGACGACCCTGCGCCGCACAGAGGGCGCTTCCGGAAGCGCCCTGCCGAAGACGGTCGAGGAGCCCGTCGGTGCGACGCGTACCGCGATTCCGGCCCGCAGCTGCGGCGTGATCTCGGTCTTCGTCAACATGGCGCCCTCCTCTTCTTTCCGCCTCCGTGCCCTTGCACAGCGTGATCACGCACGCTGCCCGGCCACGGTCAGCTCTCCGGATGCCGCTCACGGTTCCGCGGCCACCCGCAAAGCGGATGCGACCCGGCGACGACGCCGTGGGGCCGAAGAGCGACAGCAGATCAGGCTATACCCGTCATCGGGCGCGTTGCAACGACCGTTCTTTGCCGGACGGGAACACGAGCCGGCCCGACGGCAACCGGGTGCGGCGAGAACTGGGTGTGGCGAGAACTGGACGCGGCGACGGCCGGCGAGTCACGTTCACCGCGTCTCGCCGGCCGTCGCCGGTGTGTTCTCCGATCCGTTCAGCGCAGCGGATGCCGCACCCTGTCGATGGTCAGCCACACGAATCCCCCAGTGATCACCATGCCGTCGAAGGCGTGCAGCGCGCCGAACCACGGATTCACGCCGAATCCGAGCCCGACCAGCATGCCCTGCACCACGAAGAGCAGGACGGCCAGCACGAGCGGGATCACCCATGACTTCCAGCCCGCCCACGCGATCAGCCCGCAGATCAGCAGGAGCACCGCCAGGTACTGCAGCACCTGTCCCGTGACCGCGTGCGGCACGAACGCCGCGCGGTCCGCCGCCTCGTCGCCGGCGTGCTCCGTTCCCAGCCAGAACCCGTAGGCGGCGAACGCCACCTGCACCGCGCACACCGCCATGCCGACGATCGCCCCGATCCGCTGTACACGGTCGGCGACGATGCGGTACGGGCGCACGCGCGCGTCCCGCTCCTGAACTCGGGCCGTTCCTTCCCTCGTTGTCGTGCTCATGATCTGCTCACCTTTCCCGTGATCCTCGTGAAGAGCCGTTCGGCGGCTCCTGCCTCCCGGCGTCGCACACCTCTATGCGCCCCGCCGAACCGTCGACCGTCACCGACATGCCGGTGCGCAGCGTCGTCGTCGCGCTCCCGGTGCCCAGCACGGCCGGGATGCCGTTCTCCCGCGCCACGATCGCCGCGTGCGACAGCGGGCCCCCGCGGTCGGTGACGAGCGCGGAGGCGATGCCGAACACCACGCAGAGCGCCGGATCCGCCGTGCGGCACACCAGTACCTCGCCCGCCCGCAGGTCGCCGGCGGAACCGGCGTCCGCCAGCACGCGCACGACACCGGTGCACCGGCCAGGCGACGCCGGTACACCGCTCAGCACAGGTGCCGGCGCGGGTTGCTCCTCACGGCTCTCACGACCCGACTCCCCGTTCCGTCGGGCAGGGGCGACCGGTGACGGCGTGCGGGCTCCGGCGCCAGGTCCCGCGTCCGATCGCGCCCACAACAGGGCGCGGTTGAGTTCGCGTGCGCCCGCGGGGAGCCCGCGCAGGTCGGGTGCCGGCGACACCGGACCGACGACATCCCGACCCGGATGCGCGCGCACCCAGGCGCGCTCTCCTGCCGCGCGCGCCACGAGACCACGCAGGTCCTCGGCGCGGGCGGACGCGGTCGCCGTCCCGTTCATCGCGGCGCACAGAGTGTCGAAGTCGAGCTGAACGGCGTCCTCGCGCCGACCCAGCGCGCCACGGGCGACGAGCCGCCTGCCCGCCTCCAGCGCCGCCAGGCGCAGAAGGCCGCCGAACGCGGCACCGGTGCGCTGCGCCACGTCGTCGCGCACACCGTAGGCCGCGCGTGCCCGCTCGAGGATCCGCGTGAACCGAGCGCGCTCCGGTTCCCGCAACGTCAGCAGCGCCGAGCGTTCCGCCTCGGCCGCCGTCGCGCTCGGAGCATCGGCCGTCTCGCGGCCGTCTCTGTTCAGGGCGTCCACGAGCAGCCGTTCCAGCAGCGCGGGCCGTTCCCAGAACACCGGTGCGCCGGGGTCGTCGCTCATGCCGAGAAAGGCGTACCGCTCGCACCAGCCGGCCAGTCGCGCGGCGAGGCGTGGCGCGGCATCCTTCAGGCGGTCCAGCACCTCCCCCGGGGACAGAGCCAGCACGGCACGACGTTCCCCCTCGCTCGTGGCCGCCGCGAGCTCACGGAGCGCTCGAGTCGGAGCCGCGCTGGCCGGCGAGGCACCGGCCAGCAGCTCCATCGTGCGCGGCTCCGGCCAGTTCAGCGTGCGGTCGCAGAACGACGCGAGGTGGTACATCCGCACCGTGACCGGCACGGTCAGCGCGAAATGACGCGCCATGGCCCACTCGGCACCCTCGTGCACCGCCTGAAGATGGTCGGCGAGCTCGGCATCGGTGAGCGCATCGAGTCTCACCTGGCGCAGCTCGGAGGCCCTTCGGTCGCACTCCGGCCCGATCTCGTCGCGCCACCTGGCGAGTGCCGCGTCGATGGCATGGTCGGAGACGGCGCGCCTGGCACGTCGGCACGACTGCCTCAACGACGGCTGCACGCGGGCGAGCACGGCGAGGAGCCACCAGGGCGGCGGTGCGTCGCCCGCATGGCCCGGCGTGTGCATGCAGAGGTAGACCTCCCCGCCGATCGATCGCGCCTCGACACGGTCGATCAGCGCTCCGGCGGAGGCGAAGGCATCCGTGAGACCGGTGGCCACCAGGTCACATGCCACCGAGGCGCCGAGAGCGGTGAACGGGTCGGCGTAGCGTTCCGCGTCCTTGATCCAGGTGCGCCCGGTCGGCAGGTCTCGCACGGGCTCGATCGGCAGCGCCGTGATCGGCCGCGCCTGCAGCACGACGAGGCCGCCGTCGACCAGCGCCCACTCCACGTCGTGCGGAGCGCCCCTGTGCTCCTCGATGCGCTGGGCGAGCCGCGCGACCTCGCTCGCCTGCTGCGACGTCAACGCTCCCAGCGACACCGCGGCCGCGCGCGCCCCGTCGTCGGTCACCGTCCATTCGTCGGGCTGCACCGTTCCCTGCGCGACCGCCTCGCCCACGCCGGGCACCGCCGACACGAGCACCTCGTCGCGCGCACCGGTCACCGGGTTCGCGGTGAAGGCGACGCCGGCGACGTTCGCACGCACCTGACGCTGCACGAGCACTGCCAGCGGAGCGGATGCCTCGCCCCCGTACGCCCCGATCCTCGCGTCGAACGCGCTCGAGAAGCACCGCAGCACGGCGGCTCGCAGCGCCACGGGCCCGCGTACGCCGAGCACGCTCTCGTACTGCCCGGCGAACGAGGCGTCGGCGCGGTCCTCGGCGACCGCGGAGGACCGCACCGCGAGGGTGATGTCGCCGAGCGCGGCGGCGATCGACTCGATCGCGGCATCCACGTCGGCGGGCAGATCGTCGCATCCCGTGAGCCAGCGCGACCGGTGCCCCGGTCCGTCGGCGACCACCGCGCGAGAGCCCGCGGCGTGCTGACCGCCGATGAGCGGACTGCCGGCACGCGACCACGCCGCCGCGCGACGGAACGCCGCGGTCGTCAGAACGACGCCCTCGGGTACGGCGAATCCGTCGCGGGCGAGTTCGCTCAGCACCGCCGCCTTCGAGCCGACAAGCGCCGTGCCATGGTCGCAGGCCGCCGCCAGAGTGACCGTGAGCGGCTGCGACGGCGATGCGGGCTGCGAAGTCTGCTGCGCTGGAGTCATGGTGCCTCCCTCAATCCGCATTCTTCTCGCGGCGGCGGGCGGCGTACATCCGTAGTTCTACGTATCCGCTGCTGGGCGCGAGGCGACGGAGCCCGAGTCGACCAGCCCCGAGTCGACGAGGTAGCGCGTGAGGCCCACTCGCGACCGGAAGCCGAACCGCGCGTACACGTGCTGCAGGTGCGTGGTCACCGTGCGCGGGCTGATGTACAGACGGTTCGCGACCTCGGCGTTGCTCAGCCCCGCCGCCACGAGGCGCGCTACGTCGAGCTCGCGAGGGCTGAGTGCGCCGGCATCGGAGGCACCGGAATCCACACCGGCACGAGCTCGTTCCCGGGGCGTCTCTCCGAACTCGGCGAGCAGCGCCCGTCCTCGCCGCGCTTCCGCCACCGCTCCTGCCCGGCCCGCGAGCTCCGCGCCATCGCGCAGGCGCGCGACGGCCCGTGCGGAGTGCTCCCGCAGGCATGCGGCCGACTCCAGCCGTGCCCGCGCCGCTGCCCTCAGCAGTCCGAGCTCGACGAAGCCGTCGCCGGCGAGATCGAAGTCATCCGCACGCGCTGCCTCGCCCGCGCTCCCCCGCCAGGCCCTCAGCCATGCGGCCAGTGCAGCGGGGAGCGCAGTACGGCATGAGAGGATGCCGGCCACCCGCTCCTCAAGTACGTCCACTTCGCGCTCGTGCCCGGAACGCGCCAGCGCCTCCCCGAGCACGGCCATCCCGATCAGGGGCAGCCATCCCGCGACCGGGTCACCGAGGGCTCTTAGCCGGCGCGGCCTCGCGTCCGGCCGTCGCACCGGCTCCGGCTCCCACAGATCGGCCGCACCAGGCGCGCCGCCTTCGGCGAGCGCGACGGTCACCTCGGCCAGCTCGACCAACGCGAACACGTTGCGGTCGCTCTCGAGGTCGTCGGCGTGCTGCAACGCCTCCACGACCGCGGCGTGCGCCGCACGTACGCGGCCCACATGCTCCAGCACGAGAGCGTGGGCACTGAGCGCGGCCACCATGCTGCGCGGCTCTCCGGCTCGGGTCGCCACGTCCACGGCATCCGAGGTCATTCGCAACGCCGCATCGCCATCACCACGTGTCAGCTCGGCGATCGCGATCCTGGTGCGCGGCCACGCGATGAGCACCGGGATGCCCGCCGCCAGCTCCGCGCTCGCCTCGCTGTGCCTGCGCAGTGTCGCCATGTCGCCCTGGGCGGCGGCCGCGATGGCGAGCTGGTCGTGTGCGCGCATCTCGAGCAGGATCTCCCCGCGACCGGCCACGATCGCGAGCCCGCGCGCACACAAGGTCTCGGCACCCACGAAGTCCGTGCGCATCAGCGCCGCTGCTCCGTTCACGAGCGCGGCCCGTCCAGCCAGCAGAGGCGAGCGCATCCGGTCCGCCATCCACTCCAGTCGATCGGATGCCGCGCGCAGCTCCTCGGCGTCGCCCACGCGCACCGCGTTCACCGCCTGGGCGTGCACGAGCTCGGCGTAGGAATCCGTCGGCTCCTCGCCGGCGAACCCGTCGACGGCGGCACGCAGCCGCGCCCTCGCGCCGTCGAGATCGCCGGCCGCCCAGTCCGCGTCGGCGAGCTCACGCTCCACGACGGCGAGCCCCGCACGATCGCCGGCCTGCGCGTAGTCCTGCACAGCCGCGTTCCACTGACGCCGCGCCTCGTGGCTCCGGCCCGCCCGACGCAGTGCGCTGCCGTACTCCGCCTGCACCTCGGCGCGTGTCGACACACGCATCGCCTGGCATCGCTGCGCGACACCGGCGAGCAGCCGCAGCGCTTCATCGGTGGATCCCCACCGCAGCAGACGCCGCGCGGCCGCCAGCACCACGGATGCCAGCTCCTCCACGTTCACACCACTCCCCGCTGCGAGCAGCTCGGCGGCGCGGTCCGGTCCGTCGGGAGCGACCTGCTCATATGCGCGTGCCAGCCGCAGATGCAGGGCGTGCGCGCGTGCCGGTGTCAGTTCGGCGACGACCGCGTCGCGAAGCACGCCGTGGGCGAGCGCGAACCGGCCACCGGCATCCGTCTCGACCATTCCCGCCAGAGTCAAGGTGTCGATCGCCGCGGCGATCGCCGCGTGAGGTGTTTGCGCCGCCAGGTCGAGCACATCGCTTGCACGAGCGCCGCCCACCGCAAGCAGCTCCACGACATCGTGGGCGACCTCGTCGAGCATCGCGACGTGGGAGAGCACGCGTGCGGAGAGCTCGTCCGGCATCGGAAGCGCCCGGCCGGGCAGTGGCGGACGGGCGAGTTCCCGTCCGACGCCCACGAGGAACAGCGGACGACCGGCGCAGTGCTCGATTGCACGACGGAGCGTCTCGTCGTCGAGTCGACGGCCCGCCGCGTGCAGCAGTAGCGCACGGGCATCGGCGTCGACCAGCGGCTTCAGCTCGCATCGGTGCACGCGCCAGGATGCCTGTGCGCACGCCGCTCTGTCGCCGTGGAGATCGGCGTCGGCGTCGCCCGGGTGCGCGGTCGTCACCAGCAGCACCGTGGAGTCCGCCAGCACGGCCGCCAGGTAGTGCAGCAGTTCTCGGCTCGACTCGTCGAGAAGGTGCACGTCGTCGAGCAGGATCGCGAGCGGCCCGCGGGCGGCGAGCCGCTCGACGACGCGCGCGAAGGCGTCGAGCAGCCGTCCTCGCTCGAGCCCGGGGTCGCCGAGCGCGACCGGCTCCGCAAGGTCGATTCCGCCGAACGCGAGGGCAAGCGCGTTCAAGCCGTGCACGAGCTCCGGCCCGCCGGGCCCGCGCACGCTCGGCCCGAGCGCAGCCGCGAAGGGCGCGAACGGCGCGCCTCGCGTCGCCGATCCGGCTCTCACGCCCGTGCCCGCCCGAGCGGCCACTACGGCGAAGCCCGATCGGGCCGCCTCCGCCGCCGCCTCACGGCCCAACCGCGTCGTCCCTGCTCCGGGCACACCGCAGAACTCGAGGTACACCGGGCTGCCGCCGGCCGACTCGGCCACCGCGTCGCGCACGACGGCGAGTTCCGGTGCGCGCCCGAAGATCGCGCCGTCTGCACTGGCGGCCATGACCGCATGCTACGGCCGTCGTCGCCGTCCGGCACCTCCGTGCCGCTGGTCGGCAGTGCACCGGCGGCGTGCCGGCGACAGGAGCGCACCTGCGACCACGCAGGCGCCCCGCCCGGGCTCCTGCCGGTCAGACCAGTGCGGGCTCCGCCCGCTCGAGCCGGGCGAGAGCGAGGGACTCGGCGGCCGCGAGGGTCGTCGTGTCGTTCTCACGCGCATCCCGGAAGATCTCCGTCACCGTGTCGCCGATGCGTTCGACCCGTTCACGGGTCGCCTCGGCGGAGGAGCCCGCCCGCGACAGCGTGTCGAGGAAGATCACGCCGCCGGCGTTCACGACGAAGTCCGGCGCCCAGGCGATGTCACGGCGCTGCAGCAGCTCGGCGGCGCTCCGCTCGGCGAGCTGGTTGTTCGCGGGTCCGACGACGGCGCGAACCTGCAACGACTCGACGACCTCGCTCGTCAGGATGCCGCCCACCCCCGCCGGCACGAACACGTCGCCGGGCATGCGCGCGGCGGTCTCCGGCTCCGTCCAGGTGGCGCCGAGTCGTACGGCGAGCTCCCGCTTGGCCGGGTTCACGTCGGTCACTGTGAGCACCGCGCCGTCGCCGGCGAGACGCGTCGCCAGCAGGGATCCGACGTGGCCGAGGCCGAGTACCGTGAAGCGCCGGCCCGCGACCCCGCGGTCGCCGAACACGGCCTCGAGCGTGGCCAGGATGCCGGCGTACACGCCTTGCGCGGTCGCCTCGCTGGGCTCACCGACGCCTCCCTTGTCGGAGGGTAGGCCGCAGACGTTGGTGGTCCGCTCGGCGACGACCGCCATGTCGGCGGCGCTGGTGCCGACATCTTCTGCCGTCATGTAGGCACCGTCGAGGCTCGCGATCGCGTCGCCCAGGTCGAGCATGGCCGCCCGCTTGCGTTCGGCATCCAGCTGCGTTCCGCGCGGCAGGTAGATCACCGTCTTGCCGCCGCCGCGCTGCAGTCCGGCTGCGGCGTTCTTGTACGTCATGCCCTCGGCCAGGCGCAGCGAGTCGTAGACCGCTTCGGTCCAGTCGTCGTAGGTCCAGACGCGGCACCCGCCGAGCGCTTGGCCCAACACGGTGGAATGCACGGCCACGCTGATGGTGAGTCCGCTTCGCCCGCCCTTCCGAATGAGAAGCGTCTCGTGCGGAAGCTCGGTTCCGAACGCATCGACGAATTCGGGCATGGCGGACATCGTTGTCTCCTTCGCGTGGGCCGTGGCAACGGGGTGGTGTGTCACAGACGAACACCCGCCTCATGGGCGGGGCTTACGCTCCCATCCTGCCATGGCGGGCTCGCGCCCGCCCCGCCGAGTGCGCCGGCCCTGCCGAGTGCGCCCACACGACTCTGTCCACCCTGTGCCCCCAGCGCATTCGGGTGCACTCGTCGGCGACCGGCGGGCGTGCGCTCGCGACGGTGGGGCTGCGCTCGTCGGCGACGGGTGGCGCGGCAGAGATGGACAGGTGGGCGAGCGGAGGGTCTGAGTGCCGGCGCGCTCAGCCGACCAGGATGCTCAGGCAGGTCACGCAGCCTTCGAGCTTCTCGAACTCCGAGATGTCGACGGTGACCACGCGGTAGCCGAGGTCGGCCAGCAGGGCGGCGGTCGCCGGGGCCGCGGCGGACAGCAGAACGGCATCCGGTGCGAGCACGACGACCGCGACACCCGCGGGCTCGGGAACGGCCAGGAACCTGTCGAACACGCTCGTGTCGACGTTCGCCGGATTGCCGATCACCGTTCCGTCGGGCAGTGCCGTCACGGCCGACTTGAGGTGCAGGGCGCCGGCCACCGGCACGGCGACGACCGCATAGCCCTCCTCATCGGCGATGGCCCGCAGCTGCCGCACGCCCTCGGGGTTCGTGCGCGAGCTGCGTCCCACGTAGAGCGTGGTGCCCACGCGCAGCACGTCGCCGCCGTCGAGCGTTCCGGGTTCCTGGATGCGGTCGACGCGCAGGCCGAGATTGGTCAGCACGGCCTCGGTGCCCGGCGTCTCGCCGCGGCGGCTCTCCGCGCCGGACCGGGCGATCACGGCGCGGTTGCCGATGACCACCGCGGTGTCCTCCACGAACACGGAGTCGGGGAGCACTTCGGCGGAGCCGACCTCGACGGTGTCCCAGCCGTTCTCGGCGAGCGCAGCCACGTAGGAGTCCCACTGCTCATCGGCCTTCGCCGGGTCGACGGGCGTGCGCTCGATGTTGGTGACGATTCCGTCGGCCAGGTTCGTGGCGGGGATGCGCACCAGCGCCACCCGACGACCTGTCACGGCCGCCGTGTCGAACTGCGCGATCGTGCGATACAGCCACCTGCCGAAGGTGGGCACGAGTGCCGTCACCAGCGCGATGAAGAGAAGGTTGCGCTCGCCCGTGATGCTCCACAGGTAGGCGATGGTCGGCTTCTGGCCGTTGACGAAGAAGTAGATCATCGTGTCGAGCACCGTGGCGATGAAGCCCACGACGACGCCCGTGATCAGGGCGACCCACCACGTGTAGAGCAGGTCGAACAGGGCGGCGACCGTCAGCAGCACGAACGTGAACACCGAAGCGAGCGTGAAGTAGCCGCTCAGCGACACGACGGCCGCCCAGCCGGCGCTCGAGGCGCCGAGGAACGCTTCGTTCGAGAACACCACCGTCGCGAGATGCACGAGGAGCGCAACGAGGAAACCGGTGAGAACGGATGCCACGATCTTGCGGCTCCAGGCGACAGTCATGGTTCCGAGGTTACTGGAGCGGATGCTATGCGATCGCTGAGGGGGTCTCAATGAAAGAAGTGGCGCTCCCCGGTGAAGTACATCGTCACGCCCGCGGCGTTCGCCGCCTCGATCGCGAGTCCGTCGCGAATGGATCCCCCGGGCTGCACGATCGCCTTCACACCGGCCTGAATGAGGATCTCCGGTCCGTCCGGGAACGGGAAGTAGGCATCCGACGCCGCGACCGATCCGCGAGCACGGTCCCCGGCGCGCTTCACCGCCAGCTCGCACGAGTCGACGCGGTTCACCTGCCCCATTCCGACGCCGACGGATGCCCCGCCCGACGCGAGCAGGATCGCGTTCGACTTCACCGCGCGGCACGCGGTCCACGCGAACTCCAGGTCTGCCAGCGTCGCGGCGTCTGCGGGCTCGCCGGACACGAGCGTCCAGTCCGCGGTCGGCGTGAAGCTGTGGTCGGCATCCTGCAGCAGCATGCCGCCGGAGATCTGCTTGATCTCCGTCTCGGCCGGCGCGAAGCCGGCCGGCAGCTTGAGGATGCGCAGGTTCTTCTTCGTCTGCAGCAGTTCCAGCGCCGCCGACTCGTAGTCCGGAGCGACGATCACCTCGGTGAAGATCGGCTTGACCGACTCGGCCATGGCGAGCGTGACGATGCGGTTCGTGGCGATCACGCCACCGAACGCGGAGGTCGGATCGCACTCGTGCGCCCGGCGATGCGCCTCGGCCACATCGTCGGCGACGGCGATCCCGCACGGGTTCGCGTGCTTGACGACGGCCACGGCGGGACGTGAGAAGTCGTACGCGGCGCGCAACGCGGCATCCGCGTCGACGAAGTTGTTGTACGACATCTCCTTGCCGCCGAGCTGCTCGGCCTGCGCGATGCCGTTGCCGCCTGCGGAGACGAAGAGCGCCGCGCGCTGGTGGCTGTTCTCGCCGTAGCGCAGCGCCTCCTTGCGCTGCCAGGTCGCGCCGACCCAGGAGGGCAGTGGCGCGTCGTCGTCGGCGACCGCGTCGTCCGGCGTCTGCCCGCCGAGCCAGGTGGCGACGGCCACGTCGTAGGCGGCCGTGTGGCGGTAGGCGTCGCGAGCCAGTCGCGTGCGGAAGGCGAGCGAGGTGCCGCCGGAGGTGACGGCATCCGCCACCTCGCCGTACAACGACGGCGAGGTCACGACCGCGACGTTCGCGAAGTTCTTCGCCGACGCGCGCACCATGGCCGGACCGCCGATATCGATCTGCTCGACGATCTCGAGCGGGTCCTCCCCCGCCGCCACCGCCTGCGCGAACGGGTAGAGGTTCACCACGACGAGCTCGAACGGGCGGATGCCCAGCTCCTCCAGCTGCTTCTCGTGGTCTTCCAGACGCAGGTCGGCGAGCAGCCCCGCGTGCACCACCGGGTGCAGCGTCTTCACGCGCCCCCCGAGCGACTCGGGGAAGCCGGTGAGCTCCGACACGTCGGTTACGGCGATGCCGGCCTCGCGGATCGCGCGGGCCGTGTTGCCCGTGGAGACGAGCTCCACTCCGGCGACATCGAGCGCCGTAGCCAGCTCGACGATGCCGCTCTTGTCTGTCACCGAGAGCAGTGCGCGCCGCACCGGCACGACATCGCGTTCGCGGTAGAGGCTCGCGTCGGCGGCCGACGGTCCAGCGGAATGCGGTGCGCTCATGCGGTGGCCAGCTCCTTGAGGTCGATGTGTCCGTTGGCGATGTCGAGCACGGCCTGGATGAGCAGGCGCCGCTCCACGATCTTGATGCGGTCGTGCAGCGCGGCCTCGGTGTCGTCGGACAGCACGGGTACGCGCTCGCGCGCGATGATCGGGCCGGTGTCGACGCCGTTGTCGACGATGATGACGCTCGCGCCGGTCTGATCGACGCGGGCGGCGAGCGCGTCGCGCACGCCGTGCGCTCCGGGGAACTCCGGGAGGAACGCGGGGTGCGTGTTGATCATGTCGGGACTCAGCGCCTCGACCACCCGCGGCGGGAACAGCCGCATGAAGCCGGAGAGGATCACGAGGTCGGGCGACCACTGCCTGATCTGCTCGAGCATGGCGTCGCCCCACTCGGCACGGTCGTCGAACGACGAGTACGCCACGGTGAAGGTGGGAACGCCGAACTCCTCGGCGACCTCGAGGCCGCCGGCGTCGTCGCGGTCGCTGCCCACGGCGACGACGCGAGCGGGGAATTCGGCATCCTGGGATGCCTCCAGCAGCGAACGCAGGTTGGACCCCTGGCCGGAGACCAGCACGACGAGCGAGAGCACGTGCTCAGCCTACCGGTGCTCAGATGCGCGCCGAGCCGTCTGGCGCCGGCCGCCGTCCGCATTGCGGCCGCCGCGCGTAACTCAGGAAATATCCGGGTCAGACGACACATATATCGATGTGACCCGATATGTCCTGAAATAGTGTCCGGAGGGCGTCGAGGCCGGACCGAAGCAGGGCCGGCCCGCGCCGGGCCGAAGCAGCGCCGGACCGAAGCAGCGCCGGGCCGAAGCTGGGCCGGACCGAAGCTGGGCGGGACCGAAGCTGGGCCGGACCGAAGCAGGGCCGGACCGAAGCAGGGCCGGGCCGGAGCCTGAGCCTGAGCCTGAGCCTGAGCCTGAGCCTGAGCCTGAGCCTGAGCCTTGAACAGGGTCAGCCCGAAGCCCGAAGCCCGAAGCCCGGAACCCAGAACCCCGAACCCGGAACCCCGAACCCGGAACCCGGAACCCGGAACCCGGAACAGGGTCAGGCCGGATCGTCGGGGTCGGGCCTCTCGCGATCCGCGCCGCCGTCGTCCCTCGACCGGGTTCGGGCCTCGATCAGCGACGCCAGCTCCACCGGCTCCGTCACCGACGTGGCGGAAGAGGAGCGATCGCCGCGGAGTTCTTCGGTGTCGAAGGTGTCATCCGCATCCGCGACCCCCGCACGTGCCGATACCGCCGAGACCATCGACGCGATCGAGGCGGTGGACGGGCGCCGGGCGGGCACATAGGCGCTCGCACGCTCGGGCGCGCGCTCGGCCGCCCGGCGCTCGCGAAGGCTGAGCCGCACGTCCGCCTCGTCGGGTCGACGCCGCACCGCGATGCCGATGGCGGCGCCCACCAGCACCTCGGCACCCGCGAGCCCGCCCACGAACAGGCCGTTCGGTCCCGCCTGCTGCAGTCGGCCGGGCCCGATCGCGCCCGACGACCACCAGGCCAGCAGGCCGAGGATGCCGGCCGCGGTGGCCGCCGTCACCACCACCACGAGTGCGAGCCGGCTCGAACTCCAGCCGTCTACGGAGGCGAGCGTGGATGAGGAGCGCGGTGCGGGCATCCGCTGAAGGCGCAGCCGGGTGAGCACGCCGGCCACCGCTCCGCAGAGCACAGGCACAAGCACGGCGACGATTCCCAAGGCGGGGTCGCTCTGCGGCAGCGCGCCGAACAGCGGCACACTCGGAAGCGGCCCGAGCGTGGTCTGTGTCACATCGACGGCCGTGCCTGTGCCGAGCGAGAAACCCGGTCCGATGAGCCATGACGCGGTCCAGATCACGGCGTTCGGCAGGAACGCCAGCTGCGCCATCGTGAGAGCAGCCGCGCCGAGCACGCCAGGCTGCAGGCTCTCGTAGAGTCCGATGATCCGTCCGTAGTGCATCACGAGGAGCGCGGCGAACAACACGGCACCGGCTGCGATGATGAGAGCGGATGCCGCCACTCCCGCCCGCACGCCGGCCGCCAGTACCGCGCGCGTCGCCGGGCTCCACCTATCGAAGGGCCACATCAGGACGCGCGCGTCGCCGCGGTCGTCCCGACCGTCCCGTCCGTGGTCGCCGAGTGCTCGGCCCGTCGCGTTGCGGTCGCCGAGCACACGGCCCGTGAGACTGCCGTCCGCGAGACTGCGGTCGCCGCGCGGAGCATCCGTTCGGTCCTGCGTCTCGGCCGCGGCCAGGCCGACACCGATGCCGAGCGCGAAAACGGCGGCCGGAACCAGCGAGCCCTGCAGGAGCGACGGCACGATCGCGCCGGTGTGCGCGCTCAGCGTCACGAGCGCCGAGAGCACGGCGAACGTCACGATGCCCGCGACCGACGCGGTGAACGGGTGGGGGGTGGCCCAGGCCCGACGTCCCGTGCGCGACCCGAGCACCGCGGTCAGCAGCGCGATGCCGAGTGCCGCGATCGAGACCGTGAACACCGTGGTGCCGGCCAGTCCGAACTGCGCCGACATCGACGGGTCGAGCGTGGCGGTCACGTCGACGCCGTGTCCGAGCAGCCAGATGTCACCCGCGCCCCGCCAGTACGGCAGCCAGCTGGCCGTCACGTCGAAGCGCAGACCCCACAGCACCGTGAGCGGAACGAGCGGGATCGCCACGCCCACGCCGAGCGTGATCACCGCGTCGAGCGCGGCGAGCAGGGAGACGGTGATGCGGTTCATGCGCCATCGACCCTACCGGCGCGACGACCCGCGGCCCGGTGGGCGCGCCAGGGCCCAGGCGCCGCTCAGACGGCGGCGTCGACCGAGGTCGTGCCGTCGGCGGCCGGGGCCGCAGCGTCGCCGTCGGCCGGTGGTCGGGCCACGAGCTCCAGCGCAGCCACGACGAGCACCGCCACGACGGCGGTCCAGACGATCAGGGGCCCGGTGAGTGGACGCACGAACAGCACGATCGCCGCCGCGATCAGCGCCACGAGCACGCGCAACAGCACCCGCTGCCGGTAGATCCACTGTCCGGTCGCGCCCGTCGAGATGCCGTACTTCTCCGCTCCCCGCCGGGCGCGATCGAAGCCGTTCCCTGCATAGTGGCGCAGGGCCCGCGCCCAGCGGAAGGGCCCGCTGAACACGGTGACCACCAGCACGGTGAAGGCGAGCACCGCCACGGCGACGACGATGGATTGCACGAAACCGAGGATGCTCGCATAGATCACGCCGGCGGCATCCGCCGGGATGACGTTCGACACCGAGAGCTGGAACACGGTGCGGCCGATGGTGATGCCCGTCCCCATCAGCACCATCGTCACGCCGAGCGCGGCGGATGCCCAGACGAGCGCGATGACGCGTCTGCGCGCCACCAGCACCCCGGCCGCCAGGAACACCAGCGCGACCCACGGCAGCCAGATGCCGACCGCCACGACGAGGTTGTACAGCCCGATGTAGAGGGTCACCGCACTCGATTGGGCGATCACGATCGTCTTGTCGATCTTGGGGATGCTCTTCGCGAACGTGAACCCCTGATCGACCAGACGTTTCTTGATCGTCTCGATGATCGGCCCCAGCTGCAGCCCGATCTTGCCGTTCGGGCCCACCGTGACCGCAGCGTTCTTGTCGCCGCTCAGTGTGGCGAGGAGCTGTTTGTGCGTGGTGGTGAGGGCCTGCGTCCAGATCTGGGAGAAGGCATCCGACTGCACGAACTTGGTGACGCTCGAGGTGATCAGACTCTTGATGCCGGCCACGAGCGGCGCCTGCAGCGCGTTCAGCGCACCGGATGCTCGCGGCGGCAACCCGAGCCCGTCCAGTCCGTCGAACACGTCGGACGTGATGCCCTCGATGTCGACGTTCGCCTCGATCGCCGACACCGTCTCGCTCACCACGAGATCCTGCACCGCGGGCTTCTTCGCCAACGGCGCGAACGTGTCCACGAAGTAGCTCGTGTCGGTGAGCTCTCGCTGCGCCCAGGTGGAGACGACAGCGACCGGAGCCAGGAGCGCGCCGATCACGACGAGCACGGTGGCCAGCACGGTCCAGCCCCAGCCGCGCTTCTTCTTCGCCGCGGTGGATGCCCCACCCTTCGTCCTCGAAAACACCTCGCCTTCGCGCGTCGCCGCTTCCGCGGCCCGCGCTGCCTCGGCCGCCTCCGCACGGGCACGGGCCGCCGATGCCGCCGCGCGCGAGGACTCCGCATCGGATCGGGCGTCCTCCGCCTCGGCGCGCGCCGCTTCGACCTCGGTCCGCAATCGGGCCAGCTCCTGCTGCAGCTGCTCGTTCGTCATGCGCGCCATGGCATCCCCCCACGCTCGTGTCGCCGCGCCGAGCGGCCCCTCGGCGACTCTATGGCGGAGGCGAGCGCCGCCGGCACGCCCTGTGCGGGGATCATCCACAACAGATGACGAGCGCCCGGCGCACGAAAAGCCGCCCCGCTGCCGGAGGGCAACGGGGCGGCTTTCTTCACGCCGCTTACAGACCGGCGACAGTGCTTCCCTTACGCCGCCTACAGGGCGGCGACAGTGCTTCCCTTTACGCCGCCTACAGGGCGGCGTACAACTCGCGGAGGAGGGACGCGGTCTCGCTCGGCGTCTTGCCGACCTTGACGCCGGCGGCCTCGAGTGCCTCCTTCTTGGCCTGTGCCGTTCCGGAGGAGCCCGAGACGATGGCACCGGCGTGGCCCATCGTCTTGCCCTCGGGCGCGGTGAACCCGGCGACATAGCCGACGACCGGCTTCGTCACGTTCGCCTTGATGAACTCGGCGGCACGCTCCTCGGCGTCACCGCCGATCTCGCCGATCATCACGATCGCCTTCGTCTCGGGGTCGGCCTCGAACGCGGCGAGCGCATCGATGTGCGTGGTGCCGATGATCGGGTCTCCTCCGATGCCGATGGCGGTGGAGAAGCCGAGATCACGCAGTTCGTACATCATCTGATAGGTCAGCGTGCCCGACTTGGAGACCAGGCCGACGTGACCCTTGCCCGTGATCGTGGCCGGCGTGATGCCCACCAGCGACTCACCCGGCGTGATGATGCCCGGGCAGTTCGGCCCGATGATGCGCGTCTTGTTGCCCTTGGCCTTCGCCTGGGCCCACGCCTCGGCGCTGTCCTGCACCGGAATGCCCTCGGTGATCACCACGAGCAGCGGCACCTCGGCCTCGATGGCCTCGAGCATGGCATCCTTCGCGAACTTCGGCGGCACAAAGACGATCGAGACATCGGCCCCGGTCTTCTCCAGCGCCTCGACGACCGTGCCGAACACGGGTAGCTCGACGGCGGAGCCGTCGGCCGCGGTGTGCGACACCGTGGTGCCGGCCTTGCGCGCGTTCACCCCGCCGACGACCTGGGTGCCTGCCTTCAGCATGAGCGCGGTGTGCTTCGTGCCCTCGCCACCGGTGATGCCCTGGACGATGACCTTGGAGTCCTTGTTGAGGAAGATCGACATTCTGGGTTCCTTCTTCTTCCTTGAGTCCTACGCGGCGGCCAGCTCGGCGGCCTTGTCGGCGCCGGCATCCATGGTCTCGGCGAGCGTGACGAGCGGGTGGTTGTAGTCGGTGAGGATGCGACGACCCTCGACCACGTTGTTGCCGTCCAGCCGCACGACGAGCGGCTTGGTCGCTTCGGCGCCCAAGATGTCGAGAGCGCCGACGATGCCGTTGGCCACCGCGTCGCACGCGGTGATGCCGCCGAACACGTTGACGAACACGCTCTTGACCTGCGGGTCGTTCAGAATGACGTCGAGCCCGGCCGCCATGACCGACGCGGATGCCCCGCCTCCGATGTCGAGGAAGTTGGCCGGCTTCACCCCGCCGTGCTTCTCGCCCGCGTAGGCGACGACATCCAGCGTCGACATCACGAGGCCCGCGCCGTTGCCGATCACGCCGACCTGTCCGTCGAGCTTCACGTAGTTGAGGTCGTGCTCCTTGGCCTTCGCCTCGAGCGGGTCGGCCGCAGCCTTGTCCTCGAGCTCGGCGTGTTCGGGGTGGCGGAAGTCCGCGTTGGAATCGAGCGACACCTTGCCGTCGAGAGCGATGATGTCACCTTCGCCGGTGAGCACCAGGGGGTTCACCTCGACGAGCGTGGCGTCCTCGCCCTTGTACACGTCGTAGAGCTTCGCGAGCACGGGCGCGACCTTCTCGACCAGGTCGTCCGGGAACCCGGCCGCCTTCGCGATGTGCTTCGCCTTCGATTCGTCGATGCCGGTCAGCGGGTCGACCTCGATGCGGGCCAGCGCCTCGGGCTTCTCCACGGCGAGCTGCTCGATCTCCATACCGCCCTCGACGCTCGCGAGCGACAGGTAGGAACGGTCGGCACGATCGAGCAGCACCGAGAAGTAGAACTCCCGCGCGATGTTCGCGCCGCCGGCCACCATGACACGGCGCACCACGTGCCCCTTGATGTCGAGACCGAGAATGGCCTTGGCCGCCTCTTCCGCGTCGTCCGGGGTCTTGGCGACCTTGACGCCGCCGGCCTTGCCGCGGCCTCCGACCTTCACCTGGGCCTTGACGACGGTCACACCGCCCAGCTTCTCGGACGCCGCGCGCACCGCCTCTGGCGTGTCTGCGATGATGCCCGGCAGTACCGGGACCCCGTACTTCTCGAACAGGTCACGTGCCTGGTACTCGTAAAGATCCACTGCTTCCCAATCAATTCGCGAGTGAAATGGCAGTCGGTGCGAGCCCCGTCTTGAGGGGACTGGGCTGATGGGCACTTCAGTCAGATAGCTCGACGCCGAGATAAATTGCCACCCACCAGCCTACCCGAGGCTGGTAGCGGCTCCCTCCACGCCGACGATGCCTCCAGCCGCGGCCGCTACCGTGAGGCCATGGCCCGGAACCGCGAACACGACCCGCAGGGCATCGCGGATGTCGGCGGCGAGTGGATCATGCTCGCCGGCGGCGGGTGCGCCATCCTGCTGCAGATCGCGAACCCGGCCATCGGTCGTGGCGTCGCCGAGCACAGCGACTTCGCCGCACGGCCGTACGACCGCCTTCTCGGAACCCTCACCTACGTGACCGCGGTGGCGTGCGGAACGGCCGACGACATCCAGACGGTTCGCCGCATCGTCGGCCGTGCGCACGCGCCGGTGCACGGCGAGGCGAACGACGACACCGACGCCTACTCCGCGTACGACCACGAGTTGCAGCTGTGGGTGGCTGCGACCCTCTACTGGACGGCGGAACGGGTGCGCGAGCGCGTGTTCGGACCGCTGGATGCCCGTGCCGCCGACCGCCTGTATCGCGAGTTCGGCGCGATCGGCACCACGCTGCAGTTGCCGCCGACCTCGTGGCCGGCGACGCGCGCCGACTTCGAGAAGTACTGGCGCGGCGCCATGGCCGACCTGTTCGTGCTGCCCGAGGCGGGCCGCGTTGCCCGCGACCTGCTGCGCGCCGAGCACGCCCCGCTGTGGGTGCGGGCGATCATGCCGTGGGCACGGCTGGCGACGGTCGCCCTGTTGCCCGACGCGGTGCGCGCGCAGCTCGGACTCGTGCTCACCCCACGCAATCGGCACCGTTATGAACGGATGATGACGCTGTTCGCGGCGATCTATCCGCGGCTGCCGATGGGCATCCGTCATCTCGTGCGCGATCGGCTGCTCCGTAGACTCCGCGGCCTGCGCACGCCGGCCTGATGGTGCCCGCGCCGCGCCTGCCCCTAGGATTTCGCCCACGGGGTCCGCGCTCGCCCGACGCGCCAACGGCCCACGACGAAAGGCCCGAGGTGTCCTCCTACTACGACTGCTTCATCGCTGGCGATCACGAGTCCGCGAAGCACATCATCGCGAATGCGCTCAACTCACAGGGCTTCCTCGTCGAGGTGCAGCCAGACGGCAACTGGTACGCGCGCCGCGGCAACATGAGCACGACGATGCTCGTCGGCGCGTTCGCGGGCGACAACTTCCAGATCACTTTCGGCGTGCAGTTCTTCGTGGATGCCGCGGGCCGGCTCGTCGCGCGCCTGGACAAGAACACCGCTGTCGGCTTCTTCAAGGGCGGCGTCTGGGGGCTGAGCAAGATCGACAACGCGTTCACGCAAACCGCCGGCGCGGTCTACACCGCGCTGCTGTCGGCCGGCGTGCTCACGAACACCGCCGAAGGCTGAGCCGCACGATCGGGCCAGCCGGTCAGGCCAACCGGTCAGGCCGCGCGGTCGCGCTGCGCTCTCTCGGAGCGGACGGCGGCCTCGCGTTCGTCCGCGCACGTCTCGCACAACCATGCCTCAGCAGCGCCGTCGTCGACGCTGACCCACAGGAAAGCGTACTCGGCGCAGTCCGCGCAGCGGTGCGTCGCGAGCAGCACGTCGAGGTCGTCGTCCGCCGCCGCGTTCTCGATGATGAACAGCTCGTCTTGCCTCATGTCTCCATGCTCCGACTCACCACTGACATGCGATTGAGGCGTGCCGCGAATGCTTGCATTCAGAGGCACGCCGATTGAGCATGTGGAGCGGCGCAGCCGCGAGAACATGCGATTGAGGCTTGCCGAGAATGCTTGCATTCAGAGGCACGCCGATTGAGCATGTGGAGCAGCGCAGCCGCGAGAACACGGCGCGCATGTGGAGCGGCGCAGCGAACACAGGACGAGCACGCCCAAGAACGACCCGGTCAGCCGGCCGCCGCGATTGCATCGCGTAGCATCCCGTCGTGCTCGTTCAGCACGCGCACGGCGTCGGCCCCGTCGAGCGCGGTCACAACGACGAGGATCGCCGCCTTGACCCACCCGTCGACCGCAGCGAGCGCGCGGGCTGCGGTGGCGGCATCCGTTCCGGTCGCGAGCATGACGATGCGCTCCGAACGCGCCCGCAGCTTCTCGTTGGTGGCCCGCACGTCGACCATGAGGTTGCCGTACACCTTGCCGAGCCGCACCATGGCGAGCGTCGAAATGGCGTTCAGCACGAGCTTCTGCGCCGTTCCCGCCTTGAGCCTCGTCGACCCGGTGACGACCTCGGGCCCCACCACGGTCTCGATCGCCACATCGGAGGCCGCACCGATCGCCGATCCGGCGTTGCAGGCGAATCCGACGGTGGATGCCCCGCGCTCACGAGCACGCTTCAACGCACCCAGCACATACGGCGTGCGGCCAGAGGCGGAGATGCCGACGACGGTGTCGTGCGACCCCACGTCGAGCCCGTCGATGTCTGCGGCACCGGCAGCAGCATCGTCTTCCGCGTTCTCGACAGCAGTGCGGATCGCGCGGTCGCCGCCGGAGATCAGTCCCACCACTCGCGACGGGTCCATGCCGTACGTCGGAGGAATCTCGCTGGCGTCCAGCACGCCAAGACGTCCCGGCGTTCCCGCGCCGACGTAGACGAGTCGGCCTCCGGCGCGCATGCCGTCCACCACGAGCGTGACCGCCGCCGCGATCTGAGCGGCCGATGCCTCGACCGTTTCGGCGACGGTCGCGTTTTGCGCGCACATCAGGGCAACCTGTTCGTCGAGCGGCAGCAGGTCCAGCTCACGCGTGTCGGGATTCACGCTCTCGGTCGCGAACGAACCCAGTCGTTCTCGCAGTTCGTCGCGGTCGTCGCTCATGTGTCCTCTTCCTCGTCGTCGTTGTCCGGGGCCTCCGCGGCGCCGCTCATCCGCCGGGGAGATGCTCGGCCCGGGTCGCCCGATGCCGCTCCCCCGACGATCGCCCCGCCGCCGGCTACGGCCCCCTCAGGATCGCCGCTCGGTGCCGCCGTTGCAACTCGGTCCGGAACGATCGTCCTCCCGATCAGCACGAGAACGAGACCGATCACGGCGCCCAGCACCGTCTCGATCAGGCGGTCGCCGAGCAGCAGCCCGACGGATGTCGACTGTCCGAGCTCCGAAACCGCCAGCGCCAGTGGTGTGATGAAGAGCAGCGCTCCCGCATAGAACCAGCCGACGAGCAGCTCCGTGACGCACTGGCAGACTCCGATGGCCAGGATGAGCACCCACGTCGGCGGGTTCGGCGACAGCAGCAGCCATGCTGTGCCGAACCCGAGAGCGGTTCCGATGACGCGCTCGATGGCCCGGCGCGTGGTGTGGGCGCCGCGAGGCGACGGAATGACCACCACCGCGCTGACCACAGCCCAGTATGGATGCCCGGTGTGCAGCGCCAGCGCGAGGGCACCGGCCACGAGCGCGCCGATCCCGCACTGCACCACCGCGAGCCAGGTGCGGCCGTGGCGCGCGACGGATGACAACCGCGGCACCCGAGCGAGCGGCCGATGCAGACCTGCGAGCCGGTCGGGGGTCAGCCGCCGCACCAGCCAACCCGACATACCCAGCGCGAGAGCGAACGCCGTAGTGAGCAGTGCGACCGACAACCGAAGGCCGAGCTCGTGCACGGGCGTCGGGATCTGAGCGCACACCAGCAGGCCGAACACGTAGAAGATCGCCCCTCGCGGCAGCAGGTCGAAGGCCGACGCCGCGAGGGTTCCCCCGGTCGTCACGACGACGAGCACGATGGTCGTCACCCACAACGGGGCACCGAACGCGGCGATCAACGTACCCGAGACGATCGAGACCACCAGCCCGAGCGCGGCCACCGACATGCTGCGCAGCCGCAGCCGGTACGGCTCGCTGCGGCCGTAGAGCGCCGTGAACGCGCCGAACGCCGCGTACGCACCCCAGTCGAGGCGGCCGATCACGGCGAGCACGATCAGCGGAACGACGATGGCGACGGCAGCGCGAAAGCCGACCTGGATGTCGAGCGCCCGTGCCGGCGGGGCCTTCGGCACCAGACCCGACAGCCTCATACCCCGTTACAGCTTCTCGATCGGCGCGATCTTGATCAGCAGCTTCTTGGCTCCCGCCTTCTCGAACTGCACGTGCGCGACCTTCTTGGCGCCCTCGCCCGTGACGTTCGTCACCCGACCGTCACCGAAATCGGAGTGCCGGATGCGATCGCCCGCCTGAAGCGTCAGGTCACCGTTGTCGCGCACCTTCCCCGTGACGCGGTTGGGCCAGGCGTTCGCCGGGATCTCCGGCTTCGCGCCGAACGTGCCGCCGGCACCGGTGAGTCCGCGATCCGGCCCGCGCCCGGGACGCTTCGCGTTCAGCGCGCGCGATTGCGTGCCTCCTCGGGAGTTGGCGAACCCGGGCGACTGCCGCCAGTCGATGAGCTCGGCCGGTATCTCCTGCAGGTATCTGCTGGGCAGCGCCACCGCGACGTCACCGAACTGCGCACGCGTCATCGCCAGCGAGAGGTAGAGCCGCTTGCGGGCGCGGGTGATGCCCACGTAGAACAGCCGTCGTTCCTCCGCCGGTCCGCCCGGTTCGTTCGCCGACATGCGGTGCGGCAGCAGCTCCTCCTCGACACCGGTGATGAACACAGCGTCGTACTCGAGGCCCTTTGCCGTGTGCAGCGTCATCAGCGAGACAGTGCCGCTGGCATCGTCGATCTCATCGGCCGCCGCCACGAGCGACACCTCGGTGAGGAACTCGACGAGCCCGCCCTCGGGATTGTTGCGCTCGAACTCCTTCGTCACCGCCACGAGCTCTTCCACGTTCTCTGCGCGCGCCTCGTTCTGCGGATCGCGGCTCGCGCGCAGTGATTCCACCAACGCCGACCCTTTCAGCAGATGCACCAACACGTCGCTGACCTTGGCCGCCCCCGACGGGTTCTGGGGGTCGATCATCTCGGCACCGGAGTCGAGCAGCGTCGCCAGCTCGAGGATCGCCTTGGTGACCTTCGGTCCGAGACCGAGGGATGCGGCATCCCTCATCGCCTGCCGGAAGCTCAGCCCGTTCGCCTCCGCGTACGACGCCAGCTGGGTCTCGGTGGCCGGGCCGATGCCGCGCTTCGGCGTGTTCAGAATGCGACGCAGCGCCATCTCGTCTGACGGATTCGCGACGGCGACGAGATAGCCGAAGGCATCCTTGATCTCCGCGCGCTCGTAGAACTTGGTGCCGCCCATGATGCGGTACGGCAGCGCCGACCGGATGAAGATCTCCTCCAGCGCACGCGTCTGAGAGTTGGTGCGATAGAAGACGGCGACCTCGTTGTACGGCACGCCCTCGCCGTGCAGCTTCTCGATCTCGTCGGCGACGAACTGCGCCTCGTCGTGCCCGGAGTAGCCGGTGTAGCCGACGATCTTCTCGCCGTCGCCACCGGCCGACCACAGCTTCTTGTCCTTGCGGTCGAAGTTGTTCGCGATGACGGAGTTCGCCGCCGAGAGGATGTTCTGACTCGACCGGTAGTTCTGCTCCAGCAGAACTACCTTGGCCCCCGGGAAGTCGCGTTCGAACTCCGAGATGTTTCGGATATCCGCCCCGCGGAACGCGTAGATCGACTGATCGGAGTCGCCTACGACGGTGAGCGATGCGCCGGGGACTCGGCCCGTGGCATCCACGAGGCCGCGCATCGAGAAGCCGTGGTCTTCGAGGCCCGCCACCTCCTCCGGCTCGATCGGCCTGGTCAGCAGGTGGATGAGCTCGTACTGGGCGTGGTTGGTGTCTTGGTACTCGTCGACGAGGATGTGGCGGAACCTGCGCTGATACAGCGCCGCGATGTGCGGGAACGCGCGGAACAGGTAGACGGTCTGGCCGATCAGGTCATCGAAGTCGAACGCGTTCGCCCGCTGGAGGTCGCGGCTGTACTGCCGGAAGATCTCGAGGAACATCGCCTCCTTCGGATCCGACCGGTTGGCCGAGCGGGCGAACGAGTCGACGTCGGTGAGCTCGTTCTTGAGCTTCGAGATGCGCGCGGCCGCACTGCCCGGCGTGAAGCCGAAGGTGTCTGCCTCGAGCTCCTTGATGATCCGCTTGAGCAGCGCCTTGCTGTCGCCGGAGTCATAGATGGTGAAGTTGCGGTTGTAGCCGAACTGCTCCGCCTCACGCCGCAGAATGCGCACGCACGCCGAGTGGAATGTGGAGATCCACATGCCCTGCGCCGTCTCGCCGACGAGTGCCTCGACGCGCTCGCGCATCTCGGCCGCCGCCTTGTTCGTGAACGTGATGGCGAGGATCTGGCTGGGCCAGGCCTCCCGGTTCGCGAGCAGCCCGGCGATGCGGTGCGTGAGCACGCGCGTCTTGCCCGAGCCGGCGCCCGCGACGATGAGCAGTGCCGGGCCGCGGTACTCCACCGCTTCGCGCTGCTGCGGGTTCAGGCCGTCGAGCAGCGAGTCCGCGCTCGCGTTCGGACGGAACGATCGCTCGTCGATCCCGGCATCGACCCCGTCGAGGATGATGGGAGCGGCCGCCCGGAAGGCGTCGGGTTCGCGTGCGAGATCGGATTCGAGAGGCGTCGTCATGGGTCCTCACAGTCTACGTGCGACCCCTGACGGCCGGCGCAGCGCAAGGCAGCCCGAGACGGCGGGACGCACCGACGACGCATGCGGTCACGACATCTCTCGGCCCAGCCAGAGCGCCTCCTCCCTGGTGTGCGCTCCGAGCTTCTGGTAGAGCGCTCGCACGTGGCTCTTCACGGTGTTCGGAGACACGTGGAGCGCCTGTGCCAGTTCCGGGATCGAGGCGCTCCGCGCGAGCCCTTCGAGCACCTCGCGCTCTCGCCGCGTCAGCTTGGGGCGCGATCGCGGCGCGAACCTCACGGGCACCTGCTCGAGCTGGCCATCGAGCAGTGGTGCGAGCGATTCTCGCAACGCCGCCGATGCCTGAGCGAGGCCGATCCATCCTTCGGAGCTCTCGAGGGCGGATGCCACGGCCGCGATGGTGTGCTCGGCGACCGAACCAGTGGCGCTGAGCTCCGCGGCCGCGTAGAGCACCGCGCGCTCCGCCGGGTGATCGATCGGGATGCCATCGGCCGATTCGTCCCCCCGCAGCAGCGCCATCGCGGTCTCCGGATCGCCACTCAGCCACGCCTGTCTCGCTCTCGCCAGGCCCAGGCCTCCCCACCGGTTCAGCAACCCCGGTGTGTGCGCGATCCTGTGGGCCTGGCGCAGATCACCGACGGACTGGTGCAGCGTGGCGAGGTCCGCACGGAGCACCGCGCCGACGAACGAGCGGGAACCGCACCTCGTGCGCTCGGCCACCAGCACGCTGCCGAGATCATGGATGGCCGCCCACTGTGTTCCCGAAACAAGCGCGGCACGCGCGCGTGCGTGCGCCGGCACCCACCACCACACACCGGCAGCGACGTCCGCGCGATTCGGCTCGGAAAGCTCGCCCGCGCGCACATCCCCGGCACCGACGGCGACGAGCGCGCGGGCGAGCCGACCGGCCTGTCGGTAGTGGAAGTGCAGGTTCCCCGGCCCGAGGTCGGCCGACGCGTCCACTTCCGGCAGCAGCTGACGCGCCTCGCGGTACCTTCCCGCCAGCGCGTACGCCAGTGCCAGATGCTCCCGAACATATCGAGCGGCCGGATGCTCGACGCCCACCCGCGCCCACCGCAGCGCATCCGAGTACATCGAGACGGCATCCTCGAGTTCGGCCGCCAGCAGCTTCGCCGTACCGCACTGGAGAAGCACGAGGGGAAGCACATCGGGGAAACCCGCGGTGCTCGTCGTCGTGCGGATCAGATCGGCCGCCCCGTCGGCCACGGCAGCGGCCTCCCGGTACCGGCCGGCAGTGAGCAGCCCGCGCATGTCGGCGGCGCGCATGCCCAGAACATCGCGCGCCTCCGGGGCGGATTGCGACCGCACCCAGGCGGCGAACCGCGTGGAGACATCCGCGTCGAGCAGCATGACGGGACGTCGTGCTGCCCTCGCGATCTCACGCGACATCACCGCGCGGGGATATCGCTCGTACCACTCCGACGGAGCGCCGTCGAAGACCCGATCGATCAGATCGGGGTCCGTGAACAGGTGAAAGAAGAAACTCTCGTCGAGGGCGACGGCGACCGCGTCCCAATCACCCGACGAAACCGACTGTGCCAGCCGATGCTCGTGCACTGAATACTCCCCATAGACACTGAAACGACTCGAAGATTCGCCTCGTCGGCAGCCCACGATGGCGGGCTGGCCGACGACGCACGGCCGAGCCGAGCCGCAGGAGGCGGTCGACGCTCAGCCGAGGCGCGGCCTGCCGACGAGCGTCGTCGAGTGACGCCGCGCAGCGGCAGGTGAACGCCGAGCGCTCAGTCGGGAGTGGAGTCGCGACCGTCGGCGATTCCCGACGGCGGAGTGTCGTGCGATGGGGGACGGATGCGATGGCCGGCCCCGAGAACGGGTCCCGACCAATCGGGTCCCACACCGATGGCGGATCCACCAGGCGGATCAGCGCTCGAAGCGCATCCTCGGATATCTCCGCCCGGCGCCACGGCGACGACATCCGGGACCGCTGACGCGTCGACACCCTCACGTGCAACGCTCTCGCCTGCCGCAGCGCCGTTTGCTCGTGGGGACAGGCCGAACGAGCGGGCGGGCGAGAGGCACTCTCGATCGAGAGAGCTGCCGGCGATGTCGCCACCGGCATCGATGAGAACACGGTCACCGCGTGCGGTGGTGGACGATCCGTCCGCCTCATCGGCGCCAGAGAGAGCGGACGGTGCGTCTTCGCCCGAAGACCCGCCCGGTGCATCGGCGCCTAGGGTATCGGCACCCGAAGAATCGGCGCCCGGAGAGGCAGGAGGTGCGAATGCGCTCCCGGCCGCCCCGCCGACGTCGCCGACAGCGCTGTCGATCAGTCCCGCGACCGGTGTCGTCGCTCCGGAGATCGAGCCCAGGGTCGATCCGAGAGCCGGGCCGACGAGCGGCACCCCGCCGATCGTGTCGTCCAGGGCCGTGGTGACGGGAGCGAGAGTCTGGGTGACGGAGACGGACCTGGCGACGGAGGCGACGGCATCCGTCGCGGGTGCGACCACCTGCCGCACCGGCGCAGGCAGCGACGCCGTCAGCGGGTGCACGACGGACGAGACCGTCGACGTCGCCGCTCCGACGGTGTTCGCCACCGGAGTCGTCACGGCACCGAGCAGCGATCCGACGGAGCCGGAGAGACCAGAGCCAGAGAGCCCAGAGCCAGAAAGCCCAGAGCCAGAAAGCACAGAGCCCGAGCTCCCGTTCGATCCGGTCGCCGCCGACGCTACGGTCGGCTCGGCCGCGGATGCCGACAACGACCCGAAGGCGATCCCGAGCACCACGAGCGCACCCGCTCCTGCCAGTGAATACACGAGCAGACGCACGACACGGCTGAGCCGCGCTGCCTCCACGCACTCCATCGGCGAACCTCCCCCAACCACCCGGGACGACTCTAGCGATGCGAGCGCGTCCCGTGTGACCCTGGGGACCGCGGATGCCGCCGCCGACCGCCTGCGCTCCGACCGTCTGTGCTCCGCCGACAGCCTGCGCTCCGACCGTCTGTGCTCCGCCGGCCGGGCGCGTCAGAGGGCGTCGCGCGCGACCACCGCCAGATCCGGGTGGTCGGCGAACACGGCATCCACGCCGGTCGACATCAGCACTTGGAACGCACGCGGCCAGTCGCCGAAACTCTCCGGATGCTTGCCGCGACGAAACGGCTTGGCGAGAAAGCTGTTCTCGGGCCGGAGCGTCCAGCAGAAGATCTGCAGACCGACGCCGTGCGCGCGATCGACCAGGTCATTCGCGCCGTCGGCGGCGGCATCCATCAGCAGCGTCTTGTTGACGCTGATGCCGTCGACGGCGTCGTGTCCGCCGGCAGTCGCCAGCGCGTACAGGCCGGCGCCGTCGATGTCCTGCGCGTACGTGCGGGCTGCGCGCCCGTCGCGAGCGACCCTGTCGTACGGAGCGCCCGAGGCCTCGATCAGGTAGACGGATCTGCCGCGCACGCCGCGCGCGCGCACCTGACCGAGCACGGTGCGCTCGAACGACTCGACCACGAGGCGATCCGAACCGACGTTCCACGCGGAGTCCCGCAGCTCCGCCGCGAACAGTTCGTCGAGTGGCAAGCCGAGACGTTCGAAATACGTCGCATGCTTGAGCTCGACGACCAGGCCGAGTGAGCGCCCGTGCCGCTCGGACTCGCGATCGACGAGGTCGAAGAGCTCGCTCAGCCGCATCAGCGGATAGCGCCCGTCGAACGTCGAGCTGGCCTGGCGCAGCCGAGGTAGCCTCTCGACGGCGCGCAGCGTCGACAGCTGCGCCCACGTGAAGTCCTCGGTGAACCAGCCGGTGCGCTCCACGCCGTCCACGCGTTTCGTGGTGCGCAGGTGCGCGAACTCGCTGCGGGAGGCGACATCCGTCGTCGTCGAGATCTCGTTCTCGTGCCGCACCACGAGCACACCGTCCTTCGACGCCACCACGTCGGGTTCGACGGCGTCGGCACCGAGCGCGAACGCGAGCCGGTATGAAGCACTCGTGTGCTCAGGGCGGTAGCCGGGCGCCCCGCGGTGTCCGATGATCACGGGAATGGGCGACGACATGCGGCGATCCTAGGCTGCGGGCCTGTGCGGGATGCCCACCCTCGGTTTCCCCAGCAGAACTCCAGCCGTCTGCACAGCCAGATCCGGTAGCGTTTGGTCATGGCACTCTCGAACCCCGCGTTCTCGCGCAATCCGGCCTTCAAGCCGAACAATTCGGCGGGCACGGCGGCGGCGACCGAAACCAACGCGCTCGCAACGGCCGACGGCATTCAGTCCCTCTACGAGGCACCGTCCGCGACGTCTTCTGACACCGGCCGTATGACCTACGAAGACACGATCGTCAAGACCGTGCTGCTGTTCGCGGTCATCCTGGCGACCGCCGTCGTCGGCTGGTTCCTGCCGATCCTGATGCTTCCCGGAGCGATCGCCGGTCTCGTGCTCGGTCTGGTGAACTCGTTCAAGCGCAAGCCGTCCCCCGCGCTCATCCTGCTCTACGGTGCAGCACAGGGGCTGTTCATCGGCGGCATCTCCGCGCTGTTCGAGTCGATGTGGAACGGCGTCGTCATCCAGGCGGTGCTCGCCACACTGGCCGTGTTCACGGTGACGCTGATCCTGTTCGCCAACGGCAAGGTGCGGGCCTCCGCTCGGGCCACCAAGGTGTTCCTGGTCGCTCTGATCGGATACGTGCTGTTCGGCGCCGTGAACATCGTCGTCATGATGTTCGGCGGCTTCAGCCAGGCATCCACCGGCGGCCCGTTCGGCATCTACTCCATGCACGTGCCGTGGCTGTTCAACATTCCGCTCGGCGTGCTCATCGGCATCGTCGCGGTGCTGCTCGCGGCCTACTCGCTCGTGCTCGACTTCGACTTCATCCAGAACGGCGTGAAGAACCGCGCGCCACGCGTGATGGGCTGGTACGGCGCGTTCGGCCTCGCCGTGACGCTGATCTGGCTCTACGTGGAATTCCTGCGCCTGTTCGCCATCATCGCCGGCGGTGGCGGCCGCAGCTGAGCCAAGCAGACGTGACGAGGCCGTCCTTCGGGGCGGCCTCGTTCGCATGTGCGTCAGGCGGTTTCGTGCAGAGCAGAGGGGCGACGTACTGCCACTCCGACCAGTCTTCGACTAGTCTTATTCGCATGACCACAATTGGAGCGTACGAAGCGAAGACGCACCTCTCCGAGCTCCTGGAACGGGCCTCTGCGGGTGAAGAGTTCATCATCGCCAAGCACGGTCGTGCCCTGGCACGGCTGGGACCCGCCGGAGGGCAGCGGCCGCCCGCGCTGGGCGTGATCGACGCGATCATCGATGCACGCCGCGGCATCGAACTCGGAGGCGATCTTCGGGCGCTGATCGAGGAGGGGCGCGCGTGACATTCGTGCTCGACACGTCAGTGACGATGAGCTGGTGCTTCGACGACGAGGCGAGCGACGACTCCGATGCCATCCTGCGTCGCCTGACCGATGAGACGGCCATCGTGCCCGCACTCTGGGAGCTCGAGGTCTCGAACGTGCTCGCCCTCACTCGGCGCCGCAAACGCCTCACCGAAGCTCAGTCCGCGCACTTCGCCGCACTGCTGGGGAGTCTGCCGATCGACGTGGAAAGACAGCCCGCCCCGATGAGTGAGCTCATCGAGCTGGCCACCGCCCATTCGCTCACCGCGTACGACGCCTCATATCTCTGGCTCGCGATACGATCCGGAGTCGCCATCGCCACGAGTGACCGCGCTCTCAACGACGCGGCACGCCGAGCCGGCATCGAGACGCTGCTCGCCTGACACGAAACACTCCGACCCTCGACTCGCCCACCGCACGTCTTGTCGGCGGACCTTGCCCGATGCGCGGCACACGACTGGTACTCGGCGACCTAGGTAGTTCCTCCTGACCTGGCCCCTCATAGGCTGCAACGGTGAGCGACTGGACATTGGCGGCAACGATCGCCGTCGCCACGGTCGCAGGGGTCTGGTGGGTGCCGCGCATACGCGCACGGAACGCGCGTGACGGCGGCTGGTTGCGGCATCCGGGCACCTGGCTTGTCATCGTGGTCGCACTCATGCTCGTGAACCAGCTGTTCGTGACGGCGTTCGTCGATCAGGCGTGGCACGGGGACGCCTCACGGATCACGCGATATCTGCCTGCGGGCTGGTTCGACCTGGCCGACCTCGGCGCACTTTCCGCGTGGCTGCCGGCATGGCCGTGGACGGTGATGCACGTGCAGGCGGCGCTGGAGCTGCCGTTCGTCATGCTGGCCTACCTTCTGGTGTGCCGGTGGTTCTCGGCGGACATCTTCCGGCGCGCCATCGGTGCGCGCTGGCTCGTCTCGGCCTCGTACACGTTGACGTTCTGCCTGATCGAGTGGGATCTGCGCAACCCGTACACGATCGCGGACATCGTGATCCGGCTCGTCTCGGGGGTGCTCACCCCGCTCCTGCTGCCGCTACTGGCGTCCGGCCGCTCAGAGGCGACGCGCCTGACGCCGTTCGTCGCCTCGGCCGCCGCTCTCGGATGCCTGATCCTCGCGATCTACGACACTGTGACGTTGTACAACCTGGCTCACATTCCGTCCTGGCTGCCGCTGGTCGCCGTCGCCGCGGTAGTCCTGGCCGCGGCACGATGGTGGGCGCGGCGCCCCGCGGTTCACGGGCCCGCCCTGGAATCGGCGTCACGGTCGCTCGGGTGGTTCCTGCTCCTGTTCTTCGTGCCCGCTCTGCCGTTGCGGTACGGCTTCAATTTCGGCACCGTCTGGATGTCGGTGCTCGCCGGCTTCCTGCTCGTCGCCACCGCGGTGCGGCTCGGCTGGCACCGCCGACACGGTGCGACCTTGGCCGTCGCCGCGGGTTCGGGAGCGGTCGGCGCCGTCGCCGGCTTCGTCGTCGCGTTCGGCTACCCGGAGGCGAGACTGCTCGCGGCCGGCGCGGGGTTCGTGGTGCTCGGTGCTGCGGCGTGCGCGTTGCTCGACCGGAGGCTGCAGGGGTAGCGCGCTACTCCCATTCGATGGTCGCCGGCGGCTTCGACGTCACGTCGAGTACCACGCGGTTCACGCCTTCGACCTCGTTGGTGATGCGGTTCGAGATGCGCGCGAGCACGTCGTACGGCAGGCGCGTCCAGTCCGCGGTCATGGCATCCTCTGAGCTGACCGGACGCAGCACGATCGGATGCCCGTACGTGCGTCCGTCGCCCTGCACGCCGACCGAGTGCACGTCGGCCAGCAGCACGACCGGGCACTGCCAGATCTCGCCGTCGAGTCTGGCGGCGGTGAGCTCGTGGCGGGCGATGGCATCCGCCTGGCGAAGCAGCTCGAGGCGCTCGCGCGTCACCTCGCCGATGATCCGGATGCCCAGTCCGGGACCCGGGAACGGCTGCCGAGAGACGATGACCTCCGGCAGCCCGAGCTCGCGACCCACGGCCCGCACCTCGTCCTTGAAGAGGGTGCGCAGTGGCTCAACGAGCTCGAAGTTCAGGTCTTCGGGGAGGCCGCCCACGTTGTGGTGGCTCTTGATGTTCGCCGTGCCGGATCCGCCGCCGGACTCCACCACATCGGGGTAGAGCGTGCCCTGCACGAGGAAGCGGATCGGGTCGCCCTCTTCGGCCGCCTCGGCGATGAGGTCGGCCTGGGCGCGCTCGAAGGTGCGGATGAACTCGCGCCCGATGATCTTGCGCTTCTCCTCCGGGTCGGTGACGCCCGCGAGCGCGGTGAGGAAGACATCCGATGCGTCGATGGTCACCAGCCGAACACCCGTCGAGGCGACGTAGTCCTGCTCCACCTGCGCGCGCTCGTCTTGGCGCAGCAGGCCGTGGTCCACGAACACGCAGATCAGCTGGTCACCGACCGCTTTGTGCACGAGCGCCGCCGCGACCGCCGAGTCGACGCCGCCCGAGAGACCGCAGATGACGCGGCCCGTGCCGACCTGGGCGCGGATCGCGGCGACCTGCTGCTCGATGACATTCTCGCTGTTCCAGTCCGCCGGGATGCCCGCGGCCCGGTGCAAGAAGTTCTCCAGCACCGCCTGCCCGTACGCCGAGTGCTTCACCTCGGGGTGCCACTGCACGCCGTAGAGCCGCCGCTCGTCGTTCGCGAACGCCGCCACCGGGGTCGAGGCGGTGGAGGCCAGCACGTCGAAGCCCGCGGGCGCCTTCGTCACCGAGTCGCCGTGGCTCATCCAGGCGGTCTGCTCCGCGGGCTGCTCGGTCAGCAGGCTGCCCGCTTCACCGATGCGCACGGCGGTCGAGCCGTACTCGCGCGCGCCCGTCTTCGATACCTCGCCGCCGAGCGCGTTCGCCATCATCTGGAAGCCGTAGCAGATGCCCAACGTGGGCACGCCGAGATCGAAGATGGCGGGGTCGAACGCGGGGGCGCCCTCTTCGTACACGCTCGACGGTCCGCCGGAGAGCACGATGCCGGCCGGCTGCTTGGCCGCGACCTCGGCCGCCGTGATGGTGTGCGGCACGATCTCCGAGTAGACGGATGCCTCGCGCACCCGCCGCGCGATCAGTTGCGCGTACTGCGCACCGAAGTCGACGACAAGCACGGGGTGCTCGCCCGCCCGCTGCGCGTCTGTGCTCCCTGAGCGAGCATCGCGAGTGCTCCCTGAGCGAGCATCGCGAGTGCTCCCTGAGCGAGCATCGCGAGTGCTCCCTGAGCGAGCATCGCGAGTCGAAGGGCCGGTGCTGGTCTGCTCGCTAATGGGATGCCTCCACCGGGCGCTCGGGGGTTGTCACGGGGTTCTCGGCGAGGAAGCGGTGCACCTGCCGCGAGATGAAGTGCTCGACGATGAACGACATGAACGGCACGACGCCGCCGAGCGCGATCTGCACGAACTTCGTGAACGACATGCGCATGAGTGACCACAGGCGGAAGTCGGCGATCAGGTAGAGCACGTACAGCCATCCGTGAGCGATGAGGATGCCCGTGGAGACATCGACGCCGCCGATCGAGCTCTCGCCGCCGTCATACGGCACGAAGGAGAGGAAGCCCTGCCCCGGGGCGAACGCATACAGCGAGTAGCCGACGCCGTACTTCACGATCATCTCCGCCACGAGCAGCAGCAGCATCACACCCGTGATGTACGCGGTGACCTGATAGAAGCGCAGCGAACCGGGAATCTTCGGGATGTCCACCGTGCGCGGGCGGGCCGAGTTCGCAGACCGCAACTGCTCGATCGTGCGCTGAAGAAGGCTGCCGCCGTCCGGGTTCTGAGGGGGATTCGGCATGTCGTTCAGTCTACTTCGCGGCCCTGTGACGACTCGCCGGGAGCCGAGCTGCCGCCATCCTCCGCGACGGCCCCACGATCGTTCGGGACGCGCTCAACTTCGCCCGGCTCGCCCACCGCTTCGCCACCGTCGACCGACTCCCCCGCCCACTCGGCGATCGCACGCTCGTACTCGGCCTCGGCGTCTTCGTGGGTCTTCTCCCAGGCATCCTTGACCACGCGGTACCAGAGGAACAGCGCGAAGCCGGCGAAGATCGCCCACTCGGCGGCGTAGAAGATGTTCAGCCAGTCGACCGTCGCCTTCTCGCTCGGCGGCGGTGAATAGATCTTCGTCAGCCCGGCGGGCGGCGTTCCGTGTTCCACGACGTAGGAGCTGTAGATGTCGGAGTCGCCGATGCCATGCCAGCGGTTCACGAGCGACGCGACCGACATCTCCTTCATCACGAAGGGATCGCCACCGGCTGCCGGCGCGGACGGCGCCTCGGAGGGCAGCAGTCGCCCCGTGAGCGTCACAGTCGCGGACTGCTGCGCCTGAAGAGCGGCGATTGCCCGCTCGGCCTTCGCCTTCGTCGGCGCCCAGCCCCGTGCGACGGCCAATTGCGCCGTGTTGCCCTTCTTGTCGGGCTCACTCGGCGTGAAACGGGTGACCACCCAGTACCCGGTGGCCCCGTCGTTCAGCCGGCCGGTGAGCAGGCTGTAGTCCTTCTGCGAGAACGTGCCCGTCGCGCGCACGAGCTGGCCCTCTCCCGCCGTCGTCGGTGCGGAGTTCACTGTCGCGACCTGGTTCAGCGGCTTCACCGTCTCAGTCGGGGTGTTCACGACGGTTCCCGATCGCACGGCGCGTTCCAGCTGCCACTGCCCGAGCGCAGCGAACGCGGCGGCGATGGCGAGCGCGAGCACCAGCGCGGCGATCCACTTGGGGCGCACCATGGTGCGCAGGAGTGATTCGGTACGCGGCGGCGCGGGCTTCGCCGCGGGAGTGGTTTCGGTGGTGATCTCAGTTCTGCTTTCGTGTGTCCGAGTCATCGGTCTGCCGCATCGCCTGGTCGACGATGCGGTCGATCGCCTCACGGGTCGCCTGGTCGTCCTCGCTGTCCTCCGACTGCTGGCCGCGAGTAGCGGCGTCGACGAGCGCGATCTCCTCCTCCAGAACAGGGTTGTGCTCTTTCGGAACCGCCCGTCGACGCGGCCGGATCAGGACAGCACCGATCTTCTCAGAGTTGGCTGCGAGAACGGGTCCGAGGATGGCCATGATGAGCACGTAAAGACCGGCGAACGGTTCCAGCCGCTCGTCCAGCCCCGCCGCCAGCGAGAGCGTGGCGAGGATCAGCGTGAACTCGCCGCGGTTCATCAGGATGGCAGCGATGTTGAGGCCGGCACGGGCATCCATCTTGTTGAACAGCGCGATGAGCTCGCCTGAGACCACGTTCAGCACGATCGTCAGCACGATCGCGAGGATCACCAGCCACGCCACACTGCCGAACTGGGCGATGTTCAGGGCGAGCCCGAAGTTCAGGAAGAAGAAGGCGGCGAACACGTCGCGCAGCGGTATCGAGATGCGCTCGACCTTGCCGGAGAACCGCGTGGCGCCGAGCACGAGGCCGATCAGGAACGCGCCGATGGCGTCCGTCACGCCGATCAGTTCGCCGATGCCGGCGAACAGCAGCGCGAGGCCGAAGAACAGGATGGTGAACAGCTCGTCGTCACGGGTGCGGAAGAACCGTGAGACGACACGACCACCCCATCGGGCGACGCCGAACATGACAACGAGGAACGCGGCCGCGATGCTCAATTGCAGCACCACCGGCCAGAACTCGGTGCGCCCGCTCAGCACGACCGAGACGATGGCCAGGTAGACGGCGATGAACACGTCGCCGATCACCGTGGCGCCCAGAATGGCCGGCGTCTCGTTGTTCGCCAGCCGGCCCAATTCGATGAGCATCTTCGTGATGATCGCGCTCGAGGATGTCCCGACCATTCCCGCGATGATCAGCGCCTCGCGCGTTCCCCAGCCCACGAACTCGCCGAAGAGGAACCCGACGCCCATGTTGAGCACGATGTACGTGCCGCCGGAGATGAGCAGTCGCCCTGCGTTGCCGAAGAACTCGTCCTGATCGAATTCGAGGCCGAGATTGAACAGCAGCAGGATCAGGCCGAAGATCGCGATCAGTTCGATGTCGGCCGAATCGAAGTTCAGTGGGAAGAAGCCGGTGTGCGGGCTCGCAAGCAGCCCGACGAGCATGTAGATCGGGATGGCGGGCAGGCGAATCAGCTTGCCGAGGCGCCCCAGTGCGTAGGCGATGACGAACAGCACGCCGAGCACCATGAGGTCGGTGGCGAGGTTGTCGGACGCGTGGGAGCGAGCGTGCAGGATGGTGGTGAGGCGGGCATCCAGATGCGTCGCATGAGCAGCGGCACGAGCGACGACGTCGTCACCGAGAGTGGAGAGAAGGGCGGGCACGGCGGCGGCGACGGGCATGGGTCACGCCCCGGGCGGGGCGTCAGCGAGAGCCGGCTTGGCCACCTCTCCGGTTCGGAAATAGGTGAACGCCTTCGCCACCTTCTCGGGTGAGCCGGCGACCACGAGCGTGTCACCCGGGAACACCTTGAAGTCGGCCGACGGCCCTGGGTTCGTCGAGTCACCGCGCACCACGGCGACGACCGTGAGACCGACCATGCCGATCTCGGCGGGACTGCCGAGCCGCTGCCCGGCGATGTAGTCCTCGTAGTCCACGGTGAACCAGTCGATCGACAGACCGGGGATCTGGTCGAGCGCGGTCAGCGACTCGGTGATCTGAGTGCCGCCGAGCAGCTCCGCGAGCGTGTGCGCCTCGTCTTCGTTCAGGCGCAGCGACACCTTCGTGACGTTCGCGGTGTCGACGTTGTCGGAGAACGTGATGAGGTCTGAGTGCCCGGAGCGGTGCGCGATCACGCCGACCTTGCCGCCGTCGTCGGTCACGAAGGTGTGCAGCACACCGACACCGGGAAGTTTCACCCGTCGAACGTCAACCATCGTCAAGGACTCCCGTGCGTTTGCGTCGAATATCAGTGTATCCGGGCCGCCGCGGCCCGCCGCCCCGCTGGCATCCGCTGAGCGTGAACAGCATCTCGAACGGCGAAGGGGCAGGATGCCTGCGCACCCCGCCCCTCGCACGTCACGTCGCTCACGTGTCAGCGGCCTGAGCGATCACGTCGTGACCGATCAATCGAGAGCGATTACGTGGCGATCAGCTCACTTCGAGGTCAGCGACTTCTCGAAGTCCGGGTGCGCCGCCAGCCACTTCTTCACGATCGACGGGTACTTCGACTCGTCGGCACCGCTGTTGAACATCTTGTTCTCGAGGTTGGCGAGCAGCTTGCCGTCGAACTTGAAGTTCTTCAGCCACTTGCTCAGCGTCGGGTAGTCCTTCGTGAAGCCGTCACGACCGACGACGTCGATGTGGTCCGGCTTGCCGAGGGCGCCCTTCGGGTCCTTGAGGTTCTTCAGCGGGAACGCGTCGTACGCCCAGTGCGGCTCCCACAGCGTGACGACGATGTTGTCGCCGTCCTTCGTGGCGCGCTTGAGCTCGGAGAGCATCGCCGCGGTCGAGGAGGTCTCGAAGTTCATCTTGTCGAGGCCGTAGGCCGGAATGACGCTGTCCTTCACCACGCCGGTCTCGCCGGCGCCCGGCTCGATCCCCACGATGGTGTTGTCGAAGTCCTTCGCGTGGGAGGCGAGCTGCGAGAGCGAGTCGATCGGGGCATCCTTGTTCACCGCGATGGTCAGCGGTGCGTTCTGGTACCACGAGCCGAGATCTTCGAGCTTGTCGCCGTACTTCTCCCAGTACGCCTTGTGCGTGTTGGGCAGCCACACGTCGAAGGTGGCGTCGTACTGGCCCTTGCTCAGCGCCGTGAACAGCGGGCCCGCGGTCGCGGTCTCGAGGTCGACGTCGTAGCCCTTGTCTTCGAGCACCTGCTTCCAGACGTAGGAGCTGGCCTCGCCTTCGGCCCAGCCGCTGAACACGCCGATGGTGACATCGGCCTTGTCGCCGTTGTCGGGGCCATCGGAGCTCGAGCCCGAGCCGGAGCCCGAGCAGGCGGTCAGCGAGAGCAGGGTGACTGCCGCCGCGGCGACGGTCATGAGGGCACGCTTCTTCATGCTGTTTCCTTTCGTACCCCGCGATTGCGAACGGGGTGATCGGGGTTGGCGCACCGCGAGCGACGAACGCCGCGGTACGGACGGCGGACGGTCAGCTTTCGACCGGCACCGTTGCACCCGGCTCCAGGGGAACCTCGGTGGCAGGGGTCTCGTCTGCCGTGCCTACGCGCTCGGCACGGGCGCGCGGCAGCAGACGATGAGTACGGGGACGGCCCAGGGATGCCGTGAGCCGGTCGAGCAGAATCGCCACGATCACGACGCTCAAGCCCGCTTCGAAGCCGAGGCCGACGTCGATCGTCTGGAACGACGACACGATCGGCTTGCCGAGGCCAGGGGCGCCCACCATGCCGGCGATGACGACCATCGACAGCGACAGCATGATGACCTGGTTGACGCCGGCCATGATGCTCGGGCGAGCGAGCGGCAGCTGGATCTGGCGAAGGATACGGCCCGGCGAGGCGCCGAACGCGTGGCCGGCCTCGACCACCTCCTTGTCCACCTCGCGGATGCCCAGCTCGGTCAGCCGCACGCCCGGTGCGATCGCGAACAGAATGGTCGCGACGATGCCCGGCACTGCGCCGATGCTGAAGAGGATGATCGCGGGGATCAGGTAGACGAACGCCGGCATGGTCTGCAGGAAGTCCAGAATGGGCCGGACGATCGCCGACGCGGTCTGCGAACGCGCCATCCAGATGCCCAGCGGGATGCTGATCGCCACGGCGATGATCGTCGCGACGAGCGTCAGCGAGATCGTGTGCATGGTGTTCTCCCACTGGTCCATGCCGAGGATGAGCACCAGGCCGACGGCGGTGCCGATCCCGAAGACCCAGCCGCGCGCCCAGACGCCGAGCGCCACGATGACGATCAGGACGAGCCAGAACGGCGGTGCGGCGAACAGCCAGTCGACGCCCTCGTAGAACCCGCCGAGAATGGCGCTGATCACGTCGAACAGCCCGCCGAGCGCGGTCGTGATGACGTCGACGAAGCTCTCGACCCAGTCACCGATCGGAATGCGGAAGCCGTTCATCGCACGCCTCCTTCCGTGGCGAGTTCGCCATCCGGCGAATCGGTGGTCCCTCGCAGAATCTCGGTGACGACATCCACGGGGATGGTGGCAGGCGGCTCGACGACCGCGAGCTCTGCGGTGTTGGACGGCACATTGCCGAGAGCGGCGAGCAGCGTGACCCGCGGAATCGCCCCGAGAAGGCGACCGGCGGCATCCACGACGGCGACTGGCAGCTCGCTCTCCACCGACGACTCGAAGACGTCGACGAGTCGGGTGTCTTTCTCGACCTGTGGCAGGTCCTTCTCGATCGCCTCGGTGAGGTCGCGTTCGCCGCGCTTCACGAGCCTCATCACGTCGCGATCGCGTACAACCCCGAGCAGCGCCCGGCCGTTGCCCACGACGAAGGCGGCTGAGGTCTGCAGGTCGCGCATGGTGCGCAGCGCCGCGCGCGGGCCGGCGGAGACCGTGACCATCGAGCGGGCGGGCTCCATCACGGCGGAGGCCGTGAGCACACGGGCACGGTCGACGTCTTGCACGAACTGGGCGACGTAGTCGTTGGCCGGATCGGTCAGGATGTCGTCGGGCGTCCCCACCTGCACGATGCGACCGTCGCGCATCACCGCGATGCGGTCGCCGAGGAACATCGCCTCGTTGAGATCGTGGGTGATGAACACGATCGTCTTGTTGAGCTCGGACTGCAGCTCGATCAGCTGCTCCTGCATCTCGCGACGGATCAGCGGATCCAGTGCCGAGAACGCCTCGTCCATGAGCAGGATGTCGGTGTCGGCGGCGAGCGCGCGCGCCAGCCCGACGCGCTGCTGCATGCCGCCGGAGAGCTGGCGAGGAAACTTGTCCTCCCAACCGGCGAGGCCGACGCGCTCGACCATGGCGGCGGCGCGCTCGCGCCGCTCGGCCAGGGGCACACCCTGCACCTCGAGGCCGTAAGCGACGTTGTCCATCACGGTGCGGTGCGGCAGCAGCGCGAAGTGCTGGAACACCATCGACACGCTCTTCTGGCGCACGTCGCGCAGGGCACGGGCCGGGATGCCGGCGATCTCGGTGCCGAGGATGCGCACGCTGCCGCTCGTGGGCTCCAAGAGCCCGTTGAGCATGCGGATCAGCGTCGACTTTCCCGAGCCGGAGAGGCCCATCACGACGAAGATCTCTCCGCGGGCGACCTCGAACGAGGCGTCGATCACGGCGGCAGTGCCGCTCGACGCCACTTCGGCGCGCGTGGCTCCGCTCTGCAACTGGCGGACGACGTCGCTCGGGCGTCGTCCGAAGACCTTGAAAAGATGGGACGCTTCCACTGCGTGGGTTTCGGGCACGTCGTCTCCGTAGCGCGCGCTGAAGGCATGTCGGATGCCTCGGGTCGCGGCTTTCCTACATCACGGCCGGGTCGGAATGCCTGCGCACAACGTCCATCAAGCGGGGCTCCACGGCTCACCGCGATTCACGTTGCGTCGCGACGCGATCGTCGGGACCGCATCGGACATCCTCAGACCATACGCACGCACAGGCACCCCGATTTCGGGAGGCTCACGCGTTCGCGGACTGGTTGTCGGCCTGAAAGGCCGTTCAGAACCGTATCAGATTCGGTGCGGATCGGTGCACTCGTGCACGTTTCTGCGACCGCCCACCACGGCCGGGCGTCGTTCGGATCCGCGTCAGGACGCCGGATGCGCGTCGTTACGGTTTCGAGACCTCCGCACCCGATTCGACCACTGGTCAGCCCAGGTCGGGCGCCTCCAAGCGCACCCGATCGGCAGAGGCATCATCGGGCTGTTCCTGCGAAGCACGCTCCGCGGCGACCCTGCGCAGGTAGTACGCGATCTCCCGTTCGACGCGATCCTCGTCCCAGCCGAGCTCGTCACCCATCAGGCGGGCGACGACCGGTGCCGCGGAGACTCCGCGGTCCCACGCCTCGATCGAGATGCGGGTGCGGCGGGCGAGCACGTCGTCGACGTGCAGGGCGCCCTCGTGCGTCGCCGCGTACACCACCTCGGCGGCGACGTAGTCGTCGGCGCCGGGCAGTGGCTCCGCGAGCTCGGGGCGCGCGGCGATCGACTCGATCACCTCCTGCGCGAGGGTGCCGTACCGGTTCAGCAGGTGCTCGACGCGCGAGACGTGGATGCCCGCCTTGCGCGCGATCCGCCCGCGCCTGTTCCACGCCGCCCGGTAGCCGGTGGCGCCGACGAGCGGGATCTCGGCCGTGGCAGAGGCCGGCACCTTGCCGTCGAGCGCGCTGACAGCGGCGTCGATGGCATCCTTCGCCATCACGCGGTAGGTGGTCCACTTGCCGCCGGCGATCACGACGAGACCAGGCACCGCGTGCGCCACGATGTGTTCCCGGGAGAGCTTGGACGTCTGGTCGGACTCGCCCGCCAGCAGCGGCCGCAGCCCGGCGTAGACGCCCTCGACGTCCTCGCGCGTGAGCGGCACCTCCAGCACGGCGTTCACATGCTCGAGCAGGTAGTCGATGTCGGCTGCGGTCGCCGCCGGGTGCGCCTTGTCGAGCTTCCAGTCGGTGTCGGTCGTGCCGATCAGCCAGTGCCGGCCCCACGGGATGACGAAGAGCACGCTCTTCTCGGTGCGAAGCAGAAGCCCGGATCCGGACTGGAAGCGGTCGCGGGGCACCACGAGATGGATGCCCTTGGATGCCCGCACCTTGAACTTGCCGCGCTCCCCCACCATGGACTGCGTGTCGTCGGTCCACACCCCGGTGGCGTTCACGACCTGCTTGGCGCGGATCTCGAACACCTCGTCGGTCTCGCGATCGCGCGCGTGCACGCCCACGACCCGCTCGCCGATCTTGATGAAGCCCTCGACGCGCACCCGGTTGGCGACGTGTGCGCCGTACTGCGCCGCGGTACGGGCGACCGAGGCGGTGTAACGCGCGTCGTCGACCTGCGCGTCGTAGTACGTGATGCCGCCGATGTACGCGTCGGGCGCGAGCGACGGCGCCAGCTTGCGCACCTGGGTGCGCGAGAGGTGACGGTGATGCGGTACGCCCGGCGGCCGGAGCCCCGTGTAGCTGAACAGGTCGTAGAGCAGCATGCCGCTGCCGATGTAGAAGCGCTCGATCAGCGGCTTTTTCAGCGGGTAGAGGAACCGTACCGGCTTCACGAGGTGCGGCGCGAGCTGCTGCAGCAGGAGCCCGCGTTCGATGAGCGCCTCGCGCACCAGCCGGAAATCGAGCTGCTCCAGGTAGCGGATGCCGCCGTGGACGAGCTTCGAGGAGCGGCTCGAGGTGCCGGATGCCCAGTCCCGCTGCTCGACGAGACCGACGCTGAGGCCGCGCGTGACGGCATCCAGCGCGGACCCGACACCGACGATGCCGCCGCCGATGACGAGCACGTCGAGCTCCTCGGCCTGCAGCGCCGCGATCGCGGCCGCGCGCTGTTCCGGACCCAGGCCGGAGGGCTGATCGATCGCCTCGCGACCGCTCATCGCGCGACCTTCTGGTACGGGGCCACCACGACCTCGACCCGCTGGAACTCCTTGAGGTCGGAGTACCCCGTGGTCGCCATCGAGCGGCGGAGGGCACCGACGAGGTTGGCAGTGCCGTCGGCCACGCGGGCCGGGCCGTAGAGGATCTCCTCGAGCGTGCCGGTCTGGCCGATTTCCATGCGGTAGCCGCGCGGCAGCTGCGGGTGATGCGCCTCGGCACCCCAGTGCCAGCCGCCGCCCGGGGCGTCGGTGGCGCGAGCCAGCGTGGTGCCGAGCATGACGGCATCCGCGCCGCACGCGATGGCCTTGACGATGTCGCCCGAGGAGCCCAGCCCGCCGTCGGCGATGACGTGCACGTAGCGGCCGCCCGACTCGTCGAGGTAGTCACGGCGCGCGCCGGCGACGTCCGCGACCGCGGTCGCCATCGGAGCGTGGATGCCCAGGGTCGCCCTGGTGGTGGACGCCGCGCCGCCGCCGAACCCGACGAGCACGCCGGCCGCGCCCGTGCGCATGAGGTGCAGGGCAGCGGTGTAGGTCGCGGCGCCGCCGACGATGACCGGGACGTCGAGCTCGTAGATGAACTTCTTGAGGTTGAGCGGCTCCTGCCCTTTGGAGACGTGCTCCGCCGAGACCGTCGTGCCGCGGATGACGAACAGGTCGACGCCCGCGTCGACCACCGTCTGGTAGAACTCCTGCGTGCGCTGCGGTGAGAGCGAACCGGCGACCGTCACGCCGGCGGCACGGATCTCGGCCAGCCGGTCACGGATGAGCTCCGCCTTGATCGGCTCCGAGTAGATCTCCTGCATGCGCATCGTCGCCCTGTCGGAGGGCAGAGCACGCAGCTCGGCGAGGATCGGCTCCGGGTCGTCGTAACGCGTCCAGACGCCCTCGAGATCGAGAACGCCGAGTCCGCCGAGCCGGCCGATCATCACCGCGGTCGCCGGAGAGACCACGGAGTCCATGGGAGCGGCGAGGAACGGGATCTCGAACGTGTAGGCGTCGATCGTCCACGACACCGACACGTCTTCCGGATCCCTGGTACGCCGGCTCGGCACCACGGCCACATCATCGAACGCGTACACGCGTCGGGCGCGCTTGGCGCGGCCGATCTCGATCTCCATGCTCACCCGTCAAGCCTAGGCGAGGTCGTGCGGGGAGCGAGCGAATCCGCGCCAGGGCTCACATCGGGCTCTTCACACCACTGCGCACCAGCCACCAGTTCACGGGATAGCTGACGGCGTATCCCACGACCATGGCGATTTGCATGAGCACCCAGAATTGCGGAGTGGCGGGCGAGGCGAATCCACCGAGCCACGACGGAAGCCAGACCAGTTGGATGATGGCCATCGTGCCGATCATCCCCACCTGCCAGGCGGCGATCGACGCGGCGTCCGCCTTCACGGCGAGGAGCAGGCCGGGATGCCGCATCGGCGCGATCGCGAAGTATTGGAACGCGATGCCGAAGACGAAAGCGAGCACGGTTCCGACGATCCATCCGGCGATCGGGTGGGTGTCGTAGAGCGACCCGAGCCCCACGAGAGCTGCAGTCCCCGGCAGGACCATCAGAAGCGCTTCCGCCACAAGGTCACCGAGCGCGCAGCCCGCTCCGCAGTGGTTCGTGTCGATCGCGACGGCCGTCGCGAAGCCATGACGGTGGCCGGACTCGTGTGAGGCCGGGGCGTTCCGCTGATCCCGGTCGCGACGCGGCGCGCGGGCGAATCGGCCATAGAACCACAACCAGAGGATGCTCCCGAAAAGCATGACGAGCGGCCAGACGGCAGCCATGACCGCCATCTTCTGCGGTCGCACGACGACGTCGACAGTGACGACGACGGCACACGCCACCGCGATGCCCAGGAGCACCCACGCGCCCACCGTCGTCCAGAGCGGGAAGTCCGCTGTCGTGAGAGCGGCATCAGTCATGGCGCCTCCGTGACGGGACCGCCGCCGATTCAGTCGGTGGGCATCGGAAGCTTCTTGTCGACGGTGCGGAGTACGTAATCGAGCTCCTCCTGGGTGAAGACACCGGGATGCCGCACGAGGACTTTGCCCTTCGGCGACAGGATCACGGTATACGGCAGATCGGAAGCCTGGAAGCGGGCCGCCTGCTTTCCCTGGCGATCCGCCAGTACCGGGTATGTCACGTGATGTTCCTTCGCCGCCGCCGTTCCCGCCGAGGCCGTGTCGTCGACATCCACGCCGAGGAAGTCGACTTTGTCACCGAGCTCGGCGTGTTCGGCCTGCGCTGCGTCGAGCTGACCGGCGCACGCGGTGCAGGTGCTGGAGAAGAAGTCCATCACCGTGTAGTGGCCGTGGTCGGAGGCGCTCGAGATGGCCCGGGCGGACGCACCCGAGGCGTCGCCTGATCCGTCGAGGAGTGCAGGCCCGGTGACGGGCGACGGCGTGTCACCGATGCCGGTGCCGCCCGGCAGCGCGGCCGGCAGGTCCTTGCCTGCCACCTGCCCCCGCTCCGACGCGGGGAGGGCGTCGTTCGCCAGAACAGCCAGACCGTGCGAGAACGGCGCGGTGTCGGCATCCTGCGTCCCGAAATCGGCGATGTCGGCGTCGGTGCCGTTCGGCGTGATGATGAAGATCTCGGTGCCGTGCTCGACGGATTTCGTCGCCGGGTCCAACTGGATGTTCACCGCATAGTCGTGCGCGGCGGCGGCGAGCTGCTTCGGTGTTCCCGTGCCGTAGTACCAGTTGTTCAGGTGCGCGAGGCCGTGCTGGTTCGTCCACGCCTGCACGTCGGCCGTGGAGGGGTAGTACGGGTTGGCGTTGATCGAGACGAACGCGACGTGCTTGCGGGCCGCGGCGCTGAGGTCGTGGTCTGCCGCGATCACATCCTGCGCGAACAGGGCGCAGAGGTCGGCACACTGATCATCGTTGAAGGTCAGCACGACGACGTCGTCCTTGAACTGCGCGAGGGTGAGGGGACTCCCGTCCTCGTTGGTGAGCGCGAACTTCGGTGCGCGCACGGTGCCGTCGCTGGAGAGCGTGTCCATGGTGAGCAGATCGGCCGTCGGCTTGTTGATGCCCGCCCTGCCCTGATAGTCGTTCTGTTGGGTCGTCGCGCCGGCTCCGGGCATGAGCACTCCCACGGTGATCACCGCGGCCACGATGGCGACGAGGGCCACGGCCGCCGTGATGAAGGGCCACCGCCTGCGCACCCGCGTCGCCGCCGGCGTGCCTGTGCGATCGGCGGCACTCGGGTCTGCGTGCCTCGGGTCTGCGTGCCTCGGGTCTGCGTGCCTCGGGTCAGTGGGCCCAGGGTCGCTAGGCATCATCGTTCACGTTCTCCTTCTCTTGTCCGACGTAGGGATGCCCCGCTCGAGTGAGCGCGCGTCCGCCCACCTCCGGCCGCCCCCAACGCCAGCAGGGCAGCGAGCACCGCGAGGCAGCACGCCGCCGCCACCGGCAGCCACCACGCGTCGAGCCACGCGACGGCCGACGACTGCAGGCCATCGATCGCGCCGACGATCGGAGCGGCGGCATCCGGCGCACCCAGAGCGTGGGCCCAGTAGGCCAGCAGGTAGATGCCGACGACGACGCACACGGCACCCGCCGCACGGGGCAGAATCCGTGCTGCCGATCGGAACACGCGCAGCACGGCGGCGCCGCCGAATGCGGCGATCACCGAGGCGGCGGTCGCGAACAACCCCATGCCGAGCGCGTACGCCACGAACACGGCGACGCTGAGCAGCGGGCTCGTGCCAGTGAGAACCGAGCCGACGGCCGCCACGAACACCGGCAGCGAGCAGCTGAGCGATCCGAGCGCGTAGACGGCGCCGAAGCCCGTCATCGCGATGGTGCCTCGCCCCGACCGGAACGTCAGAGCCGGCAGGCGAAGTGAGGGTGCCTTGCCGAACAGCGCGAGCGCGCCGAACACCGCGATTGCAGCGCCCACCACGAGCATGAGCCACGGCGCGAAGGCACCGACGGCCGCGGCGAACGACGCTTCGATGAGCCCGACGATCGCGAACACGGCGACGAAGCCGACGCTCAGGCATCCGCCCGACCGCAGCGCACTCATCAGCCGCGTCGGCCACGGCCGTTCGACGTCGTCGACGAAGAACGTCAGATAGGCGGGGAGAAGAGGAAGGCCGCAAGGGTTGATGAGGCCGGTGAGCCCGACGACGAACGCATAGGCGACGAGCGGACCGCCGGTCATCGTGCGCTGTCAGGCCTCGAAAGGGCCTCGTCTTGCTTGGCGAGAGCGGCGAGCGACGCGTTGTAGGCATCCAGGTCGACGTCTCCGAACCGTTCGACACGACGAGCCTGGCGCTGCGCCGCGCGCGCATCGCTGCGCTGCCACTGCAGGAAGAGCACGCCGAGCAGAAGCAGAGTCGGCAGCTCGGTGAACCCCCACGCGATGCCGCCCGCGGTCTGCTGGTCGGACAACGGCGTCGAGGACGCCCACGGCAGCGTGGTCGAGTAGTACTTCACGATCACGGTCGTCGCCATCATGAACACGATGCCGAAGAACGCGTGGAACGGCACCGTCGCGCTCAGCTCGGCGATGCGCACCACCGGTCGCGAGAATGTGCCCATCAGCCCTCCGCCGCGACGCGGAGACGGATCCACACCGAGGATGCCCCAGAAGTAGAGGCATCCGATGGCGAGGAAGTGCAGGAGCATCAGGTTGTGGCCCCACCAAGTGCTCATCAGCCAGTCGAACAGGGGCGTGAAGTACAGGGCGTAGAGGCTGAAGAGGAACAGCAGCACCGTGACGACGGGATTGGCCACCACCGCAGCGAATCGCGAGTGCAGGAACAGCAGCAGCAGACGTCGCGGGCTCCGTTTGCCGCCCGTGGCGGGCAGCGAGCGCAGTAGCAGGGTGATCGGGGCGCCGAGCATGAGCAGAATCGGCGTGAGCATGCCCATCACCATGTGCTGGAACATGTGCACGCTGAAGAAGTCCATGCCGTAGCCGTCGAGCGCCGTGACCGTCATCAGTTCGAGCGTGGCGACCCCGAGCATCCACCAGATCGTGCGACCGATCGGCCACCTGTCCCCGCGTCGGTGCAGCACGACGATCCCTGCGATGTAGAGCGCGGCGAGCACGAGGCCGAGCACGGGGAAGATCGGAATGGGCTGCGGGTGATATGCGAACAGGCCGAGGAGTGTGTAGGGCTTGTCGGGCATCCACATCGGGCCGTTCATCGACAGGGGGCTGTCGCCCGAGCCGCCCATGCCGCCGCCACCCATGCCGCCGCCGCCCATGCCGCCACCGCCCATGCCGCCACCCGCGCTCAGCAGAGCCGAGTGGGCGCCGTTCACCAGGTCGAGGAGGATCGCACTCGGCATCAGGAAACGACCACCTGCATGAAGGCCACCCCGTTCACGGCTCGTGCTATTTGCGCTTTTACAATAGTTGTATGGTCGCAAGTCGACCCGATACGCACCTGAGAGGTTGCACGCCCTGCATGGCACGTCGACCCGTGATTCTCTGCGGTGGGATAGTGGAGAAGCTTCACCCGCTCCAGGGTGAGAAAGGACTCAGGATGCCATGACTCGCCCCGACACCGACCCCGCCGACGACGCGGTCAGAGCGATCCTGACCGCGTCGCGCGCGATGCTGGGCGTCGTGGCGCGCTCGGTCGCGGACACCCTGGAGACCGTGAGCCTTCCACAGTTCCGCGTGCTGGTCCTGCTCAGTTCTCAAGGACCACAGCGCATCGGCGCCCTCGCCGAGCGTCTGGGAATCAATCTCTCCACGTTCAGCAGATCGCTCGATCGCATGGTCCAGGGCGGCTTGGTGCGCCGCGAGCAGAATCCCGGGAGCCGACGCGAAGTGATCGTCGCGTTGACCGCAGAGGGCGAGCGCGTCGTCACTGATGTCACCGAACGGCGCCGGGCCGATTTCCGCGCCATCCTGTCCCGGCTCGGGACGAACGAGCGTCGCCAGGTGCTCGCCGCCTTCGAGGTCTTCAATTCCGCGGCGGGTGAGCCAACCGTCGAGGAGCTGCTGCCACTCGGCCTCTGAGCGCCGGCGTCTCTCAGTTCGAGAACCGCTCCCTCCGGGCGACGATCATCCGGCGGCCGGCCGACTAGAAGATTTGCACTTGCTCATTAGTTTCGGTCCTGCAACTGTTGTAATATTGCAAGCTCCGTGGTCCCGTTCTGGGCTCGCGACTTTCTGCTCGGCGGCCCGTCCCGAGCCGCCTTTCGAGCAGCGGCCGGGCCGAGCTCTCACATCTGCGAGGACTTCGATGACCAACGACGCCGCCGGAATACCGGGCCCGCTCCTCCGTCTCACCGATCGCACGGCAGGAGGACTGCGCGGGTCTCGTGTCGGACTCTTTCTGATTGCTCTCGCCGTGGGCGCGGGGTCCGGGCTCGGCGCCGTGGCGTTCCGGTACCTCATCTCGTTCTTCACCTGGGTGTTCACGGGTCACACCGAGTTCGGACAGAACGGCTACGTCGGCAGCTCGCACCTGCCCTGGCTCGGTCTCGGATTCCTGATCGTCGCTCCCGTCGTCGGCGGTCTGATCTACGGTCCTCTGGTCTATCGATTCGCCCGCGAGGCACGGGGGCACGGCGTTCCCGAGGTCATGATCGCGGTCGCCGAGAACGGCGGCCGCATCCGTCCGCAGGTCTCGATCGTGAAAGCGCTCGCGTCGGCGCTCACGATCGGAACGGGTGGTTCCGTGGGACGCGAGGGGCCGATCGTGCAAATCGGCTCGGCTTTGGCTTCCACGCTCGGCCAGTGGATCCGGATGCCCGAGAACCGAATGCGCATTCTGGTCGCCTGCGGCGCGGGCGGCGGCATCGCCGCAACCTTCAACGCCCCGATCACGGGTGTGTTCTTCGGCGTGGAGATCATCCTTCGTGAGATCTCGGCCGACGCCCTGTTCGCCGTCATGCTCTCTGCCATGGTCTCCGACGCCGTGGCGATCCCCTTCCTCGGCGACAAGCCGTTCCTCTCCGATTTCCCCGTCGGCATCGCCCTGCACGATCCGCGCGAATACATTCTCATCGCGGTCCTGGCCGTCGTCGCCGCTCTGATCGGCCTGCTCTTCAAGACCGTGCTCTACGGCCTCGAAGACATCGCCGACAAGCTCTGGAGGGGCCGCCCGGAGTGGCTGCGTCCCGCCGTCGGCGGCCTTGTGCTCGGCCTCATCCTGCTCGCGCTCCCTCAGATGTACGGTGTCGGCTACCCCGTCATGTTCAAGATCGTCGCCGGGGACTACGCGCTGTGGTTCCTGCTCATCCTCGTCGTCGGGAAGATCATCGCCACCAGCGTGAGCCTCGCGATCGGAGGCTCTGGCGGAGTGTTCGGCCCCTCGCTCTTCATCGGTGTCACCTCCGGCATGGTCTTCGGCATAGTGGTCGACCACCTCTTCGGGCCGGACGCCGGCGACCCCGCGCTCTACGCGGTCGTGGGGATGGGAGCTGTCTTCGCATCGGCGGCACGGGCACCCCTCACCTCATTCGCCAGCGTCGTGGAGATGACCGGCGACTTCACCCTCACTCTGCCTGTCATGCTCGCGGTCGCGATCGCCGCCGCCGTCTCCCGAGGCGTCAGCTACGGCACGATCTACACCACGAAGCTGCTGCGTCGTGGGCAGGACATCGACCGCGCTGCGCCGTGGCGCGCCTTCACCGATCTCTCCGCCGCCCAGGTCATGGCACGCCTTTCCACCCCGATCGACCTCGGTACGACTCGCCGGGCCGTGCCGGACGACAAGCCGGCCGGCACGGAGCAGACGGATGCCGTGCCAGCCATCCCCGGCACCGTCACTCACGTCCGCGAGCCGCAGGCCGTGTTCGCCACGGAATCGATCACCGACGTGCTCCGGCAGCTCGATGAATACGGACGCGATGGGCTTCCCGTGCTCACCGAAGACGGTCGTCGCATACAGGGCTGGATCACCAACCACTCGGCGATCCAGGCCATCACCCGAGAACTTGGGCGACACGTCGCTCTCACGTCCGCGGACTCGTTCACGGGCGGCTCGCGGCGAAACGCGCCTCGGGGTCCAGCCACGCCGCTCACGGGTTATCAGCTGCTTGAAGTCACCATCCCCCGCACATCGCCCGTGCTCGGCAAGGAACTCGGCGCCGTCGCCTGGCCGCCCGGTCACCTGCCCGTCTCGTTCGTGCGAGGTCCGCGTCTGCGCCGACCCGATCCGCACATCACGATCGCCGTCGGGGATCGCATCAACCTCCTCTGCCGCACTGCGGGAGCCGAACCGCCAGAGTGAGGATGGCGCGACGACGAAAGGACGATCGCATCCATCGACTCCGGGTGGTGGGTTGTCTCGACAAAGGTTTCGTGGGCACCGCGGGCCGCGCCTCCGCCGCCGGCATGGGCCGTCCTCCGGCCGAACCGCGGTCGCCCGTGATCGCTTGCCGGTTCCACCTGCGTGGCATGCTGAGCGGCATGGACCGCGTCGTCGCTCAGCAACTGGAACAACTCCGCACCCGCACCAGCGAGAAGTGGACGGCGTACCCGCCCGACGTGCTGCCGTTGTTCGTCGCGGAGTCCGACTTCCCGCTCGCCGCGCCGGTGGCATCCGCGTTGCACGCCGCGATCGATCGCTCCGACACGGGCTACATCGGCCACGACCACGGCGCCGCAGCGAGCGCGTTCACAAGGTTCGCCGACCGCCATTGGAGGTGGGATCTCGATCCCGCCCGGGTGCGCTCGACCACCGATGTCAGCGTCGTCATCGTCGAAGCGCTGCGCCGGCTCATCGAGCCGGGCGACGGCGTCGTGATCATGCCGCCGGTCTATCCGCCGTTCTTCGAGCTGATTCCCGAGGCCGGCGGGCGCGTGGTCGAGGCGCCGCTGAAGCGCACCGCCGAGGCGAGCACCGGCAGCACTGACACGGGTGACGTCGGTTACGAGATCGACCTCGACGCCGTCGAGGCGGCCCTGGCCGCCGGAGCGCGCGCGGTGCTGCTGTGCAGCCCGCACAACCCGCTGGGACTGGTGCACTCGCGCGAGACGCTGGCCGCACTGAGCGAGATCGTCGAGCGGCATGGTGCCACGGTGGTGAGCGACGAGATCCACGCCCCGCTGACGCACACCGATGCGGTCTTCGTGCCCTATCTCACAGTGTCGGATGCCGCGCGCGAGCACGCCATCGCTGCGCACTCCGCGAGCAAGGCCTTCAACCTCGCCGGACTGAAGTGCGCGATGTTCGTGACGGCATCCGACCGCATGTCCGCCCTCGTGCGTGGCCTGCCCCCCGAGGTCGAGGAGCGCACGAGCCTGTTCGGCCGCATCGCGAGCACCGCCGCCTTCGATCACGGCGATGCGTGGCTGGACGGCGTGATCGCTGCCATCGAACGCAACCGTCGCCTGCTCACCACGCTGCTCGCCGAACGGATGCCATCGGTCGGCTACCGCGAGCCCCGCGCCAGCTACCTCACCTGGCTCGACCTGTCATCGCTCGGCTGGGGCGACGACCCCTCTGTCGTGGCGCTGCAGCGCGCCAAGGTCGCCCTCAACAGCGGTCCCACCTTCGGTCGCGAGGGCACCGGCTTCGTGCGCCTGAACATCGGATGCTCCGTCGACGTGCTGACCGAGGCCGTCGACCGGCTGGCGCGAGCGGCCGCCGGCGCGTCTGCGCGGTCGGGCGCGTAGGCGGCTGCCGCGAAGGAGCCCGGCCGGCGCCGAGCGTCTGGCAGGCCTTCGCTGCTCGGCTATGAGGCGTAAGGATCGCCGATTCGGGCGAGAGGACCGCTGATCCAAGCCTTGGCCCCGGATGGGTAGAGCGGTACTGGAACGTCGGCGTCATCGAAGGGGCGCCAAACAATACGAGCCAGGGAGCCGTCCGACTCCGTGAGCGTCCCGCCCTCGTCTGCGGGTGCCGGATCCAACGTGCCTGAGTGCAAAGCGACGATCTCATGACCAAGTTCACCGTTGTAGCGAAAGATGTTCTCGATCATGCCCAGGTAGGTGAGGTCGAGGATAGAGGCCCCGAGTTCCTCATCCACTTCGCGGATGATCGTCTCTCGATGCGTTTCGCCCACTTCGACACTGCCGCCGGCGAGCCGGTGGTAGCCCAGCCGGTTCTCGCTGGTGGGCGCGAAACAGCTGACGAGATGGCTGCATCCATCGGCACTCGGCGCGAGGAGCATCGCCTTCACGCGGATATGGGAGCGATCAACGGGCACGCCTCTATCATCCCGTTACGGAACGATCAACGGTCGAACGAGACACCTTGCGTGCAGAGCCACCGAAGACAATCGGGGTCGCTGAGGGATCGATCCCTTACCGGGCAGCATCGTCGAGTACGTCGTCGATCCATTCGTGCCGCGCGATGCCCTTGCTTTGGTCGCGCGTGAACCAGCCAGTTTCGATCAACTCGGCGTCTTCAAGTACAAAAGCAGCGTTCGGTAGCTCGCAGTGGAACGCAACCGTGACATACCCGACGACATCGCCATTCGGTAGCGTCGTCTGTAGGGGCCTCCCACCGTAGGCGCCAACGATCCTACGGATCACGGGCCGCACGCCCAGTTCCTCGCTCACTTCACGAACTACCGCCTCCTGCGGCGTCTCGCCTGGCTCGATGCCGCCGCCTATCAGGCTCCAGCGTTCGGTATCCCGCTGTCGCGCCAACAGGAACCGGTCTGCGTCACGGATCACGGCTGTCACACCTGGCAGAAGCAGTAGATCATGGCCGACTCGATCACGCAGGGAACGAACGTAGGGCGACATCGGCATGACCCGACTCTACGAGTCGCCGGACGACCGTTTCCGCAGAGGCGACCCCGAAGCCCCCATCGCGCGCAAGTGGATCCGTTAGCGGTGTGTTCGGCAGTCGGATGAGCGTCGGGTTAATAATGGTCCCGTGCTTGCAGGATGACGATGTGTTCGTCGGTGACGTAGTAGACGAGGCGGTTAGCGTCATCGATCCGACGTGACCATGAACCGGTCAGGATGTGCTTGAGGGGTTCGGGCTTGCCGATGCCAGTGAAGGGGTCGCGTAGGACGTCGGCGATGAGTTGGTTGATCCGCTTCAGCGTCCTGCGATCCTGAGTTTGCCAGTAGACGTAATCCTCCCAGCCATTGCGGTCGAAGGCGAGACTGCGGCTCACGTGTCGAGCAGATCGTGCTGCTCGAACTCGCCTCGACGGGCGCGCTCGATCGCCTCGACGAGCCGCTGGGCGCCGGCGGAGTTGCGTAGCAGGTACGCCGTCTCAGTCATCGCGTCGTAGTCATCCTTCGACAGGATGACGGCGTTGCCGTGTCGTGAGACGACCTCGACGGCGGTGTGGTCGTCATTGACCTGCTGGATGAGACCGAACAGGCTCTTGCGGGCTTCCGACGCGGTGATGGCTGACACGATTACCTCCCTCGAGTGGTACAAAATATCGTACCACTCTGCCCCGACGACGTGCCCGCGGTCGTCGGCGCAACGAAGACGAAACTGCCCGCAAGCCGGATCCGCTACCGAACAACGCGCTTGGTGAAGAACACTCGGTCGAATCCGTCGCTGCGGCGGCGCTTCACCTCGTGGTATCCGAGCCGACGGTACATCGCCAGGTTTTCGACCATTGCAGCGTTCGTATAGAGGCGTACTTCCCCAACTTGGGCGCGTTCAGCGACATCCTCAGCGTGTCGGAGCAGCGCGCCGCCGATGCCCCGTCCGTGATGGGCGGGGTCAACCGCCACGTTCTCGACAAGCAGATGGTCGGCTTCGAGCACTGTGACGATCATGCCCACTGGCGAGTCATCCACCACTGCTACGTCCACCTGCCCGTTGTTGATCCGCGCGAGGTAGTCATCGTCCATCGGTGCAGGCCGTCGCCCAATCCGCGCGACGTAGGGATCGTATGCGCGCTGCGCAATACTGACGAGCGCATCGATATCGTTCAATCGAGCCGGGCGGATTTCCACCTGATCGTCACTGCCCACGTCAAGCGGATCGCGCTGTTTCAAGCGTTTCTGCTGCGATCTCGAAGAGCTCGCGAACGCGGTCGTGCGCGCCCGACATCCGCACGAGGTGGATGCCGAGCGGCTCACGGTCGACGATCGGACGCAGCACGAGGCCCGGCCGCGCATACAGAGTTGCGACGCTGCGCGGCAGCATCGCAACGCCTCTGCCGGATGCCGCAAGCTCCACGGTTCCCTCGATTCCTGCGCAACGTCGATCTGCTTCGAACGGGCCCTCGCCCTCCAGATCGCGCAGCCGCAGTCGGCGCTTTTTGGCCAGGCGATGGTGCGTAGCGAGGACGGCGAGCTTCGGCTCCGCGCCGAGCGGCACGCTGATCAGGCCGTCGCCAAACGGCTCACGTACCACGGCGATATCTGCACGACCGTCGCGCACCGCGTCGGCGCCCTCGTACCAAACGAGTTCGATCAGCGCGACATCGAGCTCAGGCGCGGCCTCGCCGATCGCCGCCACCGCCGGCGCGACGCGCAGACCGGGCGCGAAGCCCACGACCAGGCGCTCGAGACCACGAGCCGATTCATGCGCTCGACGGACCGCCGTGGTCGCAGACGCGAGCAGGCCGCGACCCTCGTCAGCAAGTCGCTCACCGGCCGGGGTGAGCGCCACCCGACGGCTCGTGCGGTCAAGCAATCCGACGCCGATCTCACGCTCGAGCGCCATCACCTGCCGAGACAGCACCGGCTGAGCGATGAGCAGCCTCTCGGCCGCGCGCCCGAAGTGGAGCTCTTCGGCGACCGCAATGAAATAGCGCAGCTTGCGAAGATCGAGATCCATGCCCTGAGGGTATCGGGGACCTGCGAGAAAGTATTGGACGGTGGACGGCGGCGACGCCAAAAGTGAAGTCATGATCGTTCTCACCACCCCCACCGGCCGCATCGGACGTCGCGTACTCGAACGAGTGCTGACCCACACCGACGAGCCCGTGCGTGTCATCGCACGCAACCCCGGCGCGCTGCACGCCGATGCCACTTCCCGAGCGGAGATCATCGCTGGATCGCACGGCGATCCCGGGGTGATCGACGCCGCGCTGAACGGCGCCGACGCCCTGTTCTGGCTGACCCCGCCGGCCTGGCGGGCCGAGCGGCTCGAGGACGGCATGGAAGAACTCGCCCGGCCTGCAGCCGATGCGGTACGCCGCCACGGCGTGCGCCAGGTCGTCGCGGCATCGAACCTCGGCCGCGGCGTCCCGGGTGAGTCCGGGCTCGTGCGCCACGCCCTCGCTGTTGAAGACATCTTCGCGGCCTCCGGCACTGCGTTCCGCGCTGTCACACTGCCGGGCTTCTTCGACAACCTGCTCAACGATGTCTCGGCACTGCGCGACGGCACCCTCGGCGGCGTGCTGCGTCCGGACCTCAAGACGCCACTCGTCGCCGTCGACGATATTGCGGATGTCGTCACCGACCTCCTGATCGACCGGTCGTGGTCTGGTCAGCAGGATCGCCCGGTCCTCGGCCCGGAAGATCTCTCGATGTCGGATGTCGCCGGGATCCTGTCCGACGTCCTCGCCCGTCCGATCACTTACACACCGGTCGACCTCGATACGTTCCATGCCGCACTGCGCGCGCGGGGAGCGTCGCCCGCGATGGCGGACGGCATGGTCACGATGATGTCGGCCAAGAACGCAGGACTCGACAACGCTGTAGAGCGCACCGCACAGACGGCGTCGCCGACAACCTTCAGGGACTGGACCGAGCGTGAACTCAGGCCGCTCGTGGTCAGCTGAACTGGTGTAGCGCCCGGTCTTCCCCGCAGGCGCTCACGCCTCGGACTCCTCGTCCCGATCCGCTTGCGCCCGACTGTGGCGCAAGCGGATGGATGAGCGGTCATTTGCTGGCAGCGTTTAGCCACCATAGTTGGTGTCTCCGGCCGACGTGACCAGCTTCCCGCCGGCCGTGTGAATGCCGTAGTCCTCGTGCGTGGGCGCTGGCGTCACGACGTGCGAGCGACGATGCTGTAGGTCATGGTCGATTATGCGAACCCTCTGCGCCCGCACGAACGCCTCGCCGATCGTGACAGGGCCGACGCCGTCTCCGCTCTCGCACACGCTCGCGACGAAGGCCGCCTGACCCCGGACGAGTTCGAGCAGCGGTCGGCGACCGCACGCTCGGCCACGACATGGAGCGACCTCTCGCCGCTGTTCAGCGATCTGCCGGCGGCAGGAGCGTCCGGCTCGGCTGCGGGCGGCGGAGCGGGCTTCGCACCTGGTCACCCCGGTGCCGCCGGCTACGCTCCCGAGCGTGACGACCGGTACGACAGGGACCACGGCGACTGGTACCGACACTCGCGCGCACTCGGCGGAGCCTGGGGCGCGACCATCATGTCGTTCATGCCGTTCCTCGCGCTCGGTCTCTTCTTTCTCGGCGGCTTCGTCTGGAACGGCTGGCAGTGGAGCTGGCTGTTCTTCCTGCTCATCCCGGCGGTCGGCGCGATCATCTACGGTCCGGGCGCGGAGTACCGGCGACGCCGATAGCGTCGCCCCTGGCCACTCACAAACGCCACTCGCCGCCCGTAGGCCATCGGAACGGCTCTCGACGGCCTTGCGCCGATTGATCGGCGTCGACTGGATGCCGTGCGCCCGACGCGCCGACGCCGCTCAGCGCGTGTAGTTGGGCGCCTCGACCACCATTTGGATGTCGTGCGGGTGCGACTCCTTGAGCCCCGCCGGCGTGATGCGCACGAACTTGCCGCGCTCCTTCAGCTCGCCGATGGTGCGGGCGCCGACGTAGAACATCGACTGACGCAGGCCGCCGGTGAGCTGGTAGGCCACGGAGGAGAGCGGACCGCGGTAGGCCACCCGGCCCTCGATGCCCTCGGGGATCAGGGCCTCGTCGCTCGGCACGTCGGCCTGGAAGTAGCGGTCGCGCGAGTACGACGTCTTCTTGCCGCGCGTCTGCAGCGCGCCGAGCGACCCCATGCCTCGGTAGTTCTTGAACTGCTTGCCATTCACGAAGACCAGGTCGCCCGGGCTCTCGTCGCAGCCGGCGAGCAGGGAGCCGAGCATCACGCTGTCCGCGCCGGCGACCAGCGCCTTCGCGATGTCTCCCGAGTACTGCAGGCCGCCGTCGGCGATCACGGGAACACCCGCCGGACGAGCCGCGAGCGACGCCTCGTACACGGCCGTGACCTGCGGCACGCCCACGCCGGCCACCACGCGCGTGGTGCAGATGGAGCCGGGACCCACACCGACCTTCACCGCGTCGGCACCGGCATCCACGAGTCCCTGTGCTCCGGAACGGGTGGCCACATTGCCGCCGATGATGTCGACGTGCGCGGCCCGCGGCTCGTGCTTGAGACGGTGGATGATCTCCAGCACACCCCTGCTGTCGCCGTTGGCGGTGTCGACGACGATCACGTCGACCCCCGCGTCGACGAGCGTCATCGCGCGCTCCCAAGCGTCGCCGAAGAAGCCGATCGCCGCGCCCACGCGCAGGCGGCCCTCGGAGTCCTTGGTCGCATTCGGGTACTTCTCGCTCTTGTCGAAGTCCTTGACGGTGATGAGACCGCGCAGCTTGCCGTCGGCGTCGACGAGCGGGAGCTTCTCGATCTTGTGCTGGGCGAAGATGGCGACGGCGGAGTCGGGGTCGATGCCGACCGGCGCGGTGATCAGCGGCGTCTTCGTCATGACGTCGCGCACTAGCGTCGTCGACTTCTCGAACGGCGAGACGAAACGCATGTCGCGGTTGGTGACGATGCCGACCAGTGTGCCGTCGTCCTCGACCACGGGGAGACCCGAGACTCGGAACTGGCCGCACAGGGCATCCACTTCTTCGACCGTGGCCTCGGGCGTCGTCGTGACGGGGTTCGTGATCATGCCGGACTCGCTGCGCTTGACCTTGTCGACCATGACGGCCTGGTCGGCGATGGAGAGGTTGCGGTGCAGGATGCCGATGCCGCCTTGGCGAGCCATGGCGATCGCCATGCGCGACTCGGTCACCGTGTCCATGGCACTGGAAAGCAGAGGCGTCGCGACGGAGATCCGCTTGGTCAAACGCGAGGACGTGTCAGCCTCGCTCGGAATCACGTCGGTGTGCGCCGGTAGCAGCATCACGTCGTCGTACGTCAGTCCCATGAAGCCGAACGGGTCCGCCTGGTCCATCTCTCCCCTGTCTGCGCGCCGCGTGTGCGGGTTAATCGCGCGTCAGCCACGCCTGTCATCGCCGTCACCCTCGGTGTCGGGACGGCGGAATGCGCTGCACTCCCCCATGCATCGGCGCCGCAAGGATGTTCCATATTAACGCCGCACCGCCTGCCAGCATTCCGGGTCTCACTCCGGCAGCGGATCGGATGCCGCCGCTTCGGTCGCATCCGCCTCTCCCGCATCCGCGGGGCCGCCACCCGTTCGGCGGTCGCGTCGGACGGCCAGCACCATGTCGATCGTGAGCATCGCCAGCGCGACCCAGACCAGTGCGAACCCGATCCAGCGCTCGGTGGACATCGGCTCGTGCAGCAGCGCGACTCCGACGATCAGCTGCAGGATCGGCGTGAAGTACTGGATGAAGCCCATCACGATCAGCGGCAGCCGCCGCGACGCCGCAGCGAAGAAGAGCAACGGGACTGCGGTGATGACTCCCGCGCCGAGCAGGCCGATCGTGTTCCACGCGTTGACGTGCCCGAACGTGATCCCGCTGACGGCGCCGACGATGATCAGCTGCACGACCGCCACCGGCGTGAGCCAGGCAGTCTCGAGCGTGAGGCCGCTGAGGGCATCCACCCGGTGGCCCACCTGCTTCTTCACGAGCCCGTACAGGCCGAACGAGGCGGCCAGCAGCAGAGCTATCCAGGGGAATTGCCCGTAGCCGACCGTGATCACGACGACGGCGATGACCGAGATGCCGATGGCCACCCACTGCACCATGCGCAGCCGCTCGCGCAGCACGATTACGCCGAGCAGCACCGTGAAGATCGGATTGATGAAGTACCCGAGAGCCGCCTGCACCACCTGCCCCGACGTCGTCGCGTACACGTAGGTCTGCCAGTTGATGTAGATGAGCGCGCCCGCCGCTCCCATGATGAGCAGGATGCGCGGTTGGCGAAGGATGCCCACCAGCGGCCGCCACGCTCGGGTCGCCGCGGTCGCGATCGCACAGAACGCGAGGGAGAATACGACGCGCCAGGCGACGATCTCGAACGGGCCCGTCGGGGCGAGCGCCACGAAGTAGAGGGGCAGGAAGCCCCAGATGAGGTACGCACCGCCGGCGTACGCGAGACCCCGGACGGTGTGGGAACCGGCCTGCGGGCTCACAGCGGATTCGGACACCGCTACATCGTAGGATCAGCGCCCGACATCGGCCCGCCGCGGCCAGGCGGCGACGCCGACCGGAGACGCAGAAGGGGCCCGGATGCCAGGCATCCGGACCCCATTCGAGTCGCTACGTGAGCGTCAGTGCTCGATGACGGCCAGCACGTCGCGGGCAGACAGCACGAGGAACTCGTCGCCGCCGAACTTGACCTCGGTTCCGCCGTACTTCGAGTAGAGAACCTTGTCGCCGACGTTGACGTCGAGCGGGACGCGGTTGCCGTTGTCGTCGATGCGGCCGGGGCCGACGGCGATGACCTCGCCCTCCTGCGGCTTCTCCTTGGCGGTGTCCGGGATGACCAGGCCGGATGCAGTGGTCTGCTCAGCCTCGACCTGCTTGATAACGATGCGATCCTCGAGCGGCTTGATGGAGACCGACACGGTTGACCTCTTTCTGTACTTTGTACTGAAGACGTTGTTAGCCCACTCTGTTCGCCCGCGAACCGGTGGCGCACGCGCCGTTAGCACACGAGCACTGAGAGTGCTAACGATGAGTCTAGGCGCTCGGTTGGCACTCTCGCAACGTGAGTGCAAACATCCGTCGCGCCGAGCGAACGCCCCGGGCGAACGCCCCGGGCGAACACCGCCCGCGATCAGGTCGAGCGGATGCCGCCGCGATAGGTTGGCGCCGTGGAACGCGCGGAACTCCTCGAGCTGCTCAGCCCAGAAGGACTGAGGCTGCTGGACTCGCTGCCCCCGTATCGGAGCGCAGCCGATGTGGTGCGCACGGTGAGCGATCTGCGCAAGCAGGGGCATCCCGCATCCCTGGTCGCGACGGTGCTCACGCAGTCCAAGCTGCGGGCGAAGGCCGAGGCCAAGTTCGGCCCGTTCGCCTCGCGCATGCTCTTCACCGAGGCCGGCCTCGAGCAGGCCACCCGACTGAACGTCGCCGCACGTCACGCTGCGCGGTTCGCCGGCGCAGATCTGACGCGCGTGGCAGACCTGGGTTGCGGCATCGGCGGTGACGCGCTGGCGCTCGCCGCCCTCGAGCTCGAGGTCACAGCTGTCGACGCCGATGAGATCACGGCCGCGATCGCCAGCTACAACCTCGCACCCTTCCCGAACGCGCGCGTCGAAAACGACCGAGCAGAAGAGATCGACCTCGCCGGCCACGACGCTGTCTACCTCGACCCGGCACGTCGCACCCGCGGGCACGGCAACACCCGGCGACTGTCTGATCCCGCCGAGTGGTCGCCGGGTCTCGACTTCGCCTTCGGCCTGTCTGAGCGGATGCCCGTGGGCGTCAAACTCGGACCCGCCGTCGACCACGCCCTCCTGCCCGCCGACGCGGAGGCGCAGTGGGTCTCGGTCGACGGCCAGGTGGTGGAGGCGGGCGTGTGGACGCGCGCACTGGCGCGGGAGGGCATCCGTCGTGCTGCGCTCGTGATCACCGGTGACGGTGCGGCGGAACTGACAGGGCCGTCGGATGCCGCGGACGAGCCCGTCGGCGACCTCGGCGCCTATCTCTACGAGCCCGACGGTGCGGTCATCCGCGCTCGGCTGATCGGCGACCTCGCGCGCTCACTCGACGCGAGGATGCTCCGCCACGACATCGCGTACCTCACCTCCGACTCGCTCACGCCGACACCGTTCGCTGCGGCGTTCCGCGTGATCGAGGAGCTGCCTTACAAGGAGTCGGAGCTGCGCAGCGCGCTTGCCGCACGCGGCATCGGCACGGTCGAGATCAAGAAGCGCGGAGCGGATGTCGACCCCGCGGCGCTCCGCAAACGGTTGCGTCTGAAGGGGGCCGGCTCCGCCACGCTCGTGCTCACGCGCATCGGTGCCCGGCACGCAGCGCTGCTCGTGGAGCGCGTCGCTCGCGGCTGAAACGCCGCGAGGCCGACCACTCCGGGGCGGCCTCGCGTGACGACGATCGCGAACGGATCAGTACGAGTAGTCGTAGTAGTCCGCGCTCGAGGCGATCGCGCCGAGAACGATGAACAGGATCCAGAGCAGGATCAGGGCGACCGAGACGAAGCCCAGGATCATGCCGGTGAGCCAGAGGCCCTTGGCCTGCGGCTCGCGAGACCTGCCGAAGAACGACAACACGATTCCCGCAATACCGAACGGGAACACCGCCCACCCCAGCGAGACCACGCCGATGATGCCGCCGATCAACGCCAGGATGCTGAGGATCGGGGTCTTCTGCTGCGAGGGCGCGTACGGCTGGCCGTAGGCCGGGGCGCCGTAGGGCTGTTGGGGAGCACCGTACGGTTGCTGCGGTGCACCGTACGGTTGCTGCGGTGCACCGTACGGTTGCTGCGGTGCACCGTACGGTTGCGGAGCGCCGTAGGGCTGCTGCGGCGCTCCATAGGGTTGCTGCGGCGCACCGTAACCCGGCGCGGGCGGCGGCACGGGCGGCTGGCCCGCGCCGTATGGCGGCTGTTGCGGTGCCGCGGGCACACCGTACGGTTGCGGCGACGGTGCCGCGGGTGCCTGTTGCGGTGCGGACGGCGCCGAAGGTCCAGGAGGTGCGGGCGGCTGCGGCTGCTGTGGGGCCTGAGGAGCATGGGGCTCCTGCGACGGCTGCGGCGGCTGAGGCTGCTGCGGAGGCGCCGGCGGGATCGGCGGCGCGGGCGGAACGTTCGGCTGCGCCGGCGGCGGAACCTGGTCGGGGCTCTGCGGTGCGTTCGAGTCGGACACGTGCGGTTCCTTTCTCACCGGCCACGTACACGGAGCGAAGCCGTGTCGATGTCCGCTGTCGTTGATCCCCTCGGGATCGAGAGGGAGATATGCGTGAGGGCGGGCCGGCTGTGCACCGGCCCGCCCTCACGACGGGGATGTCAGTAGGAGCTGTAGCTCAGCGAGCTGGCCGCAGCAATGACGATCACCAGGACGATGATCACGATGATCTCGAGCGCGATGGCGACGAAACCGAGGATGATGCCGGTCAGCCAGAAGCCCTTCGCCTGCCGCTCCTTGTTACGGCCGATGAAACCAAGAATGACCGCCGCGATGGCGAACAGACCACCGAAGTAGAAGAACGCTCCGATGATGCCGACGATGCCGCCGATCAGCGACAGGATGCTCAGGATCGGCGTCTTCTGCGCGGGCGCGGGTGCGTAGGGCTGGCCGTACTGCGGAGCGCCCGGCGCGGCGGGAGCACCGTACTGCGGCGCGGCCGGCGGCTGGGGAGCGGCGGGCGGCGGCGGAGCCACCGGAGGCTGCTGCGGAGCCGGCGGCTGCTGACCCGACGGGTCCTGAGGAGTCTGGGGATCGGACATGTGTTGGATCCTTTCGATGGACGGGCCGCCCCCGCGGTCCGGAGCCTGTGGTCTGCGCAGAGAACCTGAGCAAACGCTGTAAGGATATGTTTTCACCCCCCGCGCGGGAGTGTCAACGCGCCGAGGGCGCGGCGTGTCGCGATCGGTCACAAATCTCCGGCTCCGTGCGCCGCGGACCTGAGTCTGTGCTCAGCTTCCCCAGGTCGTGCTGCGGACGCGGCCCGGTTCAGACCTGGATGTCCGTGACCGGCAGCGTCGAGTCCGCTCCGAACCCGAGACCGCTGGGCGCGTACCCCGCTGCGATGCGCTGGGCGGCCAGCGCCGCGATCATGGCGCCGTTGTCCGTACACAGCGACAAGGCGGGGATGCGGAGAACGATGCCCGCGGCATCCGCTCGCTCCTGCGCCAACTGTCGTATGCGCGCGTTCGCGACGACCCCGCCGCCCAGGAGCAGTCGTGGCACACCGCGGTCCTGGCACGCGGCGATCGCCTTGCGCAGGAGAACATCGGCGACGGCCTCGCGGAAGCTCGCCGCGACATCCGCGACGGGAACGGGCTCGCCGGCATCCTCGCGCTGTTCCACCCAGCGGGCCACGGCGGTCTTGAGGCCGGAGAACGAGAAGTCGTAGCGGTGCTTGGCCAGATCCTTCGGCAGCGTGAGCCCGCGCGGAAACCGGATGGCCCTCGGGTCGCCCTCGAGCGCGACCCGGTCGATCTGCGGCCCTCCGGGATAGGGCAGGCCGAGCACGCGGGCGACCTTGTCGAAGGCCTCCCCCGCGGCGTCGTCGATGGTCTCGCCGAGCAGCTCGACATCATCGGTCAGGCTGCGCACGTGCAGTAGCGAGGTGTGTCCGCCTGAGACGAGCAGCGCGATCGTCGGCAGCTCGATCTCCCGGCCGGGGCCACCATCGGCGTCGAGCAGATCGGCCCCCACGTGGCCGACGAGGTGGTTCACACCGTAGAGCGGCTTGCCGAGCGCGACCGCGAGCGCCTTCGCCGCGCCCACGCCGACCATCAGCGCGCCCGCGAGCCCCGGCCCACTGGTGACGGCGATGGCATCCACGTCGTGCAGCCGGATTCCGGCGGTCTGCACGGCCTCCGTGATGGTCGGCTCGAGCGCCTCGAGGTGGGCGCGCGCGGCGACCTCGGGCACCACCCCGCCGTAACGCGCGTGCTCGTCCATGCTGGAGGCGATCACGTTCGCCAGCAGCCGCGTTCCTCGCACGATCCCGACGCCGGTCTCGTCGCACGATGTCTCGATGCCGAGCACGAGAGGTTCCGCAACGCTCATCGGTTCGGCTCCGACCGCAGCGTCAGGCGCATCACCAGTGCGTCCACATCGTCGGGCTGGTAGTACCGAGGACGCACGGCGATCTGCTCGAAGCCGAGATCGCGGTAGAGCGTCTGCGCGGGCGGGTTGTCGGCGCGCACCTCGAGAAAGACGTCGCTCCCCCCGCGCCGGGCCGCCTCGGCGAGCATCGCGCGCATGAGAGCCCGGCCGACCCCGAGGCGCCGCGCCTGCGGAGCCACCGCGATGGTCTGGATGTCCGCGTCCGCGGCTCCCTGCACGGCGCGCAGGCCGGAGTACGCGACGATCGCACCCTCGCGCTCGGCCACGAGGTAGTAGGAGTGCGGCGAGACCAGCTCGGCTCGCATGAGGTCGGTGGACCAGGCATCCGTCACGAAGACCGAGGTCTCCAGCGCCATGATCGCCGCCAGGTCCGCCTCGGTCGCGACGCGAAGGCGACCTGCGGCGGAAGGCAACGCCGACCGCAGCTCGGCCGTGGCTGCCCCGGCGTCCGTGCGGTCGGCATCGGTTCCGGTCACCGTGTCACCCGCTTCGGGCCGGCCGACGGAGTGATGTCCGGGGAACGCAGGTAGAGCGGGCGGTCTTCCGCGAAGGGACGGCCGTGCGCGTAGAGCCGCTCGGCGAGCAGCCCGAGCTGACCGGCGGACACCGACGCCGCGTCGAATCTCGGCAGATCGGAGTGCGGGAGATCCACCGGCTTCGACAGCCCGGGGCCGCCTATGCGGAGGGGGATGCCGAGCTCGTCGACGCCGCCGTACGCGCTCCAGTACAGTTCTCGACGGCGCGCGTCGGTGACGACGAGCAGCGGCCCGGTGCGGCCCGCCCGATAGCGCTCGAGCGCGACGCCATCGTGGCTGACGAGGGGCACCACGGGCTTGCCGAGACCGAGGGCGAACGCCTTCGCGGCGGCGATCCCGACCCGCAACCCCGTGAAGGGGCCGGGCCCCATCCCGGCAACGACGCCCGAGAGACGTGCAGGCGCAATGGATGCCTGTGCCAGCGCCTCGCGGATCATCTCACCGATCACCTCGGCGTGCCGCATCGTGTCGAGCGTGGTGACCTCGCTGAGCACCCCTCCGTCGCGGTCGGCCACGGCCACGGACGTTCCGGCCGAAGTGTCGATCGCGAGGAGCATCCTTCCAGCGTAGCCGGGACGGCCGCCCCTCCCTCGCTCGCCTGCGGCCGGTGCCGGCACAAGCTCCCGGCGCCGCTGCCGGCACCGCCGCGCGGTTGCGAGGGTTCCACAGGGCTCCTGCGTCGGCGGGCGCACGAGTCTTCCATTCAGTTCGATGTTTGACAGTTTGGTCTCTAACTATTAGAGTACTAACCATGCAACGGGAATTCGGCGTCAGAAGCAGCCTCCAGCTGCTCCGCTGGATCGGTTGGGCGCAGCGCAAGGCCGCCGACGACTGGATCCACGAGCGGGGAATCACGTTCGAGCAGGGATTCGTGCTCGGCTACCTGGAGGAGGAGCCCGGCGCCATCCAGAAAGACATCGCACGGATGACGCGCACCACTCCGGCCAGCGTCTCGAGCATTCTGCAGGGCCTCGAACGCCGGGGGCTCATCGAGCGGCGCACCGAGGGAGGCGACGAGCGGAGCAAGCGCGTGTACGCGACCGAGGCCGGGCTCGAGCTGATCGCCGGTTTCGAAGACGCCATGGTCGCGGCCGACGAGTCGATCCTCTCGCCGCTCACCGAGGCGGAGCGCGACCAGCTCGAGACGCTTCTGAAGAAGGTGACGGCGTCGCTCCCGCAGCCCGAGCGTCCCTGACCACCCGCCCAGTTCTTCCACATCTCAAGCGCCGGTCTCCGGCGCCATCTCGTCATGCCCTGAAGGGAGCAATCATGAGCACCGTCGAAGTTGAAATTCCACCGGCATCGAATGCCGTCGGATCGAATCGCTGGTATCTCTCCGCCGCGCCGATCGTGCGCGCACTCGTGCACCTCTGTGTGCCGATGGCCGCGGGAATGGTCGTCGGCGCCGTCTACAACGTCATCAACGCCGGCTTCATCGGTTCGCTGCACGACTCCGTGCTGCTGGCCGCGATCACGTTCGGCACCCCGCTGCTCGGCCTGGTCATGGCGGTGGGCGGCGTGTTCGGCGTCGGTGGCGGCGCGCTGATCTCGAGGCTGCTCGGAGCATCCGAGAACGACGCCTCGAAGGCAGGCGACATCAAGCAGGTGTCGTCGTTCGCCGTCTGGGGTTCCGTGATCGTCGGCGTCGTGCTCGGCATCCTCGGGCTGATCTTCTTGCACCCCCTCGTCTCCGTGCTCGGTGCGGACGCCATGGCGGCCGGCGCGACGAGCGCTTACGTCGCCGTCTTCCTCTGCTTCGTGCCGGTGCTCGCGGTGGCCTTCTGCCTCGAGCAGCTGGTGCGGGCCGAAGGCGCGGCACGCCAGTCGATGATCGGCCTGATCGCCTCGACGATCGCAAACCTCGTGTTCGACGTGCTCTTCATCCTGGTGCTGCCCTGGGGCGTCGCCGGTGCTGCGCTCGCGCTCGGGCTGTCCAACCTGGTCAGCGTGATCTATTACGCGGCATGGCTGACGCGGCGAAGCGAGCACGTCAGCCTCGCACCGCGCTGGTTCACGCTGCGGGCATCCGTGCTGAAGCCTGTGTTCAGCGTCGGCATGAGCGAGCTGCTGCAGTCCGGGTTCCTCATCGTCACCAGCCTGGTGCTGAACAACCTCGCAGTGCAGTACGGCGACGGGCCTCTCGCCGCCATGGGCGTCGCGGTGCGCATCGCGCAGGTGCCCGAGTTCCTCATCATGGGCATCACGATCGGGGTCCTTCCGTTGCTCGCCTACGCGTTCGGCAAAGGCGACGGCCCGCGTCTCTGGTCATCGGTGCGCGCGTCGGCTGTGGCTGTGGGAGGCATCGGAACGTTCTTCTTCGTGGTGGTGTTCCTGTTCCGCGACCAGCTTTTCTCGATCTTCTCGTCGGACGCCTCGCTGCTCGGCGTGGGCGTCACGATCCTGACCGCGCAGCTCGTCGCCATGATCGGCAACGGATTCACCGGACTCATCACGTCGCTGATGCAGGCCACGGGACGCGGCACCGCCGCGATCGTGCTGTCGATGACCCAGGGCGTGCTGTTCATCCCCGTCGTCATCCTCGCGAACCTGTGGTTCGGGCTCACGGGCATCATCTGGGCGCTCACGGTGACCGAGGTTCTCGTGCTGGTGGTGGCCATCGTGCTGTGGCTGGTGAATCAGCGCGGGATCACGCGCGGACTCGCCGAGGGCAGCACCGAGCGCGCCGAAGAGGCTCTCGCGATGGCCGAGGGCTGACGGCACCAGGCCGGCACGGAGACGCCCCCCGAACCGGACGCGCATGGCGCCGCACGATGGTCAGCTCCAGCGACCACCGTGCGGCGTCACCGTCACGGTGCGGGGTTCCTCGGGCGCGGTATCCCCGAGTTCTCGATACTCGGCCTCGGGATCCTCGGCGTCGGGATCCCCGGCCTCGGGATCATCATCATCTGGATCGTCGGCTCGCGGAGCGCCGCCGCCCGAACCGACCGTCGCGACGCCCTCAGAGGCACCCGTCGGCCGCGCGATCTCGACGTCGAGCCACGACTCGGCGACGCCGTCGAGCATGCCGCTGCCCCACTCGACCACCACGATCGATCGCGCAAAGTCGATGTCGAGGTCGTCGAGTTCCAGGGCGGAGGCGAGCCGATAGGCATCCACGTGCACCAGCGGCGGGCCGCCGTGGAGTGACGGATGCGTGCGCGCCAGCACGAACGTGGGGCTCGTCACCGGACCGCGCACGTGCAGCGCCTCGCCGATGCCGCGAGTCAGCGTGGTCTTGCCGGCCCCGAGCGGACCGGTGAGCACGACCAGGTCGCCGGCGCGCAGGAGGCCGCCGAGCTCGCGGCCGAGATCCTCCATCGCATCCGACGTCGGCACGTTCCGGATGCCGACCAACGGCATCCGTTCCACCTCCGAGCCCTCTTGCGCGTCGGCCGGTTCACTCACCGATGTACCGCCTCGTCACTCGCGGTCCGAGCCTGGTCACGATTTCGTAGCCGATCGTGTCGGCCGCGCGGGCCCAGTCCTCGGCCGAGGGCACGCCCTGCGCCGGGTCGCCGAACAGCACCACCTCATCGCCGACCGCCACGCCGTTCTCGCCGACGGCGACCACGAACTGGTCCATGGCCACGCGTCCGGCGACCGGATGCCGTCTGCCGCCGATCGCGACCTCGGCCCGGCCGGATGCCTGGCGCGGAATGCCGTCCGCGTACCCCACGGGCACGAGCGCGAGGTTCGTGGGAGTCGGCGCGCGGTACGTGTGCCCGTACGAGACGCCCTGGCCCTCGGGAATCCGGCGCGCAGCGATCACCCGCGAGCGCAGTGTCATGGCGGGCCGCAGGCCGAACTCGCTCGGTTCCCGGTCTCCGAACGGCGACAGCCCGTAGATCGCGATGCCGAGCCGCACCGTGTTGTACCGGGCGCGTGGCAGCGTGAGCGCCGCGCCGCTGGCGGCCAGGTGCACGAACTCCGGGTCGAGCCCGGCTCGCGAGGCCTCCGCGAGTCCTCGATCGAACGCGTCGACCTGCACGGTGTCGGCCTCGGCAGAGGTGCCCGACAGGTGGCTGAACACCCCCGCGACCCTCACGAGGCCGGCCGTCTCGGCGGCGCGGGCGGCGCGCACGACCGCGGGCCAGGCATCCGGTGAGACGCCGTTGCGGCTGAGGCCGGTGTCGAGCTTGAGGTGCACGGCCGCGGGACGTGCGGCGCGCTCGGCGGCCTCGGCGACGGCATCCAATTGCGCCTGCGACGAGATGCCGATCTGGATGTCCGCCCGCAGCGCCTTCTCGAAGTCCGGTTCCGAGTCGTGCAACCACGCGAGCACGGGCGCGACGATGCCCGCCGAGCGCAGCTCGAGCGCCTCCGCGAGGTCGGCGACGCCGAGCCTGTCGGCTCCGCCGGCCAGTGCGGCACGCGCGACAGGAACGGCGCCGTGCCCGTACGCGTTGGCCTTCACGACCGCGAACACGTGTTCCGTGCCGACGCGCTCGCGCAGGGTGCGCACGTTGTCGCGGACGGCGCCGAGGTCGATGACGGCCTCGCGCAACGGAGTCGTGCCGGTCACGATGCCTGTCCCGAGTCGCGAGCCGGCGTCTGCTCGATCGTGTCGAGCGTCTCCGCGACCACAAACGCGCACGCCACTCCGGCGTCGTGCGTCATGGTGAGGTGCCAGCGCCGGATGCCCCGCGCGGCCGCCGCCTTCGCCACCGCTCCGTAGAGCTGAAGGTCGGGGTTGCCGTGCTCGTCCGAGACGACCACGATGTCGATCGCCGCGACGCCGTCGCCCCGACCGAGCGCCTTGATCACGGCCTCCTTCGCGGCGAACCTCGCAGCAAGAGAGTGCATGGGTAGATGCCGTTCGCTCTCGGCGAACAGCCTGGTGAGCAGACGCGGCGTTCGGGAAACGGCGCGGTCGAAGCGTTCAAGGTCGACGATGTCGACTCCGATGCCCGCGATCACGTGTACATCACTACTCCACTGCGCTCACTCGACCGTGACCGACTTGGCCAGGTTGCGCGGCTGATCGACGTCGAGGCCCTTGGCGGTCGCGAGTTCCATGGCGAAGATCTGCAGCGGGATCACCGCCAGCAGCGGCTCGAAGAGCGGCGCCGCGAGCGGAATGCGCACCACCTCGTCGGCGAACGGCAGCACCGAGGCATCGCCCTCCTCCGCGATGGCCAGCACGCGCGCGCCGCGCGCCCGGATCTCCTGGATGTTCGAGACCACCTTCTTGTGCATCTCGTCCGACCCGCGGGGGCTGGGAACGACCACGAACACGGGCTGGCCCGGCTCGATCAAGGCGATCGGTCCGTGCTTCAGCTCGCCGGCGGCGAACCCCTCCGCGTGGATGTATGCGAGCTCCTTGAGCTTGAGCGCGCCCTCGAGGGCGATCGGGAACCCGACGTGCCGGCCGAGGAACAGCACCGCACGCGTGTCGCTCATCCAGTGCGCCAGCTGCGCCACAGCGTCGCCGGACTCCAGCACTCTCGCCAGCTTGTCCGGAATGCCGGCGAGCTCGGCCAGGTTCTCCGCCTGCTCGGCCTCGCTGAGGGTTCCGCGCAGCCGCGCCAGGTGCAGGCCGAACAGGTAGAGCGCGGTGATCTGCGCGACGAATGCCTTCGTCGACGCCACAGCGACCTCCGGGCCGGCGTGGGTGTACACGGCGCCGTCCGACTCGCGTGGGATGGTCGCACCCTGCGTGTTGCAGATGGACAGCGTCTTCGCGCCTGCGGCCCTGGCGAACTTGACGGCCATCAGAGTGTCCATGGTCTCGCCGGACTGGCTGATCGAGACGACCAGCGTCGACGGCGTGATCACGGGGTCGCGGTAGCGGAACTCGTGGCTGAGCTCCACCTCGACAGGCACACACGTCCACTTCTCGATGGCATAGGCACCGACCTGTCCGGCGTACGACGCGGTGCCGCACGCGATGATCGTGATGCGGTCGATGCCGCGCAGCAGGTCGTCGAGGTCGCCCAGTTCGGGGATGACAGCGGCTCCCTCATGCACGCGCCCGCGCAGGGTGTTGGCGACGGCATCCGGCTCCTCGGCGATCTCCTTGGCCATGAAGCTCGGCCAACCGCCCTTCTCGCCGGCCGCGGCGTCCCAGGCCACGTCGAATGGCTCGACTTCGACACCCTCGCCGTCGAAGTCGGTGACCACGACCTCCTCGGGCGTGATCACGACGATCTGGTCCTGGCCGATCGCAACGGCGCGACGGGTGTGCTCGACGAAGGCCGCGACATCCGAACCGAGGAAGTTTTCGCCGTCGCCGAGGCCGATCACGAGCGGTGAGTTGCGGCGAGCGCCCACGACGACGCCGGGCTGGTCCTGGTGCAGCGCCAGCAGCGTGAATGCGCCGTCGAGACGGGAGACCACACGTCGGAACGCCTCGACGAGGTCGCCGGTGGCGCGGTACTCGCGGCCGAGCAGCACGGCCGCGACCTCGGTGTCGGTCTCGCTGGTGAACTCGTGCCCCTCGCCGGCCAGCTCGTCGCGCAGGGCGGCGAAGTTCTCGATGATGCCGTTGTGGATGACCGCGAGCCGGCCGTCGTCACCCAGATGCGGATGCGCATTGCGGTCGGTCGGACCGCCGTGCGTCGCCCAGCGGGTGTGCCCGATGCCCGTCGCCCCGTTGCCGATCGGATGCCGCTGCAACTCATCCTCGAGCACGCTCAGCTTGCCTGCGCGCTTGGCGACGTTCAGCGCGCCCGTCTCGGCGTCGAGCACTGCCACGCCGGCGGAGTCGTATCCGCGGTACTCCAGCCGCTTCAGACCGCCGAGCAGCACCTGAAGAGACCGGTCGCTGCCGACGTATCCGACGATTCCGCACATGAGCACCGATTCTACGAGAGCCCGCTGACCGATCACGCCACGTGGCGGCCGCCCACCCGGTTGCCGCCCAGCCACCCCGTTGCCGCCCAGCCACCCGGTTATTCGCGCAAACAGCGGGGTGGCCCGACAACTTCAGGGTGGCTCGGCGAGACCACGACGGGTCGACCAGCGCTGCAGCGCCGCCGCCGGCACAGGATCGCGGCCCGACACGTCCTAGACTTGGTGCCCATGTCAGGGAACGGTGCGGCGCAGTCCGCCGCGCAGATCTCCCCGTTCGTCGAACTCGACCGCGCCGACTGGGCCGACCTCGCCCGCAGCACCCCGCAGCCGCTGTCGGAGACCGAGATCGTGCAGTTGCGCGGACTCGGCGATCCCCTCGACATGCGCGAGGTCGCCGAGGTCTATCTGCCGCTGAGCAGGCTACTGAGCATGTACGCCGAAGGCACGCAGCGACTGCACCGGGCGACGAGCGACTTTCTCGGCGAGCGCGCCGCGCGCACCCCGTTCGTCATCGGCGTCGCCGGCTCGGTCGCCGTGGGCAAATCCACGATCGCGCGCCTGCTGCGCGAGCTGCTGAGCCGCTGGACCACCACGCCGAACGTGCAGCTCGTGACGACAGACGGCTTCCTGTATCCGAACGCCGAGCTCGAGCGCCGCGGGCTCATGAGCCGCAAGGGATTCCCCGAGTCGTACGACCGTCGCGCCTTACTGCGCTTCATCACCGCCATCAAGAGCGGCGCACTCGAGGCCAGGGCTCCGTTCTATTCGCATCTGAGCTACGACATCATGCCCGACGCGCAGGTCGTCGTGCGGCATCCCGACGTCCTCATCGTCGAGGGCCTCAACGTGCTGCAGCCACCGGGCGGTCGCAACCTGCTCGCCGTGAGCGACCTCTTCGACTTCAGCATCTATGTGGATGCCCGCACCTCCGACATCGAACGCTGGTACGTCGAGCGTTTTCTCAAGCTGCAGCGTGGCGCGTTCGCCGATCCGAAGTCGTACTTCCACCGGTACGCGAGCCTCACGGAGGACGAGGCGCGCGCACAGGCGCGGTCGATCTGGCGCGCGATCAACGAGCCGAACCTGCGCCAGAACGTGCGCCCGACCCGTTCCCGAGCGAAGCTCGTGCTGCGCAAGGACAGCGACCACACGGTCTCGTCCGTGCTGCTCCGCAAGCTGTAGGAACTCGCCTACGACGCCAGCGCTTACAGCGCCAGCTGCACGCGCACGACCTCGGCGAGCGCCTGCGCGTGGCGATCGGCGGTGGCCTGGTCGGCCGCCTCGACCATGACGCGCACCATGGGCTCGGTGCCGGACGGACGCAGGAGCACGCGACCGGTCTCGCCGAGCTCGTCTTCGGCATCCAGAACGGCCTGCGCGATCACGCGGTCGTCCTTCAAGCGGTGGTGATCGACTCCGCGCACGTTCACGAGGATCTGCGGGTACACGGTCATGCACGACGCGAGCTCGCGCAGACTCTTGCCCTTGCGTGCCATCTCGCTCACCAGGTGGAGCCCGGTCAGGATGCCGTCGCCCGTCGTCGCGAACTCGCGCATGATCACGTGGCCGGACTGCTCGCCACCGAGCGAGTAGTCGTGCTCGTTCATGCGCTCCAGCACGTACCGGTCACCGACGTTCGTCTGCTCGACGTGGATGCCGTGCTCGGCCATCGCGAGCCGCAAGCCCAGGTTGCTCATCACGGTGGTCACGAGCGTGTCGTTCTTCAGCACGCCGCGCTCGGCCATGCTCAGGGCGAGGATCGCCATGATCTGATCGCCGTCGACGATGGTGCCCTCGGCATCGACGGCGAGGCAGCGGTCCGCGTCGCCGTCGTGGGCGATGCCGACGTCGGCGCCGTGCTCGATGACGGCCGCAGCGAGTTTGTCGATGTGCGTGGACCCGACACCGTCGTTGATGTTGATGCCGTCGGGATCGTCGCCGATCACCGTGACGCGAGCGCCGGCATCCGTGAACGCTTCCGGCGAGATGCCGGCGGCTGCCCCGTTCGCACAGTCGATGAGCACATGGATGCCGTCGAGCCGGTGCGGCAGGCTGCCCAGCAGATGCAGAACGTAACGGTCTTCGGCGTCGGAGAAACGCCGAACGCGGCCGACGTCGGCGCCGGTCGGCGTGAGCTTCGGCTTGTCGAGCGCCGCCTCGATGCGATCCTCGACCACGTCGGGCAGCTTGGTGCCGCCGCGCGCGAAGATCTTGATGCCGTTGTCGGGTGCCGGGTTGTGCGACGCCGACAGCATGACACCGAAGTCGGCACCGATGTCGGCGATCAGGAACGCCGTGGCCGGAGTCGGGATGACCCCGGCGTCGAGGACGTCGACGCCGGAGCTCGCCAGACCCGCGGCCACGGCGGCCGTGAGGAATTCACCGGAGACGCGCGGATCGCGCGCCACCACGGCCACCAGGCGCTTGCCTTGCGCGCGTCGCGCTTCGGCGAAGCGCCCCTGGCCGAGCACGACGGCCGTCGCCTGGGCGATGCCCAGGGCGAGGTCCGCCGTCAACACGCCGTTCGCGAGCCCGCGAACGCCGTCCGTACCGAATAGCCGCGCCATATCAGATGCGAGCCTGTGCGGACAGGATCAGCGCTTCGAGTACTGCGGAGCCTTGCGGGCCTTCTTGAGACCAGCCTTCTTGCGCTCGATGACTCGAGCGTCGCGGCTGAGGAAGCCCGCCTTCTTGAGTGCCGGGCGGTTGTTCTCGCGGTCGATCTCGTTCAGTGCACGGGCGATCGCCAGGCGCAGCGCGCCGGCCTGGCCGGACGGGCCGCCGCCGGTGATGCGCGCGATGACATCGTAGCTGCCGAGCAGGTCGAGCACCTTGAACGGGTCGGTGATCAGCTGCTGGTGCAGCTTGTTCGGGAAGTAGTCGGCGAACTCACGGCCGTTGACCGTGATGCTGCCGGAGCCCGGAACGAGGCGCACGCGGGCGATGGCCTGCTTGCGACGGCCGACGGCCGCACCCGGAACGTTGAGGATCTGGCGCGGCGCGGCGGCGGGCGCCTCGCTGGCCGGGGTTTCGGTCGTGAAGTTCTGAGGCACGTCCTGCGCCTCGAGCTGGTCGGAGATCTTCGCCACGATGGAGTCTGTCCTTGTCTTGTGCGTCGAGAAGTGTGTGGGGACCGAGCGCTACTGGGCGACCTGGTCGAAGGTGTACGGCGTGGGCTGCTGAGCGGCGTGCGGGTGCTCGCTGCCCGTGTAGACCTTGAGTTTGCGCAGCTGGGCGCGGCCGATGGTGTTCTTCGGCAGCATGCCGCGCACGGCCTTCTCGACGGCGCGAACGGGGTTCTTCTCGAGAAGCTCGGAGTAGCTGACGGCCTTCAGACCACCCGGGTAGCCGGAGTGGCGGTAGGCCTTCTTCTGCAGCGCCTTCTGGCCGGTGAGTGCGACCTTGTCGGCGTTGATGATGATGACGTAGTCACCGGTGTCGACGTGCGGAGCGAACGTCGGCTTGTTCTTGCCGCGCAGGATGGCGGCGGTGTGGCTGGCCAGGCGGCCGAGCACCACATCGGTGGCGTCGATGATGATCCAGTCACGCTGGATCTGCGTTGCCTTGGGGCTGAAAGTGCGCGTCACAGTAGTGGCTGCTTTCTTCTCTCGCGGTTGGGTTGGTCGTGAATCCCACTCCGGTCGGGTGTTCCGGTTCGATGAACCGTGAGAACGCCACAGGTGGAGGGCTCAACTACGGATGCTCCGCCGCAGTAGGCGGACACCAAGAGCCAATCCTACGTCAGACCCCCACGCCCGTCCAATCGAGGCTCGAGCACCCGCCTGGCTCTGGTTTGTTCCGCTCGGGCAGCGAGCTCGGCTCCGTGCGGATACCCCACCTCCATCAGCGTGAGCCCCTTGGCGGGCATCACCTTGAACGCGCTGGTGCGCTGACCCACATCACGCAGCAGGGCGAGATCCTCGATGCGCAGCCGCCCCTCCCCCACGGCCACGCACGCGCCGACGAGCGCACGCACCATGCTGTGGCAGAAGGCGTCCGCCTGCAGTGACGCCGTCAAGACGCCGTCTGCCCCGCGTCGCCATGCGAAAGCCTGCAGTGTGCGTATGGTCGTGGCTCCCTCACGAGGCTTGCAGTACGCGGCGAAGTCGTGGAGGCCGAGCAGGGTGGAGGACGCGGCATCCATGGCGTCGACATCGAGAGCGGCGGGATGCCACACCGTGTTGAACCTCGTCAGCGGATTCTTCGGCGCCGCCGCGTCTGCAACCCGGTACTCGTAGCGTCGCCACAGTGCGGAGAAGCGGGCGTCGAATCCGGGTTCGGCCAGTTCGGCGCCCGTGACAACGACATCGGAGTCGGCCGCACCCAGGATGCCGGTGAGCCGCCTGCGCAAGGCTGCCGCGGCATCCGTGTCACGGGCGGCGTTCCGTGGCTTGCGCGGGTTGAGCAGCGCCACCGCCTGCTGCGGACTCAGGTCGACGTGCGCGACCTGGCCGAGCGCGTGCACCCCGGCATCCGTGCGGCCCGCCACGGTGAGCGTGGGCGGCGGTTCGTGACGCCGGAACAGCGTGTGCAGCGCCTGCTCGAGCACGCCCTGCACCGTGCGCAGACCCGGCTGCCGTGCCCAGCCGTTGAAGTTCGTGCCGTCGTACGCGATGCCGAGGCGGATGCGTGTGGCCGGCTCGGCGGCATCCGTCACCGCTGCGTCGACCCCCTCCATCACTCGGCCCATTCTAGGGATCGCGCAGGGATGTAGTGCGGCAGGCATGACCGTCGACCCTCACGAGCACGCGCATCGGCATGGGCATGGGCACGAGCACGAGCACGAGCACGAGCACGAGCACGAGCCAACCGGGTTTCGAAGTCAAATAATGCACAAACACTCGCGCAAGTTCGCATTTCTTGACTTCGAAACCGCCACAGGCGAGCGGGCACGCGCGACGAGCACGCGCCTGGGCGAGACGAGCCGGCACACGCGCAGGCGGCGCTCGAGCGGAACGGGCCGACGGGAGAACGAGCGGGCGGGCGACGCCGGCAGGTAGGCAAGACGAGCCGGCAGGCGACAGCAGGCGGGCGATAACAGGCGGGCAGACGAAACGTGCCAGCAGACGCAGCAAGCTGGCGCAGCAAGCGGGCGCAGCCAGCCGACGGGAAGACGAAACGAGCCAGCAAGAGCAGCCAGCCGGCGGGAAGACGAAACGAGCCAGCAAGAGCAGCCGGCGGGCGCAGCCGGCGAACGTGCGGACGTGCGAGCGGACGAACGGGCAAAGCAGATGCCGCCGAAATGACGCGACCCCCGGCATCCATCAGGATGCACGGGGGCCGCGTCGTGCGCTAGGTGTTACTTCTCGTCGGACTCGCCGGCGTCGACGGACTCGTCGTCGGTGTCGGTGGCCTCGACGGCCTCTTCGGCTTCAGCGGCGGCCTCGGCCTCGACTGCGTCGGACTCCGGGGCTTCCTCGGCCTCGACCGCGGCGGCGTCATCGGTCGCCTCCTCGGCGGCTTCTGCGTCGGCGGCAGCCTTGGCTGCCTCGTCAGCGGCGACCTTGGCGGCCGGCGACGGCGGGGCGGCAGGGGCCTTGCGCTTCGGAGTCACCGGCTCGAGCACCAGTTCGATGACGGCCATCGGGGCGTTGTCGCCCTTGCGGTTGCCGATCTTGGTGATTCGCGTGTAGCCACCCTCGCGGTCGGCCAGCTGGGGCGCGATCACATCGAACAGCTCGTAGACCACTGCCTTGTCGTGGATGACCGCCAGCACGCGGCGACGTGCGTGAAGGTCGCCGCGCTTGGCGAACGTGATCAGGCGCTCGGCGAGCGGACGCAGGCGCTTGGCCTTCGTCTCGGTCGTCGTGATGCGCTTGTGCGTGTAGAGGGCAGCAGCCAGGTTCGCGAGCAGCAGGCGCTCGTGGGCAGGGCCGCCTCCGAGGCGGGGACCCTTGGTCGGCTTAGGCATTGTGTTTCTCCGTTGTCAGTTCAGTGGTGTGTGCCTGTGCGCGACGAATCAGCGGTACTCGTCGTCGCCGGCGCTGTAGAAGTGGGTGCCGTCGAACCCGGGGACCGAGTCCTTGAGCGACAGGCCCATCTCCGTCAGCTTGTCCTTCACCTCATCCACGGACTTCTGACCGAAGTTGCGGATGTTCATGAGCTGCGTCTCGGAGAGCGAGACCAGTTCGCTGACGTTGTTGATGCCCTCACGCTTGAGGCAGTTGTAGGAGCGAACCGAGAGCTCGAGGTCCTCGATGGGCATGGAGAGCTCCGAGCTGAGCACGGCGTCGACCGGCGCAGGGCCGATCTCGATGCCCTCGGCCTGCGAGTTGAGCTCGCGAGCCAGCCCGAACAGCTCAACCAGCGTGCGACCGGCGGAGGCGATGGCATCCCGCGGGCTGATCGCCGGCTTGGTCTCCACGTCGACCACGAGACGGTCGAAGTCAGTGCGCTCACCTGCGCGCGTGGCCTCCACGCGGTAGGTGACCTTGAGCACCGGCGAGTAGATCGAGTCGATCGGGATCTGACCGGCCTCGCTGTACTCGTTGCGGTTCTGCTGCGCCGAGACGTAGCCGCGACCGCGCTCGATGGTCAGCTCGACCTCGAAGCGGGCGTTCTCGTTCAGCGTGGCGATGACGAGTTCCGGGTTGTGGATCTCCACGCCCGCAGGTGCCGAGATGTCGGCCGCCGTGACCTCACCGCTGCCCGTCTTGCGCAGGTACGCGGTGATCGGCTCGTCGTGCTCGCTGGAGACGACAAGACCCTTGATGTTCAGGATGATCTCGGTGACATCCTCCTTCACGCCCGGAATGGTCGTGAACTCGTGCAGCACGCCGTCGATGCGGATGCTCGTGACCGCCGCGCCCGGAATGGACGACAGCAGCGTGCGACGGAGCGAGTTTCCGAGGGTGTAACCGAAGCCCGGCTCGAGCGGCTCGATCACGAACCGCGAGCGGAATTCGGAGATGTTCTCTTCGGTGAGCGTGGGGCGCTGTGCGATGAGCACTATGGATTCCTTTCGGCTAAGCGTCCGCTATATGACGCTTGCTCTGTACAGGTTTTGAGTTATGCACGCGATGCGTTACGGATGCCTGTGGTCCAGGCATCCGTAACACACAAGAGAACTAGACGCGACGACGCTTCGGCGGGCGGCAGCCGTTGTGCGCCTGCGGGGTGACGTCGTTGATCGAGCCCACCTCGAGGCCGGCGGCCTGAAGCGAGCGGATGGCGGTCTCGCGGCCCGATCCCGGACCCTTGACGAAGACGTCCACCTTCTTCATGCCGTGCTCCTGCGCCTGGCGAGCGGCCGACTCGGCGGCCAGCTGCGCGGCGAACGGCGTGGACTTGCGCGAGCCCTTGAAGCCGACGCCGCCGGAGGAGGCCCAGCTGATCACCGCACCGTTGGTGTCGGTGATGGAGACGATCGTGTTGTTGAACGTCGACTTGATGTGGGCCTGGCCCACGGCGATGTTCTTCTTTTCCTTCTTGCGCGGCTTGCGAACAGCCGACTTGGGTGCTGCCATGTTTTCCTACTCCTGAGATCCTCGAAGCGCTGGCGGTGGCCTAGCGGGCCTTCTTCTTGCCGGCGACGGTGCGCTTCGGTCCCTTGCGGGTGCGCGCGTTGGTCTTGGTGCGCTGACCGCGCACGGGCAGGCCGCGACGGTGGCGCAGGCCCTGATACGAACCGATCTCGACCTTGCGGCGGATGTCGGCGGCCACCTCACGGCGAAGGTCACCCTCCACCTTGTAGCTGCCCTCGATGTGGTCGCGCAGAGCCACGAGCTGGTCGTCGGTGAGGTCTTTCACGCGAATGTCGCCGGAGATCCCGGTGGCCTTCAGCGTCTCGAGCGCGCGGGTGCGGCCGATTCCGTAGATGTAGGTGAGGGAGACCTCCACGCGCTTCTCGCGCGGGATGTCAACGCCTGCTAGACGTGCCATTTCGGCTTCTCCTGTTGATCAGGTGGAGGTGTGGAACAGCATCGGTGCCCGGGCCTCCAGCCCGAGGTGTCCCCCGCTCTCGCGGGTTGATGATGCTGCTGTCGTTCGCGATGTTGAGTTGTGTTCCGGATGCCGGGCATCCGGAAGCTCGTTGCCCGTTGGGCCGTCTGAGCCGTCTGGCGCTGCGTGCCCGAAATCGCTCGCGATCTCGGGCGATGGACGCAGCTGCCTGCGCCACGGCCAGCCCCGGGGCGTCAGCCCTGGCGCTGCTTGTGGCGCGGGTTGGAAGAGCAGATGACCATCACGCGGCCGTTGCGGCGAATGACGCGGCAGTGCTCGCAGATGGGCTTGACGGAGGGGTTGACCTTCATGATGTTTCCTTTATCGCTGTCGTCGTGCGCCACGACGCGACGGTGCCTCGAGCACCACGCCGCGGGCCGTTACTTTCCGTGCGACTGGCTTACTTGTAGCGGTAGACGATGCGGCCACGGGTGAGGTCGTAGGGGCTCAGTTCCACGATCACGCGGTCCTCGGGGAGGATGCGGATGTAGTGCTGACGCATCTTGCCCGAGATGTGGGCGAGTACCTTGTGTCCGTTGGTGAGCTCGACGCGGAACATCGCGTTGGGCAGCGCCTCGATGACAGATCCCTCGATCTCGATTACGCCGTCTTTTTTGGCCATAGCCTCACTATCGCTTCAGGCACTCCAGTGCCGGTCGTGCGGTGGATGACGGTGCCGAACGAACCCGCGAGTCACCTCACGGAGACTCGGCGGATGCACACCGGTGAAACGGGTGCAAGACACCAAAGATTTATCCTAGGCCATCCGGCCAGGATTCGCCACTCGGTGCACGCGTGGCTACTGGTGCAACGCGGGGCGACGACGTATCATTCCGCGGCGCCGCGTGACCCGCCCTGGTTCGCCCGGGCCCGCCGCATGGGTTGAGATCGCCGGTTCGGGTTGAGACCGCCGGTTCGGGTTGAGACCGCCGGTTCGGGTTGAGACCGCCCGTTCGGGTCGAGACCGCCCGTTCGGGTTGAGACCATCCGTTCGCTGCTCCTAACTCAGGCCATTTCGAACCAGACCGCACATATATCGATCTGGCGCGATATGGCCTGAAATAGTGACGTGACGGACCGAGCGGGCGCTCGTGCCGAGCCTCGCGGGCGCTCCTGCCGGACCGAGCGGGCACTCGTGCCGGGCCTCGCGGGCGAACCCGGGGCCTCAGACCGCAGCCCCTCCAGCCCCGGCCCTCCGACCCGCCCTCAAGCCCCGGCACTCAGGCCCCGGCCATCGGACCCACCCTCACGCCTCGCACTCAAGCCCCGGCCCTCAGGCCCCGGCGCTGAGCCCCGACCCTCGGACCCGCCCTCAGGCCTGGCGTGCCAGCAAAGCGTCGTTCATCGCCCGGGTCAATTCGACGTCGACGCCCATGGCGGCGGCGTTGAGGTGGGTGATCGGCGCGGCGAGACGCACGCTGGAGACGAGCCAGGCGGCATCCGCCTCGGCAAGACGCGCCACTGGGATCTTCGCCTCGACGGTGTGCAGCCCGCGCGCGGCGGCGAACGCGAAGACGCTCAGCTGACTCGTACCGGGCAGGATGCCGATATCGGTTCGCGGAGTCACGATGCGGTCCCCGAAGCGCAGGATCACCGTCGAGGTCGGCGCCTCCATCACGAAGCCGTCGGAAGTGAGGAAGATCACGTCGTCGGCCCCACGGCGCCGCGCCTCGCGTAGCGCGGCCATGTTCACGGCGTACGACAGAGTCTTCGCACCCGGAAGCAGCCATGGAGCGCGTACCGCGACGTCGCTCGCATAGCCCCGGTCGAGCGTGACGACCCGGATGCCCGTCTCGCGCTCGGGAAAGTCGCCGTCCGCCGGCGTCGCCACGATCCAGCCGGTGGGCGCACCTGGCCCTTCGAGCCCCCGCGTCAGGACCACTTTGAGACCGCCCTGGCGATCTGCGGGAAGCGAGGCGGCCGCGCGGCCGATCGCACGGCGCCACTGCGCTTCGTGCGGTACCGGCAGATCGAGCAGCGCGGCGGAGTTCGCAAGCCTCGCAAGGTGAGCGTCCAGCGCCTGCGGGTGGCCGCCGATGACACCAATCGTCTCGAAGATCCCGTCACCGCGCGACGGCCCGAGGTCGCGCACGTCGAGGGTGGCGACACCGTCGTCCACACGACGCACGGTGGCGTCGAGATCGGTCGGCGGGGCATCCGCGGGCAGAACGTCGATCATGAAGACGGGCACGACAGCGAGCCTAAGCCGTGTTGCGAGCGCCGTGGGTGTGCGCCCCAGCGATCGCCGTCGTCGATCGCGTACCGCAGCGCTGCGTCACGCCGGGCGTACGGGAGTGATCCCGAACGGCTTCAGGCCGGCCGCGCCGCCGTCGTGCGCCGTCAGCACCCAGATGCCGTCCTTGTGCACCGCCACCGAGTGCTCCCAGTGCGCTGCCGCCGATCCGTCCTCCGTGGCCACGGTCCAGCCGTCGTCGCGCACGTACGTGTCGGGTGACCCCGAGACCACCATCGGTTCGATCGCCACGACCAGGCCGGGCCGCACCTCTGGCCCCTTCTGCCGCACGCTGTAGTTGTACACGGGCGGGGCCTCGTGCATGCGACGGCCGATGCCGTGCCCGATGTAGTTGGTGAGGATGCCGTACTCCCCCTGCGAGAGGATGTACGCCTCGATCGCGTCTCCCACCCCGTTCAGATGGGATGCGCGCGCCAGGGCCGCGATGCCGTGCCACAGCGACCGCTCGGTCACGTCGCTCAGCGCGCGTCGGGCGGCGACGAGATCGGGGCGTGCCGGATCGTCGAGAACAAGCGTGAACGCGGCATCCCCGTTCCAGCCGTTCAGGATCGCGCCGGAGTCGACCGAGAGGATGTCTCCCGGCGCAAGCACGCGATCTCCCGGGATGCCGTGCACCACCTCGTCGTTCACCGACGCGCAGATCGTGTGACGGTAGCCCGGCTCGAGCTTGAAGTTCGAGCTGCCGCCACGCGCCTGGATTGCCTGCTCGGCGAGCGTGTCGAGTTGCAGCGTCGTGGCTCCCGGCTTCGCCGCGGCGCGCGCAGCGTCCAGGCTGTCGGCCGTCGCCAGACCGGGCTCCAGCATGAGCCTCAGCTGCGCGGGCGACTTGTAGATCGACCGCCGGATGCCTGCCACTCGCGCCCCGTCTAGGCTGCGGCCGTGTCGCCGGCCTCGCCGATGCCGCGGGCGATCAGCGACTCGCGAATGCGGGCGGCGACCTCGTCTACCGTGCCGATGCCGTCGACCTCGACGAGGAGTCCGCGCTCGCGGTACACCTCGAGGATGGGAGCGGTCTGCTCGTTGTACACGTTCTGGCGGTGTCGGATGGCCTGCTCCGTGTCGTCGGCGCGCCCCTGCTCGTGCGCCCGGTGCGTGAGGCGGGAGATCAGCTCTTCGTCGTCGGCCGTCAAGCGGATGACCGCCTCCAGCTTGCCGTCCGCGGCCACCAGCTCGTCGAGGAACCGAACCTGGTCGAGCGTGCGGGGGTAGCCGTCGAGAAGGAAGCCCTTCGCCGCGTCGGGCTGGGAGAGCCGGTCGGCGACCAGCTCGTTCGTGAGGGAATCGGGAACGTAGTCGCCGGCATCCACGATGGCCTTGACCTTGACGCCGAGCTCCGTGCGCTCGCTGATGTGGTGACGGAAGATGTCGCCGGTGGAGATGGCCGGAACGTCGAACGCGGAGGCGATGAACGCCGCCTGCGTTCCCTTGCCGGACCCGGGAGGGCCCATGATCAGGAGCCGTGCTCCTCGTTCCCGGTTTCTCTCTTCTGGCGAACCACTCAACGGAGCAACCCTTCGTAGTGTCTTTGCTGCAGTTGCGAGTCGATCTGCTTGACCGTCTCCAGACCGACACCCACGATGATCAGGATCGACGTGCCGCCGAACATGAAGTTCTGGCTCGTGCCGAGCATCGAGAACGCCACCAGCGGGATCAGCGCGACGATCGCGAGGTACAGCGAGCCGGGCAGTGTGATGCGGGTGAGGACGAAGTCGAGGTATTCCGCGGTCGGACGCCCGGCGCGGATGCCGGGGATGAAGCCGCCGTACTTCTTCATGTTGTCGGCGACTTCTTCGGGGTTGAAGGTGATCGCGACGTAGAAGTAGGTGAAGCCGATGATCAGCAACGCGTAGATGGCCATGTAGAGCGGGTGGTCGCCCTTGGTCAGGTAGTCGGTGACCCAGCTCACCCACGGTGCCGGTTCTTTTCCGGGCGCCGGCTGGTTGAACTGCGCGATCAGCGCCGGTAGGTACAACAGGCTCGAAGCGAAGATCACCGGGATGACACCGGCCATGTTCACCTTGATCGGGATGTACGTGTTGTTGCCGCCGTATGTGCGCCTGCCGACCATGCGTTTGGCGTACTGCACGGGAATGCGTCTCTGCGACTGCTCGACGAAGACCACCGCGGCCACGATGAAGAGGCCGATGACGATGACGATGAGGAAGACCTCGAAGCTCTGCGTCTGCTCGACGCCCCACAGCGAGCTCGGGAACTGCGCGGCGATCGAAGTGAAGATCAGCAGCGACATGCCGTTGCCGATGCCCTTCTCCGTCACGAGCTCGCCGAGCCACATGATGAGGCCGGTGCCGGCCGTCATCGTCACGACCATGAGCAGAACCGCGTACCACGAGTCATCCGTGATCAGCTGCGAGCACTGCGACGTGCTGTTCGAGCCGAAGAGTGCGCCGCTGCGGGCGACCGTGATGAGCGTGGTCGACTGGAGCACGCCGAGGGCGATGGTGAGGTAGCGGGTGTACTGCGTCAGCTTCGACTGGCCCGACTGTCCCTCTTTGTACAGGGCATCGAAGTGCGGGATGACGACCCGCAGCAGCTGGACGATGATCGAGGCCGTGATGTACGGCATGATGCCCAGCGCGAAGACGGAGAGCTTCAGCAGCGCTCCGCCGCTGAAGAGGTTGACCAGCTCGTAGAGGCCGGTCGTGCCCTGATTCGCCGACAGACAGGCCTGCACGTTGCTGAAGTCGACGAACGGTGCCGGGATGAACGACCCCAGCCGGAACAGCGCGATGACCGCGATCGTGAAACCGATCTTCTTGCGAAGATCCGGGGTGCGGAGGATCCGCACGACGGCGTTGAACAAGTGACGTCCTGCTTTCCGGTAAGGAGTCGTCTCGGGTGGTCGGGCGGGGGCCACCCCGACTGGACCACTTTACTCAAGTGGTGGGGGATGCCTCACACCGGCCGCGTCGCATCGCGCAGTTCACTGATCGCGCCGCGACCACCTGTCGCGCCCTCCGCAGGAGGACGCGACAGGTGTCAGGCTACTTGACAGTGCCCCCTGCGGCGACGATCTTCTCCTGCGCGGAGCCGGAGACCTTGTCGACCGCGACATTCAGCTTGACCGAGATCTCGCCGTTGCCCAGGACCTTGACCTTCTCGTTCTTGCGCACGGCACCCTTGGCGACCAGGTCGCCCACGGTGACGTCGCCGCCGGTCGGGTACAGCTCGGCCAGCTTCTCCAGGTTCACCACCTGGTACTCGACGCGGAACGGGTTCTTGAACCCGCGCAGCTTCGGCGAACGCATGTGGAACGGGAGCTGGCCGCCCTGGAATCCCGGACGCACCTGGTAGCGCGCCTTGGTTCCCTTGGTACCGCGGCCCGCGGTCTTGCCCTTCGAGCCCTCACCGCGACCGACGCGCGTGCGGTCCTTCTTGGCACCGGCGGCGGGACGCAAGTGGTGCACTTTGAGCACCGGCTCGCGCTTCTCCACGGCATCCGTCTTCTTCTTCGCGGCGGCCTTGGCGGCGGGCTTCTCGGCCTTCGCGTCGTCGGCCTTGCCGGCCTTCGCGTCGGACTTCTCGGCCTTGGGCGCAGAGGCCTTCTCCGACTTGGTGTCAGAGGTCTTCTCCGCCTTGGCCGCTGTGCTCTTCTTCTTCGCGGCGGCCTTGTCGGCCGCTGCGCTCGACGCCTCGGCCGTGCCGGCCTCAGCCTTTGCGGTGGTCACCTTTTCGGAGTCGCCAGACTCGTTCTTCGGGGCCATTAGTCAATCTCCTCGACCTTCACCAGGTGAGCGACCGTGTTGACGTAACCGCGGTTCTGCGGGTTGTCCTCACGAACGACGACATCACCGATGCGCTTCAGACCCAGGCTGCGAAGGGTGTCGCGCTGGTTCTGCTTCTCACTAACTTTGGACTTGATCTGGGTCACCTTGAGGCGCGCCATTATGCACCAGCCTTCGCGCTGCGGGCGGCCTCGGCCGCCTCTGCCTCGGCACGCACCAGACGCGCGGGAGCGACCTCGTCGAAGTCGAGTCCACGGCGGGCGGCAACGGCACGAGGCTCCTCGAGCTGCTGCAGCGCCTCGACGGTCGCGTGCACGATGTTGATGGTGTTCGACGAGCCGAGCGACTTGCTCAGCACGTCGTGGATGCCCGCACACTCCAGCACGGCGCGCACCGGGCCACCGGCGATGACACCGGTACCGGCGCCGGCCGGACGCAGGAGCACGACACCGGCGGCCGCCTCACCCTGCACCGGGTGCGGGATGGTCTTGCCGACGCGCGGAACGCGGAAGAAGTTCTTCTTCGCCTCCTCGACGCCCTTGGAGATCGCCAGCGGAACCTCACGGGCCTTGCCGTAGCCGACGCCCACCATGCCGTTGCCGTCGCCGACCACGACCAGAGCGGTGAAGCTGAAGCGACGACCACCCTTGACCACCTTCGAGACGCGGTTGATGGTCACCACGCGCTCGAGGAACTGGTTCTTGTCGGAGTCACGGCTGCCACGGTCACGACCCTGGTTGCGGTCACGACCGCCACGACGGCCGTCACGACCGTCACGGGCGTCGCGGCTCGTGGTGTCGGTGCCTGCTGCGGTCTCGACCGGCTTCTCCGCAGTCGTCTGCTCGGCAGTCTGCTCTGCGGCCACGTCCTGCTCCTTCTTGTTCTCGTTGTCGCTCACAGGCTCAGCCCACCTTCCCGGGCTCCTTCGGCGATCGCAGCGACGCGACCGGCGTATTTGTTGCCGCCACGGTCGAACACGACCTCCTCGATGCCTGCACTCTTGGCGCGCTCGGCGACCAGTTCGCCGACCTTGCGCGCCTTGGCGGTCTTGTCACCGTCGAAGGCCCGCAGGTCCGCTTCCAGCGTCGACGCGGATGCCAGGGTGTGACCCTGGGCGTCGTCGACGACCTGCACGAAGACGTGACGCGCGGAACGCGTCACAACCAGACGCGGGCGATCGGCGGTCCCGACGACCTTCTTGCGAAGGCGCGAGTGCCGGCGGTCGCGTGCCGCTGACTTGCTCTTGACGCTCATGCTTACTTACCAGCCTTTCCGGCCTTGCGGCGGACGATCTCGCCTGCGTAGCGGATGCCCTTGCCCTTGTACGGTTCCGGCTTCTTGATCTTGCGGATGTTCGCTGCGGTCTCTCCGACCGCCTGCTTGTCGATACCCGACACCGTGAGCTTGTTGTTGCCCTCGACGGTCAGCGTGATGCCGACCGGCGGCTCGACCGTGACGGGGTGCGAGAAACCGAGCGCGAACTCCACGGAGGAGCCCTTCTGCGCCACGCGGTAACCCGTTCCGACGATCTCGAGGCCCTTCGTGTAGCCCTGCGTCACGCCGATGATCTGATTGTTGATCAGCGTGCGGGTGAGGCCGTGCAGCGAACGCGAGTTGCGCTCGTCGTCGGGACGGCTGACGAGAACCTGGTTGTCCTCGAGCTTGACGGCGATGGGGTGGGCCACGGTGAGCGACAGCTCGCCCTTCGGGCCCTTGACAGTCACATCCTGGCCGTCGATCTTGACGTCGACGCCGGCGGGGATGTCGATGGGGAGTCTTCCGATTCGGGACATCTTGCTACCACACGTAGGCGAGGACTTCCCCGCCGACGCCCTTCTTCTCGGCCTCGCGGTCCGTCAGCAGGCCGGAGGAGGTGGACAGGATGGCGACGCCGAGGCCGCCGAGCACGCGAGGAAGCTCCGTGGACTTCGCGTAGACGCGGAGGCCGGGCTTGGAGACTCGCTTGATGCCCGCGATCGAACGCTCGCGGTTCGGGCCGAACTTGAGGCTCAGGGTCAGTGTCTGGCCGACTCGAGCGTCGGTGACCTCCCAGCCGGAGATGTAGCCCTCGTTCTTGAGGATCTCGGCGATGTGCGACTTCAGCTTGGAGCTGGGCATCGACACACTGTCGTGGTACGCCGAGTTCGCGTTGCGCAGTCTGGTCAGCATGTCTGCGACCGGATCTGTCATGGTCATGGGTTGTTTCCTTCGTTCACCTGGTTTCGCGGCCCTTTACAAGAACAACGACCATCGATGGTCTGCCGACCGGGCGGCCGGCAGTGGGACGCCGGGGCGAGGCAGGCTCGCCCCGGCCGAGTTTTCCGTTGTCAGTCGTTCGACTTGAACGGGAAGCCGAGCGCCTTGAGCAGCGCACGACCCTCGTCATCCGTCTTGGCAGTGGTCACGACCGTGATGTCGAAACCGCGCACGCGGTCGATCCTGTCCTGGTTGATCTCGTGGAAGATCGACTGCTCCTGCACGCCGAACGTGTAGTTGCCGTGACCGTCGAACTGGCGGTCGGACAGTCCGCGGAAGTCACGGATGCGCGGCAGCGCCAGCGAGAGCAGACGGTCGAGGAACTCCCACGCACGGTCGCCGCGCAGTGTGACGTGCGCACCGATCGGCTGGCCCTCGCGCAGCTTGAACTGCGCGATGGACTTGCGGGCCTTCGTGACCTGCGGCTTCTGGCCGGTGATCTTGGTGAGGTCGGCGACCGCACCGTCGATGATCTTGCCGTCGCGCGCGGCGTCGCCGACGCCGGTGTTCACGACGACCTTCACGACGCCGGGGATCTGGTGAACGTTCTCGTAGCCGAACTGCTCCTTGAGCGCCGGCGCGACCTCGTTCTTGTACTTCTGCTTGAGGCGCGGCTGGACCCTCTCGTTCGAGGGCGCGCCAGCCTGCGCGGCAGTTGCGGTGTCGGTCATTAGAGGTCCTTACCTGACTTCTTGGCATAGCGGACGCGGACGGTCTTGGTCACGCCGTCCTTCGTCACCTTCTCCTCGCGGAAACCCACGCGAGTCGGCTTCTTGGTCTCCGGGTCCACCAACGCCACGTTGGACACGTGGATCGGCGCCTCGTGCGTCTCCCGACCACCGGTCTTGGAGCCGCGCTGGGTCTGCCCGACCTTGACGTGCTTCGTGACGTAGTTCACGCCCTCGACCACGACGCGGTCCTGCTCGACCAGCACCTCGATGACCTTGCCCTGCTTGCCGCGGTCTCCGCCGCGGGCCTGGCTCGGGCCCGAGATGACCTGGACCAGGTCGCCCTTCTTGATGTTCGCCATGGACTAGATCACCTCCGGCGCCAGCGAGATGATCTTCATGAACTTCTTGTCGCGGAGCTCGCGACCGACCGGTCCGAAGATGCGGGTACCACGCGGGTCCCCGTCGTTCTTCAAGATCACTGCGGCGTTCTCGTCGAACTTGATGTACGAGCCGTCTGCGCGGCGCGTCTGCTTCACGGTACGAACGATGACCGCCTTGACGACATCGCCCTTCTTCACGTTGCCGCCGGGGATGGCGTCCTTGACGGTCGCCACGATCGTGTCCCCGAGACCGGCGTACTTGCGCTTCGAGCCACCGAGAACGCGGATCGTGAGCAGCTCCTTGGCGCCGGTGTTGTCGGCGACCTTGAGCCGGGATTCCTGCTGAATCACTTCTCTATCTCCTTGTCACAAGCAAGCCGGTGGCTTACTTGGCCTTCTCGAGGATCTCGACCAGCCGCCAGCGCTTGGTGGCGCTGTACGGGCGGGTCTCGTTGATGATCACGAGGTCGCCGATGCCGGCCGTGTTGTTCTCGTCGTGCACCTTCACCTTGTTGGTGCGGCGGATGACCTTGCCGTACAGCGGGTGCTTCACGCGATCCTCGACCTCGACGACGATGGTCTTGTCCATCTTGTCGCTGACGACGTAGCCGCGACGCGACTTGCGGTAACCGCGAGCGCTCGCATCCTTGACGTCGTGCGCGGCGTGCTCGTGACCGGCGGCGGCGGTCTCGGTCTTCGAGGCCTGAGCCTTCTCGGACTGAGCCTCGGCGGTCTGTGCCTTGGTGGCAGCCATTACTCCGCCTCCTCCTTCGTCTCGGCCTCGGCCTCAGGGGCGGAAGCCTTCTTGGTGCTCTTCTTCGACTTCGCCGGAACCTCCAGCGGCGCCGGGGTCGCACGGATGCCGAGCTCGCGCTCGCGGATCACCGTGTAGATGCGGGCGATGTCGCGCTTGACCGCGCGCAGCCGGCCGTGGCTCTCGAGCTGGCCGGTCGCCGACTGGAAGCGCAGGTTGAACAGCTCTTCCTTGGCCTTCTTCAGTTCATCGACGAGCTTCTCGTCGTCGAAGGTGTCGAGCTCAGCGGAGACAAGCTCCTTGGATCCGATCGCCATTACGCGTCGCCCTCCTCGCGCTTGATGATGCGTGCCTTGAGGGGCAGCTTGTGGATGGCACGGGTGAGTGCCTCGCGGGCCAGCGTCTCGTCGACGCCGGCGACCTCGAAGAGCACGCGGCCCGGCTTGACATTGGCGACCCACCACTCCGGCGAGCCCTTACCGGAACCCATGCGGGTCTCGGCCGGCTTCTTGGTGAGCGGACGGTCGGGGTAGATGTTGATCCACACCTTGCCGCCACGCTTGATGTGACGCGTCATGGCGATACGAGCGGACTCGATCTGGCGGTTCGTCACATAAGCGGGGGTCAGGGCCTGGATGCCGTACTCGCCGAAAGTCACCTGCGTGCCACCGGTCGCCTGGCCGCTACGGCCGGGGTGGTGCTGCTTGCGGTGCTTGACTCTGCGGGGAATCAACATGGTTATGCACTGGCTCCTTCTTGCGCGGGGGCCTCAGCCTGCTGCGCGCGAGGCGCACGGCGCGGGCGGTCCCGGTCGGGGCGGCTCGACTTCGCGTTGGCCTGCTCCCGAGCGAGTTCCTTGTTGGTGATGTCGCCCTTGTAGATCCAGACCTTCACGCCGATGCGGCCGAAGGTGGTCTTGGCCTCGTAGAAGCCGTAGTCGATGTTCGCGCGCAGCGTGTGCAGCGGCACACGACCCTCGCGGTAGAACTCCGACCGGCTCATCTCGGCGCCGCCGAGGCGACCGGAGACCTGGATGCGAACACCCTTGGCACCGGCGCGCTGCGCGCCCTGCAGGCCCTTGCGCATCGCGCGACGAAACGCCACGCGAGCACTCAGCTGCTCGGCGATTCCCTGAGCGACGAGCTGGGCATCCTGCTCGGGGTTCTTCACCTCGAGGATGTTCAGCTGGATCTGCTTGCCGGTGAGCTTCTCGAGGTCCGCGCGGATGCGCTCGGCCTCGGCGCCGCGGCGACCGATCACGATGCCGGGACGGGCGGTGTGGATGTCCACACGCACGCGGTCACGGGTGCGCTCGATCTCGATGCGCGAGATGCCGGCGCGGTCCAGCTGCGTCTGCAGCAGCTTGCGGATCTTGACGTCCTCGGCGATGTAGTCGGCGTAACGCTGACCGGGCTTCGTCGAGTCCGAGAACCAACGCGACACGTGGTCCGTGGTGATTCCCAGACGGAAGCCGTAGGGGTTGACCTTCTGACCCATTACTTCGTCCCCTCGTCAGGTGTGGCCAGCACGACGGTGATGTGGCTGGTTCGCTTGTTGATGCGGAACGCGCGGCCCTGTGCGCGGGGCTGGAAACGCTTGAGCGTCGTGCCCTCGTCGACGAAGGCGCGGCTCACGTAGAGGTCCTGCTCGTCCAGGTACTCGTTGACGGCGTCGGCCTTGACCCGGGCATTCGCGATCGCGGATGCCACGAGCTTGTAAACCGGCTCGCTTGCGCCCTGCGGGGCGAACTTCAGGATGGCCAGGGCCTCCTGCGCCTGCTTGCCGCGGATCAGGTTGACGACGCGACGAGCCTTCTGAGGCGTAACGCGGATGTGTCGCACGCGTGCGATCGACTCCACCATGTCTTTCTCCTCCTTATGTCACCGCGTCAGCGGCGACGACCCTTCTTGTCGTCCTTCACGTGTCCCCGGAAGGTGCGGGTCGGGGCGAACTCCCCGAGCTTGTGGCCGACCATCGTCTCGGTGACGAAGACCGGGATGTGCTTGCGGCCGTCGTGCACGGCGATCGTGTGGCCGAGCATGGCCGGCACGATCATCGAGCGACGTGACCACGTCTTGATGACGTTCTTGCTGCCGGACTCGTTCGCGCGAACCACCTTGGTAAGCAGGTGCTCGTCGACGAAGGGGCCCTTCTTGAGACTGCGAGGCATCTTCTCTAACTCCTACTTGCGCTTCTTGCCAGCGGTGCGGCGGCGGACGATCAGCTTGTCGCTTTCCTTATTGGGATGACGCGTGCGGCCTTCCTTCTGGCCCCACGGGCTGACCGGGTGGCGACCACCGGAGGTCTTGCCCTCACCACCACCGTGCGGGTGGTCGATGGGGTTCATCGCGACACCGCGCACCGTCGGGCGAACGCCCTTCCAGCGCAGGCGACCGGCCTTGCCCCAGTTGATGTTCGACTGCTCAGCGTTGCCGACCTCGCCGATCGTGGCGCGGCAGCGGGCATCCACGTTCCGGATCTCGCCGGAGGGCATGCGCAGCTGGGCGTACGGACCGTCCTTCGCGACCAGGCGCACGGAGGCGCCGGCCGAGCGGGCGATCTTCGCGCCACCACCGGGCTTGAGCTCGATGGCGTGGATGACAGTACCGGTGGGGATGTTGCGCAGCGGCAGGTTGTTGCCCGGCTTGATGTCGGCGTTGGCGCCCGTCTCCACGATGTCGCCCTGCTTGAGCTTGTCGGGAGCGATGATGTAGCGCTTGGTGCCGTCCACGAAGTGCAGCAGCGCGATGCGCGCCGTGCGGTTCGGGTCGTACTCGATGTGCGCGACCTTGGCGTTCACGCCGTCCTTGTCATGCCGACGGAAGTCGATGACGCGGTACTGACGCTTGTGGCCACCGCCGATGTGGCGAGTGGTGATGCGGCCCTGGTTGTTGCGACCACCGGTCTTCGACAGCGGGCGCAGCAGCGACTTCTCGGGCGTCGACCTGGTGATCTCGGCGAAGTCGGCGACGGAGGAGCCGCGACGACCGGGGGTCGTCGGCTTGTACTTGCGAATAGCCATTGAGAGTTCCCTTGCTCCTTAGCCGACAGCCGTGAAGATGTCGATGGAACCGGACTTGAGGGTGACGATGGCGCGCTTGGTGTCCTTGCGCTTGCCGGCGCCGAAACGAGTACGGCGCGTCTTGCCCTGGCGGTTCAACGTGTTGACGGATGCGACCTCGACCTTGAAGATCTTCTCGATCGCGAGCTTGATCTCGGTCTTGTTCGAGCGGGGGTCGACGAGGAACGTGTACTTGCCCTCGTCGATGAGCGAGTAGCTCTTCTCGGACACGACCGGAGCGATGATGATGTCGCGCGGGTCCTTGTTGATGTTGGCCATTACGCGTTCACCTCTTCCTTCTTGGTCTTGGCGGCCACAAAGGCGTCGAAGGCGGCCTTGGTGAAGACGATGTCGTCGGAGACGAGCACGTCGTAGGCGTTCAGCTGGTCGTAGGTCAGCGTGTGCACGGTCGGGATGTTCCGCACGCTCTTGACGCCGTTCTCGTCACCGCGCTCGGTGACGATCAGCACGTTCTTCGAGCTGGCGATGGCATCCAAAAGCGCGACGGCGGCCTTGGTCGACGGCGCCTCGCCGGCGACGAGCTGCTCCACCACGTGGATGCGCTCGCCACGAGCGCGGTCGCTGAGCGAACCCAGGAGCGCGGCGGCGATCATCTTCTTGGGGGTGCGCTGCGCGTAGCTGCGCGGCGTCGGGCCGTGCACGATGCCACCGCCGGTCATCTGCGGGGCGCGGATCGAACCCTGACGGGCGCGACCGGTGCCCTTCTGCTTGAACGGCTTGCGGCCGGCACCGGAGACCTCGCCGCGGTTCTTGGTCTTGTGCGTGCCCTGGCGTGCGGCAGCGAGCTGCGCGACGACGACCTGGTGGATCAGCGGGACGTTGACCTGAACGTCGAAGATCTCCGCGGGCAGCTCGAGCGAACCGGACTTCTTGCCGGCGGCGTCGAAAACGTCGATCGAGGTAGCCATGTGACTACGCTCCCTTCACTGCGTTGCGGACGAAGACGATGCGACCGCGAGCACCGGGAACCGCGCCCTTGACGAGCAGCAGGCCCTTGCCGGCGTCGACCGAGTGCACCGTGAGGTTGAGCACGGTCACGCGCTCAGCGCCCATGCGGCCCGCCATGCGCATGCCCTTGAACACGCGGCTCGGGGTCGACGAGGCGCCGATCGAACCGGGCTTGCGGTGGTTGCGGTGCGCACCGTGCGAAGCGGAGACACCCTTGAAGTTGTGGCGCTTCATGACACCGGCGGTGCCCTTACCCTTCGAGGTGCCGACGACGTCGACCTTCTGGCCGGCCTCGAACGTGCCCTCGACTGTCAGTTCCTGGCCCGGGGTGTACTCGCCGGCGTCCGCGGTGCGGATCTCGGTGAGGTGGCGGCGCGGCGTCACGCCGGCCTTCTCGAAGTGACCGCTCGCGGGCTTGTTGACCTTGCGCGGGTCGATGGAGCCGCTGGCGATCTGAACGGCGTCGTATCCGTCGACCTCGGGGGTGCGGATCTGCGTCACGACGTTCGGCGTGATCTCCACGACGGTCACGGGGATGAGTTTGTTGTTCTCGTCCCACACCTGGGTCATGCCGAGCTTCTTGCCGAGCAGACCCTTGACGGTCTTGTTCTGCGCTGTGTTGTTCACGGTCTTTGGCATGGCGACCCCTACAGCTTGATCTCGATGTTGACGTCGGCCGGCAGGTCGAGACGCATGAGCGAGTCGACGGCCTTCGGCGTCGGGTCGATGATGTCGATGAGCCGCTTGTGGGTGCGCATCTCGAAGTGCTCGCGGCTGTCCTTGTACTTGTGGGGCGAACGGATGACACACACCACGTTCTTCTCGGTGGGGAGCGGCACCGGCCCGACGACCTGAGCGCCGGCACGGGTCACCGTGTCGACGATCTTGCGCGCCGAGGTGTCGATGACCTCGTGGTCATACGACTTAAGCCTGATGCGGATCTTCTGTCCCGCCATATCTGACTCTCTCTCTACTGTTCTGGCGTCGTACGGCGGTCAGAGCCGCATTGGACGCGTCGCGCTCGGCTCTCGCCTTCGCGCACTTCGGGCACCACACGTGTGTCGCACCGCTGTTCTTCTGTCAAGGGCGACGGATGCTTGGGCTCGCGCACTGGCATCCCTCGCCTGAAACCGACCCCCGCACTCGGGCGTGTCGCCGTCGCGGGCACATGGATAGCCCATGTGCATCGGGTGTCGATTAAGCTGTGTCCTTCTGCCCGCGGCCTAACCTGAACTTCGGGGACCTGATCCGATGCGGATCCGCCGGCCCGGAGCGGCTATGCACTACCTGGCAGTGATTCGGAGCACGGCGCGCAGGCGCGCTGCACCGAAATGTTGAACCAGAAAAGTATGCCGGATTTCGAGGGTGTCTGCAACTCGGGCGTGTCGCGCTCGGGCACCGGCTTCTCCGGCATGGGGCGCCGGTGCCGCCACCGCGACGGTAGATTGTAGTCACGCCTCTCCGAAAGGTCCGATCGGCGTTCGTCGTCCGACCTTTCGGCGATCGCGTCGGGCCGGCGATTCGGGCGCGACAACCGTCGCAGCGCCGGCCAGGTAAAGGATGACGATGCGGCACGATCAGTCGCCTGGCGTTCGCCGGCAACACAGGATCCGTTCTCCGTTGTCCCAGTCCATCTTCAGAATGCCCACGATGAACGCCGGTATCCTTGTCAGGCGGTCGAGACGCCAGCGGGAGACACAGTGACATTTCGCCAAGCTCTGAGCGTCATCTGGCAACGATGGGTCATCGTCGTCGCGGTGCTCGTCGTCACCCTCGCGGTGGCCGCCATCTTCTTGGTCCGTCAGACGCCGGTCTATACGTCGTCGACCACGGTGCGGATGAGCGCTCTGGCCAGCGCGGCGTCCTCGAGCGGACAGATCGGGACGGCAACAGTCGACTTCGACCCGGCCACCATCACCTCGACCCCCGTCGTGGGACCGGCGGCGAAGAAGCTCGGCGAGTCGCAGTCGGACGCCACCGCGTGGAACGTCACCTATACGCTCGGCGCCGCTGACACCGCCACCAAGGCGACCGTGATCACGATCACCGCCGACGGCGGCAGCGCGGCTCAGGCGCAGAAGCGCGTCGAAGCCGTCGTGGCGTCATACGACGCCTATCTCACCGGCCAGCTGGCCAGGGCCAAGTCCCAGGAGCAGGCACAGGTGACGAAGTGGACCACCGCCGCCCAGACGTATCAGGCTCAGGTCAACGCCAACCCAGCGAACTCGATCGCGCAGTCGAACCTCGCGAACGCGATCAACTCCCTGTCGAATGCGAACACCACGATCGAGAAGATCGACAACGCGGGCAAACCGCTGAGCGTCACGACGCCGGCCTCCCCGGGTGAATTCCAAGGGACCTCCCCCCTGATCGCCGTGCTGGTCGCACTGGCGGCGGGGCTCGTGGCCGGCATCGGCATCGCGCTCATTTCCGACGTGTTCGACGATCGACTGCGTGGAGATACCGAGATCGAGACGCTCACCGGCGTGCCCGCGCTCGGTGAGCTCAGCCTCGACAAGCGGATGCAGCGGCGAGGCGACTGGCTGCCGACCGCGGGACGCAAGCGCACCTCTCTCAACGAGGGCCTTCGGGCGTTGCGTACGACGCTGCAGGTTCTGCTTCCCCGGGACAGTGCCGTCATCGTCATCACGAGCGTCGAACCGGGCGACGGCAAGTCGTTCATCTCCTCCAATCTCGCGTTGGCGTGGGCGAGAACCGGCAAGCGGGTCGTACTGGTGGGCGGCGATCTGCGCAAGCCGAGGCTCGACAAGTACTTCGGCGACGTCGCGACCGGGCAGGGCTTGACGGAGTTGCTGCAGGCGGCGGCCGTTCGGGGCGTCGCGCCGAGCACCGAGGAGGTCGCGGGGAGTCTGAAGGCCACCAAGTTCCGTGGCCTGCGCATCCTTCCCGCCGGCGGGGACCCGTGGGATCCCGCCGACCTCCTGGCGGTCGACGCCTTGGGCGACATCATCGCCTCACTGCGCTCGCTGTGCGACGTCGTCGTCATCGACTCTCCCCCGGCGCTGGCCCTCGTCGACGCCAGTCTGCTCGCCGGGCATTCCGACGGCGCGGTGCTCGTGGCATCCGTCAAGCGAACCCGTCGTCGTCGCCTGACAGAAACCGTGCACGCCCTTCTCGGCAACGGAATCGTCGTGCTGGGCGTCGTCGCCAACCGCTCCCGCCGGCGCATCCCCCGGTCGTACTCCGCCTACTACGGCGCGGGCACGGCCGATCGACGCCGCACCGCGGCAGCAGAGCGAGCGCAGGCAACGCCGCAGGCATCTGCCTCGCCCGGCTCACCCCGAGCGGTCAGCGCGCAGGCCGCGAACGACGAGGTCGCGTCCGAGTTCGACGATGGCTTCATCGACGTCGACACGGTGTTCGACGACCAGCAGACCACCAACGCCGCGAACGGCGCCGACGGCGTCGACGATCGCTCCGGCGACTCGGCGAGTGACGTGCCGGCCCCCGAACGCCGCGCCGGTCGCCGGCAGGGCTCGGCCGAGGACGAAAAGGTCTGACCGTGCAGGGTGGGGCGTACGACGACGTGGGGGTCCCCGGCGTCGGGCGCGACGTGACTTCGGTGCTGTTCGTCTGCACCGCGAATCAGTGCCGTTCGGTTCTGGCTGAAGCGATCGCGCAGCGCAGGTTCGCGGGACTTCCGTTCGTGTTCGAGTCGGCGGGGCTCATCGAGGGCGGACGACCGGTACCGCCGAACGGCGTTCTCGTCGCGCAGGAATGGGGCTTCGACACATCTCGCCATATCAGCAGGCGAGCGGACGTGCGCAACCTGCGCGGGTGGGATGTCATCCTCACGATGAGCAGGAGACACACCCGCGAGCTCGTCGCCGCCGACAGCGAGCTCTGGCCGCGAGTGTTCACGGTTCCCCAGTTCGCTCGCTGGCTCGACGAGCATCCGCCGCGCAGGCACGTGCTGATCCGCGAGTGGATCGAACAGGAGGCCGCCGACCGGCCGCGCTCCGACATGATCGGCTCGAACATCGACGACGACGTCGCCGATCCGATCGACGACCCGCCGGAGGCCTGGCGCGACCTCGTGGGCGAGCTGAACGGCTACATCGAGCGGATAGCCGGCAATCTCGCCCCGCGCACGCGCAACGTTTCGCACCCGGCCTGGGCACGGCGAAGCTGAGGCGTGCCGCCCATTCTCCCGCCCATGCGGCAAGATGATGACGATGACACAGGGACCCGCCGGCATCGGCAACCAGCGAGTCGCGCTCGCGCATGACTACCTCACGCAACGCGGTGGTGCGGAACGCGTAGTGCTGACGCTCGCGAGGGCATTCCCCGCCTCCCCCGTGCACACGGCCCTGTATGAGCCGTCAGCCACATTCCCGGAGTTCGACTCCGTGGATGTGCGCCCCCTGTCTCTCAATCGATGGCGCGTGCTGAGACGGCACCACCGCCTCGCGCTTCCGTTCCTGGCCGGCGCGATGGACCGCGGCCGGATCGACGCGGACGTCCTTCTCACGAGCTCGAGCGGCTGGGCCCATGGAATACCGACGAGTGGCCGCAAGATCGTCTACTGCCATGCGCCGGCGCGATGGCTCTACCAGCTCGACCGCTACGCCGGCGCCGAGCGCGGCACGACGCTCCGGTCGGCCGCGATCAACGCGGTGACGCGGGCGCTGGGGCCCGGCCTCCGGGAGTGGGATCAGCGAGCCGCGCAGTCGGCGGACCGGTACATCGTCAATTCAACGGTCATCCAACGCGCCGTCGCCGAGGTCTACGGCATCGATGCCGAGGTCCTGCCTCCGCCTCCGGCGAATCTCGTCGCGGGCGCCGCGCCCGAACCACTTGCCTCCGTCACGAAGGCGTTCGTGCTCTGTGTGGCGCGGCTTCTGCCCTACAAGAACGTGGACAAGGTGATCGACGCCGTCGCACGGGTGCCGGGCGTCGATCTCGTCATCGTCGGAGACGGCCCCGAACGCCCGCGACTGGAGCAGCAGGCGCAACGCATCGGCGGAACCGTGCTCGCCGGGCGGGTCAGCGACGGGGAGCTGCGGTGGCTCTATGAGAACTGCCTGGGCCTGGTTGCCGCCTCCTACGAGGATTTCGGGCTCTCCCCGCTCGAGGCCGCGACGTTCGGCAAGCCGACGGCCGCGCTTCACGACGGGGGCTACCTCGACACCGTGGTCGACGGCAGGTCGGGCGTGTTCTTCGAGGTGCCGGAGCCCGATGCGATGGCCGCAGCCCTGGAACGGATGACCTCGGTGACCTGGAACGCGGATGCCATCAGAACTCACGCGGAGACCTTCTCCGAGCGACGCTTCATCGCCCGGATTCGTGCCGTCATCGAGGAAGAGCTCGAACGCCGATAACGCGTCTCAAGCGGCTCGTTCAGCCCGTCGGCCATGTCCGGCGCACCCGACGGCGCATCACGCCAGCAACTGCCACGCTGCGAGGTGCACGGCCTGACTGTCCTTCTCGGGCGAGTCACTTCCGGGAGCGGACGAGCCCAGCTCATCGGGCTGACCACCGAAACTCGCTTTCGTCACGGTCAGTTCCACCATCCCAGCCGGAATGTCGACGCGCTCGAGCCAGGCGAACGGCCCCGTCCAATAGGTCGTGTAAAGGCACGGATCCGAGCTGTTCGCCGACGATGGCGACGGGACCGGCAGGGTCTGCGCAGACTGACACCGGTAGGAATAGACCCGCTTCCCGTCGACGGCGATCTCGAACTCCACGAGCGACGATCCCACACTCTGCCAGGCCGGACCACCGGTGAACAGCGCGAAGCCCTTCGCCGGTTTGCGCGTGCGCACCCTGAATTTCGCCGGCAGCTTCGTCGTGACGTAGGGCTCCGCGGGAACCGGCACCGAACCGCCCTGCAGGTTCGCCCCGAACGTGCCGGCGGTGAGGACGCTCGCATCTCCGGAGTCCGTGTGCACGCTTCTGCCGCGCGCGACATCCGTCGAGGAAGACCACCACATGGATGCCGCCTTCACGGTGCTCCCGGACGGCAGGAAGACGTAGGTGAGCAGATCGTCGAGCGGGATGCTCACGCGGCCGTCGGTGACGCGCGCAGTGGAGCGCACGCCCATACCATCCCAGACCTCGACATCTCCCGACGCGGAGACGTCGAGGTCGACGGCGGACTTCTCCATGCCGTTGGCTGCCAGCACGACGACGTCGTGCTCCACGCCTCGATAGTGAAGCCCGGCGAAGAGGCTGTCGCCCAGCTCGCCCTTCGGTCCGAACCGAAGTGACGTCGGCGGGTCCTGTGGCGTGCACGTCGTGCCGTGCAGTGCTTCGGACATGACGTGCAGCGCGTAGGCGCCCGCGCGGAGATTGCCCGTCGTGCCGCCGTTCTGACCGTCCACCATGAAGGTGGTGAGTCCGGATCCGAACACGTCGAAGATGCGGAAGTCGTAGCTGTGCTCCTTCGGCCAGCCGAAGGACTCGAAGACCAGTCGCAGCACCGTGCGTTGCCGGGCATCGCGGCGCGGTTGCAGCACGCTGTAGCCACCGCCGTTGATGCCCGTCTCGGTGAGCCAGAGGTCGAGCGCAGGACGACCCGAGGCCTCGAAGCGCCGCTTCATCGCACCGAACAGCTGCCGCAGTGCGACGATGTTCGAGAGGTTCTGGTGCGAGTTCTCCAGGTGGTCGGTCACGGCGTCGACGGGACAGGCCGCCAGGAACTCGCCCAGCGCGGCCGACGACGTCGCGTCCATGATTCCTGCGGAGTCGAAGCCCATCACCCGGGCTGACGGATCCGCCGCGAGAATGGCCTTGCGGCACTGCTTCCAGTACGAGACGAGGTCCCGCATCGCCCAGCCGCCGTTCTCCGGCTCGTTCGTCGGACACTCGTAGTGCGCGCCGGAATGGCCCGCCGATCTCATCGCCGCCGCGAGCTCTCCCCACTCCTGCGGCGTCGGGCTCGGCTCGGGCGACTGCGCCTGAGGCTGGGGTGCAGCCCACATCGTTCTCGGCCGGGCCGGGTCCTGCACGCCGGTGAAGTAGGGATCCTGGCTGACGACATCCACCAGATTCCCGATCTGGCCGGGGACATACGAGTAGAGGTCGCGATCGGGTGCGACGGCCAGCCAGGCCGCGATGGCCGGCTGCTTCGTCGGAACATGGAGCTTCGTCGGAGGGCAGATCACGACGTTGCCCGTGACGACGCCATGATCGCCGCTGTTCGTCAGCACTGTGTAGTAACCGGGCACGGCCGCGGCACCGCCTCGCCACACACCGTTCTCGCAGACCGTGAGCGTGGTGTGATGCGGCTTGGTCGTCCCTCGCGCGACAGGCAGCCCGCGGGCGTCCAGCACCTGCCAGTTCGTGGCGCCGATCGTCATGCCGAGCCGGAACTCGTTCAGCGCGTTGGACGATCCCGAGAGTGTGATCGTCGGCCGGCCGTAGTAGATGCCGCAGAACGCGCTCGCCTGCAGCATTCGTCCGGGACGCACCGCGCGGCCTTGCGGCAGCGACCGCGAGGAGTCGCTGCCGGACCCGGTCGGACCCGCCGTTGCACCGCCCGCGTTGCCGAGACGAGAGGCCGCGAGAACACCGGCAGCACCCACGACGACGACGCCCCCCACACCGACAAGGACCTGCCGGCGCGTGAGTGGCCGTCCCCGCTCATCGCTCCCCACGCGGCGATTCTCGCACGAAAATCATGAGGGATGCTCAGCGTCACCGATGCGCCGGAGGGCCGATGGGCTTCGCGCCTACGCCTCGATCCATTCCCTGATGCGTGCGCCGAATCGTGCGCCGTCGAACTGGCGCGCCCGCGCGCGGCACGCGGCAGGGTCGACGGCCGACGCGACCTCGACGACGCGGAGGAGCTCGGCGGCATCTGTCGATCGGAACAGCGCTCCCGTCTCGCCGTCGACCACCGTCTCGGATGCCCCGCCCACGGCGTTGCCGACGACCGGCGTGCCCGCCGCCATCGCCTCGACCGGCATGATGCCGAAGTCCTCGACGGCAGCGAAGACATAGACCGACGCGCGGCGATAGAGTGCGCGCATCACGGCGTCCGACGGCCGATGCACGAATGTCACACGGCCGGGATGCTCGTCGGCGAGGGCGCGCAATCGCGCCCGCTCCGGCCCGTCGCCGGCGATCACCACGGGGAGGTCGGCCGCCGCTCCAGCCCTGATCGCAACGTCGACGCGCTTGTACGGCACGAATCGAGACGCCCCGAAGACGAAGCCGTCGGGCAGTGCCTCGATCTGCCGCAGCTCCTCATCCGTCAGCTCGTCGTCGCTTCCCGGATACGCCGCGACGTCGACCGGCGGGTTGATCACGGTGCTCTCGCGGTGCCAGCAGCGTTCGATTCGCTCCGCGATGAAGTGGCTGACCGCGGCGATCTTGGCCGGCTCTGTCGCTCGGCGTCTGTCGAGGGCGCGCAACGGGCCGGAGGCGGCGCGCGCTACCAGCCCCTTGCCGCGCTCATCGACGTCGGGCTCCCAGATGGATCGCGCCGGACTGTAGGTGTAGACGTACTTCGGCGCGTCTCGTGCCGCTCCGCGCGGCCTGGCGTGGTGCGCGAACAGATGCGTGGCCACAAGCACCCAGTCGGCGTCGGATGCCGGGAGCGAGCGCCACCACGGGAGCAGGAAAGGCGTGGCGGCGGCCTTGTGCCGACGCAGCGGCGTGCCGGCGAGCCAGCTCTGCTTCACCCGTCCCGAGTATCGTCCGTCGACGTCGTCCCACGGACAGAATATCGACGCGTCGGGGAACTCGGCCGCGAGCGCGTCCGCGACGCGCTCGCCACCGCCGACCGACTCGAGCCACTCGTGCACGATGACGCCGCTCACGCGTCGGCTCCCGATGCGACGCTCTCGCCCGCGGCCTGAAGCACCGCGTCGAAGGCGCTCACCCGATCCTTCCAGTCCGGCACGTTCCGGTACTCGCGTGGCGGATGCCATGCGCTCAGGTATCGCGCGACCGCGGCCGGGAAGACATCCGCCTCCACGACCGCCGGCCGGGGTTCGTCGCGATCTTCGTCGCGGAAGCCCGCGACGGGAGTGCTCACGATCGGCCTGCCGACGGCGAGGTACTCGTAGAGCTTGATCGGGTCGAGGCTGTCCGTGAACGCGGTGACGACGTGCGGAACGAGAAGCACGTGAGCGCTCCGCAGGTAGGCGGGAACCTCGTCGCGGTCACGCGGGCCGAGCATCACGAGCCCCGCATGCCCGACAAGCCGTTCGCGATTGCGCACGCTCAGCGCGTTCGGGCCGACGAGCGCCACGGAGCCGCCCGCCGCGCGAGCGGCGTCGGCGGTGCGCAGCACGAGGTCGATGTCGAGGCGGTCCTCGTGCAGTGTGCCGACGTACAGTGCGACCGGGCCGTCCGGAAGGTCGGCGGGTCGGGCCCGTTCGACGCGATAGCGTTCCACGTCGACGGCGTTCGGGATCAAGTGAACAGTGCGGTTCACTCCCTTCGTGTACGCCAGGCCCGGTGAGCAGACGACGACTTCGGCGCTGCCTGTCAGCAGCAGGCGGTCGGCGGCGGCGATGCGCTCGTGTTCGCGCCCGCCACGATCGGCCCGCACCCAGTCATCCGTCACGTCGTAGACGACGGGCCAGCCGAGTGCTTCCGCCAGCGGTGCGGCTCCGGGATCGTTCACCCAGAGCGCCCCGTCGCCCCAGCCGAGCCGGCGCACCGCTCGGCGAATGCTGCGCACGAGCAGTGCGTCCGCCGCCGGTCCGGCAAGTCGCGGCAGCGCCTTCGTGGGTTGGTGGAGCAACAGTCGGCCGTCGTACCCTCCAACGCGCAGTCCACGCCCGCGCCGAGGGCGGCGCCTGTTCAGCGCGTCGTGTAGTGGGTCGGACGGCGGTTCAAGGAAGAGCACTTCGAGGCGGGCATCCGCCCTGAGTAGGCCGTCGACGAGGTATTGATTGCGGCGCCACACGCCGTCCCACGCCTCCAACGAGGCCACCACCAGCCGGCGCGTCATGGTCGCACCGTGTGCAGGGGAGTGCGTGTGGAAGCGCAGAGCGAGGCCACGGTCGCGGGGAGGGCTGTGGTGCAGGGAGACGAGCAGAAGGTGGTGCGGGTACGCCCCGAGACACGGCGCGCGACGATCCTGTCCGCACCGGCGCCGAACGATTTCATGGCAGTTCCGGCACCGTCCCCCGCGACGGCGTCACACTCGACCCTTCGACGGCGGCGCTCGTGCTCGGCCCGGCGTATTGACGCTGTTCCGCCAGATCGTGCGCGACCATGAGCCTGACGAGTTCGTCGAATCCGACCTCCCGCCGCCATCCCAGCACCCGCTCCGCCTTCGACGCGTCGCCGAGCAGATTGTCCACCTCCGCTGCACGGGTCAGCGCGGGATCGAACTCGACGTACGGGCGCCAGTCGGCGATGCCGACCTGCGCGAACGCGGCGGAGAGGAAGTCCTCGATGGAGTGCGCCTCACCCGTCGCGAGTACGAAGTCGTCCGGCTCGTCGTGCTGCATGATCATCCAGATGCCGCGCACGTAGTCCTGTGCGTAGCCCCAGTCGCGCTTCGGCCACAGCACACCGAGCTTGATGCCGTCCTGGAGGCCGAGGCTGATGCGGGCGGCGGCCCGGGAGATCTTGCGGGTCACGAACTCGGTACCGCGACGCTCTCCTTCGTGGTTGAACAGCACTCCGCACGAGATGAACATGCCGTAGCTCTCACGGTAGTTCTTGGCGATCCAGTGTCCGTACAGCTTCGCGACACCATACGGACTGCGCGGGTGGAAGCCGGATTCCTCGTTGTATCCGGTGCCCGGCATGGTCGTGTCGAGGCCGCCGAACATCTCCGAGGTGGACGCCTGGTAGATCTTGGTGCGCTGTGCGCGCCCCGTCAAGCGCACCGCCTCGAGCAGGTTCAGCACACCCTTGCCGGTGACCTCCATGGTGAGGGTCGGATGGTTGAACGAGTACCCGACGTGGCTGATGGCGGCGAAGTTGTAAACCTCGTCGGGCGACGACGTCTCGACCGCGCGCACCAGCGAGGTGGGATCGGTCATGTCGCCCTCGAGCAACTCGACGAACGGCAGATCGCGCTCGACCTCTTCGCGACGAGGATTGTGCTGCCCGCGGATCAGCCCGAAGACGCGATAGTCCTTGTCGTGCAGCAGTTGGGCCAGATGGCCGCCGTCCTGTCCAGTGATCCCCGTGACCAGAGCCGTTCTACGAACACCGTCCATGCCTGTCACCGCCCATCCTGACCAGCACTCAGTTTTTTCCGTAGACCAGGCTACCTTTCGAGGTCGAGATCGACAGTCCCCATCAGGGGGCGGTCGTGCGGCGCCGCGCGGCGGCACCCAGCACCTCGAGAGTCGCCGTGGTCTGCGCCGGCAGGCTGAACGAGGCGCGCTGCCGTTCGCGAAGGCGTGCGCCGTAGTCCCGTCGCCGTCGGGCGTCACCGATCAGCTCGGTGAGCGCTCGCGCTGCCGCGGCGACGTCATCAGGCGGGAACAGCGCGGCCCCGTCGACCCCGCCGACGGTCTCCACGTGCCCGCCGCCGCCGGCCGCCACCACCGGCAAGCCGTGCGCCATCGCCTCGAGCACCGAGAGACCCAGCGGTTCGAGCGGGGGCGACGCGACGAGTGCGGATGCCCGCGAGAGCAGCGACGAGACATCCGATCGGAATCCGACGAAGTCGACGGAGGCGGCGACACCGAGTTCGCGGGCGAGCTGGCGCAGACGACTCGACTCGCTGCCTTGTCCGGCGACGACGAGGCGCCACGGTTCGGGGATCTCGGCGGATGCCCACGCCCTCAGCGCCACGTCCGTGCGCTTCTCCGCCTCCAGCCTTTGCAGCACGAGCACGAACGGCTCGCGCGCGGCATCGTCCACGTTCGGCACATCCGCCACTCCGTTGTGCACGATCGTGCTCGGGCCCTCGATGTGCTCGGCGACGAAGCGGGAGATCGCGATCTGGCGGGTGAACGCGCCCCGGAGCATGCCTCCGAGCGCGCCGTTGACGCCGCCGCGCCCGCGCGGTGCGGCGAAGTGCCGGGTGCTCACCACGGGGATGCGTCGCACGAACCCGACCGAGGCGCCGACGAAGTCCGCCTTCGTCATGTGGGTGTCGATGACGTCGATGTCTTCGATCCTGCGAAGCGCCCGGAAGGCGTCGGCGGGGCGGGCGCCCGGCAGCCAGTCGACGCCGTCGCGTTGGAGCGGGATCCCGACCGACTCCCGTCCGCAGCCGACGACCGTGACGCGGCATCCCTGCGCGCGCATCTCGCGCGAGGTCTCCAGTACGTAGCGTTCGACGCCGGCGAAGGCCTCGGAGCACACCACGTGCACGACGTGCAGGCTGCTCACGAGGACGCTTCCGCGCCGGCCACCGGCCCGCGCGCGAAGATGCGCGCGCGCCTGCGAGCCGCCATGCCGCGCTCGCCCGGGAGAACGGCGCCTCGTGCAATGGCACCGGCCACCGTGCCGGCCCGGTAGATCTGCCAGCCTGCAGCGCCGTAGTGCTTGCGGATATACCGCTCGGCGCTCGCGAAGAAGTGCCGTTCCCGCACGCGCGGGTCTCCCCCGGTGCCCGCCCCTTCGTGCGTGGCTGGCACATCGGCGACCGCGATCCGCCAGCCGCGATCGTGCGCGCGGCGCTGCCAGTCGGTCTCCTCGGAGTACAGGAAGAAGCGCTCGTCGAGGCATCCGATGTCGTCGAGCGCGGCACGCTTCAGGAGCAGAACGGAACCGATGGCGAAGTCGTGGCGACGTCGCAGGCCGCCGAGGCCGGCCGCTTCGATCCACGCCCCCCACGGTGTCGGGAAGGGCCACCAGACCCGCACTCCCGCGCCGCTGACGGGCTCCGTCTGCGTCGCCCCTACCGCCGCCAGGCGACGCCGCGAATGAAGCACGCGCTGCATGCGACGCGCCGCCTCGACCGAGAGCCTCGCGTCCGGGTTGAGCAGCAGCACATCGCGGTCGCCGTGGCCCGCCTCTTCGATGATCTCGAGGCCGAGGTTGACGCCCCCGGCGAAGCCGCGGTTGCGCCCGGCGTCGACGTAGCGGGCACCGTGGCGCTCGGCGACCTCCCTGGTCGGGGCAAGCGATGAGTTGTCGACCACGGTGACCGCGAGGCCGCTCCCGAGCGCGTCGAGGCATCCTTCGAGCGTCTCCGGCGCGCCGTAAGCGACGATCAGCACGTGCGGGTCCGCGGCGACGGACGGAGCGGCCAGGATCGACTCGTACATCGAGCGCTGGAGTGCGGCGACGTTCTGCCAGCTGAAGCGCTGCGCACGATCGAGTCCGCGCGCACGCAATTCCTTCCAGCGGGCCGGTTCGAGCGCCTCGAGGACGCCTCGCTCGAGCCGTTCGGGATTGCCGGGCGGCACCAGGATGCCTGCGTCGCCGACGACGTCGGGGATCGCCCCCGACGAGCTGGCCACGACAGGAACGCCCGAGGCCATCGCCTCGACGGCCACCCGGCAGAACTGCTCGAGCCAGTTGGTCCGCGGGAGGGAGGGCACGGCCAACACGTCGAGGCCGCGATACCGGTCGGCGAGCGCGGTCCCGCTCGCAAAGCCGAGGAACTCGACGCGATCCGCGATTCCGAGCTCCCGCGCCAGATCGCGCAGGCGTTCCCGCTCGGGGCCGTCGCCGGTGATCCTCAGGCGCCAGTCCTGATGGCCGACGAGGGCGCGGAGCAGCACGTCGACGCCCTTGTGCTCCTCGAGCCGTCCGATGTAGCCGAGCATCGCGACATCGCGCGGCGGTTCGCGATCGGCGGGGGCGAACATCCCGACGTCCACACCGAGCGGGATCTCAACGGCACCGCCGCCGAGGCCCTTGGCGTTCAGAATGTCGCCGGCCTCCGCGTTGCACACGTACGCGGCGGCCGCGGAGCGCAGCGATGCACGCTCGATCCATCGGAACGGGATCGGGTAGCGCTTCTCGATGTTCTGCGCCGAGTAGAGCACGTATGGGGCGCGGACCCCGCGCATCCTGCGCAGCAGCAGCACCTCGGCGGTCACGAGCGCGTTGGGTTCCTCGTGCAGATCGATCACATCCGGCTGTCGCCCGAGGGCGCGCCAGATCGGCCGCGGGTCCATGCCGAACACGCTCGGATGCTTGCCCACGGTGCGCGCGCCGACGACGAACGCGTCGTCCTCCGCGTCGAGGGCGACGTCGCGGCCGCCCTCGTTCCAGACCTTCGCCGAGACCAGACTGACGTCGACGCCCTGCTCGCGAAGCTCACGCTCGCGCTGTCGCCATTCCGAGACGACCGCGTGGTGCGCAACACGAAGGACGTGCATCGCGGCTCACTCTCGGGATCTTCGGATGATTCGCCCTCACTTTATCCGCGAGGGGACGGCGCGTTCAGTCCCCCGAACGGGACGTCGGGCAGGCACGGAAGGGGCAGCGAGCGAAGGCGCGCGCACGATCGCCGACCCTGCGGGCGGTCCAGGATCCAGGCCCGCGTTCTCCCTCGCCTGCAGTCCGAAGCAGATGCCGGCGACGATCCAGAGCAGCGAAGCCTGCCCGGCGACCCAGTACAGATCGAACTGCGCCTGCACGAAGCGCGTCGCGACGACCGCGAGTCCCACGGTGCCGTAGACCGGATTCATCCGGTACAGGTACCAGCAGGCCACCGCGAACATCACGAAGAATCCGATCAGACCGAACACGCCCGTGGTGGTCAGCACCTCGAGCTCCGCGTTCGGCGGCTGGAAGTTCCCGAAGGCCCCGACGAATCGATCCGTGTACCAGTACCGCATGCCGACGCCGAAGAGGGGCGACTCCTGCCAGATCTGCCACGCCTGTGCGTACCAGTCGACGCGCTGGTGCGCCGAATTGAACTGGTTGCCCGAACTCAGCTGGGCGTTCAGGTAGATCAGCACCCAGGCGACGGCCGGAATGCAGGCGAACCAGATCAGCTTCCCGCGCTTGCCGTTCTGCGCTCTCGGCCGAAGGCTCACGATGAGCACCCCGATGATCGCGCCGATCACGCCCTGCCGCGACTGCGCCGCGAACACGCCGAGCATGCTCAGCGCGAATGCGCCGTACGCCCAGAATCTGCTCCAGCCCAGCCATACGGGACGCGCGAAGGCGATGACGGCGGATGCCGCGAGCATCCCGCCGATCGTGTTCTTCTGCAGGTCGGGGAGGTAGGCCGGTTCCAGGGTCCCGGTGCTGACGAGCGACTGCGCCACCACGATCGCGGCGGCGATGGCTATGCCGCAACAGGCGAAGAGGTAGAGCGAGAGCGCCAGGCGAGCCCGGTTCTCGCGGCCGATCACGAACCCGACGACGAGGCTTCCGAGCACGAGGACGACCTCATGGGCCCACTCCACGTAGTTCGCGGCGAAGCGGTTCAGGATGAGCGTCGGAATGGCCGTGGCGAGATAGAACGTGCCAGCCCACAGCACCGGCCGGAGTATCGCCGCGCCCCGATCGCGGAGCATGAAGACCGCGAACAGCGTCGCCGCGGCGAGCACCACGTCGGCGACGCTCAGAAGCCCGCCGACACGAGCCTGGATCAATGTCGCGGGCACGGCGAGCACCGGGACGATCGTGGGGTCTCTGAGCGAGACGCCCACGAGGAGCACCACGATGGCACCGGCGAGCGCCCAGCCCGACGTCTCTGCGCTCAACACGCCGAGCAGCACTGCGACGAGAATCGAGACGACGGCGACGGCGAGCGTCGCGGGCCGCACGCCCTCGAGACTCACGCGACGTTGGAACATGAGGGAATCGTATCTATCGTTGCGTTGCGCCGGCAGGCGACGAGTGCCTCGACGGCTTCCGGCCGACCGCCGGGCACTGTGGAAGATCTCGGCCCGGTTGCCCAGCCCGGATCGAGCAGGGGCCGTTGTCGATGCGGATAGTCTCGCAGCGAGAGCAGCCCGCAGGGTGCACGCAGCTGGACCCATGCCGCTGCCGGATCGTCATCCTGGTCCACCGGCACCCCGATACACACCCACCCCCGAGCGGACGGAGGCGACATGACCGAACGGCTTCGCGTGCTCGTCGTCGACCACACCGCCGAACTCGCGGGCGGTGAAGTCGCGCTCGCGCGGCTGCTCGCCCAGCTGGATGCCACGCGGTTCGACGTTCGTGTGCTCCTGCTCGCAGAGGGGCCGCTGGCGGAGCGTCTGCGGGTGCTGGGCATCCCCGTCGCGGTGGTCGCGGCATCCGACCGTCTGACCGGTGCCGGACGCGAGGACGTCGTCTCGTCACCGTTGAGGCTGATCGGCAGCGCCGCACGCACAATCGCGCTCGTGCCGCGGCTGATGAGAGCCATTCGTTCGGCGCGTGCCGACCTCGTGGTGGCGAACACCCTCAAGGCCGCCGTGCTGGTGTCGCTCGCCGCTCCGGCGACCGGGCGTCGTTGGGTCTGGCACCTGCACGACCGAATCGCACCCGACTATCTCCCGCGTCCTCTCGTGGCGGCGATGCGCGTGATCGCACGGCTCGGCCCGCGCATGATCGTCGCGAACTCCGAGGCGACCAGGGCGACCCTGCCAGGCGTCCCGAAGCACAGGATCGTCGTCGCCTACCCCGGCATCGACATGGTCGCTGGCGCCGCGACGACTGCCGAACCGCTCGCGGATCACGGCCGCCCACCGCTGCTCGGGCTGCTCGGCCGGATCGCGCCGACGAAGGGGCAGGTCGAGTTCCTCGAAGCTGCGGCACGCATCGCCGCCACTCACCAGGACGTCCGATTCGTGATCATCGGCGATGCACTGTTCAACGACGCGCCGTTCGCGGAAGGCGTGCGCGGCATGCCCGCGGCGCTCGGCATCGCCGAACGGGTCGAGTTCACGGGATGGCTCGAGAACCCGGCAACGACGGTGTCCGCACTGACGGCGCTCGTCCATGCGTCGCCGGTGCCGGAGCCATTCGGGCAAGTGCTCGTCGAGGCGATGCTGATCGGCACCCCGGTGATCGGCACCGACGCGGGCGGCGTTCCGGAGATCCTCGAGGACCCGCGCTGTGGTGGGGGCGGCGAACGCGTCGCCGGCGTCCGGAAGACTCCGCTCGGGCTCCTCGTGCGCCCGGGCGACGTCGATGCCCTGAGCAGCGCCATGAACTGGATGCTCGAGCATCCCGTCGAGCGAGCATCCATGGCCGAGGCGGCGCGACGCAGTGCCCGCGAACGCTTCGACATCCGCCTCAGCGCGCACCGCGTGGCCGACGCGTGGGCGCGGGCCGCGCGCCGTTCCGCGCCCCCTGAGCAGGCGGACGGCTGAGCCCATCGACGGAGTGGGCGGCGAGCGCGAGTTTCGCAACACGGCGTGCACCCGTGCCGCTGATAGCATCATGTCGGTCGTACGGGCGGCCGCCGCGTAGACACGAGCGAGGGCGAAGCCGAGATTCATGCGTGACACCGCCATAACCGTCGAGCATCTGACGAAGAGCTATCGCATCGTCGACGGCGCATCCCACACGAACAGGGTGTCGGAAGCAGTCATGGAGCGGATGCGCCACCCGCTTCGTCGGTCCCGGTACACGACGTTCTCAGCGATCGATGACGTGTCGTTCGATATCCCGTGGGGTGAAGCGGTCGGGATCATCGGACGCAACGGCGCGGGAAAGAGCACGCTGCTCAAACTGCTCACCCGGGTGGCCGCGCCCACCTCGGGTCTGATCGACCTGGGCGGGCGCGTGGGCAGCCTGCTCGAAGTCGGCACCGGATTCCATCCCGAGCTCACGGGCCGCGAGAACATCTACCTCAACGGTTCGCTCCTCGGGATGACCCGGCGCGAGATCAAGCGTCGGTTCGACGACATCGTCGAGTTCTCGGGTGTCGCGAAGTTCTTGGACACGCAGGTCAAGCGTTATTCGTCAGGCATGTACGTGCGGCTCGCATTCTCCGTGGCAGCCCACCTGGAGACCGAGATCCTGGCGATCGACGAGGTCCTCGCGGTGGGAGATGCCGAATTCCAGGCGAAGTCACTGGCCATGATGCGGGAGGTCGCGCAGAGCGGCCGCACGGTGCTGTACGTCAGCCACCAGGCGCAGACCGTCACCTCTCTCTGCACTTCGGCGATGTTCCTCGAGCAAGGCAGGCTCTCGTACTACGGCGACGTCGACGGTGCACTGACCCGTTATCGCGACACCTTCGAATCGTTCCAGGTGGCGCAGCGCGAGGCATCCAACCGGCCGGGCACCGGAGCACTCCGACTGACCAGGGTCGCGGTCACTGAGCAGACCCAGGACCCGATCGACGACACCGTCATCGAGTTCGAGGTCGGCGGCAACCGCGCCGTCGTCGGCAAGTACTTCGTCTCGTGCCACATCAACGACGCAGACGGGAACACCATCGTGCAGTGCGACTCGCGCTCGACGGGGGCCTGGTTCGACCCGAGCGAGACCCAGCGCGGAGCATTGTCCATCAAGGCTCTGTGGCTCAAACCGGGCAGATACACGGTCGATATGTTCGTGTGCCAGTCGGGAATCTTCGACGTCTGGGAGGGCGCGGACGTGTTCGAGGTGCTCCCGTCGTCGCCGTACCCCGAACTCGCTTCCGATGACGCGATGTCCCACGGCGTCGTGCTCGCGGATTTCCAGTACGGCGTCGAATCATGAGCCGCTTGATCATCCGTCCGCCCGGGCGGTTCAACCTTCCCCGCTGGCGCGAGCTCTGGGATGCGCGCGAGGTGCTGTACCGCTTCGGCATCCGCGACATCGTGCTCCGCTACCGCCAGACCGCGATCGGTGTGGCCTGGGTGATCCTGCAGCCGCTCATGTCAGCCGGAATCTTCTCGATCGTGTTCGGGGGCGTCGCGAAACTGCCCTCCGGCGGAGTGCCGTACTTCGTGTTCAGCTTCGCGGGCATGCTCGCGTGGAATGCGTTCAACAACGTCGTCAACCGGGCATCGACGTCGCTCGTGGCCAATCAGGCGCTCGTCTCCAAGGTGTTCTTTCCGCGACTGCTCGTTCCGCTGTCTGCCGTCATCTCCGTCATCCTGGACTTCGCGGTGGCACTCGTCATGTTCGTCATCCTGCTCATCATCTTCGGCATCAACCCCGGCTGGCCCGTGCTTCTCACGCCCGTGTGGTTGTTGCTGACTCTGATGCTCGCGTGCGGCATCGGAGTGGCGGCCTCGGCCATCACCGTCAAGTACAGGGACGTGACCTACCTCTTGCCGTGGGTGCTGCAGATTCTGCTGTACGCCACTCCGATCGCGTACGCCCTCGATGCCGTGCCACAGCAGATCCGCTGGGTGTTCGACATCAATCCGCTCACCTGGCTCATGGAGTTCGTGCGGTGGTCGACGCTCGGGCAGGAGGCACCGCCGCTCTGGCAGCTCATCGCGCTGCCCGTGAGCGCCATCGTGGTCTTCTTCGGCGGCATCCTGATCTTCCAGCGCTACGAGCGCGGATTCGCGGACGTCATCTGAGGCAACGCGCACGGGCCCCCAGGCCGTGCGACGCGACCTAGTACCAGGTCGGCCCGTAGTCGATCGTGTAGTGCTGGTCCGTGTCCCGCTCCCCCAGCGGTTTGGCGGGCACCCCGCCCACCTTGGTCCACGGAGCGACGTCGCCGACCACTACCGAGCCCGCGGCGACCACAGCGCCTTCGCCGATATGCACGCCTTTGAGTATCATCGCGCGGCTGCCGATCCACGCTCGATCACCGATCTCGATGGCTCCCAAGCGACCTCCGAATCCCGGATCGTCAGCATCGTGGTCCGCCGTGATCAACAGACAGTGGCTCGCGATGACCACATTGGAGCCGAGCGTGATACCGCCTCGGGCATCGATCTGGCAGAGACGCCCGATATGGCAGTTCTTCGGGATGACCAGCCCGCGCGCGTTCAGAACCTCCGATCCTCCGAAGAGGTAGACGTGTTCGCCGAGGCTGGCGCCCAGTCGGCGCAGCCACCAGATGCGCAGCGGATTGAACGGGACATGCGTGATGACGCGGTTGTACGCGAGCTCCAGGCCCGTGCGCAGCGAAGATCGAACTGTCATGATGACTCCAGTTGGTGGGCAACCGCGAGAGGAGTGTGCTCTCGCTCATAGTGTCGCCTACTGGCCTCCGCGGACTCCCCGAGAAGGCGATCGTCGGTGATCAGGCGCGACAGCGCCGAGCGAAGCTCGTGTGCTCCCGTCTCGCCGTCACCCACCCGGATCGCGGCCGCGTCACGCAGACACGCCACCGACCCCCGGTTGTCGTTGGTCACGATCGCACACCGATTGGCGATCGCCCGCATCAGCGGACCGCTCACGGCGCCGTGCTGAGGCATGGCGGGCTTCGCCCAGCCCTCCGCTCGCCATCTCACGACGATGCTCGCCTGCGCGAATGTGTCCAGAAGTTCCTGTTCGGATTGGAACCCGAGCAGCCGCACTCTCGAGTCGAGGCCTCGCCGCACCACCGTCGAGCGGAGCTCGCGCGCGGTGCGTTCGTCCAGCGCCCCGATCCCCAGTTCCCACTCGAGCGGAGCCGTGTCGAGCGCGTCGAGCACGGGAGCGATGTTCGCCATGCCGCTCGCATAGCCGGGCAGGAAGATGTAAGGCCTCTTCTCCAGTGGAAGCGCCGGGTGCGAGACAACGTGTGCGACCGTGCGCGGTCGAACATCGCCGAAGCGTCTCCGGATCTCCTGCGCTCCCGTTTCGGAGAGCGTGAACGCCTTCTCGCCGTGGCGCAGTAAGAATCGCTCCGCTCGGCGCCCGACAGTGCGGGAGAGCACGTCCGCGATGCGTCGAAAGCCCTTGCGATCGAGAAGGCTGAAGAAGAACGCCCCTCCGCTGATCTCTGGTGCATCGTGGATCGTGAACCAGACCCGGGTCGATCCACTGCGGCCGAGAAGAACGGCCCCCCAGAACTCGGCCAGTCCACGGCCGGCGAGCTCCAGGAACACGATGTCGTCGGGGCGTTCCCGGATGGCCCGGCGGAGCCTCCCCCACAGGCGGAAGAACTCGGTCAACCGTTGAGAGCGCTCCGGGCGCGCCGGCATGATGACGACTCGCGTCGGGCCCAACGACCTCAGCACCTCCAGAAAATCTTGAGCGTAGAGCGCCACCCCGCTGGGGCTCGGCGGCAACCGGGTGACATAGAGGAACCCGGTAGCCGGCCGCGCGCTGAGCGTGGTCATCTGGATCGCCTCAAGACGAAGTCCCGCGCACGCACGAGACGACGCTGCGTTCCGGTCACCATTCGCAATGTCCTGGTTTGAGCCTTCGACCAGCCCGAGTCCGGATAGCCGGCACGTTCCCATGCGAGCGCGGCGCCGTAGAGCCGACCCATCAGATTCAGCATCGTGAGCACCAGCCCGGCACGACCATCGCGCCACGAGCCGCTGAAGATGAGCCCGCGCACGAACAGCCTGGGAACGGCGAACGGTGACGCCAGGAGCTCTACCTCGCCGTTCGAGTTGCGCCCGTACCGCAGCATCTTCTCGAGACTTTGATCGACAGTGCGGAAGTTGTCGTGGACGATCTCGGGGATGTCATCAGGGGCGTCGGCGACCTCGCCGTCGAACCGCGGGTGCTGATGCGGCCGCGATTCCGTCGACGGGTACCGTGTCGCGGAAGTACGTACAAGGGCGTACTTCCGGCTGTTCGCGAGCGAGTGCGGAACGTGGCGGCCGAAGCTCAGATTGTCGTAACGAAGGCTGACCGCCGCGAGTTCCGGATGCTCCGCGAGATAGTCGACGAGCCGTCCGTAGAAGCCTTCGGGCACGTACTCGTCGGCGTCGACCATGAGAACCCAGGGGGTCTTCGCGGCGTCCAGGCCGAACTGACGCACCTGTTCGGCGATCGGAACACGAGGGACCTCGACCACCGTGGCCCCGTACTTCTGAGCGACCTCGACGGTCTCATCTTCCGAGTGCATGTCGCAGACGATGAGCTGTGGGAAGTCCGAGAGCCGCTCGAGGCAGGCGGGCAGCAGCGATGCCTCGTTCAGCGAGAAGACGACCGCCGCGATGGCGATCTCGGGATGTCCGCTTGCGGGCACCGAGGCGGAGGCATCCGAGCTCATGGGCGCTCCTGCGTTGAGCCGGGCCACGGGCACTCGGAGACGAGGGAAATCAACGGCGCCCCTTGGATCGTTCTCGCAGACCTGCTTGCTTGTTGGTGGTTCTGTGAGGCTAGCAGGGGCTCATCTCCTACCCGCCTCCGCAGAGCGAATACCCTCCCGGGTTGGGGGTCGAGGGGCGGGGCGGAGCGACCGGGCATCGGCTATCGTGGGCGGGGTGACCGGCGACCGATCGAACGCACGAGCGGTCGCGTTCTACTTGCCGCAGTTCCATCCCATTCCCGAGAACGACCGTTGGTGGGGGCCGGGCTTCACCGAATGGACGAACGCGGCAAAGGCTCGGCCCCTCTTCCGCGGGCATCGGCAGCCTCACCTTCCAGCCGACCTCGGCTTCTACGACCTCAGACTTCCCGAGTCCCGGCAGGCGCAGAGCGACCTCGCGCAGGAGTTCGGCGTCGAGGCGTTCTGCTATTGGCACTACTGGTTCGGTGCGGGTTCGCGGATCCTCGAGCGTCCGTTCTCCGAGGTGATCTCTCGCGGCGAGCCCGGGATCTCGTTCTGCCTGGGTTGGGCGAATCAGACCTGGACGGGAATCTGGCACGGCGCCGCCGATCGCATCCTTCTGCAGCAGACCTATCCCGGACCGGAGGACGATCAGGCTCACTTCGACACGATCGTCGACGCGTTCCGCGACGAACGCTACCTGCGCGTCAACGGACGTCCCGTGTTCTACGTGTTCCGTCCGGAGGAGCTTCCCGACGCCTCCGCCTTCGTCGACCGCTGGCAGAGCATGGCCCGCGCCGCCGGCCTCGGCGGTCTCTATCTCGTCGCCGAGATCAGCGACCTGCTCGGCCGCGGGCCGCGCTACACGCGTGTCGCCGAAGACGGCTTCGATGCCGGAGTGTACGTGCGTCTTCCAGCACGGCGCACGAGGACCGACGTGCTGCGCATGCGTGCGCGGCGCAAGCTGGGCGGTCCCGAAGCGTATCCGTACTCGACGGATCCGACGTTGTGGGACCCGGTGAGAGCGAATCCGCGGCTCCAGCCCAGCCTCTACCCGAACTGGGACAACACGCCGCGAGCCGGTTCCCGGGGCCTCGTGCTCACCGGATCCTCCCCGGACGCCTTCGCGGCGAACGTGGCCACCGCGACGGACACGCTCCGCGATCGCCCGGAGCAGGAACGGCTGCTCTGGATCAAGTCGTGGAACGAGTGGGCGGAAGGGAACTATCTCGAACCGGATCTCGAGCACGGCCGAGCATGGCTTCGCACGCTGCGCGACGGACTGACCGCGCGATGACCGATCAGGGGCGCCCGTTGCGCATCGCGATGATCTCGTACTACCTGCCCAGCGGCAGCAAGATCGGCGTCGGATATCAGGTGCACGAGCTCGCCACCGAACTCGTGCGACGCGGCCATCACGTTGACGTCTTCAGCGAGTGCCCGCCCGTCGAGGGCGCCGTTTACGGCCACCATCGCATCCACTTGTCGGGGCGGATGCGCACCTTCCGCTTCGCTCTCGAGCTGCGCAAAGTCGACTTCTCGTCCTACGACGTGGTGCACGCGCACGGCGACGACTACTGGCTCTGGCGTCGGCGCGCGGCGCGGCACATCCGCACGATCCACGGCTCCTGCTTCGAAGAGGCGATCCACATCAAAGGGTTCGGCGAGAAGCTGCGGATGCTCGCCCTCGGCTTCAGCGAGATGCTGGCCAGCGTCGTCGCCGACGAGACTGTCGTGGTCTCGCCGCGCACACGCCGGTGGACGCCTTGGGTGCGGCGTGTTATTCCGAACGGTGTCGACACCGGCCGATTCCGGCCGGACGACGCGCAACGGGCGTCGTCGCCCACACTGCTGTTCGTCGGCACCTGGCACAACCGCAAGCGCGGCGCGGACCTTGCGCGAGCGTTCCAGCGCGACGTGCTGCCGACCGTTCCCGATGCGCGGCTCGAGATGGTGTGCCGAGACGCTCCCGCCGACCCTGGCCCCGGCATCCACGTGCTCGGAGAGCTCACCGATGCGCAACTCGTCGAGGCGTACCAGCGGGCCTGGGCGTTCTGTCTGCCCTCGGATTATGAGGGGTTCGGAATCCCGTACGCCGAGGCCATGGCCTGCGGTCTCCCCGTTGTCGCCACCCCGAATGTCGGCGCGCGTTACGTCACGGACGACGGCCACGCGGGCGTACTCGCGCCGCTCGAACGGATCGGCGTCGCTCTTGGAGAGGTGCTGTCCGACACCGACAAGCGGTCGGAGCTGAGCCGGCTCGGCTCTGAGCGCGCACGACTGTTCTCCCTCGACCGAGTCGTCAGCGAGTACGAGAGCCTCTACCGCCGCGAGCCGGACGCCTGAGCGTCGCCGCGCGGCCGTCGAGCGTCGCGGAGCGTGCTGCGGAAGCCGTGCTTCCTAGAATGGGTTCGATGCGCGTGGGAGTGGACATCCAGCCCGTGGTCGATGTGGCTCGTTCGCTCGACCGGTTCGGCGATCGCTATCGTTCTCGGTTGTTCACGGAACGCGAGGTGGAAGACAGCGGAGGCTGGGGCGCCGATCCGACGGCCGCGGCACCGAGCCTGGCCGCCCGATTCGCCGCGAAGGAAGCCGCCTTCAAGGTGCTGAGGGTGCACGATCTCGTACCCGGCTGGAAAGACGTGGAACTGGTGCGGGAAGCAGGCGGCTGGCCCACGCTGCACCTGCACGGCGTCGCCGCTCAGCTCGCCGCCGAGGCGGGTCTTCGGGAGTTCCAGGTGTCCATCAGCCACAGCGAGGACGCCGCGGTGGCGGTCGTCATCGCCGAAACCTGACCGCATCGGGCGACGGCCCTGTTCGGGACGAGCAGCGCAACGGGCAAGATGGTCAGGATGAACTCCTTCGATGCCCCTGCACGGATGCCTCGACTCGCGTACGTCTACCATCCACTGTCGTTCGCGCCCCTGTCGATCAGGGATGCGGCCGCCGGCGTGTGCGAGCTGGTCTGGATCGTCGACACGTCCGATCCGGATGCCGCCTCGATGCAACGGCTGTTGCGCAGACTCGGGACTGTCATCGATGCGAACGGCCGGTCCGTCGGCGAGGTCGCATCCGAGGTACGCACCCTCGGAGTCGACGGCGTGGTCTCGCTGCACGACGCCGATCTCGTGTGGACCGCACGGCTCGCCGAGGCTCTCGATCTGCCGTTCCACAGCGTCGACACCGCAGTCAAGCTCACCGACAAGCACGCGCAGCGTTCGGCGTTCGCGGCCGCAGGGCTCATCGTTCCTCAGTTCCGCGTCATACCGCCCGACGCTGAGGCGGCCGAGGTGACTCGTGCGGGAACGGGCTTCGCTTATCCCGCCGTGCTCAAGCCTCGTGAGGGACAGTCCAGCCGCGACACGCTGCCGATCGCGTCACTGCAGGAGCTCGAGGCGACCGTCGCCGAGCTGCGATCCAGGCAGGAGTCGCGGGAGGAATACATCCTCGAGTCGTTCGTGCCCGACCCGTCGTCTCCGTTGGGCGGCGAAGGCTTCGCCCCGTTCGTCTCGGTCGAGAGCGTTGTCGAGCACGGCCGCGTCACTCATGCCGCGATCAGTTCGCGCACGCCGTTCCGCTGGCCGTTCCGCGAAACGGGATACTGCACTCCCACCGCCATCGAGCCCGACCTGCAACGCGAGATTTTGCGCGTCGCGGGTGTGGCAGCGCGCGCGCTGGGAATCACCATCGGATGTCTTCACACCGAGATCAAGCTCACCGACGAGGGACCTGTGGTCATCGAGGTCAATGGACGCCCCGGCGGCGGGATGTCCGAGATGCTGGAGCGCGCGACAGGAGGTTTCAGCATTCTGCGCACTGCGCTGCGTCTGGCCGTCGGCGATCCCGTCGAGCTCGACGGACCGGTTCCGACCGACCGTATCGGCTACCTCTTGTACGTCTTTCCCGCCACCGACGTCGAGTGGATCGACACGGTCGACGGGCTCTCCGATCTGTCCGCTGTGAACGGAGTCGATGAGATCGTGCTCGTGCGCGGGCCCGGGCAGCACATCGACTGGCGCGAGGGATCCGAAGCACACGTCTTCCACATGACCGGCACCGTTGGCGACTTCGACGAACTTCGCGATCTGATCGCCTCCACGACTACCCTGGTGCACATTGACGGGCATGATGGAGATGAGCAATCCTCGCCACAGCTCACCGAAACGCAGGACTGAAGGAGTTCTCCATGCCCTCGACGACCGACACCATCCGCGAAGTACTCAATGACGTCGCGCGGCTGACGGCAGACGCCACCACGTTCGGGGAGAACGACGATCTCTATCAGCGCGGGCTGACATCCCACGCCACCGTGAACGTGCTCATGGGCATCGAGGATGCCTTCGACATCGAGCTGCCCGACACCCTGCTGCGGCGCGACACCTTTTCGAGCATCGCGGCACTTCGCGACGCCGTGCTGTCGTGCGGGGTCGAGGAGACCGCTTAGCGAAATGCGCGAACCGTCGGCGAACGAACGCGCTCTGGGGCGCCCGTAGGCACCCCATCGGACGGAAGACCTCAGTCGGCGATGGCGAGGGCGGAGCGCACCTGCTGCGGCCACGCGCCCAGATCGAAGCCGTGACGCCGCGCGAGCGCGAGCACGATGCGGTCCATACCGTACGCGGAGCACGCGCTGTGCGCCGTCGAGCCGTCAGGCGCTGAGAGCGTGAATTCGTCGCCGAAGTGCGTGTCGTGATAGTTCGCTGAGCCGATCGCGGTCTCGGTGCCGCGATAGACCTCAGTGACCAGCTCGAACTTCGCCTGCGCAGCGAGCTGGTTGTTGGCCAGCACGACGCCGCCGCGGCCGAAGAACGGGTCATTCGCGGCGACGATCTCCACATCCAGGCCCAGCGACTCGAAGATGCCCTTCGAGATGTCGAGCGACGTCGACCGATGCGCCTTCGCCTGCTCTTCGGTGCCGAGGCGCACGTACTCGCGCATGCGGAAGGTGACGAACCGCATGGGGTCGTCCGAGGGCTCGTGGCGGAAGCAGTCGCCGGTGAGCTCGTAGATGGCAGCATCGTCCACCGTGCTGTTCTCGAGCCACGCGTACAGCGGATGACACGCCGCGGAGGTGAGCGCAAGACCGGTGGGAGCGAGGCTCGCCTGCCAGTCCTCCCTTGCGTCGTAGATCTCGATCAGGCGCCGGAAGTCCTTTTGATCGCCGAGGAACGAGTTGATCGTGCCGAGCAGCTGGGGGAACGACGCGACGTAGTCCGTCTGTTCGAGCATGCGTGCCGAGAACACGTGCGGAAACTGAACCGGGGTCACGCCGGCCGTGTATTCCTGTCGGGTGATGCGCGCAATGAACGCGGAGAGCCCGTCGTAGACGGCGACGGGTGCGGGCCCGAGACCGGGCAGCGCCGTCGACCGCGAGGTGAGCAGCCAGCCGTGCCCGATCAGTTCTTCTCGGAACGTTCGACGCTGCTGGTCGAGTTCTGATGGATCAATGGTGGTCGTCATCGCTCCCCTTCGTGGGCTGGCCGATCACGATCATCCTCCCATCTACTAGACCTCCATGCTGTCCCCGGGGGAACATCCGTGAGGAATGGCGCTCGCATTGTGCGCCCAACAGGGGCGCGACAGGCCCCTCGCGCGTTGACGGATGAGATCATGGCCGGATGGACGACAAGGCCGCGGATGCCTCCGTCGGTTCGAGGACAGGCGTCCCGCCGTCCGACCCACCGGCGAGCAGTGCCCGCGTGACAGCCGAGGGCACGAGAAGGGACTTGTCTATGCGAAGCGACCGCACGAGGAGCGAACTCCCGCGCCTCGCGTTCATCTACAGCGGATGGAACTCCGAGGACCCGCCGCTCCTGCTTGCAGAGGCCGCGGAGGGTGTGGCGTCCCTTCTGTGGGTGCTCCCCGACGCTCGCGAACTGCCGCGCGCTGTGCTGCGCATGCTGCGCGGTCTCGGCGATGTCGTGGACGTGACCGGGCTTCGAGGTGAGGCCGCGGCCGAGGTGATACGACAGCACGCTCCAACGGGGCTCGTGTGCTGCAACGACAGCTATCTCGTCTGGGCGGCCGACGTGGCGCACGCGCTCGGCTCACGATTCTTCACGCCGGAGACGGCGATCCGCCTCACCGACAAGCTCGCGCAGCGGCGTGCACTGCGCGACCACGGGCTGCCCACGCCTGATTTCTGGGACGCGGATGAACTCGTGGACGACGCTGTGATCGACTCCATCGCCCACAGGGCGGGCTTTCCGCTGGTGCTCAAACCTCGGCAGGGACGCTCCAGTCAAGACATCGAGGCTCTGCGATCGCCCGACGAGCTCCGCGCCGCGCTGCCATCGATCGAGCCGGGACGGATGCTCATCGAAGGGTTCATTCCCGATCCGTCCGGCGCGTCGCAAAGCGCAGGAAGCGCGCCGTACGTCTCCGTCGAGGTCATCGCCAGCGATGGCGTCATCAGCGTTCTGGGCGTGACCGGACGCCCTCCGCTCGCACCACCGTTCCGCGAGACGGGATGCGTGTTCCCGGCCAACCTGTCGCAGCGGGCGCGCGACGACGCGATCGCGGCAGCCGTCACAGCGACGCGCGCACTCGGCGTCGAAACCGGCCCTCTTCACATCGAAGTGAAGTCGACGGACACCGGACCCGTCGTGATCGAGGCCAACGGCGTGACGGGAGGCGGGGCGATCCGCGACCTGATACAGCACGGGCTCGGTGTGGACGTGCTGCAATTGGCAATGCGTCTCGCGGTGGGCGAGCACATCGTCTTCGAGGAGCCACCGAGCCCTGACGAGGTGGGCTTCTTCTTCGAGATGCAGCCGAACAAGGACGCGCGACGGATCGTCTCCGTGGACGGGCTCGACGATGTGGCACGCATTCCCGGTGTCGAGCGGGTCATTCCGGGCTTGCGCGCGGGAGATGAGTGCAGCTGGCGAGCGGGTACGACCGGGTTCATCGCCGCGGTCTTCGGAGCGGCACCGGATCACGCGGCCGCGAATCGCGTTCGCGAGCAGTTCTACGATCGGATGTCTGTCACGACGACGAACGCCTGAATCGACGGCTCGTCGTCGCAGCGTCTCACTGCGACGGGTCGGCAGTGTACGGCATGATCTAACGTGAGAGTCCCGAACAGCCACGATCGCGGCCGAGCGCCGTGGAATGGCACGTTGCGTGACCCGAGCATCATCGATCGCGTGGAAGGGGCTCCGGATGAGCGTGACCGACGGTCAGTCGAGTGGCCGAGAGACGGCGCGCCCTCCGGCAACGAGCGCAGTGGGTGAAGCGGTCGAAGACCGCGCGCTGCCCCTGCTGGCGCTCGTTTACGGCTCTCTCTCATTGGAGCAGCCGCTGCAACGCCTGGCGGAAGCATCGCAAGGGGTCTGTCGGCTTCTCTGGGTGCTCCCGTTCGATCGCAAGGACTCGCGCTCTGCCCTCCGCTTGCTACGAGCCGAGGGTGAGATTCGTGGCGACGTCGTCAATGCCTCTGCGCTGTCGCCAGCGGAGGCGGCCGACGCCGTACACGAGTACCACCCCGACGGCATCGCCTGCTTCATCGACGAGACCATCGCCTGGACCGCCGATGTGGCGCAGCGCCTGGGCCTGCCCTTCCACAGCCCTGAGGCGGCCGATCGCCTGACCGACAAGCTGCAGCAGCGTCTCGCCCTCACTCAGCACGGGTTGCGGACGCCCGCGTTCTGGGACGCCGATGCTCTCACCGACGACGACGCACTCGCCGATGTCGGCCGATCGGCAGGGTATCCCGTCGTGCTCAAACCCCGGCGCGGCACCTCGAGCCAAGACACGGAAGCGATCGCATCGGAGAGCGATCTCCGTGCCGCGGTGGCGGCGCGAGTGCCGGGACGGATGCTCGTCGAGAGCTTCATTCCCGACCCGACGGTTCCGTGCACGGGTCGCGGCAGCGCGCCCTACGTGTCGGTGGAGGTTCTGGTCAGTGCCGGCACGGCGAGCGTGCTTGGCGTGACCGGACGTACGCCGCTCGCCGAGCCGTTCCGCGAGACCGGCCAGTACTTCCCGGCAGACACGACGGCCGAGGCGGCGGAGGCATTCGCCGAGGCGGCGACGGCGGCGGCGGAGGCGCTCGGCATCACCACGGGAGTGCTGCACGTCGAGGTGAAGTGTACCGACCTCGGTCCCGTGGTCATCGAGGTGAACGGCCGACCGGGCGGAGGAAGCACCGGCGACTTCATGAAGCGGGCTCATGGCATCGACCTCATCACGCTGGCCATGCGCGTGGCGCTCGGCGAACGGATCGCCTACGAGAGCCTCCCGTTGCCGTCCGAGGTGCTCTTCCGACTCGACATCCAGCCGGATGCGCGCCTTCGGCGGATCACGGCGATCGACGGGCTCGACGAGGTGCTTCGGATTCCCGGGGTCGAACAGGTCACCCCGGACCTGAGCGTGGGAGACGCGTTCTCCTGGCGCAAGGGAACCTTCTCCCGCGTCGCCGTGGTGACGGGAGCAGCACCGGACCACGACTCTGCGCAGCGCATCCGCACCGAGGTGCTGTCCACCATCAAGATCGAGGGAACGGAGTAACACATGCCCGCAGCGCTCCCGCGGCTCGCTTTCGTCTACAGCGGATTCAACACCGAGGACCCGCCGCTCCTGCTCGCCGAAGCCGCCGAGGGCGTGGCATCCCTTCTCTGGGTTCTCCCGGATGCGCGCGAACTGCCGCGCGCGGTGCTGCGCATGCTGCGCGGCCTCGGCGACGTCGTCGACGTCTCTTCGCTCCCTGCCGCCGAAGCCGCCGCCGTGCTGGGACAACACGCTCCCGAAGGAGTGATCTGTTTCAACGACAGCTACCTCGTCTGGGCGGCCGAACTGGCACAGGCACTCGGTCTGCGATCATTCACCCCGGAGACCGCGCACCGCCTCACGGACAAGCTCGCGCAGCGTCAGGCACTGCGAGATCACGGGCTCCCGACTCCGGGCTTCTGGGATGCCGACGAGCTCGTCGACGCCTCCGCGCTCGACACTTCCGCGCTCGACGCTGTGGCACGCGAAGCCGGCTTTCCGCTCGTGCTCAAACCCCGTCAGGGCCACGCCAGCCAAGACGTCGAAGCGATCCGTTCCGCCGATGAGCTCGCTACGGCGCTGGCGAACGTCACGCGGGGACGGATGCTCGTGGAGAGTTACATCCCGGACCCCACCGACGCACAGACAAGCGCCGGAACCGCGCCCTACGTGTCGGTCGAGCTCATGGCCAGTGCGGGCACGATCAGCCTGCTCGGCGTAACGGGACGGCCGCCGTTGGCTCCGCCGTTCCGCGAGACCGGGTATCTCTTCCCTGCCGGCCTCTCGTCAGACGTCCGCGAGAAGGCGATCGCCGCCGCGATCGACGCGGCTCGAGCGCTCGGTGTGGAGGACGGTCCATTGCACGTCGAGGTGAAGCTGACCGATGACGGGCCTGTCATCATCGAGGTCAACGGCGTCGCCGGTGGCGGCGCCATCCGCGACCTCATGCAGCGTGCGTTGGGAGTCGACGTCGTGCAGTTGGCGATGCGAGTGGCGATCGGCGAGCAGGTGACGTTCGACGATCTCCCCCGGCCGGTCGACGTGGGTTTTCTGTTCGAGATCCAGCCCGATGCGGACGCACGGACGATCGTCGCCGTGGACGGGCTCGACACTGTGGCGGACATCCCGGGTGTCGAGCGAGTGATCCCCGGGCTACGAGCCGGCGAGGAGTTCAGCTGGCGCACCGGAACGCCGGGGTTCATCGCTGCAATCCTCGGCGCGGCACCCGATCACGCCTCGGCGAGTCGGATTCGACAAGAGTTCTACGATCGGGTCGTCGTCACGGCGAGGTGAGTGCGGTGACCTGCTCCTTTTCGGTGTGCCCTTCAGCTCGATGAGCGGATTGTGTGCGGTTCCTGAGGAAGACATAACCTATCGGGGAGCCGTGAACACCGCAGTGCGGATCCGACACGGACAGCAGAATGGACGGCGCGTTCGTCGGACACGTGGAAGGGAATGCTGTTGAGAGAGTGTGCCGGCCCCTCCCGCCGACCATCGGTTGCGGCGCGTAACGGGTCCGCTCATGGGTGAGCGCGTCGAGCTGCGTCACGACGGGATCGTCGAGGCGCCCACGTGGTTCGGCCCGGCCGAACGTCCGCTGTTCGGCTGGTTCGTCTATCCCGAAGACACGCAGGTCCGCGGTGGGGTGGTGCTGTGCCAGCCACTCGCCGAAGAGGGCAACATGGCATATCGGACGTTCCGGATGCTGTCTCAGCGGCTCGCGCAGGAAGGGTTCCTGACGCTCCGATTCGACTACGACGGCACGGGTGACAGCGCGGGATCGTTCGAGGACGACGATCGCGCGCAGGCGTGGCTGGCCTCCGTCGACCACGCCCTCGATGCCGTCCGCGCCTGCGGAGTCGACCGCGTGAGCGTGGTCGGCATGCGGCTCGGTGCGACCCTCGCCCATACGGCGCTCGCAAGGTCGTCCACCACGATCGAGCACCTCGTGCTGTGGGATCCGGTAGCGATGGGGCGGGCCTTCCTCCGAGAATGGCAGATGGTCCACGCGGCCTGGATCGCGGACGTGGACCGCGCGCCCGAAGGCTGGGTCGAGACGCCTTCATACCGCTTCACGCCAGAGGCCGCTGCGGACGTGCGGTCGTTGTCCATCCGTTCGGCGGAGACGCCCGTGGCGGAACGGATGCTCGTTCTGACACGCAATGATCGCAAGAAGGATGCGCGCCTGGAGAAGGCGGTCGCCGGCGAGAACGTCGAATGGGCGGAGGTCGATGATCAGGCGAATCTTCTCGACGTCCCGACGATCAGCGCCGCCGTGCCCCAGGCCGGCCTGTATCGGGTGGTCGAAGAGCTGACGACGACGACTCCTCGCACCACCACGGCCGTCTCGGTGGAGACGCAGCCGACCGCGCGGTGGGTGGAGGCCGGTGTCGATCTCGAGGAGTCTGCCGGCTTCTTCGGACGCGACGGCATCCTGTTCGCGATGCAGACGGCATCCCCCACCACGGATTCGCGGTTGCCTGTCGTGTTGTATCTGAACATCGCCGCGGAGAGGCACGTCGGCGAAGGTCGAAGCTGGCTGACGTTGGCCCGCCGTGGGGCCGGACAGGGCTTCCGCTCCCTTCGTGCGGATCATTCGGGCGCCGGCGACAGCGGGCTGCATCCTGGGCAGCAGATCGACCGCGTCTGCGACGCATACTGGCTGCAGGACGTGCCGGAGCTTGCTGCTGAGCTGTCCGCGCTACCCCGTCCCGACGTCGTCGGTGTGGGTCTCTGCTCCTCAGGGGCGAGCGCTCTGGAGGCGTTGCAGCGCGACGCGCTTCGGGAAGCCGTGGCGATCAACGTCCCGTTCACGATTCGTGCCGGATCCTCGACGCCCCGCGAGTGGTCGGTGTTCCACCGACGCGCCCGTTCGCTGGAGAACCTCGCTGTGCGCCACCGTCGAATCGCGCAGGTTATCGGGCGTGCCTGGAGCGTTCTCGATCCGCGACGCGCTTCCCTGTGGACGCTGAGGCACGCAGTGAGACGGGGCGGAGACGTGACGCTGATCGCCGGCGACGACGATTCTCTGGATGTGCGCCCGCCTCGCCTGTGGAGCGCGACGTGGGGCCGGTCGCTGTGGTCTTCCGATCGGTTCCGGGTGCTCCACGCCAAGAACGCCGACCACTCCTTGCGTGTCAGCTCCGGTCAGGACGAGGCGATGAGGATCATCGGAGACCGCCTCGACGCCATCGCCGCCACCCGGCGCGAGAACGCGGTAGAGCCCGCGGGCTCGCGGTGATCGACGGCGACCAGGGGAAGACATCCGTCGGGAGCGCTCCCGCCTTCGACATCTCGATTCAACTTCGAGCGCTCGGGCCTCGGCGAAGCGCGGGCACGAGCGGCCCGGTGGGCGCCAGCATGACGGCGTAGGCTGCCGGAGCGGCGCACAGCAGCAGCCAGCCCGGGATGCCCGCGGCCAGAGATCCTGCCCGCTCCCCCGAGCCCGCCAGCGCCGCCGCCGCAGCGACAAGGACCGCACCGAGCCCGGCACAGCAGACGAAGGTCCGCGCCAGCACCGGACGCGAGTCGACCATCGCGACTCGTCGCCAGAAGACGGCTTGTACGACGCATCCGACGAGGAGTGCAGAGCCGATCACATCACTCGGACGATGCGCCTCGGAGAGGACCGAGCACACCGCGACGCCGATCACCACGGTGCCACTCCCCCAGGCGAGCCAGATGTGCCATCCGTCGGACGGCGACAGGATGACGGTGACGAGGGCGAGCGCCAGTGCCACGGCGACGTGCCCGCTGGGGTAACTGTTGCCGACGATGCCGACGACGTCGCCCACGCCCGGACGCGGGAGCAGGAACTTGAGCCCCTCAGCAACCAAGAGAGCCGCTGCGACCAACGCCGCTGAACTGACGGTGTCGCGCCAACGCCCTCTCAACAGCGCGATCACTCCCAGAATCAGGACGACCGCCGCCAGCACGAACGGCATCGCCTGCCGGAACACGGACGCGGCCGCCCCGAAGGGACCGCTGAGCGAGGAGAGCATCCTGAACGAACCGGCATCGAGCCGCTGCCCCTCCGGTGCGAGGACGAACGCCGCATAGACAACACCGAAGAGCCCGAAGAGGATGCATACCCGCATCACCGTCGTCGACGTCGCGACGTGCGTGCGGTCCGCCTCATCCGCAGAGGCATCAGCGGAGGGCGTCCCACGAGAGGCCGTCACGACGGATCCGCCGGGAGCTGGTTCGGTCGTGACCGCGTCGCGGGCTCGCCCGTTCTTGCCGTCGTCGACTCCGCTCACCGCATCATTATCGCGTGCGCGGATCCATGACCGATCCGCTTCGAGGCGCCCTACTGTTGCCAGCGCGCGCCCTGCCGTTGCCGGCGCGTGCGCGCCGGAACAGACGGCGGGCGGGACGCGGCTGCGGCTGCGGCCCTAGTACGCCCCGACGGGGTTCACGAGCACCTTCACCGTGCGCCACAGGATGATGAGGTCTCCCATCAACGACCAGTTCTCGACGTAGTAGAGGTCGAGCCGCACACTCTCATCCCAGCTCAGATCGCTACGACCGTTGATCTGCCACATACCCGTCAGACCGGGCTTGATGAACAGCCTCCGATGCACGTGGTGCTCGTAGGCCGCGACCTCGCGCGGCAGCGGAGGCCTCGGTCCCACCAGGCTCATGTCACCGACGAAGACGTTCCAGAGTTGCGGCAGTTCGTCGAGGGAGTACTTGCGGAGGATGCGGCCGATGCGCGTGACGCGGGGATCGGACTTCATCTTGAAGAGCAGCCCGGCTCCCTCGTTGGCCGCGACGAGCTGAGACAGGTCGCTTTCCGACGATGTCACCATGCTGCGGAACTTGTGCATCGTGAACGTGTTGCCATTGCGGCCGACACGTTGCTGCGAGAAGAATGCGCCACCGGCGCTGTCCATCCTGACGAGCAGGGCGAGTACGAGGAAGAGCGGCGACAGCACGACGAGTGCAATGCCGGAAAGCACGATGTCCAATGCGCGCTTGAGCACGTGCTTCGTGCCATCGAACTGCGGGATCTCGACATGGATCAGCGGGAGGCCCTCGACCGGACGAAAGTGGATGCGCGGGCCGGCGACGTCGGTGAGTCCCGCTGCCAGGACCAGGTCGGTCGCCGCACCCTCGAGCTTCCAGCTCAGGTCCCTCACGAATCCGCGGTCGTCGCTGGGCTGTCCCGCAAGGATCACCGTGTCGACATGCAGATTCGCGGCCGCCATCGCGAGGTTGGAGAGCTCTGCGACGACGGGCGCGCCCAGGTCCTGTGAGCTGTCGACCTCGGCCGCATCGGCGATCGCGGCTCCGACGACGTGGTAGGTCGCCCCGCTGTTCCGCTGGAGCTGGTCGATCACATAGGCGACGTCGGAGGCGGAGCCGCCCACGAGCGCTCGGGAGAGATACCGTCCATTCGCGCGCTGCTTGGACAACCACTGCCGCCACAGCCACCGACTGATCGTCAACGCGGCGACACCGATCGGGAGCGTCAGCACGAAGAACCCTCGCGCGATCTCGACCTTGCCCACCAAAAAGACAATGGCCAGGGATCCGAAGGCGAAGGCACTCGCGCTGACGACCCTCCGATACTCGGTGAACCCGACACCGATCACGCGCGGATCGCGCGTGCGGAATGCGGACAGCAATATCAGCCACGTGGCGACGACGGCCAACGTGATGAGCCAGTACAGCTCATCGAGGCCGCCGAGGTCGTCGCTCTTGAATCCGAACCTCAGAACGAAAGCGGCGGCCACCGACGCCGTGACGATGAACGCGTCGCTCATCACCAGGCGACTGCGGTATGCACGACTCCAGCGCTGCTCCGCCGACAACTGGGAGGAGCGGCTCGTCGAGTGGGTCGCGAACGTGGGCCGGCCGACAGCGACCGACCGGTCGTGCAGCTCAGTCATGGTTCACGCTCATGACAGGACTGCGCCGCGCATTGCGGCTCATCGAGGCGGCGCACAATTCGGGTTTGTGCGCCGCCAGGCTCGATGAAGGCACTTCACACCTCCGCCTCGGGTAAGCGGGTACGAGCAGTGAGACTTGCCCGTCTGGGCTTTCGGGGAGCCCTCGGGAAAGACGAGCAAGCCTCAACTAAGTGAAGTCTATTGAGTACTGAGGATTTCTCATGTCCCTAATTGTGGGCATCCCCCAAGTGGGGACATCCAGAAAATGGGTGCGGAGGCACCACGGCTCGGCATGGGAGCGAATCCTGTGCCGAGCCCGCTCAGCCCAACGGACGTGGACGGGAGCTGGTCAGTTCGAGCGGTGAGCGCGTCGCCGTGTGACGACGACCGCACCTCCGCCTACGACGACGGCAGCGCCGGCGAGACCGATGAGAGGCCACGATATCGTGCTGCCCGTGTCGGCCAGTCCTCCATCGGGCACGCTGACCGGGGCGTTGCTGCAGGATGTCTCGCAGGGGTCTACGGGAACGTAACTATCGGCTGCCGCAGCGAGTGGAGCGGAGAGAGTGACCGCAGCCACCACTCCGAGACCGCCGAGGCACGCCAGAATACGGCGTTTCATTGGTGAGCCTACCTTTTCGGGTTTGGAAGGCAATTTCGGGTAAACCTCAGTTTATCCTCACCAAGCCGCCGCTCGCACACCCCCGATCGGGTGTGATGTCAGAGGGCGCTTATCCCCAGGCTCCAGAACCCCACGGTCAACCCAGCACGTCGGAGCATCCGAAGGAAACACGCCGCACCGCGGTCGCCCAAACCCCCGGGGTCGACTGCACGTGCGGCGAGCCGGGCGATCCATCTGACAGCGGTGCCGACAGGAATTGGAAATCGTATGTCGCGCTCTGGCCCGGCGTCAGCTTGACCAGCAGCTGCGCGACGGCGCGGCCCTGGTCTGTGGCGCGCTGGACGACGACATCCTTGCCACCGCTTGCCGCTCCGATCGCCACGAAGCCCCGGGGTGCGTACACGGCGACCGTGGTGTGCGTGTCGCCGGCCGGCACGCCCGAGAGCCCTGCACCCGTGACGTACCAAGGCAGTGAGGTCGCGGCGTCAGCGGGTGCGTCGCTCGAGAGCGTGACGCGCACCAGATAGTTCACCCTGCCGTCGGCGCGACACTTCGCACTCTGCAGTCCGATGCTGGTGTGCAGGTAATAGTCCATTTTCGCGCCGGTCGCGTCGTTCAGGTAGACACCGAATCGCGATTCGGCGCCCGAGCTCTCCGGAAGCGAGCCGGCCAAGGTGGTCCCACCGAGGATCGACGGCTCGTGCTTGTGCGCACTCCAGACGAGCACGCGGCGCTCCTCGCTCGCCCGCGTCAGCGCCGCGAGCATCGCGCCTGAATCGAACTGCCCGCTCGCGACCTTGTCGAAGACGGCTGCTGCAGTCCCCGCGAAGAAGGCATCCTGTTCCTTCGGCTGGTTGAATCGCGCGTAGGACTCGCTCAACAGCACGTTCACGGCGTTCTCGCTGGTGAGCTGTTCACCATCGCCGAGGTCGACAGGTCCTGTCGCGTTCAGCAGGTAGCTCAACGCGACGGGGTCCATGGACAGCACGCCGTCCACCTTCGTTCCGTATCGCTTTTCCCACATCGCGCGCACCAGCGCGCCCGACGTGGCGAAGTCGGGTGTGAGCGTCGTGTCTTGCACCCATTCGCCCGTGATCTCGCCGTACAGCTTCTTCGTCGCTGTCGACAAGGGCCGCACAGGGCTGGTGAACTGCGGAAAGTCTGACGCGGATGCCTGACTCACCAGCGAGATCCGTCCGTCTTGCGCCCGCAACAGGGCGAGCGCTCCGACGATCCCTCCGGTCGACCGCGCCTCCGCGTTGTTCTGGATGACCAGCACGTAGTCGCGCGGCCCGTTCGCGCCCAGCATCCCGGGCAGGAGCCGGGCGGCACGGCTCGCGGCGTCGGTCACCGACCCCGCCTTCTCGAGAGCGGACGTCAGTTTGTCCACGGCGTCGGTGATCACGCCGATCGTGCTCGAGGTGTCGATGCTTCGCACCGTGTCGAGACCCGACTGCAGCGCGGTGTTCGCGCTCGTCAGAGTGGGCGCCGCCTTCTGGAGCGGCTTCAGCGGCACCCTGCCGTCCACCGGCGTGAAGCTCTTCAGGTCGATCGTGCCGGCGAGCCGCGTCAGGGGTGTGACCGCGTGGTCCGCCACGTCGGAGGCGGACTCGGCCAGTTTACGGACCGCGGTGAGGTTCGAGCCGACGAACGGCGTGATCTCCGCCGCCCGCCAGATCGGGTCGCTGGTGTCGTCGCGTGCGACGTGGAGATGTTGCGCCAACGTGCGAGCCGTGGCCGCGGCACCGTGCGAATCACCGGACGCGATCTGCGACTGGACCCGGTCCACGAGCGGCAGTGCCGCTTCGAGTTCGGACTTGGCCTGGAGCCCACGGACGGCCACCCACGCAGCGCACGCGAGCAGCAGCACGACCACGCCGACGATCGACCACCCGATGATGCGCCGCCTCGTGCGCTTCGTCATGCGCGCAGGGGCGGCGGCCGGACCGGACATGGGGCAATTCAACCAGATGACAGCTGAGCATCACTCATGCGCTCTCTGAGAGTTGGCCGGCATCAAACCCGATGAACAACCCGCCGTGAGTGGCCGGTCGGCAAGACTGCCGCACTCCCCCTCCCGTGACCACGCCGCGCTCCGTGCCGTCGGCGCCGCCGCGGGGCGACGCTCGGCGACCGTCACCCTCCGCTGTCACAAATGTCGATGCAGTCGCCCCGCGCGAACCCGCCATAAGTGACAGCGGAGCGCCGGAGGGATCTTCCGGCAGCATGCACCGAAAGAGGGGCCGGACCTGACGGCCCGACCCCAGCAGCACACACCGAAAGAGAGGCCGGACCTGACGGCCCAACCCCAGCAGCACACACCGAAAGAGGGGCCGGACCTGACGGCCCGACCCCAGCAGCGCACACCGAAAGAGGGGCCGGGCCTGACGGCCCGACCCCTCTCGAGATCGATAGGGCGGCTGTTACGACAGCAGCAGCGCCCCTCGAAGCAGCGTGAAGCTACTTGATGATCTTGGTCACCGTACCGGCGCCGACCGTGCGGCCACCCTCGCGGATCGCGAACCCGAGACCCTCCTCCATGGCGATGGGCTGGATCAGCTCGACCGTCATGTCGGTGGTGTCACCCGGCATGACCATCTCGGTGCCCTCGGGCAGCGAGATGACGCCGGTGACGTCGGTGGTGCGGAAGTAGAACTGCGGACGGTAGTTCGCGTAGAACGGGTTGTGGCGGCCACCCTCGTCCTTGGACAGGATGTACGCGGTGCCCTCGAACTGGGTGTGCGGCGTCACCGAACCCGGCTGGGCCACGACCTGGCCGCGCTCCACGTCTTCACGCTTGGTACCGCGAAGCAGCAGACCACAGTTCTCACCGGCCCACGCCTCGTCGAGCTGCTTGTGGAACATCTCGATGCCGGTCACCGTGGTCTTCTGCGTCGGGCGGATGCCGACGATCTCGACCTCGGAGTTGATCTTCAGCGTGCCGCGCTCGGCACGACCGGTGACGACGGTTCCACGACCGGTGATCGTGAAGACGTCCTCGATCGGCATCAGGAACGGCTTGTCCTTGTCACGCACCGGGTCCGGAATGGAGTCGTCGACGGCATCCATGAGGTCGAGGACGGACTGCGTCCACTTCTCGTCGCCCTCGAGAGCCTTCAAGCCGGAGACGCGCACGACCGGCGCGTTGTCGCCGTCGAAGTTCTGGCTGGAGAGCAGCTCGCGAACCTCGAGCTCGACGAGCTCCAGGATCTCCTCGTCGTCGACCATGTCGGCCTTGTTCAGCGCGACGAGCAGGTAGGGAACGCCGACCTGCTTGGCGAGCAGAACGTGCTCACGGGTCTGAGCCATCGGACCGTCGGTCGCCGCGACCACGAGGATCGCGCCGTCCATCTGAGCGGCACCGGTGATCATGTTCTTGATGTAGTCCGCGTGACCCGGGGCATCCACGTGCGCGTAGTGGCGCTTCGGCGTCTCGTACTCGACGTGCGAGATGTTGATCGTGATGCCGCGCTGACGCTCCTCAGGAGCGGAGTCGATCGACGAGAAGTCGCGCATGACGTTCACATCTGACGGGTACTTCTCGGCGAGCACCTTCGAGATCGCCGCGGTCAGGGTCGTCTTGCCGTGGTCAACGTGACCGATCGTTCCGATGTTGACGTGCGGCTTAGTCCGCTCGAACTTGGCCTTAGCCACTGTGGGTCCTCCTCAGGACTCTCATGTAGAAGCTGCGGGCGGCATTCACCGACCGGACATTCTACGGGGATCTGTTATATGTTACGGGATCTTTCGGCCGGGTTGAACCCTGTGGGCAACTCGGCCGGCTTCGGCCCTTCGACTCGCTTCGCTCGCTCAGGGAGCAGGGCTCGTCGAAGGGCCTCAGTCGTACTACTCGCCCTTGGCCTTCTGGATGATCTCGTCGGCCACAGCCTTCGGGACCTCCGCGTAGCTCTCGAACGACATGGAGTAGACGGCACGACCGGAGGTCTTCGAACGAAGGTCACCGATGTAGCCGAACATCTCCGACAGCGGGACGTGCGCGCGCACGACCTTGACGCCCTGGGCATCCTCCATGGCCTGAATCTGGCCACGGCGGGAGTTCAGGTCGCCGATGACGTCGCCCATGTACTCCTCGGGCGTGCGCACCTCGACGGCCATGAGCGGCTCGAGGAGCACGGGGCTCGCCTTGCGCGCGGCCTCCTTGTACGCCATGGAACCGGCGATCTTGAACGCCATCTCGGAGGAGTCCACCTCGTGGTAGGCACCGTCGAGGAGCGTCGCCTTGACACCCACGGTCGGGTAGCCGGCGAGAACGCCGACCTGCATGGCATCCTGGATGCCCGCATCGACCGACGGGATGTACTCGCGCGGAACGCGGCCACCCGTGACCTTGTTCTCGAACTCGTACGTCGTCTCGGCCGTGATCTCCAGCGGGGTCAGCGCGATCTGCACCTTCGCGAACTGGCCGGAACCACCGGTCTGCTTCTTGTGGGTGTAGTCCAGCTTCTCGACCGTCTTGCGGATGGTCTCGCGGTACGCCACCTGCGGCTTGCCGACGTTCGCCTCGACCTTGAACTCGCGCTTCATGCGGTCGACGAGGATGTCCAGGTGCAGCTCGCCCATACCGCCGATGACGGTCTGGCCGGTCTCCTGATCGAGCTCGACGCGGAACGTCGGGTCCTCTTCGGCGAGCTTCTGGATGGCCGTTCCCAGCTTCTCCTGGTCCTGCTTGGTCTTCGGCTCGATCGCGACCTTCAGCACCGGCTCCGGGAACGTCATGGACTCGAGCACGATCTGCTCGTGCGGGTCGCACAGCGTGTCACCGGTGGTGGTGTCCTTGAGGCCGATCACGGCGTAGATGTGGCCGGCCGTGACCGATCCCACCGGGATCTCCTTGTTGGCGTGCATCTGGAAGATCTTTCCGATGCGCTCCTTCTTCTGCTTGGTCGAGTTGATGACCTGCGCGCCGGAGTCGAGGTGACCCGAGTAGACGCGGATGTAGGTCAGACGACCGAAGAAGGGGTGCACCGCGATCTTCGAGACGAGCGCGGAGAACGGCTCACCGGCATCCGCGTGACGCTCCAGCACCTTCTCCGGATCGCGAACGTCGTGGCCCTGAACGGCCGGCACGTCGAGCGGGCTGGGCAGGAAGTCCACGACAGCGTCGAGCATCGGCTGCACGCCGCGGTTCTTGAACGCCGAGCCGCACAGCACCGGGTAGATCTCGTTGTTGACCGTGAGCTTGCGGATCGCAGCCTTGATCTCGGGGACCGAGATCTCTTCGCCGCCGAAGAACTTCTCCAGCAGCTCGTCGCTCGTCTCGGCGACGGCCTCGAGGAGCGCGTTGCGGTACTCCTCCGCCTTCTCCTTCAGGTCGGCGGGGATCTCCTCGATCTCGTAGTGCGCGCCCATGGTGACATCACCCTTGGCGTCGCCCGGCCACACCAGCGCGCGCATCTCGATGAGATCCACGACGCCGACGAAGTCGCTCTCGGAACCGATCGGCAGCTGCAGCACGAGCGGCTTCGCGCCGAGGCGGTTCACGATGGTGTCGACCGTGAAGTAGAAGTCCGCGCCGAGCTTGTCCATCTTGTTGACGAAGCAGATGCGCGGCACGTTGTACTTGTCGGCCTGACGCCACACGGTCTCGGACTGGGGCTCCACGCCCTCCTTGCCGTCGAACACGGCGACGGCGCCGTCGAGGATGCGCAGGCTGCGCTCCACCTCGACGGTGAAGTCCACGTGACCGGGGGTGTCGATGATGTTGATCTGGTTCTTGTTCCAGAAACAGGTGACCGCGGCGGACGTGATCGTGATGCCGCGCTCCTTCTCCTGCTCCATCCAGTCGGTGGTCGAGGCACCGTCGTGCGTCTCGCCGATCTTGTGGTTGACGCCCGTGTAGAACAGGATGCGCTCGGTCGTGGTGGTCTTACCGGCATCGATGTGCGCCATGATGCCGATGTTGCGGACCTTGTTCAGGTCGGTGAGCACGTCTTGTGCCACGGGGAATTCCTTTCGGAGAAAGAAAGATTTGGTGTGATTGCCGCGCCGGACGGCCGGCGCGCGGGGCGGGGTATGGGTTCCAGCCGCCTCGCGCGTCCGACTGTTACAACCCGAAAAAGGCTGCGATTGTTCCGTACGACAGGTGCCGCACGGTACCGGCACCTTGCAGCCTGCGACCGCGGGGTGCCGACCTAGCGGACTGCGGCTTCTACCAGCGGTAGTGAGCGAACGCGCGGTTCGACTCGGCCATCTTGTGCGTGTCTTCGCGACGCTTGACGGCGGCGCCGAGGCCGTTCGAGGCATCCAGGATCTCGTTCATGAGACGCTCGGTCATCGTGCGCTCACGGCGGGCCTTGGCGTAGCTGGTCAGCCAGCGCAGCGCGAGCGTGTTCGCGCGGTGCGGCTTGACCTCGACGGGCACCTGATAGGTCGAACCACCGACGCGGCGGCTCTTGACCTCGATGGTCGGGCGCACGTTGTCGAGCGCCTTCTTGAGCGTGGCGACCGCGTCCTGGCCGTTCTTGGCGGCAACACCCTCGAGCGCGTCGTAGACGATGCTCTCGGCGAGGGACTTCTTGCCGTCCTTCAGGATCTTGTTCACCAGCTGGCTGACGACGGGGGCGCCGTAGACGGGGTCTGCGACGACGGGGCGCTTGGGAGCCGGGCCCTTACGAGGCATTACTTCTTCTCCTTCTTGGCGCCGTAACGGCTGCGAGCCTGCTGACGGTTCTTCACTGCCTGGGTGTCGAGCGCACCGCGGATGATCTTGTAGCGCACACCGGGCAGGTCCTTCACACGACCGCCGCGCACGAGCACCATCGAGTGCTCCTGCAGGTTGTGGCCCTCACCCGGGATGTACGCGGTCACCTCGGTGCCGTTGGAGAGCTTGACACGGGCGACCTTGCGGAGCGCCGAGTTCGGCTTCTTGGGCGTGGTGGTGTACACACGGGTGCACACACCGCGCTGCTGCGGGTTGGCCTTCAGGGCCGGCGCCTTGGTCTTCGTGACCTTCGGCGTGCGGCCCTTGCGGACCAACTGCTGAATTGTTGGCACTGTTTCTCCTTGTTGTGCTGCACGGTGACAGCGTTGATGATTCTTTTCACATCGCGACCCACCGGATGCCGCAGAGCAGCGGCCTCGTTGAATGGTGGGTATGCCGTGGGGGTGACCAGCGAATGCAAAGTCCCCGGAACAGTGTGGTTTCTCATCGAGCCGGTTCCCTGACCGCCATCGACTCGCGTCGGCCGACGGGCACGGTTCAAGCGCGCATAGAGCGCACACCCGAATCAGCTTACCCGATGCCGCGTGTCGCGACAAACCTCGCCGGGGTGGGTGCGGTAGGGGCGGAGCAGACGGCGCCGCTGGCACGCGTCGCGACCACGATGGGGAGTCATCCCCATGGCCCCGCCGTAGACCACCCAGTACGGTGATGCTTACGCGCCAGCGTGCCGAGCGAGAGGACGACGCATGACGAGCATCGCCGCATCCCTTCCCCGGCGGGAGTGCACCCGGTGAGCGACCTCGCGATCGACCTCGACGGGCTGGCGACCGCGCGCAGCCGGCTGAGCAGCGCGACCACCGCGTTCGAGAACGCCCACCTGAGCGCTCACGAACTCGCCGACCTCACCGGCAACCCGCGGGTCGCCGGCCAGGTGCGCGACTTCGCCGACAACTGGGACTACCACCGCGGCAAGCTCGTGCAGAGCATGCAGACGGTGCTCGACGGACTGCAGGCCATCCACGACACGTTCGCCGAGGTGGACCAGGGCCTGGCGCAATCGCTTCAGGACCCGCAACCGTGAGCGAGCAGACGATCCGCGAGGCCTGGGACTACCTGCTGCAGGGCGACCCAGCCGCTCTCGAGACCAAGGCTGCGACGCTCCAGAAGACCGCAAACGCCATCTCCGAGGCCGCCGCCGCGCTGCACAGCCTCACCGAAGGCTCCGCCAGCGACGCCGTCGACGCGTTACGCGGCAAGGCGACGGATGTCGCGACCCACCTCACCGTCGCGCACTCCCGGTACCAGGGCACGGCGAGCGCGCTCCAGACCTACGCGATCGACCTGCAGCCGATCCAGCGCAGCGCCCGCACCCACATCGACCAGCTGGTGAGCGACTCGGCGTCGGCCGAGACCGCGCAGGCCGCGGTGGACGACGCGGTGACCGACGTGAGGACGCAGACGTACGGCGGTGGGACATCCGATGCCGTCGACAAAGCGCACCACGACCTTCGCGATGCGCAGCAGCGCGTGCAGAACGCCACCTCGAACGTGCACGACGCGATCACCGCGCTGCAGACCGACGACAGCAACTGGGACGACGCCGCAGACCGGGCGATCGCGGCGATCGAGAACGTCATCGGCGCCGAGAAGGACAGCTGGTTCGACAACCTGCACCAGAAGTTCGACGAGGTCGTCAAGGCTCTCGCCGCCGTCGCGAAGTGGGTGACGGATGTCGTCGGCACGATCGTCGACGTCATACAGAAAGCGCTCCACACGCTCATGCATGAGCTGATCTTCGTGTTGGAGCTCGTGCTCGTCTTCACCGTGCTCGGCGTGGTGCTCACGCTGCTCGGGCCGTTGGCGACCGTCGCCGCCCTGCTCGCCGAGCTCGCCGTCGGTGCGCTCCTGGTGAAGGTGCTCGTGCAGGAGTGGCTCGGCAAACCGACCCACCTCGGCGGCGGAGCCGACGGCCACACCAACGTGACCGAGCGGCGCGGCGACGACGTGGCCCAGACCTACGGCGACCTCATCGGGCAGGTCGTCGGCCAGGACTCCACCGGTACCAGCAAGAACGCCACCGATATCGCCGTCGTCGCCATCACCGACGCCGATGGCAACGTCGTGTCGTGGCGCGTGCAGCTGCCCAGCACGCAGTACTGGAGCCCGTTCAACGCCGGCGGCGTCAACGACCTCAGCACCGACATCGCGTTGTCGATGTTCCCGGGTCTCCAGGGCGAGTACGAGAAGGCCGTGTTGGATGCCATGCACCGCGCCGGCGTCGACCATAGCGACGCTCCCATCATGTTCACCGGCTGGAGCCTCGGCGGCATGATGGCCGGCGCGATGGCGACCAACCCGCAGTACGCCGATCGGGTGACCTCCGTCGTCACGGCGGGAAGCGCGATCGACAAGTACCGCAGCGACATCCGCTCGAGCGTCGACGTCACCCAGTTCGACAACACTGTCGACCCCGTACATCACCTCGAATTCCTCGGACTCGGACCGGGCGACACCGCGCCCCGCGCGAACTGGCAGACTCACTGGTTCACCGACGCGCGCATCCACGACGGCACAATGTACGAACAGGGCGCGGATGCCACGGCACCGGCCGTGCGCAACGACGACGAGATCTTCTTCGCGAACGACGCCGACGGCACCTACGAGCAGGTCTACACCGACAGGTACGCACGATGATGAAGAAGACGATCAGGGGGATCATGGTGGCTGGCGCGCTCACGGGACTGCTGGCTCTGGCCGGATGCTCGTCCATCGACACCTCGGCCGTCACGTCGCGCATCGAATCGGCGAACGGTGTGCAGGCGGCGACCGTGCAGGTGTCGCACCCCGGTGCGCCGTGGAATACGAAGACGCTCGTCACACTCTTCATCCCGGACAAGTCGGAGCAGTCGATCGCGACCGCGATCCGGTCCGCCACCGATGCCATCGCGGGAACCAGCGCGGCGAAGCACGACGTCTCGTTCTTCGTCATTCCGGGCAGGCCGTCGGACTACCCCGACCTGCGCTCGACGGATCCGGAGCTGAAGATACCGCGCGCCGTCTTCACCGGCCTCGGGCTCGACTACACGCCCGGCACGATCGTCGCGCTGACGCCCGCCGACATCCAGCGGATTGCAGCGGAGAAGTGACGGGCGCCGTTCCGGATGAGGCGGACTGCATCCCGGATGAGGCGACGACACCGCGCGTGGTGACGGCACCGCCGGCCGCCACGCTTCCGCAGCTCATGCTCCGCCTTCCCGGTCAGTGGGTGTCGCTCGATCCCCGTGAAGGTGCCAACGTGGACGCACAGTTGAAGCGCGTCGCCCGCGAGCTCGTCGGTGCCGCCGACGAGGCGGCCGAGGCCCGCCGGCAGGTGCGTGAGCATTTCGCCGGTGTGCTGAGCGCAGCCCGCGAGGCGCAGGCGCAGCGCGTCTTCCTCTGCCATGAGATCTCCGGGCTGCCCGTTCCGGTCGCCATCACGATCCACGCGCCGAACGGCCTGCGGATGACGCCCACCGTCGGTACGCGGCCGGATGCCGTGATCACCACGCTGCTCGAGAGCTTCACCGAGCTCGAGCTGGAGGGCATCGAGGACGCGACGCGACTGGAGGTGGAGGGGTCGGCCATCCTTCGCGTGGTGCATCGACTCGTCGACGTGGCCACGGCTGACGACGGCCAGGAGCTCACGTTCCGGCGGCTGCGTGCGGACTACTGGTACGCGGTGCCCGGCACGAAGCAGATCGTGCTGGCGAGCATGACGACGCAGCTCGGCGAGATCGCGAACGTGATGCTGCAGTTCTTCGACGCGATCGCGACCGCCGCGGCGTTCGAGGAGGGCGCGGCGTTCGAGAAGGGCGCGGCGTTCGAGAAGGGCGCGGTGTTCGAGGAGGGGGCGGTCCGAGGCGTGGGGTAGCGAGCGAGCCGCACCACGACCGCGGAGCGCGAGACACCTCTACCGCGAAACGAGCCGCACCACGAGCGCGGGCACTCGCTAACGTGGTGGCCATGCGCTTCGGAACTTTCCTTCCTCAAGGCTGGCGGTTCGATCTCGTCGGCATCGACCCGGCCGAGCAGTGGCCGACCATGCGGGCACTGGCTCAGCGGCTCGACGGCGCTGCGGCATCCAACGGCACCGCGGCATCCGCGCCGTGGGAGTCGCTGTGGGTCTACGACCACTTCCACACCACGCCGGTGCCGAGCGAGGAAGCGACGCACGAGACCTGGACCCTGATGAGTGCGTTCGCGGCCTCGACCACACGCATCCGCCTCGGCCAGATGTGCACGTGCATGGGCTACCGCAACCCGGCGTACCTCGCCAAGGTCGCCGCCACCGTCGACCACGTCTCGGGCGGACGCCTCGAGATGGGCATCGGCGGCGGCTGGTACGAGCACGAATGGCGGGCATACGGGTACGGCTTCCCGCAGGTACCCGAGCGGCTGCGGATGCTCCGCGAAGGCGTGGACATCATGAAGCAGGCGTGGACGACCGGCACCGCCACTCTGCACGGGCGCCAGTACGACGTGGACGGCGCGATCGTGCGGCCGCTTCCGGTGCAGCAAGGCGGCATCCCCATCTGGGTCGCCGGCGGAGGCGAGAAGGTCACGCTGAAGATCGCCGCGACCTACGCCGACTACACGAACTTCACGGGCACCCTCGACGAGTTCGACCACAAGCGCGACGTGCTGCGCGCCCACTGCGCCGACCTCGGTCGCAACCCCGACGAGATCACCCAGTCGTCCAACTTCAACACCATCGTGGGCGAGACCGAGAAGGATGCCCGCGAACGGCTCGACGCGGTGCTCGCCCGCCTGCGCCCGCACCTCGGCGACGAGCGCACCGCGAAGATCGAGCAGGAGTACCTCGCCTCGGATGCCTTCGGCACGCCCGAGCAGGTCGTGGAGCGTCTGAGCGTGCGGGCCGAGCATGGGCTGGGGTACAGCATCCATTACTTCCCGGAGTTCGCGTACGACCTCTCGGGAGTGGAGCTGTTCGAGCGGGAGGTCATGCCCGCGCTGAGCTGACCGACTCCGCGCGGCGGTGTCGCGCACCCGACACGAGCAATGCCATGCCGAAGGCCGTGATCACCGCGGCGATCGCGTTCGGATTCGGCGGAATGAACCACGACGCGGGGGCCGCGTAGCCGGCGATGAGCCACGCTCCCCCGGCGACGACACCGACGACCCCGAGACCGAGCATCCACCGGACGGCCGAGGGACTCGGCTGCGCCGTCGGGTTCCAGTAGTCGCGAATGCGCCGCTGGTAGACGGCGACGCTCAGCAGAATGAGGCCGAGGATGAGAACGACCATCAGGTAGACGTCGCTGAACGGCGTCCACCAGCCGCCACCGTTCCATGCCGCCACCGAGGGATCGAACGGAACGTAGCTGATCGCGACGCTCGTGGGCGCATCCGTCAGGGTGTTGACCGTCGTGCCGGCGATGAAGCGATAGGTGTGACCGGCGACCTCGTACATCACCTTCGGAGCGTAGGTGATGGTGCGGGCGGGAATCGTGACCCATCCCGTCACGGTGCCCGTCGTCGTCGGCAATGACGCCAGCAGCGCAGGACCGGCGATGACCTTGTAGAGGCCGGCGACCGACAGGACGACGCCGAGCGTCCATAGCCAGGTCTGCCCGAAAGGGCCGATGGCGTAGCGCCGCCGATCAGTGTGGCGGCGCGCCTCGCGGCGTTCGGGCGTGTGGAGCAGGTTGACGCCCTCAGGGACGGGTTCGGCCTGCGACGGATGCCCCGCCTCGCGCCAGGCTTCGCCCGACGCGTTCGCGGCGTCGCCGGGGTCAGACATACGACTCGTTCCGGGTCACTTCGGCTCTCTTCGTCTCGTGCATCGACACGATAGCGTGCACGGCATCGGTGTCGCGGACGCGGAGGCAGAACGAGAGCCGGGGAGCGGATCCCCCCGGCCCGCTTCCCGGCTCTCGTGTTCTTCCCGGCCCCTTGACGGAACCGGGGCGACGACTAGTGGCCGCCGATGCTGGATGCCAGCGACGAGTCGGTCTGCTGCAGCGCGTCGGCCGCCTTGGTCAGGAACGTGGACATTCCGTCGAGACCGTTGACCGCGTTCGTGGTGCCCGTGGTGAACTGCGTGTACGAGTCGTGGAACGCACCGGAGGCGGAGTCGGTCACGAAGCCGTCGCTGACGAGCTGGTTGACCAGCGTCTGCAGTTCGTGGAGCTTCGAGATGAGGTCGTCCTTGCCGCTGGTCAGGCGGCCCGCCGCGCTGGTCATGTCGCCGTAGGTGACGTTCATGTTCGCCATGGGTATCTCCTTGGTCTTTCGGCCAACCCCGTTAGGCCGACCTCGTTGACTCGACGCTATCGCAGCGTTGCGAAGGGGTGAAATGGGGAGTACTCCCCATGCTGCGTCACAGGTACGAGAGCGCCGTGACGATGAACGCGAGGATGAAGATGACCACGACGGTCGTGACGGGAACGCCGACGAACAGCAGCAGCACCACCGTCGCGGCCCAGCGCCCCGCACCCCACATCTGCCCGAAACGCAGCGCGCGCGGGAAAGCCTTCTTGAAGTCACGGCGCGAGTAGCCGGCTCCGGCGGACGGAGCCTCGATACGGCGTCGGGCAGGGATCTGCTGCCACACCTTCTCGATCGGAGCATCCGAACCCGCCAGATGAACGACGTGCGCGAGCATCCGCCCTCGATCATCGAGGAGGATCAGCCCGCCCGAACGGAAGAGGCTGCCGCCGTCGCCACGTGCGCGGACACTCATCGTTCGATAGTCCTGGTTGGAGACCGCGAGGCCGGCGGACAACGCCGGAGCCACCACGACAGGATCCTGGCTCGGCGGAAAATACACCGCCGTCTCCACCCGGTCAGAGGCGAAAGTCCTGCCTCGACCGAACACGGAATCCACGACAGTGATCGTGCCATGCTGGATGACCACGGACTGCCGACGCTCACGCACACCCGAAGTGAAGACGAACCAGAGCGGCAGGCCGATGCAGAGGACCAGCGCGATCGGCACACCGATGGCATACGCCCATCCGGGATCGGTCATGACCGCACTATGTCGCGGGTCAGGATGCCGGGCGAACGGCGTCGGCGACGGGACCGACGTGCCTTCTCAGCCACGGTCATCCCCGTGCTCCGCCTCGTACTCCGCCTTCAGGGACTCGACATACGTGCGTGCAGCATCGGATGGCTGCGGGTTCTGACGGCCGGGGCGCGATTGTGCACCCTTGCCGCTGTTGCCGCCCTTGCTGCTGTTGCCGCCCGCGCCGGTCTTGCCGGTCTTGCCGCCCTTGCCGGACGACGCGGCGGCTCTGCCGCGGGCTCGCGTCTTGATCGTGCTGCGATACATCCCGATCGCCGGCAGGAGCAACACGACACCGAGCACGACAGCACCGATCGAGTACCCCCAGTTGTCGGAGGCTGACGGGAACTGCGCGTTCGACGGGTTCGTCGTGTCGTAGTCGATCTTCACCGTCGAGCCCTTCGACGGCTTGTTGCAGATCAGCATGTTGGACAGGGTCGCCGTCGCGTGACGACCGTTCGAGGTCGTGAATGCGACGACGGGGTCGTACGCCGTTCCGCCACACCCGTTCTTGCCGCTGGACTCGTAGCTGTGCCACCCGGTCACCGTCGCCGTGGTCGTGGCCGAATGCGACGTGAAGACGATCTCGCCGATGAGAGGCACCACCCCGCCGATGACGAACATCAATCCGATCACGAGCCAGATGGTCGGGGAGACGAAACCGTAGTCGCCCTTCGGGCGTTTGGGCTTCGGCTTGGCCGCCTTCTTCTTCGTCACCGCATCCGCGGCACCCTGCGACGGACGCCGCCGGTCGGCCTGATTCTCCATCGAGTCGATTCCTACCCTCTGAGCGATCGGAGTGGCGGCGCGCCAAACATCCCATCCACCATATGCGACATCAGCTGGTCGGCCGACATGTGAAAGTCCTCAGGCGATCGACTTCGCTCCCCGCGAGAGGGGCGGAGACGACCCTGGATATGCGACGGGACTACTGGTCTGGATCTTCGTCCCAGCGCAACGACTCGACCATGACTCGGAAGAGTTGGAGCAGCAGTTCCCGCTCACCCGCGATGTTCGTCGAGAACGTCAACAAGGCGACCCGTTGCGTGTTCGGCACGGCGATCCAGTAATCGACGACCAGCGTTTCATAGGCTTCGACATCGCCGTCGGCAGGGTGTTCGATCGTCGTGCACCGCCGGTAGGTGGTCGTGTCGCCGAGCACTGCTACCTCGTCATCACCGTACTCGTCGCTGTCGGGAAGACTTGCCAGCGACCGACGCACCATGTCGATCACGCTCTGGGGATCCGATGGTCGCGACCCGAGCAGGTCGAGATCCGGCCAGAACACGGCGAGCGACATCGGAAGCACGGCACCGGGGACGATCTCGAGAGCGAGGAAGAGCTGTTCGGTGCCGCCCTCGCGCGCCTTGTCGGCCAGTGCAGTGAGCTCCGATCGAAGGTCGCCGCGCACGCGCGCGAACTCGTCCATGCGGTTCGTGACCTTGTTCGCCAGGGCCCGAATGGCGCGCGCCGAGGCTTCCTCGTCGTGAACCGGGATGTTCCACCAGCTGCCGGGAAGCACGATCTGCACTCCCGGCGCCGAAGCCTCGCGACTCATGCGGCCTTCTTTCCCCTCGAGAACTCCATGGTCCCCATCAACACATCCCCGTACCCGACGATGTCGGTGAACACCGCGAGGTCGCTGGTGGTGATCGACATCACCACGAAGCTGGACAGCGCGGGGGCGGAGATCACCGCTCGATACGTCTCGGTGAGGGGTCGCTGACCGCCGGCCACCTCGGGAAGCTGAAGCAGTTCGTGCCCCGAGGCGGCCGGCCTGCCTGCGAGCTCCTTCTTCTGATACTCACGCAGCCAGACGTCGGTGCCCTCGTCGACGGAGGCATGCGACCAGGCCTCGACGAACTGATCGATGTCGAGTCCGCGCGCCCGCAGCGGCTCCACGGCCATGACCGCAGAGATCAAGCCGGACTCCCGATCGCCCACTCCACCCCAGGTGCGGCGGGCAGGATGATCGTCGTTCTCCACGTCGAGGAACAATCGCTCCGTCTCACGGCCGAGCCGGGCACGGGCATCCTCACCGTCGACGAGCTCATCGAGCCGGTCCGAGATCGCGGCGAGTTCGGACTTCGCACGGGGGATCTCGAACCACTGCCCCTGAACGAGCCAGGAATACTCCAACGCTGCGCCTGCCTTCTGCACTCGGCTCACCCCAGCACTGCGGTGCCGGACTTCGCATTGTGCCAGGCCTCGGGCACGTCGTGGAACATCGCCTTATACGCACCGACGTCGTTGTGGACGTCGAACGCGCCCCAGCTCGATCGCGGGCTGCTGTCCGAGTGGATGACCTGCACGTTCGGCACCAGCGTCGGGATGTCGACGTTGCTGTGGGTGACGAAGTAGTCCGACCCGGGCAGCGACGACCCCTGGTAGAGATTGTCGGCCAGTGCGGTGACGTTGTTCGTGACGGACGTGACCACCGTCCCCGACAGCGCGTTCGTCGCCTGCTGTCCGAACTGGTTGACGGTATCGGCCACGCCGGTGGCGACGCCGTGTTCGTATTGCTTCGCCGCGTTGGCCAACGCCTGATCCATGGTCGCGCCGTGTTCGAGGCTGCCGTCGAGCGCTCGCCGGGCGAAGTCCATTCCGGTCTTCTCGCCGAAATGGTCGAGCACGTGCACGCCGGACTTCTCGGCGAGCGCCGCTCCCCGCTCGCCGACCTTGCTCGCGAGCGCGTCCAACGGCTTGGAGAGAGTCTCCAGCGCCCCGCCGAGTTTGTTGCTGGTGGCCCTCTCCAGTCCGGCTCCGAACTTCGCGGTGAGCTTGCTCGCGCCGCGACTGCCGATCTCTTCGCTCGCCTTGGACAATCCCTTGCCCAGGCTGCCCGCACCGGCCTTGAACGGCAGCGCCGACACCACGAGCGTGATCCCGGTGTTGAGGAGATCGCCGAGCGATCGATCGCCTAAGACGACGAGCGCCGCGGTGGTCAGGAAGGAGATCGCGGCCGCCGCCAGCACGATGATGTCGACGGCCGCGGCAAGTGGTGCGAGCACCGGGATGAACACGGCAAGCACGTTGAGCACCATCGAGACCCAGGTTCCGATATCGACGATCGCCGCAGCGACTCTCTGGATGACATCGAGAATCGGTGCGACGTACTTCTGCAGAACGTCGGCAACGGTATGCAGCGCGTCGGACGCCCAGTGTCCGAGCTTGTCCCAGAACCCATCGTTGAGCCCGCTGTCGTCGATGGCGGTCTTGATCGCCGAGATCGCCGTCTGGGCCGCCGCGTCGACTTCGGCCTTCGCCTCGTTGTACTCCTTGATGGCATCCGTGACCGCCTGGTTGGCGTCGTCGACGGCCTGCGACGCGCGTCGCCCTGCAGGCGTCTCGGCAAAGCTCGTGGGCGCATCGTCGCTGGACGGGTTCTTGGGCGCGTTCGCCTGGTCCTGCTTGTACTGGTTCGTCTGGTTCTGCAGGTGCGTCTGCGCCGTTCCCGCCGTCTGCACCGCGGAATTGTGCGCGGCGATGGCCCGCTTCGCGCGGCCCTGTGCACTTTCCAGCTTGGGCGCGTACTCCTGCAGCGCCTTGGCGGTTCCGGCGTACCGCACGTGCGCCTTCGTGATGTTGTCGGCCACATCGCTCGCCTTGCCGCGAACTTTGTCGACGGCGAGGCTCACCGTCTCGTCGCGGTCCGCGAGCGTACGCAACTGGTTGATGGCCTTCTGGATCTGCTCGGCCGCCGTGGCCAGGGCGTCCGCCTTCGCCTTCAGCGCAACCGGGTCGCCCGGGAGCTCGACGAGCTCAGTCATTTCCCGCCCCCTTACCGCTCGTCTCGGCCGGTTTCGCCTCGAACGTCTTCGACAGATCCTTGTCCGTGGATGTGAACGTGCTGTTGATCACGGCGACCGAATCGTGGATGCCCGTCGTGCCGTCGATCATCTTGCCGCGGTGCACCGACCACTTGTTCGCGAAGTCGTGCACGTGACTAGAGAGACCGTCATGTCCGACGAGGTCTCCGATCGAGGAGGAGAAGTGGCTGGACTCGCGCAGCTGGTCGACGATCGACTTCAACCCGGACTGCAGTTCGTCGAGGATGCCGTCGGAGATCTTCAGGTCACTCACATCTGCTTCTCTCTGTGTGTCGGCGGTGGATCCGGCGGCCCGTGGCCGTGTGCGCCGGGCGATGAATCTCGAGATTTCGATCCCGAGCGCATCAGAAGCCTATGCGGCACCCGTGATCGAAGGCGATGGGGAGGACTCCCCATGCCCGCTAGTAGTACTCGACTACTAGTCGGGAAGGGGAACCTGCACGCGCTCGAACTTGCCCTTGGCGATGTACATGCCACGCCCCGGGGGGAACTCGCTGCGTGCGAATCGCGGCAGAGGCGTCTTCAGCAGCAGGTCGCCCTCCATGCTCTCCGGCTGCAACAGGAATCCACGCCGCCCGTTCTTCACCTCGGCCATCAGTCCCCAGCTGGAGCCCCAGCCGCTCGTCTCGCCCTCGGCGAGAAGGAAGTGATCGCTGCGCCGCACCGCCTTGATCAGTTCCACGAGCGGGGCATCGGCGACCGACTGCAGGAAGTCGCCGATCGACTCGATGAAGATGCCGTAGCGGTCCGGTGACGCCGGATCGGTGATCGCGCCGAGCAGGTCCTTCGCGATGCCGGCGACGTCTTCGACGGTCGTCGCCACGTCCGCCCACGGGTACGCCCGCACCTGCGGCGAGCGCGCGTTGCCGAGGTAGTAGAGCTGCATGGACGGGTCGAAGCGTGTCATCGCCTGCGCAATGGCGAGGAAGGCGGTGCTCTTCCCGCTGGCCGGCGGTCCGGCGAGCACCATGGTTCCTACCGGGTCGAAGCCGACCGCCTGCAGGTCCGTCTCGCCGATGCCCAGCACCGGAAAGTCCGCGGCCCGTTCCGGAAGGGAGGACTGCGGGTACTCGGTCGGCATGGCGCCGACCTGCGGTGCCGGCAACACGCCGGCTCGGGCCATGGCCTCGGCGAACTTGCCCACCCGGTTCGACTGCTCCGACACGCTGGACGTGCCGCCCAGCACGGCGATCTGGGTCTCCATGCCGTCGACGATCGCCCGGCCCGGAGGGGAGCCGGCCGAGAGGATGTCGCCTGGCACGTCGAGCAGGCCGTAGCCGTCATCGGCGAGACGCAGCACGACTCGGCGCTGCACGCTGGAGGCGACAGAGCTCGGCACGGCACCCGCACGGTCCGCGGTGAAGGCGACGTGCATGCCGAGCTGACGGCCGTCGGTCAGTATGTCGCGGAACACCTCGTACCAGACAGACCGGTTGGCCTGCACCTCGAAGTCTTCGCGGAAGCTGGGGAACCCGTCGAGCAGAAGCAGGATGCGCGGCTCATCCGGTCGCGCAGCGAGCTGTCGGTACTCCGTGATGTTCGACGCGTTGGCCGCCGCGAATCGGGGCGCACGATCGTCGAGCTGGGCGCGGAGCATGCGGAAGAGGCGCACCACCCGTTCGACATCGTCGCCCTTGATGACCGCACCGACGTGCGGCATCTGGTCGAGCATCCGCAGGCTGCCTGCACCGAAGTCGAGGGCATACACCCAGACGGGTCCTCCGCGCGGCGTGACCGCGGCCGCACACGCCAAGGTGCGGAGAACTGTCGACTTGCCGGATCCGCCCGTGCCGTAGACGGCGATGTTGCCGTCGACGTCGGGCTCGAAGTACACCGGCACCTGTTGCTGGCGCTCCGGAACGTCGGCGACGCCCAGGAGAAGCTCGGAGTCGGTGCGCTGGCGAAGGAGCCCCAGATCGTAAGCGGGCGCGAGCTCATCGAGCCACGGACGGCGGGGGTCGGGGATAGCCGCTGCCTCATGCGCGGCCACCATGGTCGCGACCAGGCGCTGCTGGTCTGTGGGTCCAGGATCCCGCTTGAGGTCGACATCCTCGGCGCGACCCGCGTCCTCCCAGCGCACCTCGCCGCCGAAGCGCAGTTCCGCGACCTCGACGTCGGCGCGCTCCGGTTCCCGACTCGTCCAGCCGCCGGCGTAGCCGGACTGGAACAGAGTCAGCCTTCCCGGCCCGGTCTTCGCCACTCCGCGACCGGGGATCCCCGGGTCGAAGTGCGCGGCATCCTTCGTGCCGACCACGTCGTCGGAGTCCGACTCGTCAGCCATGCGCAGTGCCACACGCAAGTTCGTGTTCGCACGCAGGTTGTCCTTGATGACGCCGGCGGGCCTCTGCGTGGCCATGATCAGGTGGATGCCCAGCGAACGCCCGCGCTGCGCGATGTCGACGACGCCGTCGACGAACTCGGGGACCTCGCCGACCAGCGCGGCGAACTCGTCGATCACGAGCACGAGCGCGGGCGGGCTGTCGGGGTCGCCGCGCTTCTCGAGCTCCAGGAGATCTTTCGCCTTCTTGCGGTTCAGGAGGTGCTCGCGGTAATGCAGCTCGGCACGCAGACTGGTCAGCGCGCGGCGCACCAGGTGCGGGCTGAGGTCGGTGACGAGTCCCACGCAGTGCGGCAGGCTGACGCAGTCGGCGAACGCCGATCCGCCCTTGTAGTCGACGAACAGGAACGTGACGCGGTCGGGGCTGTACTCCGCGGCCATGCCGAGCACCCACGCCTGCAGGAACTCGGATTTGCCTGCGCCCGTCGTTCCGCCGACGAGGGCGTGCGGGCCCTGCGAGCGCAGGTCGAGATGCATCACGTCGACGCCGCCGGAACCGATCGTCGCGCGCAGTGATCCGGCTCGGCGCGGCGCGGGCACGGCACCGCTGCGATCGTGGATCGAATTGTTCTGCCGCCAACGGTCCACCACCGCATCGCTGGATTCGACGAGCTCGTGGCCGAGCAGGGTGACCAGGGAGACACTGCGCGGCAGGTCCGACGAGTCGGCGACGAGCGCTCCGGCGTCGATCACAGCCGCCATGCGACGGGCGAATTCCAGCGCCTGCGCGGAATCGACGGTTTCGGTCGAGACGTCATCGACGGTCTCGCCGAGACGGACGAAACCGACGCGGGCCCGGCCGGGCTCGTCGCCGAGCTCGAGGTAGGTACGGCACACCGCGGGCAGCGAGGGAACGTCGGATGCGATCCAGATCGGGTAGACACCGGCATCCGCGGCCCGTTCGGCCACCTGTACGAGCCTCGCGCGGTCCACCGCGGCGTCATCGGAGATGAGGACGACGACCGCGGGGATCGGCGACTGCGTGCCGCTCGTCGCTCCCGACTTGCCGACGTCGGCGCCTCGTTCCAACGCTGCGGTGTCGGTCTGGATCGCACCTCGTCGCTGCGCCGCGCCCTCCGCCAGCCTCTCCTCGACCAGGCCCTCCAGAGCGGAGAGCAGGCTGCTGCCGCTTGCCGCGCTGTCGGCGAGGTGCACCGTCTCGATGGGAGACTGCGGGCTCGAGGTGTGCGGCATCCATTTCAGCCATTCGAGCTCCTGCGACCACCGGGGGGCGACGATCGCGGCCACCGCCAGTTCCGCGGGCGAGTGCAGTGCCGTCAGCTGAACGAGGATGGAGTTCAGACTGCCGATGGCCTGTTGGGGCGAGCCGGCGATGCCGAGGGCGCCCGAGTCGAACAGGTTGTCGATGATGGGGACGTTGTCGATGTTCTTGTGCTTCTCGACCACCTCGTCGAGGCGCTCCTGGTAGGCGCGCAGAATCTCACCGCGACCGCTCGTCTTGACGGTGTTGCGGCTCGCCATGGACCCCACGCCCAGCCGCACGTTGAGGAACGACCAGTGCTCGGGACGCCTCGTCCACAGCAACGGGCCGCGCAGAACCGCCCGCTCCATGGCATCCTGCGTCGACGGAGACTCCTTCGTGCGTACCTCGTGCTCGGTAATGCGCTCCGCTTCGAGCTCCTGGGTGAGACTCTCGAGTCGTTCGTCGAACTCGGCGATGGACTTCTTGAGCCGGCGCCGGTCTCGCGACTTCGCCGTCATCGCGTTGCCCACCATCATGAGCGGCGACATGAACACGAAGAGTATGGAGGCCGGGTTGCCTGAGATGGCGAACATCACGCCGCCCATCAGCAGCGGGGCGATCATCGCCAGCAGCGGGAAGGGCTGCGGGTCCTTCTTCGCCGGCACGTCGGGCGCCCCGAAGTCCTGGCCCGCGTAGCGCGCCTCGACCTTCGGCGACCGATTGAAGAACACCGGGCCGGCCTTCGGCGCCACGCCGGCGAGCGCCTGCCGGTCCGTGACGGTGATCCGCACCTCGGAGTCTCCGATGAGAAGCGTCTCCTCGCGGGTGATGCGTAGTCGCGGGACGATGCCTCCGTCGACGACGATGCCGTTGGCGCTACCCAGGTCGATCACCTCGACCGCATCGGATGCCTCGAACCGTACGTGCCTCTTCGAGACGAGTTCGTCGTGCAGCACGATGTCGCAGCCGGTGTCACGGCCGAGCACCGTGGTGCCGAGCGTGATCGGGAAGTCGGTGCCGGCATCCGGCCCCGTCACCACGGTCAAGGTGGCGACCTGCGCGCCGCGGCCGAGGCTCTTCGGCGCGTAGTGCAGTCCCGCGTCGGCGAGCTGCACGATCGCGCCGCTGGCGATCCAGGCTTCGCCGACCGGGGCATCCGGCGGCAGCAGCACCCACTCGGTCTGGCCGGGCAGTGCGGCGTGCAGGGTGAGCGACTGCGCTGTGGCGCTGGGCGCGGCGGCGTGCCCCTGCGATGACGCGGGGTCGAGGCGGGCGATGGCGGAGGCGATCTCGGAGATGCTGGCGGCGGCATCCGCGGTGACGACGATGTCGGCGGGCTCGCCCGAGGGTCGGTTGAGCGTCAGTTTGAGGCGCATGCAGGGGCTCCAGTACGGGACCGGCGCGGTTCCCGTCAGAGGTCGGGACCGGCGTCGCGGGATCGGCAGCCGCGACCCCTACACCCTACCGGCGGAGGGGGCGGGGACGGACCGGGCGGTCTGCCGGCGATCGGCGGCGGTCGGCGCGCGAAGCGGCGCCCGGTGGGGCGCGGCAGACGGGCGGCGGCGAAGCGGCGCCCAGCGCGGTGGGGCGCGGGAGCCGCGACGGCACGCCGGCGATGAGGCGCGGGAGGCGGCAGCGGCGCGCCGGCGAACGCGCCTCAGCGCTCGCTCTTCTCCCATGGCCACCGCGGACGGCCGCGCTCATCCATGCGCGCGGACAGCACGATCATGTCGAGCAGCACGACGATCAGCGCCAGGATGCCCGCAGCCACCGAGAACGGACCGATCAGCTGCTCCACCACGAAGGGCAGGAACCGGTACGGATCCGCGACCCCGACGACGAAGCCGCCGCCTACCGCATAGCCGACGTAGGCGCCGACGCCGAGCAGAACGGCGGTGCCGATCGCGACATCGCGACGCCGCACGTTGCGCTTCAACGCCCGCACGAGCAGACCGGTGAGCACGACCGCTGCGGCGAGAGCGCAGGCGATCGGACCGGCGAAGATGCCGGCATCCTTGTCGTCGATCGGATCACGTGCCAGTACCACGCTGAGCACGCCGAGAGCCGCGATGAGCATCGCAACATAGAGACCCGTGGCGAAGACGGCGAGCGTGGCGGCGTAGCGGCGAAGATCCATGGTGTGTGCCGCGCGGCATCCCGGTGCTCCGAGGATCGCCGTGCGCGAACGGCGGCTGCCCGGCGACGATCACCGGACCGCGCCGCTCACGACGTCGTGCTCTGCCCGCCGGTCGGTCCGGCGGCGAGGCGCCGGTCGTACTCGCGCTGCGCTTCCAGGTTAGCCGCGCGCACACGACGGCCACGCGCGGCGATCCAAGCGCCGAACCAGAGGGATGCCTCGCGCGCCACGATCGCAGCCGCCAGCGTGAGCGGGTTGGCCCAGAGCGTGCCGAGGAACTGCGTCGCGTTCTCCGGCGAGAGCTGCCAGGCGTGCACGGTGAGAAGCGCGCCGCCGATGTAGCCGAAGTAGACGATGACGCCGACGAAGAACGAGCCGACGATGTAGGCGACCCAGCGGCCACGATTCACGATGGCGATCAGCAGGGCGTAGGCCAGGAAGAAGACGACGACGGGAACCCAGAACCCCGGCGTCTGCAGGTAGCGCTCCCAGAGGTCTACCGCGAGGTGCGGCCGGTTGAGCGCGTAGAGGCCCAGGGCGACCGCGGCGAAGACGATGGCGAACGCGACGGTTGCGACGACATCGATCAGGATGCCCATCAGCCTGTTGCCCCTCGCCTTCGGCGGCGTCGGTGCGACGACGAACACCGGAGTGGGTGCTGCGGCCGGCGGCGAGGAGGCTGCCGGCTCCGCTGCGATGCCGGACGGCTCCGGCGGAAGGAGCAGCGGCGTCTCCGCGACGTTCCCAGAGTCTGCAGGTTCTGCGACGGAAGTGTCGTACGCGTCCGGGGTGCGGTCGGTGGCCGAGGCTGGTTCAGCGGCAGGGGCCGGTTCAGTGGCCGGCGCCGATCCGGCGGTAGGGTCGGGTTCGGCGGCGGGGACAGGTTCCGCTTCCGGCGCATCGTGGGCCGCCGACAGTCCGGTCCCGGTGAGGAGGTGCGAGTCCGCGCCCGCACCGGTGCCCGCCTCGGGAGCTTCGGTCGGTACCTCGGAAGCGTCGGCCACAACCTCCGGAGCTCCCGTCGGCAGGTCGGCAGCGGCAGTCCCGGGCTCCTGCGACTCCGTCAGGTTTCCCGTCGCCGCAGCCGACTCTTCCGAAAAGTCTGTGGGCGCCTCGTGCGCGCCATCCGGCACCTCGTGCGCACCATCCGACATCCCGCCGGATGCCGGACGGACAGCGGCCTCATCGGGCGAGCCCGGCTCGGCCGATGCCAATTGGTCCTCGCCGTCCGAAGGCGGCGTGATGCCCGTGACGTCTTCGGGATCGGCGCCGTGGCGACGCGGCTCTTCGGGATCCACGGGAGACTGCGGTGTTTCGTTGCTCATGGTGCCCCCTGCTGTCGGCGGTGCACTGCTGTTGCCACGGTAACAAGGTGCCCGCGCCGGCGCGCGGAGGCACACCGCCTGCATCGCGCCGGCGCCGGACGCAACGGAGCCCTGCGCCGGGTGGTGGCGCAGGGCTCCGGTGGTTCACTCACCGACAGGCGGTGAGGCATCCATGAGGACTCGGTTGTGTCGCGACTCGGCCGTTCGACAACTTCAATCGGTCGGGGAAAGCAAGCAAGCTTGCTCTTCCCTCCCTCAATCAGTTATGTTCGCGACTTCGCCGCTCGACAACTTCAATCGGTCGGGGAAAGCAAGCAAGCTTGCTTTCCCCTCCCTCAATCAGTTGTAAGTCCCCGGGGTGTAGTCGTCCGAGCTGAAGCTGTCGAAGTCGACGAAGCTCAGGTCGTTCTCGTTGAACACGGTGTCGTCGGTGAAGATGCGGTTGGGGTACCGCTCGGCCTTCGCTTCCTCCGTGGCCTCGACGGCCACGTTGCGGTAGCGGGGCAGACCGGTTCCGGCCGGGATCAGCTTTCCGATGATCACGTTCTCCTTGAGACCGATCAGCGGGTCGCGCTTGCCCTCCATGGCGGCCTGCGTGAGAACACGCGTGGTCTCCTGGAACGACGCGGCCGACAGCCACGACTCCGTCGCGAGCGAGGCCTTGGTGATACCCATGACCTCCTGGCGGGCGGATGCCGTCTTCTTGCCCTCGGCGAGCGCGGCACGGTTGATCGCGTTGTACTTCGACCGGTCGACGAACTCACCGGGCAGCAGGTCGGTCTCGCCGTGGTCGACCACGGTGACCTTGCGCAGCATCTGGCGCACGATGACCTCGATGTGCTTGTCGTGGATCGGCACGCCCTGCGAGCGGTACACGCCCTGAACGCCACCCACGAGGTGCTCCTGCACCGCACGGATGCCGCGCACGCGCAGCACCTCCTTCGGATCCACCGTGCCCACGATGAACTGCTGGCCGAGCTCCACGTGGTCGCCGTCCTCCACCAGCAGCGTCGAACGCTTGAGCACCTGGTAGCGGTGCTCCTCGTCGCCGTTGTCGGGGGTGAGCACGACGTAGCGCGCCTTCTCGGTGTCCTCGATGTGCACGCGTCCGGCGGACTCGGCGATCGGGGACGCACCCTTCGGGGTACGTGCCTCGAAGAGCTCCTGCACACGCGGGAGACCCTGCGTGATGTCGTCGGCGGATGCCGAACCACCGGTGTGGAAGGTTCGCATCGTCAGCTGCGTACCCGGCTCACCGATCGACTGCGCCGCGATGATGCCGACGGCCTCGCCGATGTCCACGAGCTTGCCCGTGGCCAGGGAGCGGCCGTAGCACTGAGCGCAGACGCCGACAGCGGACTCGCAGGTGAGCACGGAGCGCACCCGGATGGACTCGACACCGGCGGCGATCAGCTTCTCGATCAGCACGTCACCGACGTCCTGACCGGCCTCCGCCACGACGGTGCCCTTCTCGTCGACCACGTCGGTGGCGAGGCTGCGACCGAACACCGAGTTCTCGACGTTCTCGTCACGCACCAGCACGCCCTCGGCGTCGCGCGCCGCGATCGTGATGTCCAGGCCCTTGGTCGTGCCGCAGTCGTCCTCGCGGATGATGACATCCTGCGAGACGTCCACCAGACGGCGGGTGAGGTAGCCCGAGTCGGCCGTCCGCAGAGCGGTGTCGGCCAGGCCCTTGCGGGCACCGTGCGTCGCGATGAAGTACTCGGCCACCGAGAGACCCTCGGAGTAGCTCGAGATGATCGGACGCGGGATGATCTCACCCTTCGGGTTGTTCACCAGACCGCGCATACCGGCGATGTTGCGCACCTGCAGCCAGTTACCACGAGCGCCGGAGGACACCATGCGGTTGATGGTGTTGTGCTCCGGGAAGTTCTCGCGCATGGCCTTCGCGACCTCGTCGGTGGCATCCGTCCAGATCTTGATGAGCTCCTGACGACGCTCGGCCTCGGTGGTGAGACCCTTCTCGTACTCGCTCTGGACCTTCGCCGCCTTCTTCTCGTAGGAGGCGATGATGTCCTTCTTCGACGGAGGCGTGACGATGTCGCTGAGCGCGACGGTCACACCGGAACGAGCGGCCCAGTAGAAGCCGGCGTCCTTGATGCGGTCGAGCGTGGCGGCGACCTCCACCTTCGGGTAGCGCTCCGCGAGGTCGTTCACGATCGACGCGAGCTTGCCCTTGTCGGCGACGTCCTCGACGAACGGGTAGTCCACCGGGAGCGTCTCGTTGAAGATGGCACGGCCGAGGGTGGTCTCGCGCAGCGCGGTGCCGCCCTGCTCGAAGCCCTCCGGAGCGTCCTCTTCCGCGAGGTAGAGGTTGTCGAGACGAATGCGCACCTTGGCGTTCAGGTCGAGCGAGCCCTGGTCCTTGGCGAGGATCGCCTCGGACACGGAGGAGAACGCGCGGCCTTCGCCGGCAGCCCCCTCGCGCACGGTCGTCAGGTGGTGCAGGCCGATGATCATGTCCTGTGCGGGCAGGGTCACCGGACGGCCGTCCGACGGCTTCAGGATGTTGTTCGACGCGAGCATCAGGATGCGCGCCTCGGCCTGCGCCTCCACCGACAGCGGCAGGTGCACGGCCATCTGGTCACCGTCGAAGTCCGCGTTGAACGCGGCGCACACGAGCGGGTGCAGCTGGATGGCCTTGCCCTCCACGAGCTGCGGCTCGAACGCCTGGATGCCCAGGCGGTGCAGCGTGGGAGCGCGGTTCAGCAGAACGGGACGCTCGCGGATGATGTCTTCGAGCACATCCCACACCTGCGGGTTCGCGCGCTCCACCATGCGCTTGGCGGCCTTGATGTTCTGCGCGTGCTGCAGGTCGATCAGACGCTTGATCACGAACGGCTTGAACAGCTCGAGCGCCATGTCCTTCGGCAGACCGCACTGGTGCAGCTTGAGCTGCGGACCGACGATGATGACCGAACGGCCCGAGTAGTCCACGCGCTTGCCCAGCAGGTTCTGGCGGAAGCGACCCTGCTTTCCCTTGAGCATGTCGCTCAGGGACTTCAGGGCGCGGTTGCCGGTACCCGTGACGGGACGACCGCGGCGGCCGTTGTCGAACAGCGCGTCGACGGCCTCCTGCAGCATGCGCTTCTCGTTGTTCACGATGATCTCGGGGGCACCGAGGTCGAGCAGACGACGAAGACGGTTGTTGCGGTTGATCACACGGCGGTACAGGTCGTTCAGGTCGCTCGTGGCGAAGCGGCCACCGTCGAGCTGCACCATCGGGCGCAGCTCCGGCGGGATGACCGGCACGACATCGAGCACCATGGCGGCCGGCGAGTTGCCGGTGGCCAGGAACGAGCTGACGACGCGAAGCCGCTTGATGGCGCGGATCTTCTTCTGACCCTTGCCGTTCGCGATCTGCTCGCGGAGCAGCTCGGCCTCGGCGTTCAGGTCGAAGGCCTCGAGGCGCTTCTTGATCGCCTCGGCGCCCATGTAGGCCGTGAAGTACAGACCGAAGCGGTCGACGAGCTCGTTGAAGTCGGCGTCCTCGGGCTTGAGGTCGCCCACCTTCAGCGTGCGGAAGGACTCCCAGACCCGTTCGAGCCGGGCGATGTCCTCGTCGTAGCTCTTGCGGATCTGCGACATCTCCTTCTCGGCACCGTCGCGAGTGCGTCGCTTCTGGTCGGCCTTCGCGCCCTCCTCCTCCAGCGCCGCGAGGTCGCCCTCGAGCTTGGCGAGGCGGTCGGCCACGCGAGAGTCGCGCTGGTCGGTCAGCGTCTTGATCTCCAGGCGGAGCTCGTTCTCCAGACCGGGCAGGTCGTCGTGACGACCCTGCTCGTCCACGTCGATCACCATGTAGGCGGCGAAGTAGATGACCTTCTCCAGGTCCTTCGGCGCCATGTCGAGCAGGTAACCGAGCCGCGAGGGCACACCCTTGAAGTACCAGATGTGCGTCACGGGGGCGGCCAGCTCGATGTGGCCCATGCGCTCACGACGCACGGAGGACTTGGTGACCTCCACGCCGCAGCGCTCGCAGACGATGCCCTTGAAGCGCACGCGCTTGTACTTGCCGCAGGCGCACTCCCAGTCGCGGGACGGTCCGAAGATCTGCTCGCCGAACAGGCCGTCCTTCTCCGGCTTCAGCGTGCGGTAGTTGATCGTCTCGGGCTTCTTGACCTCACCGTGGGACCAGCGACGGATGTCGTCTGCCGTGGCCAGGCCGATACGCAGCTCGTCAAAAGTTGTTGCGTCGAGCAATTTCTCTCCTCGTAAGAAAGGTGTCAGTAAAGGACTGGCGTGCTTCAGATCTCGTCAATGGACGAAGACTCGAAGTGGCTGGACAGGTTGATGCCGAGCTCTTCGGCGGCACGGTAAGCCTCGTCATCCGTGTCGCGCAGGCTCACCGGCGTGCCGTCGGCCGAGAGGACCTCGACGTTCAAGCACAGGGACTGCATCTCCTTGATCAGAACCTTGAAGGACTCCGGGATGCCCGGCTCCTGAATGTTCTCGCCCTTGACGATGGCCTCGTACACCTTGACGCGGCCCAGGATGTCGTCGGACTTGATGGTGAGCAGCTCCTGCAGCGCGTAGGCGGCGCCGTACGCCTCCAGGGCCCACACCTCCATCTCGCCGAAGCGCTGACCGCCGAACTGCGCCTTACCACCGAGCGGCTGCTGGGTGATCATCGAGTACGGTCCGGTCGAACGCGCGTGGATCTTGTCGTCGACCAGGTGGTGCAGCTTGAGGATGTACATGTAACCCACCGAGATCGGCTCCGGGAACGGCTCGCCGGAGCGGCCGTCGAAGAGCTGAGTCTTACCGGTGTGGTCGATGAGGCGCTCACCGTCGCGGGTCGGCAGCGTGGAGTCGAGCAGACCGGCGATCTCCTCTTCCAGCGCGCCGTCGAACACCGGCGTCGCCACCTTGGTGTCCGGCGCGGCCTCACGGGCCACGGCGGGCAGGCGCTCGGCCCAGTCCGGGTTGCCGTCGACCTTCCAGCCCTGCTTGGCGGCCCACCCGAGGTGGATCTCCAGCACCTGGCCGAAGTTCATACGGCCGGGAACACCGAGCGGGTTGAGGATGACGTCGACCGGCGTGCCGTCCGCGAGGAACGGCATGTCTTCCACCGGCAGGATGCGCGAGATGACGCCCTTGTTGCCGTGACGACCGGCGAGCTTGTCGCCCGCGGTGATCTTGCGCTTCTGGGCGATGAACACCACGACGCGCTGGTTCACACCGGAGCCGAGCTCGTCGTCGCCGTCGACCGCGTCGAACACCTTGACGCCGATGACCGTGCCCTCTTCACCGTGCGGCACCTTCAGCGACGTGTCGCGCACCTCGCGGCTCTTCTCGTTGAAGATCGCGCGGAGCAGACGCTCCTCGGCGCTCAACTCGGTCTCGCCCTTCGGCGTGACCTTGCCGACCAGAATGTCGCCGGGGCGAACCTCGGCACCGATGCGGATGATGCCGCGCTCGTCGAGGTCGGCCAGCAGTTCCTGGCTGACGTTCGGCAGGTCGCGGGTGATCTCCTCCTTGCCCAGCTTGGTGTCGCGGGCATCCACCTCGTACTCCTCGATGTGGATCGAGGAGAGGGTGTCGTCCTTCACCAGGTTCTGGCTGAGGATGATCGCGTCCTCGTAGTTGTAGCCCTCCCACGGCATGAACGCCACGAGGAGGTTCTTGCCGAGCGCGAGCTCGCCGTTCTCGGTCGCGGGACCATCGGCGATGACCTCGCCGGCTTCGATGCGCTCCCCGGCGTTGACGATCACGCGGTGGTTGTAGCTCGTGCCCTGGTTGGAGCGGTCGAACTTGCGCAGATAGTAGGTCTGCGTTCCGCCCTCGTCGAGCTGGATGGTGACGGCATCCGCCGACACCTCCGCGACGACGCCGGGCTTCTCCGCCGTGAGCACGTCGCCGGCGTCGATGGCCGCGTAGCCCTCCATGCCGGTTCCGACGTTCGGGGACTCGCTGCGCACCAGCGGCACGGCCTGACGCTGCATGTTCGCACCCATGAGGGCACGGTTCGCGTCGTCGTGCTCGAGGAACGGGATCAGCGAGGTGCCGACCGAGACCATCTGGCGAGGCGAGACATCCATGTAGCCGATCTGGTCGGCGGGGACCAGGTCGACCTCGCCGCCCTTCTGACGGGCCAGGACGCGGTCCTCGGAGAAGTGGCCGTCGGCCTTCAGCGGCGCGTTGGCCTGGGCGACGATGAAGTCGTCCTCCTCGGATGCCGTCAGGTAGTCGATCTGGTCGGTCACCTTGCCGTTCACGACCTTGCGGTACGGCGTCTCGATGAAGCCGAACGAGTTGATGCGGGCGAACGACGCCAGCGAGCCGATCAGACCGATGTTCGGGCCTTCAGGCGTCTCGATCGGGCACATGCGGCCGTAGTGCGACGGGTGCACGTCGCGCACCTCGACGCCCGCGCGGTCGCGGGAGAGGCCGCCGGGGCCCAGCGCCGACAGGCGGCGCTTGTGGGTCAGACCCGCGAGCGGGTTGTTCTGGTCCATGAACTGCGAGAGCTGGCTGGTGCCGAAGAACTCCTTGATCGCGGCCACGACGGGACGCACGTTGATCAGGGTCTGCGGCGTGATCGCCTCGATGTCCTGCGTGGTCATGCGCTCGCGCACCACGCGCTCCATGCGCGACAGGCCCGTGCGCACCTGGTTCTGGATGAGCTCGCCCACCGCGCGGATACGACGGTTGCCGAAGTGGTCGATGTCGTCCACGTCGAGACGGATGTCTGCGGCCTTGCCGCCGCGGACGCCGTCGATCGCGTAGGTGTTCTCGCCGATCTGCTTCACGCCGGGTGCGGTCGAGTCGTGCAGGGCGACCAGGTACTTGATCGTCTTGATGATGTCTTCGGTGGTGAGCACCGAATCCGTCAGCGGGGCCTCGAGGCCGAGCTTGCGGTTGATCTTGTACCGGCCGACCTTGGCGAGGTCGTAGCGCTTCGGGTTGAAGTAGAAGTTGTCGAGCAGCGCGCGGGCGGCCTCGGCGGCCACCTGCTCGCCCGGACGCAGCTTGCGGTAGATGTCCTTGAGCGCCTCTTCCTTGGTGAGGATCGTGTCCTTCTCCAGGGTGAGCTCGATGGAGGTGAAGCCCTTGAACTCCTCGAGGATCTCCTCACTGGTCAGGCCGAGCGCCTTGAGGAACACCGTGACCGACTGCTTGCGCTTGCGGTCGATGCGCACGCCGACCTGGTCGCGCTTGTCGATCTCGAACTCGAGCCAGGCACCGCGGCTCGGGATGATGCGCGCGGAGTAGACATCCTTATCGCTGGTCTTCTCCGGGGTGCGCTCGAAGTACACCCCCGGGCTGCGGACCAGCTGCGACACGACGACACGCTCGGTGCCGTTGATGATGAACGTGCCCTTCTCGGTCATGAGCGGGAAGTCGCCCATGAACACCGTCTGAGTCTTGATCTCACCGGTGATGTGGTTCATGAACTCCGCTTCGACGTACAGCGGCGCGGAGTAGGTCTTGCCCTTCTCCTTGCACTCGTCGATGGAGTACTTCTTCTCTTCGAGGAAGGGATTCGTGAACGAGAGCTGCATGGTCTCGCCCAGATCCTCGATCGGAGAGATCTCTTCGAAGATCTCCTCCAGACCGCTGTGGGCGGGCAGATCTTGACGGCCCTGGGCCTCGGCTTCGGCGACGCGTGCCTTCCACGCGTCGTCGCCGACCAGCCAGTCGAAGCTCTCCGTCTGCAGGGCGAGGAGATCCGGAACTGTCAGGGTGTCGGTGATCTTGGCGAACGAGAGACGAGAGTGGTTTCGTCCGTTCTTGGGAGTGGGAGTGGAAGATGCGTTGCGCGCAGCAGCCAAGGAAATAACCTCCATGGGGTCCCGGGAAGGGACCACGGGTGACTGTCGGTCAGGTTGTGGTGTGGACGAGGACTCCCGCTAAAGTGGTCCCGTTGTGCCCGTATCTGACCGGCCTCCGTCGAAGACGAAGGACCCAGCCCATGCACACACCGGAGCCACGCAGAGCCGACCGCAATATGAAGGCATGAGTGTGGGAGCGCAAAGTACGAGTATATGCGCTTCGACCCGCCCGTGTCCAGTCGATTCTTGACCTGGTTGCCGTTTAGGGGTATAAGCGCAGGCGTACAGGTCTGTAGGCGCGGGCGTCGAGCGTGCTACTCCCCCGTGTTTTCGCGGGCGTCCAGAGCGCGCCGCGTTTTCGCAGACTTCCGGAGCGCCCCGCGTTTCTGCGGGCGTCCAGTCCGCCCCGTGTTTGCGCGGGCATCTGGAGCGCCCCGTGTATTTGCGGGCGCCCCGCGCGCTCGGCGTTTTCGTGGGCCTAGAGTGGCCATGTTTTCGCAGATTTCACGCCGTCGGTACGCCACTCCACGCGGTACTGCACGGCACTGATACACGTCCAGACGCACGGTCCTGCGTGGTACCGATACACGGTCCTGCGCGGCACTAATTCAGGCTATTTCGAGTCAGGTTCATATATCCGTCGTGTGATGTCTCAGGACATCGGTGACGGTTCTGTATCAGGACATCGGTGACAGTTCGTGTGTCAGGACATCGGTGACAGTCGGCTTCTGGGTGATGATTGCGCGGAAGTGTTGCCGAGCGCGACTGACGTCGGTCGTGGGCTGTGCGCGAAGTATGCGAATGCCTGCCGCGGGCGGGCCGGGGCCCGCCCTTGCCCTCGACGTCAACCGCTATTCGTCGCGAGCGACACGGCTCATGCCGGTGATGCGTCGACCTTGCAGTTTCAGGGGCGCAAGTGTCACCACGAAACACTCCAGAAGTGTCACCGATGTCCTGATGCACTTTTGTCACCGATGTCCTGAGACATGACATTCATATATCCGTCGTCTGATCGGAAATGGCCTGAGTTAGTGACGGCTGTCGCCCTCCGGCCCGCCGCCGCCCTCCGCGAGGCCTCCGGCGGTTCGGGTCAAGGCCCGTGACTGTCTTCTACAGGCCCCGGAGGGTTTCGATGGCGAGGCCGAGCAAGGCAAGGCAACCTCGGCAAGGCAACGTCGACGAGGCAACGTCGACGAGGCAACGTCGACGAGGCAACGTCGACGAGGCAACGTCGACGAGGCAACACCGGCAAGGCAACGCCGGCGAGGCACGGTAAGGCACCACCCGCTCGCCAGGCCCACCCACCCGGGCCCGCCCGGCCGGCCACCGACCGCGGCAGGCTCCCGGAGTCTTCAACTACACGCCGCGGCCCCGGACGGCGAGGCTTCTCGTGGCTCATAGAGATGCTTCTCGTGACTTGCGGAGAGGCGCTTCTCGACGTACCAAGAGACGCTTCTCGACGTACCAAGAGACGCTTCTCGACTCGCGGAGAGACGCTTCTCGACTTACAGAGAGATGACTGAGCCAGTCGTGCCGCTCCGCCAGTAGTGGCGACGCGCCCGGACGATCTCGAGGATGATCTGCTCGATCTCATCCCACTCGTAGACGACGTGCCTGTACTTGAGTCGGAGCACGAGGTACCCACGTCGGATCAGCGCGATGTCGCGGTCGTAGTCGCGCTCCGAGGTATACCCGTCGTGGAACCGCTCGCTGTCGCACTCGATGACCAGCCGTTCGCCGACGAGAAGGTCGACGCGGCCGACACCCTTGATCGCCACTTGGGTCCGCACACGAATGCGCTTCCCGCGCAGGCGAACGCGCACCAGAGTCTCCGTGCCCGACTGGCAGGTGGCATCGCACGCTGCTGCGATATCGGGCAGTGCGGTTTGCAGTTGATACATGCGGATCAACTTCGAGTTCAACGCGGAATCGGCGAGCGCAACGGCCATCTGTCGGGGGAGACAGTGCGCGGCATCTTTGATCGTTTGCAGCGGGTCTGCGAGCGCCACTCGCTCGCGCACCTTCGCTGACGCCCAGTGCAGACACAAAGCCGGCCGGTCTGCCGAACTGCGACGAAACACCTCGCGGGCCATCTGGTTTCGCCCGCCGTCCGGCATGCGCCCGCCATCCGGGACGCTCCCACCATCCGGCATGCGCCCACCATCCGGCACGCGCAGCGGCGCGCCTTGGATTCGAAGGCGAGACGCATTTCCGGCCACGAGAACATGGAATCGTGGATCGTCCATCGTCCAGAGCCCGTAGTGCCGGGAGGCGGATGTGGCTGTCAGCACACCGCCGATCCGAACGGCCGCGATCGCATCCGGATCGGCGTCGCTCGTCGCGTACCAACCCCGGCGTACGCGCGACAGCTCACCCGCCGCAAGCGCGTCGTTGATCGCACGCCGGTCGGCTCCGTTCGCTTGCAGCATCTCCAGGGACATGATGCCGAGATTCGGTTCAGGGAAGGGCACGTCAGCAACGATGCCGAAAGTCAGCCGCTGCGTCGGCACCAGAACCGAATCTGTGGAGAAGACCCCGGTGACCGCTGCTCGGGGACGGAGAGCTGTCGCAGACGAATGACCAATAGGGGCCGCCATCGGTGCCGGCGACCGTATCGCGACCACTAACTCAGGCCATAACGAGCACTAACTCAGGCCATATCGAGTCAGATCCATATATCTGCGTCCTGACCGGAAATGGCCTGAGTTAGCGCCGCCGCGACCGGGGCAGCGCACGAAGGACGCTGCCGAGCGAGCCTGGCCGGGTCAGGTCGCCTACGACCGGGCCAGCGCGATCGCCTGGGCACGGTCGCGCACGTGCAGCTTCGCGAAGAGCGAGTTGATGTGGGTCTTCACCGTGGCCACGCTCACGAACAGGGATGCCGCGATCTCCGTGTTGCTCTTCCCCTCGGCGACGAGAGCCAGCACCTCCGCCTCGCGGATCGTGAGTTCCGGATGTCGCGTCCGCAGCCCCGCGGCAGACGGTGCGGCAGAAGACGGTACGGCAGAAGGCGGTACGGCAGATGGTGCGGCAGAAGACCGTGCGGCGGAAGACGTTGCGGCGGAAGACGACACAGACGGCGCGGAGCCCGTCACCCCCGCGGACAGCCCGCCGATCAGACGAGCACCGACGTCACCGGCCAGCGTCGTCTGCCCGCGCGAGACCGAGCGCACGGCGGCCGCGACCTCTGCGCGCGAGGCATCCTTCGTGAGGTATCCGCGGGCGCCGGCGCGCAGAGCGCCCATCACGGAGGCGTCGTCGGCGAACGTGGTCAGCACGAGAACCGCCGTTCCGGGATGCTCCGCCACGATCCGCGCGGTCGCCGCGGCTCCGTCGAGCACGGGCATGCGGAGGTCCATGAGCACCACGTCGGGACGCGTCTCGGCCACCACGGCGACCGCGCGCTCGCCGTCGCTCGCCTGGCCGACGACGTCGATATCGGGAAGGAGGTCGAGCACCGTGACGAGTCCGTCGCGCACGATCGCCTGATCATCCGCGACGACCACGCGGATGATCAGATCGGGTTCGGTCATCGGATGCTCCGCTCGTCGCTGCTCTCGTCACTACTTCGTTCGTCGCTACTTCGTTCGTCGACGCCGCGCGTGCTGCGGCTCCGGTCGATGCTCCGGTCATCGCCGCGCCGTTCCCTGCGGCCACCGTCGCGACCCCGGTCGCCGCCGCGTTCCCTGCCGTTACGGTCGGCGCTACTCCGGTCGTCGGCGCCCCGTTCGCCGCCGCGCCGTTCTCTACCGCTCCGGTCGCGGTCCCGCCCGTCGCTGTCCCGACCGTCGCTGTCCCGACCGTCGCTGCTTCGGGTGCCGTCGGCACCCTGAATCGCGGCTCGCACCCGCACGACGAACTCGCCACCGACGGCCCCCGCCGCAACCGCACCTCCGGGCAACTCGGCGAAGCGCTCGCGCATCCCCGTCAGGCCGTGCCCGCCACCCGTCGAGGCAAGGGCGGCGGGCCGTCCCGCCTCGGTGCCAGCTGCAGCCTCGGCGCGATCCGCAGCCTCACCGCCGGTCGCAGCCTCACCGCCGGTCACAGCTTCAGCGTCCGTCGCAGCTTCGCCGCCCATCGCAGCCGCGCCACCGGTGGCAGCCGCACCACCGGCCGTAGCCTCGCCACCGGCCGCAACCGCAGTGGCGGCGGCCGCCTCACGGGTCGCAGCCATGCCGGCCGCCACGCCACCGGCCGCAGCCGTGCCGGCCGCCGCCGCGCCGGCCGCCGCACCACCGGTGGCAGCCCCGCCGGTCGCAGCCGCCCCGCCGCTCGGCATGGCGTTGACCACCTCCAATTCGACCTCGCCCGCAGGCCAATCGAGCCGCACCCGCACCGGCTCGCCGGGTGCGTGCTTGCGCGCGTTGCTCAGGGATTCCTGCAGCGCGCGCCGGAAGGCGGTCGCGACCCTCGCCGGGACATCCGCCGGCGTGCCGAGTTGCGCGAAGTCCACGCTCCCGCTGAGCCGCTCATGGGCATCCATCAGCTCGACGAGCGAGGCGGCGAGGTCGGCGGAGGCGACGCGAGACGAGGCATCCGGGTCGGCACGCAACGCCTCCACCGCACGGCGCGCTTCCGCGAGCCCGGAGGCGGCCATCGAACGCGCGTCGTGCAGACGAGTAAGGGCGGCATCCGACTGTCCTGCCTCGAGCTGCGCCTCGACGGCATCGAGCTGGATGACGAGCCCGCCCAGGCTGTGCGCGAGCACGTCATGCATGTCGCGTGCCAGCGACTGGCGGATGGCGAGCGCGGATGCCCTCGCCTGCTCGTCCCGTACGCGTGCGGCACTCTCTGCCAGTTGCAGCGCCGCCCTGTCGCGTGCTCGCGCCTGACGTCTGTTCACGCCCCCGAGCACCGCGACGAGCACGGCGAACTCGAGCGAGACGATCGACTCGACCGTGGGCGGCTCTCCTCCGGCGGCCGCCAGTGCCAGCGGCGTGCCCGCGACCAGGACCGCGGTGACCACCGCCGTCGTATAGCCGAGCGGAATCGGCACGCCCGGCGATCCGAACATGAGCAGGATGCCGGCGATCGTCGGCACGATGAGAAGACCGTTCGACGGCCACGCCCCCGGAGCCGCGACGAGCGACATGGCGACCATGAGCGTCAACGTGAGCACGCGCCACTTCGTCGGAAGCACCAGCAGCGCGAGCCAGGCGAGCAAGGAGACGACGCCGAGAACGACGGCCCACGCCGGCACGACGCCGGACTCCCACCACAGCAGGTAGCCACCGACCACCACGATCCCCGCGAGATTCAGCGCCAGCGCGAAGCCGGTGCGCCGCGGGATGTCTGCGGCGTGCTGCGTCACGTGCGTTCCCTTCTCGATGCTCCGCCGCCCATCTTCGCGCATCGCGGGCTGACGCCCATCGGCCCGATCGCGTTCAGCCCATCGGCCCGATCGCGTTCAGCCCATCGGCCCGATCGCGTTCAGAGCACTGGCACCGCCACCTTGTTGGCGCGGTACAGGATGACCGCGACCCGAGCCAGCCGGTTGGCGCCGACCATGAGGAGGATCACGCCGGTCGAGGCGGCGAGTGTCGATCCGGCCATTCCCGCCAGCACGTCGACGCCGACGCGCACGGCGATCAGCACGATCCACAGCACGATGCCGAGCCATCCGGTGCGCGTCTGCAGCGTCACGTCGCCGACCGGCCGGCGCGAGCCCGCGTGCGCTTCCCGATAGAGACGGATGCCGTCGGCCGTCATCGGCCGGAACGTCGCGAGTATGCCCATCGCCGCCCCGAGCCCCAGCCCCACGATGAGTTCGACGAGCAGCACCGCGATGTCGACCCCGGTGAGCACGTGCGCCTTCGACGTCGTGGCGAGGAGGGCGAGCCCGACGATGCCGAGAATGATGGGCATGCGCCACATGCGGGCCGCATCGACGGCCCTCCAGGTGAGCTGGCGGTAGCCGACCCACACCAGGATCACGATGATGATGAGCCCGTTGGTCAGGAGCTGGATGGTGAGGGGCACGTCTTCCTTCTCTCGTCGCGGATGCCTCGGCTCGCCGCACGACGAACCGTGATTCCACTCTCGGCCGCCGCCGCCCGGCCGGGAACCGCCCCGAGGTGGAGATGAGGGTGGAGATGCGGAACGAGCAGGGTGGAGATGCGGGGCGCAAGCAGGGCGGAGATGCGCAGCGCGAGCGGTGCGCCTGCCGGTCCCCATGGCAAGTGCACCGAAATACTGGCGGCCGCTCGCGTGAACGGAGTCCTTTGGGTGCAGTCGCGGGCGCCACCGGTAGTCGCGCCGTCAGTGGGAACAACACCTAGGCTGAGGCGGTGGATGAGTACCCGTCGGCCGTTCTGAAGCACAGCGGCCTGCGCGCTGTGATCGAGCCCGACCGCTGGGTACCGGGAGCGTTTCAGCTCGTCGTCGACGGCACCCCGCAGTCGCATGTGGATCTCGAGAATCCCACCCGGCTGTTCTTCGAGTACGTACAGCGCATGGGCAATGTGATCGACCTGCTGCGCGAGCCCGGCGAACCGATCACGGCGGTGCACCTCGGCGCCGGTGCCCTCACTCTTCCCCGCTATGTGGCAGCGACCCGCCCGGGCTCTCGGCAGCAGGTGATCGAGCTGGAGAGCGATCTCGTCGACCTGGTGCGCAGCGAACTGCCGCTGCCGCGATCGGCGCAGATCCGGGTGCGACACGGGGATGCCCGCGAGGTCGTCCGCAAGCTGCCCGCCGGCCTGCGCGGCACGGTCGACCTCCTCGTCATCGACATCTTCAGCGGCGCCCGCACCCCCGCCCACGTCACGAGCGTGGAGTTCTACCGAGAGGCCGCCACGCTGCTCAAGCCCGACGGGGTCGCGCTGGTGAACATCGCGGACGGGCCGCCGCTCTCGTTCGCGCGAGGACAGGCATCCACCCTCACCTCCGTGACGGAGCACGTCGCCGCACTCGCCGAGACGCAGGTGCTCAAGGGCAAGCGGTTCGGCAACATCGTGCTGGTCGGATCGAACTCGCCGTTGCCGATGGACTGGCTGCCTCGGCTGCTGGCGAGCGGGCCCCACCCGGCGAAGGCGGTCGCGGGCGAGGAGTTGCGGCAGTTCGTCGGCAGTGCGCCGATCGTGACGGATGCCACGGCCGTCGCGTCACCGCTGCCGGGCCGGGCGATCTTCCAATTGCGCGGCTGAGAGGTCAGCGAGCACGACGAGCGTGGCGAAAACGCACGGTCTGCCCGGGGCGCAGCTGCGCGAAGAGGTCGAGGTCGGCATCCGCGACCACGGCGATCACCGGGTAACCGCCGGTGACCGGGCCGTCGGCGAGCAGCACCGTCGGCTCCCCCGACGGCGGCACCTGGATGGCGCCCGGGACCATCGGCTCGCTCGGCAGTTCCGCCGTCACGCGGCCGGCGGCGCGTTCGAGCACGACGCCCTCCGGCGAGCGCAGGCGCAGGCCCACGCGGTTCAACGCCGCGGTCACCTCCCAGGCCGTGTCGTAGAACGCGTCGACGGATGCCGGTGCGAACCAGTCCTGCCGTGGTCCGGCCACCACGTGAACGCCGACCTCGTCGTCGGGCGGCGACCACACGGTCAGCGCGTCGACCGCCGGGATGTCACCGGTCGCGGCACGTCCCGTCGCGAGGGTGTCACCGTCGTTCAACGGTTCGCCGAGGCCTGCCCCGACGTCCACCGAGGCGGATCCGAGTTCGAGCGTCGCGTCGACGCCGCCGCGCACCGCGACGACGAACCGCAGGCCGTGCGTCGCCGGTCCGAGCTCGAGCACGTCGCCGGCGCGGGCGTGTACGGCGGTGTCGGGCTCGACCTGCCGCGCGGACAGGCTCAGCTCGCCCCTCGCACCGGTCACCGCGAACCAGGCCTCGTGTTCGAAGCGCAGTGATGCGGCGACGACGACTTCGACCGCGGCGGCGCCTTCGCCGTTTCCGACGAGCCGGTTCGCCAGGCGCAGCGCGCCGCGGTCGAGCGCTCCCGATCGGCCCGCGCCGATGGATGCCCACCCCGGCCTCCCCAGATCTTCCACCAGCAGTTGGGGTCCCGCCCGGAGCACCGTGACAGCCCTCTCGACGGGCATGTCGGCCGGGCCGGAGACGCCAGCGTGCGCCGCCCCGGAGGCGACCCGGGGCTTCGATGATGCCGACACGGCCGCGTCGGTCGCGACCGGTGTCGCGGTGCCCGGTTCGGCACTGAGCGCCTGCACGGCGCGGAACCTCACCGCGGTGCCCGGGGTGAGCAGCGCGGGACGCGACGAGCGCGGGCGCCAGAGCGCAGCATCCGTGCGCCCGATCAGCTGCCAGCCGCCCGGGCCTTCTCGCGGGTACGCTCCGCTGAACGCTCCGGCGAGTCCCACAGCCCCGGCCGGGACCCGTGTGCGCGGGGTGGATCGGCGTGGCACTTCGGGCCAGTCGCCGTCGGTGACGAGGTAGCCGAATCCGGGCGCGAACCCGCCGAACGCCACCCGCCACCCGGCAGACGTGTGACGACGCACGAGCTCATCGGGGCTGAGTCCGGCGAGCTCGGCCACCTCGGCGAGGTCCTCGCCGTCGTAGACGACGTCGAGGATCACCTCCGCCGACTCTGCTTCGCCCTCGGCATGCGCGCCACGGGGATGCGCGCTTTCGGCGCGGGCTCCGGCGGTGGTCCCGTCGGCAGCGGTCGCAGCATGTATCGCGCCCCCAGCCCCGGTGCCCCCAGCTCCGACGTCCCCAGCCCCGATGCCCCGCACCACGCGGCCGAGCCATGTGCGTGCCGCGTCAGCAGTCAGCTCTTGCGGGTCGAACAGCACGGCCACCGTGCGAGCCGCCGGCACGATGTCCTGCACTCCGGCGGGCGACGACGCCCGTAGCGCGTCGGCGAGCGCGAGCACCGAGTGCAGGTCGGGCAGGTCGAGGAGGAACGCGCGGTCGCCGAGCGCGCGGATGTCCGTTGTCTCCGTCTGCGGGTCGGCGAACCTCACGCGAACGCCTCGATCGGAATGCCGGCCGACTCCAGTGCGGCGCGCACCGCGGTCGCCATCGCGACGGCATCCGGACTGTCTCCATGCACGCACAGCGAGACCGCGTCGAGCGGGATGGTCTCCCCGTCGATGGTGTCGACCAGACCGTCGGATGCCATGCGCGTGGCGCGCGCGGCGATCCCGTCCCCGGAGGCGAGCACGGCTCCCTCACGACCGCGCGGAACGAGCGTGCCGTCGGCCTCGTACGCCCGATCGATGAACGCCTCGCGCACGAACCGCACGCCGCGGTCGGCGCACGCCCGTTCGATGGCGCTGTGTGCGAGGCCGAGCACGGCGAGCTCGGCGGGATAGGAGGCGACGGCATCCGCCACCACTGCCGCCTGCTCGGCGTCGAACACGATGCGGTTGTACAGCGCTCCGTGCGGCTTGACGTATCGCACCTCGGTTCCGACGGATTCCGCCACGCCCCCGAGCGCGCTCAGTTGGTAGAGCACGTCGGCGTGCAGCTCCGCGGGGGCGACATCGAGGAACCGGCGCCCGAACCCGGCGAGATCGCGATACGAGACGTGCGCACCGATGACGACGCCGCGGTCGCGGGCCGCACGGCAGGTCGCGAGCATCGTGGCCGGGTCTCCGGCATGGAAGCCGCACGCCACATTCGCGCTCGAGACCACGTCGAGCATCGCCGTGTCGTCGCCCATGCTCCAGGCGCCGAACGACTCCCCGAGATCGCAGTTGAGGTCGATCGCACGCATCCCTTTCATTCTGCCCGGGTTGCTGGGTATTGCATCCCGACCGGGGTTGCTTCGGCCTCCCGGGCGTGCGCACAGTGGAAGGACCCCGGTCACCCCGGCACCGTGGGGATCACGCGAGGAGGCGTTGGATGCCGCGACCACGCCGCACGAGACATCCGTTCGTCGCAGGCGGGCTTGCGACGGCTGCGACGCTGGCTGCGCTCACCGCATGCACCGGCGTGCCGGAGGGCCCCGTTCCGGCGACCCCTCCGGTCTCGGCGACCGCCTCGTCGCCGCATCCCACCGCTGCACCGACGGCCGTGCTCGGACCGGTCGCACCCGTCTGCACACCGACGACCGTGCTCGACGGGCTCGCCGCGCCGTGGTCGATCGTGCTCCTGCCCGATGGGTCGGCGCTGATCGACGAACGCGACTCCGGCCGCGTTCTCGAGCGCACGGCCGCGGGCGCGACGCACACCGTCGGCACGGTGCCCGGCGTCGTCCACTCCGGCGAGGGCGGGCTCCTCGGCCTTGCCGTGCAGGCGGTCCCGTCCCCGCGCTACCTCTACGCCTACCTGACGACCTCGAGCGACAACCGCGCGGTGCGGATGCCTCTGTCCGGCTCAGCCGGGCACCGCACGCTGGGCGCTCCGCAGCCGCTTGTGACGGGCATCCCGAAAGGCGTCTTCCACAACGGCGGCCGCCTCGCCTTCGGACCGGACGGAATGCTCTACATCACCACTGGCGACGGTACCGAGACCTCGAACGCCCAGAACCTGAAGTCGCTGGGAGGCAAGATTCTGCGCGTCACGCCGACCGGGGGCATCCCGTCGGACAATCCGTTCCCGCACTCCCCGGTGTACTCGTACGGGCATCGCAACCCGCAGGGGCTCGCGTGGGACTCCTCGGGGCGCCTCTGGGCGAGCGAGTTCGGACAGGACACCTGGGACGAGCTGAACATCATCACGCCCGGCTCGGACTACGGCTGGCCCCTCGTCGAGGGAATCGCCCACGACAGCAGGTTCGTCGATCCCGTCTACCAGTGGCACACCGACGCGGCGAGTCCGAGCGGCATCGCCATCATCGACGACACGATCTTCATGGCCTCGCTGCGCGGCGAACGGCTCTGGGTGATCGACCCGGCGCGTGTCGGGCACGCCGTCACGGCGAAGGCGTATTACGCCGGCGAGTACGGTCGCCTTCGCCTGGCGCTCGCCGCCGGCGCCGACACGCTGTGGCTGCTGACGAACAACACGGATGGCCGTGGGAATCCGCAGCCGGGCGACGACCGAATCCTGGCCGTGCACGTCGCGCCGACGCAGTGATGTCGTCCACACGCCGCCATCCGCCGACGATGTGCACAGACCGGCCGGGCGCGTCGGTGGGTGACGGCCGTGCTCGCTAGCCTCGTCACGTGGCTGAGTTGGTGCGGGTTCGACGATGGGCGGAGGCGCTCATCGTCATGCACCTCGATCCGGATGTCTGGAGCTTCGGGTTCGACAACGCCAAGACCCGGGGCGGCCAGTGCGACCACGGCGCGAAGCGCATCACGGTCTCGAAGTACTTGGCGGCGCGGTTCGACGACGATGAGATCCACCAGGTGCTGCTGCACGAGGTCGCGCACGCCCTGGCCGGTCCGCGAGCGGGCCACGGCGCGCGCTGGAAGACGATCGCCCGCGACCTGGGCTACGTCGGCAATCGCACACTCGACAAACCGGTGGCCGAAGACCTCGCTCCGTGGGTGGGGCGATGCCCGAGCGGCCACCTGCACTATCGGTACCGCATGCCCGCGAAGCCGCTGTCCTGCGGCGCCTGCTCCCGGCGGTTCTCCCAGGAGTTCGTCATCGTGTGGGAACGGCGTGCAGTGCGGTGACGAGCCCGAGCCCCGACAGCGCCTGGGCGAACTCGTCTCCGGACGCCTCGGCACCGGCCCACGCGATCACGCCGTCCGGTCGTACGAGCACGAATGGGGCGGGGCCGTCATCCGTCGCGAACGCGCGGACTCTTCCGTCGAGCGATGCCGGAGGCTCGGCGTTCCTGCGGTGCGCCAGAACCGCGAACCCGTCGGCGGCGACGTCGAAGAGAGAGCCGCCGTCGGCATCCGCTCCGGCCCAATCGGCGGCGAACGTGCCGATCGGAGAGTCTCCGGCTGCGTAACTGACGACGCCTCCCGCGACCACCCGAGCGACCTCGGTGGCGCCGTCGGGGGTCTCCATGAGGCTGCGCACCAAGCGTCCGGCCGCTCGCGACCGTTCGTCGGTGCGCATCAGGGCGACCTGAGCGCGACTCCATTCCAGGATTCGCTCGGCCTCGGGGCGGCGCTCACGCTCGTAGTCGTCGAAGACTCTCTCGGGCAGACGACCGCCGATCACGCCGGCAAGTCTCCAGCCGAGCGCCGTGGCATCCAGCATGCCGAGCGAAAGACCCTGTCCGCCGAACGGCGGATGCACGTGAGCCGCGTCGCCGGCCAGAAGCACGCGGCCACGCCGGTAGCTGTCGACCACGCGGGTGTTGTCAGTGAAGCGCGTGGCGCTGAGTGCCGCCGTCACCGTGGCATCCACGCCCGTCACCCGCCGAATCGCCCCAGTCAGATCATCGAGCGTGATCTGAGCCGAACGGTCAGCAGGAGCGCCGTCGAACTCCGCGGTGAGGATGAGGTTGTTCGGCATGCGCCGGAACACGCCGGTGGCGGTGGTGTGCCACCCGATCGGGATGTCGTCGAGTCCCGTTCCCTGCACGAGCATCTGGTATCCGGTCATGATCCCGTCGAGGCCGGGGAAGGCGAATCCCGCGCTCTTGCGCACGAGGCTGCGTCCGCCGTCGGCGCCGACGACCCAAGAGGCCTCGAGCTTTCCGGCGTCGGTCACCACACTCACCCGGTCGTCGTGCGGCACGACCTCCATCACGCGAATGCCTCGACGCACCTCGACTCCGCGTTCGGCGAGTCGTTCCTCGGCGAGCTCCTGGATCTGCTGCTGGCTGACGAACGCGGTGTCGCTCGAGCCCTCGAGCCGCTCCCATCGCACCCGGTCAGCACGGATCGGCATGCCGGCCACGTGGCCGATGAATCGCGGCGCGCCGCCCGGTGCGGCCGCCGCGAACTCCACGCCGCGCCGACGCAGCGTGTCCGCCGCGGGACCGTTGAGCGACCCTGCCTTGATGGTCGGATCGATGGCCGCGCTCCCCTCGAGCACGAGGGGGTCGACATTCGCCAGGGAAAGCTCCAGCGCCAGCATCAAACCGACCGGCCCGCCACCCACGATGATCACGTCGTGCATGAGATCCACCTTCTTCACTTCTCGGTCCCGCTCTTCGCGCGTTCCGAATTATGTCGAACCTATTCTTATGTTTGACCTAATCTTGGTAGGATCGTCGCATGACGTCAAGGGCCGACTCCAGAAGCACGGGTACGGCATCCGATGGGACCGGCGAGTCGGGGGCCCGATCGAATGGGACCGACGCCTCGGGCGCTGAAGCCGTGGGGTCCGGACGAGTGGGCAGCGGACCTGTGGGGGCCGGCCCCGCGGAGGCTCCGGCGCAGAAGTGGCCGGAGCCCTCGGCGAAGCAGCGCCGCCGTCAGCGCATCTCGGATGCCGCGACCGCTCTCTTCTTCGCCCGAGGCTTCGACGCCGTCTCGATCGCCGACATCGCCGAGGCGGCAGAGGTCTCGAAGATGACCGTGACCAACCACTTCCCGCTGAAGGAAGATCTGCTCTTCGACGAGTTCGCGGCAGAGCTCGTGGCGGTGCGTACAGCAGTGGCCGGATGCGCCTCCATCGACGACGCCGTGGACGCCATCGAGAGCTACTGCGCGAATCGCGAGCACTCGGGTGGCGCGTCACGCGCGCTGGCGAGGGCGCCGCAGCCGGACGAGGCCGTAGGCGACTCACGGACCGAACGTGACTCGCTGGCCGCCGATGGCTCACGACGGGTACGTGACCCACGGGCCGAACGTGGCTCACGGACCGAACGTGGCTCACGGACCGAACGTGACTCAGCACCGGCAGCTGATGCCTGGGCTGCGTTCGCCGGCGTCGTTCTCCCCAGCCGCGCTCTCACCCAGCGCTTGCACGCGCACTACGCCGACATGGCGAGCGTGATCGCTTCGGCACTACCCGATTCTCTTCCCGGGCACGAAGCGCAGATCGAGGCTTGGCTGCTCGCGCAGACAGTGCACCTCGTGGACTGGTGGCCGTTCCAGGCTGTCGCCGACGGGATGCCCGCTGCTGAGATCCGTCGGCAGCGCGTCCGTGTGCGCGTGCAGGCTTTCGAGCGGCTGCGCACCGGCATCGCCGACAGAGGGTAACCTCCGACGTCGGTTGCCGATATCGGGCATGATGGTGGCGCACCATGAACCACCGCAACACGGTGAGTCCCACAACACGAAGAACCCGAGCCCGACCACACGATGAGCCCGACCACACGATGAGCCCGACCACACGATGAGCGCCGCCCTCGCCTCCTCCGCACCCGAGCCGATGCGCCCCGGCCCGGTCGGGCGCTGGATCGACACCGCCGACGACCAGCGCTGGTGGTTCGACCCGGGATGCCCCAGCCTCGACTTCGCCTACTCCGGTGCGTTCGCCCCGGTGATGGACGGCCGCCGCACGACGAGCGACGAGTGGGAGCTGCTGCGCTCCCCCGCCGCTCTCGCCGCCTGGCTCGGGGAGCGCTTCTCCGCGATCGACGCGACGTGCGCCGAGCACGAACTGCGCGACGCGCTCACGCTGCGCGAGGCGATCGCGAACCTGACGTACGCGGCGCTGGGCGGGCATCCGCTCGCCGCTCGCGACGTGGACGTGGTCAACCTCTACGCGTCGACGCCGGACCTGCCGCCCGTGCTGCCCGGCGGGGGCCGGCAGGCCGGCCGCGGCCGGGCCCGTGCATCCCAGGCGCTCTCCGCGATCGCCCGCGACGCTGTCGCGCTGTTCGGGTCGGATGCCCGCGACCGCCTCCGCGAGTGCGCCGCCGACGACTGCTCGCTCGTGTATCTCGACGTGTCGCGCAGCCGCAACCGTCGCTGGTGCTCGATGCAGCGCTGCGGCAATCGGGCGAAGGTGCGCGCGCATCGCGCCCGGCACCGCGACGCAGGGCAGCCCGCCGGAAGTTGAGGCGTCTGGACCGGATGCGAGGCACCGGACCGCGTGCGGGCCGCCCGAACCCCGTGCGGCGGTGTCTGAACCCGGGCGGAGATGTGCGAGCCAGAGCAAACCTCCGAGCTTGGTGCGAGAGCGCGACGCACAAGTCGCTGCGCAAAATGCGCATTTTGTGCAATTGGCAGCATGGCGAAAAAAGTGGCGTCCCGCTCGGCACCTGAGGGGCTCATCCATCCGAGCGGGCGACGAAGCGAAGGCCGATGGTCTCGCGCCTCACCCGCTGCCACCTGTAACGACCTCGCCCTGACCTCTCGGCTTTGTCGGATGCCCTTGTTTGTCGGATGACCGTGTTTGTCGGATGACGGCGTTTGTCGGATGACCGTGGCAGAGTCGGTGCATGACCAGCGTCGGCGCCATCTTCAGCCCGTATCCGAACGCGCCCGAGGCGCTCCCCGCTGCCGCCCGAGCGGCCGAGGCGGCGGGGGTCGACGAGCTGTGGTTGTGGGAGGACTGCTTTCGCGAGTCGGCGTTCGCGGCGGCATCCGCAGCCCTTGCCGTGACGTCGCGACTGCACATCGGCATCGGGATCGCGCCGATGCCGCTGCGCAACGTGGCCGCGACGGCCATGGAGATCGCGACGATCGCACGGATCTTCCCCGGCCGGCTCCTGCCCGGTGTCGGTCACGGCGTGCTCGAGTGGATGGCGCTGGTCGGCGCGCGGGTCGCCTCACCGCTCACACTCATGCGCGAATACGTGCCCGCCTTGCGCTCTCTGCTCGCCGGCGAGGAGGTTACGGTCAGGGGACGTTATGTGACGCTCGATGGCGTGCGCCTCGCGTGGCCGCCGCGCGATGTCCCCGCCGTGTATGCGGCGGCCGAGGGACCGAAGACGATGACGCTGAGCGGCGCGGTCGCCGACGGCACCGTGCTCGACAGCAAACACACCGTCGAGGAGGTCGCTCGCGCCGTGGAAGCCATTCGCGCCGGACGTGCCGAAGCCGGCCGGAACGGCACGCCCGACATCGTGTCGTACGTGGCTGCCGCGTTCGGTCCGGACGGCGTCGAGCGCGCGGTTTCCGCGTGGTTCGACGCAGAACAGGCGGACGCCGCCGACCGCGTGCTCGGCGGTTCCGTCGACGAGGTCGCCGCCGGGGTGCGTCGGTTCGCCGACGCCGGCGTCGACCACGTCGTGCTTCTGCCCCCGTCGGACGAGCCCGACCTCGCCGCCTACCTCGGGCACGTCGGCGAGGTGGCGCGCCTGGTGCGCTGAGCCTGGTGCGCTGACTGGACCGCGCTGGCGAGCCGGCCCACGGTAAGCCGAGGCGCAGTGAGCCGAGCCGCGATGAGGCGAGCCGCAATGAGGCGAGCCGCAATGAGCCGAGCCGCGACGAGGCGAAGCGTCAGGCCCCGGTGCGGAGGCGACCCACGGCATCCACCACGAGGTCCATCAGCGACGCGAACTGCACGTCCTTGTCGCCGAACACCTCCGGCCCCGTGGCGGCGACGAGCGGATGCTCCTGCGCGCCCACCCGCTCGGCTCGCGTCTCCAGGTCGTAGTCCTGGCGGGCATCCGCCTGTGCTACGGCCTGTTCCTCGATGCAGAAGCCGACGACGAAGCTGTTGGCCAGCGCGAACGCGCGCACGGTGTCGGACAAGGAGAAGCCCTGATCGAGCCAGCGCTGCAGTCCGGCCTCGCGCGAGCTCAGCACCGTGGCGTCGGTCAGGTACGTGCCGCTGAATGCCTTCGCACCGTCGCGATGCTCCAGCAGCGCCGCACGCAAGACGTCTGCGAAGCTGCGGAGATCCTCTTCCCACGACGCGTCGTGCGGCAGCTCCACCAGCCTGCCGCCGATGCGCCGCCACGCCTCGGTGGCCATCTCGTCGAGGAGTTCGGACTTGTCGCGCACGTGCCAGTACAACGCGGGAGCCTTCACGTCGAGCTTCGCGGCGAGCGCTCGCACGGTCAGCCCCTCCATGCCGACGTCGTCGAGCAGATCGAGCGCAGCATCCACGATCGCTGCCCGCGTCAGCCCTTTCGCCATCTGCACTCCGATCGTCGCACCGACTAAGGCGGTGGGTTCTCCTGGGCCTTTCGAGACCTGGACCCTCCCAGACCCGAACCCTTCGAGAACTGGACCCTTCGAGACGGCCTCGCTTGACAGCTTAACGCCGTTAAGGAAAGATTGCCCTTAACAACGTTAAGGAGATTTGTCATGAAGGCAGCAGTCATCGAATCCGCGGGCAGCGCTCCGCACTACGCGGACTTCGCCGAGCCCGTCGTCGACGAGGGCCGCGAGGTCGTCTCGCTGGTGGCCGCGGGCATCCATCCCATCGTGCGCGGGCTCGCGTCGGGCGCCCATTACGGGTCAACGGGTAGGTGGCCCCTCATCCCGGGGGTCGACGCCGTCGCGCGCGCCGACGACGACACACTGCTCTACACCGGCTACGTCGCGGCACCCTACGGGACGTTCGCGGAGCGCATGGCGGTGCCGGCGTCACTTCGCCTGCCGCTGCCGGCCGGCGCAGACCCGGTGCAGGTGGCAGCCGGCATGAACCCCGGGCTCTCGTCGTGGATGCCGTTGGTCGCGCGCAAGGACGAGCTCGGCTCGCTCGGCACCGTGCTCATCATCGGGGTGACCGGCACGGCCGGGCTGCTCGCCGTGCAGAACGCGTTCGCGCTCGGCGCCGACCGCGTGGTGGGCGCGGGCCGCGACCTCGAGCGGCTGAGCGCCGCCGGCGAGCTCGGCGCGCAGGCCGTCGCCCTCACCGGTGACCGCGCAGCCGATGCGGCCGCCCTCCGCACCGCTCTGGGAGAGGGCAACCCGTCGATCGTGCTCGACTTCGTCTGGGGCGCGCCCGCCGAGGCGGCGTTCGCCGCGCTCGCGCGACGGGGCCTGACCGAAGACGAGGACGACACGAGTTATGTCGAGATCGGAAGTTTCGCCGCGCCCGAGGCATCCGTGCCCGCATCGCTGCTGCGCAGCACACGCATCCGCCTTCTCGGCTCGGGCGCGGGCAGCTCGTCGATGGCCGATCTTCTGCGTCAGTTGCCGGCGTACCTCGACCTCATCGCCGCGGGCACGGTCGTCGTGCCCGCGCAGACCTACCCGCTGGCACGCATCCAGGATGCCTGGGCCGACGCCTCGCGTGCCGGCGTGCGCGCCGTCGTGGTCCCGTGACACGCGGAAGCCGGACCTTGTGACCCGGACGCTCTCCCATCGTGGGTCGGCCACCCCGTTCGTTAGGCTGTGCACGCCCGCGGTGACCGTTCCGCGGCCGACGACGGAGGCGTCATGACCGAGTCCGGCCCGCAGTTTCCCGCTCCGCAGCCTTCCGAGCAGCAGCCTCCTGTGCAGCAACCTCCCGTGGAGCGGCCGGCCGGCAGACCGAACGGGCAACCGCCTCAGGGGCAGCCGGGGGTGCAGTCGTCGCAGGGTCGGGCATCCGGTGAGAGGTCCCGCACGAGGCGCACGGGATTGCTCGTCGGGCTGATCGGCGGCGGAGCACTACTGCTCGCGCTCATCATCGGCAGCGTCGTGTGGTTCTCGGTGCAGTCGAACGCACACAGCCCGAAGGCCGCGGCGGCACCGTACCTCGAGGCGCTCGCGCACGGCGACGTCGCGCGGGCGGTCAAGCTGGGAAGCATCGACACGTCCAGTCCGCTGGTCACGAAGAGCGCGTACGCGGCGACGAAGGACCGCATCACGGCGTTCGGGCTGAAGACGCTCGAGACGAACGCGACGACGGCCACGGTCTCCGTGAGGTACACGCAGGCTGGATCGACGCACACCTCGTCGCTGTCGCTGAAGAAGGTCGGCACCGACCTGCTGTTCTTCCCGAAGTGGAAGCTCGCGCCCGTCACGCTGCCGACCGTGCGGGTGTCGGTCGACGGGCCGGCGAACGCTCCCGTGGAGGTCAACGGAGCGAGGCTCTCGGTGCACGGCGACGCCGAGCTCCGCGCGCTGCCGGGGAGGTACGACGTCGAGCTCGGAGACAGCGACGACTTCGAGGCGCAAGGCGATAGCGTCACCGTGACCTCTCTCACGGCGGTCGCCAACTCCACCAACGCCGTCTCGCTCAAGGCCGAACTGACCGACACGGGCATGAAGGCGGCCGCGACGGCCGTCGACGACTGGGTCGATGCGTGCATCGCGCAGGCGACGTACGAGCCCGAGGGCTGCAGCTTCCGCCTCATCAACCCGTATCAGGACATCCAACTGTCCGACCAGAAGTGGACGCTCGTGACCCGGCCGACATTCGTGGTCGGAGGCTGGGACGGCACCGGATGGACGGTGACCACCCAGACGCTCGGATCGGCGACCTACAAGGCGAACGCCACCGCGTCCGACGGCCGCACGGGCACCCTCGTCTCGCCGTCGCCCGTGTCGGTCGCCGTCGCGGGTGAGATCCTCGGCTTCGAGAACGGCAAGGCCGTCTTCCAGTCGATCGACTGGTCGGGCAAGGCCGCCTCGGCCTGAGCCGGCCGGCGCAGCGGAGGCGGCAGCACTAGCGCTCGGATGCGGCGCGGTCCGCGATGTCGTGCGGCGAGGCATCCGTGTAGACGCCATCGACGAGCACCGGCACCGTCGTGGAGACGTCGGTCTGGAAGGCGACCTCGATGTCGGCGCGCTGGTCGTCCTCGAGCAGCTCGACACCGCTGACCGACGCGGAGAACATGTGACGGATGCCCCTCGCCAGCCCCGTGTAGGCGGCGCACGCGGCTGCAGCTTCCGGTGAGCAGGCATCCACACCCACTTTGCCGAGAGCGTCGACCGCGGCACCGGCGGTGAGCAGGTCTTCGACGGCGAAGCGCAGCGTCTCGTCGGCGCGCACCTCACCGGCGGCGACGATCGAGACCATGGCGCGGCGGCCCAGGCGGCGTTGGTAGTCGATGATCCACTGCGCGACCGCCGTGCGATTGCGCAGGCTTGCGGCGAGCACGGGCACGCCGAACGTGGCGGCGAGCGCGGTGAGCCGCGATCCGTTCAGCGACGGGACGACGGCGCGAGCCGCGCCGAAGGCGGCGACATTCTGCTCCGTCATGCTCGAGGGCGACAGCGAGACGCCCGGATCGCCGCGCCTGCCCGCGAGACGGGCGTCGCCGAACGCGCCGACGGCATCCTGCTGCTCCGCTTCGTGCCGAAGCCCGTCGAAAGGCTGCACCTCGAGGCCGAGCGTCACGCCCATTTCGACGGTGGTGGTGAACGAGATGGCGTCGACGACCACGATCACGCCCGCGCCCTGGGCGATGCCTCGCAATCCGTCGCGTCCCCAGTCGAACCGCACCTCATAGGGCTGCTGCGTGGGAGCATCGGGGGCGAGCGGCGTTTTCACCTGGTCATCGTACCGAGACGGTCGGACCGGGATTCCCATCCGACCGGACCGCCCACCGCGCTGCGCCGCCGCACTGCCCCACCGCACAACTCCGCCGGACCGCTTGGGCCGCCGGGTGTGCACCTCCTCAGAACAGGCGCCGATCATGTGCCACCCGCAGCCCATCGGCAGCACACGGTCAGGGACGCACGAGGGCGAGCCGCTGCGTCGGCCGCGTCATGGCGACGTAGAGCGCGGATGCCCCGCGCGGCGACTCGGCGACGATGCCATCCGGATCAGCGATCACGACCGCGTCGAACTCGAGGCCCTTCGCATCCTGAGCGGTCAACACGACGATCGGCTTCACGAGTCCGGCCGCTCCGCGCCCGGCGTCCCCGCCGAACCGGGCCGCCACCGCCTCCGCGACGTCGTCGGCGAGCGCGACCGGGCTGATCACCGCCAACGTGCCTGAGTCGTCGATCGCGCGGTCGTGCGCGACGGCATCCACGATCGCGGCAGAAAGGCCGGCCGGCCCGACGGCGCCCACCTCGCGCACCGGCCAGTCGCCCTCGCGCACGGCGCGCGCCGGCGTGATCGGCAGCCCTCGCGACCGAGCGAAGTCCTCGGCGACGCGCGCGATCTGCGCCGGCGTGCGGTAGTTCACGGTGAGCTGCTCGAGACGCCAGTGGCCACGGAAGAACGGGCCGACGGCATCCTCCCAGCTGCGTCCGCCGCTCGCGGACGACGACTGCGCGATGTCGCCGACGATCGTGAACGACCTCATCGGGCAGCGCCGCACGAGCAGCCGCCACTGCATCGGGCTGAGCTCCTGCGCCTCATCGACGACCACGTGCCCGTAGACCCAGGTGCGATCGGATGCCGCCCGCTCCGCCGTCGTGAGCCCGTCGCCTCGGGAGTCGGCCGAGTCCACCAACTGCTCCGCCGTGACGAAGGCGCCGGCATCGGCGTCCTCGATGGCCGCCCTCGCCACGCGCAGATCGCGCTTGCGCTGCTCCTTTGCGGCCTTCTGCGCGACCTGGTCGTGGGCATCCGGGGTCTCGCCGAGCAGTTCGGCGGCCTCGTCCAGCAGCGGGATATCGCCGATGGTGAACGCCGCGTCGCGCGGCCGCGCCAGCAGCGCGCGCTTCTCCTCGCTCCACCGCGGGGTGAGCTCGGCGAGCCAGGCCGGGCGCGCGTACAGGTCGGCGAGGAGCTTCTGGGGCGTGAGCGGGAGCCACGCGGTGTTCAAAAGCACGCGCGTGTCGTAGCTGGTGCGCACATCCTCTCGCAGCACCGCGAGATCCTGCTCGTCGAGCGTCTGACCGCGGCGGCGCAGCTGCTGCGCGAGCTGCTGGGTGAGCGCCGACAGCGCGTGCTTCACGAACGTGACGCGGGCCACGTTGTGCGGCTTGCCGGTGCGTTGGGCGCGACGGAGGGCATCCGCGATGAGAGCGGGCCGCACCACGACTCGCTCGCCGTCCACCTCGATCGTCGACGCCTCGCCCGGAGTCTTCTGCCGGGACTCGACCGCACGCTTCAGCAGGCTCGCCATCTGCTTCGAGCCCTTCAGCTGCGCCGTCGCGACCGGGTCGTCGACGTCGGCCGTGACGCCGGGGAACAGCTCGCCGAGGCTCTGCATGACCACACCGGTCTCGCCGAGCGACGGCAGCACCTCCTCGATGTAGGTGAGGAACGCGCGGGTCGGTCCCACGACCAGCACTCCGGATGCCTGCAGCTTCTTTCGATGCGCGTACAGCAGGTAGGCGGCCCGGTGCAGCGCCACGGCCGTCTTTCCGGTGCCCGGTCCGCCCTGCACGACGAGCGCGTCACGGAGTTCGGAACGGATGATCCGATCCTGTTCGGACTGGATCGTCGCGACGATGTCGTTCATGCGCCCCGTGCGCTGCGCCACGAGTGCCGCCATCAGCGCGGCGTCGCCGGAGACCTCTTCTGGTCGCACACCCGCCTTCGCCAGGAGGTCGGCGTCGAACACCTCGTCATCCACGCGGAGCACGTTCCGCTCCCGCATCGTCAGCCGACGCCGCGCGGCCATGCCGACGGGGTTCGCGGCGGTCGCCTGATAGAACGCGCTCGACTGGGGGGCACGCCAGTCGAGCAGCACCGTGTGCTCGTCGTCGTCGCGCAGGCCGATGCGGCCGACGTAGCGCAGCCGAAGATCGCGCAGGGGGTCGGACTCGGGGCCGCGGTCTTCCGCCGCGCTCCCTGCGCTCCCGGCGCGAGCGGCGCGAGTCGAAGAGGCGGCCTCCGACATCGACTCACCCTCCGTGCCGCCAGAACGCCCTTCGAATCGCTGCGCTCGCTCAGGGACCGCAGCGGGCTCCTCGGCCAGCTGCAACCGCCCGAACACGAGCCGCGGATCGACCTCCCGCAGCTGCAGGAGGCGATCCTCGTAGAGCCGGGCGTAGGCATCCCGCTCGCCACGAGCCTGATGCGTTCCCGCCGAACCCTGTTTGCGCACGGCCGCCAGGCGCCGCGCGGTGTCGTCCCGCAGGGCATCCAGTCGGTCGTAGAGCTCGGCGACGACGTGCCGCTCGCGGTCCAGTTCGGTCTCGTGCACGCGCCCCCCTGGATAAAAGTCAGGACGAACAAGTTTAGTGGGCGCGCGCCGACCGGGGGCCTCGGCGACTACTTCGTGTCGATGCGTCCTACTCCGCCGCCGTCACGCGCGAAGGCCTCGCGGGCCCGGTTCCAGACGGCGCGCTCGCCCGTCGCCGCAGCACGGAGATAAGCGGCGCTCAGCCGGGCGAGCACGGCGACGCGCTCGGGGTTCTCGTCAGTGGTTTCGGCGGCCTCATAGTTCGGGATGCCTCCGAGCGAGTGCTCCGCACCGAACAACGTGAGCAGATCGGTCGCGCCGGGGCTGCGGTAGTAGGCATCCGTGAACCAATCCGGCCCTCGGCTCGACAACGGCGACTGGTCATGGTCCCCGGCCACGACCAGGGTCGGCGCGCTGAGCTGCGCGAACGACGGATTCATGAAAGGAAAGTTCTGCCTCGCGAACGGATGCAGCTCCTCGCCACCGACGCCCGTGGCGGCCAGCAGCGCCCCCGCACGCACCCGTTCGTCGCGGTGGTTCGCCCCGAGCGTGCCGTCGGGCTGCACGATGCGGGCGCCCAGGAGCATCTGCACGGTTTGGGCGCCCCAGGAGTGCCCGACCGCCACGGCGACACTCGGGTTCACGCGGCCGGCGAGCCCGGGAAGGGCATCCTCGACGGTCTCGAGCTGGTCGAGGATGCGCACCAGGTCGTCGCGGCGCTGCAACCAGATGCGGCCGAACCTCTCGTCGTCCAGGCCGATGCCGAGACGACGCGAGTCCAGGTGCGTGGGCTGCACCACGACGAAACCTTGGGATGCCCAGTACGACGTGAGCGGCGCATAGCCGTCGAGCGACCAGCCGTTGCCGTGGGAGAAGAGCAGCACCGGGAGGTTCCGGCCCCGCACGGGAGCGGAGACGCGCACCTCCAGCGGGAGTGCTCGCCCCGGTGCCGCAAGCGCAACCGGCGCGACGGAGACGACCGGAGCCGGCTTGCCGAGAACGGCGTCCAGTGACGGGAGGATCGCCGAATCGGTGACGGCGGCGAGAGGAGAGGACATGATGACCAACTTTCATGCAATCGATGCTCCTGCGATACTGAAGCGGAGCGGCGTTCCGAAACAATACGGAGCAACGCTCCGTTTCGCAAGTCCACCCACTCGCGACCCCATCGATACGAGGCGCTCGAGTACCGATGCGAAGCGCTCGACTCGAACCGTTCACGTGGAACGAACAAGGAGGCCAGAACGATGCCGGATGCCCGCTCCCGTAGCAAACGCACCGACGCCGTGCGCAATCGGCAGCAGCTCCTCGACGCAGCGGCCGCAGTGTTCCTCGACTCCGGGGTGAACGCCCCGGTACGGCAGGTCGCCGAACGTGCGGGAGTCGGGATGGGGACCCTCTATCGGCACTTCCCCACCCGCGCGGATCTCGTCGTCGCTGTCTACCGACACCAGGTCGATGCCGCCGCCGAGGCCGGACCACGCCTCCTGCGCGACGGCTCCGATCCGGCCGAGGCGCTTCAATCCTGGATCGCCTTGTTCGTCGACTTTCTCGTCACGAAACACGGCCTGGCCGACGCGCTCAACGGCGACGCGGAGAGCTTCGCTGTGCTGCACCGGTACTTTCTCGACCGGCTCGTCCCGGTCTGCGCCGAACTCCTCGACGCCGCCGCCCCCGGCGGGGCGCCGATCGCTGCTTACACCTTGCTCCGTGGCGTGGGGAACCTCTGCATCGGGGGCGCCGCGGCCGAGTACGACCCCGGCGAGTTGGCGCGGCTGCTGGTGGCAGGCATCCTGTCGCGACGAGAGATCAGTTCGAGTCGGGAACGGCGGACCCCGAGCACCGACGGGAACCCGCTATCCGCGACCTGAATGAAGCGGGTGCCCCGACGCCTGCTAAACTTGATACTTCTTGCGGTCCCGCCCGACGGGATCCGCCTGCGTCGTCAGAACGCATCACCCCGGGCAGTGCAGAGCACAGCGCCCGCGATTCCTTCTCACGGCGAACGGATGCGCCCACCGGCGCCTTCGCCATTGATCCGCCGCTCAGCGGCTCGGCCACGACCATGCCGGTCGTCACGAAGCCCCGCGGCGCTCTGTTCGAAAGACACCACTATGACTTCCTTCTCCGATCTCGGCGTGCCCACGCCGCTCGTCGACGTGCTGCGCGCCGACGGCAAGCTCGAGGCGTTCCCGATTCAGGCCGACACCCTTCCCGACACGCTCGCCGGCCGCGACGTGCTCGGTCGGGGCAAGACCGGATCCGGCAAGACCATCGCGTTCGCACTGCCCATCGCGGCCCGCCTCGGCACGACGCTCGCCGGCGGCAAGCGCCGCGCGGGGCACCCGCTGGCGCTGATCCTCGCCCCGACCCGCGAGCTCGCGACGCAGATAGCCACCACGCTGGAGCCCCTCGCGGCCGCCTACGGACTGACCACCACGACGGTGTTCGGCGGAGTGAACCAGAAGCGCCAGGTGGATGCCCTGCGCGCCGGCGTGGACATCCTCGTCGCCTGCCCCGGTCGCCTCGAAGACCTGATGGGTCAGGGATTCGTCTCCCTCGACGCCGTGGAGATCACGGTGCTCGATGAGGCCGACCACATGGCCGACCTGGGCTTTCTGCCCGTCGTCACGCGCATCCTCGACAAGACGCCGAAGGACGGTCAACGTCTGCTGTTCTCCGCCACGCTCGACAACGGTGTGGACAAGATCGTCAAGCGCTTCCTGCACTCCCCCGTGATGCACTCCGTCGACGACGAGACCAGCCACGTGGACCGCATGACGCACCACGTGTTCGAGGTTGCGGACGCCGACGCCAAGAACGACCTGGTGCGCACTCTCGCCTCGGGAACCGGGCGCAGCATCCTGTTCATGCGCACCAAGCACCACGCGAAGAGGCTGGCCAAGAAGCTGACGGAGTCGGGCATTCCGGCCGTCGACCTGCACGGCAACCTCTCGCAGCCCCAGCGCGACCGCAACCTGGCCGCATTCGGCGAAGGCGGCGTGCGCGTGCTTGTCGCCACGGATGTCGCCGCTCGCGGCGTGCACGTCGACGACGTCGAGCTCGTGGTGCACGTGGATCCCCCGGCGGAGCACAAGGCGTACCTGCACCGCTCCGGCCGTACGGCCCGCGCCGGGGCCACCGGCGACGTGGTCACCATCTCGCTGCCGGCGCAGCGCAGCGACCTGAGGATGCTCCTGCGCAAGGCCGACATCACGGTCACCCCGATCGCGGTGACTGCCACGTCGCGCGAGGTCGCGACGCTCGTCGGCGAAGTCGCACCGTACGTGAAGCCCGCACCGAAGGCGCAGCAGGGCGGCGGCCGTAGCGGTGGGGCTGGCAACGGCGGCTCGGGCTCGCGCGGAGGCAGCGGCGTAGGACGTGGCCGGGACTCTGCCGGCGCCTCCGGCCGCGGCAGAGGACCCGGATCGGGTCGCGGGAACGGCGCGGGTCGGAGCGCAGGCTCCGACAGCGGCGCGTCCCCGCGCGGCGACCGGTCCGGCCGGTCGAACGACGCGGGCCAGGCGAACGGTCAGGCGCGCGGCGGCAGCGGCCGTCGATCCGGCGGTCGCTCCGGCGCCGCACGCAACGGAAACAGCGCCGTCGCCGGCTCGACGTCGTCGACCCGCGCGAACGGCGACCACGCTCACGGCGGGACGACCGGCAGCGGGCACGCCGGCAACCGCAGCAACGGCGGGCGTTCCGGCGGCCGAAGCACGGGCATCCGAGTGGGCGACATCGTGCGGCCGAACTCCGGCACGTCGCGCGGCCGCGGCTCGCGCCGCGCGCAGGGCTGACGCCCCGGCGACCGACCACCGACGTGCGCAACTGAGACAGCCCGTTTCGGCTGAGACATGCGGACTGGAGCGCTGTCTCAGCCGAAACGGGCTGTCTCAGGGGTGGTGGGGGCCGAACTCAGTCGCGGTACAAGCGAGCTGTCGACGCACCTGAGTCGTGAACAACGACCTCACTCGGATTCCGCTGCGCCGCCCGCCCGGTGCGCGTCCGCCGCGAGCGCGCTCCGCGACGTCTTCCACCAGCCGAGTGGTACCGCGACGCCGCACGGGAGGGCGAACGGCGCGAGCATCAGTCCGGCGAGCAGGCTTCCTCCCAGGACCAGCCCGACGACTGCCGCGGTCGCGAGCCCGATCGCCACGCCGAAGGCCGTGAAGGCCACCACGTGCACACGATCACGGGAATGCGCCTTGAGCGCGCGGCCGAGGAGCCCCGCGAACGGTGCTCCCACAAGCGCCGCAGCGACGCTCACGGGCAGGCCGACGAACCCGCCCCCGATCACGAAGGCGAAGGCGAACATCGGCGAGCTGATGAGTCCGACCACGATCGCCACGACGGCGGCCATCGGTTGGAACCACAACACCGCCCAGAACACACCGGTGATGAACTCGAACGTGGTGAACGCGCGAGGGTGCTCGGCCGTGCGCGGCGACGAATTCCCGTAACGGCTGGCGAGGGTGTTTCGGCTCGTCTGCGTCATTCAAGCCTCTGCACCACGGAGCGGATACCTGCCAGAAGAGCGTCCGACTTCCGCGCCCTGCGTAGCGCCAACAGCCTGCCGATCGCCACCGCGGCTCCTGACGCGCAGGAGAACGGAACGTCGCGCGGGACGTCGTTCAGACCGGGGACTTGCGGCCCCGATCCGACGATCATCGCCAGGACAGCGTCGCTGGCGCTCATCGTGATGGCGCCGAGCACCAGCCCGAACAGCCCGAACAGCAGCAGGTGAATCCCGTCGGCGCGCACCCGGCGCACAAGGTGCCCAAGCACATAGGCGCCTGGAGCACCGACGACCAGTGCCGCGATGCTGCAGGGAAGCCCGATGACGGCGCCGAAGATCACGGCGATCAGTCCGAAGTTCAGTGACGCCTGCGCGATATTGCTCACTGAACCGGCAGGAAGGCCCATGGACACGATGGCCCCGCTGACGAAGGCGATAACGATTCCCATCGGCTGGAAGACGAGAAATGCAAGGAGCGCACCGCGCGTGAATTCCGCGAGCGTGAACGCTTTCGGCTCCCCGGATGTGCGAGGCGACACGATGCCTCGGAGCACAGCGCTCACATTCCCGCCTCCGCGACGAGGTCGAGCAGGGACCGCAGCGGAGCGCGGAGGAACGGCGTCCGGATCGCGGGGAGCGCGGCCTTCAGCAGCCGCAGCCCCTGATCCAGCAGCCGGGCGGTGCGCCGCTGCTCGTCCGACCGATCGTAGGACCAGTACAAGCTGAGCTGGAGGTGGCCGAGCCAGAGCAGGTCGGGCATCCGTTCCTCGAACTCGGGCGGGAGCCGGTTCCTGGCTCCGGTGATCGCCTCGCGGAACAGCCCGACCGTGATCTCTCGCGCGGCCGAGGATTCGGGCGACAACGGGTTCAACGGCGAGTCGGGAGCGACCATCGCGTTCAGGAAACCCGGTGCGAACGAATGGAACGGCGCGAGTTGCGCCAGCCCTTCCCGGTAGACGATGCCGACGCGCTCGATGAGGCCCGCGGATGCCTTCAGCCGCGGCTCGACGGCGGCGCGGTGCGCTTGTTGCACCTCGATGTACAACTCCTGCACCAGGTGGTTCTTCGTCGGGAAGTAGTAGTAGGCGTTGCCGAGCGAGACGCCGGCGTCCTGCGCGAGGCTGCGCATCGTAGTGGCATCGAACCCGTTCTCGCGGAACGAGCGCAGCGCCGCGTCGCGAATGGCCGCCCGCGTGCGCTCCGCTTTCGACGATCGACTCTCCGACGGCGGGACCTTCACGGACCGGTCCCCGGAAGTCTCCGCTCCCTCATTTTCGAACACGTTCAAAAGTTATCACGACGTGCGCAATTGAGACAGCCCGTTCCGGCCGAGACATGCGCTCTGGAGGTCTGTCTCAGCCGGAACGGGCTGTCTCAGGGTGGTACGGGCCGAACTCAGCCGCGGTGCGAGCGGTAGTAGTCCAGGAGGGCGCGAGTGGAGGCATCCTGGGCGGCCGCGGCATCCGCGTCGCCCTCGATCGCTGGCGCGATCTGCAGTGCCAGCTGCTTGCCGAGCTCGACACCCCACTGGTCGAACGAGTTGATGCCCCACACGACGCCCTGCGTGAACGTGATGTGCTCGTACAGCGCGATCAGTTCGCCGAGCACGCGCGGCGTGAGCGCCTTCGCGAAGATGGATGTCGTCGGCCGGTTCCCCGGGAACGTGCGCGCGGCCACGAGCGCCCCGGTCGTGCCCTCCGCCTCGACCTCCTCGGCGGTCTTGCCGAAGGCGAGCGCCTTCGTCTGCGCCAGGAAGTTCGCGATGAACAGGCCGTGCACGTCGCGGTCGCCGTCCTTCAGCGGATAGGCCGGGTTCGCGAACGCGATGAAGTCGGCCGGGATGAGCCGCGTGCCCTGGTGGATCAGCTGGTAGAACGCGTGCTGGCCGTTCGTGCCGGGCTCGCCCCAGAAGATCTCGCCGGTCGTCGTCGTGACCGGGGATCCGTCCCAGCGCACCGACTTGCCGTTGGATTCCATGGTGAGTTGCTGCAGGTAGGCCGGGAAGCGGTGCAACTGCTGCGCGTACGGCAGCACGACGTGCGACTGCGCCCCGAGCAGGTTCGAGTACCAGACGTTGAGCAGGCCCATCAGCACCGGAACGTTCTGCGCCAGCGGAGTGGATGCCACGTGCTCGTCGACCGCGTGGAACCCCGCGAGCAGCTCGCGGAAGTTCTCCGGCCCGAACGCGATCGCCAGCGACAGACCGATCGCGGAGTCGACGGAGTAGCGGCCGCCCACCCAGTCCCAGAACCCGAACGCGTTCGTCGGGTCGATGCCGAAGTCGGCGACCTTGTCGAGCGCGGTCGAGACGGCGACGAAATGGTGGGCGACGGCATCCGTGCGGCTGTTCTCGTCGTCGCCGATGGCCCCCGCCGCTGCCAGGCCCTCCCAGAGCCAGTCGCGAGCGAGGCGTGCGTTCGTCAGGGTCTCGAGCGTGGTGAACGTCTTCGACGCCACGATGAAGAGCGTGGTCTCGGGGTCGAGCCCAGCGGTCTTCTGCGCAAGGTCGGTCGGGTCGATGTTGGAGATGAACCGCGCCTCGATGTCATCGGCGTAAGGCTTCAGCGCCTCGTAGACCATGACGGGGCCGAGGTCGGATCCACCGATGCCGATGTTCACGACCGTGGCGACCTTCTTGCCCGTGACGCCCTTCCACTCGCCCGAGCGCACCCGCTCGGCGAACGCGGAGAGCCGATCGAGCACCTCCTGCACGCCACCGTCCACGTGCTGGCCGTCGACGACGAGCTCCGGACTCTCGCCGGCCGGCCGGCGCAGCGCGGTGTGCAGCACGGCGCGATCCTCGGTCGTGTTGATGTGCACGCCCGAGAGCATCTGCGCGAAGCGCTCCGCTACCCCGACCTGCTCGGCCAGGCGAACGAGCGAGGCGAGGATGTCGTCGGTCACGAGATTCTTCGAGAGATCGACGTGCAGGTCGGCCAGTGGCAAGCTGAGGCGGTCCACGCGGCCGGAGTCGGCGGCGAACCAGCCACGCAGATCCGGGGTGAACGAGTCGCGGTGGGCCTCCAGCTCGGCCCAGGCAGAAGTGGTGGTGGCGTCGATCGGTGAGTTCACGCCATCCACGCTAGTCGGGATCGCGACGGAGAGCAGTGCGCGGTTCAGACAGCTGCGCACAATTCAGGCTCGCGGCGGCACCGGGGTGCAAATTGCCCGGTGAACACCGACCGCCACCGCACCTGTTGGGCGTCGCAGCCTGAATTACGAACCGGGAACCCGGGCCGGGGCGGCGGCATGGGAAACGCCGCGACCATGCTCCACGAGAGGACCCGCCGCGGCCGACTCAGGCCGTCTTCATCACCGTGGCGGTGAAGTTGTGCACCCGGCCCAGGAGGGCATCGGCTCGCTCGGAGATGTGCTCGGCGGATTGCGCGTGGGGCGGCGCGATGCGGATGAGCAGCGAGCACGCCAGGTCGTCGCAGATGTACGAGCCGATGGTGTTGCCGTTGCGCCCGGCCGCCCCGGCACGCGGCGCGCTGAACATGCGCACCTGGGTCGCCGGCTGCGACGAATGGCAGAACGAGCACATCGCGGCGATCCCGGGACGCAGGCCGCCACTCGCGGCGCGCAACACGATGCCGGTCGGTCGGTCGTGCATCCAGTGCACGATGTAGCCGAGGTGGGATGCCTGCGGGTCACGCCAGCCGAGGAACTCGCGTTCGTCCCACAGCGTCTCGTGGATGCCCGGAATGGGCAGCCGGTCGAGCTGCTCCGGGGTCGCATTCACGAACGACGCTCGGATCTCCTGTTCGGTCAGCGGCTTCACGCGGCTCCCCTCACGGTCTGGCGATCGCAACAGGATAACTGCGCTGACGCGGAGGCGCTCCCGCTACGGCAGCACCCCCACCGATGCCAACGCCGCCCGCACCAGGGCACCACGTCCACCCTCCAGCTCGGCCGCGACCTGAGGGCTGGCCGCCTCGGCGGGCGAGAGCCACGTGAGCTCCAGCGCATCCTGCCGGGGCTCGGTCGTGCCGGTGACCGGCACGACGAACGCGAGCGAGACCGCATGCTGGCGATCGTCGTGGTACGCCGAGACACCGGGGATCGGAAAGTACTCGGCCACCGTGAACGGAACGGGGCTGGCCGGGAGTTGAGGGAACGCCATCGGACCGAGGTCCTTCTCGAGATGCCGGAACAGTGCGTCGCGCACCGTCTCGCCGTACATCACCCGGCCGGAGACGAGCGTGCGCGTGATCTCCCCGAGCACGTTGGCCCGTAACAGCAGCCCGACCTGGGTGACCTGCCCCAGCCCGTCGACACGCACCGGCACCGCCTCCACGTAGAGGATCGGCATGCGGTGCCGCAGCTGCTCGAGCTCGATGTCGCTCAGCCAGCCCGGACCCACGCCGGGCAGCACCCCGTCACCCGGTTCTCCGGACTGCCCACCCGGCCGCCCATCGCCCGGACGCCCGCCGCCCGGACGCGAGTCGTCGGGGTCTGGATCAGGAGTACGCACCGTCATGAGTTGATCTTACGGATGCCGTGGGCGGGCATCCTCGGCCCTACCTCGGTTCGGTACGCAGCGGCCCCAGTAGGCAGCTGTGGACGGAGGGATCACGAACGCCACGCTCCGTCGTCGTCCTGAGTCCATTCCTTCGTCGTAGAGGCGTCGAGTCTCACCGGCGTGAACCAGTAGGTCGCGTCCGGATCCCAGCCCGCGAGCACTGTCGCCGTGTCGCCGTCCACCGGCAGCGCGCGGCCTGCAGACGCGAGGTAGCCGGCCACGCTCAGGTGCACGCCGTCGTGCTCCCGTCCGATCGATGACCAGTCCGGGATGACCCACCGGCCGACCCTTCCCGTGGTGCGGTACCAGTCGTGGCGGCGCGACGCGGTGACCTCGAGCGGATGCCGTCTGCAGAGCTCGATCCAGGCATCCGGGCCGTCGATCTCGTACACGTCGGCATTCGCAGGCACATCGACCGCTGTCGCCACGGCACGCGTCCACCCCAAGCCGTCTTCGACCCAGTCGAGCCGCGCCGGACCCGTCGCTCCGTGGTCGCGCGTGGTGACCCTCAGCTCCAGCGACGGCCGGGTCCACCAGGTCCCGCTCCAATTCGCCGTCGGGTCGGCAGGACGCTCGCGAGCTGCGCACACCTCGTCCTGCTCGACCCTCTGGCGCCATCCGTCGAGGACATCGTGCCGCGGTACGTCGTCTGCCGGATGCGGAACACCATCGAACGCGACGGCAGCCTGCCTGGCCGGATCCATCGGCGACGACCACCACTGCACGCCGGGTAGCTCGCAAATCCGTCGCGCGACACGCACGAGTGCGTTGCGCACCTCGTTTGTCGCGGCCAGGCCATCCTCGCCGTCCGGCTCTTGCCAGTACCTGGCGCTCGTCACCGAGGCGGTGACTGCGGCATCGACAGTACGGTCATCGAGTCGGTGCAGATCGACCTCATCGATCAGCTCGGCCACCTCACGAGGTGCCGGGTGTGGCATCGTCTCGCGTTCGGCTCGGCTGATCTGCTCGCGGGAGCCGGCGCGCGCGGCTTCGGAGGCGCCCGCCGATGCGGAGTACAGAACGGCGCTGCCATCTGCGGCCCAGTACCCGGCCCAGAACAGTGCAGTACGCAGATCCGAGGTGTCTCCGGAGCACGCGAGCACCGCCTCGAGGCAGACGCGGCGGCCCCGGGGACCGGCCAGAAGGGCATCCGCAGCGAGGGGCATCCACTCACGCTATCGCCGTGCGCGGCTCCCTGGCTTCGGTCACGCCCCGATCGCGGCGAGCACGATCCCCACCGGGATGCTCACCAGCAGAATCGCGACCACGATGCCGTACAGCCACGCAGCCCAGCGCGCGCCGGGAACGACGTGCCGCAGGTGCACCAGCTGCAGCACGAGCACGACCACCAGGAGCGCGCCGCCCACTCCGACCAGCGCCGGGATGCCCGCCAGATCGCCGACAACGACCGCCGCGTTACCGACGTTCCAGCACACCAGCTCCACCGTGAAGCCGAGCGCGGTCGCGGGCGCCGGCGCGACGTAGCGGCGCACGATGCCGAACAAGCACTGCGCGACACCGGCCACGAGCACGAGGTAGGCGGCAAGCCACGACCCATCCGGGAACTTCAGCGGTTCCACGGCCGCGGCCGTCAACCCGCCGAGCACGACGAACGCCGAGCCGATGAGGAAGAAGGTGAGCGAATACCTCTGGTTGGTCACCGCCGGGACGCTACTCGGTCACGCGACGACGTCGCCCGTGTTCACGAACTGCAGGCTCCACGCCTCGGGGCCGCGCTCCAGGTACGTCACCTCGTATCGGTCGCCCGTGAGCTGACGGATCTGCGCGAGCAGCGGCAGCGGGTCATGTCCAGCGATGAGTACGAGTCCCTGGTTCGGGTCCAGCGAGTTGAGCGCCCCGAACACGGTCGCGTGTCTGATGGCGTGCGGCACCTCGCGCACGTCGAGCTCCGGGTAGTCGAGGCCGTCCACCTCACCACACGTGCAGGCGGTGGGGTCGGAGCCGGCGGCGCCGGTCGTCTGCAGAAGGGAGCGGTGCTCGGGATCAGGACCGCCATGGGCATCTACGAGAGCAGCGGCATCCACCAGAGGTGAGGAATCGGCCGGCGCAGCGACGCCGCCCACGGGTGCAGCGCCCGCCGGGCCGCCGTGGACGTGCACGTGCGGCTCGGCGGCGGTCCCCGCCGGTGTCGCGGCCGGAACGCGAGTCTCGCCGACGCCTGCCCCATCCGAGGGCACCCGCGTTGCGGCGTCGGCGAGAGTCAGAAGCACGTCGGCACGGCCCACCGCGTTCAGGGCGTGCCGCACGTGTGCAGCGATGTAGAGGATGCCACCGGTCTCGAACCGCGAGGTCGTCCCGTCGACCTCGATGTCGACGGTGCCGGAGAGCACCTGCACGAGGATCGGCACCGCCGCCTCGTGCTCGGCCAGGCCCTGGCCCTCGCCGAACGAGAACCGCACGAGCCCGAAGCCAGGAGCCTTCAGGATGCGCTTGGTCGCCACCGCGTCGTCTCGCACCGGGAGCAGATCGATCAGCGCACCGGCGCCATCCGCGATGGTGATGCTGCGCCGGGCAGCCACTGTTTCCGTCACGCGATTCCTCCGTCTTCGACGAACTGGGAGAATGAAAGGCATCGAGTTTTAAAGCATCGAAGTCCGTTTTATTCTAGCCAGGTCGAAGGCGCCGGCGCCACTGAATGCGTCTACTCGCCCAGAGCCTCCACGATCAGCTCGCTGAGCTCGGCCGGCTTCGTGTACTGCGGCCAGTGCCCGGTCGGCAGTTCGGCGATGTGCAGCGATGTCAGCCGGGCGGTGTCGCCGAGCCACGCCGCGCCATTGTCGAGGAAGTCATTCAGCTGCTCGGCCGTCATGGTCGAGACGATGATGGTCGCCGGCACGTCGAGGCGGCGCTCGTCGTGCAGGTGCAGCGGGTCGATGGCCGCGTGCGAAGGAGAGGGATGCGTGTGCGCCGCGATCTCCGCGCCGAGCTCCGGTGTGATGTCGCGCACGTCGGCCTCGTCGAACACGTCCCACCCGGGGAAGGGCATGTCGGCGTCGTCGTGCGGCACCTCGTCATTCACGATGGAGCCTTCGCCTCCGGGCCAGCTGTCGACGTAGACGACGCGATCCACGCGGTCGGGACGCTGGTCTATCGCGCCGTACGCGACGAGCGCGCCGCCGCTGTGTGCGACGAGGGCGACCTTCTCATCGGCCGGCGTCTCATCGATGTGGCGCACGACGTCGTCGATGTGCGTCTGCAGCGTGATGCTGCTGCGATCGATCTCGTCCGCTTCGAGGCCGGGCATGGTGAGCGGATGCGCGTGGTAGCCGGCGGCGTCGACGGCGCGAGTGACAGCATCCCACGAGGATGCGTCGAGCCAGAGCCCGGGGATCAGGAAAGTCTGCATGCGGCGAGGGTAACCGGCGCCGGTGACATCCGGTACTCGCGTCGTATCCGCGCGACGGGAGTACCCACAAGTACTCCTCCGCACCGGTGTTCGACTCCGACAAGATCTGAGCAGGTGCCACGGCGCCACCCGGTCGCGCCCGGCGGACGCAGCAGGCTTCGCCCGCGCCGCTGTCGGCCGTCCGTGTTCTGATGGAACAGGTGACCGACGTTCTCGAACGCTTCTCCCCCGCCACGCGAGCGTGGTTCCAGGGGGCGTTCGACGCGCCCACGGCGGCGCAGCTCGGGGCGTGGGATGCCATCTCTCACGGTGACCACACCCTCGTCATCGCCCCGACCGGGTCGGGCAAGACGTTGGCGTCGTTCCTCTGGTCGATCGACCGACTGATGCACGAGAACGCCGGGTCGAACGCGCTGCCCGGCATGGACGATCCGAGTGCGCGGCCCGTGGGCACGCGCATCCTCTACATCTCGCCCCTGAAGGCGCTCGGCGTCGACGTGGAGCGCAACCTGCGGTCACCGCTGGTCGGCATCACGCAGACCGCGAAGCGGTTGGGCGCCGAGCCTCCGCGCATCACGGTGGGCGTGCGCAGCGGTGACACGCCCGCTCACGAGCGGCGCAGCCTGCTGGCGCATCCGCCCGACATCCTGATCACCACGCCCGAATCGCTCTTCCTCATGCTCACCTCGCAGGCGCGCGAGACGCTGAAGAGCGTGCAGACGGTCATCCTCGATGAGGTGCACGCGGTCGCCGCCACGAAGCGCGGGGCGCACCTTGCGGTGTCGCTGGAGCGGCTGGATGCCATGCTGCCGAAGCCCGCACAACGCATCGGCCTCTCGGCCACGGTGCGCCCTCCCGAGGAGGTGGGCCGGTTCCTCGGCGGCCGCAGCCCTGTCACGATCGTCGCCCCGCCCTCGCAGAAGCGATTCGACCTGAGAGTGATCGTGCCGGTCGAAGACATGCGCGACGTGAGCCCCAGCGCACACGACGATGACCAGAGCCCGCAGGGCGGGTCCATCTGGCCACATGTCGAAGAGAGCATCGTCGATCGGGTGCTCGAGCACCGTTCGTCGATCGTGTTCGTCAATTCCCGACGGCTGGCCGAGCGACTCACCGCGCGCATGAACGAGATCTATGAGGAACGGCTGGACGATGCCGCGATGCAGCGGTCGTCCGGTGCGATCGCGCACGGCTCGGGCCCGGTCGAACCCGTGTCGCTGGGACAAGCGCTCGAGGCGGTCGGCTTCCTGCGCGACACGGACGGGCGTCCTGGTGCAGAGACTCCCGGTGACGCGGGACCGGGCGACGCAGGATCGGGCGGCGCGGAATCCGGCAATGCGGCATCCGACCGACGACCTCGCCGGGTTCCCGCGGAGTTGATCGGCGCGTCGGGACAGACGCGGGGCAGCCGGGCCGGGGCATCCGTCGACCCGTTCCTTCCGGCGGGGCAGCAGAACCCCTGGGATGTCCCGGCCACGGCGGAGTTGCGGCGGCAGCCGCGCGAGTGGTCCGCGGCGCGCGGCCACGGGCATCCGGAGCAGTCGACGGATTCCGATACCGGAATATTGGCCCGCGCACACCACGGCTCGGTCAGCAAGGAGCAGCGCGCCGTCATCGAGGACGACCTGAAGAGCGGGCGCCTGCGCTGCGTCGTCGCCACCAGCAGCCTCGAGCTCGGCATCGACATGGGCGAGGTCGACCTCGTCGTGCAGGTGGAGGCGCCACCGTCGGTGGCCAGCGGCCTGCAGCGCGTCGGCCGCGCCGGGCACCAGGTGGGCGAGGTGTCGAAGGGCGTGATGTTCCCGAAGCACCGCTCCGATCTCATCAACACGGCCGTCGCGAGCGAGCGCATGGTGGCCGGCCTCATCGAGGAGCTCCGGGTGCCGGCGAATCCTCTGGACATCCTCGCGCAACAGACAATCGCCGCGACGGCGCTCGAGCCCGTGGATGTCGACGGCTGGTTCGACACGGTACGCCGCAGCGCACCCTTCGCCACCCTGCCCCGCACCGCGTACGAGGCCACGCTCGACCTTCTCGCCGGCCGTTACCCGAGCGACGAGTTCGCCGAGCTTCGCCCGCGCGTCGTCTGGGATCGCGACCACGATGTGCTCACCGGCCGGCCCGGCGCGCAACGACTCGCCGTCACCAGCGGCGGCACCATCCCCGACCGAGGGCTCTTCGGGGTCTACATGGTCGGCACCGACGACCTGAACCCGGCGAAGGGCGGACGCCGCGTCGGCGAGCTCGACGAAGAGATGGTCTACGAGTCGCGCGTCGGCGACGTGTTCGCGCTCGGGGCGACGAGCTGGCGCATCCAGGAGATCACGCACGACCGGGTGCTCGTGACTCCTGCGTTCGGTGAACCGGGACGCCTTCCGTTCTGGAAGGGCGACGGAATCGGCCGGCCCGCAGAACTGGGCGAAGCGGTCGGCGGGTTCGTGCGCGAGATCGCGTCGGCGTCCGAGCAGCATGCCCGTGCCCGCGCCGCCGATGCCGGCCTCGACGACTTCGCCACCGGCAATCTCCTCACCTACCTCGACGATCAGAAGAAAGCCACCGGCCACCTCCCCACCGACCGCACGCTCGTCGCCGAGCGGTTCCGAGATGAGCTCGGAGACTGGCGGCTCGTATTGCATTCCCCGTACGGCATGCAAGTCCATGCGCCATGGGCGCTGGCCGTCGCCGCCCGGGTGCGGGAGCGTCTCGACGTCGACGGCTCGTGCGTCGCCAGCGACGACGGAATTGTCGTGCGCATTCCCGATGCGGAATCCGACCCGCCCGGCGCCGACCTGTTCGTCTTCGAGCCCGACGAGCTGGAGCAGCTGGTCACCGCCGAGGTCGGAGGGTCCGCACTGTTCGCGTCCCGGTTCCGGGAGTGCGCCGCCCGCGCCCTCCTGCTGCCCAAATACAACCCGGGCAAGCGGTCGCCGCTCTGGCAGCAGCGGCAGAAGGCCGCACAGCTTCTGGAGGTCGCGCGCAAGCATCCGCAGTTCCCGATCATCCTCGAGGCGATGCGGGAGTGCCTGCAGGATGTCTACGACCTGCCCGCTCTGCGTGGTATCGCGTCGCGCATCGCCGCGCGCGACATCCGCATCGTCGAGGTCGGCACCGAGGAGGCGTCGCCGTTCGCGCGGTCGCTGCTGTTCGGCTACGTCGCCGCGTTCATGTACGAGGGCGACTCACCGCTGGCGGAGCGCCGGGCAGCCGCGCTTTCGGTGGATGCCTCACTGCTGTCCGAGCTGCTCGGTCGCGCCGAGCTGCGGGAGCTTCTCGACCCCGCCGTGATCGAACGCGTCGAACGCGAGCTGCAGCGGCTCGCCCCCGAGCGCCGCCTGTACGGGCTCGAGGGCGCCGCGGACCTGCTGCGCATGCTCGGCCCGCTGAGCGCCGAGGAGGTGGCGGAGCGCTGGGCGCTCGTGAGACATACCGATTCGGACGAGACATCCCTCGACGACGATGGTCTCGCACGAATTGGTATGTCTCACGAGGAGACCGTAGGAGGTGTCGCTGGCGCAGGGGATGGCGGCGACACCGCCGACGCCCGCAACACCCTCGACCAACTCGTCGCCGCCAAGCGTGCCCTGCGCGTGACGTTCGCCGGCGCCGAGTGCTACGCCGCCATCGAAGATGCCGCGCGCCTTCGCGACGCCCTCGGCGTTCCGCTGCCGATCGGCGTGCCGACGGCCTTCGTCGAACCCGTCGACGACCCACTCGGAGACCTGCTCGGCCGGTACGCGCGTACGCACGGTCCCTTCACTGCGGCGGATGCGGCATCCCGATTCGGACTCGGCACGGCCGTCGCGCATGACACGCTGCGTCGTCTCGCCCAGGACCGGCACATCACCGAGGGCGAGTTCCGCCCGAGCGCCACCGGCACCGAATGGTGCGACTCCGAGGTGCTGAGGCGGCTGCGCCGCCTGTCGCTGGCCGCGCTCCGGCACGAGGTGGAGCCGGTCGATCCTGCGGCGTTCGCCCGGTTCCTGCCCGACTGGCAGCACGTGGGCGGAACGCTTCGCGGAGTGGATGCCGTGGCATCCGTCATCGAGCAGCTCGCCGGAGCACGGATTCCCGCCTCGGCATGGGAGAGCCTCATCCTCCCCTCACGCGTCGCCGACTACCAGCCGGCCATGCTCGACGAGCTCACCGCGAGCGGCGAAGTGCTCTGGAGCGGCAGTGGGTCGCTGCCGGGCAACGACGGCTGGGTGAGCCTGCACTTGGCGGACAGCGCGCCGCTCACCATGGCGCCGCCGCCCGAACACGCCACCGACGAGCTGCAGCGCGAAGTGCTTGCGGCGCTCGGGGCCGGCGGCGCGTTCTTCTTCCGCCAGCTCTCGGATGCGGTCGGCTCGCTCGATGACACCGCTCTCACCACCGCGCTCTGGGACCTGGTGTGGGCCGGCCTCATCACGAACGACACGTTCGCACCGCTGCGCGCGCTCACCGGCGGTCGCGGCGCCCACAAGCCGCAACGCGCGACGCCGCGCGGCCGCGTACACGCGCCCCGTGCATACGGCAGGCCCGGCGCGTCGTTCCGCCCGGCTCCCGTGCGCTCCGGGCCGCCGACGACCGCAGGTCGCTGGTCGATCCTGCCGCTGCCGCTGGGCGGATCGGAATCGGATGCGACGGTGCGCGCGAAAGCGTTCGCCGAGACCCTGCTCGACCGGTACGGTGTCGTCACGCGCGGCAGCGTGATGGCCGAGAACCAGCCGGGCGGCTTCGCGCTCGCGTACCGTGTGCTCAGCGGATTCGAGGACTCCGGCCGCGCGCGCCGCGGCTACTTCGTCGAGACGCTCGGCGCCGCACAGTTCGCCACCAGCGCCACCGTCGACCGGCTGCGCACGTTCACGCTCGACTCCACCCTCGAACCGCCGCGCTCCGCCGTCGCGCTGGCGGCGACCGATCCCGCGAACCCGTACGGGGCGGCGCTGCCGTGGCCACAGGCATCCGCCGACGGCACCGAGGTCTCGGCCACGGGGCACCGGCCCGGACGCAAGGCCGGGGCCATCGTCGTACTCGTCGACGGCGACTTCGTGCTCTACGTGGAGCGCGGCGGCAAGACCACGCTGCTGTTCGATCGCACGGAGGAGGTGGTCTGGCCGGCGGCGCGAGCGCTGGCGGATGCCATCCATCGCGGCCGCATCTCGACCCTCACCATCGAGTCGGTCGGCGGCGCCTTCGTGTTAGGCACCCCGTTCGGCGAGGCGCTGATCGGCGCCGGTTTCGCGCCGACGCCCCGCGGCCTGAGGTTACGGTCGTGAACGGCGTGGGCCTCATCGGCGGGTGCAGCGACACAATCCGGCGCGGCGTCGACGCGACCGGGTGGGGCGTCGAAATGGGCCGGCGGGGCGTCAACATGGCCCGGTGGGGCGCCGACATGGTCCGGCGCGGCGTCGACAGGACGTGCGCCTGGAAACATGCCGAATCGGCGTGTTTCCGGCCGGAAAGCGCTTCTTGTCATGTCGGCGGCGCGCGCGGAAGGCATCATGCCTGAGGGCGACACGGTCTATCGGCAGGCGCGCATGCTGCACGCGGCGCTGGCCGGAGGGGCGCTGATCCGCTGCGACCTGCGCGTCCCCGCCTTCGCCACCGTGGATCTCAGCGGACAACCGGTGCACGAGGTGGTCAGCCGAGGCAAGCACATCCTGATGCGCATCGGGTCGAGCACGGTGCTCAGCCACCTCAAGATGGAGGGCCAGTGGCGCCTCTACGCGCCGGGCGAGCCGTGGCGGCGCCCGGCGCACCAGGCGCGCGCTGTGCTCGCCACGAAGACCGCCCAGGCCGTCGGCTTCGAGCTCGGGCTGCTCGAAGTGCTGCCGACCGCGCGTGAAGCGGATGCCGTCGGCCACCTCGGACCCGACCTGCTCGGGCCGGACTGGAACGAGCAGGAGGCGGTGCGCAGGCTGTCCGAGCATCCTGAGGTCCCGATCGCCGTCGCACTGCTCGACCAGCGCAACCTCGCCGGGCTCGGCAACGAATACGTCAATGAGCTCTGCTTCGTGCGAGGGATGCTGCCCACCCGGCCTGTGCGCGATGCCGACCTTCCGAAGACGGTCGCCCTCGCTCACCGCATGATCAGCGCGAACAAGAACCGGGTCATCCGCACCACGACCGGCGAGACGCGGCGGGGCCGCACCTCGTACGTGCACCGCCGCGAAGGGATGCCGTGCCGCCGCTGCGGCACGCCGATTCATTGCATGAGCCTCGGCCGCAACGACCTCGAGCTGCGTGAAACCTGGTACTGCCCCACCTGTCAGAGCTGACCAGGCGTCAGACCGATGGCTGCGGGCACCGTGGTGACTGCGGCATCGCGGTGACTGCGGCACCGGGGTGACTGCGGCATTTCGGGCGCGCGGGACGAATCGGAGCCGCGGCGAAAACAGCAGAAGTCGCCCGAAACAGCACGGATCCTGCTGTTTTCACACCCGATTGCCGAATCGTGCTGTTTTCACGCCAGATGCCCGGCGAATCCTTCTGTTTTCACGCCCGGCCACCGGATCCTGCTGTTTTCACGCCAGATGCCCGCCGGACCCTGCTGTTTTCACACCCGAGGGGTCGCCGTACCCCGCTGACCGCGTACAGGAGCCCACGCTGCTGTTTCGCGGTGCAGGCACGCCGAAGCCCCACCGGTCAGGACTTCCGGTGGGGCTCCTTTCGCCTGAGACGGCCGGCGACATCGGGCGTCGCCGGCCGTCTCAGGTGGCGGATGCCGCGTCACGCGAACGCCTGCCCTGCGCCGTGGCTCAGGCCGCAGGGCCCTCGGTCAGGGTGACTGTCGCCGAATGCGAGCTGCCGGAGGCGTCCGTCCAGGTGAGGGTCACGGAGTCGCCGGGCGAGTGCTCCGCGAGCGCCGTGGTGAGGTCGCTCGATGAAGCGATCGCGGATCCGTTGACGGCAGTGATGGTATCGCCTTCCGCGAGTCCCGCGGAGGCCGCCGGGGTTCCATCGATGACACCGGCGACCGACGCGCCGTCGACCGTGCCCGAATAGCCGTAGCCCTGGTCGTCGCCGTAACTGTAGCCGGAGCCCGTGCCGTATCCGGTGGTGTCAGGAGAGACCTCGACCCCCAGGAACGCGGGCAGTCCGATGGTCACGGTAGAGCTGGCCTGGCCGGACTCGATCTGGTCGGCGATGGTCAGCGCGGTATCGATCGGGATGGCGTAGCCGTCCGTGACCGTGGATCCCGAGGATGCCGCGGTGTCGATTCCGACGACCTCGCCTTCGGAGTCCAACAGCGGACCGCCGGAGTCGCCCGCCTCGATGTCTGCGTTCGTCTCGATCAGCCCGTTCAGCGTCTCGGACGCGACGCTGCTCTCGGCCTCGGTGGTGATCGTCTTGTCGAGACCGGTCACGGTGCCCTCTGCCGCGACGAGTGATCCCGTGCCGCCCGCGTTGCCGACGGCGGTGACGTCGTCTCCGAGCGTCGGGTCACCGTCATCGTCGAGTGCCGCGGTGGAGAGCCCCGAGGCACCGTTCAGCTGCAGCACGGCGACGTCGTCCGTGGCATCCGTGCCCACCACGCTCGCGGTGTAGCTCTTGCCCGTCGATGCCACTGTCACCGTGATCTTCGTCGAGCCTTCGACGACGTGGTTGTTGGTGAGAATCTCTCCGTCGCGGGTGAGGATGATGCCGGTGCCGGCCGCCTCGGCGCTCTCGTAGCCGAGCACGGTGTCGATGACGACGACACCCTCCTGCTGACTGCTGGTGGCGGCCGCTCCGCTCGACGAGCCGTCGCCGGATTGCCCGAACCCGTAGCCGGATCCGCCCTGCCCGGGCAGCGTCGAGTCCCCGGAGTTGCCGGAATCGCCGAACGACTGCCCGTTCTGTTCTGCTGAGGTCGCCTGCTTCGCGGAGAGGGCCGAGACGACGGAGTCCACTGTGGCGACGCTCGCCGCGGCACCACCTACCGCGCACACGGCGGTGACCGCAGCGGCAGCGGCGATCCAGCCGGCCGCCCTGCGGTGCTGAGGATCGGTGTTCATGATCGTGTCCATTTCTCACTGCATGTTGGGAATGCGGATGTTTCCGATGACTCATTGCATCGCGCAGTCGCGAAAAACCTCTTTGTCTCCTCCATGCGAATCCTATGAATGGTGAACCTTTCCTATGAGGACGCTTTGGCGCGCTCCGGCCGCAGTTCGCCCGTCGGCCCGCGCGAGCGGCGGTTCGCGCGCTGATGCCGCACGCGAGGAAGCCAGCGACGGGTTCGCACCCGAGGTCGTGCCGCCCGAGCCAGCGGAGTTCGATCGCCGGTCACCCCCAGCGCCGGAGCTAACCTGAGGGAATGTCGAACGAGCCGCGACGTGCCGCCGACTGGTACGAGCTGCTCTTCGACCTGGTCTTCGTGGCCGTGGTGGCCGTGGCTGCTGAGCGCATTGAGGCGGACCCGGGGCTGCCGACCGTGACGACGACGCTGCTGCTCTTCTTTCCGCTGTGGTGGGCCTGGGTGAACTTGATGGCCACGAACAACCTCTACGGCGAGCACGTCCCTGCCATGGGCGCACTGATCATCGCCGCCATGCCGGGACCGGCGGCCATGGCGATCGCCGTCGCGGCGGGAATCGTCGATTTCGGCTGGCTGTATGCCGTCGGGGCCGCCTGGATTCGCCTCATCCTTCTGGCCATGTGGCTCCTGCCCCGGGCGCGTGGCGCGACATCCGTTCCACTCTGGCGTCCCCTGGCGTACAACCTCGGCACGGCTGCCGTATGGCTCGTCTCGATCGCCGTTCCGCCGCCGTTCCGGTACGTGCTGTGGGTCGTCGCCGTCGGCGCCGAGGTGGCTCTTCTCGCCGCGCGCGGGGGATTCGCCTCCGAGGTGTACCGCCGGGTCAGCATCTCGCACTTTCTCGAACGCATCGGACTCTTCGTCGTGATCGTCGTCGGCGAGGCGGTCTACCTCGCGGTCACCGGCCTCGCGGAGCATCCGACCGTCCCCGGTGCGGGCGCGGGCCTCGCGGGGCTCGTGATCTGCGCGCTGCTGGCGCGCGCCTTCTTCCGCTGGGGAGCACCGAGCGCCGAACAGGGCCTGACCACGGTACGGGCGACCGGGTCGTTCGGCGCGCTGCGGGACGTGGCAATGTACCTGCCGTTCCTCCTCATTGCCGGTCTCACGCTCATCGCGGCCGCGATCGGCGTCGCGGTCCACGATCCGGATGCCTCGCTCGGCCTCGCCCCGCGCCTCCTCCTGGCCTGCGGCATCGGTGCGTTCTACCTCTCGAACGCCCTCATCGGAGTGCGACTCGGACGGCCGCTCTCGTTCATCGTGGCGCTGCTGGTTCCGGCGCTCATCCTGCCGTCTGCGGCGAGCCTGCTCAGCCTCGGGTCGCCCGGGTGGGTGACGCTGGCGCTGGCGGCGGCGGCTCTGGTACTGCTCGACCTGCTGACCGCGGCGCTGGCGCGTCGAGCGCGTCGGACGAACGGCTCGGCCGCCCGCAGTCCTCTTGACAGCCTCTGACGACGTTTCCTACTCTGGAAAACAGAAAGCCACGCGTACGAAACATTTCGTGATGATCTGACGAATTCCGACGCTACTGGGCCGCGGTTCCCTCTCGTGGAGCGGATCCGGTGGCAAGGCCACCCAGCATCGATCGCGAAATGAAGAACGCCACACCATCGAGAGACGACGAGGTCCGCCCATGTCCCACACCCAGCCGCCCCGGCACGTCCGTACGGACGGCAGCAGGTTCCTCGACGGCTACGGCCAGCCGATCCGCTTCACCGGCGTCTGCGTCGGCGGCTGGCTCAACATGGAGAACTTCGTCTCGGGCTACGCGGCGAACGAGACGATGATGCGCACGACAGTGCGGAACGCCATCGGATCGGAACGTGCCGACCGGTTCTTCGAGCGCCTGCTCACGTCGTTCTACGGCGAGGCGGATGCCCGCTTCCTCGGCGAGCTGGGCATGACGATCATCCGCATTCCCGTGAACTACCGGCACTTCGAATCGGATCAGAGGCCGTTCGAGATCCTGCCGACGGCGTTCGATCACCTCGACCGCGCGATCGAGGCGTCCGGCCGTCATGGCGTGTACTCGATCATCGACCTGCACGCTCTGCCGGGCAGCCAGAACCACCACTGGCACTCCGACAACGACACGCACCTGCCGCACCTGTGGCAGCATCCGCACTTCCAGGACCGCACCGAGAACATCTGGAAGGCCATCGCCGAGCATTACAAGCACAACACCTGGGTCGCCGGGTACAACCTGATGAACGAGCCCGCGGACGAGTCCCGCACGGTCGTCGGGCCGCTGTACCGGCGTCTCTTCGAAGCCGTGCGGGCGATCGATCCCCACCACACGATCTTCCTCGACGGCAACACCTACTCCACGGAGTTCGACATGTTCGACGCCGAGCCGTGGGAGAACACCGTGTACTCCCTGCACGACTACGTCGCGGCAGGTCTCGGTCGCGGCGGCGACTACCCGGGGTACACCGACGGCGTCTGGATCGATCGCGACTACGCGTATCGCAAATTCGAGCAGCGCTCCGAATACGCTCGCCGCACGGGCACACCCATCATGGTGGGCGAATTCGCGCCGATCTACACGGGCGATGAGCGCAAGGATGCGATGCGCCGCCAGATCCTGGACGACCAGCTCGAGATCTACCGCGACAACGAGGTGAGCTGGACGAGCTGGATGTACAAGGACGTCGGCCGCCAGGGCTTGGTGCGAGTCGCGCCGGGCTCCCCCTACCGGCGACGATTCGACCCGTTCATCGCGAAGAAGAATCGCCTGGCGGCCGACCAATGGGGAAGCGATCGGCTCGGCGGCGAAGGCGTGCGCGGAGTGAGCGAAGCGGTGCAAGAGCTGGTGGCCCGCGAGTTTCCGGACTTCGCCCCGTACCCCTGGGGGCGTTTCGACTGGGTCGCGACGCTCCTGAACAACCTGCTGTTCGCGCAACCTCTCGCACAGGAGTACGCCGAGTTGTTCACGGGGCTGAGTGACGACGAGTTCGATGCTCTCGCCGACTCGTTCTCGTTCGAACAGTGCGACGTCGCCGAGACGCTGCGCGATCAGCTGGTCGCCGGACAGGATCGCGTCGCCGAGCAGGATCACGTCGCCGAGCAGGATCGCGCCAAGGCGCGGTCCGACTCCGCCGCGCCGTCCGAACGGGCGGTCTGACCGTGCGCGCCGTCGTACTGCGACAGCCCGGCGTGCCGCCTGCGGTCGAAGAGGTCGAACTGGCGGCGCCGGGTCGCGGTGAGCTCCTCGTGCGCATCGAGGCGGCGGGCGTCTGCCACAGTGACTACCACTACATGTCGGGCGAACTCGTCGCGCCCCTCCCCCTCGTTCTCGGACACGAGGGCAGCGGCATCGTCGAACGCCTCGGTCCCGGGGTGGATGGCCGCATCGCCGTGGGCGACCGCGTGGCGCTGCTCTGGCGCCCGCGTTGTGGACGATGTCCGGCCTGTCTGGCCGGGAATCCCGCCTTGTGCCGCGGCGGCAGGGTGCAGGCATCCACCGGCGGTCTGCCCGACGGCACCAGCCGGCTCTCGTTCCCAGACGGCGGTGAGTTGCATCATCTGATGGGCGTCTCGTGCTTCGCCGAACGCGTGGTCGTGAACGAGAACGCGGTCGTGTCCGTGCCCGACGGTGTTCCCGCCGAGGTGGCGGCCATCTCGGCGTGCGCCGTCGTGACCGGAATCGGCGCCGTTCTGAACGTGGTGGAGCGAGCAGCGGGGCGAGGCGTTCTGATCGTCGGTGCCGGCGGCGTCGGCCTCTCCAGCGTCATGGGGGCGAATCTCATCGGTGCTGCTCCGGTGATCGTCGCCGATATCGACGACGCCAAGCTCGAGCTCGCGCGCGAGCTGGGCGCGACCCACGTCGTCAACAGCCAGCGGGACGATCTCATGGACGAGGTGATGCGCATCACCCGCGGAGAAGGCGTCGCCTGGGCGGTCGAAGCCGTCGGACGACAGCAGACCCTCGAGACGACGTTCGGCTGCGTCGCCGACGGCGGCACCATGGTGGCCATCGGTCTCGGCGCCGTGGGCAGCCGCTTCACCGTTCCGCTCAATCAACTGGTGCAGCGGCAGAAGCGCATCGTCGGGTCGCTCTACGGCTCATCCAATCCGCCGCTCGATCTGCCGCGCATCTTCTCGCTCTACCTCGACGGCCGGCTGCCGCTCGATCGACTGGTCGGCGATAGCATGCCGCTGACCGACGTGAACCGCGCCTACGAGGCCCTGTTGGCGGGCGCTGTGGGACGCGAGATCCTCGTTCCGTGATGATCACTGAGGGTTGCGCGTGCCCGGATCACGCCCGCGAAAGCGGGTCAATTGCGCAGAGCGCGAACAAATTGGGCAGACTGGAGTCGGCGTCGCTGGAGGTCGCTGGAGTCGGTGCCGCCGACGCAGGGACGACAGAGGCCCATCCCGAGGACCGTGACGCAGGTCTCGAGGCCCGTGGAGCAGGTCTCGAGCACCGTGGAGAAGAGAGCGAAGGAGCTTGTCGATGACGCTACGCAGCCAGGACTGGTATGGCGGCGAGGGCCGCGATCCGTATATCCACCGTGCCTGGATGCGACGTGGCATTCCGCGAGATGCCTTCGACGGCAAGCGACCGCAGATCGCCATCGCGAACACGGCCGGCGATCTCGTCCCGTGCAACATGCACCTGAACGAGGTTGCACAGTACGTGAAGAACGGCGTGTACGAGGCGGGCGGCATCCCGCTCGAGCTCCCGGTGATGGGCCTCGGCGAGACGCTCGTGAAGCCGACCGCCATGCTCTGGCGCAATCTCGCCGCGATGCAGATCGAGGAGATGCTGCGGGCCAACCCCGTGGATGCCGTCGTGCTGCTCGGTGGATGCGACAAGACCATTCCCGCGCTCCTGATGGGTGCGGCATCCGTCGACATCCCGGCGGTCGTGGTGCCCGGCGGGCCGATGCTGAACGGGCACTTCCGCGGCAAGCTGATGGGCTGCGGCACCGGCGTCTGGCAGCTCAGTGAGGAGGTGCGCGCGGGCACGCTGAGCGAGGAAGCGTTCGAGCGGTCGGAGACCGCCATGATCCGCTCCAAGGGGCACTGCAACACGATGGGCACCGCGTCGACGATGGGCATCATGGCCGAAGCGCTCGGCATGACCATCCCGGGTCTGGCGGGTACACCGGCGCCGGATGCGCGGCTGCTCGAGGCCTCGCACGCCACCGGCAGGCTCGCCGTGGAGCTCGTGGCCGCCGATCGCACCGTGTCGAAGGTGATCACGAAGGAGTCGTTCCACAACGCGATCGTGGCCCTGGCCGCGATCGGCGGGTCGACCAACGCCGTCGTGCACCTGCTCGCGATCGCCGGTCGCCTCGGCATCGACCTGACTCTCGACGACTTCGACAGGATCGGCGCGAACGTGCCGCTGCTGGTCAACCTGCAGCCCGCAGGCGAGTACCTCATGGAGGACCTGTTCCGCGCCGGCGGCGTGCTCGCCGTGTTCGACCAGGTGAAGGATCTGCTCGACCCCACGGCGCAGACCGTGATGGGCGCACCGCTCGTGGATTTCCTGGGCGAGCACGCGGTCTGGGATCGTGACGTCATCTCACTGCGCGAGGATCCCCTGCAGGATGACGCGGGGATCGCCGTTCTGCGCGGGAACCTGGCCACGCGCGGCGCCATCATCAAGCCGGCCGCGGCAACTCCCGAGCTGCTCGTGCATCGAGGCAAGGCCGTGGTCTTCGACTCGATCGAGGACTTCCACGCGCGTATCAACGACCCGGAACTGGATGTCGATGCCGACTCGGTGCTCGTGCTGCGCGGGTGCGGTCCGAAGGGGTACCCGGGGATGCCCGAGGTCGCGAACCTGCCCCTCCCTCCCAAGCTGCTCGCGATGGGCGTGCGCGACATGGTGCGCGTGTGCGACGGACGCATGTCGGGCACCGCGTACGGCACCGTCGTGCTGCACGTGGCGCCGGAAGCGGCGGCAGGCGGTACGCTCGCCCTCGTGCGCGACGGCGATGTGATCAGCCTCGACGTGCCGAACCGGCGTATCGAGGTGGAGCTCAGCGACGAGGAACTCGCCGAGCGCAAGCCGCCCTACCGAGAGACCGGCGCGTACGCACGTGCGGACCGCGGCTGGCAGCAGCTCTACATCGAGCATGTGCAGGGCGCCGACACGGGTGCCGACCTCGACTTCCTGGTCGGCTCCAGCGGTTCCGTCGTGACGAGGGAGTCGCATTGAGCGTCGGGAGCACGCTGGGTAAGCGGAGCCCCGCCGCCCCGTGCATGCTGAGCGAGCGCAGCAGAACAGACCACCGCGCCCGCCCAGCGAGCAGCACAGACTGCTCGCGGAGACGGATGACTGAGAGGACCACGAAGTGAACCAGACAACGAACCCCGCGCCGGTCGCGCTCGCGCGCGTACGCTCCGGCGACGACGTGCTGTGGGCCGTCCGCTCCGACGACGTGTATGCGCCGCTGGGAATGACCCTGTCCGCGTTGCTGCGGCTGCCGCGGGACGAGGCGCGGGGCGCGATCGAGCGCGCGCGCGTGGACGCGGCGGGCACGGGCATCCGAGTCGACACGGTTCTCGCGCCGATCGACCCCGAGCAGGAGGTGTGGGCCGCCGGCGTCACCTACCTGCGCAGTCGCGACGGGCGCATCGAGGAGGCGACCGACGGGTCGCCGTACGACCGGGTGTACGTCGCGGAGCGACCGGAGCTGTTCTTCAAGGCCACCGGGCGCCGCACGGTCGCGGCAGGCGACGCGGTCGCGGTGCGAGCCGACTCCACGTGGGATGTGCCGGAGCCCGAGCTCGGCGTGGTGTTCGACGCGAACGGCGAGATCTTCGGATTCGTGCCGGGCAACGACGCCAGCAGTCGGTCGATCGAGGGCGAGAACCTCCTCTACCTTCCCCAGGCCAAGGTCTACACGGCCTCGTGCGCACTCGGCCCCGAGATCGTGCCGGCGTGGCTCGCGGCGCCGCCGTTCGGCATCTCGCTGACCATCGTGCGCGACGGCGAAACCGTGTTCTCAGGCGAGACCTCGACGGATGCCATGGCCCGCTCGCTGCCCGACCTCGGCGAATGGCTGTTCCGCGCAGTCGACTTCCCCGACGGGACATTCCTGCTGACGGGCACGGGAATCGTGCCCGGAGCGGACTTCACCCTGACTCCGGGCGACGAGGTCACGATCGCGATCGACGGCGTCGGCGACCTGACGAACCCGGTGATCCGAATCGGACGCTGATCAGGACGTCGGCGCCCAGTGCGGCGGAACTCTGAGCCATTGCATGATCGGCCGAGCCTGATCGCGGCGCGAGCTCGTCATCCCCCGAACACCGGCAACGCCCGCCCCGCGACGCCCGGATTCACCGCGAACACCGCGCCGGCGGCGGGCTCGGCGTCATCGGCGATTCCCTGTCGCGAAGTCGTGATGTAGAGGGTTCCGAGGTCGCGGCCGCCGAAGGTCGCCGCCGACGTGTTCGTCACTCCCGGCACCTCGACGACCTCGGTGAGCGTGCCGGTCCCGTCGTATCTGCGCACCTGGCCGCCCTGCCACAGCGCGACCCAGACACCGCCTTCCGCGTCGACGGCCAGCCCGTCCGGGTGTCCGTCCGCGGGATCGATGGACACGAACCCACGCCGGTCGCTGAAGACCGCATCCGCACCGTCGAAGTCGAAGAGGTCGATCCGGTTCGTCAGCGTGTCGACGTAGTACACGCTCGTTCCGTCGGCGCTCCACTGCAGTCCGTTCGAGATGCCGACACCGCCGAACACGCGCTGCGTGCGGCCGTCCGGATCCAGGCGGTAGAGAGCGCCGGCGCCCGGCGTCTCGTCGTAAGCCATCGTGCCGCAGTAGAAACTGCCCTGCGGATCGCATCCGCCGTCGTTCATGCGAGTGCCGTCGTCGCCCAGCACGTCCGGCACCGAGCGCTCACGTTCGAAGTGGTCGTCGAACAGAGAGAACCCGCGCTCGGTGGCAACGACGAAGCCACCCGCCTGCCGCGGGCGCAGTGCCGCCGCCACGGACGAACCGACTGCGTGGCGGCCTCGGACCGCTCCCCCCGTCGGCGCGTCGGGGTCGCCCAGGTCGAGCACGTCGCCCGCCATCATGTCGACGAGAAGCAGCCGGCCGCCGCGCGAATCCCACACCGGCCCTTCCCCGTGTTCTGTGATGCTCGGGGTGAGCTGTTCCGCCTTCATGGTCGACTCCTTCGTCTGTGTCGATGCTGACTGTGTCGATGGTGCCTGTGTCGATGCTGACTGTGTCGATGGTGCCTGTGTCGATGGCGCCTGTATCGATGGTGCCTGTATCGATGGCGCCGTGCCGGCGGTACGCCCCGAGAGTCACTCCCAGCCGCCGTCGACGACCCAGGTCTGACCGGTGCAGAGTCTGGAGTCCTCGGCCGCCAACCAGAGCACCATACGCGCTACGTCGGGTGGATAGAGCAATTCCGGCAACGCCTGCATGCGGAAGATATGCTCCTTCTCGGCCTCGCCGACCCACTTCGTCAGCTGTCGCGGCGTCATGACCCAGCCCGGAATCACACAGTTGACCCGGATGCCGTCGCCGCCCAGCTCTCGTGCGAGCGTGCGGGTGAGGCCCTCGATACCCGCTTTCGCTGCGATGTAGACGGGCAGATCCGTGAGGTCGATGTGCGCGCTGATCGAGCCGAGATTGATGATCGAGCCGTGTCCCGCCTCCCGCATGCCGGGAACGACGGCCTGCGCGGCGAAGAAGTGATGGCGCATGTTCACCGCCATGCGCTCGTCCCACAGGTCGACGTCGACGTCGACGACAGCGTGCCGGGCATCGTTCGCCGCATTGTTCACGAGCACCGTCACGGGACCGAAGCGCTCCGACCGGCGTTCGATCGCCTCCGTGAGGGCCGGGATGTCGCGCACGTCGACAACCGAGAACGCCGGCTCCGGGTCCCCGCGGCGGGCGATCTCCGCCACCAGAGCACGGCCGGATGCCTCGTCGATGTCGACGAACGACACCCTCGCCTGCTGCGCGGCCAGCTGCGAGACGAACTCCCGTCCGAGGCCTGAGGCGCCGCCGCTGACGAAGGCGTGCTGTCCGGCGAGCGACGGATAGGTCGCGAACACAGGCATCCCCACCGTCATAAATGTTTCTCACACTTCACGAAAACTGTCGGTCTGGCCAGCGTAGGAGGTCGCAGGGGGTACGTCAACAAGAACAACGATGACGGAAACTTTCGCGTGGGCGGCCTGTGGGCATACAGTGATGGGCATGTCTGATGGCGAGGCGATGACAGCACATCCATCGCGCGCAACCCTCGCCGAGGTGGCTCAGCTCGCACAGGTGTCCGTCGCGACGGTGTCGAAGGTGCTGAACGGGCGCAGCGGCGTCTCCGCCGACACCCGTGATCGCGTGGAGGCGCTCCTCAGCGAGCGCCATTACAACAGGCGGTCGGCGTCGCAGACGGCCTCGACCCTGATCGACGTGCTGTGCTACGAGATCGACAGCCCATTCGGTGCCGCGGCGATCGCCAGCATCGAGCGAGTGTCGCGGGAACAGCGGATGGGCATGGTCGTCTCGGCGGCGAATGACGATCACCGGCCGCCGTCCGGCTGGGTGGACGATGTGCTGCGCCGGCAGCCTCTCGGGGTCGTCCTCGTCGCGTCCGAGCTCGACGCCAAAGACCTCCAGCGCCTGCGCTCCCGTCGAATCCCGCTGGTGGTGATCGACCCGTACGGCTCGCCGGCCTCGGATGCGCCATCCATCGGCTCTGCCGACTGGAACGGCGGCTTCCTCGCCACACAGCATCTGATCGAGCTCAGCCACACCGACATCGCCATCATCACCGGCCCGGACAGCATGATGGCCTCTACCGCGAGGTTGTCCGGGTACCGTGCGGCGCTGGACGGCGCTCATCTGCCCATTCGTCCCGAGTACATCCGCAGCGGTCGATTCCATCACGCGGACGGCGTTCAGGGCGGCTTGGACCTGCTCGGCCTCCCGGCGCCTCCGACCGCCATCTTCGCGACATCGGACCTGCACGCGCTCGGTGTCTACGAGGCCGTCCGCTCCCTCGGCAAGACGATTCCGAAGGATGTCTCGGTCGTCGGCTACGACGACCTCGCGATCGCGAAGTGGGCCGGACCGCCGCTCACGACGGTGCACGTGCCCCTGACGACGATGGCGGAGCAGGCCACTCACCTCGTGACCCGCCTGCGCGACGAACCCGAACTTGCGTTCAGCCGGGTCGAACTGGCCACCTCGCTCGTCGTGCGGGAGAGCACAGCTCCCCCCATCGCCGCCTGATAGCGGCTTGTCGGACAAGCCACATCGTCGGGCGTGAAACCGCTGACGATTCGGTGAGCCTTGTCTGCGAGCCCTGACTGGAGCCCTGTCGGTGCGCCCTGCCGGCGCCCGTCGCCGCCCGTCGATGCTCTGTCGGCGCCCCTGGACGCGCTGGCGGCTCGGCCAACCCAGGCGTGCCCCGACGCGATACGGGAACGAGATGGCGGATTGATAACGAAACTTTCCTCATTCATAAGAAACCTTGACACGAACTTTCGCGGTGATTAGCGTCGTGGGCAACACGCGGGTGACCCCCGCGACCGCAGCAGGAACAACGACGTCATTGCACGTGGACTCTCCACCGAGATCCCGACGCGGACGTCGCGACTTCCCGACGCGCGCCGTGATCCCTGATCCCGGCACGACAACCCGGATACGACGCGTATCCGCTATCGAAGAGGATCACAATGCACTTGCCATTCCGATCGAAGAAGACGCTGCGAACGCTCGCCGTCGCGGCCATGGTGGGCATGACGGCGGTCGGGCTCGCCGCGTGCAGCAGCAATGACAACCAGGGTTCCAGCGGCTCGGCCACCAAGGGAACCGTCAATTGGTGGGGCTGGACCCCCACGAACACCGACGAGGCGAAGGACTTCATCGCCCAGTTCAACAAGAAGTATCCGGACATCAAGGTCAACTTCAAGCTGATCGGCATCTCCGACTACCAGGCGACGATGCGGCCGGCGCTGGCATCCAACGGCGGTCCCGACGTCTTCGATCTGCAACCCGGCTCGTACGTGCAGCAGTTCGGCACCTATGCCGAAGACATGGCCCCGGTCGCCAAGTCCGCTCTCGGCTCCGACTGGAAATCGAAGATCGCACCGATCGCCGTGAGCGGCATGACCTACAAGGGCAAGCTCACCGCGCTCCCCGTCGGCTCGACATATGCCGGAACGCTGTGGATCAACCACGATCTGTTCACGAAGTACGACCTGCAGCCGCCGAAGACGCTCGATGAGTGGAAGCACGTGTGCCAGGTGTTCGAGCAGAACGGGCAGGGATGCTTCGTGCAAGGCGCGTCTCAAGAGGGCTTCGACCAGGACACCCTGCAGTCGATCGCCAACTCCGTGAAGCCGGGCTACTGGACGAAGGCGTCGAAGGGCAAGGCCAAGTGGAACGACCCCACGATGGTCAAGACGCTGAGCATCTGGAAGGACCTGTTCACGAGCGGGATCATGCAGAAGGGCGCCCTGGGCGCGCAGCAGTATCCCGACGCGAACAACCAGTTCCTCACCGGCAAGTACGCGATGGTCATGATGGGCACCTGGTATACGCAGTACGCGACCGAAAAGGCCATGACCGAGGCGATCTCCGCCGCCGGCGTCGCCGGCGCGAAGCCGTTCCCGATCGTGCCGATCGCCTTCCCCGACGTGGCGGGCAACGGCAACACCAGCGAGATGTTCGGAGACGCGGACTACGGCCTGGCCGTCGCCTCGAAGTCGAAGAACAGAGCGGCGGCCGAGACCTTCGCCAAGTGGATCGCGACCACGAAGCAGGGGCAGCAGGTCATCGCCAACCGTCTCGACACCCTGCCGACGCTCAAGGGGGTTCAGCCGGACTTCACGACCATCAAGTTCGTGGACCCGAGCGTGCAGGAGACGCCCGTGACCGATCTGCTCAAGAAGGTCGGGTCGGTGAACGAGCCGCGCTTCGCTCTTCTGAACGCCGACATCGAGAACGCTTTCCTCGCCGCGGCGCAGTCGGTGGGCAGCGGCAGCGCGACCCCGCAGCAGGCGGCCGAGACCCTGCAACAGGCCGCTCAGGCGGCGGCAGCGGCCAACGGCTAGGAGCGGCATGACCGAGACGACAGGCGTCCGCGGAGCAAGGATGTCGCACTCCGGCGGAACGTCCGGGCGTCCGGCGCTCCGAGGCGGGCAGGGCAACGCGAGCCCTGCCCGCCGGCAGAGGCTGCAGGCGCCGGGGCTGCCCTGGATCCTCCCGGCCCTCGTGCTCGGGGTGGGACTGATCTACTACTGCATCGGATACACGGGCTACATGTCGACCCTCAACTGGGACGGCGCCAGTCCGAACCCCGAGTCCGTCGGCCTGAACAACTACGTGCGCATCTTCACGAGCGACCCGGTGTTCTGGAAGGCCGTGTGGCACACTGTCGTGTTCTTCGTGGTCACCTTCGTCGCCCAGACCGCGCTCGGCGTGATCTTCGCCGTGATGATGCACTCGAGAATCAAGCTCGGCATCCTCTACAAGGTCATCGTGTTCGTGCCCGTCGTGCTCGCGCCGGCGATCATGGCGCCGGTGTTCCGGCAGATGTTCTCCATCAACGGCCAGTTCAACTGGCTTCTGGAGCACGTCGGCCTCGGTGCCCTCGTGCAGCCCTGGATCGGCCAGGAGAGCACGGCGCTCCCCGTCATCATGGCGATCACGATCTGGCAGTGGACCGGGCTCACGTTCGTGCTCTACTTCGCGGCGATGAGCCAGATCGACCAGTCCATGCTCGAGGCCGCGCGCATCGACGGGGCAGGAAACTTCCGCACGCTGGTGAGCATCATCTGGCCGAGCCTGCGCGGCACCACCGTGGCGCTGGCGATCCTCGGTGCGATCGGGGCGCTCAAGACCTTCGACGTGCCCTGGCTGGTCACCATCGCCGGTCCCAACAACGCCACCCAATTCCTCGGCACGTACATCTACCAGATGACGATCCAGCTCGCGCACGTCGGTTATGGAGCCGCCCTTTCGATCATCCTGCTGCTGGTCGCACTCACGATCGCGATCATCCTTCAGGTCGTCGGACGAGAACGCACTCGCGAGAAGAAGGGAGCCCGCTGATGTTCGAGGTGCGCACGCGCTGGGGCAAGGTGCTCCTTCAGGTGCTCGCGACGCTGTTCGTACTGCCGTTCCTGTTCCCGCTCATCGTCATGGTGCAGGGCTCCTTCGCCGGTGCCGGGTGGGGCAATTACCGGGCGGTGCTCGGCGTTCCCGGGTTCTTCAGGTTCTTCCTGAACAGCGCCATCATCGCCGCCGGCGTGATCGCGATCGTCTACGTCGTGACGATGCTGGCGTCGTACGGCTTCGCGAAGCTGCACATCCGCGCGCGAGAGGTCTACTTCTGGATGCTGCTGGTGTGCCTGACCCTGCCGGAGGTGGTGCTGCTCACCCCGCTCTTCTCGACGACGCAGCAGCTGGGCCTCTACGACACGTACTGGTCGGTCATCCTTCCGCTCGCCGCGCTTCAGGTGCCGTTCGCCGTGCTTCTGACCCGCAACTTCATCCACGGTCTTCCCGACGAGATGTTCGAGGCGGCCAGGGTGGACGGCGCGAATTCGATGCGGGGCTTCCTCTACCTCGTCCTGCCGCTGACTCGCCCGATCGCGGCAGCGGTGCTGATCTTCACGCTGATCGGCGCATGGAACGACTATCTGATGCCGCTCGTCTTCCTGCAGTCGCAAGACATGCAGACCATCACGCTGGTTCCGCAGTTCTTCGTCGGGGAGTTCAGCAACGACCAGACCAAGATCCTCGCCTCGGCGGTGCTCACCGCCATACCCGAGGTCGTCGCCTACCTGTGCTTGCAAGGTCTCTTCGAGCGCGGTCTGTCGGCAGGCGCAATCAAGTGACGAACAAGGAGTTTCCGTGCCACTCATCCAGGTAGACCTGTCTCGCGAGCTTTTCGAGGCGTCGCACGACGCCATCGGCCACGCCATCCATGACGCCCAGACCGAGGCGCTCGGCATCCCGTCGAACGACCGCTTCCAGGTCTTTCGCCCGCACGGCCCCGGCGAGCTCAAGTTCGACGAGACCTACAACGATGTCGAGCGACGCGACCTGATGCTCATCCACGTCACCGCCGTGCACATGTACCCGGTGGCGACGAAACGACGGTTCTTCGAGACGGTCACCGACAAACTCGAGCCGCTCGGAATCCGCCGGGAGGACGTGCTCATCTGCCTCGCGGAGAACGGATTCGAGGACTGGTGGGCCGGCCGCTGAGCGCCGGTCACGTGCACACGACCAGCAGAGAGGAACCACCGTGCTCCAACACGACAACGCCCCGCTGAACGTTCTCTTCATCGGCGGTACCGGCACCATCAGCGCATCCTGCGTTCGTCTGGCTGCTGACACCGGCATGAGAGTCTCCGTGGTGAATCGGGGGATCAACCGGGTCGGTCGCGGCCTCCCGCCATCCGTGGAGCAGCTCACCGCCGACATCACCGACGAGGATGCCGTCGCCTCGGCCATCGCCGACCGTCGCTTCGACGCGGTCGTCAACTTCCTCTCGTACGACGAAGACGATGTGCGGCGCATGGTCGACCTGTTCACCGGGCGAGCTGGCCAATACGTGCACATCAGCTCCGGGTCGATCTATGCGAAGCCCGTGCGGCAGACACCCATCACGGAGTCGACGCCGACGTCGCCGAATCCGCCGCTGCCGTACGCGACCGCGAAATGGAGAGCGGAACAGGCGCTGTTCGACGCGCACCGGACATCCGGCTTCCCCATCACCGTGATCAGGCCGTCCCACACCTACGACGACCAGAACCCGCCGCTGCCCGGCGGGTGGAGCGTCGTCGACCGGCTGGCACGCGGCGCCGAAGTGCCGGTGCACGGTGACGGCACCTCCCTGTGGACTCTCACTCATGCCGAGGACTTCGCGCAGGGCCTCGTCGGCCTGTTGGGCAACTCCCGTGCGATCGGCGAGGTCTTCAACATCACGGGTGACGAGGTGTACACGTGGGACCAGATCTACACGATCGTCGCCCGGGCACTGGGCCGACAACCGCGGCTCATCCACGTTCCCAGCGAGTTCTACCCGGTGATCGCACCCGAATGGTTCTGGTCGGGTGAGATGGTGGGCGATCTGGGGCACTCGGCGGTCTTCGACATGACGAAGCTGCGGCGCTTCGTCCCGGGATTCGCGCCGCGGCTGACCTTCGAACGTTCGGTCAAGCGGATGGTCGCCTGGCGTTCGGAGCATCCAGACCTCGCGCGCGGGGACGACGACACCGACGCCGTCCTCGACCGGTTCGTCGCCGCGTACCATGCGGCGCGCGACGCGGCGGCACGGCACGCGCCGGACGCCGCTGCAGAGTCCGCGGCGATGGCGACCGCCGGCGCGGGCGTCGCAGCCGAAGAGCAGGCGGAGGCGGGCCGATGACACTGCGCACGCGCCCACTCGGCTCCACGGGCATCGACGTCACCGACGTGTGTTTCGGCAGCAGCCCGCTGGCGAGCATGGCCCGCCTGTACGGCTACGACGTCGACGAGCGCCGCGCGATCGACACGGTGCTCGCCGTGCTCGACAGTCCGATCCGCTTCATCGACACCTCGAACGGATACGGCGAGAACGGCACGGCCGAGCGGCGCATCGGCATCGCCCTGCGCGAATACGGAGGGCTCCCCGACGATGTGGTTCTGGCGACGAAGGTGGACCCCGATCCGGTGACCGGAGATTTCTCCGGAGCGCGAGTGACGGCATCCCTCCACGAGAGCCTCGACCGACTGGGGGTGGAACGAGTACCGCTCCTGCACCTGCACGACCCGGAACGCATCCCGTTCGAGCAGGCGATGGCGGACGACGGTCCCGTCGCGGCGCTCATCCGCCTGAGAGACGAGGGTGTCGTCGACAAGATCGGCGTGGCCGGAGGTCCGGTCGCGCTGCTCGGACGCTACCTGGCGAGCGGCGCCTTCGACGTGCTGCTGAGCCACAACCGGCACACCCTGCTCGACAGGTCGGCGGACCCGCTCTTCGAGAGCGCCCGGAGGAACGGCGTCGGAGTGCTCAACGCCGCGCCCTTCGGCGGTGGGATGCTCGCCAAGGGGCCCGCGGTGCAGCCCGGCTACGCCTACGGCACGCGCGACGATCGCGTCGCCGCGGCGGCGAGTGCCATGCAGGATGCGTGCGCCCGCCATGGCGTGCCGCTCGCCGCTGCGGCGCTGCAGTTCTCGCTTCGGACGGAGTTCGTCGATTCCACCGTCGTCGGCATCTCGGCTCCGGAGCGCGTGACGCAGACGCTGGACTACGCGTCGCTCGAGATCCCCGCGGAGTTGTGGGACGAGCTCGAGACGCTCGTCCCCTCCGCCGACCTCTGGCTGGACTGATCGAGGCGCGGGGCGGAACCGCGCACTCCCCTGGCGGGTGCAGCTCCTGCTACTGCCACTACCGCCACTCGCTCAGAGCACGGATGCTACGGCGCCACGAACTTGCCGTCCGCCGCGTCCTGGGGTGACTGCTCCTTCAGCTTGAAGTGCTGCTTCTTCCCCGTGGCGGTGTACGGCAGTTCGCTGACGAACGTGTACCGGCGCGGCCGCTTGTAGTCGGCGAGCGCCACGCTGGCACGCAAGTAGGCGTCCAGTTCTCGGGCCGCTTCGGCGGCATCCGTCAACTTGCCTTCGCGAGGCTGCACGTACGCGACGACGACCTCGCCCCAGTGCCCATCGGGGAGCCCGACCACGATGGAGTCCGCGACTCCCTCGTGCCCCGCCAGCACCTCTTCGACCTGCACCGGATGCACGTTCTCGCCACCCGAGATGATCATGTCGTCCTTACGGCCCACGACGGTGACGATCTCGTTCTCGTCCCAGGTGGCGAGGTCACCCGGGTACACCCAGCCGTCGCGGAATTTCTGCGCCTGCTCGGACTCGTTGCCGCGGTAGGCGTATCCGCTCTTCACCGACCGCATGATGACCTCGCCGATCTCTTGGCCGTCCTTCTTCGCGTGCTCGTCGGGAGAGGCGATGCGGTCTCCGAACACCTTGACCACGGCGACGTCGTCGTCGAGACAGGCGCGACCGGCGGCACCGGCGGCATCCGGAAGGTCGTCGGGGCGCAAGTAGGTGTTCCAGAACGCCTCGGTGGTGCCGTAACCGTTGGCGATGCGCGGCGTGAGCACGCGCTGGTACCGCAGCGCGGCGGCCCGGTCGAGAGGCGCGCCCATGGTCACGATGCCGTGCAGCGACGACAGGTCGCGCGGATGCTCCTCCTGCGCGTCGGCGAGCCGCTCCAGATTGGTCGGAGCGCCGATCACGTACGTGAGCTTGTAGTCCTGCACGCTGTCGAGAACGACCTGCGGGTCGAACTTGGGTAGCGTCACAACCTCGGCGCCCACGTAGAACGCCGTGTTCGGGCCTGCGCAGTAGTTGCCGCCGCGGTGGAACCAGGGCGACATGTTCATCGTCTTGTCGGTCGGCGCCAGCGGGAAGTGCATAATCACGTCGTGCGCCGTGAGCACCTCGTTGAGGCTCGTGAGCGGCACGGCCTTCGGCATGCCCGTCGTGCCCGAGGTGTAGAGACGGGATGTCTCGTCCCACGTGCTCGCGTCGGCCGGCGCGTGGAAGGTCGGTGCGGCATCCGCCAGCAGCTCCTCGAACCGCACGGCGCCGGGCAGCAGCTCGCCGTCGCCGACGCCCGCGAGGATGCGCGGCGCGTGCGTCGCGAGCTCGAGCGCCTGCCGCACGTTGTCGCTGTCGTCGACGTCGTAGACGAAGACTGTCGGGGTCTGGCTGTCGAGGATGAACGAGGTCTCCCCCGGCGCGAGCCGGAAGTTCATCGGCGAGCTCACGGCGCGAAGTCCCTGCGCGGCGATGTAGAGAAACGCGAACTCCGGAACGTTCATCAGTTGGTACGAGATCACGTCGCCCGCGCCGACGCCTCGCGAGCGCAGGCCCTCGACGAGCCGGCCCGTCACCTCGCCGAGCTGCGCGTAGTTCCACGTGCGTCCGGATGATGGGTCGGTCAGGGCGGGGCGCTGAGCGAAGCGATGCGTGTTGCGTTCGAACGCGGCCGCCCAGGTGAAGTGGTTCTCGAACACACGCCGGAACCCGCTCGGGTCGTAGTCCGTGTTGCCGGCGCCGTCTGCCGTCATGGTTGCCTCTTTCTGTGCTCTGCTCGGGCCGCTCCGTCGTTCGGCGGAGCGCGGGCCGTCGAGGGCGCTGCGTCCCTTTCAGCTCGTCTTCGTCGACGCACCGGGAACGCGTGGCACACGGCAGCCTCACCGGTGAGGCTAGCCTGTTGAGCGCCATGCAGACGCCAGCCGCGGACATCCACGCCGATGAGGCGCTCGTTCGCGCACTGTTGAGCGACCAGCACCCCGACCTGCTCGAGGGCCGGGATCGGGTGCGGCTGGTCGCCAATGGTTGGGACAACCGCATCTTCCGGCTGGGCGACGACCTCGCCGTTCGGCGCCCCCGCCGCGACGTCGCCGCCCGCCTCGTGGAGCACGAGCAGCGCTGGCTGCCGTTCCTCGCGCCGGAGCTGCCCGCAGCGGTGCCGGCCCCGGTGCGCGCCGGCGTTCCGAGTGGGCGCTTCCGCTGGTCGTGGAGTGTGGTGCGCTGGTTGGAGGGGATGGACAGCGCGGATGCCACGGCATCCGAACGTACGTCCCTCGCCGTCCCCCTCGCCCGCTTCGTCGCCGCGCTGCACGTGCCGGCTCCGCGCACGCCGACGGGCGCCCTGCACCCCGACGTGCCGCTCAACCCCGTGCGCGGTGTTCCGTTGGCCTCCCGTGACCGCGCCGTGCGCGAGCGGTTCCGCGAGCTCGGCCGGCTGTGGGACATCACCGCCCTCGGCCGCCTCTGGGACGAAGCGCTCGACGCGCCGCGCTGGGCCGGCGCGCCGATCTGGCTGCACGGCGACCTGCATCCCGCCAATCTGCTGATCGATGCCCGCGGCGGCCTGGCCGCGGTGCTCGACTTCGGCGACCTCACCGCCGGCGACCCCGCGACAGACCTCGCGACCGCCTGGCTGACGTTCGGACCGGAGGCACGCGCGGTGTTCCGCGCCATGGTCGCCGACGGATCCGACCCCGAGGCGGGCGCGGCGGATGCCGCCACCTGGGTCCGGGCGCGCGGCTGGGCACTGAACATGGGCACGGCGCTGGCGACGGCATCCGACGATGATCCGCGCATGCACGCACTCGGCACGCACGTGCTGACGCAGCTGCTGCGCGAGGCCTACGCCTGAGGGCGGCCGCTTCGCGGCTTCGACGGCGGCCTCCCGGCCGCGTGTCCCGTCCCGCCGGCTGCCCGTCCCGCCCGCTGCCCCGGGGCTACCGGCGGCGACCTTCCCGTCACTAACTCAGGCCATATCGGGCCAGACCGATATATACGACGCCTGATCGCCCTCCGCCTGAATTAGTCACGCTGACCGGCCGGCCCGGTGCTCACGGAAACGGCGGTTCGTGCGAACCTGGAGCACGTGCGCCCGTTCCTGCTCATCGCCACCCGGTTCGACGACCACGTCGCCGACGCCGAGTACGAGTCGTTCCGCGCGTTCGCCGGACTGCAGAAGCACGAGCTGGTGCGGCTGCGCCTCGAGCAGGAACGCATGCCAGCGATCGATCTCGACCACTACTCCGGCATGCTCGTCGGCGGCAGCCCGTTCAACGCGAGCGACGATGCATCGACCAAATCCGAGGTGCAGCTCCGCGTCGAATCGGAGATGTCGGCCCTGCTCGACAAGGTCATGGCGCGCGACTTCCCCTTCTTCGGCGCCTGCTACGGGGTCGGCACTCTGGGCGTGCACGAGGGCGGACTCATCGACGGCACGTACGGCGAACGGGTCGGGGCGATCGAGGTGACGCTGACCGACGCAGGGCAGCAGGACCCGCTGTTCGCGGGCATCCCGTCGTCATTCCGCGCCTGGGTCGGCCACAAGGAGGCCGTGACCCGGTTGCCGGACGACGCCGTGCTGCTGGCCACGGGCACGGACTGCCCGGTGCAGGCATTCCGGGTGCGCCGCAACCTGTACGCGACGCAGTTCCATCCCGAGCTGACCGCCGACGACGTCGTCGAGCGCGTGCGCGCCTACCGATTCGAGGGCTATTTCGAACCCGACGAGCTGGATGCCACGGAGCAGGCCATCCGCTCGGCCCCGAATGTCACGTGGCCGGGCCGGCTCCTGCGCGCGTTCGCGGAACGTTACGCCCGCTGAAATCGCCGTGCTGCCGCCGGGGCGCATCGCGCTTCGACGCCGAGGAAGGCGCAAGCGCAACGGCAGGCGCTCACGCCTTTCGCTCTCGAAGCGGCACGGGCGGCAGCCCAGGCCGAAGCGCCCTTGAGAGCGGTCACAGACACCGACCGCCCTCTGAGGCGGTGCACAGGCGCGCCAAAAGCCGCGCTGAACCGACGGCACGAACATGGCGCTCATGCCCGACTACGCAGGGGAGATCGAGTTCCATGCTCCGGACTTCACCCGTCCCGAGTTCCGGATGCTCCGCCGCCAGCTGGTTCCGTCTCTGACGGAGTCGGAGGAGGTGGAGTGGGTTCACGTCGACCGCTCCGCACGCAGGGTGGTCGCACGTGTCACGATGAGCTCGGCCAGCTCATCGAGGGCCACGGCCAAGGCGGGGGCGCTGGCGCGCACGCTGCAGTCCCGTCTGCGCAAAGTGCGCGCCGCCCAGCTCCGCCTGCGCGTCGAGCTGAGCCGTGATGAGGATGCCTGAGCCGTGACGAGGATGCCTGAGTCGGCTCGAAGGCGACTCACACACCGGACAGGCCCTGATAGTGATGTGACGCCGTGGAGCGTCCTTCGGCGTAGTGGTGGGACGCGGTGGAGTGTCCCTCGGCGTAGCGGTGCCGCTCGTCACATCCGACGTGCCGGGTAACACCGAAGTCAACCCCTGGGATCTGCCCGCCGACCTGCGCTAGGTTGAGACCTGTATCCGCTGGATGTGGCGCCTGGCACTCCTGGAGGAATCCCCGAGGGGAGGCAATGGGCGCGTTCCCGGTGGTGCGTCAGGGGATCCTGGCGGCCGAGTGTTCGGGTCACTCCGCCGCCAGGGTTCCCGCTTTTCGTCCCGTACCGTCACGGACCCAACGGCTCACGAACCCAGCGGCTCACGAACCGAGCGGCTGACAAACCGAGCAGCTCACGAGACCTGCGCCGTCACGAACCCAGCGGCTCACGCTCTGCCGTGGTGGGCGCCGTCCCGTAGCTCGCGGCGCCGCGCTCCAACAGCGCGGCGATCGGACGCGTCTGCACGAGACGCATCACGCCGGTCATGATGCGAATGCCCCACGCCGTGCGCGGCGCGTAGCTGCGTACGCGCCCCGGGAACATGCGGCGCGCTGCGTCGGCGCGGGGACGCATCCGCCGCTCGAATTCGTTCAGCGCCGTCTCGAGAGACACCGCGTCGAGAGCCGACGTTTGCAGAGCCGACGTCTCCGGAGCCGACGTCCCGAGAGACACCGCGTCGAGAGGCACCTCGTGGATGCCGCGGTCGCCTTCGTTCGCGGCCCGCCCCTTCGGTCTCGCGCTCGACTCACCGCCGGCAAGACTCTCCGCGAGCGCCTGAGCGCCCTGCAGCGCGAGCGCCGTGCCGAGGCCACTCAGCGGACTCGCGCACCACGCACTGTCGCCGAGCAGCACGACCCGGCCGTCGTGCCAGGTCGGCATCACGATCTGGTCGTACGTGTCGAGCGCGAAGTCGTCGGCTTCGCGGGCAGCGCGGAGGAACTCGCCCGCACGCCAGCCTGCACCCGCGAACTCGCGCTCGAGCAGCCCGAACCGTGCCTCCCGGTCCCCGCGGGCCGGCAGCTCGTAGGTGGGGAACGTGAGGCCGACCTCCTGCTCACCGTCGTGGCCGGGGCGAGCGGCGAGCAGGCGGGAGCCGGGAAGATTGCAGATGACGGACCATCCGTCGAGGTCGGGAGTGCCGGCATCCGCGCGCAGCGTGAACCAGGCGTGCGCCAGGCCGAGCGGGCGTCGGTAGTTCTCTTCGGGGCCGAAGACCAGCGAACGCACCCGCGAGTGCGCTCCGTCCGCGCCGACGACGAGATCGAAACGCTCGGGCTCGTGGTGGCGGAATGTGACGAACACGCCATCGGAGTCTTGGCGGATCGCCGTCACGGTATCGCCCCAGCGGTGCACGGTGCGGGGCCCGGTCGCCGCGTGGATGACGCGCGCGAGGTCGGTGCGCAGCAGCTCCTCGGTGGAGACGAAGCCGTTGCCGCCGAACGCGGTGACAGGCATCTCGGCGCGGGATCGTCCATCCTCGCGGATCCACTTCAGTCCACGCTGATCGACGAGGTGCGTCAGGCACGCTTCCAAGAGGCCCATGCCCTCCAGCACCTCACGGCTGTCGCCGCGCAGGTCGACCGTCTGGCCTCCGGAACGCAATCCTGACGCGAGCTCCACGACGGTGACCTGCCACCCCGCACGGTCGAGCATGACGGCGAGCGCATCACCGGCGATCCCGGCTCCCACGATCAGAACTGATGACATCGCTTCTCCCTTCGTCTCGGCACGAGGCTCCACACTTCGGCTCGGTCTCACCAACGCGAATATCTTCGCGTTAGAAGAATAGAACGGATGCCTCACTGACGCAATTCGTCTCGCGTTAAGCTGGGAACATGGAGACACCGAGCATCGAGCGCGGGCTGCAGTCCGTCGGAACGTCGCGGCCGGGTGGTCGTACCGCACGCACTCGCGCCGCCGTGCATGCCGCCGTGCGCGAACTGCTCGCCGAGAGCGGCGGGGCGACCCCGAGCATCCCGGAGGTCGCGGCCCGTTCCGGTGTTCACGCCGCGACGATCTACCGGCGGTGGCGCACGCCGGAGGGTCTCCTGCTCGACGTCGTCGTCGACGACGTCAATGATTCGTCACCCGTGCCGGTCACGGGCGACCTGCGCGTCGATCTCACCGCGTACGCGACGAATCTCATCACTGCCGTTCGCCGCCCGGGCGGACTGGGCTTCTTCCGCGCGATCATCGCGGCCGCGCGGGCGCCCGGCGGCAGCGCCGTCGAGATCGAGACCGTCGTGCGGCCTCGCCTCGCCGCGTTCCAGGCGATGCTCGACGCGAGCGGCACGAAGGAACTGACCCCCTACGATCTGATCGACCTCGTCATCGCGCCGGTGTACGTGAGCGCGACTTTCGGCGTGCCGAGCGCGGACGCTTCGGCCGAGGCGGGCATCCTCGTCGACAACACGCTCGCCGTGCTGCAGCATCGGCGGGCACGCGGCTGAACGCGCTCCACCGCGCGTAGCAGCCGGCACGCCTCGAGCGCACGCAAGCACGCAAGCACGCACGCGCGCACGCGCGCACGCGAACCTGCGGCGCCTCCCTCAGTCCCGCGCGAACGCCGCCGCTGCCTCCTGCTCGAGGTCGAGGTACTGCTCCTCGCTCACATCGATACCGACGCCGAGGATGCGCCCGCCCCGGAACGGGAAGCCGGCGGGGTAGGCCCTGCTCACCGGATCGGAACTGTCGTAACCGACGCACAGCCCGTCACCGGAGAGCGTGAACTTGCCGACCTGGGCGCGCATCGGTCCCTCGTCGACGACGGTGTCGCCGACGTAGAGCCTGGCGGTGCCGAGAGACTCGCGGTGCTCCCCCGCCTTCTCACGGACGAACTCCACACCGAGCGTGAGCTGCCCGGGCTCGAGCTCGGGCGAGACGAACATCTGCTCCGGCTTGATGCCGAGGAAGTTGTACACGTAGTGCAGCTTGTGGTCTTTGATGAACAGAGCGTGACCGCCGAATCGGGAGCCGTGTGCGAAGATCACGCCCTCCGACTCCGGCGTCACCTCGACATCGGCGAGGATCTTGTACGAGCGGCCGCGCACGTTCACCGCGACGCCCTCGGGCACGGGGGCCGTATCCGGGAAGTAGATGTAGCGGGTCCGCCGTGGCTCGAATTGCGGCCGATCGTTGGTGAGGTACTCCAGCGCGGTTCGATCGTCGAGCGGCAGGACGAAGTTCGCCTTCGCCTCCTCGAACCAGGCATCCACCAGTTCCTTCACCTTCTCCGGGTATCGTTCGGCCAGGTCGTGGGCTTCTGAACGGTCCTCGTCGACGTGGTAGAGCTCCCAGCGGTCCTCGTCGAAGTGGCCCTTTCCGGTGAGCGGAGCGTGCACGGCCGCCACCTTCCAGCCGTCTTGCCACAGCGCACGAGTGCCGAGCATCGTGTAGTACTGCCGGTGCTTCGTGGTCGGCGCTTCCCCGTCGTCGAAGCTGTACCGCATCGAGACGCCGTTCAGCGGGTACTGCTTCACGCCCCGGTAGGTCTCAGGCATCTCGACGCCGGCCACGTCGAGAATGGTGGGCACGATGTCGGTCGCGTGGTGATACTGGCTGCGGAGTTCTCCGCGTGCCTTGATGCCGTCCGGCCAGTGGATGATCATCGGGTCGCAGGTGCCGCCGGCGTACTCGGAGTAGCGCTTGAACATCTGGAACGGCGTCGAGAACGCGACCGCCCAGCCCGTGGGGTGGTGATTGTAGGTCTCGGGGCTGCCCAGTTGATCGAGGTACTGCATGTTCTCTTCGAGATCGTCGGGGTAGCCGTTGAAGAACTTGTTCTCATTGACCGAGCCGTTCGGCGTGCCCTCACCGGATGCCCCGTTGTCTGCGCAGTAGAAGATGACCGTGTTCTCGAGCTGACCAGTCTGCTCCAGGTAGTCGACGACGCGGCCGACCTGGGCATCCGTGTACTCACTGAAGCCGGCGAACACCTCGGCCATACGGCTGAACAGACGCTTCTCGTCGTCGTTCAGTTCGTCCCACGGCCGCACGTGATCGGCGGCGTTCGCGACCTCGTCCGGCAGCGGGTTGATGGGTGTCAGGTCGGTGTCCTCGGGCAGGATGCCGCGCGCGGCCATCCGCTCCAGCACCCAGTCGCGGTAGGCCTCGTACCCGTCGTCGAACTTGCCCTTGTACTTGTCGATGTACTCCTGAGGAGCGTGGTGCGGGGCGTGGTTGGCGCCCGGGCAGTACCACATGTACCAGGGCTTCGACGCGTTCGACGAGTTCTGATCGCGCAGCATGCGGATCGCCTGGTCGGCGAGGTCTTTCGACAGGTGATAACCCTCTTCGGGAAGCGCCGGCTGATCGATGAACTTGTTGTCCTCGACCAGATCGGGGTACCACTGGTTGGTCTCGCCGCCGAGGAAGCCGTAGAAGCGGTCGAATCCCTTCTGCAGCGGCCACTCGGAGCGGCTGCCGCCGCCTGCGACATCCCCCTCCGGCACGTTGTGGTTCTTGCCCACCCAGAAGGTGGAGTATCCGTTGTCCTGCAGCACCTGGGCGACGGTGGCGCATTCGGCGGGCAGACGCCCGGCGGCGCCGGGGAACCCCGAGGTCGCTTCCGCGATCGATGCGAACCGATTGACGTGGTGATTGCGGCCGGTCAGGAAGATCGACCGGGTCGGCGAGCACAGCGACGTGGTATGCCACTGCGTGTAGGTGAGGCCGTTCCTCGCCAGTCGGTCGAGCGTCGGCATGCTGATGCGACCTCCGTACGGAGACCATGCGGCGAGCCCGGTGTCGTCGTACAGGATCACCAGGATGTTCGGCGCGCCCTCCGGCGCCCGCTTCAGCTCGTAGGGCGTCCAGTCGGGGATCGAGTCCCGCACGTCCAGATTGACGACACCCTTGAATTCCTCGGCCACGATGCTCCCCCCGACCACGGCGCGACAAGCTCGAGTCGTTGCGTGACCCGACGGCTACATGGTGCGATGCCCTCAGCGTAGGAGCTTGCCGGCGGCGTGCCGTCACCCGCACAGGATGAGGCTGGCGAGCGTGCCGAGAGGGGTCGACGTAGGCCGCGGAGCGCTTGACGCTGGAGAGGCCCAGACATAGTTTCGCGTCATCGGAAGGGACAGAGCATGACCGGCAACATCACGGCGATGACCTCAGCGGACGGCACGAGAATCGCCTACGAACTGCACGGCGACGGTCCGGGAGTGGTCATCGTGGACGGCGCGATGTGCTTTCGTGCGTCGGGGCCGGCACATCCTCTGTGCGCCCAGCTCGACGACGACTTCACCGTGCTGCTCTACGATCGGCGCGGCCGCGGTGAGAGCACCGATTCCACGGGAAACACCGCGGGCGCGACAGAGGTCGAGCGCGGCAGCGCCGATACCGACGCCGAACCGCGCAGCGCCAGAAGTGTCGAGCGCGAGCTCGACGACCTGGATCAACTGGTCGAGACGCTCGTCGACGCGACCGGATCGGGGTGTTCGGCCCCCGCACTGATCGGGATCTCGTCCGGCGCCGCGCTCGCACTGCACGCCGCGGCACGGATCGGCGATCGGGTGAGCGCCGTGGTCGTCTACGAGCCGCCCTACATGCCCGAGCCGCTCGCCGCAGGAGCGCGCGCCTACACTCAGTCGCTCGGAGACGCTCTGGCGGCGGGCGACCGTGACCAGGCGGTGAGCCTGTTCCTCTCCCGGGCGGGGATGCCTGCAGAAGCGCTGGAAGGCATCCGTCGGTCTCCGGCGTGGCCCGGCATGACCGCGCTCGCTCCGACGCTGGCATATGACGACGACGCCATGGGCGACAGCCGTGTTCCCGCGGACCTCGTCGCGTCGATCGGCGCTCCGGTTCTGGCGCTCGCGGGTGGCGCGAGCCCCGACGTGATGCAGTTCGGTGCGCGCGAGGTGGCGGATGCGGCGCGCAACGGCGAGTTCGACCTGCTCGACGGGCAGGGCCACGACGCCGACCCGGGGGTGCTGGCCGCGCGCATCCGGGAGTTCCTGCGCCGCTGAGAAGCCCGCGCGGTGCCAAGCCAGGCGCCGGGCCCGCCCGCCCAGAGCCCGCCTGCCTAGAGCCCGCCGGTCCAGTGCCCGGCCCGCCCAGAGCCGCGTCCAGTGCCGAGCCTGGCCCTGCCCGGAGCCCTGCCCGGAGCCGCGTCCGACGCCGATCCGCCTCGGGGCCTTCGCGGCGCTGCGCCCGCTGCGGGAGCATGGCCGGCTCTAGCATCGCTCGCATGGGCCACGCCATCCTGCCGATAGTCCTCATTCCGACCCTCGCCGTGGTCGCGCCCATCCTGGCGACGCTGGTCGGGCGGTTCGTCGCCATCCCGCTGGTCGTCTTCGAGATCGTGCTCGGCATCGTCGCCGGCCCCAGCGTGCTCGGCTGGATCCCGGCATCGGATGCCCTCACCACCGTCTCGAACTTCGGCCTCGCGTTCCTCTTCTTCATGGCGGGCAACGAGATCGACTTCGCCGAGGTGAAGGGCCGGCCGCTCACCCGTGCTGCGATCGGCTGGGGCATCTCCCTGGTCTGCGCCGTCGTCATCGGAATACTCCTCGGCTCGACCGTCATCGCCGGCGTCTACATCGGCATCGCCCTCTGCTCGACCACGCTGGGCACCCTCCTGCCGCTGCTGCGGGATGCAGGAGAGCTGAAGACACCGTTCGGTCTCGCCATCATGGCGATCGGCACCGTCGGCGAGTTCGGGCCGCTCATCGCGATCTCTCTCTTCCTCTCCGGGCGGAGCCCGTTCACGGCGACGCTGCTCCTGATCGGATTCGCGCTCGTCGCCGGCCTGGGCGTGTGGCTGGCGTCGAGAGGTGCGCACGAGCGGTTCCATCGGCTCGTCGAGGCGACGCTGCACACCAGCGGGCAGTTCGTTGTGCGCTTCGTCGTCGCGATCATCGCCGCGCTCGTGGCACTGAGCATCCTGCTCGGGCTGGACATGCTGCTCGGGGCGTTCACCGCGGGCATCCTGTGCCGTGTCATGCTCTCCGGTGCGCGTCATGACGTCGCCGAACAGATCGAAGGCAAGCTCGAAGCGGTGGCGTTCGGCGTCATCGTGCCCGTGTTCTTCGTCGCCACGGGCGTCGGCTTCGACCTGCGCGGGCTGCTCTCGGATCCGCGTGCGCTGATCCTCCTGCCGATCTTCCTGGTGCTGCTGCTCCTGGTTCGCGGGCTTCCCGGCCTGTTCGCGGCGCCGCTCGGGGCGACCGGGCGAGACCGCAGCGCCCTGGTGCTGCTCACCGCGACCGGACTGCCGATCATCGTCGCGGTGACGAACATCGGCCTGGAACGACACGAGCTCAGCCAGGGCACGGCGACGGCGCTCATCGGAGCCGGCATGCTCTCGGTGCTCGTGTTCCCGCTGATCGCGATGGCGCTGCGTCGTCGCTCTTCCGACGGCGGCCTGCGGGCGCCCGACCTGGAGCACGTGCCCACGGAGGGGTGAGCGGTCGCCCCCTCCGGTGGCAAGTGCGGGGGACCCGCGCGGGCAACGCGGTGAGTGCACGGAAATGCCACTACGGCTTCGGGTAGACAGTTGTTTGGGTGCACTCGCCTCACGTGAGGGTGCCGGCGCCATCGCCGAGCGCAGTCGCGGAGCCGGCGACGCTCAGCGCACCACCTGGAACCGCTCCCCCGGCCTCACCGCCCGCAGCTGGAACGCGCCCTCGAAGCCGAGAGCCTGCGTGATCCAGCGCGGCGTCACGGTGCGCGCCGCCGTGTCGAACAGCAGCGTCAGCCGGTGAGGCGTGTCGATGAAGGCGACTTCGACGTGCAGCACACCGTCATCCCGGATGCCCGCCCGCACCCCGGTCGGTACGCCGAGCGTTCCCGAGTCCTCACCTTCGGTCACCGCCCATGCGCCGTCGCCGACATGCCCGGTCACGGTGCCGGTCGGCGGCGTGCCACCGACGGCCGCGACCCACGCGTCCGCGCTCTCGGCGGACCGTTCGGCGTTCACCTCGGCGAGGGTGAGCGTCCACCCGTCGCCGTCGCGGCTCAGAGTCACGCTCTCCAGCAGGCGGTACTCCGTCTGCGATCGGGCGTCGTCGGCGCGCGGGTACGCGCCGGCCGCCGAGTCGGCGAGCGCCGACAGCGGGCCGAGGTCGGTCGGGAACGTGAGCACGCGTCGCTCGACTGCGAGCTCGGCGCCCATGGGGCCCGTTCCGCTCGCGGCGTCCGCACCCGCGGCATTCGCTTCACCTGAGACATCCGCACCCGCGGCGTCTGCTGAGCCCGAGGCATCCGCTCCGCCCCCAGCATCTGCGCCATCCGCCGCGGCCGCCGAAGCGGACTCCGCCGTGGTTCCCGCTGCCGCCCGAGCGGGCCCGAACGCCGGCAGCAGGTGCGTCCACACGTGGTCGAGCGTGCCCTGCAGGTCGTCGGTCTGCGACGTGATCGCGACGACCGCGTCGTGCTCGGGCAGCACCAGACAGAACTGGCCGAACGCGCCGTCTCCGCGGAAGCCGTGACGTGACATCCAGAACTGGAATCCGTAGCCCTGCGCCCAGTCCGGGTTGGGCGGCACCAGGTCGTCGGGCCGCACCGTCGCGATGTGCTCGCGCGTCGCCTCGCGCACCCACTCCTCAGCGAGCAGCCGCCGCCCGTTCCACACGCCGCCATCGAGGTAGAGCTGGCCGAGCTTGGCGACCGCCTCGGGGGTGGCGAAGAGGCCCGAGAAGCCGAGTTCGACATCCACGGGCTCTTGCTGCCAGCCGACCGGCGCGATGCCGAGCGGCTCGAACAGCCGCGGCCGCAGGTACTCGCTGAGCCGCTGACCGGAACCGCGCTGGATGATGGAGGCCAGCGTGTACGTCGCCAACTGGTTGTACGTGAACAGGCTGCCTGGCTCGCGCTCCGGCGGCGAGGCGAGGAACGCCTTGATCGGATGCTGCGGGTCGGCCTGGAACGAGACGATCATGTCGTTCACGTGACCGGTCGCCATCGACGCGAGGTGGCGCACCAGGATGCCGCGGCTCTTGTCGGCCACGCTGTCCGCGTACTCGGGGAAGTAGTCGGCTGCAGGAGTGTCGAGGTCGAGCAGGCCCTCCGCCGCCGCGAAAGCGGCCGCGGTGCTCGTGAAGCTCTTGCTCAGCGAGTACACGAGCTGCGGCCGCTGCGTCGCGTACGGCTCCCACTGCACCGACGCCACCACGGCCCCATGGCGCACCACGATGAGCGCGTGCGGATCCTGCGCGGGATCCGCTTCCAGCGCGCCGATCAAGGAGTGGATGCCCGCGGCATCCACTCCTTCGCCTTCCGGCGTGCTGCGGCGCCAGCGACGCGTGGCGCGGGCTCGGCCGGCCGCCTCGGCGCCCACCGGCTCACCGTCGCCCATCGAACCCAGAGGCGTCTCTTCCGTACTCACCGGCGTCCTTCCGTTGACCGCACCTATGATTGACGTAAACTTATGACAAAGTTCGCGCTTTGTCAGCCGCGCCGTCGGGCCGCGCGACAAGGCCCGGACCACGGGCTTCACCGTCGCCGGCCACGTCGTCAGCAGCATTCGCCGCCGGCGGCCACGTCGGCACCGCTACCGACCACCCTGCCACCTGGAGCGCACATGCCGGAGAGCATTCCCGAACAGACGACACTGCCGCCGGAGCTGTTCATGGACATCGACCGGTCGAGTCCGATCCCGATGTACTTCCAGATCGCCACGAAGATCGAGCAGGCGATCGGCGACGGAACGCTGCCACCGGGTGCTCGGCTCGAGAACGAGATCGCACTCGGCGAACGCCTCGGGCTCTCCCGGCCCACGGTGCGGCGCGCGATCCAGGAGCTGGTCGGCAAGGGACTGCTCGTGCGCCGCCGGGGCATCGGAACTCAGGTGGTGCAGCGCCCGCTCACGCGCAAGGTGGAGCTGACCAGCCTCTACGACGACCTGGAGCGCGGGGAGAAGCATCCGAGTACCGAGCTTCTCGGTCGCGAGGTCATTCCCGCCGACGATCAACTCGCCGATGTGCTCTCTGTTCCGGTCGGCTCCGACGTGCTGCACGTGCGGCGGCTGCGGTCGTCAGACGGGGTGCCGCTCGCGGTGCTGGAGAACTTTCTACCGGCCGAGTTCACCGACATCACCGACGACGATCTGCGGGCCCGTGGGCTTTACCAACTGCTGCGCGTGCGCGGCACGATGATGAGCGTCGCGCACCAGCGCATCGGTGCCCGTGCGGCGACCACGGCAGAGAGCCGCCTGCTCGACATCAAGGCGCACGGCCCGGTCCTGACCATGGAGCGCACGGCGTACAACAACAACGGCAAGGCCGTGGAGTTCGGCCGGCACTGTTACCGGCCCGACCTCTACTCGTTCGAGATCACCCTCGTCGACAAGTAGGCGGCGCCCGCGCCGGGCGTCGCCGCCGCCCCGGCGCAGTCCCCCCGGCGAGACATACTGATTCGGCCGAGACAGCCCTCGTGGCGGTACGTCTCGGCCGAATCAGTATGTCTCAGCGCTGGTCGCGCGGGCGCCGGGCGCAGGCCGGCGCCCGGGCGCAGGCCGGCGGCGTCAGGCGTAGAACGGCGGGGGCTCGGGCACGTCGAGCTCGACGGGGCCCGTGGCCTCGAGCGCTTGCACTCCCGCCTTGCACGCGACGGCGACCTTGTAGCCGTCCCAGGCGGACGGCCCGGCGATCTCGCCGCGCCGCGTGGCATCCACCCACGCCTGCACCTCGGTGTCGTACGCCTGTTCGAACCGGGTCGTGTAGCTCTGGTGCTCGGCGATGCCGAACCGACCGTCCTGCCACAGCTGCAGCCCGTCGGGCTGCCCGATGCGGGCGACGCCGGTCTGGAACACGGCCTCGGTCGCCACCTGGTAACCGAATCGCACGTTGACGTTCATCTCCACGTCGACGAGCACGCCGTTCTCCAGTTCCATCAGCACCAGGATCGGCTCCCGCAGCCCCTCGGGAGCGATCGCGTTGCGCTTGCCGTACCGCACCTCGACCGAGCGGATGCCCGAACCCGCCAACCACGGGACCACATCGAACTCGTGCACCACGGAGTCCGTGATCAGCATCTGCTGCGTGTAGCCATCGGGCACCGACGGGTTGCGGTGCACGCCGCGCAGCATGAGCAGCTCGCCGGCGCTCCCGGAATCGATGAGTTGCTTCAGTTGCCGGTACTGCGTGTCGAAACGGCGCATGAACCCGACCTGGATGAGCTGCCGCCCGGTCTTCTGCTCGGCCTCCAGGATGCGCCACGACGACTCCGGATCCTGCGTCAACGGCTTCTCGCACAGAATCGGAAGGCCGGCCTCTAGGGCCGGCAGCAGCACGGGCTCGTGGAACCGACCCGGCGTCGCGATCACGACGGCGTCCATGACGCGCGCCTCGAGCGCCTCCTCGATGGAGGCGAACACGGCAGAGCCGGGAGCGAGAGCCGCCGCGGACTTCGCGCGGCCGGCATCCGGCTCGATCACTGCTGACACGTGCGCGCCGCTGATCGTGCGGGTGATGCGGGCGATGTGGTCAGCGCCCATGATGCCGGCGCCGACAACGCCGACGCGCAGGTCGGTGGTGGTGGTCATGGTGTGGTGCCTCTCTGTGCTTGCACGATGATGGGTGCCCTTCGACTCGGATTCGCCTCGCTCAGGGACCCGGATTCGAGCGGGCTTCGCCTCGCTCAGGGAGCCCTGTCCGAGCTGTCAACGCACGCGGGTCAGTGGCGTGCAGCCGAAGATGTGCTCGCGCGTGCGGGTGGCGATGCCGAGCGGCAGGTCGATATCGACGCCGGGCATGTCCTGCTCGACGATCGCGAAGATCTCCGGGTCCAGCGCGGAGACCGCTTCGATGATCGGCGCGAAGTCCGGGATGCCCGCGGGCGGCTCGACCATGATGTCGTTCGCCGCGTCACCGAACGGCACGTCGTTCTTCAGCACCTCGAAGCGCAGGTCGGGATCGATCTGCTTGAGGTGCAGGTAGCCGATACGTTCCGGGTGGGAGTCGATCAGCGCCACGCTGTCGCCGCCGTAGTACGCGTAGTGACCGGTGTCGAGGCACAGATTGACGTAGCGCGGATCGGTGAGCGCGAGCAGCCGCTCCACCTCGCGCCGCGTGCCGACATGGCTGTCGGCGTGGGAGTGGAACTGCTGGTGCACGCCGTACTCGTCGAGCAGCGCTTTGCCCAGGCGGTCATGGCCGGAGGCGAGCTTCCGCCACTGCTCGTCCGTGAGAGTGCGGGACTCGAGGGTCTCGCCCGTGGCATCCGATCGCCAGAGGTCAGGGATGACCACGATGTGCTCGGCGCCCAGCGCGTGCGCGAGCCCCGCGACCTTCACCGCCTGGTCCCAGGCGCGCTGCCACTGCTCCTCACCCTTGTGGAAACCGGTGAAGACGGTTCCGGCCGAGAGTTCGAGGTCGCGTTTGCCGAGCTCGTCCTCGAGCTCGTGCGGATCGGTGGGCAGGTAGCCGTATGGGCCGAGTTCGATCCAGTGGTAGCCGGCGGTCTGCGCCTCGTCGAGGAAGCGGTCCCACGGCGTCTGGCGCGGGTCGTCGGGGAACCACACCCCCCAGGAGTCGGGCGCGGTGCCGATGCGGAGTCCCTGTGTGTGCGGGCCGACCGCGTCGGAGCGGGTGTCGGTGTCGGTCATCGTCGTCCTTCGTGTCGTGATCGAGGCGTCGGCTTGTGGAGAGCGAGGGTCGGAGCCGACGCGGAAGCAGGGCCTCAGCCCAGCAAGGGCCGCTGCTTCGTGCGTTGTTCGAGGTAGTCGTCGTACGCCTGCCTTGTGCTCTCCAACTCGGAGACCTGCGCGACCGGCACATCCCACCAGCCCTCGCCGTCCGGCGCGGGCGCGTACGGGTCGGAGTGAATGTGGATGAGCGTGGATGCCTGACTCGCCTTCGCCGCCACGACCGCGTCGTGAAGGCGGCCGACGGCATCCGCTCCCGGCTGCACCTCGACGACGTCGACTCCGTAGCTGCGTGCGTTCGCGGCGAGGTCGACCGCGTCGAGCAGGCCGCCGGACTCGAAGTTGCGCTGCTCGTGGTCGAGGTAGCGGTACCGGGTGCCGAACCTCTGGGATCCGACGGATTCGGAGAGGTTGCCGATGGACGCGTAGCCCTCGTTCTGGATGAGAACGACGATGATCTTGATGCCCTCGGCCACGGCCGTCGCGAGCTCGCTGTGCAGCATGAGGTAGGAACCGTCGCCGACCATGACGATGACATCCCGGTCGTCGCCGTGCTCCGATGAACCGAGCGCCTCCAGCCCACGCTTGACGCCGATGCCGCCGGCGATCTCGTAGCCCATGGTCGAGAACGCGTACTCCACGTGGTAGCCCAGCGGGTCGCGCACCCGCCACAGCTTGTGCAGGTCACCCGGAAGTGATCCCGCGGCTTGCACGACGACATCCTGGGGCGCGGTGGCCGACTGCACGGCGCCGATGATCTGCGACTGCGCAGGCAGTACCGGTGCGGAATCGGGTGCCGGAGCGGCGAGCGCCACGTCGGCGACGGCATCCCATTCCGCCTTCTCCCTGGCGATGCGCTCGGCGTACTCGCCATCGACGCGGTACCGGTCGAGGGCCGGAAGCAGCGCGGCCAGCGTCTCGCGGGCATCCGCGATCACCGGCAGCTGCGAGCCGTGCTTGTACGCATCGAACGAGGCGACGTTGACGTTCACGAACGTCACGTCGGGGTTCTGGAATGCGGAGCGGCTGCCGGTCGTGAAGTCGCTGTACCGGGTGCCGACGCCGATCACCAGGTCGGCCTCGGCGGCCAGCCGGTTGGCGGCGGTCGTCCCGGTCGCGCCCACACCCCCCAGGTACTGCGGGTGATCCCAGTTCAACGCGCCGCCACCGGCCTGACTCGTGCCGACCGGGATGCCCGTGGCCTCGACGAGCGCGCGCAGCACGTTCTCGGCGCCCGAGTAGATCACGCCGCCCCCGGCGATGAGGAAGGGTCGCTTCGCGGCGCGGATCGCGGAGACCGCGGCATCCAGCGCCCACCGTTCGGGGACCGGCCGGCGCAGGTGCCACTCGCGGTCGGCGAGGAACTCCTCGGGCACGTCGATCGCCTCGGCCTGCACGTCCTCCGGCAGCGCTATCGTGACCGCGCCGGTCTCTGCCGGGTCGGTGAGAACGCGCATCGCGGCCAGGGCGATCGAGTAGAGCTGCTCGGGGCGCTGCACCCGGTCGAAGAACCTCGAGAGCGGGCGGAAGGCATCCGTCACCTGCAGCCCGATGTCGTGCGGATGCTCCAGCTGCTGCAGCACCGGGTCCGCCACCCGGGTGGCGAACGTGTCGCTGGGCAGCAGCAGCGCGGGCAGCCGGTTCGCGGTCGCCAGCGCGGCGCCGGTGAGCATGTTCGCCGCGCCCGGCCCGACGGAGGCCGCCGCCGCCAGCGTCGCGCGCCGGCGGTGCACGCGCGCGAATCCGACCGCCTGGTGCACCATCGCCTGCTCGTTGCGCGCCTGGTGGTACGGCAGCAGGTCGGGCTGCAGCACGTTGTACTGCTTGAGGGCCTGCCCGAGCCCGGCGACGTTGCCGTGACCGAAGATGCCCAGGATGCCCGGCACGGTCCGCTCGCGCACGTCGCCGTCCACGGTGAACTGGTGTCCCAGAAATTCGACGATGGCCTGGCCGACCGTCATGCGCCGCCGCATGCTGCGCCGTGTCGTCGTGCTCGTGTTCGTGCTCGCGCTCATGCTCGTCCTCCGTGGTGGCCGCCCGTGAGACGGGGGTCGGGGAGCCGGGTCTGCCAGTGCGCGCGGATCCAGCTCTGTCTCGGGTCGTCGGTGATGAGCCACTGGCGCAGCTCGCCCGGGCCGGCCATCACGTTCAGGTAGTAGAGGTCGTACTCCGGCGCGGCGGCGGCCGGCCCGTGGTATCCGAACGGCACCAGCGCGATGTCGCCGGTACGCACCATGGCGCCGGTGTCGATGTCTCCGGCCGGCGAGGAATACGTCGCGAACGTGCCGAAGGCATCCGCATTCTCCGGTGGCTTCAGCCCAGAGTGCGCCGCCGCCTCGAAGTAGTAGATCTCCTCGAGCTGCGACTCCTGCCCCGGCACGTCTTCGTCGTGCTTGTGGGCGGGATGCGACGACCAGTTCCCCGCGGGCGTGATGACCTCGCAGGCGATGATGCCCGCGGCATCCAGCACGTCCGGCGTGCCGAAGTTGTGCACCTGACGTGTGTCGCGACCGGCACCGCGGATCTCGACGGGAACCTTCTGCACCGGGATGTACGCGCTCGGCTTGCGCACGGATGTCACGGCCTCGGCGACCGCCACCCGTCCCGTCCCGTGAATGCGCAGCCGCGAGCCCGCGCCGACGTACAGCACGTCGGTCGGGCCCGCGAACACGTTCTCCCGGCCGGCGAGCACCGTCGTGGTGCCATCGTGCTCCACACGGAAGCCGCCCGACAGAGGCACCACGATGCGCTCCACGTCGGCCGCCGGCAGCTCGACGCTGCCGCCGTCGAGCACGGCGACCCGGATTCCGGTGTGTGTCCAGCCATCGATCGTGTCGTCGACCACCGACTCCCACGCGCCGTCGGCGAGCGAGCCGCGCGGGAAGAACCATTCATTGCGTTCGGCCATGTGCCCGGTGCCTTTCTACGATGCCTGCTCCCTGAGCGAGCGCGTTCAGTCGTTCTGCGGGAATCCGAGGTTGATGCCGCCGTGGTCGCCGCCGCGAGTGGCCGGATCGATCCAGCGCGCCGTGACGGCCTTCTCCCGGGTGAAGAAGTCGAACCCGTGGGCACCGTACGCCTTCGCGTCGCCGAAGAGCGAGTTCTTCCAGCCGCCGAACGAGTGATAGGCGACCGGTACCGGGATCGGCACGTTGATGCCGATCATGCCGACCTGCACCTCGCTCTGGAACCGCCTCGCCGCCCCGCCGTCGTTCGTGAAGATGGCAGTGCCGTTGCCGAACTGGCCCGAGTTGATGAGGTCGAGGCCCTCCTGGAACGACTTCACGCGCAGCACCTGCAGCACCGGCCCGAAGATCTCCTCCTGATAGGCGCGAGACCCGGTCGGCAGGGCATCGATGAGCGTCGGTCCGAAGAAGAACCCGTCCTCGTGGCCGTCCACGTTGCACGCGCGGCCGTCGACGACGATCGTCGCACCATCCGCCTCCGCGATGTCGACATAGCCGGAGACCTTCTTCTTGTGCTCCGGCGAGATCAGCGGCCCCAGATCGGGCTCACCGGATGCGTCGCCCACGCCGGCGCCGACCCGCAGCTTCGCAATACGGTCGGCGATCTTGCCGATCAGCTCGTCGGCCACCGGCTCCACCGCCAGCACCACGGACACCGCCATGCAGCGCTCACCCGCCGCGCCGTACCCGGCGTTGACCGCCTGGTCCGCGACCAGGTCGAGGTCGGCATCCGGAAGCACCAGCATGTGGTTCTTCGCGCCGCCCAGCGCCTGCACCCGCTTGCCGTTCTTCGCCGCCGTCTCGTAGATGTACTGCGCGATCGGCGTCGAGCCGACGAACGAGACGGCCTGCACGACCGGGCTCTGAAGCAGGCCGTCCACCGCCAGCTTGTCGCCCTGCAGCACCGTGAACACGCCGTCGGGAAGCCCGGCCTCCTGCCACAGCCGCGCGATCCAGAGCGCCGCCGACGGGTCCTTCTCGCTCGGCTTGAGCACCACCGCGTTGCCCGCCGCGATCGCCACGGGGAAGAACCACATCGGCACCATCGCCGGGAAGTTGAACGGGCTGATCAGTCCGACCACACCCAGCGGCTGACGGATCGAATACACGTCGATGCCGGTCGACGCACCCTCGCTGAACGCGCCCTTGGTCAGGTGCGGGAACCCGGTGGCGAGCTCGACGACCTCCTGGCCGCGATTGATCTCGCCCAGCGCGTCCGAGAGCACCTTGCCGTGCTCGGAGGTGATGATCTCCGCCAGCTCCTGCTTGCGTGCGTTCAGCAACTCGCGGAACGCGAACATCACCGCCTGGCGCTTCGCGATCGACAGAGCGCTCCACACTTCGAAACCGCGTTGCGCCGATGCGATCGCCTCGTCGATCTCCGCCTGGTCGGCCAGCGCGACCCGCTTGGTCACCACGCCGCGTGCCGGGTCGTACACCGGCGCCGTGCGGCCGCTGTTCGACGGATGCTCGGCCCCGTCGATCCAGTGCGTCACGACCGGCAGGTCGGCCGCCGCTCCGAAGGCGCCGGCGGCGGCGGAAGTCTGGGTGGTGTCGGTGGTGGTCATGCCATGTTCCTTAGTGCGTCAGGTCCTTCGCGTGCGAACGAAAGGCGGAATCGGGAGGGGACGGCGTCGCCGTCAGCCGTGGACGAGAGAGGCGGCGGTGCCCACGGCCTTCGCCACATCGTCGTCGTGCGGGTAGAGGAGCGTGCGGCCGACCACGAGGCCGTGCACGCCGGGGAGCGCGAGGGCGGATGCCCATGACGCATACGTCTCGTCGGGTTTCGCGTCACTGTCCCCACCGAGCAGCAGCGTCGGCAGAGTGGTCGCGGCCATGACGCGCTCCATGTCGTCGACGACCGGCAGTTTCAGCCAGCTGTAGGCGCTGGAGGCGCCGAGACCGGATGCGATCGCGACCGAGGTGATGACGGCATCCGTCGAGAGGTCGTTGACGATGCGACCGTCGACCCGCTCGCTCACGAACGGCTCGAGCAGGATCGGCAGCTGCGCCCGTGCGGACTCCGTCACGGCCCTGGCGGACTGCTCCAGGGTGCGGGCCGTGGCGTCGTCATCGAGGCCGATGCGCACGAGCAGCTTGGCGGCATCCAGGCGCGAGCGCACCATGGAGTCGACATTGTACGCGGTGTAGCGGTCGTCGAGCTCGAAGGATGCCCCGCGCAGGCCGCCGCGGTTCATGGAGCCCACCGCGACCTTGCCGTCCAGGGCGCCGAGCACGGCGAGGTCCTCGATGATGTCGGGAGTTCCGAGCACGCCGTCGACGCCCGGGTTCTGCAGAGCAAGCGCGAGTCGCTGCAGCAGGTCGTAGCGATCGGCCATCGCGACGGGGTCGGAGCGCACGCCGAGCGCGCCGCGGGCCGGGTGGTCGGCCGCGACGATGAACAAGCGCCCGTCGCCGCGCACGAGCGGGCGTCGCGTGCGCGACTGCAGCGTCACGGCGACCGACGCGGGGTCGTGCTGCCGCACGCGACGCAGTCGGGCGAACTCGTCCGCGGTGATCACGGCGCGGGATGCTTGCCCCTGCTCCCGGGAGACCGCAGCTTCCCCCGGCTCCCGGGAGACCGCAGCTTCCCCCTGCCCCCGGAGAGCTTCCCCCTGCCCCCCGCGCGAGCGCAGCGAGTCGAGGGGCTGCACCCCGGCCTCAGGCGCGGACACTGTCGACCTCCGCGATGAGGGCGTCCACCTCGGCAGTGCTCGGCATGGCCGTTGAGCACTCGCGCCGGCCGGCGACGATCGCGCCAGCGGCGTTGGCGAATCGGATGACGCGGTGCAGGTCCCAGCCGGCCAGCAGCCCGTGGCAGAGCGCGCCGCCGAAGCCGTCGCCGGCGCCGAGGCCGTTCACGACGGCTACCTCGATCGGGGCCACCTCCACGGTCTGCTCGCGGGTCTTCGCGAGCACGCCGCGCGGCCCCTGTTTGACGATCGCGAGTTCCACGCCCCGGTCGAGCAGGGCATCCGCGGCACGCTGAGGATCGGTCTCGCCGACAGCGACCGCGCACTCCTCGCGGTTGCCGACGGCGACAGTGACGTGCTCGAGCGCGCGGTGCACCTCGGCGGTGGCCGCCTCGGGCGACTCCCAGAACATGGGCCGGTAGTCGAGGTCGAGCACGGTGAGCGGCTGGCGACCACGCGCATCCCACGCCGCATGATGCGTCGACCTGCTCGGCTCACGGGAGAGCCCCGTGACGGTGGCCCAGAAGATTCGGGCGCCTCGGATGGCATCCGGGTCGAGGTCGTCTTCGCCGATCATCAGGTCGGGCGCGATCGGCTCGCGGTAGAAGTAGAGCGGAAAGTCGTCGGGCGGGAACATCTCGCAGAACGTCACCGGCGTGTTCAGTCCCGCCACGGTCGAGACGTAGCGGTCGTCGACGCCGAGTCGGCGCAGTTCGGCGTGCGCGTAGCGGCCGAACGGGTCGACGCCCGTCGCCGTCACCACCGCGGTTCGCCGCCCGTGCCGCGCCGCGGCGATCGCCACGTTGGTGGCGCTTCCGCCGAGGTATTTGCCGAACGTCTGCACCTCTTCGAGGCCGACGCCGTCCTGCAACGGGTAGATGTCGACTCCGATCCGCCCCATCGTGATCAGGTCGAACGGCTCCCCCGCGGGCACCGCGCCGGGCTGAGTCATGCAGTCGCTCCTCGTCCGCGTGCCCCTGGATCGAGGCACCATGAGTTTGTGCTGTCAAACTAACATGCTGTCCTCAGTGGTGCAAGAGCAGTCGGCGCGACGGCGCGACGGCGACGACGACGACGGCGACGGCGACGGCGCAACGGCGGCGACGGTGCAACGGCGGCGGCGGTGCAACGGCGGCGGCGGTGACGGCGGCGGCGGCGCAACGGCGGCGGCGGGCGGGCGAAGTCCCTGAGACATACCGATCCGGCTGAGACAGGCCTCGAGGAGGTCCGTCTCAGCCGGATCGGTATGTCTCAGTGCCGGTTGCGCTACGCCGGTGCGGTCTCCCGTGCGTCCGGCTCGTCCTCGCCGGCGTCGGCGGCCTCGGCCGCCACCGGGAGGAGCGGCGCCGACCGCACCGCGACCAGCGCGTCGACCGCATCCTGCACGCGCTCGGCAACGGGCTTGTCGCTGTTCGGACGGTCATGCATGGCGAACCCGAGCGCCGACATCACGAGCGTCGCGGCCGCCACGGCTGTCTCGTGCGAGCCGGAACGTTCGGCAGCGAGCTGCACGAACTGGTCGCGCACGGAACTCATCCACTGGGTGAAGGCGGGCATGAGCTCCGGCCGTTTCATCATCAGCGCCTTCATGCGCTTACGGTCTGCGCCATAGCCGGCGGAGACGCCGATCAGGTCGCAGAGCGCCGGGATGAGGTCGCCGTTCGCCGCCCGAAAGCGCTCGATCGTGCCGGGGTAGATCGCCTCCTCCGGCAGCCCGAGCGCGGCCGCCGCCTTCGAGGGGAAATAGTTGAAGAACGTGCGCAACGAGACGTCCGCCTCGTTGCAGATCTGCTCGACCGTCGTGCCGTCGAGGCCGTTCTGCTCCACGAGCTTCAGCGCCGCGTCATGGATGGCCTGACGTGTCTGGTGCTTCTTGCGCTCGCGCAGCGTCTCGGCCTCGGGCGCCGTCTGCTCGTCGAACGCGTCGTGCTGGGTGCTGGTCATCGTGTTCACACTGCCTCTCCGAGGCCCGGGTGTCCAGGGGTCGACCGCAGCCATCCCCTGGACACGTCGGACTCAGGCTCCCTGCGTCCGAATCGAACCGGTCTCGGTGAGCCCCGCCTTGTCCGCCTGCTCCTGCAGAGCGGACCTCTGACGCAGCGGCGGCACCTTGAAGAACCACGTGAGCACGAAGGCGAGCAGGATCACGCTGAGAGCGAGCCAGTAGATCGTCTGCGCGGCCTGGGTGAATCCGACCATGAACGGCTTGCTCAGCCGGCTGTCGGCGCCGTTCAGGAACGACGTGTCGCTGGTCGAACTGCTCGAGGCATTGGATGCCTTCGAGTCGCTCTTCGTGATCTGCTTGTGGATCTTCGGCGTGAGCTGGTCCACCCAGTAGGTGCGCTGCTTGTCGTTCGCCCAGTTCACCGAGACCTTGCCGTCGATGACGGTGGCGTGCGCCTTCGTGGCGACCGCCTCGAGCGCGGCCTTCTCGGCGGCGGGCTTCGCCGCAGCCACCTGCTGGTCGATCACGGACGGCGCGTACGACTCGGGGATCACACCCGCGCCCACCTGCTGGTCGACCGCTGCGGTGACCTTCTCGGTCACAGCCTTGTCGGCTGCCGCCTTGGCCTGCGTGGCGGCGCTGTCGAGCTGCTTCTGGATGTTCTCCTTGATCGGGTCGACCATCGGATTCCAGAGCTGCTTCATGATCGCCTTGTTCTGCTGGGCGGTCGCGACGGTCGGGTCGAGCGCGGCATCCAGAGCGGAACTGAGCGTGGCATTGTCGCTCATGCCCGTCACGATGTTGCCGGGCAGCACCGAGAACAGCACCGACAGCATGATCGCGGTTCCGAGCGTTCCACCGATCTGGCGGAAGAACGTGGCAGCGCTGCTGGCGACGCCCATGTCCTTCGGTTCGACCGAGTTCTGGCTGGCGAGCACGAGTGTCTGCATCAGCTGACCGAGGCCGAGGCCGACCACGAACATCCCTGCCATGAGGAACCACAGCGGACTGTCGAACTTGATGAACGTCAGCATGAAGAACCCGACCGCCGTGAACGCGGTGCCGGTGACCGTGAAGATGCGGTACTTGCCCGTGCGTGCGGTGATCTGACCGGAACTCAGTGCCGCGATCATCAAGCCGAGGACCATGGGGACCATGGCGAAACCGGATGCCGTCGGGCTCAGTCCGACCACGATCTGCAGGTAGAGCGGGATGGTCATCATGGCGCCGAACATGCCGAAGCCGACCAGCACGCCGATCACGGTGGCCATCGAGAACGTCCCGGAACGGAACAGCTTCATCGGGATGATCGCGTCGTCCTTCATGAGGATCTCGATCACGACGAAGGCGATGGCGCCCAGGCCCCCGAGCACGTAGCAGGCGATCGCGCCCGCCGACGACCATCCCCAGGTGCTTCCCTGCTCGGCGACGAGGAGCAGCGGAACCAGGGCGACGACGACGGCCGAGGCACCCCACCAGTCGATACGGGGCTTCTTGTGATCGGCCACCTTCGGCAGGTGGAGGAACGCGATGATCATCAGGAGGGCGATGATGCCGATCGGCACGTTGATCAGGAACACCCAGCGCCATCCGGAGATCCACATGATCTGGTTCGCCCCGGCGAACAGGCCGCCCACGAGCGGGCCGACGAGCGTGGAGATGCCGAACACGGCGAAGAAGTAGCCCTGGTATTTGGCCCGCTCACGCGGAGCCAGGATGTCGCCCATGATCGCCAGAGGCAGCGACATCAGCGCACCGGCGCCGATGCCCTGGAAAGCACGGAAAGCGGCGAGCATGAGCATCGACGTCGAGAACGACGACAAGAGCGAGCCGAGAACGAACACGACGATGCCGAAGATGAACAGCGGTCGCCGTCCGAAGATGTCGGAGAGCTTGCCGTAGATCGGCACCGTGATCGTCGAGGTGATCAGGTAGGCGGTGGTGACCCAGGCCTGCTGCTCGAGGCCGTGCAGGTCATCGCCGATGGTGCGGATCGCCGTGCCGACGACCGTCTGATCGAGCGATGACAGGAACATGGCGGCCATGAGGCCGTAGATGACGAGGAGGATCTGCCGATGATTCATGATCGGCGACGACCCTCCGGATGCGACCTCGCGGGTCTGCACCGGAGCGGTTGCGGTTGACATGCCAGTCCTTCGGATTGCGGGAGTAGTGAAAGCGCGTCGCCCGGCCACCGACCGAGCGGCACTGGACGCCGACACTGGCGGGCAATTTCTTGCAGGCAATGCAAGATTACGCCTCTCGATGCACAGTGTGCAAGTTTGCAGCAGCGCATTTTTGCTCGACGTGCACGTTCCTGTGGATGCTTTCAGAAAGCTGATGCGCGTTCAGCTTCCTTTCTTCCTGCGCCGGGCTCTTGCAGCGCCCGACCCCGCTACTTCGTCCCGGGTCCCCCGTCCCGAATCGGACAAGAGTTCCCGATGCACCGGCCACATCCGTCCGAAGCGGAACAGGGGGCGCGCCGCCCCGCGTTTGGAAGTCAAGAAATGCGAACCTCCGGCGTCGTATGTGCATTTCTTGACTTTCAAACGAAGAGACGGCGGTCACGGACTCACCCGCGTCCGACGACACGGCCCGCCACGAGGTCACGGCCGGCTTGGCCGGGGCCCGCCGCGGACTCGCGACGAAGTCCGCTCGGGGACCGCGCCCTAGGCTGGTGGCGTGTATGCAGCGGCCGTCCTCACGGTGTCCGATCGGTCCAGTGCCGGCGAGCGGGACGACACGAGCGGGCCGGTCGCCGTCGCGGCCTTGCGCGAGGCGGGCTTCGCGTGCGCCGAACCCGTGGTCGTGCCGGACGGCGCCGACTCCGTCGAAGGTGCGTTGCGCAAGCTGCTGGCTGACGGCATCCGATTGATTGTCACGACAGGCGGCACCGGTGTGAGCCCGCGCGATGAGACGCCGGAGGGCACCGCCCGAGTGCTCACGCGCGAGGTGCCCGGCATCGCGGAGGAGCTGCGCCGGCGCAGCACAGCCGAGAAGCCGGCCGGCATGCTCTCCCGCGGCCTCGCCGGCCTTGCCGGCGAGACGCTCATCGTGAATCTGCCCGGGTCACCGGCCGCCGTCGCCTCCGGCATGCCGATTCTTCTGCAGGTCGCGCCGCACGTGCTCGCACAGGTGCAGGGAGAGGATCACCGATGACCGTGCGCCTCGCGCGCATCAGCGCCGAGCCACTCGACCTCGCCGAGCACCTGGATGCCGTGCAAGACGCCCGCACGGGCGCCGAGATCTCGTTCGTCGGCCGGGTGCGGGACCACGATCCGGATGCCACGGGTTCGGTCGTCGCGCTCGAATACACCTCGCATCCCGACGCCGAGACCGCACTCATGACCCTGGCCGAGCGTGCGAGCGCCGGCACGGAGGCGATCGTCGCCGTCAGCCATCGCATCGGCCGCCTGAGCGTCGGCGAACCGGCCGTGATCGTCGCGGTCTCGGCGGCCCACCGCGGTGAGGCGTTCGACGTCTCGCGGGCGCTCATCGAGTCGATCAAGCACGAGCTGCCCATCTGGAAGCGCCAGATCGAAGCCGACGGCACGACCGCGTGGAAGGGCCTCGGCGGCTGACCCGTCTACCCGCCGGCGAACGGCGGAAGGATGTCCACCACAGCGCCAGCAGGCAGCGGCTCCGCGTCGTCGGTGCGAGCGCCGTCCACGAGCACGGAGCATCGTGGAAGTATCTCGCCCAGCGCGGGATGCCCGGCGCTGAGCGCGGCGCGCAGCCCGGCCACGTCGGCCGCGGAGACGTCGAGCTCCGCCGCGCCGGCTGCTTCTTCCGCGGCCGCGAACAGACGAACCGCGACCATCAGACCCGCCCCGGGTCGTGCTGCGTGGACCCGTTCTCCGCGGACCCGTTCTCCGCGGAGCCGTTCTCCGCGGAGCCGTTCTGCCAACTGCCGGCCAGCTCCGACACGGCCGCGACCGCCTCACGCACCTGATCCGGCGAGCCCCCGGCGCGACCCGCGACGAGCCCCGCGACGAACGCGCTGAACGGTGCGGCTGGGCGGGCGACGCCGTTGGCGACGTCCTTGGCGAGGTCCAGGATCAACGCGATCGGCACATCCTGCGCGCTCAGGTCGAAACGCTCGCGCAGCGCTTCGGCCCACTGGTCCAGTGCTTCCGGGGGCAGACGGTCAGCCATGGGATTTCTCCTTCGTGATCCTGTCGAAATCGTCCCACGTATCGACATCGTCGGCGACGTGGTCGGTATCGGTGAGCGCCTCGATGTCGAGGCCGGCGAGCAGGGAGCGCACCGAGGCATCCCTCCCGCCGTCGGGAACGGATGCCGCGGCCTCCCTCAGCGCGCTCGTGCGGTACACGCCGGTGAGCCACTGGCCGCGGCCCGACGCGTCGACGAGACACGCCCCATCGGCCGTGTGCGGCGTCGGCGCCGCCGCGATCCATGCGGCCAGTCGACCCACCGCCTCCTGTGCCCGCGGAAGGTCGCACGCCAGGAGGAACGTCCACTCGGCCTCGTCGGTCGAGGCCGCTGTGTCATGGGACGTCCGATCGGCCGCTCCACCGCCGGCCCCCTCGCGCTGCGTCGCCGCTTTCGCCATCGCTGCCAGTCCCGCCACCACGGCTGCCGCGGGCCCGCTGAACGGCGGGTCTTCGCGGGCCCACTCGACCGCGATCCCCGCGGCATCCGTGTCGTCGACGGCCTTGTGCTCGGGGCGTGGCCCGACGATGACGACCGGCGCGCATTCCGCTCCCCGCACCGCATCGAGAGCGCGCTCCAACAGTGTGCGGCCCCGCACCTCGAGGGCCGGTTTGTCGATGCCGCCCATGCGCGACGCGCGGCCGCCGGCGAGCAGCACGGCGGCCTTTGCGGAAGCCGCGGCCGTCATCCGTCCGCTTCCGATCCGACGTCCTCCCCCGGCCGCTGCCACGGTCCGGACTTGCCGCCGGTCTTCGCGATGAGTCGCACGTCGGTGATGGAGGTGGCCTTGTCGAGCGCCTTGACCATGTCGACCACGGCGAGCGCCGCCACCGACACCGCAGTGAGCGCTTCCATCTCGACACCCGTGCGGTCGGCGGTGCGCACGGTCGCTTGTAGCTCGACTCCCTCGTCCACGACGCGAACGTCGACGGCCGCACCGTGAACGCCGATCACGTGCGCCAGCGGCAGAAGCTCCGGCGTGCGCTTGGCGCCGGCGATGCCCGCGATGCGCGCCACGGCGAGCACGTCGCCCTTCGGCACGGATCCCCCGCGCAGCGCCGCGACCACGTGCGGAGCGCACCGCACGAAACCGCGCGCCGTGGCGGAGCGCACCGTGGGCTGCTTCTCGGTGACGTCGACCATGCGGGCATGACCCGCGGCATCCAAGTGCGTGAAGCTCATGAGATCAGCATGACATCGACGACGTCACCGGCCGCCACCGAGTCCAGCTCGGCGGGGACGATCGCGTAGGCGTCGGCGCGACCGAGACTGGCCGCCAGGTGAGACCCGCCGGGTGAGACGGGTCGCACCCCCTCGGGTTCCACGACGACGGGTCGATATTGCCGGCGGCCGGCAGGCGTGCGCCAGTCCTCGAGCACCGGCAGCCGCACGATCAACCGGTCGAGCCGCGCGCGACCCTGCAGTTTGAGCAGCGCCGGACGCACGAACACCTCGAACGAGACGGCGACGCTCACGGGGTTTCCGGGCAGCCCGAAGAGCAGCCGCCCATCGCCGGCTCCGAACCCCTGCGGCTTTCCGGGCTGCATCGCCACCGTGACGAATTCCATGGGAGCCACGTTCTTCACCACCTCGTATGCGCCGGCGCTCACGCCGCCCGAGGTGATCACCACGTCCGATCCCCGCATGGATGCCTCCGCCAGCGCCGCGCGCAGCCCGTCGCCCTCGTCGTCGACGTGCGTCACGAGCACCACCTCGGCACCCTCCTCGGCGCAGAGCGCCGCGAGCAGTGTGCTGTTGGACTCCGGGATCTGCCCGCGCTCGAGCGACTCGCCCGGCGCACGGAGCTCGTCGCCGGTGGAGACCACCGCGACGCGAGGGGCGCGCGACACCGCGACCTGAGCCACTCCGGCCGCCGCGATGCCCGCCAGCTGCCGCGGACCGAGAAGAGCGCCCGACGCAAGAATCACGTCGCCGGCCCGGCATTCGTCGCCCTGCCCGCGCACGTGCATTCCGCGCGACCGGGGCGCCTCGACGACCTCGATCGTGCCGAGCGAGTCCGCGAGTCCGCCAGCCGTCTGCTCGAACGGCACCACAGTGTCCGCATCGGTGGGCAGCGGCGCACCTGTCATGATGCGGGCCGCCTGCCCGGGTGCCAGCGCCGGGTCGGCCGACGTGCCAGCGGGGAGGTCGGCGACCACCTCGAGAACGGCGGGGTGATCGCGTGTCGCGCCGGCGGCATCCTCGAAGCGCACGGCGAAGCCGTCCATCGCGGAATTGTCGAACAGCGGCAGGTCGACGGCGGAGAGCACCGGCTCGCGCAGCGTGCGTCCGAGCGCCGCCTGCACCGGGATCACGGTGGTGGGCAGCGCGTGCACGGCCGCCAGGATGCGTTCCCGATGCTCCTCGACGGTGATCACACGTTCTCCCTCCGCTGACGGAACGGGCTTCTCGTTCCCGGCGCGCTAATTCCCGGCACACTCGTCCGCGGCGCGCTCGTTCGACACCCGCTCATCCCCGGCGAGCTCGTTCCTGCTCTGGTTCACGGCCGCTCTGCTGCTCCGGACGGCGCCGCGCCCACCCCTCCATGCCGCCGCGCAGCACGGAGGCGTGCGCTCCGGCGCCGTTCAGCGCCGCCGCCGCCACGCGGGCCCGCACGCCGACCTCGCACACGACGACGACGTCACGGCCGTGCAGCCCGAGCCCGGAGACCGTGCCGTCGACATCGCGAAGCAGTGCCCGCAGCGGCACGAGCTCGGACCCCGGGATCCGCCCCGCCCCTGGCTCATCCGCGTTCCGCACATCGAGCACGAGAACGTCCGCGGCCGCCGCGCCTGGCAGGTCGTCCACCTCGGGAACCGGGGGGCGCCGCATCGCAGTATTCCCGCTCGTCGGCGCCGCGGCATCGTTCGCTCTGGATGCCCGCAGCGGCACCTCGCGCTGCGTGCCTCCCAGCGCGTCCAGCAGCGCGACTCGTCCGATCAGCGGTCGGCCGATGCCGGTCACGAGCTTGAGCGCCTCGGATGCCATCAGCGCGCCAACCTGCAGACAGAGCGGCCCGAAGACCCCCACCGCGGAGCACGCCGGAGCCTCGGACCCCGGCGGGTACAGGTCGTGCAGCCGCACCGCCGGGACACCCTCGGGCGGAGCGGACCAGAACACCGTCACCTGTCCGGCGAACTCCTGCACCGTGCCCCACACGAGCGGGAGGCCGAGCCGTTCGCACGCCTGCGCCACGATCTCGCGGCTCTCGAACGAGTCCGTTCCGTCGATCACGAGATCGACTCCGGCGAGCCGCTCTGCGGCATCCCGAGTCGTCAGCCGCACGTGCTCGGCGCGTACCCGCGTCTCGGAGAGCTCGGCGGCGACCCGCACGGCGCTGTCGGCCTTCGGGGCGCCCACGTCCTGCGTGCGGTGGATGACCTGCCGCTGCAGGTTCGAGAGCTCGATGACGTCGTCGTCGAACACCACCAGTTCGCCCACGCCCGCCGCGGCGAGCGCGAGCACGACGGGTGCGCCGAGCCCGCCGGCGCCGATCACAGCGACACGGGCGCTCGCGATGCGCCGTTGCCCCTCGGTCTCGAGTCCGGCGAGGCGCCGGTGACGCGCCGTGCGGCTGAGCTCCGCGTCGCTGAGCCGAGCGCGCGGCTCGACCAGTGGCGCGAGGAGCTCTCCGGCCTGGAACGGCAGCATCTCTCCAGCGTAGTTCGCGGCCCCCGGGGCGCACGGCTTCAGCACCCCCATCGGCAACGCGGCCTACGGCCGACGCAGCCGCTGCGGGTTCGGGGCGGCCACCGGGTCCCACCCGCGACGCGTGGCGCGGGTGCCGCTGCGGTGCTCGTCGCGCGACCGGTACACGATGTACGGCCGGAACAGGTACTGCACCGGTGCCGAGAACACGTGCACCAACCGGGTGAACGGCCACAGCAGGAACAGCGCGGTCGCGCACAGCGCGTGGATCTGGAAGAACAGCGGCGCCTGCGCCATCAGCTCGGGCTGCGGCTGGAACAGGATGATGCTGCGCACCCACGGGCTGATCGTCTCGCGGTAGTTGTAACCGGTTCCGAACAGCTGGTAGCTGAACGTGGCCAACGTGCCGAAAAACAGCGTCGCGCCGAGGAAGACGTACATCACCTTGTCCATGCGCGTCGTCGCCAGGAACACCGGGCCGACCGTGCGGCGCCGGTAGATCAGGATGACGAGCCCGACGAGCGTGAACACCGCGGCCGCCGTCCCGAGCACCGTGGCACCGATGTGGTACATCGTCTCGTTGATCCCGATGGCGAACAACCACTCCTGTGGAATGAGCAGCCCGACGGCGTGACCGACCAGCACGCAGAGAATGCCGAAGTGGAACATCGGCGACCCCCACCGCAGCAGCCGGTTCTCATAGGTCTGAGATGATCGCGTGGTCCAGCCGAACTTGTCGTACCGATAGCGCCAGATGTGGCCGACGATGAACACCGCGGCAGCGGCGTACGGAAACGCGACCCACAACAGCATCGACAGGGGATTCATGCGTGCTCCCTCGCAGAGAACGGCGGCAGGGCGTCCCGCACGCCCGGCAGACCCAGAAAGCTGAGACCGACGGTCTCGGTGGGCGGCCCCTCGCTGATCAGCGCGAGGTAGCGCTCCCTGGTCGCCTCGTCGATGCGGGGAAGCGACAGCGTGACGGCGCGCACCACGCCCGCCCACGGACTGTCGATCTCCTCGAGCGCCGCCCGCAACACCTCGATGCCCTCGCGATGGCTGCTCAGCAGGGCCGCTGCGATCTCGGAGTCGCTCATCGCCGAGAACTCCAGCACCGCGGGCAGGTAGTCGGGAAGCTCGTCGGCGTCGAACTCCCAACCCGCGGCCCGGTACGCCTCCAGAATGGTGACCAGCGCCGTGCCGCGCTTGCGCGTGTCACCCGTGGCGTAATACGTGAGGTAAAGACTGCACTTGCGCTTGAGGTCGAACGTGACGACGTAACGCTGCTCCCACCCCGACGACGGCGATGCGGATGCCTGCACCGCCGCATCCATGAACACCTCCAGCGGCGCGCGGGCCGGCTCGGGCAACGGTGCCACGAGCGCACGCACGGTGGGCAGCTTGGCGAACCACGTGGCATCCGGGTAGTCGAGCAGCACCGCGGCCGCCATGTGCACGCGTTGCCGCTGCTCCCGACTGAGCGCCAGCGCGTCGAGCGGCGCCGGAAGGCGACGCCGCGGCGTCACACGGGAATTCGTGTCGAGCATGGTCAGCCGCCCCGGTTCTCGTCGCCCGGGCCGTGGTCGCCGACGCCCCCGCCGCCGCGAGGATCGGCGTCGAGATGCTCGCCCTCGAGATGCTCGCCGTCGACCTCGCCGTGCGCGTCGGGCGGGAAGAGGCCGTCCGTCGAGCCGTTGCCGTCCCAGTTCAGCAGGTTGACGCGGCCGGTGACCGCCGACCGGTCGGACGTCTGCCTGTTGGCCAGCGCGTGGAAGTTCTCCACCGCGACCGGGACGGGATGCCCGCTCGACGTCCCGAAGCGGTTCGGTCCGCCCATGCCCGGACCGCCCTCGTAGTCCAGCGAGCAGGCCAGCTCGTCGAGCTCGCGGGCCGTCTCGGCGTGCGCGGCGGGGATCACGTAGCGGTCGTTGTACTTCGCGATCGCGAGCAGCCGGTACATCTCCTCGATCTCGGTGCCCGTCATGCCCACGGTCTGCGCGATCGACTCGTCGCGCCCCTCCTCGAGGTTGATGCCGCGCATGTACGACCGCATGGCGGCGAGCTTGCGCAGCGAGGCATCCACCGGCTTCGTGTCGCCGGCCGTGAACAGCTCGGCGAGGTACTCGATCGGAATGCGCAGCTTCTCGATAGCAGCGAACAGGTTGCGTGCGTCCTCGCCGTCGTTGCCGGATCCGGTGATCACGTCGACCACCGGCGAGAGCGGCGGGATGTACCAGACCATCGGCATGGTGCGGTACTCCGGGTGCAGCGGCAGCGCCACGCGGTACTGCTTGATCAGCTTGTAGATCGGGCTGTTCTGCGCGGCCTCGATCCAGTCCGACGGGATGCCGTCGCGTGCGGCGGCCTCGATCACCTCGGGATCGAACGGGTCGAGGATGACGTCGCGCTGGGCATCCAGCAGCTCGTGCTCGTTCTCGACACTGGCCGCCTCGGCGACCCGGTCCACGTCGTAGAGCACGAGCCCGAGGTAGCGCAGCCGGCCGACGCAGGTCTCCGAGCACACGGTCGGCAGCCCGACCTCGATGCGCGGATAGCAGAGCGTGCACTTCTCGGCCTTGCCGGTCTTGTGGTTGAAGTACACCTTCTTGTAGGGGCAGCCCGAGACGCACATGCGCCAGCCGCGGCACTTGTCCTGATCGACCAGCACGATGCCGTCTTCAACGCGCTTGTACATGGCCCCTGATGGGCAGGATGCCACGCACGACGGGTTCAGGCAGTGCTCGCAGATGCGCGGCAGGTAGAACATGAACGCCTGCTCGAACTCGGCGTGCACCTGTTCGCTCATCTTCTTCAGGATCGGGTCGTCCTGCATGGTCTCGACCGACCCTCCGAGGTCGTCGTCCCAGTTCGCCGACCACGAGATCTTCATGTCCTGGCCGGTGAGCAGGCTCTTCGGCCGGGCGACCGGCGTCTGCTCACCCGCCGGCGTGTTCAGCAGCATGTCGTAGTCGTACGTCCACGGCTCGTAGTAGTCGTGCACGCCGGGCAGGTTCGGATTCGAGAAGATGTGCGCCAGCTTGTTCAGCCGTCCACCGCTGCGCAGCTTGAGGCGGCCGCGCTTGGTGCGCACCCAGCCGCCACCCCACTTCTCCTGGTCCTCGTAGGTGCGGGGATACCCCACACCAGGACGGGTCTCCACGTTGTTGAACCACACGTACTCCACACCGGTGCGATTCGTCCACGCCTGCTTGCAGGTGACGGAGCACGTGTGGCATCCGATGCACTTGTCGAGGTTCATCACCATCGACATCTGTGCCATGACCTTCATCGGTACTGCACCTCCTGGCTGCGCCGCCGGATCGTCGTGACCTCGTCACGCTGGTTTCCGGTGGGTCCGAGATAGTTGAACGCCCAAGCCAGTTGCGCGTAGCCGCCGATCAGGTGGCTGGGCTTGAGCAGGATGCGGGTCAGAGAGTTGTGGATGCCGCCGCGCAAGCCGCTCGTCTCGGCGATCGGCACATCCACCGTGCGGTCTTTCGCGTGGTACATGTACACGGTGCCCTCGGGCATGCGGTGCGAGACGATAGCCCGCGCCACCACGACACCGTTGCGGTTGTACGACTCGATCCACTCGTTGTCGCGCACGCCGATCTTGGCGGCATCCTTCGGGCTCATCCAGATAGTGGGACCACCGCGCGAGAGCGACAGCATGAAGAGGTTGTCCTGGTACTCGGAGTGGATCGACCACTTGGAGTGCGGCGTCAGGTAGCGCACCGAGACCTCCGCGGCACCGGATGCCTCATCCACGCCCGTCGCGCCGGGCCGCGCGTCCCCGAAGATCCGGGCCAGGTCGAGCGGTGGTCGGTAGACCGGCAGGTTCTCGCCGAGCTCCTCCATCCAGTCGTGGTCGAGGAAGAAGTGCTGCCGTCCGGTGAGCGTGTGCCACGGCTTGAGCTGCTCCACGTTCACCGCGAAGGCCGTGTATCGACGCCCACCGTGCTCGGAGCCCGACCACTCCGGCGAGGTGATGACGCTGCGCGGCTGCACCTGCACGTCGGTGAACGAGATGTGCGTGCCGGCGTGCTCCTCGGCGAGGAAAGCCATCTTCTGCCCGGTCTTGGCCTCCAGCTGTTCGAAACCCTCCACCGCCAGGCGGCCGTTCGTCGTGCCGGAGAGCGCCAGCACCATCTCGCACGCCCGTCGGTCGGTGTCCAGGCGCACGCGTCCGGCCATCGGACCGGCCTCGACCACACCGTTGAGCCGGGCGAGCGCCGCCACCTCGGGACCCGGGTGATAGGTGACGCCCTTCGTGACCATGCCCAGCTTCTCGGCGAGCGGACCGAGCGTCTTCCACTTGTCGGCCAGCGCCGGGTAGTCGCGCTCCACGACGACGAGCTTCGGCATGGTCACGCCCGGCTTCAGCGGCAGATCCTGCACAGCGCCGTGCGGCGTGGCCATCACGTCCGGGGTGTCGTGCTGCAGCGGAGCCGCGACGATGTCGGTGCGCACGCCGAGGTGCGTGCGTGCGAGCTCGCTGAACTTCTCCGCGAGCACCTTGAACGTCTCGAAGTCGGTGCGGGTCTGCCACGGCGGGTCGATCGCCGGGGTGAACGAGTGCACGAACGGGTGCATGTCGGTCGACGACAGGTCGTACTTCTCGTACCAGGTCGCGGTCGGCAGCACGATATCGCTGAACAGCGTGGTCGAGGTCATGCGGAAGTCGCTGGTGACCAGCAGGTCGAGCTTGCCGATCGGGGCGTCGTCGCGCCAGCGGATGTCACGCGGCCGGGAACCGACGGGCGTCTCGCCGACGCGCACCGCGGCATCCGTGCCCAGCAGGTGCTTGAGAAAGTACTCGTTGCCCTTGCCGGAGGAGCCGAGCACGTTCGCCCGCCACATCAGCATGACGCGCGGAAAGTTCTGCGGAGCATCCGGGTCCTCGCACGCGTAGTGCAGGGAGCCGTCGTTCAGACTGTCGACGATGTACTGCGCGGGCTCCTTGCCCGCCGCCTTCGCCTCGTCGCAGAGGTCGAGCGGGTTGCGGTCATACGTCGGATAGCTCGGCATCCAGCCGCGCTTGACCGACTCGAGAAGGCAGTCGGCCGTGGTGCGGCCGTCGAACGCCCCGCGGTTCAGCGGTGACGCGAGCTGGTTCGCGGGCAGCCCGTCGTAACGCCACTGGTCGGTGGAGAGGTAGAAGAACGCCGTGCCGATGGCCTGCCGTGGCGGGCGGTTCCAGTCCGCGCCGCCCGCGTACTGGTTGTAGCCGGTGAGCGGCCGCACCTTCTCCTGGCCGACGTAGTGCGCCCATCCGCCACCGTTCACGCCCTGGCAGCCGGTCATCATCGTTAGCGCGAGGAACGTGCGGTAGATGGTGTCGGAGTGGAACCAGTGGTTCGTGCCGGCGCCCATCAGGATCATCGAGCGCCCGCCCGAGCGCTCCGCGTTGTCGGCGAACTCGCGACCGATGCGCATCGCCTGTTCGGCGGGCACCGACGTGATCTCCTCCTGCCAGGCCGGCGTGCCCGGAGCCGACGCGTCGTCGTATCCGGTCGGCCACTGCCCGGGCAGGCCATCCCTGGCCACGCCGTAGCGCGCGAGCATCAGGTCGAACACCGTCGTGACGGTGCGGCCGGCCACCTGGCGCACGGGCACGCCGCGCAGCACGACGCCCGACCCGCCGGCGTGCTCCTGCCCCGGCTCCGGGGCCACGTCGAACCGCGGCAGCGCGATGTCGGCGGATGCCCCACCCGAGTCCTCGAGGTCCGCCACCGACAGCGGCGGCACCACGTCTCCGAGGTCGAGGTTCCAGAGGCCCTCGTCCTCCGGGGAGAACCGGTGGCCGAGCGAGCCGTTCGGCACGACCGGTGCGCCGCTCTGGTCGAGCACCACGGGCTTGAACTCGGCGTGGGCCGCGCTGGCGGCGTCCTCGCCGAGTTCGGCCGCGGTCAAGAACTTGCCCGGCACCAGCCTGTCGCCGTGTCGCTCCAGAGTGACCAGGTAGGGCGCGTCGGTGTAGCGGCGCATGTAGTCCTCGAAGCGCGGCGTGCGCTTCTGCACGAAGTGCTCGGTAAGGATGACGTGACCCATCGCGATCGCGAGCGCCGCGTCGGTGCCGGGGTGCGGTGAGACCCACTCGTCGGCGAACTTCGTGTTGTCGGTGTAGTCGGGCGAGACCACGACCACCTTCTGGCCCCGGTAGCGCGCCTCCGCCATGAAGTGGGCGTCGGGTGTGCGCGTCACGGGCACGTTCGAGCCCCACATCATGAGGTAGCCGGCGTTCCACCAGTCGGCCGATTCCGGCACGTCCGTCTGGTCGCCGAACACCTGCGGGCTGGCGACCGGCAGGTCGGCGTACCAGTCGTAGAACGACAGCATCGTGCCGCCGAGCAGCGTGAGGAATCGCGATCCGGCGCCGTGCGAGATCATCGACATCGCTGGGATGGGCGAGAACCCGGCGATGCGATCCGGTCCGTACGTCTTCACGGTGTGCACGTGGGCCGCGGCCGTGATCTCGATGGCCTCCGCCCAGGTGGCGCGCACGAGGCCGCCCTTGCCGCGAGCCCTTCTGTACCGTGCGGCGAGCGCGGGGTCCTGAACGATGGAGGCCCAGGCATCCACGGGATCCGGATGCGCCTGCTTGGCCTCCCGGTACAACTGCAGCAGCACGTCGCGGATGTACGGGTACCGAACGCGGGTCGGCGAATACGTGTACCAACTGAACGCAGCGCCGCGCGGGCATCCACGAGGCTCGTACTCCGGTGAGTCGGGGCCTACCGACGGATAGTCGGTCTGCTGCGTCTCCCAGGTGATGATGCCGTCTTTGACGTACACCTTCCACGAGCACGACCCGGTGCAGTTCACGCCGTGCGTGGAGCGCACCACCTTGTCGTGCGACCAGCGATCGCGGTAGAAGACGTCGCCGTTGCGCCCGCCCTTGAGAAAGAGCGTGCGCAGGTCGGGCGAGACCTCGCCGGGGCGGATGAAGCGGCTGAGCTCGAGAAGCGTGTCGGCCAGAGGGCCGTCGGTCGCCGGTTCAGCGTGGCTGCGCGCTGCCATGTTCGTCCTCGTCTCGTTGGGTGTTCGCGTCGTTGGTGTTCATGAGGTGCTCAGCTCTTCGCCTCGGCGCCCGGCCGCACGTAGTACCACCACGCCAGCCAGCAACAGGCCCCGCACAGGATCACCGACCAGACGAAGAACGGCACCGGTCCGAGCAACGAGAGCAGCACGCCCACGAAGAACGGGCCGAAGGCCGCCATCGATGCCGTGAAGCCGATCGCGCCGCCGGCCTGCCGGCGAGGGAAGATCGTCGGCATCTGTTTGAAGACTCCGGCGTTCACCAGTCCGGAGAAGAAGAAGACGATGAGGATGCCCGTGACGAAGCCGCCGAAACCGCTCGCGCTGCCGGGGAGCAGGAAGACCGTCGCCAGGACGCAGCCGATGAACATGCCGATCGAGCCGATCAGCGTGAAGATGCCGCCACCGAACCGGTCGCAGAGCGGACCGCACGCGGCCCGGACGAGCGCCCCCAGCGCGGCGCCGATGAACGCGAACACCATGCCGTTGGGCCCGCCCGCCTCCGGACCGCCCCACAGGCTCTTGATGAGCAGGGCGGTCTGCGCAGCGAGCCCGGAGAACAGGCCGAAACCCATCACGTAGATCACCGTCTGGATCCAGGTGTGCTTGAGTCGGAAGATGTCCATCTGCTCACGGAAGTTCGCCGTCACCGGCACGCTGCGAATGTAGAGAAAGGCGACGACCGCCGCCAGCAGCACCCAGGGCACCAGCACGAGGCCGCCGTTGTGCAGCCAAAGAAGCCTTCCGCCGGCATCCGTCTGCGGTGTCAGCGCCGCGGTGCCGAACAGGCCGAAGCCGACGACCCACGGCGTGAGCAGCTGCACGAACGAGATGCCGAAGCTGCCGAGACCGGCCTGCAGCCCGAGCGCCGTTCCGCTCAGACGCTTCGGAAAGTAGTAGCTCGTCGAGGGCATGAAGCCGGAGAACGTGCCGCCGCCGACACCGGCCGCGAAGGCGAGTGCCATGAGCACCCAGAACGGCGTCGTGTTGTCGCGCACCGCGAACGTCCAGCCGAGCAGGGGGACGAGCAACAGCAGTGCCGAGAGCACCACGAGCCTGCGGGAGCCGAGAATGGGCGGCAGGAACATGAAGACCAGCCGAAGAATGCCGGCCGAGAGCCCGGGGATCGCGACGATCCAGTACAGCTGGTCCGTGTCGAGCGCGAAGCCGACGTCATTCAGCCTCGGCGCGACAGCGCTCACGACGTACCACGTGGCGAAGCTGATGAACATGGTGTACGTCGTGATGCCGAGCGTCCACCACGCGCGCTTCGGGTCCCAGACCGCGGGGTCCTCCGGGTTCCAATTGGACAGGTCTGCCTTCAGCTCGGACCCGGTGACCAGTGCCATCCCCCTCGACCTCCCGCAGGCGTGAGAATGCTTGGCACCAGACTGCTCCGAACGGGCGCGAGAAGCTAGCGCGGCATGCCCGGATCACTCGATCCGGGGTACCGCGACTTCAACGCCTATCAGTGCGTAGCTGAAGCAGGCGCCGCTCAGGCGTTCGCGCAGACCCAGCCCTCGGGCATGGTGCCCGTCTTCAGAAAGTCTTCGAGCTCCGCGCTCGCCTCCTCGCGCAGCATGGCGTCGGCCTGCGTGTAGATGACGGGCTCCTCTTTGGAGTTGTGCGCGTCGAGCAGGCTGAGCAGGTCTTTGCAGAGCGCCGCCACGGCATCCCGATCGGCTCCGTCGGTCAACGCCGTGTCGATGCCGTTCATCGCGTTCCAGAGGGCGCCATGCTCACGCAGCATCACGAAGATGGGCATCATCATGCCAGCCTCGCGCATCGGCGGGAAGAGGAACTCCTCCTCGAGATAGATGTGACGGCGCAGGCCGGCCATGGCCTCGACGAGCCGCTCGACCGGCGGATGCCCCGGGTCGCCCTCGAGGTATGCCTCGATTCCGCCATCGATCGCGCGGTGCTCGTGCTCCAGCGCGTCGCCCAGGGTGCCCATGCCGGTCATGACCGTGAATATACCGGATATTCCTGCGTTAAAACATGGCAACGCGTCAGCGCACGACGCTGCGGAAGCCGCGCAGCCGCAGGCTGTTGCCCACGACGAACACGCTCGACAGCGCCATCGCCGCACCCGCGAGCATCGGGTTCAGCAACCCGAGCGCGGCGATCGGAATCGCCGCCACGTTGTAGGCGAACGCCCAGAACAGGTTCGACTTGATCGTGCCGAGGGTCTTGCGCGACAACCTGATGGCATCCACCGCGCCTCGCAGGTCACCGCGCACGAGCGTGATGTCGGATGCCTCGATCGCCACATCCGCGCCGGTCCCCATCGCGATCCCGAGGTCCGCCTGCGCCAGTGCGGCCGCGTCGTTGACGCCGTCGCCGACCATCGCCACGACCCTGCCTTCGCGCTGAAGGCGAGTGACGGCATCCACCTTCTCGCTCGGCAGCACCTCGGCGATCACCTCGTCGATGCCGACGTGCGACGCGATGTGCTGCGCCGCGGCGCGGTTGTCGCCCGTGAGCAGCACGGGCGTCAGACCCAGGCCCTTCAGCCGGGCGACGGCCTCGGCACTCATCGGCTTCACCGTGTCGGCGACGACGAGGATGCCCCGCGCCGCGCCGTCCCAGCCGACCGTCACCACGGTCTGCCCCGCGTTCTCGGCCCGTGCCTTGGCGGAAACGAGCGCCGGGCTCAGCCGCTGCGGCCAGTCGGCGAGCAGCGACTCGCGTCCCACGACGACGGCGTGGCCGTCGACGACGCCGTGAACGCCCCTGCCCTCCACATTCGTGAAGTTCTCCGGGACCGGTAGCCCGTCGCGCCACTGCTCGGTCGCCGCCTTCGCGACGGCCTGCGCGATCGGGTGCTCCGAGGCGTCTTCGAGCGCGCCGGCCAGCCGGAGCAGCTCATCACGGTCGGTGCCGGGCTCGGGAATGACGTCGACGAGCGACATGCGGCCCTGCGTGACGGTGCCGGTCTTGTCGAGCAGCACGGTGTCGACGGAGCGTGTGGACTCCAGGATCTCCGGCCCCTTGATCAGGACGCCCAACTGCGCGCCGCGGCCCGTTCCCACGAGGAGCGCGGTGGGGGTGGCCAACCCGAGCGCGCACGGGCAGGCCACGACCAGTACGGCCACGGCTGCCGTGAACGCAGCAGCCGCAGGGAATCCGGCGATCAGCCACCCCGCCAGCGCGACGATGGCGATCCCGATCACGATCGGCACGAACACGCCGGAGACACGATCGGCGAGGCGCTGCACTTCCGCCTTGCCGGTCTGCGCCGCTTCGACGAGCCTGGCCATCTGCGCCAGCTGGGTGTCGGCGCCGACCCGGGTGGCGCGCACCACGAGGCGTCCGCCCGCATTGACGGTGGCACCGGTGACCGCGTCGCCCGAGGCGACCTCGACCGGGACTGACTCGCCGGTCAGCAGCGAGGCATCCACCGCAGATGTTCCCGAGACGACCACGCCGTCGGTCGCGATCTTTTCGCCGGGGCGCACGACGAATTCGTCGCCGACGCGAAGCTGCTCGACCGGAATTTCGACCTCGCGTCCGCCGCGCAGCACCGACACGTCCTTGGCACCCAGCTCCAGCAGGGCACGGAGGGCGGCGCCGGCCTGCCTCTTGGAACGCTTCTCGAAGTAGCGTCCGGCCAGGATGAACGTGGTCACACCAGCTGCGACCTCGAGGTAGATGTTCGACGAGCCGTCACTGGGGGCGAGGGTGAACTCGAACGCGTGCCGCATGCCTGGCATGCCCGCCGTGCCGAGGAACAACGCGTACAGCGACCAGAGGAATGCCGCCGTGACGCCCATCGAGATGAGCGTGTCCATCGTCGCGGCTCCGTGCCGTAGGTTGATCCAGGCCGCCCTGTGGAACGGCCACGCGCCCCAGACCGCGACAGGCGCGGCCAATGTCAACGACGCCCACTGCCAGTAGGTGAACTGCAGCACCGGAATCATCGCCAGTGCCACCACCGGCACGGTGAGCGCGATCGACACGAGGAGCCGCGTGCGCAGCGCCGTCAGTTCCGGATCCACATCCTCGTTCCCGGATGCCTTCGGTTCCGCCTCCGGCGCGGGCATCGTCGCCGTGTACCCCGCCTTCTCGACCTCGGCGATGAGCGCTGCCGGGTCGTAGCCCGCCGGCACGCTCGCCGTCGCCTTCTCTGTGGCGAAGTTCACCGTCGCAGCGACGCCGTCGAGCCTGTTCAGCTTCTTCTCGATGCGGGTCGCGCACGAGGCGCAGGTCATGCCGCCGATCTCCAGCTCGACGCGGGGGCCGGCACCCGCCGGTACCACGGCGCTCATCAGACGCGCACCGCCGAGTAGCCGGCCTCCTCCACGGCGGCCAGCACGGCGGCATCCTCGAGCGGCTCGATCGCGGTGACGACCAGGCGGCCGGATTCCGCGCTCACCTGGATGTCTTCCACACCCTCGAGAAGACCGACCTCCTCGCGCACCGCCGTCTCGCAGTGCCCGCAGCTCATCCCCGTCACCTGAAACTCCGCCGTCGCCATGATCGTCCTCCTTCAGCGCACACTACGCGCGTCGTCACCCGATGGAACAACTGTACCCCCTGGGGGTATTCCCAGGCGCCTCGCGGACGGCACAGGCGCTTCCGCCGCGTCGCCCGTTCGCCACCCTCACGGCCCCTTCACCGCAGACTTGAGCATTTCTTGAGGTTTTTCGGCGCAAGGGGTGTCGATTCGGCTGGAATGATCGTTCTTGCCGCGACATCCGCGGTATCCTCAACCCCCCAAAATGGTGCCTTCACCCGAAGAAGGCGCCAACGCTCGACGGACGAGAGTCCGCCCGTGTGGTTCAGTGCTGGGCCCGTCGCCGCTCTTCAGAGCGCGATCTGGACGGGCCCAGCACTCCTGCTTCGGATCGAGTGAGGCGTCCCGCCATCGGCGGTGCCCCACCGAGCAGCGAGGCGTCCCGCCGGTGGCGCTTGCCCGGCGCCCTCAGCCGCTGATGTCGCGCGTGTCCGTGACCGCCGTCGCCACAGTGCGGTCGCCTTGTGTGAACGCCACTTCGGCTCCCGTTCCCGAGAAGTCTGCTTCGACCGTGGTGGCCACGCGGAACTCGCCGAACGCGGGGAACTCGATTGTGAGGAATCGCGGAGGTGTTCCGTGCTCGTCCTCGTGGATGCGCGCGACCGCGTGCAGCAGGAGCATGCCCGGAAGATGGTCGACCGCGTGGTCGAAGAAGAACGGATCGGACTCGTTCACGCCCAGGCGAGCGACGAGCCGATCGCCATCGCGTTCCACCACCTCGACCAGTTCGGTGAGCGAGGTACGGATCTCGTCGTCCAGCGGGACCGCGTTGCGGCGAAGCACGCGGTAGTCGCGGTCGGTGAGGATCCGCGCATCGACGTGGCCCGAGGCGACACCGGGCAGCACATAGTCGACGCTGAGAACGTGCGGAGCGCCTTTGCGGTACCCGATCTCGGCGAAAGTCACTTCGAGCCTGCCCACGAATGCACCGAAGCGGGGAAAGTGCAGCGGATCGCTCTCGCGCACCACAGTCATCCTCGAGACGATGAAGTGCACGGACTGTCCCATGCCGAGACCGGCGACGCAGATCGCCAGCCCCGCCTGCCGGAACGCTTCCGCGAGCAGGGTGACCGGAATGACATCCGGAACCGGATGGCACAGCCAGTGGCTGCGCGGAATCTCGACATCGGCGAACCAGGTCTGTCCCTCTCCGTCGTGAGACGCCGGTTCGATCGCCCACACGAGCGACTCCGACCTGGTGGAACGGTGAGCGGCACTACCGTCGATGAGAGCCACGTGAGGCACCCTTGTCTCCTTCTGCTCGTCTCATGGGGAGCACATCGCGCCGGAGGGCGATCCGCGCGTCCCCGGCCGCTTCGGGTGCGGCCGGGCGAGATGGTCTGACTGCAGCCGAGGCGTCGCGCTCGCACGGGTGCTCCAGGCATCCGGTCGTTCGCTTCATCTCGTCTTCACCCGCGCATCACGGGTTGAGGGGAAGAGTCGGGAGCGGAGTCGCTTCTGCGCGCATCGGCAGCCGCACGGTGAAGGTCGAACCCTGGCCGGGCTCGCTGTCGACCGACACCGTGCCGCCGTGGGCGACCACGATGGTCTGTACGATGGTCAGCCCGATGCCGACACCCTGGATGGCGGCTTCGCGGGCGTCCCTGGCGCGGAAGAACCTGTCGAAGAGCCGCGATTGATCGGCCTTGCTGATTCCGAATCCGTTGTCGGCCACCGTGATCACGACGTGCTCGTCGTCGTGCTGGAGCCCGACCCTGATCACGCCGCCTTCTCGCGTGTACTTCGTGGCGTTCGAGATCAGGTTGTCGACGACCTGCCTGATGCGGCCGGCATCCAGATGCGCGAGCACGGCGGCGCCCGGCAGCTCCAGCTCGAGCTTCTGGTGCGACGCTTCGAGCGTCGGACGGAAGGTCGACACGCACTGCGTCAGCAACGCCGAGAGATCGACGGGCTCGATGCGCAGTGAGAGCTCGCGCGTGCTCGTGCTCAGCAGGTCGCGGATCAACGCGAGCATCTGTTCGGTGCTGCGCTGGATGGTGCGGAACTCCTTGCCGAAGCCGAACTCGTCGACGTCGTAGCTGTCGTCGATGAGATCGAGATAGCCGACGATCGAGGTGAGCGGAGTGCGCAGCTCGTGCGACACGGTCGCGAGATATTCCTCGCGGATCTCGATCGCGTTCGCGAGATCCGTCACGTCGTAGGTGACGATCGCGGATCCCAGTCGTTCGCCGTCCGGCTTGCTGATGGTGTGCGCCTCGGTGACGACGGCCCGCTGTTCGCCCTGCGGATCGCCCATCCAGTAGATGAGCCCCCGTTGGTCGCCCTCGAGCGTCTCGGAGACGATGTTCTTGCCTTCCTTCACGCGCGTGTGGCGATCGGATCCGTAGACATGCCTGCTGAGGCCGGTCTTCTGATCGAACGCGGCGAGCCCGAGCAGCCGCTCCACCATGCGGTTGTGCAGCTGCGGGCGATTGTCGTTGTCGAAGAACATGACGCCCACGTTGACGGCGTCGGCGATCGAGCGGACCACCACACCCAGGTCGTCTCTCTCGTTGACCAGACGCTGGAGCTCTGCGGATGTCTTCTGAAGCTGTTCCTCGGATGCCCGTTGCCGGTCGCGCAGCCAGAGTTCAGACACCGCGCGACCGATCTGCGTGGCGACGTACGACACGAGGTCGCGCTCGTACTCGGTTCGCCGGCCGGGCTCGGTTCCGTCCGCGACGATGAGGGCTCCGCGTGCGCCACTGACGAGGTTGACGGGCGCGAGCATCGCGTGACGCACGCCGACGCCGAACAAGCCGTCGATCGCCACGCGGTCCTGCAGTTCGACGACCGACTGGAACGGACGGGCGAGCGGGGTCGGCGAGGGGCCGGGACTCTTCGCCACTGCGTCGCAGACCCGGCTGAACAGCTCCGGGTCATCGAGCGAGTGCGCCGCCGACGTCGTCCACATCAGCGTCCCGTCGTCGCCCGCGCCGTCCGGGTCGACCGGGATGACCACAGCGACGTCGCGTGTCGAGAGCATGTCCCGCACTCCTTGCGCGGCCGTCGCGACGAGTTCCTCGAGGGTGTCCGCGCTGTGGACCTCCCAGGTGAGCCGCATCGTCTCGTCGCGCAGTTGATCTGCGTGCCCGAGGCGAGCCCGACGTCGTGCCGCCCGTTCGTGCAGCACGCGGACTCGCGGAGCCAACTCGCGGTGCACATCGTCCAGCAGCACGAAGTCCCGATCCGCCGCCTCCACCATGGACTCGGTGTGCAGTTCTTCGATGCTTCCGACGATCAGGAGCACCGGCCGACGGGTGTGCGCGGGCGGCTCACTCTCGACCGTCGCGATCTGCGGCCCGATACCGGCGGCATCCAATGCGGCCCTCGCCGCCTCGCCGAACGCCTCGTCCACCGCCACGACGACGCTGAGGGGATGCACGATTTCGGCGTTGTCTGGTTCTGGCATCGCGGGCTCCTCTCTCATCGTCACGCTAATTGATCATGGCGTGGCCCTTCCGCTTGCGCAGCCGCAGAGAGTCCTGCGGCGCATGTCCTGAGGAACTCTTGAGCATGCGCCGCGGACAATCCGCTGACTCGAGTCGCAGACTGGAGTGGTCGCCGCGCAGCGGAAGGCATGTGATGGGGCGCCGTCAACCCGAATGACGGCGCCCCCTCTCCGTAAAGACCGAGACGCACCTCAACCCGAATGTGTGGTCTCTCGGCACACAACGTCGCAATGACGACGGTGCGGAGATCTCTAGGATATCCGTCTTGTGCTGACAATCGCCACTGAATCAACCGAAGAAAACGGAAGATCTGTACCGAGTCCGGGGGTGTACAACTCTGTCTGCCGCGGCGCTGTTGCGAAAGCCGAGCTGAGGAGAGCGCCGCTCACCCGCCACTTCTGCAATCCGGCCTATCCTCGGTCGCGGCGGGCCGCCAGCCGGTAGCCCACTCCGCGCACCGTCTCGATGAGGTACGGAGACGTGGCGTTGTCTGCGAGCTTCTTGCGCAAGTTGCCGATGTGAACCTCGACGCCGCGGCGATCGGCGTCGCCGACGTACGGGTTGAGAACATACCCGTCGCCTCGTAGGAGGCGCGCCAGTTCATCCTTGCTGCGCACCGATCGCCCCGACGTGAGCAGGGCCTGCAGCAGCTCGAACTCGCTGCGCGTCAGGTCGAGTTCGTCCCCATCGCGTTCCACGATGTGCGTGTCGGAATTGAGGACCACACCGTTGTGTCGCAGCACTCCGCTTCCGGTCGACGGGCGCTCGGCCGGCGGCGCCTCGTCCGCCGTGCCTTCGAACGACACCTCGATGGAACCGGTGACGGGACGCTCCACGACGCGCGGCCGGCGAAGCATCGCCTCGGCCCGAGCCCTCAACTCCCGGGAACGGAACGGCTTGAGAACGTAATCGTCGGCGCCGGCACCGAGCCCCTGAAGGGCATCGATCTCCTCATCGCGCGCCGTCAGCATGATGATGTAGGCATTGCTGATCGCGCGGATGCGCTTCGCCGTCTCGAATCCATCGATGCCGGGCATCGTGACGTCCACGGTCACGAGCACCGGATGCCGCGCCTCCACCTGGGCGACACCGTCGAGTCCGTTCGAGACGGCGATAACCTCGAGACCGAGCTGGGACAGTACCGCACCGATGAGCTCGCGAATGCCGTCGTCATCCTCGATGACGACGACACAGTCACCCTCCACCGCTCGCATATTCGAAAAGCGTAGCAATGAGGCCGCCGCGACCACGCTCGTTCGCGACGCGCCAGATGCGGCGAGGAACAGGCATCCGCTGCCGCGTACGTCGTCGCCGGCGCGTCACCGTCGGGCCCGAGCACCCCGGGACGGCCTAAGCTGAGGAAACGATGACACAGGCACGCGCGCTCGCCCGGCGAGAAGAGATCGTGCACGCCGCGGCTTCGGAGTTCGACGAGGTGGGCTACGCCGCCGCGTCGTTGTCGAGCATCGCGGGGCGCTTGGGCAGGACGAAGGGTGCCCTCGGCTACCACTTCTCGTCCAAATCCTCCCTGGCTCTGGAGGTGGTGAGCCTCCAGTACGGGCAATGGGAAGCCATCGCTGATCGGATCCGCGCAGACGGATACTCGGGGTTAGACGCCATCGTCATGCTGTCGTTCGTCGTCGCGGGACGGTTCCGCGACGACGTCCTGGTGCGCGCCGGCATCCGCCTCCAGCACGACGCGGGGCTCAACGACGTCGACCTGCCCGTGCCGTTCGTCGGCTGGATCGCGCTGGTCCGCACGCTTCTGACGGAGTCCGCACCGGACGTGCCGCTCCCCCACGGCGTCGATGCGGAGTCCGCGGCCGAGGTTCTGGTCGAGGCGTTCACCGGCTTGCAGCAGGTGGCTCATCGGCTCACGCGGGCCAGCGATATCGACGAACGGGTCGACCGCTACTGGCTCATGTTCCTTCCGGCGTTCGGCGTGAGCGATCCTCGGGATATGGTGCGTACGCTCCGTCGGTCGTCCACGACATACTGAGTAATACTCGCCCCCAAAACAGGGATTTCCCTCCCGCAAGACGTCCGTCTAGATTACTCTCGAGGGTTGGGGCGCGTGCGCCTCGATGTGGACCCGGCTCGGCACGAGACCCGGGACGAGAAGAAGGAATCGATCGCGTGGAGAGTCTGCGGATGCGGCCGGGATTCGTACCGGTGCGAGCGCGCCGGACGTCCGATGGCATCCGCGGTGACGAACGCGCGACCGCACCCGGCACGTGGTGAGCCGCGCGCCCGGCCGATATGCCGTTGTCATCGAAGACGACGAGGGCATCCGATCTTTGATCTGCGCGATACTCGACCGCGCAGGTCTCGACGTGATCGCGACGGCGAACGGGCTCGACGGGCTCGCCGCGGTGCAGCGCTGCGATCCGGTCGTCATCACCGTCGACATCCGGATGCCCGGAATGGACGGCATCGAGACCACTCGGCGCCTCCGCGCCGTCAGCGACGCCCTGATCGTGGTGCTGAGTGCCAGCGGAGCGGAACGCGATGTCACCGCGAGCATCGAGTCTGGCGCCGACGTCTTCATGGTGAAGCCGTTCCGACCCCGCGACCTGCGACGGCACGTCGAGGCACGGCTTCGATCTCTGTCCGACGGCTGAACGCGCGCGCGCTCTCCGTCGCGCCGTTCGCCCGGACGGCGGAGGTCGTCGCGGTGGGGACACGCGGAAAGGCGGCCTGCGCGCTCAGGCCTCGGTGAGCGGACGCACGAGCTCTTCGAGCGACTCGAACCGGCCGTCGTCCGCGATCTTCGCGAAGAGGAAGACCTCTTGGGCCGCGACGGATCCGTCGCGCATCGTCGCGGTGAGCACGTGCCGCTCGGCATAGGCGGACCCGCTCGTCAGCTCGTCGACGACCCGGATCTCCGCGCGGTCGACGAGCAGCCGCAACTGATCCAGCTGGGCGGCGAAGGCCGAGCGGTCGATCCAGTCGCCATTGGTGCTCTGGCGGAAGCCGTCCGTGAAATGCCGGGAGAGCCCGTCCTCGACGCTGAGGTCGCGCTCATTGAGAAGATCGTGCAGGGCAGCGGCGATGGATGCCATTGACGAATCCTTACGATGCAGTAGTGGGTCGTTCAGAAGTGGAGCGATCCTCACGGTAGCGCGTTCGCGGGTCCTCGCGGCGAAATGGGTCCCACCTCGCCCACGTAGTGATTCGGTGGCGTTCGAGGCGTGGATGACGGCAGCACGCTTTCGTGGCCGTCACGTCGCTTCACGCCCGAGGCGCGAGCGGAGTCTCGACGGGCATGACCGGCCAGTCGCGTGCGGTCGCGAGGGCGAGCATCCGTTCGTCCGATCCGACGACGACGGGATGGGCAACGCGTTCGAGCAGCGCGAGATCGCTGGGATGATCGCCGTAGGCCCAGCTGTCGAGGCCGGCGCCGAGACCGGCCAGGTACGCATCGACGGCGTGAGACTTGTCATCGTCGATCATCGCGGCGCTGATCTCTCCCGTGTAGACGCCGTCGACGACCTCGAGCTCCGTGCAGTAGATGCTCTCGACCCGGAGCGCCGCACCGATCGGCTGCAGCGGCGGACCGAACGATCCGGAGACGAGGACGACGTGGGCACCGGCATCCTGGTGCTTGCGCAGCCGCTCCAGCACGTTGGGCCGGTAGAAGCCGGGCTGCTCGGATGCCTGTGCGAACCAGTCGCGTCCGGCGGTGAGCACGTCGGCCTCCCGCTGACCCGCCCAGATGCGGAAGTACCGGCGGTTGAACTCCGCGCGGCTGAGGTGCAGGACCTGCTGCCGCAGCTCCCCCAGATGCTGGAGCGAGACCATCGACGGCACGCGCTTCAGGTAGTAGAGAAGGAACGACTCGAGCGTGCGCACGGAGACCAGCGTCTCGTCCACGTCGAAGAACGCCACGCCGGCGGGTGTCGCCATTCTGCTTGTGCTCCTTGTGGATTCGGGTGCGGCCGCCCGCTGGGCGCGGCCGCAGGGGCGCGGCCGGATTGACGGTAGCACGCGGAGGGATTGGTGGGGTCGTTCACGACGAAAACCCCCGCGGTCCCTGGTGAATACCGGAATCGCGGGGGTTTTCGGCTGGCGGTACCGGTGGTGTCCTGGTTCAGGACATCGGAATGGGTGTCTCGCGTCATCGGAATGGGTGTCTCGCGTCATTGGAATACCGTGTCTGCGGAGATGGGAGTAGCTGGGCGACTGACGCTGGGGCATGACCAAGCAGCGTCTCGTGATTAGTGCCGTTCTGTCCGGTATTTCGCAGTCGGAGGCCGCCCGTCGTTACGGGGTATCGCAGAGTTGGGTGTCCAAACTGGTGGCCCGATATCGGCTCGAGGGTGAGAGCGCGTTTCAGCCGCATTCCCGACGTCCCGTCACCTCACCGAACGCTACCT
>NZ_ATXT01000016.1 GCF_000421825.1 Humibacter albus DSM 18994
TGCCCCGACAAGCCACCCCCGCGACCATCTACAGCACCGGCATCAAGACCTCGCCCGCCAACGCCAGAACCGACAGCCACGACCGCGTCCGAGACGACCGCATCGACAAAAGCGGCACCGTCACCCTGCGCGTCGCCGGCCGGCTACGCCACATCGGCATCGGCCGAACCCACGCCGGAACCCACGTCAAACTCCTCATCCACGACCTCGACGTGATCGTCATCAACGCCACCACCGGAGAACTCCTACGCGAACTGACCATCAACCTCGAACGCGACTACCAACCCCGCACAAAGCAATAGCCCGAACCCACACAACATGGGTTCGGGCTATTCCGATGTCCTGAGACATCACATGGCGGTACCGGTGGGATTTGAACCCACGGTGGAGTTGCCCCCACACATGTTTTCGAGACATGCTCCTTCGGCCGCTCGGACACGGTACCGCCGTCTACTGTACGCGACGACTCGACGCCGAGCGAATCGATGGGGTCCGGTCGCACGGTCTCCGGCGAGCCACCCGGATGTTGTCGAGCCCGCAATCTATTCGCGCAAATCCGAGGGTGGCTCGACAACTTCAGGGTGGCTCGGTGACGGAGGGCAACGTGGCTCGACGAGCTTTTCGCCGCGCCGACGCCGCGCGGTGGCCTACCGCCGAACGGCACCTACTGCCGCCACGGGCTGCACCAGGTCGGTGATCCACTCGGACTGCGGGCTGTCGCCGGGCGTCCAGTAGACCTCACGACAGACGTCGATCAGTTCGTAGTCGTTCTCGTGCAACCACTCGGTGAGCGCCATCCAGGACTCGCCGATTCCGGAGACCTCACCGCGGTGCACGGTGATCGCAGCCTGCGGAATGGCAGGGATGTCGTGTACGTCGAGGCCCGGCAGCGCGCCGGTGCTCTCCGGCACGACGAAGCCCGCCGTGACGAGAGCGCCGCTTCCGTCGCCGCTCTCATCGGCCTCGTACAGGGCGATGCCTGGACCGAACTCGGTGACGCCCGCCTGCGCGAGGAGGGCTGCGGCATCCGGATACATCGGTCCGATCACCGGCGAAATGTTCGCCGGACCGAAGCCAGGAGCCTTGCGGGTAAGAGTGGCGACGCGTTGCGGTTCGACGGAACGGATCTCCACGGTGACGGTGCTGGATGTCGGCATGACGGTGTCCCCTTTCAGTGTGCGGAGTTGCGCCTCGATGCGCCGCAGCCGTGCCTCGCCCTCGGCGAGCGCGCGTCGCAGGTCGGCCCGCACGGTCACGAGAAGAGTCTCGAGGTCGTGAGGAACGGCATCCTCGCGCTGAACGCGCGCGATCTGCTCCAGCGTGAGGCCGAGACCCTTCAGCTCGACGATGCGGCTGAGCCCGGTGAGCTGCGACGCCTCGTACGAGCGATACCCGGTCGCGGGATCCACTCGGGCGGGACGGAGCAGCCCGATCTCGTCGTAGTGGCGCAGCATGCGCACGCTCACCCGGCCGATCGAGGCGAATTCTCCGATGCTCAACATGACATCACCAGACTCGAGCCTCACACAGTGTGAGGGTCAAGCGCATCACGCGCGACGTAGGGTGAGACCGTGCGAGGGGGAAGCAAGTGGCTCGTCGCCGCGTCGGTCGTCGCCGGGCTCGGCGTCGGCGTGCTGGCTGTGCTGACGAGGATGCGCCGCATCCGCCTCGCGGCGTCGGCGACGCTCAACGAGTCGCTTCCGGTGAACTCCGCGTGGTGGCGCGCGCACGCCAAGGAGAAGGGCGAGCTGCTCTACGTCGCCCTCGGCGACAGCGCCGCGCAAGGGATCGGCGCGAGCCGTCCGGAACGCGGATATGTGGGCATCCTCGCCGAACGCATCGCCGGCCGCAGCGGCAGGACCGTGCGCACCGTGAACCTCAGCGTCTCCGGCGCGACCGTGGGGCAAGCCGTCGACTACCAACTGCCGCGGCTGGCCAAGCGCTCCCCCGACATCGTCACCGTGTCGATCGGTGCGAACGACATCGCGACCTGGGATGCCACGGCCTTCGAGCGCGCGCTGACCGCCGTTCTCGACGCGCTCCCGCCGCACTCCATCGTCGCCGACCTGCCGTGTTTCTACCTGCCGCGCAACGAACGCAAGGTCGCCGAGGCGAACGATATCCTGCGGCGACTCGCGACGGAGCGCGACCTCTCCGTCGCTCCGTTGCACGCCCTCACCGCGGCACCGGGCCTGCTCGGCGCGCTCGCGATGTTCGCCGGCGACCGCTTCCATCCCAACGACACCGGTTACCGGGTGTGGGCATCCGCGTTCGCGCCGCTCGTCGACCACCGCATCGACGAGCTGCTCGCATCTCGCACCGCCGCGGACCCGACCGGAACGACACGGTCCGGCGATGTCTGAGCGTGCACCGCAGCGAAGCGCACGGTTCGGCTGAGCACATCGCGTCCGAAGCTCCCTGTCGGAGCAGAACGTGCCATCGGAGTGGAGCGTGCCGCCGCAGCGGAACGCCTCTTCACAGGGCTGGGCCTTCCTGTCCGAAGGTGAGGAACTCGAGCACGCGCTTCCACGCGGGGTAGACGACGAGATGGCCGACGCCGTCGACGGCATCCAGCGTCGCGTTCGGCATCCTGTCGGCGTACCACTCGCCGTGCGCCTGACCGATCTCGTCAGCGCGACCGTAGACCAGCAGCGTCTCGACGGCCACGTTCGACACCTCGAAGCCCCATGGATGGGCCGTATACGCCAGCAGGTCCGTCACCTGACCGATCGACCCCTGTCGCACCGCATCGGCGAGCATCTGTTCGAGCCGGTCGCGCAATCCCGGGGCGCCGAGCACCCGGTCGTCCACATCGCGCACCCCGAGCATCGCGAGCGGTGGCGGGGAGTTTTCGGAGACGCCGGCCGCGGCGGCCTGGTGCGCGAAGGCATCCGTCAGCCGTTCGATCGCCTCCTGCGCGGGCAGACGGGCCAGTCGAGCGCTCTCGTTCGCGAGCGGCTTCGGAATCCACTCGACCTCGTCGTTCGGCGCCGGCGTGCCGATGACGGCCAGCCGTTTCACGAGGCTCGGATGCCGTGCCGCCAACGCCAGCGCAACCCTGCCTCCCGCTGACCATCCCACCACCGACACGGTGCGCTCCGAATTGTTCCCGATAGCCATACCGGCGTTGGCGCGACGACGGATGTACTCGGCGATGTCTTCCGCCGCCCGGGTGACGGTGGGCCATTCCCCGGCGGGGAGCGGGTCGGACGAGCCGTATCCGGGACGGTCGATCGCGATGATGTGAGCGTCTGACCGCTCCGACACCGTGGGATCGGGATCGAACACTCCGCTGCCCGGCGCCGGGTGACAGAACACCACGACATCATCGGCCAGTGGATTGCCGTGCGAGGAGACTCCGAGGCGCCGCCCCGACTCGAGCATGAAGATCTGGTCTGCCATGCCGCCCATTGTGCGCCGACCGCATGACATCGACACCCCTTGACGTCGTCCACAGCCTCCGGCTCTCCACAACTCCGGCGGTCCCCGCCGACAGCGTCGGGGGTGCCGCATAGCCTGAATGCGGTCGAGGTCACGTGGCGCTGTTCGCGTTCGATGTCGGTCATCGATGGGCGAGCACGAACGACCGGCACGGAGGGTTGATGGCGAAGACGCAGGGCGGATACCGGTGCACGGTGTGCGGCTGGAGCACCCCGAAGTGGGTGGGCAAGTGCGGAGACTGCGGGTCGTGGGACACGATGGCGGAGTCGGTGCAGGCATCCGCTCGCGTGACACCGACACGGATCGCAGACGATCGAGCGGCGACACCGATCACCCAGATCGCGACGGATGCCGTCTATCACTGGCCGAGCGGCATCGGCGAGTTCGACCGCGTGCTCGGCGGCGGCATCGTGCCGGGTGCGGCCATCCTGCTCTCCGGCGAACCCGGCGTGGGCAAGTCCACCCTGCTGCTGGAGGTTGCCTCACGTACCGCTGCCGCGAAGTCGCGCGTGCTCTATGTCTCGGCCGAAGAGTCGGCAGGGCAGGTGCGGCTGCGCGCGGAACGCACGGGCGCGCTCGACGAGAACCTCTTCCTCGCGGCCGAGACGGATCTCGCGTCGGTGATCGGGCAGATCGATGCCATCGACCCTCAGCTCGTCATCGTCGACTCGGTGCAGACCGTCGCCAGCGCTTCGATCGACGGCATCGCCGGCGGCCCGAGCCAGGTGCGCGAGGTCGCGAGCGCCCTCATCCGCGTCGCCAAAGATCGGAACCTGCCCATCCTGCTCGTCGGCCATGTCACCAAAGACGGCCAGGTCGCCGGGCCTCGCGTGCTGGAACACCTCGTCGACGTGGTCTGCCAGTTCGAGGGCGACCGCCAGACGGCGCTGCGCTTCGTGCGCGCACTGAAGAACCGCTTCGGCCCCACCGACGAGGTCGGGTGCTTCGAGATGTCGGGCGACGGCATCGTCGAGGTTCCCGACCCGAGCGGACTCTTCCTCAGTCGGTCGTCCAGCCCGGTTTCCGGCACCTGCGTCACGGTCGCCATGGAGGGCCGTCGTGCCATCCCCGTCGAGGTGCAGGCCCTGGTCATCGACTCGAGCGCACCGAACCCGCGACGTGTCACGAGCGGTGTGGATGCTGCGCGCCTCGCCATGCTGCTCGCCGTGCTGGAGAAGCGGGCGGGCGTGCGCGTCTCCGATCGGGATGTCTACGTGTCGACCGTGGGCGGCGTGCGTCTCACAGAACCCGCTGCCGACCTCGCCATCGCGATCGCGGTGGCGTCGGCTGTGCGCGACAAACCCGTCGGGCAGCACATCGTGGCGTTCGGCGAGATCAGCCTCGCCGGTGAGGTGCGCGCGGTGAACGCCGCGAAGCAGCGCGCCGGCGAAGGCGCGCGCATGGGCTTTCGCGAGCACATCGACGAACGAGCGGGCGGCATTGCGTCCGCGCTACGGCTGGCATTCGCGAGCGGGCTGAGCGACCGCGAACGGGAGCTCGACGCGGCGTTCTGAACGGCGCCGCTCGTAGTCCGCCGCTGCCGCGACACCGGGAAGGACAGGGCCCGTCGGCACAAGAGCCAGTCGGCACAAGAGCTCTTCGGTACAGCTGACGGTGCGAGTCGACAGACGGCGCGCATCAGAACAGCAGGCGGCGCACGGTAGAGCAGGCGGCGCGTCTCGGAAGAGACGACGGTGCGCGTCAGTACAGCAGGAACTGCTTCGTGCTGTCGGAGGTGACACCGTCGACCTCCACCTTCAGGTGATAGGACGCGCCCCCGGCGGGAACCGCAGGACGATCCGTCGACTTGCACGTCGACGGGTCGGACCGGGTGCGATCCCAGCTGATCGGGCTCGAGGTGAGCGTTTTTCCGGGTTCGAGCATGATCTTCGTGTTCGTCGGATCCGTCTGGCAGTCCGTTGACTTCCAGTACACCTCGGTGCCGCTCGTGATCGTGAACACCTGTTTCGCGGTGCCCGCATTGAACACGCAGGCCACGCCGCCCGTGTTCGTGATCGAGAACGACAGCTGCGGCTTCACACCCGCCGCGTACGAGTTCGCGTCGGTGATGGCCTCGACGTCCACGACCGACGGCGAGCACGCCTTGCCGCTCGCGTTCGCCTTGGTGGTCGGTACGGTCGCGGAGCCTGCGTCGGCCTTCGATGTCGATTTCGCCGTGCTCTTCGGCGTCGAGGTCGCGGTGTGAGTGTGAGTCGCGACCGGTGCGGAGGCATCCGACTTGCCGCGCGGAGCGAAGACGATCAGCAAGATCACGGCGATCACCGCCACTGCAGCGAGCCCCACGACGAGGCGCCGCCGCCAGTACACCCTGCTCGACTGAGGGCCGACCGGATGCTTCAGGCTCGACATGCCCTCAGGCTAAGCGGCCGCGCGGCGGCACCTGCGGCAACTCGCCGAGCGCATGAGGCAATCTCGGGCCTCGGCGTGGTATCGCCGTGAGTGCTTCCTTGCTGCGACAACGCGGAAGCGATTACAGCTGCTTGATCATGCGGGTGTTGCCGAGAGTATTCGGCTTCACCCGTGCCAGGTCGAGGAACTCGGCCACGCCTTCGTCGCGGCTTCGCAGGAGCTCGTTGTAGACATCCGGGTCGACCGTCTCGTGTCCCATGTCTTCGAAACCGTGCCGCGAGAAGAACCGCACCTCGAAGGTGAGGCAGAACAGACGGCTCAGACCCAGGCCGGACGCGTCGTGCTCGAGTCGCTCGAGCATCGCGTGCCCGACGCCCCGACCACGCCAGTCGTCGGAGACCGCCAACGTGCGCACCTCACCGAGGTCTTCCCAGAGCACGTGCACGGCACCGCACCCGATGAGGGTCTCGTTCGCGTCGACAGCGACCCGGAACTCCTGCAACGACTCGTACAGCGCGACGCGCTCCTTGCCGAGCAGGATGCGCTGATCGACCAGCGGCTGCACCAGGCGCTGGATGCCGGGCACGTCATCTGTGCGCGCTCGGCGCACGCGGAATCCGAGTACGTCGGTCGTCGAGATCGGCTCGGTGAGGAGGTCTGCCACCCGTTCAGCCTAGGCCGTGTTGCCACTCGTGCTGGGCCCGTCAACACTCGCGCGCCGACCGCAAGGGGCTGACAGAGAGCGCTCGACGGAGGATCCTGGTGAACCAGCGCGCGTCCCCGGCGCGTTGCGGAAAGGGGATTGCCATGAAATTCGTCATCTTTGCGGCCGGCGTCGCCATCGGCTACATCTTCGGCGCACGGGCCGGACGGAAGAGCTACGAGCGCCTGCGCGACACGGCGCGAAAGATCGCCGACTCGCCGCCGATGCAGAACGTGTCCAGCAGCGTCGGCGACCTGGCCGGTTCTGTCGCCGATCGGGCCGCCGGCACGATCTCGGATGCTCTGGGCTCGGCCGAGAAGAAGATCGACGGCAGCGCGGGCTGAGCGATCCGGCCACGCACAAGGGCGCGGGAGCCGGCCCCTGAGCCGATCCCGCGCCCTGCGTGTGGCGTGCTTACTCTGCGGTCTCTACAGCCCGGCGGCGAGGTCCGGTGTCGCTGATCCCGTGCCGACCGGTCCCGCGGAGATCGCCCCCACGGGGTCCTTGCGCGCGGCAGTCGTGAACACGAACTCGCCGCCCACGAAGTCCACCGTGACGTGGTCGCCCGCGTTCAGCTCGCCGTGCAGGATCTTCTCGCTGAGCCGATCCTCCACCTCGTGCTGCACCGCGCGGCGCAGCGGACGCGCTCCGAGCGCCGGGTCGAACCCGACCTCGATGAGTTTCTCCTTCGCCGGGGTCGTGAGCTCGACTGTCATGTCGCGGTCGAGCATCCGCTCGCCCAGACGCTTGACGAAGAGGTCGACGATCTGCAGCAGCTCGCCCTTGTCGAGCTGCGGGAACACGATGATCTCGTCGACGCGGTTGAGGAACTCGGGCTTGAAGTTCTTCTTCAGCTCCTCGTTCACCTTGCCCCGCATGCGGTCGTACCCGGACTGGCTGCCCGTGTCGCCCTCAGCCTGGAAACCGACCGGGCCTCCGGAGATGGCCGCGGTGCCGAGGTTGGTCGTCATGATGATGACCGTGTTCTTGAAGTCGACGACGCGGCCCTGGCCATCGGTCAGACGTCCCTCCTCCAGAATCTGGAGCAGCGAGTTGAAGATGTCGGGGTGCGCCTTCTCGATCTCGTCGAACAGCACGACCGAGAACGGCTTGCGCCGCACCTTCTCGGTGAGCTGGCCGCCCTCCTCGAAGCCGACGAACCCGGGAGGGGCGCCGAACAACCGGGAAACGGTGTGCTTCTCGCCGTACTCCGACATGTCGAGCGAGATGATCGCGTCCTCGTCGTCGAAGAGGAACTCCGCGAGCGCCTTGGCCAGCTCCGTCTTTCCGACACCGGTCGGGCCGGCGAAGATGAACGAGCCGCTCGGGCGGTGCGGGTCCTTCAACCCGGCACGCTGACGACGGATCGTGCGGGAGAGCGCCGAGATGGCCTCGTCCTGGCCGATGACGCGCTGGTGCAACGCCTTCTCCATGAAGACCAGGCGGCTGGACTCCTCTTCGGTGAGCTTGAACACCGGGATGCCCGTGGCCTGCGCCAGCACCTCGGCGATGAGCCCCTCATCGACCTCGGCCGTCGTCTTGACGTCTCCGCTGCGCCACTGCTTCTCCAGCCGCAGGCGCTCGCCGAGCAGGTTCTTCTCCTCGTCGCGCAGCGATGCGGCCTTCTCGAAGTCCTGTTCCTCGATCGCGCCTTCCTTGCGCTCGCGCACCTTCGCGATCTTGTCGTCGAACTCGCGCAGCTCCGGCGGAGCCGACAGGATCGACAGGCGCAGCCGGGCTCCGGCCTCGTCGATCAGGTCGATCGCCTTGTCGGGCAGGAAGCGGTCGCTGATGTATCGGTCGGAGAGATTGGCGGCCGCGACGATGGCGCCGTCGGTGATGGACACCTTGTGGTGCGCCTCATAGCGGTCGCGCAGGCCCTTGAGAATGTTGATCGCGTGCGGGAGCGACGGCTCTGCCACCTGGATGGGCTGGAAGCGGCGCTCGAGCGCGGCATCCTTCTCGAAGTGCTTGCGATACTCGTCGAGCGTCGTGGCGCCGATGGTCTGCAGCTCGCCGCGGGCGAGCAGCGGCTTCAGGATGCTCGCGGCGTCGATCGCACCCTCGGCCGCGCCCGCACCCACCAGGGTGTGGATCTCGTCGATGAACGTGATGATGTCGCCGCGGGTGCGGATCTCCTTGGTGACCTTCTTGAGGCGTTCCTCGAAGTCACCGCGGTAGCGGGAACCGGCGATCAGCGAGCCGAGGTCGAGCGTATAGAGCTGCTTGTCCTTCAGCGTCTCGGGCACGTCGCCGCGCACGATCGCCTGGGCGAGGCCCTCGACGACGGCGGTCTTGCCGACGCCGGGCTCACCGATGAGCACCGGGTTGTTCTTGGACCGACGCGACAGGATCTGCATCACGCGCTCGATCTCTTTCTCGCGCCCGATCACCGGGTCGAGCTTGTTCTCGCGCGCGGCCTGGGTGAGGTTCCGACCGAACTGGTCGAGAATCTGACTCCCGCCCTGCGCGCCCTGCTGCTCATTGGCGCCCACCTGAACCTGCTCCTTGCCCTGATAGCCGGAGAGCAGCTGGATCACCTGCTGGCGCACGCGGTTGAGGTCGGCGCCGAGCTTGACGAGCACCTGCGCGGCAACGCCCTCACCCTCGCGGATGAGCCCGAGCAGAATGTGCTCGGTACCGATGTAGTTGTGCCCGAGCTGCAGCGCTTCGCGCAGCGACAGCTCCAACACCTTCTTCGCGCGCGGAGTGAACGGGATGTGCCCGGTCGGCTGCTGCTGACCCTGGCCGATGATGTCCTGTACCTGCTCACGCACGGCATCCAGGGAGATCCCCAGCGACTCCAGTGCCTTCGCGGCGACGCCCTCACCCTCGTGGATCAGCCCGAGCAGAATGTGCTCGGTGCCGATGTAGTTGTGGTTGAGCATCTTGGCTTCTTCTTGCGCCAAGACGACGACGCGACGGGCTCGGTCGGTGAATCTCTCAAACATGTGGTCGCTCCTCTCGAGGCCGCTGGCCGTGTGCCGGTGGATGTCTACGAGTGGTGCTGCGGGCATCCAGGGTCCGTGCACGTCGGTCTCGATACATTCAGGGTAGTGAGCGAGTGCGAGCTGTTGGCCGCTGTTCGCCGTCGGCGTTAAGCTCCGCCGAGCACGTGCATCCTGGCGTCGACAGGCGCAGACTGTGCGCCAGAACCGCGGCTACTTCTTCAGCGCCTGGAGCACCCACGTCATGCCCTGCCCGGTGAGGGAGACGTCGGAATGGCGGTCGACCGTATTCGGGGTCGTGAACACCGTGGTGTGCGGCACGTAGTCCATCGTGCACGCCTTCTTCGTGGTCTTGGCCAGCGTGATCGAGATGGCGTTGTGCCCGGTGAGCTTGAATCGCTCGCCAACCGGCGGGCACGTCGAACTGCCGTAGAAGGTGACCGTGAACTGGTCGCCGTTCTTCAGCCACACCGAGAACGGGGCACCTCCCGCGCTGCTGGCCGGGGCTTCCACACCCTTCGGCTCACCGCGGTAATCGGTGACCGGCTTCGTGGAGTTCTGCGCGCATCCAGCCAGCATGAGCGCCGTGACGCCGGCGACGAGGACGGCAGCGGTGATGCGGGCGAGGCGTCGCGGCATGCCACCATCGTAGGACTTACAACGGGAGCTGCTGATGGAATGGCGTCGCGTGGCGCACGTCGCCGTCGCGCCGGAGCGGGTAGGCGTCGAGGAACCACCGGTAGCCCACGCCGTACTCGTCGGTGCGCTGCAGCGCGTACGCCTCCTGGCGTTCTGCGAAGCCCGTCTCTGCGATGCAGAACAGGTATTGGATCTGCACCCAGGTCGCCATGCCCTCGTAGACCGGCAAGCGGTTGCGCTTGCCGTACCGCGCCAGCACCGCACGCTCATTCCAGTGCGTGTACTGCCAGACGTGAGTCAGCTCGTGCGCGAGCGTCGCGATGGCGGCGAGCTTCGGCGAGCCGTTCTCGAGGTACAGCCGGAAGCCGGACCGCGAACGCTCGGCGAAACCGAGCACCCGTGCGTCGACCCCGGGCGTCGGCTGGAACCGTTCTCCCGATCGACGCGCGATCTCCTTCGCGTTCACCATGCGCACGACGGCGGGAGCGCGCACCGTGACGTCGAACGCGACTTCCAGGTTCGTGCGCACCTTGTGGAAGACATCCGTGAACTCGCTGCCGGTCGACAGGACAGTTCGCGAGCACCGTACGCACCGCTCCCGGCCATCCGCCAGCCGGTCGTATTCGCCGCCGGTGAGCCTGACGAAACAGAAGTCGCAGTACCGTGCATCGCCGTCCTCGAATTCGAAGCGGGCCGCCCGGCCGGCGCCGACAGCAGTGCGCGCACGCTGCAACGCGCCCCCGGTGATGCCGAGCGTTTCGAGGTAGGCGAGGGTGCCACGATCGTCGATCGCGTGAGCCTCGCTCGCACCGTCGTACTGGAGATAGTCACTCTGTGTCATCGTCCGCGCTCACCTTCACTCCGGGTTTCGCTTCGCGAGACTCGTTGCCGACTTCTGCTTCGGGATGCTCGACGCCGGCTTGTGTTTCAGGAGGCTCGTCGCCGGCTTCCGCTCCGGGATGCTCGACGCCGGCGATGCCTGCATCCTGCGACGGCGTTGCTGCCGTGGCGGCGAGGGCGGGCGCCGCGGGCTGTTCCGCGCTGCCATCCGGTGTCATGATCGCCTCCGGCTCCAGCACCGGCCCTGGCTCCGGCTCCGGCTCGACGACGACCTCTCCGTTCGGCATCGCGAAGTCGACCGCCCCGAGACCTTCCTCGGGCTCGTGCGGCTCGGGGAGGTCGTCGGCATCGACCCCTGACGGTTCCTCGGGCTCCGGCTCCGAACCGTCGATACCGCCTCGCCAGGTCAGGAAGTCTGCGACGATCTCGAGAAGACGCCGCCAATTCCTTTCCACCGACAGGATGAGACCGAGATCGAGCACGCTGTCCTCGACGAGATAGATGGCATCTCGCGGGCCGTCGGAGGTGAAGCCCGCGAGCAGATCACCGAACTCGCCCTCCTCGTCGGGTGTCAGCGCCACGATGAACGGCACCGAGTGCGGAAAGATCGTCACGAACAGCTCGTTGAGGAGCAGGGCTATCGTCTTGCGCACGCTGGGCGGGACGTCGGGAAGGGTGATCTCCAGAACTTCCTTCTCGCGATACTGCCTCGCGGGAATCCCCTCGATCTCGACCCTGTGCCCCGTTCCGAGACCGGAACGTCCCGTCTGCTCGACGTAGCCGAGCGACTGCACGCTCATCGTCGCGGGGACTCGGCGGATGCCGACACCCCCGTCGACGATGCGGGTTCCGACCCGACCGGTGGACTCGATGTCGGCAATCGTGAATCGGCGAAGCTGACGGTACGTGCGGCGATCGTCGATGTGCTCCGCGGCACGACGCAGCACGACGCCGTTGCGAAGGGCGCTCTCGCCGATGCTCTGAACCTGGTAGTACTTGCCCGCGTGCGTGACGAACTGCCCGGGGAGCAGCAGCTGGTACACGTGGCCGAAGAGTGCCGCGCCGATGTAGTTCTCGTCGACGGCCTCGTCTTCGACGAAGAAGTACGCCGGCTTCAGCTGGGCAACGACCTCGTCCAGTCTCGAACCTCGAGCGATCCGGTAGCTGACGCGCTCCTTCGGGACGCCGACACCTTCGTCGATGATCTGTGAGCTCCAGGTGACCGGAGCGTTGCGGATGCCGGTGTGCCGCTCGATCAGGGACCTCAGCTCGACCACCGTCGGGGGTGTGCGCTCACCCGCCTCCTCGCCGTCGCGGTCACGACCATCGACGTCCCCCGCGTCCGGCTCGGGGACGCGCACGCCGATCAGTTCCAGTTCACGAACCAGGTCGTCATGCCCGACCTCGAAGGCGAGCAGCGTGAGCACCAGCCGGAACACGGCATTCCGCTCGGTTCGAGCGAAGTCCGGAACGAAGGAGGGCACCGCCTTCGGGTCGGCCTCGAAGATCTGCCGGTTCGCGACCATGTAGTCGCGAAGAAGATAGTCCGAGCTGATGAGGTTGACGAAGCCCTGCTTGTCCGCCCGCGTCGCGTAGAGCCGGATCGACTCGTAGACGTTCGAGATCTCGTCCTCGACGACGAGAAAGCGGTTGTCGCTGCGACTCAGCTCCCAGGGATTGGCCACCGGAACGATGGACTCGGAGATCGCGTGCTGAGAGACGTCGAGACCGGCGAACGCGCTCAGCTGTCCGTAATACTGCCCGGCGATCCACGACATGTCCTCGACCGGAAAGACGTCGGCACCCACCCATTCGACGCGCGAGACCTGGTATTTCAGCGCGACCGCTCCGATCTCGGTGCCCAACCCGAGATAACGCGTGATCTCGGGAAGGATCGCGGTGTGCATCGGTGGTCCGTCGCCTCGCCAGACCACCTGTGAGCCCGCGCCGTACGGCAGCGCGGAGGCCACAACCGTCGTCAGGTTCGTTCTGAGCAGATGCGAGAGCGCATCCACGAGGCCGTCGTGATTCCTGTCGAACACGGCGAACACCGGAGCGGACGACCTGCCGCAGCGCGCCAGCACGAGCCCGAGCCCGACCTGAGCGGTCGTGAGCATCCGGCTCGGTTCGGCGAGGATGACCATCGCCACCTCGCCGAAGAAATCGTCTGCTCCGGCGATGAGGTCGAGGTTGTGGATGTCCGCGAACCGAAGCACGCCCACGTCGAGCTCGCGAGAGTTCCGCTCATCGAGCACGTCGACGCGCCACAGGTCGGGTACACCCGTGATCGACTCGAGGCCGGCCGTGATCCACTCGGCGAGGTCGCTCGCTGCGGAGTCGCGCCCGGCGATGATCAGGCACTTTCCGTACTGGAGCAGACGGTAGTAGACGGGGAATGCCAGGTAGTCGGTGAGGTCGTTGTAGAAGGGATTGCTGACGACCACGCTCACGTCGTGCAGAAGGCGCGTGGTGGCATCCAGGAGGTTGATGTCGAGCTCTCGTCCCGACGCCTTGAGCCGACCGAAGTATGCGGACGCGATGCGGTCGACGTCGCTGGATGATCGACTCAACTCATCGAGGCGGGCGAAAGACGATTTCGGGTCGGTGGAGGAGAGGCTGATCGAGGTGTCGAGCGTTCGATCACCGAATGTCTCGCGATAGATCTCGCGAAGGCCGCCGTACTGCACCACGCGCGTCGCCGTGTCGTCTTCGCCGAAGACATCCGATTCGTATTCGGGCCTCGTCACGCCGTCGAGCGAGTAGGAGATCTCCGCGATCAGGAGCGCGGCGAGCGCGGGGAACGAGATCGCGAGGAACCCCGGCCAGGCCGGAAATGCGTCGACGAGTGCGATGAGGCCGATGGCGACTGCCAGCGAGAACCACGTCAGCACTCGGTAGAAGGTGCGCAGGCTCCCCAGGCGCCGCTGCACGAACCAGGTCTCGTAATCGGCATCGAAGACGTACACGCCCGCAACCAGCGAGCTTGCGAAGAAGTTCGCCTCGGCGCCCACACGCCGGAATACCGGGCGCAGAATCAGCTTGATCGCGAGCCAGACGAGGATGACCACCGTGTTCTCGATGACGTACAACCAGGCCGTGCTGTACCAGGTCTGCAGCACTGGGATCACACGGAAGAGGCCGCCGAGCAACGAGTCGAGCCACGAATTCAGTGGGTAGAGCACGACCAGCGCGCCGATCAGGTAGACGGCGGCGATCGGCGGAAGAAGATACTGACGCACGCGCACTGCGCGCGGCACGTTCAGTGTGCGGGCGAGCAGCAGGACGATGAGCACCGGCGCCGTGCCGGCGAGGCTCTGCAGGAAGGTCGGCATGGTTGCTCAGTTCCGCTCTCGGGGCGCATCGGATGGCGTGGCGTCGGTCTCGACGAGAGGGATCCGCGCGAGCTCGAGGTGCGTGATGAACTCGTAGGGTGCGGCGATGGTCTCCCCCGAGTCGTTGAAGCGAGCACGCGCGATGTCGGCCACCGGGAATCGGAATACCGTGCGCAGGGCTGCCTCGTCGTCGGGGTCGAACGGGTTCGCGCTCATCGGGACCCGCGTGGTCTGAGGAGCGAATCCGAGCGACGTGACAATGCCCTTCTCGACTCCGATCACGTCGTCGAGGCGCACACGCAACGCGACCCAGCTGCGGAGCCTCGCCCGCTCATGGCTTTCTTCCTCGTGGGATCCGAGCAGAAGAGCCCTGGCATACATGTAGGTCGCGAGTTTCGAGAGGTAGTCCCCGAAGAGACTTGCGCCATTGCTCACGCGGGAGACCAGGTCTCGCATGGTGCGGTTCACGTCGGCCAGCAGGCGCCTCATCCGCATGCGCATCCACACGAGCGTGAGGAGGCCGCTCGCGGCGACGATGGCGAGAACGATCACGACGACGAGAACCGCTTCCGCCGCACTCGGCCAGCCCTTCGTCGCCGCCTGCAAGAGATAGGGGGTGAACGAGGCCAGCCACACGGCGAGGGCGACGACGCCGGCGGCCAGCACCGTTCCGCGCCGCATGCGCTGGCGGATGTGCGCGCCGACTCGTCCATCCAGTTCCTTCAACGTGGCCGACACCTGCCCGCGGTCCAGGATGTCCGTGGTCGCCGGCGTGGTCAGCTCGCCGATCCGTTTGCCCAGCTCGTCTTCGATCTCCTCGCGCTCGATCGCCGTGAGAGCGCGCTGCGGATGAGGAAATCGGCGAACGCGGTCATGCGCCTCGAAGACGGCGCGGCCGAGCACCCGCCGCGGTCGCCGCATGAAGGCGTCGGCGTGCAGAGACAGATCCGCGAAGTCACTCTCCCACCGCATGATCTCGCTTCTCGGCACATCCGAGACCAGTGAGTATCCGTCCGTTCCGACCCTGAGCTCGGCGCCGCCGATCCGGTCGAACTCGAGCGGAACGTGCTGCACGGTGAGGTAGTCGGAGACCGAGACATCCGGGGGACGCCTGGGCTGTTCGATCATGCTCGTGAGGCGATCGCGCACGTCGATCAAGCGGCTCAAGTGCGCGTTGAGCATCTCCGCCAGCCGGCCGTCGCTGAAATCGACGCTGATGCGGTAGACGTGCTCGGCCTGGAACGCGCTCGGCGGCAGCAGGTTGGTGGCCACGGTCAACACCGCGAGCCAGAACCGCAGCTCGTCTTGTTCGTATCCCGAGTTCTCCGGGTTCACGAGGTCGTACACGGCGAACCGGCTGGAGGGCGGATAGTCGTTCCGTTCCACGAACATCGACGGAGTCCGCTCGGCTTCGGAGCGCCATGCCTCGTGCAGCACTTCCTTCGAATTCACTTCGACAGGCGTGCGCGTGCTGATGAAGACGACCTCGGACGGCCGCACCTCTTTCATGCGGTACTGCTCGACGAGCTCCTCGTGTGCCGCCTTCTGCTGCGGCGAGTACTCGATCTCCTTGAAGTGCACCTGCACGTCGTACTTGGTCTTGTCGTTGCCGAGCCCGGCCAGCACCTCGGCGAACGGAGTCTGCGGATATTCCAGAGCGAGCTCCGACTCCGTCCGGAACACCCTGTCCCCGGTGTCGTGCTCGCGGTAGCTCAGCATCGGCTCGAACGCCATCGCCGACATCTCGGGATACCCGAGCAGCACGTGCGCGATGCGCACCAGCGGGTGCTTCGATCGCTCGAGATTGAGTTCCCGACGCCGATTGTCGACGAAGTCGAACGGGTTCTCCGCGTTCCGTTCCGAATCGGCCGCCCCGGCGACGTGATCGACGACGACGGCGCGCCACTCCTTCTTGCCCCTGATGATCTCGCGGAGATCGGGCAACGCCTGGGCGAGGCTTGTGGCCCCGCTCGATTGGTCCCAGCGGCAGAAGGCGAGGCCGCCCGCCTCCTCGAACGGTTCGAAGAACACGCGCGACCGGCCGATGATCGTGCGAGCAGCGTCACTGAGTATGACGACGGTGAACATGATGGAGCTCGCTTCAGCGTGCGGCGAGTAGGACGTCGTCGAAGGAGTTCACCTCGCTCGCGAACTCGCGCAGGTGGAGTTCGTCGAGCAGCTCTTCCAGCGGCGCGATGACCGTGCGCAGCTTGCGCGCGAACGAAGCGCCCTCGTGCTCCAGGTAGATCGCCGCGTTCTTCTGGAACTCCGCGAACTGCTGGCGCAGAACCTTCTCGAGAACAGGCACGGCGTCGCCCTCGAACTCGGCACGTTCGACTTCGCGCCGCACGAGCGAGACGAGATTGGTCACGAGCGTGCGCACTTCCTCGTCGCGGTAAAGGTCTTTGGGCACCGAGACGCCGAAGAAGGCGGCCACGTCGAAGACGGTCATCACGCGGCCATCGAATTCGGGGATCATCGAGGCGAGCTCCGGAAGCGGCAGACCTCGCAGGAGAACCTGCGCCAGCTGCGTCTTCTCGAACGCGATGCTGGGCGTGTCCGCTTCCCATCGCTCGATGGCCGACTGCACGGCATCCGTGATCTCGCGCACCGCCACCGGGTTCACCGTCAGAGCGTCGATCACCTCGTAGAAGTGGTCGCAGGGCGTGCCGTTGGAGACGATGAAGTCCTGTTCCAGTTGGCCCGTCGGCTTGTACCTGTACACGCGATCGTCGCCGTGCACCGGGGTCCAGATGATCTTCTTGTAGGCGAGCCCCAGCAGAAGCGCACTGTGGATGCCTTCGAGCTGCCGGCCCTGATTTCCTTCGTCGAGGTCGGGGAGCTGCGAGATCCAGTGCCAGCGGCGATCGATGTGCGGGGTGATGACCTTCGTCTCGGCGACCGACGGCTTGATGTTCGACACGAGCTCGTAGTACGCCGAGAAGTACTGGCCTGCGGGCCGCTTCTCGGTCGCGTGGTGGCGCTCCGGCGAGTACTTCGACAGGTCGCGGGCCCGGATACCGTAGATCGCGCTGTAGAAGAGGATCTCCTGCGGGCTGATCTCGTCGTCCTGCTCGCCGCCGTAGTTGCCGAGATGTTCGGCGATGAGGCCCTTGCGCTTGGGATCCGAGTCCCCTTCGAGCGTCGGGTTGTATGCGCAGGCCTGGATCGGATGCCGTTCCTCGCCGATCGGCTGCTCTAGGAACGGCGCCGCGAGCCGCTTCGCCTTGTCGATCTCGCCGGTCACGTAGTGCACCACGTTGGCCTCTTCGAAGTTCTTCTCCCTGGTGCGGTACTCCTTCTCCAGCGCCTCGATGACGTCGATCTTGATCTGCGAGCTGTAGCTGTTCATCACCTGCGTCGCGAAGTAGGCGATGATCGTGTTCGAGTACAGGTCTTGGAAGTAGTTCGAGTCCTTCTCGTCGGTGAGCATGGAATAGTCGCGGACCTTCTTATAGATGGATTCCGACAGCTCCGAGTCGATGCTCACGACCCCGCCCGTGTACGGCATGCTCCGGTACAGACTGTCGAGACTCTCGGATGACGCCAGCACGTAGCGCGTCGTCGTACCGGTCAGATCGTCGTACTTGGTGCGAGCCGCATCGATGGTCGTGCGAAGCTTCTTGAGGTTGTCGCGCAGGGTCGTGAAGAAGGTCTCGAACGAGGCAGCCATGCCCGTGACGTAGTCGATTCCCTCTTCGAGAACCTTCACGTACACGCTCTGCTTGCTCAGCTGGTCGACCCGCTTGACGTAGTTCTGGAACTTCTCCTGCATCTCCTGGAGCTGGGCTCCCGGCTTGCCGCGCAGCGTCTCCATGAGGCTCTTCTTGCGCGTCACGAACTGTTCGGCCGATTCGATGTCTTCCGTCTCGGGGTTGTCGAAGGCGGACCGTTCGAAATCGCTGAAGAACTTGAGCGTGCGATCGAGTTCGACCTGAACGCGTTGCTTCTCGTCCTTGAGCGACTGCAGTGTGCGATAGAGGAAGTACCGCGCCGAGACCGGGTGCACGAACGAGCCGGAGATCTTGTCGCGCAGGTACGTCTCGAGCTGGTGCTCGTGCTTCTCTTTCGTCGGATCGCCGGCGTCCGCCTGGAAGATCGAGTACCCGAGGATGCCCGCGGTCTCCTCCGTGTGCCGTTCCGCGAGATCGTGGTACTTCTTCATGTCGTAGTAGGTGGCGAGGTATGTCTCGGCGTCGGCCGAGTCGGCCAGCGCGACGATCGCCGCGCTCACATTCCGCTTGTACACCTCGTCGCTGGAGACGCTGACGCTGCGCATGACATGGTCGCGCAGGGCCGTCAGGTATTCGTCCCACCTGTTCCCCACGACCGAGATGCCATCCTCGTCGTACGCGAGGCACTGCGCCTGGATCGCTCTCGCGAATGGCTCCTTGTTCGTCGCCGCCGAGTCGACGGCCGCGACGAACTCGGTGGCACGGTCGAGATCCCGCGCCGCGAAGCCGCGTTCCCGCTGCTTCATGAGTCCTTCCTGCCGATCGAGGAACTGATCGTCGAACTGAAGCCACTGCGTGGAGAGCGCGAGGCTCGCCCACTGGTAGGCGACGACATCTCGAACGTGCGTCCAGGGGTACACGAGACGGGATGCGCCGGCGCCGGCATATCTGTTGCGGCCGTCGTTCTTGATGACCTCGCGCAGAACGTTGTCCTCCCGCGAGTTCGACTTCTTCGACATCGGTCCGATCGACTGCGTGTAGATGCACGTCGCGGCGTGATCGAGATAGGTGGTGAAGGCATCCAGGCTGCCTCCAGACGAGTTGTTGGCGTCGAACAGGAAGCAGAAGTCGTAGGGCATGACATCGATCGCCTCCACCCCGTCGGAGCCGACGCGCGGGAACTCGAAGCTCAGGTCCCGATACTGCGGGGGCAGGGTGTTGTCGCCCTTCATGAGGAAGGCGTCCAGCTCGCGCACGGCCGCGTAGGCGTTCACCTGGAGGTTCTGCTGCTCCTCCGGCGCCTTGATGACCGAGTAGAAGACATCCGGCTGCACGAAGAAGCCCCGTGTGATCGCCTTCGCCTTCGGGTACTTGCTGCGCAGGTACTGCCCGAGATACATCGCGACGGAGAGGATGAGACCCGAGCCGGTTCCTCCCGCCAGCGATGAGGTGATGATCACCCGCAGGGACTGCTCCTCCTGATCCTTGTCGATCCGGAACAGCGCCTCGATCGCCCGATGCAGAGCATCCAGATGACCGCCCTTGAGGGTGGTGTCGAACGCGAGGCGGGAGATGGCTCTGACCTGCGCGGCACCCTCCGTCAGCGTCTTGCGGTTGAGCATCTCGTTGACGGGAAACCACTTGTCCCGTGCGTTCGTGTTGATGTTGAGATACTCGCCCACGGTGTTTCGAGTGGATGTCTGCACCGTGTAGATCTCGGGGCTTCGCTGCCGAATGCGGCCGAGGTCGTTGATGTCGGTGTCGAATGCCACGAATGCGATGCGCTCCGATTGGCTGCTCTCGGATTCCTTGACCTTCTCGGCGACTTTCTCGACGATCTTCGAGCCGGTGCCGCCGAGGCCCAAGATGAGCGTGGGTGCGATGGGCATTGCAGTCTTCCTCTCGTTCACCGCACGGCACGTGTCGCGCGACGGGTGTTCTTATGCGTTCGGCGTCATCTCGTACGTCATCTGCGACGTACTGGCCGTGATCGTGCTCGATGGACTGAGCGGCGGGGCTTTGGTGGTGTCGGCATCGAGGTCGGTCCCGTTGATGGCGACGTTCTTGCGCTGGGCGATCGCTCGCCAGTTCTCCAGCCGCATCGTGTGGTGCGGGCCGGCCTTCAGGCGCATCGAGGTGAACCCGATCACGCCGGGAGGCACGTAGCGCAGGGTGGCGACGTCGGAAACGAACGGCAGCAGCTTGCGACCCGTCGCGACCACGAACCGGCCGGTGGCTTCCTCGCTTCGCACTCCGACTCGGTTCGGTGTTCCGACGACGCTCGGGCGCTTCTTGACCCGCTTCGAGAACCGCCTCTTGAACACATATCCCGCGAGGATGATCAGCACCACCAACAGGAGGAGCCACTTCCAGCCGTCCTGGCCGAACCAGTGCGCCAACCGCTGGTACCACGGAATGTCATCCGTGATGGTGGTGCTCATCTTCATGGTCGCCTGGTTGAGCTGCTCGTCGTAGACGTGCGAGGCGTGGATGGTGAGCGGGATGCGGCCGGTGTCGGCCGCGTACGCGTCGCCGCCTGGCGCTCGCGGCACGAGGTAGACCTGGCCGATCTTCTCGCCGAGAGAGACGTCGAAGTGCAGGTTCGAAGTGGTACCGACGCGGAATGACGACGGCTTGATGGTCGCCCACTCGCTCTTGGTGAAAGGCGTGTAGGAGGAACCGTTTTTCACCGCGTAGTCGAGCTCGATCGCGTGTCCCGGAGCGTGGTACCGCGCGAGCTTGCTCACCTCGAACGTCGTATTGTGCACGGTGAAGCCGCTGGGCCTGGCCGGTTCGAGAACTTTGAGCTGGATGGTGGCCTTCGACGACTCGTCACCGAGGAACTGGGCCCCGGCCTCGATCACGAGATCCCCGCGCGCGAGGGTGATCTCGTCGCCCGATGTGAACTTCGTGGCGACGACCTTTCCGTTGTTCGTGATGCGCGCGCTGTAGTCGACGTTCCCGAGCAGGCTGGAGTGAATGAACTTGCACTTGTTGTTCACGAAGCCGTAGCGCAGCGTGTACTTTCCGCCGACGATCTTGTCGGCATCCACTGCTTTTCCGCCCTTGTCGAGCTCGATGCCGAACTTCACGTGCGGCTTGTAGAAGATGTTGATCGTCTGCGCCTTGACGTTGAAGACCGTGTCTCCCTGCGGAATATCGGTGAAGGTCGCGATCGTGCCCTGCAGGCCCTTGTTGGGCACCGCGTCGACGAGCACTCCCCCGTCTTGCGCCTGCTGGTTGTTCGCCCAGGCCACGCCGACTGACGAGACGGGCGACGTCTTCTTGCTGCCGGTCGTCGCGGATCCGATGGAGACGTTCGGCCCTTGCGCGAACACGAGTGCCTGGTCGAGCGGCACGTCGGCGGAGATGTGGCCCGGCGACGACTGCTGGAGGAGACTGCGTTCGAAGATCAGGTTGGAGAAGTTGGTCATCAAGCCGAGCAGGTCGCTGGATGATGTCGCGTGCGCGAAGTAGATGTGGTGCGCCGGATCGTTGGCGATCGTGGCCGCGTCGGAGCCGATGGCGAGGAAGGCGACCGAGACGCCGGATGCCGCGAACCCCGACAGGTCGGACTGAACGTCGGCCGTGGTCCGATCATCGAACTTGCCGTCGGTGAGAACGACCAGCCACTTGGCGGACGCCTTGCTCGAGGCCAGGTCGGCATACGCCCGTTGAACGGGAGCGTACGGCGTTCCTCCGCCCACCATCTGCATCGCGTGAACCTTCGCGACGCGGGTGCTCATCGGGTCGGCGCCGCTCATGCGGAGCTGAGGGCCGGCGTTCGGGTTCGAGCCGAAGTCGCTCATCCGATAGACGTTCAACGAATCGTCGTGCTCGAGCATGGCGGCGAACACCTCGAGCGAGTACTTCGCCTGCGACCAACGGTCGAGCGGCTGAGTGCCGTCGTTGAACATGGAGCCCGAGTCGTCGATGACCAGATTGATCTGCCGAGACTCCGGCGCGGCAGCGTTCACCGTCGCGCCACAGGATGCCGCGGCTGAAGCGGGTGCGGCCGCGTACGTCGTGAGCGCGGCGGCGGTGACCGCGACCACCGAGGCGACGAGGATGCGCAGAGCACCCAGCGCTCGGGAGGCGCGACGACCCTGCGGCGTCTGACGCCCGGTCGAGTCGCGTGCCGACACTGTTCGCCTCCCTGCTGCTGTGGAGCTGCCTCCACTGCTGCAGGCGGGACTCAGCGCGCCTAAAACTATCGAAGCGAAGATGCACGGCGAACCCCCAGTTCGCGCGCCACGATCTCTGGTGACGCGCGGATGGGGGACACAGCTGAGGGCGTTCGGGCACTGCCGAAGCGCCGGTCGGAGGGCTTGGCGGCGGAATTCCCGCCGCGCTGCCTACCTCAGCACTCCTGTGTCGGCGACGGTCCTCGTCAGGCGCCGACCGAGACGGCCGCGGTCCGGCCCGAGTCGCTCACCGGTACAAGGGCGTTCCGTCGGCGCGCGCCGGCACCGGCGTGCCGTCGAGGAAGGTCGGCCAGGCGAGCGATGCGCCGGGGACCGCCGCGAAGTCCGGCGCGCCCGTCGGGCCGGCGGGCACCGGCGTTCCGTTGCTCAGGCGTGGCCAGGCGAGCGGCGGATGCGCTCCCTGCGGCGTCGCCGTCGGTGCCGAGGGGCTCGGCGCGATAACGCCCGGCGAGGCGGGCTGCGGCGGGAACTGCTGCGCGCCCGGCTGGCCTGGTGCGGGAGCGGGCGCCCCGGCGCGGACGGGCGCCGCGGCATGGCCTGACGCCGGCGGGTACCCGGGGGTCGTGGGCTGCCCCAGGGCGGAATAGCCGGCATATTCACCGGCGCCCGGGTACGCGGCCGGCACGCCGTAGGCGACGGGACGGCGCGGTCCGCCGTGCGCGCGATTGCTGAGCAGGCCCCAGAGCGGAATGAGGACGAGCGCAACGCCGCCGATCACCGCGATCGCGGCCACGATCCGGCCGTAGTAGTCGACGTCCCAGAGGTCGTTGAACGGGGTGGGCGTCGGGATGGTGACCATGACGGCGAGCACGCCGAGCGAGCATCCGGAGACATAGGCCAGAGCGCGGGTCACCGTGGACGTCCACAGCGAATAGAGATAGCGCACGAGGTCGGTCAGCGCGAGCATGCCGCGCACGAAGATCAGGCAGAGGAGCCCGCCCCAGATACCCAGCGCGAGCGCAGCGGGTGCGCTCTCATCGAAGGTCCAGACGATCAGGATCCAGAGCAGCAGCAGGTAGGCATCCACCGCCAGAGACGTGAACTCGAACCACTCGGGGCGGTAGGAGCCGACCACCGTGTCGAGCCAGACCAGCAGGGCGAACACGATGAGGGCGAAGTCCGTCGTGACGACGCGGCTGATCGTGTCGCCGCCGGACCCGAACAGAATGAAGACGACGGACACGAGAGCACAGGCGGCGACAACGATGAGCACGATGCGGGCACCCCACGGCCCAAGAACGCTCGCCCGCCTCGGCGAGGGCTCGTTCGAGAGGGGAGCGCCCATCGCGCCCGGGGCACCCGGCGCTGGTTGAGCGATCGGCTGCTGAGGCATCGGCTGCTGTGGGTCGTACTGGCTCATCGGTCTAGGCCTCCTGACGTGTAGCGGCCAGCGTATCGAAAGCAGACACGGCGGTCGACGCTATCCACAGGCCGGCCAACGGGCCATGCCTGTGGACGCCGGGTCGATCGCGCGCGCAGCCCTCACTGGAGGGCGGATGTCAGACGGGCGAGGTTGTCGAGCACGGTGGATCGCAGTGGCTGCTTCATCCATTCGTCGAGCGTGAGGCGCTTGCTCGCCTCGCGATAGCCCTGTTCGACCTTGCGCAGTTCGGTGACGAACGACCTGCCGCGCACCATGAGCGAGATCTCGGCATTCAGCATGAACGAACGCATATCCATGTTGCTCGACCCGATCACCGCGACCTCGTCGTCGATGGTGAAGTGCTTGGCGTGAAGGATGTAGGGGGCCTTGTACATCCAAATCGTCACGCCGGCGCGCAGCAGCTGCTCGTAGTACGAACGCTGCGCGTGGTAGACGAGGGCCTGGTCTCCGATCTGGGAGACGAACAGCTCGACCCGGATGCCTCGTTGCACCGCCGTCGTCAGTGCGGTGAGCATCGCCTCATCGGGCACGAAATAGGGCGAGGTGATGATGATCTGATCGGTCGCGTAGTAGAGGAGCGCGAGGAACAGCTTCAGGTTGTTCTCGCCCGCGAAGCCGGGACCGCTCGGCACGAGCTGGCAGTCGATCTCGTCCACCGCCTCGGGGGGCGCCACGGCCTCCATCGCGTCGCGCTCACGTGCCAGCAGCTCCCCGGTCTCCGAGTACCAGTCCGTGATGAATATGGCGTCGAGCCCCGCGACGATCGGGCCCTCGAGCCGGGTCACGAGCTCCTTCCACTGGAGGCCGCGCTTGATGTTCGATCGCTTGTTGTAGGTGCGGTCGATCATGTTCTGCGACCCCATGAATCCGACGTGCCCGTCGGCCACGAGCAGCTTGCGGTGGTTGCGCAGATCAGGCCGCTGGTACTTGCCCTTGAACGGCTGCACGGGGAGCATCAGCTGCCACTGCGCGCCCATGTCGGTCAGCCGTGCGATGGTGTGCTTGTAGTCCCTCGTGCGCAGCGACGCGATGTGGTCGAGCATGACGCGCACGGTCACGCCGCGGCCGATCGCAGCCTCCAACGCGTCGAAGAACGGCGCCGTCGTCTGGTCGCAGGTGAGGATGTAGAACTCCACGTGCACGTAACGCGAGGCGGCGTTGACGGCGTCGGTCATGGCATCCAGTGACGCCTGATAATCGCCGATCAGCGTCGACGTGTTGCCGCCCACCAGCGGCATCGCGCCGAGGCTGCGATTGAGCCGCACGACCTGCTGGAGCCACGGCGGCCACGGATTGTCGCGGCGCACCCGTTCGATGCCGTCGGTGGATTCCAGGATGAAGTCGTTGATGCGCTGCTGTCGGATGCGACGCTGCTTCGGCAGTTTGTAGCTGCCGATGAGAAGGAAGAAGAGCCAGCCGAGGTAGGGGATGAAGTAGATCGAGAGCAGCCAGGCGGTCGCCGACGTGGGCCGGCGGTTGCGGGGGATGACGATGATGGCGACGATGCGCAGCCCGAAGTCGACGATGAGCGCGACCACGATGATGATCCAGGTCAGAGTGCCTCTGTCCATCCGGCCCCCTCGAGGCTTCCCATGCAGGACCCCGCCGATTTCGGATGCCTGTCACACCGTCACGTGACGTCGCTCACGTCTCCCCGCGGCGGGGTTGCCGCTGACGCTAGCACCGACCACGGCGGGATGACGCTACCGACAAGGGTGAAACGGCACGGCTCGGCCATACCGGCGCCTCAGCGACGCGATCGTCGCGTCAGCCGGCGAGGAGTGCTTGGTCAGTTCTTGCCGGCGAGACCCCGGCGAGCGCGCTCCTGTGCCTCGATCTTGGCGTACGCTCTGCGCTCACTGCGGTCGGCGTGCACGACCGCACGCATCACGACCCAGAACACCAGCCCGACCAGAACGGTCGGCGCCAGTGCCCAGATGACTCCAGACAACACGCCGTTCATGATGCCTCAAGGATACGCGGGAGCGCTGGGAGTCGCGCGCGGCTCCCTGTCGGAGCCGAGCGGCGGCGCGGGGCGTGGCGCGGCGGTGGATCCGCGGGCGACGAACGTCGAGAGCGGGGCCGTGACATCCTGCGCCTCGCCGCCGTCGACGATGGCGAGCAGCGCGTGTGCTGCAAGCAGCCCGAGCTGGCGCACGTCGTGACTCATCACCGACAGCGGCGGAGTCGCGAGCCGGCACAGCGTGGAATCGTCCCAGGCCACGATCGACAGGTCGTCGGGCACGCTCAACCCCCGCTCCTGCGCGGTGGCGAGGCCCGCCACCGCCATCACGTCGTTGTCGAAGACGACGGCCGTCGGCGGCTGAGGCGACTCGAGCAGCTCGGTGATCGCCGCGGCGCCGCTCGTCGCCGAGTAGTCGCCGACGGCGGTGATAAGAGTGCCGCCGAGGGAGGCAATGGCATCCTCGAATGCCGCCGCACGCGCCTGCGTGTGCGTGAGCTGCAGCGGTCCGGACACGCGCCCGAGCGAGCGGTGCCCGAGCCGCACGAGCTCCTCCACCGCTCGCACCGAGGTGGTGTAGTTGTCGACGCGCACGACTGCGCCGCCCGCCGCGTCTTCGGGCTCGCCGAGCGTCACGTGCGGAATGCCGAGGTGCGCCAGCAGCGCACCTCGCGGGTCCCCGACAGTCAGATCGCTCACGACCACGCCGGCCACCGTCGCGTTCTCCGACCAGCGCCGATAGACCACGAGTTCGTCGTCGAGCGTTGGCACGGTCTGCATGAGCACCCGCATCCCGCGCCGGTGCAGCACGTCCTCCATGCCGGCGATGACCTCGCTGTAGAACGGATCAACGCCCGCAGCCGAGCGGAGGAACGCCATTCCGATCGCCGCGGAACCCGGCTGTTGCCCCCTCATGGCTCAAGTATGGACGACACTGCTAGCCCTTCCGCGCCACGAGATCGTTGGCCGAGCGCAGCACGAGCGCGTCCGTGAACACGGCGGGGTCCACTTCGGCGTCGGAAGAGACGCGGAAAGTGACCGACTCGCCGGGCAGGAGGGTGACGAGTCCATTGTCGACGGTGGCACGGGCATCCACGCGGTCGACCGCGAGGAACACGTCGCGCAGGTAGGAGCGCGCCGAGACTGTGACCCGGTAGCCACGCTCGGTGAGCGCAGCCTCCACGTCGGCCGCGGCGGGGTCCAGTCGCTGGCCGGCGACCTCGGCGTCATTCCAGAGGGCTCGGCCGAACCCGTCAACGGTGGCGACGACGACTTCGGAAGAGGGGTCGCCGAAGTCGGCAACGGATGCCGGCACCGGGAACGTCTCCGTGGAACGGCCGCCGACGCTCGCGTCGATGGACTCTTCCGCCAGCACCGTACCGTCGAACGCGAGACGAACGAAGCGTGCGGTGGTGGAGACGGCATCCACCGTGTCGTTGACCAGGATGAGCGCGAGGTATTCCTCCGGTTCTCCGAGCGCGGTCGGGTCGGCGTCACGCGGGTCGACCGTACGCGGCTGGATGGTCGCGAGACGAGGAGCGTAGGCGTCGCGCATCGCGTACCACAGCGGTTTGCGATGCTCGTCGAAGTCGACCGCCGCCCACGACACGACTGGCCAGTCATCGTTGAGCTGCCAGAGGATGGTTCCGGTGTTGTGCGGGGTGAGCGAGCGGAAGTGCTCGACGCCGAACCTGATGGCCTGCGCCTGGTTGAGCTGTGCAGCCCAGTGCCAGTCCTCGACGGTACGCGGCTGCGGCAGATGCTCCGCCATTCCGCGCTCGAGCTTGAGGTTGCCGAACTCCGCCTTCTGGTGCACGAGCATCTCGTGCCCGTACGGCTCCAGCGGTGCATCGTGCACGACGCGCGTCAGGGTCGACCATGCCGGCGGTCCCTGGAACCCGAACTCGCTCAGGAACCGCGGCCGGTGCTCGCGATAAGCGCTGTAGTCGCGCTGGTTCCAGACGTCCCAGATGTGCATGGTGCCGTTGCGCTCGTCGTTCGGATGCGCGTAGTCGACGAACGAGAACGGGCTGGCCGGCGAATACGGCCGGGTCGCATCGAGCTCCGCGAGCAGCCGCGGGAAGAGTTCGCGGTAATAGCCGTTGCCCCAGGCGCGGTCGCCCAGAGCCTCGCGCCAGCCCCACTCGACGTAACCCCAGACGTTCTCGTTGTTGCCGTTCCAGATGATGAGCGAGGGATGCGAGGCGAGCCGCGTGATCTGCTCGCGTGCCTCCGCTTCCACCTCGTCGGCCAGCCACGGCTCTTCGGAATACGCGGCGCAGGCGAACAGAAAGTCCTGCCACACCAGCAACCCCGCTTCATCGGCCAGCTCGTAGAAGTCGTCCGACTCGTAGATGCCCCCGCCCCACACCCGCAACAGGTTCACGTTCGCCTCGATGGCATCCGTCAGACGCCGGGCGTAGCGGTCGCGCGTCATCTCGGTCAGGAACGCGTGATCGGGAATCCAGTTGACGCCGCGGATCAGCACGTCCTCGCCGTTGACGCGCACGACGAACCGGTTGCCTTCGGCATCGGCGCTCGTGTCGACCTCGACGGTGCGGAATCCGATCCGTCCGTTCCACTGCGCGCGCGTGCCCTCGACAGAAACGCTCACGTCGTAGAGCGGCTGTTCACCGTGACCGATCGGCCACCACCGCTGAACGTCCGGGACCCGCAGGTCGACGGATGCCTGCGCCTCGTCCTCCGGCACGCTCACCCGCGCGCGCACCTCGCCGACGCGCACGTCGAGGGCGACAGGAGCCGAGGCATCCACGCTCGCGCGCTCCACGTCCACGTGCACGGTCGCGACACCGTCGCTGCCGTCGACGGAAACGAGCGGACGCACCGAGGCGATGCGGGCATGCGACCACGAGTCGATGCCGATCGGCTGCCAGATGCCACTCGTCGCGACGTCGATGCCCCAGTCCCAGCCGAAGTTCGACGCCGATTTGCGCAGCTGGTTGAACGGGTGGTGATTCACGTGCGGCCACACGCCGTACTCGGCGTCACGACGCTCGGCCTCGACGACCGGGGCCGCGAACGTGATCACCAGTTCGTTCACTCCGTGCTTCAGCAGTGGGCGCACGTCGAACCGGTACGAGCGGTGCTGGTTCTCGGTCTCGCCGACCCGCACACCGTTCAGCTCGATCGTGGCGACGGTGTCGAGTCCGAACGCGACCAGGTCGTGACGCTCGCTGCCGTCATCCGACCAGTCGAACGTGGTGCTGTAGCGCCAGACTGTGTCGCCGATCCACTGCTGGGCCGCCTCGTTGTCGCCGTCGAAGGGATCGGCGATGAGTCCCGCGCGCAGCAGGTCGGTGTGCACGCAGCCGGGAACGACGGCGGGCACGTCGGTGAGGTCGGCGGCGGGCGTCGGGCCCTGAACCGCGGTCAGACTCCAGCCGTCGTGGATCGGGGTGAACGTTCGGGGGACGAAGGACATGGTCTTCTTTCTTACTCGTGCGTGATTCCTGCCGAGGCAGGGCTCGGACGCGACCCGCCCGGCATCGGTGGGCGGGCCGTGCCCGAGTTCGTTCGGCCCGTGCGGGCCGGACAGCTCGTGCCGCCGGTCAGGCTCCCGCGAGCTGTTGGAGCCGGAGCTCCGGGTTCGGTGCGGCCGCTGCGAGGAGCTTCGTATACTCGTGCTGCGGGTGGAGGATGACGTCGTCCGCCGGTCCGCGCTCCACGATCTGCCCCTTGTACATCACGAGGATCTCGTCCGAGAAGTGGCGGGCTGTCGCGAGATCGTGCGTGATGTAGAGCACACCCAGGTTCTCTTCGCGCTGCAGGCCGGCCAGCAGGTTGAGCACGCCGAGCCTGATCGACACGTCGAGCATCGAAACCGGCTCGTCGGCGATCAGCATCGTGGGCTCCGGGGCAAGGGCCCGGGCGATCGCGACGCGCTGACGCTGACCTCCGGAGAGCTCGTGCGGATGCTTGTTCGCATACTCCCCCGTCGGCGTCAGTCGAACGCGTTCCAGCAGCCGCGCGACGCCCGCTTCGAGCTGGTCGCGCGTTCGCGCCCGCCCGTGCAGCCGCAGTGGTCTGGCCAGGTGATGGGCGATGGTGTGATACGGGTTCAGTGACGCGAACGGGTCCTGGAACACCATCTGCACCTGGTGCCGATAGTCGCGAAGACCCTTGCCGCGGTGCCGGATCGGCCGGCCGTCGAGCAGGATCTGCCCGCTGCTGGGCCGCTCGAGCTGTAGCAGCAGCTTCGCGATCGTGGACTTGCCGCTTCCGGATTGCCCGACGAGCGCGATCGTCTTGCCGGATTCGAGCGTGAAACTCACGTCGTTGACGGCAAGCAGCTCATTCGACCTGCCCGCGCCACGCACCTTGTAGCGCTTGACGACGTTGCGGAATTCGAGGGTGGTCATGCGCCGGCTCCTTCGCTCTCGTCGGCGGCCGCGGAATCCGTCTCCGGCACACCGGTGCCCGGGGCGTCGAACTCGAGCTCTTCTTGCAGTCCTTCGGCGGTCTGCGAGTGGATGCTCGGGGCATCCGTCAGATCGCCAGGATCGACCTCGAGCCGGTCGTCGCGCACGCCCGTACGGATGAAGTCGCCGCGTTCGCCGGTGAGGCTGGGGAAGGATGCCAGCAGCCGCTTCGTGTACGGATGCTCGGGGTTCGTGTAGAGGTCGTACGCGCCGCCGAGCTCCACGATCTCCCCCGCACGCATCACGGCGATGCGGTCGCTGATCTCGAGCAGCAGGGGCAGGTCGTGCGTGATGAAGATGACCGCGAATCCGAGTTCGGATCGCAGGCGGGTGATCTCGTCGAGGATCTCGCGCTGCACCACCACGTCGAGTGCGGTGGTCGGCTCGTCCATGATCATCACCTGGGGGTCGAGAGCCATCGCCATCGCGATCATCACACGCTGGCGCATGCCGCCCGACAGCTCGTGCGGGTAGGAGCGCAGCCGGTTGCGATCGACGCCCACCCGTTCGAGCAGGTCGCCCGCGGCGTGCACGCGTTCGGCCTTCTTCATCTCGGGCCGGTGTGCGGTGAAGATGTCGGTCAGCTGGTCCTGAACGCTGATCACCGGGTTGAGCGAGTTCATCGCCCCCTGGAACACCATCGAGATCTTGTCCCAGCGGAACGCCCGCAGATCGGGACCCTGCAGCGTGGCGAGATCGACCGAGTATCCCTCGCGCGAGTGGAACGTGGCCGATCCGGAAGTGACCAGGGCGGGCGGTTTCAGCAGCCGCGTCACGCCGTACGCCAGTGTCGACTTGCCGCAGCCCGACTCCCCCGCCAGGCCGAGCACCTCGCCACGGCCGAGCGTGAGCGACACGTTCTTCACCGCGTGCGTCGTGTGGGTGCCGAGGTAGTCGACGCTGAAGTCCTCGATCGTGAGAACGGGGTCCGCCACGTTTCGCGGCGGCCGGATGCTCGTGGTCTCGCTCACTTGACGTCCTCCTTCTCGAGACGCTTGATCTGCTCCGCGGTCAGCCCCCACGCCTTGCGGGCGGCGCGGGTCTGGTTGCGCAGCTTCGGGTTGATGATCTCGTCGATCGAGAAGTTGATCAGCGACAGCGCGCAGCCGAAGAGCGCGATCACGAGGCCCGGCGGAACGAACCACCACCATGCGCCCTGGGTCAGCGCGAGGTCGTTGTACGCCTGAAAGAGGATCGTTCCGAGCGTGAAGGTGTTGCTCGCGCCCAGGCCCAGGAACGAGAGCCCCGCTTCACCGAGGATCGCGAAGATGATCGCGAACACGAATTGCGACGCCATGACGGGGATGAGGTTGGGCAGGATCTCGACGACGAGAACGCGCCAGGTCTTCTCTCCCGAGACACGGGATGCGGACACGTAGTCCCGGTTCCTCAGCGACAGCGTGACGGATCTAAGCACTCGCGCGGACCCGGCCCAGCTGGTGATGGCCAGCACCACCGCGATCAGGAATAGACCGCGCTGATTCTGCGGTACGTAGTTTCCGATGACGATCACCAAGGGCAGGCCGGGGATGACGAGTGCGACGTTCGTGAAGAGCGCGAACCCTTCGTCGACGGCGCCTCCGATGTACGCCCCGAGCACGCCGAAGAACGCCGAGAGCACAGTGGCGAGAATGCCGACGACGAAGCCGATGATCAGCGAGCCGCGGGTGCCGTACGCGACCTGCGTCCAGACATCCTGCCCGGTCTGCGTCGTGCCGAGCCAGTGGTTGGGTCCTGGCGGAGCGAAGGCGTCTGTGCTGATCGCGTGCGGGTCGCCGACGAGCAGAGGACCGACGATTCCCCAGAGGATGATGACGCCGGCGATGATCAGACCGACGATGAGCTTCGCCGATCTCGAGGGCAGCAGTCGGCTCAGACTGCTCTCTCGGCGCACGCGGGTCGGCTTGTCACCGGCCTTGTTGGTGACGGCGATGGAGGTGTCCATGGTGTGCACCCCTTCCTAGGACCGCGCGCGGGTGCGCGGGTCGATGAGTCCGTACAGCACGTCGACCACGAGGTTCGCGGCGAGCACCGAGAGCGAGATCACGAGGAACACGCCCTGCATGAGCGCGTAGTCGTCGTTCGAGACGGCGGTGAAGAGGAGCTGGCCGATACCCGGATAGCTGAACACCTGCTCGGTCACGATGGAGCCGGCCACCACGAATCCGAGCGAGATCGCGAAACCCGAGAGTGATGGCAGCACGGCGTTGCGGGCGGCGTAGGTCATGCGCACGCGGCGCGGATTGAGACCCTTCGCCTCCGCCGTCACGATGTAATCCTCGGAGAGCGTGGAGACCATCATGTTGCGCATGCCGAGCATCCACCCGCCGATCGACGAGATGACGATCGTCAGCGCGGGCAGGAACCCGTAGTAGATGGCGCTGCCGATGAAGCTCAGACTGAAGCCGGGGGTGGTGGACGTCACGTCGTAGCCGCCCGCGAACGGGAAGATCGGCACCACGCGGGTGAGCACCAGCACCAGGATCAACGCCAGCCAGAAGTACGGCACGGCCTGGAACATCGTGGTCACGGGAATGAGGTTGTCGAGCCACGAGCCGCGCTTCCAACCGGCGAGCATGCCGAGGCCGATGCCGAGGATGAACGAGATGACCGTGGCCAGTCCGACGAGCGCGATCGTCCAGGGCAGCGCCTGGCCGATCACGGTGGTGACCTGCTCGGGGTAATTGGTGAGCGAGATTCCAAGGTTCCCATGCAGCAGGTTGACGATGTAATCGCCGTACTGCTGCAGGATGCTTCCGCTCGAGCCGCCGAGCTCGATCGCGAGGGCGTGGCGGGTGCCGGCGGTGATCGGCTGGCCGGCGGCGGCCATCTTGGAGATCATGATGTCGACCGGGTTGCCCGGCATCAGACGGGGGATGAGGAAGTTCAACGTCACCGCCGCCCACAGGGCAACGACGTAGAACGCGATTTTCTGCAGGTAGAACCGCATCATTCTCTGCTTTCGTGGTGTCGGCGGAGCCGGGCGGATGCTCGTGGGCGCCCGCCCGGCTCCGGCACTATCGCGTCGTGCGGACTACTTCACCGGGCGGATCGTCTTGAGGACGATGCCCATGCCCCAGTTGCCACCCCACGGAAGCGGGAACGCGTACTGGTTGCTCTGCGTCGGCCAGCCCGTGGCGCGCGTGTTGTTGTACTCGGCGAGAGCGGAGTTCACATAGACGGGTACGTACGGCATGTCCTTGACGATCTGATCCTGGATCGTCTTGTACGCCGCCTGCTTCACCGAGTCGTCGTTGGTGGTCGCGAGCTTCTTGATCGCCGCGTCGACCGACGGGTTCGAGTACCGTGACGTGTTCGTCGACTTCGCCGGCTGTCCAACCGGCGCGGTCGCCGACGTGGACAGGTAGTTGTTGTACTGGAAGTACGGGTCGGACGAGACGCCCATGTTGACCGAGTTCATCGACATCTGGAACTTGCCGGTGGACTCCGACTGAGTCCACGCGTTCTGCGCCATCTGATTCACGGTGAGCTTGATGCCGGCCGCCTTGAACTGGCCCTGCAGCAACTGGCAGATGGTGTCGTAGTCGGTCCAGCCGGAGACGACGTTGATCGACAGGTCGAGCTCCTGGCCGTCCTTGGCGTAATAGCCGTTGGAGCCGAGCTTCCAGCCGTCGGCCTCGAGCAGCTTCTTCGCCTTCGCGACGTTCGCCTTCTGCGGTACCTCCATGTACTTCGGGCTCGTGATCTGGGCCTTGTTCACGGTGTTGAGCACGAGCGACGGGGATGCCGGCGCGCTGAACCCCGCGGCCGCCTGCTTGTCGAGCTGCGTGCGATCCATGGCGTAGTACATCGCCTGCCGCACGGCGACATCCGTCTGCGGTCCGGTGCAGCCGAGGGCTGCGTTCTCACACGTGAACAGGGCCGTCGTGGCCTGGGGCGAGTTCGAGTAGCTGAGGTTCTTGTTCTTCGCCATGATGTTCTTCAGCGTGGGCAGGAAGGCGCCCATGTAGTCGGTCTTGCCTGCCTGAAGGGCAGAGGTCGCGGCATCCGCGTTCGCCAACGAGATGGTGCGCACCTGGTCGACCTTGGGCGCACTCGCGCCCGTCCCCCAGTAGTGCGGGTTCTTCTCGAGCACGTAGCTCTGCGGAGTGAAGCTCTTCAGCATGTACGGGCCGGTGCCGACCGGCTCGGTGTTGGTGACCTTGGTGGGGTCCGAGATCTTCTTCCAGATGCTCTCGGGCACGATCGGCTCGTTGCCGAGAACCTGCGGCTCGAGCGTGAACGACGTGGTCGGGAAGGTGATGACGACGGTGTCGTCAGCGGTCTTCTTGGCGACCCACTTGACACCCGAGGTGTTCAGTGCCGCGTTGTTCGAGATGAGGTTGAGCGAGTAGACGACATCGTCGGCGGTCTCGGGCTTGCCGTTCGACCACTTCACGCCCTGGCGCACTTTGACGGTGAGCTGCGTGCCGTCGCTGTTCCAGCTGTACGACGTTCCGAGCAGCGGCACCGGCTTACCGGCACGGGCTTTGTTGTAGTAGAACAGCGGCTCGTAAATGGCGCCATTGGTCTGCGGTAGATAGGCGCCCGTGTTGTTCAGCGGGTTGAAGTTCTCCGTGAAGTTGCCGACCTGTCCCGTGAACATCGTGATCGAGGTGGTGCCGGATGAGCTCGTGGATGTGCTGTTGGAGGAACATCCGGAGAGCGCGAGCGTCGCTGCGGCCGCTACTGCGACCAGCGCGACGCCGAGACGGCGCCGTGTGCTGCGTGGAGACATCCTTGTCCTTTCGTTGGGAGGGGGTGTGGCGGTGCGAAGGAGCCGCCGCCGATCCGCAACTCGTTCTCGCTTCGTTGCGATCGGGTTCTTTCTTAGACCGCTTTATAAAGCATGTCAAGTTAGTATGCTGTGCGAGGATTCTTCGAAAGAACGACCGACGGCATTCCGCCGGCCGACGGCTTTTCGCGGCCCGCACGGGCCTAATACGACGCGGACCGGCCGCGCCGCCGAGAGGGGATGCATGGCCAAGCAGCGCGTCTCACTCGCCAGCGGGACGAGCCGGGGTGTGGTGCTCGACCTCATCCGCGCGCAAGGACCCATCAGCCGGGTGGCGCTCGCCGAGGCGACCGGCCTCACCCAGGCGACCATGTCGACCGTGGTACGCCAGCTCATGACCGAAGGACTGGTGATCGAATCGGGGCGGGGTGAGTCGACCGGGGGCAAGCCGCCGGTCATGCTCGACGTGAACCCGAGCTCGCGGTTCGCCGTCGGGGTGCAACTCGGCCGGGAGTCGATCACGTACGTGGCGATCAATCTCGCCGGAGCCATCGTGGGCCGCACGCGCACGCTCGGCATCGGCACCACGGAGCCGCAGGAGATGATCGCCCGCCTCGCCTCCGAGGTGGACAGCATGTTGGTCGGGCTGGGCATCGAGAAGGCGTCGGTGGTCGGTGTGGGCGTTGTGTCGCCGGGGCCGCTCGACCTGGCGCGCGGCGTCATCCTTCACTCACCCCATCTGTCGGCATGGCTCGACGTGCCCGTTCGAGAGATGCTCTCGAACGCCGTCAGACTGCCGGTGATCCTCGACAACGACGCCACCGCCGCCGCCCTCGGCGACTTCTGGGGCGGCAAACTCGACGCTCGAGCGCACGCCACGGTCTACATGGGCAGCGGCATCGGCGCGGGCGTGCTCATCGACGGCATCGTGTTCCGAGGAGCGAGCTCGAACGCGGGAGAGTTGGGCCAGGTGATGATCGCGGGGCCCGACGGTGCCGACTATCCGCTCGAGGAGCTGGCCAATCCGGGCGCCATTGTGCGCAGAGCGCGGGAACTCGGTGAGGATGCCCGGCTCGCCCTCGGCGGTGACGACGAGTTCGACGACTTCCGCGCCATCGCGATGGCGGCCGTGCGCGGCGATGGCGGAGCGTCTGCGCTCATTCAGGAGTCCGCGGAACGTTTGGCGACGGCGGTGCTCACGCTCGCCAACCTCTTCGATCTCGACTCGATCTCGTTGGCCGGCCCCGCCTTCGCGATCGCCGGCCCGACATATGTACGCACCGTGCTGCGCCGCCTTGAGCGCGACTTCTTCGTGCGCACCCAGCACGCGGTACGGGTGCGGCTCTCGACCGACGTCACGGACGCCGCCGCGGTGGGCGGTGCCGCTCTCGTGCTGCAGACCGAGCTGGCGCCGCGCACCATGGGGCTCTCGTAGGGCGCCTCCTGCCGCCTGGCGCCAACATGACGGTCCGCGCTCTCACGCCGAGAACAGTCCGAATTGGCATGTTCTCACCCGGCTGTCCTGTCGAGCCGTGAGAATCCCACTCGCCGCAGCGAGCCTTGGTTACGGCCGCGACGCCAACAGTTCCCGAACCACGTCGACACAACCTTCTAGATCGTCCATGATCTGCCCGTGCCCGAACCGGTGTTGTCGCATCCCGCGCCTCACCAACGCCGCGTCCCGCCTCCGATCGCGTTCCCGCTGTTCGCGACTCGAGTGCCATCGGTCACCATCCGTCTCGACGACCAGCCACCCGTTCACGACGAGATCCACGCGCCCTACACCCGAGATACTGACCTGGACCTCGACCTGTAAGCCGGCCAGAACCAGTGCGACCCGCAGAATCGACTCGAGTCCGGACTCGGCCTCGGCGTTGATGAGCTTGCGCATCCTCGACCACCGTCTTGGCAACGCTGCGAATAGCTCATCGAGTTGATACGTCGACATCGCACGGCTGTGCAATGCACTGTCCACGGACGCGACGACGTGCGGCAGTTCTTCCATCGATGCCAGTTGAACCAGGGCCATGACAGCCGAGACTCGCCACGGTGCGCCCTGCGCTCGCCGGAAATTCCGGGATCGGTAGCGGCTCTCACCGTCGTTGAGCGGAGGCAAACGACTGGACGAACGAGGCACCGCGACGCGGAGACCGCGGTCGTGCGACACCCACACGCCGATCGTTCGTAGCGCACTGCCCGCGGTGAGCGCACCGCCGAGTTCGACCGCCCGGACGGCGTCCGCGTCAGCGCCAGAAGCCAACCAGCATCGGCGGATCACTCGTCCCTGGCCCGAGTGCACGAACGCAACGATCGACTCCTTGCTGCAGCCGGCATCCTGAAGGGCACGTCGCGTAGCCAGGCCGCCTCTGCGCTTCAATTCGACTGCCACGTTCGTACTCATGCGTCCGATCGTTGTCGGCACCGTGGGGTTCGACGCTGTCGATCGCCTCGAATGGGGAACGCTCACGGAGCCACCCGAGTGTGGACGCAAAGGTGTCGTCGATGGGAAAACAGGACATCCGCGCGAAAACATGCCAAATCGACATGTTTTCGGAGAGAGAGCGCGGACCGTCCTGTTGCACCTCACCAGTGATGTGACGGGCTACTTCGCCACGCGGCAAGGACCGTAGAACGAGAGGCGGATGCCCGTGGTCCGGTTGCCGCCTACTTCACCAGCGGGAACAGGATCGTCTCGCGGATGCCCAGCCCGGTCAGCGCCATCAGCAGTCGGTCGATGCCCATGCCCATGCCGCCGGTGGGCGGCATGCCGAACTCGAGGGCGCGCAGGAACTCCTCGTCGAGCCGCATCGCCTCGTCGTCGCCCTGCGCCGCCAACCGCGCCTGCTCCACGAACCTCTCACGCTGCACCACCGGGTCGACGAGCTCGGAGTATCCGGTCGCCAGCTCGAACCCGCGGATGTAGAGGTCCCACTTCTCCACGACGCCCGGCTTCGAGCGGTGCGCCCGCACCAGGGGCGAGGTGTCCACCGGAAAGTCGCGCACGAACGTCGGCCGCGTGAGCCCGCCCTTGACGAAGTGCTCCCACAGCTCCTCGACGTACTTGCCGTGTATCGGGTGCTTCACCTCGATCTCGAGCAGCTCGGCCAACGCCGCCAGCTCCGACAGCGGCGTCTCGGGTGTGATGTCGGTGCCGCCGGTCCACGGAACGCGACCGGATGCGACGGCCTGCGTGAGGGCATCCGTCAGGCTCTCGTACATGGAGACGGAGTCCCACTCGCCGCCGAGGTCGTACTCGGTGCCATCCGCCCAGGTGACCACGTGGCCGCCGCTGGTCGCCCAGGCCGCGTCCTGGATGAGCGCCTGAGTCAGCTCCGCCATCGTGTTGTAGTCGCCGTACGCCTGGTAGGCCTCGAGCATGGCGAACTCCGGCGAGTGCGTCGAGTCCGCGCCTTCGTTGCGGAAGTTGCGGTTGATCTCGAACACCCGGTCGATGCCACCGACCACCGCGCGCTTCAGGAACAGCTCCGGCGCGATGCGCAGGTAGAGCTCGGTATCGAACGCGTTCGAGTGCGTGACGAACGGGCGAGCGGATGCCCCGCCGTGCATCGTCTGCAGCATCGGCGTCTCGACCTCGGTGAAGCCGCGCGACGCGAACGTGGCGCGCAGCGAAGCGACCGCCTTGGCCCGGTTCAGCACGTTGGCACGTGCCTGTTCGCGAGCGATCAGGTCGAGGTATCGGCTGCGCACACGCGTCTCCTCGGAGAGCTCGTTGTGCAGGTTCGGCAGCGGCAGGATCGCCTTCGACGCGATCGCCCACTCGTCGGCCATGATCGACAGCTCTCCGCGCCGGGAAGAGATGACCTCGCCGTGCACGAACACGTGGTCACCGAGATCGACGAGCTCCTTCCAGTGGGCGAGCGACTCCTCGCCCACCGAGGCGAGCGACACCATCGCCTGGATGCGCGCCCCGTCGCCCGACTGCAACGCCGCGAAGCACAGCTTGCCGGTGTTGCGCAGGTGCATGACGCGGCCGGCGACGCCGACGTGCTCGTCGGTGGTGGCATCCGCTTCGAGGTCGCCGTACCGCTCGCGCAGCTCCGAGATGGTGGCCGTGATCGGCACGGCGACGGGATAGGCGCCGCCCGCGGCATCCGACTCGGCGATCAGGCGCTCGCGCTTGGCCAGGCGCACCGCTTTCTGCTCGCTGACCTCGTCGGCGGTCAGTTCGGCGCTGGACGCGTCACGCGGTGGGGTCGCCATGGGTCCTCGTTCGTTCGTAGCGGTCGGCACGACCGCCGGGTGTTCGTGGTGGTTGCGACGGGCTTCGCCCGCGCTGCGTGTGGTGGTTCGTCGATGCGGCCGGATGCCCGGCTCACCCGACGACGATGCTCGCGTTGTCGATGAGCCGCGTTCCGCCCACGCGCGCCGCGATGAGCACGGTGGCCTCTCCGCGGTACGCGCCGTCGACGGGACGGAACGTTCCCGGGTCGACGATGGCCAGGTAATCCAGCTTAACGGCCCCGGATGCCCGCACGCGTGCGATCCCGGCCGCCTGCGCCGCTGCCACTCCCCTCGGTGCCGCCGCAGAGGCATCCTTCAGCACGGCGGACAGCGTCACCGCTGCTGTCCGCGCCTCGTCGTCGAGATACTGATTGCGGCTGGAGAGCGCGAGACCGTCCGGCTCGCGCACGGTGGGCACCGACTCGACCGACACCGGCAGGTTCAGGTCGGCGACCAGCTGGCGCACCAGGAAAACCTGCTGGGCGTCCTTCTGGCCGAACATCACGGCATCCGGCTGCACGATGTTCAGCAGCTTCGCCACAACGGTGAGCATGCCGTCGAAGTGGCCCGGACGCGACGCCCCTTCGAGCACGGTCGCCGCCTCGCCGCCGGTGATGCGGGTCTGCGTCGGCCCGTTCGGATACATCTCGTCGACGCTCGGCACGAAGACCACGTCGGCGAGAGCGCCGAGCGATTCCAGATCGGTCTCGAGGCGACGCGGATAGCGCTCGAAGTCCTCCGACGGCCCGAACTGCAGCGGGTTCACGAAGATGGAGACCACCACGAAGTCGGCGAGCTCGCGCGCGCGGCGCACGAGCGCCAGGTGGCCGTCGTGCAAGGCGCCCATCGTCGGGACGAGGGCGACACGCGCGCCGCGGACACGGGCATCCCGAACCCGGCTGCGCACGTCGGCGATCGTCGGTGCCACGCGGGCGTCGGTGGTCTCGGTCATCTGTTCTCCGGATCGTCGGGGTCGGTGCGCGGCCAGCCGGTGGTGTCGTCCCACGGGGAGTCCGAGGTCCCCGGGAACTCGCTCGGCGCATCGCCGGGCAGGTCGTCCGGTGTGCCGCCGAGGTCCCATCGCCCGTGCGGCGGCCCGTCGCCGGGGCGCGGCTCCAGCGGGCTAGCGGATGCGGCGCCCGCCTCGAGCAGACCGGGCAGGTCGAGCGCGTCGAGCTCGGTCGGCGCGCCGGCGCGCCGCAGCGCCTCGTCGACGGATGACCGTACCAGCGACGACAGATAGGCGCCCGGATTCTCCACCCCGACCCGCGCGAGGATGCCGGATGCCTGCTCCACGATCGAGCGCGAGAACGTGGTGGCCGTGGCGATCGCCTCGGCGTACGCTGCGCGATCCTCTTCCTCGACAACCACCGGCTCTCCCCCCATCTCGACTACGAGCGCCTGCCCGATCGGCAGCACGGGCGCCGGCGCCGTGACGGCGAAGTACGTCTCGGCGAGGCGGGCCAGATCGAGGCTCGTGCCGCTGAACACCATGGCCGGATGGATCGCGAGCGGAATCGCTCCGCGCTGCAGCGCCGGCGTGAGCACCCCGACACCGTGTTCGGGCGAGGTGTGCACGACGAGCTGTCCGGGCTGCCAGGCGCCGGCGAGCGCGAGGCCGTTCACCAACTCCGCGAGCTCGGTGCCCGGCACGGCGAGCACCACGAGCTCGGCACGCTCGAGAAGGTCGGGCAGCTCCAGCACGGGCGCCCCCGGCAGCAAGGTCTCCACGCGTTCGCGGTTGCGGTCGCTGGATGTCGCCACCCCCACGATCGCGTGCCCCGCGCCCGCGAGTGCCGCGCCGAGCACCGGTCCCACGTGTCCTCCGCCGACGATGCCGACGCCGAGGCGTCCGGATCGCTGCACCATCAGACATCCCCTCCCGTACCGTCTTCTGCAGTGCCGGCGACGCCGTCTCGTGCGCCGTCCGTCTCGTCGTTGCGCTTCGTGGCGGGGTGTTCCGCGTCCGCCCAGGCGATCGCGCCCGCGGAGACGATCGCGAACAGTTCCTCGGCCTCCCGCACGTCGATCACCGGCAGCCTTCCGCGCACCGGACCGTCGATCACGTGCACGTCAGCCGAGGCCAGGTCGAGAACGCGACGCAGCGGCCCCTGGGCGACCTCGATGCTCTGCATACGCGCGAGCGGAACGAAGACGATTCTGCGCCAGAGCGTTCCGTGGCGCAGGGCGGCGACGCCGTCCGCGATCGTGTAGCCCGTCTTGCGCCACGAGAACGGGCGCAGCCAGCGCGCGCGCGACGGCGCGGACGAGAAGGCGGACTGGTCTGCGCGACGGACCATGCCGGCGTGGGCGATGGCATCCCGAATCGCGTCGTCCATCGACGGCAGCAGAAGCGGCAGCACGCGCTGCACGTCGCGTACGCTGCCCACCGGCAACGTCGTCGTGCGCGCCTCGCCAGCCGAGTTGCGGCCGCGAGTGTGGCCGGCGGTGTCCATGCGCACCTGCCACCAGCCGAACGGCCGCCACGCCAGCGGCTGCACGATCTCGACCGCATGGATGCGCCGCGGCGGGATGGTCTCGCTGCTCGTCGTCAGCAGGCCGAATCCGATGCGCACGCCCTGATCGCTGCCGGAGATGTTGTAGCGCAGCGCCTTGCTGAAGCGGCGAACGAAAAGGCCGCCGAGGCTCAGCACGGTCGGGAAGATGATGATGATCAGCCAGAGCCGACCGGTGGAAGCGCCGACGATCATCGCGATCACGATGAGGAACATCACGATCGTGGGCCCGCTCAGCAGAAGGGAGCCGGCCAGGCGTCCGGGGTGCATGCGCACGACGGACTCCGGCGGCGCGGCATCCGGGTCGAGGTCCGCCGGCAGCACGAACTCCTCTACGCGATCCGACAGGATGCCCCTGGCCGACTCCCGCAGAGACGCCTTCGGCGCGTCCCCGCCCCCCGAGCGAGCCGGGACCGCTTCAATACTCCCTGAGCGGCCCGCCGCAGCTTCAGTGCTTCCTGAGCGAGCCGCAGGCAGGTCGAAGGGCACCGCTGGCGAGTCGAAGGGCGCCGCCTGTTCCGGAGTCGACCCACCCATCGACTCGCTGCGCTCGCTCAGGGGGCGTGCGTCGCTCGACGAGCGCATGTCGCTCGGGGAGCGCGTGTCGCTCCGCCGCGCCTCTTCCGCGCGCACGCCGGAGGCCAGGCGGAGGATCTCCCGGCGCAGCGTCTCGATGACGTTCGACGGCAGATAGGCCAGATCGAGGTTCGCGTCGTGACCGGCCACCACGATCTCGAGTTTGGCGGCGCCGAAGATGCGGGCGAAGACCGGCCGCTGCACGTTGATGCCCTGGATGCGATCCAGCCGCGCTTTGCGCTCCTGCCTGCGCAGGATGCCGCTCTTCAGCTCCACGGCCTGGTGCGTCACGCGGAACACCTGCACGCGCCAGGAGAGGGTGAAGACCCCGACGCAGACCGCGATCACCACGGCTGCGATGCCGATCGCCTGCCACACGAAGTCGTGCTGCACGATCACGTCGACGGGATCGCCCGAGGGGTAGTCCGGGGTACCGATGAAGAAGTTGACGATGCGCTCGCGCAGGTTCGCGACGATCACGCCCGCGATGGCGATGATCGCGATGCCGCCCCTCAGCAGCGGCGTCGCCTTGTGCATGCGGTGCCACTCGCCGTCGGCGAGGCCGGTCGCCGCGGTGTACGGCTGGGTCACAGCCCCGTCCTGCGCGACTCGGCGAGTTCGACGAGGCGATCGCGTAGCCACGCGGCGTCCGCTTCGACGAGTCCCGGAACGGAGACCCGGCTCGAGGCGGCCGCGGTGACGAACCGGAGTTCGGCGAGACCGAGCATCCGATCGACCGGTCCTCGCTCGATGTCGAGCAGCTGCATGCGACCGTACGGCACCGCGACGAACCGTTGGAACATGATGCCGCGCCGCATGAGCAGGTCGTCGTCGCGCAGCACGTAGCCGATGGCTCGGGCGCGCCGAGGCGCGATGATGAGCTGCGCGATGCCGATGGCGACGATGACGATGAGTGCGATCCACGCCCACCACCAGGCCAGTACGAGCCAGGCGAACACGGCGATGGCGGCCGCGATCAACGTGCTGATCAACGAGCTGACGATCACGACGACGACGTACTTCGGCGAGACCCGATGCCACTGCATCGTGCCGTCGGGCCCGGCGACATCGAGTCGTTGCGACACGGGGAGCTCCTCGGTTGGCGCCCGCCGCACCGGACTCCGGCAACGGATGCCGGGCAGGCGGCGATAGTGCCCTCCATGCTACTGAGCGGACACGGCGCGGGACTGGACGCGGCGTGCGAACGCGTGGCAAGCATCCGCTGATCGTCGCCGACGGCACCCCCTTGGCTCATTCGACCAAAGAAGACCGCAAAGCGATGTGGAGACCCTCACCCCGACCGTGCTCGTCTGCGCGCCTAGTGTGGGGACGTACCGCGTCACCCCCACCGTCACGGATCGGAGACCACGTGTCCACTGCAACCTCGACCCCGCGCCTACTCCCCACGCTCGCCGATCGCGTCGTGCCGCGCAGCGCGGTGGCGAACGGCCTGCTCATCGTCGCCGGGACCGCGCTCGTCGCGATCTCCGCGCAGATCTCGGTTCCGCTCTGGCCCGTGCCGGTGACCGGCCAGACACTCGCCGTCATGCTCGTGGGCGCGAGTCTTGGATCGTGGCGGGGTGCGGCATCCCTCGGCCTCTACGCCGTGCTCGGCCTCGTCGGCCTCCCGATCTTCGCGGAATTCTCCGGCGGCCCGGCCTCCGTGCTGTCGCCGAGCTTCGGCTTCATCATCGGCTTCATCCCTGCCGCTGCGCTGATCGGATGGCTGTCAGAGCGCGCCTGGGATCGTCGCCCCGTTCTCGCTGCGGCCGGCTTCTTCGCCGCGAGCATCGTGCCGTTCCTCGTCGGCCTCCCGTACCTCGCTGTCGTGCTGGGCAACCTCGGTCTGCCGAACGACTTCGCCGCGGTGATGGCCGCGGGGTTCACGCCGTTCATCGTCGGCGGCATCATCAAGTGGGCGATCGCGGCCGCACTGCTTCCGATCGCGTGGGCCCTCGTGCGCCGCATCGATCGCCGCCGCTGAGTCAGCCCGTGATCGGGGCCGCCCTCCCGGCTGCCGTTCCCGAGGATGGAGAGCACCTCGATCGTCAATGACGTTCGACGTGCCGTATGTCCTCGGGAACGGTGCGCAGGCCGACAGGCCAGGCCTGCCGGTACGGCTCAGGCCTGCGCGATGCGGATCAGGTTTCCGGAGGGGTCGCGCACCGCGGCATCCCGAACACCCCAGAACTGATCCGTGGGCTCCTGGATGATCTCAACGCCCGCGGCCGCCGCGAGCTTGTCGAACGTGGCACCGAGGTCATCGGTGCGCAGCTGCAGCATCTGCAGCTCACCCTTGGCCAGAAGCGCCGCGACCGCGTCGCCGTTCTCCGCCGAACGACCGGCCTGCGGCTGCTCGAGCACGATCTCGATCTCGGGCTGGCTCTGGGTGGTGAGCGTGATCCAGGTGAATCCGCCGTTCTCGACCGTGTTCTTCACTGTCAGGCCCAGAATGTCGCGATAGAAGGAAAGTGATGCCGTCGGGTCGTCGACCAGGACGTGCACTCCGCTGATGGAAACTGTCATGGCTTCACGCTAGGCGGATGCCTGCACCGCGGTCTTCTCCGAAACTGCTCGTTCTCGTGACGGTGCGTCGTCACCGCGACCGTCGCCGCGACTTGCCAGCTCGAGCTCGTCCAGATGCGCGCGTCCCTCGTTGCGGCGCGGCCGCGTCAGGACCATCGCCTGACACGACGCGAAGGCATCCAGCTGCTCGTGGTCGCGCCCGCGATACGCGGACGGCGTCTCCCCCACCAGCTCGGTGAAGCGGGAGGAGAACGAGCCGAGACTGGTACAGCCGACGGCGAAGCAGACATCCGTCACGCTGAGATCGCCCCGGCGCAGCAGCTCCTTCGCCCGCTCGATGCGCCGCGTCATGAGGTAGGAGTACGGCGTCTCGGAGTACTCGTCGCGGAACCGCCGGCTGAAGTGCGCCGGCGACATCAGCGCCGTCTGCGCGAGGGCGGGAACGTCGAGCGGCGCCGCGTACTCGCGGTCCATGCGGTCGCGGGCTCTGCGCAGTCGGCGCAGTTCGTCCAGGTCGGCTGCCATCGTCTCAGTCTGCCTCCTGCCCACGACATCACACGAGTCGGCCGTTCGACGCGCTTCGCTCGCTCCGAGCCGCGCTCAGCGCGCAGGCACGTGATCGGCGTGCTCGCGCTCCTCGTCCTTCGGCGGCGGGAGCGTGCAGAAGAACTCCGCGATCAGCCCGCCGATCAGCAGGATGACCGCGGTCGCCGCCGCGACCACGCTCAGCCAGATCGAGTCCGCGCTCGCGACAACGGTGCGGGTCAGCACGTAGACGACGACACCGATTCCCACGCCGGTGAGCAGCCCGCCGACCATGCTGCACGCCTTGGCGAGCACGGCGACCCGCATGGCGCGGAACGGATCGACATGCACCTTCACCTTGCTGTGCACGGCGCGGCGGATCGGCACGGCGACCAGCACCACGATCACGGCGATGGCGATCAGCGTGATCGACAACGACAGCGGCGGGATCAGCATCGGAGAGCCGGCCGCCACGAGCGCCAGCTCGACCAGGTAGCCGATCGCGAGCCCGATGACGCCGAGCGCGATCAGCGCGATGGGTCCGGTGCGCTTCACGACGCGTCTCCTTCTCGAAGTCGTGCCAGCAGCGCGTCCACACGCCCCAGGCCCGGGAGCGTGGCATCCGGATCGACGGCGAGCCAGGGGGCGAGCACGAACTCCCGCTCGGATGCTCGTGGGTGCGGCAGCGTCAGCGTCTCGTCGGCCAGGTGCCGACCGCCCATCGCGACGATGTCGAGGTCGAGCGTGCGGTCTCCCCAGCGCTCGACGCGAACGCGACCGTGGGCATCCTCGATGCGATGCAACTCGTCGAGGAGCGCGTGCGGATCGAGCGCGGTCGAGATCAGAGCGACACCGTTCAGGTAGCGCGGAGCGTCCTCGTCGACACCCTCGACGCGGAGAGCGGCGGTCTCGATCAGGGGAGAGACGGCATCCAACCGCACGCCCGGTGTCGCCGCGAGATCGTCCAGCGCGGCTCGGATCGTGGCTCCCCGGTCACCGAGGTTGCTGCCGACGGCGATCACCGTCGGCTCCAGCGGCCGCAGTCGCTGCGGCTTCGCGATCACGACTCCGCCTCCTCGAGCTGGCCGTCGTCGACACGGCCCTCCTCGAACCAAGGCCGGTCGCGCACCACGGTCACCGCCACGTCGCCGAACGGAACCGTGATCGGCGCGTTCGGCTTGTGCACGGTGACCTCGGTGCGGTCCACCGCGAACCCGAGCACGACGCGCGCCACCCGCTCCGCGACGGTTTCGATCAGGTCGACGGGGTCGGATGCCACCGCCTGCGTGACCGCCTCGGCCAGCTCCCCGTAGTGCACGGTCTTCGCCAGTGCGTCGCCCCGGGCCGCCGGTGCGAGGTCGAGCCACGCGATCACGTCGATCACGAAGTCCTGGCCCTCACTCCGCTCGAAGTCGAAGACGCCGTGGTGGGCGCGCACGCGCAGCCCCGTCAGCGTGATCCGGTCACTCACGACTTCTGCTCCTCACCATGCAACACGCCCACCCGGCTACCGGACCCCTGGGTACCGGACCCCTGGGTACCCAGTCCCTGGGCCCCGGGCCCCTGGACGCCGGACCCCTGGGCACCGGGTCCCTGGGTACCGAGCCATCGGCGCGCCACCTCGAGCGCGATCCGCGTGGAGACCACGTCGTGCACCCGAACGCCCCACACACCATCGCGCGCCGCGAACGCCGCGACCACGGCGCTGGGCAGGTCGCGATCCTGGGGGGTGGCGCCGGGCTCCATCAGCTCGCCGAGGAACCGCTTGCGCGACGCCCCGAGAAGCACGGGCAGCCCGGCCTGTTCGAACTCGGCCAGGTGCCGCAGCACGTCCCAGTTGTGCTCAGCGGTCTTCGCGAACCCGAGGCCCGGGTCCACGATGATCCGCTCGGGCGCGACGCCCTGCGCCTCCAGCGCGTCCACGCGACGGAACAGCTCCTCGCGGATCTCGCGCGCGGCATCCGTGTACCTCGCCAGGTCGTTCATCACGGTGCTGTGCCCGCGCCAGTGCATCACCACGTAGTCCACGGCGCGTTCGGCGACGAACGGGCCCATGGCCGCGTCGGCGAGCCCACCGGAGACGTCGTTGACGATCTGCGCACCGGCATCGACCGCCGCCCTCGCCGTCTCGCTGTTCATCGTGTCGATGCTCACGCGGATGCCCCGCGCCGCCAGCTCGCGCACGACCGGCAGCACGCGCCCCAGCTCGGCAGGGATCGGCACGCGTTCGGCGCCGGGCCGCGTCGACTCGCCGCCGACATCGACGATGTGCGCGCCCTGCTCGGCGAGCTCGACGCCGTGCGCGATGGCGGCGTCGGTGGACGCCCACCGTCCGCCATCGCTGAACGAGTCGGGCGTCACGTTCAGCACGCCCATGATGCGCGTCACTTCACGCCTCGACCGATCAGGGCGATGAGCTCCGCGCGTGTGACGGGGTCGCTCAACTCGCCGCGGCTGGCGATCGTGACCGTCGAGGCATCCGTCTGCCGTGCACCGCGCGTGGTCACGCAGGCGTGCGTCGCGTCGAGCACCACGAGCACGCCGCGCGGATCGAGCCCGGTCACGAACGTGTCCGCGATCTCTTCGGTGAGCCGCTCCTGCAGCTGCGGTCTCGCCGCCAAGATCTCGACCACCTTCGGCAGCCGCCCCAGTCCCACGACCCGGTCCCCGGGCAGGTACGCCAGGTGCGCCACCCCGGTGAACGGCAGCAGGTGGTGCTCGCAGACGGACCGGAATCGGATGTCTCGCAGCAGCACGGTCTCCGCGTCGCTGTCGCCGAGCGGCACCGTCTCGCTCAGAGGCTCCACCGGATCGAGCGCGAGGCCGCCGAAGAACTCCTCGTAGGCATCCGCAACGCGTGCCGGGGTCTGCTGAAGCCCCGGCCGCGAGCCGTCCTCGCCGATCGCGGCCAGGAGTTCGACAACGGCCGCTTCCACTCGTGCGCGGTCGATGGCCATGCGGCTAGTCTGCCCGTCCTTACGCCGTCGCGGGGCGCGGCTTGATCTGACGCGAACGCTTCGGCTTGCCCGGGTTGGGGTCGGAGTCGACGCCGCCATCGACCACGCCCTCGTCGATGGGCGCCGTCTCCGGCTCGGGGAACGCGATCGGCGGGATTCCCGGCGAGACGCGGTTCTCCGCCGACACCCACTCCGGACGCTCCGGCAGCTTCTTGACGTCCTTGAAGATCTCTGCGATCTGGTGGTGGTCGAGCGTCTCCTTCTCGAGGAGTGCACGAGCCAGGCTGTCGAGAATCTCGCGGTTGTCGTTGATGACCTGCCACGCCTCGTCGTGCGCCTTCTCGATGAGCGCCCGCACCTCGGAGTCGACCCGTTCGGCGATGCGCTCGGAGTAGTCGCGCTGGTGACCCATGTCGCGGCCGAGGAACATCTCGCCCGACGACTGCCCGAGCTTCACGGAACCGATGTCGGAGCTCATGCCGTATTCGGTGACCATCTTGCGGGCGATGCCGGTCGCCTTCTCGATGTCGTTGGACGCGCCGGTAGTCGGGTCTTTGAACACGACCTCCTCGGCGACGCGTCCGCCCATCGCGTAGGCGAGCTGGTCGAGGAGCTCGTTGCGCGTGACGGAGTACTTGTCTTCCAGCGGCAGCACCATCGTGTAGCCGAGGGCACGGCCGCGGGGAAGGATCGTGATCTTCGTCACCGGGTCCGTGTGGCGCATCGCGGCGGCAGCCAGGGCGTGGCCGCCCTCGTGATACGCCGTGATGAGCTTCTCCTGGTCCTTCATGACGCGCGTACGGCGCTGCGGGCCGGCGATCACGCGATCGATGGCCTCGTCCAGCGCTCGGTTGTCGATCAGCTGCGCGTTCGAGCGCGCCGTGAGCAGCGCTGCCTCGTTCAGCACGTTGGCCAGGTCGGCACCGGTGAAGCCGGGCGTCTTGCGGGCCACGACCTCGAGGTCGACGCCGGCGGCGAGCGGCTTGCCTCGACCGTGCACCTCGAGGATCTTCTTGCGGCCGACGAGGTCGGGGGCATCCACGCCGATCTGACGGTCGAAGCGGCCGGGGCGCAGCAGCGCCGGGTCGAGGATGTCGGGGCGGTTCGTCGCCGCGATCAGGATGACGTTGGTCTTGACGTCGAAGCCGTCCATCTCCACCAGGAGCTGGTTCAGCGTCTGCTCGCGCTCGTCGTGTCCACCGCCGAGACCCGCGCCGCGGTGGCGGCCGACCGCGTCGATCTCGTCGACGAAGATGATGGCCGGCGCGTTCTGCTTGGCCTGGTCGAACAGGTCGCGAACGCGGCTGGCTCCGACGCCGACGAACATCTCGACGAAGTCCGATCCCGAGATGGAGTAGAACGGAACGCCCGCTTCACCCGCGACAGCGCGGGCGAGCAACGTCTTACCGGTTCCGGGAGGGCCGTAGAGCAGCACACCCTTGGGGATGCGCGCGCCGACAGCCTGGAACTTCGCCGGCTCCTTGAGGAAGTCCTTGATCTCCTGCAGCTCTTCGATCGCCTCGTCGCTGCCGGCGACGTCGTCGAATGTGACCTTCGGGCTCTCCTTCGAGACCAGCTTCGCCCGGGACTTGCCGAACTGCATGACCTTGTTGCCGCCGCCCTGCATGCCGGAGAGCATGAGCCAGAAGAAGACGCCGATCAGCAGCACCGGGAGCAGAATGCTGAGAATCGAGAGCCACCAGCTCTGCTGCGGCACCTGGTCGTTGTAGCCCTTGGGCAGGTCGGCGCTCGAGACGGCCTTGACCACGTCGGTTCCGCGCGGCTCGACGTAATAGAACTGCACCTGCGTGCCGTTGGAGCCGTCGGCCTTCTTCAGCGTCATGTCCACACGCTGGTCGTTGTCGACGATCGTGGCCTGCGAGACCTTGTCTCCCTTGAGGAGGTGCAGCCCGTGCTCGGTGCTGATCTCCTTGTAGCCCGACATGGTGATCAGGCTCGAGCCGATCCACACGATGACGACCGCGAGCACGATCCACAGAATGGGGCCCCGGAAGATCTTTTTCAGGTTCATGGTCCTGTCAGGGTACCGCCGTGTTCCTTGGCAACCACTCCGTGTTCGCTCAGGGCGCGCAGTGCGATTCCCGCGACCGACGCGCCCGCAGACATCCGCTGGAACGCGCGGCGAGCGCTGCGGCCCTGGTCACTCGTAGACGTGCGGCGCCAGGATGCCCACGGAGCGCAGATTGCGGTACTTCTCCGCGAAGTCGAGGCCGTAGCCCACCACGAAGTCGTTCGGGATCTCGAAGCCGACGTACTTGACGTCGACCTCCACCTTGGCGGCATCGGGCTTGCGCAGCAGAGCGCAGATCTCGACGGATGCCGGTCCGCGCGTGATCAGGTTCTCGCGCAGCCACGAGAGTGTCACGCCGGAGTCGATGATGTCTTCCACGATCAGCACGTGCCGCCCGGCGAGCGCAGCGTCGAGGTCCTTGAGAATGCGCACCACACCGCTCGACTTGGTGCTCGCGCCGTACGAGCTCACGGCCATCCAGTCCATCTCGAGCGGGATGCTCAGCGCCCGCGCCAAGTCGGCCATCACCATCACGGCGCCTTTCAGCACGCCGACGAGCAGCACATCCTTGCCCGCATAGTCCGCGTCGATCTGCGCGGCGAGCTCGGCCAGGCGTTCCTGGATCTGTTCCTCGGTGACGAGCACCGTCGTGAGATCGCCCTGGATGTCCTCTGGCAGCATGCATCCATCCTCGCACGCACGTCGCCGCGCTTCTCGCGGCGTCGCTCTGCGCCCGCTTCGTGCCCTGGTTCCATCCGTCGCACGTCCCCGCTGCCACACAATGCCGATTCCGCTGTCGCGAAGTGAACTCGCTTTGTGACAGCGGAAAGGGCTGCACACGACACGATGAGCCCAGCGCCGGTGTCGCTGGGCGCTCAGTGGTCGTGCGGCAGCAGTCGGGTCGCCCCGGTCGTGGAGAACACGATGTGACCGCCGGCTCGGGATGCCCGCACGCCGCCGGGCAGATCGAGTGCCTTCTGCCCGTGCCAGTCGGTCACGAGACGTGCGACCGCGAGCACGTGCACGCGCTCCAGTGCCACGCCGAACTCGCTGAAGACCACGTGCCGGATGATCCGATTCCGCAAGGCCGCCGGGTTCGCCTCGAGCGCACGCACCGACACGGCGATGCCCGCCTCCGCCGGTTCGCAGATGTCCTCGATGACCTCCTCGATCATCTCGTCGAAGGCTTGCGCGTCTTCGCGCAGTTGGTCGGCCGTGCGGGCCAGCGCTTCCGCGACCCCCGGTCCGAGCTCGCGCTCCAGCACCGGCAGCACGTTCTGCCGCGCGCGCACCCGCGCGTAGGAAGGGTCGAGGTTCTGCGGGTCGTCCCACATCGTGAGCCCGGCATCGCGGCAGGCCTGCCGTGTCGTCTCGCGCCGGATGCCCAGCAGCGGGCGGAGCACGGCGCCCCGCCCGCCGGCGCGCACTTCGGAGTGCAGGTCGGAGCGCGGCGCCATGCCCTGCAGGCTCGTCGCACCGGACCCGCGCGCCAGTCCGAGCAGCACGGTCTCGGCCTGGTCGTCCAGTGTGTGCGCGAGCAGCAGATGAGTCGCGCCTGTGTCGGCGAGCGCCCCGGTGAAGGCCGCATAACGGGCCTCGCGCGCCGCTTTCTCGGGTCCTCCCGCCGCGGCGGCATCGGCCACCTGAACCCGCGTCACGACCACGGGGGCGAGGCCGAGGGCGACCGCCTGCTCACGCGCGCGTTCGGCGGCGGAGGCCGAGGCATCCTGCAACCCGTGGTCCACGATCACCGCACCCACCCGGATGCCCGCCCGCGGCCCCTCGAAAGCGGCTCCCGCCGCCAGCGCGAGCGAGTCGCCGCCGCCGGAGAGACCGACGAGCACGAGGTCCCCCTCGGCAACTCCGGCGGCGGCGAGGCCCTCGCGCACGGCGCGCCGGATGTCCGCGATCGGCGGTGTCAGGCGCGGGCGTCGGGGCTCCATGCTTCCACGCTAGGCCGTCATGGCCGTGGCATCCGCGGCGCGGGTAGATTGGAGGCGCGTGTCTGCGGCGGTGGCGTGCGCTAGCGGCCGCGGCGGGCATCCATCAGCCACACCATCACCCCACTCATCGAACTGGAGCACCGCATGGCCGACTACGACGCGATCATCGAGATTCCGCGCGGCAGCCGCAACAAGTACGAAGTCGACCACGAGACCGGTCGGGTCTACCTCGACCGCGTGCTGTTCACAAACTTCAGCTACCCCACCGACTACGGCTTCTTCGAGAACACCCTCGGCGAAGACGGCGACCCGCTCGACGTGCTCGTGCTGCTCGACTACCCGCTCTTCCCGGGCGTCGGCGTGAAGGTGCGTCCGGTCGGCGTGCTGCACATGAGCGACGAGGCCGGCGGCGACGACAAGGTGATCGCCGTGCAGTACAAGGACCCGCGCTGGAAGCACATCCAAGACGTCGACGACATTCCGGAGTACACGAAGAACGAGATCCAGCACTTCTTCGAGCACTACAAGGATCTCGAGCCGGGCAAGTGGGTCAAGGTGGATGCCTGGGGCACCGCCGCCGACGCCGATCGCCTCGTGCAGGAGGCCGCCGCGCGCCTCGCCGAGCAGGGCCACTGAGGCCGATCACGATCGTGAGGTCGAGCCGGCGCTGAGGACGGGCGCCACCGCGGATCAGTCACGCGATGGCGCCCGCGCCTGAGCGGCCAGGGCTTTGCGGCGAGCAGTAGGTCTGCTGCGGCCGCGCTCGGCTCGCGCCGTCAGGCCGATGGGCGCGCCACGTACGGATACGGCGACCCCCACAACCCCTGCACCGCGAGAGGTTCGCCGTAGTCGCGCGCCGCGATGATCTGGTTGTTCCCCAGATAGATGGCGTCATGGTAGAAGCCGCCGTCGTACCAGAAGATGATGTCGCCGCGCTGCCGCTGGCTCAACGGGACGAGCTGTCCCCTGGCCTGAGCCGTGTAGTACTGGTCGCCCACGCTGTGGGCGCCGACGTAGATGCCAGCGGCTCGGTAGGCCATCATCACCAGTCCCGAGCAGTCGTAGTACGTCGGCCCCTCGCCGCCGAGATCGTACGGGGCGCCGAGATGGGCGTAGGCGTAGTTGATGGCGGTCTCGACGGCGCTGCTGTTCGGTGCGCCCGCCGAACCGCCGGTGGAACCTCCCGGTGCGCTCGACCCGCCCGACGAGCCGGAGCCGCCGGCTGAGCCCGAACCGCCACCCGATGAGCCCGAGCCCGCGGACGGACCCGAACCGCCGGCCGAGCCCGAACCACCGGCTGAGCCCGAACCACCGTCCGACGTTCCGGTCGTCGACGGAGCGGTCACGGCCGCCTTCGCCGCCGCGGCGCGCGCCACGCCGTCCGCGTGCTGCTGCGCCACCTGTTCCGACACGTTCTGCAGCGAGGCGAGCTGCGTCACGAGCTCTGCCTGCTTCGTCTTCTGCTGAGCAAGGGCCGTCTGCGCCGCACCCGCGGCATCCTTCGCCGTCTGCAGGGCCTCGTCGGCGTCGTCGGCGAGCTTCTGGCGCGCCTTCTCGGCCGCGGTCGCCTGGTCCGCGAGGGCCGACGCCGCGTTCTTGTCGGTGATCGCCTGCTTGTAGATGGTGCTCGACTGTTCCGTGAGCTGGCTCATCGTGCCGAGCTGGTAGAGCAACTTGTCGGCACGGTCGGCGTCGCCTCCGGAGAGCATCAGGTTGATCGACGAGCCGCCACCCGATCGTGCGAGATGCGACGCCAGAAGACCGGCACGCATCGCGGATGCCTTCGCCGTCTTCTCCGCGGTCGCCGCGTCCTTCTTCAGGCCGGCCGCTTTGGTCGTGGCGTCGTCGAGCTTGACCTTGGTCTCGAGGTAGGCCTCCGCGGCCTTCTGCGCGGCGAGGCTCGCGGCATCCGCATTCTTCTGCAGGCCCGCGATGAGCCCGTTGATCTTGTCGACGAGCGCCTTCTGCTGCGTGACATTGGCCTTGGCCTGCTGCACGTCGTTCCAGCTCGGGTAATCGTCGGCGTGCGCCGCCGGGGCGACGATTCCGATGGATGCCGTGATCACCCCGACCGCGGCCGCCCCGAGTGAGAGGGTGCGGAACGAACCGGTGCGGTTCTGCGCGCGCGGTTCCGCGCGCGCGTCATCCTTCACCGGCGACCCTTCGGCCCAGAGCGCACGCTCACGGCGCCGACGCTCTGCTCCGAGAATGTCGGCGTCGAGCCGCGAGCCATCCTCATTCCGCGGGTCTCCTCGGCGCGCCTTGTTCGACGTCTCTCGTGCCATATCGCCCCCCCGCGACAGATCAGGTGAGAGGTGCGCCGTGCGAGGCCATGAACGGGACCGGGTTGATCGCGCTACCGCCTTCACGCACCTCGAAGTGCAAATGGCATCCGGTCGAATTGCCGGTGCTCCCGACCCTCGCGATCGGCTCTCCGGCGCCGACGGACTCGCCGTAGCTGACCAGGATGCCTCCGCTCACGATATGTCCGTATCCCGTAGAAATGCCACCCCCGTTGTCGAGGAGCACGAAGTTTCCGTAGCCGCCGTTCCACCCGGCATAGGTCACTGTGCCGGCGTGCGCGGCGTAGATCGTGGCCCCGCAGTACGCTCCGATGTCGGTCCCCTCGTGATAGCTCGTGCAGCCGGAACACGGCGAGACGCGCCAGCCGAAGTAGTCCGTGATGGGGCCGCTCACCGGCACCGCCCACCCCTGCGAGCCGACCGATCCGCCGGCCATCGCGGCGGCCGCGGCGGCCTCGGCCGCCTCGGCCGCCTTGCGCCGAGCCTCGACGCCCGCCTGGTAGCGCGCCACGGTTTTCGTGGTCGTGTCCTTGAGTGCGGCGAGTTGCGCCTCGAGCACGGTGGACTGCGCCTGCTGCGTCGCAAGCGCATCCTGCGCCGCCTTCGCTGCGGCGGTCGCCTTCTGCAACGCGGTGTCCGCATCGTTGCGGAGCCCCTCGCGCTCGGTTCGCGCCGCGCTCGCCTGGTCGCTCATGGCCTTGGCGGTATTGCGGGCCTGCTCCGCCTGCTCGTAGATGCCTGACGTGTTCTCAACCAGCTTCGAAGCCGCACCGAGGTGATCGAGCAGCTTGTCGGCATCCTTCGAACTCTTGCTGCCGCTGAGGAAGAGGTTCGCCGTGAGGTTGCCGCCGCCGGAACGGTACAGTTCCGCGGCAAGCCGTCCGGCCTGGGTCGTGGCCGCGGTCGCCTTCTTCTCCAGACCGGATGCCTGAGCCTGCAACTCCTGCGCCCTCACGTCGGCGAGATCGAACTTCTGCTGCGCCTCGTGGTATTCGTCGCCCGCCTTGACCGCGGCATCCTGGGTCTGCTGCACCTGCGTCTTCAGGCTCGCGATGAGCCCCTCGATCTTGGTCACCTCCGCCTGCGCTGCGGCTTGGTTCGACTTGGCGTTCTGCACGTCGGTCCAGCTCGGATAGTCGTCGGCGTGCGCCGGCATCGCGATGCCGCCGACCAGAGCCGCCGCCAGGATGCCCGTGAGCAGCGCACGCGCGCCCGTCCCCCGAACGCCTCGCCTTCGTGCACGCGGGCGGCGTGAGCGCACGCGTCGTTGCGCACGGTCGTCTCGCGTCATGGTTCTCGTCCTCAGCTGATCACCCGAAACATCGAGCGGAGGGTCGTTGGTCGGCCGGATGTCTGTGCGACTGTACCCCGGCCAGGTAGCATCGCCCGTGCCATTCGGCGCTCGTCGCGGGATTGGCATCGACCGGGAATGCTGGCCTCCGACGCGGACGGCGCCGGTTTGGAAATCCGCCGGGCCTCATTTAGGCTTTAGCGTCGGCAGTCAACGCCAAGAAAACGTGAAGACGGCCCCATCGTTTAGTGGCCTAGGACGCCGCCCTTTCACGGCGGTAGCACGGGTTCGAATCCCGTTGGGGTCACGGCGAGGCCGACTACACTGATAACTGAATAAACACACAAGGCCCTGTGGCGCAGTTGGTTAGCGTGCCGCCCTGTCACGGCGGAGGTCGCGGGTTCAAGTCCCGTCAGGGTCGCTGAGGAGAAGCCCTTCTGCGGAAGGGCTTCTTTTCGAGTGGCACCCCTTGTTCGGTGCTGCGGCTCTGTAGCTCAGTTGGTAGAGCGTTCGACTGAAAATCGAAAGGTCACCGGATCGATGCCGGTCGGAGCCACCAGTGAAGCCCCGCCGGTCAGCCGGGGGTTTTCTTGTTTCCTGGAAGACGTGCTGGAGATCCGGCAAGCCCTGTTCCAGCGAGGAACAGGACGAGCCGCCGGCGCTGTCCACATCATGATCGCCTCCTGGGCCCACGTGAATGCCGCCGCAGTCCTCATCGCGGACCATGACTTCGACTCCACCGCCCAAGCGGTCCCTGGATTGCTTCACGAGTACATACCGAGCCCGTAAAGGGATCCGTCATCGGTCGTTCGGCGCGATGCTGTTCTGTGCCGGTCCGCACGCCTGACCGACGCCCTCCGCGACCCGCGCTATCACGAGATCCGAAAAGGCCTTCACGGCGGGACGCTGCGGGATCGATCGCTGCGCGAGCACGAGCGTGCGGGAGGGAATCGCGCGTGCGAGCTCGACCGTCCGGATCCCGGCCCAACCAGAGATAAGCGACTCCGGGAGGAAGGCTGCGCCGAGGCCGGCTCGAATCATCTCGATGGCGGAGGCCACATCGGCGACTTCGAAGAGCACATTCCTTTCCGTGCGGTTCTGAGCGAAGTAAGCATCCGTTCTGCGCCTGTTGGGCCAGCTCGGCGGGAAGTCGACGGTCGCTGCCGCGGCGGCTTCTGCAACCGACCACGGCCGGTCGGGCTCTTCCGATCCGGCTGCGGTGGTCAACACGAGGCTGAGCGTTCCGACCGGCGTCGCCTGCACCGCCTGCGGGATTGACGACGGTTTCGGCAGAAGTGCGAGGTCGAACTCGCCGTCGAGGAGCGAGCTGAGATTCCAGTCGTTGGCCGTCTCTGGTACCCGCAGGCGAACGTCGACGAGAGGCAGCACGCGGCGCATTTCGTGCAAGACGCGGCCGAGGTTCAGGCTTCCTGTGGAGAGCGGGCAACCGATGGTCACGGTGCCGGCGACGGGCCCCTGCAACGCAGCCAACTCCTCCTGCACCGCGGTTGCTTCGGACAACATGCTGCGAGCTCGTCTCAGGAGCAGCATCCCGGCCTCGGTCGGCCTCGCCGCTCGGGGCGTACGTGTCAACAGCTGTTGGCCGAGTTCCGCCTCGAGCCGGCTGATGGCGGACGACACCGTGGACTGCACCACGTGTTCGCGTGCGGCTGCACGCGTGAAGCTCTCCTCCTCAGCAATGGCCACAAAATACGACAGTTGCTGCAGATCCATACACGCAGTATCGACCCGGCCGATACGGGTTCGAGAGAAGTCGTTGGATTCAGAGGAGGGACGACATCCATGGTGGGAAGGACAGAAAGTAGGGCGTAACCATGCGACTCATCGCGCTCGAAGAATCATTCTCCCTCCCCACCCTCGCTTCACGCTTCCCCGGGATGCTCGACCTCGGTCCCATCCGAGTGAGTTCCGAGTTCGTGCACCACGTCGCCGAAAGACTCCCCGAGCTGGCGGGCATGCGGCTCGCCGACATGGATGCGAACGGCGTCGACGTGCAGGTGCTCTCTCTCACGGCTCCCGGGGTACAGGCAGCAGCGCTGGCCCCGTCGGATGCGACTGGTATCGCTCGCGAGGCCAACGACGCTCTGGCGGAGACTGTTCGGCGGCGCCCCGACCGGTTCGTCGGCCTGGCTGCGGTAGGACTGCAGGACCCACGAGCCGCTGTGACGGAGGCCCGCCGATCCATCGGCGAACTGGGGATGCGCGGCGTGCTGGTCAATGACCACACGGATGGGCGGTACCTGGACGACCCCGCGTTCGAGCCGTTCTGGGACGTTCTCGAAGAGCTCGACGTTCCGCTCTACATCCACCCCGGGGCGCCCACCCGGGAGCAATGGGCGCTCGCCGACGGCGCTCCCGAGCTGATCGGCCCGCTCTTCACCTGGGGCGCCGAGACCGGCGGACACGCACTCCGTCTGATCTTCGGCGGGGTCTTCGACAGGCATCCTTCGGCGCGAGTGATCCTCGGCCACATGGGCGAGTATCTGCCGTTCATGATGTCGCGGCTGGATTCCCGCTACGCGACCCTCGACTCCGGGCGTCGCATCCGACGGATGCCTTCCGAATACCTCGGCAGGAACATTCACATCACGACGAGCGGCGTACCGTCGCCCGCAGCGCTTACCGGCGCAATCCACGCGATCGGTGCGGATGCCATCATGTTCGCCATCGACTATCCGTGGGAAGACACGGCGTCTGCTGTCGCCGCGTTCCAGAGCGCCCCGCTCGCCGCCGACGAGCGCGAACTGATCTCGTACCGCAATGCGGAACGCCTTCTCCGTCTCTGAGGCGGGCTTGCGAGACGTAATTCATGAAGCGCTGCGCCGATCTGAAACGAAGCGTCCGGCTCGACCGGGCAAACCCTTACCGCTCAGCGGATACGCGGCCTTCGTCGCCTTTCGCGGCACCGTTTCCTCAGCCGCGGCCGGCGCTATTCAATCCACCTTGTTGAGCTGGACCATGGCGTCGTAGAGCTGCTCGTCGGTCATGGGCGCTTCGGGGATCGGATGCGCACGCTCGGCTCGGTAGGCGTCGAGCATGAGGTAGAGGTGGCGACGCCACGCGTTCGGCGCCGTGACACTGGTGGCATCGATCATCCGGCCATTCGACCAGATGAGGTTGACGATGTCGGCCATCGCGATGTCGGGCCGGGCCTTGCCGGCTTCTTGGGCTCGGGTGAGTACGGCTTCGATTTGATGGCACACCTGATCGTGGATGCGCTCTGTCTCAGGGCTGCTCGGAAAGCGACGGGAGAGGAAGTCGTTGAACCCTCGGTCTCCTGCCTGCGCCCGAAACAGGTTTTCCATGTAGTAGACGAACCCTTCCCACGGATCATCCATCTCCATGGCCTTCTCGGCACCCTCGAGGAATTCCTGGAGCCGGGGTTCAAAGGCGGCCACGAGCAGATCCAAGCGCGTCGGGAAGTGGCGATACAGGGTTCCGATGGCGACCCCCGCCTCGCGGGCGATCCTTTCCAAGGAGGCGTCTACCCCTCGGGCGGCGAACTCACGCCGCGCCGCCTCGATGAGCCTGTCGTGGCGCTTCTGAGCGTCGCGGCGCCAGGGCGCGCGGGCCCGTTCGACCTCACTCGTGCTCACACCGCCAATCTACCTCCGCACTGAGGATGCCCTCCGGTTCCGGGCTCGACAGCAACCGGACAGGTCCACCATTTTTCGATTCGGGCGTGGTGGGCGGAATACATGAGGCACCCCTCCGGTTCCATCAACAACCGGAGGGGGGCCTCACCTGTTGCTCCATTCGAGCGCTCAGCGAGAACCCGACGGCCACGGAATCGCAACGACGAAGGAGCACAACATGAGCAGCGTCAGCATCATCGGAGCGGGGAACATGGCCAAAGCCATCGGTTCCCTGGCACTCAAGGGCGGCAACACCGTCGAGATCATCGCGCGGAACGGAGACAAGGCCGAGGCGCTGGCCCGGGCGCTCGGCAACGGCGCTACGGCGGGAACGTGGGGTGCCTCACCGGCCGGAGACATCGTCATCCTCGCGGTGCTCTTCGCGGGCGCCGTGCCGGTCGTCAGGGAGTACGGCGAGGCTCTGGCCGGCAAGATCGTCGTCGACATCACGAATCCGTTCAACGCCGACGCCTCTGGGCTCGCCGTGCCTCACGACACGTCCGTCGCACAGCTGGTGGCCGACGCCGCGCCGACGAGCACCCATGTCGTCAAGGCGTTCAACACCCTCTTCAGCCACCTCGTGGCGGCGGGCGCCCCGGTGGACGTGTTCATGGCCGGCGACGATGCGCAGGCGAAAGCAGACCTGTCCGCATTCATCACCAGCCTGGGGCTGCGTCCTCGCGACGCCGGCGACCTCACGATGGCCCACTGGCTGGAGGGCGCGGGCCTGCTCGAGATGGGCCTGGCCCGCGGCGGTCTGGGATTCAACCTCTCTCTCGGCGTCAACATCGCAGGAAAGGAGTGATCGCCAGAAAGCCGACATTCACGCAAAGCCTCAAGAACAACTGACCAAAGAACTGGAAACCTTATGACCCTCTTTCGCCTTGACGCAAGCATCTTTCCCGACCGCTCCGCGAGCCGCGAGCTCGCCGACATCGTCGAAGCCGAGTGGACGGCGGCACATCCCGACGAGCAGGTGATCCGCCGCAACATCGGCGCGAGCCCGCTACCGTCCACGGCCTGGGCCGACGCCGTCGTGGGGCAGCAGCTTCCACTGGATGCGCGCACTCCCGCCCAGGAGGCCGCCATCGAGCTCGCCACCACCTTGGCCGACGAGCTCATCGCGGCCGACACCCTCGTCTTCGCGGTACCGCTCTACAACTACGGAGTCTCGCAGCATTTCAAGTCGTGGTTCGACATCCTCTACACCGACCCCCGAATCAGCGAGGGCGGTCCGGAACTCCGCGACCGTCCCGCGCTTCTGGTCACCGTCTCCGGAGGAAACTACGCGCCCGGATCGCCGAAGGAGGGATGGGATCACTCCACCTCGTGGCTGCAGCGCATTCTCGTTGACGTCTTCGGGCTGGACCTCGCCACGGTCGACCGTCGGTTCACCTTGGTCGGGGTCAACCCGAGCCTGGACCGGTTCAGGGACATGGCTGACGCGATGCGCGTCGACGCAGTCCGCGCCGCCGAGGTCGAAGGACGCCGGCTTGCCGAACGGGGCACACGCCGGGCCGCTTGAAGCAAGAACGTCCGTCGCCGCCCTGGCCAGGTTGAGCAGGGCGGCGATCGCCGTGCTCAGCATGAGGTGAAGTCACTCGGCCGGCGAACCGCGTCGCTGCACGCCGACGAATCACCACACACTCACTAATTACCGACGGCGCCTCAAACGCACATACGTGATCAACGCCCCCAAAGCGATACCCAGCGCCAACGCGCTCGCGGCCACGACGATCACCTCGACGCAGTCCTGCATGCTTCCAGCCTGTATGCGGCCGGATGTTCGCGCAGCACCCAGAACGAGGGTGCACGCCCGATGCGCCCCTGCCCGATCCGGTCGCGGCGGCCCTTCCCTGCGTGCCCCACGGGGTCCACCCCTGATGCCCCGCCCAGTAGATGTCGGGCGGGGCACCCCTCGAAATGAGGTGAAGGGGAGGTTCGGGAGCCTCCATGGGAGAAGACGCCGAACACCGGCCGATCATGACGCGGTTCTCGACGAATTCTCAGCGACGGTCAGAAGAGCGGCCAGGGCGTGGCAGGCATCCAACCGCTCGGCGCGGGAAAGACGGGGAGCGCGAGCAGGGTGTCACAGCGGTCGGCCAGCGCCTCGATCTCGTCGCCCTCGATGAGCTCCGCGAGCCGAACTCCCAGTTCGCCGTCGATGGATGCCCGCAGCCGCTCGATCCCGCGCGTCTCGTTCGCGTTCAGCGGCTCCCCCGCCCAACCCCAGAGCACTGTGCGCAGTTTGTGCTCGACGTGGAACGTGAGTCCGTGATCCACGCCGAACCGATGACCGTGCTGCATGACGAGCACGTGACCGCCCTTGCGATCCGCATTGTTCACCAGCGCATCGAACACGGCCATGCGGCGCAGTGCCGCCGAATCCTCGTGCACGAGTGCGACGGTTCTACCGTGTTCGTCCTCGCCCTCGAACACGACACGCCAGCCGTCGTGCGGCACGACATCCGTCGGCAGCACGTCGATGGCCGCCGTGCCGGTCGTGTGCTGCCACAGTTGCACCATGCCGGGACCGAGCGGCCCGTCGCCCAGCCAGGTGCGGGGAACGATGTTCCAGCCCAGCTCCTCGGAGACCAGGTACGCCGCCAGCTCACGCTGGGCGAGGTCGCCGTTCGGAAAGTCCCAGAGCGGCTGCTCGCCCGCCGACGGTTTGTAGATCACCTCGCTGCCGCCGAGTCGTGCCAGGAACGTCTCGTTGGAGGCCGTCGGAATGCGCGCGACCAGCTCCAGCGCATCGGCCGGCACGCTCGTGACCATCAGACCAGGCCGGGCTGTTCGCAGACGTGTCCGTCGGGATCCATCGGATGCCCGCATCGCGGACACAGCGGACGTCCGGCCTGCACCACCGCGCGGGTGGACTGGACGAACGCGCGGGCGGTGCCCACGGGCATCCGCACGGCGACGATCTCGGCAGGCTGCTCCTCGTCGGCGTCGTCGTCGCTCAACGGCTGGTCGGAGTAGGCCTGCAGCACGATCTGAGCGCGCGACGGATCCCAGCCGAGGCCGAGAGTCCCCGCCCGGAACTGCTCGTCGACGGGTTCGAGCGGAGCGGAATCGACCAACTCCGGCGGGGCTTCCGCGGGAATGGCGACCGGGCTGTCGGTCGTCATGAGGCCGTCGAGCAGTTGCTCGATCTTTTCCGAGAGCAACGCCGCCTGCTGCTTCTCAAGCAGCACGCTCACGACGCGACGCCCCTCGCGCACTTGCAGATAGAAGGCGCGCGAGCCGGGGCCACCGATCGTGCCCACAAGTACACGATCGGGCCAGTCGAAGCCGTGGACGACGGTGGGCATGGCCTCAGCATAGGAGGCGGGCCCGTGCTCTGTTCGAAGCGTGCCGGTCATGCCGAATGGCGCGGGCCGGTTCGGCTTCCACAGGTCTGTCATTTCGGATCCCCGCGCCGAAAGAACCACTTCTTGCGACTTGCCCGAGCGCACAGGTCGTCGCACGCCGTCAGCCGGCGGTCGCGCCACCGCCGACCGGCGCGTCCTCGTCGGGGACACCGTCCTTCAGCCACCCGAGGTCGCCACCGTGCGTGTTCATGGCGATCACGCCCGACCGCTGGCTTCCGTAGTGCACGATCGACACCGAAGCAGGCCCGACCACGATGCTCTGAAACCGATCGAACGGCAGGCCGAGGGCATCCGCGAGCACCGACTTGATGACGTCTCCGTGGCTCACGGCTGCCCAGACGGCACGCGCGCCGTACTCGGCGGTGACCGCCGCATCGTGACGCCGAATCGCCTCGACGGCACGCGCCTGCATGGCGAGCATCGCCTCGCCGCCGGGAAAGGTCACGGATGCCGGGCTCGCCTGCACGTGTCGCCACAGGTCTTCTCGCACCAACTCGTTGATCGCGCGGCCCTGCCATTCGCCGTAGCCGCACTCGGTGAGCGCCGGTTCGAGGGCCACGGATTCGAGGATCACGCCGCGCACGGCCGCGGGCTGCGCGTCCCCTGCCTTTTCGCCCTCGCCAGCATTGCCCCGATCGGCACCTTCGCTTCCGGTCGCACGGCTTCGCCCGGCACCCTCGCGCTGACTCGCGAGGATCGCCTCGGCAGTCTCCCGGCAACGCTCCAGGGGGCTCGACACGAGAGCCGCCAATGGCACGGCCGCCAGTCTCTGCGCGGTACGCTCCGCCTGGCCGCGGCCGACTTCGTCGAGCTGCACGCCGGGCATGCGGCCCGCCAGGATGCCCCTCGCGTTCGCCGCGGTGCGCCCGTGCCGCACGAGGATCACCGTCGCCATGAGGTCGAGCCTACGGTGCGCCACCGCGCCCGGGCGCGCGTTCGTGGCTTCGTATGCCCGGCCTCTGGCAGCGCCGCAGGCCTTCCGTTCAGCGCACGAGCCGCGTTCCGGCTCAGCGCACGATCAGCACCGGACAGTTCGCGTGCGCCGCGCACTCCGAACTCACCGAACCGAGCAGCAAGCCGGTGAAGCCTCCGCGACCGCGCGAGCCGAGCACGAGCATCTCGGCGCCCGTGCTGCGCTCGATGAGCACCTGCGCCGGATGCCCGAACTGCACGACGGACGTCAGGCCGGCCGGGATGTCTTCGCCATAGGCATCCTTCAGCGATTCATCGAGCGCTTGGCGCGCGATCTCCTCGAACGACGGCTCGGTCGTCATCGCGTAAGGCGACATGGCGATGGGATAGGACCAGGTCGTGACGACCTCGATGCGGGCGCCGAGCAGGCCGCCCAGGCGTGCGGCGTGGCGGAGCGCAGCGATCGACTGCTCCGAGCCGTCCACTCCGACGATGATCTTGGCGCCCTCCGGCGCTCCGTTCGCAGTGTCGGTTGTCTCACTCATGCCTTCAGCATGCGTCGCCCCTGCCCCGGATGTCACCTCCTCGACGGGTGAAACGGTGCGGGAAATGCAACCCGATCAGACGAAGCGCACCTCGGCGACGTACATCTGCCGCGCGGTCCGTTCGGCGTTCCACGCGTGGAAAGCCGTGACCCAGCGGTCGCCCGCTCGAACCATCGAATTGTGTCCGGGACCGACCAAGCCCGTGCTTCGTGAGCTGAGGAAAGCCGGCGTTGTTCCCGACGAGTGCTTCCACGGACCGAACGGATGCTTGGAGGTCGCAAGCGAGACACCGTATCCCGGGCCTTCCCACGAGCCGCCCGAGAAGAACATCACATAGGCGTCGCCGTGATGGATCACCGTCGGGCCCTCGAGCGTGTGCCAGTCGAAACGACGACCGTACATCGAGCGATCGCGCTCATAGATCTGCCAATCCGCGTTCGGAGCGAGGGCCACGTGCGTGGTCGCATCCAGGCGGGTGGGCGTAAGCAACTCGGCGACGGCGAGGTGCGTGCCAGGGCGTTTGTCATTGAGAACATCGCGCGCGAAGTACAGGTACCAGCGACCGTCGTCGTCGCGGAACGGATGAGCGTCTATGGCGAAGGACTCCTCCGGCGTCAGATCGACGGCGCAGTCGACGAACGGACCGGACGGCGTCTCGGCCGACGCGGCTCGGAGGTGGTGGTGCGCGATGTCGTGGCCGACGGAGTAGTACATCCAGAAACGGCCATCCCGCTCCACCACCTCCGGCGCCCAGTACGCATCGCCGAACGAAACATCCAGCGGATCGAGCACCTGGCCCACCGACTGCCAGTGTTCGAGGTCGTCGGACCAGATCGCCTCGAACGTCGTGATCGGCCCCCGCGGATCCGACGTTCCATACGCGAAGAATCGACCGCCGAATCGCGTCAAGAAGGGATCGGCGAAGTACTCGGGGCGCACCGGATGCGGCTCCGTCGGTATCTCGAGAACGGGACTCGCGTTCGAGGTGGCGAGGTCGTCAGCGCCGCTCACCTCGACACCGGTCCCCGTGCGTGGGCGACGAAGCGCTCGGCGGCCGGCGTGCGGACGCGGAGGAGGCTGCCGTCGGCCTGCTCCTCCAGTCTGACGAGGCCCATACGACGGAGGAACGGCGTCTTCGATGTCGCGGCCGATGGGCGAGTCCTCGCAGCGACCACGGACTCGTCGACGACGAACTCCTCGACGTTCCGTCCGCCCGATGCGTACGACCAGTCGACAAAGTCCACGAGCGGCCACCAGGTATACCCGCGCACGTCGGCGCCAGACTCCGTCAGCTCGCGAACCGCGTCAACGGACCCGTCGACCCAGGCGCTGCGCACCTCATCGGTGCCCTCGATGCTCGTCTCCGTGACGATGACCGGCGAGTCGTACCGGCGGATGAAGCCGCGCACGCTGTCGACGAGTCCGCGCGTCCACAGATTCGTGGCGCGTTGCTCGACGGCCCCACCCGTTTGCGTCAGCGTGCGCGGGGACAGATCGGGGTAATAGTTGACCCCGAGAAGATCGAAATCCACGGCGCCGCGCACGAGCTCGTCGAGCTCACGCTCGCTCGCCCCGCACGCCAGAAGCCAGTCGTGCATCGGATGCTGCCGGGTGACCCGGCCCGTCAAGAGGTCGGTGGGCAGCATCCCCACGGATTCCAAGTGAACCGCATGATCGGCCAGCGACTCGGACTCGGCGGAATAGAGCGCGGACGCCTCGACGTGCACGATCCGCGCGTTGCCGTTGGCCTCCCGGATCGCACGGATGGAGGCCTGCATTCCTCGTACGACGCCGAGCACGACGGCGGTCCACCCCTCCCAGCCCGTCAGAGCGGGTGGCCAGACGCCGCGCAGGCCGCAGAACGACGCGGTCGTGACCGGCTCGTTCAGCGGCGTGATGTCGTCGACCAGACCCGCGAAATGCGAGGCGAACGTGCCCTCGTAGTCGGCGACCACCTCCGGGTAGCTCGGATCCGCGAACGATCCTTCGAGCCACGTCGGGGTGCCGTAGTGCACGAGGTCGGCGATCACGCGGAGCCCGAGCTCGTTCACCGCGAACTCGAACCTCTCCTCGAGCCATGACCAGTCATACCGCCCGGGAGCCACGTGCACGAGCGGCCAGCGCGTGCCGTAGCGAACGGCGGTCGCGCCGAGGTCGCGCGCCAGACGCAGATCATCACGCCAGTTGGCGTCGTGTTCGGTCAGCTGGAACTCGTCAAGCGGCTGCATCCGCGCCCCGGCGTGCGGGTAGACGCAGGTGTCCTCGATGCCGAGGATCCAGCCGAACCGATCCTCGTGAGCGAGCGGCGCCATCACTTCAGCCCGGTCGTCGCGACACCGGCGATGAAGTACTTCTGCGCGAAGAAGAACCCGATCGCGATGGGAACGAGCGAGATGGTCGCTCCCGCGAGCAGAACCGCATGATCGGTCACGTGTTGTCCTCCGAAGAGTGTGAGGCCGGCCGGAAGGGTCAGCATGTCGTTCGAGCTGGTGATGACCAGTGGCCAGAGCAGGTCATTCCACAGATTGGTGAAGTTGAGGATGGCGACGGTCGCGATGGCGGGCTTCGCCAGCGGCATGATGACCCGCCAGTAGATCCGCCAGTGGCCCGCGCCATCGATCCGGGCCGCCTCGTCGAGGTCGGCGGGAATGCTCATGAAGAACTGGCGGAACAGGAAGATGCCGAACGCGCTCGTCGCCCTCGGGATGATGAGCCCTTCGTAGGTGTTCAGCCACCCGAGATGGAACAGCTGGATGAAGACCGGGATCAGCGTCACCTGGAACGGAACCATCAGCGTCGCGATGACGAGAACGAAGCACACGTTGCGGCCCACGAACCTCAGCCTCGCCAGCGCGTAGGCGCACATGGAGTCGAAGAGCACCGTGAGTGCCGTCGTGACGCCGGCGAACACGAACGAGTTCAGGAGCAGGCGGAGGAACGGCAACTGCTGCCACACGCCGATGTACCCGTGCAGCGTGATGCTCGTGGGAAAGAGGCTCGCCGGGTTCTGATACAGGTCGGCCTCACTGCGGAACGACCCTGACACCATCCAGATGAAGGGGATGAGCGCGAGCACGAAGCCCACGCCCACATACATCCATTTGAGTGCGGCACCGGCCCGCAGGCCGGCACGACCGGCCCGTGGACGCCCGGGGGACGTTCGAGTGGCGGTGGCGCTAGTCGACATCGTTGTACCTGAAGATCCGGAGTTGAAGGAGCGAGATGAGCATGATGAGCGCGAAGAGGACCCACGAGATCGCGGCGGCGTATCCCGTCTCGAAGTTCACGAATCCGTCGCGGTAGATCAGATTGACCAGGGTGTCGGTGCGATAGAGCGGACCGCCCCCGGTCATGACGTAGACGAGGTCGAAGACCTGCAGTGACTGGATGGTCAGCATCATCGTCGCGAAGAGCATCGTCGGTCTGATGCCGGGAAGCGTGATGTACCAGAAGAGGGAGAAGCGGCCGGCGCCGTCGAGCCGTCCGGCCTCGTATCGTTCGCCCGGCACGCCCTGGAGCGCCGCGACGAAGAGGATCATCGCGAAGCCGACGCTGCGCCACACCGACACGAAGATGAGGGTCGGCAGCGCGAGCTGCGCGGACTGGAGCCAGGCGACGGGCGCGAGGCCCAGCGCCTTCGTCACCCCTCCGACGAGGCCGATGTCGGGGTCGAGCAGAAACTTCCAGACCAGGCCGATCGTCGCCAGCGAGACGATCGTCGGAAAGAAGAACACCGACCGCGTGATGCGGCTCGCCAGGCCCTCCGATTGCAACGCGAGTGCCGTGAGCAGCCCGAGCACGATGAGCAGAACGACGGAGACCACCGTGAACTCCAGCGTGACCCCGAGCGCGTTCCAGAAGCTCGGGTCCTGGAAGAGCTTGATGTAGTTGCCAAACCCGACGAAGGGCTGCACCGCGGCACCGACCGACCAGTCGAAGAAGCTGTAGTACAGCGTTCGCAGGATCGGGTAGAGCACGAAGACGCCCAGAATCAGCAGACTCGGCGCCATGAACAGCCACGCGGGCTGCCATCGGATGCGCCGCCGTCGCGCCGACGGGACCGGCGTCGGTCCACCCGGGGGCCGGGCCCCGCCGCGCACGCGCGGCGAGACCCGGTCGGTGGTGCTCGTCGTCATGACGAGCAGCCCGTGAGAGCGTCGATCGTGGTGGCCGCCTGCTTGGTCGCGGTCCCGACCGGAGTTCCGCGCGTGATCTGACCGATCAGCGTGGTGTAGGCATCCGAGTCCACCTTCGTCGCATTCGGGACGTGCGGCAGATACAGACGCGAGTCCGGGACCTGGGCGGCGAATACCGAGATGGTCGGATCATTCTTCAGCTTGGCGTCGTCACCGAGGTCGGTGCGCAGCGGCGGGAAGCCGGTCTTGAGCGAGAACTTCTCCTGAACCTTCTTGCTCGTCCAGTACGCCAGGAACTCCTGGGCCTCCTTCGGATGCTTCGTCTTCGCCGAGATGGTCAGAGGCGCCGTCGATCCGAGCGTCACTGAACTGCCGTCGACCCCGACCGGAACCGTTGCGATGCCGAGGTCGATGCCCGCCTTCTTGTACCCGGGTGCGGCCCACGGACCGTTCAGTTCCATGGCCGCCTTGCCCGCCGAGAACAGCGAGTCCGCCTCGGCGCCGGTGAGCCCGACCGGGCTGACCTTGTCCTTGGACACCAAGTCGGCCCATTTCGAGAGGCTCTTCTGCCCGGCGGCGGACTGCACGACGCTGCAGTTCTTCGCGTTCACGATGTCGCCGCCCTCGAGCCACTGCAGAATCGGCCACATCTGGATCGTCTGGTTGTCGGCGAGCACGAGCCCGTACTGGCCGTTCCCCGTCAGCTTCTTCGCGTCGGCGGCCAGCTCGTCCACGGTCGCCGGCGGCTTGTCGATGCCGGCGGCGGCGAACGCCTTCTTGTTGTAGTACAGGCTCAACGTGGCGAAGTTGGCCGGCACCCCGTAGAGTTTGCCGTCGTACGTGAACTCCTTCACGGTTCCGGGTGCCAGCTTGTCGACGTTGATCTGGTCATCGCCCGAGCCCGTGTTCGTGATCTGGAGCACGGAGTTCTTCTTCACGTAGTCGGCGACCGCGTTCGGGTCGCTCGACGGCGTGGCGAGGTCGGGCCCCTGCCCCGTCAGCCAGGCCGACGGCAGCTTCTGTTGAATGGTGTCCCAGGGCTGTACCGTCATCTTCACCTGGATGTTCGAATGCGACTTGTTGAAGTCGTTCACGATCTGCGCATACCCGGGGCGGTCACCGCCGGTGAATCCGGTCCACAGCGTGAGTGTCACCTTTCCACCGCTGTCGGTGCCACTCCCCGACGACGAACACCCGGACAGCCCGAGTGCCACGATCGCCGTTGCGGCCAGTGCCGCCGCGATCTTCTTTCTCATGACGAAACGCTCCTTTGCCTGTCATTGCGGTGCGGCTCTTCGCCGCGCAAGGGGGTCACTCGCTCGCCGTCGCCCGACTCGCAGCCGCACGAGGCGCGGAAGACGAGATCGACGTCGAGTTCGTGATGGGTGGGGCCTTCTGCCGACCCGTCGATGAGCCGGAACAACTGTTCGGCGGCGAGTCGGGACATCCGTTCCGCAGGCGTGCGCACGGTGGTGATCGCGGGGGTCGAGACGCGGGCGAGGCCGAAGTCGTCGAAACCGACGACCGCCACATCCTCGGGAACGCGGATGCCCCGCTCGCGCAGGACTCGCATGCCGCCGAGCGCCATATCGTCGTTCGCGAAGACGATTCCGTCGAATCGCCGGCCGTCTTCGAGCGAAGACGCGACCGCCTGTGCGCCCGACTCTTCGCTCAGATCACCCTCAACGACCGCGGCGAAGGACTCCAGCCCCCGGCCGCGCACGGCCTCCAGGAATCCTTCGCGACGGTCGATGCCCGTCTGGTGATCCAGAGTGCCTGACACGTGCAGAAGGGAACGCGCGCCGTGCTCATCGATGAGGTGCTCGGCGATCGCCTTCGTCGCCGCCACGTCGTCGATGCCCACGGTCACCGCCGACGGAAGGTACGGGAAGTTGCCGATGAGCACGACCGGCAGGCCGGTCTCGACGAGGGTCTCGATGTTGCTGTCATCGATCGCGGCACTGGTGACGATCGCGCCGTCGGCACTGCGGGACCGCATCACCCGTTCGTATGCGACGACGCCGTGCGCCTCGTCCGGATTGGTCGAGACAATGAGCTGCGCGTCGTGGTCGTTCGCTGCCGAGGAGACGCCGGTCAGCACGTGCATGAAATAGAGGTGGCCGAAGACGTGCTGCGAGGTGTTCGGAACGATCACGGCAATGGCGCCGGCGCGCTGGTTGCGGAGCGCGCGGCCCGCGGAGCTCGGAACGTAACCGAGTTCGTCGGCGGCGCGGCGCACCGCATCCCGTGTCTTCTCACTGATCCGCTCGTGACCGGCCAAGGCCATCGACGCCGCAGCCGTCGTCACACCCACGCGGGAGGCGACGTCCTTGAGCGTGACCGTGCTGTGGTCGGCCGGCCTCTTCGCCATGTGAGTGGTCCTCTCCGCCGTCGCCTGCAGTGCTTTATCGATTAAACTAGCGGCGCTTTATCGATTAAACAAGTTCCTCTTTCCACCTGCGAACAGACGGCCGCGCCCCGCGCGCAGATGGCAGGATGGGCCCCATGACCGGCACCCTGCACATCACCGGCGACGAGGCGGCCGATGAACTGCTCTCGACCGACCCGCTCGCGCTGCTGATCGGAATGCTCCTCGACCAGCAGGTCGCGATGGAGACCGCGTTCGCCGGACCTCAGAAGATCCGCGAGCGACTGGGCACGTTGAGCGCCCAGGCCATCGCCGACGCCGACCCGGATGCCTTCGCGAAGCTCTGTGCCACACCTCCCTCGGTGCACCGCTACCCCGGCTCGATGGCGGCACGCATCCAGGCGGTGTGCCGCGCGATAGTCGAGGACTGGCACGGCGAGGCATCCGCTATCTGGACGGACGGATCTCCCGACGGAGCACAGGTGTTCAAGCGTCTGAAGGCGCTGCCGGGGTTCGGCGACCAGAAGGCACGCATCTTCGTCGCACTGCTCGGCAAGCAGTACGGATACGACGGGACCGGGTGGCGCGACGCCGCCGGACCGTACGGGGAGGCAGGGTCGTACCGCTCGGTCGCCGACATCGTGGACGCGGCTTCCCTCGCGCGCGTTCGCGAAACGAAGAAAGCGGCCAAAGCGGCGGCGAAGACAGCGCGCTGACGCGGGCGGGGCATCCGTCGTAGGTTCCTTGCCATGGCCTACATTCCCCGCGAAGACCGCTACGACCACATGCACTACCGGCGAACCGGGCGCAGCGGGCTCGACCTGCCGGCACTGTCGTTCGGCCTCTGGCACAACTTCGGAGACGATCGCCCGATTCAGACGCAACGCGCCATCGTGCACCGCGCGTTCGACCTCGGCATTACGCACTTCGATCTGGCGAACAACTACGGCCCGCCCTATGGGTCGGCGGAGATCAACTTCGGACGCATCCTGCGCGAGGACTTGCTCCCCTACCGCGACGAGCTCGTGCTCTCGACGAAGGCCGGCTGGGACATGTGGCCCGGCCCGTACGGTCAGGGCGGAGGCAGCCGCAAATACGTGCTCGCCAGCCTCGACCAGTCGCTGGCGCGCATGGGCGTCGACCACGTGGACATCTTCTACTCGCACCGCCCCGATCCATCGACACCGCTCGAAGAGACGATGGCCGCGCTCGACTACGCGGTGCGCAGCGGTAAGGCCCTTTACGTCGGCATCTCGTCGTACAGCGCGGAGGACGCCCGGCGTGCGGCCGCCATGCTCGCGGACCTCGGAACTCCCCTCCTCATCCACCAGCCGTCGTACTCCATGCTGAACCGCTGGATCGAGACCGAGGGACTGCTGGATGCCGCCGGCGAACTCGGCTTCGGCGTGATCGGCTTCACCGCGCTCGCCCAGGGCATGCTGACCGGCAAGTATCTCGACGGCATCCCCGAGGGCTCGCGAGCGGCCGAGGGCTCGTCCCTCTCCATGGATCTGCTGACGGATGCCGCGCTCGGCCACATCCGCGCGCTCGCCGACATCGCTGCATCGCGCGGCCAGACACTGGCTCAGCTCGCGCTCGCCTGGGCGCTGCGCGACGAGCGGATGACCTCTCTCGTGATCGGCGCCAGCAGTCTGGAGCAACTGGAGCAGAACGTCGGTGCGCTCGATCGACTCGACTTCACAGACGAAGAGCTCGCTGCCATCGACGGCCACGCGGTGGACTCCGGCGTCGACCTCTGGGCGACGGCGAGGCGCGGCGAACTCGACGCCTGACAGCGTATGGCGTAATCATAGGTAGCGTCCAGGCGCGCCGAAGTAATCCTTCAGGGATTGTTCGAAGAATACTCATACTCTCAAAGGGCAGTCGGGGGCATCCCCCCAAAGCGCCCGACCGCAGGTGTGATGCACCCGACATCGCGCCGGATCCCCGGAAGCGCCGTTTCGCGCTCCGGGGATCCCTGTCTCGGCCCGGGGCTCCGCGCACGAGTGCCTAGGCTGGCGCCATGCCTTCTTCGACGCGTGAATCCGCCACCGTGACCGTCACCGGAGCGGGCGGACAGATCGGCTACGCCCTGCTCTTCCGCATTGCGTCGGGGCAGCTTCTCGGCGCCGACGTGCCGGTCGACCTGCGCCTTCTGGAGATTCCGCAGGGCCTCCGCGCCGCCGAGGGCACCGCGCTCGAGCTCATCGACGGCGCCTTCCCCCTTCTGCACTCCATCGACGTCTCGGATGCCCCCGCCACCGCCTTCGACGGCGCGAACGTTGCGCTGTTGGTCGGTGCCCGCCCACGCACCGCCGGCATGGAGCGCGGCGACCTCCTGGAGGCGAACGCGGGCATCTTCGGACCGCAGGGGAAGGCGATCAACGAGCACGCGGCATCCGATGTGCGAGTGCTGGTGGTGGGCAACCCCGCGAACACGAACGCGCTGATCGCGTCGGCCAACGCTCCCGACGTGCCGCGCGAACGATTCACGGCGATGACCCGGCTCGACCACAACCGTGCGACAGCCCAGCTCGCGCTCAAGGCGGAGGTGCCGGTGGCTTCGGTCGACGGCGTGATCGTGTGGGGCAACCACTCGGCGACGCAGTATCCGGATGTCTCGCACGCCACGGTCGACGGACGTCGCGCCGCCGAGCTGGTCGACGACGAGTGGCTCGAGAGCGTTTTCGTGCCGAAGGTGGCAAAGCGCGGGGCGGAGATCATCCAGGTGCGCGGAGCATCCAGCGCGGCGTCCGCGGCCTCGGCCGCGATCGACCACGTCTCCGACTGGGTCAACGGCACCGGTGAGCGGTGGACGTCGGCCGGCGTCAGCTCGAGCGACGCCAACGCCGATGCCGCGGCGGGCTACGGCGTGCCCGAGGGACTGGTGTGCTCGTTCCCGGTGCGTTCCGACGGCGGCGCGTGGTCGATCGTGGCAGGCCTCGAAGAGGGGCCGATCGCGCGCGCCCACATCGAGGCGTCGGTCGCCGAGCTCATCGAGGAGCGCGAGGCGGTGCGCGCGCTCGGCCTGCTGCCCGCCTGAAGACGAGGGCCGCACGAGCCGCCGAGGTGGTTCCCCGGTTCACCATTCAGGCCGGCAGACACGATGCGGCCGGCAATCCTCCGCCTTCGGCGACCGAGCCCGATCAGCGGGACGCGCAGCCTGAATTATGAACGCGAATGAACGCGAATGAGGGCGGGCGGGCGGGCGGAACGAAGACGAGGGCGACCGGAACGGGCTCAGGCGTCCTTCCGCAGCTGCATCAGCAGCTGCGGGGCGCGCCGGTCGAGCACCTGACCGCCGAGTCGCACGCCGATCGCCAGTGAGATCGGGCCCAGAACGACGCCGACCAGCAGACAGAGCCAACCCCAGAGCATGTCGCCGGTGACCAGGCTGACGATGAGAAGCACGATCTCGGGTGCCGCCACGATGGCGAGCACTCCCCAGCTCAGGAACGTCGAGCCGAGCAGCGCCGTGTTCGCGCCGGCCCGCGTCTTGAACGGGTTGTCCCCGGGCGCCGGTGCGGGGAACACGACCACGGCCGAGGTCACCGAACTCACGCCGAGCCCGCCCAGCAGCAGGGCGAACGAGAGGCCGAGAAGCGCGGGCACGGGCATCCACTCGCTGTGCAGCGCGGCCATCAGGAACGTGATGACCACGACCGCGGGCAGCCCGAAGACGAGCACGGCGAATGCCCGGCCCCACCGGTCCGCGCGCCCCGGCACGCCCTTGGCCACGTGCAGCACGAACGCGGTCGAGTCGAACGAGACGTCGGCGATGAGCGTCACGCCGAGCAGGAACGCGACGATCGGGCCCGCCGCGAACACGATCGCCGGCACGTGCGTGAACGTCGTATAGAACCAGAGGAGTAGCGGCATCAGCGGCACGATGACGAGTTGACGCAGGTAGCGCGGGTCGCGGAACCAATAGACGAGGCAACGGGCTGCGATGGCACCGGCCGGAGTCCCCGGAAGCAGGCCCAAGGGACCGAGCTTGCCCGAGGCGCGCACACGGGAGGTGGCGTGCACCGGCGTGACGAGCGACCGGGCGAGACCCCATCGCCACACCACGAACACCACCGCGATCGTGGCCGCGCCGATCAGCGCGCGGAAAACGGCACCGAGCGGGTCGCCGAGGGCGACCTGCGAGGGGATGGCCCAGATGGCCCCGAGCGGTGTCCACGACATGGCGTCCGCGAGGCTCGGCAGCACGTTGGCGGAATGCCGCAGCGACGACGCCGTGCCGGCGATGATCGGTCCGAGCAGGATGAGCGGGATGAAGATCAGGATGCCCGCGGCCTCTTTGAACCGTCGTCCCGACGCCAGCCCCGCAGCCGCCGACGTGACCGCGCGCGAGAGCATCACGCACAGAAGCGCTCCGGCCACGCCACAGACGAGTGCGATCACAGCGACGCCGGGCAACCGTAGCCAGGACCCGGCGGTGAGGATCGACGCCAGCATCGTGACGGCACCCGGTACGGCTACGACGCCGGAGACGAGCAGACCGACGAGCAGCTTGTTCAGCGGAATGGGGAAGACCGAGAGGTGGGGTCCGTCGAGCGTCTGCTCGACGGAGAAGAACAGCGGCAGAACGGCCCAGCCCAGCGTGACGAGCGACCCGCCGAGCACCACGATCGTGCGCGCCAGTTCCGTGGGTGCGAAGTTCAACGCGAACAGGCCGAGCACGATCATCCCGAGCACGAACAGCCCGTACAGGCCGCCCAGGATGACCGCGACCAGCTGTCCGACGCTGCGCTTGAAACTGTTGCGCAGAACCAGCAGCCGCAGCCTTACGAGTGCCGCAACCACTCCGGGCCCTCCTGCACGCGGCGACCGCCGACGAGCTCGACGAAACGGTCTTCGAGGTCGGCTCCCCCGCGCACCTCGTCGACGGTTCCGGATGCCACGACCCGGCCCCCGGTGATCACCGCCACGTGATCGCACATGCGCTGCACCAGGTCCATGACGTGCGAGGAGACGATCACCGTTCCCCCGCCGCTCACGAAACCGCCGAGGATGTCGCGGATGTTCGCCGCCGACACCGGGTCGACCGACTCGAACGGCTCGTCGAGCACGAGCAGCCGCGGGGCATGCACCATGGCGCCGGCCAGCGCGATCTTCTTCGTCATGCCCGCCGAGTAGTCGACGACGAGCGTGCCCGCGGCGTCCTGCAGATCGAGCAGCTGCAGAAGATCGCGAGTGCGCGAGATCGCGGTCGGCCGGTCCATGCCGCTGAGCAGGCCCGAGTAGACGACGAGCTGTTCACCGGTGAGGCGGTCGAACAGCCGCGCGCCGTCGGCGAGCACGCCGATCTGCGCCTTCGCGGTCAACGGATGCCGCCACACGTCCACTCCATGCACGGTCACGACGCCTGCGTCGGGCGTGAGCAGGCCGGTCGCCATGTTCAGCGTCGTCGTCTTGCCCGCACCGTTCGGCCCGACCAGACCGTAGAAGCTGCCGACGGGGACGTCGAGACTGATGCCGTCGACGGCGCGCTTCTGCCCGAACGTCTTGACGAGGCCGCGGAGCGACAGCGCGGCCCGCGGATCGGGTTCGGGCGAGTCGATGCGATGCTGTCCCGCGGCGGCGGGCACCTCCGGCTGCGTGCTGGATGGAGCGGGCGGAGCCGGCGCGACGCGTGCTGGCGCGACGTCAGCGCCCTCGGACGGAACGGACGGGTTCACGTCGGTCATGACATCCTTTCGGTGGCCGACAGGGTCGGGTTCACACTCTATGCGCCACCGGCGACGAAGGCATCGTCCGCAAGTATGACCCGGGCGTCTCAGTGGCCCATCGAGTGCGCCGCCGCGACGAACCCGACCGCCCAGCACGCCACGCACAGTGCGAACGCCCCGACCGTGATCGCCCAGCTCAACCGACGGTTCAGCATGCGCACCAATCCCCAGATGAAGCCGGTCACGGCGGCGACCACGGAGGCCATCCCTGCCGCGAACAGGCACGAGAAGGCCGGGGCGGCACTGCACGAGAGCGGGCCGCAGTCATCGACGTACACGAGACTCACGAGCGCGAAGAACGCGGCGACCGCGATGAACGCGGCGGTGAGCATCCACACCACGACCGACACCACGATGTCCCACACCGCGAACGGCGGGGGCATGGTGCGGATCATGGACGGGAGTCTACGAAGCCGGTTCGACACCTTCCTGTGAGCGGCAGGCACGGAACCTGTGTGTGCGCCCACGGGCTGACGCAGGAGCTGCGTGGACCGGCCCGATGCACGAGCTGCGCGGGCGAGGCTCACGCGCGAACGGTCGCGCCGAGCGCACCGGAGCGCAGCACGACGTTCGCCTCCGCGCTACTTGCCCTGCTTCTTGCGCAACGTCTTCTCGTCGATCGGCGCGTCGCCGGAGGCTCGCAGCTGCCGGTAGTACTCGCGTGCTTCGTTCTGCCGCTCGGCCTCGATGCCGGTCGCGATCGTCGAGCGCAGATGCTCCTGTTCGTAACCGAAGGCATCCACGAGGCTCTGCGCGTGCGGACGCAACCGCGCGACGAGCCGGTCGATGTAGGCCGAGACGGCCTGCGCGCGCTGCGGCGACAGGCGGCCGTGGATGATGTGCCACGCGACGTGCTTCTCGATCAGTCCGAGCCCGAACAGGTCACGAACCCAGGTGAGCACCTGCTTGGTTCCTGCATCGTGGATGCCGTCCAGCGCTTCGGTGAACGCCTCCCACTGCAGGAGCTCGCCGTGCGCCCGGGCCGCCTCGATCAGCTCGTTCTGCTGCGAGTTGAAGAGCTCGGCCGCCTTCTCTTTGGAGAGCTTGTTCGCGTTGCGGAGGCGGGTGGCGACCTCGGAGATCATGGTCTCGACCCGGTCGGTGAGCAGCTCGCGCTGCGTCTGCGGATCGCGCAACTGGCCGACGGAACGGGCTGTGGAACCGAAATCGGCGACGGTCTGCGCGAGACGGCGCAGACCGCTGCCGTGGTAGGCGCGATCGGCGGCCTGGGCGACGACGTAGCGGGCAAGGGCACCGGCATCCGCCTTGGCGAACTTCTTCGAGTAGTCCGTGAGCAGTCGCTTCGCGACCAGCTGCAGCAGCACGTTGTTGTCGCCCTCGAACGTGACGTAGACGTCGAGGTCGGCACGCAGGCTGACCAGCCGGTTCTCGGTGATGAACCCGGCACCGCCGCACGCCTCTCGCGCCTCCTGCAGGGTGTCGAGCGCGTGCCAGGTCGACAGCGGCTTGAGCGCGGCGGCGAGCGTCTCGAGATCCTGGCGGTCTTCGTCGGAGTCTCCGGCGCCGCTGAACACCTCGTCGAACTTGCGCAGCAACTGGTCGTGGGCGAACACCTGGGCATAGGTCGTCGCCAGCCGGGGAATCAGCCGGCGCTGGTGCCGCTGATAGTCGAGCAGCACCTCTTCGTCGGTGTCGCTGGCAGCCGTGAACTGGCGGCGCTGATTGCCGTATGTGATCGCGATGGTCAGCGCGAGCTCCGCACCGATCGTCGCGGCGCCGTCGAGAGACACTCTGCCCTGCACCAGAGTGCCGAGCATGGTGAAGAAGCGTCGACCCGGGCTGGCGATCGGGCTCGAATAAGTGCCGTCCGCGGCGACGTCGCCGTAGCGGTTCAAGAGGTTCTCGCGCGGGATGCGCACGTGGTCGAAGTGCAGCCGACCGTTGTCGATGCCGTTCAGACCGCCCTTGAGTCCGTCGTCGATGCCGCCGACGCCGGGGAGGAACTCGCCCGTCGCGGCATCCCTGATCGGCACGTAGAAGCAGTGCACGCCGTGGTTCACACCGTTCGTGATCAGCTGCGCGAACAGCGTGCACGCGATGCCGTCCTTGCCCGCGTTGCCCAGGAACTCCTTCCACGCCGCGCGGAACGGCGTGTTGATCACGAACTCCTGCGTCTGCGGGTCGTAGGTGGCGGTCGTGGCGATGGACGCGACATCCGAGCCGTGGCCGATCTCGGTCATCGCGAACGCGCCGGGCACCTCGAGGCTCATGATGCCGGGCAGGTACTTCTCGTGGTGGCGCTGCGTGCCGAGGTGCAGCACCGCCGCGCCGAATAGTCCCCACTGCACGCCGCTCTTGATCTGCAGCGACGGGTCGGCCGTGACGAGTTCCTCGAAGCTGGCGATGTTGCCACCGTGGTCGTTTCCACCGCCGAGGGCCTCCGGGAATGCGCGGTGCACCTGGCCGTTCTGCACGAGCAGCCTCAGCTGTCCGAGCACGCGAGTCCGGTGCTCCTCGAGGCTGAGGCCCTCGATGCGCTGCAGGGCAGGATCCTTGACGAGCTCCCTCGACGCGAGACGGATGTCTGCCCACGTCCCCAGCAGCGTGCGGCCGAGCAGAGCGACATCCACGGCCGCGGGCGGGGCATCCACGTCGATGGGCCCGGTCTGGGCGATGTACTGCGAGCGATCGGAGCGCGTCGTGCGCTCGCTTCCTGACTTCGAAGCGGTGTCCACCATCGAAAGGCCTTCTTTACATCGATTCAGCGAAAGTCGTCGGTGACGCTCGCACGGCGAGCGAGTCACGGCATGCGATGCCCGGCAACGGGCATCCATTCTCACGCTAGGTGGGCAGTCTGAGAGCGCACAGTTCGCGGTGCGGATGCGACAAACCGGTTTCGCACGCCCGCGCGGCCCCCTGTGGAATTGCGCAACGCAACCATCTCCGCACCCGCCGCATGGTGCGCGTCCGCGATGAGCGCCTGCGTGTCCGCGTCGGCGACCGCCCAGCGCACGCTCGCCGACTTCGGGATCGAGAAGGGGTAGTCGTAGCCCGCAACCGCCCGGCGCGTCCCATGTGCCTGCTCCTCGGCGTCGATCGCGGCGACCGCCTCCGCGCGCCCGGGAGGCCCGAACTCGGGGTCGAACGCCGCGACACGCTCCCCGATCCGCTCCGCGACGGTCTTGTAGGCCGGATACGCCAGCCCCAGCGAGACGCCCGTGATTGGATGCCGGCCAATGCCGAGGAGGAGTTCGAGCTAGGACTCGGAGACCTGATCACCATCTGCGATCAGCCCATCCAGTGAGGCGACGCCAGAGCCGAGCCATCGCCCTGGCCGATAGAATCCGAAACAGGTTCCCAGTGGGACTAGGCATCGATCCGATTTGGAGCAGATCACGGTTGATCACCGCCTGCGCCACTGGGGCCGCCTTCGCAAGTTGGTTGCCCGCGTGAAGCACATTTTGCCAGGACTCGAAGCCGCTGCTGGGGTTGAGCAACACGCTCAACCCCAGCACTTCTCAATGACAGGGGACCGCTTATGTGGTGGGAGCTTGACCGCCGCGTCCGGGAAGCATCCCTCCGGCTCATCGTCGAGCACGAGACTTATGCCAAGTCTGTCCATGATGAGAACGTCCGGCGCCGCAGACGCAGCACGGGAGCCCCCGAGATCCTCCATGTCCACCGTCCAGAGACCTGGGACCTTGATCCGGGGTTTAACCCGTACGTTGTACGGTCCCGCCATCAACGCATCGCCCACGCAATTACGGAGCGGCTGAAGGAGCGCAGTTACTTTCCTCGGCCACCAGCTGGTTTTCGCGTTCCCAAACCGTCCGGTGGCGAAAGGATCGTAAGCACCTTCGAGATAGCGGATGAGGTGGTTTCGAACCGTCTGCTACGAGCCCTGACACGGAAGAATCTTCCGCGAATGAGCGCCCGCGCATACGCTTACCGTCCTGATCTCGGTCCGCACGACGCGATCTCTTACGTTTCGACCGAGTTCGCCCGCGAGCACCGGCTGTTCGTTGCCGAGTATGACTTCAGCAAGTTCTTTGACACGGTAGATCATGAATTCCTGCTGCAAACTCTCGACACAATGGGCATCACGAGGACGCCTCTTGAACAGTACGTCATCGAGCGGTTTCTCGAATCGCCCGAGCCATATGTATCCGCCGCGGAGAAGCTCGTCGATAAGTCTTCCCGCAAGCAAGGTATTCCCCAGGGAACCTCTCTCAGTCTTTTCCTCGCCAACGTCGCTGCATCCGAACTCGACCGAGCGCTAGAGAGACTCGGTGTCGGCTTCGTTCGTTACGCCGACGACACCCTCATTTGGAGCACAGATTACGGACGCATAGGCGAAGCTGCGTCCATCCTTCACGAAGCTTCGAGCCACATCGGATCCCCCATCAACTCAGAGAAGAGCCGGGGCATACGGCTGCTCACAAAGGAAGAGACCGTTCACGTCGAGATGTCCTCGACGAAGTATGTCGACTATCTCGGGCACCGGCTTGGACTTCGTGACGTACGCATGAAGGACGCCTCGGTCACCCGAATCAAGGCCCGGATCAGCAAGCTGATTTTCAACAATCTTCTTCTGGAACCACTCAATGGGACCCAGGATCCAACGCGCCTCAGTAGTGTCGATCGCGACTACGTGACGCTGATCTGGCAGCTTCGCCGATATCTATATGGTCCGTTGACGGAGAAGGACATCAGACGATTCCAAACAGGTGCGATTCCGCCAATGTCTTTCGAGGGCGTCATGTCCTTCTTTCCTCTCATAAACGATGAGCGAGGACTGAGAGAACTTGACGAGTGGATAGCTGCACAAATCTGGCTTGTAATGCGCAAACGCAGTCGGTTGCTCCAGTCGGCTGGTTTGAGCTGCCCCCTTCCTCACTGGCTTGAGAAGGCCCAGCTCATCGGCTTTAGCTCGCGGTCTTTGCGTACCGGGGACATGGTGGATTTGAGGATGCCGAGCGTTCGCAAGATAGCGAAGGTCATAAGACTGGCAGTGTCTACGCACGGTATTGGCGTCGTGTCCGGTCGCGCTCCGCTGTATCTCTACGCCGACGACTAGACCTCGACCTGCAAGAGGCGTGGTGGCTCAGAAGCGGCTCATCGCAATTCAGGGTGTAGGAGCGGTCGGAAACCGCCGCTCTCGAGCAGGCTGCGCGCGAGATAGTTCGTGAGGTTGCGGAAGCCGAGGGCGGACCCGCGGAGATGCTCGAGCCGGCCGTTGATGGCCTCGGTGGGTCCGTTGCTGGCGCCGGGTTGGTCGAAGTAGGCGAGCACGTCGACGGCGTGCTGCTTCAGGGTGCGGCCGAGGCGACGAATCTCGACCAGCGCGGTGGGCACGAGAGACGGTGAGGTGGTCGACGACGATGGCACCCAGCGCCCACCTCAGCCACCACGGGAGATCTTCGCTCTGACCGGTGCCGCTTTCGTGGTGTCCTGCCGCCAGGTCCGACCGCAATGCTCACACCGGTAGCGGCGCACCCGCACCAGCAACGTCGTGGGCCGGTGCCCGAACGGCTCAGGCGCCAACCGCCGGATCACGGTGTGCTCGTCGCGTCGCCCCTATTTCTTCGCCTCCGGCAGCGACCACCGGGCCCACGCCGCCACGTAGACCGCCAGACCGGTGACGAGACCGACCACCACCCAGAGCACGACGGTGAAGTCGATCCACGACCCGATCGGCGGCGACCCCGGAAGGAACGTGCGCAGAGGGATGGTGGCGAACAGCATGGCGCCCATCCATCCCATGAACGAGGGCTCGAGCTTGCGTTTGCCGCGGAAGGCCGTGATCGCGACGAACAGCACGAGAGACGGCATGACGACGAGCAAGGCCAGCAGCACGAACGCGAAAGCGACGGTACTGCTCGAGCGGGTGGCGCGGAAGTCGATGGTCGGCGCGCTCGCCACCGCTCCGACGAGCGTGGACGGCACCGCATGCGGCACCTCGCCCTTCAACGACACGTCGACCCGCCAGCCGGGCACGTCGCCGGTGAACCACACCTTCGCGGGAATCGGATGGGCGACGCCGTCGCTCTTGGTGTAGGCGACCACGATGAGCTCGTCGGCGTGATAGCTGTCGAACGGCCAGGTTCCGATCTCGCCGTCGGTGAAGATGCGCACCGGTTTCGTCGTCTGCGCGGAGTGCGCGGGAAAGTCCAGCGTCTGCTCACCGTCGATCGGCGACACGATGACGTGCACGTCGTGCCTCAGCGCGAACTCGTTGCCGCTGTAGAGCTTCTCCGACGGATCGATCTGCACGCTCACGTCGGAACGTTGGGCCGCCGCATCGACGGACTCCACGGAGAGCACGACGGTGACGCCTCCCGTCGGCGGCTTCGGCTCTTTCGGGTTCGGCGACCTGACCGCGCCACTGGCCGCGTAGAGCGTCACGACCAGTGCGTAGACGATCACGCAGATCGCGACGACCGCGGCGATGCGCGGCACCGTGCGCCGGCGCTCCGGCGGTGTCGAGGTGTGTGCCGCGCTCGCGCCGCCTCCCGGCACCGTGCTCTCCGCCACCGGGTCGGCTCTCGGCGTCGTGTCCCCCGGCGTCGTGTCCCCCACGCACCGAGCATACGGGCGCGGCATGCCGGCGGACAGCATCCGGTCTGGCGTGGAACTGCACGGCGGCAGACTCCGACACTCCACCGGTTTGAGCCGACGGGTTTACGAATGTCGGAGGCCGCTGCCACGCTGGATGCCATGACTCGCCTCATCGCGCTGCTGCGCGGAGTGAACGTGGGCGGCCGGACGATCAAGTCGGCAGAGCTCGCCGACGTGTTCCGCGGGCTCGGGTACGACTCGGTGAAGACGGTGCTCGCCAGCGGCAACGTCGTCTTCGAGACGGACGAGTCCGTGTCCGTCGCGCGTGCCCATCTGGAGAAGGCCCTCGCCGACGCGTTCGGATACGACGCGAAAGTGCACGTGCTCGACACGGCATCCTTGTCGGCGATCGTCGACGCGTACCCATTCGCCGAGCGCGACGGCTGGCACCGGTACGTCGTGTTCCTCATCGGGGCCGACGGGTCACGAGGCGACTTGTCGATGCGGGCAGCGGAATTGGATGCTCTCGCGAACCGCGTCACGCAGCTCGCGCCCGACTCCGCGCTCGAGTCGATCGCCGATGGCGGCCCCGTTCTCTACTGGACCGTCGAGCGCGGGCACACGCTGGACAGCGTCGTCGGAAAGGCGATCGGCTCCGGAAAGGAAAAGACGTTGACGACCAATCGCAACCTCAACACGCTGCGGAAGCTGCTGCGGTGACGCCGGACGAAGTGGAGAAGACGGCCACGAAGCCGAGCGCGGAGAAGCCTGTGCTCCGTGTGAGCGATCAGGCGGAATGGCGTGCGTGGCTGGAGGAGAATCACGCATCCCATCCGGGTGTGCAACTGGCGTTGGCGAAGGGGTCGGCCGACGGAATCCGCTACGCGGAAGCGCTGGACGAGGCCTTGTGCTTCGGTTGGATCGACGGGCGCAAGCAAGGTCTGAGCGACAGCGAGTGGCTGCAGACGTTCACGCCGCGCCGGCCAGGCAGCATCTGGTCGAAGCGCAACCAGGAACACGTCGAACGCCTTGAGCGCGACGGCATGATGACCGACGCCGGGCGCGCCGAGATCACCCGCGCCAAAGAGAACGGTCGCTGGGACGCCGCCTACGCCGGATCGAGCACGATCTCAGTGCCCGGCGATCTGGCCGAGGCCCTGGCGGCGAGCCCGAAGGCGAGCGCCATGTTCGAGACGCTGACCAGCCAGAACAGGTTCGCGATCCTGTTCCGCATCGGCAACGTCAAGCGCGCCGAGACTCGCGCCCGCAAGATCGCGGAGTACGTGGCGATGCTCGAACGAGGCGAGACGATCTATCCGCAATCGGGGCGAGAGGGGTAGGTGTTCGCGCCTGCCGGCACGCCCGCATGCTGTTGTCGAGCAGCCCTCTGTTGCCGAGCCACCCTCTGTTGCCGAGTCACCCTCTGTTGTCGGGCCACCCCTCGGTCATCGGGCCACCCCTCGGTGGTCGGGCCACCCCTTTGTCACCGAGCCACCCTTTTGTTCGCGCGAACAACGGGGTGGCTCGACGACAATATGCGGGTTCGATCGAACGCGGGTCGGTCGGTGGGCCAGGGATGCCGCGACAGCATGCGGGATGCCGGCACATCACGCGGATGCTCCGACGACAGGAACCGCACAGCGGTTGTCGGCGGCGCCGCATAGCGTGAGGCCATGACTCTCTGGATCTGCGCGACGTGCGGCGTCGAGCACGCGGACACGCCCGAGCCGCCGGCCGAGTGCGCCATCTGCAGCGACGAACGTCAATGGGTGCCGCGAACCGGCCAGGCGTGGACGACAGCGGAGCAGCTGCGCGAGGCGGACATCCAAGTCGAACTGCGCGACGTGGAGCCCGGGCTCGTCGCGGTGACGAGCTCGCCACAGGTCGGCATCGGTCAGCAGTGCATGCTCGTGGTCACACCGAGCGGCAACCTGCTCTTCGACCCGATCGGCTACGTCGATGCGGATGCCGCCGCGCGCGTTCTCGAGTACGGGTCCGTGCTCGCAATCGCCGCCAGCCACCCTCACATGTACGGCGCTCAGGTGTCGTGGTCGCACGCGCTCGGCGACGTTCCGGTGCTCGTGAACGAGGCAGACGCGGAGTGGGTTCGCCGGCCGGATGCCGTCATCCGGCACTTCGGAGCGACGCTCGAGCTGGCACCGGGCCTCGCACTGCACACGCTGGGCGGCCACTTTGCGGGAAGCACAGCGGCGCTCTGGGACGCGGGTGCGGACGGGAGGGGCGTGCTGCTGGCCGGGGACGCGATCTTCCCGAATCCCAACGGGGCATCCGTGTCGTTCATGCGCAGCTATCCGAACCTGCTGCCGCTGTCGGCGGCGACCGTCGAACGGGTCTCCTCACGCGCCCTCGAACTGCGGTTCGACCGGCTGTACAACAACTTCGGACGGAGCGTTCCCGAGAACGCGCACGAGGTGGTGCGCACATCCGCCGACCGGTACATCGCCTGGGTGAGCGGGGTCCACGACGACCTGACGTAGCACGAGCGTCGGGTCCGACACGCTGCTGACGACCCCGTCCCAGGTTGGTCCGTTCCTGGGCGGTCCGGTCCGGGGCGGTCCGTCCCAGGGCGACCCATCCCAGGGCGGTCCGTCCCAGGGCGACCCATCTCACGGTGATCCGCTCCGGATGCCGGCGCTGTCGAGCGGTTGGGGTGGCGTACGACCGATTGCGCGGCATGTAACCGACTGCGCGGCGCGAACGCGCGTCGCGTCGCCGATTGCGCGGCGCGAAGGCGCGGGGTGCGGTCGACGTATGTGCGGCGGCCCGGCCCGGGAGGTCAGCGAGCCCCTGCCGTTCAGCTGCTGGCGTCGGCCGCCACGACCGCGAGTACCTGCTCGCCGTACGTCTCGAGCTTTTTCGCACCTACACCGGAGATCTGCGCGAGCTCGTCGAGCGTGGACGGCCGGCTGGAGGCGACACCGCGGAGCGTCGCGTCGCCGAACACGATGTACGCGGGCACACCCTGTTCCTTCGCCTGTGCCGCGCGCCACGTGCGCAGCGCTTCGAAGAGCGGATGCGCCACATCCGGCAGCTCGGCAATGCTCGCCTTCGCCGCGCGCGAGCGGGACGCGCGCTCGGGGCGGTCGGGTTGCTGTCGCAGGAGAACCTGGCGCGCGCCGCTCAGCACGTCGGTGCTCGCGGCCGTGATCGCCAGGGTGCCGTAGCCGTCGTCGTTCACGGCCAGCAGTCCCTGAGCGAGTAGTTGCCGAACGACGCCGCGCCACTGCTGCTCGCTGAGGTCGTCGCCGATGCCCCACGTGCTCAGCGCATCGTGTCCGTACTGGTCGACGCGCGGCGTGCGCTTGCCGCGCAGGATATCGACGAGATGGCCGGCACCGAACCGCTGATTCCGCTCCCGCTTGAGCCGAACCACTGTGGACAGCAGCTTCTGTGCGGGCACCGTGCCATCCCAGGTCTCCGGCGGGTTGAGGCAGGTGTCGCAGTTGCCGCAAGGCTCGGAGTTCTGTCCGAAGTACTGCAGCAGGTTCTGCCGCCTGCAGTGCACCGTCTCGCAGAGCGCGAGCATGGCATCCAGATGGGCTGACATGCGTCTGCGGTGCGCGAGGTCACCGGGAGACTGCTCGATCATGCGGCGCTGCTGCACCACGTCTTGCAGGCCGTAGGCCAGCCAGCCGACGGCCGGCTCACCGTCGCGGCCGGCGCGACCGGTCTCCTGGTAATAGCCCTCGACAGACTTGGGCAGGTCGATGTGCGCGACGAAGCGGACGTCGGGCTTGTCGATCCCCATGCCGAAGGCGATCGTCGCCACGATCACGACACCGTTCTCGCGAAGGAAACGGGACTGAGTTCTGGCGCGTGTGCCGGCATCCAGCCCCGCGTGGTACGGCATGGCGTCGATGCCGTTCTGCTTGAGATGTTCCGCCGTCTGCTCAACAGTCTTGCGGCTGAGCGCGTAGACGATGCCAGAGGCCGGACCGTCGCCGGCGCTCCCTTCTCGTGCGGCGTCAACACTGCCGAACTCGTCGCGGATGAACGAGACGAGCTGCCGACGCACTTCGCTCTTCTCGACGATGCGGTACTGGATGTTCGGCCGGTCGAAGCTGGCGACGAAATGCTGGGCGTTCTGCAGCCTCAGACGCTCGGTGATCTCTTTGTGCGTGGCCTCGGTGGCCGTCGCGGTGAGTGCGATGCGCGGAACATCGGGCCAACGGTCCGCCAGTTCGGAGAGCCCCAAATAGTCGGGGCGGAAGTCGTGCCCCCACTGCGACACGCAGTGCGCCTCGTCGATCGCGAAGAGCGCGATGCGGCCACGGCCGAGCAACTGCTTCGTCTGCTCGGATGCCAGCCGTTCCGGCGCCACATAGAGCAGATCTAGCTCACCGTGCAGATACGCGCGCTCGACGGAGGACCGCTCGGAGGCATCCTGTGTGGAGTTGAGAAAGGCTGCGCGCACGCCGACCGCCCGCAACGCCTCGACCTGATCGTGCATGAGCGCGATCAGCGGCGAGATCACCACGCCGGTGCCCTCGCGCACGAGGGACGGTACCTGATAGCAGAGGCTCTTGCCGCCACCGGTCGGCATCAACACGACGGCGTCGCCGCCGCCGATCACCCTGTCGACGATCTCGGCCTGGTCGCCGCGGAATTCGTCGTAGCCCCACACCGTGTGCAGCACATCGAGCGGATGGGAGCCGACCATGCGGCGAACGGAGGCCTGTTCCAGCGCAGCTTCGAGGCTGCCGGTCGGTCTCTCGCCAGCGACAGATCGACGCGGAGATGCGGCGGTTCCGCCACCCACCACAGGACCGAACTCCTCGTGACCGTATCCCTCGGGGCCGTATTCCTCGGGCCCGTACTCATCGTCAGGTGGAACGAGCTCGTTGGGATCCCAGTCGTGCCAGCCGTCCGCCTCGGCGGGGTCGCCGGACGGGCCGCCCGACGAGAGGTCGGTGGGATCGAAGGGCTCGGGCATGCTCACCGGTCCAGGGTATCCAGGGCGGCCGACGTCGCGGGCTGTGTCGGTGCTCACGGTGGATGCACGTTCATCCACAGGCATTCGGCGGGAGAGAGCATCCACTCGCCCTCCCCAGCACCGGGAATCGCGTCGCCTCCACAGCCCACAGCATCGACCGGTCGCGCGTCGACCCGCTCGGCTAACCTGGAGGCATTCACCAACAGCGAGAGGCGTTCATGACGGATCGCGGCATCCGCACGCTCCGCGGCACCGCAACCGCGGTGCTCGCCGTGTTCGTGGCCGCGCTGTTCCATGATGCGGCCGGCGACGGTCTTCCCTCGGTACTCGCCGTGGTGCTCTCACTCGCCTTCGCCACACCGATCTGCGTCGTGCTGGCCGGCCGCCGCATCGTGCTCTGGCGGCAGGCCGCCTGCGTGGGCATCAGTCAGCTGGCTCTGCACCTGCTCTTCAGCCTCGGATCGGATGCTTCGGGCACGTCGCTGAACGTGCCAGCAGGCCATCTGCACGCCGGCATGCACATCGATGTCGTCGCCGGACACGGCATGGCCATGCACGGCGGAACCGGCTGGATGGTGCTCGCCCACACCGCTGCCGCGATCGTCACGCTGATCGCCCTGCGTTATGGCGAGCGCACGCTGTACGCGTTGGCGAACTTCACGGTATTGCTCGTCACCGCTATCCGGCGCCTCACGGTCACGCCCGTGCCTGCACCCGTGCGGATGGGCGTGCAGACCCGCCCGGTCACGCTCGCCTCCCCGACCCGCGTGCTCGGCGCGATGCGGCATCGCGGCCCGCCGGCGCTTTCCGTCGCGGCCTGACCGCGCCGAATACTTCTCACTGCCATGCAGACGTCTGGGGAACAAGACGTCGTGTCGGCGGTGCGATCTTGCGCGCAGGTCGGTCGCGCCCCGCGACCCCAGACCATTGCCGCGCCTCGTCGGGCGCGCCCCCGTGCGCGCACCCGTAGGACGGACGCAAAGCCAGCAGAAAGCATCCATGAAAATCAGAAGATCCCTCGCCGCCGCAGCCGCGAGTGCGGTGGCAGCCGTTGCGCTGTCGATCGCCGCACCGCTCGCGGCCAGCGCACACGTGCGCGTCAACCCCGATCAGGCGACGCCCGGCAGCTACGCCGTGCTCACCTTCCGCGTGCCGACCGAGTCGGCAACCGCGGGAACCGTGAAACTCGAGGTCGACTTCCCGACCGACACGCCCTTCACCTCCGTGTCGTACCAGCCCGTGGCCGGGTGGAGTGCCCAAGTGACGACGAGCACTCTCCCCAAGCCGGTGAAGATCTCCGGCGCGACCGTCACCGAAGCTCCCAGCAAGATCGTCTGGACAGCCGACCCCGGAGTGCAAGTGAAGCCGGGTCAGTTCCAGGAGTTCGCGATCTCCGCGGGCATCGTGCCCGACACCGGGAAGATGCTGATGCCTGCGACCCAGACCTACTCCGACGGCACCGTCGTGAAGTGGGACCAGAAGACGCCCGCGTCGGGCCAGGAGCCGGAGCATCCGGCGCCGACGCTCTACATCAACGACGCCCCGCCGAGTGACGGAACGCCGACGATCGTGAGCAGTTCCGCGGCGCCCGTGGCTTCACCGGCCGCGACGTCGACGGATGCCGCTGCGATCGGCATCGCGATCGGCGGCCTCGTGCTCGGCGCGATCGCGCTCGTGGTGGCCGTGCTCGGATTGGTCCGGCGTCCTCGCAGCGCTGTGACGGGCGCAGGACCCGGCAGCACCGGCGCCGCGCGCTCGAAGCAGCCGGGTGGTGGCTCGAGCGCCGGAGCAGGGACCTCGGGTACCGGAACCGGCGGCGACTGATGCGCCGCCTCACCGGATGGGTTGCGGCCGTCGCCCTCGTGGCGGCCGCGGCCCTCGGCACGTTCGTCGCCGCTCCGGCGAGCGCCCACGACTACCTCGTGGACAGCTCGCCCAAGGCCGGCTCGACGCAGACGACTCCGATCAACAAGGTTCGGCTCACCTTCGACGACGTCGTGCTGGATCTTGCGAAGTCCGGTCCTGGCGCACTGCTTCAGGTGACGGGCCCGAACGGCAAGGCGACGCATTTCGAGACCGGATGTCCCACCATCAGCGGACGCCAGGTCTCGGTTCCGGTGTCGCTCGGTAAGAGCGGAAAGTACCTGGTCACGTGGCAGATCGTCTCTGCCGATGGACACGTGGTCTCGGATTCGATCCAGTTCACCTACGCACCGCCGGCGGGCACGAAAACCTCGGCCGGCGCATCCGCCAGCCCCTGCAAGGGCGCCGGAGCGGCAGCCACGGCTGCACCGACCGCCGGCGCGGGCACAGCGGAGGGCACGGTGAACTCGGGTGCGATCGTCATCGTCGTGGTGATCGCCGCCGGCATCGTGGTGCTGGCGCTGATCGCCGTCGTGGTGATCCTGCTGACCCGGCGGCGCGGCGGAGCGAGCGACCATGCGGACGATGAGGAGGACGAGCCGGTCGACCCGGACGAGGACTGAGCGGCCACGAAGACTGAGCGGCCACGAGGACCGAGCGGCCACGAAGACTGAGCGGCCGCTGACACCGGCCACTGACACGCGGCCTCGGACAGCCACTCGCGCCCAACAGGACATCGGCACGGAGACAGGCCAGAGCGGCCTGTCTCCGTGCGAGGGCGCAGACCGTCATGTCGAGCGTTGACGCGACCGAGCCGCAGGCGCGAGACCGGATCGACGGGAGGCAGACTGGATGCCATGGCCACCCACCTCCTGACCGGCGCGTCCTCCGGGATCGGCGCCGCCCTCGCCCACGCACTGCACGACCGCGGCGACGCGCTCGTGCTGCTGGCGCGGCATGCCGATCGTGCCGCGGAACTCACGGCAGCGTTCCCCGGCGCCACCACGCTGGTCGGCGACCTGGAGCGGCCGGAGACGCTGGAGGCATCCATCGGCGGCAGCCTGCCCGAGCGCCTCGACTCGGTGCTCCACGTCGCGGGAGTCGTCGACCTGGGACCGGTCGCCGATCTGCGGCCGGACGCCTGGCATCGCGCGCTCACGGTGAACCTCGCCGCCCCTGCCGAACTCACTCGGCTCGCGCTGCCGGCCCTGCGGAGTGCGGGAGGGCGCGTCGTGTTCGTGAACTCGGGGGCCGGGCTCGCGGCATCCGCCGACTGGAGCGCGTACGCCGCCAGCAAGTTCGGCCTGCGCGCACTCGCCGACGCGCTCCGGTCCGAGGAACGCAGCGCCGGCGTGCGCGTCACGACCGTGTACCCGGGTCGCACCGCGACGCCGATGCAGAAGCGAGTGCACGAACAGGAAGGCGCCGAATACGACGAGGATGCCTGGATCCGGCCGGAGTCCGTCGTCACCGCGGTGCTCACCGCTCTCGACCTGCCACGCGACGCCGACCTGACCGACCTGCGCGTGCGGCCGGGGCTTTGACGCGCCACGTCCGGAAGGCTCAGTACATCAAGGAGTAGAGCCCGGTCTGTGCGAGTCCGACGAGCACGGCCAGGAGGGCTTGAGCGCCGAGCGCGGTGCCCGCGGCGGCGAATCCCTTCGGCGCGCCCTTGCGCAGCAGAGCGAGAATCCCGATGATCAGGGCGCCGAGCGCCAGCATCGCGACCAGCGCCGTGCCTGTCCACGACACCACCGTGTAGAGACCCGCCGGCGTCACGCGAACGAGGAACGTGAGACCGAACGCCCGCAGAATGTCGAAGGCGACGGTGGCGAGTGCGAAGACGAACGAGACGACCCCGAGCAGGTTCCCCGCCGGAGCCGGGCGCGCGGCGGATGCAGGCGGCGTGGGCGCCGGGTAGTACGACATGAAACGACCCTGGCACATCGGGCAAGGGCGACCGAACGGACTCTCCGTGAGGCAGACATCCGCGGTGCCCGCGCACGGCGCGACTCTTATACTTGCTTTACATCAAGCAACTAATTCGGCTCTGATTCATTCCAGGAGTTCTGTGAGCACCGTCTCCACCCCGCCCACCCGCGCTCTCTTCAGCAAGGAACACCCTCGCTACAAGTGGGTCACGCTCAGCAACACGACGCTCGGCATGCTGATGGCGACCATCAACTCGTCGATCGTCATCATCTCGTTACCGGCGATCTTCAAGGGCATCAAGCTCAATCCGCTCGAGGCGGGCAATGTGAGCTATCTGCTCTGGATGCTGATGGGCTACATGCTCGTGACCGCGGTACTCGTCGTCACCTTCGGGCGTCTCGGCGACATGTTCGGCCGGGTGCGCATCTACAACCTGGGCTTCGTGGTCTTCACCATCGGCTCGATCGCGCTCGCTTTCGATCCGTTCACGAGCGGCGCCGGCGCCATGTGGCTCATCGTCTGGCGCTTCGTGCAGGGCATCGGCGGTGCGATGCTGTTCGCCAACTCGACGGCGATCTTGACGGATGCCTTCCCCGCCAACCGCCGCGGCATGGCACTCGGCATCAACCAGGTGGCCGCCATCGCGGGCAGCTTCATCGGCCTGATCGTGGGCGGGCTTCTCGCCGTCGTCGACTGGCGCGCGGTGTTCTTCGTGAGCGTTCCGATCGGCGTCATCGGCACGATCTGGTCGTACATCTCGCTCAAGGAGGTCGGAACCAGGAACCCCGGCAGACTGGACTGGCCGGGCAACATCACGTTCGCTGTCGGCCTGACCGCCCTTCTCACTGCCATCACCTACGGCATTCAGCCCTACGGCGACAGCTCGACGGGGTGGACCAATCCGTGGGTGATCGGCGGAATCGTGGGCGGCATCCTGCTGCTCGTCGTCTTCACGTTCATCGAACTGAAGTCGAGAGCGCCCATGTTCAACATGCGGCTGTTCAAGATCCGTGCGTTCGCGATGGCGAATCTCGCGGGGCTGCTCGCCTCGGTCGGTCGTGGCGGCCTGCAGTTCATGCTCATCATCTGGCTTCAGGGCATCTGGCTGCCGCTGCACGGCTACGCCTATGCGGATACACCGCTCTGGGCCGGCATCTACATGCTGCCGATCACGATCGGGTTCCTGATCGCGGGACCGCTGTCGGGAACGCTGTCCGACCGGTTCGGAGCCCGCCTCTTCGCCACCGTCGGCCTCGTGATCGTGGCGATCACGTTCGTGCTCCTGCTGCTCATTCCGGTGAACTTCGAGTACTGGCAGTTCGCGATCATCACCGGGCTCTCCGGCATCGGATCCGGCATGTTCGGGGCACCGAACCGCACCGCGATCATGAACAGCGTTCCAGCGAATCAGCGAGGGGCGGCATCCGGCATGGCGGGCACGGTGCAGAATGCCGGCACCTCGCTCTCGATCGGCCTGTTCTTCTCCCTGCTCATTTCGGGCCTGGCTTCGTCCCTGCCGAAGTCGCTCTACGGCGGCCTCACGGCGCACGGCGTATCGAGCACCGTCGCTCATCAGCTCTCCGAGCTGCCGCCGGTGAGCAGTGTGTTCGCCGCTTTCCTCGGCTACAACCCGATCCGGAGCCTGCTGGCGCCGACCGGTGCGCTCGACACACTCTCGAAGTCCAACGTCGACACGCTGACCGGAAAGCACTTCTTCCCGCAACTCATCCAGGATCCGTTCCACGACGGACTCGTGGTCGTGTTCGTGGCCGCCGCGATCATGTCCCTGGTCGGCGCCATCGCGTCGCTCAGCCGCGGAAAGATGTACGTGCACGTCGACACGACCCCGACCGCACTCCACCACAAGCACGGCGGGACAGCCGGCGCGACCCCCCACTCTGCGCCCCGTCCCGTCGCCGTGACGGCAGCCGACGCCCCCTCGGCTGCCGTCACGGGTCCTTCCGAATCCGGCCCAGCAGACCCGACCGCCTCCGCCGGCGTGCCCGACGACCCGGGCCGTACCGCCTCTTAGGATCGACGGATGTCCACCCCGACCCAGCACGCCGGTGACGGTTCCGAGCGCGCCGGCAGCCGTTCCGCCCATGCAGTCGACGGCTCCGAGCTGCGGGCCGAAGGTTCGGCGCCACTCGACGGCGGTTCTGAGCGGTCCGCCTCCGCACCGGCGGAGGGACCGGAACGTGCGGAGACCGCCGCTCGCCTCGCGGTGGCGATCGGACGCATCAACCGGCGTATCCGCCCCCGCGGAGAACTGACCCAGGCGCAACTCTCCGCTCTGTCGAGCATCACCCGGAAGGGCCCGTTGCGGCCGGGCGACCTCGCCCGTATCGAGTCGATCGCCGCGCCGAGCGCGACCCGCGTGGTGGCCGAACTCGAGGCACGCGGCCTGGTGGAACGGCATTCCGACCCGGACGACGGACGTTCTTCGCTCGTGAAGTCCACCGAGGCCGGAGCTGCCGCGGTGCTCACTGCCCGTGCCGAGCGCGCTCAGCGCATCTCGGTGTTGATGGCCGGGCTCGACGATGAGCAGATGGCGGCCGTGACCAGCGCGCTCGATGTGCTGGAGAGCATCTCGGTGTACGTGCCAGGCAGGTAGCTCTGCCGCCACTGCGCCACCGCGCCACTACGCCACCGCACTGCGCCGCCGGGCCACGGCGCTCCAGCGGGCCGACGCGAAAGCAGCAGCGAACGCGCTCCGGCACAGAAAACAGCAGAAGCCGTGCTGTTCTCGACGACATCTGCTGTTTTCACCGAGCGGTTGCACCGCACTCGGCGGTCGGCCGGCACGCTAGCCGCTGAGCGGCTGCGCACCGCACTCGGCGGAGTGCGCCGGCACAAGCCGGCCCTCGGCTCAGCCGCCGCTGCCCGACCTGTTGGCCCCCATGTCGAGCGGACTCGCGGAATCCTCCGACTCGTTCAGACGCTCCTCGACGACCTCGGGGTCGTCGGCATCGCCTTCCAGCCCGTCGATGATGCCGTTCGTCTGATCGAACGGATGCGCCGCATCCTCGGCGAGGGAGCCGAGCCCGGCGTTCCGCTCCTGGTTCTGCGACCCGGAGTCCTGCGTCGGTGCGGAGTTCTGGGCGTTCGCGCTCTGTGAGCGCTCGGGATTATCGGCGGTTCCGTTGACATCCGGACCGCCGTTCTGGGTGTTCGATTCGTCTGTCATGCGCTCACCGTTCCACCCCGGACCACCTTGCGCCAGGGGTTGACCGGCGCGCACGGATGCGTCCGACGGCAGACGGGGGCGTCCAGCAACGGCGGAATGCCGCCCAGCGGCGCCGACCACGCCGCACCGACAGCGCACGCGACACCGACACCGACACCGACAGGACAAAACGCGCTTTCGGGCTGAAGACATGCCGTTTCGGCATGTCTTCAGACGCTTGTCCTGTCGGCGACAGCCGTGCGTCCTGCCCGCGCGAGCGGTCCGCCCTGCCGGCGCGAGCGGTGTCCTGCCGGCGACACCCGTGCGTCCTGCCTACGCGAGCGGTCCGCCCTGCCGACGCGAGCGGTGTCCTGCCGGCGCCGCTGGCGTTCTGGCGGTGCGGCTACTCGGTCGCGGCGAGATCCGCGACCACGAGATCGGTGATCCGTGCGTCGCCCGCGACGACGTCCTCGAACGCCGCCTCGATCTCCGCGCGGCCGAGCAGCTCGGTCATGCGCCGCCGGCGCTGACGCGTGATCAGCGTGACGACCGTGCCCGGCTTGCCGGCCCGGCCGGTGCGGCCGGAGCGGTGCAGATACGTCTTGTACTCGTCGGGGGCGTCGGCCTGCACCACGAGATCGATGTCGTCGACATGGATGCCGCGAGCCGCGACATCCGTCGCCACCAGCACCGAGACGCGCCCGTTCGAGAGCTTGTCGAGGTTGCGCTGGCGTCGCGACTGGCTGAGGTCGCCGTGCAGCGAGACGGCGGGGATGCCCGCTTCATCCAGCTGGTCGGCGAGCTGCTCGGCGAACGCCCGGGTGCGGGCGAACACCAGCGTCTTGCCGTCGCGATCGGCGAGCTGCTCGACGATCGCGCTCTTCTCGCGGTGCTCGATCACGAACACGCGGTGATCGATGGTGCCGGACGCCTGGTCCTCACCGGCGACCTCGTGCACCGAGGGGTCGACGAGGAACTCGTCGACGAGATTCGCCACGCCCGAGTCGAGTGTGGCCGAGAACAGCAGCTTCTGGCCGCCCTCGCTGGTGCGACGGATGATCCGCTGCACCGGCTCGAGGAATCCCAGGTCGCACATGTGGTCGGCCTCGTCGAGCACCGTGATGACGACCTCGCTGAGGTCGAGATGGCCCTGCTCGATGAGGTCTTCGATGCGGCCGGGCGTGCCGATCACGATGTCGACACCGCGACGCAGCGCGCCCACCTGGCGCGCCTGCGGCACGCCGCCGTAGATCTGCGTGGTGAACAGTCCGACGCTGCGCGCGATCGGCTGCACGGTGCGGTCGATCTGCAGCGCGAGCTCGCGCGTGGGCGCCATGATGAGGGCACGGGGCGAGCGACCCATGGTGCGCTTGCCGCTCGCGCGGCCCGAGGAGGCCCACAGCTTCATGAGTCGCTCGACGAGCGGCGCACCGAAGGCGATGGTCTTGCCGCTGCCGGTGCGACCACGGCCGAGAACGTCGCGGCCGGCGAGCACGTCGGGGATGGTCGCGGCCTGAATGGGGAACGGCGAGGAGGCGCCGAGGTCGGCGAGGGTACTGACGATGTTGCCGCCGAGGCCGAGGTCACCGAAGCTCACGCCCTCCACATCGGACGCCTGGATCGCATCCGCCTGCAGGCGCTCGAGCACCACGTCGTCGTGCGACGCGTGTCCGGCGTGCCGCTCGTCGCGCTTCGGGTAGAAGTCGGAGTCACGACGCTCGCGCGGAGCGTCGGAGCGGCGATCCTCGAAGCTGCGCCGGGGACGATCGTCACTGCGACGGGGACGATCGTCGTCGAACCGGCGGCGAGGGCGGTCGTCGAAGGTGCGACGCGGGCGATCCTGGTCGAAGTCACGCCGCGGACGATCGCGATCGAAGTCACGGCGCGGGCGGTCGTCACCGGAATGACGGCGCGGACGGTCGTCCGGGAAACGGCGGTCGTCGCGACGAGAATCCCTGTCGTCGAACCGGCGGCGGGGGCGCTCATCGCCGAAGTCGCGGCGCTGGCGGTCATCGCCGAAGCGACGCGCGGGGCGGTCTTCGGCGGAACGTCGACGCTCGTTCCCGTCGTCGAAGCGGCGCGCGGGGCGCTCCGAGTCGTACCGGCGCTGCGGGCGGTCGTCGCGGAAGTCGCGACGCTGTCCGCGGTCCTCGCGGAACTGACGGCGAGGAGCACGGTCATCGCCGAAATCGCGACGCGGACGGTCGCGGTCGTCACGCGACGGACGGCGGTCGTCACGGCCGCGGTACTCGTCACGGCCGCGGTAGCCCTCACGGCCGCCGTGACCGTCACGGTTCGCATCGTCACGACGCGGGCGCTCGCTGCGCTGGCCACCGCGCTCGGCGTCGCCGAACGAACGGGCGCTCGACTGCTCCGCGTACCGCTGCTCGCCGCGCGGCCGCGCCGGCGCATGGCCGCGGGCGGCGCGTTCGTCAGCCGTCCAGCGGCGCTTCTTGGGGGCATCCGTCTCGTCCGCCGGGCGGTATCCGCGATGGCCGGCACTGCGGCTGCCCGGCTTCGCGGAACCGCCGAACGGCGAGCGGCCGCCGGACTTCTTGGCGCGGCTCGGGTCGAAGTTGCGGGCCGGACGTCCGCCGGCGGGCTTCTTGTTCTTGGGCATGGCTCTACTTCTGGGTTGTTCTTGAGTGTGCATGGCAGAACTCGCGACAGGTCGTCGCGTCCTTGCAGATCCTCGGCTGAGCGGCGCGAAGCGCCGGCAACCATCAGGGCCGTTCACATACAGTGGTCATCCGCCGCGGCGTCCATCGACGCAAATGGTGCACTCGCACCGGCGGTACCGGCCCGCAGGACTTACAAACCCATCCGTGCGACATGCACGGTGTCCAGAGCCGACCGAACAACTCTAGCGGACGCCGCCTGGCAGAGCACTGAGCCGGGCACGAACAGCCGGCGCACGAATCGCAAGACGAGAACGCTTCGCTCCTCTGAGCGTGTTCGCAGCGCGGCGCATCGCTCGTGAGCCGTGTCACTCGGTCGGCGGAGCATCGTGGCCTACGCTGAGACCGACTTTTCCACCCGTACGAGAATCCACTGCCAGTGAACACGCTTCCCTCGGCGGGCGACCGCCCGCCTCGGCGCCGCCTGCGCGCCCTCGTCTACGCCGCATCCGCAACGGTGCTCGTCGGCGCCCTCGTCACGGTCGCCGCGATCGGCGCGACCGTGAACGGCGCAGCTCTGCGAACCGCGGCAGCCACTGCCCGGCCGCTCGCACCGGCCGCTGGCACGAGCGGTGCTGGGGCCGAAGCAGCGGCCGGAGTGGCGGCCCGCAATGCCACGACGGCAGACGGCCCTGAAACCGTGTCCAAGGCGAAGGATGCCGCGGGCCTGCGCGGCGGTCTGCGCACGTTCGTCGCGCCCCGTGGCATCCGCACCACGTCTGACGTGACCTATGCCACCGCCGCGGACGGCAGCCTGCTCGACCTCGACGTGTGCTCGGCCACCTCGAGCGACGATCACCGGCCCGCGCTGCTGCTCATCCACGGCGGCGGGTGGCACGGCGGGGACAAGGCGAGCGTCGACTATCACGCGGTCTGCCAATGGCTGGCATCCGAAGGCTTCGTGACCTTCTCCGCGGACTACACGCTCGGAGCCGCCGGTCGGTACCCCGTCGCGCCCCGCGAACTGACGGCCGCGATCACGTGGATGCGCCGGGCCGCGACAGTGCAGCGCTTCGGCATCGACCCCACGCGCATCGGCGTCGTCGGCGGCTCGGCCGGCGGCAGCCTCGCGTCGCTGTTGGCCACGCGCGGCACCGGCCCGACCGATCGGGGCACGCGCGTCGCCGCCCTCGTCGACCTGTCGGGTCCGGTCGATCTGACGGCACGCGGCCAGTCCCTCGGACAGCCGAGCACAGGCATCCAGGCGGACGTGCTCGGCTATCTCGGATGCGCGACGTTCACCGGCTGCGCGCCCGCCGCCGAGGCGTCAGCGATCACGCACGTCGATGCGAGCGACCCGCCGGCCTTCATCCAGGGCTCGCAGTTCGACTTCGTGCCGCACGAGCAGGGCACGGCCTTCGCGGCCGCGCTCACGCGCGCGGGTGTGCCCACGGTGCTGCGGGTGGTTCCGGGCAGCGCACACTCGATCGCACAACTGGATGCCTCCACTCGCGCCGCGGTCGCCGCGTTCCTGCATCGCTACCTCGGCTGAGCGGCCGCGGGCGCGGAACCGTCGGCGACGGGTGCGCGGGGCGCGCTCGGGCCTCCATCACCACCGGCATCCGGCGTGCCTGCGGAGCCGCCGCCTCGCTTCGCCGCCTTGCGCGCACGGCGTCGCTCGCGGGCACCCTCCACGAGGTTGTACAGCGTCGGCAGCACCACGAGGGTGAGCAAGGTCGACGAGACCAGGCCGCCGATCACCACGATCGCGAGCGGCTGCGAGATGAACCCGCCGTGGCCGGTGAGCCCGATGGCCATCGGCAGCAGCGCGAAGATGGTGGCGAGGGCCGTCATCAGGATGGGCCGCAGACGGCGTGAGGCACCGTGGCGCACGGCTTCCGGAACGGTCAGCCCTCTGCGCCGGTACTGGTTCACGAGGTCGACGAGCACGATCGCGTTCGTCACCACGATGCCGATCAGCATGAGCACACCGATCAGCGAGGCGACGCCGAGTGGGATGCCCGAGAGGATCTGCAACGCGATCGCGCCGGTGGCCGCGAACGGGATCGAGACGAGCAGCAGGAGCGGTTGGCGCAGCGACTTGAACGTGGCCACCATGACGACGTAGACGATCAGGATCGCCGCCAACAACGCCAGCCCGAGCTGCGAGAACGCGCTCGACTGGTTGGCGGTGACGCCGCCGATGGTCGCCGACGCGCCCTCGGGCAGGTGGGCCGCATCGAGAGCCTCGGTGACCTGGGCGTTCGCGGTGGTGAGGTCATCGGTGTTGGGCGCCGCCGTCACGGTCGCGCTGCGGAGGCCGCGCTGCGTCGTCACGGAGGCCGGACCGTTCTTCTGCGACACGTCGGCGAGCGCGCTCAGCGGCTGGGGACCCTTCGCCGTCACGATCTGCAGCTGCTTCAGCGCAGAAAGGCTCATCGGCTGATCGGCGTCGGCGAGGTAGATCTTCAGCGTGTTGTCCTTGATGGCGACCGTGCCGACCTGGGTCGGCTGCATCGCCTGGGAGACCTGGCTGCCGACGGCGACCTCGCTCAGCCCGTACTGCGCTGCCGTCTCGCGGTTCACGTCCACGGCGATGTAGGGCAGCGACGCGCTCAGGTTGCTCGTGACCTCGCCCATGGCGCTCAGCTTCGACACCTTCTTCACGATCGTGTCGGATGCCTTCTGCAGCTCCTCCTGGGTCGATGCGGTGACGTCGATCTCGATGTCGTTCGAGAATCCGAACCCGGAGCCGGCCGACACCGTGATCGTGCCCTCGCCCGTGATCTTCTTCATCTGCTTCTGGACTGTCGCCTGCAGGGCGTCCTGGTCGGCATCCGCATCGGTCGTGATCGAGAACGTTGCGCCGCTGCCGCCTCCCGTAAAGGCGTCTTGCAATGCGCTGCCGCTCGACCCGACGGAGAGCTGCACGGTCTTGATGCCGTCGATGGCGAGCAGTTTCTTCTCCACGACGCGCGCGGAGTCGTCCTCGGCCTGCAGGCTCGTGCCCGGGTCGAACGTCTGCGAGACCGTCAGCGTGTTCTGGCCCGTCGAGCCGAGGAAGTTCGTCTTCATCAGGGGGGTCAGCGCGAGCGTGCCGCCGAGCACGAGCACGGCGGCGATGATCGTCACGGCCGAGTGCTTGAGCGTCCAGTTGATGATGGGCAGGTAGCCCTTCTGCAGGCGAGACGGATGCTCGAGCTCGTCGTGTCCGCTCGCGATCGCCTCACCGATCGACATGTGACTCGCCGCGTCTTCGGCGAGCTCGTCGGCCGTCTCCCGCGCGCGCGCCTTCTCGACGGCCTTCGCCTTCGGCGGCCGCAGGAACCAGTACGCGAGCACGGGAACGATGGTGAGCGCCACGAGCAGCGATGACAGCAGCGCGATGGTCACGGTGACCGCGAACGGTCGGAACAGCTCACCGGTCACATCGCCGACGAACGCGATCGGCAGGAACACCGCGACCGTGGTGATCGTGGAAGCCGTGATGGCGCCGGCGACCTCGCGCACGGCATCCACGATGGTCTTCGCCCGGTCCACGCCGGCCACCAGATGCCGCTTGATGTTCTCGATGACCACGATCGAGTCGTCGACGACACGGCCGATGGCGATCGTGAGACCGCCGAGCGTGATGATGTTGAGCGTGTAGTCGCTCGCCCACATGCCGATGAACGTGATGAGCACCGACGTCGGGATGGAGATGGCCGTCACCAGCGTCGACCGGATCGACAGCAGGAAGATCAGGATCACGATCACCGCGAAGAGCAGGCCGAGCAGGCCCTCTTCGGTGAGCGAGTCGATCGACTGCGTGATGAACGGCGCCTGATCGAACACCACCGTGAACTTCGCGCCGTGGCCGAGCTTGTCCTGCAGGTCGGGCACGAGCTTGTTGACCGCGTTCGACACCTCGACGGTGTTCGCGCTGGGCAGTTTCGTGATGGCGATGGTGAGCGCCGGCTTGCCGTTCACGCGCGAGACCGAGGTGGTCGGGTCATCCGTGAGCTCGACGGATGCCACGTCGCCGATCGTGCTCATGGCCGCCGCAGCGGATGCCTGGGGCTGCGTCGCGCTCTCGGCTCCCGACGGCTGCTCCCCCGTGGCGCCCGCCGCTCCCGATCCTGCCGCTGCTGCTTCACCCGACGACGCGGCGCTCGACGACGCGGCCGCGCCGGCCGACGACACCGACGAGCCGGCCGACGCCGCCGAGCTCGCACCGGAAGGCACGAGCGGGAGGGCCGCGATCTCGTGCACCGATGTGATCGTCGATCCGGACTGCACCGTCAGCGTCTTATCGTTCTCGGTGATGGACCCGCCGGGGAGCAGCACGCCGTTCTGGCTCAGGGCATCCTTGATCGACTGCGCGCTCGCGCCCGCGGCCGCCAGCTTCGCGGTGTCGGGCGTGATCGTCACGCGCTGACCCACCTCGCCGATCAGCTGGGCATCGTTGACACCGTCGACCTTCTTGATGTCGGGCAGCACGAGGCGCGTCACGTCGTCGCCGAGTTGTTTGCCGCTCTCGTCGCTCGTGACCGCCAGCTGCAGCACCGGCAGGTCGGAGATGCTGCCGCTCAGCACCTGGGGATCAAGGCCGTCGGGGAGGGTCGACTTGATGCGGTTGATCGCCTGATCGAGCTTCTGCTCCGCCGTGGCGAGGTTGGTGCCGTAGGTGAACTTGGCCGTCACGAGCGACTGATTCGTGTTGCTCACCGCGGAAGTGCTGTCGAGATCGGGCACGCTCTGGATGGCGGCCTCGATGGGCGTGCTCACGTCGTTGTTCACGACCTCGGGCGAAGCGCCGGGGTAGCTCGTGACGATCGCCAGTTGCGGGAACTCGATCGATGGCGCGAGCTCCTGCTTGAGGTTGCTCAACGCGATGCCGCCGAACACGGCGATCACAATGGTGACGAGCGCGATGAGAGCACGGTTCTTCATGCTCAGAACGGCGAGAGCGTGCACGCGTTATTCCTTCGGGCGTCGCGAGGTGCTTGACGGCGACAACCGGCGCACGTCCGCCTGCCGAACCGTCGCGATTATCGCACCCGGCCCTGGGCCGACCGCCCAGGTCCGTCACAGCTCGGCGTCCGCAGTCACTCGGTTCCGCCGTGGCCGCACGGGCATCCGGTAGCCTGCGAAACGGATCTCACCGTGCGAGACCGAGCACTCGTCGTCCGCGCGGCGAGGATGTCCGTGCCCGGCCGGCCCGTGCGGCTCGCCTCGGTTCGGTTCGGGCGGAGAGGGGCCCACGTGACGAAGCACCACAGGCGTCGTGGCATCGCGCGCCACGGGCGGCTGCGCCGGCATCCGTGGCGCACCGTCGGAAAGGTGATCGCGTGCATCGCCGCCGTTGGCGTGTTCAGCACCGTCGGCATCGTCGGCGTCGCCGCCGCGAACCTGGTCAGCGATGCGCCGCCGACGGTGCACCTGGTCGGTCAGACGTCCGGCCCGATCCCCGAGGTCGGCGCGCTCAAGGGCGGCATGAACATCCTGATCGCCGCAACCGACAGCAGAACCGGCGAGGGAACGACGTACGGCACCACGGAGGACAGCTCCGGCATCGGGCTCAACGACGTCACGATGCTGCTGCACCTCTCTCAGGACCACACGCACGCCGAGGTCATCAGCTTTCCGCGCGACCTGATGATCGACTTCCCGAAGTGCCCGGACGGCGACGGCGGCTGGAACGGCGCCGAGTACTACGTGCCGCTGAACACCTCGCTCGTCGACGGAGGCCTGCCGTGCACGGTTCTGGTGATCGAGCAGCTGACCGGCATAGACATCCAGGCAGCCGGCCTCATCAAGTTCAACGGCGTCGTCGCTCTCTCGAACGCCGTAGGCGGAGTGCCGGTGTGCGTCGGAGGGGATGGCATCGACGACCCCGACACCGATCTCGAGCTTCCCCCGGGCGAGCACACGCTCATGGGCCTGCAGGCCGCACAGTTCCTGCGTACTCGGCACGGCCTGCAGGGTGGGGGCGACTTGTCGCGCATCAGCAACACGCAGGTTTTCCTCTCCTCGCTCGTGCGCACCATCATGAGCGCGGGAACGCTGTCGAACCCGGTGAAGGTGTGGGGCATCGCAAAAGCGGCGGAACAGAACATCACGTTCTCCGACAACCTGAAGAACCTGACGACCCTCTACCAGCTGGCGATGGCGGTCAAAGGACTGAGCTTCGACGACATCACGTTCGTGCAATACCCCGTGTTCGACGACCCGGAGAACAACAACCGAGTGATCCCCGACGAGGACTCCGCGAAGACGCTCACCGACGCGATCATCGCAGACCAGCCGATCACCGTCACGGCAGGCACAGGGCAGGGCTCGATCGACGCCGACGGCGGATCGACTGGGACCGCATCGCCCCCGGCTCCCGCCAGCAGCGCGAGCGCCGGAACGTCATCGGCCGCGCCGTCGTCGACCTCCACGCCCGCCGCGCTCAGCGACAACGTCTTCGGCCAGACCGCCGCCACCAAGACCTGCTCGAACGGCGCGGGCTGAGCCGTTGCGCACCGGCGTCGCACAGACCCGTCGGCAGCGAGCTCGACTCGACGGCGGGCCTGACCCGGCAGCGGGCCCGGCTCGGCAGCGGGCCTGACTCGACGGTAGGGCCTGGTCCGACCGGCTCAGACGACCGCAAGCATCCCGGGCTCGGGCAGCGGATGTCTCGTCGCCGCCGGCCACGCCCGTTTCAGCGCCGCGATCGCCCGCTCCACCTGCGCCGGCGACGACGTGAGCGGCATGCGCAGGTAGCGCTCGAAGGCGCCGTCGACGCCGAAGCGCGGTCCTGCCGTGATGAGCAGCCCCTCACTGCGCGCGCCGAGCGCGAGCTGCGAGCTCACGGGCGCTCCGATGTTCACCCAGGCGGAGAGCCCGCCTTGCGCATGAGGAACGTTCCAGTCCGGGAAAGTCTCGGCGGTCAACCGCTCGATGGCATCCCGGCCGGCCGCCAATGCCGCACGACGTTCCTCCAGCAGTTCGTCGTACTGCTCGAACAGGGCCGCGACCACGAGCTGCTCGAACACGGGCGTGCCCAGGTCCATGTTCGCGCGCACCGCGTGCAGTCGCCGGATCATCGAGCGCTCGGCGCGGATCCAGCCGATGCGCAGTCCGCCCCACATGGTCTTGCTGGCGGAGCCGACGGTGACCACCTGCGCACCGTGCGCGGTCGCGGCAAGCGGCGGGTGGGCATCCGGTCGGTCGATGTCGAGTTCGGCCGGCGTCTCATCGGCGACCACGACGGTGCCTTGGGCCGCCGCCGCATTGAGGACGCGCCGACGCGCCGCCTGCGACATCGAGCGCCCGGTCGGGTTCTGGAAGTCCGGCATCAGATAGGCGAGCACCGGGCTGGTACGGCGAGTCACGGATTCGAACGTGTCGACGTCCCAGCCGTCGGCCGAATCTACGGAGACCGGTGTCGTGACGATGCGCGCGCCGGCCGCCCGCAACGAGTCGTACGCGTGCGGATACGTGGGCACCTCGATCAGCGCCCGGTCGCCGCGGCTGACGAGCGTGCGAGCGAGCAGCACGATCGCCTGCTGAGCCCCGACCGTGACGAGCACCTCGTCGGGGCTGGTCGTCAGTCCGCGCTGCGTGTACCGCCGGGCGATCGCCTCCCGCAGCACCGGCAGGCCGACGGTGTCGTACCCGGTCTCGCCCAGCAGCGGCGAGACGAGCTCGGAGGCACGACGCACGGCATCCGGCATGCGCGAGGGCGCCGGAGGGGCGGCCTTCGTGAAATCGAGCAGACCCGGGTCGTGCGCAGCGGACGAGCCGGCGCTGCCGGGAAGCGTCGTGCGCGTGCCCGATCCCTGCCGGCTGACCGCGAATCCCTGATCGCGCAACCTCTGATACGCGGCCGTGACGGTCGTGCGGCTCACCTCGAGTTGCGCCGCGAGCTCGCGCTCCGCCGGCAAGCGCACGCCCGCGAGCACCCGGCCGTCCATGACCAGCAGTCGGATGCGGTCGGCGAGCGCTTCGTACGATGAGCGTCCGTCGCGCCATTCTCCGAGCAGCTCGATGAGGAACCGAGTGCCGATCGTCGTCGTGGCCATCAGGCCACTTTAGCCGAATTGGCTATTTCGGTACAGGCCAATTCATCGATTGGATGCGTATATGCAGCCAATCCGTCTCCCCGCCCTGTTCGCGAGTTCCCGGCCCGCGACCGCAGCGCGACGGATGACCCAGTTGCTCGTCGGCCTGTTCTGCTACGGCATGGCGATCGCGCTGATGATGCAGGCGACGATCGGCATCGAGCCGTGGGACGTGCTGGCGCAGGGCATCACGCTGCACACCGGCATTCCGTTCGGTCTGGTCACGAACCTCGTGGGCGGCGTCGTGCTGCTGTTCTGGATCCCGCTCCGTCAGCGCCCCGGCCGGGGCACCGTGCTCAACGTGCTGCTGATCGGTCCGTCGGCGCAGTTCGGCCTCTGGATCGTTCCGCAACCCGGTGAGCTGTGGGCACGCATCCTTCTCTTCGCCGCCGGGCTGTTGCTGATCGCCGCGGCGTCCGGCCTCTACATCGGCGCCCACTACGGACCCGGACCGCGTGACGGCCTGATGACCGGACTGCACGCCCGCACCGGGCGACCGATCTGGCTCGTGCGCGGCGCCATCGAAGCGACGGTGCTGCTCATCGGCTGGCTGCTCGGCGGCAACGTGGGCTGGGGCACGCTCGCCTTCGCCGTGTGCATCGGACCGCTCGTGCACGTGGCGATCCCGCTGTTCGCGCTTCGCGTCGAGGATGCCCCGAACAGCCGCCGTGAATCCGATCACCGCCGACCTCGGGTCGAGCCCGTCGAGACCCCGCCCGCGCGTTGAACGGAATCCGGCCCTGATGACTCGACCGGCGGTGGTCCGCCGGCGCTACATCGTGTCGGCGTAGACGCGGAACGCGTCGCGCACGTACTCGGCACCCTCGGTGCCGCCGTAGTTCGCTGCGAACCGATCATCGGAGACGTACATGTCGCCGTAGCCGAGCAGTGCCTGCGCCGTGACCGTGGCACCGGTCGCCGGTGCTGACAGGTTCAGCCAGTCCACGTGACGTCGCACGATCTGCTGCACCCGGGCATCGGCCGGGTCGACGCCGTCGGCACGCGCCGAGGCGTAGTCCGCGGCGATGTCGAGGTGCTGCTGCTGGAACGCCCGCTTCTCCTCGTCGGTCTTCGAGCGCCACCACGAGTCGCTCTTCGCGTACGCCGCAGCGCCCCACTTCTGCTCGACCTCCTGCTTGTACTGCGTGTGGTCGAAGCCGTCGAATGCCTTCTCCGCCATGATCCGATCTCCGTTCTCGAGTGCGTGGATAGTGGACGACACGGATGCTTCCTGCCGAGCCAGCCGCTCCTGCTCGCTGCGCAGCCATCCGAGGTGGTGCCGCAGTGCCGCGACCTCGTCGCGCTCGCGATCCAGCACGGCGCCGATCTCCGGGAGCGCGAGTCCCAGGTCGCGCAGCAAGAGCACGCGCTGCAGGCGCACGAGTGCGGACGAGTCGTAGTAGCGGTAGCCGTTCGCGCCGACGCGGGTCGGCTTCAGCAGCCCGATGTCGTCGTAGTGGCGCAAGGTACGGCTGGTTGTTCCGACCAGCCGCGCCAGCTGCTGGATCGACAGTTCGGCGAACTCGTCGACCGAGCGGGCGGCATCCGATTCGCTCTTCATGACAACGACGCTAGAGGTTGACGCAACGTCAATGTCAAGCGGCGCACGCGGCTCGTTGTTGCAGTTTCGGTAGACGCGATATATCGTGTCTTCATCGGCACGCGATATATCGTGTTACACGACCCGGACATCCGGTCCCGATCGCGGCCCGCACACTTCGCCAGTTCAGAAAGAGGAGACGGCACCATGGCACAGGAACGCTGGATCGTGAATCCGGGCGAGAGCAAGACCATCGACCTCGAGGTGGTGCGCAAGCTCAAGGTGAGCCTCATCGGCGGCCAGGTCGACGTGATCGGTCACGACGAGCCGAGCGCGCGCGTCGAGGTCAACGACGTCGTGGGCAAGGAGCTCAAGATCACGATCGACGGCGACACCCTCGAGGTCGACCACCCGCAGTGGCGCTGGGACAACTTCATCGACGTGTTCCGATCCTGGCGCGGCAAGGCGCGGGCCGAAGTCACGATCCTCGTGCCCCGCGACGTCGACCTGAAGCTCGGGGTCGTCTCGGCGACGGCGCTGGTGAGCGGACTCGTGACCGACGCCAAGCTCAACACGGTGAGCGGCGAGGTCACCGCCGACGGCATCATCGGCGACCTCGATCTGAACACCGTGAGCGGTGAGCTGACGGCCAGAGACCATCGCGGCGAGGTGAACGCGCACACCGTCTCCGGCGACGTGACGGTGGCCGGCAACGTGCCGAAGTTCACGGTCGACGGCGTGAGCGCGAACATCTATCTCGACTTGTCCGGTGCCCCGTACGAGGTCCGCTCCAACTCCGTCTCGGGCGACCTCACGATGCGCGTCGACGAAGGACTCGGCGTGCGCTACCGCCTCAACACTGTCAGCGGCGTCGCCCATCTCGACGGCACCACGATGGTTCGTGGCTCCATGGGCAAGACGTTCACCCACGAATCCGACTCGCACGACGGCCACTGGCTCGACGTGAACCTCAGTTCGGTCTCGGGAAACATCTCGGTGGTGCGCCGGCCCGCGGGCGCCGCCGAATCGACGCACACCACGGATGCCTCGAACGGAGCGGCATGACCCCCGCCGTCTTCTCGCACGGCAGCCTGCGCCTCTACCTGCTCAGCCTGCTCGATGAGTCGCCCAAGCACGGCTACGAGCTGATCCAGGCGTTGACCGACCGGTTCGGCGGAACCTACAGCCCGAGCGCCGGCACGATCTATCCGCGCCTGGCGAAGCTCGAAGAAGAAGGGCTCGTCACCAAGACGTCGATGGGCCGCAAGAGCGTCTATGCGATCACGGATGCGGGCCGCGACGAAGTGCGGGAGAGGGCATCCGATCTCGACGACATCGAGCACGAGGTCACCGATTCCCTTCGGCGGATGGCCGACGAGGTGCGCTCCGGCGTGAACCAGGCGATGAAGAGCCTCCGCGCCGAGTTGGCCGCGGCCGCGCGGGAGTCGAAGCAGGACGCCGAGCAGCAGGGCCGGGTCCGCGATGCACGGCCCGACCCGCGTGTGGAGTCGCGGTTCGCTTTGCGCGAGGCGGAGATCGTGCTGAACGAGTTCCGACAGCAGGTGCGCGCGGACCTGCGCGAGGCATCCGCCCGCCACGGCATTCCGGATGCCACGGTCGCCCAGCTCCGCACGTCGCTCGCCGAGGTGCGTGCGAATCTGCTGAGTCGTCTGCGGGCCTGAGCGCCTCGGCCGCGCCCGCGCTGAGCCGCCCGCCTGCGCCCGTCTGTGCGTTCTCAAAGGGTGGGAAGCCCCCGGGTTGACAGCGTTTAGGCAGGTAGTAGTGTCATGCCTCGTGACAAATGAGGGGCGTGCCCCCGGGTTAGACAGTCGCTCCGCTAAGCGGTGGCTCATCGGGGAACCTCTACCCAATGAGAAGCTCGAGGGGCAGCTCCTCCCGAAGCACCTCGCGCTCCCGATCTTCGCGAGCGACGCACTCTCGTCGGTGGCGTACGCGCCCCAGGAGCTGATGATGGTGCTCCTCATCGGAGGGGCCGCCCTGCTCGCCTACTCGCCTTGGATCGCCCTCGCCGTCATCATCCTGATGCTCACGGTCGTCGCCTCGTACCGCCAGCTCGTCAAGGCCTATCCCTCCGGCGGCGGCGACTACGAGGTCGCCCACAAGAACCTCGGCGAGAAGGCCGGCCTCATCGTGGCCTCCGCGCTCCTGGTCGACTACGTGATGACGGTGGCCGTCTCCGTCGCCAGCGGCGTCGACAACATCATCTCGGCCCTCCCGTTCCTGAGCGAGTTCCGCGTGGAGCTCGCCGTGGTGTTCGTCGCGCTGATCGCAGCGGCGAACCTGCGCGGGGTGCGCGAGGCCAGCAAGGCCTTCGCGATTCCCACCTATGTCTTCATCGGCAGCATCGGCCTCATGATCGTCACCGCGCTGATCCGCACGGCGCTCGGTTTCGCGCCGGTGGCGGAGTCGGCCCACTACGCGGTCAAGGCCCAGGACGTCACCCAGGCCGCGATCGTCCTGCTCCTGCTGCGCGCATTCTCGAGTGGATGCTCCGCCCTCACCGGTGTCGAAGCCGTCGCCAACGGAGTCCCCGCCTTCCGCACCCCGAAGATCCGCAACGCCCGCACGACCCTTGTTCTCATGGGCAGCATCGCGGTGTTCCTCTTCGCCGGATTGATGACGATCGCACTGATCAGCGGCGTGCACTACGCCGAGAACGGATGCGACCTGATCGGGTGGAAGCAGTGCGCCACCCAACCGCAGCGGTCTCTGATCGCACAGCTGGCATCCGCCACCTTCGGCAACAACTCGATACCGTTCTTCATCATCCAGGCAGCGACCGCCGTGGTTCTGCTGCTGGCCGCGAACACCGCGTTCAACGGATTCCCGCTGCTGGGTTCCGTGCTGGCGCGCGATTCGTATGCCCCCAAGGCCATGTCGACGCGCGGCGACCGCCTCGTGTTCTCGAACGGCGTGATCGCCCTGGCGCTCGCCGCGATCCTGCTGCTGATCATCTACCAGGCGAACCTCACGAACCTGATCCAGCTCTACATCATCGGCGTGTTCGTGTCGTTCACGCTCGGACAATCAGGAATGGTCAAGCACTGGATCACCCTGCTGCGGGACACGGAAGCGCGACGGCAAGCGAAGGACCGCACCACGATCATCCGCAGCATGTCGATCAACGCGTTCGGCGCCCTGCTGACGTTCAGCGTTCTCGTCGTGGTGACGATCACCAAGTTCACGCACGGGGCGTGGCTGGTGTTCATCATGATGCCGATCCTGTTCCTGCTCATGCTCGGCGTGAACCGGTACTACCGCGACGTGGCGAAAGAGGTGGAGGTCGACCCGACCACCACGTTCGGCGCTCGCGGTGATCACGCGATCGTGCTCGTCGGCAAGATGCAGAAGCCGGTGCTCAAGGCCCTCGACTACGCGATCGCGGCGCGCCATCAGTCGATCGAGGCCGTGCACATCTCCGTCGACGAGGCCGCCACGGATCTCGTGCAGCAGCAGTGGCACGACATGAACATCCACGTGCCACTCACCATCATCGAGTCGCCCTATCGCGACTTCGGCGTGCCGCTGATCAAGTACATCCGGCACCGCCGCGAGGAGCACGGCTCCGAGATCACCACCGTCTATCTGCCGCAGTACATCGTCGGCCACTGGTGGGAGACGCTGCTGCACAACCACCGGGCCCGGCGCATCTCGCGTCAGCTCATGCTGGTGCACGGCGTGACGATCGCGCTCGTCCCCTGGTTGCTCGACTCGTCCGAGCTCATCTACGGCCGACGGTCGCGGCCCCTGCCCGGCCAGGACCGACGTGGTGAGCCGATTCCGATCCGCGCCATCCCGCGCCGACCGCTCGCACCGGCGACGCCCACTGCGGCCAAGCGCGGTGCACGGGATGCCTCGGCTGCGGCCGCCGAGGTCACTCCCGCTCGCGGCGCGAAGCGCCCGACGCGGAACGGTGGCACCACGGGCGGCAAGCCCGACCGCTGACATCGGCGAGCGCCCGGGCGCTTCACCGTGGCTCCGAGGAGTGACGCCGATCTCATGCCCGGGTAGCACCGGTTACCTCCGACGGTGGACGCGGCGACCGCAGTTCCTTCTCCAGAGTGGAGACATGCACAAGCGTTCTCACCCACACCTCGTCCGCACAGCCGCCGCTCTCGCCCTCCTCGGCGTGGTCTCGCTCACCGGCTGCAGCGCCCTCTTCGGGCCAGACGCGCGCAAGAGCTACCTCGTCTTCGACGACAAGAGCGAGGCGGTGAACGAGGATGCCGCCGACATTCCGACCTGGATTCCCGACGATGCGACCGACATCGTTGTCGACATGCCCGCGCAGGGCTCCGCTTACCTGATGCGGTTCTCCTCGGCGGCTGGCGTCCCGGTGTCGGCCGCGTGCTCCGCCGGCCCGAACGGCTCACCTCTCACCCCGACGATCGATGCGGACTGGTGGCCGAGCCCGGCGCCGACCGCCGACCGCCGCCAGTGCGGCCAGGACCAGGCTGCTCGCTCGGGACACGAGTGGTACGTGTGGGTGAATGCGGGCTCCCCCGACACGACGCCGACGGCGTCATGACCTGCGCTGCCCGGTACCGCGCGTTGCGTCAGAGCTGCGCCATGATCTGACGCGCGATGATGCGGCCCGAGCGGTTCGCGCCGATGGTCGACGCGTACGGCCCGTACCCCGCGAGGAATACGCGTGGGTCCGTCCATACCTGACCGGACTCGACGGTGACTCCGCCCTCTCGCTCGCGCAGCTTCAGCGGGGCGAGATGGCGGAGCTCGGGACGGAACCCGGTGGCCCAGATGATGGCGTCCGCCGACGTGAACGAGCCGTCCGCCCATCGCACTCCGTTTGGCTCGACGCGCACGAACATCGGGCGCTCTTTGAGCAGTCCGCGGGAGATGCCTGCCGCCACCTTGCGCGTCAATGGCACTCCCGTCGAACTCACGATCGATGGAAGGGACTGACCGGCGCGCGCCGCGGCATCCGCATCGCGCACCGCGGCGACGCCGCCCTCGATGGTGCGCACGTGGTCGGTGCTGTAGTCGATCGGACGACGGGATGCCCACGACACCGTTGCCGCCACGCCCTCCAGCTCCAGGAGGAACCCGACCGCGCTCGTGCCGCCGCCGACCACGACGACGTTCTGGCCGCGGAACTCCTCCGACGAGACGTAGCCGTTCGTGTGCACATGCCGCCCGCGGAATGTACCTGCGCCGGGATAGTAGGGCACGAACGGCGACCCCCACGTGCCGGTCGCGTTGACGAGCACCCGCACGGCGGTCTCACCCTCGGAGTGCCGCAACACGAGGTCCGCACCCCGGTTGACGACCGAGGTGACTGCCACCGGCCGGTGCACGGCGAGGCCGAAGTGATCCTCATAGCGCCGGTAGTATCCGGCGACGATGTCTTTGGCGGGCAAAGACCGGTCCGCGGTCTCGAAGCTGATGCCCAGTTCGGCCATGCCGGGCAGGTCGTTCACCTTGTGGGCACTGCCCATGCGCAACCCGTCCCACCGGAACTGCCAGGCTCCGCCGGTGCTCGGACTCCGGTCCAGAACGACGAAGTCGACGTCGGCATCCAGCTGAAAACGCCGCAGATAATAGGCGACCGCGAGGCCGGCTTGACCGGCCCCGATGATCGCCACTGCGGCGTCGGAGGGCACTGGGGACACGCTATATACCATCACGAAGGACTGTGAGCGCGCACCAGGGCTGATCAGGCGCCCCATGCTAAACTCGTCGGTAGTTTTTGTTCCCATCCAAAGTCCCGTGCGAGCGTCGAACGCCGCGGGCCTGTCATCGTGAGGGGGTCTCGCATGGGGCGCGGCCGTCAGAAGGCGAAGCACACCAAAATCGCTCGCGAGTTGAAGTCGTACAGCCCGACTGTCGACTACGACCAGTTGGAGCGTGAACTCACCGGGCACTCGCACGACGACGACCGGTACGCGGCGTGGTCAGACTACGAGCCGGAGGGCGAGCAGGCCGACGACTACGAGCACCAGGAGCGTTCCGCGGGCTGACCGACAGTCACGACGCAGCGCGCATCCCGCGACGGGGTGCGCGTTTTGCTACGCGCTAGCCGTCACGGGATGCGATTGATGAATCCGCGTCAAACTGAGACTTGTTCGCGAGACCTGAGACTGCAGAGCAGCCAGGATCGACTTGGAATCCCGGGGTTCCATGCCGAGGGCGACGAGCCGTCACGCTGCGCGGCGCGGTCTTGCCAGGCTGTCGACACACCCCCGCATAGCGAACAGTCGCCCCACTCACGGAAACGATGTTGCGTAAAGGGTCCCCATCACGGTGCATTTATTCGTGCGGGGTATACGTGCATACCTCTCAGCAGTTGATGACTGCGTTCGACCCGGACTGCCTGCCGCGCGGTGAAGGACCGGCTTGCGTGCCATCAGTATCACGCTGGCCCTTCGCCATGGATGCCCCATACTGGCGGGTGTGACCTATCGCGGCATCCTTCTGGACTTCTACGGCACGGTGGTCGAAGAAGACGACCTGGTCGTGCGGGCGATCGTTGACAAGCTCGCCGACGAACATCCTGGCGTGTCGGGACGGGACCTCGGACATCTGTGGTGGGACGGCTTCTCGTCAACGCTCGCTGCAGCCCACGGGCGCACGTTTCGTACTCAGCGAGACTTGACGATCCAAGCTCTGGGTGCAGTTCTCGATCAGCTTGGCAGCGACCTCGACCCAGTTGAGCTGACACAGGAACTCTTCGACTTCTGGAGGAGGCCCGCGCTGCTGCCCGGTGCGGCCGAGTTCCTAGCTTCATGCCCCGTGCCCATCTGCGTGGTCTCGAACATCGATTCAGCCGACATCCGCGCGACGATCACGCATCACGGCCTATCGTTGCCCTTGGTCGTCACCAGCGAAGACGTGCGCTCCTACAAACCACGGCCAGAGCTGTTCGAGCGAGGCCTCGAACTATTGCAGCTCGAGCCCGGCGAGGTTCTCCACATCGGAGACTCATTGACATCCGACATCGCCGGAGCGAACGCGCTCGGGATCGACGTGGCATGGGTGAACACCAAGGCTCGCGAGGCCCCAGCCTCCGCCCGCATCCGCCAGCACATCACCGACCTGCGCGAGGTTCTCCTTGACGTTGGCGTGGAAGCCTCTGCGTCGGCCGTCCGGTAGAAAGCCCGATACGCGATCCCGTTGCGGACAGTCCGTCGCCCGGCCGGTGCGCGCTGGGCTTACTGGGGGTTGATCGTTATTTCCTCTGGTGGTGTTGCCCGGGACGCGTGTCGTGTCATTCGGACGACGGCGGCAGCTGCTGTTGCCGTGTATCCGAGTGCGAGGACGACGAGGTAGATCTGGTCGCGTCCGAACCAGCCGTGAGCGGCCGACAGCGTGGCGAACGGAATGCTGACCAGCACGATGACTGCTCCAACCTTCGCGCGTCGGATGAGTGTGAGCAACGCTGCAGCAAGCAGGGCGATCAGGCATCCGAAGTACGCCAGTGCGGGCTGAATGACCGCGTCGAAAAAGGTCAACGTGCCGTAGGGGTAGCCGGAGACAACATGAGCGAGTGGCAATGGGCCGAACACGGCCGTTGAGATGAGGAAGGTCACCAGCCAGCCTCCGGCGCTGATCAACGCAACTCGTCGCCGAGGGGCCGCGGACAGCAACGCCAATAGTGCGATCACGCATGCGAAGAACGCGGGCGTCGCGCGCAGGAATCCGAATTGGCCGATTCCCCAGTGCGCCAATGCCATCACGGCAAGGGAAGCGATGATCGTCGCTCCGAGGAGGCTGCGGTACAGCCAGTCGGGCGCGATGACCGATGCGAGCATCGCGGTGAGGGCCAGTCCGGCAACGATGACGAACGGGCTGAGGAAGTGACCGAAGGTCTGGGTGAACTGTTCGAGGACTACGCGATTCGCGCCGCCCCAGGGCGCCCACTCAAAGACGACTCCCGCGAACAACGCAAACGCGCCGAGCAAACCGACCAGGATCGACGACGCAAGACGCTGAACCTCGCGCGGAACCAATGCCTCGCCTCTGGCGACGAGTCCTCCCGTAACGATCCCCACCTTCTCGAGGACGGTCAGCCGATCCCGACCCTCCGCGTCGGCGAGATCCAGGAACGTGCCCAGCATCGCCGCTCCGTTCTCCTCACACCAACGCTTCGGATACCAGATCGACCAGCGGTGGAAGTCCCGACTCAACCGCACGCTCATGCCGCACCGCCGGCAAACCCCGCCGCGCGACGAGCATCCAGCCGCTCCTTCGCCACACGGGATTGGGTCGCCAACCGATCCGCTTCGGCACGTAACACCTGCGCACCAGCATCACTCAACGCGAAGTACCGGCGCAGCCGACCATCCACCGTCTCGTCGCCTGCACGAATAATCAGCCCGTCCGAGGCCAACCGATCCAAGGCCGCGTACAGCGAACTGACCTTCAACCGCACCCGACCCCCGCTGAGCTCTTCAGCTTCCCGGATAATCGCATACCCGTGACGCCTACCACCAGCCAAGACCATCAAGATCGACAACGCCGGATCGCCCAAAGACTTCGTCTCCATGCCGTCAATATGCTCCATAAAATGGAATATGGCAAGTGCGAGAAGCATCGAACACCGCGCCGCGACAGAATCCCAGCCCTCGGCCACGCAAGAGAATGAAGTGCGGATGGGGATCCCCTTACGTGCATGTTGCGAGGACGGATGCGGCTGACAGCGGAGCGGGCGTCGACGGTGCTGGCCGTGCCGACCAAATGGCTCGCAATTGCCTCGGCAGTATCAGGTCTCGCGAACGTTTCTGTCTCAAGTAGCGCGAACAGAACTACACGTGTATCAGTTACCGCGAACCAGTCTCAGATAGACGCGACATCAACAGCGATCGCAGTTCCCCTCAGTGAGGGATCTCGGTGGTGGCGTCAGTGGTCGCTGTGCTGCGAGAGCAGCCGCTGCGCTGTCTCGGCATCCGCGTGGATGTCTGCGAGCGCGTCCCCCTGTCGCCTTCCGTCCACGACGTCCCGCGCTCGCTGCCACGCCGCGCGATGCGACGTCTCCCAGACCGTGGGCCACTGGGTGGCGCCGGCCGGAGACGACACCGTCACGATGGCGGGCCGCGCCGCGACGGACGACGGGAGCGACACTGTCAGGGAGGTGGAGGCATCCACGACCCGGAGCACGGCTTCGGGACGCTCCGCGTTCGTCGCCACCACGTGGATCAGCACCGGGCGACCGCCGTCGAGCGCGCCCTGCGCGACGAGCGTGCGGGCGGTGCGCAGTGTGACGTGTGCTGACACGACGCCTCGGCCGGTCGCGGCCCTCGCCAGCGCGAGCAGCGGCAGCAGTCCCGAATCCGGACCGTCGGCGACCGGAACCGTCGCGCGAAGCTCCAGAAGCGCGTGCACGCCGACGCCGTCGATCGGCGCCGACAGCGTCTCCACGACGGGGTTGCCGGCGTAAGCACGGTCGGCGACCACGGGCAGAGGCAGGCGTGCGAGCACGGGCATCCCGGGCTCGACGACGATCACGACATGGGCGCTACCGCCTTGCGGCAGCCGGTCCGTCCATCCCGACGCGCCGTCGATCACGACTACGTCGGCGTGCTCGACGTCGGTCGCCGGAGCGAACGAGCGCGGAAGCGCCGCCAGCGTCGAGTCGAACGCCACCGCCTCCCGCGCTCCCGGAGCGCACGCGACGGTCAGCTTCGTTCCGTGGCGAGCGGAGTCCTGGGGGTGAAGGCCCTGGTCGTTCTTCGGCGAGGTCATGCGCGACTCCTCTCCAGCGCGGCGGCACGGGCCTTCTCGGCCGACTTCTCGGCGATGTCGAGCGCGAAGACCAGGTCGTCGATCAGTGTCTGCCGGGCGACGAGCGGCTCTGCGCCGTCGGCCAGCTCGGCCAGGTGCCGCCATTCGGCCTCATATCCGTTGTGGTCCGCCGGCGGGATGCTCGTGATCACCCCGGCGCGTCGCACGGTCGCTGTCGCCGACCCCGCCTGCACGTACGACGGGGTGAAATCGACGTCGAGGACAGTGTCGTCGTCGACGGCGACCAGCCGCCAGTCGGGAGCCCAGTTCTCGCTGTTCACCGCGTGCAGCTCGATCGTCACGTCCCCGGCGCGCAGTTCGACGAGATAGCCCGCCGGGGCGAGCCCTTCGGCCGAGACCACCTCGGTGCTGCGCCACAGCTCAGGGTCGACGTTGTCGAGCAGTCGACGGACGTGCGGCAGATTGTGAATGGCGAGTCCCATGATCCCTCCCGTCACCCTGGCGGCCACGGCATCGGCGTCGTCCGGGTCGGCTGGCGGCTGCGGCGGAACGTCGGGTCGCACCACCTCGGTGGCGAAGTCCTCGAACCGTGGGTTGGGCGGCAGCAGGATCGAGGAGCGGATCGTGTGCGGCGTGAACCCGGGCGCGCTCTCCAGCGCGGATCGCCAGCCGGCATCGTAGACATGCATCGTGCCCACGATGATCGGCACCCCGGTCTCGGCCGAGACGTCGGCGATGGCGGATGCCTGCTCCCCCGACATCGCGAACGGCTTCTCGCACAGCACGGCACGTTTGCCCGCGCGGCAGGCGGCGATCACCTGCTCCGCGTGGAACGGGTGGGGCGAGCAGATCGCCACCACCTCGACCTCGGGATCAGCCAGCAGCTCCTCCTGGCTCGAGCTCCAGGCCGCGCCCACGCGCGAGGCGACGGACTCCGCGACGGCGGGGTCGACATCCATGATGCGCACGATGCGGAATCGGTCGGTGAGCCTGGCGAGCGTCGGCAGATGGATGGCCTGCGTGACGGGGCCGGCGCCGAGGATGCCGACGCCGAGCCGGGCGCGGCCATCCCTCTCCTTCGCCCTGACCGCTTCGAAACCGGTGTCGGATCCGCCGAGCGGCATGTCGTGTTCGCCGTTCGGGACGCTCATCGCGTGCCTCGTTCGCGGCGGCGTGCTCGGGTGATGTATCGACGCATGTTGCTCCTCGTCGAGCGGTTGATTCGGCGGATGCGAAACAGGACCGGACAGTCATGTTCGGTTGAACTATAAACAGACGGTTATGTTTGACGCAAGGCATACTCTCGTTCTCGTGAGAGGACATCCATGACGGACCGTCCATCGCCGAAGAAGGCGCGAGGTCCTTACCGCAACGGTCTGCGCCGGCGCCGCGAGATCGTGGCCGCCGCCGCCGTCGTCTTCGGCCGCTACGGGTACCGGGCCGGGTCGCTGCGGGCCATCGCCGACCTCGTCGGCACGACTCCGGCCACGCTCGTCGCCTACTTCACGAACAAGGAGGGCCTGCTCATCGCGGTGCTGCAGCACTGGCGTGAGGAATCGGATCCCATCACCGTCGCCTTCGAGGGTCTCGACTTCATCAGGGCGTTCGTGCTTCTCATGCGGTATCACGACGCGCACCGCGGGCTGATGGAGCTGTTCCTCACCATGTCGATCGAGGCCGCGCGCGAAGAGCATCCGGCGCACGAGTTCATGATCGAACGGCAGCGTCACACCAAGGACACCATGATCCGCTGCCTGAAGTCGGCGCACGCGGACGGGCACATCGCGCCGCTCTCGAACGACGAGCTCGAAGAGGAGGCCCGGCTGCTCATCGCGGGGCTCGACGGCCTGGAACTGCAGTGGATGCTCGACCCGCGCCTCGACCTGGAGGCCGTCGTGCGCCGCCTCATCGACGCGTCGATCGCCCGGTGGAGCGATCGGCCGCTCGCCGTCGTCGCGACCGAGACCGACGCCTGGCTGTCGGAGCACGGCCAGGCGCGCTGACGCAGTGGCACGGCCGCGCCTACAGCCAGCCGTTCGCGGCGGCCTGCGCCGCGGCATCCGCCCGGTTGCGCGCGCCCGTCTTGCCGATGGCCGCCGAGAGATGGTTGCGCACGGTGCCCTGCGACAGATGCAGCTCCCGGGCGATCTCGCCGACGGTGCCGCCGAGCGCGGCCACGCGCAGAACCTCCGCCTCGCGCTGCGTGAGCGGAGAGACACCGGAAGCCAGCGACTCGGCCGCCAGCGCCGGATCCACGACGCGCAGTCCCTGCGCGACGCGACGCACGGCATCCGCGAGTTGGGCCGCCGGCGTGTCCTTCACGACGAACCCGCTCGCGCCGGCTTCCATGGCCCGTCGCAGGTAGCCGGGCCGCCCGAACGTCGTCACGATCAGCGATCGGCACTGCGGCAGCTCGCGGTGCAGGATGCCCGCCACCGTCAGCCCGTCCGCCCCCGGCATCTCCACGTCGAGCAGGGCGACGTGCGCGTTCGTCTCCCGTGCGGCATCCAGAACCTCGTCGCCTCGTCCGACCTGCGCGACGATGGTGAGGTCGGTCTCGAGCTCGAGCAGTGCGGCGAGCGCACCACGCACGAGGGCCTGGTCGTCGGCGAGCAGCAGCCTGATCGGTTCACTCACTGCGCTCCTCCCGTGCGCCGGGCCGTACGAGAGGAGGCTCCGGACGGCACGCGAACGGCGACGACCGTGCCGCCGTCCTCCCCCGGCTCGACCGTGACCTCGCCGCCCACCTGCGCGGCGCGCTCGCGCATGCCGGCCAGGCCGTGGCCGTCGCCGCCTGCGGGCCCGGCGGTCGTGGCCGTTCCCCGGCCGTCGTCGCCGACGATGACGGCACGTCTCTCGAGCGCGACCCAGCAGTTCTTCGCACGGGCGTGCCGCACGACGTTGGTCACCGCTTCGCGCAGCACCCACGCGAAGACCTCGCGCAGCTCGGGCTCGACGGCGTCACCGGATGCCGGCAGATGCGGCTTCACTCCCGCCGCGACGAGTGCGGCGTGCGCTGCGGCAAGCTCCGTGTCGAGGCTCATCGCGCGGTACCCGGCGACGGACGCGCGCAGATCGGCGAGCGCGGATCTGCTCAGGCGCTCGATGTCGACGAGCTCCGCCTGTGCGCGCTGCGGGTCCTGCGCCATCACCCTCCTGGCGAGCTCGCTCTTCACCGTGACCACGGTGAGCGAGTGCCCGAGAACGTCATGCATGTCGCGGGCGAAACGCTCTCGCTCATCGACCACGGCCAGCCTCGCGATCTCGCTCTGGGCATCCCGCAGCCGCACCACAGCACGGATCTGCTGACCGAACGCGAACATCATGATCGAGATGGATGCCGTCAGCGCGGCCGCATACCAGTTGCCCAGGAATGTGCCGGTCGCCGCCGTCACGATGAGCTGGGCCACCACGACGACCGCGATGGTGCCGATGATGAACGCCGCCGGGAGCCAGCTCATCGCCGCCATGATCGGCACGTAGATCCAGAGCCAGACGGTGTTGATCCCGATCAAGGGGAAGCCGAGACAGGTCAGGGCGACGAATGAGGCGAACACCGCGGCGGCGACCGGCCACGGTCGCCCCCACAGCAACGGCGGTATCACGACGTAGGCGACGCCGACGGCCGTGATGAGCGCCGTGGAGAGCACAGCGATCAACGTCGGGGTGTGTGCTGAAGTCCAGATGGACGCGATCGGCACGGCGAGGTAGGCGACGCCCCAGAGCGAGCCGAAGAACCACTTGCGGCTCCCGCGCAGACGAAGCCGGGCGCGGGCATCCCGTGCGATCGACCAGCGAGGATGCCCATCTTCTCGAGCGTCGTCGGCTTGCGTCACCACGTGCTCCAGCGTAAGCGCGGCCCGGCCGTCGGCATCATCGGTGCTGGCTGTGCCGTTCCGGACGACCGGGCCCGGCACGCCAGGCACGGCCGTCCGGAACGGAACGGCGGAGGAGGCGCGGCTCACTGACGCGCCGCGTCCCGACGGTAGCGCCACGTGATGAAGGCGCCGAGCACGAGCGTCCAGCCGAGCAGCACGAGCACCGGCTCGAGGATGTCTCCGCCCATTCCGGCGCCCATCTGCCCGAGACGGTTGAGCCAGTACGACGGCACGACCTGGGCGATGTTCGTCATCCAATCCGGCAGCACCGACAGCGGAACCCAGAGCCCGCCGAGGATCGCCATGCCGAGGAAGACGACCATGAACAGCGGCTGCGCGAACTGCGGCTTGGCGAACTGGCCGATCAGCACGGCGATGAGGGCGAACGGGATGACGCCGAGCCAGAGTCCGAGTGCGGCCAGCGCCCACCCGCCGAAGCTCAGCGAGGCGTGGAAGACGATCACCGAGATGACCATCAGCGCGATGATGCTGGCCAGGGCGACGGCGAGCGCCGCGACCACCTTCGACATCAGGTAGCCGACGCCGGTGAGAGGCGTCAGGCGTAACTGGCGGTTCCAGCCCACCGAGCGCTCCGTGACGATGGTGAACGCCTGGCCGAGCGCGGCCATCATGCCGCCGTAGCCCGCCATCTGCACGGTCGTCACGACGATCCAGGGCAGGCCGGTCACTTTGTCGATCTGGCCGCTCGACCCGTAGATGCCGCCGAAGAGCAGCAGCATCACGAGCGGGACGGCGAACGTGAAGACGGTGGACCGCACGTTCTTCAGCTGACGGACCGATTCGAGTCCGAGGTAGGCGATGCTCATGAGCGGTCTCCGATCAGGGTGGATTCTTCGGCTTCGATGCGAGGCGCCCGCTCGATGGCGTCGGGAACGGACTTCGACGCGGATGCCGTCAGCGCGAGGAACGCGTCGTCCATCGAGTGGGCGGTCACCTCGATGTCGTGCACGTCCTGGTGATGCGAGAGCAGGGTGCGCAGGGCGGCATCCGAGTCGTCGCTGACGAGGGTCAGCACGTCGCCGCGGTGATCGATGCTGCGCACACCGGGCAGCTCGTAGAGCTCCGCCTCGATCGCCGGGCTCCACGCGAAGTCGAATGACGCGCGGATGCGGCGGCCGGAGACGACGGCCTTCACCTCACCGGGTGTGCCGTCGGCGACCACGCGGCCGGCCGCCATCATCACGATGCGGTCGGCGTAGGCATCCGCCTCGTCGAGATAGTGGGTGGCGAAGACGACGGTGCGGCCGGCGTCCGTGAACTCGCGCATGGACTGCCAGAACGTACGGCGGGCCTCCACGTCCATGGCGGCCGTCGGCTCGTCGAGGATGAGCAGGTCGGGGTTGGAGACGATCGCGACGGCGAACCGCGCGCGCTGCATCTGGCCGCCGGAGAGCTTGCTCACCCTCTGCTTAGCGATCTCGGTGCACTTGGCGCGCTCGAGCGCCTCGGACACCGACAGCGGATGCCTGTGCGCGGCGGCGATCAGCGCCACCGACTGGGCGACCGTCATGGTGGGCAGCAGTGCGCCGCCCTGCAGCATGGCGCCGACGCGGCCGGTCTCGATCGCGGCACGGGGCTCGCCGCCGAAGAGCTCGGCGGTGCCCGCGGTGGGCGTGGCGAATCCCAGCGCGAGGTCGATGGTCGTCGACTTGCCGGCGCCGTTCGGCCCGAGCAGGGCCACGACCTCGCCGGGCTGAATGGTCAGGTCGATGCCGTCGACGGCCGCGAGTTGCCCGAAGTTCTTGTGCAGGCTGCGCAGCCGGATCGCCGGCGCTGTGGGTGATGGAGTGGTGTTCACGGTTTCCATCGAAGCGGCGAGCGGATGCCCGTGCCTCGGCCGTGCATCACCTCCTGCCCGTGACATTTGTCACGTTCGCGGCCGCGGGACCGCGCAGCAGCGAGGCCGGTCGGCATCGGGTGCGACGTCGGTCCGCGTGGAACGCGACGTCAGTCCGTTGAACGACATCAGTCCGTCGAACGACGTCAGTCCGCGTACGCGCCGACGAGGCGCACGGCGCCGCCGTCGACGCCCTTGGCACCCTGCTCGTAACCGGTGAGGTCGCGCTCGGCGGTCGAGACGGTGCCGACCTGCCAGGCCGGAATGCCGTCCACCGCGAGGGTCGAGACGACGGTCGCCGCGACATCCGCTTCGACGACGGCGAAGAAGCCGACGCCCAGGTTCCAGGTGCCCTCGGAACTCTCGAGCGTGGTTCCCGCAAGGTCGCCGAGCACGCGGAACACCGGTGACGGGCTCCACGTGGAACGATCGACGTCGACCCACGAGCCGCGCGGCAGCACGCGCGCCAGGTTCGCGGCGATGCCACCGCCCGTCACATGCGAGAGCGCATGCACGGATGCTCCGCTCGGCGACGCGAGCACGCGCAGCAGCGGCGCGGTGTACAGCCGCGTCGGCTCGAGCAGCGTTTCGCCCACCACGCCGCCGAACTCGGCGAGACTGTCGGTGAAGGCGATGTTCCGCTGCGCCAGGATGTGCCTCACGAGGGAGTACCCGTTCGAGTGCAGCCCGGAGCTGCCCAAAGCGAGCACCACATCGCCGTTCCGTACCTTCTCGGGCCCGAGCACGGCATCCGCCTCGACGGCTCCGGTCGCGGCACCGGCCACGTCGTAGTCGTCGGGCCCGAGCAGCCCGGGATGCTCCGCCGTCTCACCGCCGACGAGTGCCGTGCGCGTCTCGGAGCAGGCCGCGGCGATGCCGCGCACGATGTCGGCGATGCGTTCGGGCACGACCTTGCCGCACGCGATGTAGTCGGTCATGAACAGCGGTCGCGCGCCCACCACGACGATGTCGTCGACGACCATGCCGACCAGGTCCTGGCCGATCGTGTCGTGCTTGTCGAGCGCCTGCGCGATGGCCACCTTGGTGCCGACGCCGTCGGTCGAGGTGGCCAGCAGCGGGCGGCGGTAGCCGCGCAACGCGGAGGCGTCGAAGAGCCCGGCGAAACCGCCGACTCCACCCAGCACCTCTGGTCCGTGCGTCTTCGCGACGGCGGACTTCATGAGCTCGACCGCGAGGTCTCCTGCTGCGGTGTCGACACCGGCTTCGCGGTAGGTGCTGGTGGAGTTCTCGGTCACGGCCTCCAGCCTAGCTTTCGGGAGCATCGCTCCCTCATGGTCGTGGAGGGCGCCGGCGACCGGTCGGCTCTTATGGGATCGGTTCCGGCGGCGGACGCTGAGCGCGCTCGGCCACGACCGTCATCCGGTTCCAGGCGCCGGTCGCGAAAGGCGGAGAGCCCGGTGCCGTCGACCGGACGAGCGACGGCGTTCAGAAACGTTGTTCGGCGACGGTCTGAGCCGCTGCAAGAACGGTCAGAGCCGTTGCAGGTGCGGGCGCGGCCCTTCGAGCCGTGCGATCGCGACCTTCACCTCGACGAGTTCATCCTTCACACCGGTGATCTGGTGTCGAACATCGGCGATCTCGCCCTCCACTCGCTCGAACCGCGCATCGATCCTGTCGAACCGCTCGTCAAGCTTCTTCGTCTGAGTCGCGAGCATGCCTCTGACGCCGCCCAGCACCGCCACCATGAAGGCGAAGAGGGCGATGATCATCCCGATCACATCGGCCGACACGAACACCCTCCCATTCTGCCCGTCGGAACCCGGGTCCACCAGTCAACGTAGGGGAGCAGCCCCAGAGCCTGACGCACCCGACCAGCCGGCGGTGGATCGCCCGCCCGGTATCGAGGTTGTGGACGGAGAGCCGTGATGCGGCACCCTATTGCGCGAGGTGAACGTGGGCGAGGCGCACTCAGCTTGCTCAGATGAGCGGCGCGTCAAGTCGTGCGAGAATCATCTCGCCGGATTCCCGGCCCCCATCCACACCCCAGGAGCACCTCTCCAGCATGTGCGGCATCGTCGGCATCGTCTCTACCGAGCCGGTCAACCAACTGGTCTACGACAGCCTCCTTCTTCTGCAGCACCGCGGGCAGGACTCCACCGGCATCGCCACGGCCGAAGGCAGCAGCTTCCACATCCACAAGGGCCGCGGGCAGGTGCGCGAAGCGTTCCGCACGCGCGACATGCGCTCACTGCGCGGAACCATGGGCCTGGGCCACGCGCGCTACGCCACCCGCGGCGACGCGGCGAACGAGCAGGAGGCGCAGCCGTTCTACGTGAACGCGCCGTACGGCATCATCCTGGTGCACAACGGCAACCTCACGAACACGCGCGAGCTCGCCGACGACCTGTTCCACATCGACCGCCGGCACGTGAACTCCACGAGCGACACCGAGATGCTGCTCAACGTGTTCGCCACCGAACTGCAGGGGCAGATCAAGGGGCTCGAGTTCGATCCCGACCAGGTCTTCAATGCCGTCGAGCAGGTGCACGAGCGCGTCGAGGGCGCGTACGCCGCGATCGCGATGGTCGCCGGACAGGGGATGCTCGCCTTCCGCGACCCGTTCGGCATCCGTCCGCTCATCCTGGGCCGCCGCCCTGCGGGACTCGTCGGCGAAGAGTGGATCGTGGCATCCGAATCGGTCGTGCTCGAGGCGCTCGGCTACGAGGTCGTGCGGGATGTCGCCCCCGGCGAGGCCGTGTTCATCACGCTCTCCGGTGAGCTCTACTCGCGGCAGTGCGCGAAGAACCCGGTGCTCATCCCGTGCTCGTTCGAATACGTCTACCTCGCCCGCCCGGACTCCGTGATGAACGGCATCTCGGTGTACGAGGCGAGGCTGCGATTGGGCAACCGCCTGGCCGACACCATCGAGCGTTACGCACCGCTCGGCGACGTCGATGTCGTCATGCCTATTCCGGACTCGTCGCGACCGGCGGCATCCCAGGTCGCGCAGAAGCTCGGCATCGAGTACCGCGAGGGCTTCTACAAGAACCGCTATGTCGGACGAACATTCATCATGCCGGGGCAGGCGCAGCGCAAGAAGAGCGTGAGGCAGAAGCTCAACGCCATGTCGAGCGAGTTCAAGGGCAAGAACGTGCTCATCGTCGACGACTCGATCGTGCGCGGAACGACCTCGAAGGAGATCGTCGACATGGCGAGAGCGGCCGGCGCGAACAAGGTGACGTTCACGTCCGCGGCGCCGCCCGTGCGGTACCCGCACGTGTACGGCATCAACATGCCGAGCCGCGAGGAGCTGATCGCCGCCGGACGCAAGATCCCGGAGATCACGCTGGAACTCGGCGCCGACGCGCTCATCTACCAAGAGGTCGGCGACATGCAGGATGCCATCCTCGAGGGCCAGAGCGCCGTCACCGAGCTCGAGATGAGCTGCTTCACCGGCGAGTACGTCACCGGGACGGTGACACCCGAGTACCTCGAGTGGGTCGAGCGAACCCAGCTGAGCTGACGGCCGTGCGGACGTCGTTGGCGCGCTGGCGGGACTGCGCCAGGCATTCGAGAAGAGAGGTGCTCTGCACGGCCGAGAGCGCCCGTAAGAAGTTCCCGTCTCGAGTTGCGAAATCGTTATAAATGTGATTTGCCGGCCGAAATCCGCGGAATTCCGCGGTGAAACCGTTCCCAGGAATCTCGGACGACCTGTGGACGACCTGTCCAGAGCACCTGCGTAACGTTGCGCGGGTTGTCGGACGCGGCATCCCGACCCGAAAAGCACGGATCAGGCGAAAACGGCCTCTCCCAGGGATGCAGCCTCACGACGACCGCCCGAACCGCCCACGGTCGCGAAGGGCGCGCTGCTTGCCCCAGGGTGCACCAACCGGAGACTTCTCCTGAGTGCGTGCACCGGTGACGTGTCGTGTGTTCCTCGCTTCGATGTGACGGCCGGACGACCAGCCCGCACGGGAGAGCACGGCACACGAGCCGGCACGATCCCGTTGCCCCGGCGAGCGTGCGCGTGACCCGGGGTGGACAAAGCGGGGAAGCACCGAGCAACGGAACCACGTGACCTTTCTGCACCGCGCGCCCGCCGGCATCCGACAGTCCCTTTCTTCGCTCTCCGGCGCCACGGTCCGCCATCGACGCTCGTTGCGCGTGACGGCCGCCGCGGTCTTGGCGGTCACCGCCGTCGTCACGCCCGTCGCCGTGCAGGCCGCCTCCGCGGCCACACCTGCGACGACCGGTTCGAGCGCTGCGCAGACCGCTGCCGCGGAGGACTCGTTCCGGGCCCTCGCCGACGCCAAGCAGACGGCGAAGCAGGTGAGCGGCCATGCCGATCTCACCCAGCTGAAGAGCGCCATCGACGACCTCGAGAACAACTATTCGTCCGACCCGGCGATCCTGACCAAACTGGCCGGCGCGGCCGACTCGGCGGTCGTGCTCGCCAAGGCCAGCGCGGCGGGCAATGAAGCCGGCGCCAAGATCGCGCAGGCCGCGGTGGCGAAGGCGCAGGCCGAAGCGGCGGCAAAGGCTGCCGCCGAAGCCAAGGCCAAGGCCGCGGCAGAAGCCAAGGCGCAGGCCGAGGCGGAAGCTCAGGCAGAGGCATCCAGTGCGTCCTCGTCGGCTCCGACGGTCTCCGTCTCTGTGTCGCCGGGTTCTGCCCAGGCGATCGCACAGTCGATGATGGCCAGCCAGTACGGCTGGGGCGACGACCAGTTCCAGTGCCTCGTAAGCCTGTGGAACCGCGAGTCCGGATGGTCCACCACGGCCGGCAACCCCGACGGCGCTTACGGCATCCCGCAGGCGCTGCCCGGATCGAAGATGGCGAGCGCGGGAGCAGACTGGCAGACCAGCGCCTCCACGCAGATCGCCTGGGGCCTCGGCTACATCTCCGGCTCGTACGGCTCGCCGTGCGGCGCCTGGACACACTCCCAGTCCACCGGCTGGTATTGAGCGCGCAGCGCGAACATTGAGCGCGCAGCGCGAACGCTGAGCGCCGAACACTGAACGCGGAGTAGCGTCGCCACGTGCATCGACACCCGTGGCGTCGCCTCCTGGCCTGGCTCATCGACTGGATGTTCGTGCTCGTGTGGGCCGCGATCGTCGCCGCCGTCGGCATCCCCCTGTATCTGACCGGCGTAACCGGGAGCGTGGACCCGATCACGCTCAATGTGATCGCCTCGCTCATCATGGTCGCGCCCGTCACGCTCGCGCTCGCCTGGCTCGAGTCGAGCCGGTGGCACGCGACGCTCGGCAAGCGCGCACTCGGCATCCGTGTCGTCGGGACGAGCCGAGGGACGAATCGAGAGGTCGACCGCGCGGCGAGCGCCGCGAGGAGAACAAGCACGAACGATGACACGTCATCCGGAACCGAGCCGACCACCGCCGCGGGAATCGCTGCCCGCATCTCGTTCGGCACGGCGCTGCTGCGGAACGCACTGAAGATCGCGCTTCCGTGGCTCATCGGCCATGCCGCGGTGATCGCCATCACCGATTCCGGCGCGGGTTCAGCGCCCTCCGTCGGCGTGTGGGTCCTCACACTGGCGGCCTATGCGCTGCCCATCGTCTACGTCGTCTCACTGTTCCTGCGTCGCGGGGCGACGCCCTACGACGTCGCTGCGCGCACGGCCGTGGTGAGCGCGCTCTGACGCTCGCAACGCCACCCGGGTCGTGGATCGACAACGGGTTGAAGGACGAACCGAGCAGCAGGTAGAAGAGAGCGAGCAGGCAATCCCGCGTGCGTTCTCCCCGTTTCTCGCTACCGTCGCCCCGTCTCGTCGGTCAGCGTGGGAGCTTCTCGTCGCCGTCGGTGCGTTCCGTGCCGTCCGCGCGTTCGGCGCCATCCGTGCTTTCGGTGCCGGTTGCGGCGTTGTCGCCCACCGTGCCAGCGGCCGGCTCGCCTGCTCCGGCAGCAGCAGTGTCGTGCTCGGACTGGGCCGGAAGCTCGCCCAGGTCGGGGAGTTCCGAGGACTCTGACGGGGCATCCGGTTCGCGCACATCGATGCGGTCGGCCATCACCGTGCGCTCCGTGCGTCTGGTGGCTGCCGCCGCGAGGATGGCGGCGGCAGCTCCGAGACCGACACCGACGGCGACGGATGCCACCAGCACGAACCCGAAGACCGTGTTGCGGTCGTATCCGCTGCCCTGGGGGAACGAGTACGTCACGATGAACGACGCAATGCCGAGCACCGCTCCGCCGAGCACCATGAAGCGGCCATAGCGCGGCGTGCGACGCACCCGAACCTGCTGCTCGGAGGCGATCTCGGCGACTTCGCGTTCCGCACCGTCGGCGTCGGACTCTGCGGGATCCGCCTCGTTCCGGCTGGGCTCCGCAGGGTCGCGATCGTCGTCGCCTGGCGTGCGACGGGCATCAACCAACTCCTCGTGAGCGGTCGAGGTCAGCGGATCGGTCGAGTCGTCGTGGGGGTCGTGCGGCACGCCTCCATTGTCGCGCACTCCGAACAGGGCCCGCTGGGAACGTGAGCGCGACAAGTCCCGGGCCGAGCACGCGGGGCCGAGCGCGGGGGGGCCGAGCACGGGGGGCCGAGCACGGGGGGCCGAGGCTCCTCGGCTTGGCGGTGGACGACGAGCGCAGGAGCGGGGTGGCGGAGGTGCGTTCCCAGCGGGCACCTCAGCGACCTCCGGAGGGGCGGCGCTCCTCAGCGAGTTCCGAAGGGATACTCCTCAGCGCGGGCGATAGACCGGCAGGAATCCGTCGAGTGTGGCACGGGTGCCGGAGGCGTAGACCTTCCCGGATGCCGCCGCCTCGTCCCACGAGAGACCACCAGTAGCGAGGGCGAGCCAGGTGGCGGCATCCAACTCGACAACGTTCGGCGGGGTGCCCCGGGTGTGCCGGGGCCCTTCGATGCACTGCACGGCGCCGAACGGCGGCACGCGCACCTCCACCGAGTTGCCGGGCACCTTGTCGGCGAGCGCCTGCAGCAGGTAGCGCACGGCCATCGCCGTGGAATCGCGGCTCGCTGCGGGAGCGAGCGCCGCCGAGACCGCGGCCATGCCGTCCGGTTCGCTGATGCGTGCTCGGGCCATGGCTCCATTGTGCCCGTCGCGCCGTTCGCAACTCAGGATGCGAGCCGTTTCCCACGCGCGGAAGACGAGGAAAGCGAGGCTATCCGGGCGCCCGCAGGCCCGTGGCCGCGTCACCCGTGCCTGCGGCCCTGAATCATGAACCGTGGCCGACCGCCGGGGGCACCCTACGATGGGCAGAATGAGGATTCTCGTTCTGGGCTCCGGCGCGCGCGAGCACGCCATCATCCGTGCTCTTCTGGCGGAGGACGCCGACCACGACATCACCGCGGCGCCCGGCAACGCAGGAATCGCCGACGACGTGCGCACGATCGGCCTCGATGCGAACGACTCACAGGCCGTCGCCGACTACGCGCAGCAGCACGGAGTGCAGCTCGTGGTGATCGGCCCTGAGGCGCCCCTGGTGGCCGGCGTCAGCGACGCGGTGCGGGAGCGCGGCATCCCGGTGTTCGGCCCGAGCAAGGAGGCTGCACAGATCGAGGGCTCGAAGTCGTTCGCGAAGCGCATCATGCAGGGCGCTGGCGTTCCGACCGGGAGCGCCGAGACCGTGGACTCGGTCGAGACGGCGACGGCCGCGCTGGACCGGTTCGGCGCCCCCTACGTGGTGAAGGCGAATGGTCTCGCCGCCGGCAAGGGCGTACTCGTCACGCCCGAGCGCGACGCCGCGATCGCCCACGCCGCGCAATGGCTCAACAGCGGAACCGTGCTGATCGAAGAATTCCTCGAGGGCCGCGAGGTGTCGCTCTTCCTGCTCAGCGATGGCGAGAACGTGCTGCCGCTCTCTCCCGCCCAGGACTACAAGCGACTGCTCGACGGCGACGAAGGCCCGAACACCGGGGGCATGGGCGCCTACTCGCCGGTGCCCTGGCTCGAAGAGGACTTCGTCGACGAGGTCATCGAGACCATCGCGCTGCCCACGGTGCGGCAGCTCGCCGCCGAGGGCACGCCGTTCGTCGGTCTGCTCTATTGCGGACTCATCGTCACGGATGCCGGCCCGCGCGTCATCGAATTCAACGCGCGCTTCGGAGACCCCGAGACCCAGGTCGTGCTGCCGCGCTTGATCACGCCGCTCTCCGAGCTGCTGTTCGCGGCTTCGACCGGCGGCCTCGGCGGGATGCCCCGCCCCGAGTTCGCGTTCGACGTCGCCGTGACCGTCGTGCTCGCCAGCGAGGGGTACCCGGAAGCGCCGGTGACGGGACGGATCATTCTCGGCCTGGATGCGGCATCCGAGGTTCCCGAAGTCCAGGTGCTGCACGCCGCGACCGATGTCAGGGCCATCTCGACGGATGCCACCTCGAGCTGGTCGACGGAGAACCTCATCGCCACCGGTGGTCGCGTGCTCAACGTCGTAGCGCTCGGCTCCACGTTCGAGGAGGCGCGCGACCGCGCCTATGCGGCGATCGGCACGATCTCGCTCGAGGGCGGGCAGTACCGCACCGACATCGCTGCTTCGGTCGCGCCCGCCGCGCACTGAGGCGGCCCGCGCCCGCCGCATCTCGGTGCACTCGTCGCCGCATGATGCGCTCGCCAGCGCGAAAGGGGTTCCCGGGGCAGGCGCGCCGTTACGCGCCCTCGGGAGGCGCCGCCAACAGCGCCACGCGCTCGGCGAGGTACGGGATGAAGGGGGTGAGGGCACCCGCGTCGAAGGTCGACGACTCGCTCCAGCGCACGAGCGCGACGCCGTCGCGCACCGTCAACGGTCCGGATGCGCCGATCAGGCTCGCGTCGATCGGGATCGGCTTCGCATCGAAGTTCACCGTCGTGCCCGGCCGAAAGTGGCCGCGGTAGGCCGCGACCCGCAACTGCCGACGCCGTTCGGCGGATGCCGCCTGGTACGTCGGCCGCCCCGGCTCGTGCGAGCGAGTGAGAGCGCCCGTGGCGTAGAGCGCGGGCTTCGCGCCGCCGGTGCTGGCGCCGCCACCGCCTCCAGCACCGGATGCCAACAGCACGACCCCGAGCCGCCAGACATCGCCGATCGGACGGAGTCGCTCCGCGCGAGGAACGAGCAGGGTACGACGCGCAGGGACATACTCGGCGAGCGCCTCGGTGCGGGCGCCGACCTCGGCGAGGTGCGCGGCGGCATCCACGAGCGCGGCATGTACTGCCTCGACTGCCGCATGGTCGGAGGTCGCCGGGCTCAGTTCCATGCTTCCGGAACGGACTGGAACCGGTCGAGGAGCCGACCGCACGCGAGGGAGCCGGCGAACACTGCCAATGACACAGGGGCAGAGAGCCAGAGCGCTCCCGACTGGTCGATGAGCAGCCGCGTGCCGAAGGCGAGCGCGATGATGACGACAGCGAACGCGAAGCTCACGAGGCTGCGCAGACTCAGCTGAAAGCCTCGCAGCGACACGCCCGTCGCGCGCTCATACGCTGCGGAGAGGACGAGATTCAGAGTGCACACCACGATCACTGCGAGGGAGGTGGCGACGCCGGATCCGGTCAGGCAGAGAACAAGGACCAGTCCAGCTCCCAGTAGCCCGACACTCGGGTGATACCACCACGGCGAGCGGAAATGGGCAGGCGCCTTCCGATCGGTCTCCGCCGTCTCGACACTCACGAGGACAGCCAACCGTCGTAGACGGCCATCCGTCAAGGCGAGGCGCAGTCGAGACGATTCCCGTCGCCACCCGGACCGCTACAGCGGGCGGATCGAGACCACCGGTCATCGATCCCATGGGTCACCGCACGGCGATCAGCCCAGCACGCGCTCCAGGTAAGCGTTGCGGAAGACGCCCTTCGGGTCGTACTTCGCCACGAGTGCGCGGAAGTCGTCGAACCGGGGATACAGCGACGGTACGACGCCGTCGGCATCCACGAAGACCTTGCCCCAGTGCGGCCGAGCACCGAGCGGGAACAGCGCCGCCTCGAGCGCGGCCACCACCTTCTCGACGGCAGCCTGGTCGCGCATCCACGTGAAGTGGATGCCCAGCACGTCGTGCCCGGAAGCCTCGCTCAACCACAGGTCGTCCGCCGCCACGGTGCGCAGTTCGGCGACCTGGAGCACCGGTCGCATCAGGTCGCCGAGCGGAATCAACGCGCGCAGTGCGTCGGCGGCGCGCTCGCGCGGCACGAGGTACTCGCTCTGGATCTCTTCGCCGTTGCTCGGGGTGAACGCGAGCTTGAAGTGCGGCAGACGCTCGTACCACGGCCCGGGCTCGCCGAACTGGTCGGTGCACGCGCTCGCGTCCACTCCCGGGAGAGGATGCCGTTTCTCACTCGACTGCGCCGCTCCGAGCAGCGTCTCGGGCGCGGCCGGGGAGTCATCCGTGACGACGCGCTTCAGCCACGCCTGCTGCACGCCTGTCCAGTCCGTGAACATGCTCACGCTGTAGGCGGAAGAGGTGAGCTCGTCGATGTGCGACAGCACCGTATCCCAGTCGAGGTCGACGTACACCGTCTGCGCGACCTCGAAGCTCGGCACCACATCGAGCGTCACCGCCGTGATCAGCCCGAGCGCGCCGAGGGAAACGACGGCTCCGGCGAAATCGTCGTCACCGCGGCGCAGGGCGCGCAGTTCGCCGCTGCCGTCGATGAACTCGAGACCGGCGACCGCCGCCGCAAGGCTGACGTTGCCGCTGCCGGACCCGTGCGTTCCGGTCGAGATGGCACCGGCCACCGAGATGTGCGGCAACGAGGCGAGGTTCGGAAGGGCCCAGCCGCGGGCATCCAACTGCTCGGCGAAATCGCCGTAGCGGGCACCGCCGCAGACGGTGACCGTGCGCGCCTCTTCGTCGAGCTCGAAGCGCGGGGGCAGGGCGGTCATCGCGATCAGGACGCCCGAAGTGTCGGCGATGTCGTTGAAGCAGTGGCGCGTTCCGACGGCGCGAACGCGGCCCCCGGTCTCGAGAGCGCGCAGCACCGCGCGCCTCGCCTCGTCGACCGACGCGGGATGCAGGATCTCGCTCGCCGTGTACGCGTAATTGCCGGCCCAGTTGGTGCCCGCCGATTCGGCCACGTCGCCTCCTTGATGATGGGTCTCGATGATGATGCGCGCGTTGCGAGGCGCGCGCACCGACCGTTTTTGTTGTGAGCTAGAACAATTGTGCACGATCGCGGGGCCCAGCGCCAACACGGTGCCGGCCCCGAGCATGGCACGCGCGGCCCCGAGCATGGCATGCGCGGCCGTAGCGCGCGACGATCACGCGATGCGTTGTCTCGGGAGGACGGAACGTGCGGACACGCGCGGCACGTACGATGGTGCCGTGACCGCGCAGACTCTTCCCGGCTGGATCCACGCGTATTCCGGAAAGGTGCGCGACCTCTATGTTCCGCAGAACGCGGCCGAGGTTCCGCAGGAAGCGGCCGGCCCTGCGGACGCTGGCGAACCGGCTCGCGGTGCGGCGAGCCAACCGGACGCGGCCATCGAGACCGCCGGCGAACTGTTGGTGGTGGCGAGCGATCGGGTGAGCGCGTTCGACTTCGTGCTCGAGCCGGACATCCCGGGCAAGGGCGAACTGCTGACCACCCTGTCGTTGTGGTGGTTCGATCAGCTCGACGACGTGCCCAACCACCTGGTCGCCGATCACGCGCTCGACGGGACGGAGCGGATCCCCGCCGCCGTGGCCGGGCGCGCGATGCTCGTCAAGCCACTCGACATGTACCCGATCGAGTGCGTGGTGCGCGGCTACCTCACGGGCAGCGGCTGGCTCGAGTACCAGCGCGAACAGAGCGTCTGCGGCATTCCGCTGCCCGCCAGCCTGAACAACGGCGACCGGCTTCCGGAGCCGATCTACACTCCGGCCTGGAAGGCCCCCCAGGGCGAGCACGACGAGAACATCAGTTTCGAGCGCACGGTGGAGCTCGTCGGCGAGGATGTCGCCACGCGCCTTCGCGAGGCCTCTCTCGACATCTATCGGCGGGCATCCGCCATCGCCGAGGAGCGCGGGCTCATCCTTGCGGACACGAAGTTCGAGTTCGGCGCCGACAGGGCGACCGGCGAGCTGACGCTGGCCGACGAGGTGCTCACGAGCGACTCCAGTAGGTACTGGGATGCCTCCGCCTGGCGCTCCGGCAGCACGCCCGGCGAGCGCATGGCCAGCTTCGACAAGCAGATAGTGCGCGACTGGCTCGCCGAACGGTGGGACAAGACGGGAACGCCGCCTGCGCTTCCCGCCGACATCGTGGAGCGCACTGCGGCTCGGTACCGGGAGCTTCTGGCACTGCTCACGGCGTAGGGCGGTGTCGGTCCAGCCTCAACATCGTTCAAGTCGCGAACAGTGAGTCGATCTCGACCTCACCGGCCCACTATTCGCGACTTGAACGACAGAGCTCCCGAGCGACTCGGACGACGCGTCCCCGACGCCCACGCCCTCATCTGAGGGCTACGCCGCGGGCTCCGCCTGCTTCACCACCGGCGTCCCCTGCGTCGCCGACCACTGGCCCGTGTCACGCGGCCTCACGAGGAACAGCGCGACGATGGCGCCGATCAGCGCGACGGCCGCGGGCAGCAGGATCGACTGCGCCATGGCATCCGTGAAGGGCTGCTGCACGATCGCCGGCAGGTGCGAACCGCTGAACTGGGCTCCCGAGGCGCTCGAGTGCAGGCCGTTCGCCGTCAGCCGCGCCTCGATCAGGGCGGCGATCGCGGCGCTGCCGAGCACGCCGCCGACCTGGCGCATCGTGTTGTAGACGCCGGCGCCCGCGCCGGCCTGAGCGGGCGGCAGGTTGTGGGTGGCGGTCACCGACAGCGGCGCCCAGATGAACGCATTCGCGATGCCCAGGACGAGGCTCGGAATGAGCAGGCGTGGCCAGAGATCGACGTTCGGGTCGAGCCACGCTGCGTACCAAGCGAGTCCACCGGCCATGACGAAGAGTCCGAAGAACGACAGGTAGCGCGGATGCACGCGGTCGGCCATGCGCCCGACGAACGGCGACAGCGGAATCACCACGAGCGCCATCGGCACCATGAGCAGCGCAGACTGGGTCGGGGTGAAGCCGAGCACGAGCTGAGCGAAGAAGATCAGCGGCAGCGACATGCTCGTCACCGTGAATCCGACGGTGCTGATCGCCAGATTGGCCAGCGAGAAGTTGCGGTCGCGGAACAGCTTCAGCGGCATGAGCGGCTCGCCCCTGTTGAGCGCCTGCCACGTGACGAAACCGGCGAGCACGACGATGCCGGCGATGATCATCCCCCACACGGTGATGGGTCCGGTGATCGTGCCCCAGTCGTACTTCTCCCCCTCCTGGATTCCGAACACGACCAGGAAGAACCCGACCGCACTCAGAATGACGCCGAGGATGTCGAACGAATGCTGATGCGTCGGAAGCTTCGGCACCAGGATGATCGCCGCGATGAAGCCGATCACGCCGACCGGCACGTTGATGAAGAAGATCCACTCCCAGCCGAGGCCGTCGACCAGAACGCCGCCGAGCAGCGGTCCGACCAGCATCGCGACGCCGGAGGTCGCGCCCCAGAGCGCCATGGCCGTGCCGCGCTTGTTCGGCGGGAACGTTCGCGTGATGACCGCCATCGTCTGCGGGGTCATGAGCGCGGCGCCGAGGCCCTGCACGACGCGAGCGGTGATGAGCACCTCGATCGAGCCGGAAAGGCCGCACCAGAGTGATGATCCGGTGAACAGCACGAGTCCGATGAGGTAGATGTTCTTCGGTCCGAAACGGTCACCGAGCCGGCCCGTGACGAGCAGCGGCACGGCGTACGCCAGCAAGTAGGCGCTGGTGACCCAGATGACCGAGTTGATGTCGGTCTTGAGACCTTCCATGATCTTCGGGTTGGCTACCGACACGATGGTCGTGTCGACCAGGATCATGAAGAACCCGATGACCAGCGCCCAGAGCGCGGGCCAGGGGCTTCTCTGCTTTTCCATGATGTCCTTCTGTGGGGTTGAGCTTTATTCGGAAGGGACGAATCCTCGATGGTGAGGGACGAATCCTCGTTGGGGAATCGGGCCGTGCTTCGGATCGGCGACTACCAGTCGATCGAGCCGCTCTTCAGTTCGTCGATGAGCCCGTCGACCCAGGAGCGTTCCGCCTCGAGCTGCACGCGAAGATAGGACGCCTCGAGCCAGTACTTGCGCTGGAGGTTCTTGCCCTCGACATGATCCACGGCACCTACGACAAGTTCGAGCTGGGATCGAAGCACGAGTGCACGCTTCTGAAGCAGCCGGATGACCGTCTCTCGCGGAAGGTTGTGCGCCTCGGCGATCGCCAGCGGAAACTCGGGATACTCGTACTTCCACTCGGCGAGCATCTCGGTGAGTCGCTCGAGGAACCTGTCGCGCCCCCGATCCGTGATCTCATAGGTGGTGCGTTCCGGCCTGTTGCCTTCGCGCTCGGTGCCGGTGGCGCGCACGAGCCCGTCGCGCTCCAGCCGCTCGACCGTGTGATAGAGCGATCCCGGGCGCACCTTCACGATGCGGTCCTCCGACCGCTGCATGAAGGTCTGGAACATCTCGTACGGGTGCATCGGCCGCTCCGAAAGGAGACCGAGTATGGCGATACCGAGCGGTGTCGGCACAGACATGGGGGCCTCCTCTCCTGACGGATTCGCGTGACTGATTCGCGAGCACGGATATTCGGTGTGAATTATTCCACGTGGAATATACCTCGCCGACCAATTGTACGCAAGCCGCACGCTGCACGCTGCACGCTGCACGCTGCACGCTGCACGCTGCACGCTGCACGCTGCACGCTGCCAGTATGCGTGCGCGTCCTCGCGTCGAGACGCCTGCGCGAACACCACTGGACACACGCCACTGCGCCGACTGCGCATCGCTCCGGGATGGCGATGTGCAGACGGCGCAGTCTCAGATCATGAGGGCGAGGGATGCCCCGCGCGCCTCAGGCGCTCGTCCTCGACAGGACGATGCCCGCGCCCACGGTGCGATTGGTCCCCTCGTCGACGAGGATGAAGGACCCCGTCTCGCGGTTGTGCTCGTACGCGTCGACGAACAGCGGAACCGACGCACGCAGACGCACGCGGCCGATGTCGTTCAGGGTGAGCGAGCCGGCCTCGCGGTCGCGGTGCAGGGTGTCGGTGTTGAGCCGGTAGTCGATGCCTGTCACCTTCGCCCTGGCCCACTTGGTCGTGTGTTTGAGTGCGTACATCGTGCCGGGGACGAGCTCGCTCGTCTCATCCATCCAGCACACGTGCGCGTCGAGCTCCTGCGTGATGGAGGGCATGTTGCCGGGCCGGCAGATCATGTCGCCGCGGCTCACATCGATGTCGTCTGCCAGGAGCACCTGCACCGACATGGTCGGGAATGCCTCCTCGACCGGCCCGTCGGGACCGAGGATCTGCGTGATCTCGGTCTCGAAGCCGCTCGGCAGCACCCGCACGCGATCACCGGCACGAAGCACGCCGCCCGCGACCGAGCCCGCGTAACCGCGGTGGTCGTGGTGCTCGTGCGAGTGCGGGCGCACCACGAGCTGCACCGGGAGGCGCACATCGACGAGGTTGCGGTCGCCGGCTATGTGCATGTGCTCCAGGTGACGCAGCAGCGGAGTGCCGTCGAACCAGGGCATGTTCGCGCTCGCGTCCACGACGTTGTCGCCGAGCAACGCCGACACCGGAATGAACGACAGGTCGGGAATGCGAAGACGCACCGAGAAGTCCTCGAACTCCGAAACGAGTGAGTCGAAGACCTCCTGCGACCAGCCGACGAGGTCCATCTTGTTGACGCACACGACGACGTGCTCCACGCCGAGCAGCGCGGCGAGCACGGCGTGACGGCGACTCTGCTCCGTCATACCGTTGCGGGCATCCACGAGGATGATCGCGGCGTCGGTCGTCGAGGCGCCGGTCACCATGTTGCGGGTGTACTGCACGTGCCCCGGGGTGTCGGCGAGGATGAAGCTGCGCCGCGGTGTGGCGAAGTAGCGGTATGCCACGTCGATGGTGATGCCCTGCTCGCGCTCCGCGCGCAGGCCGTCGGTGAGCAGCGCGAGGTCGGTGTACTCGTCGCCGCGCTGGCGGCTCACGCGCTCGACGTGGTCCAGTTGGTCGTCGAAGAGGGACTTGCTGTCGTACAGCAGGCGTCCGATCAGCGTGCTCTTGCCATCGTCGACGGATCCGGCCGTCGCGACCCTCAGCAGTTCGGGCATCAGAAATACCCCTCCCTCTTGCGGTCTTCCATGGACGAGTCGCTCACGCGGTCGTCCCCTCGAGTCGCCCCGCGCTCGGTGAGCCGGGTGGCGGCGATCTCGGTGATGATCTTGTCGACCGTGTCGGCATCGGACTCGACGGCAGCCGTCAGGTTGGCGTCGCCCATCGTGCGGTAACGCACGCGTCGGCGCTCGACCTCCTCCTCCGCGCCCGGGCGCACGAACTCGTTCACGGCGAAGAGCATGCCGTCGCGCTCGACGACGTCGCGCTCGGCCGCGTAGTAGAGCGGCGGAACCTCGACGGCGCGATGCTCGATGTAGCGCCACACGTCGAGCTCGGTCCAGTTCGACAGCGGGAACACGCGAACGCTCTCACCGGGGAACACCCGGCCGTTGTACAGCCGCCACAGCTCGGGTCGCTGGTTCTTCGGGTCCCACCCGCCGAACTCGTCGCGGAAGGAGAACACCCGTTCCTTGGCGCGCGCCTTCTCCTCGTCGCGCCGGGCACCGCCGAACAGCGCGTCGAAGCCGTTCTTCTCCGCGGCCTCGAGCAGCACGCGGGTCTGGATGCGGTTGCGAGACCCGTTCGGCTCCTCGCGCACGAGACCGCGATCGATCGCATCCTGAACGCTCGCCACGATGAGCCGCAGTCCGAACTGCTCGACCATGCGGTCGCGGAACTCGATCACCTCGGGAAAGTTCAGCCCGGTGTCGATGTGCATCACCGGGAACGGGATCGGCGCGGGCGCGAACGCACGAAGCGCGAGCGAGAGCATCAGGACGGAGTCCTTGCCGCCCGAGAACAGCATCACCGGGCGCTGCATCTCGGCGGCGACCTCACGGATGATGTGGATGCTCTCCGACTCGAGCGCGTCGAGCTCGTCGAGTTGGTAGCGGGTCATTGCTCGCCTCCCGGCGTCGAGGTGGATGCGTCGGTGGTGGATGCCGCGGCGCCGGCCGACGTGCCGGGCTCGCGTGCCTTCGCACTGGCGTCCGCCCTGCGCTTGCGGTCGCGCCGCACGTCGCTGAACTTGCGTGCGACGCGCGCGCCGAGCACGCGCACCAGGTCGGCGGTCGGCACTGTGCCCGTGGGCATGGTCGCGGTGCGATCGATGGCCGCATTCCCCGTCACCTTCGGCGCCTCGTCGGCCTCGCGGAAGTCGTGGCTGCGGCCGGTCGCCATCGAGAACAGGCCGCCGAGGGCGTCGACGGCGATATCGGAAGGCACCGTGCCGAGAGTATCGGAGAGCTCGACCGGCCGAGCGGGCGCCGCAACGGAGAGTAACGAGAGGTCACCGACCACGCGTGCGCCGGACTCCCGGATGTCGGCCGCGTAGCGCTGTCCCAGCTCGACGGCGCGGTCCACGGCCCACGGGGGCAGCATGATCTTCGGCTCGTCGGGGCCCGGCGTTCGCTCGTCGAGAATGCGGGCCACGGCGCCGAGGCGGATGAGCGGGTGGTAGTGGTTCCAGTCCACCCTGCGTCCCCGGATCGACGCATTGAACTGCCGCAGCAGCTCCGCCTCGGGCAGCGACATGCCGCGGTTGGCAGCGAACCCGGTGGTGTCCTCGGCGACGAGCATGCCTGTGGGGAGTCCGAGCATCCCTTCGAAGGCGTCGGAAAGCAGCGCCGGACGCCGTTTGTCCAGGATGACCACTGTCACGTTCTCGGGTCCCGCCGCCTCCACCCAGCGCTTGACGACTCCGCCCTGATCATTGCGCAGGTGGTAGGACGAGGTGATCTTGGGGTTCGGCTTCTCACCGATGACGGCGTGCAGCCACTCGTCGAACGTTCCCGCGTAGCCGGTCTTGATGTACTGCTGCCAGGCCGACGGCAGGATCGCGCCGACGGCGCGAAGCGTGACGACGACGTGGGTGCGCTCGCCGAGCTCGCGGACGAACTGCACTGCCTGCTCGTCCGTCGCCTCCGAGCCGAACTCGTGACTGATGAAGATGCGACGCTCCGCGTCGGCATCGACCTCGCGCAGCAGCTCCTCCCAGGCGTCGCGGGGCGGGACGCTCGATCCCTTGCCCGACCAGCCCCAGCGCCTGCCGAGCAGCCCCGACACGGCAGCGCGATGGTTCATCGACTTGCCGGGATACCGCACGCCGTGCTCGCGCAGGAGTCTGCGGTTGTCTGCCGCGGCGTTCTGCAACGACGTGGTCCCGGTCTTCGGGATGCCGATGTGCAGCAGGCGGGTGCGGGGCGGAAGGAGCAGGTCGGAGGTGGTGGTGTCTTCGGATTCGGCCTCTGCTTCGCTCACGTATGCTCCTTCTCTGCTGCCCGCAATGAAAGGACTCACAGGATCGCGGGCGGTTCACCATGTTGCTGGGCGCACTGTGGCGAACTCCAAGCAGGCCCTATGCAAACTGTGTGAGTCTTCATATTTGCAGCTTCCGCATGAATGCGCGCTGCTAGCGTGTCGGTCGGCGGCGTGCTTCGGCTGGCGCGGCACCAGGATGCCGGGACTCGCGCCGCCCATCACGCGGACTCTTCTCTTCTTCTCGTGCCGCATCGACATCGAGGACTACCCGGGAGGCGAGATGGACTGGTTCAGCCTCCCGCTCGCCGTCGCCGGGCTCTTCGTCGGCGGCGTCGTCGGGCTGACCGGAATGGGCGGCGGCGCGCTCATGACCCCCGTGCTCGTGCTGTTCTTCGGCGTCGACACGGTGGCGGCCATCTCCAGCGATCTGCTCGTGAGCCTGATCATGAAGCCGTTCGGCGCAATCCCGCACGTGCGCAAGCGAACCGTGCGCTGGTCGCTCGTCGGATGGCTCGCCCTGGGAAGCGTTCCTGCGGCGTTCGCCGGCGTGGCCGTTCTCGCGCTCGCCAAGCCCGCGGCATCCTTCGAGAGCGTCCTGACCATCGCACTCGGCATCGCTCTGTTGATCTCGGCGACCACACTGTGCGTGCGCATCTGGCGCGGCATGACGAATCGGCACACGGCGCTCGGCGAAGGCGCGGCCGGACACGTGGATGCCCCGGACATCCGCATCCGCCCGCTTCCGACGGTGTTGCTCGGCATCGTCGGCGGGTTCATGGTGGGCATCACGTCGGTCGGCGCCGGATCGGTGATCGTCGTCGCGCTCCTGCTGATGTACCCGAGTATCAAGGCGTCGCAGCTGGTCGGCACCGACCTGGTGCAGGCGATCCCGCTCGTCGGATCGGCTGTGCTCGCGCACGCCGTGTTCGGCGACATCCATCTCGGATTGACAGCGGGTCTGCTCATCGGCGCGATACCGGGAGCGGTGCTCGGCGCCATGCTCTCCAGCACGATTCCAGGCGGGCTGGTGCGGCGCATCCTCGCCGTTCTCCTCGCCGCGTCCGGCCTCGCGATGCTGGGCGTTCCGACGCCGTGGCTCGTCGCGGTCGCGATCGCGATGGTCGTGGCCGGAGCCGTCGCGTGGCTCGTGCTACGGCGGCGCACCCCGCCAGCGCTCGATGCCGGCGGGTCACGTGATGCTCACGACGCACCGGCTCAGAAGACTCGCGGACTGCCCGCGGCCGGCGGCGCGACCCCGGGTGGTGGAACATGACGACGAACGACATCGACTGGGCACAGATCGCGGCGCTGCCGACGCTGACCATCGACGGGAGCGATCTCGACCGGCTCGAGCTCGCGCTCGGCACCTCGGGCTGCCGGCTGCGGCTCTCCGTGCCGTCCAACGATACCCACGGGAGCGACCTTCCGCCCGTGACGCACGACGTCGTGCTCGTCGACAGGCAGGCCACCCCGCTCGCTCAGCTTCCCGGATCCCGTCGTGGCAGCGCCGCCGCACCCCTCGCGCTCCGGCCTCGCGGCGGGGGGCACACGGCCGAGTGGGATGAGGGAGTGCGGATGTCCGCAGCGGCTTCGCGCGCGCGCCTCGCCGATCTCGGTGCGAGCCGCGTCGTGGGCGTGGCGTTCGAGCGGCTGCCCACGCGTGCCGACGTGGACTTCTTGAGCGAACAGCTTCGGCGCGAGGACACCGTCGTGCTCGTCGCGGCGCTGGTCGGAGCCCGCGACCACCGGGTCCTGCGCGGCGAGTCACGCGCGCACGACGAGCGCCACGAGCACGACGGCCTCCGCGTGGGTGCGGCCGGGCTGACACGCGCGGTGAGCGGACTGGCGGACGAGTTGCGGGCGCAGTCGCGGTCGGACCGCGTCGTGACGATCGCGCTGCCGTGGTCGCGGCATCCGTCGCCCGGTCTGCTCGAACTGCAGGGCGAGGGTCTCGGCTCCGACGTGCTCCTCGATCGCCTCCTGCGCGCCTACGGCGCCACGCAGACCGTGCCACCACGACCCGCTGACGACGCCGAGCGGCTCCTGGCCGAGGCTGCGGAGCGCTGGCGGAACGAGGTCGAACGGGCGCTGCCGCCGGCCAGCGCCCACGAGCTCCACCGCCGCCGCAGTCGGCCGCATGACGTGCTGCCCGGCGCCGTGATCCTCTTCACCGGGCTCTCGGGATCCGGCAAGTCGACACTCGCACAGGCGACGGCCACCGCGTTGAGGGAGCGTGGCGAGCGCACCACCGTGCTCGACGGCGACGACATGCGCCGGCATCTGTCGTCCGAGCTCGGCTTCGACCAGCGATCGCGCTCCCTGAATGTGCAGCGCATCGGCTGGGTGGCCGCGCTGGCGGCGTCGCACGGCGGGGTGGCACTGGCCGCTCCGATCGCGCCGTTCGCGGCGGACCGGGCCGAAGTGCGCACGATGGCCGAGGCATCCGGCGCCTTCCTGCTCGTCTACGTATCGACGCCGCTGGAGGAATGCGCGCGGCGCGACCGCAAAGGTCTCTACGCTCGCGCGATGGCGGGCGAGATCCCCGAGTTCACGGGGGTCTCGAGTCCCTACGAGGTGCCGGATGACGCCGACGTCGTCGTCGACACCAGTACGGAGCCGATCGAGGAGTCTCTGGAACGCGTGCTGGCGGCGCTCGAGCGCACACGGGCATCCGGGGCGCACCCGCACGACGCGTAGAATCGAGGAGCCGAGAACACTGCGCGAGCCTGCCTCGCACGACACACGAGAGAGAGCATCCGGTGCCCACCATCGTTGTAGACGTCATGCCGAAGGCCGAGCTCCTCGACCCGCAGGGCAAGGCCATCGCCGGTGCCCTGGCCCGCACCGGGCGCGGCACGTTCGACGTGCGCGCCGGCAAGCGGTTCGAGCTGACCACGGATGCCACGGTCACCGATGAGCTGATCGCCACCGTTCGCGAGATCGCGGAGGACGTGCTGTCGAACGGCGTGATCGAAGACGTCGTCGCTGTGCATGTCGTCGAGAACGCGGTGGCCTGATGCGCATCGGCGTCATCACATTTCCGGGCTCGCTGGATGACCGGGACGCCCGGCGCGCGGTACGCGCGGCCGGCGCAGAGGCGGTCGCGCTCTGGCACGGCGACCACGACCTGAACGGGGTCGACGCGCTCGTGCTGCCCGGCGGCTTCAGCTACGGCGATTACCTGCGCTGCGGCGCGATCGCGAGCCTGTCACCGATCATGAACGAAGTCGTCGACGCGGCGAACAAGGGGATGCCGGTGCTCGGCATCTGCAACGGCTTCCAGATGCTGACCGAGGCGCGTCTGCTGCCCGGCGGACTGATCCGCAACGACCACGGCACGTTCATCCGCCGCGACCAGACGCTGCGGGTCGAGAGCACCGGCACGGCGTGGACGAACGGGTTCGAGGCGGGCCAGGAGATCGTCATCCCGCTGAAGAACGGCGAGGGCGAGTACGTGGCCTCCGCAGAAACCATCGCGCGGCTCGAGGGCGAGGGCAGGGTGGTGTTCCGCTATGTCGGTGTGAACCCGAACGGGTCGCTCAACGACATCGCGGGCGTCACGAACGAGCGGGGCAACGTCGTCGGGCTCATGCCGCACCCCGAGCACGCGACCGAGCCCGGCTTCGGACCCGACACGAGCGCCGCGATGCGTTCCGGCGTCGACGGGCTCACGTTCTTCACGTCGGCGCTCACGGCGCTGGCTGCGGCCTGAGCCCTCTCCCGTGCACCACGGGCAGGACTCGCTGAGATGATCCGATCGTTCCTCGAGCGGTTCGAGCCGCTGTTCCGCCGCCTCGACCGGATCGCCGGGGGACGTCAGCACGCAGTCCGGGCCGCTGCCGACTCGATGGGACATCCCCGTACGAGGCGCGCGTTCGTGGCCATCACGTGGCTCCTCGTGCTCGAGTTCGCCATCGGGATCGCGGCCGTGGTGGTGGCGCTCGTGCTGGCGACCGGTGGCATCCCCGTCGAATGGCCGGTGTGGATGCGCACCGTCGTCGTTCTCGGCATGACCGCCACGCTCTTCTACTTCGCGTGGCGCGCCTCGCTCGGCTACTACTGGGGCTATTCGCGGCTGCGACTGTTCAGCAAGATCTTCCCGGTGATCACGCTCGTGCTCGCCGCGATTCCCGGGCTGTACCCGGTGTGGATGGTCACGGAGCAGATCGTCTTCAGCCTCATCCTGATCGGCGTGGCCGACTATCTCGACTCGGACCACATGCGCTCGGTGTTCCCGAGGCCGCAGCGCGGCTGAGCCGAGCGAAGCATGTCCGAGCGTGTCCGACGGCCGTTCGATGCCCCTTGCGCCCGCCCGTACCGCACTCGTCGCCCCCATCGGCGAGGGATGCCGATTCTCCCCATTTCGACCGAATCCCGGCGTTGCGTCGGCTTGGCCATGGACGATGAGAGGAGTTCGGCCGAGAATGAGGAGATGGTCGTGACCGAAGCCCAGACGTGGACGATGATCGGTGTGTTCAGCGCCGCTTTCCTCGGCATGCTCACGATCGTGTCGACATTGTTCGTGCATGTGGTGCGCAGTGAAGTCGGCCGGCTGGACGCCACGTTCGATGCCAAGCTCGGACACGTGGAGCAGCGGATGGATTCGCTGGATCGCGACATCCAAGCGCTCATGCGGCACACGTTCGGCATCGACCGCGGCGAATAGATCGAGTCGTCCGCGGTTCAGTCCCTCCGCTGCCGCACTGGACCGCCCTGCCCGGGCTCGGCGGCCACTTCGTGATCCGTAGCGGCGTCCGCGCCGCGATCTGCGGCAGAACCAACACCGGATCGGTCCGCGGCTTCCGGGTCGGGCTCGATCGTCGGGATCGAGTCGGTGAACTGCGACGCGCGCTGCTCGGCGTCGCTGCTGCCGCTGAACAGCGTGTCGCCGGAGACGGCGCGGGAGCGCTGTGAGGCATCCATTCCGCCGGCCTGGACGAGCTCTACGCGCTGACGAGGCAGCCCTGAAGTGCCCTCGCGCTGCGTCCAGGAGACGAGGTTCTCGCGAACGTAACAGCGTAGGTCGAAGAGGGTCGGGGCATCCTTCGCCGTCACGAGAACGCGCACATGAACGAACCCGCCGATCGCGTCGGTCACCTGCAGCACCGATGTGCGCTTGTCCCACAGGTCGGTCTTGCCCAGCACGCGGTCGAGCTCCTTGCGCATGCCGTCGGGCGACACCCGCCAGTCGAGGTCGAACTCCACCGCACCGAGCAGTTCGCTGTGCTGACGGGTCCAGTTCTCGAACGGCTGCGTGGTGAAGAACGTGGAGGGCAGCACCATGCGTCGGTCGTCCCAGATGTGCACGACGACATACGTGAGCGTGAGCTCCTCGATGCGGCCCCACTCGTTGTTGACGACCACGACATCGTCGAGCCGGATGGCCCCGCTGAAGGCGAGCTGCATGCCCGCGAACAGATTCGCCAGCGACGATTGCGCCGCGATGCCGGCGATCACGCCGATGATGCCCGCGGACGCGAGGATGCTCGCTCCCGCCGCCCGCGCGCCGGGGAACGTGAGCAGGATGGCGCCGAGCGCGACCACGACGGCGGCCACGATCGTCAGGCGCCGGATGATCAGCACCTGCGTTCGCACGCGCCGCGCGTACCGGTTGTCGGGGACGTCGAGCCGATACCTCGCGAGACCGAGATCTTCGAAGAAGATCACCAGGGCCGCCGCGAACCAAGCACCGAGCGCGATCGTGACGATCAGGAAGACGTGGTTGGCCGCGCTGATGATCGCACTCGGCACGTCGCGCGGCATCGTGAGCGTCACTGCGATCCAGACCAGAACATCGAGCACGAGCAGGCGGAACGGGATCCGCGCGTGGGAGGCGAGCATCCTCGCCCATTCCTTGCGCCGGGCGATGGCCCGCACGATGACGGCGATCACCGCGGCCACGACGACGGCGGCCACGATGGCGATGAGACAGGCGATGGCGAGCGGGAGCCACCCGTGCAGGTCGGCCATGGGTTCCAGGCTCGTTCGCCCGCGCACGCGCCGCAAGAGGCGGCGACGGGGTTGACAGCGGCACGGCCCGCGATGGCAGGCATCCCGGCCGCTCCCAGAGTGGATGCGGGCTCGCGCTAGCGACGAAGCGCGGCGGGCCGTGGCATCCCGAGGTCCTCGATCAGGTCGCCCAGGGCTCGGTCGAGCTCGGCACCGGCCTGCGTCACCTTGTTGATGCCGAACCCCCGCAGTTGCAGGCTCGGCACGTCGAAGCTCAGGGTGGTGCCCGCGGCGGCCGACGCGTGAGCCTCCACGCGGATCGGGGAGTAGAGCATCGCGCCGGGATCGTGCCGGCACAGACGGGCCGCGATGCCGTGATCGACGATCATCCACACCGTGCTCGGCACCGGGTTGCCGGCATACCGCATGAGCTCGGACGGCAGGGATGTCCACACCCGCACGAATCCGCTCGGCGCCTCCCAGCGCAGGCCGCGCACGAAGCCGGCCCAGTCGCCGTCCTCGGCGAGGCGAGCCGCGGCATCCGCTTCGGTCAGCTCCGGCACCGCCTGCTCGAACGCCGCAACCAACGACTCGAACCGTGCGTTCGTCTGCAGGCTCACCCGTTTCGCCGAGTACTCGGCGGTCGTCTCGCTGACGTCGTAACTCACGGCACCATCCTCGCAGCGCGGGCTTGGTGCGGGTTCCAGCGGGGTCGCGACGTGAGGGCATCCCTCCCGACTCGGGGAACCGTACGTTCGGGAGGAACCGTTCCGAGCGTACGGAGATGGCGGCATGCGACGCATCCCCCGGTGACAATCCTCCAGCGGCCGTAGAGGATGGGATCATGCCCGAACATGAGGACCCAGGCGCAGGCACAGGCACAGGCATCGGCACAGGCATCCCCGAGGTGGGAGCACTCGCGATCAACGTGGCCGTGCCGCCGGAGTTGCGCTGGCGGGACGTGCGTCGAGACCAGGAGTTCGAGCTCGAGAGCATCACGATTCGGCTTCTGCCGGACGGCGGACTCGCGGCGAAAGCGTACGGCCGACCGGTGACCGGCGGGCGAGGCGCCTACGTCTCGTTCCGAGTGCCCGAGCGTCCAGAACTCGTGCAGCTGATCCATCGGGCGGCGGATCGCGCAGCGGAGCTGTGGGCTGCCCACGGAACGCTGTAGGCGAGTAGCGACCGGGAGCGAGTAGCGACCGGGAGCGAGTAGCGACCGGGCATGGACCCCGTCTCGGGCTCGAGCTCCTCTCAGCCAGCGGCCCGGCCCCCGGTAGACTGAGGACGTTCTGCGCCCCGTCTGCGCCCCGCTCGCGCCCCGTCCGCGCACGCCACCCACGCAAGGAGTCCGCCGCGTGACCGAAGCCACGGCATCCGCATCCGAATCCGCCGAGAAGCCGGGCTCAGCGTCGGCATCCGCGCTCGACACGGTCGACAACGCGGCGGCGACGCCTGAGAAGGAGCAGCCCTACGCGGCGCTCGGGCTCAAGGACGACGAGTACGCGCGCATCCGCGAGATCCTCGGCCGCCGGCCCACCAGCGGCGAGCTCGCCATGTACTCCGTGATGTGGAGCGAGCACTGCTCCTACAAAAGCTCCAAGAAGTACCTGCGGCAGTTCGGGCAGAAGGTCACGCCCGAGATGAAGAAGAACCTCATGGTGGGCATCGGCGAGAACGCCGGCGTCGTGGACGTCGGCGAGGGCTGGGCTGTCACGTTCAAGGTCGAGTCGCACAACCACCCCAGCTACATCGAGCCGTTCCAGGGTGCCGCGACCGGCGTCGGCGGCATCGTGCGCGACATCATCTCGATGGGCGCCCGCCCCGTCGCCGTGATGGATCAGCTGCGCTTCGGCAAGATCGACGAGCCCGACACGGCGCGCGTCGTGCACGGCGTGGTCGGCGGCATCTCGTTCTACGGCAACTGCCTCGGCCTGCCGAACATCGGCGGCGAGACATATTTCGACCCGGTGTATCAGGGCAATCCGCTCGTCAACGCGCTCTCGGTGGGCGTGCTGCGGCACGAGGACCTGCACCTGGCGAATGCCTCCGGCGTGGGGAACAAAGTGGTGCTCTTCGGGGCGCGCACGGGCGGGGACGGCATCGGCGGAGCATCCATTCTCGCGTCCGACACGTTCGCCTCGGGCGGTCCGACGAAGCGGCCGGCCGTGCAGGTCGGCGACCCGTTCGCCGAGAAGGTGCTCATCGAGTGCTGTCTCGAGTTGTTTGCGAAGAAGCTCGTGGAGGGCATCCAAGATCTCGGCGCCGCAGGCATCTCGTGCGCCACGAGCGAGCTGGCCTCGAACGGCGACGGCGGTATGTACGTCGAGCTCGATAACGTGCTGCTGCGCGATCCGACGCTCACGGCGGAGGAGATCCTCATGTCGGAGTCGCAGGAGCGCATGATGGCGGTCGTCACTCCCGAGAAACTCGACGACTTCCTCGCCGTCACGGCCAAGTGGGATGTGGAGACCAGCGTTCTCGGCGAGGTCACCGACACCGGCCGCCTCATCATCGACTGGCACGGCGAGAAGATCGTCGACGTCGATCCGCGCACGGTCGCGATCGACGGTCCGGTGTACGACCGTCCCGTGGCATACCCGTCGTGGATCGACGCGCTGCAGGCGGACTCGGCGCGCACGCTGACCCGGCCCGAGGCATCCACCGAGGATGGTCGCGCGCAGCTGCGCGACCAGTTCCTCGCGCTCGTCGGCTCGCCGAACCTGGCCGATAAGAGCTGGATCACCAACCAGTACGACTACTACGTGGGCGGCAACACGGCGCTCTCCTTCCCCGACGACGGTGGCATGATCCGCGTCGACGAGCGCAGCGGGCTCGGCTTCGCCATCGCCACCGACGCGAACGGCCGCTACGGACAGCTCGACCCGAAGCAGGCCGCGCGCCTCGCCCTCGCCGAGGCGTACCGCAACGTCGCCGTCACCGGTGCGGTGCCCGCCGCCGTGACCGACTGCCTCAACTTCGGTTCGCCGGAGAACCCCGAGGTGATGTGGCAGTTCGGCCAGGCCGTCGAAGGACTCTCGGATGCCTGCCTCGAGCTCGGCATCCCGGTCACCGGTGGAAACGTGTCGTTCTACAACCAGACCGGGTCGACGCCGATCTTCCCGACGACGGTGGCCGGCGTGCTCGGCGTGATCGACGACGTGGCCCGCCGCATCCCGTCGGGCTGGCAGGACGCCGGCGACAACATCTACCTGCTCGGCATCACGCGCGAAGAACTCGACGGATCGGCCTGGGCCGGCACCGTGCACGGGCACCTCGGCGGACGCCCGCCGTCGGTCGACCTGGATGCCGAGAAGCGGCTCGCCGAGCTGATCCAGGCTGCGTCGATGGAGAGTCTCATCGGCTCCGCGCACGACCTCAGCGACGGCGGTCTCGCCCAGGCGCTGGCCGAGTGCGTGCTCCGCTTCGGCGTCGGCGCCCGGGTGTGGCTGACCGAGATCATGGAGCGCGACGGGGTGGACGCCGCGACCGCCCTGTTCTCGGAGTCCACCGGCCGCGTGCTCGTCTCGGTCCCGCGCGAGGACGATGTGAAGTTCCGCGGCTTGTGCGAGGGCCGCGACTATCCGGTGCTCCGCATCGGCGTGACCGATGCCGAGGTGGGTGCCCAGCCGGTACTCGAGGTGCAGGATGTCTTCACCATCGGACTCGAGGAGCTCACGGCATCCCACCAGGCCACGCTCGCCGAGCACTTCGGTCCCGTCGTGGGGCAGGCATCCGCACAGGAGTACTACACGCCGGGCGAGTAGAGGCCGCGTTGCTGGCGCCGCGGCGGCCGCACGGGCTGCGCGCGACCGCACGCATCAGCGGCGGTCGCCGGCGGGACGTCCCCACCGCATCGCGAAGGAGGTAGGCGCGATCTGCCGCTCGCGTCTGGCCCTTTCGCGGAACGCCGACGGAGAACGGCCGACGATCTCGGAGAAAGTGCGGCTGAACGTGCCGAGGCTGCTGAATCCGACGGCCATGCAGACCTCGGTCACGCTCATATCACGGTGCCGTAGGAGGAACATCGCTCGCTCCACCCGACGGCGCTGAAGGTAGCGGTAAGGCGTCTCCCCGAAGACCCGCTTGAACTCACGGATGAAGTGTGCTCGCGTCATGTAGGCGAGTTCCGCGAGCTGCACCACGTCGAGCGGATCGGCATACCGACGATCCATGTGGTTTCGCGCGCGGAGAAGCCGCAGGTTCACGAGTTCGTTCTCACGGCCCATCAGACCAGGGTACGAAGAGAGCACTTCTGGAGAAGGCGCCGCCTCCCAAGGGAACGTAACGTGTAGCCAGACGACGCACCATCCGCAGACCACCTACGGACCACCCAGAGGAGCTGATCATGCTGACCCGCAACAACCTGTCCTCGATCTACGTGCTGGATCAGGACGAGGCCCTGACGTTCTATACGGAGGTACTCGGTCTGGAGGTCAGTGCCGACATGGACTTCGGTCCGATGCGCTGGCTCACGGTGCGAGTGCCCGGCGACCAGAAGGAGATCCTGTTGGAGCGACCCGGTGCTCCCGCACACGACGAGGCCACGGCCGCGCAAGTTCGCGACCTCGTCACCAAGGGCGCGGGCGGCGGATGGCTGGCGTTCACCACCGACGACGTGCAGGGTGCGTTCGAGAAGATCGAGGCTGCCGGCGCGGAGATCACCCAGGAGCCGATGGAGCAGCCTTACGGAACGGACTTCGCCATCAGGGATCCGTTCGGCAACAACATCCGTATCGGCTCGATCAAACACTGGGGATGAGCAGGATGACTATCGGCACAGCGCGACGTGACAGCTCTTCCCAGGAGGCATGATGACCACGTTCCATACCGTTCTCGAATCCACCGGTGGAAACAACGTCGGCATCGTCGTACCCGAGGACATCGTCGTCGGCTTCGGGCGCGGCAAGCGAGTTCCCGTGATCGTCACGATCGACGGCGGCTACACGTACAAGACCACGATCGGCGTGATGGGCGGGCGTTACCTCGTCTCGTTCAACGCCGAGACGCGCAAGAACACCGGTCGCGGCGCCGGCGACGCGGTCGACGTGGAGCTTCTGGTCGACCCCGACCGCTGAAGCCGCCCCGGTGCCGACGACATGAGCACACCGCGGCGCAGCACGCACGTCGGGTCGTCGGTGCGAGTGTGATGATGAGAGATTATTGACCGGGCGGTCAATCAAGATTATCGTGGACAGTGCCCCGAAGGCGTCCAGGCGAAACACGCCGCAGCCCTCGGAGCGACACCGAGGAGGTGGTGATCCATGAAGAAGTGGTCACGATGGCAGGACTGGGTGACGGTCGCAGCCGGCGTCGTGGTGGCGCTCTCGACGATCTGGGTGGCCCCCGCCGGACTCTCGATCGTGCTCATGGTCGTGCTCGGCGTGCTGCTCATCATCGCTGGATTGATCAACCTGGCGGTGCCGGGCCTGGCATGGATGGAATGGGTGCACGGCGTGATCGGCGTGCTGCTGTTCGTCTCACCGTGGGCCGGCATGTACGCGACTCACATGGGGGCGGCCTGGTTCTCGTGGGTGTGCGGCGGTGTCGCCATCGTCGTGGCGGCCTGGGAGTTGGTGCCGGTGCCCGGTGGCACCACCCATCACATGGCCCACTCGCACTGACGACTGGGCCCCCGCAGCGTGAGGGCCCCGCGCGCCGTGCAACGGCGGGCGGGAGAGCAGCGGGGAAGGCGAGAGCAGAGCGAGTTCACTCGCTCTGCCGAGCCGATGGAGTCAGTTGAGCGGCGTAGCCGCGAACACTGACTAGTTCCGCGCTGAAACGCACCGGTGGCAGACTCGGGCGCACAGGCCGAGCCTGCCACCCCGCCTTCATCCACACGATCCTTCACGCAGAGGACACCATGACATCCCGGCGCAGAACCCGAGACGCAGCCGAAACGCGCACCGGCATCCTGGATGCCGCTGAGCGGCTCTTCGCCGAACGCGGCTTCGACGCCACTCCCACCTCCGCCATCGCGGACGCGGCGGGCGTTCCGAAGGGCCTGCTGTTCTATTACTTCCCGGTGAAGCGGGAGTTGCTCCGCGCACTGGTGGCGGAACGGATGACGCTGGGGCCGGTCGACGTCGAGGAGTTGACCATCCCGGGCGACCCGGCGCGGTCCCTACTGAATCTCACGGCGAAGATCAGGGAGCTCGAGAGCGCCTCTCACGTGATCGGCATCATCGTCTCCCGCGAACAGCACACGCACCCCGAAGTGCTGTCTGCGTTGCTGGAACATCGCGCCCGACTGCAGGCGATCATCGAAAAGGTGCTGTCGGCGAGTTCGCCCGTGTTACCCGCGGCCGCCCGTTTGCGCGCCGCCGCTCACGCGTGGATCGGAATCCTCGCGCTGAGTTCCGATCACGCCACCGAGGCGGCCCGGTCGGAGCTCGCAGCGCTCGCCGACTTCGTGTGCGACGGCCTTTTTCCCGGGCACCGGCTCGGTATGGCCTGATCCGTTCCGAACATCGGCGGCTCACCCGCGCAGCGACTCCTCGGATCGGGGTGCCGCAGAGTCGCTACTCCGCGTGCGGCGCCGCGCCGGCTCGCACGTGGTGGTGGATCACTTCAGCCACCACGAAGTTGAACCACTTCTCCGCGAACTCGGGGTCGAGGTGGCTGTCGATCGCCAGGGCGCGCAGTCGCCGGATCTGGTCGCGCTCCCGCTCCGGATCGGCGGCAGGCAGCCCATGTTCGGCCTTCAGCAGCCCGACCTGCTTGGTGAATTTGAAGCGTTCTGCAAGCAGGTGAATGAGCGCAGCATCGATGTTGTCGATGCTCTCGCGAATGCTGTGCAGCGTCTCGATGGCTCGTACGCGCTCATCCGACCGCTCGTTCTCGGGCATGCAACGAGAGTAGCCCGTCGAGTTGTGGGGTTACGGCGCGGGCCCATCCCCTGCTTCTCGGCCCGATCGCCTGCACTCGGTTTCGAAGTCAAGAAGTGCGCAGCGACGGCCCTCGTTGACGGAATTCGACTTCGAAACCGGGTGTCGCCGCTACTCCGCGAGCTTCGCCGGCTCGGCCAGCACGCGCCGCAGCACGGGGCGGGTGGCCGCCGCTGCGAGCCACACCACGAGGATGCCCGCCACGATGCTCGCCGCGATCGTCAGCATCGAGACGGGCGCGAGAACCATCGAGATTCCGGCCAGCGGCAGCACGAGGGCCGCGGCGCAGACGGCCGACCCGATCGCCACGATGCGCAGCGGCGAGAGCACCGCGCGAACGCGAGCGGCGTTCATGGTCGTCACCGGCATCCCGAGCCGGTCCAGGCTCACGTAGAGATCACGGCGATCCAGGATCGCGGATGCCTGGCTCACCCCGACCGAGCACGCCACCATCAGGAACGAGATGGCCAGCGTGATGTACACCCCGGTGCGCAGGTCGGTCAGCAGAACGCGGGACTGAGCATCCATTTCGCCAGCGCTGACCGACGACGCGGTCGCCAGCGCGCTGCCGGCGAAGACCGCCACGAAACTCGTCATCGACACACCGCTCACCTGCCGCCACGCTGCCTTCGGCGACTCCAGAGTGGTGCGCGCGGCGAGCAGCCGTTGGGGAGTGGATGCCCGGCGCAATGCCGACGACGCGAACAACCGGATCACGAACGGGCCGGCCAGTCCCAACACGGCGTTCGCTGCGACGAACGCCACAACCAGCATCACGATGAAGACCGCCACGCCTCCGAACAGTCCCGGATGCGACACGCTGAACACGGCGATGCCGAGCACGATCGCCCCGAACACGACCCGCATCCACCGCATGCGCGGCGCCGCCTGCTTGGTGCGCACGCCCAGCGGCGAGACGATGACGCCGCGCAGGCCGACCACGGCACTGATGCCGGCGAGCAGGCCGATGCCGACGATCACGCCGGCTACGATCAGCGGGTTCAGCAGCAGAGCGGCGGCACCGATCGGTTCTCCTCGGAACGGAATGAGCCCCACGAGCGGCGTCAGCGCGAGGTACAGCACGGTGCCGCCGAGAGCCCCGACCAGCGCGAGCACCATCGACTCGAGCACGGTAAGACGCGCGACGAAACCCGTCGTCGCGCCGAGCAGCCGGAGCGTGGCGAGGCGGTCGTCCCGGCGCCGGGCCGAAAGCCGCGCAGCGGAGCCGCCCAGCGAGGCAAGCGGCACGATCAGCAGCGCCGACGCCAGGATGGCCAGCACCTGGTACAGGAACCCCGTCTCGCCGTGCCACCGGAAGAACGACAAAGCCCCGGCGAGGGTGGTCAGCAGCAGTGCGGTCGAGACGCCGAATGCCACGATGGGCAGCACCATGGTGGCGGTGCCGGATGCCGCCGGCCGCGCGAGCAGGCGCGCCACGCTGAGCAGCTTCATCGGGTCTCCCCTTCGATGTACTCCATGTCGGCCACCTTCGATCGCGTCTCGACGACCCTGCCGTCGCGCAACCTGACGATGCGGCCGCAACGGGCCGCGATGCCCTCGTCGTGGGTGACCACTACGAGCGTGCGGCCGCGCGCGGAGGTCGTGCCGAGCAGGGCATCCATCACGTCGGATGAGGTCGCGGAGTCGAGCGCACCGGTCGGCTCGTCCGCGAACACCACGGCCGGCTCGATCACCTGCGCGCGGGCGACCGCAACGCGCTGCGCCTGCCCGCCCGAGAGCTGTCCGATGCGGCGTTGTTCCATGCCACCGAGCCCCAGGGCGCCCAGCCAGGCGGCGGCGCGCTGTTCCGCCTCGGCGCGCGGAACACCGTTCAGCATGAGCGGCAAGGCGACATTCTCGACCGCCGTGAGCTCCGGGATGAGCAGTCCCTGCTGGAACACGAACCCGAACGCCTCGCGCCGCAGCTGGGAGCGGGCCGCGTCGCCGAGCTCGCTGATCACGAGCGGGGGCTGCGTGGCGTGCAGGGTGACGGAACCGCCGTCAGGCGCCAGGATGCCCGCCAGCACATGGAGCAGAGTCGTCTTGCCCGACCCCGATGCTCCCATGATCGCGACGGCCTCGCCGGCCTGGATCGTGAGATCGACGCCGGCCAGCGCGTGCGTGTCACCGTAGGACTTGGTGAGGGCGTTCGCCTCGAGAATCAGAACCATGGCATCCATGCTCGTGAAGACGAGGGGGATGCGCGTCGGGCTGCGGGGTGATCCTCTGCCCGCGGGGGTCCGTCGCAAGGATGACGTTGCGCCCGCCGACGGTGAAGCGGTGTCGGCGATCCCCGTGCCCTGAACTCGTGGCCGGCGATCGTGGTCGGCCGTGCCGAAGCGTCAGGCGACGGGCACGATGCACGTCGGGGAGCCGGTGGCAACGGTCGTGTCGAGCACGGGCATCCCGTCGCGCAGCCAGAACACCGCGATGTCCTCGCTGAGTTGATTCGCCACGTACAGCCGGTCACCGCGCTGCAGATGGTGACGCGGCCAGTTGCCGCCGCAGTCGACGTGAGCGGCAGGGGTGAGGCGGGCACCGGCATCCAGAACGTCGAGCACGCCCACCACGTTGGCGCCCCGCACGGTGACGTGCACGTGCGAGCCGCCGTCGAAGGAGATGTGAGCGCCGGCGTCGCCGTTGCGCTCGTGGGGCTCGATGGCCGGGACCACGGATGCCACATCCAGCGACCGCGGGTCGAGCACGATCACCTCGATCGAGTACTCGGTCACCACATAGACGTGCCCGCTCGGGTGCAGCGCCATGTGGCGCGGGCCGCTGCCGAACGAGAGCACCGTCTCGGAGACCGGGACGAGGGACGCGCCCTCCGCACGCCAGACGCGCACGGTGTCGTGCCCGAGGTCGGTCGTGAGCACGCGCCCGTCGGGCAGGAACATCGACGAGTGCGCCCGGCTCTGGCGGGGCTCCTCCGCAATGTCGCGGTGCGGGTCCACGGATGCCGGTGCCTCGCTGCGTCCGACGATGGCGCCCCTCGCATCGAGCGCGTACACGAGCACGCGCCCATCACCCCAGCAGGTCGCGACCGCGTAGCGCCCGTGAGGCGCCACCGCCACGTGGCACACCGCCTCACCCGCGGGGAACGCGTCGCCCAGCGGGACCAAGTCCCCTCCATCGGTTATGCGGAAGGCCGCGATGCGTCGAGCGAACTCCTCGACCGCATACACGACGGGCAGCGTCGGGTGCGTCGCAACGAACGACGGCGAGTCGACGGCGACGGCGTTGCGGATGCCCGAGATCGTCCCATCGTCCGCCAGGCTCACGCGCGCGATTCCGCGACCGTGGCCTCCGGAGTCCGCGGTGTACGTTCCGAGCCAGAGCGAAGAAGTCATGCGATCAGTCTGCCGGGCGAACTGCTGCCCGACCGACAGGACAGTCGACGGGCGCGCCGCTGATCTGCGGGGTACGGATTCAGCCCCGGCCGTCCCGCGCCACCTGCTCGGCGGCGGCGTTCCGGAGCATGCGCAGAGCGCCGAGCACGGTCTGGGCGACGACCTCGGCCGGGCCGCCGTCGAAGTGGCATTCGCGCACCTCACGCGTGTAGCGGGAACGCACGGCGATGAAGACGGTGCCGACCGGCGCGTCCTCGGCGGGTTCCGGTCCGCCTTCCCCTGTCACCGCGACGGCAAGATGCGCGCCCGTGAGCCGGATCGCTCCTCGCGCCATCTGCTCGGAGCAGGTCGCGGTCACGACCCGACCCGGCTCGACCCCGAGCACGTCGGCCTTCATCCGGGGCGAATAGGCGACGATGCCGCCTGCGAACCACTCGGACGCCGAGTCCGCCGCGCCGAGCCGACTCGCGATGGCGCCGCTCGTCAGCGACTCCGCGCACGTGATGGTCAGGTTTCCGTCCTGCGCGAGCGCCGCAATCGAAGCCGCTTCGGCTCTGCATTCGTCGTCCAGTTCACCCACTCGAGGCATGTCGCCGTTCTAGCGTGCGACGACGACCGGTCGGCAGGCCTTGACCACCGAGGTGCGGACGACTATTCCGGTGCGGATCCCCACGGCACTGTCCTCGGGACCGGTCGGGTGCGTCATCGTGATGAGCGGCACCGAAGCCGCCATCGAGCAAGGAGAGATCATGCCGTACGTACTATTCATCTGCACGGACCCGTCGGCGGAGCCCTATGACGCCGACCAGGACGACATCGAGGAATGGGTCGACGAGCTGAACGCGTCCGGCAAGCACCTCGACGGCAACCGGCTGCGCCCGATCGAGGATGCCACCACCGTCATGGTGCGCGGCGGCGAGCGCGTCGTCGCCGCCGGCCCGTTCACCGAGACACGGGAGTGGATCGCCGGGTACGACCTCATCGAGGCGGACGACCTCGACGAGGCCATCGACGTCGCGGCGAAGCACCCGATGGCACGGTTCGGCCGCGTCGAGGTGCGGCCGGTGTGGCCGTTCTGAACGAGCCGATGCCGCGGCCGCTCTGTCATGCGATCGACGAGCGACCAGCGGACGGCCGAGTGGGCCCCGACCCTCTGCACTATTTCAGGCCATATCGGGTCAGATCGATATATCTGACGCCTGGTCGAAGATGGCCTGAAATAGTTCGGCCGGGCGGGAAATGACCCGCGTCAATCGCCGCGAAGGAGCCGCCACGCTGACCAGCACGGTCGTCGCCGACAACGCGTCAGGCACCGGGTCCGACATAGCGCCCGCGTGGGCGAAGCCTCAACGGGCGCTGTTCGTACTCGTCGAGGGCATGGGCGATCCAGCCGACCATGCGCGAGACGGCGAAAATCGCGGGCCCGGCGTCGGAAGGCATCCCGGCCGCGATGGTGAGCGCGGCGAGCGCCAGGTCGACGTTCGGATGCCGATGCGTGCGCTCTTCGACTTGCGCGGCGAGTGAGTCCACAGCACCGATCACCCGGGAGCCGCCAGGAAGGTCGCGTGCGATCAGCGGCAGCAGGATGCCCGCGCGCGCGTCGATGCGCGGATACAACGGCTGCCCGAATCCCGGGACCGGACGCGCGGTGCGGGCGACGGTCTGCGCGATGGCGGTGCGGGCGTCCGCACCGTCGAGTACGAGCCGGATCAGCCCCGACGCCGCCTCGCTCGCATTCCCGTGCAGGGCCGAGTCGAGCGCGCCGAGGCCGCTCGACACGACGGCGTACGGCGTCGCACGCGCAGAGGCGGCCACGCGGGCCGCCAGTGTCGAGGTCGCGAGATCGTGGTCGGCGAGGAGAACGAGTGCAGCGTCGAGCACACCGGCCTCGGAGGCGGTGGGCCTGCGGCCGGCGAGAGCCTGCCACAGCGCGGCAGCGATCCCGGTACGGGGACCGCGCCGCTCCGTGGCCAGCGCCGCCACAACCCCGGCGATCAGGCGTTCGGCCGCGCCGCGCACCGCATCCGGCCCCAGATCGTGCCTGGTCGGATCGGCGGCGCCGAGCATGGGCACCGCGACCTGGAGACGGTCGAGCGTGCGCGCGGACGACGGCAACGCGGCGAGAGCCGTGCGGGCGGAGGCGACGGCATCCAGATCGGGCGCGAACAGTGCACCCGAGACGTCCGGCCGTGGCGATCCGGCCGGATCGCCGGCCGCGATGTCATCGGGTTCGCCGCCACCAGCATCGCCCCCGAGCTCGTCGCCGAGGCGCCGCCACAGCCAGCGGGCCACCTGTTCGAAGGAGTGATCCCTGACGAGGTCGGCAGCCGGGAGACCCCGGAAGTACAGCTCGCCGTCCTCGATCCGCGCCACGTCGGTGTCGAGGACCATGAGCGGGGATCCGGCGGCCGGCGGTGCCGCCTGGCGAGCGGCCCCGGCACGACGCGCGTCGGCGAACGCCTCGATCTCGAGCGGATCGAACGTGGAACCGTGCACGTCGCGCTCGCGGCTCAGCAGCCCGCGGGAGACGTAGGCGTAGAGCGTCTGCGGTTTCACGCCCAGCCGGGCCGCCGCCTGCGCCGCGGTCAACCGAGGAAGTGCGGTGGCCATGGTGCCAGCATATTGATTGGATCAACGTTGACGAAGCGCTGATCAAGACTCACTCTGAAGACATGTCTTCTGCGATCGAACCCACCGTCGCGCCGCGCGGACTCTCCGGCGTCATCGTGACCGAGACGTCCATCGGCGACGTACTCGGCTCCGAGGGCCGCTACCACTACCGCGGCCACGACGCGGTCGAGCTGGCGCGCGCGGGCGACTTCGAGCGCGCCTGGCACCTGCTCGCGCTCGGATCGCTGCCCGACGCGGATGCCGCCACCCGCTTCCGCGATCGAGTCGCGTCCCTGCGCACGCCGCCCGCCGCCGTCCGCGACTTCGTGGCCGACGCCGCGCGAAGCGGCGCCCTCTCGCCGATCCGCGGACTCCAGTCGACGCTGCCGGCGCTGGCCGCGGCTCGCGGATCGCGCGCCCTCTACGACCTCGACGAGGCCGAGCGCGTCGAGGAGGCGCTGGCGTTCGCGGCGGCGACTCCGGGCATCCTCGCCGCGTTCCATCGCGCACGGAACGGGCTCGCGCCCTTTCCGGATGCCGCGCGCGAGCCCTCGCCGCGCGGTACCGTCGCCGACTATCTGCGCCGCGTGATCGGTAAGGAGCCGGACGACCGCGCCGTGCACGCCGTCAGCGCCTACCTCATCGCCACCCTCGACCACGGGCTCAACGCGTCCACGTTCACGACCCGGGTGATCGCGTCGACGGGCGCAGACATGGCATCCTGCATCACCGGCGGACTCGGTGCCCTCTCCGGCCCGCTGCACGGCGGCGCACCCAGCCGCGCTCTCGATGCTTTGGATGCCGTCGGGAGCATCGACCGCATCGAGCCGTTCGTGCGCGGTGAGCTCGCCGCGGGGCGCAGGCTGATGGGCTTCGGGCACGCGGTGTACCGCACCGCGGACCCCCGCTCGCGGCTGCTCAAACAGGTCGCGCTCGACTTCGGGGGACCTCGCGTCGAGCTGGCGATGGCGTATGAGGAGACGGCCGAACGGCTCCTTGCCGAGCACAAGCCGGGCCGCGAGCTTCACACCAACGTCGAGTTCTATGCCGCAGTCGTGCTCGAACAGTGCGGGGTACCCCGCGAGATGTTCACGCCGACGTTTGCCATGGCCCGCACCGTCGGCTGGAGTGCACACGTGCTCGAGCAGGCGCGCGACTCGAAGATCATCAGGCCGTCGTCGCGGTACGTGGCGGCCTGATCATCCGTGGCGGCGTCACGACCGTCGTGACGTCCCGGACGTACACCGTCGGTGACTTCCGATCGACCCCGTTCACCGGGATCACGACGTCGCCCTGGCGTCGGACCGCGCGGTGCCGGCGAGCGCTCGGCGCGCACAGGCGTCCATCGACGTTGTGACGACGTTCTCATGAACGGGTTCCGGCGGTACTGTCCTCATGACCGTCTCTCGTGCGTCATCACTGTGAGCGGCACCGACGCCGTGAATGAGCGAGGAGAGATCATGCAGTACGTACTGTTCATCTGCACGGACCCGACGGCGGAGCCCTACGACGCCGATCAGGACAACATCGAAGAGTGGGTCGGTGAGCTACAGAAGACCGGCAAGCGCCTCGATGGCAACCGCCTTCGTCCGATCGATGATGCCACGACCGTCATGGTGCGCGGCGGCGAGCGCGTCGTCGCCGCCGGCCCGTTCACCGAGACACGGGAGTGGATCGCCGGATACGACCTCATCGAGGCGGACGATCTCGACGAGGCGATCGAGATCGCGGCGAAGCACCCGATGGCCCGGTTCGGTCGCGTCGAGGTGCGGCCGGTGTGGCCGTTCTGAGCGAGCCGATGCCGCGGCCGCGCCGTCAGGCGATCGACGAGCAACCAGCGGACGGCCGGGTGGGCCCCGACCCTCTGCACTATTGCCGAGTGAGCCCCGACCCTCTGCACTATTTCAGGCCATATCGGGTCAGATCGATATATCTGACGTGTGGTCTGAAATGGCCTGAAAAAGTTCGGCCGAGCGGGAAATGACCCCCGTCGACCGCCGCGAAGGAGCCGCCGCGCTGACCAGCACGGTCGCCGCCGACCACGCGCGCATCATCGCGGCCGTCATCCGGTCGGTCGGCGACTGGCAGCTGGCCGAAGACGCCCTGCAGGATGCCTACGAGCGCGCCCTCAGCGCCTGGTCGCGCGACGGCGTGCCGACCAACCCAGCCGGGTGGCTGGTGACGACGGCACGGCGCCGCGCGATCGACCTGCTGCGGCGAGCAGGAACACAGGATGCCGCCACCCGTCGGCTCGCCATCGAGCTCGGTCTGCGCGAGTCCAACGGCCGTACGGTGCGCGTGCCGCCGAACGGAGCGGGATCGCAGCAACCAGGTCTCGCCGACGGTGCGGAGGCCGATGACCCCGGCCCGGTGGCGACGGGCGGCGGCTCGACAGCTCGTGATCCGTTCCAGGAGCTCGGCGCGGACTCCGGGGCAGGATTCGACGACGATCGCCTGCGCCTCGTCTTCACGTGCGCGCACCCCGCCCTCACCATGGAGGCGCGGGTCGCGTTGACACTGCGTACCGTGCTCGGCCGGCCGGTCGCCGAGATCGGTCGTCTGTTCTTCACGAGCGAGCCGACCATGCAGAAGCGTCTCGTGAGGGCGCGGGCGAAGATCGCGCATGCAGGCATCCCGTACCGAGTGCCGACGACGAGGGAACTGCCGGAGCGCATGGGCGGGGTGCTCACAGTGCTGTACCTGCTGTTCACCGCGGGCTACTCGTCGCCCGAGCCGGACGACGCGCACGACGCCCTCTGCATGGACGCGATCGGACTGGTGCGCACCGTTCTGTCCCTGTTGCCGGCGGATGCGCCCGAGCAGCTCGAGGCATCCGGGCTGCTGGCGTTGATGTCGACCCAGCAGGCACGGCGCCGGGCACGGTTCCGCGACGGCGCCGCCGTGACCATGCGCGAGCAGGACCGCACGCTCTGGGATCGCGACGCCATCGCCCAGGCGCAGCGCGTGCTCGACCGCACACTCGCCCGCGCCAGCCACGAGCGGATGCCCGTGGGCCCGTACGTGCTGCAGGCCGCGATCGCGCTCGAGCACGCGCGCCCCGCCGAGGCGGCCGACACGGATTGGGTACGGATCACGCAGCTCCATCGCACGTTGGCGGCCGTCGCGCCGTCACCGAGCGGGACCCTCGCTCGGGCCGTCGCGGAGGGCCACGCGCACGGCCCTGCCGCCGGCCTGGCTCTGCTCGACGGCCTTGACGGCCTCACGGAGAGCCACCTCTTCCACGCCGTGCGAGGGGAACTGCTCGAACAGAGCGGCGACCGGGATGCCGCCCGAGCCGCCTTTCTGCGCGCTGCGTCAACCGCCCCTTCCGCCGCCGAGTGCGCCGACCTGCTGCGGCGCGCCGACGAGGTCGGGCCGCCGAGGTCGGGCCGCGTGCCGTAATTCAGGACGCATCGGGCAGATCGACATATCCGAGGTGTGAGCCGAAATAGCCTGACGCGAAAGTCCTGCCCTTCGACTCGCTGCGCTCGCTCAGGGAGCAGCACGGCGCTTGCCCAGGAGGCAGCAGCAGAGCGCTTGCTCAGGGAGCAGCAGGGACTTCTGCCCCTACTCCTCCAGCAGGTCGTGACGCACGACGATCGCGTCGCGCGCCGGGCCGACGCCGATCGCCGAGTACCGGGCCCCGGACATCCGCTCGAGCGCCAGCACATACTGCTGCGCGTTCTCAGGCAGGTCCTCGAACGAACGAGCGCCCTGGATGTCCTCGTTCCAGCCCGGGAACTCCTCGTAGATCGGCACCGCGTGATGGAAGTCCGACTGCGACGACGGCACCTCGTCGTGACGCACACCGTCCACGTCGTACGCGACGCATACCGGGATGCGCTCCAGGCCGGTGAGCGTGTCGAGCTTGGTCAGCACGAAGTCCGTCACGCCGTTGATGCGCGTCGCGTAGCGCGCGACAGGCGCGTCGAACCACCCGGTGCGACGCGGGCGACCCGTCGTCGTGCCGAACTCCGCGCCGCGCTGCCGCAGCCACTCGCCCTGCTCGTCGTGCAGCTCCGTCGGGAACGGACCCGCGCCCACCCGCGTCGTGTACGCCTTGACGATCGCGATCACGCGGTCGATGCGGTTCGGTCCGACGCCCGACCCCGTGGCGGCGCCGCCCGCCGTGGACGACGAGGACGTGACGAACGGATACGTGCCGTGGTCGACATCCAGCATCGTGGCCTGCCCGGCCTCGAACAGCACCTGCTTGCCCTCGTCGAGCGCACGGTTCAGCAGCAGCGACGTGTCGGCCACCATGGGCCGCACGCGTTCGGCGTACGACAGCAGGTCGTCGACGACCTCGTCCACCTCGATGGCACGCCGGTTGTAGACCTTGAGCAGCAGGTGATTCTTCTGCTCGAGCGCACCCTCGACCTTCTGGCGCAGGATGCCCTCGTCGAACAGATCCTGCACGCGGATGCCCACCCGATTGATCTTGTCGGCATACGTCGGCCCGATGCCGCGCCCGGTCGTGCCGATCTGGCGCTTGCCGAGGAAGCGCTCGGTCACCTTGTCCATCGTGCGGTGGTACTGCGTGATGATGTGGGCGTTCGACGAGATCACGAGGCGCGAGACATCCACACCGCGCTCGATCAGGCCGTCGAGCTCCTCACACAGCACCTCGAGGTCGACCACCACGCCATTGCCGATCACCGGCGTGACGCCCTCGGTAAGGATGCCCGACGGCAGCAGGTGCAGCGCGTACTTCTCGTCGCCGACCACCACCGTGTGCCCGGCGTTGTTGCCGCCGTTGAACTTCACGACGTAATCGATGCGACCGCCCAGAAGGTCGGTGGCCTTGCCTTTACCCTCGTCGCCCCACTGGGCACCGACGATCACTGATGCGGGCATTCACGCTCCTGTGCTTGTTGTGCGCGCCGGTCCCCGCCCGGCGCGCCGCAGTCGGGCCGGTGCGCCGTCACGTCCGGCGACGTCCACGCCGCCGCCTCGCCACGCGTGTCACGCTGACGAGAAAACAGCGTGCCCAGCCTACCGGGACCACAGGACGCTCGGGCATCGCGCAAGCGCGCCGGTCCACCCCGACGCTCTCCCACACTCGGCTCCGCCGAGCGCGGGTCCCTCACGCGACGTGGGCCCAACCCGGCGCGCCGCAGTCGGGCCGGTCCACGGCCTCTCCCTGCATCGACTTCGCCGAGGCCGGAATGAAGTCGACCGGCGGAAAGAAGGATGCGCCGCACGGTGGGGGTGACCATGCGGCGCATCCGGAACCGCGGTGAGACCGAGGTTCGAGTGCCGGGGCCGTCGGGTACAGCCCCGGCACATTTGCCAGACGAATCACCCTGGTTCGTGCGCTGCCGCAGGCGGCAGGCTCACCGGAGCGATGGCGCCTGACACGTCGGGTCGTGTCATTGAGCGCGATACGCGAAGAGCGTCGCCTGTTCATTCGGGTTGAGGACGCTTCATTGCGCATCTACTTGAAGAGATGCCATTCGCGCCGAATCATGACGCCGCAGGCCGCATTGCACCCCCGAACTGGGGCCATCGGTGCTGGTTCAGGCGGTCGAACTCCTCGTCGGATCGCGGAGCCTCTGCCGCCTACTTTCGAACGCAGCCACGCTGTTCAAGTCGCAGGGTCAGCTTCGGTTCGAGTCGCAGAAGAGCTTCGGTTCACGTCGCGAAAATGCTTCCGCTCACCTCACGAAGAGAGCTTCCACTGAAGTCGCGAAAATTGCGGCTTACGCGACGGCGGGCGTCCAAGATTTGCGACTTTAACCGGAGCGAGCGCCAGCCTCGAATGGATCGGCCGCGTTAGTCCTCGCCACGAATCACGATCGACTCGGTCGGCGGCGCAGGGTTCTGCACCGGGATCGGCGCCGTGCGAGCCGCCTCGATCTCGGTGGCCGCCGTCGGATCGAGCCGCTTCAGGATCTCCATGAAGCGAGCGGCCTCGTCTGCCTCGCCCAGGGCATCCGCTGCACGTGCTAGGGCGTAGATCGACCGCAGGTACCCGCGGTTCGGTTCGTGCGACCAGGGAGCCGACGGGATGCCGCCGGCAGCCGTCTCCACGTCGATGGCGTCTGCCAGTGCCTCGGTGCCGCGCCGGTAACCGACGTGGGCGTAGGCGTACGACTCGAGCGGGGCATCCCGGTCGAAGACCGCCTCGGCGAGCTTCGCCCAAGCGAGGGCGGACCGCGGATGCCTCGCCACCACCAGGCGCAGCACCGCGGGCTCGCCGCCGGCATCCAGCAACTCGACGACCACATCGCGCTCGGCGGCGAGGCGGATCACGGGCTGGTCTTCCGGCTGCGCAGCCGGGTCGTCGGCGGTCATATGGCCATGCTAGCCAGGCGGCACGGCGCAACCTGGAGACCTGCGGTACGTGCGCCGGATGCCCGCACAGAGTTCGCCCCGTTCCCGTGCCCGGGCGCGCGCTTCCCCTGCCCGGACGCGCCGTCCCGGGGTAATCCCGGCACACCCGGCGCCCCGGTCCCCGCGCCCCCTCGCCCCGACGCCCCCGGTCCCCGGGCGTCCCCGCCGCGGCGCCGCCGTCCCCGCGCCCAAGAGGAAGAAGAAGAAGAAGAGGAGAAAGGAGGAAGAGAGCAGTGCGCGGCGGCCCGGGCCCCCGACCCTACCCGAGCAGCAGCACCCCGACGACGCCCACGACCGCGACGATCACCGTCGCGGCGAACGCGAGCAACAGCGGTCGCCCGCCGACCTTGATCAGCTTGCGGATGTCCACTCCCGCCCCCAGCGCGAACATCGCCGCCGCGAGAAGAGCGCCCTGCACCGGCTTCGCCACCTCGAGCACGCCGGCCGGCACGACGCCGAGCGACCGCAGCGCGACCATGACGACGAAGAGGAGCACGAAGAGCGGGACGATCGGCGGCCGCTTGCCGGAGGCATCCACACCGGCGCGGCGGCGGTGCACGACGCCGATGACCGCCATCATGGGCGCGAGCAACAGCACCCGAGCGAGCTTGACGATGACTGCGACAGCGAGCGCGCCGCCGCCCAGGATGCCGCCGAGCGCCACCACCTGCGCGACCTCGTGCGTCGACGCGCCCGCCCACAGCCCTGCCTGGTGGTTGGTCAGGCCGAGAAGCGCCGATCCGAACGGGACCACGAACAGCATCACCGAGCCGAACACCGTCACGAGCGCGACCGCGGTGACGACCCCTTCGTCCTTGTCGGTCTGGATCACGCCGTCCACGGCGGCCACGGCGGCAGCCCCGCAGATCGAGGACCCGCCGGCGATGAGCACGCGCTGCGTGTAGGGCACGCCGAGCCACTTTCCGACGAGCAGCGTGCCGCTGAACCCGACCCCGACAACGGCGACCGCCAGCAGGATGACGCCCCACCCGAGCCCGATCACGTCACCCACCACCAGCTGCAGCCCGAGCAGGATGATGCCCAGCCGCAGCAGCTTCTTCGCGGCGAACGAAAGCCCCGCCTCGAGCACGCTGGGCACCGGCATCGTGTTGCGCACGAGAACGCCGAGCACGATCGCGACCAGGGTGGCGCTCAACACCGGAACGATGGATGCCACGACCAACGCGATCGCGACCGCCACCGCGCACAGTGCGAGGCCGGGTGCCGCCCGGAGCGTTCCGTGCCACAACGAGCGGGGCGCGGAATGCAGCCACGCACGGGCAGCCACGCCACGAGCCGCACCGGATACCGGTGCCGGCACGGGCGCCGCCCCGGCTCGCGAGTCGGCTCGCGGACCGGCTGGCGTCTCCGCGGCGGACTCCGACAGCGGACTGTGCCGAGGGGCCCCCGCGGCGTCGGACGAGATCACGGTGATCGGTGCGGTTCTGCTCACCCTTCCACCGTCGTCGCAGCGCCACGCCCGCGGTAGACACCGGTTTCGCATGACGGCATATCATTGTGATATGGCAGCGAATGACCTCGGCGGAACACGTGGCGAGCGCTGGCCCGACCTCTCAGTTCTCGAACTCCTCGTCGCGATCTCCGAGCACGGGAGCCTGAGCGCAGGCGCGCGCGCGATCGGAATGGCGCAACCCAACGCATCCCGTGCCATCGCGACCTGGGAGAAGAACCTCGGCATCCGTGTGCTCGAACGCTCCCCGCGTGGTTCGACGCTCACCTCCGACGGCGATGTCGTCGTCGACTGGGCGAGCGCGGTGCTGGATGCCGCCGCCGAGCTGCGGACAGCGGTCGAGGCTCTGCGCCGCGACCAGAACTCGCACCTCACGGTGGCCGCGAGCTTGACGGTGGCCGAGCACCTGATCCCGGTCTGGCTCACCCGGCTGCGCCGTGAGCGCCCCGACCTCGACGTGGGGCTGCTCGTCCACAACTCACGCGAAGTATTCGACCTGGTCGGCTCGGGGCGCGCTGACGTCGGATTCGTCGAGTCGCCGCGTGTGCCATCCCGCCTGCGGCGCATGTCGGTCGCACACGACAGACTGATCGTGGTGGTCGCACCGTCGCATCCGTGGGCCAGGCGCAAGCGTCCGCTCGGACCATCGGAGCTCGCGTCGACATCCCTCGTCGTTCGCGAGCCCGGCTCCGGTACGCGCACGACGCTCGACGAGGCATTGTCCGGGTACGACCGCGACGCGCCCGCGATCGAGCTCTCCAGCAACGCGGCCGTGCGCATCGCGGTCGCAAGCGGCGCCGGTCCGGCGGTGATCAGCGAGTTGGCCGTGGCCCCTGCAGTGCGCAGCGGCGAGCTCGTCGCCGTGCCGATCGCCGGTCTCGACCTGGTGCGCACGCTGCATGCGGTGTGGACGGATGCCGCGGCCCTGCATCCCGCCGCCGCCGACCTGGTGGCCATCGCGCGTCGGCAGCTGGCTCCCTGATCCCGCCCGTCGCGCTGAAACATACCGATTCGGCCGAGACATACCGCGAAACCGCATGTTTCAGCCGAATCGGTATGTCTCAGCGACCGTGGCGAGGCGTGGCGAAGCGAAGCGCGGCGCGGCTAGCGACGGGCGAGCTCATCGTTCGCCGCGACGTCGTCCTCATAATGTGCACGTTACTGTGCAAGTTTGTACACTGGAGTCATGACCACCGACCTACCACGCGCCCGCGCGCCTCGGCGCGATGCCGCGGAGAACCGTGCCGCGCTGCTCGAGGCGGCGGTGCGGCTGCTGAACGACGACGTCGACGCGTCGCTCGAGTCGATCGCGGCCGAGGCGGGTCTCAGCCGGCGGGCGGTCTACGGACACTTCGCCACGCGCGATGACCTCGTGCGCGAGGTGCTCACGCGTGGGGCGGCGCGCATGGCGGCATCCATTCTGCCGATCTCGCATCAGGATGCCCGCATCGAGATCGCGCTCTACGGCGCCACCCTCTGGCGTGAGGTGCAGCACGCCCGCGTCACCGCCGAGTTCGCGCTACGCGGCCCGCACATCGACATGGTGTCGCACTCGCTCGAACCGGCGCGCGCCAAGCTGCGCGACACCGTACGCCGCGGCGTGAAGGCGGGGCAACTGCGCCGCGACATCCGGCCCGACGTGCTTGCCCGTCTCATCGAGCGTTCCGCGATCGACGTGCTCACCGAGGCGACGCATGACGGGCTCTCCGCCCGCGCCGGCCATCGGCTCGTCATGCTGACGGCACTGAGCATGGCCGGCCTCGGCTGGCTCGATGCCGACGACGTGGTGTCGCACGCGCCCGAACTCGCCTTCCAGCCCGCACGAGGCGGAGTGCCGGCATCCGGAGCCGCCGACGCACCCGACGACTCGACGGGGCGCACGACACGCGGAGCGACCATCGGCAGCACTCCCCCGGGCGCCCCCGCCGAAGACGCCGTCCGTGACATCACTCGGGAGAACGCATGAGGATCACGCTGACCGACGTGTCGAAGCAGCCCGCGATCGGCGCGGTCTCGCTCACGTACGGCACGGGCGAGGCGGTGCTCGCTCGCGCGGAGACGGAGCAGCGGCCCACCGTGCTCGGCCTGCTCGCAGCCGGACGCATGAAACCGGCCACCGGCACGATCACCATCGACGGCGTGCCCGACGCGGCCGCGATCCGGCGCCAGATCGCCCTGATCGACGCCCCCGAGGTGAGCGATCCTGCACCGAACGTGACCGTGGCCGGTGTCACCGCGGAGGAGCTCATGTTCGCCGGTCTGCCGTCCGGACCGGTCGCGGTGTCGCGCAGGCTCGACTCGCTCGGGCTGCGCGCGCACGCCAAGGATGCCATCGGCCAGGTCGCGCCGCGCGTGCGCCTTCGCCTGCTCGTGGAGCTCGCGCTCCTGCGCGAGGGCGTGCACGGAATCGTGCTCACCTCGCCCGACCGGCACGGCGGTGACCCCAACACGTGGTGGCACCTGGCGCTCGAGGTCGCCTCCCGCGGCTACGCCGTGCTCGTGATCGCCGGGGACGCGTCCGCCGCCGCCATCGCCGCCAGCTCGTTGGTCGCCCGGCTCGAGACGCCGTGGGCCACACCCGATCCCGAACCCGACGACGACCCCGGCCGCGACGACTCCGACGCTCCGCTCCTGGAACCGGATGTCTTCACCGACCTCCCCGACACCATCACCCGGCCGGTCGCGATCGACCCGGCCGCCACCGACACGGACCGTGACGAGAACCGCCACGACGAATCGAGCGACGAATGAAAGTCCTCCCGATGATCGCGGCGGAGCTCCGCCGCCTCACTTCCAGTCGCATGGCGACGATCGCGCTGGTCGCCCTGATGTGCGTGCCGATCCTCTACGGCGCGCTCTATCTGTGGGCCAACCGCGACCCGTACGGCAAGCTCGACCAGGTGCCGGCCGCGATCGTCGTGGCAGACAACGGCACGACCATCGACGGCAAGACCGTCAACTACGGCGACGAGGTCGCGCGCACGCTCGTGAAGGACAGCTCGTTCGGCTGGCAGATCGTCTCGGCGAAGCACGCGCAGCGCGGGCTCGACGACCAGGAGTTCGACTTCGCCATCACATTGCCGGCGGACTTCTCGCAGAGCTTGGTGAGCGCAGCCACGACGTCTCCGCAGCGCGCCGTGGTCACCCTGACCACGAGCGACGCGAACAGCTATCTCGCCTCCACGATCGGCAAGCAGGCCGCGCAGACGATCAAGGCATCCATCGTGCAAGAGGTGAACCGAGAGGCGGCGAGCCGATTCTTGCTGGCGCTGTCGGACATCCGCTCGAGCCTCTCCACCGCCGCGGATGCCGCAGGCCGCCTCGCCGACGGTGCGCAGAGCGCGCAGACCGGAGCGGCCTCACTTGCCGACGGCACCTCGCAACTCGCCTCCGGGTCCGCGACGCTGCGCGACGGGCTGAACACGCTCGCCTCGCAGACGGCGTCGCTGCCCGCGCAGGCTACCCAGCTCGCCGACGGGGCTCAGCAGGTGGCGGATGGCGACGCCACCATCTCCGGGTACGCCGATCAGGTCGGCACCGTGTCGCAGACGGCGGCGGATGCCGTCCCCACCGTTCGTGCAGACATCATCGGCTACCTGCAGCAGCAGGGCATCCCGCAAGACCAGATCGATCAGGTGATCGCCCGGCTCGACACGCTCGGCACCAAGGTGACCGACGGCAACACGCAGGTTCAGAGCGCAGTCGGGCAGATCGATCAGCTCGCGAGCGGCTCGCAGCAGGTGGCGGCGGGAGCGAAGCAACTCGCGGCATCCGCGCCCGCGCTGACGAGCGGCATCCAGCAGGCGGCGTCGGGGGCGTCCACGCTCGCCGACGGGGCATCCCAGGCGGCCAGCGGAGCCGCGGCGCTGGATGACGGACTCCAGACGCTCGCGAACGGCACCTCCCAGCTCAAGTCGGGCCTCGACGACGGCGTGAAGCAGATTCCGGCGACGACCGCGAAGCAGCGTGCCGCCCAGGCGAAGACGATCGCCGACCCGGTGAAGCTCGACAACTCCAAGGTCACGAACGCCGGGACGTACGGCGCCGGCCTCGCCCCGTTCTTCATCGCGCTGGCGGCCTGGATCGGCATCTACGCGCTGTTCCTCATCGTGAAGCCGGTGTCACGCCGCGCGATCACGGCACTGCGCTCTCCGCTGCGCATCACGCTCGCCGGCTGGCTCACGCCGGCGGTGCTCGGCGTGGTGCAAATGGTCGGCCTCTACGTCGTCGTCTTCGCCGGCCTGCATTTCAATGTGACGAACCCGTGGACGACGTTCGGTCTCATGGCGCTCGCCTCGGTGACGTTCGCGGCGATCATCCTGGCGCTCAACGTGTGGCTCGGCAGCGTAGGCCAGTTCCTCGGGCTGGTCCTGATGGTGTTGCAGCTCGTGACCGCTGGGGGAACGTTCCCCTGGCAGACTCTGCCGGCGCCGCTCGCGTGGCTGCACCACTGGCTGCCGATGTCATATGCCGTGGACGGAATACGACAGACGATGTATGGAGGCAACGTGTCGTTCGTGCACGGGGACGCACTCTTCCTCGTCGTCTGGCTCGCGATCGCGCTCGTGCTCACGGCCGTCGGTGTGGTGCGCATGACGCATCACCGCACCCTGCGCGACCTGCAACCGAGCCTGATCGGCTGACGCGCGGCCGCTGGCGTCCCGCGGCACCCCGCCGCACCCGCCCGCCGCACCCCGCCCGTCGCACCCCGGCCGTCGCTGAGACATACCGATTCGGCTGAGACAGGCCGCGAAGAGGTATGTCTCAGCCGAATCGGTATGTCTCGCGGGAGGACGGGCGGCGGGAGGTACGGGTCCCGACGGCGGCCGGGGCGGCCGGAGGTACGGGTCTCGACGGCGGCCTGGCGCGGCGGTAGCGTGACGCGATGAGGTTCAGCGACAAGGTCGCCGTGGTGAGCGGCGGCGCCAACGGGATCGGATGGGCCACCGTGCAGCGGCTGCTCGCGGAGGGCGCGAGCGTCGCAATCGTCGACAGGGAGCCGCAGACGGCATCCGCTCGGCTCGACGAACTCGCTGTAGGACAACCGGATGCCGCCGCGCGCGCCGCCGTATTCGCCTGCGATCTGCTCGACCCGGTGTCGGTCGACGCAGCGGTCGCCGGCGTGCTCGAACGGTTCGGTCGTGTCGACGTGCTCGCCTCGGTCGCCGGCGGCGACGTCTACGTGGCCGACGGGCTCGACGAAGAGCACTGGAACGAAACCGTCAGCCTCAACCTGCACGGCCCCATGCGACTCATCCGCGCGTGCCGCGAGTCGCTGCTGACGCACCACGGGTCGATCGTCATGGTCGGATCCGTGAACGGCATCGCGGCGTTCGGCGAACCCGCCTACGCCGCCGCCAAGGCAGGGCTCACGCTGCTCGCGAAGAACCTCGCCGTCGAGTACGGGCCCTCCGGGGTGCGAATCAACGTCGTCTCGCCCGGCACCGTGCGCACGCGGGTGTGGGACGATCAGGACGGCCCGGATGCCCTCGCCCCGCTCTATCCGCTGCGTCGCGTCGGCGAACCGGCCGACATCGCCGCCGCCATCGCGTTCCTGGCCTCCGACGACGCTTCCTGGATCACCGGAGTCACCCTGCCGGTCGACGGCGGCGCGCTCGCCGGACCGCTCACGACGATGACCGCGGTTCTGGGGCCCGGTCCGATCCACCGTCCGCACAGTGACGACGCCTGAACGCGTCGGAATGACTTCCCGCCCTTCCAGGCGCGAGAAGTGGGCCTCTTCGTGTCGTCGGAGCCCAGTTTGTGCGACTTGAACCGGAACGTGCGGGGTCGCGGGTGGCGACCACCCCGTGTCGGCGGGCGCGGATAGCGTGACGGTGTGACGGCATCCAGAACGGGCGCGGATCTGCGCATCCTCCACATCAGCGATACTCATCTCTTCGGCGACGGCACGCTGCACTACGGCGTCGTCGACACGACGGCTGCGCTGGAGCGAGTCCTGGCCAAGGCGGGCGATCTCGAGGGCGTCGACGTCGTCGTGCTCTCCGGCGACCTCAGCGAAGACGGCAGCACCGCCTCGTATCGTGCACTGCGCGAGCGCATCGAGCCGTGGGCATCCGCTCGAGGAGCCGACGTCGTCTACGCCATGGGCAACCACGACGTGCGGGATGCCTTCACTGCCGAGCTCGGTGACCTCACGCGCGTCGTCACCCGCGGCCGCCACCGCATCGTCACCCTCGACTCGAGTGTGCCCGGCGCAGCGTACGGGTCAGTGGATGCCGCCCAGCTCGCCTGGCTGTCCGACGTGCTCGCGCAACCGGTCGACCTCGGCACCGTCGTGGTCGTGCATCACCCGCCGACCCCTGCCGTGACGCCGCTGCTCTCGCGGCTGGAGCTCGCGGATCCGCACGCCCTCCTCGGCGTGCTCGACGGCAGCGATGTACGGCTCGTGCTCAGCGGCCATTACCATCACGGCCTCACGACATCGGAGCGAGGCATCCCGATCGTCGTCGCGCCCGGGGTGACGAACACCTCCGACGTCGCGGCCCCGTCGGGCGTCGAGCGGGCGCACGTTGGCTCGGGGTTCGCCGTGATCGATCTGCCCGCATCCGGGGCGCCGCGCGTCATGATGGTGTCAGTGCCGGGCCCGGGCGATGGCGAGCAGGTCTTCACGCTCGACACCGACGGCATCCAAGCGATCGTCGACGCCTACGGGCCCGCGTGAGCACTCTCTTCTCAGGAGGCAGCACAGATGAAGATCGCGGTCGCCGGCGGAACCGGCGTGGTCGGCACCCACACGGTGGCGGCCGTGCGAGAGAACGGGCACGAGGCGATCGTGCTGGCGCGGTCTACTGGCGTCGACGTGCTCACCGGTGCGGGACTCGATGCCGCGCTTCAGGGCGTGGATGCCGTGATCGACGTCACTTCCACCGGCACCCAATCGCGCAAGGCCGCGGTGCGGTTCTTCGGAAACGCCACTCGCAACCTGCTCGCGGCTGAGAATCGTGCCGGCATCGGTCACCACGTGGCGCTGTCGATCGTGGGTGCCGCGACGATCGACGCGGGCTATTACGCGGGCAAAGCCGCTCAGGAACGGGTCCTGATGGCACTGGCAGGAGGCTGGAGCATTCTGCGGGCGACGCAGTTCCACGAGTTCGCGCAGCAGATGGCGACCATGCTGCGCGTCGCCGGTCTGCAGCTCTCGCCGGTGATGAGATGCCAGCCCGTCGCGGCCGCCGCCGTCGGTGCGGCGCTCGCAGAGATCGCCGCCGGCGAGCCGCGCGGGCTCGATCACGACCTCGCGGGACCGCACGAAGAGCAGATGACCCGCATGGTGAAGGCGTATCTGGCCGCTCGCGGCGACAAGCGTCACGTGTTCGGCCTGACGATGCCCGGTGCCTTCGGCAAAGGGATACGCAACGGTGCGATCCTTCCTGGACCGGATGCCCGCCTCGACTCCCTGACGTTCGACGACTGGCTCGCGGCTCAGACCGCCTGAGCTCGCGGCCAAGGCGGTCTGATCGCGCCGCGCAACGCGGCCCGGGCTTCCGACTCGAAACGCCTGAGTTCCCGGTGCACCCGGCCTCGCGCACGTCACCCCGCTGCGCCGGTTGCCGCGGGCACACGAGGCGCCGGCGGACAACGGCTGCCGCGGCACCGGCTCCGCGGATCCGGTCGTATGTGCGGCAGTTCAGTGCGCCTCCATCGACGTGCCCGTCTGCGCACCCGTGCCCTTCTCTGCTCTCGCGTCCGCGCCCTCGGCAGCATCTCGGACTCGGCCGCCCCTGGACGCCCGTCTGACCGGAGCCGACCTCAGCAACGCCACGCAGATCCAGGTGAAGGATGCCAGCAGCACCAGGTGCGAGGCCGCGGTTCCGATCCCGGTCGGCATCGCGAAATCGATGAAGGGGAACAGCACCAGCAGCACGAGGGCTCCGATGGGAGCGCGGCGGGAACGCCACAGCGCGATCGTGAGGAGAAGAACGCCCACGACCGTCCCGCCCAGAAACGCGACAAGCACGACGGTTCCGAGCGGCGAGCCGACGGCCGCGTCGAACTCGCGCGCGGCATCCGCTTGCTCCAGTCCGCCGGTGGCCAGTTGCAGCTCGAACACCTGAGACATTCGCACGCCGGCGAAGCCGAGCACCGAGACGCCGGCGACGATCGCGGCCGACAGGCCGAGCGTCGGCGACCGGTCGCTTGCACGGCGCGCCAGTCCGAGCAGTGCCGGAAGCAGAAGCGCGGTGCCGATCATGCCGACTGCGATGGAGGCGGCGAATCGCTCCGGCGCGCCCGAGACGGCCGCGAAATCGTCCGCCGTGCTTCCTCCCGTCAACGGTGACAGCAGCTGCTCGATCACCTCCGCCAGCGGAGCGCCGACCAGACAAAGACACAGCAGCAGAGTGCGCGGGTGATCGCGCACAGGTTCGTCAGACATGACCGTTCCCTTCTCGCCGGGCTTCACCGGCGAACCATCGACGGGGCGCTGCCCGGATCCCGCCGGACTGTTGCCCGGATGTCGCCACGGTAGAAGGGACGCAGGAGCGCCGACCTCGCCCATGAGAGCGAGAAGCGCGGCCATCCGGGTGATCCCGAAGGCTCCCGCATCGCCCGAACGGCCGATGGCACAGCCCGCGATTCGCCCTAGGCTGACCCCATGCAGCGCGCGTGGCGCAGGGTGTGGGGAGTGCCGTGGCCGGATCTGCTGATGGCGACGGTGCTGGTGCTCGCCGCCCTCACGACCACCCTGCTCGACACGGGCGCTCTCCATCCGGCTGCCGAGACGGTGTCGATGATCGTGGCGGCCTCGGTCGTCCTGCGCACGCGCGCGACCGCGATCATGGCCTTCACGGCGTCTGCGGGGATCGTCGCGCTCGCGTTCCTTCCTGGCGCCGAGACCCCACTCTGGGCATTCGCCGCCGCGCTCCTGGTCGCGTTCTCGGTGACGGACCACTTGCGCGGAATGCGCATGTGGGTCTGCCTGGGTGTGCTGCTCACCGCGGAATACGTGATCCAGGTGCGCACCAGCGACTCCGCCGTCGAGGTGCTGCTCACGCCGCTGATCCTCACCGGAGCCCCGGCGCTCGCCGGATGGCTGCTAGCGCGCTCGCGGCGCCAGACCCGGCAGCTGCGCGAACTGACCGAGCAGCTGGCAGCATCCCGAGCGGAGGCTGCGAACCTCGCCGCCGAAGCGGAACGGGCTCGGCTCGCCCGTGATCTGCACGACGTGCTCGGGCACACGCTGAGCAGCATCGCGGTGCAGGCGGGCGCCGCGGGAGAGCTTCTCGAGCCCGGCCACCCGGCCGGAGCGCCGATCGAGCGCGTGCGAGTAGCAGCACATGATGGCCTCGATGAGGTGCGGTCCGCACTCTCGCATCGCCCGCCCACGGTCGGGTTGGAGCGCATTCCTGCTCTGGTGCTGGAATCCGGAGCCGCATTGGACGCCACCGGCAGCGCTCCTGCGATCGAGCCCGCGTTCTCGACGGCGATCTTCCGCATCGTGCAAGAGGCGCTGACGAATGCGCGACGGCATGCTCCCGGCGGGGCAGCGCGTGTTCGGCTGCGATTCGACGCCGATGCGATCGACGTCGTCGTCGTCAATCAGTTGTGCGATACCCCGAGCCGCACGGCCAGCGGGACTGAGGAGTCAGGGGATGGTGCGCGGAGACGCGAGCCGCCCGGTCACGGACTCGCCGGCATGCGCGAGCGCGCGTCTGCGTATGGCGGCAGTCTCGGGGTGGACCGCGGTGAGACGGAGTGGGTTGTTCACGCGCGCTTCCCTCTTGATGACGAGCACGCGCGGCCCAACGAGAACACGCGGGCCGGTGAGGGCCCGCGGCCGCGCCGGAACGGCCGGGCCGGCAGAAACACCCAGGGCGACGGAAACACCCAGGGCGACGGAAAGTTCCAGGGCGACCGAGACATCCAGGGGGACGGAAGCCTCCGGCTCGATGCCCACACTCAAGCGACCTCGGCGGGGCCGACGCCGTGACCCGCATCGTGATCGCCGACGACCAGTCGCTCGTCCGCAGCGGTATCCGCATCATTCTCGAACAGCAGGACGATCTCGAGGTCGTGGGCGAGGCATCCGACGGCGTCGAGGCGGTGGAACTCGTGCAGCAGCACGATCCCGACATCGCGCTGCTCGACATCCGGATGCCTGAACTCAGCGGCCTCGACGCCGCTCGCCTGATCCTGGCGCGCTCGACGAACACGAGAGTGCTCCTGCTCACGACCTACGACGTCGACGACTACGTGGCGCGAGCGCTCCGCGACGGGGCGAGCGGCTACCTGCTCAAAGACGCTCCTCCCGCCGAGCTCGTCCGCGGCGTGCGCGCAGCGGCTCGAGGCGACACGGTGCTGGCACCGGCCGTGCTTGCCCGCATCGTCGACGACTTCACGCGGCGGGAATTCGACCAAGACGCCGGGGATGCAGCGGGCTTCGATCGCTTGTCCGAGCGGGAGAAGGAGGTGCTTCGTGCGCTCGCGCGCGGGTTCACGAATGCGGAGATCGCCAGTGACCTCTTCCTCAGTCCCGCCACCGTGAAGACCCACATCGCGTCGATACTCGGCAAGCTGGGCCTGCGCGACCGTCTTCAGGCGGTGATCGCCGCCTACGAGAGCGGGTTCATCACACCGGCCGGCGGGCCCGGTGGAACTCGACGCGGGCCGGATGCGCCGGGCACCGCGTAGGGCCGGCATCCTTACTCGGCATTGCGTAGAGCCGGCATCCTTACTCGGACATTGCGTAGTCAGCTCGCTCTTCGCATACCGCCGAGGTGCACCATCAGTCCTTGAGCACCGCCTCGGGAACCCCGCGTCACTTCCCGGGCAGCTCCGCATGCTGCGTCACCCAGGTGTGCATCGCGATCGCGGCAGCAGCCGACGCGTTGATCGACCGAGTGGAGCCGAACTGCGCGATCTCGACGATGGCATCCGCCGCCTCGATCGCTTCCGGCGAGATGCCCGGGCCCTCTTGCCCGAACAGCAGCACACAGCGCTCCGGCAGTGCGAACCTCTCGATCAGCACGCTGCCCGGCACGTTGTCGACGGCGATGATGGGCATCCGCTCGTCCTTCGCCCAGGCCACCAGATCCGCGATCGTGTCGTGGTGCACCACGTGCTGGTAGCGGTCGGTGACCATGGCGCCGCGCTTGTTCCAGCGCCGCCGTCCTACGATGTGGACGGTGTGTGCGAGGAACGCGTTGGCGCTGCGCACGATCGAGCCGATGTTCATGTCGTGCTGCCAGTTCTCGATGGCGACATGGAACGGATGCCTGTGGGCATCCAACTCCGCCACGATCGCCTCGAGCTTCCAATAGCGGTACCTGTCGAGCACGTTGCGGGTATCGCCGTGCGCGAGCAGCTCGGGGTCGAAGCGCTCGTCGTCGGGCCACTCCTCCGCTCCGCCGGGCCACGGGCCCACGCCGTGCGTGGACTGCTCGACCGTCGCTGGCGCGGAGGCGTCCGCACGCTCGCCGTCGGGAGTGGACAGCAGGGGGCCGCTCCGCGCGTCCTGCCCGGAATGCGGGCGATCGTGATTCTGCACGTCGGCAAGCCTAGAGAGTGGGTACTCGGGCGGCGGCCGGGCATCCACGGAGCGCGCGCCGGACATCCGCCGTGCGTGTCGGAAATCAGAGTCTCGGGAGAGCGCCCGCGTGTCGCGGCGGGCGGCGCGGCGTGCCGCACAGGACCTCCGATTTCCGGCACGCGGGTACGCGTGGCGTGCTCACAGCGCGCACCGCGTAGGAGCACAGAATTCACGTGGCTCGCGCCGATACCCTGGAAGCACCCGAGGAAGGACGACTATGGCGAAGCGCGACGAGGTCGAGTGCTGGCTCACCGACATGGACGGCGTGCTCGTGCACGAGAACCAGGCGCTCCCGGGTGCCGCGGAACTCATCGACCGGTGGCGCGACTCCGGTACCCCGTTCTTGGTGCTCACGAACAACTCGATCTTCACCCCGCGCGACCTCGCCGCTCGGCTGCGCGCCTCGGGGCTCGACGTTCCCGAGGAGTCGATCTGGACATCCGCACTCGCCACCGCCGCGTTCTGCAAGTCGCAGATGCCCGGCGGCAGCGCGTTCGTCATCGGCGAGGCGGGCATCACCACCGCCCTGCACGAGGCGGGGTTCATCCTCACCGAGACGGATCCCGACTACGTGGTGGTCGGCGAGACCCGCAACTACTCCTTCGAGGCGATCACCAAGGCGATCCGGCTCATCGTCAAGGGCGCGCGCTTCATCGTCACGAACCCGGATGCCACCGGCCCGAGCGCCGACGGTCCGCTCCCTGCCACCGGTGCCATCGCCGCTCTCATCACGAAGGCGACCGGCCGTGAGCCGTACGTGGTCGGCAAGCCGAACCCGATGATGTTCCGCTCGGCCATGAACAAGATCGGTGCACACTCGGAGAACACGGGCATGATCGGCGACCGCATGGACACCGACATCATCGCCGGCATCGAGGCGGGCCTGCACACCGTGCTCGTGCTCACCGGCATCAGCGACCAGGCCGAGATCGAGCGCTACCCGTTCCGTCCGGGTGAGGTGCTCGATGGGGTGTTCCAGCTGGTGCCCGAGGAGCCACTGGAGTCCGACGCGTTCTGACGCGGCGTTGGGGCGCACTCGGTGCGGCGGGACGCGAACGCGAGCCGCCGTAAGGTGTGACCATCGAACGGGAAGGGCACGAGATGCAGGCTGGTGAGAGCGACCGGTCGGCGTGGGCACAGGCATCCGCACCGTTCCGCGATCTGGATGCCTACCACGAGCGGTCACACGGCTACGACTCCGGCTGGCTCGGGCGCGTGCACCACGAGATCTCCGACCGCCTCGCCGCTCTCGCGTTCGCTTCCGCGCCGGATGCCCGCACGGTGCTCGACGTCGGATGTGGCACCGGTTACCTGCTCAGAAGCCTTGCCGCCTCGCTTCCGCACGCGGAGCGCTTCGTCGGCATCGACCCGGCGGCCGGGATGATCGAGGTCGCGGAGCGGTCGACCGAAGATCCGCGGATATCGTTCACCGAGGCCACGGCCGAGAGCCTCGATGACGCACTCCGCCCGTTCGGTGGCGCGCCGGACGCCAACACAGACGGATTCGACCTGATCGTGAGTGGCACCTCCTTCGACCATTGGATCGACCAGAGTGCCGGGCTGGAGGCCTGTGCACGCGCACTGCGTCCGGGCGGCGCCCTTGTGCTGTGCGACCAGTTCTCGTGGCTCCTGCTCCCCACGCTCATGGGTACGCGCCGTGGCAAGGCGCGCACGCCGGGACGCGCGACCGCGCTGCTGATGGCGGCCGGTTTCACAAACATTCGGTGGCAGCACGTGTACACGTCGCTGATCCGCGCCGCCGTGGCGACCGCGCCCGCCGCGTAAGGCGCCAGGGCGGGCCGCCGGTCGGCATACCTGCCGGCGCCTTGCACCGGCGAGCGCCGACGCCGGCATCGGCATCCGCTACCGTTTCAGCGTGACGTCGTTCGCCGAAACCGTGCCCCTCACCGGAAACCTTGCCGCGCTCGAGCCGCTCTCACTCGACCACGCCGACGAGCTCGGCCGTGCCGCGGCCGACGGCGAGCTGTGGAAGATCTGGTACACGACGGTCCCCACCCCGGATGCCATGGCATCCGAGATCGAGAGACGTCTGGCTTGGCAGCGTGAGGGCACGATGGCGCCATGGGCGATCCGCAACCTGAACACGGGCACGCTGGTCGGCATGACCACGTACTGCAATATCTCACAGGAGAACCTGCGCGTCGAGATCGGGTACACGTGGATGTCGGCGTCGCAGCACGGCACGGGGGTGAACCCCGACGCGAAGCGGCTGCTGCTCGCCCGCGCGTTCGACACGCTCGGCTGCAAGGCCGTCTACTTCCACACGCACTGGCACAACCACCAGTCGCGTGCGGCGATCGCCCGCCTCGGTGCCAAGCAGGACGGCGTGCTGCGCAACTACCAGGTGTACAAGGGACTCATGCGTGACACCGTCACGTTCTCGATCCTCGACACCGAGTGGCCGTCCGTGCAGCGCGGGCTCGAGGCGCGGGTCGAGCGGCACGCCGGTTAGGCCTTCGCCGAACGATCGCGACGAGCGCGTGGTCTGCGGCGCTTCCCACGCCGTCAGCGTCGCGGCGGCGGCAGCGGCAGCGACAGCGGCGCCGAGGGCACCGAAATGCTGCCGCCGACCCGGGCGGAGAGGGTCGTTGGGGTGCACTCGGCGAGCGCTCGCCCTGGCGCAGGGCGGGCGCGGGGAGGCGTCTACCGACCGCTGAAGTATGGCATCCGCTCAGATGCTGTTCGGGTCCAGGTTCAGCGTCGTTCCCGCGTAGAGGTACTGCTGGTCGCCGAACACCTGCAGGTTGGTGTTCAGCCAGATGAGGTCCTGCACCGAGATGCCGAACCTCTTCGCGACGAACGAGGTGATGTCGCCGGGAGCGATGCGGTAGCTCTTCGGGGCGCCGCTGGACGTCGTGGCCGTGACAGTGCCCGCAGCGTAAGTGCGGGTGCCGCCGTCGACAGGATGCACGTTCGACTGGCGCACCGGCACGTTCCACTGCACCGTGTCGACGGCGAGCACCTTGTTCGGTCCGAGCTCGACCGGAACGCCGTCGAACGAGGCGGCCGACGAATACGTGACGAGCGAGGTGAGGTACGACGGCTCATCCTCCGACCCGAGGGACGCGCTGGATGACGCGGGCGAGGTCGTCGGCCCGCCGAGCTGGTGGTCGCCCACTCCGTGCCAGGTCAGTCCGTCGCCGACCTTCGGGGGAACGTCGAGCAGCGTGACGGAGACCGGCACGGGCACCGTCGACGTGAAGTTCGAGTACTGCGCGGTGTACGTGTTGTCGCCGTTCGCAGCGACCCGGTAGTGGAAATGGATGCTCCCCTTCGGTGATGCGACGTCACCCTCGGCGACGACGGTGCCGGCCGGTACCGGTGTCAGCGTCGGCGCGGGCTGGGAGGCATCGGCGGGGTCGGGCGTGGCCGGCCGGGAGTCCGCCGGATCGGGTGTCTCGGTCGGCGTCGAGTTCAGGTGCTGCACCTTCGAGTGGTGCTTGTGGCTCGTGTGCGCCGCCGGATGCGCCGAAACGGGGCTGCACGCCGCGAGCGAGATCGTCAGCGCCGCCGCTACCGCCGTCATCGCGCCGAGCGCCCCGAGCCGGCTCCGCCGCCTGCGGCCGATCCGGACGCCATCGCCACGGCTCGCATCGCCGCCCCTGCTCTTCACCACAGGCGAAGCCTAGCCACGACGCAGCGCCCGTGCGCCGCTCCGGCGCGCCCCTGCACTCGTGAGCGCGCGATCGCCTGCGTGTTTCGGGAGGAGATCGCCACGAGAACACGCTTGCCGGGCAACGCCCCCGCACGACGTGACGAATGTCACGGGTCCCCGATGACGGATGCCCCATGCGCGGTCTCCCGAGCCGCGGGAGCCTGGCTGCATGAAAACGCTGCTGCACACTCTCTGTCTCGCGGTCGCCTCCGGCGTCACCGCCGAGTTCCTGCTCGGCGACCAGTATCTCGGCGGCTTCGAGCCGGTCGGGCAGCAGGTCGCTTCGCTCCTGCTGTTCACCGCCTTCTACGGCTCGGCGGCGGTGCTGATCCGCGAGCTCGCGCGACGGGCGCGGGCGGGGTGGCCGGGCATCCTGATGCTGGCGCTCGCGTTCGGGGTGATCGAGGAGGGCGTCGTCACCCAGTCACTGTTCAACCCGGACTACGTGGGTGCGCACCTGATCGCCTTCGGCTTCATCCCGTGGCTCGGCACGGCCGGCCCGTGGCTGCTGTTCGTGCTGACGCTGCACGTGGTGTGGAGCATCGGATCGCCGATAGCCGTGATGGAGGCCGCCTTCGGCAGCCGTCCGTGGATGCGCGCGGGCTGGCTCGCCGTGCCCGGCGCGTTCTTCGTGCTGGGCGGCCTCGCCATCTTCGCGGTGTCGACCCTCGCCGGCGGATTCATGGCGAACCCGGTGCAGCTCGGCGTCAGCGTGCTGGTGGCGGTGGCGCTGATCGTCCTGACGTTCACGGTGCTGCGCGGCCGCGAGACCGCTGTTCGACGCCCCTCCGATGTCGGAGCCGATCAGTCGCGCGCTCGTCGGACCGCGGGCCGCGGGCTCGGCTACGCCGCCTCCGTCGTGACCGCGTTCGTTCTCGGTACGCTCTTCCAGCTCGCCGACAATCTGCCCCACGCGGTGTCGCCCTGGCTGGTCGCGGCGGCGCTGATCGCGGTGATCGTCGCCGGCCTGCTCGTGGGGTTCGTGCTCCGGCCGGATGCCCTGGGCTTCGGCACCGGCGCCATCCTCACCTACTGCTGGGTCGGACTCGCCAACGCCCTTCACACGGGCCCGGCCGCCCTGCTCGAGCAGATCGCGCTCGTGGTGATCGCGATCGGCGTGCTCACGCTGGTGGCGGTGCGGCACCTGCGGAGCGTGCGGCGAGAGCGGCAAGCGGGTGCGCGCATCCCGCAGCATTCGTCGACCGAGGTCGCCGGCGCCTGACGCAGGTACGGGCCCGCGCTACTGCGGCCCCGGCCCCTGCAGGCTCCCGGTCATCTGCTCACCCGATGAGCGGCTGACGAAGCAGTAGTACGAGCGCTGGCCGGACTTCCACTGCTTGGCTGTGACGGGGTAGCTGCCCTGGATCTGGGCGTCGCTGTACTGACCCGCGGCATCCAGGTTCAGAATGCCGATGCGCGAGCAGAGCACGTTGATCTGCGAGGAGAGCTCGTCGGTGCCGGGGAACGCCGCACTCGGATCGGTGCTGAACGTGCCCGTGTAGACCATCTGCCCAGCGTGTGGTGCAGCGCAGTCGACGACCATGAACGTGTTCGCCCATGGCGACGTGAACGGCTGCAGACACTCGCCACCGAACAGTCCGTTCCACGGATGCTTGCCCGGCGCGACAGGTCCGGTCGCCGCCGCGGTCGGCGTGGGTGTGGGCGTCGGAGTCGCGGTCTTCGTCGCCGTGGGGGTCGGGGTCGGGGTCGTGACCGCATCCGGATGCGCGACCGTGCGCCCCACGATGAACAGTGCGATCAGCAGCAGAACGAGCAGCATGGCGCCGGCGACGATCAGCATGATGCGCTGGGCGCGCGGCGACGGGCCGCCGGTGTCGTCGTCGCGACCGCCGCCGGATCCGCCGGCGCGACCAGATCCGCCAGAACCAACCGATCCACGAGACCCAGAGCCGCCAGGCCCACCCGATCCACCAGGTGCACCAGACCCACCAGACGCGGCCGATCCGGCGTGGCCCGAGTCGGGCCCGCGGCCGCCCGCTCCGGCCCCGCGGGCAGCGACCGGCTCGGCGAACGCAGCGGGGGCGCCGACGACCGGTGTCTCGTCCGAATCGCCACGCTCCGCGCGACGGCGCGCGCGGCGCGACTCGCCCGAGGGCGTAGAAGCCTCAGTGGCCTCCGGATCGTTGGATGCTTCGTTGACCCGCGTCGTCGCATCCGCGTCGGCCATCTCACCGGCTTCGGAGGCGGCTGCCGCGAACCCCACGCCCGCGCCGAACGGCACGGTGTAGGCCATCGTGGCATCGTGCGGGGATGCGCCGGCCTCAGCCTCCGTGGGATCGGCATCGTCGTCGGTATCGATGTCGAGCGCCCGCGTCGCGTCCGCCGCCTCGTCGGCGTGCGCCGGAGCATCCGGATCGTGCGAGCCGAGCTCCTCGATCGCCAACGCGTCCTGCGGTGCGTCATCGAACAGGTCGCCGAACAACGACCACGAGGATGTCTCGCGCGGCACATCCTGCTCGGCCGGCCGGTCGCCCGCGCCGTTCGGCCCGTTCTCGGAGTCCGCGCCGCTCTCGAGGTCCGACTCGTTCTCGGAACTCGGCCCCGTCGCGGTGCCGAACCCGTTCTCCGGGCTCATTCCGCTCTCGGCCCCGGATTGGCTCCGACTGAGCGCGTCTGGTTCCGGGGCGCCCGGATTCACGCCGAGTGGTCCGGTGCCGAACGGCGAGCCCGTCGGGGGAACAGAGATGCCGGGCGCGGCAGCACCGGCGAGCGTGCCCGTGCCACTGGTCTCTGACTCCGCGCTCGCAGGATCGGGATCGTTCCGTTCGGGTTGCGTCGACCCGCGCCGGCGACGGCGGACCCACGGGAGCGACACGGTGCCGGGAGGCAGTGGTGCGGCCGGCGGTTCGGCCGGGGCGGGCGGCTCGGCCGGTGTTGGGGCAAGCGGCTCGTCCGGTGCCGCCGCCGGCGTCGGGTTCGTCGGCGGGGCTGCCGGCCCTGGCGTCGAGGATGCCGGCCCTGCCTGCGGGGCTGCCGGCGGCGTCCATGCGGGCACGCCGATGAACGGCGAGGACGGCGTACCGGGCTCCGACGTCCCTGGCGCACCGAACGCCGACTGGCGCTCACCGGATTCCCGCTCTGCGCCGCCGGAGGCGTACTGCGCAGGCTCGACCGCCTGCTCCGATGCACCGGGCGCATGTTCTCGCGGAGACACCTCCTGCTCCGGCATACGGGGAGACCCCGTCGCGGGCGTTTCGGCGTCGGGCGCCACTGCCGGCGACGGCTCCTCGTACGTCGGCGGAACATAGGGCGCCAGCGGCACCGTCGGCGGAACCAGGCCACGCGACCGCGGTCCGTCGGTCGGCACGCCGTCCGGCGCCTCCGCCGGTGTCTCGGGATCGACGGCATCCGGGTCGTCTCGGTGCACGAGCGGGTCAGGTTCGTCGTTGGGTGTCAGCCCCCAGAAGAACGACCCGCCCTGGTCCGCGGGGAGGCTCGTCGAAGGTCCACGCCGTTCTGGCTCCCGCCTCGGCCGCACGGGCATCGACAGCTCGGGGATGTCGTACGTCGGCGGGGCCGACCCGTCATCGGGCGGCGAGGGCTGAGGCGGCGCGGGCTGAGGCGGCGAGGACGCGACGGGCGGAAAGGCCGGCTCGTAGGCATCCGCTTCGTCGTCGACATCGTCGCTGAAGTCGCCGGCGGAGTCGCCGAACAGCGACGACAGGTCGTCGCTCGAATCGTCCGACTCGTCGTGCGGGCCGCGCAGAAAGCGGGCCACTAGGGCGCTGCTCCGATCACGAAAGCCCCAGGTCGTCCAGTCCGATCGCGGCGAGATACGGGTAGCCGGCGCCCTCGATGACCTCGCGTGCGCCGGTGTTGCGGTCGACGACGACGGCGACGGCCGCGATCTCGGCCCCGACCTTCTTCAGCGCCTCGATGGCCTTCAACGGCGACCCGCCCGTGGTCGAGGTGTCTTCGAGAACGATGACGCGCTTGCCCTCGAGCTCGGGGCCCTCGACCTGCTTGCCGCGGCCGTGGTCCTTCGGCTCCTTGCGCACGACGAACGCGTCGTAGGCCAGGCCGCGCGCGGCTCCCTGGTGCAGCACGGCGGCCGCGATCGGGTCGGCGCCCATCGTCATGCCGCCCACGGCGACCACGTCGGGCACGCTGGCGATGAGGTCGAGCATGACCTGCCCGATCAGTGGCGCCACCCGGTGGTCGAGGCTCACCTTGCGCAGGTCGACGTAGAACGATGCCTTCTTGCCGCTCGTCAGCGTGAAGTCGCCGTGGAAGACGGCTTCGTTCGAGATGTGGTCGATGAGCTGCTGGCGGGTGTCGGTCACGGAAGTCAAGGTTATAGGGAGTATCGCCGAGAACCACCTGCGTGCAGCCTCGTCCTCGGTAGCCTGGGGCGATGCGTATTCGCCTCGCCTCTGCGTTCGCCGCCCTGGCCGTCGCCGTCGGCGGTCTCGCCATCGGAGCCGGTTCGCTCGGTGCGGGCCCGTTCGGCGACCCCACCGCACACGCCGCGACGACGACGGCGGAATCCCGCGACGCACCGGTGTCGGCGCTCGCGTCGGAAGCACGAGCATCCGCAGTTCGGATGTCTGCAGCACGGGTCTCCGCAGCACAAGCATCCGCAGCACAGGTCTCCGCAGCACGGTCATCCGCACTGCGCGCTTACGCGGACGCGGACGACGACACTCCGGTCTCTGCTCTCACCGTCGACCGCTTCGACGCGGTCTTCGACCTGCACCGGGATGCCGACAAGCAGTCCTCGATGACCATCACCGAGACGATCTCGGTGCGTTTCCCCGAGGGCGACGTGAACCACGGCATCGAGCGCGCGATCCCGACCTACAACGGCGATATCCCGCTGCGTCCCCACGTGGTGTCCATCACGGATGGCGACGGCGTACGTCAGCCGTACACGACCGTCGATCCCGATGACACCGGTTACGACGACGACTCGCTCGTGCTGCGCATCGGCAACAAGAACAGCTATGTGCACGGGTCGAAGACCTACGTTCTGCGGTACACCGTGCAGAACGTCGTGCGGCACTTCGCCGATGAAGACGACGCGGAACTGTACTGGGACGTGAACGGCACGGGCTGGAGCTCGGCGATCGGCGAGGCATCCGTCACCGTGAAGCTCGGCGACGGCACCGCTTCCGCGCTGAACGGCAAGCTGTCGTGCTACCCCGTCGCCTCCGAGGCGGCCTCGGATGAGCCCTGTGCCATCGATCGCTCCGGTGACACGATCACCTCGTCGGTGAGCGGCTTGAACCCGTACAAGTCACTGACTGTCGCCGTGGGGTTCGACAACGCGGCCTTCGCCGAGCCGACACCCGCCGCCGACGAGTGGCAGTGGGCAGTCATTCCCTGGTTGTTCTTCATTCCGCTGCTGGTCGGCCTCGCCTGGGTGATCTACCTGCGCACGGGGCCGTTCCGCGACGCCAAGGGACGCGGCATCATCGTGCCGCAGTACGACGCGCCGGCCGGAGTGTGGCCCATGCTCGCCGCCGACTTCGTGCACAACTCGGGCGCCGCGTTCCCGGCGGAGCTGATCGGCCTCGCCGTGCAGAAGTACGTGAGTCTCGCCGAGGATCCGCGGGCGCCGAAGAGCACCCGCTACTCGGTCACGCTGCTGAACAACGACTGGTCGGCCCTTGACCAGTCGGAGGTCTATCTGCTGCAGATCCTGTTCCCGACCGCCACGGTCGGACATCACCGGGTGCTCGACCAGAACGACCAGTCGCTCGGCGATTCTCTGGGCACGCAGCGGGCGTCGGCGGCGAAGCGCGTCACCGCGCTCGGCCTGCGCCAGAAGACCAGGAGCACCGCGAACGCCTGGATGCGCGTGCTCTTCGTGGTCGTGCTGGCTGCAGCCGTCGTGCACCTCGTCTTCGCCGCGCTGAACCACGCGGGAGCCTGGTGGGTGATCCTGCCCGACATCGCTGCCGCAGTCTTCGGCGTCGTGCTGCTCGTGCTCGCGCGCAACCGCGACCGCATCACCGACAAGGGCGCCGAGGTGCGAGACCACCTCAAGGGCCTGCGGGAGTACATCGAGCTGGCCGAAGCCGACCGCATCGCGTTCCTGCAGAGCCCGACGACCGCCGAGCGGGTCGACGTCACCGACCAGGGCGCCGTGATCAAGCTCTACGAGAAGGTGCTGCCCTACGCGATGGTGCTCGGCGTCTCGGAGCAGTGGGTGAAGGTGCTGCAGGACCACTACGCGACGACGGGTGAGACGTCACCCGACTGGTACAGCGGTCCGGGCCCGTTCATCGCCCTCGCCGTATGGTCGAGCGCGGTCTCGACCTCGAGCTTCGCGACCACGCCCGCCGCCACGAGCAGCGGTTCCAGCTCGTTCGGCGGCTCGGGCGGGGGCGGCTTCTCCGGCGGCGGTGGAGGCGGCGGCGGGGGCGGCGGCTGGTAGGCGAACGCAGCTCTCGCGCCCACGCGCGGGCGCGAGAGCCCCGGTAGACGGCCGGCGTCAGTACATCATGCGCGGGTCGGCGTAGTACTTGAATTCGAGCAGGTTGCCCGACGGGTCCTTGAGCATGAACGACTCGTGCTCCTCGACGAGCCCCTCGAACCGGTGGAACGGCTCCACGAAGAACTCGAGCTCTCGGGTGCGGGCGAGCGCGACCAGCCGGCGCCAGTCATCTGCTTCTCTGAACGTCACACCGAAGTGCCGCGGATACATGCTCGGGTTCGGGTCGTAGTTCTCCGAGAGGTGGCACACCACCTGATCGCCGAAGAAGTCGAGCGTGATGCGGTCGTCGTAACGCCGGGCGAGCTTGCAGCCCAAACCCTTCACGTAGAAGTCATACGCCTCGTCGAGGTCGCGGGCCGGAATGGCCAGGTGAAAAGCGTCACGGGGTTCACGCATGGGTGTCTTCTCCTTGGTTTTCGAGCGATGCCGTGTCGAGCGACGAGGTCTGCCCAGGGCTCGAGGATGCCTCCACCGACGAGTCGAGAGCCAGTAGCGTGTCGCTGCGCAGGCCGAGCCGCAGCGTCTCGAGCGGCACGATGTCGGTGTGGGCGATGTTGCCCACGTTCACGCCGGGACCGACTCGGCGGATGAAATAGGTCTGCAGCGCCTTGTTCGGAGTCTCGAACATGAGCCGGTCGACGTCGATGCCGGACTCGAGGATCTCCTCGATCAGCCCGTATCGCAGCTCGCCGTTCGCCCGGGCGATTCCGCTCTGCCCGCTCTCGCGAGCCTCGGTGATCACGGTGTCGGCGCCGGCATCCAGGTCTTGGCGGATGTAGCGCACCCACAGCTCGGGGCGCATCGTCTCCGATCGATCCGACTCCTTGTAGCCGACCTCGCTGTAGACGCGGTAGTCGTCGGCCACGCGAGCGATGTAGTCGGCCTTGCGGTCGTTCGAGAGTGCGATGGTGCCGTTCGAGATCTCGACCGTACCGGCCTCGAAGTCGTCGACGAACCGCCTCCAGTCATCGAACAGCCCCTGGGAGACGAACTTCTCGAAGAGCGTGCCGCCGAAGTAGAAGTCGACGCCGTTGCGTCGCACCGCATCGATCTTCCAGCGCAACTGGTCGGTGACGAGCGCGGTGCCCCAGCCGAACTTGACGACGTCGATCAGCGATCCGTGGCTCTCGACGATGTCGATGAACTGGGCGGTCGGAATGCCGCCGTCGATCATCATGGTGCGTCCGCTGGTGCGCGGCTTGCTCTGTCTCGCCGGTAGGGCGAGCGGTGTCTGGAACACGTGAACCTCCTCGCGCTCCGAGGAGCGCGTTGGATGCGAGTCTCGCCGACCCATCCCTGAGTCTTCCACGCGTGGTCTATGTGCGCACCCTGCGTTCTCCCCGTCGCCCTCTGGGCTCACGCGGACGGGGCGACCACCTCGGCAAGCCGCAGCAGCGAGTCGACGACGGCGAGGCATCCGGCTTCCGCGCTCTCGTCCTGTTCGATCAAGCCCCAGGGGCCGCGGCGGATGCGCACGCTCAGCAGTCCGGCCGCCTGCGGTGCGAGTACGTCGTTGCGCAGCTGGTCGCCCACATAGACGGTGCGCTCCGGCGTCGTGCCGGCCTCACTCGCCGCGCGCACGAAGAACTCCGGCGAGGGCTTCGCCACGCCCCAGTCGGTCGACGACGCGATGAAGGCCGCGCCGAGCTCGAGCGCCCGCAGTCTGTCGCTCGTGCGCGCCGGCTGGTTGCCCGCGATACCGACCACAACACCGAGCGAGGACAACTCGGCGAGGGCGGGACGCACATCCGGGTACAGATCTTCTTCCCGGATGCCTACGTCGAGTTCCGCAGACCGCCGCGCCTCGAGCAGGTCCGCGTAGGGCGTGCCGGGCGCGAACGACTCGATCACCTGCGCCACCTTGGCGCCTCGCGCGATCATGGCGCCGAACACCGCGGAGAACGTGTGTGCGGGCACCCCGAAGAACGCCGCCCACGCCGCGTATTCGCGGGTGCGGTCGAGCACCGTCTCGCCGATGTCGAGGATGACGGCGTCGGCAACGCGTCCACGGCCGTCATTTGTACTGTGCATCCTCATGATCCTCGCACGGCGATGCCGTGGCAGCCGTCGGCATCGTTCCAGGAGCAGGCGGCCTTCTCGCGTGCCGGAAATCGGCGCAACGTCACCGGCACCCGGTAGGTTGGCGACATGCGTGTGGCCACCTGGAACGTCAACTCCATCCGCGCACGCGTCGGTCGCATCGTCGACTGGCTCGTGCGTGAAGACATCGACGTGCTCGCCATGCAAGAGATCAAATGCAAGCCGGAGCAGTTCCCACGCGAGCCGTTCGAGGCAGCCGGGTACGAGCTCGCGATCCACGGGCTGAACCAGTGGAACGGGGTTGCGATCGCCTCCCGCGAGCCGATCGACGATGTCTCCACCGCCTTCGCCGGCATGCCCGGCTTCGCGAAGGGGCAGGAGGGCGAGAACCTGCCGCTGGAGGCCCGAGCTCTGGGCGTCACAGTCGCGGGCCTGCGGCTCTGGAGCCTGTACGTGCCCAACGGCCGCTCGCTCGACGACCCGCACTACACCTACAAGCTCGACTGGCTCGCGACGCTCGCCGCCGACGCGCGCGACTGGCTTGCAGCCAATCCCGACCGGCCGCTGGCCTTGATGGGCGACTGGAACATTGCGCCGACGGATGCCGACGTCGGCGATCCCAGCCTCGTCCCCGGAGTGTCGACACACATCTCGCCGCCGGAGCGTGAGGCGTTCGAGGAGTTCGAGAAGCTGGGCCTCAGCGACGTCGTGCGCCCGTACCAGCCGGAGGGCTACACGTACTGGGACTACAAGCAGCTGCGGTTCCCGCGCAACGAGGGCCTGCGCATCGACTTCATCCTCGGGTCTCAGCCGTTCGCCGACCTCGTGACGCACGCGGGCATCCACCGCAACGAGCGCAAGGGTGAGGCGCCCAGCGACCACGTGCCCGTCGTCGTCGATCTCGACCTGTCGCTGAACGGCGAAGAAGAGGACGACGATCGGCCGATGATCTTCGGCTGAGAGTGCGGCTCACGCCAGCAGCCAGGCGATGATGATGAGCGCGGGAATGGCCGCGACGCTCGTCAGCAGCACGGTGTCTCGGGCGAGCACTTCGCCTCGCTCGTAGCGGCTCGCGAAGTTGAAGACGTTCTGCGCGGTGGGCAGCGCCGCGAGCGCAACGTAGGCGAACAGGTCGTGACCATGCACGCCGAGCGAGCTCGCGACGATCCATGCCAGTAACGGCATGAACACGACCTTGCCCGCGGACGACACGAGAATCGTGGCCCGTTCGGTGCGCGCTCTGAGCGGTCGCGCGCCGCTCAGCGACATGCCGAACGCCAGCAGAACTGTGGGAACAGCTGCGCCGCCCAGCAGCACGAAAGGCTGGAATACCGGGTCGGGAATATGCCAGCCCGTGGCATCCACCACGAGGCCGGCGACGGATGCCAGGATCATCGGGTTGCGCAGCGGCTGCGTCAGGATCGACTTCACCGACATGGTGCCGTGGGTGCTCACGTCGAGAATGACGAGGGCGACAGGCGCGAACACGATGAGCTGGATCAGCAGCAGCGGCGCGACGAGTGAGGCGTTGCCGAGAACGTAGACCGCCACCGGGAGACCGATGTTGTTCGCGTTGACGTACCCGGCACCTAGTGCGCCGAGCGTGGTCTCGGCCACGGGCCGCGGAAAGAAGATGCGGCTGAGGATCACGAAGACCGCGGCGGATCCGATCGCCGCAGCACCCGCGACGACGACGCTCCACGAGAAGACCTCGTGCAGATCCGCCTTGGCGAGCACCGTGAACAGCAGCGCCGGGTTCGCGACGAAGAACGCGACGCGGTTCAGCACGAACGGCGCCGACGGACCGCCGACGCGGAGCCGGCCGGCGACGTAGCCGACCACGATGACGAACGCGATGATTCCGAACCCGATCAGCACACCCGTCACCGCTCAAGGCTAGGGAATCGGGCGGGTCCGCGTTGCACGGTCGCGCGGCCGCTTCACCCGGCGACCTCGCCCAGCCGCGTCGCCGACGGCGTCGCCGGCGACCTCACCCGGCCGCTTCACCCGGCGACCTCGCCCCGCTGCGTCGCCGGCGGCTCCAGCTTGCCGCTCCGGCCGGGCGCTCCACCCGGCACAGCCCGCATGGCCTCGCCGCGTGTGGCCACGTGCCCCTGGCCGCAGGACCCAGTGGACCGTAGGCTCTGGTCATGCCACACCTGAGCGTGCCGGGGGCCGAGCTGTACTACGAGGCGGAAGGGCAGGCATCCGCTCCCGCGATCCTGCTCATCCACGCCGGATGCGCCACCCTGCGCATGTGGGACTCTCTCGTTCCCGCGCTGGCCGTCGACCACTACGTCGTGCGGTTCGACAGCCGCGGATACGGACAGACCCGCACCGACGACGTGAAGTTCAGCGATCGCGCGGACGCCCGCGACGTGCTCGACCACCTGGGTGTGCAGCGGGCGACCGTGGTCGGGGCGTCCCGCGGCGGCCGCATCGCTCTCGACCTGGCGCTCGAGTCACCGGAGCGGGTCGCCGGTGTCGCGACAGTGGGCTCGGGGCCGAGCGGGTTTCCGGACACGGAACTCACCGACGACGAGGATGCCGCGTTCGACGCGCTCGACGACGCCTACGAAGACGGCGACTGGGCGCTGATGACCCGGCTCGAGACCGCTCTGTGGGTGATCGGCCCGACTCGCGACGAGTCGACACTCGATCCCGAGTTCGTGCAGCTCGCCTACGCGCTCAACCGCCCGAACACGACGCACCGCGCGGAAGCGCCGGTCTCGGTGCCGCTGGATCCGCCCGCGTATCCGCGCATCTCCGACCTGCGGATGCCCGTGCTCGCCACCGTGGGCGAGTACGACCTCTCGTTCGAGTTGGCCGCGCAGGCCTTTCTGGTGGACGCCCTGCCGCAGTCCGAGGGATACGTGTTCAGCGACACGGCGCACCTGCCGAGCGTGGAGCATCCGCACGAGTTCAGCGCCGTGCTCACTCGCTGGCTGGCGAAGCACCGCCTCTGACGCGGCGTGCCGTCGGTCAGCGAGCGCGGCCGACGAAGTCGTCCATCGAGGAGTAGACGCCGAAGACCGGGCCGGCGATGGCATCCCATGCGCGCACCGGCAGGATGCCCTTGAGCGCCTTGGCGAGGGCGACCGACCTCGGCAGCGTGAGGAGCGGGCGGCCGGAGAGCATGGCATCCCACACGCGATCGACCACGTAGTCGGGCTTCATGACCGGGGTGAGCAGCGGCCCACGGGCACCCTCGAACATGCCGGTGTCGATGTAGCTCGGGGCCACCGTGGTGACCTTCACGTTGCTGTGGCCCTCGCGCTCGAGCTCCAGGCGGAGTGAGTCGCTCCATCCGATCAGGGCCCACTTGGATGCCGCGTACACGCTCATGCGCGGATTCGACAGCAGTCCCGCGGCCGATGCGACGTTCACGATGCGCTTGGCGCGGGAGGCGTCGTCGATCATGGCGGGCAGGAATTCGCGCGTCAGGTACATCGGCGCGAGCGCGTTCACCTGCATGATCTTGCGGGTGTCATCGCCGTTGTCGTGCTCCCAGAAGAGGGCGCCGCGCACGATCCCCGCGTTGTTGATGATGATGTCGGGCGCTCCCGCCAGCCGGCGCACCTTGTGCGCGGTCTGCGCGATGGCGCCGAGCTCCCCGAGGTCGACGGTGTACGGGTGGATGCTCGTGCCCGGGTCGGCGAGCGCGGTGAGCACGCCGGTGACTTCTTTGAGCGAGTCGTGGTCGACATCCCACAGGATGACCGACCTCGCCCCCTCGAGCACCGCCCGCTCCGCGTAGAGCCTGCCCATGCCGCTCGCCGCGCCCGTGATGAGGATGCGGGCGCCGCGTACCGTTCGTGCCATGGCTCTATTGTCGCGGGTCGGCGCGGGGCGCTTCGCGTGCGCACAATTCAGGACGCGACCGGCAGCCCCGCGCGGCGCACTGCGCGTCGCCCGCGCATAACTCAGGACGAGACGCGCATCCAGCGGCGCATGCCCCCACGCTGCCGGGACTTCGGCCGAGGAGCAGCCATGCGCAGCATGAATTGTGCACGCGGCTCAGGGCGAGGCCACTCGTCCGGGCAGCACTCGGCCTGAATCGTGCGCGGCTGCTGCCTATGCCAAGGCGCCGAACACGTCGTTGAGCGCCTCGGCTTCGAAGGGCCGCTTGGCCACATTGCGATCTTTGGTGATCAGAACTTCGTCGCGCGCTGCAGCGTCGGCGATCCACACCGGATCGGCGACGCCTGGGACTCTTGCAGGCCGTAGCGTTCGTCCATCGTGACGACACTCCAGCCCGCGTCTCGAAGACCATTCGGCACGACAAACGAGCCGACCCCGCGATCGATGAAGAACCGAAGGTCGGAGCGCATGACAGTTCAGGCTGCAGCGTAGTTCAGGTAGAGGAGGTCGTCCAGGTTGAGTCGATAGTCCTCGGCCACATCCGCAGGAGGCTCACCCGCGCGCACCCTGCTCAGCACATCGTCGATCGCGATTCCGCGAGACTCAACGCTCGGCCTCCCGCCATTGAGGAGGGGACGCACCACGACGCGCGTCTTCGTGAACTGAGGCAGGGCAATCGACGACGCATAACCGAGATCTCCGAAGTCGATCTGTTTGAGGTATCCCTCGACGACCTCGTTGAATACGGCCTGGCCGTTCCTCACGACCATCAACCGCTGGTCGGCGCGATCATCCGATTTGATCAGTACCTCTGCACCGTCGGTCACCAGTCTCTTGTTGGCGAGTGCATGATCGAGTTGAAGGTTGTCCTTGAGCATCTGGACCGCTGGCCTGATGCGCTGCAATGGCAGCCCCGCCTTGCGGAAGGCATTCAGCACGTAGACCTCGGCGAGCCCCGTGAACGACACCTGCGGACCAGTTCCCTTAGCCACGCCATCTATCACGGGTGGATAGGAACGGCCGTCCTCCGCTCTACCGAGCAACCAGCTGTGAACGGTCGACGGCGAAGCAGAAACGATGCGCGCGACTTCGCCCTTCGTGTACAGCGGAGCGGTGTACACGCGATCCAGAGTCTGCTTGCTCACGTGGCGATGATATCCACGGCTGCCGACGTCTTCCGCGAGGCTGGTCGCAGCTGTGGAGAGGTAAGCATTGGCAGCCCCGGTGGAATCAGTGCTCCTTCCCGATGCCGACCGAGCCACGTTCGACGCAGTCCCCTTAGCCGGCAGCCTTCCGGCGCCCGTCGTCCGCTCTCACGGCGAACATCTCCGGCTTGAGCCCATCCAACAACTCACCCGGATGCACGCCGAGCGCCTCTGCCATCCGCACCAGCGACTGGATGTTCGGCATCGATCGTCCGGTCTCGTAAGCGCGCACATTCGATGAATCGATGCCGCTGAGAACAGCGACCTGATCCTGTGTGAAGCCTTGCCGCTTGCGCTGCTCCGCGATCAGCCCGCCGATGTGAGCGGCGGCTTCGGACGGGACGCGGGGCATCCATTCAGAATCACGTCACCCCAAGACTGGTGCCAGGGCGCATGTCACCGGGTACTTGTACGCTCAATGCATGGCAACAGAGGCTCAGCGGGCGGAAAGGCTCGTCAAGTCGAAGCAGCGGGTTGCCGATCACGGCGAAGTCTTCACACCGTCATGGCTCGTCAACGACATGCTCGACCTCGTCAAGTCGGAGACAGAGCGGATCGACTCCCGCTTTCTCGAGCCGGCTTGCGGTTCCGGCAACTTCCTCATTCCCGTTCTTGAGCGCAAACTCGCGGCGGTTAACGCTCGCCACGGGCGGAGTGACTTCGAGAAGAAGCACTACGCGCTCTTCGCGCTCATGTGCGTCTACGGCATCGAGCTGTTGCCCGATAACGCCACTGAGTGCCGGACGAACCTGCTCGAGACGTTCGCCACATTCCTGAAGCTCGGCCACGACGATGTCTGGCGCCGAGCCGCTGAAGCCGTTCTCGCGGTCAACATCGTGCACGGCGATGCCCTCAAGATGACGGATGCCTCGGGCCAGCCGATCACGTTTCCGGAGTGGGGCTACCTCGGGCGCGGCAAGTTCCAGAGGCGCGACTTCGGATACAGCAACCTGACGGAGCGCGGCTCGTTCTCCGGAACGCTCTTCGAGGCCTTCGAGGAGCACGAGGTCTTCGTACCCTCCCGCACGTATCCGCCGATGACTGTGCAAGAACTCGCGAGGTCTTCACACGAGGGCGAGCCCGCATGAAGACCGATGTCGTCAAGCCTCAGGGAATCTTCTTCAACCCGAGCCGCTTGGTCGTCCCTCTCTTCCAGCGCCCGTATGTCTGGTCGCGCGAGACGCAGTGGGAGCCGCTCTGGCAGGACATCATGCGTCTCATCGAGGTCATCGAACAGCATGATCCGCAGGCAACGCACTTCCTCGGTGCCATTGTGACCCAGCAGGTGCCCATCGGGCTCGGCGGGCTGCCGACGGCGAATGTGATCGACGGACAACAGCGGCTGACGACTCTTCAACTGCTCCTCGACGCCCTGCACTCGGAACTCCAGCGCCGCGGTCTGGAAACGCTCGCCAGTCAGGTGGAACACCTCATTGAGAACCCGCCCGACGCATGCGAAACCGACGAGGATCGCTACAAGCTCTGGCCGACCAACCGCGACCGCGACGCGTTCGCAACGGTCATGTCAGCGCCCATCCCCGTCGACTACGAGTCCGTCTCACCTTCACGGCTGCGCGACGCACACAAGTTCTTCGCCGAGGCCATCGCGGAGTGGCTGGGCGACGACGCGCAACCGGCGGTGAGACGCGCGAGGTTGCTGGTACCGGCGATCAAGGATCGGCTCGAGATCGCGAGCATCACTCTCGACGCGAACGAGGATGCACAGGCGATCTTCGAGACGCTGAACGCTCGCGGCACTCCGCTCTCGGCCGCCGACCTGATCAAGAACTTTGTCTTCCAACAAGTGCCTGCGGCGATCGCGGAAAAGACGTACCTCGCCAACTGGGCCGAATTCGAAACGCCGTGGTGGGAAACCGAGATCACGACCGGTCGCATCACAAACTCACGGGCATCCCTTTTCCTCTGGCAATGGCTGGTCGCACGCACCCTGACGGACTTTCCGATCCGCGAGGTGTTCACCCAGTTCAAGTACTACGTCACGACCGTTGAGAAGGACGTCACGGTGCTGCTACCGCGTATCCGTGCAGCCGCCAACCAGTATCGATCGATCATCGAGGGCGCGGAGAACCCCCATGGGCCGCTGAGCCGCATCGAACTCTTCAGCTATCGGGTGGGCACGCTCGGGTCCGAGATCGTGCGTCCGCTTCTGATCTGGTTGGACGAGCCGGAACAGGCAGCAATACCCGAGGCGGACCGGCGTCGCGTTCTGGAGGCCCTGGAGAGCTGGTTCGTGCGACGCGCTCTGGTCAAAGCACCCACACAGGGCACCAACCGGTTTCTCATCGACCTTCTGCGTTATCTCAGCGAACAGCCGAAGGAATCGGTGGCGAACGCCGTCGAGCGGTATCTCGTCAGCGCGCACACGACGGTCGGGTACTGGCCTGGCGATGCCGAGGTACGGGATGCCGTGATCGGCGCTCCCGCCTACTGGAAGTATCTACGCGCACGCCTCCGCATGGTGCTGGAGGCGCTCGAAGACGACAAGCGCGGCTACCCGGACGGCAAGAAGCTCGCGACGAGCCCGATCATTCGAGGCAAGGCGACCATCGAGCACCTCATGCCACAAGGGTGGCGCACGCACTGGAAAGGCGGGTTCAGCGAAGAGGAGGATGCCGCTCGCGATCGGCTGGTGCAGCAGCTCGGAAACCTCACACTGATCACCCAGTCGCTCAACAGCAGCGTGTCGAACGGCTCGTGGGCTACCAAACGGGACTATTTCCTGCAGCACAACGATGCGTTGATCACGATGGATGCCGTCATCCTCGCTGGCGACGGCAAGTGGGGCGAGCGCGAGATCGACGAACGCACCGACCTCATGGTCAGTCAACTCCTCGAGATCTGGCCGGCCCCTGCTGGGCATGTCGGATTACTCACTCAGCCCGAGCGGCCAGCAACGATCGCCACGGTCGATCTGGCCCAGCTTGTGTCGTCTGGCTGGCTCCAGCCCGGCACTCGCCTGAAGCCCACCTGGACTGCGCTCTCCGACGTGGAGGCCGCGATCACGCAGGATGGCCGGGTCTACGTCGGTGATGTCGGCTATGACTACCCGTCTGGTGCGGGTCGGGCTGTCGCCGGAACCGGGGTCAACGGCTGGACGTTCTGGGCAGTCGCCGAGACCGGCAAGTCCATCTATGACGTCAGAAGTGACTACCTCGCGAGCCTCGGCGACGCCGATGCGTCGGTGGCCGACGACGTCGATGACCGGCTGGCGGACGAAGCATGAGCGACGTGGCAATCAAGAGCCCGCTTTCGCTACGACGCCATAACCCCGACGTCCTCACGTGCATCGCAAACCTCTCCAACGATGAGGTCTTCACGCCGCCCGACTTCGCGAACCGCATGCTCGACACGCTCGCGGATGCCTGGGCCGAAGCCAACAACGGCGCCAACATCTGGGCGGACCCGAAGGTCACGTTCCTCGATCCATTTACCAAGTCCGGGGTATTCCTGCGCGAGATCGTCGCACGGCTCACCGATGGCCTCGAGAAGTGGATGCCCGACCTCCAGTCGCGCGTGGACCATATCCTCACGAAGCAGGTGTTCGGCGTCGGCATCACCGAGCTGACCGCCCTGCTCGCCCGGCGCAGCGTCTACTGCTCGAAGTGGGCGAACGGCAAGTACTCGATCGCGAAGTCGTTCGATCGGGACTGGGGAAACATCTGGTTCGAACGGACCGAGCACACCTGGATCGGGCGCGAACGAGTTCCTCGCGTGCACCCGGACACCGGCCGGAAGGTCTGGGTCGACCTGATCCGTTCGGGAAAGTGCAAGTACTGCGGCGCCCCTGGAGCTGAATATGCCAAGGACTCCGGCCTCGAAACTCACGCCTACGCCTTCATTCACACCGACGACATCAAGGCTCGCATGGCCGAGCTGTTCGGAGCCGACATGCAGTTCGACGTCATCATCGGGAACCCGCCGTATCAGTTGAGCGACGGCGGCTTCGGCACGAGCGCGGCACCGATCTACCAACTCTTCGTTGAGCAAGCGAAGGCGCTCGGCCCGCGGTTTCTTTCCATGATCGTCCCGTCACGCTGGTTCGCTGGAGGCAAAGGGCTCGATGACTTTCGAGAGGCAATGCTCGCCGATGATCGGGTTCGTGTAATAGACGACTATCTGAGTGCTTCAGATGTCTTCCCCTCTGTCGGTCTCAAGGGCGGGGTTTGCTACTTCCTCTGGGAGCGCGATACTCCCGGCCCCTGTCGAGTAACGACACGATTCAAGGGCCTTCCCCTGTCGACATCGACGCGCCCCCTTCTGGAGGACGGCGCCGATATATTCGTGCGCTTCAACGAAGGCGTCTCAATACTCAAGAAGGTCGTCGAAGTCGAGGGCGGAAAACGAGGATCCCTGGGGCTGCCCGCTGACAAGCGTTTCGACCGGTTGGTGAGCTCCAGCAAGCCCTTCGGGCTCCGCACATTCTTCAAGGGACATAGCGAGGCCGGGCCTAGAGACCTGCTTGTGTACCAGAACGGAGGCAAGGCTTTCATTGATCGAGCGTCGATAGGCACCGGAACCGACCTCATCGACAAGTGGAAGGTTTTTGTCGGTGCAGCCGCGCCCGGAACCGGGAACAAAGACACTTACCCCCATCGAGTCCTCAGCACGCCCTTTGTGGGCGCGCCAGGGTCGATCTCCTCCGAGACATATCTCTGCATTGGTCCGCTTGAAACCGAAGAGCAAGCAGCAAGCGCTTTGTCGTACCTCGAGTGCCGATTCACTAGATTGCTGATCCTCCTGCACAAGTCGACACAACATACGACCCGAAAGGTTTACGCCTTCGTTCCGACTCAGGAATGGAACCACGCATGGTCGGACGACGAGCTGTACGCGAAGTATTCACTCACTGACGAAGAGGTCGCATTCGTCGAAAGCCTCGTACGCCCGATGGCCGCCACTGATGCCTGAACCCGCGTCCGAGATCTTCGCGCCGAAGCCCGATTCGCCGCTTCGCATCTACGCGTGGTCATCGTCCGAAGTTGCCGAGCGGTGGCGTGACTGCCTCAAAGTTGGCCAGACGACCAGAGACGTCAACCAACGAATCAAGGAGTCTCAGGGCCAGACTCGCGTGGCGTATCGTCTCGAAGTCGACGAGCGGGCGGATCGGCCCGACGGGAGCATGTTCACGGATTCGGACGTGCGCGCACGACTCATTTCCAAAGGATTTGAGAACGTCGTGTATGAGTCGAGTCGTGAATGGATGCGATGCACGCCCGCCGACGTAGAGGCGGCGATCTTTGAGCTTCGAAACGGGACCGTAGGCCCGCGCGCCCACTACGAGACGTTCCCGATGCGCGCCGAGCAGAAGCGCGCCGTCGAGTCGACGCTCAAGTACTACCGTTCGATTTGGAGCGAGAACGAAGACGCCGTTCCCGAGTTCCTCTGGAACGCCAAAATGCGGTTCGGCAAGACGTTCACCGCGTACCAGCTGGCCAAGCGGATGAAGGCGAAGCGCATTCTCGTCGTCACGTTCAAGCCCGCGGTCGAGGATGCCTGGAAGACCGACCTCGAGTCGCACTTCGACTTCGACGGCTGGCAGTACATCTCGCGCGAGGCCGGTGGGGATCCGCAGAAGGCCGACCCGGAGCATCCGCTCGTGTTCTTCGGGTCCTTCCAAGACCTGCTCGGCCGCGACAAGGCCGGCAACTTCAAGGCGAAACACCAGTGGCTCAAAGAGCTGCACTGGGACCTCGTGATTTTCGACGAATACCACTTCGGCGCGTGGCGCGACACCGCGAAGGAATTGTTCGAGGGCGAAGACGATTCCTCGAAGAAGAAGGAGATCGCGCAGGAGTTCGGCTCCGACCTCGAGACGTTCGCCGACGAACTCGAAGAACTGCACAGCGATGAGGACACGTTCGTGCCGATCCGTGCTGGCGCCTACCTCTACCTCTCCGGCACGCCGTTCAAAGCGCTTGCCACCGGGCGCTTCATCGAAGAGCAGATCTTCAACTGGACCTACACCGATGAGCAGCGCGCGAAGGCAGAATTCACGAGCACGAATCCCGGCAAGTGGAACCCATACGAAGCGCTGCCCGAGATGCGGCTCTTGACCTACCAAATGCCGGACGAACTCGTCTCCATCGCGACTGACGGCGAGCTCGACGAATTCGACCTGAACACGTTCTTCGAAGCGAAGGTTCCGACCGGCTCCGGGGCGGCAGATGCGGAGTTCGTGCACAAGGATGACGTGCAGAAGTGGCTCGACATCATCCGTGGCTCCTACCTGCCCACGCAGGTCGACGCGCAAAAGGCGGGCACTCGGCCCCCACTTCCGTACTCGGATGTGCGACTACTGCCCTATCTGCAGCACTCCCTCTGGATGTTGCCGCGCCAGGCATCCTGTGCCGCGATGGTGAATCTGCTTGCTGAGAAGCAGAACGTGTTCTGGCACGACTACACGATCGTGAACGTGTCGGCACCAGGGGTTGGCATCGGCTTGGATGCGCTGCCACCTGTTCGCAAGGCGATCGGTAATGGCTTCGACACCAAGACCATCACGCTCACGGTCGGCAAGCTCACGACGGGCGTCACCGTGCCGCAGTGGTCGTCGATTCTGATGCTTCGCAACCTCAAGGCCCCGGAGACGTACTTTCAGGCGGCGTTCCGGGTGCAATCGCCGTGGTCGATCAAGAACCCGAACGGTGACGACCCGAATGAGGAAGAGATCCTCAAGCCGGTCTGCTTCGTATTCGATTTCGCGCCGACGCGCGCACTGCAACAGATCAGCGACTACGCCATCGGGCTCGCGCCCGAAGAGTCGAACCCCGAGCGCGCCGTCGAAGAACTGGTCAGCTATCTGCCCGTGCTCGCCTATGACGGGCTTCACATGCATCCGGTCGATGCTGGCGACATTCTCGACATCGCCATGTCGGGCACGTCGGCCACCCTCCTCGCCCGCAAGTGGCAGTCCGCCATCCTCGTCAACGTCGACAATCTCACGCTGAAGAAGATCATGGCCGACCAAGCAGCCATGGATGCCGTCATGAAGATCGAGGGATTCCGCGCGCTCGGCGCCTCCATCTTCGAGACCGTCGTCAACAAGTCCGAGGCCGTATCCGAGACGAAGAAGTCCAAGGGCGAAGCAATCACAACCAAGGAGAAGAAGGAGCTCTCGGAGGACGAGAAGAAGCTCAAGAAGAACCGCAAGGCGATTCAGGAGAAGCTGATCAAGTTCGCCACGCGCATCCCGGCCTTCATGTACCTCACGGACTACCGCGAGAACACGCTGCAAGACGTCATCCAGAAACTCGAACCCGGCCTCTTCAAGGCCGTTACCGGCCTCACCGTCGAAGACTTCGACCTGCTCGTCTCGCTCGGCGTCTTTAACGCCGCGCACATGAACCAGGCGATCTTCGCCTTCCGGCGCTACGAAGATGCCTCGCTCTCGTACACGGGGATCGCGTCCCATGAAAATCTGCGGCACTACGGCCTGTACGACACCGTGGTGGCCATCGAAGAGTCGGCGTAGGAACGCTGTTCCGCGTGAGCGCACGGCTCGGGCTATACGTGCATGCCCTGAATGCACTGGCGTCCTAGTCGCTCAGCCGCTCTCGACCATAACCGGCTGAGCGCGACAGAGCTGAGCATCACGACCCCGTGCCGAAAATCGGAACCTTGCCGCGGCGCGCCGAGTCGGCACCGCGACGCGTCGACAACGTTCACAGATCTCCGATTTTCAGCACGCGATCCCGCGCACCACTTCCACGTCCCTGCTCCCACCGGCACCCCCACGCCGTCCGATCGGTGCCGCAACACCGCCCGCCGGCCCACGCCGCTCATCCACCACTGCGCCGGTCCGCCGCACCGCCTCCACGCCCGTGGCCACCCTGCGAGCCGTACCTTTACATGGAGGCCGGCACGTCCTCGCCCGTCACTCCCTTCGCAATGCGAACTAATTCAGGCTGAGGAGAATCAGGCGTCGTATATATCGATGCGGCCGGATATGGCCTGAGTTAGTAATGAGGGACCGACGGGCGGCCGAGTCGGGGTGCCGCCCGCGCCGACGCACCTCCGGGTACGGCCTCGCCGACGCACTTCCGGGGCTCGCGATGCTCGCCGATATACTTCGTTAAGGTAAGAAATGTTCTCGACAGGTGGTGCAGATGGCTCGCCGGCTCAAAGGTGCCTCGTCCGCCGACACGCGTAGCGCGATCCTCGACCTCATCCGCTCGAGCGGGCAGATCAGTCGCATCGAGTTGTCGGAGCAGTCCGGGTTGACCGAAGCGACGATCTCGAAGATCGTTCGAGCCCTTATCGTTGGCGGTCTCGTCATCGAGGCCGGGTACGCCGAGTCGACCGGCGGCAAGCGCCCCGTCCTGCTCGAGCTGAACACGGCCTCACGCTTCGCCCTCGGAGTATCACTCGACTACGCCCGCATCTCGCTGGTGCTCTGCGACATCAACGGGACCGCACTCCACAGCCACGCCATCAAGGGCGCAGGGCGCAGCAAACCACAGACCGTCATCGATCGGGTGGCCCGCGAGATCGGAAGGTTCTGCGACAAGTACGCCGTCGCGCGCACCGACATCATCGGCGTCGGGGTATCCGGCGCCGGCCGCCTCGACGCCTCCGGCGGAGTGCTCCGCTCCTCACGCCAGACCGGCGAATGGGAGGAGTTCGCCATTGAAGCGGCACTGAATGAAGCGACCGGCCTCCCCGTCATCCTGGAGAACGACGCGAACTGTGCGGCGCTCGGCGAGTTCTGGTCAGGGCGCGTATCCACCTCGCACGACTTCGCCACCATCTACATGGCTACAGGCATCGGCTGCGGGCTCGTCGTGAACGGCGACGTCTATCGCGGCGCCTCGTCGAACGCGGGTGAGATCGGCCACGTTCCGCTCGACCCCGACGGACCCGAGTGCTTCTGCGGTTCGCGCGGATGCCTGGAGGTACTGGCCACGCCGGCGGCGGTCGTGCGCGCGGCACGTGCGCGCACCGCGTTGTGGAAGCGACTCGAGCTGCACGACGCCGAGGGCGAGGATGTCCGCACCTCGTTCGCGACGATCGCCACGGCCGCCGTCTCGGGCGACGCCGACGCCCACTCCTTGATCGCGCAGTCCGCCCGCTACCTCGCTTCCGCCGTGCTGGGCCTCACGAACATCTTCGACCTCGACCGGATCTTTCTCGCCGGCCCCGGATTCGCAACGGCCGGACCGATCTATCTCGAGACAGTGCGCGACGTACTGGGCCGGCTGGCGTTCATGCGCATGGTGCACCCCGTGTCGGTCGAGATGGGCGAAACGGGGCCCGGAGCGGCGGCGCGAGGCGCTGCATCCGTGGTGCTGCACAGCAACCTCACACCGCACCACGTGCGCGGCTGAGAGCCCACTGCTGAGGCTCTGCCGCTGCGGTGACCAGCACACCCCAGCTACTGATGCGTCTTCCTGGCAAGGTCAGTCGGAGCGGATGCGTCCGGCCTGAGGCGACGGCCCCGTTCTGGGGACACGACTACGGCCGAATCCGTGCTTGCACTCCACTACTCTGGGCCCCGACCCGGGAGGAATGACGATGGAGTTTGAGGAGCGCCTCGCTGCGCTGGCCACAAAGGTGCAGAATCAGCGTGAGGCGATTCAGACCGAAGAAGCGACGAAAAACGCATTCGTCATGCCCTTCATCTCCACGATCCTTGGTTACGACGTTTTCAACCCTCTCGAGGTCGTGCCGGAGTTCACCGCCGACGTTGGCGTGAAGCGCGGTGAGAAGGTTGACTACGCCATCATGCGTGAGAATGAGGTCCAGATCCTCATTGAATGCAAGAAGTCGACCGAGCCGCTGCGAATCGAACACGCTTCGCAGCTTTTCCGCTACTTCTCGGTGACGAATGCGCGTATCGCCGTGCTGACGAACGGCGAGGTCTACAACTTCTACACGGATCTCGATGCGCCGAACAAGATGGATGATCGGCCGTTCCTCGTGCTCGATCTCGCCGATGTGGACGAGACGCTGCTTCCCGAGCTTCGGAAGCTCACGAAAGACGCTTTCGATCTCGACTCCGTCATCAGCGCAGCCGAGGAACTCAAGTATGTGGGTGCAATCAAGCGAGCGATCGCGGCACAATTCCGCGAGCCAGACGAAGATTTCGTTCGACTCTTCACTTCTCGCGTGTACGACGGACGCTTTACGCAAGAGACACGGATTCAGTTCACGGCCCTTGTCGCGAAGGCTTCAAAGCAGTTCCTCAATGAGCAAGTGAACGACCGACTCAAGACCGCACTAGGCGCGTCCTATGCAACTGTTGACGCGGCCCCCACGGAGACCGTGGCAAGCGAGCAAGTCGCGCAAGCGGATATCAACCGCGACACCGAGATCGAGACAACCCTCGAGGAGCTCGAGGGCTACCAGATAGTGAAGGCGATCGCCTGCAGTGAGGTGAAGCCCGACCGCATCGTCCACCGCGATGCGAAGTCGTACTTCGCCATCCTCCTTGATGACAACAACCGCAAGCCAGTGGTTCGTCTCTGGTTCAACGCTAAGAAGCAGAAATACATCGGCCTCTTCGATCAGAACAAGGTCGAGACGAAACACGCTCTCGAATCGCTCGACAGCATTTATGAGCACGCGGAGGCCATTCGGCACACGGTTCGGGCGCACCTCGCTTGATTTGCTCTCCGTAGCCTTGAGCGCCGCAGCTCGGCGCGCGCCAGGGCCGCATACAGCTCTTGGAGTGCATCGCCCCGCGGCTCACGCCCCGTCGCCGACGAGGAACCGCCGGAACCACTCGCCACTCGACTTGACCGTGCGCTTCTGCGTCTCGTAGTCCACGTAGACGAGCCCGAAGCGGCGCGAGAGGCCCCACGCCCACTCCCAGTTGTCCATCAGCGACCAGCAGAAGTAGCCGCGCAGGGGCAGGCCACGATGCAGGGCTTCGGCACAGGCATCCACGTGCAGGCGCAGATACTCTGCGCGCTCCGGGTCGTCGACCGTCCCATCGGCTGCCACGGCGTCGGCATACGCCGAGCCGTTCTCCGTGACGTACAGGGGCAGCTCGGGCGCGTAAGCATGGGCTTGCTCGAGAACGTCGATCAGCCCGTCGGGGTGGATCTCCCAACCCATCTGTGTGTGCGCCGCGCCGGTGTCGATGAAGCGCACGAACTCGCTGCCGGGGTTCGCACTGACCACTCCGGCGTCGGCGTCCCCCGCCGCGGTGGTGTGCCGGCTGTAGTAGTTCACGCCGAGAAAGTCGACCGGTGCCGCGATCGTCCGCACGTCATCCGCCGGCTGAGACTCGAACCAGCCACGCTCACCCAGGTCATCGAGCACGTCGTCGGGATAGTGCCCGGCGAGCACCGGTTCGAGGAACAGTCGGTTCTGCAGGCCGTCGATGCGTCGTGCCGCATCCACATCGGCAGCACTCGGCGACGCGGGCCGCGTCGAGTACAGGTTGAGCGTGATGCCAACGGATGCCTCCGGCCGCTCCTCCCTGATCGCCGCGACCGCCTTCCCGTGCCCGAGCAACAGGTGGTGCGCCGCGTGTGCCGCGCTCGATCCGGCCTGCTTGCCGGGCGCGTGCACACCCGACGCATAGCCCAGGAACGCGGAACACCACGGCTCGTTGAGCGTGATCCAGTCCGTCACAAGGTCGCCGAGCTCCCGCACCGCGATGCGGGCGTACCGCGCGAAGGCATCAGCGGTGCCCCGCTCGAGCCAGCCGCCGGCATCCTCGAGCTCCTGCGGAAGATCCCAGTGGTACAGCGTCGCGTACGGCCGGATGCCCCGCTCGAGCAACGCGTTCGCCAGCGCCCGGTAAAACGCGAGTCCATCGGGGCTCACCGCCTCGCCCCCGCTCGGCAGCAGCCTGCTCCACGAGATCGAGAATCGGTACGAGTTCACCCCGAGGGACGCCATCAGATCGACGTCATCGAGGAACCGGTGGACGTGATCGTCGGCGACGTCACCCGTCGTACCGTCGGCGATCGCCCCGGGAACGCGCGCGAAGACATCCCAGATGCTCGGCGTCCTGCCGCCTTCCGACGTGGCACCTTCCACCTGGTAGGCCGCCGTCGCCGTTCCCCAGACGAAGTCGGCGGGAAAGTCGGTGCGCACGCTCATGCCGACACCGCGGCATCCGTCGGCTGCCAGTCCTTCGAGGGCGCGAACCAGTCAGATCCGGCGTTCTCGGTGAGCGCGATGAGCACGTTGTCGGGCTTGATGCCGACTTCGACGAGGTTGCCGACGACCGCGTCGTACATACGCTGCTTGTCCTCCGGCTGATAGATGTTCGCGAGCAGGATCTGGATGTACACGATGTCGGTGCGCGCGGCATCCGGGAACGTGGTGGTGTAGACGAGGTCGCCCGGCTCGTGCAGCCGGAAGATCTGGAACAGGTCGTCGGCCGGCATCGGCAGGCCGCTCACGAGTCCGTCGTGGATCGCTCGGCTGATCTCGGCTCGGCTGTCGGCAAGGCTCGCGTGCAGGTCGACACGGACGAGTGGCATGGTTGTCTCCTTCAATGATGTGGTCGTAGCCTGCCGGCGGATGCCGCCGGCCTTGCGGTCGAGACGCGCTTCAGACGGGCGCGTCCAACCAGTTCTCCCGCCCTGGGCGCAACGCCTCGAGCTCGCTCCAGAACCCGTCGGGCAGTCGAACGTGCGTCGAGCGGACGATGGAGTCGATCCGCTCCGGCCTGCTGAACCCGACGACGGTGGTCGTGATGAGCGGGTCTCGCAGCGAGGCGAGCAGAGCGACCGTGGCGAGATCGGTGCCGTACCGGGAGGCGAGCTCGTCCATCGCGGTGATCGCGGCTCGCGTCGCCGGTCGAACGGGGCGGTACCCGTACGAGGTCGACGCGCCGCGGGGGTTCGCCAGGATGCCGCCGCCGTAGATCGCGGCGTTGACGATCGCGAGCCCCTGTTCCCGGGCATCGGCGATGAGCCGTTCCGCGCTGTGGTCGACGAGCGTCCATCGGTTGTGCACGAGCAACACCTCGAACACGCCGAGCTCGAGGTAGCGGGCCATCTCGTGAACGTCGCCACCGGCGAGCCCGAGGTGGCCGATCGCGCCCTCGTCGCGCAACTCGACGAGCGTGTCCACGGCGCCGCCCGGCGCGGTCATCGCCTCGAAGTCGTGGAACTCGGGGTCGTGCAGGTGCACCATCGGAAGCGGCGAGATTCCCAGTCGTTCCACGCTCTCGGAGATGGATGCCCGCACCCGCTCTCCCGAATAATCGCCGTTCTTCGCGTCCACCTTCGTGATCACCATGGCGTCGTCCGGAAGGCCGCCGTGCTCTGTCGCGTACGCCGCGAGGCCGCGTCCGACCCGGTGCTCGCTCGCGCCGCCGGAGTAGCCGTTCGCGGTGTCGATCGTGCGGATCGGGCTGGCGAGAATGTCGCGGACGAGCGCGATGGCATCCTCCTCGGCGACCTCGTGTCCGAAGTTCTCGGGCATGCTTCCGAGCGGTCCGCCCCCGGCTGTCACGGCCGAGACGAACAGTCCTGTCGGACCGAGCGGACGCATCCAGTCCGGACTCTCGGGAGTGGGCGTCATCGGCGATCCTCTCCGAGGCACAAGGTTGCCGGCACTGGGACACCGACCATGACGGGATCGAGTGCCATGATCAGGCGCTCACCGTGTAGGTGAATCCGTCAGCGTCCGCGTAGACCGTGCCATCGGCACTGTCGCCCGCCACGGCATCTCCGATCGGCTCACCGACGAGCTGCGCCGCCACGTAACCGGGTGCCTCCGTCTGGGGTGCACGCGAGCTCTTCCCCGCCTCGTAGGTGAAGACCTCCAGCACGGTGTCACCGCCCTTGAGGTAGTCGATCCGGAATCCACGAGGGTCGTGCGGCTGCAGGATCGTGCCATGGTGGCGAAAGTCGAAGCGCCCGTAGTGCTCTTTCGTCGCCTCGAAGTCGGCGACCGTGAGTGCCACGTGGTCGAAGCGCGGGCGCTCGGGCACACCGAGCGCATATTCGGCGGCGACCAGTTCTTCGTCGACCACGGTGTTGTAGCGCAGATCGCGCTCGACGAGTTCCAGCAGTGTGCCGTCCGGATCGAAGAAGAACGTGATCCGCACGTCTCCCTCGGCTTCGAGCGGCTCGAGATGGAATGGAACGTGAGAGGCGTGCAGACGCTCCGCGATGGCATCCAAACCGCTCACCTTGAATCCGATGTGCCGGAAGCCGCGCTGCAGGTCGTCGGCCTCCCACGTGGATGCGGCTCCCGACTCGAGGCGCACCAACTCGATCGTCGCCGTGACGACGTCGAGCAGCGCGCGGTCCGCCGTCGGCTCGGCGACGGGCACAGCGCCGATGAAATCGCGGTAGAACTCGACGGATCGTGCGACGTCGGCGACGTTCAGCTGGATGTTCTTGATGGGCATGGTTGTTCCTTCTTGTGACGGAGAGTGGACGGGATCAGTTCTTGACGGCGCCGAGCGTCATACCGGCGACGAACTGGCGTTGCATCCAGACGTAGACGAGGATGACGGGCACGATCGACATGGTCAGGCCGGCGCACAACGTCGGCCAGTCCGTCTGGTATTGCCCGACGAGGCCGAAAAGCACCGGCTGCAAGGGCAGCTCATCGGTGTTCTGCAACACCGTGTTCGCATAGATGAACTCGTTCCACGTCTGCAGAAACTGGAAGATGATGACCGTGGCCAGCCCAGGACGGGCCAGTGGCAGGACGATGCGCCAGAAGATCTGGAACTCGCCCGATCCGTCGATCCGAGCCGCCTGAATGAGCTCGTCCGGCAGCGTCTCGAAGAACGCGCGCATCAGGAACATCGAGAACGGCGCCGAACTGGAGACGTAGAGAACCAGCAAGCCGACCTGAGTGTTGAGCAGCCCGAAGCTCTTCAGCTGCAGATAGAGCGGGATGATCAGCGAGGTCGACGGCATCATCAGCGTCGCCAGCAGCAGCACGTAGATGACGTTCTTGAACGGGAACCTCAGCTTCGCGAACGCGTATCCGGACAGAGAGGCGAAGATCACCACGCCGAGCACGGTGGCCAGCGTGATCCAGAGGCTGTTCGCGAAGTGCAGGCCGAAGTCGGTCGAGTTCCAGGCCCGCACATACGCGTCGAACGTCACCGAGGTCGGCCAGAAGCTGCCCCCGAAGACCGTGTTCGCCGGCCTGATCGAGGTGAGCACCAGCCAGATCAACGGGAAGATCGTGAAGGCCGAGATCGCGAGCAGGACGAACGCGACGAAGGAGCGGCCGACGGGGAATCGCCGGCGACGAGCGGTGCGCGCGCGCAAGCGGGGCGTCTGCTCCGCACGAGTGGCCAGTGCGGTCATCGGGATGCCCTTCTCGAGAGGACGATCTGCACGAGCACCGCCACGCCGCACAACAGCATGACGATCACGCTGAAGGCGCTGCCGTAACCGAGCTGCGGGATCGAGCCGGCGGTCGAACCGAACGCGAGGCTGTACAGGTAGGTGCCGAAGACCTCCGAGGCGTGGTTCGGGCCGCCGGCGGTCATCACGTAGATGAGGTCGAAGACCTTGAACCCGTTCATCAGGTTGAGGCTGATCACGATCGCGGTGACGACGCGCAGGCTCGGCACCGTGACGTACCAGAACTGCTGCCAGCGGCTCGCGCCATCGACTTCGGCCGCCTCGTAATAGGTCGGATCGACTCCTTGGATGCCGGCGAAGAAGATCAGCATGTTCATGCCGACCGCTCCCCACAGTGAGACGACGAGGATCGAAGGCATCACGAGCGCCGGATCGGAGAGCCAGTGCTGCTGCCACGCGCCGAGCCCGATCGACTTCAGCAGGTTGTTCAGCGTGCCGAGATTCGGATCGTAGATCAGCTTCCACAACACGCCAGACACCACGAACGAGATGATGCCGGGAATGAAGAGGAGGGTTCTGACCACGACGCTCAGTCCGCGCCAGACGTTGCTCAGCAGCACGGCGATGATCAGCGGAATGACGGTCTGCAGCAACGTCGTCACGAGCGCGAACACGATCGTGTTCCAGAACGCGGTGGCCGCCACCGGATCGCTGAACATGCGCGTGTAGTTGTCCACGCCGATCACGGTGGGGCTGCCGAAGCCGCTCCACCTCGTGAAGCTCAGGTAGACGGCGAAGACGATCGGCCATCCGACGAACAGCACGAAGAGCACGGTGATCGGCACGACGAAGCCGTATCCGGCCACACGCTCGGAGCGCTGGAGTTTCCAGAGGCTGGCGCCGGAGCGCGAGCGCAGTCGCACTCCGGCACGCAGCGTCGAGGAGGTACTCATGTCTCCCCCGGCTCAGCCCTTGGCGTTCTCGACCGCGGACTGCATCTGCTTGGCCACCTCGGCCGGGCTCGCAGTCTGGTCGAAGATCTTCTGCAGCGGGTCGCCCGCGGCCGACGAGCCGGCTCCGAACGGGATGTGCGGGCAACCGTCGGGCAACCAGCCCGCCATCTGCTTCACGTGCGCGTCCGTGATGCGCTCGACGGCGGCCTGCGTGGAAGGCATGGCGCTCGACGCGTTCATCAGCTTCGAGTAGACATCCTCGGAGTAGAGGTACTTGAGGAAGGTGAGCGCGGCATCCTTGTTCTTGCTCGTCTCGGAAACGGCGAGGCCTGCGCCGGCCTGGTCGGCCGTCCAGTGCCGGGCGCCGCTCTTGATCGCCGGCGTCTTCATGATCTTGTAGCGCTTGACGAACTCGGGCGACGCGTTCTGGATGAGCCCGGCCGGCGTCCAGGATCCGGCGAAGAACATCGCGGCTCCGCCCGTGTAGAAGAGCTGCTGCGACTGATCACCGGACGTCCCCGTCGTTCCGGGCTGGAAGACCTTGGCCTTGACGATCTTGTCGTTCAGCTCGAGCGCTTTGACGACCGGCTTGCTGGTATAGCTGTAGCCCTTCTCGAGCTGGTCGAGCTTGAGATACCAGGTGGGATCATCCGTCACCTGCGTGATCAGGGGAAGGAAGAAGTCGAGGGCGCTCGTTCCGGGATTGCAGCTGATCGACACCGCCGACTTGCCTGTGGCGTTGATCTTCGCGGCAGCGTCGATGAGGTCGTCCCAGGTCTCCGGCTCACCGTCGACTCCGGCGGCGGAGAGCACGTCGGGGTCGTAGAAGAGGCCGAACGTCTGCGCCTCGAACCCGAGCGCGTACTGCTTGCCGTCCTTGGTGTACTCCTGGTTCGTCGAGTCGAAGAAGCCCTTGAGGAACCCCGACCCGAGCTCCTTCTTCAGGTCGGCCGAGATCCCCTGCTCGCCGTAAGTGATCGCGCGCACGTGCGGCGCGAAGATCTCGGGCACGTCCCCGCCCGACACGGCAGCCGTCAGCGCCGGAAGGTACTGATCCGGTGTGCCGAAGATGCGGTTCTCGATCTTGATGTTCGGATGCTTCGCCTCGAAGTCGGAGATCACCTTCGGCAGCGTGTCCTTGACCTCCGTGTACCAGGACCACATGCGAACCGTGGCCTTGCCGCCGGACGACGACGCCCCACCGCTGGAACATGCGGCGAGCAGGCTCGAGAGCCCGATGGCGGCCGCACCGGCTCCGGACGCCTTCAGCAGGCCACGGCGTGTGATGGATGTCTTCGCCGCATCGGCGAAGAAGGAGGTACCGCGATTACTGGGCATACTTCTACTCCTCATTGAGTCGGCATCCGGGGTTGGATCCCGATGTTTCCGTGCTGTTCTCGTGTGCTGCGGGGCAGCGGCGTCATTCGAGATCTCGGCGAGCGGCCACGTCGTGATCCCGTCGGTGTCTGGCTGACGCCGAGTCGAGACTTGATCGACCTCTGCCGACGGACCTCTCGTCGACCTCTGATCGGCGCCGGTCTGCAGTTCGGTGCGGGCGTTTCTGCCTGCGCTAACTTTCTATCTCAAAGTAAGGAAGTGTGTCAACGGTGAAATCGGAACGATTCGAGGCCGGCAAGAGGGCAGCGGTGCCGGTCGCGGCCCGCGCACAGTTCAGGACGGAACCTCGGGCACGCGAGCGCGAACCCTGGAACGGCGCGGAACGCGTCGTGACCAGGCGCGGCGCGGCGCTGAGTCATGCACGCCACCGCGACGTGCCGTCTGAGGCGCAGCGCCTCACGGTCACTAACTCAGGACCACAGGCGCCAGAAGGCCCATATGTCGATCTGGCCCGATATGTCCTGAAATAGTGACCCGGCTCGCCGCCGACTGCCCGGCCGGTAGCCCTACCGCCGCCGCGCCCGGTACCCCGCCCGCGCCTCCGCGTCGAGGTGCTCCGTGGCGTACGAGAGCATGACGGCGGGCATCCGGTGGGCGTTCTCGTCGAGGAACGCGACGAGCAGCACGCGGTCGACGCGCTTGCCGACCTCGCGGAGCATCCAGCCGGTGGCCTTCTGCGTGAGGTCGCGGCGGTCGCCGATGTCGAGCACGCGGGATGCCAGTGCCAGCGTCGTCGAGGCATCCTTGCGCTTGATGAACCCGAACGTCGTCAGCAGCGCGACGCGGCGCCACCACAGGTCGCCGTCGTCGAGCAGTTCGTCGAGCAGAAGGCGCGGACGATCGAAGAGGTACTCGCCGAGGATGAACTCGGCGGAGGCATCCACGAGATCCCAGTTGTTCACGCGGCCGGCTCGCACGGCGGAGAGGTAGAAAGCGGCGAGGCGCTCGCGCTCCTCGTCGTCGCGGGTGCGTGCGGCTGATGCCCGGGCGAACAGCGTGTTCAAGCCCACGAGCCCCGCCAGCCGGTGTTCGTGCACGGGGCTTTCGAGCAACTCGCGGATCACGACGAGCGGCAGCGGACCGATTCGCTTGACGACAGCCCGCAACGCCGGAACCCGCACGCCGATGAAGACATCGCCCTCGCCGTACTCGCCCGGCCCCGTCTTGAAGAAGCGCTGCAGAAAGAGGGCGTCGGAGGCATCCGCCACCGCGGCGAGAGCGGTCGCCACGTCATCAGGGGTGGCAGGCATCTGGCCGGCAGCGGCTGCCGGTGCGGGGCGGGGGGTCCGAACACGGGCCGCGTCCCTGGTGGAAGCCGGTGCCGATGCCCGTGCGGATGCCCGTGCTGGGCCGGCGGGGCGGGCACCCGCCGCGTCGACGGAGGGTTCCGGACCTCGTTCAACCGTGTCCGCGGCGCCGGCCGGCACCCCTTCAGCGGGGTGCGGGGTTCCGGTCGAGGTGGATGCCATACCCTCAGTCAACCGCGCGGCGGCACGAACCGCACCCGCCGAGCCACCACCGCGTTTCTACTGAGCCACCCGTGCCCGCCGAGCAATCCGTTTAGCGCCGAGCCACCCGTTTATCGTCGAGCCACCCCGCTATGTGCGCAAATACCCGGGCGGCTCGACGACAAGATGCGGGCTCGGCGTCTCGGCGGAGCGTGGGAGGGCGACGTCGCGCGGGCTCGGCGTCACGGCACGGGCACGGGCACGGGCACGGGCACGGCGTCACGGCACCGGCACGGGCACGGGCACCGACGTGCAGCATCAGTACCAGTTGTACGACTCCGAGTGGCCCCACGCGGCGCACGGGGTTCCGTAGGAGCCGGCGATGTATCCGAGGCCCCACGCGATCTGGGTGGCCGCGTTCGTGGCCCAGTCGCTGCCGACGCTGGCCATCTTCGAACCAGGGAGCGCCTGCGGGATGCCCGTGGCACCGCTCGCGTTGTAGGCCTGGTAGTTCCAGTTCGACTCGCGCGTCCAGAGGCTGTCGAGGCACTGGTACTGGTCGTCGCCCCAACCGTACTTGCTCGCCATCATCGACCTCGCCGTGGCACGGGCACCGGACGGCGTGTTCGCGGCAGCAAGCGCTGCAGCGGCCGCCTCGGCCTTCGCCTTCGCCTCCGCTGCGGCCTTGGCGACGGCGGCATCATGCGCGGTCGCTTCCACGTTTGCCTTGAAAACGGCCGTGTTCGCGGCCGCGCTCAGCTTGTGCAGCGTGCTCGGCTTGGACGAGAAGTTCGCCTGCAGAGCGTCGATGCTGTCGTTCAGCGCACCGACATCCGCGCGGCCCTGCACCTGCTGCACGGTGATCTGCGCGATCGAGAGTGCATTGAACGACTCCTGCGCCGCCTTGTGCGAGAACGTCTCGTGCAGGGCTCGCGTCGTCTGGCGTGCCTCGGCGGCCGCTGCATCGGACTTGGCGGAATCGGCGTACGCGTTCTGCACGACGCTCGGCGCGATCACGGCGACCACCGCGAGAACGGCGGCCGCAAGCATCATGAGGTAACGCTTGTTGCGGCTCGTCGCGTCACGCAGAGAAGAGAGGGAGGTCTTGAGGGCAGGGGTGATTCTCGAGAAAGACGTCACAGGGTTCCAATGATCTTCGGCTTCCCCGCGTGGTCCGCCCGGAGCGCGTCGAGCACGTTCGCTCGCGCTGTTTCCGAGGGACGGATGCCTGCGGAGCGCGACTCGCGCCCCGTTCATCCATGCGGGTTGGGCGCCCCGACACGCGCCCTGCAGCACACCGACGCACGGGCATGCGACGATGGCCGGCGGCGCACCTTCGGCACGCCGGCAGGACGCCCCGCGGTGCTCATGGCATCCGTCGGGTCGGGGCGGTCGCAGCGCGGAACACCTGCGTTCGAGGGGGTGTCGAACTGGTGGGCCGCGCGCGACTCCGCCACACTACGCAACAGCTCTGGACAGGCTGTCCACAGCGCCTCCAAGGGCCCTGGGAGCGGTTTCACCGCGGAATCACGCGGATTTTGGATGCTGAGAACAACTCGACCCCGAAATCGCAAGTCGATGAGAACGCATCGATACAGCTGAATTCAGCCGCGACGGAGCGCGTTTCGGCCTGGCGAAGGCGCTAGACGCCGCCGCGCAGGGAGCGGACCATGCTCTTCAGGCTCCGCAATGCGTCGGACTGCTCGGCGTCGGTCATGCCGGCGAGCATCCTGACCTCGACGGATCGCACCGCTCTGCTCGCCTTCTCCAGGCTTCGTCGTCCGCGCGGCGTGAGCCGCGCGGGAAGCGCCTTCCCGACGGGGGCCTGCGACGGTCTGCTCACGTAGCCGTCCCGCTCCAGCGCCTGGAGCAGAACGTTCATCGACTGGCGCGTCACGAACGCCCCCCGCGCGAGCTCCGAGTTCGACAGGCCAGGGCGCTGAGCGAGCAACTCGAGGCAGGAATAGTGGGTCACCGTCATCCCGAGCGGCCGCAGCACCTCCTCCATGGCTAAACGAAGGGCGGTCGACGCCTCTTTCAGCAGGTAGCCCAGCGACGTCTCCAGGTGGATTGCGGCACCGTCTTGACTCATGTCAGCATTCTGACATAGGCTCCACGTGTCAGAAACCTGACACGATTGGAAAAGAGATTCGCCATGCCCGCCACCGGTCCCGATTTCATCTCCCTCCAGGCCCGCGACCTCGACGCGTCACAGGCGTTCTACGAGCGCTACCTCGGACTCGTCCGGTCGCCGGCGGCGCCTCCGCACGCCGTCGTCTTCGAGACGAAGCCGATCGCATTCGCCCTTCGCGACGTCGTTCCCGGCACCGACCTCGCCGCGGCGCAACCCGGTCTTGGCATCGCTCTCTGGCTCCACGCCAGCGACGTGCAGGCCATCCACGACGCACTCGTCGCCGACGGCCACACCATCGTCTCCGCGCCCATCGACGGCCCGTTCGGACGGACGTTCACCTTCGCCGACCTCGATGGCTACCAGGTCACTCTTCACGACCGCAGCTGACGCGTCCCCCTGCCTGACCGCTCTCGGCCCGGACCGCCGGACGCGTTCTTCGGTGAGTTCTGCCCGGCCGCGCACCTTGAGCGAATACCGCCAGGAGCTACGGGAAAACCGACAGGAACAGGAACGCCACGAAGATCACGAGGAGAACCCCGCCCTGCAGCTTTGTTGCGCGACCCGGCACCACGGTGAGGATGCTCACCACAATCGCGAGGGCGAGCAGCACGATCTGCGTGGGGCCGAGCCCGAGAGCGAGGTGACCGGGCATCCAGATGGATGCCACCGCCACCGCCGGAATCGTCAGTCCGATGCTCGCCATGGCCGAGCCGAGACCGAGATTGAGGCTGGTCTGAATGTGATTGCGCTGCGCCGCCCGCACCGCCGAGATCGCCTCCGGGAGCAGGATGACCAGCGCGATCACGACGCCGACGACGGACTCGGGCAGCCCGAGCGCGACCACACCGCCCTCGATCGCCGGCGACTCGAGCTTGGCCAGCACCACCACGGCGACGAGCGCGATGAGCAGGAACAGGAGGCTGAGCAGGGTCTGGCCGATGCTGGGCAGTTCACCGTGGTCGTCGGAGTCGGAGTCGGAGTCGGAGTCGGAGTCGGAGTCTGCGTCTGCGTCGCCCTTGACGTCATCGGCCGCGGCGCGGCTCCGCGTGGCTATCGGACCCGAGGCATCCGACACCGGTAAGAAGAGCCCGCGATGCGACACGGTCTGCGTGATCACGAAGATCGCATAGAGCACGGCCGCCGCGACGCCGGCGAAGGCGAGCTGTGCCGGGGAGAAATAAGGACCGGCGGCCTCGGTGAAGTCGGGCACCACGAGGCAGAGCACCGCGAGCGTCGAGAGGGTGGCGAGCGCCGCGCCCGAGCCTTCCGAGTTGAAGCGAACGGTGCCGAACTTGATGGCGCCGACCAGGATCGACAGGCCGACGATGCCCGTCGTCGTGATGATGAACGCGGAGAAGACGGTGTCTCGCGCGAGCGTGGCGGCGTGCTCGTCGCCACCGGCAGACAGAGTGACGATGAGGCCGACCTCGATGATGGTGACGGCGACGGCCAGGATGAGCGCCCCGAACGGCTCGCCCACTCGGTGAGCGATCACCTCCGCGTGATGCACGGCGGAGAGCACTGTGGCCGCGAGGATGACGGCGAGCACGATCGCGAGGCCGAGTCCCGGTTCGCCGCCCCAGACGAGCACTCCGACGAGCGCGATCACCGCGATCAACGGTACGGCGAACGGGTACCAGCGTCCGATCGCCCCGATCACCCTCATCGCTCCATCATGTCAGCCGCCCGCCAGCGACACCCGGCAGCGCGCGACGCGTCACGCAGCGGACGGGCAACGCGGGAGCAGCAGCGGACGGGCGGCGGGAGCCCAGCGGGAGGCGCCGCAGGAGCGCAGACGGAGCCGTGGCAGAAGCCACGGTGCGAGCACGGCAGAAGCCACGGCTCTGCCCCGCAAAGAAACTGCGCCGAATCCGTCATACCCGCAACATCTGGTCCCGACTCGGCAAACTCGACCCCGAACCTCGTCGTTACGCTCGAAGGAGACGCAAAACATGCATCCGCCGGCGCGCCAGTCGCGCCGTGTTGCAGGTCGCCACGAGGAGGTCGTGTCATGTCCGTCGTTCTTCCCACCGGAGTCGAGGAGCTGCGCTCCCTCGATGCGGATGCCCGTGGCCGCCTGGCGAACGTGACCACCGATCCCGCGTGGCTGGCTCTCAAGGACGCGGCCACGAGCATCCAGGCCGACCAGGTCAAGGACGGGTCGATTCCCGACGAGAGCCGCCACGAGGACGCCCGCGCCCGCGTCGCCGCGATCGCCGCCTCGATCCACGACCTGGCCCCGCTCTTCCCGCACGACGCGGAGTACCTCGCCGCCCTGGAGCGCGACTTCCAGCGCTGGGCGGACGGCGACTTCGGAGTGCCGGACTTCTACGACTCGCTCGTCGCCTTTCAGCCACAGCAGCACCGGGTGGATGGGCTGCGCCACCTCGTCGTCTTCCCGATGTACACGCAGAACGGATCCACGGATCGGCACGTCGAGGCGTTGATCGTCGAGGTGATCTGGCCGGAGTTCGTGGCCGAGCTGGAGCGCACCGACTACGGCAACAAGCTGTTCGTCTCGCTGCGACTGATCGACTTCACGCCCGGCTACGACACGAACTCGGCCGTGCTGTTCCCCGAGACCGTCGCCATGAGAGAGCTACCCACGTTCACCTGGGGCGCGATCTTCCAGGACCGCGAAGCCGCACGCTATCGAGTGGTCGTGCGGGCGGCATCCGAGATCACCAAGCTCGAGCTGCCCGATGGCGCCGCACGCCTGCTCGACGATCAGGGCCTGATCGAGGAGACGTTCGTGATGTGGGACATCATTCACGACCGCACCCACATGCGCGGCGACCTGCCGTTCGACCCTTTCATGATCAAGCAGCGCATGCCGTACTTCCTCTATTCGCTGGAGGAGCTGCGCTGCGACCTCACCGCGTACCGCGAGGCGTTCCGACTCGAGAAGACGCTTGGTGCGCTGCCTGAGAAGGAGCTGTCGGATGACCAGCGCAGCATTCTGGAGCACGCCGGCCTCGTGCGCTACGCCATTCTCTTCGACCGCATCTTCCGGTTCCCGCTCACGGGCAGCCGCGTGCGCAACTACGACGGGCTCGGCGGGCAGCTGCTGTTCGCCTGGCTGCACCAGCACCACGTGCTCGATTGGACCGACACTCGGCTCTCGATCGACTGGGATGCCGTCGGTGACGCGGTCGTCGCGCTCAGCGACACCATCAACGAGCTGTACTGGCGCTCGATCGATCGCCCCAAGACGGCGCACTGGCTGGCCGCCTACGAGCTGGTGAGCGGCGTGCTCGAGCCGAACCCGGCATCCGTCTGGGCGAAGGGGCTACCCGTGGAGGTGCTCGCCGGTGCGCCGAAGGGCTACACGGATGCCGTGCTGGACGACGAGTTCCCGCTCTCGATGTTCTACGAGGCGCTGAACAAGAAGATGGGCGACGCCATCGAGTCGACCAAGGGCATCACCGGGCGCTCGATCGACGACGGCACGGCGCGCTGAACCCCCGCACACCTAGTGAGGGCTGCGAGGCCCGAGGCCCCGCACACCCTCAGCGTGGAGGCGCTAGACGAAGGGCGGACTCCTTCGATGCCGTTCGAGCCGCTTCTCCCGCTCGCGGAGCTCGGCGCTACGACGTGTACGTCGCCGACCCGACCGAGGCGACGGTGCCGAGCAGCACGAGGACGAACACGATGTATCCCACGACGATGAGCACGGTGAGGCCGAGAGCGACGTACCCGATGATCACTGCGGCGAGCGCGAGACCGTGACCACCCTCACCGCTGCGCTTGATCTGCGAGAGCGCCACGTGCCCGAGGATCAGGCCGAGCAGGCTCACGAACCACACCGAAATGAAGGCGACGATGGAGAGCGTGTTCGTGCGCGGCGGGCCCACGATGACGGTCGTCTGCTGCACGTAGGCCGCACCGTACGGGTTCTGCGCGTATTGACCCTGGGCGTACTGCGGTTGCACGACGGGCGTCGGCGCGTAGGGCTGCTGGGCCTGCTGCGGGTACGGCGGCTGTTCCTGGGACGCATACTGCGGCTGCGCGGGCTGACCGTACGGCGGCTGTCCGGCCGCGGGCTGACCGTACGGCGGCTGTCCGGCCGAGCCCTGACCATATTGATCGGACATCGGGATGTCTCCTCTCGGCGGGGAAAGGCATCCCCTGTTGTTCCGCATCTGCTGCGCTGCGAGCCGATGCAACGATGACGAATGCCTCAAGCATGCCCGATGCCGGCCTCGCCGACACATGGGGCGCGCTCCCCATGCCCGAGCGCCCACATCCGAGCGACCCACGGCCGAGCACCCATGTCCGAGCGCCCACGGCCGAGCGCTCCGTGTCTGAGCGCCCCACGGCCGAGCGCCCCGCATCCGCACACCCCACGTCCGGCGCGAGCGCGAGAGGACGCGAAGGAGAACAGGGGAAGATGGAGAGATCATGACGATTCGTTTGCACGACCCCGAATCCCGCGCGTTCGCCTCGGACAACTACGCGGGGGCACATCCCGAGATCATCGACGCGATCGTCGCCGCGAACGGAGGCCACCAGATCTCCTACGGCGAGGATGCCTACACGGAGCGCCTGCACGAGGTCTTCGCCGGGCACTTCGGTGACGAGGTGGCCGTGTACCCGGTCTTCAACGGCACGGGTGCGAACGTGACCGCGCTGCAGTCGATGATTCCGCGCTGGGGGGCGGTGGTGGCATCCTCGAGCGCTCACATCCACACCGACGAGGGTGGGGCGCCGGAGCGGGTCGCCGGTATCAAGCTGCTCACGGTCGACACCCCCGACGGCAAGCTCACTCCCGAGCTGATCGACCGGCAGGCGTGGGGCTGGGGCGACGAGCACCGCGCGCAACCGCTCGCCGTCTCGATCACGCAAACGACGGAACTCGGCACCTGCTACACGGTCGACGAGCTCACGGCGATCACCGAGCACGCCCACTCGCTCGGCATGCGCGTGCATCTCGACGGCGCCCGTATCGCGAACGCGGCCGCCCACCTGGATGCCCCGCTGCGCGCATTCACGACCGACGCCGGCATCGACGTGCTCAGCTTCGGCGGCACCAAGAACGGGCTGCTGTTCGGCGAGGCGGTCGTGGTGTTGAACCCGGATGCCTCGGACGGCCTCCCCTACCTCCGCAAGCTGAACATGCAACTCGCCTCGAAGATGCGGTTCATCTCGGCGCAGCTCATCGCGCTGCTCACCGACGATCTGTGGCTGCGCAGTGCGCAGCACTCGAACGCGATGGCTGCGAAGCTACGGAGCGCGCTCGAGGATGCCATCACCTCCGGCCGCGCTCCCGGCCTCGCTTTCACGCAGAACACGGAGTCGAACGGCATCTTCGCGACGCTGCCCCGGCCGGCCGCGGACCGAGTGCGGGAGCGCTTCCGTTTCTACGATTGGGGCCCCACGGCGGGAGGCTCGGAGCAAGGCGACGGCGATGCTCCGCGCGCTCGTGACGAGGACGCGGCGCGCACGGAAGTGCGCTGGATGTGCTCATGGGACACGACCGATGAAGACGTCGCCGGCTTCGTCGCCGCGATCGAGGCGGCGCTGCAGGCGTAACCGCGCTGCACGCGCAGGCGCCCTGCGGCGTGGACGCCGTGCGGCGTAACCGCGAGCCACCCCCGAATCACTGGGCCACCCCGAATCACCGGGCCACCCCCGGATCATCGGGCCACCCTGGAATCACCGGGCCACCCTCTTATCTGCGCAATTTCAGGGGTGGCTCGGCGATAACGGGGTGGCCCGGCAACAACGGGGTGTCCCGGCGCGACGGAGTGTCCCGGCGCGACGGCACGGCGGCGAGAGCCGCCGGAGTCGGCCGCCACGGCGAAGCCGGCCCACCGCAGCAGAGCAGCGCGAGCGCGTCGCACCGTCCGGGGTTTCGGACACAGCTCGGCCGCCCGCGCCGCGCTGGCCGGGAGGCGGAACGACACTGGAAAGGTGGCCGTCTATGTGTCAGCGCTGGAGCTGTTCTCGATCGGTATCGGACCGTCGAGTTCGCACACCGTCGGGCCCATGCGAGCGGCCGCAGGGTTCGCGGCGGCGCTCGGTGATGCGGGCATCCTGCCCGAGATCACGCGGGTGAGCTGTGTGCTTTACGGGTCGCTGGCGGCGACCGGCGTCGGGCACGGGACTCCGGATGCCGTCGTCGCCGGTCTCGAGGGGCTGCATCCGGAAGACTGCGACCCGTCTCGCGTGCACGGTGCCTGGGCGCGCGCCGCCGAGCGCGGATCGCTCATGCTCGGCGGCGATGACGGCAGCAACAGCAGCCGCGACGACGACCAGGGCGACGCCCGTGACAGCAGCATCAACGCCAAGACCGACATCACGAGCAGCAGCAACGGCAACGGCAACGGCAACGGCAACGGCAACAGCAGCGACGCCGGCAGCCGCGACGTGACCACGGTGCCGTTCGCGGCATCCGACATCACGTTCGAGCCGCGCACGAAGCTGCCGGAGCATCCGAACGCACTGACGCTGCGAGCCTGGACCAGCCCGCAAGCCCCGCGATCACACGCCGAGGTGGGCACGGGAACGCCTGTAGTGATCATTCCGACAGGGCCCGCTGCAAACCGGCCGACGGCAACAGCGCCCGCCATGACTCGGCCCGGCTCGGCGCCCGAACGCGGGGCTACCGCCGCCACGGGGGAGGCCGGCTCGGCCGCACCCGACGACGCGGAGCCGGGCGAGACCCCCGCGTTCGAGCAGACGTGGCTGTCGGTCGGCGGCGGGTTCGTGCGGTTGCGCGAAGAGCCCGCCGCAGCCGCGACGCCCGCGATCGAATCGGAGCTGGCGTTCGACAATGCGGCCGAGCTGTTGTCGTTGTGCGCGGAACTCGGCGTCGGCATGTGCGACATAGCCTGGCGCACCGAACTCGCTGCGCGCAGCGAGCAGGAGGTGCTCGACGGGTTGGATGCCATCGCCCGAGCCATGCACGAATGCATCGAGCGCGGTCTGCGGCCCGGCACCCGCGAACTGCCCGGCGGCCTGCACGTTCCCCGTCGGGCGGGCGCGATGCGCGAGCGGCTCGAGGCGTGCGGTCCCGATCAGCCCGACCTGCCCGGCGAATGGATGCGCGCGTTCGCGCTGGCCGTGAACGAGGAGAACGCCGCCGGTGGACGTGTCGTGACGGCTCCGACGAACGGCGCCGCGGGCATCCTGCCGGCTGTTCTCGAGTATCACCTGCGCTTCAACCCGAACACGTCGCCCGACGACGCCCGACGGTTCCTGCTCACGGCGGCTGCAGTGGGCAGCATCCTCAAGGCCAACGCATCGATCTCGGGAGCCGAGGGCGGGTGCCAGGCCGAGGTCGGGTCTGCGTGCGCGATGGCCGCGGCAGGCCTCACGGCCGTGCTGGGCGGCACGCCGACTCAGGTGGAGAACGCGGCCGAGATCGCCGTGGAGCACCACCTCGGGCTGACGTGCGACCCGGTCGGCGGACTGGTGCAGATTCCGTGCATCGAGCGGAACGCGATCGCGTCATCGACGGCGGTGTCGGCGGCACGGCTCGCGCTCAGCGGCGACGGACACCACATCGTGCCGCTCGACGTCGCGATCGAAACGATGCGCCAGACCGGCGCCGACATGAGCGACCGCTACAAGGAGACCAGCGCGGCGGGCCTCGCCGTGAACGTCATCGAGTGCTGAGCGCCGCCGCCCGGCATGTCCCGCCACCGCAGTCCGGCGCGATCTCCAGCGCGGCGCACCTGCGCGGCCACCGATCCCGTGCGCCCTGCGGCGTCTCCGGTGCGGTGCACCCCGAGCGGCCGCGGTTCGGTGCACCCGGGCGGCCGCCGTTCGGTGCGCCCTGCGGAACCGTCGCGGCCCGCGGAAACTACCGAATGCCTGCGGTCGCGAGCGCGAGCATCCGCGCGGCGTCCTTGTCCCCTCGCCGCTGCGACGCCCAGGCCACCGACGACACCAGGGCGAACAGGTCCCGGTAGTCGACGTCGTCGCGAAGGACGCCCGCCTCTTTCGCGCGCTCCACGAGCGCGGACGTCGCCGAGGTCAGCGGCCGGCACGTGTTGCGCAACGGCGAATCGGAGGTGCGGAACGACTCCGCGATCGACTCGGGCAGGTTGTCGTAGGTGCGCAGGTGGTTCGCGAGCGCGAGCATCCATTCGTCGAGAGCCGCGCCCGGGTCATCGGATGCCTGCAGCCGCTCCGCCAGCGCCTCCAGCTGGTCGAGACTTCCGCTCAACGCCGCCGCGATGAGGCAGTCACGCGTGGGGAAGTGCCGGTAGAGCGTGCCCGGGCCGACACCTGCCCGACAGGCGATGTCGTCGAGCGAGGTGAGGACGCCGTGCTCGGTGAAGGCGGATCCGGCCACCTCGATGATGTGGTCGTAGTTGCGCTGAGCGTCGGCTCTCATCGGCCGTGACGGTGCGGCGGTTGCGCCCATCGGGTCAGCACCCCTTCCTTGCGTTCGGCGGTTGTCTCGCGACGTTGCGGGCATCCGCGCTCATGCTACGCGTTCGCCGAGGACGAACGGCTGGTCGTTGACAATCCGGAGACAGTCTCCGTATTGTTTTCGGAAGTAGCGGAGAGTTCCTCCGATTAGCTCCAGAGTACGCCCGTCGCCTCCGAACCGACGCCCTGTCCGTTCCGGGCGAACGAGCACCTCACCCCACCGACGCCGCCCGCTCCGCAGGAGCGCACGCAGATCGCTCCTCGCGAGCAGAACAGGGGACCGGCATGGCCGATACCGCACTCATCCCGCCGACGGACGGCATCCGTCTTCCCGAGCGAGCGGACGCTCCGGCCGATCGGTCGGATGCCACGGCGCCGGGCAGGAGACCATCTCACGTTGCGACCCACGCGCCTGCGAGGCGCACGACTGCCACGCGCACCGCTGCAACGCGCACGCCCGCGACCCACACAGCTGCGACGCACACCACTGCCACGCGCACGACTGCGGCGCACACGACTGCAACGCGCACCATCCCGACGAGCACCGCACCGCGCTTCCGCACGCTCGGCCTGATCGTCGTGTTCGTCACGCAGCTCATGCTCGTGGTCGACGCGAGCATCGTGAACGTGGCGCTTCCCGACATCCAGAAGGCGCTCGGATTCACCCCGGTCGGCCTTTCGTGGGTCGTGACCGCGTACGCGCTCGCGTTCGCCGGCCTCATGCTGCTCAGTGGCAAGGTGGGCTCGATGATCGGAGCGAAGCGCGCCCTCATCATCGGCACGCTCGTGTTCATCGTCGCGTCCGCCGCCGGCGGGCTCGCTCCGAGCGCCGAGGTGCTCGTCGTGGCCCGCGTGGTGCAGGGCATCGGTGCGGCCATCGCGGCGCCGAGCACGCTCGTGCTGCTGATGGCCAACACCACCCCTGGCAAGCAGCGCAATCGCGCGATGGCGCTGTTCGTGCTGGCGGCCGGCAGCGGCGGCGCGATCGGGCTCATCCTCGGCGGCGTGCTCACGACCGGATTCGGCTGGGAGTGGGTGATGTTCGTCAACGTGCCGGTGGGCATCCTGATCGTCGCGGGCGCGCTGCTCTTCCTCCGCGAGACGGATCGCGAGCGGGCGCGCCTCGATGTGGGCGGCGCCATCGCGTCGACCGTGGGCATGGTGTCGCTCGTCTACGCCTTCACGACCGCGGCGAGCGCCGGTTGGACGAGCCCGGTCGCGCTGGCCGCGTTCGCCGTGGCGGCGGTGTCGCTCGTGACGCTCGTCGTCATCGAGCGCCGCCACCGCAGCCCGGTGGTTCCGTTGCAGCTCTTCGGCACGCCTCGCAACGCCGCCCCGCTGGTGGCCATGCTGCTCGTGCCGGCCGGCATGTTCGCGTTCTTCTACTTCATCACGCTGTTCACTCAGCAGGTGCTGCACTTCACTCCGCTGCAGACCGGGCTCGGACTGCTGCCGTTCGTGGTCACGCTCGTCGTGGTGAGCCAGCTCGTTCCGCGGTTCCTGCCGCGCGTCGGCGAGTGGATCGTCGGTGCGCTGGGCATGGGGCTCCTCGCGGGCGGGCTGCTCTGGCTGAGCACGCTGGACTCCCACGACACGTTCCTCACGGGCATCCTCGGACCGATCGTGGTGATGGGTCTCGGTGCCGGCATGACGTTCGCGCCGATCACGGCCGTGGTCATGGATCGCGCGCCGGAGGAGCACGTGAGCGCGGCATCGAGCGTGCTGCAGGCCATGCAGCAGCTCGGCGGCTCGATCGGTGTGGCAGCGCTCACCACGGTGTTCGTCTCCGTCACGACGATCAGCGGAGAGGCGGGCGGCGTCGCCGCGGCCGTGCTGGGCGGTGCGGCGTTCGTGTTCCTCGGATTCGTGCTCTTCGCCGTCTGGGGTAGCAGAGTGCGTGCCGACAGCGAGACGGATGCCACGATGCCGGTCGTGCACTGACGTCGCCTCGATCGCGCGCTGACCTCCGCCGCGCTGCCGGCACTGCCTCCCGGAGAACGCGCTCATCGCCTCGCGGTGAGCGCGTTCCTCTGTGACGGATCCGCCTGTGGCCGTTCCGTCTGTGACCGTTCCATCTGTGAAGTGCCTCAGGAATACGCCTCGGGGCGCATGTGTTTGTATGGATCGGCAGCGTCGCCGTCCCCTATCAACCCCGAGGACGTGCGACAGCGCACGGGATGCCGGCCCACGGCATCCATGAAGCGGTTCAGCCGGCGCCCTCCGCCCTTCGAGGAGCCTGAAGTGTCACTGACGCTCGAATCCGATCGCACAGCCCAGACGAGCACGCCCATCCATCCCGTTCTCGCCGAGCGTTTCAGCCCGCGCGCGTACGACCCGAGCATCCCGGTCGACGAGGTCAAACTGACCGCAGCTCTCGAGGCCGCGCGCTGGTCTCCCTCGGCGGCGAACACGCAGCCGTGGCGCTTCATCGTCGCGCGTCGCGGGACGCCGGAGTTCGATGCCATCGTCGCGAACCTCATGGGCTTCAACCAGGTCTGGGCCGGGAACGCGGGTGTGCTCGTGGTCGGCCTCGCGGCCCGCACGAACGAGCAGGGCGAGCCGATGCGCTGGGCGCAGTACGACCTCGGCCAGGCGTTCGCGCACCTGAGCGTGCAGGCCCACCACGACGGGCTTCACGTGCACCAGATGGGCGGCTTCCTCGCCGACGGGCTGCGCACCGCGTTCGAGATCGACGACCGCTTCGAGCCGATCAGCGTGGCCGCGATCGGCGTGCTCGGCGACATCGACGACCTGCCAGAGAACACGCGCGAGCGCGAGCGGGCGCCCCGCACCCGTCTGCCGCTCGACGAGCTGCTGATCGTCAACGCGTAGGCCGCGTCGCGCGACGACCGAACGCCCCGGGATCCCCTCCCGGGGCGTTCGTCGTTTCGGGTAGTCGAGGGCGGAGGAGGGCGGACGGAGGCGGGACACCGAAAACAGCAGCTGCCGCCGAGAACAGCAGCAAACCTGCTGTTCTCGCGTGGAGAGCGCGCTCGCTGCTGTTTTCACACCCGCCCGCGGCACCTCCCGCGGGCGGGCTCGTCCTCGAGCCTCTCCGGCCCTGCCGCTACGCGCGGCGGCGGCGCACCGCTCGCACGGCCAGCGCCAGGGCGCCCAGCAGAACGGCGAGGGCTGCCAGGATGCCGCTGCTCACGGCATCCTCGGGAAGTCCCGTGTTCGCCACCGTCGTGCCGCTCGAGGCGGCACCGTTCGAGCCGGCGCCGTTCGAGCCCGAGCCGCCGGGCTTCACCACGGTGGTGCTCGCCGAGAGGTACAGGGGATCACCGTTCGATCCGGTGCCGGCGGCCGCGATCGTGTGGTGTCCGAGCGCATCGGCCGGGACCGTCACCTTCGTGGTGAACGCACCTGAGGCATCCGCCGCCACCGTTCCGAGCGTGGTCGGCGTCGAGTAGAAGCCGAGCGTGATCGTGGCGAACGGCGCGAATCCGCCGCCGGTCACCGTCAGAACTTGCGACGGAGCGACCGTGGCCGGTACGCCGCCGAGCGTGGCCACGCCGAACGGCGCCACCGTCGGCAGCGGCACGACGGGGGCGTTTTGCACCGTGAGCACAAACGCCTGGGCGGCATCCGGAGCGACACCGTTCGCCGCCGTCAGGCTCAGGAGAATCGTGGCGGCTGCATCCGTCGTCATTCCGGCGATGGTCGCCGTTCCGTCGCCGTTGTCGGTGAAGGTGAGACCCGTGGGCAGCGTGCCGTTCACGCTGATCGCGGCCTGCGGGTAGGCGTGCGACGCCGTCACCGTGAACGTGCCGTGCACGCCGCGCGTGAACTGCGCGTCGGCCGGGCTCGTGAACGTCGGCGCCTCCTCGACCGTGACCGTGAGGTGCTGAACCGTGTCGGCCGCGCCGCCCACCGTGGTGATCGTCACCGGGTAGACGCCACCGGAACCGGGCAGCGGAATGCCCGAGATCAGCCCGGTTCCGTCGCCGTTGTCCACGAACGAGAGCCCGTCGGGCAATGCCCCTTTTTCATTCAGGCCGGTCAACGCCGGGTAGGCGGGGCCCGTCGTGATCGGGAACGACACGGTCGTTCCGACCGACGTCGACATCGCGTCCTGACTCGTGAACTCCGGAGCCTCCGTGACAGTCAGCGTGAAGTTCTGCGTGATGTCGGTGCCGAAGGTGTTCGAGGCATGCAGGGTGAAGCTGTACAGCCCGCCAGAACCCGCCGGCGGCTCGCCGATGAGCGTGCTGCCGCTCAGCGACAACCACGCGGGCAAGCCGGTCGCGGTGATCGACGGGACCGGATGCCCCGCCACCGTCACCGGGAAGCTCTGCGTTCCGCCGCCGGCCGAGAACTCCGTGGCGTTCGCGCTCGTGAACGTCGGCGCCGTGCCGACCGTGAGCGCCACCGGAGTGCTGCCCACGACCCCGACGGAGTTCGTGAACGCCGCCTGGTACAGGTTGCCGTCGTCCGAGAGCGTCGGGGTGAACGTGTACGACGGATCGGTCGCGTTCGGGATCTCGGTGTACGTCTGACCGCCGTCCGTCGACACGAACCACTGCACGGTCGGGGCGGGATACCCGCTCGCCGCCGCGGTGAACGTGACGGGGGTGCCGGGGTTCACGGATGCCGGCTGCGGATCCAGCGTGATCGCCGGCGGTTCGTCGAGAGTGAGCGTGAACGGTTGCACGGCGGGAGTGCCGATCCCGTTGGCTGCGGTCAGCGTGAAGGAATGCACGCCGCCGGATCCCGTCGGCGGCGTGCCGACGAGGTGGTTCGTCGAGTCGAGAGACAGCCAGCTGGGAAGGCCGGTGGCCGTGATCGTGGGCGTCGGCGTTCCCTCCGCCGTGACGGCGAACGAGACCTGTTCGAACGTCTTGAACGTCGCCGAGTCACCGCTGGTGAACTGCGGGGCGGTGCCGACGCTCAGTGTGGCGGCGGCCGTATCCACCGTGCCCGTGCCGTTGGTGAACTCCGCACGGTATCGGTTGCCCGACTGCGAGAGGTCGGAGGTGAACGAGAGCGTGTCGCTCGTCGCACCCGGCACATCGACGTAGGTCGTGCCGCCATCCGCCGACACCTGCCACTGCACCGTCGGCGCCGGATACCCGGTGGCCGCTGCGGAGAAGGACGCCTGATCGCCCGCGACCGCGTTCACATCCGTAGGCGAGGTCGTCACCACGGGCGCCGCCGTAACCGTGAGCGTGAACTCCTGCGTGGCATCCGGGCTCACCCCGTTGGCCGCCTTCAGGGTGAACGTGAAGTCACCGGTCGTGCCCCCAGGAACGTTGCCGGTCAGCGCCGCGCCGCTGAGCGAGATCCACGACGGCTCACCCGAGATCGATAGCGCCGGCGCCGGAGATCCCGTGGTCGTGACGGGGAACGAGAGCACACCACCGGACGCGACCGAGGTCGACGACGCGCTCGTGAAGACCGGGGCGGATGTCTGGTCGACGGTCGCGGAGACGCTCTGCCCGTCGAGCTGGGCCGTCACCTCGGCGGCACCGGATCCGCCGACGGTGTAGGTCGTCGTGGCCGTTCCCGCGGAGAATGCACTCGAGGCGAGGCTGAGGGACCCGTCGCCGGTGTGCGTCCAAGCGACGGATGCGCCGGAGAAGGCTCCGAGGTCCGAGCCGAGCTGTGTGCCCGCGTCGGAGTCGGTGAGCAGGTCGGCCGTGATCGTGGACGTCGTGCGGGGCGGGCTGACGACCGCCGGGTCGGCGGTGACGTGCAGCTGCAGCCACGGCGTGTAGGACGCGGCGGTAAGACCGTCGACCGTGGAGCATCCGGATGCCCCGGGCCCCGCGTTGCAGCCCCACCAGTTCGCCGTGGCCGAGGCGGTGTTCACGGCCCGTACGTCGGCGGCGCCCGTGTTGCCGGCGATGCGGTCGTAGTGGACGATCAACGTGGAACCTGTGTCGGCCGAGATCGCGGCGCCGAGCGCGCCCGAGCCCGTCACAGCGTTGTCGGTGAGCGTGGACGAGGTCACCGTGAGGATGCCCGAGTCGGTCATGATCGCGCCGCCCTGACCGCCCGCCGCGGATCCCGCGCTGGAGTTGCCCGTGAACGTGGATCCCGAGACGGTCACCTGGGGCGTCTCCGTCTGGTTCGTCGTCGCTTGGATCGCGCCGCCGCCGATCGCGCCGCTGACAGCGCTGTTCGCTGGTCCCGTGCTGTTGCCCGAGAAGGTGGAGCCCGACACCGTGAGCGTCTGGGCGTTCCACCCCGCCGCCACGTACGAGATCGCCCCGCCGGACGAGCCGTTCGAGGTGTTGTCGGTGAACGTGCTGTCCTTCACCGTGAGCGCGCCGCCGCCGAAGAAGATGGCGCCACCGGTGATCGTCGGGTCCGGAGGAGTGTTCGTGGTGTTGGTGCTGTTGTCGTGGAACGTGCTGTCGATGACGGTGAGCGAGTCGTCGGGCACGCTTCCGCCCGAACCGCCGACAATGGCGCCACCACCGCCGAGAAGGTTGTCGTTGGCCGCGCCGTTCTCGAACGCGACGCCGTCGACGGTGACGGACACGTTCCCCGCGAGATTCGGATCGAGCACCAGCAGCTGCACCGTGCCGCCGCCGTCGAGGACCGGCTGGCCGCCGGTGCCCTCGATCGTGATGTCGGCGCCCGCATTCGCCCCGACACTCAACGACGACGTGACGGGATACGTACCGGCCGGCACCTGCACTGTCACCGGGCCGGTGACGTTGTCGGCCACGCACAGCGCCATGCGCAGCGACACGGCTCCGCTCGGCTGCGTGTCGCCGCAGGATCCCGCCGGCAGATCCTGCGTGGTGTTGACCACGATGGTGGCCGTGTCGGCGTGCGCCGCCGGCGCCGCGAGCAGTGAACCCCCGAGCGCCATGGCCAGGGCGACGACGCAAGCGACGGCGCGCCCCCGATGCGAACGAACTGCGGATGCGGCGACTTGCTGCATGGCGCACCAATCTGTGGTTTTCTCCCCGCCGACGCGACCCGAGGCCACGCACGACGAACGCGGCGCGCCCGATCGCACCGCGGTCAACATGCTCTCAGAGCAGGGGGGTCCTTGCGTACCCTCAGTGTCCGCCCCAATGCGGGTGACAGCGCCCGATCGCGCCCGCCGGGCCCACTACGCTGCAAAGATCCACTCACTCCTCATGACCGATCGGGGCTGTCATGACGACGCTGTCCAGACGTGCAGTCGTGCTCGGTGCTGCCACAGCGACGGGCGTCGGCGCACTCGGAATCGAGCCGGCACTGGCGGCCGCACCCGCGACGCCGGTCCGCGACGACCGTGCGACGACCACGCTTCACGCGCTCAGCGAATCGGTCGCCGGACTGCGCGCTACGTTCGAAGCCGCGGTCGGTTCTCGCTTCACTGCCGTCCGCGACGGCCTTTCGCGTTCGCTGCGACTCCTCGAGGTCGGCGATCTGCCCGGTGCTGCGGGTGCCGCAGACGCCTTCCGTCTCGAGTTCGACGGGACACTGGCCGCCGACGGCATCCACCTCCTGTCGGCTGCGATCGTGAGCCCCGTCGAGCTCTACATCGGCCATGTCGGCCCGGATCGGCACACGGTCGAGGCGATCATCGACAGGCGGACCCGATGACGGCGCTGGCGGTGCTCGACGAACGACCCGAGCACCGCGCCGATGTCGACCGAATCGTGACCGCCGACCTCGCCGCGCAGTTCGCCGCGGCCGGCGTCGCCGCGGAGGTCGCCGCATCCCTGCTCACCATGCAGGCGACGTCTCGGCGCACGGACTACGAGGCGGCGCATCCGGATGCCCGGTTCCTCGTTCTCCTGCGCGCGGGCGAAGTGGTCGGGCGGCTCGTCATTGATGAGGTGGACACGGGCATCCATGTCGTCGACATCGTCGTCGCACCCGAGGCCCGGCGCACGGGCGTCGCGAGCGAGGCGCTCTCGCGCGTCTGCCGCGATGCGGACGCGCGCGGCACCGGTATCGACCTGCAGGTCTGGACCGACAACGAGGCGGCGATCGCCCTGTATCGCCGGCTCGGTTTTCGCGCGTGCGGGCCCGAAGACTCCGGTCGCCTGCCGATGTGCAGGATGCCGTCACCCACCATCCCGACGCCGGCCCACGATGACGCCGCATCGCGCGTCACCGTGACCGGCCATACCACCCTGATGAGGAGCGCCGGATGAGCGAGCCCTACGTCGGCGAGATACGCATGTTCGCCGGCAACTTCGCGCCGAACGGCTGGGCGTTCTGCGACGGCAGCCTCGTCGCGATCTCCGAGTACGACACGCTCTTCGCCTTGATCGGAACCACCTACGGGGGCGACGGGCAGTCGACGTTCGCTCTGCCGGATCTGCGCGGGCGGGCTCCCGTGCACATCGGCAACGGTGCCGGGCAGACCGTGGCGCTCGGCGAGCTCGGTGGCGTGGAGAGCGTGACGCTTTCGGGCACGCAGCTGCCGACCCACGGCCACGCGCCGCAGGGCTCGACTCAGCCGGCGAACCGCACCTCGCCTGTAGGCAACGTGTGGGCATCGTGGTCGGACAACCCGTACAGCACTGCCGCCCCGTCTGCCTCGATGGCGGAGGGTCTGATCGGCTCCGCAGGCAGCGGGCTGCCTCACGACAACATGCCGCCGTTCCAGGTGATCAACTTCATCATCTCCTTCTTCGGCATCTTTCCGAACCAGAGCTGAAAGGCACTCGATGTCCGATCCGTATCTGGGCGAGATCCGCCTGGTGTCGTTCTCGCTCCTGCCGAAGGGGTGGGCGCTCTGCAACGGGCAGATCCTGGCGATCAACCAGAATGAGGCGCTGTACTCGCTCCTCGGGACCTCGTACGGCGGCGACGGGCGCACCACGTTCGCATTGCCGGACCTCCGCGCGCGCATCCCGCGCGGATACGATGCGAGCCGGTACGCGGTCGGCTCCTCCGGCGGCGAGGCGGCGCACACTCTGACCGTCCCCGAGATGGCTGCGCACACGCACACCGTGGCGGCGGGCGCCAACGCGGCACAGGCATCCCCCGCGGGCGCAGTGTGGGGCACGACCGCCGCGGCCGTCTATCAGGCCGCGGCTCCGAACACGGCGATGAACGCGGCATCCATCAGCGACTCCGGCGGGTCGCAACCCCACGAGAACCGGTCGCCATATCTCGGGCTCCAGTTCGTGATCGCGACGCAGGGCATCTTCCCGACTCGCAACTGATCAGGAACGCAGGGACACCGACACGCACACCCCACACCTACCAGCACGACGAGGCGCATCATGACCGACCAATTCCTCGGAGAAATCCGTATGTTCGCGGGCAACTTCGCGCCACAGGGCTGGGCGCTCTGCCTCGGCCAGCTGCTGCCGCTCTCGCAGAACGCGGCGCTGTTCTCGCTGCTCGGCACCAACTACGGGGGCGATGGCAAGAGCACTTTCGCGCTACCCAACCTCGGAACGCGCATGCCGATCGGAGCGGGACAGGGGCCGGGCCTCACCGAACGCGAGCTCGGTGAGGCCGGCGGCTCCGAGAGCGTCACTCTGGCGCAATCGCAGATCCCGGCGCACACGCACCAGGTATCCGCTCTCGCCGCCGGGGGCACCGCGACATCGCCTGCCGGCGCCACCTGGGCGCAGCCTCACCTCGGCCGCGTCACCGAGAAGGTGTACGCCGCGTCGACAGCAAGCGGCACCATGCATTCCCAGGCGCTGGCCACCACCGGCGGCAGTCAGCCGCACAACAACCTGCCGCCGTACCTCGTGGTCTCGTTCATCATCGCGCTGCAGGGCATCTTCCCGTCCCGTCCCTGACGCGGCGCGGCAGGAGGCACGACCGCGCGATCGTAGGCACGACGCCGAGCGCCCGTCCGCCTGCGGCGCGGCCGCCCTACCCGAGCCCGAAACCGCCGTCACTGGTCAGGACCTGGCCGACCACCCACGATCCGTGCGCGGTGGCGAGCCAGCCGATGAGCTCGGCCGGATCCTCCGGCCGTCCGACGCGCCCGAACGGGGTCGTGGCGAGCCACTCGTCGAGCGCGTCGAGTGAACGGTCGGTGGTGTCGGCATCCAAGTAGCCCGTGTTGACCGGTCCGGGATCGATGGTGTTCAGCACCACGCCGAGTTCGAGCAGCTCGGCCGCCACCGTGGCCGTGACGCCGGCGAGCGCCGCCTTGCTCGCCGCGTAGGCGACCTCGCCGCGCATCGGGCCGTGGAGCTGACCGCTCGTCATCCAGAAGACGTGGCCGGTCGGCTCGGCGAACGGCGTGCCGCCCGCGATCCGGTCCCCCGGGCGGGCTCGGACCGCGCTGCCGCTGCCGTCACCGTCGTCTCTCGTTCCACTCGTGCCGTGGCCGCCGCGGTCGCCGCCGCTCCCACTCGCCGCGTCGACCGGCGCCACGAACGCGGCCGCCTTCGCCCGCGCAAACTCAGCCGTCAGCAGAATGGTCGAGCGTGTGTTGGTGCGCCAGAAGGCATCCAAACGTTCCGGCGTCATGTCGAGAATGCTGCCGTCGTCGCCGCTCTTCGCGTGGTTGCAGACCAGGATGTCCAGCTCGCCGGTCAACGCCCGCGCCGCCGCGAACACGGCCGGCACCTGCGCCTCGTCGGTGAGGTCGGCGGCGATGTCGCCGAACCGCGCTCCCGGCACGAGGGACTGACGGATGCCGTCTCGCACGCCATCCAGATCGTCGCCGCCCCACGGCTGGTCGAGATCGTGCAGACGGAAGTGCTGCACGAACACGCTGGCACCGAGCGACGCGAGCTTGCGCGCCACGGCGAATCCGATGCCGCGGCGGCGGGAGACGCCGGTGACCAGCGCGGTCTTGCCCGCCAGCGGAAGCACGGCCGTGGTCGGGGAGCTCACGGGCCCTGGCTGGCCGAGCCCCTGAGCATGCATGGTCCGAGCCTACGACCGGCGCGCGCCCGGGCGCCTACTGCCGCACCCGCTCCACGAACGCCGCGACGTGCTCGCGCAGCGCGACGATGCGCTGGGCGCGCGCCGCGTCCACGTCGAACCCGTCGTACGGGGCGGGATCCCGCCACCGCACATTGGCGGAGCACTGGAATCCGTCGCAGACCAGCGTGCCGACGGTGTCGCCATTGCGGCCGGCCTTGCCGGCGCGCTTCGCCGCGTAGAACACGACGTCGTTCGGCAGCCGCACGTCTTCGCACCAGGAGCACTGCGACCTGTGGCGGCTGCGTGCCTCCGCGCGCCGCAGCAGGATGCCGACCGGCCCGTCATCGAGTTCGGCGATCACGTAGGCGACGCCGTCGTACTTGCGGTCGCGCCAGCCGAGGTAGTCGAGCGAGTCCCACGGAGTCGCGTCGAAGTCGGCGGGCGGGTTGAGGTTGTTGCGTTCGCGGAGAGACGCGTTGACGAAGCACGCGCGCATCTCCCGCTCGGTCACGGGGAGCATGAGTTTCCTGTTCGATGACGGCCAAGACGGCCGGTTCGTTCGTGAGGTGAGAGGCGGCGGGCCGCCGCCGGGCGCAGCCGGAGATGTCCGCACGCCGCGCCCCTGCGTTCGCGCTCGCACGCGAGCGCACGCTGCTATCTGCCGCCGGCCCGAATGCCGGCGACCTCCTCACTCCCCGCGGGGCGAACGATCGACGAACTCACGTCTGACACCGTATCCCAGGCGTCTGAACGGTGCCCGTCGGGCCGCGCTGCCGCACTCGTGCTGGGCTGCGGTGCACGCGGCACATCCCCACTCGCCCACAAGTTCGGCACGCTGCCTAGCGGCGCCCGGCGGACCTCGGAACGCGACACGCCGACCTGCGCAGAAAAAGTACGAATTGACCCCCGGTCTCCTCTTCCGCTGCACGCCGGGTGGCCCTAAGGTGACACGCAGGCTGGATGACGCGGGGGCGGCAATCCAGATGACGCTGGGGGAGCGACATGGGGAAACGAGACGCAGGGAGCGCACGCTCCGTGACGCGGCGCACGGTCATCATGGCCGGTGCGCCGCAGTATGCGGGCGTGGCGATGGCCGCGACGATCATGCCGGCGGTGGCACAGGCATCCACACCGGCACGCGACACCTATTCGGATGCGGTCGGCCATCGCTTCGAGGCCGCCAGCGAATACGGTCATTACGAGCTCACCCTGGCCTCGGTAGAACCGCTGAACGCGGTGTCCGGCACGCGATTCGGCCTGATGTTCACAGCTTCGGTCGACACGCCGCCGGCCGGCGTCTATCGCCTCAGCGTCGCGGACGACGCGCTCTCGCGCGACGAACTGCCCGACGCGCAGCTGTTCGTCGTGCGGTCGCGAAAGCGGCGACGGCCGGCGTCCCTCCGCCCGACGACCACGCGGTTCACGGGCCCGCGCCCGTGATCGCCGCCGAAGAGTTGCGCTACCGTCCGGTCACCGCAATCGATGGACCGTCGCTCTACCGCCTCTTTCTGCAGGTCAACGCCGCTGCGCTGTCCACCCTGGCCGGCGACACGAACGCCCGCCAGGCGCTGGCATCGATGGAGTACGTCGAAGAGAGCGTGCGCACGAAGACGGAGTTCCCTGACGCCGTCGACCTCGCCATCGAGCACCGCGGCACCGTCTGCGGACGCATGACGACCGTGATGCGGGAGGGCGGCATCCAACTCCTGCGGCTCTCGGTGATCGCCGAGCACCGTGGCCAGGGCATTGGGACGCAGGCGATGCACCGCCTAGCGCGACTCGCCGAGGACCACGGATGCCTGCTCTGGCTGCGCGCGGACGCCGCCAGTCAGGGCTGCCGCGGCTTTCTCGAGCACGTCGGCTTCGAGGTCGTCGGCCGAGGCGGGCGCATCCACCTGGAGCACGCGGGAGCGGTCGCGGCCGCGTAGCGGAACGCGATGCTGCTCCTCCGACAGGCGCAGTTCCTCCGGCCGCGGCTGCGCACGCCGAGCCATCGCCTTCTTCAGCCGCCAGGCCGCGAACACCGCGGCTGAGGCGAGCGCGAGGTGCATGCCGAGGAACGCGTCAGCGAGGCCGGCACCGAGCAGCACTCCGGCCACCAGCGGTCCGGCCGCCGAAAACGCGGTCTGCAGCGCGGCCATGATGCCGAGCGTCTGGCCGACGCGGCCCTTCGGCGCCAGCGACGCCGTCAACGGGTTCAGCACCGGGCTGTACACCGTCTCGCCGACGGCGAAGATGCCGAACGTCACGACGAACAGCGCCGAGGCGACTCCCGGCACGAACTGCGCGCCCGACAGCAGCAGCCACGAGAACATCCAGATCAAGCCGACAGCCATGAGCAGTCCCGGCGCCGTGCGCTTTGCCGTCACCCGCACGACGACCACCTGCAGCGCCACGATCACGAGGCAGTTCACGGCGGCGGCCATGCCGATCGCGGAAGGATCGGCGTGCAGCACGGTAAGCGCATACGCGGGCAGCCCGGACTCGAACTGTGCGTAGAACGCCAGCGCGAGCGTGATGGTGACCACGGCGATCCACCGCATCGAGGGCTCGGCGAAGATGGCTCGGAGCGCGCCGTTCTTCGCAGCCTTCGCCGGTCCGCCGTGTGCGGCATCGACGACGGCCATGGCGCCTGTCGGCGCGTCGGTCCCGAGCGCGTCGGCTGTGTCCGCAGCGTCCGTTGTGCCGAGGCCGGCGGAGCTCGCGTCCTCGTCGAGCACGGAGTCGTCGCGCCAGCCAGCCACGGCGATGATGAGCGATGACAGCACGAAGCCGGCCGCGGCCATGACGAACCCGACATCCAGTCCGTTCGCACGGTTGAGGTCGACGACAAGACCGGCGATGAAGGCGCCGGCCGCCATGCCGAGCGATTCGCCGGTGAACTTGTAGGCGAAGATCTTGCGCCGGTCAGCGCCCGACGACCAGCGCAGCGCGAGCACCTGCTTCGCGGGAACCGCGGCCGACAATCCGAGGCCGAACACGAGCATCCCGATCAGGAACGGCGTGGGTGCGCCGACGAACACGAGCGAACCGACGGCGGCGGCACCCACGAGCTGCGCGACCACGACGACGGCGACCGGGTTGAACCGGTCCGCCAGGCGCCCGGCGAGCGGAGCCGCGGCGAGCGCGCCGATCGAGAACAACGAGGACGCCGCGGCGCCGGCGAGCGCGCCCCAGCCGCGGGTGTCCGCAGCGTACGCGTACTGATACGGCAGCACGGCTCCCCAGCCGAGCATGCCGATGGCGGATGCGAGCACGAGCAGTTTCGCGCGCATGGTGGACACCTCCCCGAGACGAATGCGAAGCGCCCGCGAGGCACGAGGGCAGGACGAGGCGGGTGCCTCGCCTGTGTCGGGGCGGCAGGGCGACGGATGTGCGCCGAAGCGTTCTAGTTCGAAGTATTCGGACTCGAAGAATTCGACATCGAAATATTAGCAACCGAACGAGCCGTGAAAGAATTCCCGCATGGCCACGCGCAAACCCACGGCTCCGGAACTGCACCGGCAGGCGGTGGCGGCCTACGTCGCGGCCGGCGGCGAGGAGTCCGTACAGCGCGTGATCACGGCCGTCGCGAGTCTGAGCAAGAAGCTCGATCAGTGGTACGCGAGACAGCTCGCCGATCTCGACCTCGCCTCAGGCGAATGGGCCGTGGTGGCCGCCCTTGCGAAGGCGGGCGAGCCGCTCACCCCGTCTCAGCTCGCCGACCTGACGAACGTGGCACCGTCATCCATGACCCACCGGCTCGACAAGCTGGCCGAGCGGGGGCTCGTGGAACGCGCACCGGATGCCACCAACCGCACCCGTGTGTTCGTCGCGCTCACCGAAGACGGCTGGCAGCTGTTCAGCCTGGCGATCCGGGGGTCGGACGTCGTCGAGTCCGACGTGCTGCAGGACCTGAGCGAGAAGGAACGCGGTGAACTGGCGCGACTGCTCGAAGTCGTGATCGCGCGGCTCGACGACATCGAGGCGTAGGGCCAGCGTCCCTCGCGAGAAATTCGGCTGGCTAGCGGGCGGTGAGGAGCTCCAGCACCTCGGCGGTCGTGCCGAGCTCGCCGAGCTTCGGAAACTGGTGCTCGATCGACGCATTGTGCGCCTCGAGGTTGTCGGTCATCGCATCGGTGACGAAGGCGACGTGGTAACCGAGGTCGTACGCCGAGCGGGCGGTCGACTCCACACCCGACGTCGTCGAGACGCCGGTGAGCACGATCTGCGTCGCGCCGGCATTCTTCAGCTTCGCGTCGAGGTCGGTGGTGAGGAACGCGCCGAGCGAGCGCTTCGTCACCGTGATGTCGCTCGGCCGCTGGTTCAGCTCGGGCACGAGCACCGTGGTCTCGGCCGCCAGCGACCGCCCGCCGATTCGTCCGGTCGCCTTGCCGCGATCGGTACGGCCCACTGCGGAACCATCGACGTTCACCAGCACGACGGGGAGCCCGTGCGCCCGGAACGCCTCGGCGAGCGCCGCTGAGTTCGCGATGATCTGCTCCTTGGGGTGCGCAGCGGGGTACCCCAGGATGCCCACCTGCAGGTCGATCACGACGAGTGCGGGCTTCTGCTCGAGCTGGATGGACATCGACTCTCCTTCTGCGGGCGCACACGTTCGCGCTCGTTCTTCTCGAGAATCAAGGGTGGCAGAGGGCACCTGGGTGTACCGCGCGTGAAGCCAGTGCGGGCTCACAGGTCCGAGAACGCCACCCCCGGGTCGACGAGGCGCTCGGTGTCGACGGCCTTTCCGCTCGCGATGAGCGGCTTGACCGCGTCGACGACATCCCAGACGTTCACGTTCATGGCCGCGAGCATCCGGTTCTGCGCGTCCAGCCAGAACGCCACGAACTCGCGCTTGCCGAGGTCGCCGCGCACGAACACCTGCGGCTGCGCGCCACGCGGCACGAAACCGATGTACTCCATGCCGAGGTCGTACTGGTCGGTGTAGAAGTACGGCAACTCGGTGTACTCCTCGTCGCCGCCGAGCAGCGCCGCGACGGCGGCCTGCGGCTGGTTGAGGGCGTTCGCCCAGTGCTCGACGCGAACCCGCTGCTTCAGGATCGGATGGTCGTGGCCGGCGATGTCGCCCACCGCGAAGATATCGGGGTCGCTCGTACGCAACGCCGCGTCGACGAGCACGCCGTTGTCGACGGCGAGTCCCGCCTGCTGCGCGAGAGTGACGTTCGGCGCCACGCCGATGCCGATCACGATCGCGTCGGCATCGATGACCTCGCCGCCCTCGAGCCGCACGCCGGCGGCCCGTCCTCCGTCTGCGACGATCTCGGTGATGCGCGCACCCAGCCGCAGGTCGACGCCGTTCTCGCGGTGCAGCACGGCGAAGACCTCGGCGAGCTGGGGCCCGAGCACGGCCAGCAGCGGCAGCTCCGCGGCCTCGAGCACGGTCACGTCGGTGCCGACCGCGCGCGCGGCGGCCGCCACCTCGAGTCCGATCCAGCCGGCGCCGATGATGGCCAGCTTCTTGCCCGCCCCGAAGGTGGCGCGAATCGCGTCCGACTCCTCCACCGTGCGCAGGTAGTGCACTCCGTCGGCATCCGCGCCGGGGATGGGCAGGTGGCGCGCGACGGAGCCCGTCGCCAGCACGAGCTTGTCGTAGGGAACGCGAGCACCGTCATCCAAGACCACCTCGTGCCCGGCGGCGTCGATGCTGCTCGCGCTCGCGCCGAGCCTGAGGTCGACCTTGTTCTCCTCGTACCAGCTCGCCGGGTGCACCACGGCGTCGTCGAAGGACGTCTTTCCCATCAGGTAGTCCTTCGATAGCGACGGCCGCTCATAGGGCGGATGCTCCTCCGTGGCGATCAGAGTGACGGTGCCGCCGAACCCGGCGTCGACGAGGGCCTCCGCTGTCTTCGCTCCGGCGAGGCCGCCGCCGACGATGACGACGCGCTCTGGGGTGCTCATGATGTTTCTCCTTCGCTGTGGGCGATGTGGCGGCCGTGAGTGGCCGCACGTCAGGTGGATCGGTGCGCAGCGCGTCAGCGGCGCACGGTGGCGGAGAGCGCTGTTCGCAGGTCCTCCGCGACGCCCTCCCAGGCCCGCACGAACGCATCGACGCCGTTCTCCTCCAACAGGGCGACGACCTCGCCGTAGTCGACGCCGAGCGCGGCGAGGTCGCGCAGCACGCCCGCGGCAGCGTCGCCGGTGCCGCGAATCGAGTCGGCCGGGACCACACCGTGGTCGGCCACCGCCTCCAGCGTGGCCTCCGGCATGGTATTGACGACGCCGGATGCCACGAGCTCGGTCACATAGCGCGTGTCCGGGTACGCCGGGTCCTTGACCGAAGTGGATGCCCAGAGCGGCCGCTGCGGACGGGCGCCGGCCTGCGCGAGGGTGCGCCACCGCTCGGTCGCGATCGTCCGCTCGAAGCGGTGGTACGCGAGCCGGGCGTTCGCGATCGCCGCGAGCCCGCGCATCCGCCGGGCTTCGGCTGTGCCGACGCGGTCGAGGCGCGCGTCGATCTCGGTATCGACACGGGAGACGAAGAAGGATGCCACGGAGTCGAGTCCCCCGAGCGGTAGGCCGGCGTCGCGCGCCCGTTCCATGCCCGCCAGGTACGCCTCGATCACCTGCTGGTATCTCTCGAGCGAGAAGATCAGAGTCACGTTCACGCTGATGCCCTCGGCGAGGCACGCGGTGATCGCCGGCAACCCCTCGAGTGTGGCCGGGATCTTGATGAACACGTTCGGACGATCGACCGCCCACCAGAGCGCGCGCGCCTCGGCGATCATGCCCGCGGTGTCGTGCGCCAGGCGGGCGTCCACCTCGATCGAGACACGGCCGTCGACGCCGTCGGTGGCGTCGTAGACCGGACGCAGAACATCGGATGCCTCGCGCACGTCGTGCGTCGTCAGTTCCCGCAACGCTTCACCCACGTCCGCGCCGCGCGCCGCGAGATCGCGTATCTGGTCGCGATAGACATCCGCTCCACGGATCGCTTTGGCGAAGATCGACGGGTTCGTCGTCACGCCCGAGACGTGCCGCTCCCGCACAAGCCGCTCCAGGCTTCCCAACCGCAGTCGCTCTCGGCTGAGGTCGTCGAGCCAGATCGAGACGCCCGCCTCGGTCAGCGTGCGCAGCGGATCAGTCATTCCGCATCCCCTTCTTTCCGGCCTTCTGGCTTTCCGGCCTTCCGGGCCGCCCTGGCCGGCCCACGTCATCCTTCCCGGCATCCCGGCCGGCTCACGTTGCACTGTCCATCTCCACGTGCCGTCCGCCCCCGCTGGCCCATTCGCCCCGCGGTGCCGGCCGCGCATCGCGCACGCGGCCTACGCGCCGACGCCGGCCAGCGAGAGGAACTCCTGGCGAGACCGCGGATCCTCGCGCAACGAACCGAGCAGCGTCGACGTCACGGTGCTCGAGCCGGTCGCGTGCGCGCCGCGCAGGGTCATGCACGAGTGCTCGGCGGAGATCACGACTCCGACCGCTCGTGGCGCCAGATTGTCTTGCAGCCAGTCGGCGACCTGCTTGGTCAGACGCTCCTGGGTCTGCGGCCGGCAGGCGAAGTGCTCCACGATGCGCGCGAGCTTCGAGAGCCCGACGATCCGGTCGCCCGGCAGGTAGCCGACGCAGGCGCGCCCGGTGAACGGCAGCAGGTGGTGCTCGCAGATCGACCGGACGGGCACGTCGCGCACCACCACCATCTCGTCGTATCCCTCATCGTTGGGAAAGGTGGTGAGGTCGAACGGCCGCGGCGTGAGCATCTCGGCCCACGCCCGTGCCATCCGACCCGGCGTGGCGCGAAGGTGCTCCGACTCGAGCGACATGCCGAGCGCCTCGAGAAAGTCCTCGGCCGCCAGTTCTGCGCGCGCCAGATCGGGCTCGCCCACGCCGCCCCGCACGCGCTTCGCCGACCGGATGGACTGCACCGGCGCCACCACCTCTGACATGCCCGCACCTCGTTCTCTGCACGACGTCTCCCGCAGCGGTCTTTCTATAAACAATCGCTGTTTTTTTAGAATCCCACCCTTTTCCGTTCTCGTCAAGATAGATTGTCATTAGAAGAGACGCCGCGAGCAGAGGGGAGTGCGGAATGGGTGCAGACATCCCGTCGCAGACGCCGCAGGACGACCTCGCCGACCTCGGACTCCTGGCCGACGACGCTCGCCGACGGCTCTACGACTTCGTCACCGGACAGCGCGATGCGGTCAGCCGCGAAGAGGCGGCGACCGCGACCGGCATCGGTCGCACGCTCGCCGCCTACCATCTCGACAAGCTCGCCGAGGCCGGGCTGCTGGATGTGGGGTATGCCCGCACCAACGGTCGCACCGGCCCCGGCTCTGGTCGCCCGGCCAAGGTCTACACGCGCACGCAGCGTGAGCTCTCGGTCAGCGTTCCGCCGCGCAACTACAGCCTGCTGGCGCAGATCCTCACGGCCGCTGCCGAGGAGACGCCGTCCGGCGCGTTCCAGTCGGCGCTCGCCTCCGCCGCCGAGCAGGAGGGCCGATCGCTCGGCGAGCGGGCCGACGACATGCCCGCCGCGCTCGCGACCGCCGGCTATGAGCCGACGACGACCGACGAGGGCGACATCGTGCTGCAGAACTGCCCGTTCCACAGCGTCGTGCGGCAGCACGCGGCCCTGGTCTGCACGCTGAACACGGCGTTCGTGCGCGGAACGCTCGAGGGCACGGGCAACGATCCCGACCGCGCGGAACTGTCCCCCTGCGATGGGCGCTGCTGCGTGGTCATCCATGCCGAGGCAGCTGCGAAGGGCTCGACGCCGGCGGGGTCTACTCCACGGCGCTGACCGCGAGGCGGTCGCCGTCGGTGTCGAGGTCGACGCGCACGATGTTTCCGTCGCGGATGCTGCCATCCAGCAGCGCTGTCGCGAGCCGGTCGTCGATCTCGTGCTGCATCAGTCGCCTCAGCGGCCGCGCACCGTAGATCGGATCGTAGCCGCGTTCGGCGAGCCAGGCACGGGCATCCGGAGTCACACCGAGCTCGAGTCGACGCTCGTGCAGCCGCGACTGCAGCCGATCGATGTAGAGCGAGACGATCTCCCCGAGCTCCTCCTCGCTGAGCGCAGAGAACACGACGATGTCATCGAGCCGGTTCACGAACTCGGGCTTGAACGCCTGACGCACCAGCGCCTGCACCTGCTCCTCCTTCTCGTTCCACGACAGCGTCGGGTCGATCAGGATCGTCGAGCCCAGGTTCGAGGTGAGAATCAGGATCGTGTTGCGGAAGTCGACGGTGCGACCCTGCCCGTCGGTGAGACGCCCGTCGTCGAGCACCTGCAACAGGATGTCGAAAACCTCCGGATGCGCCTTCTCCACCTCGTCAAGCAGGATCACGCTGTACGGACGGCGCCGCACCGCCTCGGTCAGCTGGCCGCCCTGCTCGTAGCCGATGTAGCCGGGAGGGGCGCCGACCAGCCGCGAGACGGTGTGCTTCTCGCCGTACTCGCTCATGTCGATGCGCACCATGGCGTGCTCGTCGTCGAAGAGGAATTCGGCGAGCGCCTTCGCCAGCTCGGTCTTGCCCACGCCGGTCGGGCCGAGGAACAGGAACGATCCGGTCGGCCTGTTCGGGTCGCTGATGCCCGCGCGGGACCGGCGAACGGCGTCCGCCACCGCGTGCACGGCGCGCTTCTGCCCGATGAGCCGCTTGCCGAGCTCCGCCTCGAGGCCCAGCAGCTTCTCGGTCTCGCCCTGCATGAGACGACCGACGGGGATGCCGGTCCATGCGGCGATCACGGCCGCGATGTCTTCCTCGGTGACCTGCTCGTTCACCATGCGCGGCTCATCCGGGGCGTCTTCGGCGCGCTCGGCCTCGTCGAGGTCGCGCTGCAGCTGCTTGATCGTCTCGTACTCCAGCTTGGATGCCTTCGCATAGTCCGCCTCGCGCAACGCACGATCGCGCTCGGTCACCGCCTCGTCGAGCTTCTTCTTCAGCTCGCCGACGCGGTTCAGCCCCATGCGCTCGCGGTCCCAGCGCGCTTCGAGGTCGGCGAGCTCGCGCTCGCGCTCCACCAGTTCGTCCCGGAGCTTGCCGAGACGCTCCTTGGATGCCTCGTCCTTCTCCTTCTTGAGTGCCAGCTCCTCGAGCTTCATGCGGTCGACCTGCCGCTTGAGCTGGTCGATCTCCACCGGCGACGAATCGATCTCCATCTTGAGACGGCTCATCGCCTCATCGATCAGGTCGATCGCCTTGTCGGGCAATTGGCGAGCCGTGATGTACCGGTTCGAAAGTGCCGCGGCGGCGACGAGCGCGGCATCCGAGATGGTCACTCCGTGGTGCGCCTCGTACCGCCCCTTGAGCCCGCGCAGAATGGCCACCGTGTCTTCGACGCTCGGCTCGCCCACGTAGACCTGCTGGAAGCGGCGCTCGAGCGCGGCATCCTTCTCGATGTACTCGCGATACTCATCGAGTGTGGTCGCCCCGATCAGACGCAGTTCGCCCCTGGCCAGCATCGGCTTGAGCATGTTGGATGCCGCCACCGACCCCTCGCCGCCCCCTGCACCCATGAGGAGGTGCAGCTCGTCGACGAACGTGATGACCTCGCCGTTCGACTCGTCGATCTCTTTGAGCACGCTCTTCAGGCGCTCCTCGAACTGGCCGCGATACATCGCGCCGGCCACGAGCGCGGAGATGTCGAGCGACACGAGCCTCTTGTTCTTCAGCGACTCGGCGACGTCGCCTGCAACGATGCGCTGCGCGAGTCCCTCGACCACGGCCGTCTTGCCGACGCCGGGCTCGCCGATGAGCACCGGGTTGTTCTTGGTGCGCCGCGTCAGCACCTGGCTGACACGACGGATCTCGGAGTCGCGACCGATCACCGGGTCGAGCTTGCCCGCCTTGGCCAGCGCGGTGAGGTCGATTCCGTACTGTTCGAGCGCGCTCTTCTGCTCCTCCTGGCTGGATGGTGCGCCCTGCATATTCGCCATCTGTGCTTTGTCCTTCCCCACGGTGGCGCGGCATCTCCGTACGTCGGTCGCCGAACGCGTTCGTGCTCTGCGAGCCGCGAGAGGATGCCCCTACAAACTTGAGTCTACTAGGCTCAACTTCGGAAACGCGAGGGGTATTCCACGATCGGCGGAATCGGCTTCGATCAACGTCAACGTTGTGCCCGGATGCGATCGTTTGCGACCGTTATCGCCCGAACGACGAGTACGCTGTGTCCCATGTCCCTGTTCTCCATCGAACGGCGCAAGGTCATCATCGACCACGCACGGACCAGCGGGCGCGCCGACGTGACCGAACTCGCCAAGCTTCTCGAGGTGTCGACGGAGACCGTGCGTCGCGACTTGAACGTACTCGAGAAGGAGGGGCTGATCCGCCGCGTTCACGGCGGAGCCGTTCCCGTCGAGCGGCTGGGCTTCGAGTCCGACCTCGCGATGCGCAGCTCACGCATGACAGAGGAAAAGGGTCGCGTCGCACAGAAGGCGGTGGAGTACCTGGCCGACGCCGAGGCCATCTATCTCGATGAGGGCACGATCTTCCGCATGGTGGCCGACCGGCTCGAGCCGATGCGGCCGCTCACCGTGGTGACCAACTCGCTCGACGTCGCCACCTCGCTGGCAGGCAGGCCGAACATCGAGGTGATCGTCCTCGGTGGCCGCGTGCGGGCCAAGACCCTGGGGACGGCCGACTTCTGGGCGGTGCAGATGCTCGAGACCATGGTGCTCGACCTGGCGATCATCGGAGCGAACGGCATCTCCGTCGCCTCGGGTGCCACTGTGCCCGACGCGTCGATCGCCGAGATCAAGTCGGCGGCTCTGCATCACGCGCGCCGGAGCATCCTGATCGCCGACCATTCGAAGGTGGGAGCGAACTCGTTCATCCGGTTCGCCGGCTTGTCGGAGTTCGAGATGTTCATTACCGACGACGGGCTGTCGGCGGAACACGCGGCCGACCTGACGGCGGGCGGCGTGGAGTTCATGCTCGCCTGACGAGGCTCCTCGCGGCGAGGCGACACGACACGACAACGGCGACACGACCACCAAGCGATACGACCGCGGCGACACGACGGCGGCGCAATGCGCCACGACGGCGGCGTCGTCGTCGACGTCGTCGACGACGACGACGAGAATTCGCCACTAATTCAGGCTATATCGGGTCACATCCATATATGCGCGGTGTGATGTCTCAGGACATCGGTGACAGTTCTGTATCAGGACATCGGTGACAGTTCGTGTGTCAGGACATCGGTGACGGTTGGTTGGTGGTGGGGCGTCCTTTGCGGATGCTGTTGCTGACGTAGCGTGTGCTTTTAGGCGGCCAGGGGTGCTGGAGGATTTGGGTTCCGTCGGTGTCGTAGAAGCTGATTGTTTCGGCGTCCCAGACGGCGTGGATCTGCTGTCCGAGGCGGGCGTGGCTGATCTGGAATCGGATGCCGCGGACGCCGACTGCGCCGTCGCGTCCGACGGTGAGCAGGTCGCCGCCGGCGTCGGCGGTATTGCGTCGGGTCGGGCTGTCCTGTCCGGGGAGGACCGGGGCGGTGGGGGCCGGTAGCGGCCGGGGTGGATCAGCGGCGGGAGTCGCGTCCCATGCCTGCTGTGGGGTGATCCGGCCAGGCAGGCCCTGGTGGGGCCGTTCGGTGTTATAGATCACGTCGAACTCGTCGACCTGTTCCTGTAGTTGCCGGATCGTGGCGGCGAGGGGTTGTTTGTCCAGCCAGCGGAACAGGGTGCGATGGAATCGTTCGTTCTTGCCCTGCGTGGTGGGATGATGCGGTTTCCCGGTGATCGGTTTCACACCCAGCGAGGTGAGGTAAGCGACGAGTTGTCCGGTGATGCCTCGGCGGGACGGGTTCAACGCCAACCCGTTGTCGGAGAGCAACCGTTGCGGCACCCCGTGCGCGCTGATGCCTTTGCGCACCACGGTCAGCGCGGCTCGAGCCGTCTCGGTGGAGGCCACGTGCGAGGCGATCGCGAGCCGGGAATGGTCGTCCACGAGCTGGAAGATCACACACTTGCGTCCCTGGGTGAGCACGTATTCGGTGGCATCCAGCTGCCAGCACGCGTTCGGAGCGGGATACACGAATCGTCGATACGCTGCCCGCGGTTTCTTCCGCGGCTCCGCTCGCGCCACACCAGCCTGGCGGAAGATCCGCGCCAACGAGGCGATCGACGGCACCGGGACCATTCCCAGAGCTGTCATCTTGTCGTGCACGCTGATCGGCCCGTGATCCAGACCCGAGGACTCCAACACGGCCCGCACCGCGATCGCTTGCTGCTTAGTCTCGGCGGTGAGCGTCGACGGACTCAACTTCGGACGCCGCGACCGCGGCTCTAACGCCGCAGCCTGACCCTCCTGAAGAGCACGCCGACGGATCGCGTAAAACGTCTTCCGCGAGATCTCGTGCTCGAGGCAGAACGTCGTCACCGACCCGCGCGGCGCATCCGGCGGCCACTGCACGATCGCGAGACGGACACGAGGATCAACCGGATCAACACGACTCATCCCTCACAGATAGAACCCCGAAGTGTCACCACCAAACACCCCGAAAGCGTCACCGATGTCCTGATACAGAACCGTCACCGATGTCCTGAGACATGACATCCATATATGCGCGGCCTGACCCGATATGGCCTGAGTTAGGTGCAGAAAAGGGGGACTCGGTCACCCCTTCGACTCGCTGCGCTCGCTCAGGGGGTACGGGTCGCACGCCCGCCGGCGGCTCCGCCGCACCGTCCCACTGAACACGCAACTCCACGGCGCCCCGCCGGCAACTCCGCTGCACCGTCCGGGGCCAGCCCGCCGGCAAGCCCGCTGCACCGTCCACGCCCGGGTCCCGCCGCCGCCCAGGGCCGAGCACGGGGCCGCTTCCGCCAGGGCTACTCCGGCGACACGAAGCGTCGCAGCGCCGCGTCGACGCCGCCGTTGTGCAGGGCATCGAGCGCCTCCCTGTACGGGGCGACGAACTGCGGCCGCTCGGCGAGGTCGCCGAAGAGGCTCGCGTCGCGCACGAACGCCAACGGGTCTTCGCGCTGTGCGAGAGCGGCGGCGTGCCGCGACGTTGCGAGCCTGTCGACGATCTCGATCGACCGCCCGTCGTCGAGCACACCCTCGTCGTAGCGGGCCCAGCTGGCCACGATGGCGGCGGAGGCGGGCACCGCGCCGCCGTCATCGGTGTGCTGCACGATCACCGGCACGAGCCAGTTCGGGATGCGATCGGAGCTCTCCGCCGCGAGCCGCGCGAGCGTGTCACGGATGTGCTCGTTGCCGAAGCGTTCCAGCAGCTCGGCCGTGTACGCGTCGAGGTCCACGCCCGGCACCGGTCCGAGGGTGGGTCGGGCCTCATCGGCCCAGTAGTGCTCGAGCAGCGCGATCAGCCGCGGATCCCGCGCCGCGTCGTGCGCATACGTGTAGCCGGCGAGCACACCGAAGTAGGCGATGCCCTGATGCCCGACGTTCAGCAGCCGCAGCTTCATCAGCTCGTACGGCATCACGTCGTCCACGACCTGCACGCCCGCCTCGTCGTATGCCGGACGACCGAGTCCGAACGAGTCCTCCAGCACCCACTGTGCGAAGGGCTCCGCCACGACTGGCCATTCGTCGTCGATGCCCCACCGCTCGCGCACCAGGGCGCGGTCCTCGTCGGTGGTGACCGGAGTGATGCGGTCCACCATCGAGTTCGGGAAGTGGACGGATTCGACGATCCAGTCCGCGAGCTCGGGGTCCCGCAGCCGAGCGAACGTCGAGAAGGCGCGCCGCGCCACATCGCCGTTGCCCGGGATGTTGTCGCACGACATGACCGTGAACGGCTCGATGCCGCGCCGGCGCCGCAGTTCCAGGCCGGCCGTGATCATGCCGAAGACAGTCCGCGGCAGCGCTCCGGGCTCGAGGTCGGCGAGGATCGCCGGCGCATCCGACTGGAACTCGCCCGTGATCTGGTCGATGTTGTAACCGCCTTCGGTCACGGTGAGCGAGGCGATGCGGATCTTCGGGTCCGCGAGACGCTCCACGACCGCGGCAGGGTCGCCCGGGGCGTACAGGTACTCGACGATCGACCCGATCACTCGGGGCTCCAGAGTGCCGTCCGGATGCTTGAGCACCAGCGTGTAGAGGCCGTCCTGATCCTGCATCACGCGGTTCATGCGCTCGTCGGACTCGAGCGTGCCCACGCCGCAGATACCCCAGTCCCTGGCACCTCCGGCCGACAACAACCTGTCGACGTACATGGCCTGGTGCGCCCGGTGGAAGCCGCCGACGCCGAAGTGCATGATGCCGGGCACCACGGAAGATCGGTCGTAGGTCGGTCCTGGCACGTCGCCAGGAAGATCCGCGAGGCTGGAGTTCGCGAGTCGCACGGTGGGCACTCCTTCGTTGGGTCGTCATCAGTGAGTCGTCGATACGGCGCATGACCGCGAACGGCGCTTGCCGTTGTGACAGGAACGCGGTCGATGGGATGCCCGATCCTGCCCGTTTTGTGGTGTTATCCGCCGGCTATAGCCATCATTGCGCCTGATTCCAGGGAACCGCAAGCCGTTTTGGTCGAACCTGATGATTTCAGGGTTGCATTGCGTGGGTTTCCGTGGCTATGGTGACGACGAACCCACACACGCGACTGACGCTGCTGACCGATGATCTGCGGTTCGGACACGTCATTCGCCCCTGCGAATCATTCAGAGAAGAGGACAACGGTGCCCACTATGAAGAGGAAGCACCTCAGGGCCGTCGCCGGCCTTGCCGTGGCAACGGCCACGCTCGTCGCCCTCGCCGGCTGCAGCGGTGCCGGCGGAAGCGGCGGGAGCGGCGGTTCGGCCGACGGCTCGGGCTCGACCATCAGGGTCCTGATGGTGAACAACCCGCAGATGGTCGATCTGCAGAAGCTCACGAACGACAACTTCACCAAGAAGACCGGAATCAAGGTCAAATACACGGTGCTGCCCGAGGACTCGCTTCGCGCCAAGGCCAGCCAGGAGTTCTCGGCCCAGGCCGGACAGTACGACGTCGCCACCATCAGCAACTACGAGGTGCCGTTCTACTCCACCAACGGATGGCTGCTCTCGCTCTCCGACAACGTCGCGAAGGACTCGAAGTTCGACCAGAGCGACATCCTCAAGCCGATCCAGGATGCCCTCACCGGCTCCGACGGCAAGGTCTACGCCGAGCCGTTCTACGGCGAGTCGTCGATGCTCTACTACCGCAAGGACGTCTTCGCCAAGCAGGGCCTGACCATGCCGGCCAACCCGACGTGGGCGCAGGTCGCCGACCTCGCCAAGAAGCTCAACGACGTGGAGCCCGGCATGGCGGGGATCTGCCTGCGCGGACAGCCCGGATGGGGCCAGAACATCGCGCCGCTGACCACCGTGGTCAACACGATGGGCGGCACCTGGTTCGACAAGAACTGGAACGCGGAGGTCGACAAGGACGGTTTCGCGACCGCGGCCAACTTCTACGTCAACCTCGTGAAGAACTACGGCGAGAAGGGTGCGGCGCAGGCCGGCTACACGGAGTGCCTCAACGACCTCACGCAGGGCAAGGCGGCCATGTGGTACGACGCGACGGCCGCGGCCGGCTCGCTCGAGGCATCCGACTCCCCGGTCGCCGGCAAGATCGGCTACGCGGCCGCTCCGGTGGACAAGACGAAGAACTCCGGCTGGCTGTACAGCTGGGCGTGGGGCATCGAGAAGGCGAGCAAGAACGCCACCGCTGCCGAGAAGTTCATCGAGTGGGCGTCCGGACCCGACTACGCCAAGCAAGCGGCGAAGGCCTACGGCTGGGCTCAGGTCCCGCCGGGAACCCGCACGTCGCTCTACGAGAACGCGGACTACCAGAAGTCGGCTGCGGCGTTCTACAAGCAGGTCGAGAACGCGATCAAGTCGGCCGACCCGGAGAACCCGGGCGTGCAGAAACGGCCGGCCCCGGGCATCCAGTTCGTCGCGATCCCGGAGTTCGCGAACCTGGGAACGGATGCCTCGCAGCAGATCAGCGACGCGATCGCCGGCAAGACGACTGTCGACGCTGCACTGAAGTCGATCCAGACCGAGGCGCAGAAGGTCGGCGACACGTACAAGAAGAAGCAGAAGTAGACAGATGTCCACCGCGACCCTGAACGCCGCGGAGCATCAGGCATCGGGCAGGGCGGCCGCTTGGCTCAAGCGGCTGCCCCTGCTCCCTGCCCTGATCTTCATGATCATCGTCACGCAGTTGCCGTTCGTGGCGACGCTGGTGATCTCGTTCATCCACTGGAACGCGCTGTACCCGAACGACGTGACGTTCACGTGGTTCGACAACTACGCGCAGGTCTTCACCGACGCGCAGTTCTGGAGTTCCGCCCTCACCACCGTGCTCATGACGGTGATCGTCGTACTGGTGAGCCTCGTCATCGGACTGATCATCGCCGTGCTCCTCGACCGCTCGTTCCGGGGCCGCGCGATCGTGAGGACGATCATGATCGCCCCGTTCCTCATCGTGCCGATCGCCGCCGCGCTGGTGTGGAAGCACGCGATCTTCAACCCGTCCTACGGGCTGCTCAACGGCATCCTGACCTGGATCTGGGGACTCTTCGGTCAGGCCGCGGCGGCGCCCCAGCCCGACTGGGTGAGCTCGCAGCCCCTGATGGCCGTGTGCGCGGCGCTGATCTGGCAGTGGACGCCGTTCATGATGCTGATCCTGCTCGCCGGGCTTCAGGGCCGCCCGCTCGACGTGATCGAGGCGGCGCGGATCGACGGCGCCAGCACATGGCAGATCTTCCGGTTCATGACGTTGCCGCACCTGCGCCCCTACCTCGAGCTGTCCGCGCTGCTGGGCTGCATCTACATCGTGCAGAACTTCGACGCGGTGTTCACCATCACCTCCGGCGGGCTCGGCACCGCGAACCTGCCGTACACCATCTACCAGACGTTCTTCGAAGCGCACGACTACGGTCAGGCATCCGCAGAGGGTGTGGTCGTCGTCATCGCGTCGATGGCCATCGCGATCCTGGTGCTCCGCACCGTGTCGTCGCTGCTGCGAGAGGAGAAGCGATGAGCGCTCCCACCATTCCGGCCCCGACCGCCTCAGTCGCCCCCGCGCGCAGGGCGCGTGTCGGCAAGCGCCGCACCTCGGAGGCGGCGCGCAAGCAGCGCCGGCGCAACTCGCTGCTCGCGCTGCTCGCCTGGGTCATCGGGCTGATCTTCGTCGCTCCGATCGTGTGGATGGTGCTCACGTCGCTGCACTCGGAAGCGAATGCCGCCACCAATCCACCGAGCCTCTTCGCGCCGCTCACGCTGCAGTCGTACGCGAACTTCTTCGGGTCGGCCAGCGGCGCCAGCCCGTGGCCGCCGCTGATCAACTCGGCGATCATCAGCGTGCTGGCGACGCTGGTCGTGCTGGTTCTCTCGATCCCCGCCGCGTACTCGCTGAGCATCAGGCCGGTGCGCAAGTGGTCGGACGCGATGTTCTTCTTCCTGACCACCAAGATGCTGCCGATGGTGGCCGGGCTGCTCCCCATCTACCTGATCGCGAAGGCACTCGGGATGCTGGACACGCTCGGACTGATGATCATCCTGTACTCCGCGATGAACCTGCCGATCGCCATCTGGATGATGCGGTCGTTCCTCGCGGAGATCCCGGTGGAGCTCGTGGAAGCGGCCTCCGTCGACGGCGCCAGCCTGCTGCTGACGTTCCGGCGGATCATCCTGCCTCTGGCCTCGCCCGGCATCGTCGCGACGTCGCTGATCTGTTTCATCTTCAGCTGGAACGAACTGCTGTTCGCCAACGTGCTCACCAGCACCAGCTCCTACACGGCACCGGTGTTCCTCACGAGCTTCGTCACGAGCGAGGGACTGTTCCTGTCGAAGGTGTGCGCGGCATCCATCGTGATCTCGCTGCCCGTGCTGATCGCCGGGTTCGCCGCCCAGGACAAGCTCGTGCAGGGACTCTCGCTCGGGGCGGTGAAGTAGCCGGGACCGTCACGCGGGCACGACGCCCTCGGTCTCTTCTGTATGACCGGCCATCCGCCATGCGCTGGCCATACAGAAGAGAGGTGCATCATGCCGCTCACGTCGAGATCGCAGGCCGTCGAGAGCCACGCGAGCCGCCGATCGCGTTGGGCCGCGGTCTGGCGATCGATCGGTTCCACACCGGGACGCCGTCGGGTGCACGCCTTCAGGCTCTTCTGCCAGAGCGGTGATCGCACCGCGCTCGCAGGCATGCTCGCCGCGGATGTGGCCGTAGTCGTCGACTCCGGCGGTCCATTCAACCCAACGGTGCGGGTCGTACGCGGCGTCGAGGATGCGAGCGTGCTCCTGCTGCACGGCTTGATGCACGCACCCGGAATCATGATCAGCGAGCGACAGGTCAACGACCAGCCGGGGCTGGTCCTGGAGTCCGGCGATGAGCGGGTCGCGGCGATCACCATCGACTTCTCGAAACAGCTCATCGCCGTGGTGTGGATCCGCCTGCGGCCGGAGAACCTTCGCCGCGGGATCCACGTGTGATCCGGCAAGCGACGCTCGGCGCCGGCCACGGACATCCCCCCGCGACCGGCGCCGCGCCGTCGTTCGTCAACGCGCGGCACGTCGTCGAGCAACCCAGTCGGCGAAGCGCGTGGCCGTGAGCGTCGCGTCTGCGCCGGGAAGCAGCTCGTCCTCGCCGATCTCCGCGCCGAAGTACCGGGCGAGCGGGTCGGCTTCGACCTGCCGAGGGTCATCGTCGCGCAGCAGATCCCGCCAGACGAACTCCTCCAAAGACGCGACTTCGGGGCCGCCGAACTCGACGACCCGCTCGTGCGGCCTTCCCAGGGCGATGCCGAGCGCCGCATGTGCGACGTCGGCGGCGGCCATGGGACGGATCATCACGTCGGCGACCCGCGTGACGCCCGAGGCGGTGCCCCGGTCGGCGATCGAACGCACGAACTCAAAGAACTGGGTGGCGTGCACGATCGTGTACGGCCGGCCGGACTCGCGGACCAGTCGCTCTTGCAAAGCCTTCGCGCGGAAATAGCCACCCTCGCTGCGAGCGAGCCGCTCAGTACCGACCACCGACAAGGCAACGTGATGCCGCACTCCCGCTGCCGCCCCGTAGTGCAGCAGGTTGAGCGTGGACACCTCGAAGAACTCGGCGGCCCCGGCCTCGTCCGTGTAGCTCGAGTTCGAGACGTCGACAACGACATCGGCGCCCTCGAGAGCGGATGCCAGCCCCTCGGCGGTGAAGGAGTTCACGCCTGTCCGCCGCGAGGCCGAGACGACCTGATGCCGTGTGCGTTCCAGCAGAACGACGAGACGGGCCCCGATGAGGCCGGTCCCACCGAGTATGACGATCTTCATCACGACCTCACCGGCGCTGCTCAGGGTTCGACTTCAGCCAGTCGCCGAACCGGGTGTCGAAGATGATGGCACCGGGCCCAGGAAGGAGCAGATCTTCGGTCAACTTCTCGCCGAAGTACGTCGCATCGGCATCGGCGACGACGGTACGCGCATCGCCGCGGAACTCCAGCCCCGTGCGAACCAGGTCATCGAGGCCGAACTGTTCAGGACCGGCGATCTCGACGACCGAGCCCGTCGGCTCGTGCGCGGTGAAGCGCGCCACGGCCGTCGCGACATCGTCTGCAGCCATCGGGCGGATCTGCGCGTGCGGGAGGCGGACTTCATCGCCCGTGGTCGCCGTATCCGCGATGCTCTTCACGAACTCGAAGAACTGAGTGGCGTGCACGATGGAATAGGGAATACCGCTCGAGGCGATGAGCCGTTCCTGCGCGACCTTCGCGCGCATGTAGCCGCTGTCGGTCATTCGCTGTGCACCCACGACGGACAGCGCGACGTAGTGCGCGACGCCCGCATCCTTCGCTGCCACGACGATGTTTTCCGTGGCGGTCGTGAAGAAGGCCATCACGTCGTCGTCTGCGAAGGAAGGCGAATTGGAGACGTCGAGCACCGTCGATGCTCCCCTGAGCGCCTCCGCGAGTCCTTCGCCTGTGAGGGTGTTGACACCGGAGTTCGGGGACGCGGCGACGGCATCGTGTCCGTGCGCGTTCAATCTCCGCACCACCTTCGAGCCGATGAGGCCCGTGCCCCCGATGATGACGATCCTGGACATGTCCCTACCTTTCGTTCGGCGCGGCGCGGGTGTCTTCCACGCCGTCGCATGCTTCGACCGGGCGCGCACCACCGCTGTGACAGGGCGCGCCGGATCCGCGGTGCTCACGCGGCCACCGGTTCGCGGGCATCCACGCAGAGCACCTGCTCGAGCGCCTCGAAGTCTCCGGACCACGAGGCGAGACGAAAGGCATTCACATGCCGCCTGATCACCTCGGCCTGCACCGGCCGACGCTGGCGGGTGCGGATGCCGTGCTGCGCCCTGGATACGAGTTGCCTCACGTGGTCGGGACGGATTCGCAGCATCTCGGCGATGCGCTGATAGGGATAGTCGAACGGTTTGCGAAGCAGGTAGGCGGCGAGCTCTCGCGGTGTGAGCGTCTGCAGCAGGATGGTGATCCCGCGCTCGACGTCGTGATCGCGTTCCGAGCGGCTCGCGGGATCGTCCGCGGAGCGGACTGGATCGAAGAGTCGGGGGTCCGTGACGTTCTCGTGCCGCGCTCGAGCCGACATCGCGACGTTCAGCGCGAGGCGGGAGGTCGTGGTCGCGAGGAACGCGGCCGGATCCACGACGGCTGCGCGATCGGCTCGTTGCCACCGCATCCAGGCCTCCTGTGTGACATCCTGCGCTTCGCTGACGCTTCCGAGCGTCCGATACGCGATCCGGAACAGACGTTTCCGGACGCTCAGATAGACGTCCAGCGCCTCACGAAGCTCGCGCTCGTCCGCGTCGCCGACAGCGACGGCCCGAGTGCCAGCGGTGTGATCACCATCGAGGAAACTCATGATGCCCCCTTAGAATTCGGATGACATCCACGCTTCCGGCGCGCTCGTCGCCAGGCATCCGTCGGACCGACCGGTCGCATCCCCGGTGGGCACACCAGGAGCTGGCCCGGAGAGTCGGTTGCGAAGCACGGCGAGTGCCACGCGACGCACACTAGGAGGCCAGATGGAGGCCCGATCAACCAGCCGCAGGGCCGGTCGACTCACGGTGTCGAGACCCGGCAGCGCCGGCGAGGCCTTCCGCGGCCGCGTTGCGGAACTCGATGTGATCACCGCACTCATGGCCGGAGCCCGCGAGGGCCGGAGCGGTGCACTCGTGGTCTCCGGGGAGGCCGGTGTGGGCAAGAGCGCCCTGCTCGATCGGGCCGTGTCGACGGGCGCGCGCGGCATCACCACCCAGCGGATGGTCGCATCGGAGTCCGAGATCGAGCTCACGTTCTCGGGGCTGCAGATGCTGGTCGAGCGACTTCTGCCGTCGGCGCAACTGCTTCCGCAGAGGCAACGGGAATCCCTCGAGTCCGCACTCGGGTTGCGGGAGTCGGGAACGCCCAATCCTTTCGTCGTCGGGCTCGCGGTGAAGCAGCTGTTCGCGCACGTCGCAGCTGCAGGCCCGTTGATGTGCATCGTCGACGACGCGCAGTGGCTCGACCGGGCATCCGCCCGCACTCTCGCCTTCGTCGCCCGGCGCCTACGCGACGAGGGTGTCGTGATGATCTTCGCAATGCGCGAGGTCGACGATCAGTTCGCCGATCTGCCGCAACTCCACGTCGAAGGGCTGGGAGACGCCGACGCCGACGCGCTCTTGAGCCGCTCTCTTGCCGGTGCCATCGATCGGCGTGTGCGTGACCAACTGCTCGCGGAGGCCCGTGGGAACCCGCTCGCGCTGCAAGTTCTCCCGCAGTCGATGAGCCCGGCCGAGCTCGCCGGAGGCTTCGCCGTCGCGAATTCGATTCCCTTCGAGAGCCGGATCGAGCAGAGTCTCTTGGCGGGGCTGGAGGCTGTAGACGAACGGACGCGACTGCTGATCCTCGTGGCGTCCGCCGATCCCACCGGCGACCCGGAACTCTTGTTCCGCGCCTGCACGGTTCTCGGCCTCGGCAACGAGCACATCGACGCCGCCGTGCGGGCGGGCGCACTCCTGGTGGGTCCCCGGATCGCCTTCAGGCACCCGCTGATCCGCTCGGCGGTGTATCGCGCAGCCGCAGCGGAGCAGCGCCGTGCCGCCCACTCCATCCTGGCCGAAGCGACCGACGCGGAGCGCGACCCCGACAGGCGGGCATGGCATCGCGCCGCCGCCGCGATGCCGCCGAGCGAAGAGATCGCCGGCGAACTCGAGAGATCGGCCGAGCGTGCCCGCGCCCGTGGCGGCATGGCCGCCAATGCCGCGTTCCTGCTCCGCGCAGCCGAGCTCTCTCCCGGTTCGGAACGGTACGCGGAGCGGCTCATCGCCGCTGCGGCGGCGGAACACGACGCCGGCGCGCCGGAGCGCACGCTGCAACTGCTCGATGTGACCCGCGACCTCGCTCTGACGCCACGGCAGGCCGCCGAGGAGGAACGACTACGGGCGCGAGCCGGCTACGCACTGCGCCGCGACCGGACGGCTCCGCGCCAGCTGCTGCGGGCGGCGCGCGGACTGGAACCGTTCGACACCACGCTCGCCCGCGACACCTACATGGAGGCGCTGTCGGCGGCCCAGTCCGCCGGCCGCCTCGGTGAGCCCGGAGCCGTGACCGAGATCGCGGAAGCGATCCTCGAAGCGACGGATGCCGATAGTTCGGATCGCGCTCAGGACCTCATCCTGCGCGGCCAGGCGCTGCTCTTCGCGCGGGGACCACACGCGGCTCGGCCCACGGTGGACCGCGCGATCCAGGCGTTCCTCGAGCATCCGCCCGACCCTCTCGAGCTGCACTGGATGTGGTCGGGGGCCCGCGCGGCGCAGGACCTCTGGGACAGCGAGGGAATGCGGATCCTTGCCGAACGACAGGTCGAACTCGCCCGAGCGAGCGGCACGCTGTCGGTGCTCCCGCCCGCGCTCAACATGCTGATGGTCGTGAACACCTTCGACGGCCATCTGGACGCCGCGGAGGCCGTCTGCGACGAGATCGATGTGATCTTGAACGTCACCGGGCATCCGCTGCCGAAGTTCGGGCGCGTCTTCATCGCCGCGTATCGCGGGCACGTCGAGGAGGTGGAGCGGAGCACCGTGCAGCTCCGTGCCGACGGGTACTCCCGCGGGGAGGGGTACTCGCTCACCGTCGCGAATTTCGCCGAAGCGCTCGTCTACAACGGCGCCGGCCGTTATGAGGATGCCCTGGTCTCAGCCCGGGGCGAGCTGCCGTTCGCGCACGAGCTCGGCCATGCCATGCGTGCCCTCGTCGAGCTCGTCGAGGCCGCGACACGCACCGGCGAGACCGACCTGGCCCGGGATGCCGTGGAACGGCTCGAGGCAGTCACTCGTCCGGCTTCGGACCGGAACTGGGCCAAGGCCACGATGGCACTCGTGCGCGCCCAGCTGCGGGACGGCGAAGAGGCGGAGTCCTTCTATCGGGACGCGATCGAGCTGTACACGGGCATCCGCGTTCCGATGCTCGCGGCCCGCAGCAGACTCCTCTATGGCGAGATGCTGCGGAGGACGAACCGCCTTGCCGATGCGCGCGTCCAGCTCAGAGCGGCGCACACATCGTTGCGCGACCTCGGCATGAACGGCTTCGCGACGCGGGCGGAGGGCGAGTTGCGCGCCACCGGTGAGCGGGTGCGCAGCCGAACACCGCATGGCGCGGACGGCCTGACGGCACAGGAGTCCGCTGTCGCACGGCTCGCGCGAGACGGGCTCACGAACCGTGAGATCGCGACCCGGCTGTTCATCAGCTCCCGAACCGCCGAATATCATCTGCGCAAGGTGTTCGTGAAGCTCGGGATCAACTCGCGCAATGACCTGGCGCGCGCCCTCGACGACACCGCGTAGACAGGCCTTCGCGAACCGACGGGCGAGCGTACCGACGCGCGCTGCACCCGTGGTCGGGCCGAGAGCGACGAGCGGGATCCGCGCCTTGCCGGATCCCGCTCGTCGTGCGCGGCTCAGGCGGCCTCCCGCGTGAGCGCGCCCACCGCATGGAGGATCGTGTCTGCGACGGCACCGGGTTGCGACACCGTGAGAGCGTGCGATCCGCCCGATACCTCGCGGATGCCACGGGCATGGGCTCGTGCGGCGCCGGCTCGGTGCTCCGCGACGGGGATGTTCAGGTCTTCGTCACCGAACACGCACCAGGTCGGGATCGTCATCCAGCCGGGGACTTCTGCACTGACCGGATCGGTGAGCGCCGCCTGGGTCACGGGGCGCTGCGTCACCGCCATCACGGCCGACTGCTCCGCGGGAACGTCGGCACAGAACTGATGGCGGTAGATTTCGGGACGGATCACAAGCTCCACGCCGCCAGTCGACAGCGGACGAGGTTCGAGAGCGTCGGCCAGCGTGCTCCCCGGGTACTCGGTGGAGAGGTCGAATGCTGTCTTACCGTGATCGGGAACGAAGGCGTTGACGTATACCAGCGCCGCGACGGCGTCGTTGTCGGCGGAGGCCTCCGAGATGACGAGACCGCCGTAGGAGTGGCCGACGAGCACGATGGGGCTTCCCACCGACGCGATGACGTCGCGCACCGCGGCGGAATCGCCCGCGAGGCTCCGCAGCGGGTTCGCCGCGGCGACGCAGTCGACGCCGTTCCTCTGGAGGATCTCGATGACGCCGTTCCAACTTGCAGACTCGGCGAACGCGCCGTGCACGAGCACGACAGTGGGTTTCTTCTCTGACATTTCTTCTGTCCTTTTCCTCTTATCCCCGGTCCTCTCGGGGGGCGGTCGGCATCAGTCGCGGTGATCAGTCACTGGTGCCCAGTGCGGTGCGCAGAACGTGGACGGCCTGTGCGACGGCGGCTGTGACCGCCGCGGAGGAGCGCAGCGGGTTCAGCATCAGGAAGTCGTGAACCGTGCCGTTGTAACGAACGGAGGTCGTGCGCACGCCGGCCTCGGTGAGCTTGCGCGCGTACGCCTCGCCCTCGTCCCGCAACACGTCGTTCTCGTCCACCAGCACGAACGCGTCAGGAAGTCCCGAGAGCTGCTGGACCGTGGCACACAAGGGCGAGGCTGTGATCTCCGCGCGCTTCGCGGTCTCGGGTAGGTAGGCATCCCAGAACCACACCATCGCCTTGGCCGTCAGGTAGGCGCCGTCTGCGAACTCGCGGTAGCTCGCGGTGTTCTGAGCGGCGTCGGTCACCGGGTAGTAGAGCGATTGCTGCACGAAGCCCACGTCGCCGCGCTGCTGAGCGAGGATCGCGAGGGCCGCCGCCATGTTGCCTCCGACGGAATCACCGGCCACCGCCATGCGGGCCGCGTCGAGCCCCTGTTCCGCGCCGTGGTCGACGACCCAGCGCGCGGTCGCGTATGCCTGCTCGATCGCCACCGGATAGTGGGCCTCCGGCGACCTCTCGTACTCGACGAAGACGATGGCCGCGCGCGCGCCGACGGCGAGCTCGCGCACGAACCGGTCATGCGTCCCCGCGTTCCCCAGAACCCATCCGCCGCCGTGCAGGTAGAGCACCACGGGCAGAATCGCGGGAGGTTCCGGTGGCGTGACGATCCGCACGCGCACGGCTCCGACGGCGGCCGGAACGGTGATCCACCGCTCGTGGACCTCCGGCATGTCGACGGGGACGGCCTGGATGTCATCGAGCACTTTGCGTGCGCCGTCCGGGCCGAGTTCGTAGAGAAAGGGCGGGTTCGCCGTGGCATCCACGATGCTCTGCGCCTCGCGTTCCAATATCTGCCGGTTCATTTCGTCTCCTCAATCGGGGCGTGTCGGGCTCCCGGGTTCGGAAGCCTCGGCCCATCAGACCGAGGCCCCGCCCGAACCGTGACAGCTGCTGCCGAATCGGACGAGTCGGTGCGGGCTCTGGTGACGGTTGGGACCAGCCGTGCTCTGCTTGGCGCGGCCCTGGTGCGAAGACCGCCTGAAACCCCGTGCTCCCGTTCTCACCTCACGGCTCGACCAGAGCCCCGGCACACCGTCTCTCACTCCTCAGCCGCGTCGACGATCGCGAGCGCTTCATCCGGGTGAGTATCCGGAGCGCCGAACGCTCCGGTGCCCTCGTCGAGGGTCCCGACGCCGTCCGGGTACCCGGCGGCATCCGGGAACTCGATCTGTCGCCTCCAGGCGGTGTTCGCCGACTCGACGTGCATGGCCTTCTCCTTCGCTCGTGGCAGGTCGCCACACGGTCTCCCGCTCAGACCGGACAGCGGCTCCTCGTGTGACACGACGGGCGGTGCCCGTGGCGCGTTCGAGGCCTGACCGTCGTCCAGCACGGCCGCCGTTCGCGCGCTCTCCTCGAGCTGTCACGTTCAGCGTCGGTGCGTGGTCTTCCGTGCGAGACCGGAGGTCACCGATGTACCAGAAGCCCGTGCCCGGGCAGGGCGAAGACCCGAGCCGCAGCATCACGAACCGACTCGCCGGCGCGCTCGAAGCATCTGCGCTCGGCCGACGCGCCGACGCCATCCTGGCCGAACTGCGCTGCCGACGGGCACCGTTGCGGTGGTCGAGAATGTTCGGCGCCGCCACCGTCGCATGCGTTCTCGTGCTCTTCGCAACGGGCATCGCGCTGATGTTCTTCTATGTGCCGTCCGGCGACACGACGATCTATCACGGCGTCTATCGGCCCCTGCGCGGAACCGCGATGTCCGAGGCACTGCAGTCCACGATCGATCTGTCGTTCGAGGTGCGAGGCGGCCTCCTGCTTCGACAACTGCACCACTGGGCTGCCCTCCTGCTGCCGGCCTCGATCCTGATGCAGCTTTTGGTGACGTTCTTCACCGGCGGGTTCCGCCGTCCGCGACGGTTGCTGTGGATAGTGCTGGTCGGCATCCTGCTCGTGGCGCTGCTGGGCGGGTGGAGCGGGTATGCGATGCCCGATGACCTTCTGGCCGGCACCGGACTCCAGATCTTCCAGGGAATCCTCCTGGCCGTCCCGGTGGCCGGCGCCTGGCTGTCGTCTCTTCTCTTCTCCGGCGGTTTTCCGGGGCGGATCATCGAGCACCTCTACCCGATCCATGTCGCGCTGGCGCCCGTTCTGCTGATCCTGCTCATGGCCATCCGCGCATGGCTCACCTACCGGACCGGATCGATGCGGTTCGCGAGCATCGACCGGAGCAGCCCCGCATCGGCTGGTCCGCCGCTGTGGCCGCACCACGCGACCCGTAGTGCAGGGATGCTGTCGCTGACGACGGGCGTCCTCCTCCTGGTCGCGAGCGTGGTCACGATCGATCCGGTCTGGCTGTACGGCCCCGCCGACCCGGCCGGCGCGTCGGCGGGCAGCCAGCCCGACTGGTACACGGGATTCCTCGACGGTGCGTTGCGTCTGGTCCCACCGGGGTGGGAGTTGACATGGGGAGGACGCACCTGGACGCTCTCGATCCTCGTTCCCCTCGCCGTGGTGACGGGGTTCATCCTGGCCGTCGTCATCTATCCGTTCTTCGAGGAGTGGCTCGCCGGCGATCGCCAGGACCACTCCGTGCTCGATCGCCCACGCAACACCCCAAGCCGCACTGCGACGGGTGCCGCCGCGATGGTGTTCTTCGGCGCGTTGTGGGGAGCCGGCAGCGCCGACATCATCGCGACCCACTTTCAGCTGGGCGTCGAGTCCGTCGTCGGGTTCTTCCAGTGCGTCGTCGTGCTCGGACCGTTCGCCGCGTTCTCACTGGCACGGCGCATCTGCCTCGGGCTCGAGCGACGGGAACGGGAGACCGTCGAGCTCGGATACGAGACGGGACGCATCGTACGAATGCCCGGGGGCGCGTTCGTCGAGGTGCGCGAACCCTTGTCACGAACCGAGTCGTTGCGCCTGCAGCCCGCCGAGCACATCGCTCCCCTCGCGGTGCGCCCCCATACGCGAGGACGGCGGAGGCTTCTCGATCGGCTGCACGCCGCCCTGTGGTTATTCTTCTTCGACGACCGGATCGTCTATGAACCCAGCTCGATCGTGCCGACTCCGACAGACGGCCACGGCGTCCGGGGCGACGACGGCCACGGCGTCCGGGGCGACGACGTCCCCGTCTCGGCGCAGGCCACAGCGCCAACACGCTCTGTGCGATGAGTTCGCTCCTGACGACGCGCCCCGAACGCAGCGGTGTCGACCGCACAGTTCGCTCCGTCGGCGGATGAGGAGGCGCTCACTGCATGGCACGCTGTGCTACAGTGTGCTACATGTCCTTCCCGTCCGAGGTCAGTCAGCGCGATCTTCGACTTCGTTCCCGAGAGATCATGGATGCTGTCGAGCACGGCGCATCCTTCACCGTCACGCGTGACGGGCATGGCATCGGCGAGTTGGTTCCGTTGCGTCGGTCGTCACGATTCGTGTCACGGGACGAGTTCCTCGCCCTCGGTGCAGGCCTGGGTCCCATCGACACCAGCACGATGCGCGACGACCTGGATCTCGCCCTGAAAAACACGGCGGACGACCCCTATGAGCGATGAACGTCGTGAACGCGAGCCGGCACGCTACGATCGCGGGCTGCTCGACACGAACATCCTCATTCATTGGGGCCGCCTGGCGGCACACGAGCTTCCGCTCGAGGCGGCGATCAGCACGGTGACACTCGCCGAACTGTCCGCGGGCGTGCACCTGGTGAAGGGCAATGATGCCGCCGAACGCGCCCGGCGCATCGCTGTGCTCCAACGCGTCGAGCACGGCTTCGATCCGATCCCTTTCGACGCCCCGGCAGCACGCGTTTTCGGTCAGCTCAGCGCGGCGGTGGTCGGCGTCGGCCGCACACCCCGGCGCAGGGTGGCAGATCTCATGATCGCGGCGGTTGCGGCGACGAACAACCTGCCCCTCTTCACGACCAACCCGGCCGACTACGACGGCCTCGACGCACTCGTCACGATCGTGCCGGTCACCCGTCCCGTCAGCGGCTGAAGGTCGAGAAGATCGAGCCCGCCGTCATCGTCGTCGTCGATGCTTCGCGCACGGGCTTCAATCGGCCACGCTGAGGTCGACCTGGATCTCGCCCGCCAGTCGCTCGAGTTCGCTGATCACGAGCGCCGGGTCGCGCCCGACGGGCACACGCACCACGACGTTCGCCTCGAACAGCATGCCGCCGGCCATCGGCGCCTCGCGGGTTTGGCTGGAGAACAGGTCGATGGTGAGGCCGTGATGCGTGAGGATGCCGGTGATGTCGCGCACGATCCCCGGACGGTCGTTGCCGAGCACGCTGAACGTGAAGCGGCGGCCGGGGCGAGCATCCGCCGACGCCGCTCCGCCGTGCACCGTCACGCGTAGGAGGCCGTCGAGCCCCTGCAGCGCGTCCCGCAGGTCGTCGAGGCGCCCGTCGGGAACGGAGACGAGCACGATGCCGGCGAACGCGCCCGCCAGCTCCGCGAGCTCGCTCGTCTCCCAATTGCCGCCATGGGCGCTCACCACATCGGCGAGCGACTGCACGAGTCCGGCGCGATCGTCGCCGACGACGGTGAGCACGAGCTGGGCCATGGCTTCGAGCATAGGTGCGCGAGCGGCAGCGCGCCCGGCCTCCCGGCCTCAGCCGGGCGACCCAGAGGTCGGCTCAGTCGACGGCGGGCGCCACAGACAGCCGCGGCACGCTGTCGAGCAGCCGGCGCGTGTACGGGTGCTCCGGCGACGCCAGCACTCTGCGCGTCTCGCCCTGCTCGACCACGCGACCTCGTTCGAGGACCAGGATGTCGTCGCACAGCCGCGCGACGATGCTCAGGTCGTGCGAGACCAGCACCATCGTCACCGGTGTCGGCAGCGTCGGCCCGGCGTCGGCGCGCGCGAGCTTCTCGAGCAGCCTGATCACCCGCAGTCGCGTCGACATGTCGAGCGCGCTGACGGGTTCGTCGGCCAGCAGCACGCGCGGGTTTGCGACGATCGCGCGCGCGATCGCGATGCGCTGCCGCTGTCCGCCGGAGAACTGGTGCGGGTAGCGAGTCGCGGCATCCGCCGGCAGCCCGACGGATGCCAGTGCCCGCGTCACGAGGGTCCTCACCTCGGTACCGCGCGCGATTCCGAGAGACCGCAATGGCTCGGCGATGATGCCGCCGATGGACTGACGCGGATCGAGCGACGAGTACGGATCCTGGAAGACCGGCTGCACGAAGCGGCGGTGCTCCCGCATCCGGGCGCCGCCACGGGTGAGTTCGCTGCCGTCGACGACGAGCGTCCCCTCGCTCGGCAGGTCGAGGCCGAGAAGCAGGCGCAACAAGGTGGTCTTGCCTGCACCGGACTCACCCACGATGCCGAGGCCCCGACCTGGGCGCAGCCGGAACGACACGTTCTGCAGCGCCCGTCCGCCGCGGCGGTACGAGAAGCCGACGTCGGTGGCGCAGATGAGGTCGGTCGTGTCGTTCGCGGCCGTCACGTGGCGCGAGCCTGCGCCATCGCGCGGGCCGGTGCCGCCGTGCGATTCGCCGGCGCCGCTCGGCCCGCTCTGGAGGGATTCCGTCATCGCCCGCCCTCTTCCGCGCCACGGGCGGCATCGAGCGCCCTGTCCAGCTCCAACGCGGCACCGACGAGCTGCCGCGTGTACTCCTCGCGCGGTCGCGAGATCAGCTCGTCGACGCGGCCAGCCTCCACCTCGCGACCGTGACTGAGCACGATGGCTCGCGGGGACATCCTCGAGACCACCGCGAGGTCGTGACTGACGAACAGCAGTCCCATACCCCGCTCGGCCACGACGCCCTCGATGAGGTCGAGCACCTGCGCCTGCACGGTCACGTCGAGCGCCGTCGTCGGCTCGTCCGCGATCAGCAGCTCGGGCCTCGCGGCGAGCGCCATCGCGATGGCGACGCGCTGCCGCTGGCCGCCGGAGACCTCATGCGGGTACGCCTTCGCCACGCGATCCGGCTCGCGCACGCTGACCTCATCGAGGGCGCGGCGCACGGCATCGCGCGCCGCACCCCGGTCGAGTCGCACGCCGCCGCGACGTGCCGCACGGCGGATCGGCTCGGCCAACTGCTTGCCGAGCGTCGTCAACGGGTCGAGCGCCGTCATCGGCTCCTGGAACACGATCGCCGCGCGTCGACCGCGGATGCCGTTCATCACCCGTTCGCGCGCACCCACCACCTCGGTGCCGCCGATCCGTACGCTGCCGGATGCCGTCAACCCCTCCGGCAGCAGTCCCATCACCGCCAGGCTCGTGAGCGACTTGCCACTGCCGGACTCGCCGATCAGCGCCAGTCGTTCGCCCACCCCGAGCTCGAACGACACGTCGTCGACGAGGGGAAGCCCGTCGGATGCTCGCACTGTCAGGCCGTGGACCTCGAGGTATCCGCTCATCGCGTTCTCCTCGCCGGGTCGAACACGTCGCGCAGGCCGTCGGCCAGCAGGTTGGCGCCGATGACCAGAGCCACGATGGCGATGCCGGGGGCGATGGCCCCGATCGGCGCCGTGTAGACGGTGCCCTGGGCCTCCTGCAGCAGACGGCCCCACGACGCGTTCGGCGGCGGCGCTCCGAGGCCGAGGTACGACAGGCTCGCCTCCGCGAGCACGGCGAGACCGAATTGCAGCGCGAGGTTCACCGCGAGCGTGGGCCAGATGTTGGGAAGCACGTGGCGGCCGATGATGCCGAGCCAGCCGGTGCCCGAGGTGCGAGCCGCCACCACGAACTGCTCGGAGAGCACTTGTTTGGCCAGGATGCGCGTGAGCCGGGCGACGACAGCGCTCATCGCCAGTCCGATCGCGATGATCGCCGAACTGAGTGTCGCACCGCGCGCCGCCACAACGAGCATTGCGAGCAGCAGCGTCGGGAACGCGATCAGGATGTCCAGAACAGCCGCCAGGGTGTCATCCAGCCAACGCTGCGCGAACGCCGCCGCGAGACCGAGCACGATGCCGAGCGCGCCGCCCAGCAGGACCGAACCGCCGCCGGCCGCCAGCGCGATGCGGGCGCCGATCATGAGCTGCGACATCAGGTCGCGTCCGAGGGTGTCGGTGCCGAGCCAGTGCGTCGGTGACGGACCGGCCAGGCGTCCGCCGCCGATCTGCTCGGGCGGATACGGCAGGTAGAAGTACGAGACCAGCGCCGTCGCCACGACGAGGCCGAGCAAGACGCAGCCGACGATCAGTGTCGCGCGACGCGAGCCGCGGCGGCGCGGCACGGCGGCCGTCACCGTGGCCGGGCCGTCGGTCATGGTCTGCGGGGTGTCGACGCTCATCGTGAGCCTCCTCGCAGACGCGGGTCGAGCATCCGCTGGGTGAGGTCGGCGAGCACGCCCACGACGAGCACGATGAGAGTCGTCAGCAGCAGCACGCCCTGGATGCTCGGGTAGTCGTGCTGCGCGATGCCGGTCACGAGCATGCTGCCGAGGCCGGGGAGCGCGAACACCGACTCGACGACGACCGCTCCGAGGAATGTGGTGGCCAGCTCGATGCCGAGGACCGACACCACGGGAACGGCCACGCTCTTCAACCCGTGCCGGAACATCGCCGAGCCGAAGCTCGCGCCGAGCGATCGGAAGGTGCGCACGTAGTCACTGTTCAGCACATCGAGGCAGGCGGCGCGCACGTACCGGGCGACGGACGCCGACATGACGATCGCAATGGTGATCACGGGGAGCGTGAGCGACGTGAGTGCGGCACCGGGGTCGGCCCAGGAGTCCTGCGGAAATCCGCCGGCGGGCAGCACGTGCCAACTGAGCGCGAAGCCCCAGACCAACAGAATGCCGACCCAGAACACGGGAACGGCGATGCCCAGTTGCGAGAAGGAGGAGAACAGGATGCCCACCCAGCTTCGGCTGTATCGCGCCGCGATGAACCCGACCGGGGCCGCGATGAGCACAGCGAGCACGAACGCGATGAGCGTGAGCGGAATGGTCACGGCCATGCGCTGCGCGAGCTGTGGGCCGACCGGCAGTCCATTGATGAACGAGTTGCCGAGATCGAGGTGGAGCAGCTGGTTCGCCCACACCAGGAACTGCTGCCCGAGCGGCAGGTCGGATCCGATCGCGTGGCGTGCCTGTTGGATCTGCTCGGGCGTCGCCCCGACGGCGACGAGCGCGTTCGCGGGGTCGCCCGGCAGCATGCGGAGGAGCACGAACATGACTCCGGCGGCGACGAGGAGCGCCACCACGAGCAGCGCGAGTCGTCGGAGCAGGTAGGAAGTCATGCGGTTTCCATCATGCGGTATCTCCCGCCTGCGCATAACTCAGGCCCGGCCGGCCCGGCGCGCGAGCCGAACCCGCGTGACCCCGGGGTTCCGGTCACGGCCGACGCCAGGCAGCCTGAATTGTGCGCGGGACCGTCAGCCCTTCGTGATGTCGTACACGTAGAACTGCGAGTTCAGCCCGTTCACCGGGTAGCCCTTGACCGTGCTCTTGGCGACCACGATCTGCGGGTACAGGTAGAGCCAATCGCTGGCGGCATCCTTCACGATGATCTCGTTGGCCTGCTTGAGCTTGGCGGTCTGCTGAGCGGTGGTCGTCGATTGCTCGGCCTGATCGATCAGCGAGGTGACCTGCGGGTTGTCGTAGCCCCAGTAGAAGTCGGGGTTGCCGTACCAGGTGACGTCGCGGTCGTTCACGTGCTCCTGCATCGTGGCCACGAAGTCGTGGTTCTGGTACACCTTCGTGTACCACTCGTCGGGCGTGATGATGTTGATCGTCACGGTCACGCCGATCTTGGCCAGTGCGGCCTTGATGAACTGCGCCGCGGCCGGGTGCGGATCGTAGTTCGGAGTGTCGAGAGTGAACGAGAAGCCGTTCGGATATCCGGCGGCCGCAAGGTCGGACTTGGCCTTCGAGACGTCGTACGGGTACACCGACGAGAGGTTCTCGTACCAGGGATCGGTCGGCGGCACCATCGAGCCGGTGACCTTGCCGTAGCCGTTCCAGATCGACTTCAGCAGCGCCTTGCGGTTGATCGCCTCGGTGATCGCGACACGCACGCCGGTGTTGTCGAACGGCTTCACCTTGTCGTTGAACGCCAGCAGCAGCTTCGTGGTCGAGTTGCCGTCGTTGACCTTGAACTGGGAGTTGTTCTCGAACTGCGAGAGGGCATCCGGGCTCTGCTCGCTGGTCACGATGTCGAGCTGACCGGACTGGAGCGCGTTGTTCTCGGCGGTCGCGTCCTTGTAATAGTTGAAGACCACCGTGTCGGTCTTCGGCGCATCACCCCAGTAGTCCTTGAAGCGCTGCAGCGTGATGGCGCTGCCGTGCTTCCAGCTCTGCACCGTGTAGGGGCCGGTGCCGTCCTCGGTCGTCTTCAGGTTCTTCGCCGTGTGGTCGATGATCCACACGTAGCTGAGGTTGTAGACGAACGAGATCGAGCGCTGCTTCAGGTGCACGACCACGGTGTCGGCGCTCGGCGTCTCGATGCTCTTCACGACCTGCAGGTCGCTCTTGCGCGCCGACTGCGACTTCGGCGCGAGCACCTTCTCGATGCTGTACTTCACATCCTTCGACGTGAGCTCATCGCCGGAGTGGAACTTCACGCCCTTGCGGAGCGTGAACGTGTAGGTGAGGCCGTCATCGGAGGTGGTGTACTTGGATGCCAGCAGCGGCGTGACCTTGCCGTCGTCACCGAGCTTGTAGAGGGCCTCGTACACGTTCCCGTTCAGCACCTCGGTGACGCCCTGGCCGCCGCCGGCCGTGTTGTCGAGGTTCTGCGGTTCGTAGATGGAGCCGACCTGCAGCGTGGCGTCGGCGCTGCTGCCCCCGGAGCCCGACGACGAGCAGCCCGCCAGCATCAGGCCGGCCGCGGTGACAGCGGCGATGACCGAAAGGGATCTCACGGTGCGATGCGTGGGCGATGTGCTGTGCATGGGGGTCTTTCTCGTGGTGTGTGACGGCTCGTCGGTTCGAAACCGGGAGCCCGGTGGGGAGGTTCGTGCGTGCAGACGCTTTGTCTTCTCGGTGCTCGTTCGGACTCTGCGTTCGTGCCGGCTCAGTGCTTGAGCAGACTCAGTGCTTGAGCAGACTCAGTGCTTGTGTCGGCTCGGCATCCTCGGCCGACACTTGCGTCGGCTCAGTGCTCGAAGCCGGCGGCGAACCGCGGTCTCTTCTCGCCTGCGGTGACCGGCACCGCGAGGCGATTGGAGGGCGGAGGCAGCGGACAGTTGTACTGATCGCTGAACCCGCACGGCGGAACGAAAGCGCGGTTGAAGTCGAGCACCACTTCGCCCGCGCGCGCGAACTCGTCGCTCGCGCGCTCCACGAACAAGAAACGACCGGAGGCGTACGTTGATTCCCGGTTCGTCGGATCGCCGAAGACGAGCAGCAGCACGCCGTCATCGTCGAACGCGCTGAGCCGGTACTCGGCGCCGCCGATCGCGACGGTGATGACGCCCGGCACGGCCAACTCCCGCGTGCGCCCGTTGTCGCGCAGATGCTCGAACGGCACCGTGTGCCCGTCCGCGAGCGGCGCATACGTTCCGCGCACCACCCAGTGTGGGTCGTAGTCGTAGACGTCGACCCCCTGGAACGCGCGGATGGCCGGCGACGCGGCGTCCCAGAGTCGCAGTCCCTCCTGCTGCAGGCCCGTGTCGAGGTCGGCGCGCGCCAGCCTCGTGACGGTGACGGTCCCGGGCGCCGGGGTGACGGCATCCTCGTCGGGAATCTCAGCACCGGGCTGGTACCAGCGGGTCTCGATCAGTGCGAGGTTGCCCTGCGGGCGGGTGAGCGCCGCCTCCCGTTCCTCATGCCACTGCGCGTGCCGTGCCCGCGCGGAATCGATCGAAGGAATGTCGGAGCTCACCGCTCCATGTCAGCACATCATCCCCGATCGTGCCGGTTCCCCCGATCGTGCCGGTTCCCCCGATCGTGGCGCTTGCCGCGGTAGGGCGACGACCGATCCGCGCACGATCCTGCACGGCGCGGTGAAGAGCCGCGTTCGCGGTCAGTGAGATTCGATGAGGATGACCCGTCGCCCGCGTGTGTGCCCGGCCCGGCTGTCGGCGTGGGCGGCCGCGGCGTGCTCGAGGGGATAGGCCTTCTCGACCGGGATGCGCAGCTTGCCGCGCGCGATCAGGTCGACGGCTTCGGCCAGAGCTTCGAATATCGGGCCGCCGACGCCCGAGAACCGGACGCCGTGAGCCGCGGCGCTGAGGTCCGCGATCGTGATCACCGCTTCCGGGTCGCCCGTCAGATCCACCAGGTCTGGGAGTATGCCGGAGCCGACCAGATCGAGAGCTGCATCAATGGCACCGTACTGTCGCACCCGGTCGACCCAACCGTCGCCGTAGGTGGTCGCCACGGCACCGAGATCACGAAGGTAGTCCTGGTTTCCGGGACCGGCCGTGCCGATCACCCTGATACCCCGTTCGCGGGCGATCTGCAGCACCGCCGACCCCACGCCCCCGGACGCGCCGTTGACCAGCAACGTCTGCCCGGGCTGCACGCCCACCTCGCGGAGGATGCGCAGGGCCGTCTCCACCACCGACGGATACCCGGCGGCCTCGGCGAAGGTGAGGTTCTCGGGCACCGGAGCCCACGCGAACAACACGGCGTGCTCGGCATAGGTGCTCCAACCTCGCCCGAACACGCGATCGCCTGCTTCCACCCCGTGGACTCCCTCGCCGACTTCGTCGACGATGCCGGCCGCGTCCTGACCGACGCCGGCGGGCAGACCGATCGCACCGTGGGACTCCGTTGCCGACTTCTGGAACTGCCCCTCACGGATTCGCCAGTCGACGGGGTTGACCCCTGCCGCCTGGACCGCAATGCGTACCTGGCCCCGACCGGCGTGCGGTACGGGCGCGTCAACGACCTGCAGAACCTCGGGACCGCCGAACTCGGCAAAGCTGACCTTCTTCATGAAGGCAACCTAACACTACTCGTTAGTCTTTTGTATTCGTTAGCGTACGCGACTTGATATGGTATCCACGTGAGTTCCGCGTCGAGCCGCCGTGAGCGCAAGAAGGCCGCGACCCGTCAGGTGATCGCCGATGCAGCGCGGCGGCTGTTCCTGGAGCGGGGCTACGAGGCCGTTGGCGTCCGCGAGATCGCCGATGAAGCCGACGTCGCCGTCACAACGCTGTTCGCGCACTTCCCGTGCAAGGAAGCGTTGGTGTTCACCCAGGACGAGGACTTCGAACGCAGCATCGTCCAGGCCGTCACAGACCGCGCGCGACACGACCCGCTCATCCCGGCACTACGTCGAGAGATCGAGGAACTCGTACGACACTGCACAACGAAGGAAGCCGTCCCTGTCTGGAGGATGGTCGACGAGACCCCCGCCCTGGGTGACTACGATGCGGCGATCAGACTGCGCCATGCCGAGTCCCTGGCCAACGCCATTGCGGCTTCGGATGATCTCGGACACAGCCGGGTGGCATGTCGCGCGATCGCGTGGTTCGCGATCGACGCCTACTCGCTCGCCCGCCAATCCGCTCGCCCGCAGGCTGCGTTGGACGAGGTCTTCCTCATGATCGGGGCCGCGTGGGATGCCTCCGGCACCCGACGACCGGACTGATGCGTGCCGAGTATCACCGCGGAGCGACCTCCAGCGGTCTTATCACTCACGTGTGATGCGTGACACTGGCGCGTCAGACTGTCTGATCGCAGAATTCGGGTTCCGCTAACCCAGGAACGCGGCGGCCGTGCGCAGGTCGTTCAGGGCGGCCAGCGCATGCGGGGCAAGCCCTTCGTCGCCGTCGCGCGCCGCTTCGGACCACGTGGCGTAACCACGCTTGAACGCGAGGACCCCCAGCTCGGCCGCGAGGTGCGCGATCGGCTCGGGCACACCCCGGTCCATCAGTGCGGTGCGCATCGCCGCGGCGAGACCGACGCTCTTGAGCGCATCGCGCTCCTGCAACTCCGCGCTCGCGGCCACGGCTGCTCTCAAGCGGGGACCCAGTTCGCGGTTCATCGGCCCCATTTCATCCGCGGCGCGCGTCAGGCCGGCGGCGACCGCTTCCAGCGGTGTGGCGTCCGTCGGTGCCCCGGTGATGCCCTCTGCCAGCAAACGGCTGAGCGTCTCTTGCCCCGCGACAAGGACCTCTCGCTTGTCGGTGAAATGCCGGAAGAAGGTGCTGCGCGTGACGCCGGCGCGTTCAGCGATCTGCGCGACCGTCGTGGCGTCGTAGCCGTTCTCTGTGAACAGATCGACAGCGGACGCGACGAGACGTTCGCGCGCTCCCGGTTCCCATCTGGCCACGAGGCAATGCTATCAGCATGATGAGACAGGTGTCGCATCAGCGTGCTACTCTGATGCGACAACCGTCTCATCACTCTCTTGGAGAACCCATGCGCGTTTTCGTCACCGGTGGCACCGGAACCATCGGCTCCGCCGTCGTCCCTGAGCTGCTAGCCCATGGCCACACTGTTCTTGCCCTCGCTCGCTCCGACAGCTCTGCGCGAGCCCTCGCCGACGCCGGCGCCGAGCCGCTGCGCGGAGAGATCGCCGACCTCGATGTGCTCCGCGCCGGCGCTGCCCAAAGCGACGGGATCATCAGCCTGGCCTTCAACCCGGACTACGGCACCGCCGACGGGCTTACGGCGGCCATCGCCGAGGAGAGCGCCGCGATGAAGACGCTGGGCGAGGAATTGGTCGGCACGGATCGCCCGATCGTGACCGTCTCAGGAACGCCCTGGGTCGCGGGCCGCGCCTCCACTGAGCAGGACCCGCTTCCACTCGTAGGGCCGGTGGCTGATCGGGCCCGTTCGGTCAACGCACTGCTCGCGCTCGCCTCACGCGGGGTACGCGCCTGCGCCGTACGAATGCCCCGCACCGTCCACAACCGGGGCAACGGAGGATTTGCCGGTCTGCTGGTCGAGCGGGCACGCCGAACCGGCATGGTCGGCTATCCCGGCGAGGGCGATCAACGTTGGCCGGCCGTCCACGCTCTTGACGCCGCGGTCTTGTTCCGCTTGGTGCTCGAATCGGCCTCAGCCGGCACCGCGTGGCACGCCGTCGCCGACGAGGGCGACCGGGTGCGCGACATCGCCTCCGTCATCGGGCGGCGGCTCGATCTGCCCGTCGAACCGGTGCCGGCGGAAAGCTTCGGTCCGTTCGGCCCGATCTTCGCGATGGATCAGCCCGCTTCCAGTGCCCACACCCGCAACACCCTCGGATGGCGGCCGACGCACCCCGGACTCCTCGCCGACCTGGAAAATATCCGACCCTGACGACGCCGGCCACCGGGGGCGCGCCGGCATGCGTGTCTTACTAGAGTCGGCGCATGAGCGAACAAGTACTCCGCGGATCGCAGCTGACCGGTTTCGGGCACTACCAGCCCGAGCGCGTGCTCACGAACGACGAGTTGGCCACCATGGTCGACACGACTGATGAATGGATCCGCACCCGCACCGGAATCCGCGAGCGCCACATCGCGAACGAGACCGAGACCGTGGCATCCATGGCGACCGAGGCTGCGCGCATGGCGCTGAAGGATGCCGGGCTCGAGTCGGTCTCGCTCGTCATCGTGGCCTCGACCACGCTCAGCGACCGCACCCCGTTCACCGCCGCCCGCGTGGCGGACGCACTCGGCATGCCCGGTCCCGCCGTGATCGACATCAACACCGCCTGCTCCGGTTTCGAGCACGCGGTCGCGCTCGCCGACCAGGCGATCCGGTCCGGGTCGGCCGACTCGGCGCTGGTGATCGGGGCAGAGCGCCTCTCGGACGTGACGGACTGGTCGGACCGGCGCACGTGCATCCTCACCGCCGACGGCGCAGGGGCTGCGGTGCTGGTGGCCTCCGACGACCCGGGGGTCTCCCCGGTCGTGTGGGGCTCGGTGCCGGGCATGACCAACGCCGTCGTGATCAGCGGCGAACCCGAGTACTTCTCGCAGGACGGCCAGGGCATCATGCGCTGGGCCCTCACGAAGGCGGCCCCGCACGTGCGGCGTGCGCTGGATGTCGCGGGCGTCACGATCGACGACATCGACGTCGTCGCGTTCCACCAGGCCAACCTGCGACTGATCGAGCCGCTCGCGAAGTCCATCGGTGTGTCCGAGCGGCACGTGCTCATCCACGACATCGAGGAGTCCGGCAATACGTCGGCCGCGAGCGTGCCGCTCGGGCTGTCGAAGGCGTGGCATCGCGGCGAGCTGCCGCGCGGCGGACGCGCCCTGCTGTTCGGCTTCGGCGGCGGCTTCGCGTTCGCGGGCCAGGTGGTGCGGCTGCCGGTGTAAGGCTCGTCAGCCGAATCGGCGCCTCTGCCCGGGCCACGGATCGAAGGTCCGATTCTCCTCGAGGGGCTCGATCCGGATCAGTCCGCGTGCCGCACCACGTTGACCACGGTGCCGTCGGGAGCCCGCACGAAGAATCGGCGCACTCCCCACGGCTCCGTCTTCAACGGCAGCACTATCTCGTATCCGAGTCGCTTCGCCTCCTCGTACGCCGCCTCCACGTCGGGAGTGTGCACGGAGATGTCGGAGTCGACGGGCGCGTCGGCGTCACGGGTCACCAACTGCACGTGCGCTCCGGTCTCCGGATTCGTGAACCTGGCCACCCATCCCAGGTTGAACTCCTCGTCGCGCAGTCCGAGGAAGCCCGTGTAGAAGCCCTTCGCCGACTCGATGTCGTCGACCGGGCGATTCGTGGTGATGCGTGTGGCGTGCATGGAGGCCCCCTGTCGAAACGTTCGACCCCCACGGTACGACCGCGCGCTCAGGTGCCGCCTCGATCGCCCATAAACTTGTACGCATGTCCAAAGTCCTCGCATCCCTTCCTGTCGGCGAACGCGTCGGCATCGCCTTCTCGGGCGGCCTCGACACCTCCGTCGCCGTGGCGTGGATGCGTGAGAAAGGCGCGGTGCCGTGCACCTACACGGCCGACCTCGGGCAGCCCGACGAGCCCGACGTCGATGCCGTACCCGGCCGCGCCGCCCAGTACGGCGCTGAGCTCTCGCGACTCGTCGACTGCAAGCTCCCGCTCGTGGAGGAGGGCCTGGTCGCGCTGCAGTGCGGCGCGTTCCACATCCGCTCCGGCGGCAAGACGTACTTCAACACCACACCGCTCGGCCGCGCGGTCACCGGCACGCTGCTCGTGCGCGCCATGCTGGACGACGGCGTGGAGATCTGGGGCGACGGATCCACCTACAAGGGCAATGACATCGAGCGGTTCTACCGCTACGGCCTCATGGCCAACCCGCGTCTGCGCATCTACAAGCCGTGGCTCGACCGTGACTTCGTCACCGAGCTCGGCGGTCGCAAGGAGATGAGCGAGTGGCTGCAGGCGCGTGATCTGCCGTACCGGGCATCCGTCGAGAAGGCCTACTCCACCGACGCGAACATCTGGGGTGCCACGCACGAGGCGAAGCTGCTCGAGCAGCTCGACACCCCGATGACCATCGTGGAGCCCATCATGGGCGTGCCGTTCTGGCGCGATGACGTCGAGATCGCCGCCGAGGATGTCACGGTGCGCTTCGAACAGGGCCGCCCCGTCGCGATCAACGGAGTCGAGTTCGACGATCCCGTGGCGCTCGTGCTGGAGGCGAATGCCATCGGCGGTCGGCACGGGCTGGGCATGAGCGACCAGATCGAGAACCGCATCATCGAGGCGAAGAGCCGCGGGATCTACGAGGCACCGGGCATGGCCCTGCTGCACATCACGTACGAGCGACTGCTCAACGCAATCCACAACGAGGACACGGTGGCGAACTACCACAACGAGGGCCGCCGCCTCGGCCGGCTGATGTATGAGGGACGCTGGTTCGACCCGCAGTCGCTCATGCTGCGCGAGAGCATCCAGCGCTGGGTCGGCTCCGCTGTCACCGGCGAGGTGACGCTGCGCCTTCGCCGCGGCGACGATTACTCCATTCTCGACACGAGCGGTCCGGCGCTCAGCTACAGCCCCGAGAAGCTCTCCATGGAGCGTGTGGGCGACGCGGCGTTCGAGCCCGAAGACCGTATCGGCCAGCTGACCATGCGCAACCTCGACATCGCCGACTCGCGTGCCCGCCTCGAGCAGTACTCGGCCTCGGGCGTCATCGGCGGGCCGACGGCCGCGCTGGTGGGCGACCTCGGCTCCGGCGGCGCTCCGCAGATCAGCGCGGGCGGCGAGACGCCGGAGCAGACGGCGGAGCAGGCCGAGATGGATGCCGCCAACGAGGCCGCCGCTTTCGACCTCGGCACCGACTGACCACCGGCTGACCACCGGCTGACGCCCAGCCCCTGTTCACGTCGCGAATTCTCGGTCTCGGTATGCCGAGTTCCACCGCGCTTCGCGACTCGAACAGGGGATGAGCGTCACCGCCGCTCGATCAGAACAGGCTCCGATCAGAACAGGCCGGCGCGCAGCGACTGCACGCGACGCAGCGACTGCTTGAAGTGACCCGGGTTCAGCGTGTGGTCCTGTGCCGCTGCGGTGATGGAGTCGAGCGCGTCGAAGCCCTGGTCCATGTCGCGTGCTGAGCAGAGCAGCAGGTCCATCCCCGCCTGTGCGGCCGCCAGCGCGCGGTCACCGGTGCCGCCGAACGCCTCGAGCGCGCCCGCCTCCAACGCATCGGTGATCGTGACACCGCCGAACCCGAGCCGACCGCGCAATTCACCCTGCACGAACGTCGACGACAGACCAGCCGGGTAGACCGCATCGAGTGCTGGGTACACCGCCCACGAGGTCATGACCAGCTGCACACCGGCGTTGACGGCGGGCGTGAAGGCCGCCTCGTCGACGCTGCGCAACTCGTTCGCGGACTGAGTGAGAGTCACCGGACCGAGGTCCGTGTTCTCCTCCGCCGTCGCGGCACCGAGCCCGGGGAAATGCTTCGCCGTCGCCGCCACGCCGGCACCCTGTTGCGCCCGCACGAAGTCGGCGCCCAGCCTCCCGGCGAGCACCGGATCCGAGCTGTACGAGCGCTCCCACTGGTCGTCGAAGTTGCCCTCTTCGCGGAACACGTCGAGCACCGGTGCCAGGTTGAGGTTCATGCCGACGTTCCGGAGCGCGGAGGCCGCACCGGAGCCTGCGGCGGTCGCCGCGGCATCCGGATCGGCGGACAGCCCGATCTTCTTCTCAGAGAGCATCGGCTCCTGCCCGCGCAGACGTCGGATATAGCCGCCCTCCTGGTCGGTCATGAACAGCAGCGGTTCCTTGATCGGAGAGGACGCCTGTGCCGCACGCAACTGCGCCACCACGTCCGCGATCTGGGTCAGGCTCAGAATGTTCTCTCCGAAGAAGATGACACCGCCCACCTCGCCGGCGGTGATGGCATCCAGGAGGGACTGCGGGGGCGTTGCGCCGGGGTAGGAGAAGATGACGCGCTGGCCGGCCTGCTGCCGTGTCGACAGCTTCGCCCACCACGGCGGTGCAGCCGAGGCGCTCAGCGCACCCGCGCCCGCGGCTCCGGCGCCCGCTGCCGCAAGGCCGGCCACGGCACCGATGCCCGCTGCGAGCACGGTGCGGCGCGAAGGCCCGCGGCCCGGCTGAGAGAAGGCGGCCGCCCCGGATGCGGTCGGCTCGTCCGATCGTGATGATGAGAGATTCATGCTCACTCCTTTGAGGCCCCGCGACGGTGCGGAGCACGATTCCGACATTCGACCCGCCCCCATCCGGGTGTCAAGCCGTCAGCGATATCTGCGCGAATGCGCATCGAAGGCGATGCGCGCTCCAACACCGGCCGGCCCGTGCACCCACACGGCGCGCGGGAAAGGGCCGGCACCGACTTCGCAGGGTGCCGACCCTCTCTCACGGGCGAGCTATCAGCTCATCCGACGACGACGACGGATCCACACGGAGGCAGCGGCGAGCAGACCGAGCACGAGGAGCCCGAGACCGACGCCTCCGGCCGTCCAGATGTCGCTACCGGTGACGGCGAGCCCTGCAGCCGCGACCGGCGCGACCTCGACCACCTTCGCCGTCGACGGGCCCGAACTGATCGGGTCACCGCCAGGCGTGGTGCCGGTCACCGTGGCCGTGTTCGACAGCGTGCTGCCGTCGGCGAGATCCGCGGCAACGACCTTGTACGTCGCTGTGCAGTCGATCTCCGCACCCGGCGCCAGTACGCGCCCGGACGGGCACGTCACCGCCGACAGCGTGCCGTGACCGGTGAACGCACCTTCGTTCACCTTCGGGTCACTGATGTCCACGTTGCCGCTGTTGGTGATGGCGAACGTATAGGTGATCACCTGTCCTACCGTCGTCGCCTGCTGACTGCTGGCCGACTTGACCAACGACAACGCGGCGTGCGGGTTCGTCGTCACCGAAACGGGGTCGGAGGGCACCGGCGGGATCGTGTCGCCGCTGGGAGTGTCACCCGTCACGGTGGCAGCGTTGCTGATCGAGCCGGCATCGATGTCGGCTTGCACCACCGTGTAGGTGGCGGTGCAGGTCTCCACCTGAGTGGGTGCCAGCGTGATCGGCCCCATCGGGCACACCAGGTTCGACAGAGTGCCATGGCCGGTGAAGCCGGTGTCGGTCACCTGCGGATCGGTGATCGTCACGTTGCCGGTGTTCGTCACCGTGAACGTGTACGTCATCGTCTCACCCGCAGCGACGGCCTGCACGTCTGCCGTCTTCACGATCGACAACGCCGGCGAGGCGGGAATGGTCACTGTCACCGGGTTCGACGGCACTGGGGTCAGCGGGGTGCCGTCCGGCGGAGTACCCGTCACGTCCGCGGTGTTCCTCAGCGTTCCCGCATCGACGTCGGCCTGCGTCACGGTGTAGGTCGCGGTGCACGTTTCGATCTGACCGGCCACCAGCGTGGTGGTCGGGCAGTCGATCTGCGGGAAAGCGCCGCTCCCGGAGAAGTCCGTGTCGGCGACGCCCACGGCAGTCAGCGTCACGTTGCCCGTGTTGGTGACCACGAAGGAGTACTTGACCGTCTGACCCGCCGCGGTCACCGTGGTCGGGTTCGCCGACTTCACGACCGTGATGCCGGGAGCCGGCGGGGTCGGGATGACGATGGAGGACGGCGGAGACGTGATCGGCGTGCCGGACCCGGTCGGGGTGCCCGTCGCCGTGGCGTCGTTCGTGACCGAACCGTTGTTCACGTCCAGCTGTGTCAACGTATACGTCGCGGTGCAGATCTCCTGCTCGTTCGGAGCGAGCGTCGTCTGAGGACAGTCCGGTGCCGACATCGTGCCCGTGCCGGTGAACGTGCCCTCATCGACATGCACGTCGCCGAGCGGGACGTTGCCGGTGTTCGTCACCGTGAAGTGGTAGGTGATCGTCTGGCCGGGCATGAAGTGGTTCGAATCGGACGGGTCGGCCGACTTCACCACCGTGATCCCGGGAGCCGGTGCGGTGGTCGGCGTCGATGTCGTCGACGGGGCCGAGGTGATGGTCGTGTTGTCCGGCGTCGTACCGGTCGCGGTCGCAGAGTTGTCGACAGCACCCGCGGCGACGTCGTCGGACGTGATCGCGTAGACGGCGTTCGCCGAGCAGGTCTCGACGGCACCGGGCGCGAGCGCGGTCTGCGGGCACGTGACGGCGCCTGCCTTCGTGTCGGTCACGCCGACTCCGGTGAGCGGAACGCTGCCGGCGTTCGTGACGTCGAACGTGTACTGGATCGTGTCACCGGCATCCGTGAGACCGTCACCGTTCACGTCCACGGGGGTGCCGGCGTGCTTCACCACGGTGAGACCAGCGGGCTGCGCCGTCGTGGTCGAGGTGTTGTTGTCGGGAATCGGGTCCTTCTCGTTCGCCGTCACCGTGGCGGTGTTGACCACGTTCGCGCCCGCGCCGGCCGCGGGAACGGTCGCGGTGATGGTGAACGTCTGCGAGTCTCCGGCGAGGGTCCGTCCGCCCACGCAACGCACGTCATTTCCGGTGACGGTGCACGCCTGGTCCGGGGAGGCAACGCTGGTCAACGGCGCCGGCACCGTGTCATCCACCGTGAACCCGCTCGAGTTGCCCGGCCCGTTGTTGGTCGCCGTCAGGTGGTAGGTGACGGTCGCACCGGGAACGAGCGACTGGGGACCCGTCTTCACGATCGACAGATCGGTCGGCTGGCCGGGCGAGGCCGCGCCGTCGTTGTTGCCGCTGGACGGCCCGGGGCTGGACGAGACCACAGTGAACGTCGGGGATCCCGACGCCGGGTTCGTCACCTTCACCTGCGAGACCCTGCCGGTCCCGTTCTCCGAGAATCCGAGGTTCCCATTCCCGAACGTCCACGCGGCCCCGTAGCCCCCGGACGCCAGCGTCGAGGGGAAGGTGGCCACCGCCCCGTTCGTCGGATTCACCCGCACGTATCTCGAGGGGGTGTTCGTGACGCCCCAGAAGTAGCCGTCCGCGTACGTCACGTCCGACGCGTTCGTCGCCGCCGAGAGCGCGACCGTCTTCACCAGGGCTCCGGTCTTCACGTTGATGGCCAGCATGCTCGCCAAGCCGGAGTTCGTGATGTACAGGTAACCGCCGGGTCCGAACGCACCGAGGTTGTAGCTGCCGTCGTACGTCGCGGTGCCGATCCGGGTGGTGGTTCCGCCCTGACCGATCCTGATGACCGATCCCACCGCGTACCCGGACACAGGCGGGTTGCCCACCTGAGTGACGATGCCGTAAAGGTAGTTGTCGGCGGTGTTGTAGGAGATGGCGTTGTAGGTGAGCCGCGACGTGGCACCCTCGGGCTGGAACGAGACCGTTCCGGTCGAGTCCGTCGTCGCCTCGAACAGTCCGGTGGGGGCGTTCTGCGCCACGAACACCAACGGATCGGCGGCCGGGAACGGATCGCCCGGCGCTGCAGACGCCGGTGCCGGGAACAAGGCAGTACCCGCCAACACCGATCCGGTCAGCGCGAGCGCGCCCGTCCAGGCGAGCGTTCGCAGCCGTCGAGATCGAAGCCGGGGCAGCACCCCCCTTCGCTCCCCCGATGTGTGAACGGCTGCGTCTGGCCCGAATCGCCGCACTGCTTCCCCCTGCCCGTCGATATGCGCCAGGCGGGACCCGAATCCCTACGCCTGGCAATCCGTGTCAATCCAAGCGGATCGGAAAGCGCTTGCGCGAAATCTCACCCGAAATATCACCCCGCATGTCCCCCGGATACGGGTCGATCGATCTGTGCACGCGCCGACCGACCATGATGGATGCATGACCGAGCCGATCCGGCGAGCGCGCGTCGATCAGGTGCTGCCCCGCAACCAGTTCCTGGTCGTCGGCCCCGTCACCGTCTCCGCGCTCCGCGAGGGCCGCTGGGTCGACGGAGAGCTCGGTCTGACCGAGGAGTGGCTGGTGTTCGCCTCCGGCGATCCGCACGATGTGCCGGACCTCGCGCTGCTCGACACCGGCATCGAGATGGATGCCTCGACCGACGCCGGCGTGACCATCGTCACGATCGCGATCTCCCGCACCGTGCGCCGCTACCGTGGCGCCAGCACCGACCTCGAGCCCCTGCTGACGGCGATCACGCGACTGCGGGAGGCGCCGCCGAGCGGCGAGCGGGTGTGGCGCGAGGGCGGCTGACAGGCCGCGGCGCGCGCCACGTCGCGATGCCGTCTCGCCGTGTCACCGCGCCGGCGACACGGTCGCCGCGTGCGGGTCGCGTTTCGGCGGAACGGTGACCCCGGCGACGCTCATGATCGACTGTGTGCCGGCATCCAAGTAACCGAACGTGGAGAGGTGCTGGCGGTACGCAGCCTTGAACTCCTGACGGTTCGTCAGATGCGACCAGGCGCTCGACTCCGGGTTGTCGTTCCAGGCCGAGTGCAGAATGGGCGCGTGGCCGGTCACGGGCGACAGATGCTTGTTCGGATTGCCGTCGACGGCGAGCCTGATCGCCCCGAACGACGGCGACCGGGGATCGCTTCGTGAGATGCGACCCCACTGCGCCTCCGTGTCGCCCTTCGCCTCGCCCGCGAACACGTGGGCGGCGTGCAGTTGTCGCGCCGACGAGATGCGCTCCTCGATTCCGGCCGAGCCGAGCATGACGAAGGAATAGACGTTCAGGGCGCGCGCGAAGAGGGCATCCGCCGAGGTCGTCGTGCCGTAGGAGTGCGCGACGATGTTGAGCGTCACAGTGTCGCGCGCCTTCTTTCCGCGGGCCGCCCAGAAGCCGTTCACGGATTCGATGAGCTGAGCCGCTCCGGCACGCGCGTAGGCGCCGAGCGCCGCGTCGATGCCGGGCGGCGGAGTGACATAGCCGATCCAGGCGATCACGGCGCGCTTCCGTGTCGCTCCGGCCTCGCCCTGAGCGTCGTAGATGTTCTGGGCCCCTTGGGCCCAGAGCTGCATGTCGTCGGTGTAGGTGCCCATTCCGGGAACGGCGTACGTCACGAGGCGCGCCTGGTCGACATCGCCGATCGAGATGGCCGCGAGCGGCTTGGCGCCGTTGGTGAGATCGATCAGATACCGCTGCGGGTGATGCTTCCTCAGCGCTCCGCGGATGGCCAGCAGGCACTTCAACGTCTGGCGCGCCACGTCGTCGGAGGGGTTCTTCGCGACCGCGGCTCTCGCCAGTTTCGTCTTCTTCGCCAGTCGGAGACGGTTCGCGCGGTCACGCGACCGATAGTCGACGCCCTCGAGCTGGCCGACCATCGACGGCTGCGACTTCGTCATCTTCGTGCGTGCTTTTCGCGACAGGTCGTCCCAGATTCCGGCGATGGACTTCGGATGCAGCCTGAGGAAGCCGACCGTCGCGCCAGGGTGCGTGGAGACGTAGTCGAGCAGTTCCGACGACGAGAGCGAGTCGAGGAACGAATACCGTGACGAGGCGACGGGGTTCTGCTCGATCGGCGCGATCGTGATCCCGACCAGGCCGATCAGCACGACGACGACGAGCGAGAGCGTGCGACGCCAGTTCATCCGCCTGTTTCCCCCCGGGCCCGACATGCTTCGTTGCGCTACGACCGGCACCTGCTGAGGGCTCCCCCGAGCCCCGCGTTGACCACGCTACCAATGCGAAGCGGCGACCCGGGGGCGATCGTCTGGCGAGGAGGCGGAGTGCGCGTGCGTCGGCCGACTCCGCGGCGTAGGCTCGCAAGCCCGTGCCGTCCCCGCGCCGCGGGCAGCGAACCGCTCGGTTCGAGACGTGATCCGACACCGGATCGTCGCTGTAGAAGGAGGCTTCATGCCCGAGTCCGAAACGCCAACGCCGATCAGCTATCAGGCGCTCACGAAGGGCGCCGCGGTGTTCACGACCGACGGCGAGCGGCTCGGATCTCTCGAACACGTGCTCCAGGATCCGGCACTCGACCTCTTCGACGGGCTCGCGGTGCGCACGCACCACGGCTTGCGGTTCGTGGATGCGCAGCAGGTGGCATCCATCACCACCGCCGGCGTGACGACCTCGATCGAGGAGTCCGAAGTCGCCGGGCTGCCGGCGCCCGAGGGCGATGCGGTTCTGGATGCCGACCCCGACCAGTACCAGGGTGAGGGACTCACCGCCTGGTGGGGCCGCACGTTCCGCCGCTCGCACTGGCTGCGGGAGAAGGACTGACGCGGGTGGCGGAATCGAGACGGTGACCGCAGGCTGAACTCATGACCGACACAACGGGCATCAACACCGCCGCATCGCCCAGCGGCACCGGATGCGCCGAGTGCGACGAAGCCGACGGCTGGTGGTTGCACCTGCGACGCTGCGCCGAGTGCGGCCACATCGGATGCTGCGACTCCTCGCCCGGACAGCACGCGACAGCCCACTTCCGCGAGACCGGACATCGCTTCATGCAGAGCTTCGAGCCGGGCGAGGACTGGTATTGGGACTACGAGACGCAAGCCGTCGTCGACGGCCCCGAACTCGCGCCGCCGTCGAGTCGGCCCGAAGGGCAGACCGCTCCGGGACCGCAGGGGCGAGTGCCGGCCGACTGGAAGGATCTGCTGCACCGGTGAGCGACGCGAGCGTCCGGGCTTCCGCCTCCGAACCCGCCTCCGAACCGGCGCACATCGAGGCGGAGTCGACAGCAGCGGCAGTAGTGGCAGCAGCCGCAGCAGCAAGGCCACAGGCCGCACGATGACCCGGTCCGCGGATGCCTGCCCGTGCGGCAGCGGCGATCATTACGCCGCGTGCTGCGCGCCTCTGCACCACGGTGAGGTGGCCGCACCGACGGCGGAACGCCTGATGCGATCGCGTTACTCGGCGTTCGCGGTAGGTGACGCGGAATATCTGCTCAGCACGTGGCATCCGTCGACCAGACCCGCCGAGCTCGAGCTCGATCCGCACATGGAGTGGCGCCGGCTCGTCATCGTCGACGCGGTCGACGGCGGTGAGCGCGACGAGGACGGCGTCGTGGAGTTCCGTGCCTATTGGCGGGTGCTTCCGACACCACAGCGGCCGCGTGACGGCGGGGTGCTGCACGAACGCAGCAGGTTCCGCCGCGAGCGCGGCCGGTGGTTCTATCTGGACGGCGACGTCGACGCCTAGCGGCGGGATTCGGCCGACCGGTCGGCCCGGCCGGCCCGGCGGCCCGAATTATGGACGGGACCGGGCGCGAGAGCGTCCACGACCGGCTCCGGGCCTACTCGGCCAGGATGAGGTAGAGCGCCTTGCGCAGTTCGTCGATCTTCTCGGCGGCCTGCGCGCGCTGCTCGTCGGTGGCGGCGAAGCGGAACTGCTGCACCACCCCCATGAGCTTGCCGATGGACTGGTGCAGCGCCGCGCCCGAGGCGTTCAGCCCCGGTGCCGCCTGCCACGCCGCGTCGAGCTCCGACTGGTGCTCCGCGACATAGGCAGTGCCGGCATCCGTCAGCTCGTAGTCGGTGCGGCGGCCATCGCCCGTGGCCTCGACGAGCTCCTCGTCGACCAGCTGTTGAAGGGTGGGGTAGACCGATCCGGGGCTCGGCTTCCACAGGCCGTCGGTGCGCTCTGCGATCGCCTTGATCAGGGAGTATCCGTTCTGCGAACCATCGGCCAGCAGGCTCAGAATGGCGGAACGGATGTCTCCGCGCGACGCTCGCTTGCGCCCGCGTGCCCCGAAGGCGGCCATGAACGCGGGATCGAACCCGCGCGGATCGAAACTCGGGCCGAACCCGCGGCGACCGTAGCCCTCTCCACGCGACGGGCCGTCGAAGCCGTGGGCCTCGTGCGGCGCACCGTGGTGGTGTGCGCCGGGTTCGTCGTGGTGGAAACGCTGCGGGCCACGGCCCCAGCACTCGCGGTCATCGCGCGGGTGACCGCCGTGTCCGTGACGACGCGGAGCGTCGCCCATGAAGTCTTCGTCTCTCATGAGATCTCCTATCGTTGATGTTCTAAGACACGTCAACGATATATCGCTCATGGGTATTCCGCAAGGCCGGCTACCGGTCGGCCCGGTCGTCGTTCCGCGCTGCGCCGCCGCCCACTCGCCGCGCCGCCCGCCACTCGCTGCGCCCTGGCACTCGCTGCGCCCTGGCACTATTTCAGGCCATATCCGGTCACATCGATATATACGACGTCTGATCCGATATGCCCTGAGTTGGTGTCGCCGGAACGGGCTTGGGGGTCGCCGGAACGGACTTGGCGGGGTCGCCGGAACGCGACGGAACGGTCAGGCCCCCTGGGATTTCGCCCACTCGGCGACGCGCGCGGCGCTCTCTTCGGGCGAGAGGTCCTCGACGCGCGTCATGATCGACCAGCGCACGCCGAACGGGTCGACGATCGACGAGTATCGGTCGCCCGTGACGAACGTGGCCGGCGCCTCGCGCAGGATGGCGCCCGCGGATGCCGCCGCCTCCGTCGCCGCGTCGCAGTCCTGCAGGTAGACGGCGAGGGAGTAGTCGCGACCCTCCGAAGCCGGGTCGGGAGCGATCAGGCCGTACGCCTCCATCGCGTCGCTCAGCGTGAGCATTCCGGACCCGAAGTCCAGAATGGCGTGCGCGATGCCGTCCCCGCCCGGGAACCGTGTCACGTCGAGCACACGCGCACCGAACACGTCACGATAGAAGTCCAGCGCCGCCGTCGCGTCGCGCACCACGATGTGCGGCGTGATCGACGTGGAGCCGTGCGGTATCCCGTTCGCGGTGTACGCACCGTCGGCTGCCGTCGCCTTGTTCGTCGTCATCGTCTCGTTCCTCGTCTCCGTCACGGTGTCGACGCTACGCACGACAGTCGGCGGTCTCTTGTACTTTTGCGACATCCCCGCACCACTCCCGAAAGCCGGCACCGACACGACGGCGACGGCGACGGCGAAGCACGATGAGGAGCCGAGAGCATGACGGATCCTCTCTGCACTCGCGAGGACACCTCAATCCGGGCGATCCTCGCGTCGCGTTCGACCGCTTCACCCTGGGCGACGAGCTGAGCGACATCGTCCGCCACGTCTGGGTCGTGCGGTGGGAGCTTCCGGACGGAGAGGAACTGACCCAGCGCGTGCTGACCTACCCGGCGTTCAACGCGGTGTTCGAGCCGGTCGCGCAGACGTCGGGCGTCGACGGCGCTCACGACGGGACGACCGCGCGCAGGGGCGCCCGGGCGCGGATGTATCCGCCGTCCGGGTGCGTGGACATCCAGCGCCTGCGCGGCTACGGCTGGGCTGTCGGAGTCCTGTTCCGTCCGTGCGCGGCGCGGGTCCTGCTGGCCGACGTGCCGGGGCCACGCGGTGCGCGCGCCGACACGGTCCTTCCCGCTGCGGGCACGCCGCTCCGTGACGCGCCCGGCGATGACGTCGCCGCGCTGCACGACGCCGGACTGTCCCCGGAGGGCGTGCTCCGCGCCTGGCTGGCACCGTTCGCAGAACACGTGGACGAACGCGACCGTCTCGTCAACGAGGCGTGCCGGATCGCGGGGGAGGACGCATCCGTCGACCGTGCCGGCGAGCTCGCTGCCCGTCTGGCCGTCGCGCCGCGCACCCTGGAACGGCTGACGAAGCACTACCTCGGCCTCAGCCCCAAGTGGTTGATCGAGTGCCGGAGACTACAGCAGGCCGCCACCACCTTGTTCGCCGCACCCGGCACAGACCTGAGCGAGCTCGCCGCCCGGCTCGACTACACCGATTACGCACACTTCTCGCGCCGCTACCGTGCCGTGCTCGGCGAATCACCCGACGCGACGCGACGTGCCGGCGCCGATGCGGCACGCCGGCGCGTGCTTCGGCCACGGGAACGCTGATGCCGGTCGCGGTCTACTGCCGGGTATCGGCTTCGCTTCGAAACCCGTCCTGCCGGCCCCACTCGTCGGGGCCTGCCGCACCCACGGAGAACGCTAACCGAGCAGCGTCGCGCCCTTCGCGTCGAGGAAGTCGATGTGCACATGGTTACAGGTGTCGGCGATCTCCTTGAAGTGCGTCAGGGAGAGACTCGAGCGGCAGCCCTCCTGGCCGACGTTCGCGTCGGACGGCACGACGGCATCCAGAGCCTCGATGAGCTTGATCGAGTTCGCATCGCCGCCGGTGAGCGCCTGGCCGTTGAGCCGGAAGAAGTCGACGGCATGACCTCCGCCGTCGGTGTAGTGCGCGGACGCCGTCCCGGCGCCCTCGATCTGGCCCGTGCAGTGTCGGTTGATGTCGCTGATGCCCACGGTATTGAAGACGGTGAGTGCATAGGCGATGGCCTGCAGCACGCGGTAGTCGACGCCGCAGCCCGGCACGGCCTCGCCCTGGGCCAGGTAACGGATCTCGAAGATGTGGTCGGGCGTGCTGCCGACGAGCCGCCCGGCGCTCACCGCGGCCATCAGCTGCTTCGCCAGCGCCTGCACCTCCGGCGCCACCACCGTGCCGAGCGTGGAGTCGAGCGCGGCCGACGTGGTGTGCGCCGCGTAGTCGTCTTTGTCGATCGTTCCCGCCTGCACGGCGCCCACCGCGAGAGTCTGGGCCCGTCCGTCGGCCGTGGTCACCCACGGCTGCGTGTCGAGCTGGGCATAGGCGGGCACCGCCATCGTCACCATGAGTGCGAACGCGGCCACCATCACGCCGGCCTTCGCGATCAGCCGCGACAGGCCTGACTTGGGCCGGATCTCGCGCGCCGACGTGCGCGGCAGGGATGCCTGCTTCCGCGCCTTCTCGGTGGCGACCCTCGCCGCCGCCCGCACGGCCTTCGTGCGCCGCTTCGATCGCGACGCGGCCGTTTCCGCTGCCCGCTCGTGATCCTCAAGCGTGGCGTCCGGGCCGGGCAGCAGGATCGGCACCGGCGCCGAGTCGGTGATCCGCGCGAGGTCGTCGGGACGCAGCCGCATGCGACCGGTCTGCGTGGAGACCTCCACGGGATCGGCCTGGCGCAGCCGGTCCGGGTCGGCGACACGGCGCGCATCGGTGAGCCGGGCGTCCGCTGCACGCACGTCAGCGACGCGATCGTGCGCCTCGGAGCCACGGAGCAGTCCGGCGAACGGGTCGAGGTCGTCACGCTCGGGCACGGCGATGGATGTCTGCGGTGCCGCCGCAGTCACGTGATCCGACAGCTGCTCGACCGACGGCTGCTCGGATGCCACAGCGCCGGCCTGTGCCTGCTCGAAGGCTCGCCTCTCCCGGCGGCTCTGGAACACCGGTGCGCCCGGTGAATCGGGCGCGTTTGGCCCCTCGGCGGCGCGAGCGGGAGCAAAGGGTTCAGACACAGGGGGCGGAGTCTTCGAAAGGTAGGGGCGTGCGGGGAGGCCTCCGGGCACGGTGTCCCTATGTTATCCAGGCGTTATCTGGATGTCACCCGTACGGGCAGATCCTGTGGACTGCCGCCCGGTCATTCCAGCAGCGAGCGGATGTCATCGGCCGAGAGCGTCGACGAGAACTCGCCATCGTCATCCAGCACGGCATCGAACAGCTCCGCCTTGCCGCGCCCGAGGCGCAACACCTTCTCTTCGATGGTGTTCGCGGCGACCAGCCGGTAGACCATGACCTGCTTGCTCTGGCCGATGCGGTGTGTGCGGTCGATGGCCTGGGCCTCGGCAGCCGGGTTCCACCAGGGATCGAGGAGGAACACATAGTCGGCCTCGGTCAGCGTGAGGCCGAAACCGCCGGCCTTCAGGCTGATCAGGAACACCGGCGCATCCCCCTCACGGAAGCGCTTGATCACCTCTGCGCGGCGCCGCGTCGAGCCGTCCAGGTACTCGTGCGCGATGCCCTCGGCATCCAATCGCTCGACGACCCGCGCGAGATACGACGTGAACTGGCTGAAGACGAGGGCGCGGTGGCCCTCGGCGATCACGTCGCCGAGCTGCTCGATCAGGGCGTCGAGCTTGGACGACGGGATGTCGGCGTTCGCGGAATCGATGAGCGAGGCATCCACCGCGAGCATGCGCAGCAGGGTGATCGACCGGTAGACGATGAAGCGTTGACGGTCCAGGTCGTCGAGCAGGCCGAGAACCTTGCGGCGTTCGCGCTGCAGCCAGGTGTCGTAGAGCTTGCGGTGCTGCGGGTGCAGCGGAATGCTGAGCACCTGCTCCTGCTTCTCGGGCAGCTCCGGTGCCACGATCTGCTTGGTGCGCCGCAGCATGAGCGGGCGGATGCGCCTGCGCAGCCGAGCGAGTCTCGCCACGCCGTGCGCGACATCCGTTCCGTGCACCGGACTGGCGGCCGCTGCGATGGGCTTGACGTACTCCTCCTGGAACCGCCTGCGCGACGGGAACAGACCGGGTGCCACGATCTGGAACATGGCCCACAGCTCGAGCAGGTTGTTCTCCAGCGGAGTGCCCGTCACGGCGAGGCGGAACGGGGCGCTCAGGTCGCGGGCCAGACGGTGAGACTGCGACGCGTGGTTCTTCACGAACTGCGCCTCGTCGAGCACGAGTCCTGCCCAGCGCCGCCGCGCGAACTCCTCGTTGTCGAGCCGGAAGACCGTGTATGTCGTGAGCACGACGTCGGCGTCGGCGATCTCGTCGTCGAACGACGTCTTCTCTTTTCGCCTCGTGGCGGTGATGGATGCCACCCGCAGCCCGGGCGTGAACCTCGCCGCCTCGCTCGCCCAGTTCGCGACCACGGAGGAGGGCGCGACGATGAGGAAGGGTGCCGGCCGACTCCCGGCCTTCCGGGCCGGCTGGCCTGCGGTGGTCGCCGTCCCTTCCGAAGCCTGTGCCGGCTCCCGCGTGTGGGCGATCAGCGCCAGCGTCTGCACCGTCTTGCCGAGGCCCATGTCGTCGGCGAGCACTCCGCCGAGCCCGTGACGCCACAGGAAGACGAGCCAGTCGAACCCGTCGCGCTGGTACGGACGAAGCTCGGCGTTCAGCCCGTGGGGGAGCGGCGTGCGGCTCACGACGCCACGCGATCTCCGCGCCGCGTCGTCCGGCGCCTCGGCGTGTCCGGCATCGCCGCCCGCGCCTTCGCCCTGCGCCGTGAGCGCCAGCAGTCCGGCGACAGTCTCCCGCCACTCGACGGCCGGCCTCGACTGGTCGGCGAGATCCTCGAACTCCGCCCAGAGCGCAGCCTGATACCGGCTGATGCGCGGTCCGGTCTCCCACTCGGCGAGTCCCTCCGCTTCGCCCAGGAGCTCCTTGAGCTTGTCGAAGACGGGCTGCTTCAGCGAGAGATACGAGTGATCGACGAGCAACAGCTTGGTGCGCCCGGTGGCGAGCGCCGTGAACAGCGGCTCGAACGGAATGGTGCGTCCCGCCACCGTGACGAGCACGCCGAGGTCGAACCAGTCGCGCTGGTCGGTCGGCACCGTGGTGACCGTGAGTTCCGGCGTCTCGGTGATCTCGCGGTAGTCGACCCGCTCGCCCTCGACGTCGACGCGCAGCCGAGCTGCCGGCGAGCCGGGCTCGGTCTGCCCGTCTTGTTCGCTCGCCTCGGCCAGTTCTTCGACCGCCGGAAGCACGTTGGCTACCCACTCGGCGGCCTCGATGCCGTGCAGCGTGCGCTCGGCCAGGATGCCCGCAGCCGGGTCATCGACATCCGCTCGCCCGGCGACGACCGCGTCCCCGTCCGCGTCGGCGTGGTCGTTCGGCAGTCGGCTCAAGGCCTTCGCAAGTGCTTCCACTGCGCACGCCTCCGCCACGGGATCCCGTCGCCCTCGATCGGTCGGATGCGGCATCGCGGGCAAGGACGCCGTCGCGCCTCCCGCCGTGTATTCCCAGCGCCAGCGGATGTCCACGGCCTGCTTCGCGCGGAACCCGACGGTCAGCACGAGCACGGGCGGAGCGAGTTCCGGGAGCTCCGTGCCGTCGGCGGCGCGCACCGTGAGGGATCGGGCCAGGGTGGGGTAGACATCCCGGGTGAACTCCGGCACATCGGCGGCCGGCACCGTGATCGGGCCCCGTCGAGCCAGTGCCGCGAAGTCGGCGCCCTGAGCGCCCTCGAGCGGCGCGAGCGTCACGGTCGGACCTCCTTCGCCGGCGCGCCACTCGATGAGCGCCACGCCGTGGTCGCCGATCGGGCGGGCGCCGCGGGCGTCCCGCTCGGTCCCGTCGACCACGAGGGCGGGCGTCAGGGTGATGCTTCCGTCGGGCCGCGTCGCGATCGACGTGGTCAGACTCGCGCCGTCGGCGAGCACGAGGGTGCCGCCCTTGTCACCAGAGACGACGGCGATGCCACGCTCCGGCGCCTGAGCGAGGAGCTGCCACAGGAGCGGACTGGCGTAGGCGTCGAGCGGCATGCGGCTGCCGTCGGTGCCCTGGTAGATTCCGGGCGCCGCGCGCGCGAGGGTCTCGAACTCCACGAACCAGCGGATCTGCTCCGGGTCGAACCCGTATTCGTGACTGCGGTAGTGCAGTGAGCCCCAGCCGAACTTGGCACCGACCCAGCCCCGCTTGCCCGCCGTGCCGATGCGCGCCGTGAGCTGCAGGGTGCCCCGCGACGCGAGGGTGGCCCGCTGCGTCGTCTCGGTCGTGTGCGACCAGCGGCCGCCGCCGCTGGTACGGCGCACGCGCTCGCGGAGTTCGATGAGAAGGGCCAGCGGCACGTTCTGCCTCGTGGATGCCGTCAGCCCGCTCCCCGAGGTCACCGCACCGCCCTGCGCCCCCGCGGTCAGCGCGCGCACCGCGGACCGCCAGCCGTCTTCGGTGGCGGCCGCAGGCATCCGGTGCCGTTCGCCGCACGCGAGCAATGCCGCTGCGATGTGCTTGCACCGCGTGCCGACCGGGCACGTGCAGCTGCTCGCCGTCGGACGGTATGCGCTGCCGGCTCCGGGAACGAGCGTCACCCAGCACTCGTACGGCACCGGATCGGTGTCGGCGACGGTCGCCTCCAGCGTGCCGGTGCGCCACTCGAGTCGGCGGATCGCGGTACGCGCGTAGGGCACGCCGCGCCGCGCCATGACGTCGCCCACGTAATCGCGCACCGCCCCCGGATCGACGCGGGGGAACCAGGGGCCGGGCACCCGGCCATGCTCTCACGGAGGACCGTCAGCCACCGCACCGGACGGGCTTGGCTCCATTGCCCGAGCCGGCGTCCCGCCTCCATTGCTCACGCCGGGCCTGCGGTCGTCAGCCGCCGTGTCGGACAGGACGGGCTACCTCAGCCCATCCCCGCGAGGCCGCGGAGCACGCGCACGAGGGCGGCCGAGTCGAGGGCGCCGAAGAAGCGGGCGTCGGCATCCTCGACCACGCGCACGGCTCGTTTCGCCAGGGCGACGCCGTCGGCCGTCACGGCGACCGACTTCGCGCGGCTGTCGCGTGGGTCGGTCTCACGCGTCACGAGCCCCTTCGCCTGCAGCCGGGCGAAGACCTCGGATGCCATCTTCACGTCCGCTCCGGCCTGCGCCGCCACCTGCGCCTGGTTCGGCAGGTCGCCGTCGTGCCCCAGCCACCACGCACACGCGAGCAGCACGAACTGCACGTGCGTGAGCCCGAGCGGCACGAGCGCCGCCGTGATGGCTCGCTGCCACGCGGCTGTGACCCGCCAGAGCAGGAATCCCGGACTCTCACCAGGGCCACCGGCGAACCGGGTGCCGTCGGTCGGGTCACTCACGCGTTCGCCGACTCGGCGTCGTCGTACGTGTGCCCGACGGCCGCCGCGAACAGCTGCTGCATGGATTCGGGGAAGTCGCCAGCAATCTGCGGCCCCAGCTCCGGCCCGATCTCGTCGGCACCGTCGCCGTCGATCTCAAGACGGTGGGTCACGCGCGTGCCGGTCTCGACCGGCTCGAGAGTGTGCCGGAACCGCAGCACGATGCCGCCGTAGTTCGTCTCGTCGGCGTACGTGCGCCCCTCGACCAGGTCGACGATCTGCGAATCGAACGTCTCTTGACCGGCAGGTGTGACCGAAAGGCGAGTGCCGACCGCGAACGGCCCGTGCAGTACGTACTCGTCGGCGCCCTCGTACGTGACCCGCCCCTCGTGGAGGGCACGGAGAGCGGCCCACACCTCAGCGGGCGGCGCGCTGGTCTCGGCGGTGTATTCGGTGGTCCACATAACGGCATCCCCTTCGATCCGGTGGTCGGCCTGGCCTCGATCCAGCGCCGATCTGGTGTCGATTGATCGCACGGTCGAATGCCCGCACCATTCAATCTGTGCACAGATTATCTCTGCACGTACTTAATCACAAGGGCTCACGGCCACATCTCCTCATCCCTCACTCCTCGCCCGGCAACCGGCGACCGGTGACAGGCGACAGGCGACAGGCGACAGGCGACAGGCGACAGGCGACAGGCGACAGGCGACAGGCAACAGGCAACAGGCCTGCGACCGGCCCACCGTCGCCACGGTAACCCCCAGCGGCTCGGTGCGTCAGAAGCGGCCCACCACCGATGGGTCAACCCTCGACGACGATCAGAGGCTCGACGTCCTCGAGATCCAGCCCGAGCCCGATGTCGACGAGCACGATGCGGCCCGCGAGCGCGGCGGCGGGCTCGCGCAGCAACCCCGCCTTGTGCGCGCCGAACGTCACCGTCACGTCCGCGGGCAGCACGACGCCCTCGCGCGCCTCACCCGTCTCGGCGTCCACGCCGTCCGGAACCGCGCCCGTGTCGGGATCGATGCCGCTCGGCAGGTCGACCGCCACGACGAGCGCGCCCGGGCGCTCGGCCTCCGGGCGCACCGCCACCGCTGCACGCACGGCCGCCACCGCGTCGCGCGCGAGCCCGCGCAACGCGGGGCTCCGGTATGCGCCCGTGCCCAGGATGCCGTCCACCACCACATCGCACCGGCCCGCCTCCGCGACGACGCGCACAAGGACGTCCGCACTCGTGCTGCCCTCGCTGCCGACCACGCGCGCCCCCGCGGCGAGCGCGGCCGCCAGCCCGTCCTCGTGCACGCGCGAGCCGAGCTTCGCGATCGCCACGTCGCATCCGGATGCCGCCAGTTGCGCCACCGCGAAGAGCGCGTCGCCGCCATTGTTGCCGGAGCCCACGAGCACGAGGACGCGCGGCGGCGTACCCGGGTCCGCGCCGGGACGCGCACCGGCAAGTGCGCGAGCACGAGCATCCACACCGGCACGCGATTCCTCGCTGGCGCGCGCACCCCCGCCGGCACGAGCATCCCGGCCGACGCGCGCACCCCCGCCGACACCGGCATCCAGCTCCTGCCGGATCACGTCCGCGAGTCCCGCCGCCGCCCGCGCCATGAGCGGTTCACCCGCCCGCAGGTGCGGTTCCTCGGCCGCGCGGATCTGCTCCGCCGAATACCCCCGGATCACGCCGGCGACGATACGCCGCCCCTCACCGACGCGGTGATGGTGAACTTCGCGTTCCGGTCGATCTGACGCGTGGGCCCGACGAAGCGGCGCAGCGACGGCCGGTAGTCGAGGTGCGAGTTGTACACGGTCCAGAGTTCGCCGCCCGGAGCGAGCATGCGGGCGGCGGCGGCCACGAGCATCCGCCCGATGCGCAGGTCGAGCGCGGCGCCGTTATGGAACGGCGGGTTGAGCAGCACGACGTCGGCCGAGCCGGTCGGGATGCCCTCTCCCGCGTCTTCCCGGCGCACCTGCACGCGGTCGGCGACGCCGTTCGCATCGGCGGTCGCCCTCGCGGATGCCGCGGCCGCCGCCGACTGATCCGTCGCGATAACCTGCGCGTGCGGATGCCGCAGCGCGAACGTGGCCGCAAGCGCGCCGGTGCCGCACACGAGATCGACGACGATGAGCGGATCGCGGGCCGGCCCCGTTTCGTCGATCTCGTCGAGGTGCGAGAGAAGGAACCGGGTGCCGATGTCGATGCGGGTTCCGGCGAACGCTCCGCCGTGCGCGCACACCCACAGGCCCGGCGCGATGTCACCGTGGAACTCGCGGCGCGGCCACGCCGGCTCGAGTGAACTCCCGCCGCCGCCGCGTTCCGATTCGGACGGATCCGCCCCGTCCACTGGCAACTCTTGTCCGATTCGGGCCAGAGTGCGGGCGGGCACGGGCGCAGTGCGCGCCGCCGTCCGCGCCCCGCGCACCGTGAGCACCCGCGCCTTCTGGCGTCCATGCCCCACGTCGACGCGCTCGAAGTAGCGGCCGAGCACGTCGTTCATCGCCACTGTCATGTGCTTCTGCATGCCGCCGGCCACGATGACGACCTCCGGATGCGCAGCGGACGCGAGGATGCCCGCGATCTCGTCGAGCGCATCCAGACTCTTCGGCAGGCGCAGCAGGATCACCCGCGCACCGGCGGCGAGATCCCCGTCGAGCCCACAGGAGCGATAGGCGTCGGAGAGCACGAAACGCTGCGCGTTCTCGGCGAGCGCGCGCTCGGCCACGATCGTGTCCTGATGCACGCGGATGCGCGCTCCCGCGCTCTCGCACGCCTCCGTCGTCGACGTCGTCAACGCTGTCGCCGCCAACGCCAGTGCGCCGTACGCGTCGCCGACGACGACCACATCCCGCGGCGTCAGACCGACCAGGAGCGGAGCCGCGGTGTCGAGGATGAGGCGGTCAGCGGCATCCGATGCGAACAGGTTCGGGGCCTCGACATCGGGTCGTCTGCTGAGGCGCGCCCAGTCGAACTCGCGCGAAGGGACGGGCTCGGCCATCCGTCCAGCCTACTTTCGGCGGCCTCGAGGGGATGCCCGAGGAGACGGGCGGAAGCGGGTATGCGTTCAGGACTCGCTGCGCAAAATACGCATTTTGCACAGCGAGCCTTGCGGACTCTCCTTGGACGCCGACCGCGCCGCCTTCGTCGCCGTCGTCGCGGCTGCAGAGATCGCCCTGCACATCCCGTACACGGCAGGAATCGTGCTCATCGCCTTGCGCGTCAGGCCCCTGGCTCGAACTTCCCCACGCGGTACCGCGCACCGCGGTGGTCGTCCGGGAGCTTGTCGCCCGTTCCCTGAAGCTTGTTGCGCAGCGTGCCCTCGGCATACTCCGTGGGGTACGCGCCACGCTCCTGCAACACGGGGACCACGTGCTCCACGATGTCCTCGAAGGTGCCGGGGGCCACGACGTAGGCGAGGTTGAAACCGTCGACGTCGGTCTCCTCCACCCACTGCTGCAGCGTGTCGGCGATGGTCTCGCCCGACCCCACCGCGAACGGCCCGAGGCCGCCGATGGCGCTGTGCCGCGCGATGTCGCCGACGGTCCACTCGCGGCCGTCGCTGTTGTTCTCCTGGAAGCTCGCGACCACCGACTGGATGGCGTTCGACTTCACGTTGCCGATCGGCTCGTCGAGCGCGTACTGCGACAGGTCGATGCCCATCCAGCCGCTCATGAACACGAGCGCGCCCTCCTCGCTGGCGTAGCTGAGATACTCCTCGTACTTCGCCTGCGCCTTCTCATCCGTCTCGTCGGTGATGAGCGTGAGCAGGGTGTAGATCTTCGCGGCGTAACGGTCGCGACCGGCGGCTTCGAGGGCATCCCGGATCTTCGTGACGGTGGATGCCACGACCTCCTTGGTCGGGCCGGCGATGAAGATCGCCTCCGCGTTCTCCGCCGCGAACTTCACTCCGCGCGAGGATGCCCCGGCCTGGTAGATCACCGGCGTGCGCTGCGGCGACGGCTCGGCGATGTGGATGCCCGGCACGCTGAAGTGCTTGCCCTTGTGGCCGATCTCGTGCACCTTCGCGGGATCCGTGAAGACACCGCTCTCGACATCCTTGACGACGGCGTCGTCTTCCCACGAGCCTTCCCACAGCTTGTAGAGCACCTCGAGGTACTCGTCGGCGTAGTCGTAGCGGTCGTCGTGCTCCATCTGGTCTTCGGCGCCCATGTTGCGGGCGGCCGACGGCAGATAGCCGGTGACCACGTTCCAGCCGATGCGGCCCTTGGTGAGGTGGTCGAGCGTCGACATGCGGCGCGCGAACGGGTACGGATGCTCGTACGCCGTTCCCGCCGTCACGCCGAACCCGAGATTCTCTGTCACGTAGGCCATGGCCGGGATGACCAGCAGCGGATCGTTCACGGGCACCTGCGCGCCGTTGCGGATCGCCGCCTCGTTGCTGCCACCGTAGACGTCGTAGGTGCCGAGCACGTCGGCGATGAAGATGCCGTCGAAGCGACCGCGCTCCAGCAGCTTCGCGAGCTCGGTCCAGTACTCGAGGCTCTTGTACTCGTCCGCTCTGTCAGCCGGATGCTTCCACAAACCGGATGTCTGGTGGGCGACACAGTTCATGTCGAAGGCGTTGAAGCGGATCTGTCGTGGCATCCCACCATGCTCGCCGAGCCCCTGGATGCCACTGGTCACGCTCGCAACATTGCGTCACATTCGCGCGTCGGACGAGCCTGGCGCGCTATTTCATCACTCGGATCGTCGAGGCGTGGCGCCCCAAGTTCGCGCGATCCGCCGCATCCGGCCTGCATCAGGACGCGGTCCGACCTCGGGAACGGGAGATCACCCGATACGCAAGATGCACCGCGTTGCGCGAGGGCTCGACGCTCAACTGCTCGAGCGTGACGGCCTCCTCGAGATGGTCGATGTAACGCACGCCGCCGCCGAGCAGCACGGGCATGAGCTGCACATTGATCTGGTCCACGAGGCCGAGCTGAAGCGCCTGGCGACCGATCGACGCCCCACCACCGATGGCCACGTCTTTGTCTCCGGCGACGGCGCGCGCGGCATCGATGGCACGCTCGACACCGTCCACGAAGGTGAACGGGGAGGCTTCGTCGGTCCACTCCGCCACGGGATGGTGCGTGACGACGAAACAGGGAAGATCGCCAGGGGGCCGACCGTGCCATGCCTCCGAGACATCGAACATCCTCCGGCCCACGATGTGCGCGCCGAGGCTTTCGAAGCCCTCCGTGAGCACACGCTGATCGACGTCGTCCGGCGCCGAGGCCCAGCTGTGCAGTGCGTTGCCGCCACGCCCCAGCGCGTTGCCCACGCCGTCGCCCGGCCCGGCGACGAACCCATCGAGCGAAACTGAAATCGCGTACACGACCTTCGTCATGGCATCCCCTTCGATAGCACCGATCTTCGACCGATCGGATTGGTCGAAGACGAGTCTTCTCTGGCCGCGGGCTGTCGTCTTGGAGAAAATCACGCCGACGGCATCGGCCCTCTGTGCGGTGGATACCCGGGTTCGGCCGGGAATCGGCGGCGCAGCGCCAGATAGTCCGTGGGAGTCCGACCCGTGAAGTCCTTGAACTCGTTGACCAGATGCGGCTGGTCGAAGTACCCCGTCGTCTGCGCGAGTTCCGCCCACCCGACCGGCCTCGCGGCATCCACCGAGAGGATCACCCGAGCGAACCGGTAGATGCGCCCGAGGCGCTTCGGTGTCATTCCCACATGGGCCGTGAACAGCCCCGCCAGGCGGTTGCCGCTGATCCCCGCATGATCGGCCAGCGCGGCGACCGGCACGGCGCCCCACGACTCTTCCAGGTGGCCCGCAGCACGACGGACGAGGTCGAGGCCGTTCAGAGATGCCACGTCGAGCCGGTCACGGAGCTCGCCCTCGACGAGCCGTAGCGCGGCCTCGGTGGAGGATGCCCCGATGAGCCGGCGTCGGATGCGGTCGAACGAGCCCTCCCACACCGCATCGAGCGGAACCCAGCGGTCCCGCAGGTCGCTCAGCGGCACACTGATGAACGGTGCGACTCCCCACGGCTTGAAGTGCACCCCGACCACCCGCACGGAGCTCTCGTATTCGACGACCAGACGCCTTTTCCACATGCCCAAAAACCAACCGTCCGTGAAGACGGCGGGGTGAACGGAAGGATCGGAATCGCGCAGGTGAACGGGATCACCGAGATTGATCATGAGATGCGCGGACGGCATCGGCGGAACGATCAACCGCTGGTGCTCCGGCACACCGGAGAGCACGTAGATGTCATCCACGAATTGGTCGAGGGGTGGCGGCGGCGTTCTGCCGACATACCGCATGACCACAGTCTCTGCTCCCGAGGTGCGGCGCGTCTAGCAACGCGTCCACACACCGCGTCTGTGCAAGGGCTTTGCGCAACGCGTCGGCGCCACGGGTCCACACAATCCGTCCACGCACCGCGGCTCGCGCGCCGCCCACGCCGCGTCGACGGAAGGCGCAGCCGCGTGAGCGATCTGCCGCGAGCGCTCGCGCCGTGCCGCCCCGACTCGCGCTACGCGTTCAGCGCGTCGAGCTTGCCCTGCAACTCCGCGTCGGTCGGCTCCACGAAGTGGGTGCCGTCGGGGAACACGATGACCGGGATGTTCGTGCGCCCGCTGATCGCGTGCGCCACGTCAGCCTTCTCCGGGCTCGCCTCGAGGTCGATGTACTCGTAGTCGGCGCCTCCCTTGTCGAGCAGCGCCTTCGAACGGCGGCAGTCGTGGCACCAGGCGGCGCCGTACATGGTGACGCGGTCGACGGGGGCTTCGGTGAGGTTCTCGGGCATGGCTCCAGGGTACGCGGCCGGGCGGGTGCGCAAGCGGGGGGGCTACCGGTCCAGCGGACGCCACACCACCAGCTGGTTGCTGCGGCGCACCCGGGTGCCGGCGCGCAGCGTGACGACCTCGCCCTCGGAGCCGGCCGCGAAAACGCGCCGCCCCGGCCGATTGAGCAGTTCGTCGGCCAGCGTCGACTCCAACTCGCGCACCCGCGCGTGGAGCCGGTTCACCTGGTTCTCCAGCTCGAGAATGCGTCGGATGCCCTCCAGGCTCACGCCCTCACCGCCCAGCCGGGCGATCTCCCGCAGCTGAGCGACGTCGCGCATCGAGTACCGACGCGACCTCCCGGCGGTGCGGCGCGGACTCACCAGCCCGAGCCTGTCGTACTGGCGCAGCGTCTGGGGGTGCATGCCGGCCAGCTCGGCGGCGGCAGCGATCGCGAAGACGGGAGTCGTCTCATCCAATTCGACGTTCATCACCGTTCACCTCGCATCCTTCAGTCTCGACTCTCGGCGCGGTGCAGGCGCTTCGACTCGCTGCGCTCAGCAGGCACCGTCACGACGGCGCCCGCGCTTCGGCTCCCTTCGGCCCCGGTAGACGCCGACACGGCCGTCCGTCGGCGCGCTTCGACTCGCTGCGCTCGCTCAGCGAGCACAGGGGCCAGCGCTGCCGCGGGCGTGTCACCGCGCCGCAGCCCTCGCCTTCGCGAGCAGATCGTCGCGGGGGTTCTCGTCGGGCAGCGTCTTTTCGAAGGCCTCGAGCGCCTCTTCGCCCTCTTTACTCACGTGCGACGGCACGACCACCTGCACGATGGCCAGCAGGTCGCCCGTGCCCTTCTTCGTGTTGACGCCGCGACCCTTCACGCGCAGCACGCGTCCGCTGGGTGTACCGGGCGCCACCTTGAGACGCACCGTCTCGCCACCCAGCGTCGGCACCTCGATGGTGGCGCCGAGCGTCGCCTCGGCGAACGTGACAGGCACGGTGACGCGCAGGTTGAGACCGTCGCGTTCGAACACCGGATGCTTGCGCACCGTCACCGTGAGATAGAGGTCGCCGCGTTCGCCGCCGTCGGGCGACGGACGGCCCTTGCGCGGCACGCGGATGCGCTGCTTGTCGGCCACCCCGGCCGGGATGCGCACCTTGACGGTCTCGCCGTCCACGGTGAGGTGCACGGTCTCGCCGGTGACCGCCGTGTTGAAGTCGATGGTGGTGGATGCCGACACGTCCTGCCCCGACGTCGGCCCGCCGTAGCCGCGGTACCCGCCGGTGGTCTGCCCGAAACGTCCGCTGCCGAAGAGGCCGCCGAGCAGATCGTCGTAGTCGCCGCCGCCGCTCTGGCGGAACGTGTACGACTGACCTCCGCCGCCCTGGTTGAACATGCCGCCGAAGACATCCTCGAAGCCGCCGGCCCCGGCACCTCCGCCGGGCGCGGTGAATCGGGCCCCCGAGCCCATGGCCCGCACCTGGTCGTACTCTTTGCGCTGCTCGTCGTCGGACAGCACGGAGTAGGCCTCGCTGATCTCCTTGAACTTCGCCTCGGCCTTCGCATCACCGGGGTTGGAGTCCGGATGGTACTTGCGGGCGAGCTTGCGGTAGGTCTTCTTCAGGTCGGTCTGCGAGACGTCTTTGGAGACGCCGAGCACCTTGTAGAAGTCCTTGTCGAACCAGTCTTGACTGGCCACCCGGCACCTCCTTTCTTGGTTTCTGTTGTCTGTGTTGAATTGTGCCGACGAGGCCGGCCCTTCGGCTCGCCCACGGCTCGCTCAGGGAGCTCGGACCGAGGTCCCTGAGCGAACGAGGCGAGGCGAGGCGAAGGGCGAGCCTCTGGCGAGGTTGCTACGCGGGAACCGCGACGACCACCTTGGCCGCACGCACGAGCGTGGATCCGAGCGTGTAGCCCACCTCCACGACGTCGACGATGGTCGGCTCGGTCGCGTCGGCGGACGGCTGCTGGAAGATCGCCTCGTGCACAGTGGGGTCGAAGACCTCGCCGGCGACCGCGAACGGCTTGAGCCCGAGCTTCTCGGCGGCGCCGCGGAGCTTGCCGGCGATCGTCGTGAACGCGGATTCGCCCTCGAGGTCGCCGTGCTTCTCGGCACGGTCCAGGTCGTCGAGCACCGGCAGGATCGCCCTGGCCGTATCGGCCACCGCGCGCTCCCGCTCCACCTCACGACCCGCCTCGGTGCGCTTGCGGTAGTTCGCGTACTCCGCGGTCACCCGCTGCAGATCGGCGAGCCGCTCGGCAGCGAGCTCCTCCGCGTTCGACTGGCCCGAGAGGAAGGCGAGGTCTGCGTCGGAAAGTGAGGTCTCGACATCCGGCCCCTCATAGCCCTCGCCGGTGTCGACCACCTGCTCGTGCTCGAGACGCTCGGACTCGGGGGCGGAGCCGTTCGACTCCGCCCCGTCCTGCGGCCGACGAACCTCGCCCGTCTCAGGGTCGATGCGTCGCTTGTCGCGGACGATCGGCTCCTCGTTCTCGTTCGATTCGTCGTTCTTCGCCATGATTACTTCTTCTCATCCTCGTCGTCGACGACCTCGGCATCGACCACGTCATCGTCGGAGGACGACGACTCGGACTGGCCGGACTCCTCCGCCTGCGGCCCGGAGCCTTCCGCCTGAGCGGACTGGTAGATCGCCTCACCCAGCTTCTGCTGGCTGGCGTTCAGCTTGTCGAACGCGGTCTTCACGGCCTCGTCGTCCTCACCGGCCAGCGCGGACTTCAACGCGTCGACATCGCCCTGCACGTCGTCCTTCACGTCGGACGGCAGCTTGTCTTCGTTGTCCTTGATGAGCTTCTCGATCGAGTAGACCAGCTGCTCGGCGCTGTTGCGGGTCTCGGCGCTCTCGCGACGACGCTTGTCGTCGGCGGCGTGCTCCTCGGCCTCGCGCACCATGCGCTCGATGTCGTCCTTCGGCAGGCTCGAGCCGCCCGTGATCGTCATCGACTGCTCCTTGCCCGTGCCCTTGTCCTTGGCGGACACGTGCACGATGCCGTTCGCGTCGATGTCGAAGGTGACCTCCACCTGCGGGATGCCGCGCGGCGCCGGCGCGATGCCGGTCAGCTCGAACGTGCCCAGCGGCTTGTTGTCGCGGGTGAACTCGCGCTCGCCCTGGAACACCTGGATCGCCACGGACGGCTGGTTGTCGTCGGCCGTGGTGAACGTCTCGCTGCGCTTGGTCGGGATGGCCGTGTTGCGCTCGATGAGCTTGGTCATGATGCCGCCCTTGGTCTCGATGCCGAGGCTCAGCGGGGTGACGTCGATGAGGAGGACGTCCTTGCGCTCGCCCTTCAGCACACCTGCCTGCAGAGCGGCGCCGACGGCCACGACCTCATCGGGGTTGACGCCCTTGTTCGGGTCCTTGCCACCGGTCTCCTGCTTCACCAGGTCGGAAACGGCCGGCATACGGGTCGAACCGCCGACCAGCACGACGTGCGAGATGTCGCCGACCTTGATGCCGGCTTCTTTGATGACGTCCTGGAACGGCTTCTTGGTGCGGTCGAGCAGGTCGGAGGTCATCTGCTCGAACTGGGCGCGCGTGAGCGTCTCGTCGAGGTTCGCCGGCCCGTTCTCGGTCAGCGACAGGTACGGCAGCTGGATGCTCGTCGACATGGAGCTCGAGAGCTCCTTCTTCGCCTGCTCCGCGGCCTCCTTGAGCCGCTGCAGCGCGATCTTGTCCTTCGAGACATCCACGCCGGTCGAGTCCTTGAACTTCTTGATCAGCCAGTCGACGACGCGCTGGTCCCAGTCGTCGCCGCCGAGGCGGTTGTCGCCGGCCGTGGCGCGCACCTGAATGGTGGAGAAGTCGTCGTCCTTGCCCACTTCGAGCAGCGAGACGTCGAACGTTCCGCCACCGAGGTCGAAGACCAGGATGAGCTCGTCTTCCTTGCCCTTGTCGAGTCCGTACGCGAGTGCGGCCGCGGTGGGCTCGTTGATGATGCGCAGCACGTTGAGGCCGGCGATCTCACCCGCCTCCTTCGTGGCCTGGCGCTCGGCGTCGTTGAAGTACGCCGGAACGGTGATGACGGCATCCGTCACCGTGTCACCGAGGTACTGCTCCGCGTCCCGCTTCAGCTTCTGCAGGATGCGCGCGGAGATCTCCTGCGCGGTGTACTTCTTACCGTCGATCTCCTGCGACCAGTCGGTGCCCATGTGGCGCTTGACCGACGAGATGGTGCGGTCGACGTTGGTGACGGCCTGGCGCTTCGCGGTCTCGCCGACGAGCACCTCGCCGTCCTTGGTGAACGCCACCACCGACGGGGTGGTGCGGAATCCCTCCGCGTTGGCGATGACGACGGGCTCGCCGCCCTCGAGCACGGAGACGACGGAGTTGGTCGTTCCGAGGTCGATACCTACTGCACGTGACATGTGTGTGTTTCCCTTCCTTGGGCGCATGGCGCCCTGTTGGCCCGACGCCTTCTGCGTCCGCGGCCGAAGCCAGTGGAGCGAGGCTCCCACCGGCCGACCGGTCGAGACCGGTCACGCCGAGACTTGAGTCTCGCAGACTCAACTTATGTCAGTGCCGGATGCCATGTCAAGCTCGGTCCCGAAAAGTTGAGCGTACTCATATCAACTTTGTAGGCGTCCGCTCTATTCCCGTCGGACGGCCCTGCCCATCCGGGTTCGCCTCGGTGCTCCGTCGGGGCGGTCAGCGCAGCTGCCGTGTCGGATGCCGGGTCGTCGCGGTGGCGGTGTTGTAGAGCGACTCGGTGCCGGCATCCAGGTACCCGTACATGGTCAGGTGCTCCGCGAACTTCTTCTCCAGTTCGTCCAGGTCGGTGAACCTCGCGTACGCGGACGACGTCGGGTCGTCGTTCCACGCCGAGTGCCGAATAGGCTCGTGATTCGTCACCGGGAGCTTCGTGCCGTGCGCCTCGACGCCGATGACCGTCGCGCCGAACGACGGCGAGCGCGGATCCTGGCGCGTCACGCGTCCCCATTGGGCCTGGGTATCGCGCTCGGCCTCACCCGCGTAGGCCTGCTCGACGTGGAGAGCGCGCACGTCTTTGATGTCCTCTTCGATGCCGGCAGAGCCGAGCATCACGAAAGCGAAGACGCCGAGCCGCCGGGCCGAGGCGAGCGCGTTCGCGGCTGTCGTCGTGCCATAGGAGTGCGCCACGACGCTGAGGTCGACGTCGCGCGCGCCCTCTCGGCTGGAGCGGAACCCGCGCAGCGCAGCCACCAACCGGGGCGCACCGATGGCGGCGTACCCGCCGAGCGCCGCATCCACGCCGGGCGGTGGCGCCACGTAGCCGATCCAGGCGACGACGGCGCGGCGCGATGGCGCGCCCGCCCTGCCCTGCTCGTCATACAGGTTCTGCGCGGCCTGCGCCCAGAGCTGCATGTCGTCGGCGTACGTCCCCATACCGGGCACGTTGTAGACGACCTGCTCCGCGGTGTCGAGGTTCCCGATCGCGACGGCCGCGCGCGGTCGAGCTTCGGGCGTGAGCTCGGTCAGATAACGCCGTGGCTCGTACCGACGCGCGATGGATGCCTTCACCGCCTTCAGCGCGCGGAGCCGGAACGCCGCGGCCTCGCTGCCGGGCTTCGCCGTCACGCGCTTCTGCGCCGTGACCAACGCATGTCGCAGGTAGAGGCGGTTGGCACGGTCCCGGGAGGCGTAATCGACGCCGTCGAGGTTGCCGATGAGATCCGGCGCGTTCCGGATCGCCCGCCGTCGCTCCTTCGGGGTGGCCTTGTCCCACAGCTCGTCGACGTATCCGCTGTCGGAGTTCGCCAGGTCGATGACGACCTCGGGATGCTTCTCCAGGTATTTCTGCGCCCGCTGCGGCGGCATGCTCCACAGCTTCTCGAGCCCGTCGTCGACGGCCTGCCTGCCTGCAGGTGGCGCGATGAAGACGGCCGTCACCGCGACGACGACCATGGCCGCCAGGCCGATCGAACGCCCCCAGCCGATCACCGTCCGCCTCTCACGCGACCCGCAACCTCCGGCGCGATACGATGCCGGCGAGCACCAGCGCAACGCCGATCACGCCCCAGAGTACGACGAGAGCTGCCGATTGCACCGCCAGCGACGCTTCGCCCGTTAGCGCGCCGCGCAATCCGGTGAGCGCAGGCGCGGTGGGCAGCAGCGAGGCGACGCCGACGAACGAGGCAGGGACGCTCGACGCGATGCCCACCGTGAGACCGACCACTCCGACCAGAACAGCCAGGAGGCGACCGATGGCTCCCAACGCCGCCGCCAGCCCCTGGTTCACGGCGGCGAAGGCGGCACCGATCAGCACGGCCGAGCCGAGATATCCGGCCCACACCCCGGGGGTCAGTTCCAAGCCGATCAGCATCACGGCGCCGAGGACGAGGCCCTGCACGGCGCCGAGAATCGCGCCGACGGTGGTCGAGCGCAGGGCCAGGGCGAGCGACGACGACGAGCCGAGCAGCCGCGACTCCGGCACGGATCTGCGCGCCAGCGCGAGCACGAGCGCGCCGACCCACAGTGCGAAGACCGTGAACAGCGGTGCCGACTGGATGCCCGACGGCGCCGACCGCGGATCCATCACGACCGGCTGCGACGCAGCTTCCGACAGCACCTGGATGTCCGAGTCCGAGTAGGAAGGAATCTTCTGCACCGCCTGCGCGAGGCCGGACGACAGCTGGTCGGCGCCGCTGCTGACCTGCTCGGCTCCGGAAGTGAGACTCGCTGCGCCGCTCGCCAGCGACGAGGCGCCGGCGGCGGATTGATCGATGCCGTCGACCAGGGCCACTGACGCGTCGGCGAGCGCCGCTGCCCCGGCCGCCACCTGGTCGGCCCCGGAGGAGAGCCCACCCGTGGCGGTCGCGGCATTCTGCAGACTGCCGAGGGCGGCCGTCACCTGGTCGCAGACGCGGCCCGGGCGCTGGCACACCTGCGTCTGCACCGACGTGAGCGAGGCGACGGCGGAGCCGAGGGCGCTGGAAATGGCATCCGTGCCCGAGCTGACCTGGGAGGCACCGTCGGCGAGCTGCTCGGTCTGCCCCGGCAGGCTCGCCGACTGCGACGCGAGCGTGCCGAGCCCGGCGTCGAGCTGGTTCGCGCCGTCGGCGAGCTGCTGGACGCCCGATGCGAGCGAGTCCGCGCCGGAGGCGACCTGCTGCGCACCGTCGGATGCCTGTGCGATCTGATCGTGCACGGAATTGAAGCCCTGATACACGCCCTGCAGGTACTGATCGATGATCTGCCGATTGAGCTGACTGTTCGCCACCGCCGTCACGGACTGCACGAGCGCCGGGTCGAGTAGCGCAGCGGACGGACTCGTCTTCACGCGCACCAGCGCCTGCACCGCGCTCTGCGCGTGGCCGGAGAGCGAAGCGATCGCCGTCGAGAACGATGCGGGGATCGTGACAACTGCGGCGTACCGTCCCTCGGCGAGTCCGTCGGAGGCATCCTGGTCGTTCGTCAGCACCCAGGTGAAGTTCGATCCGACCTGCGTGGCCTGCTGCGGAATTTGGCCCGTGGGCGCCGAGCCCTTCATCAGGCCTGCGGCGAACTGCCGACCGAGCGGTGTGGACTTGCCGTTGATCGTGGCCGGCACGTCGTCGTTGACGATCGCCGCGCTCACGCGGTCGAGGTGCAGCGCGGGCGTCGACAGACCCCAGGTGAGCAGCAGGCCCATGAGCAAAGGCAGCAGTACGACGACCACGATCGCCGGGATGCGCAGCCGTTCCGCACCCGCGCGCGCCGACAGAGCGGCCGCGTGCATCCGATCGCCCATCTCAGCCCACCCCCGCGTCGGCGTGCACCTCGTCCACCGCACCGGCACCGACGCTCGCACCTGCACCTGCACTCCGTACCGTCTCCCGGCCGGCGTCGACGCGAACCTCCTGCGTCACGAACGCCGTCAGCATGTCGCTCACGTCGGCATCCACACCGCACGTCGCCACGACGGTGAGCGGTGCACGATCGAACGCCGCGTGCGCGGCCGAATCACGCCCTCGAGCGTGCCCGGAAGCCGATGCGGATGAGTGATCGACGACATCCGCCGCCCGTCGCAGCACGTCGACCACGGCAGCACGGGCTCGGGTCGCGCCCACCTCGTCGAGGTCGCACAGCACGAGCACTTCCACGCTCCCCGTCAGCGCCACTCGGATGTCGTCCGCAGGCTCCCGCGATCCGCCGAGCGTCACGAGCGCGGTGCGGCCGCGCACCCACGGCGCCCGTGCCGGCAGCACGAGCCCGACGCACTTCAGGCGCCCGGATGCCACGGCGTGTCTTCCGCAGATCGCCGCGGCCAGGGCTGCGGCGGCCGCCCGGTCGTCGGCGCGCAGCACCAGCGCGTCGCCGCGCGGCACGTGTGCGCTGAAGTCGGCGACGAGCACCAGGTCACCACGGCTGAGAGTGACGTCCGCCGCCGCTATCGCGAGGTCGGCGCGCGCGGGCGGCGGCGGCCACACGGCCAGTTCGAGCTCCCTGGTGATGCTCTCGCCCTCGACGTCGAAGTGAGGGAGCAGACGATCGAGAGCGCGGGGCATCCACCAGGCGTGCCGGCCGAACAGGGTGAGGACGGCGGGGATCAGCGTCATGCGCACGACGAACGCGTCGATCGTGACGCCCACGGCCAGGCCGAGTGCGATCGGCTGGATGGCGGCATCACCGGACGGCACGAAAGCGGCGAACACGGCGAACATGATGAGCGCCGCTGCCGTGACGACGCGAGCCGAGCCCAGAAATCCGGACTCGATGGCACCGTGCGCGTCGTGGTGATGTACGTAGTCCTCGCGCATGCGGCTGACCAGAAAGACCTCGTAGTCCATGGCCAGGCCGAAGAGCACGCCCATCAGGATGATCGGCATGAAGCTGACGACGGACCCGAGGGATGCCACGCCGAGCGGCCCCGCGAGGAATCCGCTCTCGAAGACCAGACTCGTGAACCCGAACGCCGAGCCCACTGACAGCAGGTATCCCAGCGCGGCCGTGATGGGCACGACGATGGAGCGGAACACCATCGCGAGCAGAACGAGGGAGAGGCCGACCACCAGGATGGCGAACGGCAGCAGGGCCTGACCGAGCCGTTCCGAGACGTCGATGCCGGCCGCCGTATAGCCGGTGACCGAGACGTCGATCCCGTATTCCTTCTCGAAGGATCCGTGCATCCCGCGCAGCCGCGCAACGAGGTTCTCGGTGGCGGTCGAGTCCGGTGCCCCGTCGGGAATGACCTGCACGATGCCGGTGTCGCCGCTCTCGTTCGGCGTGGAGAGCGGCACCGCCACGACACCGCGCACCTTCGCCACGCTCGCGCCGAGGTCGTTCATGAGGCCGACGGGATCGGTGCTCTGGATGATCGACGCGGTGAGCAGCAGCGGCCCGTTGTAGCCCGGGCCGAAGTGGTCGGCGATGAGGTCGTAGGTGACACGGCCGGGCTCGTCGGCGGGCAGCGAGCCGGCGTCGGGAAGCGAGAGCCGCAGGCTCGCCGCCGGCACCGTGAGCAGCCCGAGACCTGCCACGATGACAACGACCGTGACGATCGGCCACTTCGTGGCGCCGCGCACCCAGCCGAAGAAGATTCCGCGACGAACATCGGCACGTCCTGAGTCCACGGAGCCTCCTGATGGAGCGGATGAAGTCGGCTCTGCGGACTCGGGGGATGCGGCGCGCGCGCTCGGCCGATACTTGCGCCGCACGATGCGCCAGCCGGCGAAGCCGAGCAGCGCCGGTGTCAGGGTCATCGACACCAGCACGGCGATGGCGACCGCCCCGGCGGAGGCGACGCCCATCGTCGTGAGGAACGGGATGCCTGCCACGCTGAGTCCGAGCAGCGCGATGATGACCGTCACGGCCGCGAACACCACGGCGGAGCCCGAGGTCGCGATGGAACGTGCGGCGGACTCCTCCGGGTCGAGTCCGTGTTTCACCTGGTCCTGATGCCGCGACGTGATGAACAGCGCGTAATCGATGCCCACCGCGAGCCCGAGCATGAGCGCGAGCAGCGGCGTGGTCGACGTGATCGTGGTGACGGCCGTCATGGCCAGCACGATCGACAGCGACACCGCCACCCCGAGCAGCGCAGTGATCAGCGGCATCGCGGCGGCGAGCAGCGACACGAACGTGAACGCGAGAACGATGAACGCCACCAGGATGCCGAGCAGCTCGGTCACACTGATCCCCGCCGCGGTCTGCGAGAAGAGCTGACCACCCATGGATGCCTGCGAGCCGTTCGGCAAGGCGCGTTGCAGCCGATACGCCTCGGCCTGCAGCGCGTCGGAGGTCGATTCGTGCACGGCGCTCTGCACCACGGAGAGCTGGATGGGCACGATGACCGCGGAGTCGTCCGAGCTGATGTTCGCACTCGTCGACGATCCGTACGGCGAAGTGGCCGAGCTCACCTGCGGGATGGCGGCCAGTCGGTCGACGCTCTGCTCCACGGCCGACTGGAACGAGGCATCCCGAACACTCCCGCCCTTGGGCGCCACCGCCACCAGCTGCGCCGACGTGCCGCTCACCTGGGGGAACGTGCGCGCGAGCGAGTCCAGCGCCTGCTGCGACTCGGTGCCGGGAATGGCGTAGGTGTTCTGCGTGCCGGTGCCCAGCAGGGCGGCGGCCGCGATCGCGGCGGCGACGAGCGCGAGCCAGACGATCAGCACGAGCACGCGGGCGCGGAACGCCCAGCGACCCACCGTGTAGAGAAAGGACGACATGCGCGGCCCCCTGACCGCCCTGCAGAGGCGAGCATTGCTCGAATTCGGCGGCCTCCTGCTGAGGCTAGGCCCGACTCGGCTGTGCCGCTGGCCCCCGTACGCGGGGCCCGTGCTCGAACGAGCGAGTCCACGACCGGCAGCGCTCGGGCCGAGGGCGGGTGCAGGCCGGTGCACCAGAATGGTTCGGATGTCGCAACCGGAACAGCCAGCGGCGAACCGGCCCGAGCAGACGGTGTCGTCGCCACAGCCGTCGCGCGTGCGCACCCTGCTGGCGGCGACAGGCGCGTTCTACTTTCCGATCGCGTTCATCGCGCGCTTCCCCTACGCGATGATCGTCGTCGGCGTGCTCACGCTCATCGTCGCGGTGCGTGATTCGCTGGCGCTGGGCGGTCTGGTCTCCGCCTGCGTTGGCCTGGGCACGGCTGCCGTCGGCCCGCTGATCGGGGCCGCGGCAGACCGGTTCGGCCAGCGACGCGTCGTACTGCTGGCGGGCATCCTGAACGGAGTGACGCTTCTGCTGATGGCGGCCGCCGCGACGGCAGCACCGGAAGCGGTCGTACTGCTGATCGCCGTGCTCATCGGCGCCACCGCGCCGCAGGTGTCGCCGCTGTCGCGCAGCCGGCTTGTGGGGATCATCCAGACCCGGATGCCGGCATCCGCTCGCTCCAGCGTGCTGAACGCCACGTTCTCGTACGAGTCGGCGGCCGACGAGGTGACGTTCGTGTTCGGGCCGGTGCTCGTCGGCGTACTCGCGACGACCGCCGGCCCACAGGCCGCCGTCGTCGGGGGCGCGCTGCTCGAGTTCGTGTTCGTCACGGCGTTCGCACTACACTCCACGAGCAAGCTCGCCGCTCACGAGACGGCGGTGCACGACCGCGCGCCGGCGCGCGAACTGGTGCGGCCCCGACTGCTGGTGCTCGTGACCGGTGCCACCGGCATCGGGCTGTTCTTCGGCGCGATGCTGACGGCACTGACGGCGCTCATGACCACGCTCGGAGACCCGGACCAGTCAGGGCTGGTCTACGGCGCGATGGGTGTCGGATCCGCGGCGTTCGCACTGGGCATGGCGCTCATGCCCGAGCGCTTCAGCCTGCGTGCGCGATGGCTCGTGTTCGGCGTCGTCCTGCTGGGTGGCGCCTCCGCGTTCCCGCTCGCGGGCACCGTGCCGACGGCGCTGATCGTGCTGTTCATCACCGGAGTCGGCGTCGGTCCCACGCTGGTCTCCCTCTACAGCCTGGCCGCGCTGCGCAGCCCCGCGGGGCGTTCGGCGACGGTGATGACCATGCTCGGGTCCGGCGTCGTGGTCGGGCAGGCGGCGGCGTCCGGCATCGTCGGAGCGGTGGCATCCTCGGCCGGCTCGCACGCGGCATCCTTCTCACCGGCCATCGCTGCCGCGATCGTGCTCGCGGCGGCCGCCGTCAACTGGATGCTGTCGCCTCGCCGCTCCCGCCCCTCACCGGAGACCCCCATGCCATAGGGTGTGCGCATGACCGAGCACCCGACCGGCTCCGGCATCGACGCCGCGGCCACCGCTTCCGCTAGCGCACCGGCTTCGGCTGAGCCGATCGTGCCCACGAGCACCGGTCTCGGGCGCGTGCTGGCGTGGGGATCGTGGGACTGGGGCTCGGCCGCGTTCAACGCGGTGGCGACCACGTTCGTCTTCACCGTCTACCTCACCGGCAAGTCGTTCGGCGATCCCGATCAGCTCTCCGAGTTCCTCAGCTGGACCATCACCGCCGCCGGAATCGTGGTGCTGCTCCTGGCCCCCGTGCTCGGCCAGCGCACCGACACGTCCGGCCGGCGCAAGCTCTGGCTCGGTGTGAACACCGCCGTGGTGGTCGCCTGTCTCGCGCTGATGTTCTTCGTGCAGGCGACGCCGTCGTACGTCTGGCTGGGACTCGCTCTGCTGGCGGTCGGCACCGTGTTCTTCGAGATCGCGGGGGTGAACTACAACGGGATGCTCCGCCAGATCTCCACGCCGAAGACGATCGGCAAGGTGAGCGGCCTGGGCTGGGGCATGGGATACGTGGGCGGCATCGTGCTGCTGCTCATCGTGTACTTCGGCTTCATTCACCCGGATGTCGGGCTCTTCGGCGTGACGAGCGAGAACGGACTGTCGGTGCGGGTCTCGATGCTCATCGCGGCGCTGTGGTTCGCCGTGTTCGCGCTGCCCGTGCTGTTCGCCGTGCCGGAGAACCGGGCGATGCAGGATCTCGGCCGCCCCCGCGTCGGGTTCTTCCGCTCCTACGCCGTGCTCGGCCGCGACATCGCCCGACTGTGGAGCACCAGCCGACACACCGTGTACTTTCTGCTCGCCAGCGCGATCTTCCGTGACGGTCTCACCGGCGTGTTCACGTTCGGCGGCGTGCTGGCCGCGGGCTCGTTCGGATTCACCTCCGGTGAGGTGATCATCTTCGCCATCGCCGCGAACGTGGTCGCGGGCATCGCCACGATCGCGATCGGCACCCTCGATGACCGGCTCGGGCCGAAGCCCGTCATCATCACGTCGCTGATCGGACTCGTCGTCAGCGGATCCCTCGTCTTCGTGCTGCACGGCGGCGGTCAGGTCGTGTTCTGGACGCTCGGTCTCGCCCTCTGCCTCTTCGTCGGACCCGCGCAGTCCGCGAGCCGCACGTTCCTCGGCCGCCTCATCCCGCCGGGTCGTGAGGGCGAGGTCTACGGCCTCTACGCGACCACGGGACGTGCCGCGACCTTCATCGCCCCGGCCATGTTCGGCGTCTTCGTGGCGATCGGCGGCAAGCAGTACTGGGGCATCCTGGGCATCGTCGTGGTGCTGGCCGTCGGCCTGGCAGTGATGATCCCGGTGAAGGGCAAGCAGGACCAGCTGCGCTGAGTCCCGCCGGCGTCAGCGCTTTCGGCTCGGACACCGCGTCAGGCCAATTCCACCCACGCGCCGCCGGCACGCACCGAGTCGCGGGCGGCCAGCGCCGTGCGCAGCGCCAGCACCGCGTCGCTCGTCGGTGCGATCGCCGACGGCGTTCCGGATGCCACACACTCCAGAAAGTGCGCCGCCTGCGTCGCGTACGGGTTGCGCGCTGCCCCGGCACCCTCAGCGGACCCTGCACCGGCAAGCTGCGGGACCGCGCTCGCTTCCTCGTCATCGCGGATACGCAGCATGCCGGCATCGCCGGTCACCTGCAGCGAGGTCGCGAACGGACGACTCGCCGGCATGCGCGCGTGGCTGAGCACCTGCGCGGTGCCGCCACCGGCGTAGCGCACGGTCGTCTCGACCGGACCGAGTGCATCGGCGGCGTATGACCGCACCGCGACGGGCGTGCCGAGCAACAGGTTCGCCTGGTCGAGGTCGTGGATGCCCACGTCGACCGCCACCCCACCGGAGAGGTCCTCGTCGTGCCACCACGGCGTGGTCGGCGGCGCGATCATGCGCTCGGCGCGCACGTGCAGCACGCGCCCGACCTCGCCTGCTGCCACCGCCTCCCGCACCCGCGCGTACGCGTCGAAGAAGCGCACGACGTGGGCGACCATGAGGACGCGGCCACAGGTATCCGCTTCGCGTGCGATCGACTCGGCGTCGGCGACGCTGAGCGCCATCGGCTTCTCGAGCAGCACGTGCTTACCCGCGCGCAGGGATGCCACGGCGAGCTCACGATGCGTCGGGGTCGGCGTGCAGATGGTCACGATGTCGAGCGTCGGATCGGCGAGCGCCTCGTCCAACCGGGTCACGGTGCGGGCGGCAGGGGCATCGGCGAGCGCGGCATCCGACTGCCGGGCGACGAGATAGGCGACGTCAGCCCCGACCTGGCGCCAGGCGGCGGCGTGGGCGGCGCCGATGGATCCGGGGCCGACGATGGCGACTGTCATCGAAGCATCCTCGCATGTGGTTTCCCGAGCTCACGCCGACCGGCCAGCTCGGTGACGGCTCAGCGCCGGCGCGTACCCTCGAGGTGCTCGACGAGCTTCCAGGTGGCGCCGTCGTCGTCGCTCACCCAGCCATCGAACGTGTACGAATCGTTGGTGATGGCGCTGAAGTTCCAGCGGATCGGCCGCTCGTCGTTCTGCGTTCCGTCCTGCCGCACGCCATCGCGCCAACCCTGGGCGACGAGGTTCGCGTACTGGTTGTTGGGCGGCGAGAAATAGCTGACGCGCACGACGCCCGCGGCCGGGTCGTATACGCGCACGGCGACGGCCACGGTGGCGGGGCCGTCATCCGTCTGCACGACCTCGAGGTCTTCGAGGGCGCGGCCGTCCATGACCCACGACACCAGCCACGTGAAGTCGCGCTCGACCCACTCATCGGTGTCCTCATCGAGCCGGCTGCCCTTCACGTGCCATGACCCGACCATCTGGCCGAACCTCGTCATGCGATTCGGATGCTCCGGCGCCACCTCCGCGCTGATCAACGCCTGGGCGAAGGACGCCGCCTCGTCGCGCCCACCCGATTCACTCATGATGACCTCTGCCCTGCCGACGAAGGCTCCGGGGAACGCTCGTGCGCCTGTTCGACGTTCCCCCGCTCGGCGGGTTCGCCGACGCTCGTGCCACTCACGTCGGTGCGGTGGAAGTTCAGGAACGAACGGGATGCCGTCGGCCCACGCTGTCCCTGATATCGCGAGCTGTACGCCGCCGACCCGTACGGCTCCTCCGCGGGAGACGACAGCTGGAAGAAGCACATCTGGCCGATCTTCATGCCGGGCCAGAGCTTGATCGGCAGCGTCGCGACGTTGCTCAGCTCGAGCGTGACGTGACCGGTGAAGCCGGGGTCGATGAACCCCGCCGTGGAGTGGGTGAGCAGCCCCAAGCGCCCGAGCGAGCTCTTGCCTTCGAGCCGCGCCGCGATGTCGTCGGGCAGCGAGACCCGCTCGAACGTGGACCCGAGGGCGAACTCGCCGGGGTGCAGGATGAACGGCTGGTCACCGTCCACCTCGACGAGGTGCGTCAGTTCGGGCTGGTCCTGCGACGGATCGATGAACGCGTATTTGTGGTTGTCGAAGAGCCGGAAGAACCGGTCGAGGCGCACGTCGATGCTCGAGGGCTGGATCATCGCCGGATCGTAGGGCTCCAGAGCGATGCGCTCCGCCTCGAGTTGGGCAGTGATGTCGCGATCAGACAGCAGCACGGGGTCAGACTATCCGACGGCAGTGGAGCGCGGGTGGGAGCGCGGCGGCGAGGGCACGGCGATGAGAGTGCGCGAGCGGAAGCGCGAGCGGGAGGTCGGCGCCGGCCGGGCATCGTCGGGCGTTCGTGGACAGGGCGCACGCGCGGTCGTAGCGTGAAGGCATCCGTGCTTCCAAGGGATGGGGGGATCCATGGGTGGATGGACGGCGATCGAGGACCACGGCCTGATCGGAGATCTGCAGACGGCCGCTCTGATCTCGCGCGAGGGTGAGATCGACTGGTACTGCTGTCCTCGTTTCGACTCGCCGACGGTCTTCGCGTCTCTGTTGGACCGGGAGAACGGCGGCCGGTTCAGCATCCGACCGGTCGGCGGCGAATTCGTGACCAAGCAGCTCTACATGCCTGACACGGCGATCCTGATCACGCGGTTCATGTCGGACGACGGGGTGGGGGAGATCATCGACTTCATGCCGCTGCCGGACGACCCGCGGCGTGTGACTGCCCGCCACGACCTGATCCGGCTCGTGCACGTGGTGCGCGGGCGGATGCGTTTCGAGATCGAGTGCGCCCCTCGGTTCGACTACGGCCGCCTCGGTCACGAGTTGCGCGTGGAGCCGCACGGCGCGGTCTTCGAGACGGCGGACCTGCGTTTGAACCTGAGCACGGGCATCCCTCTGCGGCCGCACGATGGCGGCGTTCGGGGAGCATGCGACCTCTCGGCGGGGCAGGCGCGCGGGCTCGTGCTGTCATCCAGCGCCGAAACGGCCCCGAACCGCATCGACCCGGGAACCGTCTTCGACATTCTGGAGCACACCGGCCGCTTCTGGCGCCGCTGGGTGAACGCATCGACCTATCGCGGCCGGTGGCGTGAAGAGGTGATGCGTTCGGCCATGACGCTCAAGCTGATGACGTATGCCCCGACGGGCGGTCTCGTCGCGGCGCCCACGGCCGGACTGCCCGAGCAGGTCGGCGGCGAGCGCAACTGGGACTATCGGTACACCTGGGTGCGGGACTCGTCGTTTTCCGTGCAGGCTCTGCTCGGACTCGGATACACCGAGGAGGCACAGGCGTTCACGGCCTGGATCTCCGACCGCGTGCGCGAGCATGAGGGTGACGCCTCGGGTCCGCTGAAGATCATGTACCGGGTCGACGGCTCATCCGATCTCATCGAGGAGGAGCTCGCCCACCTCGCGGGATACCGGGATTCGCGGCCGGTGAGAATCGGCAACGGCGCGGCCGATCAACTGCAGCTGGATATCTACGGCGAGGTCGTGGGATGCCTCGCCCTGGCCGATCGCGCCGGCGGGGTCATCGACAACGCCGACTGGGACGGCATCGTCGCCATGGTCGACTGGCTGGGCGAGAACTGGGATCGGCCGGATGAGGGCATCTGGGAGACGCGCGGCGGAGCGCAGAACCACACGTACAGTCGGCTCATGAGCTGGGTCGCCTTCGACCGCGCCATCCGCCTGGGCCAGGAGCACGGCTGGCCGGGTTCGATCTCCGATTGGACCCGGCAGCGGGATGCCGTGTACCGACAGATCATGTCGCGCGGCTGGAACGGCGAGCGCGGGGCGTTCGTGCAGCACTACGGCTCCGATGTGCTCGACGCTTCGCTGCTGGTGATGCCCACCACCGGTTTCCTCTCGCCGCGCGATCCGCGTTGGCGATCCACGCTCGACGCCATCCGCAACGAGCTCGTCTCCGACAGCCTTCTGTACCGGTACAACCCGGCGGCGGCCCCGGACGGGCTCAGCGGCGACGAAGGCACCTTCTCGATCTGCACGTTCTGGTTCGTCGAAGCGCTGGCCCGCACCGGCATGGTCGAGCAGGCGCGCTGGACCCTCGAGAAGATGTTCAGCTACGCGAACCACGTCGGCCTCTACGGCGAGGAGCTGGGGCGACGCGGCGAGCACCTCGGCAACTTCCCGCAGGCGTTCAGCCATCTGGCCCTCATCAACGCGGCTCTCAGCCTGGATGCTCGGCTCGGCGAACACCCGTCCGTGCAGATCAGTGCTCGGGAACGGGCACGCCTTCTCGCGCAGCTCTGACTTTCTGACCTCTCGTGCCGTTCTGACTTTTGCCTTCTCATGCCGTTCTGAGCAGCCCGACCGGCGAGTTACCGCGCCGGCGGCCTGTCTCCCGACTCCGACTCCGACTCCGACTCGAGCGTTCTCGGGGAGCAGTTAGGATGTCTATGCTCGCTGAAGCGACGCGCCGATGTAGTTCAATGGCAGAACTTCTGCTTCCCAAGCAGACAGCGCGGGTTCGATTCCCGTCATCGGCTCCCATGCTCCTGACGCCGCCCGCAAGGGTGGTGGCAGGAGCATCCGTGTAGTGGTCGGGGATCGAAGCCGCGGGTGGGTCCCGCCGCAGAGGCTCCGCGCAGCGCGAAGCGCTGGGTGGAGGAGCGGTGGGGCGATTCCCGTCATCGGCTCCACCGGCATCCGCACGCTTCCGCTGCCGCACAATGTGCCCCCACCCTCGAGGCCGCGATTCGTGACAGCGGAAGGGCTTCCCGCAACGCCGAATGCCGCGGAGCGCGGGGCGCCTTAATGCACCGCCTCCATCTGGGGTGGAAGCGCGGCGATCAGCGGGTGATCGAAGGGCAGCGGGCCGGTCTTCGCGGCGCCGCCCGGGCTGCCGAGCTCGGCGAAGAACTCGACGTTCGCGGAGTAGTAGTCGCTCCACTCGTCAGGCAGGTCGTCCTCGTAATAGATGGCCTCCACGGGGCAGACCGGTTCGCATGCGCCGCAGTCGACGCACTCGTCGGCGTTGATGTAGAGCGAGCGCTCGCCCTCGTAGATGCAGTCCACCGGGCACTCATCGACACAGGCGCGATCCTTCACGTCGACGCACGGCAGCGCGATCACGTACGTCATCGCGCGACCACCTCGCGGTTCGAGATGGCGACCTGTTCGTCGCGTGAGACGACTTTGATCCGCTCCCGCTGCATGCCGGGGAACTCCTCGCCGAGCGCTCGCTCGTGCTCGTCCAGCGCCAGCCAGCCGTCCCAGGTGGTGAAGCGCACGCCGCGGGAGCGCAGAAACGCGATGACGGCATCCTCGTCCGGACGTTCCGCGGCGCTCAGTGAGGCGTGGTCCTCGAGCAGCTTCTCGACCGTCTCGGCGGCGTCGCCCTTCGTGTGGCCGATCAGGCCGACCGGACCGCGTTTGATCCAGCCGGTCGCGTACAGCCGGGGCACGGCCGCGCCGTTCTCGTCGAGCACACGTCCGCCGTCGTTCGGGATGACCCCGGCCGCCTCGTCGAACGGCACGTCACGCACCGGCGTGCCCCGGTATCCGATCGCGCGATATACGGCTTGCACGCCGTAGTCGACGAACTCGCCCGTGCCGCGGATGCCGCCGGCGCCGTCGGGCTCGGTGCGCTCGAAACGGATTGCGGTGACCCTCCCCGCACCTTCACCGTCTCCATCGCCGTCGCCGAGGATCTCCACCGGACGGTGCCAGAAGTGCAGGTGCAGACGGCGCGGAGCATCCGTGCTCTCCCGCTCGCGCCAGGACTGCAGAATGCGGGCCATCACCTTCGCCTGATTGCCCACCGCCCGGCGTGCGCCATTCGCGGCCGCTTCACCCGCGCCCGCACGGCCGCCAGCACCCTTATCGGCACCGCCGACCGCCGTGCTGCCGTTCTCGAAGTCCTCGTCGTAGAGCACGATGTCGACGCCTGGCACCTCGCCCAGCTCACGCAGCTCGATGGGCGTGAACTTGATGTCGTGAGGTCCGCGGCGGCCGAAGACGTGCACATCCGTCACCGGCGACGCCGCGAGACCGGCGTACACGTTCTCCGGGATGTCCGTGGTCAGCAGATCCACCGGGTGCTTCGCGAGCACCCGCGCGACGTCGAGCGCCACGTTGCCGTTGCCGAGCACCGCGATCTGCCGGGCGTTCAGCGGCCACTCGCGCGGCACATCCGGATGCCCGTCGTACCAGGACACGAAGTCCGCCGCGCCGAAGCTGCCGTGCTTCTCGAGTCCGGGAAGGTCGAAGTGCCTGTCGACCTGGGCGCCCGTGGCGAAGACGACCGCGTGGTACAGCTCCTGCAGCTCATCGACCGTGATGTCCGCGCCGATCTCGACGTTGCCCAGCAACCGCACCGCGCCGTCGGCGAGCATGTCGTGCAGCGACGTGACGATGCCCTTGATGCGCGGGTGGTCGGGTGCGACCCCGTAGCGGATGAGCCCGTACGGTGACGGCAGCGACTCGAAGAGGTCGATCTGCACCTCGATGCCGGCTTCGCCCGCGCGGGTGCGCAGGATGTTGCCCGCATAGATGCCGGCGGGCCCGGCTCCGACGACGGCGACGCGGAACGGTCGGGTCATTGCTATGCCTCTTTCTCAAGTGCAGTGGGAGCGTCTGGTGCAGTGGAATCCGCCAGTCGCACGACGTCGCCGACCACGACGACGGCCGGCGAGCGCACGTCACGCGCGGCGGCGATGGCCGCGATGGTGCCCAGCGTGCCGATCGTGACGCGCTGGCGTTCGCCGTAGCCGTCCTCGACGATGGCGACCGGGCATCCAGGACCGCGGATGCCGTGAGCCAGCACTGCGGCGGACCCCGCCAATCCCGAAATTCCCATCAGCAGCACGACTGTGTGGTCGCGGCCTCCCGGTACGTTCTCGATGCCGGCGTGCGCGGCGAGCACCGTGAACCCGGCGGCGATACCACGATGCGTGACGGGAATGCCTGCGATCGAGGGGACCGCGACGGCGCTCGTGACCCCCGGAACCACCTCGACCGGGATGCCCGCGGCCCGGCAGTGCTCGGCCTCCTCGCCTCCGCGCCCGAACACGAACGGATCCCCGCCCTTCAGTCGCGCGACCCGCTTGCCCGCCGCGGCGCGTTCGACGAGCAGTTCGTTGATACGCCACTGCGGTACCGGATGCGACTGCGGCTGCTTTCCGACGTCGATGATCTCGACGTCATCGCGCAGCTCGTCGAGGAGCGCGCGCGGCGCGAGCCGGTCGACGACCACCACGTCGGCGGACCGCAGCAGCCGCAGGCCCCGCACGGTGATCAGTTCGGGGTCGCCCGGGCCGCCGCCGATCAGCGCCACGGTGCCAGGGGCCACGCTCACAGGTGCAGCCCGCATTCGGTCTTGGCCAGCCCGGCCCAGCGGCCGGACCGGGGGTCCTCGCCCGGCGCGACGGGCCTCGTGCACGGCTCGCAGCCGATCGACGGATATCCGTTGCCGAGCAGCAGGTTCATCGGCACCGCGTGGGCGCTCGCGTAGCCGATCACCTCGTCGAACGTCCACGCCGCAAGGGGGTTCACCTTCACGAGCCCGTTCTTCTCGTCGAAGGCCACGAACGGCGTGGCCGAGCGCGTGGGTGCCTCCTCGCGGCGCACGCCGGTGAACCACAGTTCGTAGCCGGCGAGTGCGCGGTGCAGTGGTTCGACCTTGCGGCGAGCGCAGCACAGATTCGGATCGCGGGCGAACAGCTCGGCGCCGAGCTCGGCATCCTGCTCAGCCACCGTCTGCAGCGGTTTCACATCGATGACGCGCACGTCGAGCGTGCGGGCCACCTCGTCGCGCGTCGCGTACGTCTCCACGAAGTGGTAGCCGGTGTCGAGGAACAGCACGTCCACGCCGGGCGTGACGCTCGAGACCAGGTGCGGGAGCACGGCATCCGCCATCGAGCACGCGACCGCCGTACGCTGCATCGCGAAGTTGTCGGCCACCCACCGCACGATCTGCTCTGCGGATGCCTCGTGCAGCTCCTCCGCACCGCTCGCGGCGAGCGCGCGCAGCTCCTCGACCGGTCGCAGACCCGCCGCCCGCGGCACATCCGCGCCGTCCGCGACACTCGTGCCCGCAGAGTCGCCCTTTGTCGCACCGACGCCCACGACCCCGATGTTCACGGCGCTCATTGCAGCGCGTCCTCGTCCACTCGGTTCGCCCACTCGGCGAATGTCTCGTCACCGAGCCGGTCAGCGACGAACCGGCGCACCACGCGCTCGACGTAGTCCGGGATGCCGTCGGCCGGGATCTTCAGGCCGCGCACCGTGCGGCCCATGCCCGCGCTCTCGCGGTCGGTGGAGGCGACCCCGCCACCGAGGTGCACCTGGAACCCGGGCACCTGGTTGCCGTCCGCATCCGTGATCAGCTGTCCCTTGAGCCCGATGTCGGCGGTCTGCACGCGGGCGCAGGAGTTCGGGCATCCGTTCACGTGCAGACTGATCGGCGCCGGCAGCTCGATGCCCTCCAGGCGTCGCTCCAGCTCGAGTACAGCGGCGGTCGCCGTGTCCTTCGTCTCCACGATGGCGAGCTTGCAGAACTGGATGCCCGTGCACGCGATCGTCCCGCGCCGAAACAGCTCGGGGCGGGCGCTCAAACCGAGCTCGTCGAGCTCGCGCACGACCTGCTCGACGTCATCTTCCTCGATGTCGAGCACCAGAATCTTCTGGTGCGGGGTGGTGCGCAGCCGCTGAGAACCGTGTCTCTCGAGAAGATCGGCGAGCGCGGAGAAGGCGGTGCCGGACATCCGGCCGACGAACGGGGTGACGCCGATGAAGTACCTGCCGTCCTTCTGCCTGTGCACCCCGACGTGGTCGCCCGCGCCGCTCGAGCGCGCCGGTTCGGGACCGTCGGGCAGCGGGGACTCGAGATACTCGGTCTCGAGTACCTCCCGGAAGCGCTCGGTGCCCCAGTCCGCGAGCAGGAACTTCAGCCTGGCCTTGTTGCGCAGCCGACGGTAGCCGTAGTCGCGGAAGATCTGCGCCACGCCGTGCCACACCTCGGGCACGCGCTCCGGCGGCACGAACGCACCAATCCGCTCGCCGAGGCGCGGGGTCGCCGAGAGACCGCCACCGACCCAGAGGTCGAAGCCGACGCCGAGCTCCGGATGCTCTACCACCACGAACGACACGTCGTTGAGCTCGTGCACCACGTCGTGGCTCGGATGCCCGCTGATCGCGGTCTTGAACTTGCGCGGAAGGTTCGCCAGCGAGTGATCGCCCAGGAACCGGCCGGTGATGTCGGCCAGGATCGGCGTGGGGTCGATCAGCTCGTCCGCGGCGATTCCCGCCACTGGGGACCCGAGCATGACGCGTGGCACGTCGCCGCAGGCCTCGGTCGTGCGCAGGCCGACCGATTCGAGGCGCCGCCAGATCTCCGGCACGTTCTCGATGCCGATCCAGTGCAGCTGGATGTTCTGCCTGTCGGTGATGTCGGCGGTGTCACGCCCGAAATCGGTCGAGATGCTCGCGATCGCGCGCATCTGGTCGGTGCTGAGCTGCCCTCCATCGACGCGGATGCGCAGCATGAAGTAGCGGTCCTCGAGCTCGTGCGGCTCGAGCGTGGCGGTGCGGCCGCCGTCGATCCCCGGGCGCCGCTGCGTGTAGAGCCCCCACCAGCGGAACCGGCCGTGCAGGTCGGTCGACTCGATCGAGTCGAAGCCCTGCTTGGCGTAGATGTTCTCGATGCGTTCCCGCACCTCGAGGGGCTCGCTCTCCTGCTTCCACACCTCGGTCGGGTTCAGCGGCGCTCTGCCGTCGACCTTCCACTGACCGTTCGGACGGGAGCTCTGTCTGCGCGGCCGCGCGCCGGTGGGAACGCGGGTCTGCTGTTCGGAAATCGTCACGCGGAACTCCGTCCTCCCACCGGTGGCGGGTCGCAAGCGAACCTAGGAGGTGCACCTTGGCGGGAGAAAGCCAGAAGGTAATAAACCGACGCAAACGGGGGACAGCGTCAGCCGCTCAAGGATGCTGGTGTCCGTCATGATCGCTCTGCTCACCGTCTCGCACGGCACCTCCGACCCACGGGGTCGCCGTGCCATCGCGCGCCTCGCCGAGGCCGCTCGTGCGCGCGTCGGAGCGGACATCGCGGCGCACGCGTTCGTCGACGTCGAGCGGCCCGATGTACCTACCGCCCTGGCGAAGCTGCCGACGGATGCCACGGTCGTCATCGTGCCGCTGCTCCTGTCGCGCGGGTATCACCTGCACCACGACATCCGGTGCGCCGCGACCGCCGACCACCGGCGCGTGCTCGTCGCCGGAGCCCTCGGCCCCGACCCGCGCCTGGCGACCCTGCTCGCGCGGCGGCTGCACGAAACCGGGGTACAAGAAGACGACAGTGTCGTGCTGGCCGCGGCCGGGTCGAGCGACCCGCTCGGCGTCGAGGATGCCCGTGCCGCGGCCGGTCTGCTCGCCGCGCACCTGCGGCGCCGGGTCGGTCTCGCGTTCCTCGGGGCGCTCGAGCCGTCGCTGGCGTCCGCGATCCGTACTGCCGCGGCCGACACAGTCACCACTCACGACGCGGCTCCCACGGCCGCAATGGCCACCGTGGGCACCGCTGCCGCCGCTGCCACCGACGCCATCGACGCAGGCCGCGCAGGCGGCGCCATCGACGCAGGCGGCCGCCACCCCCGCGTCGCCGTCGCCGGCTACCTGCTCGCGCCGGGCTACTTCATGGACCGCGCCGCGGCATCCGACGCCGATCTCGTCACGCCGCCGCTCGTGCTGCCCGATCGCGATCCCGACGACGAACTCGTCGCTATCGTCGCCGACCGATACGAGGCGGTGCTGAACGGCGCGCTGCTCGTCACGAACCATTGACCTGAATACCTTCGGCGGCTCTCCCCGCACCGCGGACAGCCCCGGGAAGCCGACTCGGTGTCACTATTTCAGGACATATCAGGTCAGATCGATATATCTGTCGTCTGACCTGATATGTCCTGAAATCGTGACGGGTGGCACCAGTCCTCACGTACTCCGGTCCGGCAGCCGCCGTGTTCGCTGACCCCCTACCCGGCCCCGCCCGTCGCCACCCGCTCGGGGACCCTGCTCCCGCACCCCGTGCTCGGTTAGGCTCGCATCGAGTGCGGCTTCGCGCCGCTTCTGCGCCGACGGAGGGCTGGATGACCGACACCGCCGATGCGCTCGCCGGACTGAGCGCGGCCGAGGTCGCCGAACGCGTCGCCTCCGGGCGCACGAACGCCTACACGGATGCCTCCAGTCGCTCGGCGTGGAGCATCGTGCGCGCCAACGTGTTCACGCTGTTCAACGGCATCATCGTGGCCTGCTTCGCCGTGCTGCTGGCGCTCGGTCGCTGGCAGGACGCCCTGTTCGGCCTGAGTGCCATCGCGAACACCATCATCGGCTCCGTGCAGGAGTTCCGCGCCAAGGCCGCGCTCGACAAGCTCGCGCTCCTGCACGCCCCGACCGCCCGCGTGGTGCGCGAGGGGCAACCGACCGACGTGACGATCGCCGACGTCGTGCTCGACGACATCCTGGTGCTGAGGGCAGGCGACCAGATCGCCGCCGACGGCGTGGTGTTGCGATCTTCGCGCCTGCAGGCCGACGAGTCGATGCTCACGGGCGAGTCGGATGCCGTCGACAAGCAGCCCGACGACGAGGTGCTCTCCGGGTCGATCGTGGTCGGCGGCGAGGGGGTCGTGCGCGTCACGCGGGTGGGCGCCGACGCCTTCGCCAACAAGCTGGCGAGCGAAGCGAAGAGGTTCTCGCTGGTGTCCAGCGAGCTAAGGCGGTCCGTCGACCGCGTGCTCACCTTCCAGGCGTGGATCATCGGGCCCGTCGCGATCCTGGTGCTCAACGCGCAGATGTACGTCTTCGGCGGCTGGGACGAGGCGATCTCCAGCGGCGAGTGGCGGCAGGCCGCGGTGAACGCCATCGCGTCGGTCATCGCGATGATCCCGCTCGGACTCGTGCTCATGACGAGCATCGCGTTCGCGGTCGGCGCCGTGAAGCTCGCGGCACGGCAGGTGCTCGTGCAGGAGCTGCCGGCGGTCGAGGGTCTCGCCCGCGTCGACGTGATCTGCCTCGACAAGACCGGAACGCTCACCGAGGGCGAGATCGTCTACGACGACCGCCACCCGGTCGTGGATGCCGCGCCTTCAGGTTGGGAGCGCGCGCTCGCCTGGTACGGCGCCGAGCCCGACGCGAACGCCACCGCCCGCTGCTTGGCGCAGCCGTTCCCGGTTCCGCGAGCGGGAGCAGAGCTCGGCCAGCTCGAGCCGGCCGGGCGCATCCCGTTCTCCTCCGCCCGCAAGTGGAGTGCCGTGTGCTTCACGCGCGACGCCGTGGGCACGTGGGTGCTCGGCGGACCGGAGATGGTGTTTCCGGGCGCGGAGCACGCGACGCTGCGCGAGCGTTCGGCGATGCTCGCCGCCTCTGGGAGGCGCACGCTCGTGCTCGCCCACTCGGCGCAGCTGCTCACTCCCACGAACCTCGACGACGAGACACTGCCGGCCGACCTCACTCCCGTCGCGCTGCTGACGTTCCGCGAGCGCGTGCGGCCGGACGCCGCCGAGACCCTCGGCTACTTCGCCTCCCAGGGTGTGGACGTCAAGGTCATCTCGGGGGACAACCCGCAGACGGTGGCGGCGATCGCCCGCGACCTCGGGCTCGACGCCCCGGTCGGCTTCGACGCGCGCGAACTGCCGGACGACGAGGATGCCCTCGCCTCCGCCCTCGAGCAGCACACAGTCTTCGGCCGGGTCACCCCCACGCAGAAGAAGGCGCTGGTCACAGCGCTGCAGTCACGCGGGCACACCGTCGCGATGACCGGTGACGGTGTGAACGACGCCCTCGCGATCAAAGAAGCGGACATCGGGATCGCGATGGAGTCCGGCGCGGCGGCCACCAAGGCGGTCGCCCGCATCGTGCTCCTCGACGGCAAGTTCTCGCATCTGCCCGGCGTGGTCGCCGAGGGGCGCCAGGTGATCGCGAACATCGAACGCGTCTCGATGCTGTTCCTCACCAAGACCGCGTACGCGACCGTGCTGGCGATCGTGTTCGGCGTCAGCCTGATGCAGTTCCCGTTCCTGCCCCGCCAGCTGTCGGTGATCGACGGGCTGACCATCGGCATCCCGGCGTTCTTCCTGGCGCTCATGCCGAATGCGCGCCGCTACATCCCGGGCTTCCTGCGGCGCTCGCTGAGCTTCGCGATCCCGGCCGGCATCATCGTCGGGCTCGTGCTCTGGCTCTACTCCTGGGCGGCGACCGGTGCCGGGATCGAGCAGGACGAGCTGCGCACCGGGGCCACGCTCATCCTCACCATCGTCGGCCTCTGGGTGCTCGTGGTGCTCTCCCGGCCGATCGACGGCTGGAAGATCGTGATCATCGGCGCCATGATGATCGGCCTCATCCTGGTCTACGCGATTCCCCTGGCGCGCGCGTTCCTCAATCTGGTCGATGCCTCACTCATCGACACGCTGCTGGTGATCGGGCTCTCCATTCTGGCGATCGTGGCGATCGAGGCCGTGCGGTTCGGACACCGCCGCTATGTGCGCAGGCACGGTGGAGTCATCGAATACTGAGGCGGGTGCGGTGCGCGACTCCCGCGGCCCTACCGCGGCCCCCGGCGTGCCGCGGCGTCCAGCTCACTGATCTGCGTGAAGTAGCGCCCGGTGCGACCGAACCAGAGGACGAGGGTGATGAGCACGGTGACGGCCATCAGGGCGAGTTCGAACCAGAACGCCGACGGATCGATGATCAGCGCCACCACGGCCAAGAGGAACTCGACCGCCATCGCAATGGTCGTGAGAACGCGGGCGTAGTGCTTGCCGCGCGCCAGCGCCGACGCCATCGCCAGGATGAAGAACCCGAGCAGAATCACGATCGCGCCGATCAGCGTCACCGTGGACTCCCCGCCGAGGAGACCGTTGTCCGCCACGTAGCGCAGCAGGATGAACAGGATGCCCACACCGATGGCCACGAACCCCGCCACGTAGGTGATCACCACGACGAGAATGAGCTCGGCCGGCGGGCGACGGCGGCGCCCGGGTCGGCCCGCCGGAGGATGCGGCGCTCCGGAGCCGTTCGCGGGTTCACCGATGGACATGCCCATCAGCCTAGAATCCGCAGCCGATACAGAGCCAGACGGCGGCGTGAAGGCGCCGGCACACCGCGCTTTCGGCCGAATGTCCGGTGTGCCGGCCAGGTTCCGCTTCGGGTGAGCGGACGGACCTCGTCAATTCCCTGGCGGGATCCAGACGGCGTGCGCGTCGCTCCGCGTCACACCGACGACCTGACGTGCGATGACGGGGCCAGTGGGCGCGGTTGCGGCCCCCGCGGCATCCGCGCCCATGGCATCCCCACGTGAACCCGGCGCAGCGGCGAGCCCCCCGGCACCATGTGCGCTGCGCTCCTGGCTCATGCGAATCATCATGCACCCGTTCGACCGCGCTGACCAGAGGTAAACCATCGAATAGTGCCGGAGTCACCCGGCGATGTCTCCCCAGTTCGGGTGTCGGCCTTTCCAGCGCCCCTGGGAATGCTGCACGGACCGCATATCGATTCACCGAGCGTCCGGTGTGAGCCGGAGCGAACTGTCATGAGGCACGCGTACCGTGTACACCCCGGTACCGGTGCATCCGGCGCCCCGTCCGAGCCCCGCTCGGGATCCTCACGACGCGTAAGGAGAGCCCTGTGACGCAGGACCGCGCCATACATACGCCGCGTTCACCCCGCGCTCCGCTGCACATCGGCGTCATCGTGCGCGGTCGCCTCCGACGTCTCGCCAAGCGGGATGCCCGTGCCGGCGTCCCGCGCGCCGCGTACGAAGCCGAGCCGGTCGGCGACGTCACCCCCGCCGTGCACGCGCTGCAGGCGCACGCGGTCGGCTACGCGCAGCGCGAGGGGCAGCGCTTCTTCACCGACGCCCGCGCCGCGTGGACCGAGCACGAGGCCCTCGCCGAGATCATCACCCGTGAGCAGCGAGAATACGCCGAGCGGTCAAGCGGTCTGGAGCGCGCCGCCGCCGACGCCCTGCGGGATGCCAACAGCCCCGCCCACGAGGATCTCCGCCGTCTCGAGCGTCGCATCCAGCGCAACCATCGGCGCGACGCGCATCTCAAGGCCATGATCCACACCCGGTTCACCGTCGCGCAGCTGCGCGCCCGGCGCTACTTCGACTACTCGGACGAGCTCGTCGCGATCTATTGGGTGACGCTCAGGCGCAGGCATCCCGCGGCCGAGAACATCAGCGACCGCCCGCCGGCGCTGCAGCGCCCGGCCTGGCTCACCGTCGACGACAGCCTCAGCGCCCTCGCGCTCTGGCACGGCAGCGACCCGTTCGGCGGCACATCGCTGCACATTCCCGCACCGCAAGGAGGCGACCGTGTCGGTTCGTGACTCGTCCGGCGCCGTCGTCGCCGTGGCACGACGCCACGACGCGTTCGGCATGGAGACGCCGGAATACCGGCTTTCCCGCACGAAACGCCTGTGGCGGCGGCTGCGCTGGCGCCTGTGGCGCATGCGACGGTCACTCGATATCGAGACGCTCGACGTGTTCGAGCACGAGATCTCGGCGTTCGAACGGGCCGGGCTGGCCGATCTTGCCCGGCAGCGCACACGGCACCGCAGCGCGATCGAGGCGCTGCAGACCGTCGCCCGGTCGCGCACCGAGCTCGTCGCCGGGGCACTCGCGTCCGTCGACGCGGACCTGAACAAGGCGGAGGCCGAGGCCGACATGCTCGAGCGCAAGCTCGCCGAACACGATCCGCAGTTCCACAACTACGCGTAGGAGCACGCCATGGCACGCGACATCGTGATCAGGCCGCCACGCGGCGGCACCCGTCCGGGGCGGCTCGCACCGCTCACGCACATCCTCGTCTACCTGCTGCTGCTCGGCATGGTGGCGGTCGACTACTACTTGCTCTCGCAGACGCTCACACTGCTGCTGCGCGACGACAGCCAGTACGGATCGATCGGCGCACTGATGTACATCATCACGGCCGGCATCTCCGGCGCGGTCGTGACGCTGCCGCACCTGATCGCCATCCTCATCCGGCGGGTGGAGAGCGGCATCACGACCAAAGGCTGGGCCGGCGTGGCAACCGTGCTCGGAGTACTCTGGGTCGCCATCCTCGCCATCGTCACGCTCGCCAGGATCAAGGCCGGCATGGATGCCCAGAGCTCGGGCAGCCTCTCCGGTCTCGTCGGAGAGTCGTCGACGACGACCGCGACGTTCTCGTGGACCGCGCCCGACACGATCATGGCGTTCCTCATGCTGGGCGTGCTGCTCACCTCGGGATGCCTCGCCTTCGTCACCGCCTGGCTCACGACTCGCCCCTTGGTCACCGCCATCGAGCGCGCCAGGCGGCGGGTCGCGAAGATGCGCCTCTATCGCGACCGTCTGCTCGCCGAGCAGGTGAAGGCCTCAGAGTCCGTGGGCCAACAGGTCGCACAGGATGCCGCCGACCTGCAGCGCTACACACTCGCGCAGGCGACGCTGCAGTCGGATCTCGAGCAGGTGCGAGCGCGACTCGCGACGCGGCTTGCGCAGTTCCAGCGCGACCCGCAGGGCACGAGCCAGATCATCCACGAGCTGCAGCTGCGCGAGGCGACACCCCTGTCGCCGGCCGGCGGTACCGCGGACGCGTCGACCGCGCCGGCCGAAGGGAGCACCGCGTGAGGCATCCGGCACGACTGGTCGCGCCCACGCTGGCGGCCGCCCTGGTCGCCGTCGCGCTCGTCGGATGCTCGTCGTCCGGCTCGACCGGCGCGTGCAGCCAGACGAACAAGCGCAACATCGGCGTGGTGGCCGGGGACACCGCGAACGCGCCCGCGGTCGAGGTGACGTCGTCTGCGGAAGAGCAGCTGAAGGCATCCAGCTCGAGCAACGGCAGCGTCACGATCGTCATCCCGTCGGGCACACCGGAAGCACGGGGGACGACGCTGCTCGGGTCGACGGCGAACGACGCGATCGTGTGCACGAGCGATCAGCGCGACAAGCTCGCCAGCGTGACGAAGTACATCGAGTCACTGAAGGCGAGCAAGGCACAGGTCGACTTCCTGGATGCCATCGACGCGTCCGCGCGCAGCCTCGGCTCCGACCCGGTCGGCGTCCTCGTCATCGGCAGCGGCCTGCAGACCGTCGACCCGCTGAACTTCAGCGTCGCCGGACTGCTGTCGGCCACGCCGAAGCAGGTCGCGGCCGACCTGAAGTCGAAGGGCGAGCTGCCGACGAACCTGAAGGGCGTCACCGTGTACTGGGCGGGCATGGGCGACGTCGCCGGTGACCAGCAGGCCCTGAGCATCGCGGAGCGCAGCAATCTCGAGGCCATCTGGAACGCGATCATCACGGCGGCGGGAGGCACGCTCTCACTGCTGCCCGAGCCGGCGTCGGGCGCCGCCGCGTCGGGCCTGCCCGCGGTGACCGCCGTGCCGGTCGCCACCGCGGCCACCAGCACCGACTGGTCGCAGCCCGTCGTGGTGCGCGACAGCGATCTCCTGTTCACGAAGAACACCGCCACGTTCTCCGACCCGGCGACCGCCCAGAAGGTGCTCGCCGCCCTCGTGCCGGCCATCGAACAGAACGGGCAGGTGATCACGATCACCGGCACGGCTTCGAAAGATCAGGCGACGAGCAACGCCTCGGATCTCACGCTCTCCGAGCAGCGCGCCGATGCCGTGAAGCAGGCACTGGTCGCCCTCGGCGTCTCCGCGTCGCTGCTGAAGACCGCCGGCGTCGGGCACGACTGGTGCGGTTTCAAGTCCGAGACGGATGCCTCCGGGAAGTACTCCGAGTCCCTCGCCGAGCAGAACCGCACGGTCATCCTCACGTCGCCGGGTGTCGCGCTCTGCGGGTGAGCCCGCGGCGGAGTGAGAACCTCCGACCGATGGCGCGGCCGCTCGCGAGCGCCCTCAGCCGCGCACGTCCCAGAGGTGGTGCACCGGGTCGTGAATGTAGTACCGCGCGAGCGACTCGACGGTGAACGACGAGCCGTCGCCGCGGCGTCCGGTGCGCCCCAGCGCCTCGTCGGGCACCCGATCGTAGGCGGCGGCGAGCGCGAGCCCGGCGTCGTGCAGCTCGGTGGCGATCACGGCCGGGTCCTGGTCCGCATAGTGCTCGGCCACCGCCGTCGCGTCCTGGTCCCAGTTCTCGAACGCCGGGTCATCCTCGTCGAGCATCAGGCGCAGCCGCGCCGCGAAGACGCGGAACACGTCTCGGGTGTGCGCGGCGTACTCCAACGGCGACCAGGTGTGGTCATCGGGACGCAGGCGAACGTCATGGCGCTCGAGCACGGGCATCCACGCCTTCACGTTCCGGCGGGTGAGACCGGGGATGTCGCGGAATGCGACGCTGCTCGCGTCGAAGCCGCAATCCGGGCACGGGCGTTCGAGGACCCAGGTCCAATTCTTGGTGTCGGGAACGATCGGCATGCGCCGAGCATACTGGCCGCCGGCGACAGCCCGGTGGGGCGAAGCACGACGGTCTGCGACAGCCGCCCGAAGCGTCGCCACGATCGCCCGAGCGCGACGCAGCGCCCGGTTCAGTTCGAGGGCAGCGGCTGGTAGGCGGCGCCCTTTGCGGCGGCCGGCTTGGGTGCGGGTGACGAGCCCGCCGGCCTGCAGACCGCGAGCTGGTCGAGGGTGGCAGCAGCGGCATCCGCGGTCCACGGGAGCGAGATGCTCGGCGCCTTCTGTCCGCTGGCCGGCTTGAAGCCGGCGGCGATCGCGGCGAGCTGCATGGCGAGCGACTGCGCGTAGGCAGCGCCCGACGTCGAGTTGTTCAGCATCACGATGACGGTCAGGCCAGAGGTGGGATCGCTGAGCACCGACGTGATGTAGCCCGGGACCTCGCCGTCGTGCCCACGCATCGGGCCGAGCTCCACGCCACCCATGCCGTACTTCTGCCACGCGGCCACGGCGGTGCCGAGGGGGACCGCGTCCCACGCCGCCTTCTTCGTCGCGCCGTCCAGCAGCGACGATTTCGCAAACGACTGCCCGAAGGTCTTGAGGTCGGCGAGCGTCGAGACGACCCCCTTCGCGGTCCACGACGCGCTCGGCGCCTGGGCCGTGTCATCGATGACCGTGCCGCACTTCGGGTCGCCGGTGACGGCATCCAGCGATGTCGCGTAGCCGTGCAGATGCGAACCCGGGATGCTCGTGCCGCTCGGCAGGGTCGTGGCGGACATGCCCAGCGGGCCGAAGACCTCATCGGCGTAGAGCGTCTGCCAGTCCTTGCCGGTGGCGGCCTTCAGTGCCATGCCGAGCAGGATGTAGCCGGCGTTCGAGTACGACCACTTCTCGCCGGGCGCGCCCGCGCGGGGCTCGCCCATTCCGTCCGAGACCAGCTCCAGCGGGACATAGCTGCGCAGCGGGTTGTCGACGAACTGCGGGGCGAGCGCCCCTTCGTAGTCGCCGAGTCCCGACGTGTTCTGGCAGAGTTGGCCGAGCTTGAGGTCGTCGATGCCGACGAGCCTCGGCAGGTACTTCGTCACCGGATCGTCCAGCGACACCGTGCCCTTCTGGGCCAGCGAGAGCAGCACGGTGCAGGTCATGGGCTTGGTGACCGAGCCGATGCGCCACGCCATGTCGACGTTCACCGGCGTCTTCCCCTTGGCCGTAGTCGTGCCGAGCCCCGCTGTGTAATCGCCCGCCCACGGCGCCCACACACCCACGATCGCCCCGGATGCCGACGCGAGCTTCATCGCGGCCGTCACCGTGGTCTTGATCTGTGCGGATTCGGACGCAGGAAGCGTGTTGGATGCCTGCGCCGAGGTCGTCTGCGACGGCGTGCTCGAGGTGCATCCTGCGAGCGCACCGGAGACGGCAAGCACCGTGGCGATGCCGAGCGCGATCACTCCGCGTCGGCTCCGACCGTTCCGCCTTGACATGTACACCCCCGTGGTCCCCCCGGTCCACCTCCAGGGTAATCGGCGCTCGGCGTCGGACCGGGCGTGGCGCGTAACGAGACGGTATCTTGCGGTGCCAAATCATCCGATCGGATGACGAACGCGATGGCTCAGCGCATCAGCGGCTCGCGAGTCGGCGGCTCGACGCGTCAGCGGCCCAGCGCGTCAGCGGCCCAGCGCGTCAGCGGCCCAGCGAGTCGGCGGGCCCAGCGCATCGGCGGCTCAGAGCGTCGGCGGCTCAGAGCGTCGGCCGCACAGCGGGCTCCCCATGCATGAATCGGTCGACGTCGCGATCGACCATGATGTCGCTGGGGCGCAGTGGGCGGGTGAGGTAGAGGCCGTCGAGCGTGGTGAGCCGGCTGAGGGCGACATACGTCTGGCCCGGGCTGAAAGCGCGGGCACCGAGGTCGACGATCGCGCTGTCATACGTCTTGCCCTGAGACTTGTGAATGGTGACCGCCCACGCCAGCCGCAGCGGGAACTGCGTGAACTCGGCGGCCACATCTTTCGTCAGCTTCTTGGTGAGCGGGTTGTACGTGTACTTGAACCGTTCCCACACGGTGGGCTCGACCTCGTGCACCTCGCCGTCGACCTCCACGAACACGTTGGAGTCGATGCGCACGACGGTGCCGATGGTGCCGTTCACCCATCTCGGGGCGTCGCCTCCCGCGCCGGTGTCATTGCGCAGGAACATCACCTGGGCCCCGACCTTCAGTTCGAGGGTCTCGTCGGCGGGGTAGTTGCGCTGGCCGAAGTCGCCGGAGATCTCGGCCTTGGCCGTGAGCGCGCGGCCCGGCAGCCGGGCGAGCGCGGACGCGTTGATGCGATTCACCGTGTCGTTGCGGGTCGCCAGCGTGATCGTGCCGTCCCGCGGCGCGGGCCGCGCGCCCATCGCGTTGAGCCGGTCCGCGATCTCTTTGGTGACCACGCCGTGCCGCACCGCGTTGAGCATGTGCTTGAAGTCCAGCTCGTGCTGCCGGTGGATCTCGGTGAGTTCGAAGCGACGCAGGGATGTCTGTTCCCACACCTTCGCGTCGAAGAACCACATCGACCGGTAGTGATCGGCGAAGTACGCGCGCTCCTCCAAGCCGCCCGGTACGGGCGCCAGCTGATAGGGATCGCCGAACAGCACGATCTGCGCGCCGCCGAACGGTTCGTTCTTACGGGCGCGAGCCTGACGGAGGGCACGGTCGATGGCATCCATCAGGTCGGCGTTGACCATGGACACCTCGTCGATCACCAACGTGTCGATGGAGTTGAGCAGCCGGGTGAGCTCTCGCGGCTGGTCGAGATCGTGGTCGGCGATGACACCGATCGGGAGCCGCATCAGGGAGTGGACGGTCTGGCCTCCCACGTTCAGCGCCGCCACACCGGTGGGCGCGCTGATCACGATCTGCTTCTCGGTGCTCCAGCTCAGGTGGTTCAGAAGCGTGGACTTTCCGGTGCCGGCCCGGCCCGTCACGAACACGTGGTCGCGCGTGTTCTCGATGGCGTCGTAGACGGCGTTCTGCTCCGCCGTCAGTTTCACTGCGCTCAACGCTCCGACTCCGGCACAACGGTGGACCCGTCCGACCCGGTGCCGTCGCTTTCGGCGGAAGCGGGACGTTCGGCCGTCAGCACGCCGCCGGCGGCTTCGCGCTCGGCACCGGCAGGAGCACGATCCGCTCCCGCGGACCCTCGCGGTGCACCCCTTCCGTCGGCGACGCCTTCGGATGCCATGCGTTGCAGCATCGCGTTGTACGCCACCAGCTCCGGGTCGCCCGTGCGGTCCGCGAACCGGTCGTGACGCTTCGTCTCCTTGTCATCGCTGCGGCTCCACTGGATCGCCACCACGATCGCCAGCATCAGCGTCGGGATCTCGCCGATGCTCCAGGCGATACCGCCGGCGAGCTGCTGATCCGCCATCGGGGTGTCACCCCAGGTGCGGCCCATGGCGCCGTACCAGTTGGCGAGGAACAGCCCGTTGGCCGTGAGGATGGAGAGACCGAAGAACGCGTGGAAGGCCATCGTGCCCAGCAGGAGCAGGAGCCGAAGGGGATAGGGCGGCCGATACTTCACGGGATCGATGCCGATCAGTGTCTGCGCGAAGAGGTATCCCGTGATGAGGAAGTGGATGATCATCCACTCATGGCCGATGTGGTCGGTTGTCGCCCAGCGGAACAGCGGCGAGTAGTAGAAGACCCAGAGGGATCCCGCGAACAGCGCCGCAGCGACGATCGGCTGGGTGAGTACCGCGGCGAACTTCGAGTGGACGGCGAGCATGATCCACTCGCGAGCCCCTCGGGAGCCGTCGGTGCGCTTCACGATGGTGCGCAGCGCGAGCGTCACGGGTGCGCCGGGCACCAGCAGCACCGGGATGAGCATCGTCAGCAGCATGTGCGCAAGCATGTGGCTGGAGAACAGATACTTCTCGTAGACGTTGATGCCGCCGTTGGTGACCCAGAGCAGTGCGACGATGCCCGCGATCCACGAGATGGTGCGCCCGATCGGCCACTTGTCGCCACGCCGATGAAGGCGCACCACGCCGGCGATGTAGAAGAACAGCGCGAAGGCGCATCCGATCAGCCACAGCGGATCCACGTTGATGCCGGTCAGGTAGTGCTCGAAGGTGAGGGGCGCCGGCAGCGGCTCGCCGGTGAGCACCTCCGCTGGCGTCGGCCGCGCGACCGTCGTCTGCGCGATGGGTGTCGCGGTGCGAGCAAGGGCGGCGGCCACGCCGGAGGCGATACCCATGAACGCGAGCTCCGCTGAGACCATCCACCAGAACGTGCCGCGTCCGCCGCGGCGCTTGAGTCGCCTGATGAGGTATCGCCGCTGCACCATGCCGAAGAGACCCAGCACGACGAGCGCGAGCGACTTGATCAGCACCAGCACGCCGTACGCGGTGAGCAGGTTGCGCAGGGTACCGATGCGCAGGTCGGCGTTGATGATCCCGGAGAACGCCACCACGAAGAAGCAGATGATGGCGAGCGTGGAGAACCGTTCGAGCACCTCCACCAGACGCTCGCCGCGCAGGGACTTGCGGATCAGCACGATCGTGAGCAGCCCGCCGATCCAGATGGCGGCGAAGACCAGATGCAGGCCCAGCGACGTGATCGCCTGGTCGTGGCCTGCTGTGCCGGCGGCGTGGCCGCTCAGCGCCATCGGCACGAGCGAACTCAGCGCGATGACCGTCACGAAGACGAGTAGCGTCTGGTTGCGCACCGCGAAGCACAGCACCGTCGTCACGGCTGCGATGAGCGTGATCGCCAGCCACACCTGTCCGACGGCGACCTGCGTGGCGAACTGGCTGATGCCATCACTGAACTGCTGATCGAACGAGAGACCGGAACCGGTCACGTCGAGGTAGGTGAGCACCCCGGTGACCGCGCTGGCGACGGTCATGATGGCGGCCGAGGCGGCGGCGACATCCAGAGTCTTGTCGAATTCCGGCTTCTGGGGGCTGAGCGCGAAGCAGGCCATGACGAGCGCACCGATCATGCCGGCGGCGCTCAGGTTGACGAACAGATTGGCGACCGGAAGGCCCCAGCGCACGACCGGGCCCGGGTCGAGCAGGGCCGGCGCCGACGCCGCACCACCGTAGGCGAGCGCCGCCAGAATCGCCAGGAGAGCGAACACGACCAGGGCGACGGGACCCGCGACGCGCTGCACTCTCTTCACTCTGTCCAGCGTAGGCGTTGCGACCTGGATGCCCGACGTGACGATGGATGTCTGTGAGCGGCTCTCGCGCGCCGCCGCCGGGGACGCAGAGTGCGGCCACGTACTCCCGGGAGCCGGGCCGCGCCCTTTCTCCTCGGTGACCCCCGTTGTCGTCGGGGCGCCTCGTTGCGGAGCCACCCCGTTGTCACCGAGCTACCCCCGTGGCCATCGGCCACCCCGGGCCGCCTCGTTGCCGAGCCACCCCGTGGCCATCGCGCCACCCCGTTGTCGTCGGGCCACCCCCGTGGCCATCGCGCCACCCCGGGCCGCCTCGTTGCCGGGCCACCCCGTTGTCGTCGGCCCACCCCGCGATTCACGTCAACAGGGCGCGGGTTCGACAAGAAGAGGGTGGCCCCAAGCAGTGTGCCGCTCGACGAGCTATGCGCACGCAAGCGAAGAGGGGACGCCGGCGAACCGGCATCCCCTCTTCAGGCGCTTGTTGCTACTTGACGGAAGCCTTGAGCTTGCTGCCCGCGGTCAGCTTGACGCGGTGGCCGGCCGGGATCTTGATCTCGGCGCCGGTCTGCGGGTTGCGACCCGTACGCGCGGCCGTCTCCGTGCGCTCAGCGGCGAGCCAGCCCGGGATGGTGACCTTGCCCCCACCTGCGACGGTCTCGGCGATGGTCGCGAAGAAAGCGTCGACCACAGCCCCCACGGCGGCCTGGCTCTGACCGGTCGACGCGGCAACCGCGGCCACGAGCTCGGTCTTGTTCAGCGACTTGTCAGCCATTGAGTGTCCTCCTCGGACGTTCTGCTGCGAAGCAGCGTTGGTGTTGAAGTTCACGGCGGTAAGCCGCATGGAGTGGTTTTCGGGGAGGAGTCCCCTGAACCGCCCTCAAAGTACCAAGAAACCGCGGAATCACGCGGATTTCCGACCTATTGAGGGCATTTCGGGCGGTTCGGCGCACTTCAGCGCGTTTCCGGCGCCGGTTATGCACAGAACCAAGGGAGTTATGCACAGGATGCCCATGCTCCCGCGGCCACGCGCTCCACCCGAGTGAACGTGAAACATACGGATCCGGCCGAAACCTCGCTCGTCGCGGGTGGTCTCGGCCGAAGAGGTATGTCTCAGCGACGACGGCGCGCAAAAGGGGCGCCGTCCCGAAGGACGACGCCCCGTGAAGCGTGTTGCGACGCGAGCGGATGTCCGCTCAGGCGTGAGTGCCGGCGAACCGGCTCCTCGACGACCTACCAGCTCGACTTCGTGATGCCGGGCAGCTCGCCGCGGTGGGCCATGTCGCGGAAGCGAACACGCGAGATGCCGAACTTGGTCAGCACGCCACGGGGGCGACCGTCGACGGCGTCACGGCTGCGAAGGCGAACCGGCGAAGCGTTGCGGGGCAGCTTCTGCAGTGCCACGCGGGCCTCTTCGCGCTGCTCGTCGGTCGACTCGGGGCTCACGAGCTGCTTCTTCAGCGCGAGACGCTTCTCGGCGTAACGGTCGACGACCACCTGGCGCTGCTTGTTGCGCGCGATCTTGCTCTTCTTAGCCATGCTCTACCGCTCCTCGCGGAATTCGACGTGCTTGCGCACGATGGGGTCGTACTTCTTCAGCACGAGTCGGTCGGGGTCGTTGCGGCGGTTCTTCTTGGTCACGTAGGTGTAACCGGTGCCCGCCGTGGAACGGAGCTTGATGATCGGACGGACGTCCTGCTGCTTGGCCATCAGATCTTCTCCCCACGGGCCAGGATGTCCTTGACCACGGCCTCGATGCCGCGAGCATCGATCACCTTGATGCCCTTGGCGCTGACGTTCAGAGTGACGTTACGGCGCAGCGACGGCACGTAGTACGTCTTCTTCTGGATGTTCGGGTCGAAACGACGCTTCGTGCGTCGGTGCGAGTGCGAGATGTTGTGTCCGAAACCGGGCACAGCTCCCGTCACCTGGCAGACAGCTGCCATGATTTCCTCCATCGATACCGAAGGGCGGATGCCCTTCCCAAGATCTCTTGTCGGCGCACGCAAACCTGCCCAGGTTCTTCCGAGAAGGGGATTGTGAGCGCGAACTGCGCAGAGGAGCCCGCGCAGACGAAGAACAAGTCTACGCGACACGCCGCACCTGCCCAAATCGAGGCATCCGGGGGGCGCGGGAGCGCGGGGGGCGCGGGAGCGCGGGGGGCGCGGTTCGAGCGGGGGCACGGTTCGAGCGGGGGCACGGTTCGAGCGGGGGCACGGTTCGAGCGGGGGCCGGTTCGGGCGGGGGCACGGTTCGGGCGGGGCCGGCGGCCTCAACAGGACATCGGCCCGAGAACATGCCGGTTCGGCATGTTCTCGGCTAGAGAGCGCGATCTGTCATGTCGGGGGCGTGGCCGCGGATCGGACGGCCGAGGGCGTGACCGCGGATCGGACCGAAGGTGTGCCGCTGCCGGACGGCGGTCGTCAAGTGGGGTGGCCCAACGGGACCGGGGGCGGCGGGAACCGGGAGCACTCCGCGCAGAGCCCGAAGATGTCGACGACGTGGCGGGCGTCGGTGAAGCCGTGCTCGGATGCCACGCGTCCGGCCCACTCCTCCACGTCGTCCGCGGCGATCTCCACCGTCAAGCCGCAACGACGGCAGATCAGGTGATGGTGGTGCCCCGTGGAGCAGGCGCGGTAGAGCGCTTCGCCATCGGGCGACTGCAGCGAGTCCGCCTCGCCCTCCAGCGCGAGATCGGCCAGCGCGCGGTAGACGGTGGCGAGCCCGATAGAGGAACCGTGCTCGCGCAGCTGCACGTGCAGGCTCTGCGCGCTCACGAAGCCCTCGTTGGAGGCGAGGGCTTCGCGCACGGACTCGCGCTGCCAGGTGTTGCGCTTCACGATGCGCCCTCCGATGTGGACCGCGCCTCGGGCGCGACCTGACGCGTGGCGGCGATCGGGCTCGTGCCCGTAGCACGACCACCGACATCACCAGCAGCACCACCAGAACCTCCACCGACGCCCGCAGCACCACCGACACTCGCAGCACCACCGACACTCGCAGCACCAGCACCAGCACCAGTACCAGCAGCACCATGGACAGCCGCGGCGCCGGCGACCGTCGCACCAGCTCCAGCACCGGCTCCAGCACCAGCTCCAGCACCAGCACCAAAGCGAGCACCGCTCGGCACCGCCGACGGCATCCGCCCGTGACTGCTGCGGCGCTTGCGCACGCCCGCGATCACGCGGCACACCACGTAGATCAAGAACGAGATGGTCGTCACGTACGGGCTGATCGGCACCGAACCGCCGAGCGCCAGCATGATGCCGCCCACCATCGACACCATCCCGAACACCACGCTGAGCAGCGGCACGACCAGCGGCGACGACGAGACCTTGAGTGCGGCGGCGGCCGGCGTCACCAGGATCGACAGCACCAGCAGCGCCCCCACGATCTGCACCGAGACGGCCACGGCAAGGCCCAGCAGCAGCATGAAGACGATCGAGAGCGCGCGGGTGGGGACGCCGCGCGCGGAGGCGACGTCGACATCCAGGCTGGAGAACGTGAGCGGCCGCCACACGATGGCGAGGCCGATCACGACGATCACCGCGATCACCAGCAGTGCGCCGATCTGCGGGGTGTCGATGGCCACGATCTGCCCGGTGAGCAACCCGAATTTGTTCGCGGAGCGTCCGGGATAGAGAGCGAGGCACAGGATGCCCAGACCGAGTCCGAAGGGCATCAGCACGGCCGTGATCGAATTGCGTTCTCGGGCCTTGGACCCCAGCAGCCCGATGAGCAGGGCAGCGATCAGCGATCCGACGATCGAGCCCTGCACGACTCCGACACCGAGCAGAAGGCCCGCGGATGCCCCGGCGAACGACAGTTCGCTCACGCCGTGCACCGCGAACGCCATGTCCCGCGACATGACGAACACGCCGATCAGGCCGCCGACCAGACCGAGCATCGCTCCGGCCAGGATCGAGTTGTGCAGCAGCACGACGAGCTGCCCGTAGTCGGTGAAGTTGAAGATCTGCGACCACCAGCCGGCATCCATGTGCGTCACCACGCCCTCCCCTCGTGCGACTCGGCCGCGTGGTGCGGGTCGTGGTGCTCGTCGTGAAGGGAGTGAGGCCCGTCGGGATGCGCGTGCGGGGCATCCGCCGTGCCGACCACGACGATGCGCCCCCGAGTGCGGATGACGTCGACCGGGGAGTCGTACAGCTCGCTGAGCACTTCGCTGCGCAGCACCTGGTCGGGGGTTCCGATGCGGAAACGTCCCCCGGCGAGGTAGAGCACGCGATCGACGAGGTCGAGCACCGGGTTCACATCGTGCGTCACGAACAGCACGCCGAGCTGCCTCTCGCGGCGGTGCCGGTCGATGAGCTCGCTCACCGCGCGCTGGTTCGGGAGGTCGAGCGAGAGCAGGGGCTCATCGCAGAGCAACAGTCGCGGGTCGCCGGCGAGCGCCTGACCGACGCGCAGCCTCTGCTGCTCGCCGCCGGAGAGGAGTGAGATCGGGACCTTGCTGTACGGGGCGGCACCGACGGCATCCAACAGGTCGTCGATTCGCTGATTGCGGCGCTTCGACGGCCAGGAGACTCCCCATCTCTCCCCGTCGAGACCGAGACCGACGAGGTCGCGGGCGCGCAGCGGTGTGCCCTCGTCTGCGAGCTTCTGCTGCGGGATGTACCCGATGCGGCGGTTGCCGCGCGCGACGGGCTCACCGAGAAAGTCGACCGAGCCCGACTCGAGCCGGTGCTGGCCCAGGATGACCTTGAGCAGGCTGGTCTTGCCCGATCCGTTCGCGCCGAGCACGGCGATGAACTCCCCGGCGTGCACGTCGAGGTCGAGGCCCGACCAGAGGGTGCGGTCGCCGAGCCGCAGCGTCGCATCCCGCAGGCTGAGCACGCTCTCGAGGGAGGCCGCCTTCGGCGGGGCGCCGATGGACGACTGCGGCGCAGGCCCTTCGGCGGACAACTCCGGCGCGGAGCCGTCGGCCGGGTGCGCTCGCTCAGGGATGTCGGTGGGCACGGACATCATGATCCTGCCTTCTGCAAGGCGGCGCCGATGGCATCCAGGTTGGCGCGCATCCACGAGATGTAGGTCTTGCCCCGCGGCAGCGTCTCGGTCACCGGCACCACGGGCACGTCGTTCGCCTTGGCCGCGTCGAGCACCTTCTGCGTCTGCGCCCCGGTCGTCTGCTCGTTGTAGGCCAGCAGGGCGACTTTGTGGGACGAGAACAGCGCGAGGGTCTCGTTGAGAACGCTGGGGGCGACATCCGTGTCGTTCTCGATCGCCTCGCTGAACTTCTGGGGTGTCTTGTCGACGAGGCCGATCGCCTCGAGCATGTAGAGGGGCACGGGCTCGGTGATGGCCGCGCCCTCGCCGGCGTACGTCGACTTCAGCTGGGACTCCCTGGTCTGGAGTTCGGCGACGGATGCCGCGAACCTCGTCTCGTTCGCCTCGAACGTCGCCGCGCTGCCCGGGCGCGCCTTCGCGAAAGCCTTCTCGAGCTTCGCCGCCACGTTCGTCACGGTGGGGAGGTCGTACCAGAGGTGCTCGTTGAACTCGCCGTTGGACGGGTTCTGGTCGTAACCGGAGATGTCGGCGGCGTTCAGCACGGTCGGCTTCGTCTTCAGCGCGTGGAGCATCTCGTCGACGAAGTCGTCGTATCCGCCGCCGTTCGTGATGACGACCTGCGCCTTGGAGAGCGCGAGCTGATTCTGGCCGCTGGCGCTGTACTCGTGCGGATCCTTGTCGGGGTCGTCGATGATCGACGTCACCGCGACCTTGTCGCCGCCGATCTGCTTCGCGACGTCGCCCCACACGTTCGTGGAGGCGACGACTGTGATGCGACCGGAGCCGGCGGGACTCGCCGAGGTGCCGGCAGCGGGATCGGCTGAGGCGGAGCATCCGGTCAGCGTGAGGGCGAGTGCCGCGAGGGAGGCCGACGCGGCGAGGGTGAAGGCAGAGCGCTTCATGAAAGGGGGAACCTGTCTAAGTCACGTGGAGATGGATGCCGGGCGCCCTTCGTTCGCGCCCGCTCCGGCCGTCGGTGGCGTGACTGGCGCCGACGGCTTATTGATAATGATACTCAGATGCAACAGTGCTCGTGACCGCTAGTGCGCGCCCTTCGCCTTGGCCGCATTTCGGTGCACTCGGCGAAGGCGACGGCACTCGCCTGTGGCAGGAGGATGCGAGGATCGAGTCATGGGCCGGACGATGCTGCTCGACACCGCTTCCCTGTACTTCCGCGCGTTCTACGGCGTTCCCGAGAGCGTGACGTCGCCGGACGGGATGCCCGTGAACGGCATCCGCGGACTGCTCGACATCATCGCCAAGCTCGTCACCGAGTACGAGCCGACCGCGCTCGTCGCCTGCTGGGACGACGACTGGCGCCCGCGCTGGCGCGTCGAGCTGATCCCGTCGTACAAGGCGCACCGCGTAGCCGAGGCGGTGCCCGGCGGCGTCGACGTGGAGGACACGCCCGAAGGACTCGTGCCGCAGGTGCCGGTGATCAGGGAGCTGCTCGGTCTGCTCGGCATCCCGATCGTGGGCGCCGAGCAAGCCGAGGCCGACGACGTGATCGCCTGCCTCGCACGCCGCGCCGCCGACCGGAGTGAGGGCTCCGTCGATGTGGTCACCGGCGATCGCGATCTGTTCCAGCTGGTCGACGACGACGCCGGCGTGCGCATCGTCTACACGGCGCGCGGCATGAGCAAGCTCGAGATCGTGACGAATGCCGTCGTCGAAGCGAAGTACGGCATCTCGCCGAGGCAGTACGCGGCGTTCGCGGCGATGCGGGGCGACCCGTCCGACGGGCTGCCCGGTGTTGCGGGCGTCGGCGAGAAGACAGCGGCGGGACTGCTGCGCGAGTACGGCGACCTGAACGAAATCCTCACCGCCGCAGGCGACGCAGGGAGCGCGATGGCGGCGGGCGTGAGGGCGAAGCTGGCGGCATCCGCGGAGTATCTCGAGCGAGCCGTGCCCGCGATCGCGGTCGGCGAGCGCGTGCAGCTGCCGCCGGTCGACGGGACGATACGGGCGTTGGATGCCGCGCGGAAGGCATCCGTGCGGGAATTCGGGGAGCGCTACGGGCTCGGCGGCCCGTTGGACCGGGCGCTGAAGGCGCTGGCCGCTCGCGTGGCCTGACGCCCGACGACGCGGGCCCGGAATAATGGGGCCGGTGGATGCCACGCCGACCCCCGATGAGCCCGACGCCGCCGACGCGAGGGGGATCGCTCCCGACAAGAATCGGCCCAGTGCCACGACCGGCACGGATGATGACCCGGCGACCACGGGCAAGGATGTGTTGCGGCTCTGCGTCACGGTGCCGGCGATCGTGACGCTGGGCGCTGGGGTGATCATCACCGTCGTCGGAGAGATTCTCGCGATCCCCGACGCCGAGGGTGACACCGTGTGGGGCAACCTCCCCTTCCTCGGACCGATCCTGGCGGGGATCATCGCGGTGCTGCAGCCGCTGTGGCGCCCGCCGCGTACTCTCGCCGCGTTCTTCGGACCGCTGTTCCTCCTTCCTCTCGCCGCCGCGGTGCTGTGCTCGATCGCCTCGATCGTCGTCTGGGTGATGCCGTCGTTCCAGTCGGCAGTGGCTGCGGCCACGTCGACCGACGGTTTCCACTACTGGTTCGACGGAGGCGCGCCGTGGCCCGCGTTCCTTCTCGTCGGTTATGCCGTAGGACTGATCATCGGGCTCATCGCGTTTCTCGTCGTGTCGCTTCCCGTCATCGTGATGACGAACACTCGTGAGTTCGTCGTGATGAACATGCTCGATCGTGACCCGCAGTATCTGCGCCGCAACCGCATCAGTGGAATCGCGCTTTCGCTGACCTTGCTCAGCGTGTTCGGCGTGCCGAGCGGTTTCGTGTTCGGGTACCCCGCCGTCGGATGGATCTTCGTGGTGCTGGGCGTGGCGTCCTGCGCCACCGTGGTCCTCACGCAGCGAGTCGACCGGCGACGCCGTGCGGAAGCACTCGGCGATCGACGCGTCGGCCTCGAGCTCCCGCGCACGAACGACAAGGCTGCGAGGCCCGACGCGACCGAGCACGGCGACAGCTGAACGCTGCCATCACCACCCAACACGCTCCACAAGGCGGCGGCGTGCACGCCGCCGAACGCGACACGTACGAGAGCCGACCGCCGCGCGCCCGGCGGGGACGGGCACCACCCTCGCAACGCAACACGCTCCACAAGGCGGCGGCGTGCACGCCGCCGAAGGCGACACATACCCAAGCCGACCGCGGCGCGCCCGGCGGGGACGGGCGCGCAAAACAACTCAGTCCAGCAGCAGCGCCGGCTCCTCGATGATCGACGCGACGTCCGCGAGGAAGCGGCTGGCGACATCCCCGTCGACCACGCGGTGATCGAAGGATGCCCCGAGCGTGGTCACGAAACGCGGCCGCACCTCGCCGTCCACGACCCACGGCTTCTGCTTGATGGTGCCGAGCGCCACGATCGCCACCTCGCCGGGGTTCAGGATGGGCGTTCCGGTGTCCATGCCGAAGACGCCGATGTTGGTCACCGTGATGGTGCCGCCCGCCATGTCCTTCGGCGGGGTCTTGCCGTCCCGCGCCGTGAGCGTGAGGTCGCCGAGGGCGCTCGCGAGTTCGAGCATGCTCATCGACTGCGCTTCCTTCACGTTCGGCACGATGAGCCCGCGCGGGGTCGCGGCGGCGACGCCGAGGTTCACGAAGTGGTGAACGATGATCTCCTCGTCGGTCCACGTCGAGTTCACGGTGGGGTTGCGGCGCACGGCCCAGATCATGGCCTTGGCCATGATGAGCAGCGGTGACACCCGCACGCCCGCGAAGTCCGGCGACTTCTTGAGCCGCTGCACGTACTCCATGGTGCGCGTGGCATCCACATCGACGAACAGGCTCACATGCGGCGCGGTGTAGGCGCTCTGCACCATGGCCGTGGCGATCGCCTTGCGCACGCCCTTCACGGGGATGCGGTCCTCGCGGGCATCCGGCCATGCCGGCGTCTGCAGATTGTGGAACACGCTCGCCTGGCTGGCCTGCCGAATGACGTCGTCGCGCGTGATCTCTCCGGCGATGCCCGTGCCGGCCACGAGCGCCAGGTCGACGCCGAGGTCTTTCGCGAGCTTGCGGATCGGCGGCTTCGCCACCACGGGCACGGCTCGCGCGGCCGGGACCAGGTCGGCGGCCGCCGGAACATGGCGCCCCTGCTCGGGCGACCGCGCCTGACTACGGCGCCGGCTCGTGCCGTGCCCTGCCGAGCCGTAGCCCACGAGCACCGCGCCCGGCTTGGGCTCGTCGCCGTCGCGTTCGATGAGCGTGGATGCCGCCGCCTCCGCAGCCGCTGCGGCCTCGGCACGCGCAGACCCTGCCGCTGCGCCGGGAGCGGGAGCGCTGGCATCCGCTGCGCTGTTCACATCGGATGCCTGCGCCTCGTCGTCGACTTCGATCACATTGTCGAGACCCTCGGCCTCGAGCACGGCTCCGCCGGAAGCGCCGGCTCCGACGATGATGATCGGGGTTCCGACCTCGACGGTCTGACCCTCGTTGACGAGCAGTCGATCGACGACGCCGTCGAACGGCGAGGGCAGCTCGACGAGCGACTTGGCGGTCTCGATCTCGCACAGCACGTCGTTGACGTGCACGCTGTCGCCTGCGGCGACCTTCCATGAGACGATCTCGGCCTCGGTGAGGCCCTCGCCGACGTCCGGCAGCAGGAACTCGGACTCGGTCATGGCACTCCTCGCGTTGCGGGCTGAAGTCGGTGGGTGGATCAGGTCTGTGAACGGATCAGGTGCGAGCCCTCGCGTCGATCACGACGACCGGACGGGAAGGCATCAGTACGCCAGCGCCCTGTCGACCGCCTCGAGCACGCGGTCCGCGTCGGGCAGATAGAGGTCTTCGAGCTTGGCGGGCGGGAAGGGGGTGTCGAAGCCGGCGACGCGCAGCACCGGGGCCTCGAGTGAGTAGAACGCCTTCTCGGCGATGGTGGCCGCCACCTCGCTGCCAACGCTCACGAACCCCTGGGCCTCCTGCGCGACGACGAGGCGGCCGGTCTTGCGCACGGACCCGAGCAGCGGGCCGAAGTCGATGGGCGACAGCGAGCGCAGGTCGACGACCTCGACGCTCGTGCCCTCCTCCGCCGCGATCTCGGCCGCGCGCAACAGCACGCTGACCATGGCGCCGTGGCCGACCACCGTGACATCCGTTCCGGTGCGCACCACGCGGCTGGCGTGCAGCGGCACGGCGCCGGTCTCGAAGTCGACCTCGCCCTTCGGCCAGTACCGGCTCTTCGGCTCGAGGAAGACGACCGGGTCGTCGGAGGCGATGGCATCCTGAATCATCCAGTACGCGTCGTTCGGCGTGGACGGGCTCACGACCCGCAGTCCGGGAGTGTGCGCGAAGTACGCCTCGGGGCTCTCCTGGTGGTGTTCGACGGCACCGATGTGGCCGCCGTACGGGATTCGGATGACCACCGGCATGCGCAACGCGCCTTCGTGCCGCGCGGTGATCTTGGCCAGCTGGGTGGTGATCTGGTCGAACGCGGGGAACACGAATCCGTCGAACTGGATCTCGCACACCGGCCGGTACCCGCGCATGGCCAGGCCGATGGCGGTGCCCACGATGCCCGCCTCGGCGAGCGGGGTGTCGATCACGCGCCGCGCGCCGAACTCGTCCTGCAGGCCCTCGGTGATGCGGAACACGCCGCCGAGAGCACCGATGTCTTCGCCCATGAGCAGCACGCGCGGGTCGTCGGCGAGCGCCTGGCGCAGCCCGGCGTTCAGCGCCTTCGCCATCGGCAGGCTCGCGGTCCCGGTGCGGAACGGCGTGCGAGCGGATGTCCGACCCGCCTGCTGCGCGGTCGTCACGTCGGTCATGCTCCCGCCCCCTGCGTCGTGGCGGCACCAGCCGTGCCGGCGGCCGTACCGACCTCCGCCTCGAACGACTTCTCGTAGCGCTCCAGCCACGCCTGCTGCTCCACGAGGCCGGCGTGCGGCTCGGAGTAGACGTGCTCGAAGATCAACTCTGCGGTGGGCGCGACCAGTTCCAGCGTGCGACGGCGGATGTCTGCGGCATAGTCGGCCGCCTCCTCGTCGATGGAATCGAACCACTCGTCGCCGACACCGCGGGACGACAGGAACGTGCGCATGCGGGCGATCGGGTCGCGGCCGCGCCAGTGCTCATCCTCGTCGGAAGTGCGGTAGCGGGTCGGGTCGTCGCTCGTGGTGTGCGCGCCCATGCGATAGGTGACCGCCTCGATGAGGCTCGGACCGCGGCCGCCGCGCGCGGCATCCAACTGTTTGGCCGACACGATGTAGCTGGCCAGCACGTCGTTGCCGTCCACCTGGATGCCGGGCATTCCGAAGCCGCCCGCGCGGAGGTAGAGCGGCGCACGGGACTGCGTCTTCACCGGCACCGAGATGGCCCACTGGTTGTTCTGCAGGAAGAACACCTGCGGGGTCTGGAAGCTGCTGGCGAAGACGAACGCCTCGCTGACCTGGCCCTCGGAGCTGGCGCCGTCGCCGAAATAGACCATGACGGCTTCGCGGGCGGAGGCATCCGGCTCTGCGTTGCCGACACCGCCGTGCACGCTGACCGCAGCCGGGCTCGTCCGGTCGAGGGGGGCAGCGGGATTCGTCCGGTCGAGGTCGATGCCCATGGCGTAGCCGGTGGCGTGCAGCGCCTGCGTTCCGAGCACGAGCGTGTAGACCCGCACGTTGCCGTTCTTCGGGTCGGTGGGGTTCCAGCCGCTGTTGGTCACGCCGCGCATGACGCGAATGATGTCGAGCGGGTCGACGCCGCGGATGGTGGCCACGGCGTGCTCGCGATACGACGGGAAGATCGTGTCCTGAGGCGCCGCAGCGCAGGCGGATCCGACCTGGGCGGCCTCCTGTCCGCTGCTCGGCGGCCACAGGGCGAGCTGTCCCTGGCGCTGTAGGTTGGTGGCCTCGGTGTCGAAGCTGCGCACGCGCACCATCTCACGGTAGAAGCGCGAGTAGTCGTCGTCGGTCAGCTTTTCGAGGTACGGCAGGAACTCGGTCGCGGCATCCGTCGGTTCGAATCGACCGTCGTCGGTCAGCACCTGCACCGTCGCGGAGGAGAGTCCCGTCGATGACGCGAATCGGTCGTTCGTTGCAGACATCCTCACTAACCTAACCGCTCACCTGCGGGCAATTTCCGTAGTGTCTCGACAAGGGTTTCCGCGGTCTTTAGAACAGCATCCACAGACTCCTCTTCGCCCACCCCCACGCGGATGCCATATGGCGCGAACCCGCGCACCGCCAGTCCGGCGTCGAAGAACACGTCGGCGCAGTACGGCGTGTGCTCGCCCGTCGGCAGCCACACGAAGTTGCCCTGCGCCTGCGGAACGTCCCAGCCCTGCGCCAGCAGCCCGTCGCGCAGTCGGCCGCGGCGCTCCGCGATGACCGCGACACGTTCGAGCAGTTCGTCCTCGCGTTCCAGGGATGCCAGTGCCGCCGCCTGCGCCGTATCGGTCACGCTCATCGGGATGGCCGTCGCGCGCGCCGCGTTCAGCAGCCGCTCGGGCCCGACCGCGTAGCCGATGCGCAGACCGGCCAGGCCGTATGCCTTGGAAAATGTGCGGAGCACGATGAGGTTCGGATATCTGCCGATGAGCGCACGGCCGTCCACGTGGCCCGGGTCGGTGACGAATTCCACGTACGCCTCGTCGAGCAGCACGAGCCGGTCGGAGGGCACCTGCTCCATGAACCGTTCGAACTCCGCGGCGGTGACGATAGGCCCCGTCGGGTTGTTCGGCGTGCAGACGATGATGGCGCGGGTGCGATCGGTGATCGCGGCGACCATGCCGTCGAGGTCGTGCCGCGCGTCGGGAAGCAGCGGAACCGTGACGCTGGATGCCCCGGCCACCGTCACGAGACCGGGATACGCCTCGAAGGATCGCCACGCGTAGAGAACCTCGTCGCCGGGACCGGCGGCCGCGCTGATCAATTGCGCCAGGAGCGCCACGGATCCGGCGCCCAGGTGCACCTCTGCTGTGCCGACGCCGAATCGCTCGGCGAGGCGGTCGCGCAGAGCGAGAGCCGCACCGTCGGGATACCGGTTCAGCGCGGTCTTCGCGCGGACGGCATCCAACACCCCGGGCAACGGGTGGAACGGGTTCTCGTTGCTCGACAGCTTGAATCCGTCTTCAGCGGGCACCCGGCCCTGCGCGTAGGCGGCGAGGCCGGCGATCTCCGGGCGCAACAGCACCCGTTCGACGTTCTGGGGATCCACACCGACAACTTACCCGCGGCGGTATTCCCCGAGCCGAAAACGAGCTGTGCCGAGCTGTGCCGAAAACGAGCTGTGCCGAAAACGAGCCGAGCCGCAACACGCTGTGCCGCAACCCGCTGTGCGCACCCCTTTCCCGGCGGCCCCCGTCCTGGAACACTGTGGGGATGAAGTTTCTGCTGAAGCTGATCATCAACGCGTTCGCGCTCTGGGTGACCACTCTGATCGTCGCCGGCGTGACGGTGGAGTCGTACGACCCGTCGAACGGCACGTTCTCGCTGATTCTGACCTATCTGCTGATCGCGCTCATCTTCGGACTCGTCAACGGCATCGTCGGCACGGTGCTGCGCATCGTCGCACTGCCGCTGTACATACTGACGCTCGGTCTCATCTCGCTGATCGTGAACGGGCTGCTGCTGCTGATCGTGTCGTGGATCAGCGACGCCATGGGCTTCGGGCTGCACGTCGACGGCTTCTGGGCCGGTGTCTGGGCGGCGCTCATCCTGGCGATCATCAGCTGGCTGCTGGGCCTCATCTTCCGGCCCGCGCTGCGGCGGTAACGCAGCCGCCGCAGCAGATGCGGCGCGTCTGAGCGTTCCGCTCCGTCGCCTCACCACGCTCCACCACCGCCGCTCGCGTGCGGCACGTTCGGTCCGGCGAGATGCACCCGGGTCCCCTGATAGAGCCCGGCGTCGCCGGCGCCACCGTGCGGGAGGGTTGCCAACGCAGCGGACAGGCGGGCGTCGCTCGAGGCATCCATCTTCTGCGCCGTGAGCGCGTACTCCTTCATCAGGTGAGCATCGATCGGAGAGGAACCTGCCGGAATCTCGCCTGTGAACGTCTGACGCGTGACGACGATGCGGTCGCCGCCGTGCGCGTCGTCGGCCCGGGGCTCTCCGCCGAGCGCCGGTACGAGGTCGTCGGTGTGCTCGACCGCCACGTCGACGGTGCCGTCGGCGACATCGATGCCGGCAGTCGGTGACCCGAAGGTCACGAGTGCTGGAATGTCGTAGTCGCCCGACGTCGCAATGCTCGTCGCCACGATGCCGCCCTGGGAGTAGCCGACCGGGATCACGGTGTCGCCCGGCTTCACCCCGGCCTGCGCCATCGCTTCTTCGGTGGTGCGCAGGGATGCCGGATCACCCTGCGCCACGCCGATGAGGTCGCTCGTGATGTCGAAGGGCTCGCCGGTGGCGACCGGACTCGTGTCGACCGTGCCGCCGACGTAGACGATGTAGGTCGATTCGCCGGCCGCATCCGAATAACGCTCCACACGCACCTGCGGCGCGTCGGCCCGCGTCGGAGGAACGCGTGCCGCGAGGTCCGCGAAACCCGTCGGCGGTGCCACGGCTGCCGACGAGGCGCGGCGCACGTGCACGGGGGTGTCCTTCAGCAGACCGAGCGCCGCGCCGGCGCCAACGACCAGCGTGGCGGCGCCGTGCAGCCCGAACGCGCCGTCACCTCTGTCGTCGACGGATGCGACGAGGTTGAGCGGAAGGCCGAGGGCGCCCAGCATCGCGTCGTCGGCGGCCGAGACGGCGAACCGGATGAGCGAGACGACGCGCGGATCACGCAGCAGAAAGGCGCGTGACTCGGCAAGCTCACCGAGGCCGGACAGCACGACGCGAGCAGCCTGCGGAGCTTGGCGTCCGGCCGCGAACAGCGTGGTGAGCGCCAGCAGCAGACTCGGCAGCGAGGCGATTCCGATGGCTGCCATCAGCGGCGCCAGTGTGCCCAGTGCCCAGCCGCTGATCGTGGAGAGGTCGGCGATGCCGGCGCCGGCGCGACGATCGGCGTCGTCGTAGAGGTCGGCGGCCGTGCCGAGCTCGTCGGCGAGCCTGTGGGAGTCGGCCGCCGCTGTTCGGATGCCGTGGGCGGCCGCGTTCGCGAGCCTCGCTGCAGCCGGTCCGGTGGACCCGACCGTTTCGGAGGCGCTTCCGGCCGGCATCCCGGTCGCAGCCATCCCCGCTGAGGCGGTCACCGAGGAACCCATCCCCGAGGAGGCCATCCCCACTGACGTGAGCGTGGACGCTCCGGCTCCGGTGGCCAGCGCGAGCGCGGGGCGCAGCGCATGGTCGACGTCGTCGAGCTCATTGCCGATCGCCGCCAGCGTCGCCCGTGCCGCACGCAGCGCCTCTGACGACACCCGCGTGCTTCCGCCGGTGATCGTGATACCGCTACCCATCGCGGAAGCCTCTCCCTCCTCGTGATGCGGTCGTTCCCGACGCAGTGCCCGCCGACGTCGCTGCCAGTGCGGCAGCGCGAGCCGCCACGTCGAGAGCGTCGGCGGTGAGTTCGAGCGTGGTGAGGGCATCCCGCATGCTCCGGCGAAGCTCGTCGACTCGAGTGCGGAACCGGCGCTGTGCTTCGGAGCGCCACTCGAGGGCGTCAGCATCGGGCAGCTGGGCGATGTTCGCCGCAAGCTCCGTGCGCGCGTAGTCCACCGCCGACTGCGCGGCGGCGAGCGATGTCGGGTTCAGACGACCACCTCCTCTTCTGCCCGGCTCCGCCTGCGCGTCGGGGTGTTCCGGCCTCGTTTCCTCCAGCCTGGTCGGATCGCCGGGCCCGGATGCCGGCGATGCGGCACATCGGGGAGAACTCGGCGTCTCACAGACGTGGGGACGACAAGGAGCGATGCGCGAGGCATCCCTCACCTGCAGCACAATGGAGGCATGAGCTTCGCGCCGGACCCGATTCGGGCGCAGTCGCCGCAGGCCGAGTCCCTTGACGAGCACGTCGTGGATCCGAATGAGCCGACGCCTGTGGCGCCGCGCTTCCGACTGTGCTTCGTGTGCAGCGGCAACATCTGCCGCTCGCCGATGGCCGAGGTCGTCTTCCGCGAGCTGGCCGAGCAGGCCGGCGTCGCCGACCGGGTGCAGGTCTCGTCGGCCGGCACCGGCGATTGGCATGTCGGGGAGCAGGCCGATCCGCGGGCGATCGACGCCATGGCTGCGCACGGGTATGACGGATCGCTGCACCGCGCCCGGCAGTTCGATCCGGAGTCGTTCGCCGACCTTGATCTCGTCGTGGCGCTCGACCGCAGCCATTTCCGCATCCTCAAGAACTGGGCCACGAACGACCTCGACCGCAGCAAGGTGCAGTTGCTGCGCAGCTTCGAGAGTCCTCGATCCGATTCCCTGGATGTGCCTGACCCCTACTACTCCGACCACAGCTTCTTCGCGGCAGTGCTGGGAATGATCGAGCGCGCCGACCGCGCTCTTCTCGACCAGCTCGCGCCCGCGTTGCGCACGCCGACCCCTCAGCAAGGACGACCATGACTTCTCTTCCTCCCCAGCCGCTCAGCCCGCTCGACGGCCGCTACCGCGTCGCCGTCTCCGCGCTCGGCGACTACCTCTCCGAGGCCGGCCTGAACCGTGCCCGCGTGCAGGTCGAAGTCGAATGGCTGCTATATCTGACCTCGCACCGCATGTTCGGGAGCGAACCGCTCAGCGAGGCACAGGCATCCGCTCTGCGTGCCCTCGTCACCGACTTCGGTCAGGACGAGATCGACCGGCTCGCGACGCTCGAGGCCACCACCCGGCACGACGTGAAGGCCGTCGAATACCTGGTGCGCGAGAAGCTGCGCGAGCTCGGCCTGGATGCCATCGCCGAGCTCACGCATTTCGCGTGCACGAGCGAGGACATCAACAATCTCTCCTACGCGCTCACGGTGAAGTCCGCGGTGTCGCAGATCTGGCTGCCGAAGCTGAACTCCGTGGTCGACGCCCTGCACGCCAGGTCACTGGAGATGCGGGATGCCTCCATGCTCGCCCACACGCACGGCCAGCCCGCGACGCCCACGACGATGGGCAAGGAGTTCGCGGTGTTCGTGTACCGCCTGCAGCGCATCGCCGGGCAGATCGCCGCCGGCGAGTACCTCGGAAAGTTCAGCGGTGCGACAGGAACGTTCTCGGCGCACGCAGTGGCCGATCCGAGCGCCGACTGGCCCTCGATCTCTGAAGAGTTCGTCACGTCGCTCGGCCTCACCTGGAATCCCCTGACCACGCAGATCGAGTCGCACGACTGGCAGGCAGAGCTCTACGGCCGCGTGGCGCATGCGAACCGCGTGCTGCACAACCTCGCCACGGATGTCTGGACCTACATCTCGCTCGGCTACTTCCGTCAGATCCCGCAGGCCGGTGCCACCGGCTCGTCGACCATGCCGCACAAGATCAACCCCATTCGGTTCGAGAACGCCGAGGCGAACCTCGAGCTGTCGTGCGCGGTGCTCGACTCGCTCGCCTCCACGCTCGTCACGAGCCGCATGCAGCGCGACCTCACCGACTCGACGACGCAGCGCAACATCGGCGTCGGGCTCGGGCATTCGCTGCTCGCGCTCGACAACATCCAGCGGGGCCTGACCGAGATCGCGCTCGACGAGGATGCCCTCACTCGCGATCTCGAGACCAACTGGGAGGTTCTCGGCGAGGCCATCCAGACGGTGATCCGCGCCGAGGTCACCGCCGGACGCTCCTCGATCAGCGATCCGTACGCGCTGCTGAAGGAGCTGACACGCGGCAAGCGGGTCGACCGCGAGGGACTGGCCGAGTTCATCCGAACGCTGGACATCGGCGAGGGCGCCAAGGCCCGTCTGCTCGCGCTGACTCCCGCGGGATACGTCGGGCTCGCGCCGCAGCTGGTCGACCGGTTGGGGTAGTGCGGCGGGCCCTTCGGCCGCAGACCCGGGTGCGGCAGACGGCGGCGAAAACAGCAAGGTCGGCTGAGAACAGCAGCGTCTCTGCTGTTCTCGCCGCGAACCCGCGATCGTTGCTGTTTTCGCGACGATGCGACAATTACGCGGCGCGTCACGCGTCGGGGCGCCAGCCGTGCGACACGTCACGCGCCACAGCACGTCAGGCGCACAGCACGCCACGCGCGCCGCGGGTTATGCGTACGGCGCGTAGCAATCCGGCGCCGTCTGGGCGTCAGTCGTGCGGATTACGCGGGGCCGTGGGGCCCGACCCGTCGGCGGTGGGGCCGTCCGTCGGGCGGTGAGCACCGGCATCCGGAAGTTCAGGATGCTCGTGGTTCTGCTCCGCGAGATCCTGTCGCTCGTCCTCGTCGGGCTTGGATCCGAGCACGAAAAGCGCGATCACCACGAGCGTCACGATGAACGCGACGCCGAAGAACACGAGGGCCAACAGCGGCTCGCGCGTGGACAGCAGCACGATCAGGCCGACGAACAGCGCCAGAACCGCAGACATCCCGACGAACTCCGCAGGACGCATGCGGTCTCGCAGGCTGGGTGTGCGCCCCTCGGGCGTCTTCTTGTCGTCGCTCACGCGTGTCTCTCCGATGCGTTCTCGTCCGTGTTCTCGTCGACGGCGTTTTCGTGCGCCAGGCCGAACTTGAGGGTGAAGGCCCCGATCCCCACGTAGACGCCGACGATGACGGCGTAGGCGCCGAACAGACCGACGGTCAGGAGCGCGTCGGAGGGGATGAGCAGGTAGACGATGGCGAGGATCACGGTCAGCCCGCCGATGACCATCCAGTCGCGAGACTGCTCCGCGCGGCGGCGGCCGCGCACGCCGCAGTACAGCTCGGCGAACCCGGTGAGCAATGCCCAGACGCTCACGCCGTAGAGAAGGACACCGAGTCCGGCACCGTTCAGCACCAGCGCGGCGACGCCCATGACCACGCCGAGTGCGCCCTGTGCGACGAAGAGCCACTTGGTGAGCGCGTCTTTCAGCAGCAGGCCGCTGACGCCGACCACGATGCCCTCAACGAGCGCGTAGCCGCCGAAGACGAGCAGACCGACTCGCGATGAATGCTCGGGATCGAACGTGATGAACCCGCCGGCGACGAGCGCGACGATCGCGCGCACGAAGGCGGCGATCCAATAGCGATCGGCGCTGGCGCGCTCAGGCGCGGCTGTACTCACGGGGCTTCTTTCGTGCGAGGGTCTTCGGGTCCGGCGCTCGATTCGGCACGCGGGGAACAGCCGGATGCCGGAACCGCCTCGATTCTATCCGCCGCGGTTGAGAGTCCGTTCGGGGCACCTGAGCGGTGCTCTCAGGGGCGCTGCACAACGGTCTCACTGTTACTAACTCAGGCCACAGCGGGTCAGGCTGTCAGGGTCGCTGCACAACGGGTCTCATTGTTGCCAACTCAGGCCACAGCGGGTCGGGCTCTCCGGGTCGCTGCACAACGGGTCTCATTGTTACTAACTCAGGCCACAGAGCGTCAGAACGCGGATATATCGATCTGACGCCGCTGAGCCTGAAATAGTGACGACTCGACCGGCGACGGCGCGACCGGCGACGGCGCGACCAGCGACGGCTCCACCGGCGGCGGACCGACCAGCGACCGGCGCGACCGGCGACGGACCGACCAGCGACCGGCTCGACCGGCGGCGGCGCGACCAGCGACGGCTCCACCGTGGTGCCAGCCGCTGCATGGCGGAATCCACGGCATGGCGGAAGCCGCCGTGCGCCCCGGAGGCGTCAGCGGCCCGTGACGCCGCCCGCCGTGGCCACCACAGCGGTGCCGTCCACTTCGTCATCCCGCACGATCACGGCAGCGAAGCCGGCCGCCTCGAGGATGCCCGCGGTCGCCACCGCCTGCCGCCTGCTCGTCTCGATGATCACGTGCCCGCCCGCCGCGAGCCATTCCGCGGCGCCCTCGGCGACCCTTCGCTGCAGGTCGAGGCCGTCGGAGCCGCCGTCGAGAGCGGCGAGCGCCTCGTGCTCGCGCGCCTCGGGCGGCATCAGACGGATGTCCTCGGTCGGCACATACGGCGCGTTCGCCGTGATCACGTCGACACGACCGCGCAATGACGCGGGCAACGGCGCATAGAGGTCGCCGGTGTGCACGTGCGGGACGGTGACGGCTCTCGAAGAAGCGGCATCAGGTCGACACGCATCGGGCGAGCCCGTGCCTGCCAGGTCCGCACTGCCCGGATCCGCACCCAGGTTCGCACTGCCCGACTCCGCACCACCCGGGTCCGCACCCCCCGGGTCCGCACCCCCCGGGTCCGCACCACCCAGACCCGCACCACCCGGGTCCGCACCACCCAGGTCCGCACCACCCGGGGCGGCGCTGCCCGTGACCGCGAACGGGGTCGGCTCGGCGTACGCGCTCGGACGGCCGGACCACACGGCATCCAGGGTGCGTCGCGCACACTTCGTCGCCGCGGGGTCGATGTCGACGGCGTGCACTTCGGTGTCCGGCCGGGCAGCCAGGATCGCCGCGCCGATCGCTCCGGCACCGCAGCAGAGGTCGAGCACGACCGGCGTCGGCGAGTCGAGGAACGAGCCCACGCCGCCCGCATCCGGCGAGCGACCCGACCCATGGAAGGTGCCCGGCGCTGAAGCCGCACCCTCCCGTGGCACCGCCGGCAGAACCCGGAGCGCCTCGCGCACCACGATTCCGGTGCGCAGTCGCGGCACGAACACCCCGGGCGCCACGACCACCCGCAACCCTCGGAACTGAGCCCATCCGAGGATGTACTCGACGGGCTCCCCGGCCACGCGTCGCGCAAGGAACTGCTCGAGTTCCTCGGCATCGTGCGCCTCCGCGACGAACAGCTGCGCCTCCTCCTCGGCGAAGACGCACCCGGCGGCGCGCAGGCGCGCGACGATCGTGCCGGTGCCCGTGCCGGTGCCGGTGCCGGTGCCGGTGCCGGTGCCGCGAGCATCCATCAGGTTTCCGGCTCCGCCGCACTCCGCGATGTCGACGCCGCGACATCGGTCCCGGACAAGATCGCTGCGCCGGCCGTCGCCCCGTCTACCGCACCGGCTCCCGCCAGTAGCCGTGCGAGCCGGTCCGCGGTGTCCGTACCAGCCGAGGGCGTGTAGATGACCATATGGAGGTCGGGGTGGTCCGACGGGACGAGCTGGTGATGCTCGACGGTGAGCAGACCGGCTTCGGGATGCCGGAACGTCCGCTCCCGAGACACGAAACCCTCGATGTCGCGCGACGCCCACACGTTGCGGAATGGCCCGCTGGCCTCTTCGAGGCGCGCGATGAGCGACAGATAATCGGGGTCGCCGAGCCGCGGCCCCGCTTCGGCGCGGAACTCCGCCGCGAACCGGCTGCTGGTGATCTCCCAGTCGGGCAACAACTCATGCACATAGGGGTCGGTGAAGACGAGCCAGAGCAGGTTGCGGTCCTCGGCGGGCACCGTTGCGACGCCGGGGTACAGCGCCTGGTAGGCGGAGTTCCAGCCGGCGATGCGCCAGTCGGCGGTGAGCGTGAACGCGGGAGACCCGGCGAGGGCATCCATGAGACGCTGCACCTGCGGCGGCGCCACCGCGACGGGCGCCGGAGCGGTCACGGGTGCGGGCGCATACCCCGCGAGCGAGAGCAGGTAACCGTGTTCGCTGACGGTGAGGCGCAGGGTACGGGCGAGCGCATCCAGAACCTGACGGGACGGATGGATGTCGCGCCCCTGCTCGAGCCACGTGTACCAGGTGACGCTCACCCCGCTGAGGAACGAGACCTCTTCGCGGCGCAGACCGGATGTGCGACCCCGGTTGATCGACGGAAGACCGGCATCCGCCCGGGTCAGGTTCGCGCGGCGGGCGCGCAGGAAGGCGCCGAGCTCGGTGCGGCTCGCGGACGCGGGGTCGCCAGCGTCAGCGCTCGCCGCCGACCCGCTTTTCACCACGACACAACGCTAGTACCCCCACTACTAGCATGAGCGCCGTCTTCTGCTCGGCCGGCGGCATCCGCATGCTGTAGACATGCCCGCACTCCGTTCTCGCACAGTCACCCATGGCCGCAACATGGCTGGAGCCCGCGCCCTGATGCGCGCCTCCGGCGTCGACGCCGGCGACTTCGGCAAGCCGATCATCGCCGTCGCCAACAGCTTCACGGAGTTCGTTCCCGGCCACACCCACCTGCAGCCCGTCGGCCGCATCGTCAGCGAGGCGATCAAGCAGGCCGGCGGCATCGCTCGCGAGTTCAACACGATCGCCGTCGACGACGGCATCGCCATGGGCCACAACGGCATGCTCTACTCGCTGCCGTCGCGCGACCTCATCGCCGACTCCGTCGAATACATGGTCAACGCGCACTGCGCCGACGCTCTGGTCTGCATCTCGAACTGCGACAAGATCACGCCCGGGATGCTCCTGGCCGCGCTGCGCCTGAACATCCCGACGGTCTTCGTCTCGGGTGGCCCGATGGAGTCCGGTCGCGCCATTCTGGTCGACGGCTCCGTGCGCACACTCGACCTCATCGACGCCATCAGCGAGGCGGCGAACGACGGCGTCTCGGATGCCGACCTGCTGCGCATCGAGGAATCCGCCTGTCCGACCTGCGGCTCGTGCTCAGGCATGTTCACCGCCAACTCGATGAACTGCCTCGTCGAAGCCATGGGTCTCGCCCTGCCGGGCAACGGCTCTACGCTCGCCACGCACACCGCGCGCCGCGCGCTGTACGAGAACGCCGGCGCGCTCGCGGTGCGGATCGCGCACCGCTACTACGACGAAGACGACGCCTCCGTGCTGCCGCGCAACGTCGCCACGCCGGCGGCGTTCGGCAACGCGATGGCACTCGACATCGCCATGGGCGGCTCGACGAACACGATCCTGCACCTGCTCGCCGCCGCGCACGAAGCCGGCGTCGACTTCGGTCTCACCGACATCGACGCGCTGTCCCGACGCGTGCCGTGCCTGGCGAAGATCGCGCCGAACATCGCCCACGACCGCACGTACTACATGGAGGATGTGCACCGCGCCGGCGGCATCCCGGCCATTCTCGGCGAGCTGCGCCGTGGCGGGCTGCTCGACGAAGGCGTGCATTCCGTGCACTCGCCCTCGCTGGCCGCGTGGCTCGACGCCTGGGACGTGCGCAGCGGAATGGCCTCCGAGGAATCGCTCGAACTGTGGCACGCCGCGCCGGGCGGCAAGCGCTCGTCGACCGCGTTCTCGCAGTCGGAGCGCTGGGCCGCGCTCGACACGGACGCCACGAACGGCTGCATCCGCGACAAGGAGCACGCTTACACCGTGGACGGCGGCCTGGCCGTGCTGCGCGGCAACCTCGCCGAGAACGGCTGCGTGGTCAAGACCGCGGGAGTGGACGCATCCATCCTGAAGTTCACCGGCCCCGCGGTCGTCTTCGACTCCCAGGAGGCCGCGTGCGACGGCATCCTGAACAAGAAGGTCAAGGAGGGCGACGTCGTCGTCATCCGCTACGAGGGCCCGCGCGGTGGCCCCGGCATGCAGGAGATGCTGTATCCGACGTCGTTCCTGAAGGGTCGCGGCCTCGGCAAGGCGTGCGCACTGATCACCGACGGCCGGTTCTCCGGCGGCACGTCGGGCCTCTCGATCGGCCACGTGGCCCCCGAGGCGGCCGCCGGCGGCACCATCGCCCTGGTGCAGGACGGCGACACGATCGCGATCGACATCCCGTCGCGCTCGATCGCGTTGGATGTCCCGGCCGACGTTCTCGAGGAGCGCCGCCTCGCCCTCGTGGCCGGCGACGGCTACCGCCCGCAGGGCCGCGAGCGCGTGGTCTCGGCCGCGCTGCGCGCCTATGCACTGATGGCGACCTCGGCGGACACCGGCGCGGTGCGCGACGTGGACTCGGCGGAGGCCGCGGTCGCGGCACGTCGCGCGGCCGACGTGCTCGCGTAGAACGCGAGCTCCCTGAGCGGAGCGCGAAGCGCGGAGTCGAAGGGCGGTTCGCCGCCGGATCCCCTTCGACTCGCTTCGCTCGCTCAGGAACTCGGGGCGGGGTCCGAGGCAAGGTCGACACGCAGACCGTTTAGCCTCGGTAGGGTCCACGAACAGAAACGAGGAATCGTGCCGCCCACCGCTCCCGTGCGTGCGAACGCCTCCGGCATGCTGCGCGGCGGCCTCCTCTTCATCGGGCTGCTGCTGATCGCCGCCAACCTGCGCACCGCCATCACGTCGGTCGGGCCGGTGCTGGGTGACATTCGGGCGGACCTCGGCATCAATGCGGTCACCGCGTCGGTGCTGATCTCCATTCCGTTGGTGGCCTTCGGAGTCTTCTCGCCCGTGGCACCCCTGCTGTCGTCGCGTTTCGGTCTCGAGCGCACGCTCGGCGGCGCGCTCATCGTGCTCGCGGTCGGCATCATCGCCCGCTCGTTGCCCGGCATGTGGCTGCTCTGGACCGGCACGGCGCTGCTCGGTCTGGCGATCGCCGTGCTCAACGTGCTGCTGCCGGCCCTCGTGAAGCGGGACTATCCGGCGCGGGTCGGATCCGTCACCGGCACGTACTCGGCCGTGCAGACCGGCCTGGCGGCGGTGGCGGCGGGCGTCGCCGTTCCGATCGCCGGCGCCGATGGCCACGGCTGGCGCCTGTCGCTGGGTATCTGGGCCGGGCTGGCGCTGATCGCGTTCGCGGTGTTCCTGCCGCAGCTGCGGTTCGGGCCGGGGCCGCGGACCGCATCGAACGCGCCCGGATCGAGGCAGGCATCCAAGGCTCCGGACGACGGCAGCGCGGCGGCGCCGACTGCGCCCGGTCGCCGGTTCCGGTCACCGTGGGGTGCAGCGCTCGCCTGGCAGGTGACGCTCTTCATGGGACTGCAGTCGACCATCTACTACACGGTCGTCACATGGTGGCCGCAGGTGGAGCAGTCCACAGGAGTCTCGGCCGCCGTGGCCGGCTGGCACCAGGTCGCGTATCAGATGTTCGGGCTGCTCGGCACGCTGCTCTGCGCGGCGACCATCAGCCGCCTCCGCGATCAGCGCGCGATCGCGATCGCGATCAGTGCGTTGATGTTCATCGGCATCCTCGGTCAGCTGACATTGCCGTCGTTCGGCCTGGTCTGGATCTCCTCGATCGGCATCGGCTCAGGCGCATCGATCGTGCTCGCGCTCGCTCTGCTCGGCCTGCGCACGCATCACCACGGTCAGTCCGCAGCGCTCTCCGGTATGGCGCAGTCGATCGGCTACCTGCTCGCGGCGACCGGCCCCATCGTGATCAGCGTGCTGCACGACGCGACCGGCGGGTGGATGCTGTCGCTCACCGTGCTTCTCGCGGTGGTCGTCGCGCAGGTGGTGTTCGGCATCCTCGGGTCCCGCAACCGTCTGATCGAGGAACGCGTTCCGCGCCGATAGGACGACGCCGGATCAGCGACGCTGTCAACGACGGCGGGCTGCTCGCCGCTCACGACGCGCGGCGCGCCCGATTCCCGGAACCCGGAACGGAAGCAGGAGAAGCACCGCGACGATGAGGTAGCCGAACACCGCCGCCTTCGGGTACACGAGTCCGAGCAGGATCAAGATCACGTATCCGCCGAGCCCCGGCGTGAGCCGGCTGCTCAGCAGGGTGATCTCGTCGTCGTCGAGGTTCGGCTCGACGAGTTTCGCCTTGACGGCATAGCGCCACACCACCGACAGCTGCACCGAGCAGAGCAGCAGCATGACGCCGTACGTGACGGTCGCCACTCGCTCCGCATCTTCGCCCTTCTCATTGATGAACTCGGAGAGAAGACCTGTCGTGAACGGCAGCACGCACACGAACAGGAGCAGCAGAAGGTTGAGGCGCTGGAAGACCGGATCCACGCGGTCCAGATACTCGGTCATGCCGCTGTGTCCGAGCCAGATCACGCCGATCGTGGCGAAGCTGACGAGGTACGCCAGGTAGCCGGGCCATTCGCGAAGCAACGCCCCGATCAGGTCGCTCGATGTGCGGTGCGTGAGCGGAATGGCGAGGTCCAGCGCGAGCAGTGTGATCGCGACGGCGAAGACTCCGTCGCTGAGAGCCTCCATGCGCCCCTTGCTCTGTCTGCGACGATCCGCGCGCGCACCCTTGCGTCCGGGACGATGGTGGGAGCCCGTGTACTCGTCGTCATCGCTCACGCCGCCATTGTGGCGCCACGCGATATTCGCCAGACCGCACGGACCGGGCGATTCCGTCACAATCCGCTGTAGCCTCCCTCCGGCCACGCCGGGTGCGAGCTCGGCGGGGCGCTGAAGATGCGCGTGTAGATGTCGTCGATGACGGCGTTCTTGTCGAGGTTGTACGAATCCGGGTCGTCGGCCGTCTCGACCGCGAGGCGGCGCTTCGCCGCCGCGTACAGATCACGGTCGGCGTCGTGCGTGCGCAACCAGTCTCGGAACAGCAGGTGGCGCAGCGGCTCCGGAGAACCCGCCTGGAACACGTGCAGGTTCACGCCGCCGTCCGCGCGCACGAGCATCCGGTGCCCGTTCCACCACGGCTCGCGCAGCACGTGCACATAGCCGGCCCGCGTGAGGGCCGGCACGTAGGCATCCTCGTCGGAGCTGTCAGGCACCTGCACGTCGATGTCGAGGATGGGCTTGGCGGGCAGGCCGGGCACCGAGGTCGATCCGACGTGCTCGATGCGCACGACGAGGTCGCCGAGCGCGTCGGCGATGTTCGCGGACTCGACCGCGGCCGCGTCGGGCCAGCCCGGTTCGGGGTCGACGACGACGATCGGATCCACCGGCGGGGCGGCGTCGCCGACCCAGCGGGCGACCTGCTGGTCCTCGTCGCCGACCCGGCGCTCGGTCAGCTCCCGTGGATAGTTCTCGAAAGGGTGCGGCTCGCCGTGCGGTTCGCGGTGTGATTCATCGTGCGGCTCGGACTGTGCGGTCACGTCGACCTCCTGGTCGTGCGGAGACGGATGGGTGAAGCAAAGTCCTCCAGGCTACGCCCGCCCTCCCCGTAGCGGCCGGTCAGCGTGGTCGCGGTCGCACCGTCAGCCCCTGCACGCACGTGCCGATCACGCCACGCTCGTCGTGCAGCACGGTGTGCGTGACGCCGAGGCCGGTGCCGCCGTATGCCACCGTCGTGTCGAATCCGAGCCACTCACCCTGCGGTTGCGCGATCAGGTGCGCCGTGAGGTCGATGTTCGGGAACAGCAGCTCTTGCGGGGGCAGACGCGGCGTGATGCCGTTCGCGATGTCCAGGATGCTCAGCAGCCGAACCGTAGGACTGATCGGCTCGTCGGCCAGCAGCGGCACCCGCGGACGTAACCAGCCCTGCAACCGACCTGGCGCCAGACGGCGGCCACGGGCATCCACGGTGTGGACGAACTCGCCGGGCCAGATGTCGAACTCGTTCCACTCGGGGAACTCGTCGACACACGGCATCGGGTCGAACGCGTCGCCCGCGATGTCTTCGGTGTCGTGCCGCGCCATGAGCCACGCGCGCAGAGTGGCGGCCGCCCGCCCGCCGTGGCTCAGCCGCGCCTCGACGAGCTCGACGGTGCGTCCCGGACGCAGCACGTGCGCCTCCAGCTCGACGACGTCGATCGGCAGCGTACCCAGGATGTCGAACGAGAGCCGCCCGAGCTGCAGACCGTCGGCGAGACGGCCGGCGAACGCGCGCTCCACTGTGTGCGTGAGCAGGCCGAGTGCGGGCGCGATGTGCTGTTCGGTCGGATCCCAGGCGCCGCCGACCGCCGGAGTCGCGCGAAAGTGCGTGTCATCGAGTCGCTCGAAGTAGGAAGTCACCATCGGATCGTAGTCACGGCGCTCGCGCGCCTTGTGCCCTCGGCGGCCATCACGTCAGGATCACCAGTCGCTGCGTCGAACGCGTCATCGCCACGTAGCGGTCGACCGCCCCCTCGATGCCGCCGTCGCCGACGCCCTTCCCATCAGCGCCCTCGACACCGGCGCTCTGGCCTCCAACGCTCGGGCCCACAACATCCTCGTCAGCGCCGAACCGCTGCGGGTTCACGAGCACGACGAGATCGAACTCGAGCCCCTTCGCCGTGATCGGCGTGAGAGAACGCACGCGGGGCCGCTCGGCGAACTCCGGTGCGCCGATCACGCAGGCCACGCCCTCGCCCTGTTCCGTCAGCCAGTCGGCGACGATCGCCTCGAGATCGGAGACCGAGCCGTGCTGCACCGGGATGCCGCTGCTGCGAATGGATGTCGGCACGTTCGCATCCGCCAGTGCAGCACGGATCACCGGTTCCGCCACTGCCATCACCTCTCGCGGAGTGCGGTAATTCACGGCGAGGGATGCCTGCCTCACCCCGCCCAACCCGATTCGCCCCAGCCGCTCGGCCCACGTTCCGGAGAACCCGCGTCGCGCCTGCGCGCGATCACCCACGATCGTGAGACTGCGCGACGGACAACGCCGCAACAGCATCTGCCATTCGGCGTCGGTCAACTCCTGCGCCTCGTCCACGATCACGTGCGCGAACGGGCCCGCGAGCGCCTCCGCTTCGGCGATCATCCGCGCGCCGACGTCGGCGTGCGACCCGTTTCCGGTCGCCGCGCTCGACGCGTCTGTCACCCCGGCTCGCTCGGTCGCGTCCGACGACAGCAGGGACTCGTCGACCAGAGAGTTCTCGAAGTCCTGGCCCGTGAGCATCCGCATGATCAGCATCTCGGAGTCGTCGGAGGCGATCAGGTCCTCGGTGACGCGCGCACGTTGCTCGCGCTCCGCGGCGAGCGCGGCGGCACGCCGGCGGGAGCGACGCACGGCCTCAGGGTCGCCGATGCGGTGGCGGGCGGCGTCGAGGATCGGAAGATCCGCGACGGTGAAGGCACGGGCATCCGCTCGCTGCAGCTCGAGCACCTCGTCGCCCGAGAGGTGCGGCGCGCACTGCGCCAGGTACGCCGGCACCGACCACAGGTCTCCGACCACGCCGGCGGGGTCGAGCAGCGGCCAGGCGCGGGCGAAGGCACCGCTCACGTCGTCGTCCTGCGCCAAATAGCGGCGCACGAGGTGCGGTGCCGCGTCACCGGCCGTTTCGTCGTCGGACTCCTCGGTCTCCGCGACGATCCGGTCCACCGCGATCTCCAAGAGCGTGTCCCACACGACCGCGCGCGCCTCGTTGTGCGGCGTGCCAGGCTCCGGAGCGTCGAACGCTTCGGCCCAGGCGCGGACATCCAGCTCGACGTCGGCCCACGGCGTCTGCACCACGAGCCCGTCGTGCGGCGGCCGCTCGTAGTGACGCACGGCCGCGTCGAGAAGCGCCGTCGGATCGAGGGATGCCTTCAGCCGAGCCACCCGCCCGTCGCGTTCCTCCACGGCCGCCGCGCCCTCGGGAACGAGATCGCGCAGCGTGCAGATGCGCACGCTGTCCTCGCCGAGGCTGGGCAGCACGTCGTCGACGTAGTCGAGATACGCCTGGTGCGGACGGACGAAAAGCACCCCACCACCGCCGGAGACGATGCGGGGCTCTGAGTAGAGCAGGTAGGCCGCCCGATGCAGCGCGACCACGGTCTTGCCCGTGCCTGGACCCCCGTCGACGACGAGCGGGCCGTGCGAGTCCGCCCGGATGATGGCGTCTTGATCCGCCTGGATCGTGCTGAGCACATCGCGCATCTGCGGCGACCGGCTACCGCCGAGGCTCGCGATGAACGCGGACTGGTCGTCGAGCGCCGCGCCGTCCGCGGCGCCGATGCTGCCGCTTTCGAGTGCGCGCTCGTCGAGCACCTCGTCCCAGTAGTCCGTGATGCGGCGGTTCGTCCACTGGTAGCGACGGCGGGTGGCGAGACCCATCGCGTGCGCCGGTGTGGCGGCGAAGAACGGTTCGGATGCCGGTGCCCGCCAATCCACGAGCAGTCGCCTCCCCGCAGAGTCGGTCAGCCCCATGCGCCCGATGTAAAGCGGGTCGCCGCCGCCGGCAGGCGTCATGCGGCCCAGGCACAGGTCGATGCCGAATCTCCGCAGCAGCCGGAGACGTGCCGCGAGGCGACGCACCTCGGTGTCACGGTCCATGGCGGCCTGGCCCGCGGCATCCACACTGTTCGAGTCGTGGTCGTCAGGCACGCGGCGCGCCGCCGCGAGACGATCAGTCGCCTCGGCGATCTGCTCGTCGAGCGCGGCGCCGAGCGCCGCGAAGAGCTCCTCGTCCTGGCCGATCAGCGCGGGGTCGGCCTTCGGCCGAAGGCGAGTCGGAAGGTCGAAGGCGGCTAATCGGGTGGTGGTCATGCGGGTCCCCTCTGCCGGAATCGCTGCGCGGGAGCCGCGGCGGCTCGATTCGCGGCGCGACCTGCGATTCTGCACCACACCGGGGCACTTGCCGCAAGGCCCCCTCGAGGAGGGATAATGGAAATGCGGGAGGCGGAAGCCTCCTTTTTTGCGCCACCATTCCGATCGCGCGACTATCGCGACTTGCGCCACCAGCGGCGGCGATGGGCTCGCTCGGCCGCCTCTGCGGCCCGCCGCTCCTGCTCGGCCGCCCGTTCCGCGGCTCGTCGCCGATCGCGGCGCTCTTCCCAGGCCGCCACCTCGGCGTCGATGTCGCGAGTGGGCGTGACCACCGGCGGGCCACCGAGAAGCTGCCTGCGGGCTTCGACCACGCGCCGGTTGAAGTCCTCGAGCGCATCGCGCACATCCGATTCGCGCACGAGAGCGTCGAGGCGGTCGTCGAGCTCGACGTTCTCTACGCGCAGAGTGAGTGCAGGGGGACCGAGCCCCGTCAACCGTTCGGTCTCGATCTTGCGGCGTATCCACCAGTCCGGATCATGCGGATGGCCGAGCCCCTCGAGCGGCTTGCGCGCGCCGGGAAGGTCGTCGAACTCGCCGCGGCGGATCGCCTGCTGGATGGCCGTCTCCACGTAGGCGGCGCGCTGCAGATCACTCGGGCCGGCGGCGCCTGCCCCGCTCTGGGCGGCATCATCGGGGTCGTCCCCGGATGCCTTCCCCAGCTTCTCGAGCCGGTAGCGGGCTGCCTCCACCCGCCGATCGTGGGTCATTCCTCCACGGTAGGCGCTCCGACGCGGCCCGCGTGCGCCGCCGCCACCCTCCGCTCTCACAACCGGCGATCTGCACAGGCAACTCGTCGCGCTTCGTGACAGCGGAACTGACGCGCCGCCCGCCACTCAGTCCGCGGGCGGCGCGGCTGCTTCCCCGCTGGCGAAGCCCAGCTGCGCGATCGCCTCGGCCGCGATCCGTTCGGCCTCATCCTGCGTCGCCGCCGAGCGCACGCCGAGCAGCCGTTGACGGTGGCGTTCGCCGAGCAGCAGCGAGAAGAGCGCGGACGCGAGCCGAGCGGCATCCTCGCCGTATTGGCGAACGAGGTAGGCCCGCAGCGCCGAGATGTGCCGCACGTCCGTCTGGGCGTGGAATGTGCGAGCGAGTTCCGGGAATCGCGGCGACTCGGCGATCACGAGCCGGTGCAGCCCCACCAGCTCGTCGGAGTGGATGCGGAACACGATGCGCGCCGAGAGCGCCTGCAGCGTCTCGCCGTCGGTGCCCGGCTCGTGGCTGATGCCGCCGGCCAGGCTCTCCACCATCGCGGCGAACAGCCCCTCCTTGTCGCCGTAGTCGGTGTAGATGGTGCGCTTCGTGACCCCGGATGCGCGTGCCAGCTCTTCGAGAGTCGACCCCTGGTATCCGCGCTCGAGAAAGATCTGCAGCGAGCGGTCCAGCATGCGGCGACGGCGCTCCTCCCGCTGCGCCGTCGTGGGACGCCCCCGCCGCGGCTCATCGAGTTCAGCGCCCATCGGTCTCTCCCTCGACTTCTTCCCGGCTGCGGATCCCTCCGCGGCCGGCCCGCGGAACCGCCTGCGGCACCGGATGCGGCGGCGACCACGCAAGACGATTCCAGCGTGCCGATCCCCGTCACACGGCGTAGTATTGTAGGTAATGATACCCGATAGTGTCATTTGACTGATCGATGGCGTTCAGAAGACGCCTCGAAATGAGGAGGACCCCATGGCCGCTCCGGCGAAGACGACGCGGAGCGCGTCGACTCGCACGGCAGGCAAAGCCGGATCCCGCTCGCCCCGTCGGCCCAAGATCGACGATGCCGAGCGCGCCCGACTGACCGCGTACTACAAGCAGATGCTGCTGATCCGCCGGTTCGAGGAGCGCGCACAGCGCGCCTACACCGAGGCGCTGATCGGCGGCTACTGCCACCTCAACCTCGGCGAAGAGGCTGCGGTGGCCGGTCTGCTCGGCGAGCTGAACCCCGGCGACTACCTGTTCACGAACTACCGCGAGCACGGCTACGCCCTCGCGCGCGGCATCGACCCGCGCAAGGTGATGGCCGAGCTCTACGGCCGCGTCGACGGCGTCTCCAAGGGCTGGGGCGGATCGATGCACATGTTCGACGTGACGCACCGCATGCTCGGCGGATACGGCATCGTCGGCGGCCAGCTGCCGATCGCCACCGGTGCCGCGCTCGCGCTGCAGTACCAGAGCAGGCCCGACATCGTGATGTGCACCATGGGCGACGGCACCGTCGCCACCGGCGCATTCCACGAGTCGCTGAACCTCGCCGGTCTCTGGGACCTCCCGATCGTGTACGTCATCATCAACAACGGCCTGGGCATGGGCACGGATGTCGCCCACTCGTCCGCCGAGCCCGACCTGTACAAGCGGGGTGCGGCCTACCGCATCGAATCCGCGCGCGTGAACGGACTCGACCCCGAGGAAGCCGCGGCCGGCGCGAAGCGTGCGGTCGAGGTGGCCCGCGGCGGCCGTCCCTACCTGCTCGAGGTGATGACCGAGCGCCTGCGCGGCCACTCCGTCGTCGACCCCGCCAAGTACCGCAGCCCCGAGGACGTCGCGGCGCTCAAGCTGAACGACCCGGTGCAGACCTTCGCGGCCAAGCTGAAGGACGCCGGCGTTCTCGATGACGACGCCGTGGCCGAGTTCGACCGCGAGGCGATCGCGATCGTGGATGACGCGGCGGCGTTCGCGGCGGATTCTCCGACACCCGAGACATCCACTCTCTTCGACTACACCTACGCCACCCCGGTGCCGAACGATTCACGTCGTTACCCGGGCGAGGCGCTCTTCCCGGCACTGCCGGTCGCGGCCGGCGCCGCGGGGAGGAACGCATGACCGAGATGACCTACCGTCAGGCGCTGCACGACACGCTGCGCTCCGAGCTGCAGCGGGACGAGAACGTCATGCTGATGGGCGAGGAGATCGGCATCTTCGACGGCTCCTACAAGATCACCGCCGGCCTGCTCAAGGAGTTCGGCGAGCGCCGCGTGCGCGACACCCCGATCGAAGAGCTCGGCTTCACGGGCGCCGCGATCGGCGCCGCGATGCTCGGTCTGCGTCCCGTCGTCGAGATCATGACGATCAACTTCTCGCTCCTCGCGCTCGATCAGATCGTGAACCATGCGGCCAAGATCCACGGCATGTTCGGCGGCCAGATGAGCGTTCCGATGGTCATCCGCACGCCCGGCGGCGGCGGACAGCAGCTGGGTGCCTCGCACTCGCAGAACATCGAGCTGTACTACGCGTTCGTGCCGGGTCTGAAGGTGGTCGCGCCGTCGACGCCGGCCGAGGCGAAGGCGCTGCTGATGGCATCCATTCGGGATGACGACCCCGTGCTGTTCCTCGAGAACCTGGCGCTCTACAACACGAAGGGCGAGGTTCCCGACGGCCTCGAGCCTGCCGTGATCGGCAAGGCGAAGGTGACACGCGAAGGCAAAGACCTCACGCTCATCGGATACTCGCGGATGGCGCTGGTCGCCCAGCAGGTGGCCGATCGCCTCGCCGAGAGCGAGGGCCTCGACATCGAGGTCATCGACCTGCGCAGCCTGCGCCCGCTCGACCGCGACACCGTGGTCGAGTCGGTGAAGAAGACCAACGCGGCCGTCGTGCTCGAAGACGACTGGCTGACCTACGGAATCGGTGCCGAGATCGCGGCCACGATCTCGGACGGCGCCTTCGACTACCTGGATGCTCCCGTGCGGCGCGTCGCAATGGCCGAGGTGCCGATGCCCTACGCGAAACCGCTCGAGACCGCGGCGCTGCCCTCCGTGGACGACGTGATCAACGCCGTGCACGAGACGCTCGACGCCGTCGGACGCCGTCGCTGACAGCGGACGCTCACGGCGACAGACAAGGAACCGTCATGAAACAGATCACGATGCCGCGCCTCTCCGACACCATGGAAGAGGGCGCCATCTCCACCTGGAACAAGAAGGTCGGCGACAAGGTCGAGCCCGGCGACGTTCTCGTCGAGATCGAGACCGACAAGGCCAACATGGACTTCGAGGCCTACGAGTCGGGAACGCTCACGAAGATCCTGGTGCCCGAGGGTCAGACCGTCGCGATCGGGACTCCGATTGCGGAGCTCGACGGTGAACCGGCCGGCTCCGGCGACGACGACGCGGCTCCGGCCGCGGGTGCGGAGCCCGGGACCGCCGCAGAGCCGGAGGCCGGCGCCGCCGCATCCGCGGGATCGGAGACCGCCACCGCCGAAGAGACGACGCCCGCCGACGCCGAGACGCCAACGCAGGCACCGGCGCAGGCTGCTGCCCCGGAAGCGGATTCGGCAGACACCGCAGCTTCGACGGACACCGCCGACCAGGCCGCGTCCCCGGCACCCGTCGGAGCGAACTCACGCGAGCGGTTGCTCGCCTCGCCGGTGGTGCGCACCATCGCCCGCGAGCACGGCATCGACCTGCACAACGTGACGGGCACCGGCCCCGGTGGTCGCATCATCCGCGCCGACGTCGAGAAGCTGATCGGCGCGAACGCGCCCGCTGCGAATGCCGCCGCCTCGGATGCTTCCGCCTCCTCGGCCGCGCGCGCTGCGGCCCCGGCCGCGCAGCCCGCTCCTGCTGCCGCTGCAGCTTCTGCCGGCCAGGCCGCACCGGCCGGCGGCGCGGGCGGTGCACCCGCGCAGGGCGGAGCATCCGCATCGCTGGACGAGCGCCGGGGCACCGAGCAGGTTCCGATGGATTCGGTGCGCCGTGTCATCGCGCGCCGGCTCGCGGAGAGCGCACAGACCATTCCGCACTTCGCGGTGACGGCTGCGGCCGACGCCGAGGAGCTGATGACGATGCGCGCAACGCTCAACGAGCGTCTCGTCGCCGCGGGTCGCCCCAAGGTGAGCGTGAACGACCTGCTGGTGCGGGCCGCTGCACTGGCGCTGCGCGAGCATCCGCTCGTCAATGCGAGCTACCCGAGCGGCGACTCGACGTCGATGCAGGTGCACCACCGCATCAACATCGGCATCGCGGTCGCCAGCGACCATGGCCTCGTCGTGCCGGTGATCGACGACGCCGACACCAAGTCGGTCGGCCGCCTGGCCGAAGAGGCCAAGTCACTCGTGAAGCTCGCCCAGGACCGCAAGCTGACTCCGGCACAGATGAGCGGCGGCACCTTCACCATCAGCAATCTCGGCATGTACGGCGTGGAGTCGTTCACCGCCATCATCAACCCGCCGGAGGGCGCCATCTTGGCCGTCGGCGGCACGAAGGCGGAGCCGGCGGTCGTGAACGGCGAGGTCGTGCCGCGCCGCATCATGCGGTACACGCTGAACAGCGACCACCGCATCATCGACGGCGCGCTCGCCGCCCAGTGGATGCAGACGTTCACGAAGCTGATCGAGGACCCCTGGACTATCCTCGCCTGAGGCACGTCCCGAGTCGCGACGAGGGCCGCACGATCACCCGATCGTGCGGCCCTTCTCGCATGTCGAGGCACCCCGCCCGGCAACAGCAGCCGCGACGGCAACGGCAGCCGCAACAGCAACAGCCGCCGCCACGGCAGCAACGGCAACGACTGCCACTGCCACTGCCACCTCCACCGCCACGGCAGCAACGACAACGGCAGCCACCGCGACCACGACCACGTTTCCCGTCACTAACTCAGGCCATATCGGATCAGATCGACATATACGCGCCGTGATTCGATATGGCCTGAGTTAGTGACGGCCACCGGCGGCGGGCAGCCCTGTTCAGTCGTCCTGCTCGGTCGGACGCACCAGCAGCTCGTTGATCACGACATGGCGCGGCCTGGTGACCATGTAACGGATGGCGTCCGCGACATCCGGCGACCGCAGCGCCTCCATGGATGCCATGCGCTTCAGATTCGCCTCGCGAATCTCCGGCCGCAGGTGGTCGCGCAGCTCCGTCTCGACAGCGCCCGGCTCCACGACTCCGACGCGCAGGTGCCGGCGGCTGAACTCCTGCCGGAACGACTCGCTGAACGCGCCGACGCCGTGCTTGGTCAGGTTGTAGACGCCCGAGCCGCGCTTCACCTGGCGTCCGGCGGTCGACGACACGTTCACCAGATCCGCCACGCGTCGCGGTGCACGATCGGCCGCCTCGAGCAGGTGCGGAAGCGCCGCCTCGGTCATCGACAGGAGCGCCCGCAGGTTGAGGTCGAGCATGCGATCCCACTCGTCGATCGGCGCGGTCTCGATGGGGCCGAGCAGCATGACGCCCGCGTTGTTCACCAGGATGTCCAGCCGCCCCCACTCTCGCACGGTGCGCTCCACGGTCTCCCGCGCCTGCGCCCGATCGGTGATGTCGGCCTCGATGACGAGGGCCCGCACGCCGGCGCTCGCGCCCGCTCCCGCCCTCGTCCCGGCACCCGAGCCGCTCTCCAACTCCTCGGCGAGCGCCCGCAGCCGGTCGCCGCGGCGCGCGACGAGCGCGACGGATGCGCCTTCCGCGGCGAGTGCGCGCGCCGTCGCCTCCCCGATGCCGCTCGACGCGCCGGTGACGACGGCGACGGTTCCCTGCAGGTGCTGCTGAAGTTCGCTCATGCGGTCCAGGGTAGGGGTAGCGCGACGGGTGGCGACGCCGCGCCTCTCTCAGACGCCGAGCAGCTTCTCCAGTCCCGCTTCATTGACGATCGGGACTCCGTAGCTGCGCGCCTGCTTCGCCTTGCCCGACATCGAATCGGGATCGGCGGCAACGAGCAGCTTCGTCTTCTTGACGACGTTGTTCTTCACCTGGAATCCGAGGGCCGTGAGCAACCGTTCCCATTCCTCGCGCGGCTTCGTCATCTCGCCGGTGAGCACCACGATGTCGGTCGGAGCCAGGCGGAAGCCCGAGCTGATCGGCATCGTCAGAAGGGCGGGGCTGTCTTCGCTCAGCAGCGCCCGATCCACATCGCTCGCGTCAATGCCGAGCAGGATGCCCGCACACCTGATCTCCTCGATCTCTTGCGCGGTGAGCACATGGTCGCTCCACGCCGCGTTCACCAACCCGTCGAAGTAGGCCCGATGGGCGACGCGCACGTCGTGCGTCGAGAGCCCGAGCTCCGCGGCCAGCTGGATCAACGCATCCGCCTCCGATGCCGAGATCACGTTGTCGAGCATGACGCGGTCCAGGAGAGCCAGATAGTCCACGTTGAGGTGCGCCCCGATGCGCGACGTTCCGAGTGTGCTCGTGATCCTCTCGAGGAACGACGGTTCCGGGCGGAACGCCTCCAGGCGCGGCATCCACGACACTCGCTCGTAAACGGCGGGTGTCGCGACGTGGCCGGCGGACGCAAGCCACTGCGCCCAGAAATCGGCATCGGCGAGCGCGCCGATGTAGGCGCTCAGCAGCTGGGCAGTGGCATAGGCATCCGCCCCGGCGCTGTGCGCGTTCTCGAGCGGGATGCCCATGGCCGAGCAGCACTCGGAGAGCGCACGGAACCCGGTGATCGACTGACTGAGCCGTAGCGTGCACAGCCAGTGGTCACGGCCGGGAATGGCGATGCCCGCCTCGGCCATCTGGTATTGCAGGAACCGCGAGTCGAAAACGACGTTGTGTGCGACGGGCACGCGGTCGTCGAGCAGGGTCGCGACATCCGGAGCGATGAGGTCGAAGACCGGTGCGCGGGATGCCGCCGCCGCCGAGATCCCGTGAATGTGCTGCGGCCCCAGGTCGCGCTGCGGATTCACGACGGTCTCATAGCGCGCCTCGACCTCGCCGTCGGGAGAGAGATGCACGACTCCGATCTCGACGATGCGATCGTGCTTCTCGGGGGAGAACCCCGTCGTCTCGAGGTCGATGACCGCGAATCCCTTGCCCATGCGTGCGCCTCCGCCGGAACCGTATCGGTGCCGGGACCGATAGCGGCAGTCTCCAGAACGGGGGAAGACGCGGCTCCTCACCGCACCAACCGGTCGTACTCCTCGATCATGAGCCGCGCGAATCCGTCGACGCCGAGCGAGGCGCGCTCGAGGTCGAACTCCGAGTAGTCAGGCGACCATACCTGCCATGCGGTGAACGGGCCCTTCCGAACCCGTCCGCAGACGATGACGCCACCGCCCACCGGAAGCTTCAGGAGCACGATGGCGCGCTCGTCGTCGACGACGAGCCGTTCGGCGAACTCGGGGCGGGTCTCGCGTACCCGGCGTGCGACACCGAGTGCGGTCAGCACGTGCGGGAGCGCGCCCGAGGCATCCGATGTCCACAACGTCATGGACGACATGCTGCACGCGCCCACCGCACAGCGGCATTGCCCGCGTCATCGGGCGTCATCGTCATCGAATGGCGTTGTCGCTCCGAGCCGCCCGGCTCACCAGGCGACAGGACCCGCGGAGTCGGTGAAGGTGCCGCTCGGACCATCCGCGGGAATGGTCGCCATGCGTACGGCCTGCCGGGCGCCTTCCTCAGCGGTCCCCGTGCCGCGGTGCCCATTCAGATCCGTTGCGATGAATCCGGGGCAGACGGCGTTGACGAGGATGCCCTCGCTCGCCAGGTCTCGCGCATACATCAGCGTGGCCGCGGTGACCGCCGTCTTCGAAGGCACATAGCCCAGCGCGATCGGGTCGGGGTTGGCGAAGTCCGAGATGGCGGTGAGCGATCCCGCACTGCTGGAGATGTTGACGATCCGCGGCGCAGGCGACCGGCGCAGCAGCGGCAGGAACGCAGTCGTGACCCGAATGAGCCCGAAGTAGTTCGTCTCGAAGACATACCTCACGTGATCGACGTCGGCGGAGCGCGGCAGCTGACCAGCGAGATCGGCTCCGGGCCTATGGCTGATTCCGGCGTTGTTCACGAGCGCGTCGATACGGCCGAATTCGGCCTCGACGCTCTCAGCGGCTGCGGCGACGGAATCGGCGTCGACGACATCCAGTGCCACCGCGCGCGCCTTGCCGCCCTCATCACGAATCTCCGCGGCCGCATCGTCGCCACGAGCGAGATCGCGGGAGCCGATGATGACGGTGTGACCCAGCGCCGCCAATTGGCCCGCGATCTGGCGTCCGATGCCTTTGTTCGCGCCGGTGACCAAGGCGATCATGGTGTCGGGCATGGTGCTCCTCTCATCCTGCCAACGCGGTGTGCGTAGGCGAGCACCATGAAGTCTGGGCCGAGGCCGCCGGATGATCCATCATGCGGAGTCCGGCATTCTTGCTCTACAGTTCAGAACGTGTCCGAGGATCACCTGTCTCGAATGTTCGCATTCCTCAACGTGCGCAGCGTCGTCTCGGGAGCCTTCGCCGTCGCGGGCCCGTGGGTCACGCGATCGGCCATTCAGGACGACCTCAAGTTCATCGCGTTGGTACGCGGCAGTGCGAGCCTGCACACGGACGGAATCGCCGATCCTATCGCCGTGGCGGCGGGAGACATCGTGCTGCTCAACGGCCGGACGCGTCTCGCACTGTCCGGCGGCGAGGGTGACGGCAACCCGGCGGAGGTCGCCCCGCCCGACGGCGGTGTCATCGATCCGAAGGCACTCGCCGCAGCCGGCGTCAGCGTCGTGATCGGTGGCCGCGTCGAGCTGAGCACTGTGGCACGCGACTTCCTCCTGCGCACGCTGCCGCCCGTGTCCCATGTGCGAGCCGCGGACGAGGGGACAGGTCGGGTTCGCCGACACATCGAGAACCTGCTCGAAGAGATCACGGCGCAGCGCATCGGCTCCGACTTCGCGGTGCGGCAGTACGCCCAGCTGCTGATCCTGGACGTCGTGCGCGTCTTCTCCGAAGACCCGGGACTCCCCGCAGGCTGGCTCAAAGGGCTCGCCGATCCGCAGCTGAGGTCCGCCATCATGCTCATCCACGACGAGCCGGCGAGGCGCTGGACTCTCGAGAGCCTCGCCCGCTCATGCGCCATGTCGCGGACGGCATTCGCCGAGCGCTTCCGCGCGCGTGTCGGCATCCCACCGGTCGCCTACCTCATTCGCTGGCGGATGCTGCTGGCCAAGCAGGCGCTCACCGATCCGGACACGCGAGTCGCACCTCTCGCCTACGAGCTCGGCTACGGGTCCGAGAGCGCATTCAGCGCGGCATTCAAGAAGCAGGAGGGGCTCGCTCCTTCCGAGTACCGGGCACGGGCAACGGCTCGGGCCAAGGCCGCCTAGGCTTCGAGAAGCGCGGTCCCGGGACCGATTCCCGCCCGACAGCGCCCGAAACGGACGACGCTTCCAGCCGCCGCCCGAGCGCTACACCAGCACCAGGATGCCCACCACGAGAAACCACGCGAGGAACCCCGCGTAGATCAACCGCTCGAACAGCCCGAAGAGGCTCGGGCCCGACGAGCGTCGTGCGATCACGATGCCGACCGTGCCGAGCGCCATCAGGATCGCGCAGGCGAGCGTGATCGGGCCGAGACCGGCGACGTCCGACCGCCCGGGATCGAGGAACGCGGCGACCGTGACGGCGAAGAAGGCGATGATGGCCAGGCCGAGATGCACCCGTCCGCGTGCCGTCGGGGGCGTGCCGGGGGCATCCATCGGGAAGAACGCGATGAGAATTCGCGCCAGCGCAAAGACAAGCAGCAGAACCACCGGCACCGACCAGCGACCCGTCGCCTGACCGAGCAGAGCGGCCATGCCGAGACCGGCGACGCCGGCGGCCACGGCCGCGACGCGGTAGCCGGCTCGGTAGCGCGTGATGCCGTATTGGCTCACGGGATCGCGCAAGGGGCTGAGCCCCGTCGGCAGCACATGCAAGACAACGAGGCTCACCAGCGTGACCAGTGCGCCGACGAGCGCGACGGCCGCTGCTGCAGTGAGCATTCCGGTGCCATCGTCCATGCGCACCTCCTGCGGCCATCTTCTCCCGCGTAGTCGGGGTTCGTCACGCGCCGACGCGACCCCAGAGCGGGACGGTTCGCCGGCGGTCGGCGCCCGAGCGACGGTCAGAACTCCGTGTGCCCCAAATCGTGGTCGGCCACGAAGTGCACCACCGGTGAGGCGAGCGCGTCCAGCTCGAGCACGACGAGCTCGTTGGCGCCAGCATGCGTCGCTCCGCGCGGCACGTAGAGCGTGTGCTGCGGGCCGGCGCTCCAATACCGGCCGAGCGCGAATCCGTTCAGCCAGGCCGCACCCTTCCCCCAGCCGGCGGTGGAGAGGAAGAGGTCTGCCTGCGCATCCAGCTCGAAGGTTGCGTGGTGGAAGCGCGGCAGCGGATCCGTCGGAGTGCGACCGGAGGTACCCTCGGCGCCCGTATCCGATCCCACGAGCGTCGATCGCTCGAGAGCCGTCGATACCGGCCCCGACAACGCGGCGCGCGCGTCGACATCCAGCGGCATGGTCTCCCACCGCGTCAGCGGCACGTCGCCGAGCGTGGCCGGCCCGATGAGACCCTTGCGTTCCCCGATGCGCGGACCGTAGTCGACGCGCCCTTCGTCTTCGACGATGACGAGCAGTTCGCGCCCGGCGGGGATGGCGATCGCGCGTTCGTGCCGCTCCCGGTTCAGAGCGCCGACACGCACGCCGTCGACGACCACGATCGCGCGGTCCCGGATGTCCGCGAAGACGAGGGTCCCGCACGTGTCGGCGGGAAGCGCGGTGCGGTACGCGACGAGGCCCCGGTAGACGCCGAGGTCCTCGACGGTGGGCAGGTGGTCATGAGACGCCCAGCTCGCGGAGGCGGAGGCATCCATCAGCCCGCTGCCGGGCGCCAGTGGCACCTCGAACACCGGGGCGGCCGCCGCGGGCTCCGGCGCATACTCGGGCACCGGCGCGTACCGGGCGATCACTTCGCGGAATGCCCAGAACTTGGCGGTCGGTCTTCCCGCTTCGTCGATGGGCGCGTCGTAGTCGTACGACGTGGTGATCGGCTTGTAGACGCCCTTGTCGTTCGCGCCGTTGGTGAAGCCGAAGTTCGTGCCGCCGTGCACCATGTAGACGTTCACCGATGCGCCAGCCTTCAGCAGGGCATCCAGCTCGGCGGCCGAGGCCTCGGCGGACGTCGTGTGGTGGTGCGCGCCCCAGTCGTCGAACCAGCCGCACCAGAACTCGCCGCACATCAGTGGTCCTGTCGGCTGCTGGCGGCGCAGGTGCGCCAGTCGCTCGGCCGCATGCGATCCGAACGACGCCGTCTTGTGCAGCTCGGGCAGGCTGCCATCGGCGATCATGGTGCCGCTCGGCTGATCGACGGTGATCAGTGGGACGGTGATGCCGGATGCCCGCGTCACGTCGGTGAGTTCGCGCAGGTACTGCTTGTCATCGCCGTATGCGCCGTACTCGTTCTCGACCTGCACGAGGATGACCGGCCCGCCGTTGTCGATCTGCAGCGGGGCCACGATGCCGAGCACATGGTGCAGAAAGCGCGTGGCCGGCTCGAGGAAGCGCGGGTCCGTGCTGCGCATGCGTACGTCGGGGTCGGCGAGCAGCCATCCCGGAAGCCCGCCGCCGTCCCACTCGGCGCAGATGTAGGGGCCGGGGCGCACGATGGCGTGCATGCCCTCGGCGGCGATGAGCCGAAGGAACCGGCGCAGATCGAGTCGCGGGTCCTCGGCGGCGAAGTGCCCACGGCGGGACTCGTGCTCGTTCCACGGCACGTAGGTCTCGATGGTGTTCAGCCCCATCAGCTTCGCGGTGCGGATGCGATCGGCCCAGTGATCCGGATGCACGCGAAAGTAGTGCAGCGCGCCCGAGATGACGCGGTACGGCTTCGCATCGAGCACGAAGTCGTCGCCACTGATCGCGAAACGGCTCATGGGGGAAGAACTCCTGTGATGTGAGGTGCTGATGGTGCGAGGAATAGTGCGGAATGCTGCTGGTGGATGCCGCGAGCGGCCGCCCGTCACGGACAGCCGCTCGCGGTGGTGCGGTCTTTCGCTACTTGCCCTTGACCGTGAAGCCCTGCTGGTTGCCGTAGGTCACCAGCTGCTTCTGCCAGTTCTTCAGCGCGGGGTCGAGCGACGTCGCGTTGCTGTAGGCCTGGCCGACGGTGTCGGAGAAGATGCTGTTGGCGTACACCTCGTAAGGGAGGTACTGCCAGCCGCTCACGACATCCTTCGCGCCCGAGACGAGCACCTTGTTGATCTTCTGACCGTTGAAGTACTCCGGCGCCTGGTTCAGGAACGCGCTGGAGTTCTGATCAGCGGTGGTCGACGGGAAGCCGCCTCCCGCGTTGATGAAGATGCTCACGCTCTTCTTGCTGTCGTTGAGCCACTGGAGGAAGCCCGCGGCGAGCGCCTGGTTCTTGCTCTGCTTCATGACGACCTCGGCGCTGCCGCCGTTCTCGGCGTTGGCGGCCTTGCCGTCATACGTCGGGATCGGAGCCACGGCCCACTGACCGGAGCCGTCCTTCACCGACGACTCCAGGATGCCCGGGAACCAGGCCCCCGTGATCATCGTCGCGATGTCGCCATTGCCGAGCGCCTTGTACCAGTCGTCGGTCCAGCCGGGCGTCTGAGAGAGCAGCTTGTTCTGAACGAGCTCATTCCACACGGACGTGAACTTCTTGGTTCCCTCGTCCTGCAGGTTGATGGTCACCTTGGTGCCGTCCACCGTGAACGGGTGTCCGCCGGCCTGCCAGATCATGCTGGTAGCGAAGCCGGGGTCTCCGCTGTCGGCCGTGATGTAGGCATCCGGATTCGCCGCGTGCAGCTTCTTGGCTGCGGCGACGTATTCGTCCCACGTCGTGGGCACGGAGATGCCGTACTTCTCGAACTCTGTCTTGTTGTAGAACATGGCCATGGGGCCGGAGTCCTGCGGCAGGCCGACGAGCGCGCCCTGCACGTTCACGTTGCCCCACGGACCCGTCGAGTAGTCCTTCTTCAGCGAATCGAAGCCGAACTGCTTGAGGTCGACGAGCGAGTCGGAGAGAGCGAACTGCGAGAGGGCGTAGTACTCGACCTGGGCGACGTCGGGCGCTCCCTTGCCGGCCTTGACGGCGTTCTGCAGCTTGGTGTACTCGGTCGTGTTCGTGCCGGCGTTGACCAGCTTGACGTGCACCTTCGGGTAGGCCTTCTCGAACGCCGCCACCTGAGCCTTGGCCGCGGGGGTCCAGGTCCAGTAGGTGATGGTGCCGCCCTTCTTCAGGGTTGCTGTCACGTCGGATGCGCTCGATCCGCTGTCGGAACCGGTGCCGGACGACGAGCAGCCCACGAGGGCTGCCGCGGCGACGGCGCCAGCGACGGCGACGGATGCGACCCGGCGCCAAGCCGAGGATCGCGTGCTGTGATGCATGGTGTTGCCTTTCACTTCATCGGGATGTGGAACGGGAATGGATAAGGAGTGGTGCGAGTCCGCGGCGCGATCACGACTTGACGCTCCCCGCGGCGAGACCGGACTGCCAGTACCGCTGCAGGAACAGGAACGCCACCACGATCGGCACGATCGTGAGGAGGCTTCCGGTGATCACGAGGTTGAAGATGGGCTGGGCGCCGGCGCCGGTCGCCTGCGCGCTCCACTGGCTGAGACCGACTGTGAGCGGGTACCAGGTGGGGTCGCTGAGCATGATCAGCGGCAGGAAGTAGTTGTTCCAGGTCGCCACGATCGCGAACAGCATCACCGTGACGATGCCCGGCATCAGCAGCCGCAGCGAGATGGTGAAGAACGTGCGGATCTCGCTCGACCCGTCGACGCGGGCGGCTTCCAAGACCTCGGTGGGCACGGCATCCACGGCGAACGTCCAGACGAGATAGAGGCCGAACGGGCTGATGAGAGACGGCAGGATGACCGCCCACGGCGTGTTCGTGAGGCCCACCTGGCTGAACAGCAGGAACGTCGGCACCGCGAGCGCGGTGCCCGGCACGGCGATGGCTCCGATGACCACGGCGAACACGGCGCGCCGACCACGGAACGCGTACTTCGCCAGGCCGTATCCGGCCAGCGTCGCGAGCAATGTGGCGCCGCCCGCGCCGACCACCACGTAGAGCAGCGTGTTCCCGAACCAGTGCACGAAGATGCCGTCTTTGTAGGTGAACGTGTCGACGATGTTGTCCCACAGCGCGAAGCTGTGCCCGAACCCGAGACCGAAGGTGGAGTAGAGGTCTCCCTGGGTCTTCGTCGCGTTGACGATCAGCCACACCAGCGGAACGAACGAGTAGATCACGAACAGCGCCATCACGATCGTGAGCACGATGTTCTTGCGGGGGCGGGCGTGCGGGCCGAGGCGACGGATGCTCCCCGCCGGCCGCCGAGAACGCCGCGCCTTCGCGCCGGTGCCCGCAGGCCCGTTCGTCGAGCCGGGAGCCGGCGCCGCCGGCGATCCGGAGTGGGTGGCAGGAATGGTCGCGGTCATCAGAGGTTCTCCGCTCTCGTGCCGCGCACCTGCACGATGTAGGAGATCACCGCGGTGATCACGCCCATCACGATCGCGACGGTGGCGGAGTAGTTGAACTGCTGCCCGGCGAACGAGAGGTTGTAGGCATACATGTTCGGGGTGAAGTAGCTGCCGATCGCGTTCGGCGCCAAAGTCTGGAGCAGGTTCGGCTCGTTGAACAGCTGGAAGCTGCCGATGATCGAGAAGATGACCGCGATCACCATCGAGCCGCGCAGAGCCGGGATCTTGATGCTGGTGATCTGCCGGAAGGCACCGGCACCGTCGAGTTCGGCGGCCTCGTACAGATCGGGAGAGACGACGCGCAGTGCCGAGTAGAAGATGAGCATGTTGTAGCCCATGAACTCCCAGGTCACGATGTTGCCGATGGAGCCGAGGATCCACGACGACGACAGCGGGGCGAGGTGCCAACCGAAAGCGTCGTTCACGGCACCGGTGAGGCCGAACTGGTCACCGTAGATGAAGCCCCAGATCAGCGCCGCGACCACGCCGGGCACAGCGTAGGGAAGGAAGATCGCGATGCGGAAGAAGCCGGCGCCGTGCAGACGCATGCTGTCGAGCGCGAGCGCCGCCACGAGCGAGAGCACGAGCATGATCGGCACCTGCACCACGAGGAAGAGCAGCACCCGCAGGAACGAGTCCCAGAACTTCGCGTCGCCGAACAGCGTCAGGTAGTTCTCGAGCCCGACGAACGTGGTTCCGCCCACGAGCTGGCTGCGGAACACGCTCAGGTAGAGCGCGTACACGATCGGCGCGATCACGAAGAGCGCGAGCCCGATCATGAAGGGCGTCACGAATCCGACGCCGGCAGACGAGACGCGCCTCTGCAGAGAGGAGCGCTTCCGCGGCCGGGCAGGCGAGGAGGGCCGGGCGGGCGAAGATGTCAGAGACGACACGGTCTTCTTTCGGGGGCGGGTCGGGGTGTGGCGTGCGGCTCTGCGCGAGCCGCGGACTCGAGCGTCGGGGACGAGTGCCGGGGGGGTCCACGCGACCGCCGACATCCGGTGTTCACGTAAACATGTTTACGTTACCATCGATTTCGGAACGGGAGTGACGGCTCCGCTGCCGCATCGGCGATGCGCCGTGGGCGGGCGCGGTGAGACCGGCTGCGACGAGCGGGACCGGCCCCCCGCGGAGGTCCGCATCCGCGGTGACGGATTCCCGTCGGCGCGCGACTCGTCAATACGATGAAGCAGACGGGCCGGCGCGCTGAGGCGTCGCGGCTTCCGGGTGAGAACGAACGCGCACGCGTGACAACGCGTGAGTATGACAAGGGGAGGCGCAGTGGTCCGCAAGGCCGCGCATGAGAAGAGCCGACCGGCATCCATCGGCGATGTCGCGGCGCGTGCCGGCGTCTCTGCGCAGACCGTCAGCCGCGTCTCGAACGGGTTCGCCACGGTGAAGCCCACGACGCGCGAGCGCGTGCTCGCCGCGATGGCCGAGTTGGACTACCGCCCGAACAGCGCCGCGCGTGCCCTGAAGAGCGGCCGGTTCCAGACCATCGGCGTGCTGATGTTCACGCTGCAGAACATCGGGTCGGTGCGCATTCTCGATGCGATCACGACGGCCGCCGGCGCCGAGGGATTCTCGATCGACCTGATCTTCACCGGCGATCCGTCGACGGGCAGCATCACGAACGCACTGTCGCGGCTCGACAACGAGGCGGTGGACGGCATCATCGTCATCCTCGAGGCCCACGAGCTGAGCGAGCACTCGATCACGTTCCCGGAGCGTATCCCTTCGGTGCTGATCGATTCACGGCGCTACGACGATCGCATCTCGGTGAACGCCGACCAGAAGCAGGGGGCGCGACTGGCGGTCGAGCACCTGCTCGGGTTGGGGCATCCGACCGTCTGGCATGTGTCGGGCCCGGTCGAGACGTCGAACGCCGCCGCCGATCGCGCCGAAAGCTGGCGCCAGACCCTCCTCGACCACGGGTGCGAGGTGCCGGAGCCGCTCGGCGACAGCTGGGAGTCCGAGTCGGGCTACGAGGCGGGCCGGGCCATCGCCGCACGCGAGGATGTCTCGGCCGTGTTCTGCGCGAACGACCAGATCGCGCTCGGCGTGCTTCGCGCCCTGCACGAGGCGGAGCGCGCCGTTCCCGGCGAGATCAGCGTGGTGGGCTTCGACGACAACCCGGAGTCCGCCGAATACTGGCCGCCGCTGACGACGGTGCAGCAGAACTTCGCCGAGGTCGGGCAGCGCGCATTCGCGCTGCTGCACGAGGCGATCCAGGGCGGCGGCGCTGTCGCACCGGGGCTGCGCCTCATCGACAACACACTCGTGGTGCGGGAGTCGACGGCGAAGTACGCGGCGCCGGGCCGCTGATCGGCGCGGGGCCCGCGGCACGCGCTGCCCGCACGCTCCGCGCACCAGACGCCACCCTTGCGCGCGCTCGCACCCCATCCCTTGACGCGCCTCAGCGCACCGACACGCCGGCGGATGCCGGATGCCGCGCCTCAGCGCACCGATACGCCGGCGGACGTCCGGGCAGACAGAGTCGTTTGGGCGCACTCGAGTGCCAGGACGACCGGATCTCAGGCGTACCCGAACTGTTTGCGGGTGAGCGCATCGAACGCGCGGTCCGGCAGCAGGGTCGCCAGGGCGACGGCGATGTTCGCACCGGCGCCAATGCGGTAGCGGGTGCGCGGGCGGGTTGTCAGGGCGGCCTTCGCGATCAGGGCGGCGACGGCATCCGGACTCGACATCTGGCGCGCCAGCGCCGGGCTGGAGAAGTGGCGTCGCATCGCGGCCACCATGTCGGCGTAGGGGCCGCGGCCGGACGCCGATTCGAGGTGCTGCATGGCGTTCTCGTGCCAATCGGTGGCGACGTAACTGGGCTGCACGAGCGTGACATCGATGCCGAACTGGGCGACCTCGCCGCGCAGTGAGTCGGAGAGCGCCTCGAGCGCGAACTTCGACGCGTGGTACCAGCCGCCGAGGGGTGCGGCGAACTCGCCGGCCAGCGATGAGACGTTGACGATGCGTCCGTGGCCCGCCGCGCGCATGCCGGGCAGCACCGCTTGGATCAGACACGCCGCCCCCACCACGTTGACCTCGAGCTGTCGACGGGCAGCCCCGAGCGATGTCTCTTCGACCGTGCCGAACTCGCCGTAGCCGGCGCAGTTCACAAGCACGTCGACGGTGCCGGCCGCCTTGGTCACGGTCGCTACGGCGGCGCGGATCGAGTCGTCGTCGGTGAGGTCGAGCGGCACGGCGGTGACGCCGTCGATCGCCGCGACGGCTGCCGTGTTGCGGGCGGCGCCGAAAACGGTCAGGCCGCGAGCGGCGAGCAGCGCGGCGACGCGAGCGCCGATACCGGATGATGCGCCGGTGACGAGTGCAGTGGTCATGAGATTTCCGTTTCTGTCGGTGTTGCCCTGGTGGTACGGCTCGGTCGTGTTGCCGGGCTCGCGGTTTTCGTCAGTCATGCTCTGTTCGTACTTCTGCGTCTGCATCTGCATCTGCATCTGGTTCTGCGTCTGCATCGCATCGCATCGCATCGCATCGCATCGCATCGCATCGCGAGCATAATCTGTGAACGTGATTCACTGTGAACCGAATGCACAGTAACACGGGGTACAGTGAATGTCATGCACAGTCCGGAAGATCGAGCATTGCGCGTGCTCTGGGGCGTGGAGGCGGCATCCACTCGCGGTCCCAAGGCGCGCTGGAGCCAGGAGCAGGTCGCCGCCGCCGCGGTCGAACTGGCCGACGAGATCGGGCTGGATGCCCTCTCCCTCGCCCGCGTCGCCGAACGGCTCGGCATGACGACGACAGCGCTGTACCGCTACGTCGATTCGAAGGCCGCACTCGTGGAGCTCATGGTCGACGACGCCATCGGGGCCCCACCGACGATCGCGGGGCGCGGGTGGCAGTCGCGGTGCCGCACGTGGGTGAGGCTGCTCGCCGATCGGTACACGGCGCATCCGTGGCTGACCGAGGTGAAGCCGAGCGGGATGCCGCGCCAGCCCCGGCCCTACGCCTGGATCGATGCGCTCGTGCGCGCCATTCCGCACGACTCACACGTGGACGCTCTGCGACTGGCGCTGCTGCTCGACAGCCTCATCCGTACGTATGCGACGCTCGAGCGCAGCGTGGGTGCGGCCCCACCGGAGCCGTGGCTCACCGAAGCTGTTGCCGAGCGCTTCCCAGCATTGGCAGCGGCGCCGAAGCGGGATGTCTCGGACTCACGTGCCGAGCTGGACTTCGCGGTCGACGCGGTGCTGCGCGGGGTCGGGTAGCGCAGTCCGAGCGCGAGTCACTGCACCGGCGGCCCCGCGCCGGCAACCAGTGCACCCGGATGCCGACAGACGACGGGGCAGACAGAGTCGATTCGGTGCACTCGCCTGGGCGTGCGCTCGCGTGCAGGCGTCCTCGCCTGCAGTGCGCACGCCCACTCTGCTGAGCCGATCGCGTCCGCCGCCTATGCGCCCGTCGTCGGGACAGCCTCCGACACTTCCACCGACATCGCACCCCGCACCGCCCGAGCCACCGACAGCTCCGCCGGAGCCACAGCCCCCATCGCCGGAGCCCCCGCCACGATCCGCCCGTCCACCACGGTGACCAGCTCGTCGAGCAGCCCCTCGTGCACGAGATCGTGCGTGACCAGCAGCGTCGCGGCATCCCGTTCGTGCGTGAGGCGCGCGATGAGGTCCATGATCTCCGCACCGCGCTCCTGATCGAGCGCGCTCGTCGGCTCGTCCACCAGCAGCACCTGCGGCTCGTGTACGAGCGCACGGGCGATCGCGACGCGCTGGCGCTGACCGCCGGAGAGCTGCGCGGGACGCTTGCCGGCGTGATCGGCGAGGCCGACGGCATCCAACAATTCGTCGACGCGCGAGCGCACCGCACGACGGCGATGCCCGGCGCCGTGTCCGCCGAGCTCCGCCATCACCTGCAGCTGCTCCCGCGCGGTGAGCGAGGGCAGCAGGTTGGACTGCTGGAACACGATGCCGATGCGCTCGCGGCGCAGAGCGGTGGCGTCGTCGCGCGAGAGGGAGGTGGCATCCACGTCGCCGATCGTGACGCGGCCGGAGTCGGGACGGATGAGCGTGGCCGCGACCGCAAGCAGGCTCGACTTGCCCGAGCCCGAGGGCCCGGTGATGCCGGTGAGGATGCCCGCACGCCCGGTCAATGAGACACGGTCGATCGCCGTGACGCGCGAGGCGCCGTCGGGGAAGGTGAGTGTGACGTCGTCGAGGGTGATCATCGGTTGCTCCCAAGTGCTGTGAGGGGGTCGGATTTGGTGACGTTGCGCAGCGCGACCGCGGCGCCGGCGAGGCCGAGCACGGCCATCGCGGCGGCGGGCGCCAGTGTGGTGAGCGGGCTGAGCAGGAACGGGAGGGCGCCGCCGGCGAGGGTTCCGAGGGCGACGACCACGAGCATCCCGAGCCCGATGCCCACGACGAGCACGACGAGCGCCTGGCCTAGAGCGTCGCGCACGAGCGACCGCGTGGTGGCGCCGAGCGCCTTGAGCACGGCGACGTCGCCGGAGCGCTGCATGGTCCAGACGGTGAAGAAGGCACCGACCACGAGTGCCGAGATGCCGAACAGCATGGCGATCATGAGGCCGAGTGACCCGATCTCCGACTTGAACGTGTCGAGCGCGGCGAGGCTCGCCAGCGGCGTCTGTGCCGCCGTGTGCGTGCGGTCCGCGACGGCCGACCAGTCGGGATCGCCGGTCACGGCGAGCGCCGTCGCCGACCCGTCGCCGCCCATAGCGCGGTCCGCCTTCGCCCAGGTCGACGGAGTGAGCACGACGGCGGGCGTGTGGCTGTACCAGGCATCCCCACCGACGATGGTTACCCGGTACCGCGCACCGAGGATGCTCACCCGGTCGCCGGTCTTCACCCCCAGGTCTTTCGCGGCGCCGGCCGAGAGCCCGACCTCGTCGGCATGAGCGGGAGCGAGGTCGGTGAGGGTCGATGAGGTCGAGCCGTGCGGCAGTCCGAACAGAGCGACGCCTGCAGTCGTACCACCCGCCTTCGCCTTGCTCTGCACGATACCGACCGGAATGACGTCGCGAACGCCGGGCGCCTGCTTCCAGTCCGCGACGGCATCCGCATCGATCGAGGACTCGCTGAAGCTCGGCTGCCCCGTGGAGGGCTGCTGCAGCACGATGCGATCGGCTGGCAGATCGAGCACGGCGGAGATGTTCTGCGACGCGAGACCGCCGGTGAGCCCGGCGAGGAATCCGACGAGCAGGGTGATGAGCGCCACGACGGCGCCGATGAGCACGAAGCGACCGCGCGCGAAGCGCAGGTCGCGCCAGGCGACGAACACGGGAAGTCCCTTCTGCCGCGACGTATCGAGGCGGCCCTTCACGCCGCCGGCTGCGCAAGAAGTGCGCGGCTCAGGACGACGACGTGATTCCAGCCTCGTTTTCGCGCGCCTCGAAGCCATCGCCGAGCGGTTGGCACTTCGTCTCCGACTTTCGATGGATGCCCCGATCACCGCCGGTTTGTAGCCTGGAGTCACCATGGTGCACCGCAATCTCACCCGGGTGTTCTTCGCCCTGCGCATCGGGCTGCACGCCCTGTTCGTCGCGCTGCTCGTGCTCGTGGTCGTTCGTCTGCTGATCGAGCGGTCCTCCTGGATGTGGGCCGGCGTCGCGCTCGCCGTGCTGCTCGCCGCGGTCTACATGCTGGGCATCGCGGTGGCTCGGGCGCCCGAGGCGTCGCGCCGCACGGTCGGTGTCGTGTGGCTCATCGCCCTCACCGCCGTCTGGATGCTGCTGCTCGCGATCGTTCCGGAAGCCGCGTACCTCGTCTTCCCGCTCTTCTTCCTCTACCTGCATCTGCTCGATGGCGTCTGGGGCCCCGTCGCCGTGCTCGTGGCCACGGCGATCGCGATCGTCGCGCTCGGTCTGCACGACGAGTTCACCCTGGGTGGCGTCGTCGGACCGCTCGTCGGAGCCGGCGTCGCACTGCTGATCGGGCTCGGATACCAGGAGCTGGCTGCGGAGGCCGCCGAACGCGAGGCCCTGTTGACGGAGCTGCTGGCGACGCGCGACCGGCTGGCCGCCTCGGAACGCGAGCAGGGCGTACTGGCGGAACGGGCGCGACTCGCACGGGAGATCCACGACACCGTGGCGCAGTCGCTGTCAAGCATCCAGATGCTCCTGCACGCGGCGGAGCGGGCGGATGCCGGTCGCCCGGGGGCGGAGCACGTGCGGCTCGCGCGCGAGACGGCCGCCGCCAGCCTGGCAGACACGCGCCGGTTCATCCGCGAGCTGTCGCCGCCGTCGCTCGATGAGGGGCTGCGGGCGGCTCTGCTGCGGCTCGCAGACCGGGAGTGGACGCACGACGGCCTGCGCGTCGAGGTCGACGTGCCCGACACGACCGACCTGGCGATGGACGTGCAGACCGCTCTGCTGCGCATCGTCCAGGGCGCGGTGGCGAACGTGGTGCAGCACGCGCGGGCATCCGTGGTGCGCGTCGCCGTCGCGCCGGTGTCCGCTGCCTCGGGCGTGCGACTGGAGATCGCCGACGACGGGATCGGCTTCGACCCGGAGGCGGTGGCGGCTGAGGCCGCCTCTTCGGATTCGTTCGGCCTGCGCGCCATGCGCGAGCGCGTCGCACAGCTCGGCGGGGGCCTGCAGGTGCGCAGCGCGCCCGGGGAGGGCACGTCGGTGGTGGTGTCGATCGGTGGGGGTGCGCGATGATCCACGTCGTGATCGCGGACGATCATCCCGTGGTGCGGGCGGGCATCCGCGCACTGCTCGACGGAGAGAGCGACATCGAGGTGGTCGGCGAGGCCGCCACGCCCGACGACGCCGTGCGGCTGGCGCAGTCGCTGACCCCCGAGCTCGTGTTGATGGACCTGCAGTTCGGCCAAGCCGTGACCGGTGCGGATGCCACGCGCCGCGTCCGCGCGCTCGAGGCGGCCCCGTACGTGCTCGTGCTCACGAACTACGACACCGACGGCGACATTCTGGGCGCGGTCGAGGCGGGTGCGAGCGGCTACCTGCTCAAGGACGCCCCGCCTCACGAGCTCATCGCGGCGGTACGCGCCGCCGCGGCGGGCGAGAGCGCGCTCGCGCCGGCGATCGCCGGTCGGCTGATGGAGCGGATGCGCGCTCCGCACGTCAGTCTCTCGGCGCGCGAGATCGAGGTGCTGCGACTCGTCGGGGAGGGAGCATCCAACAGCGAGGTGGCGCAGCGGTTGCACATCACGGATGCGACGGTGAAGTCGCACCTCGTGCACGTGTTCTCGAAGCTCGGAGTCGCTTCGCGCACGGCGGCGATCGTGGAGGCGCGCAAGCTTGGCGTGCTGCGCTGAGCCTGCGAAGCCACGGGCTGCGCTGAGCGTGCGGCACCACGGGCTGTGCTGATCGTGCGGCGCCACGGGCTGCGCTGCGCCTGCGGCGTCGGGCTGCGCTGGGCCGCGGCGCCACGGGCCGCGCCCAGCACGACGTGGTTCGATGAGTGCATGCGTCACACGCCGCACTACCTGATGACCGATCCGGCCGAGGTCAAGGACCTCATCCGCAACAACCCCTGGGCGACGATCGTCTCGAACACGAGCGGCGGCCTCGTGGCATCCCACTACCCGGTCGTGCTCGACGAGTCTGTGACGGATGACGACATCGTGATCCTCAGCCATTTCGGGCGCCCCGACGACGTGCTTCACGAGCTCGGGCAGCACGAGATCCTCGTGATCGTGCAGGGCCCGCACGACTACGTGTCGTCGAGCTGGTATGCGCCGGGCGACATCATCCCCACCTGGAATCACCTCACTGCCCATCTCTACGGCGTGCCCGAGATTCTCAGCGACGAGGCCACCTACGCGATGCTCGACGACCTCACCGACCACTTCGAGCAGCACTACCCGCACGGTCGCAGCCTGTCGGAGGACGAGCCCGGGATGCGTCGCGCGGCGAAGGGAACAGTCGGCCTGCGGATGCGCGTGACCCGCTTCGACGCCCGCGCCAAGCTCAGCCAGAACAAGGCTCCCGAGGTGATCGCGAACGTCACCGAGCACCTCGGAGAGCACAACGAGCGGCTCGCGGAGGAGATGCGCAAGCACAACGCCGACAAGCTCGGGAGGAACTGAGTTACGCAAGGACGAACCCGCCGGAAACGACAGCGGTCGAGTCGGATCCAGCCCGAACGACCAGGCTGAGCCAGCTGCCGCTGCCGGAGCCGGAGCCGGAGCCGGCACCGCCGAACGTCACTACTACCGGGTCACCACTGGCGGGCACCACTACCGGCCACCACTGGCGAGTCACCACTGGCGGCGAACGGCCGCTTTCTCGCCCGTAGCCAGTGTCGCCGGTGGCACATCGTCGGCGACGATCGCGCCGGCCGCGATGACGGCATCCTTGCCGATGCTCACGCCGGGAAGGATGGTGGCACCCGCTCCGATCCACACGTTCTCGGCAACGTCGATCGGACCGCCGGTGAGCCACTCGCGCCGCTCGTGCGGATCGACCGGATGACCCACCGTGATGAAGGTGACCTTCGGTGCCACCATCACTCGATCGCCCAGCCGTATGCCCGCGTAGTCGAGGAACGTGCAGTTCTGGTTGATGAAGACGCGCTCGCCGAGTTCGAGGTTGCTGCCGTGATCGGTGAAGAACGGCGGATAGATCGTAAGGCGATCCGGCAGCGCGCGTCCGAGAATCTGTTCGAGCAGCGCCGCCTTGCCGGCTTCGTCGTCGAACGGCAGCACATTGAGGCGCGACGTGAGCGCTGTGACTTCGAGCACCCGCTGACTCATCGCGCGGAACTCTGGGCTGTGGATGCGTAGGAACCGATCGTGGGACATCTCCCGATGGTGCCGCGTGGCTCACGTCGCTGACCCGAGGCACGCCCGTGACCCCATACCATCGGCCGCGAACCAGAAGCTCCGGTCGCGGACGCCCCTCGCGGCGTCGCCGTCACGATTCCACACCGCTCGCACCTGCCCTTCGTCCGGTCCCCGAACACTCGCTCGGCACTGCTCGCCCCGCTCGCGACCGCCGTGCGCGACCCTCGCCCACGCGTCTCCACCGCCCACTCGGGTCGATCCAGTGCGGCGCCCGCACGTACGGCACGCCCCGCCTCATCTGAACGTGCCACCCCGAGCTGTCGATCGTGCGATGGTGATGCCAGCAGAGCAACACCCCGTTGTCAGTGTGAGTCGGTCCACCGCGCGCATACTCCTCGACGTGGTGAATCTCGCACCACCCGGCCGGGATCGTGCAACCGGGGATGGCGCAGCCGCCGTCACGAGCCGTGATCGCTTTGCGTTGTGATCCGTTGAAGCACCGGTCAGGAATGCCCAGCGCCACGAGCCGACCCGTGCTGTCGAAGAACGCCTTGCGGATGCCGCCGGTACAGGTGAACTGCCGTACCGCCTCCATGGAGATCGGCGTCTCGACGCCGTCGATCCAGCCCGCACCGTTCCCGGCCGCCAGATCGTCGACGTTCACATTGACCAGCACCGTCGGCGAAGCTCCGCCGTTCATCGGCGTCTCCGCCGAGCGGGTCGCCGCATCGATCGCCGCGGCGAAAGCATCGTGTCGCTGCTGTGCGGGCGTGCGGTCATCGGGCAGGGGAAGGACATCAAATTCGGTACCGGCATCGCCGGCGCCAGCCTCGCCCTCGGCACCAGCCTCGCCCTCGGCGTCGCCGGGCTGCGCGCCCGCACCACGCCGTAGGTCTGCATCACGCCGTACATCTGCACCGCGCCGTACATCTGCACCGCGCCGCGCATCAACGCCCACGCCCGTGTCAACACCGAGATCGACGAACCGTCCGGTCACCTTGGGTGACAGATGCGCGTCGAAGATGCGCTCGAGGCGGGCCGCGATCTCGGGCATCAACTGCATTCGATACCCGACGAGGCCGTCGCGTTCCCCGGTCTTCACGATCGATCGGTGGCGAAGTGCCTCGTGCTCGGCCGGTTCCACACCGTCGGGATCGAGCAGCGCTCGCCACACCGTGGCTTGCGCACGGGTCTGATCCGCGGTGAACGGAACCACCGCTTCGCCTGTCGTCGGATCGAAACCGCGCGCGCATCCGACGAGCGCCTCTTCCGCCGCGACCCGCGGCTCCGGGGCCGCGCGGTGCTCTACCTGCCGAAGCATCGTCACGACCACTTCGGCCGTGTCGGCACCTACTTCACCGGTTCCCACCGCCTCCGCCACCACGGGATATTTCGACTCTCCCGGGATGCCACCCAGCGACTCCTCGCGGCGCAGTGCGGTTCCCAGACGTGCCCTTCGCACCGCCGTGCGCTCAGCCACCTGCGTCACGCGTGCGATCAGCTCGGCTTCGTTGCGGCATCCACGCTGAGTGGACAGCCGGTCGGCGCCCAGGCTCTTGCGCGAACGATGCGAGACCTCGCCGGCGGCGCGCACGCGCCACCCGTCAACGAGGCGACCCAGCTCTTCGGCAGCTCGAAGCACACCGATGAGATCGTCGTCGGTCGCCGCCTGAAGTCCCCGCCCGTTCAGCGCGCCCCGGGCTCGCGACGCCAGCTCGCTGAAGACCTCGGCGACAGAGTTGACAATGTCGGCGTCGACAGAGCTGACACCACCGGCCGCAGCATCGTCCGCTGCCGCCCGTGTCGTCGCGAGGTCCGTCATGCCAGCAAGTCAACCAGCGACCACCGACATTTCAGACGACAAAAATCACCTCTGATCAGCATTGTTAGTAACTCGTGGAAACTCGTCTTGTGGACGGAGAGATGCGCTTGCCTTCCCTCGCACGTAGCCGCTCGGTTCTCGCATCGCACGCTCGAGCTCAGACCGCCGCAAATCCAGCCCACCGCGCGGACTTCCGCAAACGACCCCACTCCGCCTCACGATCGGGCCCATCGGCCCGCTGCCAAACTGGACATCGTGACCCCTGACGCCGAGCACCCTCAACCCGTGCCCACCGACCAGGCCGTCAAACCGACGCCCTCCGAACGACTCGCCGCGCCGGCGCGCTCCACCGGTCCCCTCCGCCCCGAAGTCGCCGCCGACAACGCGGCGCCGACCGCCGAGCGTTCCACCCCCGCCCCCGCCGACCGCCGCGCGCCCGCCGTCGCCCCCGCCGACCGCCGCGCGCCCGCCGTCGCCCCCGCCCGCGTCGCGATCGCCATCGCCATCACGCTCGCAGTCGCCGCGGCATCCCTGCTCCTCGGCGGCCTCACCTCGTTCGCGCAGACGTTTCTCCCGCCCGCGCTCGCTCCGTTCGCCAACTCGAACGGCGGCTGGGTCATCCTCGTCGTCATCGTGGTGACGATCGCACATCGCGGCCCGTGGATGTGCGCCCTCTTCGGCCTCATCGCCTTCCACTGCCTGCTCCAGGGCTATGCGATCGCCTCGACCCTGCGGGGGTTCCCCGACTCGTACGGGCCCGGCGACATCCTGTTCCTCCTGGCGTTCGTGGTCGGACCCGTCGTGGGCGTCGCCTCCTCATGGCAGTACTCCCCGCGCCACCCGCTGCGCGCGATCGGGTCCGGAGCGATCGGTGCGCTCCTGATCGGCGACGGCGTCGCATCCCTCGTGCGGGTCGCGGCTACCACTGGCTGGAGCTACTGGGTCATCCAGATCACGATCGGGGCGGCATACGTCGCGTACACGATCGCCCGCCGCCTGACCGGGTGGCGAACCCGACTGCTCTGCGGCGCCATCGCGGTAATCGGCGCCGCGTGTTGCTTCGGAGCGCTCGCCATCGTCATTCGGTGAGGATGCTCCTGCTCACCATCTCCACAAGCCACCGGCCGAGCTCAGCTCAGCATCACTCCGACGCCGGCCACCTCGCGGTCGCAACGGCCCGACCCGCCCCACGCTCACGCCAACGCCCGCACCGCACCGCGTGCCGCCTCGACGCGATCGGCGAGCCCGGCCGGGACCTGCGCCGGAAGCGCGTCGACCGGGAACCACCGCACGTCCTCGCTCTCCTCGCTCACCACGATCCCGACATCGGGGGAGACCACGGCGACGTACCCGACATCCCAGTGCGCGGCGCACGCGAATCCGCCGTGCAGTTCGTGCCGATCCAGGTCGGCGATCGGCGCGGTGAGGTCGCGTGCCGTCCCGAGCAGAACCAGCCCCGGAATGCCCGACTCCTCTCGTGCTTCACGCTGCGCCGTCTGCGCGATGGAGGCATCCGACTCCTCGACATGACCGCCGAACTGCACCCAGAACCCGCCCTTGCGATGAAAGCAGAGCAGCACGTTCGCGAGATCCGGCGAGACCACGAAGCACGAACCGGTGACATGCTCGAGGCCGCCGTCGCGTCGCAGCGCCGCTTCGCCCCGCTCGGAGACGAAACGCACGTAGTCGTCGCGCAGCGGTGACGGCGCGAGCGCCTTCAGGTCGTTCAGCAGCTCGTCGTGACGCACCGCTCCATCGTCGCAGAGCGTTGAGATCGACCGCCGATCGGCTGGCCGGCATAGCCCCGGGAGCTCGCCCATCCGCCGACGCCGACGGAGTTCATTCGTCGTTCAGCACCGGCGCCTTCCACGTGCTGAGACAGAACGGATGCCCCGCAGGATCGGCGAAGACGAGGCAGTGGTCGTCGTTGGGCTGGAAGTCGAACCGGGTCGCGCCCGCCGCGAGCACCCGCTTCTCGGTCGCGACCAGATCATCGACGTAGAAGTCGACGTGCAATTGCATCGGCACCGTGCCTTCCGGCCACGTCGGCGGTACATAGTCCGCGATCTGCTGGAAGCCGAGCTCTCCGTTCGGCCCGGTGACCGTCGCCCACCCCGCGTCACCGTGCGCGGCACCGCCTGTGATGTCGGCGTAGAAGCGTGCGAGTTCGAGGGCGTGCGGGGCGTTGATGGTCACGCCGCTGACAGAGATGCGATCCGACATGGAGACATTGTGCGCTCAGCCACCGACTCAGTCACGCGCCGCATCGCTGATCGGGGCGACGAACCTCGCAGCCGCCCGGCGTCCTGTGTTGCAGACTGGACGAATGCCGCTCGACGAAGAACTCGATGCAGTCTCTCCCGTGACGGCCGGCGCAACCGCCGATCGCGACACGACGCCTGCACCTGCCGCACACGAGGCGTCCTCGTTCCGCCGCGGCGACGTGGTCGCGGTGCGCAGCATCCGCGAGTTCGGCGCACGTGGGCACGCCGTCGGATTCGTTGTCGCCTGTCACGTCCTCGTCGACACCGATGACGTCTCCGTCGTCGCCACGGTGCCCGGATCCGACATCCGCCGCCGCAACGGCGAGGGCGCCGGCCCGAACGGCCGCCTGGTGCTTCCGGATGCCTGGGACGGCACCCACGGCGAGCACCGGTGGTCGGGTTCCACGGTCGTGCGTGTGCACCGGCACGGCGATCCATGGTCGGTCTGGCGCTGGCACGACGGCGAGAACTGGGTCGGCACCTGGTACGGAAACCTCGAGCAACCCTGGAGACGCACCGACATCGGCTTCGACACCTGCGACTGGACACTCGACGTCGTCTGCTCCGGAACACCCGGCGACCCCGATTGGAACGTGTACTACAAGGACGAGGATGAGCTCGCCTGGCTCCTCGACGTCGGCGCCGTCACCGAGGACGAGGCGGGTCAGGCACGTGACGCCGGGGAACGCCTCACCCACATCGCCCTCGACGGCGGCTGGCCGTTCGACGCCGACTGGGACGCCTGGACGCCCGACCCAGCCTGGCCTCCCGCCGTGCTGCCCGGCAACTGGCGCGAGTTGGTGTGAGGATGCCGGTAGCAGAGTTGCCCTCGCGATCCCTCGTTCTGGTCAATGGACTTCCCGGAGCAGGCAAGTCGACGCTGGCGGGGGCGCGCAAGACCAGCCGCCGCTGCTGGCTCGGCCTAGAGTGAGCACATGGTCGCGCTTCCTTCGCCCGCTGCCGATCCTGTGCCGCACCACCACCGCGAGATCGCGGAGTCGTTCGGGTCGGATGCCGCCCGCTACGATCGCGCTCGGCCGCACTATCCGCGGGCGCTCGCTCACGCCGTGCTCGACGGCCTGCCCGAGAAGCGGGTGTTGGACGTCGGAATCGGCACCGGGCTCTCCGCTCTCCCGTTCCGCGCCGAGGGCGCCGACGTGGTCGGCGTCGAGGTCGACGAACGCATGGCGGAGCTCGCCCGCGCCCGCGGTTTCGCCGTTGGCCTGGGTCGCTTCGAGGAGTGGGATGCCCGCGGTGCCGCCTTCGATGCTGTGATCGCCGGCCAGACGTGGCACTGGATCGCCCCGGACGCGGGCGCCAGCAAAGCCGCCGCCCTCCTGCACCCGGGCGGCCGCCTCGCCATCTTCTGGAACGCGGGCGACCCGGATCCAGACATCGCTGCAGCCTTCGGCGAGGTCTACCGGTCGGTCGACACCGGCCTGCCCTTCACGCCTTGGGCCGCCGGCGTATCCGCCGTCGATGGTTACCGGCACTTCCTCGACAAGGCGACCGATGGCATCCGCACGACGGGCGCGTTCGATGAGCCGGAGGCCCTGCGCTTCGACTGGCAGGCGACGATCACCCGGGATGCCTGGCTCGACTCGGTGCCGACGATGGGCGGGCACAACCGCATTCCCGCCGACGCGATGGATGCCCTTCTCGCCGGCCTCGGAAAGGCCGTCGACGAGCATGGCGGCAGTTTCACCATGCAGTACGCCACGGTGGGCTTGGCCGTCGCGCGTCGGTGACGGATGCCGGCGGCAAGCGAATCAGCTGAGGTTCGCCCGGCAGCGGCGGTTCGTACCTAGCTCGCCGGCCGCGCGAACAGGTTCACGAGGTTCCCGTCCGGGTCGCGGAACAGCGCCGAACGGTTGCCCCACGGCATCGTCGTCGGCTCGAGCACGACGTCGTCCAGGTCGTCGCGAAGCCGGGCGAACTCGCGGTCCACGTCGTCGACGAGAAACTCGATGATGACGGAGTCGTTCGCTCCGGCCTTCGGTGCGCGATCGCCCAGCATGGCGACGGTGGCCGTGCTGCCGATTGCGAGCGCACCGACCGCGGTGCGGAACTCGGCGAACACCGGCGCCGGGCGCACGGGCTCGATGCCGGTGACGAGTTCGTAGAACCGCGCGAGGCGGTCGACGTCGTCGGTGATGATGCGGATCGAAGCGAAGTCCATGGAGTCCCTTTCCGTGCGCCGCTGGGTCTGTCGACGCGACGGACCCAGCTTGCCCGCAGCCACCGACATCCCTCAGCTGCTGACGCCTGCCCGATGCGGGGCGACGGCTACGGCGGCTGCTCTCGGCGTCGTCCGCTGGTTCCCGTCAGACCTCCGCTGCTCGCACGACCGCCACCCCGAGCGGCGCAAGCTCGATCGAGTGCGCCACGTCGGTTCCGCCCAGCAGCTCCCGCCCGGCGAACGGCAGCGCGACACGGGCGACCTCGGTCTCCGAGTGGTTCATCACGAACAGGAACCGCGACTCCGCACTCTCGCGCAGCGCCACCTCGACGTCGGCGGGAGCGTCCGCGACCAGAGGACTCACGCCTGCCCGCGCCGCCTCGCCGTTCAGCACGCGGGACAGGGCGGATGCCTCCAGCCGCGTCCCGAGATAGACCACGTGTCCGTCGCCCACCGCGTTCTCGATCACCGCGGGGTGCCCCACGAGCAGGCCGTTCTCGTACACGGCTCGCACCGACGCGGACTCGGCGTGCAGGCTGTCCTGCCACCAGTCCGCCGTGGCGGTGAAGCCCTCGGCCACGTGTCCGCGACCGTCGCCCTCTCCGGTGGCGGCGGCATCCGCTGCGCTGGTGAGCGACCGCGTGGGCGAGTGGGAACGTCTCGTCACCGAGGGTCCCGGTGCGCAGCTGGATGCCACGGCCGGCCAGCTGGCATCGCTTGCCGCGGGAGACCCCGGGGTGATGGCGACGAGCGGGATTGCCGTCAGCCATCCGGATGCCGCCACTCGCTGGGGCATGTGCGGTCGCCTGACCACGTGGTCGCCCGGCGAGCACTGAGAGTCACCGCGAGAGCCGCAGGCGGGGCTGCGAGTGACGAGGGGTCAACGCGGGGTGAGCATTTCGTCCGCACGAGAACGGGCATTTGGCGCGGCGGTTCCTGACGAGAGACGATCGATCACTTCGTCCATCACCATCGCGACTGTTCCCGGCATGTCGACCGCGTCGGGATCGAGCAGCCACTGCACCTGTAAGCCGTCCATGACGGCGATGAGGGCATTGGCAGCACGGACCAACTCATCGCCGCCGACTCCGTCATGCGCGAACTCGCGCAGCACGCCCACGAGCTTTTCGCGCAGGGCGGCGGTGCGCCCCCGGAAGTACTCCTGCGCAGGATGCCCGTCCGTCACCGACTCGGCGGACAGCACGGCGTAGGTCTGCACGACGCCGCGCCGCTCGGTGTTGGCCTGGATCGTGTCGAGGATGTGGCCGACGAACGCCGGCCCGTCGACCTGCTCGCGCGCGGCGATGCCGTCGACTTCGTCACCGTCGCGGTACTGCAGCACGGCGATGAGCAGCCGTTCCTTGCTTCCGAAGTGATGCAGCACGCCGGCGTGCGTCATTCCCGCTCGCTCAGCGACCTCGGTGAGCGCCGCCTTGTTGTAGCCGCGAGCACCGAAGACGCTCATCGCGGCCTCGAGCACCGCCTCGCGCCGAGCGGCGGTGCCGGCACGAGCCTTCGGTGTGTGCACTGGCCGGCCGTCGGCTGCCATCAATGGGGGACTCCTCAGAGAACGGAACGGGTATTACTCTGAGCTTATTACTTACTGACATGTAAGTAAGTCTTTGACAGGATGAAGGTTCGGGCCGTGGTTCGGCGCAGACATCCCGCGTGCCGACCGACGAGATGAGACCGAAAGGGCGACCCATGGATTTGACGTCAGTCGTTGCCGTCGAGGCGACCTATGAGACCAGCAACACGCAGTGGAATCTGGCTTTCCTCACCCGCGAGCGCACGCCGGTTCTGTTCTTCGTCGACTTCGACCACGCGCACGCGCACACTCCCGAGGAGCTCGGCTGGGGATCGGCCGTGCTCGAGCCCTTCCAGCTCGCGTTCGCACCCGGAAGCGAGTGGAAATCCGACCACGCCGGCCGATGGAGCGCCGACGTGCGACCGAGACGCGAGTCGGACGGGCTTGTTCCGCTCGGGTGATCACCGGCGTCGTAGGCGACGCACGCTGACGAGTCCTCCACCGAGCCCGAGAATCAGCAGGGCGAGCACCGTCCAGGGCAGCGTGTCCGATCCGGTCGATGCCAGATCCTGCTCCGACGACGTCGAGGTTGCGCTTCCGGCGTCCTGTCCGGTGTGGGGACCGGTACCGGTCTCCGAGCCGTCGCCAGGCGTGCCGGTGCCCGTACCCGAACCATCGCCGGGATCCTGCCCGATCAGCGGATCGTCCGCAATCGGATCACCCTCGCGCGCCACGAGTTCGTAAACGCTGGGCACGACCCCGCCGGAACCGGAGAAGAGGATGCGCACGGCCGACACACCGTCGGCGTCGATCTTCGCCTCCTGGAAGACCTTGCCCGCATCCAGGACTCCGAGATCGTGCCAGCCCTCGGCATCCTGGTACTGGAGGCTTCCTGCCGCGGTCCCCACCACCGTCACGGACCCCAGGTGAGTCGGTTTGTCGAACACCCTCCCGAATCGCGCGCCCGTTTCGGGAACGGCCGCCGCGGTGAAGGCGGTGGCGACCGACGCATCGAACGCGTTCGTCGCGCTTGAACCCGCCGTCGGCGCCACATCCGTCTCCACCGGCATTGAGACGGGGGAGACCTGGAACTCGCGGATCTTCACCCACTTGGAACCCGGGTTCGGGTCCGTAGCGACCAGCCGCACGTACCGTGCCTTGACCGGGGACGCGAACGAGTAGGACACCAACGGCGCGTCGTCGAAGTGCGCAACCGTCGTCCAGTCCGTCCCGTCCGTCGAGTACTGCAGATCGGCGTGATACAGCATGTCGCCCGCCGTAGAGTCGGAATCCGCCTGGTGGATCGCCACGGCACCCACGGTCCCCACGGCGCCGAGATCCAGTTGTACGTAGTCGCCGACGGCCGGAGCGCTGTTCGACCAGTAGTACGAGGAGAGGTCGCCGTCGGTCATGTTCGATTTCGCGTACGCCTGATACTGACCGAGGTCAGCGCTGGCGGAGGGGGTTCCGGAATATGCCGGGGAGACCTGGAACTCGCGGATCTTCACCCACTTGGAACCCGGGTTCGGGTCCGTGGCGACCAGCCGCACGTACCGTGCCTTGACCGGGGACGCGAACGAGTACGAGACCAACGGCGCGTCGTCGAAGTGCGCAACCGTCGTCCAGTCCGTCCCGTCCGTCGAGTACTGCAGATCGGCGTGATACAGCATGTCGCCCGCCGCAGAGTCGGAATCCGCCTGATGGATCGCCACCGACCCGACGGTCGTCACGGATCCGAGGTCGACCTGCACCGCATCCCCCACCGCGGGGGCACTGCTCGACCAATAGAACGACGAGAGCTTCCCGTCCGTCATGTTCGATTTCGCGTAGCTGGAGTATTGCCCGAGGTTCGCCGTCGCACTCGCTGTCGCGGCATAGGGCGAGAACGAGTTGACGGGCGTGGCGCCCAGCCAGTCGTTGTAGAGGGAATGCGCCTTGTCGTTGAACGCCTGGAACACGCCGTCGCCCACGGCGGGCACGATCGAATCCGGCACGACCTGGTCGTTGCCCCCGAGGTCGGGTACGGTCTTCTGCTTCGCTCCGCTCACTTCGTCGAACGACGCGAGTATCGCCCTCGTGGCCTTCTCCCCATCGCCGGCCTTCATGGCCACGAGCGACGTGATCTCGTCCCGCATCGCGGATGCCCAGTGCGCGGCCGCGGCGATCCATGGCGCGGCGTCGGCGTAGAAGCCCGACTGCGCCATCTTCTTCAGGGTGTCCGGCGCGGCGATGATGGTCGCCAGCCGATCCTCGAGCGGCTTCATGCCCGCCGCGTCGCCGACCTGATACGCCTTCCAGAAGGCGTCGATGTCGGCCGACAACGCGGGCGCGAACTGTGAGGTCGACCGGTAGGGAGTCCAACTCTGGTTCAGATCCACGAACGCTGTGAGCGCATCCTGCACCGCCGCATCAGGGCCCGCGAGCTCCTGGATGATCGCGGTCTGCGTCGTCGCGGCGTCGTACTCGGGCGAGTTCCAGGTGTAGTCGCCGTAACCGGCGAGCGCGATCATCGACGCGTACGACTCGATCATCGGGTTCGAGGTGATGCCGTCGATCTTGGTGTACAGCTGAGCATCCCGACCGGTGAGCGGATTGAGGAACAGCCGGTCGCGCTGTCCGTCATTCACGGGGAGGTTGTCCCAGATGTACAGGTGGTCGGTGTGGTAGTTCGTGACGGCGGCGGTCACCGAGGACAGCGTGATCCGATCGCTGAAGACGCCCTCGCCTGTCCACTGCACTCGCACCGAGGGGTCCAGAGACGTGCCGAACGTCGTCTTGTACGCGCTTGCTCCTGACCCGCTGTACTGCGTCGGCACCGTCTGCAGGGGCTGCAGGTGATGCGGCGTGATGTAGTCGGACACCAGCTCGTTCAGGTAGTGCGTCTGTGCCTTCGCGACATCGTAGGAACCACCGGTCGTGAACTGAGCCGAATCGGCCGCACAGTGCGCCGACGTGTCGATGTCATCGAGCGCGACGTAGAACGAGCTCACCCCGATCTCACGTAGCTGGTCGAACTTCGCCTCCGTCGCCTTCAGGTCGTCGGCCGACGAGTAGCAGATGGTGTTGCCCGGCGAGAGTGCGTACGTGAAGTTCACGTGGTTCTCGTTCGCGGCCGACACCAGCTCGTTCAATTGGCCCAGCTGCCCCGCGGGGTACAGCTCACGCCACTGACTGCGCAGGTACGGGTCGTCCTTCGGCGTGTACACGTAGGTGTTCATCTTGTGCTTGCCGTCGAACGTCATCATGTCGAGGCGCGCCTGATGCGACCACGGAATGCCGTAGAAGCCCTCGATCTCCCCGCGGATGCTCATGAGCGGCCAGTCACGCACGGTCACGGCGGGGACGACTCCCTCGGTGACGATCTGGGAGAGCGTCTGAACCGCGTAGTACGTGCCCGCAGCGTCGATGCCATCGAGCACGAGAGCCCTGTGACCGCCCGTCGTTCCGCTACCGAGCGCGTAGCCCTCCGCTTCGATGTCGGTGGAGCCGTCGAGGCCGATGCCGGCAAGAACGGCCGATATGGCCGGGTTGTCATCGGTGGTGCCGAGATACACGGCGTCACCGGCGGGTGCGCTGGTCACCAGCTTCGGTGTGCCTCCCGCCGCCGTGATGACCTGCTTCAGCAAGCCCTCCGCGCTCGCGTCCGTCTTCTCCCCGACGACCACAGTGACTGTCCCTGTCAGCGAGAACTCGACGCCGCCCACGCTCTCCTGCTGTGGCGCGGGAAGTATCTGCGGCAGGGACGCGGCCTGAGCTGCCGGCACGTGCTCGGTCGCGACCACACCACCGGCGAGGGCCACGGCCAAGACGCCGCTCAGCAGAACTCGGGACGCCTTCATGCGTACGGTCCTCATCGTCATTCCGTCCTTGGAATCAGGCGATCGTCGCGCCTGGCAGCGCGCCGAGAAGCACGGCGCCGGTGCCCGTCGCGAACGCCGCACTCGGGCTCTTCGCACTCGTGACGCATTCTTTCCGTCGCGCCACCGCGATGTTATCGCTCTACATGCCCCCTGCGCCACTGTCAGCAAAGGGCGAATTCGCGGGAGTCTCCATCACGGCATCGATAACAGTGCAAGCGAGTCGGCCCTCGCTTGCGAAAGGACGGCGAACGGAGAGTGCGGCGCTCAACTCGTCGCGTACGCCGCGAGCAACTCCTGCAGCAGCGCCGTCGTGGCCGGCCCCGGCGATCGTCGGGTCACGACGTTGAACTCCCATTCGATGGGATCCGAGAGCGAGACGCGCACGACGTCCCCGCCCGGCGGGGTGAGCGCCTCGGGAAGGAGCGCGACTCCGAGCCCGGCCGCCACGTATGCGGGAATGGATGCCGTCTCCGTGGCCTCGACCGCGACGTCCCGCACGATGTTCCTCGCGCCGAACGCGGCATCGAGCACATTTCGGTTCCCGAACCCCACGGGAGCGTCCACGAATCGCTCGGCGGCGAGCTCGCGCAGTGAGACGGACGTGTGACGGGCACGTTCATGACCGACGGGGAGAAGTGCGACGTAGGGCGTCGTCACCAGCCGGTGCGCGGCGAGTCCGGGCGCGGCGGAGGCCGGCAGGCCGAACAGGCTGAGGTCGAGCCGGCCTCGCCGCACGTCCTCCGCAAGTCTCATCGAACCTGCCGATGATGCCCGCAGCCTCAGGTCGACGAGCGGGTGCGACCGATGGAACGCGCCCACGACGCGCGGGATAGCCATATAGCTCACGCTCGAGAAGACACCGATCCGCAGCTCACCGCGCAGTTCCCCGCGGGGGTCGGCGGCCGTGCGCGCCCGCGCCTCCGCTTCGGCGAGTTCACGCAGAGCGGGCAGCACGGCCTCGCCGGCCGCCGTCACTCGAACGCCGCGCTGATCACGCTCGAAGAGCTCGGTTCCGAGCTCCCTCTCCAGGGCGCGGATGCCCGCGGAGACCGTCGACTGCACCGCGTTCACCCGCTGGGCCGCGCGCGTGAAGCTCAGTTCGTCGGCCACGGCGATCGCGTACTCCGCCTGCCTCGTGTCCATGCGCACAGGCTACGCGATGATCGACAGGGTCGATGGCATCCATTCAATGTATTCGTTGGACACGATGGGGGCTTCGCGCGACGCTCGAAGCATGACCAGCACGACCACGAACCCGATACCCACCGCCGAAGCGTCCGCAGCGCCCGCTCGTGTCGGCGCCTCACGCCTGCCGCACGGCGCAGGCTTCTGGATCATCGCTCTCGCGTTCTTCACCGAGATGGCGTTCTGCGCGGTTCCGACCCCGCTCTACGCGATCTATCAGCAACGCGACGGTTTCCCCGTCATCGTGCTCACCGTCATCTTCGTGTCGTACGCGATCGGCGTGATGCTGAGCCTCTACCTCGCGGGTCACCTCTCAGACCGGCTCGGGCGTCGCCGGGTCATCCTCGCGTCGCTGCTCATCACACTGCTCGCCGCGATCCTGTTCCTGATCTGGAATGACGTCGCGGGCCTCATCGTCGCGCGCTTCGTCAACGGTCTGGGCGTCGGCATCCTCACCGCCACGGCGACCGCACATCTGACCGAGCTCGGTATCGCCGCGAAGCACGCGCCGGAGCGCGCACCGATCATCGCGACTTTCGCCAACCTCGGCGGCATCGGGTTCGGGCCCCTGATCGGCGGGATCATCGCCACGTGGTCGGCTCGCCCGCTCGTCGTGCCATTCGTGCTCTTCGCCGCGCTCCTCGCGGTCGAGATCATCGTCGTCGCCTTCGTGCCGGAGACCGTCGAGCCGAGCGAGGAGCGCCCCGCCTATCGGCCTCAGCGCATCGCGGTGCCCGCCGACCGACGCGGTGCCTTCTGGGCTGCCGCCGCGGCGGCGTTCGGGGTGTTCGCAGTGTTCGGCACGTTCATGGGCCTGTCTTCCACGTTCCTCGTGGGCATCCTCGGGCAGCACTCCGCCCTTCTCGCCGGCGTGGCGCCGTTCATCCTCTTCGTCGCCGCGGCTTCGGCCCAGATCGGCACCGTCAGGCTCGGACTCCGCTCGCAACTGGGCCTCGGCATCGCCCTGGCCATCGGCGGTCTCGTCACGGTGGGCATAGGGGCCATGTTCGCCACGCTCGCCGTCTTCCTCATCGGCAGCGGTGTGACCGGAGCAGGCATCGGCATCCTGTTCCGCGGCGCGCTCGTCACCGCGGGATCAGCGGCCGTTCCTGAACGACGCGGCGAGGCGCTCGCCGGTGTCTTCCTCATCGCTTACGCAGGCATGACGCTGCCGCCGCTCCTGGCGGCCGCTGCTTTGAGCCTCTGGCCGACCCTGGACGTGCTGCTCGGCCTCACGGTCTTCGCTGCGATCCTGGTCGCGGTCGCGGGGTCGCGCATGATCCGCCGCTGAGGGAGACCCCTCCACGCCGCCGGCGCACCGTGTTCCCGACGCGCCACCCGTTCGCGCTGCACAACGGCGGGGCGGGCTCGGCACGCCTCATCGCGATCGGATGCTCACCACGGCACCACCTGGTCGCGGTAGTCGCGGAACACCAGGCCCGGTTCTCCCGCATGACGTTCGAGGGTGTCGACGATTCCGGGCACGCTCTCGGCGACCGTCAGCGGGGCGTTCTCCGCTTCTCTTCACGCTTCGTCATTCACAGGCCGCCAACGTGCCGTCTCGACGGCGGCCCTGCTCACGTGTGCACACCCGACGCCGAGCCACCACCACCACCACCGCCACCGATGGGGGTGCCGATCCGGGAATCGATGCCGAAGAGGCGCGCCGCGTTCCCCGCGGTGAAGGCCGCGCGATCTTCCTCTGTCTCGAACCCGGCGAGGAATCGCTCGATGTCCTCCGCACTCGGGCTCTGGAACGGGTAGTCCGTCGAGAACAGAAGTCGATCCACGCTCGTCACCTCCAACGCGTGCCGCAGCAGCGCGGGGCTCAGCATGCCCGAGCAGGTCAGATGGAAGTTGGCGCGGATCGTCTCTGCCACAGTCTTCTCCAGCCCGGCGATGCGCGCGAGGCTGTCGGCGCGGTCGGACCAGAACGGCAGCAGCTCGCCCCAGTGACCGAGGACCACCTGAAGCTGAGGATGCCGGTCGAACGTGCCGCGCGCGATCAGCCGGAGAGCGGCCGTAGCGGCCTCGACGTGCCATCCCCACCCGAACGTGGCGAGCGCCAGCTCCGTCATCTCGTCGAACCCGGCATAGGCGGCGTCCCGGATGCTCCGCGGGGGAATCTGAGGATGAATGAAGATCGGCGCGCCCAGCTCGGCCGCCGAGGCGAACAGCTCATCGAAGGCGGGGTCGTCGAGCCGGCGGTCGCCGACGCGACCGTAGACCATTGCTCCAACGTGACCGAGCGCCGCGGCGCGCTCCAGTTCAGCTGCACACGCAGCGGGGTCGGAGAGCGGGAGGGTCGCCATCGAGCGAAGGCGCCGAGGATGCCGGCGAACGGCATCGATCGCCGCATCGTTCAGATCCCTGCTCATCGCGACCGCATCGGCCGGATCGAGCACTCCCGCGCCGGGCGGCGCGAGTGAGATGACCTGAACATCGATTCCCTGCGCGTCCATCGCTGTCAGACGGCCGTCATCGAGGTCCGACAAGCGCTCGAGAGTGTCACCGAACTCGTTCAGCGCGAGGCTGTCGTCCGCTCGCTCGGGCGGCAAGGAACCGAGCGCGGCGGTCAGCCCGAGAGTCGTCCAGTGCTCTTCTATTCCGATGATCGTCATGTCCACCACTTCTTCGCTCGCACCGGCATGTTCGCTAAACACGCGTAGAGCGAAACAGTATCAGGTTTCGCTCAACACTCGTATAGTGAACGGATGAGCTCGACACGGCAGGCGAAACGCGCCGCGACAGCGCAGCGAATCCTCGAGGCCGCGCAGGAGGAGTTCGCCCTTCACGGCTTCGGCGGCGCGACCATCCGTTCTATCGGAGAGCGGGCGGGCGTGCATCCCTCACTCGTGATGCAGCACTACGGCTCCAAGGCCGATCTGTTCGCCATCGCGGTCAAGCTCCCCTCCGACGACGATCGGAGCACGGCGGATCATCTCGCCGATGTTCTCGACGTGCGCCTGACCGACCTGCCGCCGCAGACCCGGGCGCTCGTCAAGTCGATGCTGACCTCTCCCGAGGCCGAGGCGCACATGCGCGATTTCCTCCAGGAACGCATCGAGAACCTCACGGCGTCCATGGAGGGGTCGGATGCCGCAGCCCGCGCGACCATCGCAGTCAGCGGCATCCTCGGCCTCACCATCGCCCGACACTTCCTCAGCCTTCCCGCGTTCGACGAGGTGACACCCGACGAACTGAGGCGCGCCGCCCGCGAGTGGGCGGACGCGGTGGCGCAGCCGACGGAACCGCCGGGCTCGGAGCCCGGGTCGCGATAGGGCTTCGAGCATTTCACGGTCGGATGCCCTCGAGCTGCAGTTCGACGTGCCGTCGCCAATCCGCATCATCGGGCATGTTGGCCATGGCTCCCCGAGTGACCCGCACGAAGTCGTCGACGCCGAAGTCCGCCCGGAGCACGGCGGCATCGACTGCTCGCTGAACGATCCGCGACACGACCTCTCGGAAGGCCTCCTTCTGTGCGGCGATCGACTCCCATCGCGGTTCCTCGGGTCCGAGCAGCGCTCTCCGGAAGGCGGAGTCGGCGCAGACCGACTCGAGGTAGCCGTAGAGGAGGCGCTCGAACGCCTCTCCCGCGTCCGTCAACTCGTCGACAGAGCGCGCCAGCTCGGTCGCCGCTTCGAACCTGCGCCCGACGATCGCGGCGAGCAGCGCCTGCTTGTCGGCGAAATGGCGGTAGACCGTCCCCACGCCCAGGCCGGCGCGTGCAGCGACCTCCTCGATCTGCGCTTCGTCTCCCTGTTCGCCGAAGAGCTCACCGGCCGCCGCGAGGATCGCCTCACGGTTGCGGCGCGCGTCCGCGCGCAGGGGCCGAGTCGGAGCCGTCATGGCGCTTCAGTGTAGTTGAGGTCGGGTGGATGAGTTGTGTTATCGTGAACCGGAATTCCGATTCCGCTTAGAAAGAGATGAACATGATCGTCGTCACCACACCCACGGGACAGATCGGGCGCAAGCTCGTGGAGAATCTGCTCGATCGAGGCGAAAGTGTGCGAGTCATCGTGCGCGATCCTGCTCGGCTCGCGGACGACATCCGCCAGCGCGTCGAGATCGTGGTCGGCACCCACTCCGATCCAGCCGCGCTCGATGCTGCCCTGCCGGCAAGCGACGCACTGTTCTGGCTGGTTCCGCCGGATCGCACCGCGTCGAGCGCTCGTCAGCACTACCTCGACTTCGCCAGGGCGGCGACGGCCGCGATCCGCCGTCACGACGTCGGCCACGTCGTCGGCATCTCCAGCGCCGGTCACGGGTGGACCGATCCGGCAGGAGTGCTCTCGGCGGCGTTCGCCATGGATGCCGAGCTCGCCGCCTCCGGCGCCCACTACCGCGCGCTCTCGCTGCCGTTCTACCTGGAGAACCTGCTGGGCCAACTGGACTGGATCCGCGATCAGGGCGCGTTCGCCCTGGCGGCTCCCGCCGATCGACCTTTCGCGACGATAGCGACGGATGACATCGCCCGGGCCGCGGCCGACCTGCTCACCGACCGGAGTTGGCGGGGTCAGGAAGATGTCCCGGTGTTCGGGCCGGATCGTCTCACTCCAGGCGAGATGGCCGAGGTCATGAGCGAGGAACTGGGGCGCGCGGTCGCCTACCGGGCCATGACCATCGACGAGCTCGCGTCGAGCATGCGCGCCGGTGGCGCAACGGATCGTGCCGTGCGCGACACGACCGAGATGTTCCAGGCTCAGCTCGACGGCATCTACGACGCGGATTGGGCTGTGGCAGAGCGTGCGAGCACCGATTTCCGCACCTGGTGCCGGAACGTGCTGGAGCCTCGCGTCGTAGCGCGCACCGGCATCGCGAGCTGACGATCGGGGGGCGAGGCCTGTCGTCGCCTAGCGATCCGACGGCGCGGTCGGCTTCGCCTCCTGCTCCGCCGCGGCGAGGATGTCTTTGATTTCGTCGGTGGCGAAGCCCGATCTGATCGCCCACAGGTACGCCACAAGGCCGACGAGGACTTCGACCACCATGCCCCACGGGAATCCGAGAACCGGATGTTTCAGCGGGCCGTACACGCCAAGGTAGCCGACGAGCATCGAGGCCAGAAGCAGCCAGATCAGCCACCAGTTCGCGGTGACATGTTTGCGTCCCTCGGTCTCGGAGAACACCCAGACGGCCGCGCAGAAGGCGATCACGAGGGCACAGAACACGACGAAATAGAAGGGGAACGGCCATCCACCGGGACGCTGGCCACCCCCTGTGGTCAAGACCCATCCACCGGCGATCGCCACCCAGATCCAGAGAGCGAAGAAGACGATGCTGATCACCGCGCTCGGCACGGCCTTGATCCAGCCGCGCCGCCAGGCGTAGTAGGCGGTGAAGAACGGCAAGCCGATGAAGGTCGCGGTGAAGACGTTGGCCAGCGTCGAGAATCCGCTCCAATAGAGAATCAGCACCGCGGCCAGAAACGAAACGGGAGACCAGAACTGGTACCACTTGAGCCGGAACGGACGGTTGAGGGCGGCCGCGGTGCGTCGCAGCACCGGAAGACCCGCTCCGCCCATGATGTAAGTCAGGACCGCAGCGGATGAGATGAAGCCGACCAACTGATACCAGCTGGGGGCCGGGACGAAGAACACGCAGGCGACCACGGCCGAGACCACGAGGGGCAACCAGGGGATACCGAAGCGGTTGTTGCGGGTGAACGCCTTGGGGATGTTGCGGTGCACGCCGAGTCCGTACCCGGTGCGAGCGGCGGTGCCGAGGTACACCCAGCCGGTCGCCAGCGGCGACACCGCCGCGTCGATCAGCAGGAAGACGCCGAGCGCGGCGAGCGCGGCGATGTTCGCGGAGTCCAAAGCATGGAAGAGCGGCCCGTCGGCCCATCCTCCCTTGACGAGCTGATCCCACGCCCCCTGCTTCAGACCCATGTCCGCCCAGTTGATCGCGCCGATGAAGGCGACCTGCAGCAGCGTATAGATGGCGGCGGGGATCACGATCGACCCGATCGTGGCCAACGGCACATTGCGCTGCGGGTTGCGCACCTCGCCGCCGTAGTCCAGCGCCTGCCTGAAGCCGAGCAGCGAGAAGATGATCCCGGTGGTCGCGATCGCATGGAAGATCGGCGGCACGCCGAGCGGAGCGAATCCGCCATATGACGTGAAGTTCTGGCCCTTCAGAATGAAGAACAAGAAGATGAACGTCAGCGTCGGCAATGCGATCTTCCAGAGCGTCACCCACTTGTTCGACTCGGCCAGGAACTTCGCGCCGAAGAAGTTGAGCACGAAGAACAGTGCCGTCAGCCCGAAGCCGGCCAGAATCCCATTCGGCCAACTGAGGACGTCCACGCCCTGCACGGTCGTCAAGAATCCCGTTCCCGGAAACTTGCCGCCGAGGTAGGTGAGAGTCGCCTCTGCCTCGATAGGAGGAATCGATACCACCGAGAGCCAGTAGGCCCAGCCGATGATCCAGCCGGAGAGTGAGCCGTGCGTCAGATAGGTGTACCGCACGATCGCGCCGGAGCGGGGCAGCATGGCTCCGAGCTCGAGGTAGGTCAGCGCGATGAGGAAGACGAGGACCGAGGCGATGATCCACGAGAGGATGGCCGCTGGTCCGGCCACTCCGGCGGCGGCGAGAACGCCGAACAGCCATCCGGAACCGATCTGTGCACTGACGCCGAGGAGGAGGAGCTGAGTGAACGACAGCCGTCGCCTGAGGCTGCTGTCCGCGACTTCAAAAGATCCGGTGACCGGTGCTGGATCGTCTTTGACACTTGTCCGGCTCACGAGTGACACCCCTTCATGTCGTTCGCCGGCGCGCATTTCAACCGGCTCCGTTATGGCCGTTCGTCTCTCAATCTACGCTCGGGACTGCTCGGGCCAGGGACCACGCTGCTCTCTGGCCGGATACGCCCGGGCGGAGTCGGCCCGTCGTGAACGGGCTCGGCACCGTCGCCGCGCTCGATCGCCCGAGAACCCTGCGCGAGAGCGAGCATTCCCAGCATGAGGCGCGAGTCCGCATAGACGCCGCGGGCGACGAAGGTCGCGAGCCGATCCGGGCTGGGGGCCCTGTCACCGCCGGTCACACCCTCCGGAAGCCCCAGTTCGTACCGCGCCACCGCATCCGCAGCTCGCGCGTAGACGAGCACCGTCTCGAGATCGGAGCGGATGCCCCACCCCGAGATCACGCGCAGCTCACGATCGAGCGCCGCGGCCGCGTCGTCCGCCCCGGGCGACCACCCCATCGCATCGACGACCTGCGCAGCGGTCACGCGAGAGCCGTTCTCCGCCGAACCATCGGCATCCGTCGTCGAGGGCAGTCCCAGCGCGGCCGCCTGCACCGCCCCCATGAGCGTGACCGGATCACCGGCGCGCACGACCTCCACGACCTCGCGAACGCGCTCGATCGGCAGCCCGACGACCTGACGCAGCGTATGGATCAGCACCAACCGTTCGACGTGCGATTCGTCGTAGACGGAGGTCGTCGCATTCCGCTTCGCACCGGGCTCGAGCAAGCCCTCGCGCAGGTAGTACTTGATGGTGCTCACCGGCGTGTGACTCACGTGGCCGAGTTCCTGAAGCTTCACGGAACACCCCGATCGGATAGTGAAATGGCCGCCCGCTATCCACGATGACACCGTTAGATAGTGCCACTACCTTAGCGGTTGTCATCCCGACGACCACAAGGAGTCCGCCATGATCGCACTACCCATCCTCGCCATCGCACTGATCGCGGCTCGGCTCGGAATCTTCCTGCACCTGCACGTCGCGCACCGCGAGTTCAGCCCGCTGCGCAACACGGTCAGCGACTACGGAACTGGGCGCACGCGGCCGGAGTTCACTCTGATGGCCGCACTCTCGATGCCCGCCTACGCGTTCGTCCTGATCACCTGTTCTCTGACCGACATGGGCCCGACCTGGGCGCTCATCGCCGGCGCCATCGGCGTGCTGGCCGGTGCGGTCATGCCGCTCCTTCCGACAGATCTGACGGGCACGAAGATCACCGCCACGGGCGTCACGCACTGGGTGCTCGCGATCATCCAGTTCGCCGGGCTCTTCGTCGCCATGACGAATCTCGTGCTGCCTGCGAATGCCTCGCCCCTCGTCTTCGAGATCATCACCTGGATCGTGCGCATCACCTTCTACGCTTTCCTCGTCACGCTTATCCTGCCGAAGCTGCGGCGCTCGGTCATGGGTTTGGCAGAGCGCCTGTTCGTCACCGCGACGGCACTGTGGTTCATGACGGTCGCCGGATACCTCATCGCGCTCGGGTGAGGATGTGGTAGTCCCCGGCGTCGCCGCCGATCAACCGCGAGGTCCAGGGATAGGGATGCGGGTCGGTTCCCTCAGGATCGCCCTGCCCCCGGAAGCCCCAGCGCGAGGCGGGCGGCGTCGTCGAAGAGGTCGTCGGCAGTGCGGCCGGTTCCGGTGAAGTAGTCGCCGATCGCGCGGGTGGCGACGGGGAACCGCGCCCGCAGTTGCTCCACCGACGGTGCCGGGCCTTCGGGCGGAGGCGACTGCTCCTCGAGGACCCAGCCCACTGTGAAGCGTTCGCCGACCAGCACGAGCAGTCGGGCATCCCGGGCATCCATTCCCCGCTGTACGAGCGTGGCCATGGCCGTCTCGGAGAAGTCACCGCGTCGTAACGAGTCCCGGGCTCCCGAGATGATGCGCGCGCCGTCGCGGTGCTGCAGCAGCGCAGCCCGCAGCGCCCGCAGCGCCTCGAACAACCACTCGCGCCCGTCTCCCACGCCGGCCGGGGGCGGCACTGCGGCGATCGCCTCGTCCATAACGGCGTCCGCGAGAGCATCCAGCAATTCGGACTTGTTCTTCACATGCCAGTAGAGGGTGGGCGCCTGCACGTTCAGCCGGGCGGCGAGGATGCGCAGACTCAGGCGATCGAGACCCTCCTCGTCGACGAGGCGGAGCGCTTCGTCGAGCACACGCTCCCGATTCAGCGGCATCGGGACTCCTCTGCTTGCACATCGACTCTTACAGTGTTAGAAACATCGTAGTTCTCTAACACCGTAAGAGGGAGATCGTGATGAAGGCAGCCGTGGTCTCACGCGCCGGTGGCGTGCCCGAGTATCGAGACTGGCCGGAGCCGGAGGCGCACGACGGCGAGGTCGTCGTGACGGTCGAGGCCGTGGCCGTGGAGAACGTGGATCGCGCCATTGTCGCGGGCACGCACTACACGTCGGCCGCCTTCCAATCGGCGCTTCCGGCGGTCCCGTGCTTCGACGGCATCGGACGCCTGCCCGATGACACGCTCGTGGGCTTCGGCGGCCTGCAACCACCGGAGGGCGCCCTGGCCGAGCGTGTCACCATACCGGCCGGGTATGCCGCTCCGATCCCCGAGGGGATCGAGCCGCCCGTGGCCGCCGCGCTCTCGTCAGCGATCAGCGGCATGCTCGGCTTGCAGGCCGCGGGCAGCTTCCGGCAGGGCGAGACGGTGCTCGTGCAGGGCGGCACCGGTGTCGCCGGGCGGCTCGCGATCCAGATCGCCAGGCTGCTGGGTGCGGCACGCGTCGTGGCGACCGGGCGCGACGACACGGCACTGAACGAGCTGCTCGACCTCGGGGCAGACGCGACGATCAACACCGCCGTCGATGACAAGGCACTGATCGAGGCTTACCGCGAGCACGCAGGGAACGGATACGACGTGGTCGTCGACTACCTCTGGGGCCGCCCGACGGAGTTGCTCACCCGAGCGCTCATCCCCACGAGCTTCTCACTGGGCACCCCTACTCGGCTCGTTCAGATCGGAGAAGCGGCCGGATCAGGCATCCGACTCAGTGCCGACGCGCTGCGCACCTCCGGCCTGGAGATCTACGGTGCGAGCCGCAACGCCGCAGTAGGCATGTCCACGGCCTACCGCCAGGTCGTCGAGTGGGTACGCAACGGCGAGCTGACGGTCGCCGTTGAGACCATGCCCCTCCGCCAGATCGCCGAGGCATGGACGAGAGCCGACCTCCGCGGACGGCGGCTCGTCATCATCCCCGGCTGAGCTCGCCCGAACGATCACTGCCACGGAACACGAACAGGAGAACACCATGAACGCATTCACCCAGCGCCTGCACCACCTCACGCACCGTGTGCCCGGGGTACCCGCGCACACGGAGAGTGCCAATGCTCGCGGCCAGCGGGCCGCCGAACAGCGGCACGGCCAGCGCCACCACGGTCACGGGCTGAGGAGCCCGAACAGTCACCACCAGAACCCACCACGAATCCTCGTGGGCTGGCAGCACCGCATCGCCCGCCTCCTGCACGCCGAGCAGCCAGGGCAGTAGCGTGCTCCCGCCAGGTGCCGGCGCACCCACCCCTTGACGCCCTCGGTTCGCCGCCGTAGCCTCCGGGCATGGTCGAGCCCATCACCTCGAAGCAGTTCCATGAGTCACCGGGCGTCGAAGACTGGCGCGTGCTGTCGGACGGCGCCGCAGCCTACTTCGCGACCGGTTCTTTCGCGAAGGGGCTGGAGTTCGTCGACCGAATCGGTGCGCTGGCGGATGCCGCGAATCACCATCCCGACATCGACCTGCGATATCCCGCGGTGCTCGTGAAGCTGATGACCCACGAGGTGATGCCGAACGGATGGTTGAGCGAGCGCGACGCCGCTCTTGCCGCTCAGATCTCCGAAGTCGCTCGCGAACTCGACATTCCGACCGACCCCACGAAGGTGCATACGCTTCAGATCGCTGTTGACGCGCTCGACATCCCGAAGGTGCAGGCCTTCTGGGCCGCGCTGCTCGGGCGGACGGCCACCGAGGACGACCTGTTCGATCCCGACGGTATGGCCCCGAACTTCTGGTTCCAGCAGATGGATGCCGAGCGCCCCCAGCGCAATCGCATCCACATCGACTTCTACCTCCCAGCCGACCAGGCCGAAGCGCGCGTCGCTGCCGCTCTCACGGCCGGTGGAACCGTCGTGCGCGACAACGGTCCACAGTGGTGGACGCTCGCCGATCCCGAGGGCAATGAGGTCGACATCGCGCCGTGGCCCGACACCTGGGCCGGCTCGGACGAGTAGCGGGCGACGCCGCGGCTTCGGGTTGCGGCCGGACATCCTGATCTAGTGTCCGCCCCGCGCTGAACTGGATCCGCGAACGATGAGGTCGGCTGCCATTTCTATTCGTGGAGGCTCGGCCTCGAAAGCCGCGGGTCGCATCGCCATGGCGGACAAGAGCATCCTCACCGCGGCGGCCCCCATCTCAGCGGTCGGCTGTCGGACGGTTGTCAGTGGCGGCCTGGCCGCGTGCGCCTCGGGAGTGTCATCGAACCCGACCACGCTGATGTCGTTCGGGATCGTGAGGCCGAGCTCTGCAACCGCGTCGTAGACACCGAGAGCCATGATGTCTGAGCAGGCGAAGAACGCGGTGATGTCGGGATGTGTTTCCAGAAGGTGCCGACTCTCGTCTCGTGCGCGTCCCCGGTCCCAGTCCGCGTGTGCGACGTGGATGCTCGCATCGAGCTGGCGGACGTCCACGCCGGCTCGGAATCCGTCTACTCTGGCGCGACTGTAGAGATGCGTTCGGATGCCCGCAACGATGCCGAACCGCCGATGGCCGAGCGCGAGGAGGTGTTCGGCCGCGATCTGCCCGCCGTTCCAGTTGGCGACACCCACGCTGGGGACCTCCCGCGGCGGCTTGCTCATCGGATCGATGAGCACCAACGGGACGTTCGCGGCGGAGAGCATCCGGAACTGCGTGGACGACGGATCGACGAGAACCACTACGGCGCCCGATGACGGACGGCGCAGGAGCCGGGAAGCCCAGTCTCTGCCGTGTGTTGCCATCGAGATCACGACGTCGACGTCTGCGGCGGCGGCCGCCGCCTCGACGCCCGTGAGAACCGAGTTCGCCCAGGAGCCCGCAACGTGGTTGACGACGAGGTCGATCATGGTGGGCCGCTCCGCGAGCCGCTCCGAGCTCGCGCCACGACGGTGGTAGTCAACGGCGCGCACCGCTTCCATCACCCTCATGCGCGTGCTCTCCGAGACATCAGTTCCACCGCGGAGCACCTTCGACACGGTGGGCACGCTCGTGCCGGCCAGCTCCGCAACCTGACTGAGAGTGGGGCGTCCTCGCGGAGATTCGCTCTGCATGAGTGGATGCTACCGCGAAACTTGCGCAAACTGACCGCCTATTGCAGCTTGCATTCCTAGGAATCGCCTGCGAGCATATGGTCTGCAATCGAACAAATACCAAGAAGTTTGCGCAAGTCGCGACTCCTGGCATCCCACGTTCAGCGACGAACCCAACTCGAAGCTCGGGTTGGCGCGCAGGAGGATTCAGCATGAACAACTCACACGCCGCAGCGAGTCTTTCGCGCCGCGGTTTCCTGGCAGCGACGGGCGGCGTCGCGGCCGCCACGCTTCTGGCCGCGTGCTCGGGGGGCACCAGCGCCAAGCCGATCAAGTTCTGGAACATGCCCTGGGGTGGAGTCGACTTCGCCCCGACCGACAAGAAGATCACCCTGGCATATGAGCCGGCGGGCGACCTGCCGCCCGCCACGTATCAGTCCGTGCAGTGGGCGAACTTCACGACGACGTTTGCGTCTGCCGTTGCTTCGAACACCGGTCCCGCGGTGAGCAGCGGTAGCGGTACCCAAGCGTTCCAGTTCTCGAAACAGCATCACATCGCCTACGCGGACGATCTGCTGGACTCCTGGAAGAAGAACGGCCTGTACGACGACTTCCTGCCGGGCGTGCTGGACGCGATGAAGACGCCGGCCGGCTACGTCGCCGTTCCCTACAACCTCGACATGCGCGTGCTCTGGTACCGCAAGGCGCTTCTCGAGAAGGCGGGCGTCACTCCACCCACGGATTGGCAGTCGTACCTGGATGTTTGCGAAAGCTTGAAGAAGATCGGTGCGTACGGCTTCGGCATCGCTTCAGGTGCTCAGGGCAACGGCTTCCAGATTCTGGTCGGGCTCCTCATCAACAACGGCGGCGGTCTGTTCGATGCGGAACAGAAGCCGAACTGCGTCACTCAGGACAACATCGATGCCCTCGATTTCGTGGTGGAGATGGTCCGGAAGGGCTATATGGATCCCGGAAGCGTCGGTTACTCGACGACCAATGCGTACTCGCAATGGAAGGCCGACAAGTTCGCGATGGGCTTTGAGAGCCCGGGCCTCGCGCAGCAGGTCGGCGGAGAAGCGGGGCCCGACATGTACGTCGGTGACCCCCTCGTCTCCGCCAACGGCAAGAAGGGCGCGCTGTACTTCCCGAACAACATCATGATGTACACGAACACTCCGTCCCAGAAGGGGTCTGAGGCGTTCCTGACCTATTACTACAAGCACATGTCGCCGCTGTGGACGAAGAACACGGGCATCGGGCTCCCTGTGCTCAAGTCCATCGCCGCCACGAAGGAGTTCCAGGCGGATCCCAATGCGGCCAAGATGATCTCGGTGTGGCAGCCGATCTGCAAGACCTGGGCGGCGCCGGGCGGAGCCGCCCTCTTCTCGAACGTGACGTTGGTCGACAGCACCCCCGCGATGTCGACCTTCGCTCAGAGCGTGCTCTCACTCAAGGCGACGCCGAAGGAGGCTCTGACCACGCTTCAGAACACGCTCGTGTCGCAGATGAAGTGACGCTCGGTCACGAGTCGCCCGCCGGGCTCGGCGTCGTTCGTGCCACAAGACGGTGGGCCGTCGGTTGTTCCGATGGCCCACCGTCTTGTCAACCCGACCGCGCTCACGATCGGAACGCGATCACTACCAGCCAGAGCGATGCGCGAGGGCGTACGCGGCCGCGCGCTGAGCGAAAGCGTGACGGTTCTCGCGAGGAGCCTTCGCGCCCTGAGCTGCGGGGCCAGGTCGGCCCTCTCCGCTCGCCACGGAGATGACGCCCGCCTCCACGCCGCCGGAATCACCGTACTGCGCACCCGTGATGACGAAGACGAGGCCGCGGTTCTGCGGTCGGCCAGGGCCGTCGAGCGGAATGGTGAATCGGCTGTACCCGGCGGGCATCGGCGACGAGAGCCGCGTCCATTCGCCTGCATCACCGAGCTCGCGATTGATGAAGAAGTCCTGGTCGTCGTTGTCCGTGACCACGATCGTTCCGTTCTTGCCACCCGAGTCCGACCACGACACCACAGGAGCGGCATTCGGTGCATACCCGTCCTGGTCGAGGAGCGCGGTATCCGCGGAGAACCGGAACGACTCGGGATCCTTCGCGATCCGGTAGTGCACGTGGTACGTGTAGTTGTCCTGATCGGGGTTATCGGGGTCGACAGGCTCTCCGAATTCGTACGTCATGATCCACAAGTTCCCCCTCAGCTGGGCCACCGTGGTCATGCCCGGCCGTTCGGCATACGACGTTCCGGTCGCGTCGTCGACGACCGGCCCCCAGGTGCGTAGGTCGGTGCTGGTCTGGTGGGCGAGCTTCTGGCCGAAGTTCGGGTCCCGCTGATCGGAGTAGTAGCAGATCAGCTTGTTCCGGTGCAGCAGTAGGAACGGCTCCCACACGGGCGTCGCTCCGTTCGTCGTGTCGGGGGGCCCACCCTGGGCGACGGTACTCAGCAGCTCCCACGTGAGACCGCCATCCGTGCTGGCGTACAGCTGAATGTTCGTGCTCGCGAACGGGAACGGCTGCGAGAAGTCGAGCGGCCAGTAGTTGCAGGCGAAGAGCAGTGCACCCTGAGGCAGACCCCCGAACGCGCGCGGGAGCTCGTACAGATACGGCTGCAGATAGATGCCGGCGGCAGCATCCGTGCCGAGGATGCTGCCCTGCTGCGCCCACGTACGGCCATCGTCGTCGCTGCGGTAGAGCGGGAAGGGCTCACCGGCGAAGCTCTGATAGGTGGCGAGCAGCGGACGAGGCTGCCCTGGCTTGGATGCGCCGAACCTCACCGCCCGCGCGTACGACGGACCCGTCCCATCGTCCGGCACCACGTCGACCGGCCCGAACGGAAGCACCTCGGGGCCCACTCCGGCCCGCCGGGCTCCCGCGCCCACGGCCAATGCGTTGCCGGGTGCGGCCAAGCCCAAGGCCAGGCCTCCGACGACAGCGGCTCCGGTGCCTATGAACATCCGCCGAGACACCCGAGGGTCTCGGCTGTCCGTGGGGACCGCGCCCGAAGGTTGTGAGAACTCGTCATTGAATTGCATGCCTTCTCCTTCGTTGGAGTTGCTGCCAACGGGCACCCCCGTCGGTCAACACTGAGGGAAGCCGTGACACTTCCTACCGAGGCACCATCATTAGTTTGCGCAAGCTATTGACTGGCATCCCGTAAGTTGATGGTGGCATGCTTGATTACTGCACCGCAATGGTCAATATGTTGCGCAATGTCGGACGTGCACATCGGTCTGGTTCAGAACACGTCCGCGGTCTGGACGATGAGTCGGCTCGGGTGTGCCGGCCCGTGACGGATCGTGTACTGCGCCGCTACCGGCCGCGCCTCGCCCGCTCCCGGCTCGAACGCGTTGGTTCCGACGTCCCACCGCGGGGACGAGCTCGGAGCAATGTCGACCCGCATCCGATGTCCGGGCAGAAAGGTGTGCGCCGTGGACCAGAGGTCGACAACGAACTCCTCGTCGCGTCCGGGTGTGAGCGGTCGCCGATCCCCGGCGCCGGTGACAGGGTCCACGTCGCGCGCCGATCCGCGTTGCACACCGTCGGCGATGACGAGGCTGCGGCCGTCGGGATGCTCGTCGCAGAGCCGCACGACGACGTCCGCATCGGTTCCCGTGGTCTCCAGATGGATGACCGCTTGCATGCTGCCCAGAATCGTCAACGACTTCTGCAGGGGATCGGTGCGCCATGAGAGCACGTCGGACCGCGCTTCGAGCGGAGTCTGGTCCATGGGACCGGCTTCGAACGATCCGAACAAGAGCACAGCGCCACCGCGCGTCGGAACGGGAGCGGCGGGGTCGCTCTGCAGTGCGCGCGCTCCGGGTAGCGGCGCTTCCGACAACGAACCATCCGCGCTCAAGAACAGCTCGACCGCCTCGACCTGCGGCGGCGGGAACTCCTCCAAGGCGACCCACCGGTTCGACCCCATCACGAAGACGTGAACCGGCTTTTCGGCGGGCTGTTCGTGCATCAGCGCACGCGCGAACCAGCGCACATGCTGCTCCGTGAGGCCTCCCTCGCGCCACAGCTCCTGGGCTGACGCAGAACTGCCGTAGTCCGTTCCGGCGATGGTTCCCGACATGTTGCTGTGCGACCACGGCCCCACGATCAGGGCAGGGGCCGGTGTTCCACGATCACGCGATTGGGCGCACAGTCTTCGATAGAGCTCCAGAGTCGATCCGAGGAAGACATCGAACCAACCGCCGATCAGGAGAACCGGGATGTCGACCGCGTCCATCCGTTCGACGATCTTTCCTGCCTTGTGCTGCGGCGAGTCCAGCGGATCACGCAACCGGTCCAGCCCCCACGCGACTGCCGCCTCGACCTGGCGCGGGCTCTGCAGAGCAGCAGCGCCGCAAGCAGTGCCGCCGGCGATCGCCGCCTCGGTGGTCTGCCATCGCTCCTCCTCGGCAAACCGCTCGCCGGCATCCGCGATGCGCGAGATCATGTCGGGGGCGATTGCGTAATGCGTCCACGCCAAGGTGCTGCCGAGTTCCGGCACCCCACCTCGGAAACGGAACCCGTCTAGCGCGGACAGCGCAGGCGTCACCGTGGCAGCCAACGCCTTCAATGCCGGAGCGCCACCCATCAGTGCTGAGAACTGCGTATCAGAAGCGTACGAGGCGCCCCACATGCCGACCGAGCCGTTGCATTCCGGCAGCGCCGACAGCCAGGCCACCGCCTCGGCACCATCGGCGACTTCCTGCCTGCACGGGTCGAAGTCGCCTTCCGAGCCGAACCGGCCACGCACATCCTGAAGCGCAACGACAAAGCCCGCCTCGGCGAGCCGCGTGACGTCGATCAGCCCGTCACGCTCATCCGCCGAGACATCGTACGGGTGTCGCATCAGCAAGGCCGGCCAGGGACCGGACCCCGCGGGAAGCAGCAGAATGGTGCGCAAAGCGGTTCCGTCACTCAGCACGCACCGCGCCTCATGACGCTCAACGTTCCCGCGCTCCGCCCGTCGCCTCGTCTCCATTGGCCCTCCACGGCATTCACAGCCGGCTCGCCAACCCTATAGGTCCCATGGCTCGCCGATCTCGACCGAGGGGCCATGAGCGATCACTCCGGGTCGGGGGCGCGAGCGCCTCGTGTCAGTCGGCGAACCGGGCAACGGCGAGCGCCGATGCGCTCTTCGCCTTCTGCGACATCCCGTCGACGAGCACTTCTTGTGAGCCCGCGGCGATGGCGGCGAGTGCGGCATCGGCCACCGCCCGCGGTGAGAGTTTGGGACCCGGGAACGTCGCCATCATGTCCGTATCGATGAAGCCCGCATGGATCGCCGTCACCTGTACGCCCCGCGGGTTGAGCTCGGCTCGCATGTTGTTGGTGAGCGACAGGGCGGCGGCCTTGGAAGTCGCGTACGCGAGGTTCCCGGGACCCGCGAGCCAGGATCCGGCCGAGAGCACGTTGGCGATGACGCCTCCGCCGTTGGCGGTGATCACGGGTGCGAACGCCGCGCTGACGGCGAGCGTGCCGAGCAGGTTCGTCCGCGACACCACGTCCACGATGTCGACGACGTCAGCGTCGAAGAGCGAGGCACGACGATGGATGCCTGCATTGTTGATCACCATCGTCACGTCGGGGAGGCTCTGCGCGAGCGCGGCCACCTGAGTGCGATCCGTCACGTCCAGAGGAACCGGGGTGATCCTCGAGCTCTGCGGGCCCTCGGGATGTCTCGCGCTCGCGTAGACGTGCTTGGCGCCGAGTTCGGCCAACGCGCTGACGAAGGCAGAGCCGAGCCCTCGATTCGCCCCCGTGACGAGTACCACCATGTCGCTGTAATCCATCAAGCACCTTCTCCTACGGTTCCTCGAACCAGGATGGCCGAGCGCGCTTGCACGGCGCTGTCGTGTCACTTTCGCGCGGGAGCGGCGCCCGGTCCGTAGCACGCCCTCGTCGTGGTCGAACTCGAGCCACCTTGTGCGGTGGCGACGCACCCGATGACACGATCTGCGGTCGAGGCGAACTACTCCAGTCGGCGTCGGGAAGCCACACCGCGACCGATGCGGCGCGGGCACTTGAGCCCGAGTTCCTACGCCTGCGCGACCGGACAACCGCTGATGCAGAACTAGCGCAGATCGCGTTCGATAGCACGGGCGCTCATGGCGAGGGCTGGGAGCAGGGAGTCGACTCGGCGCCGCGGCGCGTCCATCATCAGCGACAGCGCGGCAACGGCCTCACCAGTGGGGGAAAGGAGGGGTACGCCTACCGCAGCCCGCACTTGGTCGAGCTTCCGGGTGGCGACGACGGTCCGTGTTCGCCGGATTGTGGCGAGACTGCGGCGGAGGTCCGCGCCGCTGCGTAGGCCGTCCATCGCGCGTCGAGGGTCGAAGGCGGCGACAACGGTGTCCTGGATGTCGGCTGGTGCGGAGGCGAGCAAGACCAAGCCTCCAGCGGTGAGCGGCAGCGGCATCCTTCCCCCGACCCGGTATTCCAGCCGCCGAGCGGTGCGAGGCGCGGAGACACGCTCGATGAGGACCGTCTGCCTGCCTTCGCGCACGCTGAGCATGGCGTGTGCGCCGGTCAGTTCGTGGAGGTGTTGCAGATAGGGGAGGGACGCGCCCCGGAGTCCGACGCCCCGCGGGGCCAGTGTTGCCAACTCGTACAGGTGCAGGCCCAGGCTGAAGCGCCCGTCATCACCCCGTTCCAAAGCCCCCACGCCGACGAGACTGCGCGCAAGGCGCAGTGTCGTGTTCACGGGCAGACCCGCGCGAGCGGCGAGCTCGCTCAGGCTCAGTGAACGTTCGCTTTCAAAAGCGTCCAACAGACCGAACGTTCGCTCGACGACACCACTGCGCACGCCTGCCATTTTTCCACTGGGTGGAATCAGAGATCCGCACGCGAACCGGCCGGCATAGCTTTGCCGAGTTCCCGACGATGCACCCGAGGAGGCATGGATGAACACGATCATCGACCACCAAGCGCACTGGTTCCCGCGTAGATATCTCGACCGGCTCATCGGGCGCACGGAGCTCCCGCGGGTGACGCATGACTCCCAAGGCGGCTACGTGCTTGAAGTCGACGCCGGGGTGACACAACCGAAGATGGCAGAGCTCTCTGCGGGGATCGACGAGCACCTCGAGGCGGCGAGCGCCGCGGGCGTGGACAAGCTCGTGATCGGCCCCGCCACGCTCGGTGAGGTGCTGCATCTTCCCGCCGGCGAGTCCGCCGACCTGCTTGATCTGCTCCACGTGGAGTATGCGGCCGCGCAGCAAGCCGCGCCTGACCGCATTGCCGCACTCGCAGCATTGCCCATCCAGGATCCCGCGCTCGCGCTTCAAGTACTCGACCGCGCCGTCGTAGAGCTCGGGCTGAAGGGCGTCTCCCTCCTCACGGTGAACGAGGGCCGTCCGCTGGTCACCGATGCCCTGATGGAGGTGTATGCGCGCATCGCGGAACTCGGTGTCCCACTGTTCCTCCATCCGGGTTTGCGGTCCACCACGCGCGGAAGCGCCGCAAGTCTCCGCGCGGAACTGGGCATCGGCTGGATGCATCAGACGGCATCCGCCGCACTCGAGCTGGTCGACGGCGGAGTTCTGGATGAGCTGCCGCAGCTCGTCGTGGTGCACCCGCATCTCGGAGGCGTGCTGCCCTACGTCGCCGGCCGCGTCAGCTATTTTCCGACGACTGCGCAGCATCCGCTCGAGCACTACCTTCGCACCCGATTCTTCACGGACACCGCCGCATTCACGCCGGGTGCGCTGAAGCTCGCGCTCGAAACCTACGGCGAAGAACACGTGCTCTTCGCCAGCGATCACCCCTTCTCATCGCAGACCGAGATGCGTCAGTACGTCGAACGAAACACGGATGCCCGGACAGCGACGAGCATCTACACGAATCGAGTGCCGGGCCTCGACTAGGTGTGATGTCCAGGCAGGTTGTTGAGTCTGGTGATGGGTGGGGCTCCGATTGCGGAGTGGTGCCTGTGGTGATTGTAGAAGTGCAGCCAGCCCGGTAAGGCTCCTCGTCGCGCGGTTTCTGAGGGGTAGAGCCGGGCGTAGGCCCAGCCGTCGGCGAGGGTGCGGTGGAACCGCTCGATTTTGCCGTTGGTCTGGGGCCGGTAGGGGCGGGTCTTCTTCGGTGTGATCCCGAGCTCGGCGCAGGCATTGCGCCAGGCGTAGGACTTGTAGGCGGAGCCATTGTCGGACAGGACGCGCTCGACGGTGACGCCACGGTCGGCGAACCAGGAGACGGCGCGTTGGAGGA
>NZ_ATXT01000017.1 GCF_000421825.1 Humibacter albus DSM 18994
TCAACGCCACCACCGGAGAACTCCTACGCGAACTGACCATCAACCTCGAACGCGACTACCAACCCCGCACAAAGCAATAGCCCGAACCCACACAACGTGGGTTCGGGCTATTCCGATGTCCTGAGACATCACAACGTCGGGGTGACAGGATTTGAACCTGCGGCCTCTTCGTCCCGAACGAAGCGCGCTACCAAGCTGCGCCACACCCCGATGGCCTCGAAAGGCCTCCATCAGAATACACGGTGCCAAGGGGTCCGGATGACCACGCGGGATGCCGGCCCAGAGCATCCGAAAGCCGTTCGCTCGGCCGCTGCTGCGGAGACTTGGCCTCAGCCGCCGGTCCCGTCTCCCGCTCCGCCACCGCCGCTACCCCCGGTGTCACCGGGCGTCTGAGCACCGCCGTCGTCATCGTCCGCCGGGGTTGCCGCCGTTGCCCGGCGCGCCGCCGTTGCCCGGGGCGCCGCCGTTGCCCGGGGCGCCGCCATTGCCCGGCGCGTTGTTCGCGGGAGGACTCGAGTTGCCCGTGCCCGGCGCGGGGCCGCCTGTGGAGGGAGTTGTCGTCGAGGGACGACTGCCGTACACCAGTTTGTTGTCCGGATCCGGCAGCGGGCCGGCGGGATACACCTGATCCAACGCGGTCTGGATCTGTTTCACGATCGAGAACTTGACGTTGTTGCCCTGCTGACCCTGGAAGTACACGTAGTGCATGTCGGTCGCACCGGAGATGAGCCCGACCCAAGTCGCCTGCGCTACCCGGGACGTGGACGTGACGAGCCAATTCTCGTGCGCGTAGTCGGTGGTGCCCGTCTTGCCCATGATCTGGGTGCCGTCACCCGGGTTCGCACCCGTGGCGGTGCCTGCCGTCATCACGTGCTGCAGCGCCCACGCGACAGTATCGGCCACGTTCTTCGGGATCGCCTGCTTGCACTGGGTCTTCGGCACCGGCAGCGACTTGCCCTCCGAGTTCACCACCTTGTCGATGGCGACCGGCGTGCACATGACGCCGCCGTTGGCGATGCCGGCGTACGCCTGCGCCATCGAGAGTGGTGCGATGTAGTTCGTGCCGATCACCATCGGCGGATTGATGACCCAGGGGTTCACCGACGGCGACGCGGAATGGATGCCCAGCGCCTCTGCTGCATTAGAGATGTCGCACAGGTTCAGCTTCGTCGCCATCATCGCGAACGCCGTGTTGACGGATGCCTCGGTCGCCTCGAGCACGGACATGTACCCGCCCTCCGACGACTCGTCATTCGCGACCGGCCAGACCACGTTGCCGAACCCGTCGCCGCACGTGGCGAAGTCCGACTCCGGGAACGAGTGCACGTTCGCGTTCACCGTCTCGTACAGCGTGTGACCCGCCTCGAGCCAGGCGATCAGATCGAACGCCTTGAACGACGAACCGGTCTGGAATCCGTTCGAGCCGCCATGAGCGTAGTCGGCAGCGTAGTTGATCGCCGTCGTGCCATCCGGTGCGGTCGCCCCGTCGTTGTACTGCTTGTTCTCGGTCATCGTCACGACGCGGCCGGTTCCCACCTCCATCGACACGTTCGCCGCGCCGAGGTCGAGGCCGGGATAGGACGGCGGAATGTACCCTCCGATCGCCGCCCGCGAGACGCCCTGCAGATCGAGGTTCAACGTGGTGTACACGTTCAGACCGCCCTGCTGGAACAGCTGCTGCCTCTTCTCCGCGGTCTTGCCGAAGGCCGTGTCCTGCTGCATGATGCGCTCGACGTAGTCGCAGAAGAAGCCAGCCTGGTACTTGACGGCGCTGGTGCACCCGGATTCCTTCGGGGTGATGTGCGGCTCGATCTTCGTGGCGACCGCGTCTTCGTACTGGTCCTGCGTGATCGTGTGTGCCTTGAGCATCCGTCTCAGCACATAGTCGCGGCGCTCCTTCGCTGCCGCGTAACCGCTCTTCGCCGTGTTGTCGAGGGAGTGTTTGTCGGGCTTGATCGACTCGTCGTCGATGCGCAGGTAGTTCGGGTTGTTCAGGATCGCGATCAGCGTGGCCGACTGCGCCAGCGTGAGGTTCTTCGCATCGACGCCGAAGTAGTACTGGGCCGCCGCCTGGATGCCGTACACCCGACCGCCGAACCCGACGATGTTCAGGTAGCTGAGCAAGATCTCGTTCTTGCTGTAGCGCTTGTCCAGCCCGATCGCGTACCGGATCTCCTGCAGCTTGCGCTGCACGGTGACCCCCGTCGCGTCTTCATAGCACTGCTCGAACTTCTCCTGCTGCTTCTCCTGCACGTCGGCGGCGGCGCTCGGATCGACGGCCTCGTCCTGCTCGCATCGTTGCACCAGGATGTTCTTCACATACTGCTGCGTGATGGATGACCCGCCCTGCACATCCTTGCCGGTTGCGGTGGACAGCGCTCCGCGCATGGTGCCGAAGACGTCGATCCCGCCCTCGGAGTAGAAGCGCGGATCCTCCGTCGAGACGGCCGCGTCCTTGACGGACTGGGCGATGGCATCCCACGCGACGTCTTCTCGGTTCTGAGCGTAGAACGTCGCGATCGGCACCTCCTTGCCACCCTGAGACGCGTAGAAGGTGGTCGTCTGGTCCAGGGGCTGGGGCTGCAGATAGTCCGGCAGGCCGTCGAAGACACCGGTCGCGTCGCTCACCGCGAGCGACGTCACCGCCGCCGCCGGCGTGATCGCCGCGACCACGAGAACTCCGGCCACCGCACTCGTCGCGATGAAGCCGGCTAAGGCCCCCCAGGCCTGTGCACGCGAAGCAGTCACGCGTTTCAGGCTACGCGCGCACGTCGATTTCGTGAGGGACTCGCCAGCGGATGTCCAGGCATCCGCCACGAGATCATCCGCGTCGTGCCTCGTCCCCGTCGGGCTTCACTCGCCCCGCGTCAGCCGCCGGTCGACGTTCCCGAGCCGCTGCCGCTTCCAGTGCCCGAGCCGCCGCCATCGCCGGAACCCGACCCGGTGCCCGAACCGCCGTCACCGGTCCCGGAGCCGCCGCCGGAGCCACCGTCACCGGATCCGCCGGTGCTGCCGCCTCCGTTCCCGTCGCCGGCGCCTTCGGTCGGTGCCGGGGTGCTGGTGCTGGACGGGTTGCCGCTGCCGGAGGAACCGGAAGTGGCGCCCGACGAGCCGTTCGTCGCCGACGAGGAGTCGGAGTCCGATGATGCCGACGATCCGTACAGCAGGGAGTTCGGCGGTGTCGTGAATTCCGTGCCGCCGTACTTGCCATCCAGCGACTGCAGGATGGCGCGCGCGGCATAGAACTTCGCGTACGCGAGTTCCGTGCCGTTGTAGTCGTAGTACTGCAGATTCTCCGAACCGGAGATCTGGCCGACCCAGATGGCGTTCGCAACCTTCGAGCTGGAAGTGACGAGCCAGTTCTGCTCGTAGTTGTCGGTGGTTCCCGTCTTGGCGAGGATCGGCGTCTCGTCCTCGGGGGCGGGGTTCGCGGCGGTGGCCGTGCCCGCAGTGATCACGTGCTCGAGCGTCCAGGCCAGGGCGGCCGCGACATCCTTCGAGATCGCCTGCTTGCACGTCGACTTCGGCACGGCCACCTTCTTGCCGTCGGTGGTGACGATCTTGTCGATGGCCACGTTGGTGCAGAAAACACCGTTGTTCGCGATGCCGGCATACGCGGTCGCCATCGTCAGCGGGGAGATGTAGTTGGTGCCGATGACCATCGACGGGACGATCTGGAACGGGTTGGTCGAGGGCGAGGCGGAGTGCACCCCGAGCGCTTCGGCGGTGTTCGCGATGTCGCACAGGTCGAGTTCGGTCGCCATCTGCATGTACGCCGTGTTGACGGACTCCTCGGTCGCCTGGAGCACCGACATGCTCCCGCCTTCGCTCGACGAGTCGTTGTAGACCTGGTAGGGGTTGCCGCTCAGCTGTCCGCCTTGGCACGATGCGCTGAAGTCGGACATCGGGAACGAGTACCCGGAGTAGTGACCGTTCACGGTCTCAGTGGCGGTGTGGCCCGCGGCGAGCCAGGCGGCGAGGTCGAACGCCTTGAACGACGAACCGGTCTGGAAGCCGTTCGAACCGCCGTAATCGTGATCGGTGTTGTAGTTGACCGCGGTGGTTCCGGCTCCGCCGTTGCCCGTCGCGTCGTACTTCTTGTTCTCCACCATCGTGACGACGCGACCGGTGCCGACTTCGACGGAGACGTTCGCACCGCCCACGTCCACGTCGGGATCGGTCGGCGGCACGTACTGGCTGAGCGCGCCCTGCGCGGTCGACTGAAGGTCGAGGTCGAGCGTCGTGTAGACGTTCATACCGCCACGCTGGAAACGCAGCTCACGAGCATCCGCCGTCTTGCCGAAGGTCTTGTCCTGCAGCATGACGTGCTCGACGTAGTCGCAGAAGAATCCGGCGTTGTAGGCGTCGGCTGCTTGACAGCCGGATGCCGTCGGCGTGATCTTCGGCGTGATCGGGGAGGCGACCGCCTGGGTGTACTGCGCTTTCGTGATCGAGTGGTGCACGAGCATCCGCTTGAGCACGTAGTTGCGACGTTCCAACGTCAGTTTGTAGCCGTTGTCGGCGTTGTTGTCGGGGTTGGATGCCTTGTCCTGGTCGATCCGCAGGTTGTTCGGGTTGTTCAAGATGGCGACGAGCGTCGCCGACTGGGTGAGGCTGAGGTCGTTGGCGTCAACGCCGTAGTAGTACTTCGCGGCCGCCTGCACGCCGTAGACCTGCCCGCCGAAGCCGACGATGTTCAGATAGGACTGCAGGATGTCGTCTTTGCTGTACTTCTTGTTGATGCCGACCGCGTAGCGAATCTCCTGCAGCTTGCGGGCGATGGTGACGCCGGCGGCATCCTTGTAGCACTGCTCGAACTTCTTCTGCTGCTTCTTCTGCTGTTTGGCGGAAGCGTCGGAATCCACCTGGTCCTGCTGGTCGCAGCGCTGCACGAGCACGTTCTTCACGTACTGCTGCGTGATCGACGAGCCGCCCTGCACTTCGCTGCCCGAGGTGGTGGCGATGGCGCCGCGAATGGTGCCGTAGACGTCGATCCCGCCCTCGGAGTAGAACCGCGGGTCCTCGGTGTCGACTGCGGCATCTTTCACCGTCTGCGCCATGGCGTTGAGCTCGACGTCTTGCCGGTTCTGCGCGTAGAACGTCGCGATGGCGACCTCCTGGCCGTCCTTCTTCGCGTAGAAGGTGGTCGTCTGGTCGAGGGGCTGGAGCGCGAGGTAGCTGGGCAGTCCGTTGAACGCGTCGGTCGCGTCGCTGATGGCGAGCGAGGAGACCGCGGCGGCCGGGGTGACGGCGGCGGCGACGAGTACGCCGGCCAGCGCACTGAACGCCACGAACGCGCCGAGGGCGCCGAGGACTCGCGAGCGTGGTGAAGTCACCCGGCGACGCTACGCGACCACTCTGGCCGCGTCGTGCACGCCGCCTTAGCCTCAGTTCAGAAAAGCTCGAGAGTCTTCACAGAAAGGAACGCGTGCCGCAGAGAACTCCTGGCTCAAGACATGCTCGACGCGATCTCCTGGCTCACGACATGCTCGACTGAGTCAAGACAGACTCGGTGTGAGCGTCATGAGCGTGGCCTCCGGGCGGCACGCGAAGCGCACCGGCGAGTAGATGGACGTGCCCAGCCCGGCGGAGACGTTGAGGTACGCGACGCGCAACGCGTGCGTCCAGGTACTGAGACCCTTCGCCTGGTGCCGGGGAAGGTCGCAGTTCGTCACGAGCGCTCCGAATCCGGGCACGCACACCTGGCCGCCGTGCGTGTGTCCGGCGAAGATCACGCTCGCGCCGTTCGTGACGAACGAGTCGAGGATGCGGCGGTACGGTGCGTGCGCCACGCCGACGGAGACGGTGGCCGGTTCCTCTGCGATGTCGGACGTGTCCGGCCAGGTGCCGTCGCTCACACCGGATGCCCGCAGCTCGTCGAGCTCGCCGATCATGCGGTCGATGCGGTCGAAGTGACGGTGCGGATCGTCCACGCCGAACAGTTCGAGCCTGGTCCCGTTGATCATCAGCTCATCGGCACGGTTGTCGAGATCGAGCCAGCCGAGTTCATCCGTGAAGAATCCGGTCAGCTCGGCGGTGTCGAGGTTCGCCGGTTTCGCCTGGAGCTTCGACGGACCGGTGAAATACCGCATCGGGTTCTTCGGGATCGGTCCGTAGTAGTCGTTCGACCCGTTGACGAAGACCCCCGGGGTGCCCCGGAACGGCTCGAGCGCGTATCGCACGCCCTCGAATCCGCGTTCGTGACCCAGGTTGTCGCCGGTGTCCACGATGAGGTCGGGGGCGAAGGCGGCGAGCGAGCGGATCCACTCCTGCTTGTCGCGTTGCCACGGTGCCATGTGCAGATCGCTCAGGTGCAGCACGCGGATCGGCTTCGCGCCCGCCGGAAGCACGGGAGCAGTGACCTGGCGCAGCGCATACCAACGCCGCTCGATCAGGGTGCCCCAGATCAGCGCACCGGCGGATGCAGCGCCGAGCGCGAGCGCGAGGGTTCCGATTGCGCTCGCGCTCGTGCTACGGCTGTGGCTTCGCGTCACCCGTCGCCTCCGTCTTGATCGTTGTGGCCGCCGCCGGTTGTTTTCGCTTGCACCTTCAGCGTGATGGTGGTGCCGGACTTCTCCTCCGAGCCCGCGGGAGGATCGGTCGCGGTCACCGTCGCATCCGAATCGCCGTTGTACTTCACGTTGAACCCGGCGGAGGTCAGCGTCGATATCGCATCGGACGCCTTCTTGCCGTGCACATCGGGCACCTGGGAAAGGTTGCCCTTCGACGTGTAGACGGTCACCGCCTCGCCGATTCCCGCCGTGGATCCGGCAGCGGGGTTGGTGCTGGCCACGGTCCCTGCCGGCTGCGAGGAGTCCACCTGACCGCCGTCGGCGTACTCGAGTCCGAGCCCCTCGAGCGTGCTCTTCGCGTCGTCCGGAGACTTTCCGCTCAAGTCAGGCACGGAGATCTGTTTCGACTTCAGCACGGAACCGGTCGGCTCGGGGAAGTTGTCGCCGCCATAGAGCCCGTTGATCGCGGCGATGATCGGCTTCGCGACATAGAGCTTGGCATCGCGACCGTAGTACCCGTTCAAGTACAGGCCACCGAAGTTGATCCACGAGCCGTTCGTCTGCTTCGTCTGGCCCACCCAGGTCGCCGTGGCGACCTTCGTCGTCGATGATACGAACCAGTTCTGCGCCGCCTCATCGGTGGTGCCCGTCTTGCCCATGATCGGGACGCCGTCGTTCGGGTTCGCGAGGTATCCCGTGCCGTGCAAGACGGCTTCGAGAGCCTTCGTCGCGCCCGCCGCGACGTTCGGATCCACGCCCTGCGTGCAGGTGGTCTTCGTCACCGGCAGCTCCTTGCCCGACGCGTCGAGAATCTTGTCGATCCCGATCGGCGTGCACCACTTGCCACCGTTCGCGATGCCGGCGTAGGCGGTGGCCAGCGTGAGCGGCGAGAGATCGTTGGTACCGAGGATGGTCGCCGGGCTGCCCTGCAGTTCGTTCGGCACCTCCTTGCCGGTGTCGTAGTCCCACGTGTACGGGCTCGCGGGGTGGATGCCCATGTCGAGGGCGGTCTGGCGGATGCCGCACAGGTCGAGCTTCGTCCCCATCACGGCGAAGGCCGTGTTCACCGACGCGGCCGTCGCTGACGTCACACTCATCGTGCCGCCCTCGCCCGGTCCGTCGTTGCCCACGGTCCATGTGGCCGTCGGCGCCTTGTCGGGACACGTGGTGTGCCAGCGGCTTGCCGGGAGCGTCGTGGCCGCCGACGGCGCGGTGACGTAGTCGTTGATCGAGCGGCCCTCCTTGAGCCACTCGAGAAGCGTGAACGCCTTGTACGTCGAGCCGGTCTGGAAGCCGCCAGAGCCGCCTTGGTCGTAATCGGTGTTGTAGTTGATTCCGGTGTAGTTGGGATCATCCGATGCCGACGCGGTGTATTTCGTGTTCTGCACCATGGTGATGACCCTGCCGGTGTTGAGCTCGACGGCCACATTGGTGCCGCCGAGCGCGACACCCGGCATCGCCGAGGGAACAACCGTGCTCAGGGAGGATTGCGCCACCGCCTGCAGGTCGAGGTTGAGCGGCGTGTAGATCTTGAGGCCGCCCGCCCTCAACAGAGCGTCTCGGTCATCGGCGGTCTTGGCGAGGCCGGTGTCCTCGGCGATAAGGTGCTGCACCCAGTCGCAGTAGTAGGCGGCCTGATATTGGGCGGCCGTCTCGCATCCGTTCGGCTGCGGCGTGATCTTCGGCTCGATCTTCGTCTTCACGGCCTCGTCGTACTGCTGTTGCGTGATCTTGCCGTTCGTCAGCATGCGCTTGAGCACATAGTTGCGCCGCTCGAGCGTGCGTGCGAAGCCGTTGTCGGCGTTGTTCGCCTTGTTCACGGACTTGTCCTGGTCGATGCGCAGGTTCGCCGGGTTGTTCAGAATGGCCACGAGCGTCGCCGCCTGCGTGAGCGTCAAGGTCTTCGCCGTCGCCCCGAAGTAGTAGCGTGCCGCCGATTCGACGCCGTAGACGGAACCGCCGAAGCCGGCGATGTTGAGATAGCCGTTGAGGATCTCGTTCTTGGAGTACTTCTTCTCCAAGCCGATCGCCTGCTTGATCTCCTCCATCTTGCGCGAGATCGTCGTCTCGGTGGCGTCCTTGTAGCAGCTTCGGTACTTCTTGTCCTGAGCCGCCTGGAGCTTCTTCTGCTTCTCCGCATCGGCGTTCGTGACGACCTTGTTCAGCTTCTCGCACTTCTGCACCTTGACGTTCTTCACGTACTGCTGCGTGATCGAGGAGCCGCCCGAGGTGGACTTGTGCAGGAGCTGGGTGAGGATCACCGCGCGGGCCGTGCCTTCGACGTCGATGCCGCCGTGCTGGTAGAACCGGGGATCCTCAGTCGCGATCGTGGCGTCTTTCATCACCTGCGCGATGTCGTCGGAACTGACCTCGACCCGGTTCTGCGAATAGAAGGTGGCGATGGGGACGTCTTTGCCGCCCTGCTTGGCATAGATCGTCGAGACCTGGGGGAGACTTTCGATCTGGAGATACTCGGGAAGTCCGTCGAACGCGTTGATGCCGCTGTTCGCGGCCATGCCGGTGACGGCGATCGCCGGGGTCACCGCAGCTGTCACAAGAAGACCGGCGACGACACTCATGCCGATGAATGCGCCGAGGGCGCCGAGCACACCTCTAGCCGTGGGTTTATGGGCAGACATGAGCGACAGAGTATCGGGAGAACCTGTCAAATCACGCACGGACGGCGGTCGGCGGTGGAGCAGAACGCCAGGTGCTCGCCTGGGGACGAGAGGATGTCTTCCCTCCCTGCGCGCAGGAACGGCGCCTCGGTCCTTCCCCGTGGCCGGGCCCGAGGCAGTGAGGGGCGTGCGCGAGTTGCGCGGAGCATCCGTGATGGGGTTGCCTGGGAAACGCGGCCACGAACCGTCGTGATCGCGTGATGACGCGCTGCGAGCATGAACACTCCGGCGTCGAGAAAGAAGGAACGGATGCGTCGCTGGGAGTACATGACCACGCCGCTCATCGTGCACAACACGACGGCGATTCTGAACAACTGGGGCTCTGAGGGCTGGGAGCTCGTGCAGATCGTCAGCGGCCCGGAGGGCGGGCTCGTCGCCTACCTCAAGCGCCCGGCGGAGGAGAGCTGATGGGCGCGTACGAAGCGCGTCTGGCCGAACTGGGTATCCGGCTTCCGGAGGTCGTTCCGCCGGTCGCCGCTTACGTGCCTGCGCTGGTGAACGGGTCTCTCGTGTACACGGCGGGGCAGCTGCCCATGGTGTCGGGTGCGCTGCCCATCACGGGCAAGGTCGGTGACGGACACGGCCTGGTACCGGTCGCCGACGCTCAGGACCTGGCCCGCACCGCGACCCTGAACGCGCTCGCCGCGGTGAAGTCGGTGATCGGCTCGTTGGACCGTGTCACGCAGGTCGTCAAGGTGACGGGGTTCGTGGCATCCGACCCGGCATTCACTGGTCAGCCCGGCGTCGTCAACGGCGCATCGCTGCTTCTCGGAGAGATCTTCGGGGATGCGGGCCGTCATGCCCGCTCGGCCGTCGGCGTTCCAGTGCTGCCGCTGGACTCCCCGGTGGAGATCGAGCTCACGGTCGCGTTCGAGTAACCCGGGTGGCGCGGACAGCAGCCGATTCACAAAGAAGGGCGGCCGGCATCGAAAGCCGACCGCCCTTCTTCTACGTCGACCCTTCTTCTGCGTCGACCGCGCGCTCAGTCTTCGGAAGGAGCTCCGCCGGCGAGCTTGTCCGTGATGATCGACATCACCGTGGTGTCTGCGAGCGTGGTGGTGTCGCCGACCGGACGTCCTTCAGCGACGTCGCGAAGCAAGCGGCGCATGATCTTGCCACTGCGCGTCTTCGGCAGCTCCTCGACGATGTAGATGTCCCGCGGGCGCGCAATCGCACCGATCTGCTTCGCGACGTGCGCGCGCAACTCCGTGTTGACATCCGTCGCCGCTGCGGCGTCGTAATGGCTGCGCTTGATGATGACGAACGCCACCACCGCTTGGCCCGTCGTGTCATCGGATGCTCCGACGACAGCGGACTCCGCCACGAACGGGTGTGCGACCAGGGCGGATTCGATCTCGGCCGTCGACAGGCGGTGGCCGGAGACGTTCATCACGTCGTCGACGCGTCCCATCAGCCAGATCTCGCCGTCTTTGTCCTTACGGGCGCCATCGCCAGCGAAGTACTTGTCGCCGAACTTGGCCCAGTAGGTCTCTTTGTAACGCTCCGGGTCTCCCCAGATGCCGCGGAGCATCCCGGGCCATGGCTCGGTGATGACCAGAAGGCCGCCCTCGTCGGCGCCGACGGACTTGCCGGCGTCAGTGACGACATCCACCGAGATGCCCGGAAGCGGCACCTGCGCCGCACCGGGCTTGGTGACGGTGACACCAGGGAGGGCAGACACCATGATGCCGCCGGTCTCGGTCTGCCACCACGTGTCGACGACGGGTGTGCGATCTCCGCCGATGACCTCGCGGTACCAGACCCAGGCCTCGGGGTTGATCGGCTCGCCGACCGACCCGAGCACGCGCAGCGAGGAGAGGTCGTACTTCTGCGGAATCTGCCGACCCTGCTTCATGAACGATCGGATGGCGGTGGGAGCCGTGTAGAACGTGCTCACCTTGTACTTCTCGATGAGCTGCCACCAGCGCCCGGGCTCCGGATACTCCGGAGTGCCCTCGTAAAGCAGCTGGGTCGCCCCGTTCGCCAGCGGGCCGTAGACCACGTAGGTGTGCCCCGTGATCCAGCCGACGTCCGCGGAGCACCAGTAGACATCCGATTCCGGGTGCAGGTCGAAGACGTACTTGTGCGTGTACGCCGCGTGCGTGAGGTATCCGCCGGAGGTGTGCACGATGCCCTTCGGCTTACCCGTGGTGCCGCTCGTGTACAGGATGAACAGCGGATGCTCGGAGGCGAACGGCTTGGCCTCATGGTCTGCGTCGACGAGCGGCATCTCCTCGTGCCACCAGAGGTCGCGCCCCTCGACCCAGTCCACGTCGTTGCCGCCGCGTTGCACGACCAGCACCTTCTCCACGTTGGTGCCACCGTCGGCGAGTGCAGCGTCGACGGCGGACTTCAACGGGAACACCGTTCCCTTGCGGTACCCGCCGTCGGCCGTGATGACGAGCTTGGCGTTGGCGTCGTCGATGCGCGAGCGCAGACTGTCGGCGCTGAAGCCGCCGAACACGACGGAGTGCACCGCGCCGATGCGCGCGACCGCGAGCATGGCCACTACGGCCTCGGGGATCATCGGCATGTAGACGGCGACCCGGTCGCCCTCGCGCACGCCGAGGCTGGTGAGCAGGTTCGCGGCGCGCTTCACGTCGGCCGTGAGCTCGGCGTACGTGATCTCGCGGGTGTCACCGGGCTCGCCCTCCCAGTACAGGGCCACCCGATCGCCGTTGCCGGCCAGTACGTGACGGTCGAGGCAGTTGTAGGTGACGTTGAGCTCGCCGTCGTCGAACCACTTGGCGAACGGTGGATTCGACCAGTCGAGCGTGCGGGTGAACGGCTTGTGCCAGTGCAGCAGCTCGTTCGACTGCTTCGCCCAGAAGCCCAGTCTGTCGGCGACAGCCTCCTCATAGAGCTCGGCGCCGGCGACGGCATTCGCCGCGAACTCCGGGCTCGGCGCGAATCGTCGGGATTCGTGCAAGAGATTGTCGATGGTTTCTGCAGACATCGGAATCGCTCCTTCGCGAGGTGTGTCAAGGGGCGGCTGGCACAACGCTGAAGACGATACCGGTTCTCGCCGACGCTCTGCGAACGCGCAGCACCTGTGAACACAAAACTGAACGCTGTGGAGAACGGCGGATGCCGTGCGGGTCGGCCCCTTCGGGTTGAGCAGCAGGCGGCGTCGTATCGCGTGGGACCGTGACCAGGGTCATTTCGAGCGCGCAGAAAACGAGCTGAAAATCCTTCTTGCGCAACCGTCGTGATGGCGTACACTATCGATCGGCCGAATGATAATTCTGGCGTGCGGCGAGCGAGATTCCCCCCAATCCCTCGTCGCTGAGGCGGCACCTGTTCCCCCCAATAGGTGCCGCCCCTTGCATTTAACGAATGCGTTCGCGGGCTGATCGGCGGCGGCTTATCGGCGGAGGAGCCGTGGCGGCCCAAAGCCGTGGGCGCCCGAATTCTGGACCCTATCGGCCTTCCACTTTCCGTCCCCAGAGCGCGCCGTGATCGAGTTGACCACTTCTGCTGGCCGGCTCGGTGCTCGGCCGCTCAGGCGTCTTAGCGTCGTGCCATGTCGCTTTCCCCGCGCTCCACAGTCCCTTTTGTGGCACGTCCGCGCTCGCGGGCGGCGGGGACTGCGACGGCGAGGCGGACCGGATACGTCGCCGACGGCATCGGGGGCGACACACTCGCCGATGCGGCGCCCGCGCTCGAGCCGCGGATCGATGTGCGGAGTGGGCCGGGAGTCGCCGACGAGACGTCGGGTTCGGAAGAGAGCACTGTCCTCGACTGGTCGGTGTTCGGTCCGCTCGCGCCGTACGTCGCCGGCGAGGGTGTCACCGACGTCTTCGTGAACGGTGAGGCGGGCCTCTGGGTCGATGCGGGTTCCGGCGCAGTTCGAGAGGATGCCTGGCACTGCGATGAGCGGACGTTGCGCGTACTCGCCGTGCGGCTCGTGGCGCTCGGCGGCAGGCACGTCGATGAAGCCAGCCCCTGCGTCGACGTGCGGCTCGCCGAAGGCATCCGGGTTCACGTCGTGCTGCCGCCCATCTCCACAGGCGGCACGCTGATCTCCATCCGCGTGCCGCGCCGGGTGAGGTTCTCGCTCGACGAACTGGCCGCCGTGAACATGCTCGGCGAGTTCCGCGGCCGGCTTGAAGCGGCCATCCGTGACCGCGCGAATCTCCTTGTAACGGGCGCTGCGGGCAGCGGCAAGACCACACTTCTGTCCGCATTGCTTGCGACCGCGCCCGCTCAGGAGCGAATCGTGTGCGTGGAGGATGTCGCCGAGCTGCAGGTCACGCATCCTCATGTGGTCGCGCTCGAGGCGCGGCAGGCCAACCTCGAGGGCGCCGGCGCGGTGGGACTCGACCGTCTCGTGCGTGAGGCGCTCAGGATGCGTCCGGATCGACTCGTCGTCGGCGAGTGCCGCGGTGCGGAGGTGCGCGATCTCATGGCCGCGCTCAACACTGGTCACGACGGGGGAGCCGGGACGTTGCACGCCAACTCGATGGACGATGTGCCCGCGCGTCTCGAAGCGCTCGGAGCGCTTGCCGGGATGGATGCCTCCGCCGTGGCGCGTCAGGCCGTGAGCGCCTTCGACCTCGTCGTTCACCTGGAACGCGTCGGAAGTCGACGCGTCGTCGCCTGTTGCGCTGAACTCGTCGTGGATGCTGCCGGTCGGCTCCTCGCGAGGGAGGCAGCATGACTTCCGAACAGGTGAAGCCACAGGCACAGGAAGCAGGCGATGACGCGCGAAGCCGGAAGGACGGCGCCGCGCCGCCGCGGCCAGCCGATCGCCCGAGCTCGAACCCGCCGAAGACGCCGCGACGTCCCGCGGTCGAGGAAGTGGCGGACGTCGCCGGCCGGTTGGCGGTGCTCCTGTCGGCAGGCGTGCCGCCAGCCGCCGCGTGGGAGTACCTCGCGGAGCCCACGCCGCAGCGCAGCGCCGATGCGGTGACCGAACGCGTCATCCGAACCGCAGCGCGTGCAGCCCGTCGTGGAGGTGATGTGCCTTCGGCCATCGCGTCAGCGGCCGATGGCCTGACACGCATAAGAAGAGGAGCGCGCCGCGCCGCGACGACCGAGGTCCGGCAGGCATGGCGCGGTCTTGCGGCGGCCATCCAGGTGGCGACCGGCTCGGGCGCGCCACTTGCCGAGGCTCTGCGGCAGCTGGCTGGTGCGCTCCGCGACCTCGGCCAGGCGGAACGCGACCGTTCGACCGCGCTGGCGGGGCCGCGCGCCACGGCTCGCACGGTGCTTGCGTTGCCCGTGGTCGGCATCCTCTTCGGGGCGGGACTCGGCTTCGATACATTGCACGTGCTTTTCGGCACACCCGCAGGCCTTGGATGCCTGGCTGTCGGTGCCGCGTTGATGCTCGCCGCACGCGCGTGGAACGGGTCTCTTCTCCGTCGAGCGAGCTCGGCACGACCGTTGGCCGGCCTCTCGGTCGATCTGATCGCCATGGCGATGGCCGGTGGCGGATCGATCGTGGGCGCCCGAGCGAGAGTCGCGGATGCCTGCGCGCGTTTCGGTCTGGAGCCACCGCTCGAAGAGACGATCGCGCCCGTTCTCTCGCTGGCTGAACGCGCTGGTGTGGGCACCGCAGACCTGCTCAGCGCAGAGGCGGAACAACAGCGGCGCGACGCGCGAGCGATCGCCCAGGCGGCGTCTGCCGCGCTCGCCGTGCGACTGATGGCGCCGCTTGCGGTCTGTGTGCTGCCCGCGTTCATGGTGCTGTCCGTCGTGCCGCTGGTCATGTCGATCCTGTCGTCCACCATTCGGGGAATCTGAGCCGTGTCCACCGAACGGGCCTGCTCTTCGATGGTCGGGTCGTCGATGCGGCACTCTCGAAGGAGCGGATTCGGTAGATGAAGTCGGGTGGACGAAACAAGGAAAGGAAGACAGAGATGACTTCGAACGAGGGCCGACCGCATCCGGAATTCTGGTCTCACACAAGCGGCGTTCGCAGCGCGAGCGGCCGGACGCCGTGGATCACGAGGCTGGGCCGCATGGTCCGCGACGACACCGGGTCGGCGACCGCGGAGTATGCGGTGGCCACGATGGCCGCGGTGGGCTTCGCCGGGCTGCTGGTGGTGATCCTTCGCGGTGACGAGGTGCGCGGCATTCTGACGGACCTGGTGCGCAAGGCGCTGACGGTGGCGAACTGACGTGATGCGCAGGGCGCTGGCATCGGAGCATGGAAGCGTGACCGCCGAGTTCGCGGCGCTGGTGCCCGCCGTGCTCCTGGTGCTCGCCTTCGGCATGGGCGGGCTCGAAGTCGTGGTGCAGCAGGTGCGAGTGACCGATGCTGCGGCCGACGCTGCTCGGTCCCTGGCCCGGGGCGATGCTGCGGGCGCGGCTCAGTCGCGAGTGGAGACATCCGCGGGGGCGTCTGGGGTGTCCGTGGATGACGTCAGTGGCTTCGTCTGCGTCACCGTGAGCCAGCGGGCCTCGGGACCGCTCTCGCTGGCAGGCCTCACCGTGGAGGGCAAGGGATGCGCCCTGCAAGAAGCCTCGGTCGGGAAGGTCGGATCATGACGTCGTGGAGTGAGCGCGGCTCGGCGAGCGTCGCGGTGGTCGGCCTGTTGGCGGCGTTGATCCTCACGACGGCGGCCGCATTGGGGGCGTGCGCCCTGCTCGCGGCCAAACAGGGTGTGGTGGCCGCGGCCGACGCGGCAGCGCTCGCCGCGGCCGACACGGTGAGCGGTCGCGTTGCCGGCAGCCCGTGTGGGCGGGCAGGCGAAGCCGCCCGACTCAACGGCGCCTCACTGGGAGCATGCGAACTGAGCGGACTGAACGCCCTCGTCAGCGCTCGGCGCGTGATCGCGGGGGTACCGATCGAGGTCTGGGCGCGGGCCGGGCCGCCTCAGTCGAAGACTGCCTCGATGAATCGGTAGTCGACAGCGGTGGGACGGTCAGAGTCGCCCGAATCGGAAGCGAACTCGACTCCGCCGGAGCGCGAGTACACGTATCGCTTGGCTCCGCTTCCGGCGGGAATCTCCAAACGAGGGCGCGGTTCGCCGGTCTCGGCGAAGTCCGTGCGGATGGTCTTGCCCTCGAGGGGGCCGTCGGTCAGTTTCGCGGTGTAGGCACCGTTCGATGAAGTACCCATATGGCCATTGTGCCTTGGCTGTGCCGGGGGTCAACCCCATGACGGGGCCGCGACTGCCGCGAAACGATCGGCGCACGCGAATGAGGCGGTCGGACGGAGAACGTGTGTATCGTGTGCCTGATGAGCGGCGCGGCTCGGACAACGCGGGCCGTCGTCGGCGGGGGAGACGAACGGGGGCGATCGTCGCCGCGTGTTGTCGGGTCCGAATGGTCGTGGTGAGTTCTGCACGTGCCGAGCGAAACCGCGAGATCGAGAGATTGCCTGCGGACCCCGCAGCAGCGCAGCGAAGCGAGAAGGCTCTGAACCCGAGACGGTGGATCCTGTAAGAAACAGGAGACGCGTCAGCGTGGTGAGGACCAGGTGACCCGGTGCGGGTCGCCGACGAAGTGGACATAAGGAGACAGGTGCCCGGGAACAAGCTGGTCATCGTCGAGTCGCCGACCAAGGTCAAGTCGATCGAGAAGTATCTCGGCGAGGGCTACACGGTGGAGGCATCCGTCGGTCACATCCGTGACCTCATCGAGCCGAAGGACATCCCGGCCGAGAAGAAGCGTGGCGCGTTCGGGCAGTTCGGCGTCGACGTGGAGAACGACTTCGAGCCGTTATACGTCGTGTCCGATCGGGCGCGCACGGTGGTCGCCAAACTCAAGCGGCTGTTGAAAGACGCGGACGAGCTCCTGCTCGCGACGGATGAGGACCGCGAGGGCGAGGCCATCGCGTGGCACCTGCTCGAAGAGTTGAAGCCCAAGGTTCCCGTGAAGCGCATGGTCTTCCACGAGATCACGAAGGATGCCATCGAGAAGGCCAAGGACAACACCCGCGACCTCGACATGGCGCTGGTCGACGCGCAGGAGACGCGTCGCATTCTCGACCGCCTCTATGGCTACGAGGTGTCGCCCGTGCTCTGGCGGAAAGTTCGCCAGGGCCTCTCCGCGGGACGAGTGCAGTCTCCGGCGACGCGACTGATCGTGGACCGCGAGCGGGAGCGCATGGCGTTCGTGGCGGCATCCTATTGGGACCTCACCGCGCAGCTCTCCGCCAGCGAGGAAGGCCAGAAGTTCACCGCGCGGCTCAACCGGGTGGACGGGCAACGGGTGGCCACAGGGCGCGACTTCGATGATCGCGGGCAGCTGAAGGGTGACGCGCGCGTCTTCGATGAGGGGTCCGCCGGGCAACTCGTCGACGCGTTGCGTCAGGAATCGACGACGGTGTCGGTCACGAAGCTCGAGACGAAGCCGTTCACGCGGCGTCCTGCGGCGCCGTTCACGACATCGACGCTGCAGCAGGAAGCCGCGCGAAAGCTCCGCTTCAGCGCGAGGCAGACGATGAGCGTTGCCCAGTCGCTGTATGAGAACGGGCACATCACCTACATGCGCACCGACTCGACGGCCCTGTCGGCGCAGGCCGTCAACGCGGCACGCACACAGGCCAAGGCGCTCTATGGCGACGGCTCGGTTCCGACATCGCCGCGCACCTACGCCAACAAGAGCAAGAACGCCCAGGAAGCCCACGAGGCGATCCGTCCCGCGGGCGATGCATGGCGCACGCCGTCGCAGATGGCATCCGTTCTGCGCGGCAACGACCTGCGCCTCTTCGAGCTCATCTGGAAGCGCACGGTCGCCTCTCAGATGGCCGATGCGAAGGGCCAGACCGCGACGGTGTCGATCTCCGCCCACGTGCATTCGGGAGCCCTCGACGGAACGGTCGCCGACCTGAGCGCGAGCGGAACCGTGATCACCTTCCGCGGGTTCCAGCTCGCCTATGAAGAGGGCCGCGACGAGGAGCGCAACTCCGACGCGGCATCCGCCGAGACCAAGCTGCCGTCGCTCACCGAAGGCCAGGAGCTTCTCGTCGGCGATGTCGAGGCGAAGGGGCACGAGACCGCCCCACCGCCGCGTTACACCGAGGCGAGCCTGGTGAAGGAACTCGAGCGGCTCGGCGTCGGCCGCCCTTCCACGTATGCGGCGATCATCTCGACCATCATCGATCGCGGCTACGTTTCCGCCCAGGGCCAAGCGCTCGTGCCGAACTGGATCGCGTTCGCCGTCGTCCGGCTTCTCGAAGACCACTTCGGCGACCTCGTGGAGTACGACTTCACGGCCGAACTCGAGAACGACCTCGACCGCATCGCCGACGGTGAAGAGACCAGAGCCGACTGGCTGAAGGGGTTCTACTTCGGGGCGGACGAGCATCGCGGCCTACGCCAGGTCGTCGACAATCTGGGTGAGATCGACGCCCGTGAAGTGAACTCTCTGCGCGTCGACGACGACATCACCCTGCGCATCGGCCGGTACGGCCCCTACCTCGAAGTGGCGGATGCCTCGAGCCCGGACGCCACGCCCCGTCGCGTCAACATCCCACCGGATCTTGCACCCGACGAACTGACCGCGGCCAAGGCGCGCGAGTTGATCGAAGCGCCCGTGCAGTCGGATCGCGAGCTCGGAACGAACCCCGCGAACGGCAAGCTCGTCGTGGTGAAGGACGGACGTTTCGGCCCGTACGTGACCGAGGCGGACCCGGCACTCGAGTCCACGTCCGACTCCGCGGACGAGACCGCCGTCGACGAGGTCGTCGACCTCGAAACCGGCGAAGTGGGCAGGGCGAAAAAGAAGAAGGCGACGAAGAGCAAGGCGAAGACCGCGGAGAAGCCGCGAACGGCATCCCTCTTCAAGTCGATGGATCCGTCGAGCGTCGACCTCGAGACGGCGCTCAAGCTGCTCGATCTGCCGCGGACTGTCGGCGAAGACCCGGAGAGCGGCGAAGCGATTCTCGCCCAGAACGGGCGCTACGGCGCGTACCTCAAGAAGGGTGCCGACACGCGATCCCTGCCTGGCGAGGATGCCATCTTCGACATCGATCTCGCCGGAGCGCTCGAGTTGTTCGCGCAGCCCAAGTACGGTGCGCGACGTGCCTCCAGCGCCCTCAAGGAATTCGACGCCGACCCGGTTAGCGGCAAGCCGGTGCGGGTGAAAGACGGACGGTTCGGCCCGTACGTCACCGACGGCGAGACGAACGCCACGATTCCTCGTGGCGAGTCGGTCGACGACGTCGACTTCGACCGCGCCGTGCAGCTCCTGGCGGACAAGCGCGCGAAGGGCCCTGTCAAGCGCACCGCGAAGCGGGCGACCAAGACCGCGGCGTCGAAGGCGAAGACGACCACTCGATCGGCAGCGGCGAAGACCGGGAGCGCAGCGACAGGGAAGGCCAAAGCCGGGGCCGCGAAGAAGGCGGGCACGGCGAAGGGCAGCACCGCCAAGGCCAGCGCCGCCAAGGGCAGCGCTGCGAAAACGAGTAAGACGACGACGGGCAAGGCGGGCGTGGCGGGAAGCGCCCGATCCGGCGCGTCGAAGAGCCCGGCGAAGAACGAGGACGCGTGAGCGGCCAGGGACCCCAGTCACCCCGCGGTCTCTTCATCACGTTCGAGGGCGGAGACGGATCCGGCAAATCGACCCAGGCGTCTGCGCTCGCAGAACGGCTGCGCGCCGCCGGCCGAGAGGTGTTGCTGACCCGAGAACCCGGCGGCACCGAGGTGGGGCTCGAGATTCGCGAACTGGTGCTGCATCACACGGGCGACATCGCGTCGCGGGCCGAGGCGCTGCTCTACGCGGCGGACCGCGCGCACCACATCGCCACCGTCGTGCGGCCCGCACTGGATGCCGGCACCATCGTCGTGCAAGACCGCTACCTCGACTCGTCCGTCGCCTATCAGGGCGTCGGCCGCGCTCTCGGGGCCGCGGAGATCCGTGAGCTGTCGCTCTGGGCATCCGAGAATCTGCTGCCCGATCTGACCGTTTTGCTCGACATCGACGAGACGGAGGCGCGGCAGAGGATCGACGCCGCGCACAAGCGGTTCGATCGGCTCGAGGCGCAAGGATCCGAGTTCCACGCTACAGTGCGCACGGCGTTCCTCGCATTGGCCGAAGTGGAGCGCGACAGGTTCCTGGTCGTGGACGCCGCAGCGTCTGCCGATCAGCTCGCCGTCGAGATCGGCGACCGCGTCGACGAGCTCATCAGGGCACGCCAAGCTCGGTGACACCGGCACGCGATAGCGTCGAACCATGCCCGTAGCCGAGACCTCCGTGTGGGAAGACCTCACCGGGCAGCCCGCCGCGATCGCGACGTTGCGAGCCGCTGCCGCAGCGACGTCGTCAGCCTCGATGACGCATGCCTGGCTCATCACCGGCCCGCCGGGGTCTGGCCGCTCCAACCTCGCCTACGCCTTCGCGGCGGCACTGCTCAGCCGCAGCGGGCCGGACGGAGACGCGGCGACGACGCGAGAGGTGCGGGCGCGCACGCATCCGGATCTCAGTGTGCTCAGCACCGAACGCGTGATCATCTCGATCGATGAGGTGCGCGCGCTCGTGACGAGCTCGCAGTTCTCGCCGTCCGTCAGCCGTTACCGGGTGATGGTCATCGAGGATGCCGACCGCATGTCCGAGCGCACCTCGAACGTGCTGCTCAAAGCGCTCGAGGAGCCGCCGGAGCGCACGGTGTGGATTCTGTGCGCGCCCAGCGATGCCGACCTGCTGCCCACGATCCGTTCGCGCGTTCGCACGGTGCGGCTGCGGGTCCCCGCTGTTGCGGATGTCGCCGAGTTGATCGCGCGGCGCGACGGCGTCGGAATGGACGTCGCCGAACGAGCCGCCCGGCACGCGCAGAGCCACATCGGCATGGCACACCGGCTTGCAACGAACGATGAGGCGCGGGCGCGACGCGAGGAGACGCTGGAACTCGCTCTCGGCATCCGCACGGTGGCGGACGTCGTCGGCTGCGCTGCACGGATGCTCGAGATCGCGGGTGCCGACGCGAAGGCCATCACGGACGAGCGCGACGCCGAGGAGCGCGCCGACGCGCTGCAGTCGCTGGGCGTGAGCGAGGGAGCCGCCGTGCCCGCACAACTCCGAAGCCAGCTGCGGCAGCTCGAGGAAGACCAGAAGCGTCGCGCGACGCGCAGTCTGCGCGACGGGATCGATCGCATCCTCACCGACCTGCTCTCGCTCTACCGTGATGTGCTGCTGCTGCAGCTGGACGCGGGAGCCCCGCTCGTGAATGCGGAGCTCGAAGAGAAGATGCGCCGGGTGGCGAGGGCGTCGACGCCTGCACAGACGCTGGCCACCATGGACGCCGTGCAGGCGGCGCGCGAACGAATCGCCGGCAACGTGATGCCGGCGCTCGCGCTGGAGGCGATGCTGGTGTCGGCACGCCGCCCGAGGAACCCCGACGGGGCGGGAAGGGACTTCCGATGACGACAGCGAGGCGATGGTGGCGCGCCACCGCCGCGGTCGCGATAGCCGCCGTGCTGTCCCTCGGGCTGAGCGGTTGCTTTCCCACGGCGAAAGCTCCGTCGACCTCGACGCCCCGGCCGGAGAAGGTATCGTCGGCGCTCGCTCCGTTCTACGGCCAGCACGTGCAGTGGAGTACGTGCGGCAAGTTCCAGTGCGCGCACATCACGGCGCCACTGAACTGGTCGCAACCGGGTTCCGGAAGCATCAAACTGGCGTTGATCAGGCACTACGCCACCGGCAAGCGCCTCGGATCCCTCTTGGTCAACCCCGGCGGCCCCGGCGGTTCCGGAGTCGATTTCGTGCGCGACTCGCTCGACTACGCGGTCGACTCGGATCTGCAGGAGCACTACGACATCGTCGGCTTCGACCCTCGCGGAGTCGGACAGTCGACGGCGGTCAAGTGCTACGACGCGTCGAAGATGGACGACTATCTCTTCGGCATCACGCCGGGCGCCCGAGGATCCGCGCGGTGGATCCAGGAGACCACGACCGAGGCGCGCGGATTCGCCGACGCCTGCAAGCAGAACACCGGCGATCTGCTCGCACAGGTCGGCACGACGAGCGCCGCGCGCGATCTCGACCTCATGCGTGCGGTGCTGGGGGACGCCAAGCTCAACTACCTCGGGTACTCCTACGGCACGCTGCTCGGCGCGACGTACGCCGGCCTCTACCCGAAGAAGGTGGGGCGCATGGTGCTCGACGGCGCTCTCGACCCGGCCTCCAGCAACTTCGACGTCAACCTCGGACAGTCCGTCGGCTTCGAGAACGAGCTGAAGTCCTATCTCAAGCAGTGCCTGGGGGAGAGGGACTGTCCGTTCTCGGGAACGCTGAACGACGCGCTGAACACGGTGGCAGACATCCTCAAGTCCTTGGATGCCAGTCCCATCCGCAACTCCGACGGTCGCGAACTCGGGGCGGACACCATGGTGACGGCCATCATCTACCCGCTCTACGATTCCAGTGCGTGGGACACCTTGAACACCCTCTTCAAGGACGTCATGTCGGGCAGCGCGAGGGTGGCGTTCATTCTGGCGGATGCCTACTACGACCGGTCATCGAACGGCACGTACTCCGACAACTCGACGGAGGCGTTCACCGCGATCAACTGCCTCGACTATTCGGTGAACGCGGACCCCGCCAGCATGCGTGAACAGGCGGCCGAGCTGGCCAAGGCGGCGCCCGTGATCGGGCCCTACATGTCGTACGGCGACATCGGATGCGCCGCGTGGCCGTACAAACCGACGCGCACGCCCGCTCCCATCCACGCCGCTGGCGCGGGCCCCATCCTGGTGGTCGGCACGACGGGCGATCCGGCCACGCCCTACAAGTGGGCGGTGAGCCTGGCGAAGCAGCTCGACAGCGGTCAGTTGATCACGTACCACGGGCACGGGCACACGGCCTACAACAAGTCGAACTCCTGCGTGAACGACGCCGTCGACGACTACTTCGTGAACGGGACCGTGCCGACAAGCGACCCGGAGTGCTGAGGCGCCAGCCCTGGGAACCTCCTCTGCGCACTCGCTGGGATACTGGAGACGTGACCTTCGCGACCTCCGCCACGCAGGCGACCGGGGGCGTGCGCGAACGCAAACGGCTGGCGACGCGCAACGCCATCCAGCACGCCGTGCTCACGCTGGCACTGGAGCGCGGATTCGACGGAGTCACCGTCGAGGAGATCAGTCACGAGGCCGGCGTTTCGCCGCGCACCTTCTTCAACTACTTCTCGACCAAAGAGGCCGCGGTGCTGGGCGACGTGCCCGAGATGCCGAGCGAGGCCGTGGTCGACCGATTCATCCAGGCGGGACCCGAGCAACCGATTCTCACGGGCATGCGCAACTTGCTGATCGAGACGGTCGACGAGGGCGCGCCCTCACCGAACGGCGCGGAGACCGAGATGCTGCGTCGACAACTGATGCGAGAGCATCCGTCGCTCTTCACGCTGCGCATGGCGAGCATGAAGCAGCTCGAGCAGGACCTGTGCTCCGTGGTGGAACGACGCCTCGTGCGCGACGACCCCACGCTGAACGAACGCCAGGAAGACCTGCGAAGTCGCGCCCGTCTGGTCACTTTCGTGGCGTTCGCCGGCATCAGGCACGCCTGGTCGTGCTGGGCCGAGCGCGGCGGCAACGGCACGCTGAGCTCACGGATCATCGAGTCGTTCGATGAGATGACGACGCTCGCTCGCGAGTACCTCTGAGCCGGATCCGTGGTGGTCGAGGTGGTCGGAACCTCCTTTCGGATCCGCTAAGCTTGTCTGCTGTGCGCACGGGCAACCGTGCCCCGCCGCCTTAGCTCAGTCGGTAGAGCGATTCACTCGTAATGAATAGGTCGTCGGTTCGATTCCGACAGGCGGCTCGAAATGAGGAAGAGGGTCCCGAGAGGGGCCCTCTTCCTCATTTCGGCCTGAGTGCAGTAGTCGAGCCGGGGCTTAGGCTTATCGGCCAGGCAGGGTGGCCCCGGTCAGGCACTGCGCCCACTTGACAGGACATCGGCCCGAGTACATGCCGGATCGGCATGTACTCGGCGGGAGAGCGCGAACCGTCATGTCGAGAGGAGCCGTCTCGGCCGCTCGGGCGGCGCCCCGCCCCGGTACGCTGGCGGCATCTGTTCGAGGCGGCAGACCGATGACGGGGGAGCGATGAGCGATATCAGGTGGGGCATCCTGGCCACGGGCGGCATCGCCCACACGTTCGCCAAAGACCTCATCGACGACGGTCACGAGATCGCTGCCGTCGGGTCGCGGGCTCAGGAACGCGCGGATGCCTTCGCTGACGAGTTCGGCATCCCCACCGCCCGCGGTTCCTATGAAGACCTGGTGGCCGACGACGACGTCGACGTCGTCTACGTGGCCACGCCACATCCGGAACATGCAGCGAACGCGCAGCTCGCGCTGAGCGCCGGCAAGCACGTGATCATCGAGAAGCCGTTCACGCTCAACGCCGCGGAGGCGAGACGTGTCGTCGACCTCGCGGCCGAGCGCAACCTGCTCGTCATGGAGGCGATGTGGACGCGGTTCCTGCCGCACGTCGAGCGCATCCGGTCTCTGGTGAGCCGAGGCATCCTGGGCGACGTGAGGGAGTTCGCCGCCGATCACCAGCAACTGCTGCCGAGCGATCCGCACCACCGCATCAACGCGCTCGAGCTCGGCGGAGGAGCGCTGCTCGACCTCGGCATCTACCCGATCTCGTTCGCTTCCCTGCTCTTCGGGGAGCCGCAGACCGTGCACGCGGCCGCACGATTCCGATCGACCGGGGCCGACGCTGCCACGCACGCGCTCTTCGGCTACGGAGACCGGGCACTGGCGACCGTGCGATGTGCGAGCGATCTGCGGGGGGCGAACACCGCGACCATCACCGGGACGCGCGCCCGCATCGAACTCGACGCCGTCTGGTACACGCCGACGAACTTCCGCCTGATCGACCCGCACGGCGAAGTGATGGAGGAGTATAAAACCCGCATCACCGGCCGGGGCATGCAGTTCCAGGCGCGCGAGGCCGAGCGGCTGATCGAGGCGGGGCGCACCTCCAGCGACCTGATGCCTGCGGAGGAATCGGTGGCGATCATGCGCACGATGGACGCGGTGCGGGAGCGCATCGGGCTCGTGTATCCGCAGGAGCGCTGAGTCGCAATGCTGGGCAGCGACGCTGAGCGCCAGCGCTGAGCAGAAGTGCTGGGTAGGAGCGCTGAGCAGCAAGGCCGAGAAGCAAGGCCGAGCAGCAACGCTGTGAAGCAACGCTGTGCAGCAACGCTGAGAAGGGCATCCGTCGCGGCAGCGGCCGCTCCCAGGTGTGCTGGCTACACTCGGCGGAATGCACGACGAGTCTCCCCGGTCGCGCCGTGGCGGTCATCCCGATGATGCCGCCGACTCGGGCTTCGACGCGCTCGGTCTGAGCGATCTCTTCGGCGACCCCACGCGCGAGATCCCCGTCGTGGATGCCCGCCCCGCCGACCCAACGCGCCCCATCGTTCCGCCGGTGCGGCAGCAGGGGGCACGGCCGCAGCAGCCGGTGGCCCCACCGCCGCAGCCGACCACTCCTCGGTCGCCGCAACAGCCTCTGCAGCAGGCTCCCGAAGCCTGGACCCGGCCGCGCTGGGACGAGGCCACTCCCGCGCACGGTGTCGAGGCATCCTCGTTCACGCCAGCGCCTGTGGAATTCGAACCCGTGGATGCCCCGGCTTCCGGTTCGCTCGCCGGTCTCGCTCGTCCGTCATGGTTGTCTGAACCGCCGGAGGACGTGCCCGATGGTGATGAGGCGCGATCGGATCGCGACTCCCGAGAGGCTGCCCCCGTCTCACCGCCGCTGGGATGGTTGTCGACCGATACCGCGGCGACCGCCATCGCCGCGTCCGCAGAGGCGTCGGCGTTCTCGTGGTTCGCGCCGGAAGCGGCAGCATCGACGCCCGGCGTCATTCCTTCGCCTGAAACGACGCCGAGGGAACCTTCGGCGACCCCACGGGCTGTGACGGACGAGCCGGCAGCGACCGAGCCGGGAGCGCCCGAGCTCGCAGCGACGGAGCCGGCGGCGATGGAGGCTCCGACAGCTGATCCTCTGACAACGGCATCGATCGCGGCCATGTCCCCAAGCGACGCCGCACCAGAGCCCGCCTGGCCGTTCGGCGACCGAGAGCCCGTCAAGCCGGACACCGACGTGTTCGCCGTGCTCGGACTCGGCGCCGACTCACAGGACGAGACCGGCCAGCAAGCCGAGACCGGCCAGCGGGCCGAGACCGGCCAGGAAACCAAGACCAGCCGGACGCACGATGTTGCCTTCGCGCCCGCGACCGCCACTGAGGACGACACCACGGCGTACGAGGCCGGTCCGCCGTCGAGCGCAACCTTGGCGTACGAGGCCGGCCCGCCGTTGAGCGCAATGTCGGCGTACGAGGCTGGCTCCCCATTCGGGGCAGCCTCTACGGCCGACCCCCCATTCGGCGCAACCTCTACGTATGAAACCGTTTCCGCGGCGGATGCGGCGTCGACGTACGACGCGAGTTCCCGCTCTGACGGGCACGCCCACGACACGGTGCCACTTCGGGCGCGCGACCTTCCTCCGGAAGTGGAGAGGCTCGATGGCGCGGGTGCGGGGACGGCCTCTGTGGGCGATTCGACACGAGTCGACGCGGGCGCCTCCGGCATCGGTGTACGGCTCGCGTCGGCATTCGATCGCGGACGCGGTCGCTCTGCGATGGACGGATCGGGTAGCTCAGACGGATCGGGTAGCTCAGACGGATCGGGTAGCTCAGACGGATCGGGTAGCTCAGACGGCTCGGGCAGCTCAGATGGCTCGGGCGGTTCAGCCGCCTCCCTGAGCGCCGCTACCGCGGGCACGGCATCCGGTCTCGGCGCCGCCCGCATGAGCGGCGCAGGTCACGGTGGTGCCGGTGGCTCTGGCCGAGGCGGCTCTGGTCGAGGTGGCTCAGGTCGAGGTGGCTCAGGTCGAGGTGGCTCAGGTCACGGCGGCGCGGGCAGCGGCGGTTCGGGCCGCGGCGGCCCGGGCGGCGGAGGACGTTCGGGCGGATGGGGCAAGCCATTCGCAGGCATCCTGGCGTGGATTCGCAACAACCCTCGCACTTCTCTGATCGCGGCTGTCACGGTAGGTGTTCTGGTGCTCGGTGCCGTGTCGTTCGGTGTCGGCGCCGCGACTGCGCCGGCGCACGCGCTCGCCGGCATGACGACAACGGCGACGCCGAGTTCGACGCCCTCGGCCAAGCCGACCGTGCGCCCGACGCCCAGCCCTATCGCGTCGGCGAGCAAGATCCGCACGTGCTCCGTGGCCGACTATGCCTCGGCCTCGGGCTTCGGCACGCTCGAAGCGCAGGTGCGCAACGCCTCCACGGGTGAGGTGCTGTACGACCGCAACGGTTCGAATCCCGCTCCCACCGCGAGTGTCTTGAAGATCCTGACGGCGGCCGCCGCGTTCAGCGTGCTCGGCTCCGACTATCGCGTGTCGACGACGGTCGTGAAGGGTTCCCAGCCCGGTCAGATCGTGCTGATCGGCGGCGGCGACGTCACGCTGTCGCGACTGTCGTCCGGCGAGCAGTCGTTCTATACGGATGCTCCGCATCTCGACACGCTCGCAGCCCAGGTGAAGCAGGCCTGGGACGCCGACCCGTCGAACGCGGGCCAGCCGATCACGTCGCTCGTCGTCGACACTTCGCTGTTCGGCGGTCCTGAGTGGCAGCCGAGCTGGGATGAGAACGAGGAGCGCGTCGTCGAAGGCTCGACCCCGTACATGACGGCGCTGATGGTGGACGGTGACCGGGACGACCCGACGGCGGTCGAGTCGCCCCGCAGCACCGATCCGGTCGGCAGGGCAGCGAACGCGTTCGTCGACGACCTGGGCGGCGGAATCAGCATCTCCTCCGGCACGGCACCCTCCGGTACGACCCAGCTCGGCCAGGTGCAGTCGCAGCCCGTCTCGGCGCTCGTGGAGGAGGCGCTGACCTACTCGGACAACACGATCATGGAGGAACTCGCTCGCCTCGTGGCGATCAAGACCGGGGCGGGCAACACGTTCTCGGCCATCAATGCGGGTACGCGCAAGGGTCTGGAGACCTACGGCATCCCGGAGACCGGGCTGTACTTCGCCGACGGTTCCGGCCTGAGCGCCGACAACAAAGTCCCCGCCTCGTATCTGACCCAGTTCATGATCAAGGTGCTGAACCGCGAGGGATCGCTCGGCGCGATCTACGACGGTCTGCCCATCGCCGGGCAGACCGGAACCCTCGGCCCTGGTTACGGCAGGTTCGACGACTCGTTCTCATCGATCGCCGTCGGCCACGTGAACGCGAAGACGGGGTGGATCAACACCTCGCGCACGCTCTCCGGCGTGATCCACGCGCAGGACGGGACGAACCTCACGTTCGCTATCTATGCGCTCAACTACTCCAGCGACTACTACGCCCTGTCCGCCATCGACGACCTCACGGCTGCGTTCTACAAGTGCGGCAACAACCTCTCGAACAACTGAGGGGGTCCTCGCCGCGTGAGGGACCCGCGCGCCGTGAGCGGCGCGTGGAGAGCGGTGGGGAGAGGTGAGAGTCCGACTGCGGTGCTGCCCGGGGCATCCATCGCCGGCCGTAGGCTGGAGCAATGAGCGTCGAAGAAGCCGTGATCATCGATGTCGTGCGCACCCCGAGCGGCCGCGGCAAGCCAGGTGGGGCGCTGAGCGGCATCCATCCCGTTGATCTTCTCGGCGATCTGCTCGCCGAACTCGTGCGCCGCAACGACCTCGACCCGGGCGCGATCGACGATGTGATCGCCGGATGCGTGGGCCAGGCCGGTCCGCAGTCGTTCAACATCGCGCGCAACGCGGTGCTCGCCGCCGGGTTCCCGGAACACGTGCCCGCCACCACGATCGACCGGCAGTGCGGGTCGAGCCAGCAGGCGGCGCACTTCGCCGCGCAGGCGATCATGGCCGGCGTGCAGGATGTCGTGATCGCGTGCGGTGTGGAATCGATGAGCAACGTGCCGCTCGGCTCCTCGACGATGGGTCGCGACCCGTACGGCGAACGGATCGCGCAGCGCTACCCCGACGGTCTGGTCAGTCAAGGCGTCTCGGCCGAGCTCATCGCGCAGAAGTACGGGTTCACGCGCGACGATCTCGACGAGTTCAGCGCGCGCTCGCATCGCTTGGCGGCGGAGGCGACCGAATCGGGTGACTTCGGTCGGGAACTGGTGCCGGTCGAGGCCCCGGATGCCTCCGGCGGCACTCGCATCGTGGACGTCGACGAGACGGTGCGGCCCTCGACCACCGTGGACGGGCTGGCCGGGCTGAGCCCGTCGTTCCGCACGGATGCCCTCGCCACGCGCTTCCCGGAGCTCGACTGGAAGATCACGCCCGGCAACTCCTCTCCGCTGACCGATGGCGCATCCGCGGCGCTGATCATGAGCGCCTCGCGCGCCGAGCAACTCGGGCTGACGCCGCGCGCGCGGTTCCACGCGTTCGCCGTGACCGGAAGCGACCCGCTCTACATGCTGACCGGCGTGATGCCGGCGACCGAGCGCATCCTCAAGCAGACCCGACTGAACCTCGACGAGATCGATGCGTACGAGGTGAATGAAGCGTTCGCGCCGGTGCCGATGGCGTGGCTGCGCGAGTTCGGCGCCGATCCGGAACGACTGAACGCGGATGGCGGAGCGATAGCACTCGGGCATCCGCTCGGGGCCACGGGAGCACGCCTGCTGGGAACGTTGCTCGCACGACTCGAGCGCACCGGGGGCCGCTACGGGCTGCAGACCATGTGCGAGGGCGGCGGCATGGCGAACGCGACGGTCATCGAGCGCCTGGGCTGACCAGCGCACGCGAAACCACATCAGGAGGGATATATGCAGATTCAGGAATGCAGTGCGATCGTGACCGGCGGTGCGTCGGGGCTGGGCAACGGCACCGCTCGTGTGCTGGCCGATGCAGGCGCGAAGGTGGTCATCGTCGATCTGCCGTCGTCGCGTGGCGACGAGGCCGCGGCGGAGTTCGGCGGCACGTTCGTGCCCGCCGACGTGACGAACGCCGAACAGGTGCAGGTCGCGGTAGACACTGCGCAGTCGCTGGCACCGCTGCGCATCACGGTCAACTGCGCGGGGATCGCCACCGCGGGACGCACGGTCGGCCGCGAAGGGCCGCTCGGACTGGAGGGGTTCGAGCGCACCATTCGCATCAACCTCATCGGCACGTTCAACGTGACGCGCCTGGCCGCGGCGGCGATGGCATCCAACGACCCCGTCGAGAGTCAGTCGCTGCCCGGCGTTCCGGCGACGAAGGAGCGCGGCGTCATCGTGAACACCGCGTCGGTGGCGGCGTTCGACGGCCAGATCGGGCAGGCCGCGTATTCCGCGTCGAAGGGCGGCGTGGCATCCATGACGCTGCCGATCGCCCGCGATCTCTCGAAGCTGCTCATCCGCGTAATGACCATCGCGCCGGGAATCATGAAGACGCCGATGATGGCCGGCATGCCTGACGACGTGCAGCGGTCGCTGGAGGAGCAGATCCCGCATCCGTCGCGCATGGGGACCCCCGGCGAGTACGCGGCCCTGGTGAGGCACATCGTGGAGAACCCGCTGCTGAACGGCGAGGTGATCCGGCTCGACGGCGCGATCCGCATGCAGCCGAAGTAGGCCGCGCCGCGCGTGCGTCCGGCGTGCGCTACCAGCGCGTGCCGGTTTGTTGTCGGGCCACCCGTTTGTTGTGGGGCCACCCGGTTATTCGCGCAAACAGAGGGGTGGCCCGAAAACAACCGGGTGGCTCGACAACAACCGGGCGGCTCGATGCGGCCTGCTTGAGGTGAGTGCCTCGCCGGAGTGGGGGCACGTCAGAGCGGGGCCGCGCCGCGGCGGGCGGCTACTCGCCGAGCGGGCCGGAGTGGGCGTCGAGGAACGCGTACAGCTCCGCGTCGTCCACGCCGGGGAACGCGCCGGCCGGCAGCGGCGACAGGATGTGCGCGTGCAGTCGAGCGCTCGGCCACGCCTTGTCGGCCCACGGCGACTCGAGACCGTTGCCGGGCACCCGGCAGCAGGATGGATCCGGGCAGGTGGAAACGGCGCGCGTCGTCGTCTCCCGCCCCCGGAACCACTTGGCGTCGGCGAACGGCACGCCGATCGTGATGGTGAAGCTGCCGTCGTCGCCGCGCCCGGTCTGCGTCGCGCACCAGTACGTTCCGGCGGGAGTGTCGGTGTACTGATACAGCTCCGTGGTGCGGTTGGTCTGCGCGAAGGCGTTGCGCGCGCTCCACTTCTTGCACACGAGCTGGCCCTCGATCGCACCCGTGACATCTGTGGGCAACGGCAGACCGTCGTTCTCGTAGCCCTTGTAGAGTGCGCCATCCTCACCGACCCGAAGGAAGTGCATCCGCATTCCGAGGTGTTCGGTGATGAGGTTGGTGAGGCGCAAGGATGCCGCCTCGTGCGTGACGCCGAAAGCGTCGCGGAAGTCCTCGACCGCGAGGTCGCGTTCCTTCTTCGCCTCCTGCAAGAACGCCACGGCCGCCGTCTGCGGCATGAGGCAGCAGGCGGCGAAGTAGTTGATCTCGAGCCGCTGGCGCAGGAACTCCGCATAACTGGTCGGGCGCTCGTGCCCGAGCACGCGGTGCGCCAGGGCCTGCAACGCCATCGATCGCAGGCCGTGTCCGCCGGGAATGGATGCCGGCGGCAGGTAGATGCGTCCGTTCTCCAGGTCCGTGATCGACCTGGTCGACGACGGGAGGTCGTCCACGTAGATGAGCTGGAAGCCGAGCCGCTTCGCCATGACGCTCACCTCACGGTGCGTAAGCGCGCCGGAGACGTGGCCGGATGCCTTCACCTGCTCCTCCGCGACCCTCTCGATCTCGGGCAGGTAGTTGTCGCGCCCGCGCATCTCGCCGCGCAGCTCCGTGTTGGCACGGCGAGCCTCCTCGGGCGTCGCGATCGCCTTGCTGGCCTGGCGTTGGAGCTCGCGGTGCAGACCGACGAGGGCGGCGAGCGTGGCGGTCGGCGTCCCCTTCGTCGGCCGCACGGCGGGCAGTCCCAGCGCGGTGTAGAGCGGCGACCTCTGCGCCTTGCCGAGCTCGATCTCGTAGGCGGTGCGCTCGTCCGGCGGCTCCGCGACGAGCAAGGTGGCGAGGTCGACGCCGATTGCGCCCGCGATCGACTGCAGAACGGTGAGCTTCGGCTCGCGCTTGCCGTTCTCGATCATGGACAGCTGGCTCTGCGAGAGCCCGACCAGTCCGCTCACCTGCTCCAGCGTGAGACCGCCCCGCGTGCGGAAGTGCCGGATTCGGTGACCGATGGTGGCGAGATCGGCGGCGTCGGCATCCATTCGTTCACCGTAGCAAAAGATCGTCGATTCTTTACGGCTGCAGCGGGCGGTCGTGCATCGGATATGGCGTCAGAGTGAAATCACCGCAGCGAAGAAGTCACCGCAGTGAAACAGCACGCAACCGATGCGGTGACAGTACGCAGTGAACCGCAGACCACAGCGACGCGAGAGCAGGCGACCATGACGATGACGCAGAAGCGGCCGACGGGAACCCCCGACCTCCTCGACGGCGAGCGGCCACTGAGCAGACTGCGTACGGGCGCCCAGGCGCCCACCACGACCAGCCGGGCGGACGGCGAGGGCACCGACGCCCGCCCGGCTTCATCCTCCGACGCCGATCGGCTCGAGCAGGTCGAGCCCCGGCCGGGCTGGCGGCTCGACACGACGAACCGGGAGCTGGCCGCCTGGGTTCTCGAGATCGCGCAGCTGACGCAGCCGGACGAGATCGTCTGGTGCGACGGCTCGCAGGGCGAGGCAGACCGTCTGTTCAAGCTGCAGGTGCAGAAGGGTCAGCTGATCAAGCTGAACCCCGAGTGGCGGCCGGGCAGCTACCTCGCGCGTACCGATCCGGCCGACGTCGCCCGCGTCGAGGCGCGCACCTTCATCTGCTCCGAACAGGAGAGCGACGCCGGCCCAACCAACAACTGGCGCGAGCCGGCGCAGATGCGGCGGGAGCTCGCCGACGTCTTCGACGGCAGCATGCGCGGTCGCACCATGTACGTCGTCCCGTTCTCGATGGGCCCGCTGGGCGGCGACATCTCGCAGCTCGGCGTCGAGATCACCGACTCCCCGTACGTGGTCGTCTCCATGGGCATCATGACCCGCATGGGCGCCGCCGCACTCGAGCTGATCGAGTCGGGAGCGCCGTGGGTGCGTACCGTGCACAGCGTGGGATTCCCGCTGATGGATGCCACGGGCATCCGTCGTGAGGACGTCGCGTGGCCCTGCAACGAGACGAAGTACATCGTGCAGTTCCCGCAGGATCGTGAGGTGTTCTCGTACGGCTCCGGCTACGGCGGCAACGCGCTTCTCGGCAAGAAGTGCTTCGCCCTGCGTATCGCCTCGCAGATGGCGCGCGAGGAGGGCTGGCTCGCCGAGCACATGCTTCTCATCAAGGTGACCTCGCCGACCGGGAGCACTCATCACCTCGCGGCGGCGTTCCCGTCGGCGTGCGGCAAGACGAACATGGCGATGCTGCGCTCGCAGCTGCCCGGGTGGCGGGTGGAGACGATCGGCGACGACATCGCATGGCTGAAGCCGGATGCCTCGGGCCGGCTGCGCGCGATCAACCCGGAGCGCGGCTTCTTCGGGGTGGCGCCCGGCACGGGCGAGTCGACGAACCGTTCCGCCGTGGAGACGCTGTGGGGCAACACCATCTTCACGAACGTGGCGCTGCGCGATGACGGCGACGTCTGGTGGGAGGGACTGACGGACACGCCGCCGGCTCACCTCATCGACTGGCGCGGCGAGGACTGGACTCCGGAGTCGGGACGTCCCGCGGCGCATCCGAACTCACGATTCTGCGTCGCCGCCGAGCAGTGCCCGACGATCGCGGACGAGTGGGACGACCCCGACGGCGTGCCGATCGACGCCATCGTCTTCGGCGGCCGCCGCGCCACGAACGTGCCGCTCGTGCTGCAGGCCCGCGACTGGAGCCATGGGGTGTTCCTCGGCGCGACGATCGCGTCGGAACGCACGGCCGCCGCGGAGGGCGCGGTCGGCGAGTTGCGCCGCGACCCGTTCGCGATGCTGCCGTTCTGCGGCTACAACATGGCCGACCACTGGGCGCACTGGCTGGGCATGGGGGAGTCGCTGGGGTCGAACGCGCCGGCGGTGTTCCAGGTGAACTGGTTCCGCAAGGCTGCCGACGGCTCGTTCCTGTGGCCGGGCTTCGCCGAGAACATGCGCGTGATCGCGTGGATCGTTCAGCGACTGGAGGGAACGGCGGACGCCGTCGACGCGGGCATCGGACGGGTGCCGTCGCGGGCATCCTTCGACCTCGACGGCCTCGAGCTGAGTGAGGATGCCTTCGAGAGCCTCTTCGAGGTCGACCGCGAGGCGTGGCTGGCCGAGTGCGACCTCACCGAGGACTTCTTCTCGCGCTTCGGCCGCCGAGTGCCGCCGGCGCTGAACGCGGAGCTGGCGTCGCTGCGCTATCGCCTGCGCGCGTGAGCGCGGCGAACGCCTCTGCTCCCGCTTGTGCTCACGATCGTGCTCCCTGAGCGAGCGCTGCGCTCGCTCGGCGGGCACGGGGCTGCGCGCTTCGACTCGCTTTGCTCGCTCAGTGGGCACCGGGGCGGTGGGCGCTGGGCTCAGACGAGCAGCTGGTGCTTGGCCAGGTCGCGGTAAAGGGGTGTCGACTCCACGAGTTCCGAGTGCGTGCCGACACCGACGACGCGACCCTTGTCGACGACCACGATCTGGTCGGAGTCGACCACCGTCGAGAGCCGGTGGGCGATGACGATCAGGGTGCGGTTCTCCGCTACCGCGTCGATCGCGTCGCGCATGAGTTGCTCGTTGCGCCCGTCGAGGCTCGAGGTGGATTCGTCGAGCAGCAGTAGGGGCGGAGCCGCCAGCAGGGCGCGACCGATCGCGAGGCGCTGGCGCTCGCCGCCGGAGAGCATGACGCCGTCTTCGCCGACGGGGGCGTTCAACCCGAGTGGGCTGCGCTCGAGCACGTCGGTGAGGTTGACGGCGTGCAGCACGTCGACGCACTGCTCGTCGGTAGCGTCGGCGGCGGCCAGTGTCAGGTTGTCGCGGATCGTGCCGGCGAGCACGGGGGCATCCTGCTCGACGTACCCGATCTGGGCGCGGAGGGCGCCGCGATCGACGGTGCGGATGTCGAGCCCGCCCATCGAGATGACGCCGCTGTTCGGGTCGTAGAAGCGCTCGATCAGTGCGAGGATGGTGCTCTTTCCCGCACCGGACGGCCCGACCAGCGCGGTGCGCTTGCCGCGTGGCGCGGCGAAGCTCACGCCGTGCAGCACGCCCTCGTCGACAGAGGCCGTATCGGATGCCGTGAGCCCGGTCACCGAGATGGCCGGCGTCGCCCGCGTGGTCGCCTCCGCTTCGGCCACCACGTCGCGGCCCTCGAATGCTTCCAGGGTCTCGTCGGCAAGCGACGGCCCCGTCGAATCGCTCTGCATGGATGGCCCGGTCGTCTCGCCGGTGCCCATTGCGCCGCGCGTCGCTTCGTCATCGTTCGCGGACGCCGCCGAGCGTGATGCCCGCGCTCTGATGACAGCGTCGGGATACGCGAACCGCACGTTCTCGAAGGCGATGGCCGGGGCATCCGGATTCACCGACGCGTTGGCCGGGCCCACGATGAGTGCTCGTTGTTCGGCCGGCAGATCGGCGGCGTCCTCGCTCGGGATCTCGACGATCTCCTGGATGCGCCCGAGCGCGCCGAGCGCCGAGTTCACCGAGGTCAGCGCCCCGAACGCCTGGCCCAGCGGCAGGATCATCATGAAGAGGAACAGGATGAACGCCACCAGGCTCGCCACCGTGATGGCGCCGCTCGCGACGCGGTAGCCGCCGACGCCGAGCACGACGAGGAACGACACCTGCATGGCGATGCCGGCCACCGGCACGACCAGGGCCGAGATCTTCGCGACCTTGACGCCCATGTCGTACGCGCCGGTGGCATCGTTCTCGATCGACGCGACTTCCCGCTTCGTCGCCCCGGCAGCGCGGATCGTGCGCACCGAGCTGATGGCCCGCTCGACCGAGGCGGCGAGATCGCCCACCCGCTCCTGAGCCTTGCGGCTCGCGACGCGGATGCGGCTCGACAGCAGCACGACGACCACTATCGAGACCGCGATCACGAGCACGGTCAGTCCGAGCAGCACCGGGTCGATGACGAGCATGGCGATCAGAGCGCCGATGAACGTGAGCGCACCGCCGATCGCTTCGACGAGGCCCTGCGTGAGCACGGCACGCAGCAGCGTGGTGTCGCTGCTGACCCGCGAGACGAGGTCGCCGGTGCGGCGGGCGTCGAACTCGCTGATGGGGAGGCCGAGCATCCTACCCACGAGCCGCGTGCGCGAGGAGAGCACGACGGACTCGCCCGTGCGCTGCAAGAGATAGTGCTGGTAGCCGGAGATGAGACCCGAGATCACGACGAGCGCGACGAGCGCCCAGACGAGGCCGCCCATGGAGGCGCCCTTCTCGACGATGCCGATCACCTGGCTGACGAGCAGCGGCTGAGCCAGGCTCGCGGCGGCACCGAGCACGCTGAGCACCACGACGAACGTCATCGTGAGCCGGTGCTCCAGAAGATAGGGCAGGAGCTGCCCGAACGTGGCGCGCGGCCCGTCGTCCTTCTTCGGCCGCCCGAACGGACTGCGCGAGGGTCGGTTGGGCGCGGAAGTGCTCATGGGAACTCCAGTCGAGACCGGTGGGGAGGCGTTCGGCAGAGTATCAATGTGGGCTGACAGCGGTACGGGACCGACGAGAAGGGCGAGGATGCTGGTCCGAGAGTCTCACCCTTCGTGCTCCGGTGCCTGCGGAGCGAGCGCAGCGAGTCGAAACGCGCGCGACGAGACCCTTCGACTCGCTCGCTCAGGGAGCCGTACGTTTCCGCCCAGCGGGTCTTGGGAACAATCCGCCCCGATGTCGCCCGTGGGGGTTACGTTGATCATCGTGTCTTCGCCGGTGATCGTCGCATCCGAGCTCGTCAAGAGGTACGGCGGGGTGACCGCGGTCGGCGGCATCTCGTTCGAGGTCGCGCCCGGCGAGTCGTTCGGACTTCTGGGCCCCAACGGCGCGGGCAAGTCGACCACGATGCGCATGGTCGGCGCCGTCTCCACGCGCACCAGCGGACGGCTGACGATCCTCGGCCTCGACCCCGATCACGATGGCCCCGAGATCCGCGCCCAACTCGGTGTCGTGCCGCAGGCCGACAATCTCGACGAAGAGCTCCGCGTGCGGGAGAACCTGATGGTCTACGGCCGCTACTTCGGATTGCCGATGTCGTACGTGCGCCGCAAGGCCGACGATCTCCTCGCGTTCGCGCAGCTGCAGGACAAGGCCAAATCCAAGGTCACCGACCTCTCCGGCGGCATGAAGCGGCGGCTCACGATCGCGCGGGGCCTGATGAACGATCCGCGCATCCTGCTGCTCGACGAGCCGACAACGGGGCTCGATCCACAGGCGCGGCACATTCTCTGGGATCGCCTGTTCCGGCTGAAGGAGCAGGGCACGACCCTCGTGCTCACCACTCACTACATGGACGAGGCCGAGCAGCTCTGCGATCGGCTGATCGTCGTCGACAAGGGCGTGATCATGGCGGAGGGCACTCCTGCCTCGCTGATCCGCGAGTACTCGACGCGTGAAGTGCTCGAACTCCGGTTCGGCGCTGACCGCAACGCCGAGATGGCCGAGAGCCTGAGCGGCAGCGGCGACCGCGTCGAAGCGCTGCCCGACCGCGTGCTCGTGTACACGGCCGACGGCGAAGGCGAGCTGGCCCGCCTGACCGAGGCAGGCATCCGACCGCTGACCTCGCTCGTGCGCCGCTCCAGCCTCGAGGACGTGTTCCTGCGGCTCACCGGACGGAGCCTGATCGAATGACCGCGATCCAGACCCGGGTGCTGGATGCCTCGCCCAGCGCCGCGAAGGCCCGTCGCTTCGGCGCGTGGTACGTCGCCGAGCACCGACTGCGGGTGATGCGGTCGTATGTGTCGACCGTCGTGATCGGCGCCATCGGCACCCCGCTGCTCTACCTCATCGCGATGGGCGTCGGACTCGGGCATCTCGTCGGATCCACTCCGATCGACGGAGTCAGCTACCTGCAGTTCGTCGCACCCGCGCTGATGTGCTCGGCGGCCGTCACCGTGGCCTCCGAGGAGTTCACCTACCCTGTGCTCTCGGGCTTCAAGTGGAACCCGACCTTCATCGGCATCAGCTCGTCGCCCATCACGCCCGGTCAGATCATCGACGGCATGGTCATCTCGGTGATCGTGCGCGCGTTCGTCACCAGTGTCATCTACTGGGTGATCATCCTCTTCTTCGGTGCGATGACCGTCGGCGTCTCCGCACTGAGCGTGATCGTGGCCACGCTGGTCGGGCTGGCCTTCGGCATTCCGATCATGACCTACATCGCCACGCTCGAGCGCGATACCGGCCAGATCGCCATGGTGATGCGGCTCGTGCTGCTGCCGCTCACGTTGTTCTCCGGCACGTTCTTCCCGCTGACGAGCATGCCCGTCTACTTGCAATGGATCGGCTGGATCTCGCCCATCTGGCACGGCACCCAGCTCGCCCGCGTGCTCGCGTACGGCGCGCAGGTTCCCGGTTGGCTCATCGTCGTTCACGTGCTGTTCCTGCTCGCGCTGATCGTGCCGTTCTGGTGGCTCTCGCGCCGCATCGCGAAGCGGAGGCTCACCGCATGAGCGTCGACGAGGTGCGGATGTCCGCGCCGGCCCGCCGCCGCCCCGGCCCGTTGGGCGCGCTCTACGCCGGCAACGCCAGGGCCGTTCTCTACCGTGCGTTCACGGCCACCAAGTCGACGAACTGGGCCGTCGTGCTCAGCGGTGCATTCGAGCCGGTGTTCTATCTGCTTTCGCTCGGCATCGGGCTGGGACCGCTGGTCGGCACCGTCGAGGCGGGCGACGGGCGAGCCATCCCGTATGCGGCGTTCATCGCGCCGGCGCTGCTGGCCACCGAGGCGATGAACGGAGCGGTGTACGACTCCACGTGGAACGTGTTCTTCAAGATCCGCTACGCGAAGCTCTATGAAGGCATGCTCGCGACGTCGCTCGGGCCGCTCGATGTGGCGATCGGCGAGATCTCGTTCGCGCTCCTGCGCGGAGGCATGTACGCCGTGGCGTTCATGGTCGTGATGCAACTGATCGGCCTGAACCTGTCGTGGTGGGCGCTGCTCGCGCTGCCGGCCGTGCTGCTCGTGGCGCTCGCCTTCGCCAGCTTCGGCATGGGCATCACGAGCTACATGAAGTCGTTCCAGCAGATGGACATCATCAACTTCATCATGCTGCCGATGTTCCTGCTCTCCGGCACGTTCTACCCGCTATCGGTGTACCCGCAGGGCGTGCAGCTCGTCATCCAGGCGCTTCCGCTGTGGCAGAGCGTGGACCTCGTGAGATCACTGACGACCGGGGCGGTGAGCGCAGGCATCCTCTGGCATGTGCTCTACCTCGCCGTGATGGCGGCCCTCGGAATGATGCTCACCACAAGACGCTTGCGCGCGCTCTTCCTCGACTGAGGGCCTAGCGAACCCCTGTGCTCCTTGTGTCGCCGCGCTCGCCGAGCGACAGCCCCTTCGTCCTGTGCTCGCCGAGCGACCGAAGGGAGTCGAAGCATGCGCGTCGAGGCGTTCATCCCCTTCGACTCGCCTTCGACTCGCCTTCGGCTCGCTCAGGGAGCACGGCTCGCCTTCGACTCGCCTTCGGCTCGCTCAGGGAGCACGGCTCGCCTTCGACTCGCTCAGGGAGCACGGCTCGCTTGCGGCTCGCTCAGGAACACGGCGTGCCCGTCGGCGGCACGGGCGCCCTGAATGGCGACGATAGGCTGGGCCGTATGAGCGTGGCGAGTGTAATCTTCAACATCCTGCACGTGGTGGCGGCCGTCTTCATCGTCGGGCCGATGGCCATTCTGCCGATGACGGCGATGCGGGCCATCCGATCCGGATCCGTGTCGCAGGTGCGCACCCTGGCCACCTCGACGAACATCTTCAGCCTTCTCTCGCTGCTGGTCGTCATCCTCGGCTTCGGCGCCATGGGCTTCTCCCGGTACGACACGACGTTCGCGTCGACCTGGATCTGGCTGTCCCTCGTGCTCTACGTGATCGCCCTCGGGCTCACGCTGTTCGTGGTCGTGCCCGCGATGCGCCGGGCAGCCGACAACCTCGAGGGCGGCAAGGCCGTCGATGCCGAGGCTCCGGCCACACCCGGTGAGAGCACCGCTGCCGCCACGGGCGGCTACGGCATGATCGCCGGAACGAGCGGCATCGCCACTCTGCTGCTCCTGGCCGTCGTGGTCCTGATGGTCTGGAAGCCGTAGCCCGACTCAGGCGCGCAGTTCGCGCAGGGTCAGCGCCGTCGCGATGGCGGCGTGCGCGGCCTCGGCGCCCTTGTCTTCCTTGGACCCCGGCAGACCCGCGCGGTCAAGACCCTGCTGCTCGTCGTCGAGGGTGAGCACGCCGAATCCCACCGGCTTGCCGGTGTCGAGCGCGACCCTCGTCAGGCCGTCCGTGGCCGCCGACGACACGAAGTCGAAGTGCGGTGTTCCTCCGCGGATGATCACGCCGAGGGCGACGACGGCATCGGCGCCCGCATCCAGCGCCGCCTTGCTCACGACGGGCAGCTCGAAGCTGCCGGGAACGCGCACCAGGGACCAGGCGGCTCCGGATGCCTGCAGCTCACGTCGCGCCCCGGCGACGAGCCCCTCGGCGATCGTCTCGTGCCACGTGCCCGCCACCACCACCACTTTCAGGTCTGCGGCATTCAGGGTCTGGTGCTCGGGCGCGCCGTCTGAGCTCATCGGGGCTGTCCTTCCATGGGGTGCTGCTGGTCGGGGGTGTCATCGAAGTCGAGCCGTGCGGCGTCGCGGGTGTCGTCGACGGGCGTCGACACGTGGTGGGCGATCAGCTCGTCGTCGGAGGTGGCGGCGGCATCCTGCTCGAACGTGCTGTCGAGCTCGGGGAGCTCAGAGTCGGCCACGGGCAGCAGGTGCCCGAGCCGATCGCGCTTGGTCGCGAGGTACTGCTCGTTGAGGGCGCCGAGGCCGACGACGAGCGGCACCCGCTCCTCGATGGTGATGCCGTGCTCACCGAGTTGGTTGACCTTGTCGGGGTTGTTCGTGAGCAGCCGCACCGAGGTGATGCCGAGATCGTTCAGAATGGCGGCCGCCGCCCCGTAGTCGCGCGCGTCGATCGGCAGCCCGAGCGCGAGATTGGCATCCAGCGTGTCGAGGCCGTCCTCCTGCAGACGGTAGGCGCGCAGCTTGTTGATCAGGCCGATGCCCCGGCCCTCGTGACCGCGCAGGTAGATGACGACGCCGCCGTCGTTCTGGATGGTGTCGAGCGCGGCATCCAGTTGGGGACCGCACTCGCACTTCAGCGAACCGAAGGCCTCACCGGTCAGGCATTCGGAGTGCACGCGCACGAGGGAGCCTGGTCCAGGATCGCCCGCGATGACGGCCACATGGTCGGCGCCGGTCATGCGATCGCGGTACGCGCGCATGCGGAACGGACCGTGGGTGGTCGGCACCGTGGTCTCCACCTCGAAGATCACGCGCGACGTCTCGGACGTCGATGCCACCGGCTCGAGCGGCGTGTCGCAGTGATATTCCTGCAGGTAGGCGATGAGCGCCTCGATCGTGATCACCGGCACGCCTTCACGTGCGCCGAACTCGATCAGCTCGGGCAGCCGCATCATCTCGCCGTCGTCGGCGACCACCTCGCCGATCGCCCCGACCGGCGTCATGCCCGCGAGCTTGAGGAGGTCGACCGTGGCCTCGGTGTGCCCGTCCCGTTCGCGCACACCGCCGTCCACCGCCCGGAGCGGAACGACGTGGCCCGGCCGGTGCAGGCTTCGCGGGGTCGACGACGGGTCGGCGAGCACCCGGAGTGTGTGCGCACGGTCGGCGGCGCTGATGCCGGTGGAGAGACGGTCGGCCGCATCCACCGTGATCGTGTAGTTCGTGCCGCGGTCGTCCTCGTTGTCGACGACCATCACGGGCAGCTCGAGCTTGTCGGCCAGCTCGTTCGTCAGCGGGGCGCAGAGGAACCCGGAAGTATGGCGCACCAGCCACGCGACCCACTCCTGCGAGGCGGTCTCGGCCGCCAGCACCACGTCGCCCTCGTTCTCGCGGCTCTCGTTGTCGGCCACGAGCACGGGTCGTCCGGCCCGCAGCGATTCGAGCGCCTCGGGGATCGTCGCCAGCGTCATGCGTTGCTCCTCTGTTCGGAGTGGTGATCGTGCGTGGACGCCGACAGCGCGAGCATCCGCTCGACGTGCCGCGCCACAATGTCCGTCTCCACGTTGACCCGGTCGCCCACCTCACGCAGGCCCAGCGTCGTAGCGGCGAGCGTCTCGGGAATCAGAGAGACCTCGAACCACTGCGCCGCGGCATCCGCATCGCTCACGGCGGAGACAGTGAGGGAGACGCCGTCGACCGCGATGGATCCCTTGCGCGTCACGAGCCGCGCGAGGTCGGGGGAGAGGCTGAACCGCAGCACGCGCCACGCTTCGCCCGGGGTCACGGCGAGCACGACGGCGGTGCCGTCGACGTGGCCCTGCACGATGTGGCCGCCGAGGCGGTCTCCGACGAGCGCCGCGCGCTCGAGGTTCACCGGCCGCCCGGTCGCGTCCACCAGCTCGCCCAGCAGATCGCCGAGCGTGCTCACCTCGAGCGTCTCGGCCATCACATCGGCTGTGAACCAGTCGTGGCCCTGATCCACCACGGTGAGGCAGACCCCGCTGACGGCGATGGAATCGCCGTGCTTGGTACCCTGCACGGCGAGCGGGCCGCGCACGGTGATGCGCGCGGCATCCGGCGTGCGCTCCACGGCGGTGATCTCGCCGAGCTCCTCGATGATTCCGGTGAACATGCTCATGCTCCTTGGCTTGCGGTCTGCGGGGTGGAGGGGGTGGTGGGGCCGGGCGCCGGAGGAATCCGCCTCGCGGCGTCGCCCGTCGCCGGTGCAGCGCGCTCTGTCGTCCAGCGATTGAGGCTGCGGGGGTGCGGGTCGTGAGCGATGATGAGCACGTCGTCTCCGATCCGCTCGACGCGGTCGAGTTCGAGCCGGCGCTGCTCCGCTATGGTGCCCACGCCGATGTCGGCGAGTGCGCTGCGTGACCCGCCGAGCAGCGTCGGCGCCAGGTAGACCTGAAGCTCGTCGACCAGCCCCTCGCGCAGCAGAGCGCTGGCGAGCGTGGGGCCGGCCTCGACGAACGCGGTGCGCACGCCGCGTTCGCGCAGATCGATGAGGTCGGCCGCGAGGTCGTGGCCGGAGAGAAATACGGGGGAGTTCGGGTGCTGCCGCACCGCCGCATGCTCGGGCACGGCGCGATCGCCGAGCACCACCGGCACGGGTTGTTCCGGCAGCAGCGTGCCATCATCGGACCGAGCGGTGAGGCTCGAGTCATCGGCGAGCACGGTGCCGGTTCCGACGATGACCGCGTCGCTCGACGCACGCTGCTCGTGCACCCGGCGACGTGCGGCCGGGCCCGTGATCCATCGGCTCGTGCCGTCGGCGGCGGCGGTCCGGCCGTCGAGGCTGCTCGCCCACTTCAGCGTCACGTGGGGGCGCCCGAGGCGCGCGGCGGTCAGCCAGTCCTGCAGGAACCGGCCGACGGCATCCGATTGCACGCCCGCCACGACGTCGACCCCCGCGTGGCGCAGTCGCTCCGCACCACCGTGCGAGGCCTGGCCGGGATCGTCGACCGCATACACGACCCGGGTGACGCCGGCCGCGATGAGCGCCTCGCTGCACGGACCTGTGCGCCCGGTGTGGTTGCAGGGCTCCAGGGTGACGACCGCGGTGGAGCCGGATGCCCGCCCCGGCTCGAGCTTCGACAGCGCGTCGACTTCGGCGTGGGCTGTGCCGGCGCCGCGGTGCCAGCCTTCGGCGAGTACGTTGCCGACGGGGGAGAGGATGACGCAGCCGACACGGGGGTTCACGCCGTGTTCGGGACCCCGGGCCGCGAGGTCGAGGGCGTGACGCATGACAGCGTCGAATTCGCCCGTCTCGGTCATCCGCGTCTCTTCCGTGTCCCTGGTCTGCTGCGGTTCGTCGAACCGGTGACTCCGGGAACGTCGGCGGACGCCGACCGTGCGGATGCTCGCGCATCCACACCCGTGCTGCCTCCCATCCGGACTCTGCCGCGTCAGAACAACTGAACGCGCCATCACCGTCGGTGCCGGAATTCCACCGGCTCAACCTCGGCCACTCATCCCCTGCTTCTCAGCAGTGGAGCACAGCCTCGGCTCGCGGACTTTCACCGCCGGTTCGGACTCTCACCGACCCCGGAGCACTACGTACACCCTACCCAACGCGCCGGGTCGTGTCGTATTCCCGTCAGCCGACGAGCACGTCGCGCAGCTCGGCGAGCGTTGTGATCCGCACGACGCCGGCTTCGGCCGCGTCCGCGCGCTCCTGATCGGTCAGTGGCGTGGCGAAGCGGTCGATCCACACGCCGGTGAGCCCGGCACCGGCCGCACCGATGGCATCCGTTCCCAGCCGGTCGCCGACGTACGCGGCCTCGCGCGGCTCCACACCGAGACGCGCACAAGCGAGCCGGAAGATTCGCGCGTCCGGTTTCGTCACTCCGACGTCACCGGACGCCACGATCACGTCGAACCGCTCCCCGAACCCCATCGCGTCGATCTTGCGCAGCTGGCGGTCGAGCTCGCCGTTCGTGATGATGCCGAGCTTCACGTTCGGGATGCCCCGCCTCAGCTCCGTCAGGCAAGCGAGGGTGTCGTCGTGCAGCTTCCATGCCGCCTCGTACCGGGTGAAATAGCCGGCGAACCAGCCGTCGAGCTCGTCGTCGGCGAGCGTCACGCCGTGGCGGGCCGCGTAGTCCCTGGCGCGATCCCGTCGCTGCTGCTCGTACCCGATCTCGCCACCGAGATAGCGGTGGTAGTGGTGCTCTTCGAGCGCGCGCCACGCGGCCACCTCGCCGGCAGCATCCGAGGCATCGTACGGATGCCCGAGCTCACCCAGGTAGGCCACCAACCCGTCCGCGACGGCTGCTCGGTGCGCCAGCAGAGTGTCGTCGAGGTCGAACAGCACGGCCCGGATGGCGGTCATCCGATCGCCGCCCAATCCTCCTCGCTCTGCGCCCGGCTCGCCTTGCCCCGGGCTCGCCTCAGCTCGCTCCTCGCTCGCCTCATGCCCGGTGCTCCAGCACCTCGGCAGGCCACGGCGGTGCGTCGGGCCCAGCACCGCGGCGTCGTGCGCCGTGCCAGGCATCCGGATGTCCGCCGCTGCTCACCTCCACCTTCAGCGGCGCCGCACCGGTGTACGAGAATCCTGCAGCGCGGGCGACGCCCACCGAGGCCAGGTTGCCCACGACGCACTCCCACAACACCGTCTCGACCTCGAGCGAATCGAACGCCCACGCGACGGCAGCGCGCGCTGCCTCCGCCATGTAGCCGTGGCCGCGGTGCGGCGCGCCGAGCCAGTACCCGATGTCGAGCGTGCGCGGCTCGGGCTGCACGCGCATGCCGACCACGCCGAGCAGCGGACCGTCGGATGCTTCGCGCAACGCCCAGGTGAACTCTCGTTCCGTGCGCCATCCGTCCGGCACGAGCGACTCGAGGAAGAACACCGCGTCGTCGGAGGTGTAGGGCCACGGCAGCGTCATATAGCCGGGGAACACCGGGTCCTGACAGTATTCGGTGACCCGGGCGCGGTCCTCGGGAAGGGGCGTGTCGAGCACCAACCGCTCGGTGCGCAGCTCTACCGGTTCCATGGCGGGATCACGACCGGAGGCGACGCAGGAAGCCGACGCGGTCGTACGCGCGGGACAGGGTCGCCTCGGCGATCTCGGAGGCCTTGTCGGCGTTGGCCGCGAGCATCCTGTCGAGTTCGGCCGGATCGTCCAGCAGCTCGAGAGCACGGGCGCGCACCGGCTCGAACTCGCCGATCACGACCTCGGCGAGCCCCTTCTTCAGGTCGCCGTACCCCTTGCCGTCGTACTCGGACGCAACGTCCTCGACCTCACGCTCGGTGAGCGCCGCGTAGATCGCGAGAAGGTTGGAGACGCCGGGCTTCTCTCCGCGGTCGAACCGGATGACGGCATCCGTGTCGGTCACCGCGCGCATGATCTTCTTGCGCGTCACGCCCGGCTCATCGAGCAGCAGGATGAGCCCCGCCGGCGACTCGGCCGACTTCGACATCTTCGAGGTCGGGTTCTGCAGATCGTAGATGCGCGCGGTGTCCTTCTGGATCATCGCCTTCGGCACCACGAACGTCTCGCCGAAGCGCGAGTTGAAGCGCTCGGCGAGGTCGCGCGTGAGCTCCACGTGCTGCTTCTGGTCGTCACCGACGGGCACGACCTCGGCGTCGTACAGCAGGATGTCGGCCGCCATCAGAATCGGGTACGCGAACAACCCGACGTTGGTCGCGTCGGCCCCGTACCTTGCCGACTTGTCCTTGAACTGGGTCATGCGGGAGGCTTCGCCGAACCCGGTGATGGTGTTCAGCACCCAGGCCAGCTCCGCGTGCGCGGGAACGTGCGACTGCACATAGAGCGTCGAGGCGGTCGGGTCGATGCCGGCCGCGATGTACTGCGCCGCGGTGCGCCGCGTCTTCTCGGCGAGCGTCGCCGGATCCTGCGGCACCGTGACGGCGTGCAGGTCGACCACGGAGAAGAACGCGTCGTGGTCCTGCTGCAGCCGTCTCCACTGCAACAGGGCGCCGATGTAGTTGCCGAGGTGGAGCGAGTCGCTCGACGGCTGGATGCCCGAGTACAGGCGGGGCTTGGTCATGAGAGTGGTCTTTCCGGTGAAAAGTGCGAAGCGAAGAAGGGGGAGGCGGTGGTCAGGCGTCGGCTCGACGTCGGTCGAAGCCGCGAGCCGCCCTTAGAGCGCGTAGTCGACGACGACGGGCGTGTGGTCCGACCATCGCTCGGCGTACGACGGCGCCTTGTCCACGTGGTAGTCGGCGACCTTGCCCGCCAGCGCCGGTGTGGCGAGCTGATAGTCGATGCGCCACCCGGTGTCGTTGTCGAACGCCTGGCCGCGCCACGTCCACCAGGTGTAGGGCCCATCGACCTCGCCGGCATGTTTGCGGCCGATGTCGACCCAGCCGTAGCCGGCGCCGTCGTTGTAGCGATCGTCGTGCTCGGCGCCGAGGAACCTGTCGAGGTAGGCGCGTTCCTCCGGCAGGAACCCCGCCCGCTTCACGTTGCCCTTCCAATTCTTGATGTCGAGCGTGCGGTGCCCGATGTTCATGTCGCCCATCACCACCGCGAGCTCGTTGTGCTCGGGGAGCGAGCGCATGCGGGCATCCATCGCCTCGAGGAAGCGGTACTTATACTCCTGCTTCGCGGTGCCGGCCTCCCCGGAGGGCACGTATGTGCTCACCACGGTCACCAGCGAACCGTCGACCTCGTAGTCCGCCTCGAGCCACCGGCCCGCGGTGTCGAAGTCCTCGTCGCCCAGCTCGACCCGGTGAATGGATGCCTTTCCCCGGCTTGCCAGCGCCACTCCCGCGCGTCCCTTCGCGGTTGCGGCGTCGTGCAGTACGTCCCACTCGTCGCCGAGCAGGCCGGCCAGGTCGTCGGTGGAGGCGCGCACCTCTTGGATGGCGAGGATGTCGACCCCGCGCCCCTTCAGCCAGTCGCCCATGCCGCGGCGGTAGGCGGCCCGGATGCCGTTGACGTTGACGGTGGCGATGCGCAGCGTGCGGCGAGAAGGCATGGCACGAGTTTAGTCGGCGCCTCCGACACGCTTTCGGCGGGAGGACGGGCGACCGACGGAGGCGTCGCGGTCGGAACCACGAGCATCCCGGCCGCCACGGTTCGACCCGTTCGACACCGGGTCGGAACGACCCTCGGATGTCTGCAGCCACCAGCTGCGCTTGCGCGGCGGTTGCGGAAGCGGCTCGCTCTCGATCCGTGCCAGTTCGGCCCTGGCGTCGCGGACTCGGTACCGCGCAAACCACTTGGCGATGCCTCGTGCCGACGCCCGCCGCCGTTCGGCATCCTGGACCGTCGCCCGGGCGACGAGCACCCGTGCCGAGCGTTCCGCCACGGCGTTCTCGTACGCCACCTGCTCGGGCGTGCGCCGACGGGGATCGAGTCCCCGCTCCTTCATCCCGACCGCGATCCATGCGGCGGCGAGCAGAATCATGCGGCAGATCAGGTTGAACCAGATGAGCAGTCCGATGAACACCGCGAAGGTGGCCAGCAGCGGGTTCTTCGTCGCGCCGCCGATGAGCAGGCCGCCCAAGGCGCCGAGCCCGCTGAGGGAGATGGCGCCCAGAAGCGAACCGACCGCGAGGGAGCGCCACGGGATGACGACGCGCGACAGCACCCGGTACATGGCGGCCAGCGTGAAGAAGTTCAGGGCGATCGACACGGCGAAACCGATCACCCGCGCGAGCAGCGTCGGCCAGAACGAGGTCGGACTGATGCCGAACAGGTCGAGGAGAACCGAGATCGCTTCCGTCGTCAGCACCGAGACCGCAGCAGAGAAAATGAGGATGACGCCGAACACGAGGGCCAGACCGAAGTCGGAGATCTTCTGCAGCGCATAGTTGCGCTCGTCGCGGCCCAGGTCGAACATCGCGCGTACGGCCTGGCGCGTGTAGTACAGCCAGGCGACGGCCGTCCACAACAAGCCGACGAAGGCGATGATGCTGGTCCACCCGAAGGTCGTCGCGAGCGAGAGCAGTGCTTCCTTGCTGATGACGCCTTCGTCGACGCTCGTGCCGATGAGCCCGGGCACGGCGTCGTTGATGATGTTCACCAGCGCGTTGAAGAGACCGGGATTGCTCGTCAACCAGTAGCCGGCCACCGAGAACGCCACCCAGAGGGCAGCGAACACGGCGAACAACGACTGGTACGACATGCCCGCCGTGCGCAGGTTGCCGTCGTTGTGGGAGAACTGGATCCAGACCCGGTACGGCTTGAGGGTCGTCACCCAGCGCCACCACCGATTGACCTTGCGCACGGGGCCCTGCAGCCGGTCGCGCAACGGATCGGCCAGCTCCTCGAGGCGCTCGGTCAGCTCCTCGCGCTCGTGAGCGGCCTCGGCCCGCAAGTGATGCAGGCGGCGATCGCGACGACGGGACGACTCGGCGGCATCATTCGCCTGCCCGGGGGAGGCATCCGTCGTCTTCGGATTCTGCCGCGCCACGGGCCCAGCCTATTGGCCTCGGGCGGCGAGCGGCGGCGAAACTCCTGCCGGGTCCGCGGGCCACCACGAGGATTCGGGACCGCGGGGCGGTCGGCATAGGCTGGTGGCCGTGTCGATCCAGATCACGGGCATCGGCGTTGGCCATGGCGTCGCCGTCGGGCCTGCGCTGCGCATGCCCGACCCGATCGGCGAGCCGGAAGACGTGGCATCTCCGGCCGAACCCGACGACGAGTATCACCGTGTCGAGACCGCGCTCACCGCGGTGACCGGCGACCTCGTCGAACTCGGGCACCGCGCCGGCGGCGAGGCCGAGGAGATTCTCGAGGCGCAGTCATTGATGGCACAGGACCCTGCCGTGGTCGATGACATTCGGCAGCGCGTGGGTGACGGCAAGACGGCCGAGCGTGCGGTGTTCGAGGCGTACGAGGAGTACGCGAAGGTGCTGGAGGGTCTCGGCGACAATCCGGCCGCGCGGGGAGCGGACGTGCGCGATGTCGCCCGCCGCGTGATCGCCCGGCTGAAGGGTGTGGCGCTTCCGACGATCCCGCGATCAGACGTCCCGTTCGTGCTCGTCGCCGCCGATCTCGCTCCCGCCGACACGGCGACGCTCGACCTGGGAAAGGTGCTCGCCATCGTGACGCGCGACGGCAGCAGCTCGTCGCACACCGCCATCCTGGCGCGCAACAAGAACCTGGTCGCCGTGGTCGGTGCCCGCGGCAGCGAGAGCATCGTGAACGGCCACACGCTCATCGTCGACGCCGAACGCGGCACCGTCACGCTGGACCCCGACCGTGTTTCCGTTGCGGCGGCCGCCGAGCGCGGCGGCCGCGTGGCCGAGCCGCGTCCGCTCACGCCCGGCGCGCTCGGCGACGGCACGCCGGTGCCGCTGCTCGCCAACGTCGGTTCGCCGGAAGAGGCGGCTCCCGCGGTGGCGCTCGGCGCCGAGGGCGTCGGACTGTTCCGCACGGAATTCCTCTATCTGGATGCCCGCACCGCGCCCTCCGTCGACCTTCAGCGATCCCGCTACCGCGACCTGATGGCCGCGTTCGCCGGCCGCAAGGTCGTCGTGCGCGTGCTCGACGCGGGCGCCGACAAGCAGCTGGCCTTCCTCGGCCACACGCACGAGGAGAATCCCGCGCTCGGCCGGCGCGGCCTGCGCGCGCTGCGCGAGCACGAGGATGTGCTCCGCGACCAGTTGACGGCGCTCGCGGGCGCTCAGCAGGACACCGGAGCCGACCTCTGGGTGATGGCGCCCATGGTCGCCGACGTCGACGAGACCGCCTACTTCGTCTCGCTTGCCCGGTCCCTGGGGCTGCAGACGGTCGGCATCACGGTCGAGGTGCCCTCCGCTGCGGTGCTCGCCGATCAGGTGGTGCCACTGTGCGACTTCGTCAGCCTCGGCACGAACGACCTCACTCAGTACACGCTGGCGGCAGACCGCATGCTCGGATCGGTCGCGCACTATCAGGACCCGTGGCATCCGTCGGTCCTGAGGCTCGTGAAGCTGGTGGGGGATGCCGGCCGCGCGTCGCACACGCCCGTCGCCGTCTGCGGCGAGGCGGCATCCGATCCGCTGATGGCCGTCGCACTCGTCGGGCTCGGAGCCGACGAACTGTCGATGTCGCCGGGCGCTCTCGGCGACGTGCGGGCGGTGCTCGCGCGGGTCACGCTGAAACAGGCGAGAGATCTCGCGACCCGTGCCCTCGCGCAGACGAGCGCGGCAGCGGCGCGTGCGGTCGTCGCCGACGCACTCGGCTCCGTCGGCTGACGCCGTTTCAGAGCCAGCGGTGACACGCTGCCGTTTCGTCCACGGCTCGGGCTCGGCCGCGGCGTCCGACCATGGCGTACTGCTGCGGCGTTCACAATTCAGGCTGCGAGCCGGCCAACACCCACTGGCTCCCGTCGTTCCGGGACCGTGCGGGCATCCGCGTTCGCGGCAGCCTGAGTCGTGAACCAGGAGGCTGGGTGCCGGAGCCCCCGTAGGCTGGTGCGATGGACGCACACGAGCTCGCCCTCGACCCCGCTTCGACTCAGGCACTGGCCGCCCGCGATCTTCGTCTCGGCCTCGTCGACAGCGCCGACCGCGATCAGCTCGCGGCATGGCACGAGGCCGACTCCCGAGGGTTCCACGATCGACGCCCGGAGCAGCAGTCGACCGACGAACTGCGCGAGCACAGCGCGGGCCGCCGCATCACCGGCGTCTGGGACGACGCGATTCCGGAGTCGGAGGTGCCGGTCGCCACGGTCTCCAGCTGGGTGGCCGGCCTCTCGGTGCCCGGCGGATCCCTGGATGCCTGGGCCATCAGCTCCGTCACCGTCGCTCCCACGCACCGTCGCCGCGGCGTCGCCCGCGCGCTGCTCGAGGGCGAGTTGCGCACCGCCGCCGCCGCAGGTGTGCCGGTGGCGGCACTGACCGTCTCGGAAGCGACCATCTATTCCCGCTACGGATTCGGTGCCGCGACCTGGGCCGCTGACTTCACGCTCGATACCAGGCGCGCCGGCTGGGTGTCGACCATCGAACCGTCCGGGCGTCTCGCGTTCGTCTCGTTGCAGACCGCGGAGCAGACCTGCCGAGACGTCTTCACGCGCGCCTGGGCGGCGACGCCCGGCGACATGGTCATCGACGACCTGCACTGGGGCAGCCTCACCGGTGTTTACGGCGACCGCGACAAGCGGAGCGCCTCGTTGCGCGCCGTGCGGTACGACGATGCTGACGGCATCCCTCAGGGTGTGGTCGTGTACCGCCTCAAGGAGAATCACGCCGACTTCACCAAGCACACCGTCGAGGTGGAGTATCTGCGTGCGGCGACCGATGAGGCGTACGCCGCGCTGTGGCGCTACCTGATCGAGCTCGACCTGGTCTCCACGCTGCATCACGGGGTGGCGTCGCCGGATGAGGCCGTGCTGTGGATGATCCGCGACCTGCGCGCCGCGACAGTCACTCCGTACGACCACCACTGGCTGCGCATCCTCGACGTCCCCACCGCGCTACAAGCCCGGCGCTACGCGGCCCCGCTCGACATCACGTTCCGCATCGATGACCCGCTCGGCTTCACCGACGGCACGTTCCGGCTTCTCGTCGGCACCGACGGCTCGGGCCGCGTGGAGCGAACGGATGCCTCGCCCGACCTCTCGATGGCCGCGCCGGCTCTCGCGAGTCTCTACCTCGGCGGGGTGCGTACTGCCACGCTGGCGCGAGCCGGTCGTGTGGTCGAGCTCGTTCCCGGCGCAGTGGCACGGTGGGATGCCGCGTTCGCCTCTGCGCAGACGCCCTGGCTCAGCTACTGGTACTGATCGTTCGCGCTCGTCGCCTCGTTTGCACCCCTCGCAGGCCAAACCTGCGGTGGACATCGGCGGCGAAATCGACGATGCGCCGCACGGGAATGACTCCCATGCGGCGCATCGTGACAGCGTTCGCGCCCTCCAGGCAACGATCTTCTACGCGTGCCCGCGCATGATCGCCTGCTTGACCTCGGCGATCGCCTGGGTGACCTGGATGCCGCGGGGGCAGGCATCCGTGCAGTTGAAGGTCGTGCGGCAGCGCCACACGCCCTCCTTGTCGTTGAGGATGTCGAGGCGCACCTGAGACGCGTCGTCGCGCGAATCGAAGATGAAGCGGTGCGCGTTCACGATGGCGGCCGGACCGAAATACTGGCCGTCGGTCCAGAAGACGGGGCACGAGGAGGTGCACGCCGCGCACAGGATGCACTTGGTCGTGTCGTCGAAGCGGGCCCGCTCGGCCACGGACTGGATGCGCTCCTTGCCCTCCGGCGGCGTCGAGTTGGCCTGCAGGAACGGCTGCACTTCGCGGTACGAGGCGAAGAACGGCTCCATGTCGACGACGAGGTCCTTCTCCAGCGGAAGCCCCTTGATGGCTTCCACGTAGATGGGCTTCTGCACGTCGAGATCCTTGATGAGGGTCTTGCAGGCGAGTCGGTTGCGGCCGTTGATGCGCATGGCATCCGAACCGCAGACACCGTGTGCGCAGGAACGGCGGAACGTGAGCGACCCGTCCTGATCCCACTTGATCTTGTGCAGCGCGTCGAGCACGCGGTCGGTCGGGTAGACCTCCACGTCGAAGTCCTGCCAGTGCGGCTCCGTGTCCACGTCCGGGTCGAAGCGCCGGATGATCAGCGTCACCACGAACGACTTGATCGCCTCGGGTGCGTCGGATGCCTGCCCCTCGGCAGGCGCGTCAGCGACAGCGGTGGACATCAGTACTTCCTCTCCATCGGCTGGTAGCGCGTGATCACGACGGGTTTCCAGTCGAGCTTGATGTGGTCTGCCGGATTCGACGAGTGCGGGTCGCCCGTGAGGTAGGCCATGGTGTGTTTCATGTAGTTCTCGTCGTCGCGCTTCGGGTAGTCGTCGCGCATGTGTCCGCCCCGGCTCTCCTTGCGGTTGCGTGCGGAGAACACGACGACCTCGGCGAGGTCGAGCAGGAACCCGAGCTCGACGGCCTCGAGCAGATCGGTGTTGAACCGCTTGCCCTTGTCTTGCACCTGCACATTCCGGTAGCGCTCGCGGAGGCCGTGGATGGTCTCGGTCACGGCGGCGAGCGTGTCGTCGGTGCGGAACACCTGCGCGTTGCGGTCCATCTGCTCCTGCAGCTCCTTGCGGATCGCCGCGATGCGCTCGGTTCCGGTGGAGGTGCGCAGGCCCTCGAGCATGTCGCGCACGCCGGCCGCCGGATTGTCGGGAAGCGGCACGAACTCGGCCGTCTTCACGTACTCCACGGCGTTGCGGCCGCTGCGCTTGCCGAACACGTTGATGTCGAGCAGCGAGTTGGTGCCGAGGCGGTTCGAGCCGTGCACGGATACGCAGGCGCACTCGCCGGCCGCGTACAGACCGGGGACGATGGTGGTGTTGTCGCTGAGCACCTCGGCGTTGTTCGTCGTCGGGATGCCGCCCATGGCGTAGTGCGCGGTCGGCATGACCGGGACCGGCTCGACGACCGGGTCGACGCCCAGGTAGGTGCGGGCGAACTCGGTGATGTCTGGCAGTTTGGTCTCGAGCACCTCGGCGCCCAGGTGGGTGCAGTCCAGATACACGTAGTCCTTGTTCGGCCCGGCGCCGCGGCCCTCGAGCACCTCCTGCACCATGCTGCGGGCCACGATGTCGCGCGGTGCGAGGTCCTTGATGGTCGGCGCGTAGCGCTCCATGAACCGTTCACCCGAGGCGTTGCGCAGAATGGCACCCTCACCGCGGGCGCCCTCGGTGAGCAGGATGCCGAGTCCGTAGAGGCCGGTCGGGTGGAACTGGAAGAACTCCATGTCTTCCAGCGGCAGGCGCTTGCGCCAGATGATGCCGACGCCGTCGCCGGTCAGGGTGTGCGCGTTGGATGTCGTCTTGAAGATCTTGCCGAACCCGCCGGTGGCGAAGATGACGGCCTTCGACTGGAAGACGTGCAACTCGCCGGTGGCGAGTTCGTAGGCGACGACGCCCGACGGACGCTTCTGCGTCGTCCCGTCCGGACCGTCGACCTCGCCGATGAGCAGGTCGAGCACGTAGAACTCGTTGAAGAAGTTGATGCCGAGCTTGACGCAGTTCTGGAACAGCGTCTGCAGGATCATGTGGCCGGTGCGGTCGGCGGCGTAGCAGGCGCGGCGCACCGCGGCCTTGCCGTGATCGCGGGTGTGTCCGCCGAACCGGCGCTGGTCGATCTTGCCCTCGGGCGTGCGGTTGAACGGCAAGCCCATGTTCTCGAGGTCGATGACCGCGTCGATGGCCTCTTTCGCGAGGATCTCCGCGGCATCCTGGTCGACCAGGTAGTCACCGCCCTTGACGGTGTCGTAGGTGTGCCACTCCCAGTTGTCTTCCTCCACGTTCGACAGCGCGGCGGCCATGCCGCCCTGCGCCGCCCCGGTGTGCGACCGGGTCGGGTAGAGCTTGGAGATGACGGCCGTCTTGGCGTGCGGGCCGGCCTCGATGGCCGCGCGCATGCCGCCACCGCCGGCGCCGACGATGACGATGTCGAACTGGTGGTAGTGCACGCCGTCGATCACGGCTCCGTCTGCGATCTGTTCACTCACGTGGATGTCCGTAGCTTTCGGTTCGTGTCCGCTGCCGAGGGCGGGTTACTTGGAGATGGTCGAGCAGAAGTCGGGCAGCAGGTGCGCCGGTGCGCCGCTCGGGCACGGGTCGAAGAAGGTGACCGTGTAGGTGCCCAACAGAATGAGCACGACGACCGCCGCGAGGATCAGGATCTTCAGCGTGCGGTTGATCGTGCGGTTGTGCGCGTAGTCGTTCACGATGGTGCGCATGCCGTTGCCGCCGTGGATGAGGGCAAGCCACAGCATGAGGCCGTCCCAGACCCGCCAGAACGGGTCGGCCCACTTGCCGGCGACGAATCCGAAGTCGACGGCCTTGATGCCCTCGCCCAGCACGAGGTTGACGATGAGATGCCCGAAGATGAGCACGACCAGCAGCACGCCCGAGGCGCGCATGTACAGCCAACCCCACTTCTCCCAGTTCACGCCCTTCGAGCGCGGGGGACGGGCAGGGCTGCGGGGTGCCTCGATGGTGGTCACGATGCGCTCCCCTCGCTGAACACGTTCATCAGGTGGATCGGCGCGAAGCCGAGCATCAGCACGACCCAGACCACGATCACGATCCAGAACATGATGCGCTGGTACTTGGCGCCCTTGCTCCAGAAGTCGATCAGGATGATGCGGATGCCGTTCAGCGCGTGGAACGCGATGGCCGCGACGAGCGCGGTCTCACCGAGTCCCATGATCGGGTTCTTGTACGTGCCGATGACCGCGTTGTACGCCTGAGGGCTGATTCCGAGCACGACGGAGTCCAGAATGTGGACGAGGAGGAAGAAGAAGATCGCCACGCCGGTGATGCGGTGGAGCACCCACGACCACATGCCTTCTCGACCCCGGTACAGCGTTCCCCCGGGCCGACTCCTGGTCGACTCGAGAGTGTCTGCCGCTTCTACTGGCACGGACAACCCTCCTTGGTAGGTACCTTGGCGCTTGCGTCATGGCGCGCGACAACGAGCGCGACCGACGCGGCTCCAAGCTTACGTCCCGCCCCGTCCGGCCGCCTCTAAGGCGAACCTAACTGTCTCGACGTCGAGACAGTTCCTTCTTGTGCGCCGTCCCCCGGCCGGCGCACCGCAGTCGGCTGTGCGTGTGGTGCGGTTCGGCGGCGTGCACGCCGCCGCCTTCGGGAGCGTGTTGCGTCGCGTGGTGTGCGCCGTCCCCGGCCGGCGCACCGCAGTCGGCTGTGCGTGTGGTGCGGTTCGGCGGCGTGCACGCCGCCGCCTTCGGGAGCGTGTTGCGTCGCGTGGTGTGCGCGGTCCCCCGGCCGGCGCACCGCAGTTGGCTGTGCGCTGTGGGTTGTGCGCAGCCCGCTACAGCCAGTGGCGGCGCTTGAAGATGACATAGAGGCCGATGCCGAGCACGAGCATCAGCGCGATCGCCATCGGGTAGCCCCATGCCCAGTGCAGCTCGGGCATCACGCTGAAGTTCATGCCGTAGATGCTCGCGATGAGCGTGGGTGTGAACAGGATCGCCGCCCACGACGAGATCTTCTTGACCTCTTCTCCCTGACGGAACGTCGTCTCCGCGAGCGAGGTCATCCGGGAGTTCTGCCGCTCGCTGACCAGGGTGGCGTTCACCGTGAGAATGTCGCGGAGCATCCGCCTGAAGTCGTCGACACGCTCGTTCACCTGGGTGAGGTGGTCGGCCACGTCGCGCAGGTTGCGCTGGAGTTCCTGCGTCACCCCGTACTTCTCGCTGCCGAGTTCGAGTGCCTCCATGACGGCGGTGAGCGGATGCGTCGCCCTCTGGAAGTCGATCACCTCCGTCGACAGCTCGTAGATGCGCCGTGACACCCGCGCGTCGCCGTCGAACACCTGCGTCTCGATCTCGTCGATGTCGTTGGCGAGGCCGGCGACCACGGGAGCGTACCCGTCCACGATCGCGTCGATGATGGCGTACAGGATGCTCTGGGTCCCCAGCGCGAGCAGCTCGGGATCGTGCTCCATGCGGTGTCGCACCTGGGAGAGGTCGGGCGACTCGCTGTGGCGCACCGTGATCACGAAGTTCGGCCCGACGAAGACGTGCACCTCGCCGAACGACACCTCTTCGGGCACGTCCAGATAGTTGGCCGCGCGGAGCACCACGAAGAGCACGTCGTCGTAGCGCTCCAGCTTGGGCCGCTGGTGCGCGCTGATCGCGTCTTCGACGGCGAGCTCGTGCAGGTCGAACTCGCGGGCGAGCGATTGCAGTTCCGACTGGCTCGGTCGGTACAACCCGATCCAGGCCACTCCGCCCGGCGTCTCGTGCAGGGCGCGGTACGTGTCGGCGAGCGTGGTCGGCGACGACAGCCGGCGACCGTCGGCGTAGATCGCCGCGTCGACGATGGTGCGGCGGGATGCCGCCGGCTCGTCCGTCGTCGTCGGCGCCGGTTCCGGTGCGGGGCGTGATCGCTGTCGGAACGGAATCGGGATGACGCGTCGGCGGCGCTCGGCCATGGTTCGCCTCCGTTCAGCGGCAGGGAGTCTTCGGTGCAGATCTTTCGTGCAGAGAGTCGGAACGGAACGTCCCGTGACACCCTAAGCCCGGCACCGACCCGAAACCGGCAGCCGCGTCGGCCCGCCCGTGGCGACGGTCGTCCGATGCTTCGGTCGAGGTTGCCGGCCCGTCGACGGATGCGCGTCTCGAACGCGATCCGGGTGTCCCGTCTCGGTGCTCCGTCCCTGCGCGCGACCTAAGGTGGACGCATGAGCGCATTGCCCATCGACGACTTCTACTGCGTGATCCCCGCGGGGGGCGTGGGCTCCCGCCTCTGGCCGCTCTCGCGGGCCGATGCGCCCAAGTTCCTGCACGACCTCACCGGGTCGGGGACCACGCTCTTGCGCGCCACCTGGGATCGCCTCGCGCCTCTGGCAGGACCACAGCGTGTGATGGTCGTCACGGGGCGTGCGCACCGGGCTGCAGTGGAAGCGCAGATCCCTGCGCTCGCCGACGAGAACGTCGTGCTCGAGAGCGAGCCGCGCGACTCGACCGCCGCGATCGGTCTGGCTGCGGCGATTCTCGAGCACCGGCATCCGGGCGTGATCATCGGCTCCTTCGCGGCCGACCACGTCATCGGCAACATCCCGCTCTTCCGTGCGGCAGTGGTCGAGGCGGTCAACGCCGCGCGTGCCGGATACATCGCCACCGTGGGCATCACGCCCACGGAGCCGGCGGTGGGATTCGGCTACATCCATGTCGGCACACCGCTGGGAATCGACGACGCCGCTTCCGCCAAGCAGGTGCTCTCGTTCGTGGAGAAGCCCGATCTGAAGACCGCGAGGAAGTACCTGCACAGTGGCGACTACCTGTGGAACGCGAGCATGTTCATCGCGAAGGCATCGGTGCTCCTGGAGGAGATCGGTCGCTCCAATCCGGAGCTGCTCGCCGGCCTGCTCGAGCTCGCAGCGGCGTGGGACGATCCGGCCACGCGCGGTCCGGCCGTCGACCGCATCTGGCCGACCCTGAAGAAGGTCGCGCTGGACTACTCGGTCGCCGAACCGGCGGCGGCGGCGGGCAAGCTCGCCGTCGTTCCCGGCCACTTCTCCTGGGACGACGTGGGCGACTTCGCCTCGCTCACCAAGCTGAACTCCGGTGGCAGGGCCACCGACCTCGCCATCCTCGGCGAGAACGCCCGCGTGCTGTCGGATGCCTCCAGCGGCATCGTGGTCAGCCAGACCGGCCGCGTGATCAGCCTGATCGGCATCCAGAACGTGGTGATCGTCGATACCCCCGACGCGCTGCTCGTGACGACGAGCGAGAACGCGCAACGCGTGAAGTCCGTGGTGGAAGCCCTGCGGCTGACCGGTTCCACCGAGGTGTTGTAGCCCGCCATCTGCACTTTTGAGCACCCGGCTACCGGATCCTGCTCAAAAGAAACAAGATGATAACGGCGACGCGGGGAACTCGATGCCGCTGTCAAAGCCATTCGTAACGTTGAGTAACGCCGCTCGCCGATGTTCGGTGCGCTCGGCGCAGACACTTGACCTGGAGGACAACGTGACATCCAAAGTTCGCAAGGTGGCGCTCGCGGGGCTCGCCGCCGCCAGTGCGCTCGCTCTGCTCGCCGGCTGCGGCCAGGCGCCGTCGGAGAGCAAGTCGACCAAGGCGGCATCGAAGTTCCTGCCGTGCATGGTCTCCGACTCGGGCGGCTTCGACGACCACTCGTTCAACCAGCTCGGCTACGAGGGTCTCGTCGCCACGGCGAAGAAGCTGAACTCCAAGTTCAAGACCGCCGAGTCGAAGACGGCGAGCGACTTCGCGCCGAACATCAACAGCATGGTCGACCAGAACTGCAACCTGATCATCACGGTCGGCTTCAACCTCGCCGACGCGACGAAGAAGGCCGCGAAGTCGAACAGCGACACCGACTTCGCGATCATCGACGACAACTCGATCGATGCTCCGAACGTCAAGCCGATCATCTTCGACACCGCGCAGGCGGCGTTCCTCGGCGGCTACGCGGCGGCGAGCTTCTCCAAGACCGGCGTCGTCGGCACCTTCGGCGGCCAGCAGATCCCGACCGTGACCATCTTCATGGATGGCTTCGCCGATGGCGTCAAGTACTACAACCAGCAGAAGGGCAAGAACGTTCAGGTCGTCGGCTGGAACGTCGACAGCCAGAAGGGCTCCTTCACCGGTGGGTTCGACGCGAACGACACCGCCAAGCAGGTCGCACAGGGCATCATCGACCAGGGCGCTGACGTGATCATGCCGGTCGGCGGTCCGATCTACCAGTCGGCGGCGCAGGCCATCGACGAGGCGAACAGCGCGGGCAAGAGCATCTCGATGATCGGCGTGGACGCGGATGTCTACAACACCGACAAGAGCGTGCGCTCGATTCTGCTCACCTCGGTCATGAAGGGCATCAAGCCGTCGACCTCCGCGGTGATCGAGCAGTCCGCCAAGGGCGACTTCTCGAACACGCCCTACGTCGGCACCCTGAAGAACGATGGCGTAGGCCTCGCCCCGTTCCACGACTTCGCGTCGAAGGTCGACTCCAACCTCAAGGCGGAGCTCGACAAGATCAAGGCCGGCATCATCGACGGATCCATCACGGTCACGTCGCCGGCGTCGCCGAAGTCCTGATCGGCTCCACCCCTGCTCCCCGAGCGAGGCGCAGCCGAGTCGAAGGGCGCCGTAGTCGGCGCCCTTCGACTCGTTGCGCTCGCGCAGGGCGCATGACAGCACAACAGCAAGTCCGCGATGCCCGTTCGAGAAACGCACGAGCATGTCGGCGCCGCTCGCTCGGCACCGGTCCGGGCGCGGAGGCGTTCCACCGCCGAACGCTGCTTGCCGGCCCGCAGCGCAGCGGCCGGCGAAAGGTAGATTGACCCCTATGAAGCTCGAACTTCGCGGCATCACGAAGCGATTCGGCTCTCTCACCGCCAACGACCACATCTCGCTCACCGTCGAGCCGGGAGAGATCCACTGCATCCTCGGTGAGAACGGCGCGGGCAAGTCCACGCTGATGAACGTGCTCTACGGGCTGCTCGAGGCCGACGAGGGCGAGATCCTCCTCGATGACGTCGAGCAGCGCTTCGATGGACCGGGCGACGCGATGAAGGCCGGCATCGGCATGGTGCACCAGCACTTCATGCTCATCCCGGTGTTCACCGTGGCCGAGAACGTCATGCTCGGGCACGAGAGCACCGGATTCGCCGGGTTCCTCAACCAGAACCAAGCGCGTGCGCGAGTGCGCGACATCTCCTCGCGCTTCGGGTTCGACGTCGATCCCGACGCGCTCATCGAAGACCTTCCGGTCGGCGTGCAGCAGCGCGTCGAGATCATCAAGGCGCTCTCCCGCGACGCGAAGGTCCTCGTGTTCGACGAGCCGACTGCGGTGCTTACGCCGCAGGAGACCGACGAGCTGATGTCGATCATGAAGCAGCTGCGCGACGCTGGAACCGCCATCGTCTTCATCACCCACAAGCTGCGCGAGGTGCGCGAGGTCGCCGACCGCATCACCGTGATGCGACTCGGCAAGGTGGTGGGCGAGGCATCCCCGAGCGCGAGCAACGCGGAGCTGGCGTCGCTCATGGTCGGCCGTTCCGTCGAGCTCACCGTGCAGAAGCAACCCGCGAAGCCCGGCGAGCCGGCCCTGACGGTGAAGGGTCTCACGGTCGTCGATCCGATCGGCCAGCTCGTCGTGAACAACGTCGACTTCGAAGTGCACGCCGGCGAGGTGCTGGCCATCGCGGGCGTGCAGGGCAACGGGCAGACCGAGCTCACCGAGGCCATCCTCGGCCTGCAGCCTCGCGTCAAGGGCAGCATCGCGCTCGACGGCAAGGAACTGACTGGTCTGAACGTGCGCAAGGTGCTGGATGCCGGCGTCGGGTTCATTCCGGAAGACCGCAATGAAGACGGTCTGGTCGCCGAGTTCTCGATCGCCGAGAACCTGATGCTCGACCGAGCCGACGGAGCCCCCTTCGCCAAGGGCGGCAGCCTGCAGCTGCGGTTCCGCAACACGTTCGCCACCGAGAAGGTGCGCGAGTTCGACGTGCGGGCGCAGAGCATCGACACCCCGGTGGGCACGCTCTCCGGCGGCAACCAGCAGAAGGTGGTGCTCGCCCGTGAGCTCAGCCGCGAACTGCGGCTGCTCGTGGCGGCACAGCCGACGCGCGGTCTCGACGTCGGCTCCATCGAGTTCGTGCACAAACGCGTGATCGAGGCGCGGGACTCGGGCATCCCGGTCGTCGTCGTCTCCACGGAGCTCGACGAGGTGGATGCCCTCGCCGACCGCATCGCGGTCATGTACCGCGGCGGGATCGTCGGCATCGTCCCCGGCGGCACCGACCGCGAGACGCTCGGCATCATGATGGCGGGCGAGCAGCCGGAGACCCCCGCGCCGCAGGGCGACCCGAGAGGAGAGGCCGCGTGAGCCAGGAGCAGGACGGCGCACAGGCATCCGTCGACGAGTCTGCACTGCAGCAGGCCGGCGACGCGGATGTCGCGCTCGAGACGGGCGCGCAAGTCCCGCCGGAGCAGCAGGAACCGAACCGGTGGAACGAGGCGCTGCGCCAGATCATGGGCGGAAGCGTGGTCATCTCGATCCTTGCCGTGGTGCTCGCGCTCATCGTCGGCGCGATCCTCATCGCGGTCACGGACCCCGGCGTGCAGCAGGCGGCCGGGTACTTCTTCTCCCGGCCCTCCGACACGTTCGAGGCGATCTGGAATGTCGTTTCCGGCGCGTACACCTCGCTGTTCCAGGGCTCGATCTACAACTTCGGCCGCCCGACGTTCGCCTCCGGCATCCGGCCGTTCATGGACACGCTGACGTACGCCACACCGCTGATCGTCGCCGGTCTCGGTGTCGGCCTCGGGTTCCGCACCGGCATGTTCAACATCGGTGGTCAGGGGCAGATGCTCATCGCCGCCGCCTTCTGCGGCTGGGTGGGCTGGTCGTTCGACCTGCCGCCGGTCATCCACCTGGTCGTGGCCGTCGCCGCCGGCGTCGTCGGTGGCGCGCTGTGGGCCGGCATCGCCGGCGTGCTCAAGGCGCGAACGGGCGCGCACGAGGTGATCGTGACGATCATGCTCAACTGGATCGCGTTCTACCTCATCTCCTACCTGCTGCGCACGCCCGGCGCTCTGCAGGCGCACGGCTCGAACAACCCGAAGTCGCCGGCGATTCTGCCGAACGCGATCCTGCCGCAGATCCTCGGTCCGCAGTATCAGCTGCACTTCGGCTTCATCATCGCCATTGCGGCGACCATCTTCGTCTGGTGGCTGCTGGAACGCTCGAGCCTCGGCTTCAAGTTCCGTGCTGTCGGCGAGAACCCGCACGCCGCCCGCGTGGCCGGCATCAGCGTGAACAGCGCGATCATCTGGTCGATGGTCATCGGCGGTGGCCTCGTCGGCCTCGCCGGCGTGGATCAGGTGCTCGGCACCACGACAGGCGGATTCGGGTCGGCCATCGACGCCGGCATCGGATTCGACGCGATCACGGTCGCCCTGCTCGGCCGCTCGCGTCCGCTCGGCACCTTCATTGCAGGCGTGCTGTTCGGCGCCTTCAAGGCCGGCGGCTTCCTCATGCAGGCGGCCAACAGCATCCCGATCGACATCGTGTTGGTGGTGCAGTCGCTGATCGTGCTGTTCATCGCCGCGCCGCCCCTGGTGCGGGCCATCTTCCGGTTGCCCAAGCCGGGCCCGCGCCCACCACGCAAGCAGAAGCCGGCCACGCCGGCGCCCGTCGCCGAGGAGGTGGCCGCCCGATGACCACGACCGCCGAACACACCGTTCCGGATGCCACCCCGATCGTTCTCGAGAAGACCGTCGTTCGCAGCAGGAAGACGCCGATCACCCTGTCGGTCGTCGCCGTGCTCTCCATCGTGCTGTTCGTGATCTTCCGTCGAGGAGGAGACACGACGTTCACGTTCGCGGGCGGTCGGGTGGCGCCGTCGCTGCCCCAGGTGGTGCTGCCGACCACGCTGACCTGCGTGATCCTCACGGTCGTGCTGGTTCTCATGGCGGCAGCGAGCTGGTGGATCCTCGCTCGGCGCACGAAGGTGCCGCTGTGGTACTCGAGCGTGTTCGCGTTCCTCTTCGTCGTCGCGTTCCTCACCTGGGCCGCCGGCGCCAACTCGCGGCCGCTTCCCATCACGAGCCTGCTGCTCGGCGCAGTCAGCCTGAGCGTGCCGTACATCTTCGGCGCCCTCGGCGGGGTGCTCTCCGAACGCAGCGGTGTGGTGAACATCGCGATCGAAGGCCAGCTGCTCGCCGGCGCGTTCCTCGCGGCCATGGTCGCCAGCATGACGGGGTCGATGTGGCTCGGGCTGGTCGCGGCGCTCGTCGCCGGCGTGCTGGTCTCGTTCATCCTGGCCGCGTTCGCCATCAAGTACTACGTCGACCAGGTCATCGTCGGCGTCGTGATCAACGTGCTGGTGCTGGGGCTGACGAACTTCCTCTACAGCCAGGTGCTCGCCAAGGACCCCGAGTTCCTCAACAACCCGCCGCTGCTGCCGGCCATCCCGATCCCCGGTCTCAGCGCGATCCCGGTGATCGGCCCCGTGCTGTTCGACCAGTCGATCATCGTGTACCTCATGTACATCGCGGTCGTGGCCGTGTACGTCGGGCTGTTCCACACGCGATGGGGGCTGCGTCTGCGGTCGGTGGGCGAGCATCCTCAGGCCGCCGACACGGTGGGCATCAACGTGACGGGAACGCGGTTCTGGAACGTGTCGCTCGCCGGCGCGATCGTCGGTCTCGGCGGCGCATACTTCACGCTCGGCTCCGTCGGCTCCTTCAGCGAGGACATGACGGGCGGGCAGGGCTATATCGCCCTCGCCGCCGTCATCTTCGGCCGCTGGGATCCGGTGCGCGCCACGCTCGCCGCCCTGCTCTTCGGCTTCGCCAGCAACCTGCAGTACACGCTCGCCGCGGTCGGTTCGCCGGTGCCGAGCGAGTTCCTGCTGATGCTGCCCTACGTGGTGACGATCCTGGCCGTGGCAGGGTTCGTCGGCTACGTGCGCGGCCCGGCGGCATCCGGAAAGCCCTACATCAAGTCCTGACGTCGCCCCCGCGTGATCAGGCACAACCTCAAGGAACGGAAATCGACACGACGATGAGTGACGATACGACGCCCTTCTCGGGCGAGGTCGACTGGGGCGCGCTGCGCACCGAGGCCGAAGAGGCCATGAGAAGGGCGTACGTGCCGTACTCGAAGTACCCGGTCGGCGCCGCCGCGCTGGCCACCGACGGGCGCATCATCGCCGGATGCAACGTGGAGAATGCAAGCTACGGCCTCACGTTGTGCGCGGAGTGCTCGCTCGTCTCCATGCTGCACATGACCGGCGGCGGTCAGCTCGTCGCGTTCACCTGTGTGAACGGCGAAAGCGACGTCATCATGCCGTGCGGTCGCTGCCGTCAGCTGCTCTACGAGCACTCGGTGCCGGGGATGATGCTCGAGACCGTCTCGGGCATCCGCACCATCGACGAGGTGCTGCCCGACGCGTTCGGTCCGCGCGACCTCCAGCAGTACTCCGCCTGAATACCACAACACTGAATATCGCAACACTGAGCGACACAGCGCCGAATGCCGACCGAGTGCCACGAGCGCTCACCACCACTCGCTGCTCAGTGCCACTGGTCGCCCAGCACCACTGGGCGCTCAGCATCAGCGGCACGGGGCGACAAGTCCGACAAGGAGCTTCACATCATGGCTGAACGGTTCGACGCCGTCGATCTCATCCGCGCCAAGCGGGACAAGGGCGAGCTCAGCACATCCCAGATCGACTGGCTGGTGGATGCCTACACGCGCGGCTTCGTCGCCGACGAGCAGATGTCGGCGTGGGCGATGGCCGTGCTCCTGAACGGCATGACGCGACGCGAGATCCGGGACCTCACGCTGGCCATGATCGCCAGCGGCGACCGCATGAGCTTCGCCGACCTGGGCAAGCCGACAGTCGACAAGCACTCCACGGGCGGCGTCGGCGACAAGATCACGCTTCCGCTCGTGCCGCTCGTCGCCTCGTTCGGCGTCGCCGTGCCGCAGCTCTCCGGCCGCGGCCTCGGACACACCGGTGGCACGCTCGACAAGCTCGAAAGCATCTCCGGCTGGCGTGCAGCGCTCACCACCGACGAGCTCTTCGCCCAGCTGCGCGACGTCGGCGGCGCCATCTGTGCGGCCGGCCCGGGGCTCGCGCCGGCCGACAAGAAGCTGTACGCGCTGCGCGACATCACCGGCACCGTCGAGGCGATTCCGCTGATCGCCTCGTCGATCATGAGCAAGAAGATCGCCGAGGGAACGGGCGCGCTCGTACTCGACGTGAAGTTCGGCTCAGGCGCCTTCATGCACGACCTCGACAAGGCCCGTGAGCTCGCCCGCACCATGGTGGAACTCGGACAGGATGCCGGTGTCGCCACCTCCGCGCTGCTCACCGACATGAACGCCCCGCTCGGCCGCGCGATCGGCAACGCGAACGAGGTGCAGGAGTCGGTCGAGGTGCTCGCCGGCGGCGGACCGGATGACATCGTCGAGCTGACGCTCGCGCTCGCCCGCGAGATGCTGCGCCTCGCAGGCAAGCCCGACGCCGACGTCGAGGAGGCGCTGCGCTCCGGCCGGGCGATGGACTCCTGGCGCGCACTCATCCGAGCGCAGGACGGCGATCCGGACGCGCCGCTGCCGCACCCACGGGAGACCCACACCGTCGTGGCACCGCGAGACGGCGTGGTGACGCGGCAGGACGCCCTGTCGTTCGGGGTCGCCGCGTGGCGGCTCGGGGCGGGACGCGCACGACAGCAGGATCCGGTTCTGCATGCTGCCGGCATCCAGTTGCACGCCAAGGTCGGCGAGAGCGTCGCTGCCGGCGATCCGGTGTTCACGCTGGCGACCGACGACGAGGTGCGGTTCGAGCGCGCGCTCGAAGCGCTCGACGGCGCCTGGGAGCTGGGCGACAGCGCGCCGGAGCGCGGCCCGATCGTCGTCGACCGCGTCGGCTGAGCGGCCGACTAGGTGGGCTGCGTGGCTGGCGCGGCCGCGCGGGACTTCGCGAACCGCCCGAACCGCGTGAGCCTAGGGCCGAACGGGCATCACCGCTCAGAAGTGGCCGATGCCCTTGCCGATCAGGTTCACGCCCAGTACGAGGAACAGCACGGCCATGATCACGGCGTTCTCCTGCGCGAGCCAGCCGCGTAGCGAATCGAGCGGTGAGCGCAGCCGGTCGGCGGCGACCAGGTAACCGAGCACCGGCACGAGCACGGTGCAGGCCGCGATCACGGTGAAAATCACGATCGTCACGATGACCGCGCCCACACCGAGCTGTGCCGATCCGATCTCGACGCCGGCGCTCACCGCCATCAAGAGGTTCTTGGGATTGATCGCCGAGAGCAGGAACGCGAGCCCGAACGCGGCGATGAACGAGAAGCCGTCGATCGCCTGCATCCACTTCGGCAGCACCGGCTTGGCGCCGGGCTTCGGACGATGTCGCCACTGGCGCACGGCGAGCAGGAGCAGGAGCACGCCGAGCACGAGCTGGATGACGCCCTGGACCGGCTTGGAGGCATCCGGGTCGGTCGCGGGTATCACGCTGGCCAGCAGGATGAACACGATCACGGCGACGAGGATGCCCACCACCCAGCCGAGCAGGAACCCCACAGCGGTGACCCTGGCTCGCGGGGAGAGCAGCATGAGGATCGCCGCGATGATCGGTATCGGGCTGATCGCGATGCCGAGGGCCTGCGGCAGGATGCCTCCGATGACCTGGATCATTCCCGCCCTTCCTTTCGCGCGCACGTCGTCGCGTCACCAGAACGTACTCCCGCACGAGAAAGACGGCGCGGCCGCGGGCATCCGTTCGCCCGGATCGGACGAGAACGACGACCGTCGTGCGGCAGCCGTTCGTGCGGCGCGAACGCGGGTCATCGTGCGCCATCGATATCGACGGGAATCGGCGCCGATCGGGGAGTACGCAGCACCCGTCCGGTCGGTACGCTGGAACGATGAGTCCAGAGCCGGGCCGACAGGAGCCCCCCAGTAACCTCTCCCATGCCGCGCCCCTGGTCGATGGCGTGGATGTGCGCACGCTGCCGAAGGTGTCGCTGCACGATCACCTCGACGGCGGCCTGAGGCCGCAGACCATCATCGACCTGGCGGACGAGATCGACCTCGACCTGCCGGAGAGCGATGCCGACGCGCTCGGCGCCTGGTTCGAGAAGCAGTCGAACTCGGGTTCGCTCGTCGAATACCTGAAGACGTTCGACATCACCACCGCCGTGATGCAGACGCACTACGGTCTGGCCCGCGTGGCGCGCGAGTTCGTGCTCGACCTCGCCGCGGACGGTGTTGTGTACGGCGAGGTCCGCTGGGCGCCGGAGCAGCACCTCGGGCGCGGCCTGAGCCTCGACGACGCGGTCGAGGCAGTGCAGAGCGGCCTCGAGCAGGGCGTGGCGGATGTGCGCAACGGTGGCGCGGACATCCGCGTCGGGCAGCTCGTCACCGCCATGCGCCACGCCGACCGCGCGGTCGAGATCGCGGAGCTCGCCGTGCGGCATCGCGACTCCGGAGTCGTCGGCTTCGACATCGCGGGCGCGGAGGCCGGGTTCCCGCCCGCGAACCACCGGATCGCGTTCGACTACCTGGCCGAGAACTTCCTGCCCGTGACGGTGCACGCAGGCGAGGCCGACGGGCTGGACAGCATCCGGGGCGCACTGTTCGACGGTCGTGCCCTGCGCCTGGGGCACGGCGTGCGCCTGGCCGAGGACATCACCATCGAGCGCCAGGACGACGAGAACATCTACGTCTCGCTCGGCAGGCTCTCGCAGTGGGTGAAGGACCGGGAGATCACGCTCGAGCTGAGCCCGTCGTCGAATCTGCAGACCGGCGCGATCGCGGCCTGGGGGGACGAGCTCGTCGATCACCCGTTCGACCTCCTCTACCAACTGGGCTTCCGCGTCACGGTGAACACCGACAATCGGCTGATGAGCGCCACGACGATCAGCCGCGAGCTCGCCCTGCTGGCGGATGCGTTCGGGTACGACCTCGACGATCTCGAGACGTTCCAGGTGAACGCGGCACGGGCATCCTTCCTGCCGCTGGAAGACCGGGAAGACCTCGTGGAGACGATCGCCGACGGATTCGACGAGGTCTGACGCCGGCGCGGCCGTCGCACAGGCGCGCATCGAATCTGCTCGGCGTCTCCCCACGTCGCTTTCAGCGAGTGTGGAACATGCGTCGCGATACGCTTGAACACATGTCGCTTCCGCCGCTGCCCGACTCTGCCATCGACCTCGGTGTGCACGCGTCGGATTGGCGCGCCGCGGTGCGGTTCGCCGGTGTCGCGTTGCGTCGGTCGGGTGCGACGCGCGACAGCTACACGGAGCGCATGATCCAGGTCGTCGACGAGTTCGGCGCCTACATCGTGATCGCTCCCGGGCTCGCTCTGGCGCACGCCCGGCCGGGTCCCGATGTGCTCGCGGACGGCCTCTCGGTGGTGACGCTGGCGACACCGGTGACATTCGGGCATCCGCACAACGATCCCGTCAGCGTCGTCATCGGTCTCGCCGTCTCGACGCCGGATGCCCACGTCAACTCGGTCGCGGAGCTCGCGAACGTGTTCAACGACCCCCAGGCGATCCCGGCCCTCGCGCAGGCGACGTCGGCCGACGAGGTGTGGCGCGTCATCCAGGCGCCGACGGTGTCGGACGACGCCGAGCCCGTGCGCTGACGACCCGCTCGATGATGTCGAAGGAGGCACGGTGAAGATCGTCGCGATCTGCGGAGCCGGTGTGGGAACATCGGCCATTCTCAAACTGAACGCGGAGCGGGTGCTCGACCGGCTCGGCATCTCGGCCGACGTCAGCGCGTCCGACGTCGCGAGCGTGTCCACCTCGGGCGCCGACGCCCAGGTGATCCTGACGTCGCCCGAATTGGTCTCGCGCATTCCGAAGACCAACGCCGACATCGTCGTCATCGACAACTACTTCGACACCGACGAGCTCGAGCGCAAGCTCGAGGATGCCGTGGGCTGAGTCCGGCTCCGCCCGGCGGCCCGGCCTCCGCACGCTTCAGCTCGTGAGCGCGCGCATCCCGTCGGCGAGCACCGCGACCCGCGCCTGCGCGGCCGCCCGGCGCCCGGCGACGTCGGAGGCGGCGTCATCGAACGCGTCGATGTAGATCTTCAGCTTCGGCTCCGTGCCACTCGGACGAACCATGACACGGGATCCGTCGTCGAGCACGATGCGCAGTACGTCGCTCGGCGGAAGGTCGGCGGATCCACCGCTCAGGTCGTCGATCCGTGTCACGGTCACGCCACCGACTTCGCGCGGGGGAGCTTCCCGCAATGACGCCATGATGCGGGCGATGCGATCGAGGTCGGTCACCCGGATCGAGATCTGGTCAGAGGCGTAGGCGCCGAAGCGCTCCGTGAACTCGTCGAGCCGGTCGGCGATCGTGCGCCCCTGCGCGTGCAGCCGCTGGGCAAGAGCGATCGCGACGGTCGCCGCCGAGATGCCGTCCTTGTCGCGCACCGTCTGCGGGTTCACCAGGTAGCCCAGCGCCTCTTCGTAGCCGAACACGAGGCCGGGTACGCGGCTGACCCACTTGAATCCGGTGAGGGTCTCGACGAAACGCAGGCCGTAGGCATCCGCCACGGCACTCAGTGCGGGGGACGAGACGATGGATGCCGCGAGCGCCCCCTCGACATCGCCTCCCGCCGTCTGCTCCGCCGCGGTCCATCCCAGCAGCGTTCCGACCTCGTTGCCGCTCAGCCGGCGGTAGCCCTCCGGGCTCGACGCGTCAGGGATGCCGATGGCCAGGCGATCCGCATCCGGGTCGTTCGCGATCACCAGGTCGGCGTCCGAGTCGCGGGCGAGGGCGAACGCGAGGTCGAGTGCGCCCGGCTCCTCCGGGTTGGGGAACGAGACGGTCGGGAAGTCGGGGTCGGGGTCCTGTTGCTCGGCCACCGGGATCGGTGCGGGAAGGCCCGCGGCCGCGAACACGGCGCGCGCGGTCTGCCATCCGACGCCGTGCATGGCCGTGTAGACGTAGCGGAGTGCGGGGGAGGAGCTGCCGGTACCGTCGGCCGTACTCTCCGCACCCGGCGTGCGCGCCGCGCCTGCCGTGCCCTCCGCACCCGGGGTCCGTCCGGCCCTCAGCACTTCGCTCGCCACCGCCGCGGTCTCGGCCACGTACGCGTCGATCAGGGATTCGGCGGCGGTGTCATAGGCATCCGATCGGGGCAGGTCGGAGACGTGACCGGCAGCCACCCGCTCGATGTGCGCGGCGATCGCGGAGTCCGCGGGCGGCACGATCTGCGAGCCTGCATCCGCGCCGCCGAGGTACACCTTGTAGCCGTTGTCGCGCGCCGGGTTGTGGCTGGCGGTGACCATCACGCCCGCCGAGGCGTTCAGGTGCCGCACCGCGAACGCGAGCACCGGCGTCGGTAGCAGGCGCGGCAGCAAGACTGCCCGCACTCCAGCACCGGCCATCAGCTCGGCGGTGTCGCGGGCGAACACGGCAGAGTTCTTGCGTCCGTCGTAGCCGATCACGATCGACGGCGCGTCGTCACCGCGTTCGGATGCCTGCTCCACCAGATAGGCGGCGAGCCCGGCCGCTGCCTGTGCCACCAGCACGCGGTTCATGCGGTTCGGTCCCGCGGCGAGCTCGCCGCGTAGCCCGGCGGTGCCGAACGCGAGGCGCGTGTCGAAGCGCGAGTGCAGATCGGCGAGCGCATCGGCTTCGCCATCGACGGCGCGGTCGAGCACCGCCTGCAGTTCGGCGCGTGTTTCCGCGTCGGGGTCGTCGGAGATCCAGGCACGGGCGGTCGCGATGACCGAGTCGGCGGCCACGCCACCGCTCGTTCCTCCCGTCGCCGCGCTCACAGCTTCTCCACGATGCGCGCGAGCAGGTCGCTGATGACGGGCTCGGCGGCCACGCCGGCGGCGAGCACCTCCGCATGGTCCAGCGGCACCGGCGAGATGCCGGCGGCCGGATTGGTGATGAGCGACATGCCGAGCACCTCCATCCCCGCGTGCCGGGCGGCGATGGCCTCCAGCGCGGTCGACATGCCGACGATGTCGCCGCCGATGCGGCCGGCCATGCCCACTTCGGCGGGCGTCTCGTAGTGCGGACCGCGGAACTGCACGTATACGCCTTCGTCGAGCGAGGCATCCACCTGCCGGGCGATGTCGCGCAGGCGGCGCGCGTAGAGGTCGGTGAGATCGACGAACGTCGCGCCCTCCAGGGGCGAGCTCGCCGTGAGGTTGATGTGGTCCGAGATCAGCACGGGGGTGCCCGGTGCCCACTCGGGCTTGAGGCCGCCCGCGCCGTTGGTGAGGACCATGATCTTCGCACCGGTCGCCGCGGCCGTGCGCACGCTGTGCACCACGCGCCGCACGCCGTGACCCTCGTAGAAGTGCGTGCGTGCGCCGATCACCAGGGCACGCTTGCCGCTGGGCAGCAGAACGGAGCGGATCGTGCCGACGTGCCCCACGACGCTCGGGCGGCTGAATCCGACGATGTCGGTCGCAGGCACGCATGCCGTCGTCTCGCCGATCAGATCGGCCGCCTTGCCCCAGCCGCTGCCGAGCGTGAGGGCGATGTCGTGGTGCTCGACGCCGGTGCGCTCGGCGATCTGCTCCGCGGCGATGCGGGCGATCTCGAACGGGTCGGCGGCGGGGTCGTCGAAGGGATTCGCGAGGTCCTCTGATGCCATTGCACCACTCTAAACAGCGTCGGTGCCCCTCCGTCGCACGCGCTCACCTGCGCACGCGTGCGGGCCCGAGCGCGCTCACCTGCGCACGCGTGCGGCTGTGAACGGGCATCCTCAGGATTTGCGAGAATGGATGCCATGGCTTTCGAGTTCGAGCGCAAACAGAGGATCGCCGTACTCGGGGGCGGCCCGGGCGGGTATGAAGCGGCACTGGCGGGAGCCCAACTGGGCGCCGACGTGACGCTCGTCGAGCGCGTCGGTGTCGGCGGGGCCGCGGTCATCACGGACGTCGTGCCGTCGAAGACGCTGATCGCGACGGCGGATGCCACGCGCGCCATCGGAGAGGCCGCCGACCTGGGCGTGCAGTTCTTCGGCCGCACCGAGACGGGCAAGCCGATTCGACCCGAGGTCGCGGTCAACCTGTCTGCGGTGAACAAGCGTCTCCTCGGCTTGGCGCGACAGCAGTCCGAAGACATGCGCAGCGAGCTGGTGCACGCCGGCGTGCGGATCGTCACCGGCGAGGGACGCCTCGACGGACCCAACGCCCTCATCGTCGCCACCGCAAAGGACAACGGCACCGACTTCGACCGCGTCGAGGCCGACACGATGGTCGTCGCAGTCGGTGCGAGCCCGCGGCTGCTTCCGGCGGCGATGCCCGACGGGGAGCGCATCCTCACCTGGACCCAGCTCTACTCGCTCAACTCCGTTCCCGATCACCTCATCGTGGTGGGCTCCGGCGTGACCGGGGCCGAGTTTGCCAGCGCGTACACGTATCTGGGGGCGAAGGTCACGCTCATCTCCAGTCGCGACCGGGTGCTGCCCGGCGAGGACGCCGACGCTGCCACGGTGCTCGAGAAAGTCTTCAAGCGCAACGGCATGAAGCTGCTCTCCAAATCGCGTGCCGAGTCGGTGGAGCGCACCGACGACGGGGTGCTGGTCACGCTGAGCGACGGCCGCACTGTCGAGGGATCGCACTGCCTGCTCGCGGTCGGCTCCATCCCGAACACGGCCGGCATCGGCCTCGAGGATGCCGGTGTGCAGCTGACGCCGCGCGGCCAGGTACGCGTCAATCGCGTCGCCCGCACGTCCATGCCGAACATCTACGCGGCGGGAGACTGCTCGGATGTGCTGCCACTGGCATCCGTCGCCTCGATGCAGGGCCGCACGGCGATCTTCCACGCGCTGGGCGATTCGGTGACGCCGATCGAGTTGCGCAACGTGGCATCCAACATCTTCACGACGCCGGAGATCGCGACCGTCGGCTGGAACCAGCGCGAGATCGAGGAGGGCATCGCGCAGGGCGACATCTACAAGCTGGCACTGAAGTCCAACCCGCGCGCCAAGATGCAGGGCATCAAGGACGGCTTCGTCAAGCTGTTCGCGCGCACCGGCAGTGGCACCGTGATCGGCGGCGTGATCGTGGCGCCGAGGGCGAGCGAGCTGATCCTGCCGCTGGCGCTCGCCGTGGAGCACCGCCTCACGGTCGACCAGGTCGCCCGCGCGTTCTCGGTGTATCCGTCGCTGTCGAACTCGATCACCGACGCCGCGCGCGCGATGCACATCGTCCTGTAGCGGGCCCGCGTCTGTAATCTGCGCTCCGCGCCTCCGCGCCTCCGCGCTCCCGCGCCTCCGCGCTGCGCTCCCGTGTCCGACGTCCGTCCTGCGCGCCGTGTCACCGCGCTGCCGCGCCTCCGCGATCCCGCGTGCTGCGCTCCGCGCCCGGCGTCCGTCCCGCGCTCCGTGCTGGCGGGATCGTTAGGCCACCCCGCATCGAGCCACCCCTGAACCGTCGAGCCACCCCTGAATCGTCGGGCCACCCCTGAATTACCGGGCCACCCCGTTGTTCGCGCGAATTCGAGGGTGGCTCGTCGATTCAGGGGTTGCTCGATGCGGTAGGGGCGCGCAGTATCCGGCTGGACGCGGCGACGGCAGATCGGCCGGAATCGCTTCAGATCGAGACTGGGCGTCCGGCCCACCTGAGAAGACTCACAGGTGCCATCAGCCCACGCTCAGCGCGGAGTAACGTCCGCGTGGGGGCGCTCGTGATGCGAGTGCCCTACGCGCAATCCGAGACGGATCCGCCGAGTAAGGAGACGACGATGTCGAACACCCTGAAGCAACCCAGTACGAATCCGGTGGAGGTGAAACTCAAGCGGCACGTGGGCCCGATCGGCCTGTTGTTCGCCGCGATCGGCTCCATCATCGGTTCGGGGTGGTTGTTCGGTGCGTTCAACGCATCCGCGATCGCGGGCCCGGCGGCGATCTTCTCCTGGCTGATCGCCGGCGTGATGATCATGCTGATCGCGCTCTGCTACGCGGAGCTGGGGCCGATGTTCCCGATCTCCGGCGGCGTCGTGCGCTACCCGCACATGGTGTGGGGATCGTTCGGCAGCTACACGATGGGGTGGATCACCTGGATCGCCTCCGCCGCTGTGCCGGCCATCGAGGTCGAGGGCGCGCTGACATACGGAACCAAGTACGCGCCGTTCACCGTGCTCGCGAAGGACAGCGGAGCATCCGCTCACGTTCTGACGCCACTCGGCATCGTGGTCGCGATCATCCTGCTGGCCGTGTTCGGCGTGATCAACTACTTCGGTGTGCGGCTCTTCTCGCAGGTGAACACCGTGATCGTGTGGTGGAAGATCTTCGTCATCTGCCTCGTGATCGTGGTCTTCATTCTCACGGCGCTCGCCACGACCGCGCCGCAGGCGATCGGCAACTTCACGTCGCACGGCTTCGCTCCGAAGGGCTTCGCGGCCATCTTCGTCTGCATCTCCACCGCGGGCATCACGTTCTCGTTCCTCGGCTTCCGGCAGGGCATCGAGCTCGCCGGTGAGACGACGAAGCCGAAGCGCAACATCCCGCTGGCCGTGATCGGCTCCGTGGGCATCACCGCCATCCTGTACGCGCTGCTGCAGGTGGCGTTCACCATGATGGTTCCCTCGTCGGCGCTGGCGCACGAGGGCGGCTGGGCCGGTCTGGCGTTCAAGAACGACTTCGGTCCTCTCGCCGCACTCGCCACGATCGCCGGACTCGGGTGGCTGGCGTACATCCTGTACTTCGACGCCATCGTCTCGCCGCTCGACACCGGCCTCATCTACACCACGGTGACGTCGCGTGTGTCTTACGCGGTGGGCCGCAACAACAACGGTCCGCGTTGGCTGGCGACGAACAACAAGTTCGGCGTGCCGGTCTGGAGCCTCCTGCTCTCGTTCCTGGTGAGCATCGTTCTGCTGCTGCCGTTCCCGAGCTGGCAGCAGCTCGTCGGGTTCATCACCAGCGCGACAGTGCTGTCGTTCGGCACCGGGCCCCTCGTGCTGGCCGTGATGCGCCGCAAGCTGCCGAACCACGCGCGTCCGTTCAAGCTGCCCGGCGGCGACATCATCCCGTTCCTCGCCTTCTATTGCACGAACATGATCGTGTACTGGGCCGGATGGGCGACCAACCAGAAGCTGATGATCTCGATCCTGATCGGCTACGTGTTCCTGGTGATCTACGAGCTGGTGGCCCGCAAGCGGCCGAACCGTCCGAAGCTGGACTTCCGGGCGAGCGCGTTCTGGGTCATCCCGTGGCTCGTGCTCATGACACTCGTGAGCTGGCTGTTCGATCCGGCGACCCACCCCACCATGTTCTTCTGGGTGTTCCTGATCAACCTCGCGATCACGGCGGTGATCTACTTCATCGCGGTCAAGATCACGCTCCCGACGGAGAAGATCGAGGAATACATCGAGGATGCCGCGAACGAGTCGGAGATCGAAGAGAAGACTCTCGCAGGCGGCGCCATCCGCTGATCCCACTCCGGGAGAGTTTCAGGGCACCGTGGCGGCTTCGGCCGCTGCGGTGCCCTGTTCGTCGTCGAGCCGCCTGCGCCATCGTCGAGCCACCCGCTTGTCGTCGAGCCACCCCGTTGTCGTCGAGCCACCTTGTCGTCGAGCCACCTGTTTGTCGTCGACCCACCCGCTTGTCGTCGAGCCACCCTCGAAATCGCGCAAAGAGAGGGGTGGCTCGATAGCAAGCGGGTGGGTCGCCGGCAGGAGCATCGCCCGCCGGCGAGAGAGTCATTCGACGGCACGGAAAATTGGCCGCCGGCAGGAGGGAGGCTGGCGGTCGCCGCGGAGCAGGCGCGGAACGACGTCAGACGATGTTGAGCAGCAGGTGCCCGCTGGAGACCGTGGCGCCAACCGTGGCGTTCACGTTCGCGACGGTCCCGTCCTTGTGCGCGGTCAGCGGCTGCTCCATCTTCATGGCCTCGAGCACCAGGATCAGGTCGCCCTTCACCACCTGGTCGCCCTCGCCGACGGCGAGCTTGACGACAGTGGCCTGCATCGGCGCGGTCACGGAGTCGCCCGTGGCGGTGGTGACTGATCCGGAAGCCGACTTGCGCTTCGGCGCGTGCCCGACCGAGGCTGTGGCGCCACCGGCGATGAGCAGCCTCGTCGGCAGGCTGACCTCCACGCGCTTGCCGCCCACCTCGACGATGACGCTGTGGCGCGCCTCGGGCTCGGGCTGGTCGGCGGCTTCACCGCTCCACGGTTCGAGCTCGTTCACGAACTCGGTCTCGATCCAGCGGGTGAAGGTGCTGAACGGATGCCCGTCCTCCGGCGCGAACGCCGGGTCGCGCACGATCGTGCGGTGGAACGGGAGAACCGTGGGGAGACCGGCGACCTCGAACTCGTCGAGCGCGCGACGTGAGCGCTCGAGCGCCTCTTCGCGGCTGGATCCCGTGACGATCAGCTTGGCAAGCAGGGAGTCGAACGCGCCGGAGATCACGTCACCGGACTGCACGCCGGAGTCGACGCGCACGCCGGGGCCGGCGGCCGGCTTGAACACGTGCACCGGACCGGGTGCGGGCAAGAAGTTGCGGCCCGGGTCCTCGCCGTTGATGCGGAACTCGAACGAGTGGCCGCGCGGGGCCGGGTCGTCGTAGTCGAGCACGCCGCCCTCGGCGATGCGGAACTGCTCCCGCACCAGGTCGATGCCGGTGACCTCTTCAGAGACCGGATGCTCCACCTGCAGCCGCGTGTTCACCTCCAGGAACGAGACGGTCCCGTCCTGTCCGATGAGGAACTCGCACGTGCCGGCGCCGAGGTAGCCGACCTCTTTGAGGATGGCTTTCGACGAGCTGTACAGCTTCTCGCGCTGCTCGTCGGTTAGGAACGGCGCGGGCGCCTCCTCGACGAGCTTCTGGTGCCGGCGCTGCAGGGAGCAGTCGCGGGTGGAGACGATGACGACGTTGCCATGGGCATCCGCGAGGCACTGAGTCTCGACGTGGCGCGGCTTGTCGAGGTACTTCTCCACGAAGCACTCGGCGCGGCCGAACGCCGCGATCGCCTCGCGCGTGGCGGAGTCGAACAGCTCGGCGACCTCGTCCCGCTCACGGGCGACCTTGAGCCCACGGCCGCCACCGCCGAACGCGGCCTTGATGGCCACGGGTAGTCCGTACTGGTCGACGAACTCGAGCACCTCTTCCGCGTTCGCGACCGGATTGAGCGTGCCCGGCGCGAGCGGCGCGCCCACCTTCTCGGCGACGTGGCGTGCCGAGACCTTGTCACCCAGGCGCTCAATGGCCTCCGGCCCGGGGCCGATCCAGATCAGCCCGGCATCGATGACGGCGCGGGCGAAGTCGGCGTTCTCGGCGAGGAATCCGTAGCCGGGATGCACGGCATCCGCACCGGATCGACGGCAGACCGAGAGCAGCTTCTCGATGGAGAGGTAGGTGTCGGCGCTCGTGGCGCCGTCGAGCGCGTAGGCCTCATCGGCGAGCCGGGTGTGCACCGCGTCCCGGTCCTGATCGGCGTAGACGGCGACGGACGCGATTCCGCTGTCCCTGGCCGCCCGGATGACCCGTACTGCGATCTCGCCGCGGTTGGCAATCAGGACCTTCGAGATGTGTGGCACAGTGTTCAAGCCTATTGACGCGGGCACCCCTCGTTTTGAATGCGGTACACAAAACTGGACCGAAGGCCTTTCGGATGCCTACAACGGCTTCCCGAGCTCGGTGGGCGAGCGACGCGGGTCGAAGTGCGGTGTCAGCGCGCTCGAGGTGTCGGTTCAGTGCCGTCGACATGCCTCGATCAGCCGGCTCGCGTCATCCCCACAGGTCCGTCCACTCGTACCCGAGTCGCTTCACGAGCGCCCGCAGCGTGGAGAGCGAGAGCCCGACGACGGTGCTCGGGTCGCCTTCTACCCGCGTGATGAACGGCCCGCCGAGGCTGTCGATGGTGAACGCGCCCGCGACCTTCAGGGGCTCGCCGGTGGCGATGTACGCGTCGATCTCCGTGTCGTCGAGGTCATCGGCGAACGTCACGGATGCCTCGGCCACCTGGCCCACGGCCCCGTTCATCGCGCCGCCCGTGTGATCGATGAGCCAGTGGCCCGAGTGCAGCACGCCGGTACGACCGCGCTGTGCATGCCAGCGCTCCCGCGCCACGGATGCCTCGTGCGGCTTTCCATAGATCACTCCGCCGACCTCGAACGCCGAGTCGCCGCCGAGGATGAGCCCGTCGATGGGCTCTCCGCCGACGAGCGCGCCGACCACGGCCTCCGCCTTCGCCTGCGCGAGCAGTTGCACCATCTCGCCGGCGGGAAGCGGCCCGCGCACCGCTTCGGCCGCCGCGACCGCCGCGGGCTCGTCCACTCCCGGCGCGATCGTGAGTGGTTCGACGCCGGCGACGCGCAGCAGAGTGAGACGAGCGGGCGAGGTCGAGGCGAGGTAGAGGCGCACCTGCCCATTGTCTCGGTATCCGTTGCGGCCTCGGTACACGATGCGGTGTCGGTACCCGTTGCGGCGTGCTCGGCAACGCGGGCCGGTCACCGGCTCCGAGTCCAGCCGCGCGACGGTTGCGGGCTTCGCACCGCGTCGCGCGTCGGCGGCTGCCCAGCACCGGTATGGGACGATTTACGGATGCCTCGCCCCGACTCCACCCCCGACCGTCACCGCAACTCCAGCCGCAGCCGCAGCAACGGCCGCAGCCGCGGCTCGGCGGAGGGCCGCAGCCGTGGCGCAGGGAACAGCCACGGTCGCAATGCCGCCCGCAACCGCAGCGCAGGAGGCGACCGCAGCGCAGCCGCCGTCGCTCCCCGCGAACCGGTCGAGCTCGAGCTCGACGTCACGGGTGTCGCGCACGGTGGCGTCTTCGTCGCGCGCCACGAGGGCCGTGTGGTCTTCGTCAGCGATGCCATCCCGGGCGAGCGCGTGCTCGCCCGCGTCTCCGATACGCGGCACGACAGATTCTGGCGAGCCGAGACTGTGCGGGTGATCGAGGCATCCGCTCATCGAACAGGGCACGTGTGGCAGGCGGCATCCGTCGAGCGTGACCCGGCGGAGCGCGCCGGGGGCGCCGAGTTCGGCCACATCGCGCTGCCCCATCAGCGAGAGCTCAAGCGCCAGGTGATCGCGGACGCGTTCGGCCGCATGGCCGGCATCGACACCGCACCCGAGGTCGAGGCCGCGCCCGGTGACGACGAGCGCGACGGGCTTCGGTGGCGCTCGCGGGTGCGCGTGCAGGTGGACGAGGCGGGCCGCGTCGGCCCGTTCGCCGCCCGATCGCACCACGTCATCCCCGTGGACGACCTGCCCCTGGTCATCGACGCCGTCGAGCGCGCGGCGCCGCTGGGCGAGGTGCAGAGCCGTGCCGGCAGTGTCGACATCGCCGTGACGAGCGAGGGATTCGTGGCGGTGACGCGGCGGGATGCCTCGGGCCAGACATCCACGCCGACTCGCCTCATTCACGAACGCGTCGGCGACCGCCGGTTCGCTCTCGCGTCGACCGGGTTCTGGCAGGTGCACCGCAAAGCTCCGCAGGTGCTCACGGAGGCCGTGCAGGATGCCGTCGACGACTCGCTCTTCGACCCGCGCGCCTTCAACCTCGACCTGTACGGCGGCGTCGGCTTGCTCGCCGCCGCGATCGGTGACCGGTTCGGACCCACGACGCGCATCACGAGCGTGGAATCTGACGAGGGCACCACGGACCACGCGGCGGCGAACCTCGCCGAGTGGATCGGCGCACAGACCGTGACAGCACGGGTCGAGCACTACCTGCGCGACCTCACGAGCCGGTCCACGGCAGGGGAGCGCGCTCGGCTGAACGCGGGCACGGTGGTGCTCGATCCGCCGCGCAGCGGTGCCGGACGCGAGGTGGTCGACATGCTGGCCGGCATCGCTCCGGCACAGCTCGTCTACGTCGCCTGCGATCCTGTGGCGTTCGCCCGCGACCTCGGCTGGTTCCGGGAGCGCGGTTACGAGCTGCGCGGCGCGCGTGCCCTCGACCTCTTCCCGCACACCCACCACGTCGAGATCGTCGCCTCGCTCGTGCGTCGCGGGTAGCGCCTCGGGGCGTAAGGCCCGGGTCGGTGGCGGAGGCGGCCCGGCGCACGGCTAGCATGAATCCCATGGTTCGGGTGGGGATCGTCGACGATCACGAGTCCGTTCGTCTCGGGCTGCAGGCGGCCTGTCGCGACGCCGGATACGACGTGGTCGCCGCCGGCGCGACGGTGAGTGCGGCGCTCGACATGCTTCCCGACGCCGGATGCGACGTGGTCGTTCTCGACCTCTCGCTCGGCGACGGCTCGAGCATCACCGAGAACGTCAAGCGCGTGCAGGCGACCGGGGCCGGCGTTCTGGTGCACAGCATCGCGGATCAGGTCGCCAGCGTGCGCGAGTCCCTCGCCGCGGGCGCGGCCGGCGTCATCCCGAAATCCGCGCCGACCACCACCCTCGTCGCGGCGATCAAGTCCGTCGCGGCCGGCGAGGTTCTCAACAACCTCGAGTGGGCGAGCGCCATCGACGCCGACAGCGAGTTCGCCAAGGCGCAGCTCGGGCGACGTGAGCGCGACGTGCTGCACCTCTACGCGAGCGGCCTGCCGCTGAAGGCTGTCGCCGAGCAGCTCGGCGTGGCGCACTCGACCGCGCGCGAGTACCTCGACCGGGTGCGCACGAAGTACGTGGAAGTCGGGCGGCCGGCCCCGACCAAGGTGGACCTGCTGCGCCGAGCCGTGGAAGACGGCATCTTGCCCGGTTTGGCGCCCGATGCGCCCGGCGCGGGCGCTGCGCATGGCAAGCGCTGACTCCTCGCCGGGCCCGACGCCTCTGCTGTCGGCGGTGACCGCGACCCCGCTCACCCGGGCTCGCGTCGAGCGGCTCGCCGCCCGCGCGGTCGCCGGATTCAGCTGGGTCTTCGGCCTGCAGGTGGTGCCGGTCATCGTCGACCAGTCGCCGCACCTGAATCCCGTGTACACGGCCGTGGTCGCGTCGGTGCTGTTCGCGACGCTGGGCTGGCTCGGCGTGGCGTCCGTGATCGGGCGCACGGTGCAGGCATCCGCGCTGTCGTTCTGCGCCGCCTATGTGCTCGCGCTCGCCACCTGGCCGGCCGACATGACCGACGTCGCGTTCTTCGAGGGTGTTCGCCCCTGGCTCTGGTACCTGCTCACGGTCGCCACCGCGTGCGCCGCGCTGGCCATGCCGTTCGTCTGGGCCGCCGTCTACACGCTTCTCGTGCCCGCGCTCTATGCCGTCGTTCTCGTGCTCAGCGCGGGTCCGGAAGCCGTGCGCACCGCGCTGCTCGACGGCGTCTACGCGGTCGTCTTCGCGTCGATCCTGCTGGCCATCACGACCATGCTGCGCCAGGCGGCCAGCCAGGTCGACGCCCGCCAGAGTGCGGCGCTCGAACGCTACGAGGTGGCTGTGCGGGCGCATGCGCTCGAGGCCGAACGCGTCGAAGTGGATGCCATCGTGCACGACAGCGTGCTGACCACGCTTCTCTCCGCGGCAGGCGCCCGCACGCCCGAGTCGATGGCCATCGCCGCGTCGATGGCTCAGGATGCCCTGCGCCACCTCGACACGTCCGCCCCGCTCGCGCATCCCGGCCGCTCGCTCGACGCCATCCCGGTCAGCCGGCTGCGCGACCGCATCATCTCCGCGGCGCGCTCCTTCACCGTGCCGTTCTCGATCGTGCCGCGCGCCGGTCGCGATGCGCTGCTTCCCGTCGCCGCTGCAGAAGCGCTCTACTCGGCGACCGTGCAGGCCATGGTGAACAGCGCGCAGCACGCGGGCGGCGTGCTGGTGCGTCGCCGCCTGCGGGTCGAGGCGACCGCCGAAGGCGGCGTGATCGTGGAGATCGGTGACGACGGCGCCGGATTCGACATGGAGCGCATTCCGCCGGAGCGGCTCGGACTCGAGGTCTCGATCAAGGAACGCGTTGCGCTCGCCGGCGGAGAGGCATCCATCGTCTCGGTTCCGGGAACCGGTACCACCGTGCGGTTGCAGTGGCGGCCTCGGCGAGAGGAGGCGGTCGAGTGATCACCGTGTCCCGCGCCATGCTCGTCGCTCTCGCGGCGCTGTTCTCGGCGTACCATGTGGTGCTCGGCATCGTGTCGATGGGGGTGTACCGGCATCCCGCACCCGTGATCGTCGCGATCGGTCTCTATGCGGCCGCCACGGTGCTGTCGCTGTTGAACACGAGGCGCGTCGCGCTGGCGGTGTGGATCGCCGCCTTCTGCCTCGCCGTGTCGGTGGCGATGCCCGTTCTCGTCACCAGCCAGCTCGACCCGGCGCACGAGAACGGTTACGCCACCTGGTATGTAGCGGCGATCGGCACGCTGATGACCATCGTGGTCGTGCGCCGGCGCAACGCGTTCGCCTGGCTGGGCACGCTCTTCCTGGTGGTGCACACGCTCGTGTTCGCGGGAATCGTGGCGCTCGGCGCCTGGGGGGTCATCGGCAGCGTGGTGTGGGTCGCAGCGGCCACCGTGGTCACCAGGGCGCTCAGTGCCATGTCGAGGGACGGTGCGCGCTTCGCGCGCGCGGAACGCCAGGTCGTCGACTGGCACGCCGAGCAGGAGGCCCACGTGATCGAGCGGCAGCGCCGGCTCGATGAGACGTACCGCAGGGCGGCACCGCTGCTCATCCGGATCACCGAGACAGGCGGCGTGCTGACCGACGAAGAGCGCGCCGAGTGCCTTCTGCTGGAGGCTGGGATGAGAGACGAGATCCGCGGGCGTGAGCTCCTGGACGACGAGGTGCGCGAACGCATCTTGGATGCCCGTCGCCGCGGCGCCACCGTCTCGGTGCTCGACGACGGTGGGCTCGACGGCCTCAGGGAGGACGAGCTCGCGAGGATCCGTGCTCGCCTCGCCGACGCGATAGGGCATTCGCGGGCGACGAAGTTCATCGTGCGCACCGTCGAGCGCAGTTCGCCCGTCGCGGTCACCGTGGTGGGCCTGGTTCCGGCCACGCGCGCGCCGCAACCGGACGATGGGTCGGAAGGCCCGCGCAACGCGGTCGACACGGCGGCGGCGGAGTCCGAAGGCGAAGACGACGAGGTCGAGCTCTGGCTGGAGATCCCGCGGCGCGAAGAGGCGGCCGAAGACCCCGAGCACTCGACGAGCCTCCGGGAGGGTTAAGCATCGGAGGGCGCCGGTCCATGACCGACGCCCTCCGGAAACCCCGAGTCGGGGCGATAACCCGAATATCGCCCCGACTCGCCCCCAAAACACTCGCCCGCTTACCCTAGTCGGCGAATGAATGGCGGTGAATCTCAGAATGAGAGACACCTAGCAACATCAATAATGCGACCCCTCCCGCAAGAGGGAAAGTCGTCATTTAGGGGGACAATCGGGGGACAATTTTTCGGCACCGGGTCGGCATGGAACGGCGCCTGGTCCCCGATCGGGGTACAAACAGCGCGGATGATCGCGCTCTCTGCCGCCCGTGAGACAGGTCGAGGTCCTGCCAGCCTCGGCTCCGGCCCTCGTTGTACCCCGGTTGTGCAAGGGGATGGCCACGTCGAAGCAGCAGCGTGTCAGTTCCAGCGACGCCAGGCGCCCGGGCCGCGCTGAAGCGGTGCCCGGAGTCCACGCTGGCTGCGTCTCCAGGCCGTGTACGGAGCATCCGCGGTGGGGACCGCTGCCGAGGCCTGCTCGCGCAAGGCTGTCATGAGCACCGCGGTGACCGCGGCGATCTCCGTCTCGGAAAGGCCGGGGGTGCGGATGACGAGCTGCGAGGCATCCACCTCGTCTCGTGCACTGTGCGAGGCCATGTCGATCCTCCTCAGTCGCGCCGTGTTCCGGAACACGGCCTCGTCGTCGCGTGCGAGCCGGTCACAGCGGGATGTTCCCGTGCTTCTTCGGCGGCTGCGTTGCCCGCTTCGAACGCAGCGCCCGCAACGCCTTGACGACGGCCACGCGGGTGGCGGCCGGCTCGATCACGCCGTCGAGCTCACCGCGCTCGGCCGCGAGGAACGGGGATGCCACGTTGTACGTGTACTCGTTGGCCAGCTTCGTGCGCACGGCGGCGACGTCTTCGCCGGCCTCTTCGGCGCGCTTGATCTCACCGCGGTACAGGATGTTCACCGCGCCTTGTCCGCCCATGACCGCGATCTCCGCGGTCGGCCAGGCCAGATTGATGTCGGCGCCGAGCTGCTTGGAGCCCATGACGATGTAGGCCCCGCCGTATGCCTTGCGCGTGATGACGGTGACCAGAGGAACCGTCGCTTCCGCGTACGCGTAGAGCAGCTTCGCGCCGCGGCGGATGACGCCGGTCCACTCCTGGTCGGTGCCTGGCAGGTAGCCGGGCACGTCAACGAGCGTGAGGATCGGGATGGAGAATGAGTCGCAGAACCGCACGAACCGTGCCGCCTTCTCGCCGGCGTCGATGTTCAGCGTTCCCGCCATCGCGTTGGGCTGGTTAGCGATGATGCCTACCGATTGGCCCTCCACGCGCGCGAAGCCGATCACGATGTTGGGCGCGAACAACGGCTGCACCTCGAGGAATTCGCCGTCGTCGACGATGTGCTCGATGATCGTGGTGACGTCGTAGGGCTGGTTCGGGGAGTCGGGGATGATCTCGTTCAGCTTGCGGTCGGCATCCGTGACCTCGAGCTCCGCCTCGGCGTCGTAGATCGGCGCGTCGGTGAGGTTGTTGTCGGGCAAGAAGCTGAGCAGCGCGCGAGCGTAGTCGAGGGCATCCTGCTCGTCGGAGGCGAGGTAGTGGCTCACGCCGGAGATCTTGTTGTGCGTGAGCGCACCGCCGAGCTCCTCGAAGCCGACGTCTTCGCCGGTGACCGTCTTGATCACGTCGGGACCGGTGACGAACATGTGGCTCTTCTTGTCCACCATGATCACGAAGTCGGTGAGCGCGGGGGAGTACACAGCACCGCCGGCGGCCGGCCCCATGACGATCGAGATCTGCGGGATGACGCCGGATGCCTGTGTGTTGCGCCGGAAGATCTCGCCGTACTTGCCGAGCGCGACGACGCCCTCCTGAATGCGGGCGCCGCCCGAGTCGAGGATGCCGATCATGGGTACGCCGGTCTTGAGCGCGTGGTCCATGACCTTGATGATCTTCTCGCCGGCTACCTCGCCGAGCGAGCCGCCGAAGATGGTGAAGTCCTGGCTGAAGACCGCGACCTGACGGCCGTGGATCGTGCCGACACCGGTCACGACGGCGTCGCCGTAGGGGCGCTTGCTCTCCATGCCGAACGCGTGGGTGCGGTGACGCACGAACTCGTCGAACTCGACGAACGAGCCTGCGTCGAGCAGCAGGTCGATGCGCTCGCGCGCCGTGAGCTTGCCCTTGGCGTGCTGCTTCTCGACGGCGGCCTGTCCGCTCGCCGTCACCGCCTCGTGGTACCGCGCTTTGAGGTCGGCGATCTTGCCGGCCGTCGACGTGTCGGGCGTGGCGTCTTCGTCGGCGTCGGCAGCGGTTTCCTGCGTGGAGATGTCGGTCACCCGTTCACTTTACAAGCAGGTGTTCGGTCGAGTTCGTTGACGGAACTGCACAAAAGCGGGACCCAGATGAGGTGGAGTCGCTCACCCGTAGATGTTCCATCCGCTGGAGGCGAAGACCTGCCCTGTGAGTCCGAGATTGGCGGTGGGGCTGGCCTGGGAATAGAACCACAACGAGCCGTCTGCCTTGCGGCCGAGAATGTCCGCTTTGCCGTCGCCGTTGAGGTCACCGGCCACGAGCGTGTTGTAGACGTTCCAGCCTGCGCCGATCTGAATACCCCGGAGCACACCGCCCGTCCCCGTGCCGGCGTAGAACCACAGCGAACCGTCCGGCTTGCGCGCGATGATGTCGGGCTTGCCGTCTCGGTTGAGATCCGCTGTCATGAGCGAATCGAAGACATCCCAGCCTGCACCAATCTGAGTACTCCGCTGGAAGCCGCCTTTCCCGTTTCCCGGGTACAACCAAAGCGTGCCGTCCGGCTTGCGGACGATGATGTCGTCATTCCCGTCTCCGTTGAAGTCGGTGGTCATGAACGCGGTGAAGCTGTTCCAGCCTGCGCCGATCTGCACGCCCGAACGCACACCGTTGTCGCCCGTTCCCGCATAGAGCCAGAGGGTCGAGTCCTGCTTGCGTGCGATGATGTCGTCTTTGCCGTCTCCGTTGAAGTCCGCGGTCATGAGAGCGGTGAAGCTGTTCCAGCCCGCCCCGATCTGCACCGCGGCCCGCAGCCCGGCATTTCCTGATGCCGTCGTTCCCGTTCCCCGACAGACCCAGAGCGTCGAGTCGGCGTGACGCGTGATGACATCGGTCTTGCCGTCGCCGTTCATGTCGGCTTCGAGGATCGCCGTCATCGATTGCCAGCCACCGCCGCTCTTCACGCCGGACTTGACCGCGCCGATCGGACGTGCGGCGTCGCTTGTGCCATACATCACCCACATCGTGCCGTCGGGCGTGAGGGCCAACAGATCGGCTCGCTTGTCGCCGGTCACATCGCCCGCTGCAATCAACGTGGTGTATCCGCCGAAGGCGTGCGAGACCGTAGCCCCGTTCACGAGGCCGCTTACTCCGGCGGCGGTCGTGCCCAGGCCGGCGTAGTAGATGAGAGTGCCGTCGGGTCTACGAGCGATCAGGTCATCTTTGCCATCGCCGTTGAGATCACCAACACCCTCGACGTCTTCGTAGGTCTGCCATCCAGCACCCACCTGGGTTCCGCCTCTGACACCACTCGATCCCGACACGCCGCTCGTACCCGTGCCTGCGTAGTAGAAGAGGCGTCCGTCGGGCTTGCGGCCGAGGAGGTCGGGAACACCGTCGCCGTTGAGGTCTCCCGCGGCGATGACATCGGTGTAGGTGTTCCATCCTGCGCCGATCTGCACGCCGGACACGACGCCCCCAGTACCGGTTCCGGCGTAGATCCACAGACTGCCGTCCGGCTTTCGTGCGAGGATGTCCGGCTTGCCGTCGCCGTTCATGTCACCTGGGCCGAGGATCTCGTCGAAGGTGTTCCATCCCGCGCCGATCTGCACGCCCGGCGCGAACGTGCCTCCGGCTCCGAGCCCGGCGAAGAACCATAGGGATCCGTCCGGCTTGCGCGCGACCAAATCCGATTTGCCGTCGCCGTTGAAGTCGCCGACCCCGATCACCGGGTTGGGGAGGTGGGCCAGGCCAGTCCGCGCGAACGTCGTGAGCTGAGCGAGGGTGCCGTTGAAGACATCCTGGTCTCCGGGGAACGTTCCACCGTCCGCCCATTGCCAAAACGTGTAAGCGGACCAGCTCGCGGGCAGCGTGCCCACGGAGCCGGAAGTCGTGTATCGGGCGATGAAGAGCGGATTGTCGGGGAACGAAGGACTGTTACCGGTGCATCGGGTCCACCAGTCCGTCGTCGAATAGATGGCGGGAAGGCGACCGACGCGCGCGAGCACGGTGTCGGAGAAGTCTTTGATCCACGACACCATCGCCGACTGGCTGAGCCCGTAGCAGGTCGCGCCGTACGGGTTGTATTCGATGTCGAGGAGCGGCGGCAGCGTGCGACCATCAGCACTCCAGCCGCCTCCGTTCGACACGAAGTAGTTCGCCTGTGCTGCTCCTGACGACGTGTTGGGTGTGGCGAAGTGGTAGGCGCCGTGTGCGAGGCCGGCGCTATACGAGTCTGTGTACTGTTCGTTGAACTCGCCGCTCTTGTAGTCGGTCCCTTCCGTCGCCTTCACATAGACGAATCGCGCTCCGTTGTTATAGATGGTCGTCCAGTCGCCACGCGTCAGCGTCTGCCAGCCGCTGACGTCCAGTCCGGGGACGCCCGCGGGTTGGCCGACCTGCGCTGCCAGAGACTGAACGGAGAACGACCTCGCCAGTGGTGCTGCGCTCTCGGGATCCTCGGTGGCGACGGTGGACCCCATCGAGTGGTTGTGCGCGGCGTTCATCACGGCGAGAGAAGGGTCCTCGCCACCGGGGGAGGACGCGGAATCGCCTTCGTTCCCCGTACTTCCATCCGTCGTGCCGGAGGAATCAGAGCTCGAACCCGGTGCGGCACTCGGGGATGGTGTGGGAGTCGGAGCCGGTGTCGCCGTTGCTGTGGGCGCGGCCGTCGATGAATCGTCCGCGTAGGCGAGTGCCGTCGGTGTGCAGAGTGCCGCGACGGTCGCGAAGGCGACCAGCCCGATCGTGCACAGTCGTGTGCCTCGGATGCGCATGAATAGGTCCATCCCCCCGACGCCTCCCGCAGGCGCCTCGATCAAGGGTACGGCCCGGTAAAGCGCATCCCCTGTAACCAAAAGGGGGAGAATGCAACATGAGTTTTTCCCAGTCATCCCGGGCGGCTTCGCGACTCGTCGAGCTGCCTCGAGCGGCGTCCACGAACGACGAACTGGCTTCGCGGGCGAAGGATGCGTCCGACTGGCCAGAGTTCAGCGTCGTGGTTACCGAGGAACAGACGGCCGGACGGGGAAGACTCGGCCGTACCTGGAGCGCACCTGCAGGGACCATGGTGGCGATCTCGGTGCTGCTGCGCCCGGTCTCGGCGGGTATCCATGCTCCGGATGCCCTCGGCTGGATTCCCTTGATCGCCGGCGTCGCAATGACAAGGGCGTTGGTGTCGCTCGGTGCGGACGCGGAACTGAAGTGGCCGAACGACGTGCTGATCGGTGGGCGCAAGGTGTGCGGCATCCTCGCCGAGGCCGTCGCCCCCGACGCGGTGGTTGTCGGTTCGGGGGTGAACGTGGGCATCCCGGCGGATCAGCTGCCGGTTCCCACGGCGACCTCGTTGGGCATCGAAGGCGTCGAGACGGACGCCGATACGGTTCTCGCCGGATACCTGCGCGAGCTGCGTTCTTTCTACGGGGCCTTCGCTGAGCACGCGGGTGATGCGGCCGATTCCGGCGTGCGATCGGCCGTCGTCAGCACGTGCAGCACGATCGGGAAAGACGTTCGAGTCGAGCTCCCGGGGGGCAAGGAGCTGCTCGGTGTGGCGCAGGGTCTGGATGACGCGGGCCGGTTGGTGGTGGCATCCGATGGCGGGCTCACGGCTGTTGCGGCGGGAGATGTGACGCACCTGCGGTATTAATGGGCCTATGGCATTGTCCGACGGGTTCGCGGTGCCGCCCGCCGAGCGCGTGGTGGCACGGCTGCGCCGTCATGTGCGTCGGATGTTCTGGCCTTCGATCGCGTTGTTCGCCATCTGCGGGGTGGCCGCCTATTTCTCGTTCGTGTATTCGGGATGGCTGTCCATGGTGATCTGGGCCGCCGCAGGGCTGCTGGCGGTGCTGCTGTTCCTGCTTCCGCTACTCGGCTGGCTGAGCACGCGCTACACGGTGACGACGCGACGGCTCATCATTCGCACCGGGCTTTTCGTGCGGGAGCGCCGGGAGCTGCTGCACAGTCGCGGCTACACGGTCACGGTGCGCACGTCGTGGCTTCAGAGCATGTTCCGCAGTGGAACGGTAGTCATCGGAGCCGCGGACGAGAAGGCGATCGCCCGGCTCAGGGACGTTCCACACGTCAACGTCGTCACCGACGCACTGCACGACCTGATGGAGAACAGTCAGAGGCTCTACCCCGGTGGATGGCCGACGAACACGGCGGGTGTCGATCAGACGCAACAGGCGAACTGAGGCCCGGCGAACCGAGGCCCGGCGAACTGAGGCCTGGCGAACTGAGACCCGGTGAACTGAGACCAGGCGGGTCGAGAACAGGCGACCTGAGACCAGAGGGATTGAGACCGCAGAGTGGGGAACGGTCGTCGTCAGCTGAGGTCTCCTGCTTTGGAATCGAGGGTCAGGGGCGTGGACACGTCGTCGACCTCGGCAGTGGGCTCGTCGCTCCGCTCGCGGGCCGCCGCGCGGCGCGGAGAGTAAACCCAGAACTTGTAGAGCGCGTAGCGCACGATGGTGCCGAGCACGAGCCCGACCACGTTCGTGGCGATGTTGTCGGCGAGCAGCGAGTGGAAACCGAGAAGGTAGCGAGACACCGCGATGCACAGGAGCGGCACGCACATTCCCAGGAGGCTGGCGAGCAGGAACTCGACGCCCTCGCGGGCCGTGTTGCGTTGCCGATCAGCAGCGAAGGCCCAGTACCGGTTCCCGAGCCAGTTGACCAGGATCGCTGCCAGCGTGGCCACGACGGTGGCGAGCAGCGGGCCGTGGGGCACACGCTGGGGATTGAAGACCGTGAGCCAGAGGCCGTTGAACACGGCGAAGTTCACGACGACCCCGACGCCGCCGACCGCGCCGAACTTGATCAGCTGCACGAGCTGGGGGAGCAGGCGACTGCGAGCCTTGGTGGTGTGGTCATGGGAGAGTCCGGCACTCACGGACGAGTCCATGCGAGACCCCCTTTCCCTCCGATGGCGGACCGACTCGTGTTCGGTCCGTGCAGGCTGAGCGTATCCGGACCGGTTGTGATTGACCTAGGACGGAGCGTGCGACTGTGAAGGGGCGCACAGGGCCGTCGCGTGGGGACGAGGACTGTGGGACCGGATGCGTCGGTAGGATTTCAGGGTGACGAAGACAGTCGGTGTGATCGGTGGTGGACAGCTGGCGCGGATGATGATCGCGCCCGCGATCGAGCTCGGCGTCGAGATCAGAGTGCTCGCCGAAGCTCCCGGCATGTCGGCGCAGCTCGCGGCGACCGCGGTAGGCGACTACCGCGATCTCGACATCGTTCGTGCGTTCGCGCGCACCGTCGATGTCGTGACCTTCGATCATGAGCACGTTCCCCAGGCGGTGCTGCGGGCGCTCGTCGACGAAGGGATCCCCGTGCATCCGGGACCGGACGCCTTGCAGTACGCGCAGGACAAGTTGCTCATGCGCGCCAAACTCTCCGAGCTCGGCCTGCCGGTGCCGGACTGGGCCTCGGTCGAGACGCCCGAGGAGCTCGACGCTTTTCTGACGGATCACGGCGGCCGCGCCGTCGTCAAGACCGCCCGGGGCGGATACGACGGTAAAGGTGTGCGCGTCATCGACGGGCCGACCGAGGTGGACGACTGGTTCACCGCGCTCGCCGAAGACGGCAACGGTGGCGCTTTGCTCGTGGAGGAGCTCGTCGACTTTCGTCGGGAGCTGGCACAGCAGGTGGCTCGGCGGCCTTCCGGCGACATCGTCGCCTGGCCGGTCGTGGAGACCGTGCAGCGCGACGGGATCTGCGCGGAGGTGGTGGCGCCGGCGCCGGCATCCCCGGGCCGCATCGCAGAATTGAGCGAAGACATCGCCGTGCGCATCGCTGACGGGCTCGGCGTGACGGGGATGCTCGCCGTCGAGTTGTTCGAGACCACCGATGATCGCGTTCTCGTCAACGAACTGGCGATGCGGCCGCACAACAGCGGACACTGGAGCATCGACGGCTCGACGACAAGCCAGTTCGAACAGCATCTGCGGGCGGTGCTCGACCTGCCTCTCGGATCCACTGGCATCCTCCAACCGTGGTCGATGATGATCAACGTGCTCGGCGGGCCGGAGGGCGCGACCATGCCGGACCGATACGACGAAGCGATGCGCGAGCACCCGACTGCGAAGTTCCACAGCTATGCCAAGGAGTCACGGCCGGGGCGCAAGGTGGGCCATGTGACGGTGTGCGGCGACGATCTCGACGAGGTGGCCTACCAGGCGCGTGGCGCAGCAGGGTTCTTCAAGGAGTGACACCTAGCCTGGATGCCATGCCCAGCGTGAACTCCCCTGAGCCCCTGAGCGCCGTGCCGACATCCACCGTGCCCACGAGCGCACCGCTTGTCGCCCTCGTGATGGGATCCGACTCGGACTGGGCCACCATGAAGGCGGCGGCAGAGGCGCTGAGCGACTTCGGCGTTCCGTACGAGGTCGAAGTGGTCTCGGCTCATCGCACGCCGGAGAAGATGATCGCGTTCGGCAAGCAGGCGGCATCCCGCGGCATCAAGGTGATCATCGCCGGTGCCGGAGGAGCGGCGGCCCTGCCTGGAATGCTGGCCTCTGTGACCACTCTTCCCGTGGTGGGCGTGCCGGTTCCGTTGGCCAAACTCGACGGGCTCGACTCGCTGCTGTCGATCGTGCAGATGCCGGCCGGCATCCCGGTGGCGACCGTCGCAATCGGCGGGGCGAAGAACGCCGGCATTCTCGCCGCCCGCATCCTCGCGACCGGCGACGACGCCCTGGCGGCGCGCCTCGCAGGCTATGCGGCAGGTCTCATCGACCTCGTCGAGCAGAAGAACGAAGACCTCAAAGCCTCGCTATGACCATCGCGAACCCGATCCGGTACCCGAACGCGGGCTCCCGTGCGGTGATGACGCGGCGAGGCTGGTGGCTCGTCGCGCTCAACCTTCTCCTGCCCGGCAGCGCACAGGTGCTCGCCGGCAATCGCAAGCTCGGCCGGTTCGGCCTGGTCAGCACGTTCATTCTCTGGGCGTGCGTGATCGCCTTGATCATCACCGGGCTCGTGAAGCCGACAATCGTCGTCGGCATCTTCACGCAGACCGCGATGCTCTGGCTCGTGCAGATCCTCGCGTTCGCGTATGCGGTGCTCTGGGTCGTGCTCACGCTCGACACGCTGCGACTGGTGCGCCTCGTGAAGGCGCGCCCTGCTGCACGGGCGGGCATCGCGGCCTTCGCCGTCGTGCTGTTGGCGGTCGTCTCCGGCACTGCGGCCTACGGCGCCGTGCTGGCCGGCAGCGCACGCGGCGCGCTGAGCGGGATCTTCTCCGCCGCGGCATCCGAACCGCCGGTCGACGGACGGTACAACATCATGCTGCTCGGCGGCGACGCGGGCCCCGGTCGCGACGGCATGCGACCGGACAGCATGTCGGTGCTGAGCATCGACGCCTCCACCGGTCAGGCGGTCTCCATCGGCGTGCCGCGCGACCTCGACCCGGTGCCGTTCAGCGACGGCTCGCCGATGAAGAAGATCTACCCGAACGGCTACGGGTACGACGACTACTGCGACGTCGACGTCTGCCAGCTCAACTCCATCTACACCGAGGTCGAGCTGTACAAGCCGAAGCTCTACCCCGATGCGACGAAGCACAACAGCGAGCCCGGCATCGAGGCGATGCGTGACGCGCTCGAGGGCGTCACGGGACTGAAGATCCAGTACTACGTGCTCATCGACATGGAGGGCTTCTCGCAGCTCGTGGATGCGCTCGGCGGCGTGACCATCGACGTCAAGGAGAAGCTGCCGATCGGCGGTGACGCCCAGGGCAACGGCGTCACGGGGTGGATCTACCCGGGCAAGCAGCACATGAACGGGTACACCGCGCAGTGGTACGCGCGCTCTCGTGAGTCGACGAGCGACTACGACCGCATGGCGCGCCAGCGCATTCTCGAAGACGCCATTCTCAAGCAGTTCACGCCGGTCAACGTGGCGACGAAATTCCAGGACATCGCCAAAGCGGGCTCGCAGGTGGTCAAGACCGACATTCCGCAGTCGATGCTCGCGTACTTCGTCGATCTCGGATCGAAGACCAGAAGCCAGCAGGTGCAGAACCTCGAGCTCGTGCCGCCGACCGTCGATCCGACGGACCCGGACTACACGCAGATCCACTCGATGGTGAAGAAGGCGGTCACGCCGCCGACGTCGACCCCGACGCCGTAGCTGCACGGCGTCCCGGGCAAGATCACCCTGCGGTAGGGGGAACCCGATACCGCGGAGGGACGCGTCGTCGCACGGCTTCGCGGAGGCTGATGGTGTGCCGTCGCCGTGACGGTTCGACGAGAAAGGGAAGGTGATCCCGATCGACCTCCTCAACGCCTTCATCGCCGGCGTAGTCTCCTCGCCGTGGGTCCTGGTGCTCATCGCCGTCGTCGTGTTCATCGACGCGTTCTTTCCGCCGGTGCCGAGCGAGTCCATCGTGATCGCGGCGGCCGCGGCCGCCGTCTCGGTCGGAGAACCGAACATCGTGCTGGTCGTCGCATGCGCTGCGATCGGCGCCATCGCCGGAGACAACCTGACGTTCTGGATCGGCCGTGCCGTGGGGCTGGAACGCTTCGCGTGGATGCGCCGCCCCCGCATGCGCAGAGCCTTGCGATCGGCGAGCAACGGCATCGCGAGACGCCCCGCACCGTTCCTGATGACGGCGCGCTATGTGCCGGTGGGCCGGGTCGCTGTCAATCTGGTGGCAGGCGCCTCGGGATTCCCGCGTCGCCGGTTCCTCCCGCTCTCGATCATCGCGGGCGTCACCTGGGCGGTGTACTCCGTGGCCATCGGTCTGCTCGCCGGCCACCTGCTGCACGGCAACGCGCTGCTCGGCATGCTCGTCGGCGTGGCGGGCGGCATCGCCTCCGGAGTGATCGTAGATCTCGTCATGCGGCTGTCCTCGCGTCTTCACGCCCGTCGCGGCATGCGTCGTACCGGGACCGCCGATAGCGTGGCAGAGGTCGAGGCCACGACCGGCCCGCAGCCCACCGAGTACGTCGGAGCAGAATGACCAGCACGTCCCTTCGCGCGACCGGCGCACCCGAGCGGCCCGCACGCGCCAGTGCCGGTCGGATCACGCTGTGGGTGTTCGTGATCGTCGCCGCCGTGACGATCTTTCCGATCAGCGCCGCGTTGCCGGCCGCGGCCTACGGCGTTCCCGTGGCCATCACGCTGCTTCTGGCCATGGTTCAGGCGGGTGCGATGGTGCTCGTGCTGATCCGCCCCGTGCTCGCCTCCGCGCTGGCTGTGATCGGCGTGCTGGCATTCGCGCTGGTCACCCCGCCCGGCGGCCCGTGGCCGGTCATGGTGACGTCGATGCTCGCCATGACCGCCGTGATCATGCTCGCGAGCCGTGCGCAGTGGCCGGTCGGTCTGTGTGCCGGCGTCGTTGCTGTGCTCGGCAGTGAGGCGATCGCGCTGTGGGGCCCGGTCGCCAGGCAGACCGGTGCCGCGATCGCCGACTTGATCGTGTTCGCCAGCCTGTGCGCTGTCGCGTTGCTGCTCGGCCTGTTGTGGGGCAAGTGGGCGGCGGCGCGCGCCCAACTGGTGCGGGAACGCGCGGCGACGGCCGCCGAACTCGCCCGGCGCGAGGCCGTCGAGGAACGCACCCGCCTGGCCCGTGAGCTGCACGACGTGGTGGCGCACGGCATGAGCGCGATCCAGGTGCAGGCATCCTCAGCCCGATACCGCCTGCCCGCGCTCTCGGCGGAGGCCGTGGACGAGTTCGACTCCATCGCGGCGCTGGCCCGTCAGTCGATGAGCGAGATGCGCTCGCTGCTGGCGGTGCTGCGCAGCGAGGAGACCGAAGGGGAATCGGTGCCGCAGCCTACCGTTGCGCAGGTTCCGCAACTCGTGGCCGCCGCCGAGCGGTCCGGTTCGCGCATCGAGCTCGACGACCGGCTCTCGTCGGCCCAGGCGGCCGCGTTCGACCCGGTGCTCTCGCTGACGATCTACCGCATCGTGCAGGAGTCGCTGAGCAACGTCGCGCGGCACGCGACGGGTGCCGACACCCTGATCACGCTGGAGCAGCGCGACGGCGCAGTGAACCTCGAGGTACGGAACGCCGCCGCCCTGGCGACCACCGCGCCGTGCATGCTGCCGGATGCCGGTGGTCACGGCATCCGCGGAATGCGCGAGCGCGTCGCCCTGCACCATGGCACGCTGGAGGCGGTGCCCACCGTCGACGGCGGCTTCGTGGTGCGCGCTGTCATTCCTCTCGCCCAGGCCGTCTCGAAACGCGACTCCGACCTCGATTCCGACCAGAAGGACACCGCATGACCGTGAGCGTGCTCGTCGTCGACGACCAGGCGATGGTGCGCGCCGGCTTCTCGGCGATTCTGGATGCCCAGGACGGCATCAGGGTTGTCGGTCAGGCCGCCGACGGCGAGGAGGCGGTGCGCCTCGCGCGCGGCCTGCGACCCGACGTCGTGCTGATGGACGTGCGGATGCCCGTGATGAACGGCATCGACGCCACGCACGAGCTCGTGCACCCGAAGCGCGGTGATCCGCACATTCCCCGCGTGCTCGTGCTGACCACCTTCGACGCTGACGACTACGTCTACGACGCGCTCGCCGCCGGCGCCAGCGGATTCCTGCTCAAAGACGCGCTGCCCGACGAACTCGTGCAGGCCGTGCGCGTGGTCGCGGCGGGAGATGCGCTGCTCGCACCCAGCGTGACGCGCCGCCTGCTCGAACGGTTCGCCTCGCAGCGCCCGACGTCACCGCGTCCGGCCCCGGCGCTCGCCGACCTCACCGAGCGCGAGCGGGAGATCCTCGTGCTGATCGGGCGCGGGTTCTCCAATGCCGAGATCGCGGCGGAGCTGTTCATCGCGGAGCAGACCGTGAAGACGCACGTGAGCCGGGTGTTCACGAAGCTCGCCGTGCGTGATCGTGTGCAGGCGGTCATCCTCGCGTACGACTCGGGGCTGGTGTCACCGGCCTCCTGACACGGGCGGTCAGTCGACGCCTTTTAGGGTGCGATTGCAGTACCTCGGTACGGGTGCGAATGGCTCCGCACGCTGATGTCACGGCTCACACCTTGCCCATAGCTTCTCCTCGTCGGCCTGATACGGGCCGGTCGAGAGGAGAAGAAACACGTGTCGGTCGACATCCGCCCCCTCACTCCGCCGCTGGCCCCGACGCGCCACCGGAGGCGCGACGTCTCTGTGGACCTCGCGCGCGCCTGGTGCCTCGTCGTGGTCGTCTGCCTGCACGGCCTGATGGTCGGGGTAAGCGTGGGCGCCCACGGACCCGTGCTGCAGAACGCGCTGGCCGGATGGCCCGGGTTCGCCGCACTCTCGTGGTTCGTGCAGATCATGCCGTTGGTCTTCGTGCTGGGCGGCTTCGCCGCCTTCACGCAGTGGACCTCTCTGCAGGCGAAGGGGGCGACGGCATCGGACTACGTGGCACTGCGCCTGCGCAGGCTTCTGGGCCCGGCCGTCGTGGCGATCGCCGCAGTGGTGGTGACGTTGGCGGCCTTGAGCGCGCTGGGCGTGCCATCCGCGATCGTCGCGATCGCCGGCTTCCACCTCGGACAGCCGCTGTGGTTCCTCGGCGTCTACATCATGGTCACATCGCTCGCGCCCGTCATGGTCGCGCTGCACCGGCGTGCCCCGGTCGTCGTGCTGCTGGCGCTGGCCGCGATGGCGGCCGGCATCGACGTGGTGCGGGCGCTCACGGGCGTCACTGTCGTGGGCTTCGCGAACCTGCTTTTCGTCTGGCTGCTCGTGCAGCAGTTCGGGTTCTGGCTGGCCCAGGAACGGATGCCGCGGCGCCGATCGCGCCTCGCGCTGCTGGCGGCGGCGTCGTTCGGCGCGCTCGCACTGCTGTGCGCGCTCGGCGTGTTCTCGTTCGACATGCTCGCCGAGCTCAACCCGCCCTCGTGTGCGCTGGTGCTGCTCGGTGTGGGACAGCTCGCTCTGTTCACGCTGCTTCGCAGACCCCTGCGGTGGCTGCACGCGGTGCTTGTCGTCGGTGCAGTGAGCGCGTGGATGAACGCCCGCGCGATGACGATCTACCTCTGGCACATGCTGGTGCTGATCGCGTTGGCGGGCGTGCTGCTGATCGTGCGCGGAGCCGCCCTTCCCGATCCGCTCAGCGCTTCGTGGTGGGTGTCGCGGCCGATCTGGCTGCTCGTCGTCGTGGTGGCCGTCGCCGGTGCCGTGTGGGCGTCGGCCCGCTGGGAGCGCGACACGAAGCGGGAGGCGTCTCGACGTGGGATGGCTGCGGGAACGTCGCCGGCATCCGTTGTTCGCGTCGCCGCTGCCGCCGCGCTCGGTGCAGGCGGCGTGCTGGTCATCCTCGTCACCGGGTTCACGATGGCGGGCGGTGTTCTCGGGCTCTCCGGCGTGGCGGCCGCCCTTCGGCTGGTGACGCCGTCGGGCTCGCGCGGGCTGGTGGTCAGCCCGCCTGTGCGGCCAGCTGCGGGATGAGCCGGTCGAGCACCTCGATCGTGTTCTCCCAACCCGTGACCGCGCGCGTCGGCACACCCAGCGCGAGCACCGGGTAGTCGTTGCCTTCCGGGTCGAGCCGGTCGCCGATGAACAGCATGTCGGTCAGACGGATGCCCGTCAGCTGGGACAGCTTGCCGATGCCGTACGCCTTGTCGATGCCGCGCCGGGTGATGTCCACCGAGGTCGATCCGCCGGAGCGCACCTCGAGGTCGGGCAGCAGCTCTTGCACGGCGGCGCGCAGTGTGTTCTTCTTCTCGCCGGTCGGATCCCAGGCCGCCTTCGCTTCCACCGGAGCGGACTGGCCGAGCGCCGAGAAGGTGATCTGCGAGCCGCGATCCTCGAGAATCGGACCCCAGGTTTCGGTTTCCCAGAATCCGAGTCTGCGTGCTTCGGACTCGACCGCGGCCAATGCCCGGGACTTCTCGTCGTCGCCGAGGTCTTGCGCGTAGACCTTCGTCCACTCGCCGTCGGTGAATCGGTAGTACTGCGTGCCGCAGGTGGGCATGAGGTGCAGGCGCTCGAGATGGGCGGGGGAGGCATCCGGGAGCCGTTCCACGACCTGCGTCGAGAACTGGGCGAACTGGCCGCCCGAGATGACGCACACCGGCACGAGGCCGAGCAGCATGGTGAGACGCTCGGCCATCGCCGGATCGAGTGGAGACTTGGATGCCGCGAGCGTGTCGTCGAGATCGAACGCGACGAGCAGGGGGAGCGGGAGATTCGAGGGCATGGTCCTGAACGGTCTCGGGCACGCGCGGTGCGGACTAGGGCCGAGGAGTCGGCCGACAGGCGAGTTTATCGAGCCGTGCTGCGTGCACGGCGAACCAGTGCCCTCACAGCTCCGCGTGCAGCTGCCACACCAGCTCTGCGGAGGTGCGCCAGCTGAACGCCGCAGCGCGGTCCATGCCAGCGAAGCGCAGGCGCTCTCGCGCCTTGTCGTCGGCGAGCACGCCGGCGATCGCGTCGGCGAGACGGCCGGGATAGCCCTCGGCGTCCTGACGAGGCACCGAGACGCCGGCGCCGAAGGCGACCTCGCTCACGGCGGGATCGTCCGAGTGCACCACGGGAGTGCCGAACCGCATCGCTTCGATGACGGGCAGGCCGAAGCCCGAGGCGAGGTTCGGGTACGTGAACACCGAGGCCCTGCTCAGCACGACGGCGAGATCGGCGTCGCCGAGGGAGCCGAGAACGAGAACACGACCCTCGGGGAGGCCGGCTTCCATCGCCACGGTGGCGACCGATTCGCCGCGGAACTGCTCGGGACCGACGACGACCAGTGGAACACCGGCGAGCACCGGCGACGCCATGGCCCGGATCAGCTCGCGGAGGCCCTTGCGCGGATCGAGGCTGGAGACGGTGGCCACGTAGTGCTCGGGGAGCCGCAGAGTCTCGGCGCGGGCATCCGCGTCGGCGGGCACCCGAAGCGTGTCGGCGGGTGCGCCCCCGATCACCCGGATGCGATCACCGAGCTTCGCGACGTCGTTCAGCTGATCCGCGACCGCGTGCGTGGGCACGACGATGGCGTCGGCGAACTTGCGGGCGCGCTTGACCATCGCCTTCTGCCAGGCGGCCTCGACGACGCCGATCGAGTCGGGGGCCGTCCAGGCCGAGACGTCGTGCACCGTGACCGTTGTCTGGTCGAGCGCGGTCGAGGAGTCGTGCTTGAACAGCGGCGCGAGCAGGCTCGGCGCGTGAATGAGCCCGCCGCCGAGGGAGAGCTTGACGCCCATCTGCCAGGCCAGTGCGAGCTCGCGAGGGCCGACCGGGAGCGCGTGCACTCCGACCAGGCCGGGAAGGAGCTGCTGAATCAGCCGGCGTTCCGTTTCGCCGTGAGACGCCACGACCCCTTCGACGACGCAGCCGCGCGGAGCGGTCTCGATGAGCTGCCTGGTCAGTTCGAGGCTGTACCTCGAGACCCCGTCGGGAACATCCGTGAGCACATCCTCAACGATCACCCTCAGGGTTGTCATCGAACACCTTTCGCTCGAAGGCCTCGGCCAGCGCGTCTCGCCAGTCTCGCATCGGAGTCAGACCTGCCGATACCCACGCGTCATGCCCGAGCACGGAGTAGCCGGGCCGTGGCGCCGGTCTGACGAAATCGGCGCTGGTCGTCGGCCGAACACGCTCGGGATCGAGTCCGGCCAGCTCGAACGCCGCCCGGGCGAGCCCGAACCAGGTCGTCTCCCCACTCGCGGTGCCGTGGTAGACGCCCGCGGCGGCATCCGAATCGGCGAGAGCGACGAGCTGTGCGGCCAGGTCGGCCGTCCACGTCGGCTGCCCGCGTTGATCGTCGACCACGCTCACCGTGTCATGCGTGCGCGCGAGCCGCAGCATGGTGGCGGCGAAGTTCGGGCCGTGCTCGCCATAGAGCCATGCGGTGCGCACGATGAAGGTGCCGTCGGGATGCGCCGCTAAAGCGAGCTCCTCGCCCGCCGCTTTGGTGCGTCCGTAGGCGTTCAGTGGATGCCGCGGTGCCGTTTCCGGGTACGGCTCCTCGGCGTCTCCGTGGAACACGTAGTCGGTCGAGATCGTGATGAGCTTCGCGCCCGCATCGTGCGCGGCGATCGCGAGGTTCTCGGTGCCGAGCGCGTTGACGGCGTAGGCGGCATCCTCGTGCGCTTCTGCGTCGTCGACCTTCGTGTACGCCGAGGCGTTGAAGACGACATCGTGGCCGGCGACGGCATCCCGTACCGCATCACGGTCGGTCACGTCGAGCTGAGCGCGGGTGAGCGTGGTGACATCGCGACCCGACAACGCCCTCTGAAGGTCACGGCCGAGCATGCCGGCAGCACCCGTGACGAGGTAGCGAGTCATCTACTGCCCCTGGGCCTTGTATCGGTCTTCGGTGGCCTGCTTCTGCGGGCCCCACCAGTCCTCGTGATCCCGGTACCACCGGATCGTGGCCGCCAGCCCCGAGGTGAAGTCGGCGTAGCGCGGGGTCCAGCCCAGCTCGGAACGCAGCTTGCTCGAGTCGATCGCGTAGCGCAGGTCGTGACCCGGTCGGTCGGTGACCAGGTCGTACGCGTCGGCGGGCTGCCCGAGCTCGGTCAGGATGAGTTCGACGACCTGCTTGTTGTTCTTCTCGCCGTCGGCGCCGATCAGGTAGGTCTCGCCGATTCGCCCCTCCTGAAGAATCGAGAGCACCGCTGACGAGTGATCGTCGGCGTGAATCCAGTCGCGCACGTTCTCGCCCGTGCCGTAGAGCTTGGGACGCTCGCCGCGCAGCACGTTCGTGATCTGGCGGGGAATGAACTTCTCCACGTGCTGATACGGCCCGTAGTTGTTCGAGCAGTTCGAGATGGTGGCCTGCACACCGAACGAACGCACCCACGCGCGCACGAGCAGATCGCTTCCCGCCTTCGTCGACGAGTACGGGCTCGAGGGGTTGTACGGCGTCGAGTCGGTGAACCGAGCCGGGTCGTCGAGTTCGAGGTCTCCGTAGACCTCGTCGGTGGAGATGTGGTGGAACCTCGTGCCGTGCTCGCGTGCTGCCTCGAGCAAGGTGAAGGTTCCGACCAGGTTCGTCTGCACGAACGGGGCCGGGTCGTCGAGCGAGTTGTCGTTGTGACTCTCGGCCGCGTAGTGCACGACGGCGTCGTGATCGGCGAAGAGCCGGTCCACGAGGGGTGCGTCGGCGATGTCGCCCTGCACGAACGCGAAGCGGTCGGCCGGCAGGCCGTCGAGAGACGCGCGATTGCCGGCGTAGGTGAGCTTGTCGAGAACCGTGACCGTGTGATCGGTGTTGTCGATCAGGTAATGAACGAAGTTCGAGCCGATGAAACCGGCGCCGCCGGTGACGAGGATCTTCATGCGATGAGCGGATGCTTTCTTACTCGAGAGACTGCGGCCGATTCTATCGAAGGCCGGTTGGTAGACTCGCCCGGTGCAAATCCGCGAGCTGTCCGTGCCCGACGCATACGAGATCACCCCGGTGCAGCACCGGGACGACCGAGGGGTCTTCCTCGAGTGGTATCGCTTCGACCGGCTCGAAGAAGCGGTCGGTCATTCGCTGAATCTGCGGCAGGGAAACACGTCGGTGTCGCGCAGGGGATCGGTGCGCGGCATCCACTTCGCCGAGATTCCGCCGAGCCAGGCCAAGTACGTCACCTGCACGCGCGGCGCGGTGCTCGACTACGCCATCGACATCCGCACCGGCTCTCCGGCCTTCGGCACCTGGGACACCGTTCTGCTCGACGATGTCGACCGTCGCGCGATCTACGTCGCCGAGGGCCTCGGCCACTGCTTCGTCGCGCTGAGTGACGACGCGACGGTGAGCTATCTCGTGACGGATGTCTACAATCCGACCCGCGAACACGGCATCAACCCGCTCGACCCCGAGATCGCCCTCGACTTCCCGCTCGGCGCGGACGAGCTGCTCCTGTCGCCGAAAGACACCGACGCACCGGGACTCTCCGAGGCTCGTGATCAGGGCCTCCTTCCCGACTACGCGGCCGCCCGAACGTTCTACGACTCGCTGAACGGAGCGAACTGACATGCGCGGCATCATCCTCGCCGGTGGCTCAGGCAGCCGGCTCTGGCCGATCACCAAGGGCATCTCCAAGCAGCTGATGCCCATCTACGACAAGCCGATGATCTACTACCCGCTGTCGACGCTCATGATGGCGGGCATCCGCGAGATCCTGATCATCACGACACCGGAGTACAACGCGCAGTTCAAGGCGCTGCTCGGTGACGGGTCCGACCTCGGACTGCGGCTCGAGTATGCCGTGCAGCCCTCTCCCGATGGGCTGGCTCAGGCCTTCATCATCGGCGAAGAGTTCATCGGTGATGAGTCCGTCGCGCTCGTGCTGGGGGACAACATCTTCCACGGCACCGGTCTCGGAACAGCGTTGCGGCACGTCACGAACGACAGCGGCGCGACGATCTTCGCCTACCACGTGAGCAATCCGCGGGCCTATGGCGTCGTGGAGTTCGACGACGACTTGAAGGCGATCTCGATCGAAGAGAAGCCCGCCGAGCCGAAGAGCAACTACGCCGTCCCCGGCCTCTACTTCTACGACAACGACGTGGTGCAGATCGCCAAGACCATCGAACCGAGTGCGCGAGGCGAGCTCGAGATCTCCACGGTGAACGAGCGGTATCTCGACGCCGGCACGCTCAACGTCCAGGTTCTCGACCGCGGCACAGCCTGGCTCGACACCGGAACGTTCGAGTCGATGATGCAGGCATCCGAGTACGTGCGCGTCATCGAGGATCGTCAAGGGACGAAGATCGGATGCGTCGAGGAGATCGCCTGGAGGGCGGGCTGGATCGACACCCCGCAGCTGAGCGCGCTTGCCGCGCCGCTCGTCAAGAGCGGCTATGGCGCCTACCTCGAGCGGCTGATCGCCGACGAGTGATCGGCGCCGTCAGGCGTCGTCGCGCGTACTCTCGATGGTCTGCCGCCATTGCTCGGCCGACGTGATGCGGGGCAGCGCGGAGCGGTACTGCTCGCGCAAGCGGTCCCACTCGCGGCGGTAGCGCAGGTTCAGACGGATCGACTCCGTCAGGAGCTTGCGGAACTTCTTCGGGTCCCGAACGTGCCAGGTGGCGCCCGATCCCTCGGCGTTCGTGATCAGCACGCTGTCCCAGGTGGGGACCTCGAACCACCGGGCGTCCTGATAGGCCAGGTGCCCGTGCGGCGCGCTCACATCTGACGTGACCTTGCTGCCGTGCCGGCGCACCTGCTTCACGAGCCAGCTGACGAAGCCGACCCCGTGGGGCCCGGGGTTCACCGCGCGGTCGGTGAGCTCCTTGTTCTCCCGCGCGGAAAAGTGCGGGATGTCGGAGGAACTCCTGATCAACTTGGCTTCCGTGAAGCCTGCGCCCATCGCCCGCACCCTCGGAAGGCGATCGATCATGTCGGCGTGCAGCTGCTGCGGACCCTCGAAGACGTTGCGAATGGCCGCCATGCGCATCGCTATCGTGTAGTAGTCCATGGTCAGCAGGTTCTTCACATCGCTGGCGAGCATGGAACGCCAGAGCTTGCCGCCGCGCTTGTGCGGCGAGTGCAGCAGCGCCGTGATGAGGCGGTTGCGCTCGTGGAAGAAGGCCTGCCAGTCGTGCGTGTCGTCCTTGTCGACCCACGAGACGTGCCACACGGCCGCGCCGGGAAGGCTCACCGTGCCGTATCCGTGCTCACGGGCACGCAGGGAGTACTCGGCGTCGTCCCACTTGATGAACACCGGAAGCGAGAGGCCGATCTTCTTCAGGATCTCGACCGGGATCAGGCACATCCACCAGCCGTTGTAGTCGACGTCGTAGCGGCGGTGCATCCACCCGGTCTGACGCAGGTTGGACGTGCCGAAATCGTGACGCTCCGGGGTGAACGGACCCCACATGAACGGCGACCACTTGATGCCCTCCGCGAAGGCGTGCAACTGGGCCTTGTCGTACATGTCGAACATGTGGCCGCCCACGATCGTGGGTCGGTTGCAGTAATTGGCGAAGGTGACGACGCGTCGGATGCTCTCCGGCTCGATCTCGACGTCGTCGTCGAGCAGGATGACGTAGTCGGAATCGCCGGCGTCGAGCGTCTCGAGCATGCCGCGGCTGAAGCCACCCGACCCGCCGATGTTCGCCTGGTCGAGCACTCGGAGCTTGCTGCCGAGTGCGCTGACCGCATCGGCATAGCCCGGATTGTCGACGATCTTCTCCGTGCCCTGATCGATCACCTGCACGCGGTCGAGCACGGCCAGCGTGTCTTTGTCGTTGCCGATGGTCGCCAGCAGCCGCGTGCAGTAGTCACCGCGGTTGAGCGTGGTGATGGAGACCGTTCCCGTGCCGGTCGAGCGCTGAGATGCGCCTTCGGGAGCGATCCAGTCGGCCTGCACCAACTCGAGAGCGTCATCGCCGGCGATGAGATCGAACCAGAGCCAGCCACCGTCGATGAACGTCGTGAGCGGAATGGTGAACGTGGAGATGGTCGAGCCGTCGACCTCGACGCCGTCCACGCGCTGCACGACCGACCGGGCGTTCGATCGGTAGACCACGACGCGGCCGGGACCCGTCGTCTCGACGCGCAGTACGACGGACTCCAGTGACGTCCACGACTTCCAGTAGCTCGCGGGGAACGCGTTGAAGTACGTGCCCAGCGAGGTCGACTGGAACGAGGGCAGGCGCAGACCGCGCCGTCCGCGCAACCAGCCGAGGCCGTTTCGGTCCGTCAGGCGGGATGCGCGCTTCGGCTGCCGGATCGACACCACGCCGCGCATGCGGGCGAGGCGTTCCTCTCGTGTCTCCTCCCGCGTCGACCACGACCAGATCTCGGGGTCGAGGAACAGCGGCAGGGCCTGCGGGTCCCCGTGCACCGGGAACACGACGCGCTGCAGGATGTTGTCCAGCTCCGGCTCGGAGCCGGTGGCGGCATCCTGCGTGGTCTCTGCTTCGGTGTCGGCAATGCGTCGCGCCATGGGTGTCAGACCTCCGGGGAGAGCAGCGGCTTCAGCTTGTTCGTGTACATCGACAGGGCGGAGCCGATGGCCATGTGCATATCGAGGTATTGATACGTTCCCAGGCGTCCGCCGAAGAACACGTTCGGCTCGCCCGCCTGCAGTTCGCGGTAGCCGAGCAGACTCTCACGGTCGGCGGTCGTGTTCACCGGGTAGTACGGCTCGTCGTCGTGGTTCGCGAAACGCGAGAACTCGCGCATGATCACCGTCTTGTCGGTGGGATAGTCCCGCTCGGGGTGGAAGTGGCGGAACTCGTGGATGCGCGTGTACGGCACGTCCGCATCCGCATAGTTCATGACCGGCGTGCCCTGGAAGTCGCCGATGGGCAGCACTTCCTTCTCGAAGTCGAGCGTTCGCCACGACAGGGTGCCGCCGGTGTAGTCGAAGTAGCGGTCGACCGGGCCCGTGTAGACGACGGGGATGTTGCCGACGACGGCGCTCTTGTTCACCGGTTGCGACTCGTCGAAGAAGTCGGTGTTCAGTCGCACCTCGATGTTCGGGTGGTCGGCCATGCGCTGCAGCCACGCGGTGTAGCCGTCGACGGGAAGCCCCTCGAACCGGTCGTTGAAGTAGCGGTTGTCGTAGGTGTAGCGCACGGGAAGGCGGCTGATGACTTCAGCGGGCAGCTCGTCGGCGGGGGTCTGCCACTGCTTGGCGGTGTAGTCGCGGATGAACGCCTCGAACAGCGGGCGCCCGATGAGCGCGATGCCCTTCTGCTCGAGATTGGATGCCTCGTGCACGTCGAACTCGGAGGCCTGCTCCGCGACGAGTGCCCGCGCTTCGGCCGGGGAGTACGCCGAGCGGAAGAACTGGTTGATGGTCCCCATGTTGACGGGGAGCGGGTATACCTCCCCGTGATGGTTCGTGTAGACGCGGTGCACGTAGGAGGTGAACTTCGTGAACCGGTTCACGTACTCCCAGACCGGAACGTTCGACGTGTGGAACAGGTGCGCCCCGTAGCTGTGCACCTCGATGCCGGTCGCCGGGTCGGCCTCGCTGTAGGCGTTGCCTCCGATGTGAGACCGACGATCGATCACGAGAACCTTGAGCCCGAGGTCGTCGGCGACGCGTTCTGCGATGGTGAGACCGAAGAATCCGGAGCCGACGACGATGAGATCTGGGTTCACGGATGCGGGTCCTTTGCTTGCCGAATCGAAAGCGCAGGCCGCGCCATCGACCAGCAAGCGAGTCTACGGGACGTCAAGCGCCGTTATCTGGCCGCGCGCCGTGCGGCACTCGCGGGTTCCTCCCCCTCGGCGAATGCTATCGTGACGCCGTGGCCCGGCCGATACCCTTCCTCCGTCCTGCGCGCGCGCGAACGAACTTCGGCGACCTCCGCGCATGAGCTGGTGGGTCATAGTCCCCGCGGCGATCGCCGCCGGGGCGATAGTCCTGATTCCGGGGCTCGTCATCGCATACTCGGCCACGGCACGTGGCGTCACGGCGTGGGGCTTGGCCCCGCTGCTCTCGATGACCGTCTTCGTGGTCCTGTCGCTCGGACTCGGCGTCGCGCACCTCCCGTTCACGGCCGTCACGGCGGCGGTCGGTACCGCCGTCATCGTGGCGGTCACCGCGATCGTGCTGGTGCTCGTGCTGCGCCGGCGCGGGGTGCGGCCTCTGCACACGGACCGGCCGTGGATCAACGCCATGATCCTGGTCACAGTGGTCATCGCTCTGATCACCTTCAGCATCCGGTTCGCATCGGCGCTGGTGCACCCGGACGCGATATCGCAGACCTTCGACGATGTCTTCCACCTGAACGGCGTGCGGTACATCATCGACACGCACGACGCGAACCCGCTGACCTTCATCAATCTCGATGCCGCGTTCGGTGGTCCGGGCGGCTTCTACCCCAATCTCTGGCACGTTCTGGCGAGCCTCACGGCGCTGTATTCGGGAGCGAGCATCCCGGTCGCGCTCAACGCGCTCAACATCGTGATCTGCGGTGTGATCTGGCCCCTGGGATGCGTGCTCCTGGTGCGCAGTCTTGTCGGTCCGCGCCTCGTCGCACTGCTCGCCACGGGCATCCTCTCGGCGAGCTTCGGCGCCTTTCCGATGCTGCTCGTCACTTACGGCGTTCTCTATCCGAACCTTCTCGGGCTCGCCGCACTTCCTGCCGCGCTCGGCATCCTGGTGTTCGCGACGCGGCTGGCGACGAAGCCGACGCTGGTGCCCGTTCTGGCGTGGATCGCGTTCATCGCGACGATCCCCGGAATCGCGATGGCTCATCCGAACGCGTTCGTGTCGTTGCTCGTGGTCGGGTTCCCCCTCATGTTCGCGTTCGGTTGGCGATGGTTCAAGGACGCCAGAGCAGAGGGAGCATCTCGAGCCCGTTTGACGCGCGGCGCGGTCATCACGGCCGTCATTGCCGTCGTCGGGCTCGTTCTCTTCATCGTCTTGCGGCCGCCGCGCTCGACGGCCACCTGGGGTCCGTCGAAGGGGCTGTGGGATGCCATCTGGTCGGCCATCACGAACGGCCAGGACAATGCTGCGCAGTGGGCCGTCTCGATCCTCGTGCTGGTCGGCGTCGCGGCCGTGTTCGTGGCGCGACGCAACTGGTGGCTTGTCGGCTCTCTCGCGCTCGTCTGGTTCTTCTACGTCGCCACCGCGATCATGCGCGAGGGCGGGTGGCGCTTCGCCGTGACCGGTACCTGGTACAGCGACATCCACCGGCTCGTCGCCCTCGGTCCCGTGGTGCTCGTTCCCCTGGCGGTGATCGGCGTGCAGTGGCTGGCCGATCTCGCGGCGAGCCTCGGCGCCGTGCTTGCAGGGCGTCGCGCTCAGCCGGCGCTGGACGTCGATGCCGATCGGGCTGCGATTCCGGGCGATGAGGACGCGGCTGCCTCTGGCCGCCGATGGCCTGTGGTGTTCGGCACTGCCTTCGGACTCGTCGTGATTCTGGTGGCGGCCGTCGTCGCGCAAGTCGGCCCTGGGCTCGCCTCGATGTCGGGCTGGACAGGCGCCTCGTTCGCGCAGGTTCCGAACTCGTGGCTGCTCTCATCCGACGAGCGAGCGCTCATCGACCGGGTCCCGAACGAGGTGCCGAAAGACGCCGTGGTGGCCGGCGACCCCTGGACCGGAGCGTCTCTCGTGTGGGCGCTCGCCGACCGGCGCACGCTCGCTCCGCACATCTACGGTGCGCGCACGCCCGCCGCGAACCTCATTCTCGCGAGGCTGCGGCACGCAACGCCCGGATCGAAGGTGTGCGCCGCCTTGAAGAAGGAGAACGTGACCTATGCGCTCGACTTCGGCAGCAACGGCCTCTTCGGGCCGAAGCGCATCAACAAGGGCATGAACGGCCTGTCGGCGAGCCCCGTGCTCACCCTGATCGACCAGCAGGGTCCAGCCAAGCTCTACAAGGTCACCGGCTGCGACTGATCGACGATCCTCGGCTCTGCTCAGGACTCGGGCTCAAGAGCCGGTCGACGCGCCGTCCGCGACGCTGCGCTCGCCGGCGATCATCGTCCGGTATGCGCGTCGGCGCACCGGTTCCGGCACCAGTCGGTAGCCTCCGCGAACGACGATGTTGCGCAGGAACTGAGCGCGGGTGGTGAATCCCGTTTTCATGAACGCGCGTTGCAGCATCCATTCGCTGCGAAGCAGCTTGAATCCGCCGCGACGCTTGTATGCTCCCGATGACACCCGGTAGCGCACGAGGGCGTCGGGGGAGTTGACCGCACGTACGTCGGAGGCGAGCATGCGGGCGAAAAGCCAGTAGTCCTCCATCATTCCGAGCGGCTGGTAACCGCCGGCACGCGCTACAGCGGCCTTCGTGTAGACGACCGTCGGATGATTGAACGGGTCGTGGAAGCGGGCGTATTGACGAATGTCATCGGGCTCGGTGGGAGGCACGCGCCGCACTCCCAGCCGTTCGCCGTCTTCGGTCTCGGTGAACTCGTTCAGGCCACTCCCGACGAGCTCGTATCCCTGGGCGATGAGCTCGAGCTGCACGGAGAATCGGTGCGGTTCGGAGATGTCGTCCGCGTCCATGCGCGCGACGACCTCGAAGCTGCACTCGGCGAGGCCCGCGGTAAGCGCTTCGGAAAGGCCCCGGTTCTCCGGCAGAATCACGATCTTGAGCGGGACGGGAGTCGTCCGATCGAGCTCTGCGATCGCCGAGACGAGCGGTGCCGAGACCGGGCCATCTTGAACGAGCACCACCTCCGAGGGGCGGAGCGACTGGTCGATGACCGAGCTGCGGAACGCGCGGAGCAGGAACGGCGCGGAGTCGCCGTTGTACACCGGCATCAGTAGCGAGAACGAGGGGAGCGATGTCATCCGTGCATCACCTCGAACGCGGCCATCGAACCGTTGTCCAGCCCCAGCGAAGCCAGGTACTCGCTGTTGGGTCGAGGGCGCCGGCGGATGCCGTCCTGCCAGCCGGATCGGAACGTGCGCGCGATGGTCGCACGGTCAGGCGAGTGACGATAGGTGCGCATCCATCGCCGGGCAGTGGCGGCCAGGTAGAGCGGGCGCTCGTACCAGCTCAGCGCCCGTGAGGCACGGAACAGCCAGAGCTTGTTGCGCACCTCGTAGTAGAACCGTTCGCCGGGGTCCGCGTCGGTGTCGGCACGCGCCTTCGTCTTGTGCACCACGACGCTCGCGGGAATGAACATGCCGCGGCGTCGGCGCAGAATGCGGGCGCTGAACTCGAAGTCGTCGTTCCAGATGAAGTATTCGGCGATCGGGAGGCCGTCGACCTTCACTGCTGCAGCGTCGATCAGCATCGAGACGAACGACGACGAGCGCACCGCGACACCGCCGGCCGCCGCGGCATCGCGCCGCTCCGACTTCGAGGCGAGCGGCTTGCGACGCGGCGTGTTCATCGGGTGATCGAGCCCGTCGGTCCAGACGACCCGGGAGCCGAGGATGGCAGGAGTCTCAGGTGCGGCGGCGCGGGCCGCCAGGAGCGCTTCCAACGCCGTCGACGTGGGGATGGTGTCGTCGTCCATCACCCAGACCAGATCGGCCCGCTGCGCTGAGATGGCATGTTCGATCCCGACGGCGAATCCGCCTGCACCGCCGGTGTTGACATCGAGGCGCACGAGATCGACGTCGGGAGACGCTTCGGCCACGGCGTCGGCCGAGCCGTCGGATGACGCGTTGTCCACCACGACGACCGCGTCGAGAGGGCGCGTTTGCGCGGCGAGGGCTTCGAGGCATTCGAGCAGGAGCTCGCGCCGGTTGTATGCGACGACCACCGCGACAACGCGCACACGAAACCCTTCGAACTCGGCTGGACGCACGCCTGTCTCGACGATTGCGGACGCGTGCAGGGACCGATGGAGTTTATCGGGTCGCGCTGGGCGATCCCGGCCGCGGCTGAATGGCTCGCCTCAGCCTTGATCGGGATCGGAGGACAGCCGGTCCTTGTCGAGGAGCTGCCGCTCGAGCTCGCGGATGCGCAGCTCCTGCATCGCGGACTGTTCCGCGAGGGTGCGCGTCTTGGACTCCACCGTCGTCAGTTCGGAGCTGTGCTGCAGGCAGACCAAGAACAGGATGGCGATGCTCACGAAGAACACGAGGTTGGTCGGTACCTGCACGCCGACCAATTTCGCCGCCCACTCAAGCGTCTGAGGAAACACACCGGCGATAAGTGCGAGCACTCCCGCGACGAGCCACCAGAGCGCGTGACGTTCCCTCAGCCGACGACGACGGAGCATCTCGATCACGATGATCAGGACGAGCAACGAGGCGACGACTCCGAGCACGTAGCTGGCCGTGGTCATGAGGCATCTCCCGGAACGGGTGTCGCTGGCCGGATGAGGCCGACGAGCAGCGCGAGGGCGGCACGAGCCAGGTAAACCGTCGACTTGATCGGGTTCTGTGACGGCGTTCCACCGGCGCGTTCGCGCATCTCTGTCGGCACCTGCGTGATCGTGAGCCCCGCCTTGGCCGCGATAAGCAGGGCCTCGATCGTGTCGCCGAGGTATTCGGCCGGGTAGTTGGACGCGAACAGCGCGACGGCACGCGGGCCCATCGCCTTGAATCCCGACGTGGTGTCGCTGAGCTTGGTGCGAGCGACCCGGCTCATCACGACCGAGAGGAAGGACATCGCCCAGTGTCGCGGGCCTCTGACGACGTACGCACCCTTGCCCGCGAACCGGGCCCCGATGACGATGTCCGCCTGTTCGAGGCCCTCGACGAGGGTCGTGACCTCCGACGGATCGTGCTGACCGTCGGAATCCACTTGCACAACGTTGCGGTACCCGTGCTCCAGAGCGAACCGGAATCCGAGACGCATGGCGCCGCCGACGCCGAGGTTGAACGGCAGCTGGGCGACCTCGGCTCCCGCACGGCTCGCCTCGCGTGCCGTGTTGTCGCTGGATCCGTCGTCGATCACGATGCAGGACACACCCGGGAGCGTGGCGAGAACCTCGGTGACGACCGCCCCGACGTTGGGTTCTTCGTTGAGCGCAGGCATGACGATCAGCGTCCGCTCGAGGGCCGTGGGCATGTCCCGGATTCTACCGGGCGATGGCGGACGATCCGGGTGGCAGCGCAGCCGGTGAGCGAGAACGTTCGCGAGAGTGGTGAAGAATCGATTCGTGGTTACTCCTCCAGAGCGTCGCGTGGTCGCAGTGGTGTCGGTCTACCGGCCTGGCCGCGATGTGGTGGACAACGTTGCCGAGATCGTGGAGCAGGTCGATCACGTCATCGTCGTCGACGACGGCAGTGGCGACGGCTTCGAGCAGGTTTTCGCCGAGATATCTGCGGCGGGAGCCCGTCTTGTGATGCTGCCCGAGAACTCAGGCATAGCGGCAGCGCTCAACTCGGGGATCGACTCAGCCGATCTGACCGCAGCCGATGTCGTCGTCACCTTCGATCAGGACAGCAGCCTGCCTCAAGGATTTGTGGCGAGGCTTCTCGAGGCGCTCCGCCAATCCGAAGACGCTGGTCTATCTGTCGGGATCGTCGCTCCCGCCACATTTGCCGGCGTCGACCAGACGGGGGCCGAGGTGGCCCCCGGCGTGCCCGAGGCGTTGCGTCCGATTCAGTCGGGGATGCTCATCACCGGTTCGACGCTCGAGCGAATCGGCACCTTCGACGAAGGACTCTTCATCGACCTCGTCGACGTGGAGTTCTATCTCAGAGTGTTGGCCGCCGGTCTCACCTCTGTGGCGGCGCCGGGGCTGGATCTTCCGCACGAACTCGGACATTTCCAATCCATGTCCGTATTCGGCCGCAGGGTGAGCACGACTCTCAGCACCCCTTTCCGCTACTACTACCGTGCGCGCAACCGTGCCATTGTCACGCGGCGCTACCGAAAAATCGCAGGCGATCTCCTCCGCCGGGAGCGCGACCGCGATATCGCCCATTTCGTGGTGGCGGTAGCCTTTGCCCGCCCGAGGCGTGCATTGTTCACGGTGTTGAGACGCGGATGGCGAGACGGACGAAGGGGTACCGGGGGCCGCATCCCTAGCGATCTGAACGATATTGCCGCATCAGTTTCGTGGCGCGGGCAACGAATCGAGCGGCCAAGGCTCACAGCCTGACGTTTGCTCCGATCAGCGCTCTGGCACACCCATCGACCTGCCGCCGATGAACCAGCCGGCGATCCATCCGCCGAGATATTCGACGACGCTCCGTGCGGCGACGAGGTCTCGGCGGCGTGCTTCGCGGAGGAAACGGAACGTGTGCACCAGCCGGCGCTGTCTGCCATAGAGCGCCACGAGCTGCCCGATCGCCGTCGAGCGGGGTGCGCGCAACGCCAGGGTCTCGACCATGAGCTGACGCCAGCCGACCGAAACCTTGAAGACTGATCTCGCGACCGCCCGTGGGCCGTGGCCGCCTTCGTAGCGGTCGGAGATCGACCGCACGGTCGCCCAACTCGAGCCGGGATCGACCTTGCTTGCATCCGACAACATTTCGCCGATCGCGTTGCCGCCGTGCTGCACGTAGTCCTGCACGATGTCACTGGTGACTAGAGTTCCCGATTGTGTCGCGGCGCACAGGGCCAACCAGTGATCGTGCACCTCAGATGGTGTTGCCATGCGAGGGAACGGCAGGGCGGTGGCGAGTACCTCGCGTCGCAATACGCAGATGCCGCCCGTGAACTGGTTGGTAAGCGTGAAGTACGGGACGGTCAGATCGAGTCGTCGGGTATCGGCTGAGACGACGCGGTCGGAGGGATACTCCACCACCCTGGCCTGGCCGGAGACCAGCGAGTGGTCGGCAAGATGGGGGAGGAGCGTCTCGAGCTTGTTCGGATACCAGTAGTCATCCTGGTCGCTGAGCGCGACCCAGTTCGATTCCGGGTGCACCGCAGCGAGCACCCGTTCGAAATTGCCGTAGAAACCGACACGATCGTCGAATCCGATCACCCTGAACCGTTCATCGTGCCCGAGTGCCGCTTCAACGAGCTCCTCAACGCGGTCTGGTCGTCCGTCGGCGGAGATCAAACACTCGAAGTCTCGGTGCGTCTGGTCCCGGATGCTTCTCAGCTGTCGCGCGAAGAGCTCAGGATCCGGATTGTATGCGGCCATTGCCACAGTCCCGAAGCCGGCATGCTCGTCCATCGTGCTCCTGATTCAGCCTGGGTCTTGCGCCGGATCGCATCATGAGAGCCCGTAGACTCTGGTGGTCCGAAACTCGAGGGGAAGACCAGTGGCCCCGCGCGCGCTTATCAGTATCTCAAAGCGGATTGCCGGATTCGCTGTACCTGTGGCGGCGAGCACGGTGCTCGGCATAGTCACGATTCCGTTGCTCGTCCGGTCGCTCGGCGCTGCGGAATGGGGCTCTCTTGCCGTCGTGCAGGCGACGAGTCAGTTGGTGGGCATTCTTGTCGCGTTCGGCTGGGGCGCCACGGGGCCATCCGCCGTGGCGTCAGCCTCGAAGGCGGCGCGACCAGACCTGTATGCCCAGTCACTGATCGCACGTTCCTATCTCTTTGTGGTCGGCGTCGTCATCGGTGCGATCGTGCTCGTCTTCCTGACCAGGGGCGATGTCACCGTCGCAGTCGTGGGATCTGTCACGTATTTGCTTCCGTTCCTCGGAGCGAGTTGGTATTTCGTCGGCGAAGGGAGACCGTGGCGGCTCTTTGTCTACGACTCGTTGCCCACGCTCGTCGGCACACTAGCCGGCCTCGTCGCGGCGGTGACCACTCGAAGCCTGATCGCCTTTCTCCTGTTGCAGGCGGCGGGCAGCTTGGTGGCCGTGGCGTTGGATGCCTTCGTCGTGCTTCACGGCTCGGGCGCAAGGATCCGAGGGCGCACGTCGCCACGAGCAGCCGCGGCAAGCCTCTCCGGTCAACGTCACGCTGTGACGAGCGCACTCACCTCCGGCCTCTATGTGAACCTTCCCTTGCTGTCGATTCAGACCTTCCTGCCGGGATTCGTGCCGGTCTACGCGCTGGCCGACCGCTTCTTCCGGTACGCGAACGTGGCCTTTTCGCCTGTTCAGCAGTTCTTGCAAGGGTGGGTGCCCGAAACCGGCGAACGGCGCTCCTTCACCCGAATGAGATATGCGACCTGGGCGGGGCTGGGGTTCGGCATTCTCGGAGGTGCTCTCGTAGCCGCACTCACGCGACCTCTCGCCTGGCTGCTCTCCGGGGGAGAGATCGACGTGCCGCTCGCGTTGAGCATCCCGCTGGGCGCCGCATTCGTGTTCGTCGCATCGTCCGCCGTGATCGGTTACGCATGCCTCGTTCCGGTCGGCCGGGAGCGATCGCTCGCGGCCTCGACAGTCGTCGGCGCCCTGGCAGGCGCGCCGTTGATCATCCTCTTCGCTGTTCTTCAGCTCCCCGTCCTGGTCGCATGGTCCGTCGCCGTCTCAGAGGCGATCGTCGCCGTCTACCAGTTCTCCGTGCTGCGCAGCGAGCTTTCCCGCAGAGAGCGTCTTCTCGAGCCCGCTGGCGAGGCTCCCGGTGAGTGAGCGGGTGCCGGTCAGCGTCAGCGTCTGCATGGCCACGTATAACGGAGAACGGTTCGTCGAGGAACAGTTGAGGTCGATCCTCGATCAACTCCCGTCCGATGGCGAGATCCTCGTCGTCGACGATGCATCGACCGACGGAACTGTGGCAGTCGTCACGGGCATGGGGGATCCGCGCATCCGGGTCTTCGTGCATGCGGACAACAGGGGATACGTCTCGACCTTCGGGGAGGCGCTGGAACGCGCGGACGGAGCGGCCATTCTGCTCAGCGATCAGGACGACGTGTGGGTGCCCGGGCGACTCGATGTGCTCGTTGCAGCGCTGCAGCAAGTCGATGTCGTCGCGTCGAACCTCGCTTTGTATCCTGACGGAGCGCCGCTGCCGACTCCTTTGGGCGGCACGGACTGGAATCTGACCGCGTCGACCTCGACTCACCGAATACGCAACTTGCTCGGAGTTCTGACCGGTTCTATGCCCTACTTCGGGTGCGCGATGGCGATGACAGCGTCCGCGAGAAGCCGCATTCTCCCGTTTCCCGCGTTTCTCACGGAATCCCATGACCTTTGGATCGCACTATGCGGCAATGCGGACCGATCTATCGCGCACGTCGAGCAAATCACGGTATTGAGACGACTGCACGATGCGAACACGTCACCCTCTCGCCCTCGAGATCTCGGCACGGTAATGAAGGCGCGTTGGATGCTTGTGCGCGCCATTCTCGTTGCGTATCGCAGGGCGAGACGCGGGCGCTGAGCCGGCCTACCGGAAGGCGTGTCCGAGCAGCGCGCGCACGCCCGCCCCGTCCCGCTGGGAAACCGCCCCGACGAGGTTCGTGAGTGCGTTCAGCCGGGACGTCACATGAACACGTGCCGCACGAGCGGCTCGCCTCCAGCCCAAGCGGTTCGCTGCCTCGGTGGCTTCCGCGAACAGTGCCGCCTCCTCCTCGAACCGAGCGCCGTTCGCAGCGGTCCACGACGACACGCTCGCCGAATGCCTGCGGTAGCGGAAAGTAGTCGCCGAGAAAAGCACGAGGGAACCGCCGTCCATCAAGATCTCGAGTTGCAAAGCGAGATCGAGGGCCACTTCGAATTCCGGTCGGAATCCCCGGTGGATCAGTTCTGTTCGACGCCAGCAAATCGAAGGGAAGTACGCCCAATCGCCTCGCAGAAGCCCAACCGCCAAGGGCTCTCCGCGTAACTCGGCGATGTCGGCGACCTTTGGGCGCAGCACTGCCTTGAGCCGGTCTGCAAGTGGCATCACCGATCGGCCTCTCGCATCGATGACGTCAACGCCTGGATGGTAATACGAACCCTCAGGAAATCTGGCGATGGCCTTCTCGAGCTCTTCGACGTAGTTGGGGAGCATCAGGTCGTCGCACCCCATGATCACGACGTGATCGGCCCGGGAGAGGTCGACCGAGCGTTGGAAATTGCCGGTGACTCCCAGGTTCTCCGAGTTACGGACATACGTGACACGCGGGTCCGTTATGCCGAGCACCCATTCGCCCGGTGCGAGGTCCGGGAAGCAGTCGTCGAGCACCGTGAGGTGCCAGTCGGGCGAGGTCTGGGCCAGCACGCTGCGCACGGCCTCCCGGAGCAGTTCGGGATCGCCGTAGAACGGCATCATGATGTCGATCGTCACGATGCCACCCTGAAGATTCGTTGTTTGACCACGATGAGCTGATAGACCAATACCACGATTTCAGACAACGCAAGCGCAGACGTGACGCCGATGAGACCGAAACCCAGCGCGGCCGGGATCAGGCAGAACACCCCGATAATGGCACCCGCAACAGTGCTCCATGCAAGAGCGGATGTCAGGCGGTAAGTGGTGAGCACGGCGAAGCCCGTCACCTGCGAGATGAGCATCGCGCCCAATGCGAAGCCCATCGTGATCGCGATCGGATACGAGATCGATAATTCTCCGCCCGAGAGTACGAGGCCCGCCCACGGCGCCAGCACCGCATACAGCACTCCCCCGACGATGCCGAGGTAGATCGTCAGCATCGTGATACGTCTCGCCCTGTGCAGCTGCTCGGCCGGGTCCTTTCTCGGGACGTACCCCTGCGATACCTGCACGTATGGCCGGGTCGCGTAGAGCGCGAGGCGCATGATGCGTTCCGCGAGCGCATACACGGCCGTGAAGCTGGGCAAGAAGATCTGTACGACCACGATCGGAAGGTTCACGTAGAGCGTCGACACAGCCGACATGGACACGGCCGGCAGGTGCGAACGCATACGAGTGATCGCGCGCACGAGCGAGAGGTCGAGGCTCCATCCGGGATACCGGCGCAGGATGCTCGAGCTCGCGATCGCGGTCGCCGCAACACCGCCGACCAGCTGGAATCCGACGAACCACAGCGCGTCGCCCGTCCAGAACAGGAGCAGTGCACCGACGACGGAACCGACCTGCCGCGGAATGGTTTCGATGAACAGGAAGCGCAGGGGGCTCGATTCGCCGACGAAGAACCAGCCGCCCGAGAGCCCGGGCAGAAGCGCCGCGATGAGCGTCACCACGGCGATCAGAGGCTGCTGCGGTAGGAGCACCAGAGTGATCACGGTGCAGACCGCCCCGACGCCGATGAGCAGCCAGCTGCGGCTCACCAGAGACCCGATGTAGGACTGGCCGCGCTCCGGGGCGTCCATGCTCGCCACTTCAGTGGGCCCCGTCACGCCCCAGCCGGCGCCCACGAGCACCACGCCGAAACCTGCGACGCCCTGAGCCACGGCGATGGTCGCCCAGGTGTGAGCGCCCGCGACGATGATGACGACCGGGATGACGGCGACGCTGATGATGCCGCCGGTGATCACTGACAGACCGTATCCGCTGAATGAGCGCGTGATGCTTCGTGCGCTCACCATCGGCGCGTCGCCGGATTCACTCGTCGGTACCTCGTGCTTTCACAGATGGATGCGCCGCAGAGGGCGCGGACATGCGGGTCGGGTACCCGTACAGCCATCGCAACATAGTAGGGCGTCGCGGGTACGCATCCGCCTCTGGCCCGCTCACCGGGGCGACTCTCACCTGGGACAGAGCCCTCGACTAATACAATCGCCGGGTGTCTGTTCTCGTGACGGGCGGAGCGGGCTACATCGGCAGCCACGTGGTCCGCCTTCTGCTCGACCGCGGTGACGAGGTCGTCGTGGTCGACAGATTGTCGACCGGACGACGAGAGCGCATTGACGGAGCAACGCTGCTCGAAACCGACCTCGCCTCACCAACGGCCGAGGATGAGATCCACGAGATCGTGCGGGAGCATGGCCTCACGGGCGTGCTGCATTTCGCCGCGTTGAAGAGCGCCCCGGAGTCGGTGCAGGAGCCCGAACGCTACTACCGGCAGAACCTGGACTCGCTCGCCAACCTGCTCGCCGGCATCCGTGACTCCGACGTGCAGGCGTTCGTGTTCTCGTCGTCCGCGGCGGTCTACGGCGAAGTCTCCGACGAACCGGTGGGGGAGGATGCGCCGCTCGCGCCGATCAATCCCTACGGCCAGACCAAGCTCGCGGGGGAATGGCTGGTGCGTGCCGCGACGGCGGTAGCCGGCATCCCGTCGGTGAGCCTGCGCTACTTCAACGTCGGCGGCGCCGGTTGGCCCGATCTCGGCGACGAGCAGGTCGGCAACCTCTTCAGCATTACGATTGAGCGCGTTCTTCGTGGCGAGCCGCCGATCATCTACGGCGACGACTACGCGACCCGCGACGGCACGGGAGTGCGCGATTACGTGCACGTGCTTGACGTCGCTGAGGCGCACCTCGCGGCGCTGGGAGCGCTGCGCGGCGGACTGCAGCACGACGTGTACAACATCGGCACGGGCACCGGCGCGAGCGTGCGCGAGGTGATCGACGCCGTCGCCGCGGCCTCGGGACGATTGCTGCACCCCGTCGTGTCGGAGCGGCGGCCAGGCGATCCGGCGAGCGTCGTCGCGGATGTCTCGCGCGCGTCGCGCGAGCTTGCCTGGCGTTCGCGGTACTCGTTGTCCGAGATGGTGGAGTCCGCCTGGAACGCGCGGGCCGGCGCGGCTCGATCCGGCGCAGGTGAACGGATCCGGCCGGAGGCCGAACAGTCGTGACCTGGATCGAAGCAGTGCCCGCCCTCATCGCCGCGCTGGCGATCCTCTATGTTCCCGGAGCGTTGCTGGGAGCGGCTGCCGGCTTGCGCGGGGTCAGGCTCTACGCGGCGGCGCCCGCCGTCACAGTGGCGCTGCTTGCGATGCTCGCGATCGTGCTTCCCTGGATTCACGTCGACTGGTCTCCCGTGTGGGTGTTCCTCGCCGCGTTCATCGTGATCCTTCTCGTGGCCGCCGTGCACCTGCTGATCGTGCGCAGGGGCAGACCGGAGCGGAGGAATTCCGTTCCACGCCCGGTCGCCGAGCAGGCGACGCCGTGGATTCTGGCGGCGGCGATCGGAGTTCCTGCGATCGTCATCGTGGCCCAGACGATGGTCGCGTTCGTCTCCCCGGACTCGATCTCGCAGACGTTCGATGCTGTCTTCCATCTGAACGCCCTGCGCTTCATCGAGGACACCGGCAATGCGTCCTCCTTCCACATCGATCAGCTCGTGCTCCCGCCGGGAACCCACGCGTTCTATCCGGCGGCCTGGCACTCGCTGACCTCTTTGGTGGTCGAAACCACCGGCGTCGCCATTCCGGTCGGCGCCAACGTAACGAACGTGGTGATCGCCGCCTTCGCCTGGCCGGGGAGCGTTATCCTGCTGGCACGCACGCTGGTTCCGCGCAGCCGTGCTGCGCTCGTCGCCGCTGGCGTGCTCGCCGCGGCCGTGCCCGGCTTTCCGCTCCTGATGCTGACGTTCGGGGTGCTCTATCCGTACTTCCTGGCACTGGCGTTTCTCCCGCTCGCTCTGACGCTCGGGGCAAAGGTTCTGCAGCACGGATTCCGGCTCGAGTGGAAGCAGGCCATCGCGCACGGCTGGCTCCTGGTCGTGGCGCTCATCGCGATCGGGCTCGCCCAACCGGCCGTCGTGTTCGCGTGGGCCGCACTGCTGGTCCCGCTCCTGGCCGTGCTCGTCGTCGGTCTAGTGCACACGCTGCGCACGCCAGCGCCCAAGGTTCTCGTCTGGGTCGCCTTCGGCGTCGTGCTGCTCGTACTCGCCGCGGTGTGGATCTACGAGGGGCGTCTCGGATCCACGACGCCCTGGGCCAACTACACGAGCCCACAGGCGGCACTGTGGGAGGCAGTCACCTACTCGAAGTCGGGCGCACCGCTGGCGATCGCAGCAGGCATCCTCACCGTGCTGGGTGTGGTGCGCCTGGCGATGACGCCCGGTAAGCGGTGGTACCTGGGCAGCTGGGCGATCGGCCTCTTCTTGTTCGGCGTCGCCGCGTCGGTTCCGTCGTGGAAGCTGCGCTGGATCATCACCGGCCTCTTCTACAGAGATCCGCCACGCTTGTACGCGCTGTTCACGGTCGTCAGCATCCCTGTCGCCATTGTCGGCGCCGTGTGGCTGTGGCAGCTGGTGACTTCCTACGTGCGCGCACGAGGTGCTTCCGCAACGGATGCCGATGCCGCGCAGACGAGTACTGTCGCTGGCCGAGGCGGCGCGCTGGTCGCGACGCTCGGAGTGATCGGGGTCATCGTGCTCGTGGTTGCGACGCAGAACTGGGCCATGTGGTATCAGGTGCAGGCGACGCGCGTGACCTACACGGCAGGCGCCAAGGCGCCTGTGCTCTCCACTGACGAGCGCACGCTCATCGACCGCCTCCCCTCCGAGGTGCCGCGATCGGTGCTCATCGCCGGCGACCCCTGGACCGGCGCCGCGTACGCCTACGCACTGGCCGACCGGCCTGTGCTCACGCCGCACTTCGGTGCACGAATCTCGCCCTACGCCGGCGTCATCAACGCGGGATTGAACAAGGCGAAGTCCGACCCGGCCGTGTGTGCGGCCGTTCGCGCACTTCACGTCGAATACGTGCTGGACTTCGGCAGGTTCGCCAAGGACGCGGGCAAGACGGGCTACGGGTTCAATTTCACCGCGGGATACTCGGGTCTCTTCGGACTGGTGAAGGCGGGAGTGGCATCCGAAGTCGACAGCGAGGGGTCAGCTCGGTTGCTGAAGATCACGGCCTGCCCCTGATCGACTGTCACGCGCCGCCGGACGGTTCGGAGCCGTCCGACTCCTGCTCGGCGCCGAGCGCGCTCCGCTCGGCATCCTCCGCTCGCGCCTCGGCCAGAGTCACGGCGCGGGTCAGCAGCGTGATCTTGCGATCGAGGAGCACGTTGCGTCGATAGGTCGTCGAGACGAAGACGAGGAACGCGATCACGAGAACGTAGAGCAGGAGATCCGTTCCGCGTCCGACCCCGATGAGGTGCGCGAGCGAGGTGAGCCAGTTCGGCAGCAGAACCGCCACGATCGCGACCGCGACGAGGAACACCATGAACAGCCGCCGCAGGGCGAGGTGTCTGTCGCCGCTCGCCGGGCGGGCCAGCAGCACGCCGATGATGATGATGCCGACGACCAGGATGATCTTGATCAACATGGCTGGGTCCTAACGGATGAGCAGATCGACGAGAATGTTGATCGAGTTCCAGAGCGACTGCCCCTTGGCCCTCGAGTACTCGGTGTACAGCACCTCGACCGGGTACTCACCCCACGGCAGCCGCGTGCGCGACAGCTGAAGCACGATCTCCGTCGCGTGCGCCATGCGGTCCTGCACGAGATTGACCTTGCGGGCGGCATCCGCACGGATGACACGCAGACCGTTATGCGCATCGCTTAGCCTCAAGCCGGTGGTCTTGTTCGTGACCCAGACGGCGGTCTTGAGAACGATGCGCTTGGCCCACCCGGCCTTCGTGCGATTGTCGAGGAACCGGGACCCGAACACAATGGCCAGGTCGCTCGCTCGCGCCAGCTCGAGCATGCCGAGCACGTCTTCGATGCGGTGCTGACCGTCTGCGTCGAAGGTGACCAGATAGGCGATGCCGGAGATATCCCTGGCATAAGAGATGCCCGTCTGCAGCGCGGCTCCCTGTCCCAGGTTCACGGGATGCCGCAGCACGCGCGCGCCGGCGCGCGCGGCGATGGCTCCGGAGCCATCGTGGCTTCCGTCGTCGACGCATACCACATGCGCGAAGTGCTTGCGCAACTGGGCGATCACGCCGCCAATGACGGGCGCCTCGTTGTACAGCGGAACGACGATGCAGACGTCACCGATGGTCGACCCGTCCTGACGGAAAGGGGCGGCCGAGCTCATGACGTCCATTCTGGCAGGGGCGGTGTGTTCGACAGGACTTCGGGCTCGACTGAAACTGTGTCGCGCACTTCTTCATTCATGTGAGGTTGGCACCGGCCGAGGCGCCGGTGCGGCCTTTGACGAAGGCGTCATATGCGTCGCAGACCTCGTCGACGTCGCCGTCGGCGACGAGCAACCCCTTGTCGATCCACAGCACCCGGGTGCACATCACGCGTATGGACGCGAGCGAGTGTGAGACGAAGAAGACCGTGCCGGCGTTGTCGCGGATCTGCTCAATGCGTTCGGTGCTCTTCTTGCGGAACGAGGCGTCGCCCGTTGCCAGCGCCTCATCGATCATGAGGATGTCTGGCGTTTGCATCGTAGAGATCGCGAATCTCAGGCGAGAGCCCATGCCGGACGAGTACGAACTCATCGGCAGATAAAGGAAGTCGCCCAATTCTGCGAACTCTGCCACTTCTGGAGTGTGTTCGCGCACTTGTCGCATGCTCAGACCGAGTGCCAGGCCACCGATCGTGATGTTCCGCTCGCCGGTCAGCCTGGGCAGCAGGGCTGCGTTCACGCCAAGAAGGGCCGGCTCGCCAGAGACGAAAACACGGCCTTTGGTTGGTGGCAACAGACCCGCGATCGCGCGAAGGAGTGTCGACTTGCCGGATCCATTGGTCCCGACGATGCCGATCGACTCGCCGTGCCGCGCGACGAAGGACACCCCTCGCACCGCACGCACTTCGGTGATCGGCCCTGTATCGGGGCGGCCAAGGCTGATGGCGCGATTGAGTAAAGGCGTCTTCGTCTGGGTGGTGCTGCCCTTGCGGGCACCGAAGACGCGGTAGGTGATGTGCACGTCGTCGACGATGACCGAGGGGGCGCCCAGCGGTCGCTTCTTCATCCGCTTGGGCAGATTATCCGCGTCGATCTCGTAGTCGATGTCGTCAGTCACGGCCGTACGACTCCTCTGCACCCCAGAAGAACAGGAATCCGATGACGAAGACCCCCACGGCGTACACCGCTGCGAGCAGCCACAGGCCGGGGCTCATCGGGATGAGCGGCTCGTTGCCGAATACCGATCGGAACAGCTCCAGGAAGACCTGGACGGGCTGGTACAGCAGCAGAGGACGGAACCAACTCCCCGCTGCGGTCAGGCCCGCGATGGAGAACGTGGCGCCCGATGCGAAGCGGCCGAGCGAGAGGAAGAAGGGAACGACGTTGGCGATGTCGGGCGTCCTTGCGCCGAGCCGGGCGAAGAAGAGCGCCACGCCTGCCGAGAACATCGCGAGCAGGGCCGCCGCAACCGGCAGCAAGAGCCACGACCAGTGCGGATAGACCGGGCCGCCCATGTCGGGCAGGAATCCTGTCAGGACAACGAGGACCACCATCGCGATCATGATGGGTCCGAAGAGCACGGTCTCTGTCATGACCGATGCGAGTGGTACGACCGCTCGGGGGAATTGGTGAGATCGAATGAGTTGAAGATCGTTGCGGATCGATCCAATGCCCGCCATCACGATGCCCTGGAACAGACCGTACGCGAACGAACCGATGACGATGAACGCAGCCCGGTTCTGAATGCCTGGCGCGCTGCCGTGGAACACGAACCCGAAGATGATGATCATCGTCGCCGCGTCGAGGATCGGTCTGAGCACCGTCCAGGCCTGGCCGAGATACGAGCCCTGGTTGCGCACGTAGGCCCGCGATGATGACAGGTTCCAGATGAATGAACGTCGGCCCCACAGTGCGCGAATGTAATGACCGAGCGGAGGACGGACGCCCATCTGTCGCAGTGACGACTGACGCGCGAGCGCTTCCGCCTCTTCAGAGGTCAGGCGCGGCGCGAGCGCCACCCCCGGCTTCGGATCGGTCAAGCTCGGTTCCTCTTTTCCTAGTTCCCCGTCACACCTGGATACGGATTCGGCCGGGTACGTCTTCAGCCTCGCGTGGCTACGATCGTTCTCCGTGACGTTTGAGACGGGTGCGCATCCGGTTACGACGGTGGTCATGCCGGCGTTCAACAGCGCGCGGACCCTGCGTGACTCGGCTCAAAGCGTACTTGATCAGAGTGTGGACTCCCTTGAGTTGATCATCATCGACGACGGCTCCACCGACGGCACGGTGGCGATCGCCGAGGCACTCGCTCGCGATGACGCACGTGTGCGGGTCATCCAGCGACAGGTGAGCGGCGGTCCGGCCGTGGCTCGCAACAGCGGAATAGTCGAGGCACGAGGCCGCTACCTGGCGTTCTGCGACTCCGACGACCTCTGGCTTCCGATGAAGCTCGAGCGTCAACTCCATGCGGCGACAACGACCGGTGCGACGCTGCTCTTTAGCGCCTATTACCGCGTCGATGCCGACTTCGACGGAGAAGCGATCGGCTTCCGGCCGAACGGACGCGTGGTGCATGCCCGCGCCGACCTAACCCACGCGCAACTGCTGCACAGCAACGTGATCGGATGCCTGACCGCCGTGGTCGATCTCGACCAGACCGGTCCCGTGTCGATGCCCGATATCCCCGGTGCAGAGGATTGGGCACTGTGGCTGCGGATCCTGCGTGATGGCGGAAAAGCGGTCGGTATCGACGAGCCTCTTGCGCTGTACCGTGCTGCCCAGCCCGGCTCTCATTCCGCCCGACGCTGGAGCGCGATCCGTGCTGTCTGGCGGGTACTCCGTGCAGAGGAAGGCCTCTCGATTCCGCGCGCGGCCATTCATCTCGGCACGGACGCCGTCGCGGCAATGCGCAAGGCCCGCGTCTGAGGCGCGCGACCCGCTGACCTCGCCATGGCTAGGCTTCACTTGCCGAAGCCCGGTACGGGCTCCCCTCGAGAAGACGACACTTCGAATGATTCTGATCTGCACCAACGAACTCTCCGGCACGACGGGGTATCACAAGTCGGTGGTCGAGTTGGCGAACGGGCTACATCGGGCGGGGTATCCGCTCGCGATCCTGAGCTTTCTCGGCACTTCGGACGGTTCGGCCCGTGCGCTGTCGCGCTGGCCATTGGACGCAGGTATCCCCGCGTTCGTGTTGCAGACCCTTCCGGCCGACGGTGGACGGCTGTTGCACCGCAACTATCATCCAGTCTTCACGGCGCGCCTGGGGGCGGCAGCATTCGAGTTCACCGAAAACCAGCTCGCCGTGTTGCGTCAGCTCAATGCAGCGCTTACCGAAGAAGACACAATCCTCTTCACCGCGCCGATTCCCGCTTACGTCTTTCATCACGCGTTGGGCGGCGCACCCCGAAGTGCGAAGACCGTCTTGCAGATCCATAGCGATTACCGCTTTCACGATGGGCTGTGGGAGATGCTCACGGAGTCGAGAGCATCCATCGATCGTCTCCAGACGGTGTCGGATCGCCAGCGTGCACAGTTCACCCCGCTGTTCGATTCGAGTCACGTCGTCTTCGTCCCTAACTTCCCTGGGCACCACGGTCGGCCGATATCGCTCGCACCTCACGATGGAGTGAACATCGCATTGCCGGCGTCCTTCCAGCCCCGCAAGAATCAGTTGGATGCAGTACGGGCCCTCGCACTTATCGAGGATGAGCGCGTTCATCTCACGCTTTGGGGGAACAACGGTCGTCGCAATCCGTACTTCGTTTCGGTCGAGCGGCTCGCCCAGGAGCTCGGCGTCGCGAGTCGCGTGCACACCCCGGGGTTCGGGGCGGAGGCCGATGTCTACTCGACTGCCGATATCGTGTTGATGACCTCGCTGTCGGAAGGGTTCCCCTACCCGCTCGTGGAGGCGATGTATCACGGAAGGCCGACCGTCTCCTACGACTTCGAGCACGGTCCGCGAGAGGCGATCGAAGACGGTGCGTCTGGATACATCGTCCCGATGGGTGAAGTCGAGCAACTCGCCGACAGGCTCGCATCGGTGGCTGCGGACCACGCTTTGCGTGCTCGTTTCGGAGCCCGTGCGCGCGAGTTGTTCGAGGAGCGGTTCAGCACCGATGCAGTCACGGAGAGATACCGAGGGCTCCTTGGTCCTGTAGGCCGTTCGCTGGACGTGGTCGACGCCTTCTCGACCGACGGGGGAGACCCGGTCGCGACGCAGGCGATCGGGCACCGTCATCGCCGGGTGAAAGGCCGGGGGCGGCATCGGGTTACAGTGCGCTCGACGCTCGAGCTGCACGACATCGAGGTCGACAACGGCGAACGCGTGATGGCGGCTTCGGTAAGACGATTGCGCGGCGCAACCCGCATCGAATTCGAGGCGGAAGGTGATGAGGTCATCTCGTATGCGACCACGTCGAAGAGTGATGACCGGCATTACCTCGCCAACACGAAGGGCAGCAGACTCGAGGTGCTGCCGTACCTGTGCCGAGGTGCAAGTCGAGGCGAAGGCACGACCTCCGGCCTCGATGTGATCTTCGCGGCCAGCGGCGGAACCAGGATGCTTACTCGTAGAGAACGGGCAGAAATGTCGAGGGCGATGATCGTACGGATCTCGCGAGACATCCTCTGGAAGCTTCGCCAGTTGGCCAAGCCCGCACGCCCGACGATGCCGCCCGCGGACGCGTCCCCAGTTCTGCCGGTCGGCAGCGAGCGCGTCGACGACAAGTCCTCCAGCGCATCCGAACAGATCGAGGGGCCACGATCTCTGCGAGAGAGCGGCGGCGGGGCGAGCTCGGAGATGACGACATCAGCCGACTCGAAGACCTCCTCGGTCGCGGGTCTGGTGTCGAGGTACCGTGCGGACTCCCGTGACCGTGAACTGAAGTCGGCTGTCAACGCCGCGACACCGACGCGGCGCGAGATCGCACGACATCCCTGGTTTCCGGTCACGTCGGGCATGGATAACTTCGGCAGCCCCATCAATGAGCGAGGCGGCGTCGAAGTCAGCAACAGTGGTTCTGTCAGACGCCCGACCGTCAGCATCAGGGGTGAGTATGACTGGGTCCTTCTCCGGGATGGAGCGGGGGAACGCCGAGTGGAGCCGCCGTTCGGCTACGGAGAGTTGTTCGAGAGGATTTGCGCAGCCGAACGGGACCACGGGCTGTTCGACATCGCCACGCGAGACGGCGTGTATCCGTGGGAACTGGGACGCGCAGCCGTCATTCTGCAACTCGCCGAGTCGCTCGGGATGTGGAGTAAAGACAACGCGACTGGCGAACCCGCGAAGGATGTCTACGGAGGCCCTAAGCGACTGACGGCAGCACCGACAGCACCTCGAGTCGTGCTGGACTATCCACGACGAGGCCAGAGCGCATATCGCACCGTTGCGCACAGGGGCGATGACACGCTCTTCGTCGTCCATCCGACCCCATCGGGATACCCGGAGGTCGACGACGACAATCTGGTGTACCCGATGCACGAGTTCTTGCAGTGGCGGCAGAACCCGGAGCGTAAGGCCGCGCTGCTGCGCGCCGCCGATGTCGACAGACGTCCGTTCGAGAAAGCGCTCAGCGATGCGCTGGGCCTCCGGGTGGATCTGGGGAATCATCTGCGAAATCGTCTTCTGGCGTTTCTGGACCAACGCGACTTCTGGACGCCGGTCTTCGAGCGGGTCAAGCCCGAAGAGGTGCTCATCGCCTCGAGTCACTGGTGGGCCGGTGTGAGCCTGGCCGCTCGACGGGTGGGAGCGCTCGTGTCTGACATCCAGTACGCAGACACCGGTCAATACCATCCCACCTTCTGGTTCGGAGGTACTCCGCATTACGGAGCGACGCGCTTCTACGCGTGGTCGGAATTCTGGGCCGCGCGCACGAATGTATACAAAGAGCACGTCATCGTGCCTCGACCACAGCCGGAACTCTACGCTGAGCCCTGTCGCGAAGCAGGCGATCTGATTTGGGACGTCTGCGTCATTACCCAGCCACGGGTGCAGCGCCGCATCCTGGCGTTCGTCGACCGCCTGGTGCGAGAGCGCGGAGACCTCAAGGTCGTCATCGCGCCGCACCCGTCCAATCGTCACGAGATGCCGCGTGACCTTGCTGCGGTGGGGCTGGCGGACAAGGTATCGATCTCTCCTGACGACACTCTCACCACAGTGCAGAAGTCAGTCCTCTCCGTTGGAGGGTATTCGACTTCACTGTGGGAGGCGGTCTCGCTCGGCTGCCCGACGTATGTCATCCCCGTCCCCGGCCACGAGTTCACACTCGCAGACGTTGAGTCAGGACTCTTCCGGCTTGCGAGCTCACCGCACGACCTCGTTCCCTACGACGTGCCAGATTCTCGTCGGAGCATCTTCGGCGCAGGGTGAGGCGAGGCTGTGTGCGCAGCTAAACTCTATGTGTCGACGTCCCGGCACTGCACGGCCAAGGAAAGCAGCTCACCACCGCATGATCCTGATCTTCGTCAACGAACTCGCGGGGCCCACTGGGTATCACAAGTCAGTAGTCGAGACCACCAACGCTTTGCATAGGGCTGGCTATCCGATAGCGGTCCTGAGTTTTCTCGGTAATGCGGATGGCTCAGATGTGGCCATACCTGGTTGGCCCCTTGACCCCGAAGTCCCGGTGTTCACATTGCAGACACTGGCCGCCGAGGGCGGGCGGCTACTGCATCGCAACTACCACCCGGTATTCACCGCTCGGCTCGGGGCCGCCAGTCATGGATTCACGGAGAATCAGCTTGCGTCCTTGCGGCAACTCAATGCATTACTATCCGAAGACGACACGATCATCTTCACGGCACCGATTCCTGCGTTCGTCTTTCACCACGCAGTGGGTAACAGCAAGCGCCGAGTAAGGACGGTCCTGCAGATCCATAACGATTACCAATTCCATGACGGATTATGGAAGATGCTTTTGGGCTCGCGTGGCTCGATTGATCGTCTTCAGACTGTCTCCTCGGGGCTCAGGCCGCAATTCGTTCCACTCTTCGATGATGCGGACGTGGTGTTTGTCCCGAACGTTCCCGGAACAGCAATGGCGACGATCGAGCCGATAGAGCGTCAGTTTGTCAACATCGCGCTTCCTGCTTCGTTTCAGCACCGCAAGAACCAGTTGGACGCTGTTCGGGCACTCGCTCTCATTCCTGACGAATCTGTTCATCTCACCCTATGGGGCACGATCAGTCCGCTGAACCCGTACTATCTCGCCGTTCGCCAGGAGGTCGAGTCACTCGGCCTTACCGGTCGCGTGCATATGCCGGGATTCGGTTCAGAAGCCGAGATCTATTCTTCGGCCGACATCGTTTTACTTACATCGCTGTCGGAGGGGTTCGGATATCCGCTTATTGAAGCCGCATATCACCAGTTGCCAGCCGTCGCGTTCGATTTTGAATTTGGACCTCGAGACGCAATCCTGGATGGTGAATCCGGATACATTGTCCCGCTGGGTGATGTAAAGCAACTCGCTGACAGACTCTCACATCTTGCCGCCGATCCAGTACTTCGAGAGCGTTTCGGACATCGGGCTCGTGAACTGTTTGATCGAGAATTCAGTGTTGAGGCTGTGGTCCAGCAGTATCTTCGTTTCCTCGGTCCCCTTGGGCGGCCAATTGACCTCATTGAGGTTTTCTCTGCGCGCGGAGGTGAACTTGTCAGTATGGATTCGGTCGGGCACAGTTATCGAAAAGTACGCGGCCGCAACAGACATCGTGTCACCGTGGCTACCATGGCCGAGTTGCATGATGTCCACGTCGATGACGGCACGCGCCTTGCTGAGCCGAAGGTCGAGCGCGTCGGCGAACGGATATTAATCGAGTTTCACGCGCGCGGCTCCGAGGTTATCTCCTATTCAACTGAGCCGGGGTCAGATGATCGACACTACCTGGCCAACACGAGGGGCCACGATCTTGAAATACTCCCATACCTGCGTCGTGACGCAGGCTATGGCGAGTCACCGGTACAAGACGCGATCTTTGCTGCCAGCGGCGGGGCGCGTCGTCTTTCTGCCCGTGAGTTTGGTCGTTTCGCTAAGGGCGCCACCGGAGACGTCATATGGAAGATCCGCCAGTTGCGGGAAGCGGCTAAGCGATCGGCCCACCCCGAGGCTTCACCCGAGTCTTCCGAGAAGCAGAACACTCCTGGAGGAGTTCAACGTCCGCAGAATAACAATGGGATCGCGCGAGCGATCGGCGTGCCGAACGCAACGTTGGTGTCAATCGGCCAAGTCGCCACAGCCGCTGCGCGACGGGGTATTACGTTGGTTGTGCGGCGGCTTTCCTCGATTCCGCCGGCGCCGACTCGGCGCGAAATCGCACGCCATCCATGGTTCCCTGTCACTTCCGGAGTCGACAATTTTGGTAACGCGATCAATCAGGCTGGCACCGTTCAAGTGCGAAATGACGGCTCGCGGGACCGCCCAACGGTGAGCATTCGGGGTGAATACGACTGGGTAGTTCTCCGTGATGCGCAGTCTGAACGTCGAATATCCGCACCGTACAGCTATGGCGAGATATTCGAGCGGATCTGCGACGCCGAGCGCTCCCGGGGGCTGTTCGAAATCACTTCTCGCAATGGCGTGTACCTGTGGGAACTCGGAAGATCAGCGCTGATTATTCAGCTTGTCGAAGCGGCTGGGTTGTGGGGTCCGAATGAGGCGCTCGGGTCTCAGACTCTGGACGCATATGACGGCCCGAAGCGTTTGACGACGGCGCCTCGTGCGCGTCGTGTGGTGTTCGATTATGCGCGTCGAGGGCAGAGCGGTTACCGGACTGCGGCTCACGTGGATGACGAGACGTTGTTCGTAGTCCAGCCTGAGGCGACGGGTTACCCGGAGGTCGACGACACGAACCTGGTGTACCCGTTTTATGAGTTTAATCGGTGGCGCGAGAGCCTTCGGGGCAGGTGGTCACAGCTACGTGTTCCTGAGGTCGATGCGCGTCCGTTTGAGGCGGCTTTGACGGAAGCGTTGGGCGTTCGTGTGGATTTGGGGGATCACTTAAGGAATCGTCTTGCGAAGTTCCTCGCGGAGCGGGAGTTTTGGACGCCGGTGTTCGAAAGGGTGAAGCCCGAGGAGGTTTTGATCGCGTCGAGTCACTGGTGGGCGGGGATCGCGGCGGCTGCGGAGCGTTCAGGTGCTCGGGTGTCGGACATCCAGTACGCGCTGACCAGTCATTACGCTCCGAGCTTCTGGTTCGGCTCCACTCCCCACTACGGAGCGACGCGCCTCTACGCCTGGTCCGAGTACTGGGCCGCACGGACGAACGTCTATCAGGAGCATGTAATCGTGCCGCGGCAGCAGGAGGAATTCGCTGCCAGCCGGCTGCATAACGCTGAGAAACACGTGTGGGATGTGTGCGTCATCGCGCAGCCTCGAGTTCTGCGGCGCATCCTCGCATTCGTTCAGGATCTGGTTCGTGAGCGCCCGGATCTCAAGGTCATCGTGGCTCCGCATCCGGCACAGCGCCTCATCATCGCGGACGAGCTGGCCGCAGCTGGGCTTGCAGGGAAGGTGGCGATTGCTGAGGATGACACGCTCACGACGATCGGCCGGTCGGCATTGAGCGTAGGCACATTCTCGACATCGCTCTGGGAGTCTGCCGCTCTCGGCTGCCCAACGTACGTGATCCCGGTTCCCGGATACGAGGAGACCCTCCAGGACATCGAGTCCGGACTATTCCGGCTCGCCAGTTCGCCTTACGACCTCGTGCCGTACGACGTGCCGGAATCACGCCACGCCATCTTCGGCAATGGGTGACCGACACCGATGGACATCCAGAACCACTACTACGGTCACAGCGCGGCTCTGGCCCGTCACGCTGGGCTGAATTCGATACGACACATCGACGGACTGGTCCAGCACGGGTGGACGGTGGCATCACCATCACTCGTCCATTTCGCCGACTTCGCGCGCCTTCCTCGAACGGCTCGTCGATTCGTCTGGAGTCATTCGGCGCGTGGTTGGGACCCGAGCGCGGACCCTTTCGAGACCGTGCCCATCGGTGCGCCGTTCCTCTATCTCAGCGCGCTCGCATCGACGGACGTTCCCCATCAGAGGAAGTCGACCGTGGTCTTTCCCACGCACGACACCAGGATCGTGAGGCTCGACAACGATGAGTCCGCCTTCGCTCGGGAGATTGCGGAACGTGAGGGTTCCGCAATCATCTGTCTGCACCCCGAGGACCTCGATCGTCCGGAAAAGCGCCACGTGTGGACACGATTCGGTCATACCGTCGTAAGCGCCGGCTCGCGGCGCGATCCGTTATTCCTCGGTCGAATCCTTGCACTCGTTCGTTCTGCCCCTCGAGTCGTCTCCAACCTCCTGTCGACGGCCGTGATATATGCCGCCGCTGAAGGGACCGAGACCGCGATTTATGGCCCGGAAGTCTCTGTCGGGACCCTGAGCACGGGGGTGGCGCGACGCACACGTGAACTCTGGCCCGAGTTCCACGAGGAGACGGGCACTGGTGTACGCAGGCAGATTGCGCTCGCTGAACTGGGGCGAAAGTATCTGCTCGCTCCGGAAGACCTGCGAGAAACGCTCCGGTGGAACCGGCGATCAGTAGGTCCGTTCATTCAATACTGGGCCGGCGCTCCGCTCCGGAAGGCCGGCGCCGTCCTCGGACTCGTCCGGCGTCCTGACGGCGCCCAGGATGCGGGCTCATCGGCCGCGCCCTCGGTTTTCCTCAGGCACCCCCTGAGTCATCTCCCCGCGAAGCTTCCTCCGCTCCCGCTGCAGGCGGATCTGCTGCCCGAACCGCTCACGCCGAGTTCGTTAAGCACCGACCCGGCGGAGTTTTGAGAGCGGGGCGAGTTCGCCCGGGAAGACGCGCTTGACACCATCACCCAAGGCCTCCTCAATGACACGAATGTCACGCACGAGGTGACCGAGACCCTGCGGTTCGAGAGACGCTGCCTGGTCGCTACCCCACATGGTTCGATCGAGCGTGATGTGTCGTTCGACGGCGACCGCACCGAGGGTCACCGCCGCCAGGGAGATCTGCAGCCCGGGCTCGTGTCCGGAATAGCCAATCGGGACAGGCTCGAAACGATCGCGGAGAGTGTTGATCATACGCAGATTCGCTTCTGCGGCCGGAAGCGGGTAGGTCGATGTCGCGTGCAGGATGACGAGTGGTGATCCCTGAAGCGCCGCGACTGCTCGGTCGATCTGCTCCATCGTCGACATACCGGTAGACAGGATCACTGGCTTTCCGGTGGCTCGGATAGCCTCAAGCAATTCGGAGTCAGTCACCGAGGCCGAAGCGACCTTATACGCGCAGACGTCCAACTCTTCGAGGAACTCCACCGAAGGCACATCCCACGGGGACGCGAACCAATCCAGGCCACGCTCGTCGGCATAGTCGCCGAGCTCCGCATACTCGTCATGATCGAACTCGACCCGGTACCGGTATTCAAGGTAGGTCATCTCGCCCCAAGGCGTCTGCCGCGGCGTGTTCTTCATGTGCTCCGGCGTGGATATCGCCGGTGTGCGCTTCTGGAACTTCACGGCTTGGGCGCCGGAATCTGCGGCGACATCGATGAGACGCTTCGCGATGTCCAGGTCGCCATTGTGGTTGAGCCCGATCTCGCCGATCACGTAGACCGGATGGCCCGTTCCGATGAGCGAAGAGCCGATGCGAACGGCGGTGTCGGTCATGAGTTTGCCTTCTGTTCGAGGATCAGCTCTGCGAGTTCGCGCACCGCGCCGGCGCCACCTCGCGACGAGAGCACGTGTCGCGCCGCGGCCATGGCAAGAGGATGCGCGTCTGCGACCGCGAAGGGCCAGCCGACGGCACGAAGCGCACCGAGATCGTTGATGTCGTTGCCCAAGTATGCGACCCGACCGAGCCGGAAGCCATTTTCCGCCGCCCAGTGTGTCAACGCGGCTCCCTTGTCGTCGACGCCTTGAAGCACCTCAACACGAAGCTTCGCACCACGCGCTCCGACAACCGGGTTCTGTTCGGTGGAAAGAATGAGAACGCGAATGCCCGCCTCGCGCAGCAGACGCACGCCCAACCCGTCGCGGCGATTGACGGTGACAGATTCGACGCCGTTCTGATCGACTTGAAGCGTGTCGTTCGTGTGCACGCCGTCGAAGTCCGTGACGACCGCCTCGACTGATGCCAAGCGGACAATCCTGCCTTCCTCATGCTCGGTCGTGTCGTCGACGAGGTCCTGAGCCGATTCTGAAAGGCCGAGTGTGGAGGGATTCGCCGTGATGCCACCGCGAGGACTGGAGGACATCGTCGCAGTCTCGGAAAGGCGCGCGATGGCATCCGCGAGCCGGAGATCATCCTCGGTGTCGATGTCGATGGCGTTCGGAACGACCGCCACTCCGACGCGCCCGAAGAACCGATGACCACTGCGCCGGAAGCCGGCTGCGTTGAGCACGTAGAAGGCGCCTGTCTCCTGGTATTGCGGCTCGAGGTCTTGGCGCATCGGCCGGAATGCCGGGTCATGGTTGATGCCCTGAGCGCAACCGTCGGCATCCAGTCTCCAGATGAAGGTGTGCGTCTCAACGGCCGCAAAGATGGAGTCACTCTCACCGGAGCGTACGCGGTCGACAGCGGCGTCGATGTCGACGGGCCGGGTGAACGGGCTCGTTGCCTGCATGAACACGACGATGCTGGGCTCGACCCCGCGTTCAGCGAGTGCATCGAGCGCGTGCAGGACCGCGCTCTCGCTCGATGCCGTGCCGGTCGAGAGCGCAGCGGGCCGTGTGACGATTTCGGCACCCGCCTGCTCGGCCACCGAGGCGAGCTCGATGCCGTCGGTCGAGACCACGACGTGATCGATGGATGACGTTGCTCGAGCGCAGGCGATGGCACGTCCCACGAGCGTGACTCCGCCCACTTCGCGAAGGTTCTTGCCCGCCACGCCCACGGACCCCGCCCTGGCGGGAATCACCGCCACAACAGGGCCCAGCGCATTGGACATGAACACACGCTACCAAGGCGCGAGGAGCGCTCCGCACCAGCGGGCTCAGTCCGTTTCCGCGAGACGAGGACGTCTCGGGCCTGGCGCGGTGGATCAGGCCGATCATGTGCGGCAGAGCGGGCTGCGCTCTACCTGAAGGCACCACGCACCAGAACGTCGAACTCGCCGTCGCGCCTGGCGGGATCGAGAACGTACCCGCGGCCCTGGAACAGCCGCTGAGAGGGCACATTGTCGGGTAGAACCGCCGCGATGATCCTCGAATCCGGGTGCTTCGTCAGGAACGCCTCTTCACCGGCGGCCAGCACGAGCCTGGACAGTCCGTGCCCGCGGGTCTCGGGGGCGATCGTGATCGAGACTTCCCACTCCGCCGTTCGGTGTTGGTCGAAGCGCACGGTTCCGATGGGGACGTGACCTCGTTCGACCACGAAGAGCTCGCGCGATGCGTCGTCGAGGACGCGCTGGAACCAGGTCTCGTGCCCGTGCAGCGAAACGGCGGAAGGGCTGCGCGACATGGTCCGAGTCACAGGGTCGTTGCGCCAACGCAGCAGCATCAGCGAGTCGTCGGGCGCCGCCGGTCGTGCCTTCACGGAGGCATCGGCGCCCTCGATTCTGCTTTCGAGAGCCGACTCCCAGGCGTCCACGATTCGGGCCGCACCGCGCCCGTCGACCTTCTGCAGGCCGAGGGGAGACCATGACGCGCCCGCGTGGAGTGCGGCGATGGCATCGGCGATGCGGGATGCCGCTGCATCCGGACGCGCGCGCACCTCATCGAGTGTGCCGAGCCCGCGCGCCACACCCTCCGCGACGGCGGCATCGAGTCCGGCGCGCTGATTCTCGACGACCGCGACGAGCAGGCTCGGCACACCGATGCAGACCAGCTCCCACGACGTGGTGCCGGCGGCGCTCACGACCAGATCGGCATCGGCCGCCCGGTCGAGGAAGTCGATCGACGGTTCGATGAGTTCGACATCGTGGCCGGCGACCTCGCGCACCGCATCCCAGTTCTGACGGGGAGCGATCACCGTGAGCTCCCCGACACCGGCGGCGGAGCGGCAGACCGCGGCGAGGGTCGCGGCCGCGCCCATGGCATCCGTGCCGCCCATCACAATCAGCACTCGCGCGGGTGAATGCGGCGGCAGATTGCGCGCTGCACGGCGTTCCCGCGCCGCCAACACCTGGGCCCGCATCGGGGCGTACGCGATACCGCGCAGGACCACCGGGCTGCCATCGTCGGGCCGATCTGTGGTCTCGGCACGCACCGTCGAGTCGACGACGACGTCGCCTGGGCGTCGGCCGAATTCGCCGTCTTCCATCGACGAGAGGAGGGCGCCCGATTGTCTGACCAGGGGGAGGGCGTCGCGAGAGACGTCGTAATTGTCGACGTGGACCACCGAAGCGCCCTGCTCCGCCGCCAGCACCCCGAGATCATCGGGGGCGTCGACCACGTCCAGACCGGCACGGGTAACCATCTCGACGGCCAGCGCCGATTCGATGCGTCCCGTCAGAACGACAGTGTGCCCTGCCTCCCTGGCGGCGTCGGCCACGGAGATCGCGCGCACGAGGTGGCCGACACCGCCTCGAGGGCTCGCGTCGCACCGGATGGCGATGTGTGTCATCCGTCGGCCAGTGACTTCTGCCGCACGTCCGCGTTGATGCCGACGATGTCTGGCCGGGAGCGAAGCAACTCGACGACCTCGCGCCACGCCGGGGGCCTGTCCCCGAGCTCGGTGACGATCGCGTCGAGTGTTGCGGCGTCTTCTGCCGTGTCGAGCGTGACGCGTAGATCGTTGGCCGGCGGGGCCACCACGAGACCCATGGTTCGGAACTGGCGTGGCCCAGCGTAGAGGTACGACGTGACATGCGTGCGGTGATAGTCCTCCGCCTCGCGATCGGCTTCCGCGAGCGCGGCCTTCGAGACGAGCTCGACGTCGAGTCCGCGGGGGAGGGTGCGCACGAGCGTGGTCGCGACGTAGTCGAGGCTCGGGTCCGAGCGCCACACCGCCACAACTGACGAGATGAGTGCGGGATCGGCGAGCGGGCAGTCCGCGGTGAGCCGCACGAGGGCATCCGCCCCGGTCTCCGCCCTCGCAAGCACGAAGCGCGACAGGACGTCGTCCTCGCTGCCGCGCACCACACGCACACCGAGTCGTTCGCCGAGGCTTGCCACGGCATCATCGCCGCTCGCCGTGGACGTCGCGATGATGATTTCGTCGACACCGTCGGACGCTCGTGCCGCCCGAACCATCCACTCCAGGACGGGCCTGCCGGCGAGCGGTCGCAAGACTTTACCGGGGAGTCGCGATGACCCGGTTCTGGCTTGGATTGCGGCCACGACGCGTGCTTCTGTCACCCCCAAATCATGACATGCACCGGTGCGTGACCGGCCGACGCGGTCGCGCCCGCGGGGCCCGGCTGCGGACTGAAGATCCCTTCGCGGGCGCGGCTACACTGAGTCGGTGACTTTCGACAAGAGCATCAAGATCGCCCGGCACACGATCGATGAAAGTTCCCCCGTGTTCGTCATCGGCGAGATGTCGGGCAACCACAACGGCAGCCTCGAGCGAGCATTGGACATCGTCGACGCAATCGCCGAGAGCGGTGCTCAGGCACTGAAGATCCAGACCTACACGGCCGACACACTCACGATTCGCTCCGATGCTCCCGCGTTCAGGGTCGCGGGCGGGCACGGCCTCTGGGGCGGACGCACACTGTACGACCTCTACGAGGAGGCGCACACGCCCTGGGAGTGGCACGCGCAGATCTTCGAGCGCGCGCGGGAGCGGGGATTGGTTCCTTTCTCCACCCCGTTCGACCCGACCGCAGTCGCCTTCCTCGAAGATCTCGGGGTCGAGCTGTACAAGACGGCGTCTGCCGAGATCGTCGACCTCCCGCTTTTGCGCGAGGTCGCGAGAACGGGCAAGCCGATGATCGTGTCGACCGGTATGGCGACCATGGGCGAGATCGACGCGGCGGTCAACGCCATTCGCGATGCGGGTGGAAACAAGCTCGTCCTCCTCGCGTGCACTGCTGCGTATCCGGCGGAGCCGGCCGAGGCGCATCTGGGTAACATCCGAACGCTGCGTGATGCCTTCGATGTGCCGGTTGGCCTCTCGGATCACACACTCGGCATCGGGGTCGCGGTGGCGGCAGCCGCTCTGGGGGCCGTCGCCATTGAAAAGCACGTCACGCTCGATCGTGCGGATGGTGGAGTCGACTCAGCTTTCTCGCTCAGCCCGGAGGAACTGTCGCAGCTCGTGGTCGCATCGGAGCAGGCTCGTGTAGCGGTCGGCAGCGGGACAGGTTTCGGCCCGACACCGCAGGAGCAGACAGTGCTGAAACTGCGCCGCTCACTGTATGTCGTCGAGGACGTCGCCGCAGGTGATCCGGTGACGCGAGACAACGTGCGTTCAATCCGTCCTGCCGGCGGCCTTTCAGCCGACAGCATCGAGATCGTTCTGGGGCGTCGCTTCGCCAAGGATGTCTCGCGCGGCACCGCGCTGACGTGGGACCTCGTCTAGCGAGCTTTCGAAGTCACGTCGTTTGCGTCGTAGCGAACGGGTCCGACAGCGAATTCCTCACCGGAGCGCCAGGTCGGCGTCGATATGATGGATGGCGTTGTCGCCAGCGAAACGCCACCGAGCTCCGAGAATCCTGGCCGTCCCAACCACGAATTCCGAGGAGTAAGCGTGTCCGTTCTCGAAGGTTCGAGCATCCTGATCACCGGTGGCACCGGTTCATTCGGCAAGGCTTTCATCGCTTATGCATTGGAACACCTCAACCCCCGTCGGCTGGCGATCTACTCCCGCGACGAGCTCAAGCAGTACGAGGTGCGCAACCTGTTCCGCAACGATGATCGGCTGCGCTGGTTCATCGGAGACGTCCGCGACGAGCGTCGGCTCTCTCGTGCGCTGCACGGCGTCGACTACGTGGTGCACGCCGCCGCTCTGAAGCAGGTTGACACGGGGGAGTACAACCCCTTCGAGTTCATCAAGACGAACGTGCTGGGCAGCCAGAACGTGGTGGAGGCATCGATCGACGCCGGCGTGAAGAAGGTGGTTGCGCTCTCCACCGATAAGGCATCGAGTCCGATCAACCTCTACGGCGCCACGAAGCTGACCGCCGACAAGATCTTCACCCTCGGCAACAACTATGCCGCGAACTACCCAACCCGGTTCTCGGTGGTGCGCTACGGCAACGTGACGGGGTCGCGCGGTTCGATCATTCCGAAGTGGCGCGCGATGAACGAGCGCGGCGAGAAGCTGCCGATCACCGACCTGCGATGCACGCGCTTCTTGATCACACTGCCCCAGGCAGTGCAGATGGTGGTCGACACCTTCGATCTGATGCAGGGCGGCGAGTTGCTCGTTCCGCACATTCCCTCGCACAAGGTGGTCGATCTGGCGCGTGCCGTCGCCCCCGGGGCGGAGTTCGTCGACATCGGACTACGGCCGGGCGAGAAGCTGCACGAAGAGATGATCAGCCCTGACGAGGGCCGTCGGGCCGTGAGCATCCTGGATGACAAGTACTACGTGATCGAACCGGAGTCGCCGCAGTGGGGCTACGTCCCCATCGCAGATGCCGTGCCGGTGCCGGAAGGCTTCCACTGCTCGTCCGACAAGAACGACATCTGGTACGACGTGGATGACCTGCGTGCGGTGCTCGAGGCGGGCATCTGATGCTTCCCTACGGTCGTCAATCGATCGATGAGGAAGACATCGACGCGGTCGTCCGGATCCTTCGCGGCGACTGGCTGACGACCGGGCCGACGGTCGCCGAGTTCGAACGGGCGGTCGGCGAACTCGCCGGTGGACACCGCGCCGTCTCGGTCACCTCGGGCACCTCGGCGCTCCACGCCGCATACTCGGCGCTCGGACTCAGCGACGGTGACGATGTCGTGACCACCCCGATGACATTCGTCGCCACTGCCTCCACCGCGTCGGTGCTCGGCGCGAACGTGATCTTCGCCGACATCGACGACGAGACCGGACTGATCGATCCCGCAGCGGTCGACGCCGTGGCGACCGATCGCACCCGAGTTATCGCCGCCGTGGACTACGCCGGCCAAGCCGCAGAGTACGACCGCCTCCAAGCGATCGCCGACCGCGTCGGTGCAGTTACACTCGACGATGCGGCCCACTCGATCGGCGGCACCTACCGGGGACGCCCCGTGGGCGATCTCGCCGACGTCACCACGTTCTCGTTCTTCCCGACGAAGAACATGACGACCGGCGAAGGCGGCGCCGTCGTGTGCAAAGACCCGGCGCTCGCCCAGCGTGTTCACGAGTTCCACTTCATCGGGCTCGTGCGAGACCCGGATCGGTTCGAGATCACCGATGAGGGACCGTGGCACCAGGAGGTCCATGAGTTCGGACTGAACTACCGGTTGACAGACATCGCGAGCGCTCTCGGGCTGGCCCAGCTGAAGCGGCTGGAACGGTTCAAGCAGCGCAGAACCGAGATCGTCGCCCGCTACAACGCGGCGTTCGCCGACGTGGAAGGCGTGCGCACCCCGGGGCAGCGAGACGACACCGACCCGATGTGGCACCTGTACCCGTTGCGGGTGCTTGACGGGCGTCGCCGGGAAGTGTTCGAAAAGGTGCGGGCCGCTGGCGTCGGCGTGCAGGTGAACTACATTCCGGTCTACTGGCATCCGGTCTACGCGAACGCGGGCTACCGCCGGGGCATGTGCCCCAATGCGGAGGCCTTCTACGCCGAGGAGCTCTCGCTGCCGATCTTCCCCGACCTCACAGACTCGCAGGTGGACCAGGTCGTCGAGACCCTCGTCGGGGCGCTGCGCTAGAGGCGTCCGTCGGTGTTCGCGGGCGCCGCCGGCAGCGCCTGCCGCCACGACATGCCCTGCGACGCCTTCACCGTGCAGATGACCAGGAGCATCCAGCCGCTCTCGGTGAGGATGGTGCTCTCCGCCATCGAGGTGCACAGCAGCGCGATCAGGATGAGCGGCGGCCATGCGTAGATGACGCTGCGCTTGTTGGAGCCCAGCAGCCAGGAGCGGCCCATGGCGAGGCCGAGCAGCAGCAGGAACAACAGGAAGCCGACGAGACCGACCTGCAGCCAGACATCCAGGAACGCGTTCAGGCCGTTCGCGTGCGGGGCGCCGGTGAGCACGTTGATCAGCGAGTACGGGGGCAGCGTGCCGCGCCAGAAGCCGATCCAGCCCCAGCCGAGCAGCGGCTGCACCGGAATGAGGTGCCACATCTGGATCCACACGTCGTAGCGCACGTTGAGCACGTCGCGGCCGTGCAACAACTCGATGATCGGCGCGCGGAAGATGAACGCGAGCACGGCCAGCGCCAGCGCCAGCGCTGCGAATGCGACCTGCACCGAGAACTTCCAGCGTTCGTTGCGAATGTGCCGCACGCCGAACAGCACCGCGGTGGCGATCAGCACGATCACCAGCACGATCGCGATCACCGGTGAGCTCGTGAACGCCAGGCACAGCACCGCCAGCACGACGGAGAAGAGCGCCATCGCCGTGGTGACCGACCGGGTGCGCCACTCCACGACGAACGTCACCGCGGCGATCAGTGCCACCAACCCGAGTTGGTTGCGACTGCCGAACAGGCCAGAGATGGGTCCGCCCTGGGCCAGGTTGCCGGCGATGCCGAGGAACTTGATCGGCGCATCGATGAGCAGTCCGCTGAACACTTCGAGCGCCAAGGATGCCGCCAGCAGCACCCGGAGCACGTCACCCACCACGCGCACGATCTGAATCGCGTCGCGCACCAGCGCCAGGTAGATGGCGAAGAACGCGAACACCCACTGGTAGAGCACCGCAGCCAGCGTCGCCCACTGGTAGGTGCTCCACACGATCGAGACGGCGCACCACGCCATGAACACGATCAGCGAGATGGGCAGCAGCCCCTGCCACTCGACCACGCGCCAGTGCGCCGCGAACGATCCGGCCGCGAGCACGACCAGCGCGCCGAGAACACCGAGCACGCCGGGCCACCCGATCACGTCGCGGATGGCCGTGGTGAGGAACGCCGAGCCGACGATGCACAGCGAGAGCGCGCGCGAGAACTTGGCCGACTCGAACAGGGCCCTCGTGAGGGCGAACCACTGCGGAACGCGCCGCGACTGAGCTGTCACCGGTGGGCGCATCCCACGCTCGACGGTTCACGGGGCGAGGCGGGCATGCTTCATCTTAACGGCGGCCGCAGCGCGGATCAGGGATGCCCGGACTGCGAGCCCCGAGCCGAGACCAACGAGCCGAGACCAACGAGCCGAGATCCACGAGCCGCGATCTACGGACGCCCCAGCTTCGTCTTCACGCTCAGCAGCACGAGCAACGCGAATCCGGCCTCGATGAGCATCCTGCTCTCCGCGAAGGACTGCGCGATCATCGCGGCCATCACCAGCAGGGGGAGCAGCGTGAGCGCGGTGTACGGAACGTTCTCGGCGACGGTGCCGCGGGCATCCAGCGGGGAACGGTCGACCGCGATGAACCACGCGCGCCCGAACGTGGCGAGCACGAGCAGGATGAAGATCACGAGACCGACGATGCCGATCTGCAGCCAGACATCCAGGTAGGCGTTGTGCGCCTGCAGGTACTCCACCTTGTGCCTGATGGCGAGGCCCTTGAAGGGCTCCACCCAGGGCGCCCAGTAGCTCACCCAGCCCCACCCCAAGGCCGGCTTCTGCTGCGCGAGGTCGATCACCTTCGCCCAGATGTCGGTGCGGCCCGTGAGATCGGCGCTCTTGCCGAGCAGCCCCGCGATGCTCGACCAGAACAGCGTGATGGATGCCACCCCCACCACGATCACGGCGGCGCCCGTCGCGTAGATCGGCACCCTCCTGCTCTGCGGAACGCTGCGTCCCCACCACGCGAACAGCAGCACGAGCGCCGTCGCGAGCAGCGCCACGATCACCGTCGACGACCGCGTGAGCAGGAACGTGACGGCGGCCAGCACGAGCCACACGATGCCGGCGGTGCGGTTCACGGTGCGATCGGCCAGCTGGATACCGAACACGATCAGCGCGAACAGCGTGATCATGCCGAGGATGTCGCTGTTGCCGACGATGCCCTGGATCTTGCCGCCGTGGAACAGCAGGTCGCGACTCCAGTAGAAGGCGTCGGGCAGCTTGCCCGGGGGGTACTGGTAGGTCGTGAAGATGGGCAGCACGTGGTGCCGGATCACGACGGAGACGAACAGCTCGAAGAGGAGCGAGAGGCCGATGATCCAGCGGAACGCGGCGCCCAGCGCGCGCAGCACCTGCTCCCAGCTCAGGCACAGTGCGAAGAAGACGCCGGCGGTGGCCGTCGCCAGCTGGGCGATGGCGCCGAGCACGGTTTCGAGCCGGTACGACGACCACGCGATCGAGACCACGCAGAGCAGCAGGAACAGCACGAGCGTCTTCGGCCACTTGCGCGGCGGCAGCCGGGGCTTGGTGCGCACCAGGAACGCGATGCTGCCGGCCAGGCAGAGCAGCACCACGATGAGCCAGCCCGTCCAGCTGATGCTGTCGCGCCAGAAGTCGCCCGCGAACAGCGTGAAGAACGTGAAGCCGGCGAACGCGAGCATCCAGCCCTGCCCGGAGGGCGCGGTGCGGGTAGCCGTCACCGGCGCGGACTGCAAGGCCATGGGTTCACTGTATCGGGGCAGAGTGGGCCGGCACTCACGGGGATTGGTACTCTGCCACAGACCGTCTCGGAAGGGCAGGCCAGGATGTTCGTGCGCATCGACAACGTTCCTCGCGACTACGCGTGGGGTTCCCTGCACGGCATCGCCGACCTGCTCGGCCGCCCGGCATCGGGCAAGCCGGAGGCGGAACTCTGGCTCGGCGCGCACCCCGCATCGCCGAGCGTGCTCGTGCCGCCGACGCCGGAAGCGACGACGCTGCCCGAGCTGATCGCGGCGGAGCCCGCGCAGACGCTCGGCCCCGACTGGCGCGCCGGCGAGTCGTACGAGGGCCGGCCACGCCTCGGCTACCTGCTCAAGGTGCTCTCGGCGGCCGGACCGCTCTCCATCCAAGCCCACCCGTCGCCCGAGCAGGCCCGTGAGGGCTTCGCGCGCGAGAACGAGCTCGGGGTCCCGATCGATTCCGCGGAACGCAACTACAAGGATCCGTTCCACAAGCCCGAACTGATCTTCGCCCTCACGCCGTTCGACGCGCTCTGCGGCTTTCGCGACGTGGCCGTGACGCTCTCGGTGCTGGACCGCATGATCGCCACCGGGCGGGCGCAGAACCTGCCGATCGACGAGGTGGACGTGCTGCGCGGAATGCTCGCGGTGGCAGAAGACGATGAGACCGCGCTGCGGGCCGCCGTCGGCCTGCTGCTCGGCGGCGGAGAGGCCGCTGAAGAGATCGTGGCGCAGGCGACGGCGATCGCACGCTCGCCGCGGGGCACCGAGGCCGCGGAGTTCGACGTGGTGCGTGTGATCGCGGATGCCTACCCCGGTGATCCCGGGGTCGTGCTCGCCCTGCTCCTGCACCGAGTCGCGCTGCAGCCGGGCGAGGCGTTGTATCTGCCGGCCGGGAACATCCACGCGTACCTGAACGGTACGGGCATCGAGCTGATGGCGGCGTCCGACAACGTGTTGCGCGGCGGACTCACGCCGAAGCACATCGACGTGCCCGAGCTGCTGCGCGTGCTCGACTTCACGCCGGTGCCTGCGCCCCTGCTGGCGCCCTCGCGCACGGGAGCGCTGGAGCTGTTCCAGCCCGACGTGCCCGACTTCGAGCTCGCGCACGTGCGAGGGGATGCCTCGCTCGAGCTGACCGGTCCGGCCATCGTGCTCTGCACGGCCGGGTCGGCCTCGGTGCAGGGGTCGAGCACAGCAGTGACGATCCAGCGCGGCCAGGCGTACTTCGTCTCGCCCGACGAGGCGAACCTCGCGTTCGCGCTGCACGGCGACGCGGAGCTGTTCGTAGCGCAGCACAACGGCTGAGCGGGCGGGCCGGCGTCGGTCGAGACACCGGCGGTCTGCCGGACCATTCGCCTCGGCTGCGGGCATTCGGCTGGCGTGAATCGAGGTCTTCTCGCGCCGGTAGGTTGGATGCCATGGCTTGGTTGGTGACCGGCGGTGCCGGCTACATCGGTTCTCACGTGGTGCGCGCCTTCGGGGCGGCCGGCATCGATACCGTCGTCATCGACGACCTCTCGAGCGGCCACGAGTCGTTCGTGGCGCCGCAGACGGCGTTCGTGCGCGGCACGATCCTCGATGGAGCGCTGCTCGCCGATGTCTTCGCGCAGCACTCGATCACGGGTGTCATGCACATCGCCGGCTTCAAGTACGCGGGCGTGTCGGTGCAGCGGCCGCTGCACACCTACGAGCAGAACGTGACGGGTACGGCCACGCTGCTGGGGGCGATGGAGCAGGCGGGCGTCGACACCATCGTGTTCTCGTCGTCGGCGGCCGTGTACGGCACGCCCGACGTGCAGCTCGTCACCGAGGACACCCCGAAGAACCCGCAGTCGCCCTACGGCGAGTCGAAGCTGATCGGGGAGTGGCTGCTGCGTGACCAGGGCGTCGCGAAGGGGATCAAGCACACGAGCCTGCGGTACTTCAACGTGGTCGGCTCCGGCGACGACGACCTCTACGACACCAGTCCGCACAACCTGTTCCCGCTCGTGTTCGACGCCCTTCTGGCCGGTCGCACCCCGCGCATCAACGGCGACGACTATCCGACGCCGGACGGCACCTGCGTGCGCGACTACGTGCACGTCGCCGACCTGGCGCACTCGCACGTCGCCGCGGCCCGCCGGCTCGAGGCGGGCGACCGGCTCGAGCCCGCGTACAACCTGGGCAGCGGCGACGGCGTCTCGGTTCGCGAGATCATGACGACCGTGGCCGAGGTGACCGGCATCGACTTCACGCCGGAGATCGCGCCGCGTCGTCCCGGTGACCCGGCGCGCATCGTCGCCTCCGGCGAACTGGCGGCACGCGACCTCGAGTGGGAGATGCGGCACTCGCTCGCCGACATGGTCTCGAGCGCGTGGAGAGCGCGCGAGGCGGCGGCGACGTCGGCCGGCTGAGATCGTTGCCCGTTCTTCGGCGCGTCGCAAACCCTCCAGCATGGGTTGAGCCTTTACGATTCGCGACTTGACGAAAAGCGAACTACACCGGTGTAATTAGGGGAGCGTGCTGAGCACGTGGCAACACAGGTGGGGAGATCGATATGGCGAATAGCGAATATCGACCGGGGGTACCCGATAACTGGTTCGTCGATCCCATTCGGCTGGGGGTGCCGGGGGTTTCGTCGCGCGGTGAAGAGGATGAAGAAAATCCTCTGGCGTGGCAATCGGATGCGCTGTGCGCGCAGACCGACCCTGAAGCCTTCTTTCCGGAAAAGGGCGGCTCGACCAGGGATGCGAAGAAGATCTGCGAGTCGTGCGAAGTGCGCGCGCAGTGCCTGGAATACGCACTGCAGAACGACGAGCGGTTCGGCATCTGGGGCGGCCTCTCGGAACGAGAACGTCGCAAGCTGCGCAAGCGCGCGGTCTGACAAGGGGCGCGCAGCGCGCTGCCGCTCGCTGAGGGAGTGATCGTGCTCGCGCAGCGAGCGCGTAGCGCGGAGTCTGCGCGAGCTCGCTGAGCGGAGTGCGGAGCGCGCAGTCGAAGTGGTCTGCGGGAGGGCCCCTTCGACTCGCTTCGCTCGCTCAGGGAGCACGAACGCTCGCTCAGGGAGCACGAACGCTCGCTCAGGGAGCACGAATGCTCGCTCAGGGAGCACGAACGCTCAGGGGGGCACGAGCGCTCGCTCGCGCCGGGACGGTCGGAACGCCCGGCCGACCAATTCACGGAGCACGCGACCCCGGTCCGCGGTAAACGGCGAGCGACTGCCTAGGCTGTCCGCGATGCCTCCGACAGTCACCGCCATCCTCGTCGCGCACCGCGGTGCAGAGCACCTGCGACGAACCGTGGATGCGCTCTCCGCCCAGACCCGCCCCGTGGACTCCCTGGTGGTGCTCGGCGTGCTCTCCGACGAGGCGACCACGAGCGTCGCTGCGGGCGCTGCAGCCGACCAATTGCTGGCATCCAACGAGAAGCTCCCGTACGGCACCGCCCTCTCCGTCGCCTCACGCGTGGTACCGCCTGCCACCTCCGACGACGAGTGGCTGTGGTTCCTCGGGCAGGATGCCGCGCCCGAGCCGGATGCCCTCGCCCGCCTCATCGAGACGGTCGCGGTCTCGCCGTCGGTCGCCATCGCCGGCCCGAAGCTCGTGGACTGGGACGAGACCGCCGTCATCCGCGAGCTCGGCGTCTCGATGACACGTTTCGGCGCCACGATCGTGCCTGTCGAGGACGAGTTCGACCAGGCGCAGCACGACCGCACGAGCGACATGCTCGCCGTGCCGTCGGCGGGCATGCTGATCAGGCACAGCGTGTGGGAGAAGCTGGGCGGCTTCGACCCCGCGCTCCCCGTGTTCGATGACGGCCTCGACCTCTGCGTGCGCGCCCGCTTGGCGGGGCATCGCGTCGTGATCGTGCCCGCGGCCCGGGTCGCGTCGGCAGGGGACGGCGTGAGTGTGCCGGCACGCACGCCGAAGGGGCGGGTACGCCGCCGGCAGCATCGGCAGAAGCGCGCCGCTCAGCTGCATCGCCGCATGGCGTATGCGCCCGCGTTCGCCCTCGCCTTCCACTGGCTTTCGCTGGTGCCGCTGGCGGTGATCCGCTCGCTCCTGTTCCTGATCGGCAAGCAGCCGGGACTCATCGGCGGCGAGTTCGCGGCGGCGTTCGCGACCGCGTTCGGAGGCGGTCACGTCGGCCAGGCGCGATCGGCGATCAAGCGAGTGCGCGCGGTCAAGTGGAAGGCCATCGCGCCGTTGCGCATCCCGCGCGCCGAGGTGCGGAGGATGCGCGCCCTGCGCCGCGAGACCAGCCTCGTGCGCATGCACGGCGAGCGTCGCGACGTGAACTTCTTCACCGGGGGCGGCGCGTGGGTCGTGCTCGCCATGGTTCTGATGAGCATCGCCCTGTTCGCGCCGTTCCTCGGCACGTCGCAGCTCGGCGGCGGCGGCCTGCTGCCGCTGAACGGCGTCGGCGGGCTCTGGGCCAACCTCGGATACGGCTGGCGCGACATCGGCATCGGATTCGTCGGCGCCGCGGACCCGTTCACGGGAGTGCTGGCGGTGCTGGGCTCGCTGACGTTCTGGCAGCCGTCGTTCTCGCTCGTGCTGCTCTGGTTCGCGGCACTGCCGCTGAGCGCGCTCGGCGCGTGGTTCCTTTCCACCCGGCTCACGCATCGGCCGGTGCTGCGCGCGACGTTCGCGCTGGTCTGGGCGCTGGCGCCGATGCTGTTCGACGCGCTGCAGCAGGGCCGGCCCGCCGCGGTGATCGTGCACGTGCTGCTGCCGTGGCTGTTCTACGCGGGTACGGCGGCCAAACGGTCCTGGGCAGCGGCGGCGACCACGGGCATCCTCACCGCGGCGGTGCTGGCATGCTCGCCGTCGCTGGCACCTGCGCTGCTCGTCATCTGGGTGATCGGCTCTGCGCTGGCGGGACGCGGGGTCGTGCGCGTGCTGCTCGTGCCGATTCCGGCGCTCGTGCTGTTCGCGCCGCTCGTGTGGCAGCAGGTCGTGCGCGGCACGCCGCTGGCGGTGTTCGCGGATCCGGGAGTTCCGCTGCCGGGTGCCACCGGGCATCCATTGCACGCCGCACTCGGGTTCGCTGACGCCGACCTCGGCGGCTGGCAGAGCCTGATGAGCATATTCGGGCTGAGCAGCCTGGTGCCGTCGATCGTGGTGCCGATCCTGATGGCGCCGATCGCGATTCTCGCGCTGCTGTCGCTCTTCCTGCGCGGCACGATCCGCGCGACGCTGTGTCTCGTGGGCGCGCTGCTCGGCTTCGCGACGGCGATCCTGGCGCTGCAGGTCTCGGTGGCGACCACCGGATCGCAGGCCGTGCCGCTCTTCCCCGGGCCGGCGCTGAGTCTCTACTGGCTGGGCCTGATCGCGGCGGCGACCATGGCACTGGTGGCAATGGGACGCTTCGCCATCGCGCCGGCCACCGTGACGGTGGCGCTCGCCGCGGTGGCGGTGGCGCCCCTGGCGATCGCTGTGCCGTTGCAGACCTCCTCCATCACGGAAGGCGTCGCGAACGCCCTGCCGGCGTACGCCGCGGCGCAGGCAGAGACCAAGCCCCGCCTGGGCACGCTGCTGCTCACGCCCCAGGACGACGGCTCGCTCGCCGCGCAGCTCGTGCACGGCACGGGCGACACGCTCGACGATCAGAGCACGCTCAGCGACACGACTCGCACGCTCTCGCCGGACGAGAAGAAGCTGGCCGCTCTCGCCGGCAACCTCGCCTCGACCAGCGGGCTGGATTCCACCGCGCTGCTGAAGCACTTCGGCATCTCGTTCGTCATGCTCCAGACGACCGCAGGCGAGGGCATCTCACCGTCGTCGCAGACGCAACTGCGCGCCGAGACCGCGTTGGACGGCAACCCGGTGCTCACGCAGGTGGCGTCGACCGACGACTCCGTGCTGTGGAGCGTGCCGCGCCAGAAGGCGACGGTGGCTGTGCCCGCGGATGCCGGTGGCTGGCTGCGCGTCGGAGTGCTGATCGCGCTTGGCGTCGTCTTCGGCCTCACGCTGCTGCTCGCCCTGCCGACCGGGCGCACGGAGCGCGGCACCCTGCGGCGTCCGACCGCCGCGGAGGTGCTGGGGCAGAGGGCGAAGAAGAAGGAACCGGAGCCTGAGCCGGATCCGGCAGAGCCGGAGCCGACCGAGTCGGAGGCCGCAACGTCGGAGGCCGCAGAGTCGGAGACGAGAGATCCGGAGACGACAGATCCGGAGACGGTCGAGTCTGCATCCGTCACAGACGAACAGCGCCAGGCGGTCGACGCCGCGAGCGGCGGGACCGACTCGGAGGCCACCACGGAGACCGCGCCGACACCCGTCGTCGGGCAGAGCGCCGAGTCCGAGGCGGGCGCGGAGCCGTCGTCGGGTGCGAAGCCAGACGCGAGCACCGAGTCCGACGCGAGCACCGAGCCCGACGCAAGCATCGAGTCCGAGACGAGCACCGAGTCCGACGCGAGCATCGAGTCTCAGGCGAGCATCGAGCCGGGGGCCGGAGTCACCGAAGAACCGGATGCCGACACCGTGAGCGAGGGGGACCGCAATGCCGAGTAAGCGTTCGATCGCCCGCGGAGGCGTGCGCATCCTGGCCGGAGTGATCGGCGTCGCCGTCGCGGCCGGCGCGCTCGTCGGAGCGGCCCTGGTGCCACTGCCCACGCTGCGCGTCACGCCGCCGGCTGCCAAGGTGACGCCGGTCGCGGCCGACCAGCAGCGGGTCTGCCCCGGTGGCCTCCTCGACCTCGCCGACGCGACGGATGCCTCGTCGCTGTCTTCGATCGGATCTCCGTCCATCACGACCGACGCCTCCACCTCCATTACGCAGCGCTCGCTGAAGACGCCGAACGTGAGCGGTGGCGGCGCCCCGCGTGTGATCGCCACGCAGTCGAAGAACGGGGGAGAACGACCGCTGATCGCGGGTGCGCAGTCGCAGAACGCGACCGAGGCGGACATCGCCGGACTGGCGGCATCCTCGTGCGGAGAGGCCACGTCCGACGGCTGGCTCGTCGCGGGGGCGACCACCCTCGGCGCCACGAGCCTCATCATGCTGAGCAACCCGTCGGCCGTGCAGGCCACGGTCAACCTGACGGTGTACACGGAGGCGGGTCAGGCGGAGGCGCCGGGCGCGCGAGGGCTCGTCGTGCGGGCGCAGTCGCAGCTCGTCGTGCCGCTCGCAGGCATCGTGCCGAACGCGCAGGCATCCGTGGTGCACGTGCAGGCCTCCGGCGGGAGCGTGCTCGCCTCGCTGCAGCAGAGCACGGTGCAGGGCCTCGCCCCGCAGGGCGTCGAGCTCGTCGGGCCCACGGCGACTCCGGCGAAGCACCTGGTCATCCCCGGCATGACGGTGGCCAACGTCGCGCGCGCCGCCGGTGGAGCCGAAGGCGCGTCCAGCAGCCTGCCCTCGGTTCGGCTGCTGGTGCCGGGCACGACCGAGGCGCACGTGACGGTCACCGCGACGTCGGAGACCGACGCGGGCATCGTCGGGACGCAGAGCATCACGCTGCAGGGCGGCACGGTGCGCGAGGTGACGTTCGATCACCTGATCGACGGCGCCTATACCGTGCGCGTGGCATCCGATCAGCCGGTGGTCGCGGCGGCGCGCACTGTGGATGCCGCGGCGACCAAGTCGGGCGGGTCGGCGACCGAACAGGCGGAGGCGGCGACGCAGGACTTCGCGTGGTTCGTGGCATCCGCTCCACTGCTCGACAGGACGCTGCTGGCGGTGCCGTCTGGTGCATCGCCGAAGCTGCACCTGGTGAACGACAGCGACACGGATGCCACGGTGAAGGTGAGCGAGACCGGCGGAAGCACGCACTCGGTCACGGTCGCCTCCGGCAAGGCGGTCGCCGTCACGGTCTCGGCGCAGCAGACGTACACGCTCGACGGCACGAAGGGGCTGCGGGCATCCGTGAGCCTGACGGCGGATGCCGCGTCGTCGGCTTTCGCGCTCAACCCGCCGGGACCGCTCGCTCAACCGATCGTGGTGTACCCGAAATAGGCTGCGGTCGGTGGGACGCGCTCAGTAGTGGCCGAAGCGCCCCGGGGCCAGGTCCCACGGGTCGCGGCCCAGCATTTCGGCTACGGCGCGGAAGACGCAGCTCTCGACGAGCAGCTTGCGGTGCAGGTCGTCGTCGCGGTGCAGCTTGGCGAGCCGCTCGATGGGGACGCGATAGAGCGTGATCGTCTTGTGCGCGGGGTCGACGCCCCAGCGCTGGACCTCGTCGTATCCGAGAGCGGCAGACGGGGCCGCGGCGATCAGCACGCGCATGTCGGAGAGCTCGTCCGGCCAGACGCCCTTCAGGAAGTCGGCGGTGGTCGCGACCGTCATCTCGAAGACGTCGATGCGGTCCTGCAGCAACGGCAGGTGCGGTCCGGTGACCGGCCCGCGCGCCCCGCGACCGTGGCGATCCGATCGGCGCGCCGGCATCGCGTACCGCACGGGACGGGATCGAGGCATGCCGACCATCCTACGGCGCAGTGACGGTCCGAGCGGTGTCGCACCGGACCGGCCGCGTCGACGCCGTGCGACGACGGTGGAGCCGAGTAGTCTGGTGCCCTGATGACGGCTCGAACGTGCTCCAAGGTCGCGTGCTCTCGTGAGGCCGTGGCCACGCTGACGTACGACTACGCCGACTCGATGGTGGTGCTCGGTCCGCTCTCGATCGTGCACGAGCCGCATACCTACGATCTATGCGCTGTGCACGCGGACCGCCTCTCGGCGCCGCAGGGCTGGCAGGTCGTGCGTCATCAGGTGGTCGGCGAGCCGTAACACTCGCGCCGGCGTCGGGGATCGCGGCCCTGAGCGGGTTGCGGCCCTGAGAGAATGGGCGCATGACTTCTCTCACCGCTCCCGAGGTCGCCGACACGACATCGCATCCGTTCGAATTCCGTGTGCGCGACCTGGCCCTGGCGGAGGCCGGGCGTCACCAGCTGCGGCTGGCGGAGCAGGAGATGCCCGGGCTCATGGCGCTGCGTGCCGAGTTCGCGGATGCCCAGCCACTGGCCGGCGCGCGCATCGCCGGCTCCCTGCACATGACTGTGCAGACCGCGGTGCTCATCGAGACGCTCGTGGCGCTCGGCGCCCGAGTGCGCTGGGCGAGCTGCAACATCTTCTCCACGCAGGACGAAGCGGCGGCCGCCGTCGTGGTCGGCCCGCACGGCACTGTCGAGCACCCGCAGGGGGTTCCCGTGTTCGCCTGGAAGGGCGAGAGCCTCGAAGAGTACTGGTGGTGCACGAGCCGCATCTTCGATTGGAGTGCGGAGGCTCGGGCGCAGGCCTCGTCGTCGACAGAGGCATCCGGTGCTGACTTCATCGGGCCGAACCAGATCCTCGACGACGGCGGTGACGCCACGCTGCTCGTGCACCTCGGTGCGCAGTTCGAGCGCGAGGGTGCGGTTCCGGATGCCGCTGCCGGCGACTCGCACGAATATCGCGTCATTCTCGACACGCTTCGCGAATCCCTCGCGCAGATGCCCGACCGATGGACTCGCATCGCGGCCGACCTGGTGGGCGTCACCGAGGAGACGACGACGGGCGCACACCGGCTGTACGAGCTGGAGCGCGACGGGAAGCTGCTGTTCACGGCCATCAACGTGAACGACTCGGTGACGAAGTCGAAGTTCGACAACAAGTACGGCATCAGGCACTCGCTGGTGGACGGGCTGAACCGTGCCACCGACGTGCTGATCGGCGGCAAGGTGGCCTTCGTGGCCGGCTACGGCGACGTCGGCAAGGGCGCCGCCGAGGCGCTGCGCGGCCAGGGTGCTCGCGTGATCGTGAGCGAGGTCGACCCGATCAATGCGCTGCAGGCGGCGATGGACGGTTTCCAGGTGTCGCGGCTGGAGTCCGTGATCGGCGAGGTGGACATCCTGATCACCGGCACAGGCAACAAGGACGTGGTGCGTCTCGAACACCTGCTGGGCTTGAAGCACCTGGCGATCGTCGCCAACGTCGGACACTTCGACAACGAGATCGACATGGCGGCGCTGGAGTCGCTCGAAGGTGCGACGAGAATCGAGATCAAGCCCCAGGTGCACGAGTGGCGGCTGCCGAACGGTCGCAGCGTGCTGGTGCTCAGCGAGGGTCGGTTGATGAACCTCGGGAATGCCACGGGGCATCCGTCGTTCGTGATGAGCAACTCGTTCGCGAACCAGGTGCTCGGCCAGATCGAGCTGCACCGCAACCTCGACGCCTACCCGCTCGGCGTGCACACGCTGCCGAAGGTGCTCGACGAGAAGGTGGCGCGTCTGCACCTGGATGCCCTGGGCGTCGAACTCACGTCCCTCACCCCGGAGCAGGCGGCCTACATCGGAGTCCCGGTCGAGGGCCCGTACAAGTCGGACCACTATCGGTACTAGCTCTCGGTCGCGCGGTACTAGACACCTCGGTCCCGATCAGTTGTTGATCGGCCGGCGCGGTAGGTCAACATGACAGACCGCGCTCTCCTGCCGAGAACATGCCACCTCGGCATGTTCTCGGGCGATTGTCCTGTCGATGTGAGGCGGCGGCGGGCTGGCCGCGTGCCGCTGCGATGAGGCCACGTCGGCTGCCGATTAGTGATGGCCGCGCACAGCTGGTGGAATCGGATGCCTGTGGCGGGTCTCGCGCCGGGTGTCGCAATTTACGCAAACTGCGCGTTTTGCGTATTCCGTTCTGAGTGGATGCTGGTCCGAGCCGAGCCGAGCCGAGCCGAGCCGAGCCGAGCCGAGCCGAGCCGAGCCGAGCCGCCCCTCAGCGGCGTGGAAAGCCCGGCGGCATCGCCTTCAGCGCCGCGGCGACGGAGTCGAGGCGTGCACGCTCTCCGCGCAGAGCCGCGGCCTCCCGATCGCGCCGCACGGCGGCGACGGCGATGACGAACGACTCCGCGTCGGTGTTCGGCAGCGGGGACACGTACGGGGATGCCTCACGCGCGAGCTCTGTCGAGACGCGCAGGCGGGCATCCGGGGTCAGAGTTGCGGCATGGCGGAGGAATTCGGCGATGCGGCGCGCCAACCGTGGCGGCAGCGCGGCGACGTCCGCGACCGTGGCCCAGCCGGACAGGTATGCGGGCAGAGGGGGCGCAGGCGGCGGGGGTGGAGGCATCCGCTGCAGTTGGGAATAGGTGCCGGCCATGAGGTCGCCGATGCGCTTGGAACGCGGCGACAACAGACCGGCGAAGGCGGCGATGCCGCCGAAGGTCATGTAGATCTCGACCACGCCGATCAGAGAGCGCACGAACGCGTGACGGAGCTTCTCGGCCCCGCCGTCGTCGCGCACGATGCGGGCGCCGATCGCGAGCTTGCCGAGACTGCGACCGTGGCTGAGTGTCTCGACGAGGGTGGGTGCGACGAGGAACACGAGCACGATGATCACGACCTGGATCGCTGCCGTCGCCGAGGCGTCGAGCAGCGATCCGGCCGCCGACAGCGCCAAGAAGAGCAGGAACAGCACGACGTATGCCGCGACCACGTCGATGACGAGCCCGGCCGCGCGCAGAATGTAGCTCGTGGCCCGCGCGTCGAGCGCGACCGCCTCACCGGTGAGCTGAAGATCACCGTCGCCGTACTCGGTCGCCGACGTGTCGACGTACCGCGGCGTTCCCGCCGTCGCGCTCGTCATGGCTACCATCTAATCAGTCATGGATGCCGACGCGTACGCCGCCGCCCACAGCGCCGAGTGGGAGCACCTCGACGCGCTCGCGAGGCGGCGCAGGCTCGACGGCGAGGCATCCGACGACCTCATCGCGTCGTATCAGGCGGCCGCCTCGCAGCTCTCGGCGCTCAGCTCCGCCGACGGCGACAGCGCGTACACCGACCGGCTCTCCACGGTGCTGGCACACGCCCGGCTGCGCTTCACCGGCGCGAGCTCGAGCGCCGCAGGCGTCGTGGCACGGTTCTTCGTCATCGTGCTGCCGGCCGCCCTCTACCGGGTGCGCTGGGTGACGCTCGCCGTCGCCGTCGGCACCATCGTGATCGGGGCGCTCGCCGCGTGGTGGCTCGTCTCGGATCCGCGAGCGCTCGCCGCCGTCGGAAACGAGGCGGACCTCAAGCAGTACATGAACCACGACTTCATCGACTACTACTCGAAGAATCCCGCCGCGTCGTTCGCCGGCCAGGTGTGGACTAACAACGCGTGGCTGGCGGCGCAGAGCATCGCGTTCGGCATCCTGGGCGTCTACGTGCCCTACATCATCATCCAGAACGCCGTGAACGTGGGCGTCGCGGCCGGCATCTTCGCGCACTTCGGCCACCTCGATGTGATGTTCTCGTACATCCTTCCGCACGGGATGCTCGAGCTCACCTCGCTCTTCGTCGCCGCGGCGGCCGGACTGCGCATCTTCTGGGCCTGGATCGCGCCCGGCGCCCGCACCCGCGGGCAGGCGCTCGCCCAGGAGGGCCGCACGCTCATCGCCGTGGCGGCGGGCACCGCGATCAGCCTGTTCTGCTCGGGCCTCATCGAGGGCTTCGTCACGCCGTCACCGCTGCCGGTCTGGGCGAAGATCACCATCGGCGCGCTCGCACTCGCCGCGTTCCTCGTCTACATGCTCGTACTGGGACGGCGAGCCGTGCTGGCCGGTGAGACCGGAGACCTCGCCGAGCCGGATGCCGGTGGTCGCCGCCTCGTCGCCGCGTAGCGTTCTTCGTGGCCGAGCGCGGGCAGCCTTCGTGCCGAGCGCACGCAGCCTTCGCGCTGAGCGCAGACAACGGTGCGCCGCATGAACCGAAGTCCGTGCGGCGCACCGTGGACATGCTGGCAGGCCGGCGCCAGGCCGGCGCCAGGACAGCGTCAGGACAGCGTCAGGACAGCGAGGAGCGCGCCTTGGCGATGCCGCCCATCATGGGCTTGAACGTGAAGCCGGCGAGCAGTCCTCCGATGGACGGGAAGATCAGGAAAAGCCAGACCTGCGCCAGGTTGTCGGGCCCGCCGTAGATGGCGGCGGCGAGCGAGCGTGCCGGGTTCACCGACGTGTTGTCGACGGGGATGGCGATGAGGTGGATCAGCGTCAGCGTGAGGCCGATCGCGAGGCCGGCGAATCCGGGCGAGGCGAGCTTGCTCGTGCTGCCGATGACCGAGTAGAGGAACACGGCGGTGAGGATGACCTCGATGATCATGGCCGCGCCCATGCCGAACCCGCCGGGCGAGTGCTCGCCGTAGCCGTTCGACGCGAAACCGGAGGCGACAGTCTTGTGCAGGAAGCCCTTCGGCCCGTCGGACGCGATCCAGAACAACAGCGACGAGCCGATGATGCCGCCGACGAACTGCGCGACGATGTAGCCCGGCACATCACGCCACGGGATACGTCCCGCCGCCGCCATTCCCAGCGCGATCGCCGGGTTGAAGTAACCTCCCGAGATCGGTCCGAAGGCGTATACGCCGACGAGCACGGTGAGGCCGAACGCGAGCGCCACGCCGAGGAAGCCGACGTTGAGGCCGCCGACGCCGTTCTTGAATCCTGCGGCGAAGATCGCCGTGCCGACGCCTCCGAACACGAGGACGAGCGTGCCCAGGGCTTCGGCCAAGAGCCTCGAGCGGTAGGCGGGTTTCGGCGGACTGACTGCGGTAGTTGCTTCGGACATGACGTTCCCCCCGTCGGTCTGAGAATGACTCTGCTCCGAGCACGCCGAAGAGACGACACGCTCGTCCTTGTCGCACGATAGGACACCGCCGCACCGCGAACTCGCCCGCCGGCGGGCGTGTCGTGTACTTGCGGGTCGTGTTATCCTGAATCAATCAAGATAAGCGGCGACGGCGGTGCCGATCACATCGGTCTCGATGCCGTGACTGTGCGTGACAAGCACGGATGACATCAGTACGGGGTGGCGAATGATCGAGTCGGTGAATCCGGACCTTCACGATGCCCTGCACACGCTGGGCCTGCGCGTCACGGAGCCGCGGCTGGCCGTGTTCGAAGCCGTGCAGTCGCATCCGCATGCAGACACGGAGACGATCCTCGACGCCACCCGTGCCGCACTTCCGAGTGTGTCGCACCAGGCGGTTTATGACGGCCTGCGCACCTTGGCCGAAGCGGGCCTCGTGCGGCGCATACAGCCCGCCGGATCGCTTGCACGCTACGAGGTGCGCGTCGGCGACAACCACCACCACCTGGTGTGTCAGGTCTGCGGGCGCGTCGAGGACATCGACTGCGTGGTCGGCGAAGCGCCGTGCCTGACGCCGAACGACGACCACGGCTTCGTCGTGCAGCAGGCGGAGGTCACGTTCTGGGGAACGTGCGCCGATTGCGCACCGGACGCAGACCGAGCGGCGGACGCCGGCCGAACGGCGACCGATGACCGAACGACAAGTGCCGACTGAGTACCCGCCGACCGGCTACCCGCCGATCGAGACATCTTCCATCACCGAGAAGGGACACCACATGACCGACAACGTCATCGACGAGTCTGAGGGCATCATCCCCACGCCCACCGACGAGGAGCACGCGGTCGCGGCCGAGGAGGCCACCTGCCCCGTCGTGCACGGCGTGAGCCGGGCCGGCGGCTCGAGCGCCCGCAACTGGTGGCCGAACCGCCTGAACCTGCGCGTGCTGGCGAAGAACCCCGCGGAGACCAACCCGCTCGACGCCGGCTTCGACTACCGCGCCAACTTCGCGAACGTCGACCTCGACGAGCTGCGCAAGGACATCGAGGAGGCCCTCACCACCCGACAGGACTGGTGGCCGGCCGACTTCGACAACTACGGTCCGTCCGTCATCCGCATGGCCTGGCACAGCGCCGGAACCTACCGCGTCACGGATGGCCGCGGCGGCGGAAACAGCGGACAGCAGAGGTTCGCGCCGCTGAACAGCTGGCCCGACAACACCGGCCTCGACAAGCCGCGGCGCATCCTGTGGGCGGTGAAGAAAAAGTGGGGCAAGCAGATCTCGTGGGCCGACCTGATGATCTTCGCCGGGAACGTGGCGCTCGAGCAGATGGGCTTCACGACCTTCGGCTTCGCCGGTGGCCGCGTGGATGCCTGGGAGCCCGATGACGACGTCTACTGGGGTTCCGAGAACACCTGGCTGGGCGACGAGAAGCGCTACACGCCCGGCGAGAAGCGCGAGCTCGAGAACCCGCTCGCCGCAGTGCAGATGGGGCTCATCTACGTGAACCCGGAGGGCGTGGGCGGCAACCCCGACCCGCTCGAGCTGGCCGGCGACATCCGCGAGACGTTCGCCCGCATGGCGATGAACGACGAGGAGACCGTGGCGCTCATCGCCGGCGGCCACACGTTCGGCAAGACGCACGGCGCGGGGCCGGCCGACCTCGTGGGCCCTGCTCCCGAAGACGCTCCGATGGAGCAGATGGGCATCGGCTGGAAGAACGCGCACGGCACCGGCAAGGGCGACGACCAGACCGCGAGCGGCCTGGAGGTCACCTGGACCTATCACCCGACGCGCTGGGACAACGAGTTCTTCCACATCCTCTACGCCTACGAGTGGGAGCTGATGGACAGCCCGGCCGGCGCCAAGCAGTGGCGACCGAAGAACGGCGAGGGCGCCGACATGGTGCCGATGGCGCACGACGCCACGAAGCGTCGCGAGCCGCGCATGCTCACGAGCGACCTGTCGCTGCGGTTCGACCCGATCTACGGGCCGATCTCGAAGAAGTTCAAGGACGACCCGGAGGCATTCGGCGACGCGTTCGCCCGTGCATGGTTCAAGCTGACGCACCGCGACCTCGGCCCGAAGACCCGGTACCTGGGCAAGCTCGCACCCACCGAGGAGCTCATCTGGCAGGACCCCGTGCCCGCCGTGGACCACGCGCTCGTCGACACCGCGGATGTCGCGTCGCTGAAGGCCGAGGTGCTCGCGTCGGGTCTGAGCGTGTCGGAGCTCGTCGCGACCGCGTGGGCTTCGGCGTCGACCTTCCGCAACAGCGACAAGCGCGGCGGCGCCAACGGTGCCCGTCTGGCCCTCGCCCCGCAGAAGGACTGGGAGGCGAACAACCCGGTGCGCTCGGCCAAGGTGCTCGAGGTGCTGCGCGGCGTCAAGGAGCGCTTCGACGCCGCCCACGAAGCGGACGGCAAGAAGGTGTCGCTGGCCGACCTCATCGTGCTGGCAGGCAACGCCGGCGTCGAGAAGGCGGCCAAGGACGCCGGGTTCGACGTCGTCGTGCCGTTCCGTGCGGGACGCACGGATGCCACGCAGGAGCAGACGGACGTCGACTCGTTCTCCTACCTCGAGCCGGTCGCCGACGGCTTCCGCAACTACGTCGGACCGATGGCCGCCGCGGCGGACCTGCCCGCCGAGTTCCTGCTGGTCGACAAGGCCAGCCTGCTGAACCTGACGGCGCCCGAGATGACGGTGCTGGTCGGCGGTCTGCGCGCCCTCGACACGAACTGGGACGGCTCGAAACTCGGCGTCTTCACGGACCGCCCCGGCGTGCTCACGAACGACTTCTTCGTCAACGTGCTCGACATGGGCACGCAGTGGAAGCCCGTCGACCCGGGATCGCACGCCTTCGCGGGCAGCGACCTGGTGACCGGTGACCAGAAGTGGATCGGCACCCGCGCCGACCTCGTGTTCGGCTCGAACTCCGAGCTGCGCGCGGTCGCCGAGGTGTACGCCGCCGACGACGCCGCACAGAAGTTCGTGAACGACTTCGTCGCCGCATGGGTCAAGGTCACCGAGCTCGACCGCTTCGACCTCGCCAACAAGTAGCCACACTGCAGAACGCCCGCACCGGCATCTGACATGGATGCTCGTGCGGGCGTTCCGCGTGTCTGCCGGCGTGTTCAGGCCCTCGCGTTCAGAGCCGGCCGGATGCCTTCAGCGCCAGATACCTGTCGGCCAGCGCGGGCGGCAGCTCGGCCGGCTCCGCGGAGACGACATCGGCGCCGAGCTGCCGCACCGCCTGCGCGACGCGATCCCGCTCGAGCATGGCCCGCTCCGCCGCCGCAGCGAGGTAGAACTCGTCGACCGTGTCGCGTCGTCGGGCGGCACGAGCCGGCTCCGGGTCTGCGACGGACGCGACGACGACGGTGTGCGATCGGGTGAGCTGCGGGAGGGCGGCCAGGAGGCCGCTCGAGGATGCGGGAGCCGAGGCATCCGTCAGCAGCACCACGAGAGCGTGCCGGTGGGTGAGGGACCGCACCTGTGCCGGGATCGCCGCCCAGTCGCTCTCGATCAGCTCGGGTTGCACATCGGCCAGCGCCGTGACCGTGCGCGAGAGCAGTTCGGCACCCTTGGCGCCCATGATGCGGGCGCGCATGCGGCGGTCGAACGCGAGGATGTCCACGCGATCGCCGCCGCGATCGGCAAGGGCCGCCAGCAGCAGCGCGGACTCGAACGCCGTGTCGATGCGCGGCTCGTCCGCGATGCGGGCTGCCGACGTGCGCCCGGTGTCGATCACGATCACGACGCGGCGATCGCGCTCCGGGCGCCAGGTGCGCACCATGATGCCTGAGCCGGCGCGCGCCGTCGAGGCCGTGCGTGCCGTGGCACGCCAGTCGATGGAGCGCACGTCGTCGCCGGCGACGTACTCGCGCAGCGAGTCGAACTCGGTTCCCTCGCCCCGCACGAGCACCGCCGCGGACCCGTCCAGCTCGCGCAGTCGCGCGAGCCGGGACGGCAGATGCTTGCGGGAGAGGAACGGCGGCAGGACCCTCAACTCACCGGGGGCCGCGAGTGTGGCCTGACGTGAGAACAGACCGAGCGGGCCGAGGGAACGGATGGCGACGAAGCCCACGCGGCGGGTGCCGCGGCGGCGCGGGGTCAGCGTGAGACTGAGCATCCGTCGCTCGCCGGCCGGCACGTGCAGCGCCACGCGGGATGACGAGAGCCCGGCCGACGGCGACCAGCCGTCGCGCAGCGTGCCGTGCAGGGCGCGAGGGCCGAGGTTCGTGACCGCGACAGTCTCGGTGACGCTCTCGCCGAGACGGACGCGGCCCGGGAGCATCCGCTCGATGCGCACGCGTCGCGGTGAGGATGCCGCCAACAGGTCGATCACGCCCAGCGCGCAGCAGAACACCAGCCAGCACGCCAGCACGAGGTAAGCGATCGAGGAGGACGCGCCGAAGATCACCAGGGGCACGAGCCCCACGGCGAGAAGAACGGCGAAACGCCCGCTGACGGCCACGTCTCGCCCCTACAGGGGAACCTGCACCTGTTGCAGCACGGAACGCAGAATGCCGTCGGCCGACACCCCTTCGAGCTCCGCCTCGGGCTGCAGCTGCAAGCGGTGCCGCCAGGCCGCAGGAGCCATCGCCTGCACGTGGTCGGGCGTGATGGCGTCGTAGCCGCCGAGCCAGGCGTAGGCCTTGGCCGCCGCGAGCAGCGCCGTCGCACCGCGCGGGCTGACGCCGAGCCGCACCGACGGGCTCTGCCGGGTGGCACGGGCCAGGTCGACGATGTAGGTCAGCACGTCGGCGCCGGCGCCGACATCGCGCACCGACCGGCGGGCGCGCAGCACGTGCGCCGCGTCGATGACGGGGTGGATGCCCGCGGCGTTCAGCGCGCGCGGGTCGAAGCCGGCCGAGTGGCGGCGGAGCACCTCGAACTCGGTGTCGCGGTCGGGAACCTCGAGCACCACCTTGAGCAGGAACCGGTCGAGCTGCGCCTCGGGCAGCGTGTAGGTGCCCTCGTACTCGATGGGATTCTGCGTGGCCGCGACGAGGAACGGATCGGGCAGCGGCAGCGTCTCGCCGTCGGCGCTCACCTGGCGCTCTTCCATCGCCTCCAACAGCGCGGCCTGCGTCTTGGGCGGTGTGCGGTTGATCTCGTCCGCCAACAGGATGTTCGTGAACACCGGCCCGTGCCGGAAGACGAAGGACGACGACTTCGCGTCGTAGACGGTCGACCCGGTCACGTCGCCGGGCATCAGGTCGGGCGTGAACTGCAGGCGCTTCGACTGCAGCGAGAGCGAGGCCGCCAGCGAGCGCACGAGCAGGGTCTTCGCCACGCCCGGAACGCCTTCGAGCAGCACGTGCCCGCCGGTCAGCAGGGCGACGAGAAGGCCGGTGACGGCGCCGTCCTGGCCGACGACGGCTTTGGCCACCTCGGCGCGCACCCGGGCGAACGCCTCGCGCTCGCCGACGGGCGCGGCGGGCTCGGCGGGATCAGCGGGCCTGGCGGGCTCAGCGGTGCCGGTCGAATCGGTCATCGGGCGGTCAACTCCTCGTCGGTGGGTCTGAAATGCGAGCGTAGCGCTCGGTCAGGGAGCGCGATCGACGGCGGCGCGCACCGCGGCCTCGAGTGCGGCCAGCCGGGATGCCTGTTCCCGGGCTTCCGCGTCGGCGCGCGGCGTGGCATCCAGCAGCACGTCGCGCACGGTCTCCATCGGCGTGCCGGTGACGGCGGCCGCGGCCGAGACCACCTGCTCGACGGGCGCGTGCGGCGGCAGCCCGCAGAGCGTGCCGATGCGGCGAAGGGCGCCGAGGCGCAGCGAATCCAGGGCGTGGATGCGTGCTCCCGCCGCCCGGTAGAGCCGCGCGCGCCCCTGCATGGTCTCGTCCGCCTTCACGGGCACGGGCAGATCCTCGATCACGAGCGGCCCGAACCGCCGCCCTCGCCACAGTGCCGCGGCGATCGTCACGACGATCAGCAGGAGGATGGCCGGCGTCAGCCAGCCCGGCGTGATCTGCGCCAGCGTCGGCGCGCCCGACGCCTTCACATCGTCCTCCGACGGTAGGTACCAGACGAGCGTGCGGTGCGCGCCGAGCAGCCCGATCGCCAGCGCCGCATTGCCCGCGCGGTCGATGCGTTGGTTGTCGAACAGTGTTGCGCCGACCACGGAGACCGTCGCACCGCGATGCTCGGTCTGGGCGAGAGCGTAGGCGTCGCCGAGGTAGAAGCAGCCGACGGCAGCGTCGCTCACGCGGTAGCCGGTCTGCACGCCGCGCACGGAACCGGCGCGTCGTGCCGCCGCTACGTCGCAGCGGGCCGAGGACGAGCGCGCCTTCTGCGGCGTGCCGGCGACGGCGACACCGGGCGCGAGCGCGTTCAACTGCTCGAACGGGGGCGCGATGGCGACCACCTCGGCGCCGAGCGCGAGCAGTGAACGGGACTGCGAGGCATCCAGATACCCGTTCGGGTCCGAGACCAGCACTGTCGTGTCGCGGCGGTCGGATGCCTTCTGCCGCGCTTGGTCGAGCGTGCTCACCACGCGCACGTCCACGCCGCGCTGCGCCAGCACCCGGGCGAGCGCCTGCCCGCCCTGTGGACCGGGGTTGGAAGCACCCATCGGGTCGGCCGACGAGGAGGCCAGCGAAAGCTGGATCGCGGTCGCGATCGCCGAGCCGATGACGAGGATCGCCACCAGGATGATCCAGCCGCGCGCCCGTCGCAGGCTCTGTGCTGGCGTGCGCGAGAGCGCCGGTGCCGCTGTCGCGGTCATCGCGGTGCTCCGTCGGTGCTCTGCAGCGCGCTGAGCTGCGGGCGAGCGGCAGCCAGGTCGGTGTCGAGCGTGGCGAGTCCGGCGTAGTCGTCGGCGCTCGCGTGCCGGTTCAGGTAACGCACGCCGTCGAACAGCACGGCGGCGTCGTGCAATCGCCGAGTGAACGCGGGCAGCGCCCGGGATGCCTCGATCGCCAGTTCCTGCGCCGTCGTTCCCGGTAGCACGAGCACGACGGTCCGTTCACCGAGCGAGCGTCCGATGGCGCGGAAGAGGTCGCGCACCGCGTCGTCGTACCGGCCGACCGCTGCAGCCGCCCGGGCGTCGGCGCGCAGTGCGCGGGCGTCGCGCGAGTCGCGCTCGTCGAACACCTCGGCGACGCGAGTGCGGCGACGCAGCCGCGGGAGGCCGAAGACGACGAAGGCACCGATCAGGATCGCGACGATCAGGGCGATGCCGATGCTCGCCAGCACCCAGCCGGCGTCGCCGCTGACGTGTACGCCGAGGGATGAGAACCATTCCGCTATCTGGTGCGCGATGCGGTCGAACCAGGTCGGCTTCGCCGCCTGGTATTCGGAGTGCTCGAGCTCGTGCCGCAACCACTGCTGCGCGGTCGGGCCGTCCGGGGTGAGCGGCGGCGTGTCCCGCGCGGGATCGGCCAGGAGCGGACCGGCGAGAACGTGACCCACCGCGCTGGCGGCGAGCACGGCGGCGTTCACGATCACCACGGATTCCGGTACGTCGTCGGCGCTGCCGGAGCGGAGGCAGGCGGGAACGGGGCGCGCGATGCGAACGGAGCAGGCGTCGCGAACGGGTCCGAGGCATCCGGCAGGCCGGCGGCGCGCGCGTCGGTCACCCGCCGCAGCTCGGAGTCGAGGCCCTCGCGGCGCATCCGCAGATCGAGGTAGACGGTCGTGGCCGCGGCCGCCTCGATCACGGCGGTGACGGTACCGATGAGCGTGCTGAGCGTGAGCGAGACGGCGTAGTACACGATCGTCACGGTGAGGGCGCCGCCCTCCTGGATGCTTCCGGTCGGGCTGATCACGGCCAGCACCACGCTGTAGATGAGCTGCAGGGGCACCGCCACCACGTAGCTCGCGAAGGAGCACACGACCGCGATGAGCGCGAGCGTACCGAAGGTGCGCCAGAACGAGCGGCGCGTGAGCACCCACGAGCGGCGGACGGCGACGAAGACGTTCGCGTGCTCGACGACGATCGCGCTCGGTGTGAGCGCCGTCTTCGTGCCGAGCCAGATCCAGAGCGCCACCAGGCCGGCGACGGCCAGCAGCACGACGAGCACGATGAGCAGCACGGAACCCGTCGAGGCCGCCGCGGCCGCGAGGAGCCCGGCGATCAGCAGGGAGACGATGGCCGCGGCCGCCACGAGCGCGGTCCAGCCGATGAGGCGCCAGCGGGAGCCGCGCGTCGCACGCCACAGCGCTCGCAATGTGAGCTTCTCGCCGAGCGCGCCGCGCGCGACCTCGGAGGCGACCAGACCCTGCACGAGCGCCGTTCCGATCAGCGAGATGAGCACCGAGACGAGGGCGGCGAGGATGACGATGGCGACGGTTCCGGCGATGATCACCTGCTGGTCACCCGGCGATTCGACGTCGGCGGAGACCACGCGCGTCACCGCGAAGACCGTGGTGAGGCCGACGACCAGCACTGTCGCGAACGTGGAGATCAGCTGCACGATGAGCGAACCGCCCACGGTGGCGCGCGGGTTGTGACGCAGCACGCGGAACGGGGTGCCGAAGAGCGTTCCGAACGGCATGGGTCGCAGCGGGAAGAGGCCGGGCTTCGGCGGGGGCGTCCAGCCCTGCTGGCCGGCGCCGGCATATGGCGCGCCCTGCTGCCAGGTCGGTTGTTGTTGCCAGCCCGGCTGCGGGGGGACCGCGGGCGGCGCGACCGGGGGAGGCCACGACGCGGGCGGGCTCCAGGCATCCTGATCGGGGCGCGCGGTCGCGTCGCCGTCGGACGACGTCGGACCCTGGGATTCGCTCACCGCTTCGCTACCTGCCGCTGCTCGTGGCCGGGAATGCGGTGATTTCGCGGCGGAATGACGCCGGATGCACCGCACACGTGGGGTCTCCCCATCCTGGCACAGCGGCTCCGCCTCCCGAGACGACGGAATCGCCGTCGACTAATGTTGTGCCATGATCTCGCCCGCGTGGTCGTCTTCCGTGGGCGCTGAAGAGAAGTCAGGACCCCTGAACGCAATGAACGCGAAGATTCTGGTTGTCGATGACGACACCGCCCTGGCCGAGATGATCGGCATCGTGTTGCGCACCGAAGGCTTCGAACCCAGTTTCTGCGCCGACGGCGCGATCGCGGTCGACAGCTTCCACGCCACCAAACCCGACCTGGTGCTTCTCGACCTCATGCTGCCCGGCATGGACGGCATCGAGGTGTGCTCGCGCATCCGTGGGGAATCCGGCGTACCCATCATCATGCTGACGGCCAAGTCCGACACGGCGGATGTCGTCAAAGGCCTGGAGTCCGGCGCCGACGACTACATGGTCAAACCGTTCAACCCGAAGGAGCTGGTGGCCCGCATCCGCACTCGGCTGCGACCGGCGGCATCCTCACCCGCCGCCGAGACGCTGCGGGTCGGCGACCTCGAGATCGACGTGGCGGCGCACGAGGTGCGCCGCGGAGACGGCCGCATCAACCTCACCCCGCTGGAGTTCGACCTGCTCATCGCGCTCGCCTCGAAGCCGCAGCAGGTGTTCACGCGGGAGATGCTGCTCGAGCAGGTCTGGGGTTACCACTACAAGGCGGACACGCGCCTGGTGAACGTGCACGTGCAGCGCCTGCGCGCCAAGGTCGAGGACGACCCCGACAATCCGAAGATCGTGATGACCGTGCGCGGCGTCGGCTACCGCGCCGGCGCAACGCCCTGACGGAGCGCGGCGTGATCCTCGGCGTCGACTGGCGGCGGTGGCGGGAGTGGCCAGGGCGCATCGCCCATCTGTGGCGCACGTCGCTGCAGTTCCGCACCGTGCTCATCACCGTCGCGCTGACGCTGCTGGCGGTGCTCGCCGCGGGCTTCATCGTGTCGTTCATCGTGGGGAACGGCCTCTACCAGGCGCGTCTCGATCAGGCCTACCGCGACTCCGCGCGCGCGACGACGGATGCGCAGAAGAAGCTGGATGCCTCCGACGCGACCGATCCCGAAGCCATCGACAACCTCTTCCTTCAGGTCTTCGGCGACGTGAAGAACTCCTCGGCCACCGGCCTGGTGGCCTCGTTCCGCGTTCCGGGGCAGGGGATCGATGCCGCAGCGCCGGTAGGCGTGTCGACGTTCGGATCCGGCAAGTCGGTGATCACGAAGAGCCTGCGCAAGGCGGTGCAGGCATCCCCGCGCGCCGTGTTCGCGCAGTCGGTGGCGCTGCCGAACAACGACGGCAGCACGCGTCCCGGCATCGTGGTCGGCTCGCAGCTGCAGCTGCCGACGGCGGGCAGCTACGAGCTGTACATCGGGTACGACCTCTCCGACTCCGAAGAGACGCTGCTGTTCGTGCAGCGCACACTGCTCGTGGTCGGACTCGTGCTCGTGCTGTTGATCGCCGCGATCACCTATCTCGTGGTGCGCCTGGTGGTCACGCCGATCCGGCTCGCGGCCGAGACCAGTCGACGGCTCGCCGACGGTGATCTCGAGGTGCGCATGCCGCTGGCCAACGAAGACGCGTTCGCCACGCTCGGCCGCTCGTTCAACGGCATGGCGGATGCCCTCCAGCGCCAGATCACGCAGCTCGCCACGCTCTCGAAGCTGCAGCAACGCTTCGTCAGCGACGTCTCGCACGAGCTGAGAACACCCTTGACCACCATCCGGCTCGCCGGCGATGTCATCTACGACCAGCGCGAGGACTTCCCGCCCGCCACCGCGCGCACGGCCGAGCTGTTGCACACCCAGATCGAGCGCTTCGACCTGCTGCTCTCCGATCTGCTCGAGATCAGCCGCTACGACGCCGGAAGCGTGGTGCTCGAACCGGAGCCCACGAACCTCGTGCGACTGGCCGAAGACGCGGTGGACGACATGCGGCCGCTCGCCATCACTAACGACTCGCCCCTGCGTCTGGATGCCCCAGGCGGCTACTTCGAGGTCGAAATGGACCCGAGACGCGTGCGTCGCATTCTGCGGAACCTGCTCGGCAACGCCATCGAGCACGGCGAGGGGCGCCCGATCGTGGTCACTGTCGACAGCAACGCGACGGCGCTCGCGCTCGGCGTGCGGGACTACGGGCTCGGCATGAACGCCAACGAGGTGGAGCACGTCTTCGACAGGTTCTGGCGCGCCGACCCGTCGCGCAAGCGCACCATCGGCGGCACCGGACTCGGGCTCGCGATCTCGTTGGAAGACGCCACGGAGCACGGCGGCTGGCTGGATGTCTGGTCCAGCCCGCGAGAAGGATCGCACTTCCGCCTCACCCTGCCGCGCGTGCCGGGCCAGCCCATCGAGGCCTCGCCGCTACCGCTCACCCCCGTCGACGCGCCGCGCGACCCCGAGGGCCATCTCATCGGGCACGAGCTGATCGGCACGCGACACGGCGACGATGGTGATGGCGACGAGGGATCCGAAGGCCGCGCGCGCCGCGGTGCCCCCAAGGGCCGCCGAGGCGGACGGAACGGCACCAGGAACGTCACGGAGAAGCACGCGAGCAAGCGTGCTGAGAAGCACGATGAGAAGCGCGCCGAGAAGCAGTCGGACAAGCACGGCGAGAAGCGCGCCGAGAAGCAGTCCGTCAAGCACGGCGAGAAGCGCGCCGAGAAGCAGTCCGACAAGCACGGCGAGAAGCGTGCCGGCGGGCGCGGCGACAAGCGCATCCAGGAACCCGGCGGCCGGAACGGCGAGAATCACGAAGGACCGGACGATGACGAGCGCGAGGGGACGGTGAAGGCATGAAGCACGGCGGAACGTCACGGGCGGGTCGCGGGCCGACCACGCGGCGACGCGACGGGCGGTGGCGGGGGCTGCGGGCATCCATCGTCGCCGTCTCGGCTCTGGCGCTGATCGCCGGGTGCGCGCAGATTCCGACGAGCAGCGCGGTCAAAGAGGTCGGTCCGATCAGCGAGCAGGACAACGATCTCGGGCAGGTCGACTTTCTGCCCAGCGGCCCGCAGACCGGCGCGACGCAGGACGAGATCCTGAAGGGGTTCATCCAGGCCGCCGTCTCACCGCAGGGCGACTACTCGGTCGCCCGCGACTTTCTCACGACAGGCTTCGCGACCCGCTGGAATCCGGATGCCTCGGTCACGGTCGACACGGGATCGGACCGCGACTATCGCACGCTCGGCGCTGACCAGAAGCAGCTCACCATGACGCCCGTCGCGTTCGTGGACGCCGACGGCAGCTACCGGCGCGCGGAGACGTCGACGGCGATCGAGCAGGAGTACACCTTTGTGAAGCAGAAGGGGCAGTGGCGCATCTCCAAGGCCCCGAACGGCGTCATCATCGACAGCTCGCGCTTCACCAACGTGTTCGCGCCGCACTCGCTCTACTTCTTCAGCCCCGACCTGGCCTACCTCGTGCCCGACGAGCGCTGGTTCCCGAACTCCCCGGCATCACTGCAGACCCGCATCGCGAAGGAACTGGTCGGAGGACCGGCGAAGTGGCTCGACGGCGCGTACGTGACCGCGTTCCCGCAGGGATCGCAGCTCACCTCGGACTCGGTGACCGTGAGCGACGGCGTCGCCGACGTCGACCTGAACACCACGGCGGGCGCGGTGGATGCCCTCACCCTGTCGCGCATGCAACTGCAGCTCTCCGAGTCGCTCGCCTCCGTCGCGGGCATCAGCGACGTGCGCATCTCGATCGCCGGCGTGCAGCGTCCGGTGCAGACGGCCGTTGACCCGGCACCGATCCAGAACCCGAGCGTGGACAGCAACGCGCTGGTCTCGCGCAACGGCAAGTTCGGACTGCTCTCCGGCTCGAGTGTGAGCGAGATACCCGGGGTCTCGACCAAGGTCGAGGCGCTGTCGCCGCGCGCGGTGACGCTTTCGGCCGACCACCGCGCCGCTGCCGTGCTCGCTGCCGGCGCGAGCTGGCTGGTTTCCGCGGACACCGATGACCCGAAGAAGTTCGACGCGCGACACGGCGTCGTCGCGCCGACCCTCGATCCGTCGGGCTACGCGTGGAGCGGTTCCGCGGATGCCCCGACGGACCTTGTGGTTGCGGCTCCCGGCGGCACCACGTCGACGCTGAACGCGGCCTGGCCCGACGCGCGCTCGCTGGCGGGCATCGCCATGTCTCGGGATGGCACCCGGCTGGCGGCTCTGGTGCGCACCGATTCCGGCACCGACATCATGGTCGCCGGCGTGGTGCGCAACGCGGGCGGCAAGCCGCAGAGCGTGTCGACGCCGGTTGACCTCGGCCCGGTGTCCGCGGGCGCGGCGACGTCGCTCACCTGGCTCGACGACCTGACCGTGGCCGCGCTGTCCACAACGTCGACGGGCAACAGCTCCATCGATCTGCAGACCGTCGGCGGCGAGAGCGAGATCGAACAGGGCCCGGGTTCCGGTGCGTCGATCGGACCGGTCGGGGCGTCCCCGTACTACTGGGTGCTCACCTCAGCCGGTTCTCTTCAGTGGCCGCGCGGCACGGGATGGCAGCAGCGCATCGACGACGTGCAGCTTCTCGGCCAGCAGCTGGGCAAGCCGGACTGATCCGGCAGGCCGCCACGGCGTGACCGGATCGTGGCGCGCCCAGCCGGCCGAGAGGCGAGGCAGGCCGAGGCTGTCGCGCACGCGCTCATGACCGAACGGCTACAGGCCCAACGACCCGACTACCCCGGCGGACCGGCCGAGTGGCCCAAGACCGATTGGCTTTTGGACTACACACATAAGCACTTTTGGAGTACAGTAGTCTTATGGCGATCGAGTGGGCGAGCACCGCTGACAAGCACGGAGTCCCGCACGAGGATGCCTTGCACGCCGTATTCAACGCGACGTGGCACGTGAGCAACTTCGAGCCGTCCCGAATCCCCGGAGGGATCGACCCGGACGGTTGGATCGGCCCCAGCCGCACGGGGGAGGAGTTGGAAGTCTTCGCCGAGCTCGGCCCAGCGCCGCGAGTGTTCATCTTCCACGTGATGCCCGCCCGTGAGGTCACACGACAGAGTTCCGCAGAGTGATGAACAGGAGGAAGAACCAATGAGCGACAAGCACACGGCTAGCGCGCCCATCGCCGCAACCGACGAGGAACGCGCACGGCAGGCCAGCGAATGGATGGAATCCGCCGACTTCGACATCCCCGACCACGCCAAGGTCACCCAGGGTGAAGAAGCAGCCGCATCCGGCCGCGCCGCCCTTATTGCTGCCCTCGGCAGCGAGGAAGCGGTACAGGAAGCCATCCTCGGCCGGCCCAGCCTCAGCGGCACCATCGGCACCGGACCTTCACCCAAGCGACAGGTACGACTCCCGATCGACCTCGACCAGGCGCTCACTGAGCGCGCCGAACGCGACCACCGCAACGCCAGCGACATCATCCGAGACGCCCTCGACGCCTACCTCCGCGCCTCGTGACGTAGTTGTACCCGTTGGTTTCCTGCCCTGAAGGATCACGGTGCCTGAATCGGCCGATGCTGGAGTCGTAGTAGCGGGTGCCGAGTTCGGTGAGGCCGTTGGGGTGTCGGATGAGTTGCGCCCGGGTGTTCCTTGCGCGACTCGTCGTCCCCAGGTGCGCCGGTCCCGTCTGTTCTTCACTGATCTACCGGTGCGTCGTTCCCGCCGGGCGCGTGCAGGCAGTCTCGTGGAGTGAGCGAATCCCGAGGCAGTGTCCCCGTCCGATCCGGCGTGTCGGCGCCGCGGCCGAGCGCCGCACTGCCGACCTGCCGCGAGGCGCTCCTCGACGCTCTGGCGATCGTCGTCCCGACAGCGTGCGCCGGGTGCGGTGAGCCCGACCGCACCGTCTGCGACGACTGTCGCCGACGGCTCCGGCCCCGGGTGCGATTCGTCGAACTGGACGGGCTGCGTGTCGCGCACGCACACGACTACGGCGGCATCGTGCGCTCCGCGCTCGCCGCCTTCAAAGACGGCGGCCGAACGGATGCCGCGCCGCACCTCGCTCCGTCGCTGCGCGCCGCCGTCGCCGCCGCGCTGAGTCTCGCGCGTTCGGAGCAGGATGCTCCTGCTCGCGCTCCTGCTCCTGCTCGCGGTCCTGCTCCCGCTCGCGTCGATGCCGCACCGCCTCGTCCCATCCATCTCGTGACGGTGCCGTCTTCCCGGGCGGCGTTCCGGGCGCGCGGCTACGTGCCGGTCGCACTGCTCCTGAAGCGGGCCGGACTGCGTCCGGAGAAGGCCCTCGTGGCGCGGCGAACGGCGGACGATCAGGCCGGGCTCACGGCGGAACGACGGCGCGCGAACCGTGCCGGCTGGCTCGAGGCGCGCGGCGGAATGGTGGGGAAGCGGGTGCTGCTGGTGGACGACATCCTCACGACCGGATCGACGCTGCTCGAGGCCCGCAGAGCGCTGACCGCCGGCGGTGCCGACGTGGTCGCTGCCGCCGTTCTGGCGCGCACGCCGCGTCGTGTCGAGGGCGCACGGGCGCCCCTCTGAAGCGTTGGTCGTGCGACCGAAGTGTTCGGGTGACAGCACTCGGAAGGCTCACCGTCGACACCCGGCATGAGGCTGGTGACAATGCCGTCGTACCGGTCTACGGTAGGGAAAAAGGTGCCGGAGAAGTCACCTCTTCCGTCGGGTGACAACCGGTATCGGAAGCAGGAGGTTGCCATGGAAATCAACATCTTCGGACTCGGCGTGGGCATCACCGATCGCTTTCGGGAATATGCGACGGAGAAGGCCGCCAAGATCGCTTCGCTCGCGGAGCGAGCTCTCTCGCTGGAGATCAAGGTCTCCCGCCACAACGAGAAGTCCGGAGGTTCCAGCGGCGACGACCGCGTGGAGTTGACCCTCATCGGGCCCGGGCCCGTGGTGCGGGCCGAGGCGACCGCCGCCGACAAGTACGCGGCGTTCGACCTGGCGATCGGGCGATTGCTCGAACGTGTGCGGCGTGCCAAGGATCGCCGCAAGATTCATCGCGGCCAGCATCGACCGCCCTCGGTGCGCGAGGCGTCAACGGTCGGCCTCGGCCGAGTGGATGTCACGCCCGCCCCGGTCGCGGTGCTCGAACAGGTGCGCACGGGCGCCGTCCCGGTCGTGGCCGACCAGGAGAGCGCCGAGGAGGCCGAGGAATACTGCCCCGTGGTCATCCGCAAGAAGGTGTTCGCCTCTGTGCCGATGAGCGTGGACGATGCGCTCTATTACATGGAGCTGGTCGGGCACGACTTCTATCTGTTCATCGACGAGGAGTCGAACCGGCCGTCCGTGGTCTACCGGCGCAAGGGCTGGGACTACGGGGTGATCGCTCTCGATGAGAACGCAGAAGAGCTGCAGGAGGTGGCGACGGCCTCGCGCAAGCTCGGCCGCGGCTGAGCGGCGACGTCTGCCGGCCCGCTGATCGCCCGGCCGGCCGGCGGAGGGACGTCCGGCGCCGGGAGCACATCGTCGCTCCCGGCGCCGTTGTGCTCGCCCAGGGCACGCACAGCCGGTGTCCGGTGATCGTCAGGTCACAGCCCGGTAACATGGGAGCCGTCGTCGATCCCGAGAGGCGACCCGTCCGTCCGGACGACGGATGCCTGCGGGCATCCCCCACGAAACACTTGGAGTGCATCAGTGGCCTCAGTTCTCGAAAGGGTGTTGCGTGTCGGCGAGGGCCGCACGCTCCGGCGGCTCGAGGCGTATGCCCGTGCCGTGAACGCGCTCGAGGAAGACTTCCAATCCCTCACCGACGAGGAGTTGCGCAACGAGACCGCAGAGCTGCGGGAGCGTTACAGCAACGGCGAGTCTCTCGACGATCTCCTGCCGGAGGCATTCGCCGCCGTGCGCGAGGCATCCGTCCGCACGCTCGGCATGCGTCATTTCGACGTGCAGATCATGGGCGGCGCCGCTCTGCACCTCGGCAACATCGCCGAGATGAAGACCGGTGAGGGAAAGACGCTCGTGGCCACGACCGCGGCCTACCTGAACGCGATCGCCAGCCGCGGGGTGCACATCATCACCACCAACGACTACCTCGCCAGCTACCAGGGCGAGCTGATGGGCCGCGTCTTCCGCGCGCTCGGCATGACGACCGGCGTGATCCTCGCCGGCCAGACGCCCGACGAACGACGTGAGCAGTACCTCGCCGACATCACCTATGGCACCAACAACGAGTTCGGGTTCGACTACCTGCGCGACAACATGGCGTGGCAGGCGTCCGACATGGTGCAGCGCGGGCACTTCTTCGCGATCGTCGACGAGGTGGACTCGATCCTCATCGACGAAGCGCGCACTCCGCTGATCATCTCGGGACCCTCCAGCGGCGAGGCGAACCGCTGGTTCACCGAGTTCGCCCGCCTTGCGACGCGGCTCGTGGCGGAGGTCGACTTCGAGGTCGACGAGAAGAAGCGCACGGTGGGCGTGCTCGAACCGGGCATCGAGAAGGTCGAGGACTACCTCGGCATCGACAACCTCTACGAGTCGGCGAACACGCCGCTCATCTCGTTCCTGAACAATGCGATCAAGGCGAACGCTCTGTTCAAGCGCGACAAGGACTACGTCGTGATGAACGACGAGGTGCTCATCGTCGACGAGCACACCGGTCGCATCCTGATGGGCCGTCGGTACAACGAGGGCATCCACCAGGCCATCGAGGCCAAGGAGGGTGTGCCGGTCAAGGCCGAGAACCAGACCCTCGCCACGGTCACGTTGCAGAACTACTTCCGCCTCTACAAGAAGCTCTCGGGCATGACGGGTACGGCCGAGACCGAAGCCGCCGAGTTCATGTCGACGTACAAGATCGGCGTGGTGCCGATCCCCACGAACAAGCCGATGATCCGCAAGGACATGCCGGACCTCGTCTACAAGAACGAGGAGGCCAAGTTCGCCCAGGTGGCCCAAGACATCCAGGAGCGCAACAAGAAGGGCCAGCCCGTGCTCGTCGGCACGACGAGCGTGGAGAAGAGCGAGTATCTGTCGCGACTGCTCGCCAAGAAGGGCGTGCGGCACGAGGTGCTGAACGCGAAGAACCACGCGCGTGAGGCGGCGATCGTCGCGCAGGCGGGCCGTCTGGGCGCCGTCACCGTGGCCACGAACATGGCCGGTCGCGGTACCGACATCATGCTCGGTGGCAACGCGGAGTTCTTGGCCGTCGCCGAGATGAACGCGCGCGGCCTCAACCCGGTCGAGACCCCGGAAGAGTACGAGGCCGAGTGGGATGGCGTCTACGAGAACGTGAAGACGAAGGTCGACGAGGAGGCCAAGAAGGTCATCGACGTCGGCGGCCTCTACGTGCTCGGCACCGAGCGGCACGAGTCGCGCCGCATCGACAACCAGTTGCGTGGACGTTCCGGCCGCCAGGGAGACCCGGGCGAGAGCCGGTTCTACCTCTCGCTGACGGATGACCTGATGCGTCTGTTCAACGCGGGCGCGGCCGAGAGCCTGATGGGGCGCAGCAACGTTCCCGACGACCTGGCGATCGAGTCGAAGGTGGTGAGCCGCGCCATCCGTTCGGCTCAGTCGCAGGTCGAGGCGCGCAACGCCGAGATCCGCAAGAACGTGCTCAAGTACGACGACGTTCTCAACCGCCAGCGCGAGGCGATCTACGACGACCGCCGGCGCATCCTGGAGGGCGACGACCTGCACGAGCGCGTGCAGAAGTTCCTCGACGACGTCGTCTCCGAGGTCATCGACCAGCACACGGCCGAGACCAACCCCGATGACTGGGACTTCGACGCACTCTGGTCCGACCTGAAGGTGCTGTACCCGGTCGACATCACCATCGACGAGGTCATCGCCGAGGTGGGGAACAAGGGGCGGGTCAACCGCGAGTACATCAAGCGCGAGGTGCTCTCCGACGCCAAGCTCGCCTACGAGCGTCGTGAGGAACAGCTCGGAACGCCGGCCATGCGCGAGCTGGAGCGTCGCGTCGTGCTCTCGGTCATCGATCGCCGCTGGCGCGATCACCTCTACGAGATGGACTATCTGAAGGACGGCATCGGCCTGCGTGCGATGGCGCAGCGCGACCCGCTCGTCGAGTACCAGCGCGAGGGTTACTCGATGTACCAGCAGATGATGGGCGCCATTCGCGAGGAGTCCGTCGGGTTCCTGTTCAACCTCGAGGTCGAGGTGACCCAGGCGGCCGGCGAGATCACCGAGGTCGAGGCGAAGGGGCTCGCGCCCGCCGCGGACGAGCAGCAGAGGCTCAGCTACTCCGCCCCGAGCGACGACGGCAGCGTCGAGGTGCGCAACCAGCGCGGGCAGGTCGAGCGCGCGGCGACGGAGCGCGCAGAGCGTGCGCGCCGTCGTCAGCTTGCGGCACAGGAAGACGAGCAGGCCGCGCGAGAGCAGCAGACGGCCTCACGCGGCGCTTTCGGTCAGCGATCGGATGACGGCGCTGAGCCGATGAATCGTGCCGAGCGGCGTGCTCAGGAGCGCCGCCGCCGCTGAGAGGGTCGGATCAGAGCACGCTGATGGCGGATGCCCGCCAGCGCCGGTCGAATCCCTCCAGCCGGATCGCCACCGCGCGCACCCTCGCCGGATTCCGCACGATGACGGTCGCTTCGATCACGCCGTCGCGCGGCTCGCTGACATGCGTGCTCAGCACGCTGAGCGCGGGTCTGGCGGCCGCGACGCCCTTCACTCGTCTCGCTCGCTCCGCCAACACCGTGCGGTGAAGAAGCGACGTGAAGACGTCATCGGTCACCCAGCGGGTCAGCTGCTCGACGTCTCGTGCGCCCGCCAGCACCTCGAGGATGCACCGAGCCAGGTTCGTGAGGAGAGGTTCCGGATCCGGCAGCTCCACCCGGCGCGCGGGCTGTGCCATGAAGAAGTCGTCGCCGTCGGCGTAGACCGCCGGAGCACGAGCATCTTCACGCACGGATCCGCCCCGTTCGGGCAGCGGTTCCTGAGGTGAAAGCGACGACGACAGCTGACTCATCGGCTGGCTCCCTGCGGTCGGGTGCGGGGGAAGGCGAGACGCATGCCCCACCTTTGGGGGTGTTTGGCATGTCACTCAACCAGCGGTCAGACAGGAGAGTCCACGGCGTTCCTGCCCTGTTGACAACCCCCGGGGTCTGCGGCCCCAAGCCGGTATTCTGGCCGGTCATGCGCTGGGACAACCTCTTCGACGATCTGGAGAGCCAACTCGAGCACGAGCTGGGCGTCGAGGAGCTCGAGCTCCGCGTCGAAGAGGAGCGGCTGCGGCTCGGCAGACTCACGTTGCGCTCCCGGCTGCGCGCGGCATCCGGTGCCGACGATCGCGGGCCCGCGTCAGCAGCGCGCCGACCCGCCGGCGAGGTCCGTCTCTGGCTCGTGGACGGCAGCGTCGTCTCGGTGCGGCCGACGACGTTCGGGCGCGACTGGCTGTCGGGCGAGCTCGTCGGCGCTGCGACGGCCACGAACGCCCAGGCACGCGCGAGCGGTGCGATGGACGGGAGCCGCGCGATGGACGATACGGCCCGCGCGATGGACGCAGGCGCCGCGATGCGCGCGAGTGTCAGGGGCGGGGCATCCACCGGCCTTGTGCGAGTGCGGGCGCTCGTGCCGCTGCACGCCATCGCCTCGGTGGCGCTCGACGAGGAGGCGCTTGCCGACAGCCTCGACGGCGAGGCGGAGCAGGATGCCGCACCCGGCCAGCCTTCCGCGCCGCGCCTGATCGATCGCCTCGGTTTCGCATTCGCACTGCGCGACCTGGCGCGACGCCGCGCCGCGGTTACGGTGACGACGGCGCTGGGCGTGCTGCACGGCACCATCGACCGCGTCGCGAAGGATCACTTCGATCTCGCGCTGCACGAGCCCGGTGTGCCGCGCCGGGACAGCAACGTGCGAGGAATAAGGCTCGTCCCGATGTCGGCCGTCGTTCTGGTGCGTGCGTGACGAGCGATCCTGGCGCGCTGGAATCCTGAGCGGTGAAGCTGACCCTGAGCGGTGATGCGATCCTGAGCGCGATCTGACCCTGAGCGGTGATCTGGCGGGGATCGAGCGGCGCTCTACCGGCCGTCTTCCGGCCACACGATGCGACCACCGGACAGCTCCGGGATCGCCGCCAGATCCGACTGCTCCCACAAGGCGCGACGCCGCGTCTCCTCGTACATGGCCGCGATGTAGGCCTCGAGCTCGACGCGTTCGATGCGCCAGGCTCCGGGGCGGCCGACGCGGATCGCGGGAAGCTCGCCCGTCTCAATCAGGCCGACGACCTCGGAAGGCGCGACATTGAGCACTTCGGCGGCATCTGCCACCGTCAGGAAGCGCGTCACATCGTCCGGGCGGTCGGCGGCGGTCATGTCTCCGATTATGGCGGCACACCCGGGGGACAACCCGAGCATGTGGATAACTTTCCCACGACTTGCCCAGGATCGGCACCATGGGAGATCACGGCAGGTGCGCAGCAGACCCCGCAGCGCACGACAGCGCCGCACGACAGCGCAACATGACGGCAACGTCGCAGCACGAGGAGGAGCGATCGCGGATGGCACAGTCGACGGATCAGAGGGCGCGAAGATTCTGGATCGATCCGAGATTCGTTCTCGGCGTCGCGCTCGTCGTGGCGTCGGTCGTCGGAGTCAGCGCGCTCCTGGCGGTGCAGAACCGGAGCGTTCGGGTCTACGCGGCCCGCAGCACTCTCGTCGCCGGCGACCTCGTGCGAGCGGCCGACCTGCAACTCGTCAGCGTGCGCGTGCCCGCAACGTCCCACTACCTGGGCGAAGGCGCTCTCCCCGACGACGCGATCGTGGTGCGATCCGTGCCGAAGGGCGATCTGATCCCGCAGGCCGCTGTGACGGGGCAGACCGACGCGAATCTGACGAGTATCGTCGTCGCCTCCTCCGGACCGGTCGCCGGAGCGGTGGTGCCGGGGACGATGGCGGACGTCTGGTCGGCCGATGCCGCGGACGACGAGGACTACGTGCCCCCGGTGGTGCTGGTCTCCGGCGCCGTGGTCGTCTCGGTGGCCGACGACGACTCCCTCGTGGCGGGCCGAGGATCGGTCTCCGTCGAACTGCGCGTACCCGCCGGACGCGTGGCATCCGTGCTGCAAGCGATGGCGGACGGCCGGTCGTTGTCGGTCGTCCCCTCCAGCGCCCGAGGCGACGAACCCTCCGACACGGACGGGCCCACGCCGACCCGCACCCCGACGCCCACCGCGCCGGCGAGTGAGCGACCGAAGGGGAGCCGCGGATGACCGTGCTCGGCCTGTGCCTCGATCGACGGTCTCAGGAGCGGTTCGTCGCCGAAGCCGCCGCGTCGGGCTACCTCGTCGGAGCCCGCGTCGCCACCGGCCGCGAGTTCCTCGCCGCCATGGACGCCGCACAGCTCGACGTCGCCGTCGTCTCGGCGAGCCGCGGTCGCCTGTCTGCCGACCTGGTGGCCGCCTGCGATCGCGGGGGAATCCGACTGGTCGTGCTCGCCGCGGGCGAGAGCGAACGCCGGCACGCGCTCGCACTCGGGGTCTACGACGCTCTGGATGCCGCCAGCGACTGGGCGAGGATCGAGCCGTCCCTGCGCGGCGTGCGCGCCGTCCCCTCCCGGACCGGCGGTCCCATCGGAGCCGAGGAGCCGTCCCGCGTGATCGCCGTGTGGGGACCGGCGGGAGCGCCGGGACGCACGACGACGGCGATCACCATCGCCGCCGAACTCGCCGCGCTCGGGCACAGTGTCGTGCTCGCGGACGCCGACCCGTACGGCGGCGCGAGCGCACCGGCACTCGGCCTGCTCGACGAGGCGCCGGGATTCGCGGCGGCGTGCCGGCTGACGGCATCCGGCTCGCTGACTCACGACGAGCTCGTTCGCGTCGCGCAGCGCTATGCGAGCCCACGCGGAGCGTTCTGGGTGCTGACCGGCATCGGGCGTGCGGCCCGCTGGCCCGAGCTGACCGCCGACCGGGTCGAGGGCGTGCTCGCGCAGTGCCGCACCTGGGCCGAGTACACGGTGGTCGATGTCGGGTTCAGCCTCGAGACGGACGAGGAGATCACGAGCGACCTCTTCGCGCCGCGCCGCAACGCCGCGACGTTGACCGCGCTGCGCTCGGCGGATGACGTGATCGCGGTCGGCCTGGCCGACCCGGTGGGGCTGTCGCGGCTGTTGCGGGCCTACGGCGACCTCGTGGAGGCGGCGCCCGAGGCCAGACAACACGTGATCGTGAACCGGGTGCGAGCATCCGCCGTCGGTGCCGACCCGTTCGGCCAGGTGGCGTCGACCCTGCAGAGGTTCGCCGGGGTGCAGGCGGCCGCCATGGTGCCCGACGATCCCGCCGGGTTCGATCTCGCCGTGCTGACCGGCAGAACCGTGCGGGATGCCGCACCGAAGTCGCCCGCGCGCGCTGCCGTGCGCCGTTTCGTGGAGCGCGAACTGGCGCCCATCGTTCCCACCGAGCACGGCCGGCGTCGGCACGCGGCGCGGCCGCGCCCGGTGAGCGAGCCCGCGTGACCGAGGTGCGCTCACGGCACCACGGCGCGTCGCGCACGAGGCCGGTCACGCGCTGGGCCGGTCTCGCGTGCGAACCACCGATACGGAGCTGACCTGAGCGCGGGCTCCGCTTGGCGCTCGCCGGTGCACGGAGCAGTGGCGGCGCGCTCTTAGACTGAAGCGATGTCCACGCTCAGTGATCTCGTCGTCGCGCACGGCCGTTCGACCTCCGAAGATATCGAGTGGCTGCACCTTCTGGTGGGCGATTGCCAGTTGCTGGCCGACCTCGCGTTCGCCGACATCGTGCTGTGGGTGCCCACCGACGACGGATTCATCGCCGTTGCGCATTCCCGGCCTTCGAGCGCGGCGACACTGTTCTACCGTGACTTCGTCGGGCAGCCGATCCGCGCGGAGTGGCGCGCACTGGCCACCGAGGCGTTCGACGCCGGGGCGATCGTGGACTCGCACGCACCCGATTGGTACGAAGAGATGCCGACTCGGGTACGGGCGGTCCCGGTGTTCCGACGAGTGTCGGCATCCAGTGCCGAGGTCGTCCCCACCCCGATCGCCGTGATCACCCGCCACACGAACCTGAGCGAGGCGCGCACGCCGAGCCGGCAGGAGCTCACGTTCAACGCGTGCGCCAACGACCTCTTCGGCATGATCGCCACCGGTGACTTTCCCGATCTGGGTGCGCCGTCGGGGCCGCGCAGGGGAGCGCCGCGGGCATCCGACGGTCTTCTTCGCCTCGACGTCGACGGCGTCACCACGTTCGCCAGCCCGAACGCGTTGTCTGCTTTCAATCGCATGGGCTTCTCCGAGGAGCTCGAGGGGGAGTCACTCGCCGAGGTGACGACGCGCCTGCTGATGGGCAACACGGTGGTCGACGAGTCGCTGCCGTTGGTGGTGACGGGCCGCGCACCCTGGCGCACCGATATCGAGGCGCGGGGGGTGACGGTGTCGCTGCGCACCATCCCGATCCGCACACACGGGGAGCGCACCGGGGCGATCGTGCTCTGTCGCGATGTCACGGAGATGCGCCACCAGGAGCAGGAACTCATCACGAAGGATGCCACGATCCGTGAGATCCACCATCGGGTGAAGAACAACCTCCAGACGGTGGCCTCGCTGCTGCGCATCCAGGCGCGGCGGACGCACTCCGAGGAGGCGCGGGAGGCGCTCGGACAGGCCATGCGACGCGTGGCCGCGATCGCGGTCGTGCACGACACGCTGTCGGAAGGGCTCGCGCAGATCGTCGACTTCGATGACGTGTTCGACCGCGTTCTTCTGCTCGTCGCCGAGGTCGCGAGCACGCACAACACGACGGTGCACCCGAAGTCGAGCGGAAGCTTCGGCGAACTGCCGAGCGAATACGCGACGCCGCTCGCGCTGGCACTCACCGAGCTCGTCACGAACGCCGTGGAGCACGGGCTGGCGGGACGCTCGGGTGAGGTCGAGATCATCGCGGACCGCTCGCCGGACACCCTCACCGTCAAGGTGAAGGACAACGGCTCCGGTCTGCCGGAGGGCAAGGTCGGCGACGGGCTCGGCACGCAGATCGTGCGCACGCTCATTCAGGGCGAGCTGAGCGGGACGATCGACTGGCACACGATGGTGGGCACCGGAACAGAGGTCACCATCGAGGTGCCGCTGCGCTACCTGCGCAAGGCCTGACGAGGTCGGTCGACCACGGCGGCAGAGCGGGACTCCGGCGCGACAACCGGCGATTCACGTCGCAGTCACGGGTGACGGGGCGCCGAGGACGCCCAGGTTCGCGAACCGAAGCCCGGGGAGGGCGAAAGCTCAGGAAGCGCGGCGCGCGCGGGCCGCGCGGCGCTTGAGCGCGCGACGCTCATCTTCGGAAAGACCGCCCCACACGCCCGAGTCCTGGCCGGTCTCGAGGGCGTACTGCAGGCAGGCCTCGGTCACGGTGCACCGGGCGCAGACGGCCTTGGCCTTCTCGATCTGCTCGACAGCCGGTCCCGTGTTGCCCACCGGGAAAAAGAGTTCCGGGTCGGCTGTCAGGCAGGCGGCTTTGTCGCGCCAATCCATGAGGGTGCTCCTTCAGTTGCATGCGTCACACGACGCCGGGCGTGACCGAGTGGTCGGAATCGGGTAAGCGCCAAGTCTCGGAGCCCTGATCGGGGGAATGGATGCCGGACGCACAAGATCACGGATCTTGCTTTGCGTTGGACGTGAGTTCCTCAGAAACGGACACCTGCCCACCGCCCTGTGAGCGTCAAACTCGACCTGGAAATGCTCGCATACTGGTAGTGCCAAATCAAGAGTTTTCGAATGGGATAACGCTGTGAACACAGACCGGGAACAGTCGTCTGCGACGGACGGGAGCCGGCCGCAGGCATCCTTTCCGGCTCTCCTCGGATGCCTCGTCGCGCTTCTTGCACTCGAATCGCTGACGCTCGTGGGCCTCGTGGTGTGGCTGATCGTCGAGGCGGTGTCGTCGGCCGCGGCCGACACCGCGAGCGGCATCGCGCTGCTCGTGATCGCCGCGCTCTGCGCCGTGTGGGTGTGCCTGACGACCGCCGCGGCGGCACGACGTCGCTCGTGGATGCGCGGCTCCAGCATCACGTGGCACCTGCTCGTGCTGGCGGTCGCGATCGGGTGCTTCACCGGAGTCACCGCGGTGCCGCAGGCGGGCTGGGTGCTTCTGCTCGTCGCCGTGCTGGGCATCGGCCTGGTGCTGGTCCCCTCCGTCACGCGAGCGACTGCCGCCGACGTGCAGCCGGTGGGGACCGACGAGGAGTCGGCGAAGCAGCAGAGGCGCTGAGCGGCGATACGGCGTTGTTCAGGCCGCCAAGCCGAGCTTCTTGCGCAGGGACGCGACGTGGCCCGTGGCCTTCACGTTGTACAGCGCGAGGCGCAGAGTGCCGTCCGCGTTGACGACGAAGGTGGAGCGAAGCACGCCGGTCATCAGCTTGCCGTAGAGCGACTTCTCGCCGTACGCGCCGTACAGCTTGTGCACCGCGAGATCCGGGTCGGAGAGCAGCGGGAAGTTGAGCCGGTCGCGCTCGCGAAACTTCGTCAGCGTCGCCGGGTCGTCCTTCGAGACGCCGAGCACCTGGAAGCCGGCGGATGCCAGTGAGTTGATGTTGTCGCGGAAGTCGCAGGCCTCCTTCGTGCAGCCGGGCGTCATCGCGGCGGGGTAGAAGTACACGATCACGTCGTGACCGGCGAAGTCGTGCAGCGACACCTCCTCGCCGTCCTGGTCGAGCAGGGTGAAGTCGGGTGCTGCGTCGCCCGTGGAGAGGCGGAAGGAAGCCGTATCGGTCATGCAGTCCACGCTAATGGGCTGGCCGCGGTCCAGCGGCCGGTGCCGATCGTCAGCCGAACGTGGCCAGCAGCCGCTGCAGCGAGTCGAGCCGCGCGTGGCCGCGTTCGCCGAGCTCGCCGGCGTCGACCGCTTCGACGATGGCGCAGTCGGGAGCATCCGGCAGATGCGTGCAGCCGCGCGGACAATTCTCGGCGATGGCGGCGAGGTCGGTGAACGATCGGAGGATGTTCGCCGGATCCACGTGCCCCAGTCCGAAAGACCGCACCCCTGGCGTGTCGATGATCCAGCCTCCGCCGTGCGGCGTGCGCAGCCGCAGCGAGACCGTCGACGACGACGTGTGGCGGCCACGCCCGGTCACCTCGTTCACGTGGCCGGTCGCGCGGTCCGCTCCGGGGACGAGTGCGTTCACGAGCGTCGACTTGCCCACGCCCGAGTGACCGACCGCGACCGTGTCGTGACCGGCCAGAGCGCGGGACAGGGCGTCGAGCGGGATGCCGGCCGCGGCGTCCGCAGACCCTCCTGCCGTCGTCGAGAGGAAGACCGGAAGGTCGAGTCCGGCGAAGTTCTCCAAGAACGGTGCGGGGTCGGCGAGATCGGTCTTCGTCACGCAGAGCAGCGGCGCGATGCCGGCATCGTAGGCGGCGACCAGGTAACGATCGACGAGCCGCGTACGAGGCTCTGGGTTCGCCGCCGCGACCACGATGAGCATCTGGTCGGCGTTGGCGACGATGATGCGCTCGACGGCATCCGTGTCGTCGGCGCTGCGGCGCAGCAGCGTGTGGCGATCACGGATGCGCACGATACGGGACAGCGTGCCCGTCTCACCGCTGGTGTCGCCGACGATGTCGACCCGGTCGCCGGTGACGACCGGCTGTTTGCGCAACTCGCGGGCACGGGCGGCGATGGCTTCGTGCTCGTCGGGCGAGTCCTCGTCGACGAGCACGGTGTAGCGACCCCGGTCCACACCGAGCACGCGAGCCTCGACGGCGTCGTCGTGCTCGGGCCGTTGCTTCGTGCGCGGCCGGTTGCCCTTCGGGTTCGGACGCACGCGCACCGACGACTCGTCGTACTCTTCGTACGGCTCGTCCTCGTCGTCGGTGTCCCACCAGCTCACCCGGCCGACACCCCTCTCAGCCCGCCGCTGTGCCGACGTCGCCGTCGAGCATCGTCCGCCAGAGCTGCGTGAACTGGGGAAGCGTCTTGTGCGTGGCCTCGACGTTCTCGATCTGCACGCCCGGCACCGCGAGGCCGATCAGGGCGCCGCTGGTGGACATGCGGTGATCGTCGTAGCTGTGCCAGAGCCCGCCGTGCAGCGGCTGCGGCATGATGCGCAGGCCGTCGTCGAGTTCATCGACCTCGCCGCCGAGTGCGCGGATCTCGGTGGCGAGCGCTGCCAGCCGGTCGGTCTCGTGGTTGCGGATGTGGCCGATGCCCGTGATGGTGCTGGGCGAGTCGGCGAGAGCCGCGAGAGCAGCGACCGTCGGGGCGAGCTCGCCGCCCCTGGTGAGGTCGAGGTCGGCACCGTGGATGCCGTCGCCTCCGCGCACGGTCAGCGAACCGTTCGCGCGCTCCACGGTGGCGCCGAAGGAGGGCAGGATGTCGGCGAGGTGAGCACCGACCTGTGTCGTGGCATCCGGCCAGCCGATGATGGTGACGCTGCCGCCCGTGACCAACGCGGCCGCGAGGAACGGCGCGGCGTTGGAGAGGTCGGGCTCGATGTCGAGGTCACGGCCCTCGATGGGGCCGGGCTGCACGTTCCAGGAGCCGGTCGCCGCCGACGAGACGGGCACTCCGCGTCGGCGCAACGCGTCGATCGTCATCTCGATGTGCGGCAGGCTGGGCAGTCGCTCCCCGACGTGCGTCAGCTGCAGCCCCTGGTCGAAACGGGCCGCCGACAGCAACAGGCCGGAGACGAACTGGCTGGACGCCGATGCGTCGATCTCGATCGCCCCTCCGGCCACGCTGCCCGTACCGTGCACGGTGAACGGAAGCCCACCGCGGCGGTCATCGTTCACATCGACGCCCAGTGCACGCAGCGCCGCGATGATGCCGCGCATCGGTCGGGAACGCGCGGAATCGTCAGCGTCGAAGGTGGTCGGACCGAGTGCGAGCGCAGCCACGGGCGGCACGAATCGCATCACCGTTCCGGCCTGGCCGCAGTCGATAGTGGTGCTCCCCGTGAGCTCTTCGGGGGGCGTGATGCGCCAGTCCGCTCCGAACGGGCCCGAGCCCTCCACGTTCTCGATGCGGGCTCCGAGCGCGCGCAGCGCGGCGACCATGTTCGCGCTGTCTTTGGAGTGCAGCGGTGCACGGAGCAGGGAGGGGGCATCCGCGAGCGCGGAGAGCACGAGCTCGCGGTTCGTGATCGACTTCGATCCCGGCAGGCTCAGGCTGGCTCGCACCGGTTCCGTGGCGGTAGGCGCCGCCCACAATCGCTCCGGCTCATCGGGAGCTCGATCGCCGTATGGATCGAAGTCCGGAGAGGAATATTTCGAGATCAACATCGATTGACAACAGTACCGGCGCCGTGCGAATGGATGCCGATCACACGACACGAGAGGAGAGTGCGGCATGCCCGAGGCGCTGCTCGACGCACCTCTCGTTACTCCGCTCCTCCCGCTCCGGAGCCTGCGTGACGGGCATCCGTGGCACCAGGGGCGACGGGCGGCGGTCAGCCTAGACTGGGCCGTGATGTCGAATCCAACCGAGGAATCCTCCCCGAGCAAGGGCGACCTGTTCGAGGAGCAGGCGCTGCCCTTCATGGATCAGCTGTATGCGGCGGCGTTGCGCATGACGCGCAATCCGGCCGACGCGCAAGATCTCGTGCAGGAGACGTTCGTCAAGGCGTACGCGGCCTTCGGCCAGTTCAAGCAGGGCACGAACCTGAAGGCCTGGCTGTACCGCATTCTCACGAACACGTTCATCAACACGTACCGCAAGAAGCAGCGCGAGCCGTATCAGAACGCGATCGACGAGCTGGAGGACTGGCAGCTCGGCGGTGCGACCTCGACGACCTCGTCGACATCGCGGTCCGCCGAAGCAGAGGCGATCGATCATCTGCCGGACTCCGACGTGAAGAATGCGCTCCAGGGGATCCCCGAGGACTTTCGCCTCGCGGTCTACCTGGCCGATGTCGAAGGCTTCTCCTACCAGGAGATCGCCGACATCATGAAGACCCCGATCGGCACCGTGATGAGCCGTCTGCATCGTGGCAGGCGGTTGCTGCGGGAGCTGTTGACGGATTACGCGCGCGAGCGCGGTCTGAGTGCTGTGCGCAACAGCGACGCCGATCCCGAGACGGCGAGCACGAAGAAGACCCGCGCCGTGCAGAACACCGGGAGCACCAAATGAGCGACTGCGGTTGCACCAAGGCCAAGAAAGACCTGGAAGAGTATCTGCACAACGAGCTGCAGGCGGATGACGCTGCAGACATCCGCGAGCACCTCGAGAACTGCTCGGACTGCCAGAACGAGGTCCACGTCGGCGTCGTACTGACCGAAGTGGTGCAGCGCGCGTGCAAGGAGACGGCGCCCGAGGAGCTTCGGGTGCAGGTACTGGCCAAGCTGCGGAGCATCCAGGCCACGCACTGACGGGGCTTCGGTCCCGTGTCGCGGGTCGGACGGCGCCGCTTCGACGCGCGAGGCGTGCTCAGCGGGTCCGTGCCTTCCGGGCTCGGCGGCGCAGCACCAGTGCAGCCGCTCCCGCGATCAGGGCGATCAGCGCGAGAGCCAGAGGCGTCGCGAGGTTCGAGCCGGTCGTGGCGAGATCGCCGGCGGCGGCCGTCGCACCCCTTCCGGCGCCGGAGGCCCCGCCTTCTGCCGGCTCGGCGGCCGTGACGGTGAGGGAGGCGCTGGCGCTGGCGTCCCCCTGCGTCGCCACGACTTCATGCGCGCCGGCCGCGGTGTCTGCGGGGATGGTGGTCGTGATCGCGAGGTGACCGGCAGCATCCGTCGTTCCGGTGGCCAGCTGCACGGGGTCGGAGTGCAGTGTCAACGTCACGTCGCTGTTCGGCGAGAATCCGTCGAGCCTGGCGGTGATCCGGCCTCCAGCCGCGACGCTGGAGGCATCCAGCGCGATGGTCGGCGTGCTCACGCTCCCGGTGGGAAGGTCGATGACCCATCCCTGCTGCGCGAGCGGAGCCAGCACGACCGCGAGCGGGGTGCCGTCCATGTGCGGTGCCTCCTCGCCCCCGTAGGTGGTGACCGTGATCGGCTTCTGGTCGGTGCCGTAACCCCAGAACGGCGTGCTGGATGCCGCGCAGTCCGTTCCCGACTTCACGTGCACCGTCGCTCCCGGTGCGAGTTCCGTCTGACGGAACTGCTCCAGCGAGTTGAACGGGGTCTTCGCGCTGCTTCCGTCACCGGCGGTCGGTGCCGAGCAGTCGAGGTAGACGTCGCTCGCACGTCCCGGGTCGTCGGTGAGCGTCTGGTAGAGCGAGACGTTCGCCAGGGAGTAGACGCCCCGCGCCTTCGTGATCGAGACGCGGAACTTCTGGGCAGTGACGGCGGATCCGAGCGAGAGCGAACGGTAGACGCCGATCGTGCCCGCCTGCGCGATCGTCTTCCAGGCCCCGTCGACCTCTGCGTCGACGGTGAAGTGCTCGACGCTCTGACCGTGTGCGGAGGTGTCCTCACTCAGCGTGATCGTGTTGACCGTCCGCGCCGAGCCCAGGTCGATCGTGACCGAACTCGGGTCTGCGTCGGCGCTGGCCCATGAAGTGCGGCTGTTCCCGTCGGTGATTGCATTCGTCGTCGACCCGTCGGCGGTCGTGGCGGGAATGCCGAGGGCGTTGTCCTTCGTGTAGGTCTTGCGCAAGTCGGCGGCGAAACCGTCGATCGCCGTCACGCTGGAACCGGCGAAGGATCCATCGGTGGTGGGCGGCACGTTGAGCAGCATGATGCCGTTGTGGCCGGTGGAGACCTGGAAGCTGTTCAGCAACGACGATGGGCTCTTGGGCTGGTCGCCGGGATGTGCGAACCATCCGGCCGTGAGCTTCATGTCCGCCTCGGCCGGCCACCAGTGCAGCTTGTCGGCCTGGCCGGAGGTGACGGCGGCGATCAGCGAGTCGTCCGAGCCGAGCTCGCTGTCGGATGACGGGTTCACCGCCTTGATCAGGCCACCGTCGCCGGCATCCGAGATCGGCAGTACGCCCCACTCGTCGTCGCGGGCGACACCCTGCTCGTTGCCTACCCAGCGCACGTCGCGGCCGCCGACGGCGATGACGGCGTTCGGCTGAAGCTTGTGGATCAGGTCGTAGAAAGCGCCATAGTCGAAGATCTCGTCCTTCGTCGTGTTGCCCTGCGAGCCGTCGAACCACACCTCGTTGACGGTCCCGTACTCGGTCAGCACCTCGTAGAGCAGGTTCAGGAAGTACGCACCGTAGTCGGTCGCCTGGTAGCTGAAGGTGGGGATGGCCTTACCGGCGCGGTCATCGCCCGCGACGAGGGTCGGAATGGTGCGCTGCGTCGGCGTGCTGCCGTTGCCGTACACGCCGATGTTCTCTTCGTGGGAGTCCGCAGGGGAGAGATAGACCCCGACCTTCATGCCGTACTTCTTCGCGGCGTTCGTGAAGTCGCGCAGCACGTCACCCTTGCCGTCCTCCCACGGTGAGGACGCCACGCTGTAGTCGGTGTAGCGCGACGGGTAGAGAAGGAACCCGTCGTGGTGCTTGACCACGAGGATGGCCTGCCGGAAGCCGGCGTCCCGCAGCTGCTTGACCCAGGCATCCGCGTCGATCGGGCCCGTCGGGTCGAACCGTGCGGGATCCTCGGTGCCGTTGCCCCACTCCTGGTTGTAGAACGTGTTGATGCCGAAGTGCACGAACGCCGTCAGACGCAGTTCCTGCCAGCTCAGCTGCTGGTCGGTGGGCCGCACGAGCGTCGACTTCGCGAGGATGTTCGCGTCGCAGTCCGCGGACGTCACCGTGATGTAGTTCGCCGGGTCCAGCGTGATCGGGTCGCAGGTCTGCGACGTCAGGCTCTGATAGGTGAACGCGGATGCCTGGAAGTCGCCGTTCAGCACCGCGAACCTGGTCTTCTGCACGGTGCCGGAGAATCCGCGATCGGGGGCCTGTGAGGAGAACTCGTTGCCGATGCTGAGCGTGCCTGTGACAGCGCTGCTGCGCGTGGACTCAGCGGTGCCGGTGACGGTGGACAGCTCCTTGCCGTCGAGCCAGGCGATCACCCGCGTGGAATCGCTGCCCGGAACATAAGCGAGAGAGAGAATGTGCTGCTCACCCGATGTCGGGACCGCCGTGGTGGCGATGAAGTCCTTCCACGCACTGCCGATGTGAGCGCTGAACCCGTAGCGCAGCGATCCGTCCTGGTACCGCGCGAAGAGGTTGCCGCCCACGGCCACGAGTGTGGCGAGGCTTCCCTGATTCGCGGCCGGGGTGAACGCCGTCTCCACGACGAAGCCCGTGTCGAGCGATTCGTCGCCGAACACCGGGTCGGATGCCGTGAAGTCCAGCCCCTGCTTCCCGCCAGCCAGTGCCGCACCACTCGACGAGACCGATTCGGATCCTGTCCGCGAGGCGAGCGTTCCGTCAAGCGTCTCGTTCGGCGTGGCCGTGTACATCCCGTTCTTCACGACACCGCCGTACGAGACATCGAGCAGATCGGTCGTGACGGGTTTCGGCTGGAACTCGTAGGCGTTCGGCGAATATGCACCGGTTACGGCGGCCACACGCGCCTTCGAGACCGTCCCGACGAACCCGCGGTCGAGACCAGCCGGGTGCACGTCGTTGCCGATGCCGATGCGGTTCGCCACCGCGGCGTTGACGGCGGCCCTGGCCGAGGTCGACACGGTCGTGAGCTCGGTCCCGTCCAGACTCACGTGGAGTTCGGTGGACGTGTCGCCGGGCAGGTACTGCAGGGAGAGCACGTGGTCGGCGCCCACCGTGGGGTAGGTCGCCGTCGCCCGATGCTGGGTCCAGATGCCGTCGGAGACGGAGTCGAAGCCGTACTGCAGTTTGCCGGAGGAAGCGCGCACGAAGAAGTTGCCGTCGGCGGAGAACAGCGTCGCGAGGTCGGCGGGCGCCGCCGACGGAGCGAACTCGAGCTCCGCGAGGAAGCCCTGCGTCATCTCTGCCGAACCGAGGTCGAGCGAGTCGGGGGCGAAGTGCACGCCCTGCTCGCCGCCGGCGAGGGTGACACCGCCGCCCGCGACCTGGGCCTCGTCGCCCGTGACGGCGTTCAGCGCGCCGTGCATGATCTCACCGCCGGTCGTCGTGTAGGCACTCGTGCCGACGAACGATCCGGAGAAGCCGACGTTCAGGGCATCGGAGTCGGCCGCCGCGGCAGGCGAGGCAGTGATTGTGAGCGCAAACATCGAGACGCAGGCTACTCCGGTGGCGATGCGGGCGAGGATACGTCGGGACGATTTCTCTCGGAACGGTGTGCTCACGCGGACTCCAGTGTCGATCGTGCGGCAAAGATCGGATGTTTGGGAAGTCTAGGAGCGAGCAGCGGGCTCGTCAAGAATGTTTTCCATAACACGGCGCTCTGACGTGACCGATACCGCTGGTCGCTTGTGTGCGGCGAGCCAGCCGTCGCTCGACAAGAGAGCAGCAGCGCGGCGAGACGGCGGCTGCGAGCCGCTGCTTCGCCGCGCTGCTGCTGTCTCGCGGGAAGGGCCTGGGAACGAGCCGTCTACAGTGCGACGGCCGCCTTGACCAGTTCGGTCTGCTCCTGCGCGTGCCGCTTCGCCGACCCCGTTGCCGGGGAAGCGGACGCGGCGCGGGAGAACACGCCGAGGGGCGGCAGTCCGTTCTTCACCGCCTGCAGCGACACATAGCTCCAGGCGCCCTGGTTCTCCGGCTCGTCCTGCAGCCAGAAGAACTCCGCGTTCGGGTACTGCGACAGCACCGACTTGAGTGCATCGCCCGGGAACGGGTAGTACTGCTCGACCCGCACCACGGCGACCCTGTCGTTCGGGTTCTTGTCGAGCTCCGCCTTGACGTCGTAATACACCTTGCCCGACGTCAGGATGACGCGGGCCACCGCGCTCTTGTCGAGCCCGCGGACGTCGTCGATCACCGTGTCGAAGGTGCCCGAGGTGAAGTCTGCGACGTCGCTGGCCGCGCCTCGCAGTCGCAGCATCGCCTTCGGGGTGAAGACGATCAGCGGCTTGCGCGGTCGCGAGTACGCCTGACGGCGCAGCAGGTGGAAGTACGAGGCCGGCGTGGAGGGACGGGCGACGGTCATGTTGTTCTCCGCGCACAGCTGGAGGAACCGTTCGATGCGAGCCGACGAGTGGTCGGGCCCCTGACCTTCGTAGCCGTGCGGCAGCAGCAGCACGAGTGACGAGCGCTGGCCCCACTTCTGCTCGGCCGACGAGATGAACTCGTCGATCACGGTCTGAGCGCCATTCGCGAAGTCGCCGAACTGCGCCTCCCAGAGCACGAGCGCGTCGGGGCGTTCGACCGAGTAGCCGTATTCGAAGCCCATGGCCGCGAACTCGCTGAGCAACGAGTCGTAGATCCAGAACCGACCCTGGTTGTCGCTCAGGTTCGCCAGCGGCAGCCACTCCTGGCCGTTGACGCGGTCGTGCAGCACCGCCTGGCGCTGCACGAACGTGCCGCGGCGGGAATCCTGTCCGACCAGGCGTACCGGCGTTCCCTCCAGCAAGAGGGAGCCGAGAGCGAGCAACTCGCCCATCGCCCAGTCGATGCCGCCGCTGCGTGTCATCTCGACGCGCTTGGTCAGCAGTTGCTGCAGCTTCGGGTGCACGGTGAAGCCGGCGGGCTTGTTATCGAACGCCTGGCCGATGGTCTGGATGACGGACTCGGTGACGCCGGTGGTCTCGAGGTCGCCGCTCGCGGCATCCTGCTGCGCATCCGGACGCTCGAGGTCGTTGATCGCGTCGGGGTCTCCGGAGACCACCGGGATGGAGCCGGTCTGCGCCGCGTGCGTCTCCGCGAACGCGCGCTCGAGGCGCTCCTGGAAGTCCTTGTGCGCCTCCTCGTACTCCTCCTCGGTGATGTCGCCGCGGCCGACGAGAGCCTCGGTGTACAGCCGACGCACGGAGCGCTTGGCCTCGATGAGGTTGTACATCAGCGGCTGCGTCATCGACGGGTCATCACCCTCGTTGTGACCGCGCCGGCGGTAGCAGATGATGTCGATGACGACATCCTTCTTGAACTCCTGGCGGAACTTGTACGCCAGTTCGGCGACGCGCACGACGGCCTCCGGGTCGTCGCCGTTCACGTGGAAGATGGGCGCCTGGATGGTCTTGGCGACGTCTGTCGCGTAGACCGAGGTGCGGCCCTCGCTGGGCGGCGTGGTGAAGCCGACCTGGTTGTTGATGTTGATGTGGATGGTGCCGCCGGTGCGATAGGCCCGCAGCTGCGACATCTGCATCGTCTCGACCACGACGCCCTGACCGGCCATCGCCGCGTCGCCGTGGATGAGGATCGGCAGTGTGAGGAACGTGCCTGCGGGGCGCCGGTCCTGCTTGGCGCGAACGATGCCCTCGAGCACGCCGTCGACCACCTCGAGGTGCGACGGGTTGGCTGCGAGGTACACCGCGATCTCCTCGCCGCCGAGGCCCGTGAACGTGCCCTCGGTTCCCAGGTGGTACTTGACATCGCCGGAGCCGCCGACCGTGCGCGGGTCCTGCGCGCCCTCGAACTCGCGGAAGATCTGGCCGTAGGTCTTGCCCGCGATGTTGGTCAGTACGTTGAGGCGGCCGCGGTGCGCCATGCCGATGGCGACCTCGTCGAGACCGTCTTGCGCGGCTTCCTGCAGCACCGAGTCGAGCAGGGCGATGGTCGACTCGCCGCCCTCGAGGCTGAACCGCTTCTGGCCGACGTACTTCGTCTGCAGGAACGTCTCGAACGCCTCGGCCTCGTTGAGCTTGCGCAGAATGCGCAGCTGCTCGTCGTGGGTCGGCTTCTCGTAGGGCACCTCGACGTGGTCCTGCACCCACTTGCGCTGGGCGGGGTCCTGGATGTGCATGTACTCGATGCCGATGGTGCGGCAGTACGAGTCGCGCAGCACGCCGAGGATGTCGCGCAGCGTCATCTGCCGGCGGCTGCCGCCGAACCGGCCGGTGACGAACTCGCGATCGAGATCCCAGAACGTGAGGCCGTGGCTGGAGATCTCCAGGTCGGGGTGCGTGCGCTGCTTGTACTCCAGGGGGTCGGTGTCGGCCATCAGGTGCCCGCGCACGCGGAACGCGTTGATCAGCTCTTGAACGCGGGCCGTCTTGTCGACGGCGCTGGCGAGGTCGACGCTGATGTCTTCGGCCCAGTGGATCGGGTCGTACGGGATGCGCAGCTCCGCGAAGATGTCTTCGTAGAAGTCGCGCTGGCCGAGCAGCAGCTCGTGCACGACCTTGAGGAACTCGCCCGAGCCCGCGCCCTGGATGACGCGGTGGTCGTACGTGCTCGTGAGCGTGATGGTCTTGCCGATGCCGAGCGTGACCAGCGTCTTGTTGCTGGCCCCCTGGAACTCGGCCGGGTACTCGAGCGCGCCGGCGCCGATGATGCACCCCTGGCCCTTCATGAGTCGCGGCACGGAGTGGACGGTGCCGATGCCGCCCGGGTTGGTGAGCGAGACGGTGGCGCCGCTGAAGTCGTCGGCGGTGAGCTTGTTCGCCCGCGCGCGCTTCACGAGATCCTCGTAGGCGGCGAGGTACTCGCCGAATGTCAAGGACTCCGCACGCTTGATGGCGGGAACGAGAAGCGCCCGGGAGCCGTCCGGCTTCGGGACGTCGATGGCGATGCCGAGGCCGACGTGCGCGGGAGCGATCACCGACGGCTTGCCGTCGACGACGTCGTAGTAGACGTTCTGGCTCGGGAACTGCTTGAGCGCCTGGATGAGCGCCCAGCCGATGATGTGCGTGAAGCTCACCTTGCCGCCACGGGTACGACGCAGGTGGTTGTTGATGACGATGCGGTTGTCGATCATCAGCTTGGCCGGAATGGTGCGCACGCTGGTCGCTGTCGGGACCGTGAGGCTGACATCCATGTTGCTGGCGAGAGCCTTGGCCATGCCGCGCAGCGGTTTCACGACCGGCTGCGGCTCCTCCTCGGCGGCTTCGCCGGACTTCACGACGGATTGCGGCGCGGTCACCGGCGCATCGGCAGGAACGGGAGCGGGGCGCGGTGCCACCGATGTGGTGCGCGCGACGGGCTGAGTCGAGGGCGACTCGGAGGACGGCACGACCGGCGAAGCCGGGGCGGCCGGCGCAGACGGTGCCGCCCCTGCTGCGGCCTGCGAGACCTGCGCGGTGCTGGCGGGAGCCGCTGTCGCGCCCGCTGCTGAGTTCGCGGGCGCGGAAGGCGCCGGTGCGGAAGGAGTCGGTGCGGAAGGAGTCGCCGCAGCACTCGCGGGTTCGGACGGCGCGGCAGGAGCCGCATCCGCCGCCGATGCAGCGGCAGAGGCGTCCGTCACGGGCGCCGCGGGCGTCTTCGCCTTGCCGGGCGTGTAGGCCTCGAGGATGGGCCACCACGACTTGTCGACCGAATTCTTGTCGGCGATGTACTGCTCGTACATCTCGTCCACGAGCCACTCATTGGCTCCGAACTCTCCCGACGCTCCTTCGTCTGTTCCAACACCGGTCAACTGGCTCGACACAGCCGTTCGCCCACTCTCTTCGTTGATTGTCACAAGCACCGGATGCGGTCACTTCAGGGCACAGGTGACAGCCGTTCCGGCCAAGAGGAAAGCCTAATCGAATCGACACGACGCTGCCCGCGGAGCACCTGAGCGCAGGCACCCGGCGAGGCGGCTGGATGCCGGTGGTCGCCCGCTCTCGTCGCGCCCGTCCGCGGATCGGTGGCGCCGATCCACAGGTCGCGGGCGCCCGCACCCTGTGCGGGCGCGTCGACGGCGGCTCTGTCACGGTACGGTCACGATCCGCCGAGTTCCCGCTCGGGCAGCGGGGCTCTTCCCCCACCGGCAACGCGGCAGCGTCTCCCCAGGCACTATTTCAGGTCATACGGTGCCACATCGATATACCTGCGGCCTGATCGGATATGTCCTGAGTTAGAGACGGCCGAGACCGAGTCACAGACGGCCAGAGGTACTGGGGAGCCGGCACGATGATGCGCAGCGTGCCGGCCACACCGGTGCGTCGCGTGTCGGTGCGTCGCGCCGGCGTCGGGCCGGCACGGCCGGTACTGCGCCAGCACAGCCGGTACCGCCGCGACACAATGGACGCGAGACGAGGAGGCGCGGCGATGGTGGGGGAGACGGAACGGGAATCTGCCCGATCTGATGCTGCCGGACCTGATGCTGCCCGATCTGATGCTGCCGGACCTGATGCTGCCGGACCTGATGCTGCCGGAGCCATGACGGTCGGGTCCGATGCCGCCGGCGTCGAGGACGGTGCGCGTGCGACCGACGCGGGCGGGGCATCCCGCCTCGAGCCGGTGTTCGAGTCCGTCGGGGACTCCGTGTGCTGGCTCGAGCGCGTCTGCCCGGACTGCGGCGCCCTGATCGAGGAGCGGCTGCCGGCATCCTGCTGGCGTTGCGGCGCCACCGTCGGCTGAACAGCCGGGCAGCTCGGTGGGTCGGCTCCGCCGTGCGGTTCAGCTGACCAGAGCCGTAGACCGGACGAGGCCCACATCCGAGCCGCGGCCGGGTCAGTGGTGCGGCTCAGTCGGCCAGCGCCGCCGCGACCAGGGCGCGCAACTCGGGCACGAGCTCGCCTTCGAACCACGGGTTCTTGGCGCGCCAGCCGATCGTGAGCGGTGAGGGATGCACGATCGGCACGACGACGGGAGCGTTGTCGCGCCACGATCGCACGGTCTCCGTGACGGAGAGGGAGCCCTTCGGCGGCTTCGGCAGGTAGTACTTCTGCGCGTGCGCTCCCGCGAGGATGGTCAGCCGCACGTTCGGCAGCAGCTCGAGGAGCGGCGGATGCCAGCGATCGGCGAACGCACGTCGCGGTGGGGCGTCGCCCGAGCCCGATTTTCCGGGGAAGTAGAAGTCCATCGGAACGATCGCGAAGGCATCCGGATCGTGGAAGCGAGCCCGGTCGACACCGAGCCAGCCCAGGAGGGTGTCACCGCTCGGATCGTTCCACGGGATGCCGGTCTCCTGCGCCCGTCGCCCGGGTGCCTGCCCGACAAGCAGAATGCGTGAGGCGGGCGAGGCGGCGAAGACCGGCTCCCAGCCCAGAGCAGTGAAGTGCGCGTTATCGTCGTCGCCCATGATCGCGTCGCGCAGAGCGATGATCCCCTCGCCGACCACCGCGGGCGGCAGGGACGGAACTGGCGGGGACGGGACTCGCGGCGACAGGGCTTGCGGTGACGCGACTCGCGGCGACAGGACTCGCGGCGACAGGACTGGCAGTGACGGGACTGGCACGGAGGCAACTTCCGACGGAGAAGCTGCCGACGAAGGAACGACGGGGGACGGAGCGGCCGACGAAGGAACGACGGGGGACGGAGCGGCCGCGGAGGCGACAACCGGAGAGGGAATGACAGGGGAGGGCATGCCCGGGGATGCGAGACCCAGCGAAGTCGGGTCTGACGCGGTCGCGCTGGTCTCGGGCACGCCAGCAGGATAGCCCTCATGCCCGGGGCATCCGCCGGTCGGCCGCTGCCGGGACCGAATCGCCACGAATGGCTTAGCGTGGGCCTCATGCAGTTCTATGGCACGGCGCCGACGCACGACCTGACGTATTCCGACGTCTTCCTCGTGCCGAGCCGCTCGAACGTCACCAGTCGCCTCGATGTCTCGTTGGACCCCGAGGACGGCACGGGAGCGCGCATCCCGATCGTCTCGGCGAACATGAACTCCGTCACCGGCCCGCGGCTCGCGGCCACTCTCGCCAGGCGCGGAGGACTCGGAGTGCTGCCGCAAGACATGCATCCGCAAGACCTGGAGGCCGCGATCGACTGGGTCAAGGCGCAGCCGGTCGAGTTCGACTCGCCGTTCGTGATGAGTCCCGACGACAGCGTCGCCGATGCCCTCACCGCCGTGCCGCCGCTGGCCGGCCACGGCATCGTGCTGCACGACTCCGACGGCCGTTATGTCGGATGCCTCCCCGCCGGTGACCTCGCCGCCGCACTTGCCGACGCCCGCCTCGGCGAGCTGCCGCACGGTTCGCTGGCGTCGCTCGACGCGGAAGACGTGCCGAACGGCCGCGCCGCCTTCGACCTCCTCGACGCCGCCGGCCTGGACTTCGCCCCGGTGCTCGACCACGGCACCGTCATCGGCACGATCAGCCGCACGAGCGCCCTGCGCTCGACGATCTACCCGCCGGCGCTCGACGCGCACGGGCGGCTGAAGGTCGCGGCGGCGATCGGGATCAACGGCGATGTCGTCTCCCGTGCCCGCGCGCTCGTCTCGGCCGGCGTCGACACGCTCGTGCTCGACACCGCGCACGGCGACCAAGATGCCATGCGGCGCGCGATCCACGCCGTGGCGCGCCTGCACCTGGGTGTGCCGTTGGTCGCGGGCAACGTGGTGACCGAGCAGGCGGTGCGGGACCTCGTCTCGGCGGGGGCGGACATCCTCAAGGTCGGTGTCGGCCCTGGCGCCATGTGCACGACCCGCATGATGACGGCGGTCGGCCGACCACAGTTCTCCGCCGTGCTCGAGACATCGGCGACGGCGCGCGAACTCGGCGCGCACGTGTGGGCGGACGGCGGAGTACGGTACCCGCGCGACGTGGCGCTCGCACTCGCCGCCGGGGGAGCATCCGTGATGATCGGGTCCTGGTTCGCGGGGACCGTCGAGGCGCCGGGACGCCTGCAGACCGACCTCGAGGGGCGGCTGTACAAGGAGAGCTGGGGGATGGCATCCACCAAGGCCGTCGTGCAGCGCTTCGAGCGGTTGGATGCCTACGACCGGGCCCGCAAGCAGCTGTTCGCCGAGGGTATCTCGAGCTCGCGCATCTACCTGGACCCGCTGCGTCCGTCGGTCGAAGATCTGCTCGACATGATCACGACCGGGCTGCGCAGTTCTTTCACCTACGCGGGTGCGCGCACGCTCAAGGAGTTCCACGACCGGGCCCTGGTGGGCATCCAGTCGGCGGCAGGATACGAGGAGGGCAAGGCGCTGCCCGTCAGCTGGTGAGCCGCGAGGCAGTCGGCGGCCAGGCTCGATGAGTGCGTTCACTTTCTGGACTTGCGAGTCCAAAATGCTCCTCGTACTGTCCAATTCATGACCGAACGACTGAACGGCAAAACTGCACTGATCACCGGTTCCACCAGCAATATCGGCCGCGCCATCGCAAGACGGTTCGCCGCAGAGGGGGCGCACGTCGTCGTGTCGGGGCGCGACGCCCGGCGCGGAGCGGCTGTCGTCGCCGACATCCGTGCGGCCGGGGGTCTCGCCGACTTCGTGCGCGCGGACCTCGACGGCAGCGTGTCGGCGAGCCGTGCTCTCGCCGACGCCGCGCTCGAGCGCGCAGGCGGGCGTCTCGACGTCTTGGTGAACAACGCCGGTATCTACCCCGCATCGACGACCGCCACGGTCGACGAGGACATGTTCGACCGCCTCTACGCCGTGAACGTCAAGGCGCCCTTCTTCCTCACCCAGGCGCTCGCACCCAGCATGGCTGCGACGGGCGGCGGTGTGATGGTCAACCTCGGAAGCTGGGTCGCCCGCATGGGCGTGCCTGTCGGCGCCCTGTACGCGTCGACGAAGGGTGCGCTCGAGACGCTGACCAGGGCGTGGTCCGCGGAATTCGCCGCGGTCGGCATCCGGGTCAACGCCGTCTCGCCAGGCGTGATCCGCACGCCGGACCTCGCGGACGACGAGGACGAGCCGGGCGCCGCGATGATGCTCGGCACGCCGGCGGGAGCGGCGGGGCATCCGGATGCCATCGCCTCCGCAGCGCTGTACCTCGCCTCCGACGACGCCGCATTCGTGCACGGCACGGTGCTCGACGTCGACGGTGGCCGCATCGGGGTCGCTGTGGTGGCGGGGGAGCATGCCCGACGGGGAAATGAGGATTAGACCGTACGGTCCAGTCTGGTGTTAGGCTCCGCCGTGTGAAACTGACCGCCAAAGGGCAGGCGACGCGCACGCGCATCCTCGACGCAGCCGCGGAGTACCTGCGCGGCGAGGCCCCCGGCGGTGTCACTCTCGACGAGGTCCTTGCCGCGTCGCGCACGAGCAAGGGGCAGCTCTTCCACTACTTCCCGGGTGGCAAGGAGGAGCTGCTCTTGGCCGTCGCGAGACTCGAGGCCGAGCGCGTGCTCGACGATCAACGCCCTTATCTGGATGCGCTCGACTCGTGGGATTCCTGGGCGAAGTGGCGCGGCGCATTGATCCGCAGGTATCGGGCGCAGGGAACGCAGTGCCCGCTGGCGTCGCTGATGAGTCAGGTCGGCAACGTCGACGGCGCAGCCGAGGTCGCGACGGCACTGCTTCAGAACTGGCAGGCACACGTGAGGCGCGGCATCCAGCGCATGCAAGACAGCGGTCAGGTCTCGCTCGGGATGGACGCCGATCGGATGGCCGCCGCGTTCATCGCCGGCATCCAGGGCGGCGTCACGGTGCTGCGCACGACCGGCAGCACCTCGCACCTCGAGGCGATGCTCGACGTACTGCTCGCGCACCTTCGCGGCGCCCCGACCGAGCCGACCGTGCCCTTCGCGGCCTGAGGGGCCCGCCGCGGCCGTTACCTCCGCGCTGTCATTCGGTTCGCCCACGACCGTTCGCGGCGCGCACGCGCAGGTCGCGGGCCAGGTGATCCCGACGCTCGATCACGAGGCGGCGCAGCGCGGCCGGCGCATCCGGGTTCTCGGCCAGCCAGAGGTCGACGTCGTCGGTCGACTCGGCGCGCGGGAAGAGCCCGATGACGATGCGCTCGGCCAGCTCGATGCTGCGATGCTGCCACACGTCGATCAGCGAGGCGAAGTACTGGTCGTCGTAAGGGGCCGTCAGGTCGCGTCTGCCGCCGGACGCGAACCCGTGAATGGTCGCGTCGAGGTGGTCGTTGCTCAGCGTCGTGTCACCGAAGGCCGAGTGCCACGCCGCCGCCTTGACCTCCGGCTCGGGGCGAGCGGCCAGGGCTCGCAGCAGCGCCGTGCGTCCGGATGCCGTGTCGTCGTTGCCGAGTTCGGCGCGCAGCTCGTCGTCGCTCGCCGAACCCGTCGTCGCGAGCGCCGTCCACCACGACCAGCGCAGGTCCGGATCGAGCGCGAGCCCGTTCGGTGCGGGCGCGGCTCCGAGCAGTATCGAGCGGAGGTCGTCGGCGTGCCCGTCGTCGTACGCCGCGGCGTCCGCGAGCGCGCGCGCCCACGCCAGCTGCGAGTCGCTGCCCGGCATCGCCGCGCTCAGGCCCTCCCACACCGCCTCGAGCCTCGAGCCGCGCTGTTCGACACGAGCATCGCGCGGCACGTAGTGCTCGACGGTGAACTGTGCATGCTCCAGCGCCGAGGCCAGCAGCGCCACGTTCGTCTCGGCCCCGGCGTGGGCGCCCACGATGTTCAGGTAGCGGTCGGCGCGCAACTCGCCGTCGCGCACCGAGTTCCACAGTGACGACCAGACGAGGCCGCGCGCGAGGGCGTCGGGCATCGACGACAGCGATCGTTCCGCCGTGTCGAGCGAGCGGTCGTCGACCCGCACCTTCGCATAGCTCAGGTCGCCGTCGTTCACGAGCACGAGATCCGCTCCGGCGGCGTCCGGCAGCGGAACGGGCGCACCTGCCACGTCGAGTTCTTCGGATCGCGCGCGCACGAGCGAACCGGAGGCATCCGTCTCGTACCGCCCGATCGCCAGCCGGTGCGCACGGCCGTCCGACGGGACGAGCAGGGGCGCATCCTCGGTGCCCTCCACTCGCAATGTCGTCACACCCGTCGTCTGCAGCCACGCCCGAGACCAGGCGCGCAGGTCCCGGCCCGAGGTCGCCTCGAGCGCGGTCAGCAGGTCGTCGAGCGTGGTGTTGCCGAATGCATGCTCGCGGAAGTATCGGCGCGCGCCGGCGAAAAAGGCATCCCGCCCGACGTAGGCGACGAGCTGCTTCAGCACAGCGGCGCCCTTCGCGTACGTGATGCCATCGAAGTTCAGCTTCGCGGCCTCGAGGTCGACGATGTCGGCCACCACCGGATGCGTCGTCGGCAGCTGATCCTGCAGGTACGCCCACGCCTTGCGGCTGTTCGCGAACGAGACCCAGGCATCCGTGAACCTCGTCGCCTCGGCCGTGGCGAGCGAACCCATGTAGTCGGCGAACGACTCCTTGAGCCACAGGTCGTCCCACCACTTCATCGTCACGAGGTCGCCGAACCACATGTGCGCCATCTCGTGCAGGATCGTGGATGCCCGCCTCTCGCGCTGCGCGGCCGTCGCCTTGCCGCGGTACACGTAGCGCTCGGTGAACGTGACGCAGCCCGGGTTCTCCATGGCGCCGAGGTTGTATTCGGGCACGAAAACCTGGTCGTACTTGCCCCACGGATACGGATAGTCGAACTCGCCCGTGAAGAAGTCGAGCCCGGCGCGCGTCACGTCGAGGATCTCGTCGGCGTCCAGGTGCTCGGCGAGCGAGGCTCGGCAGTACACGCCGAGCGGCACCTCGATTCCGTCGCCGTGCCACATTCCGGTCACGTGATGGTACGGGCCGGCGACGATCGCCGTGATGTAGGTGGAGATCGGCAGCGTGGGGCCGAACGTCACGACCTGGGCCGTCTTCGTGCGTTCCGTCGCGAGAGCCTCGCGGTTCGAGAGCACACTCCAGCGACGCGGCGCATGCACGGTGAAGACGAAGGGCGCCTTCATGTCGGGCTGCTCGAAGCAGGCGAAGACGCGACGGGCATCCGCCGGCTCGTACTGCGTGTAGAGGTAGGTCTCGCCATCGACCGGGTCGGTGAAGCGGTGCATGCCCTCGCCCGAGCTGCTGTAGGCGGCGCGTGCCACCACCACGACGGTGTTCGTCGCGATCAGACCGTCCACCTGGATGCGCGCACCATCGTAGTGAACGGGAATCGCGCGCCCGTTCACCCAGACTGCGTCCACTCTCTCGCCGATGAAGTCGAGCCAGGTGGACGGCGTACGGGCGTCGAGCTCGAGCGTGGTGGTCGTCGCGAAGCCGGAGACGTCGGTGTCGGGTGCCTCGGTGAGGTCCAGCTCGACTCGATAGGAGCGGACGGTGACGTTCCGTGCGCGATCGGCGGTCTCGGAACGCGACAGATTGGCGGAGGTCATCACCCCATCGTTTCACGGCGGTTTCCCGCAGAGGCGAGAGTGCGCTCTCCTATAATCGGCAGGACAATGGATGACCCTCCTTCTGCGTGGTCCACGGCCCTTCGGCGCGTTCTGCGGCAACTCATGAGCTCGTCTAGCGCGGGCCCGGATGGTGCGAGCCCCACCCGTGGGGACCCGGTCGGCGCGCGCCGGGTGTCCGCGTCGGTCCGCCGCCGAGACGCTGACATGGTGCTGTCGTGATCGAGTGGATCATGCTCGCCGCCGGCCTCGTGCTGACCGTCGGCACCGGCTTCTTCGTCGCGAGCGAGTTCGCACTGGTCAACCTCGACAGGGCCGACCTCGAGGCGCGGAACGCGCGCGGGGAGACCCGGCTCGGCATGACCATCGCCGCGCTGAAGATCACCTCCACCCATCTCTCCAGCGCGCAACTCGGCATCACGCTGACCACGTTGCTCACCGGTTATCTGATGGAACCCGCGATCTCGGGGCTGATCGCCGGCCCGCTCGCCGCGGTGGGGCTCCCGGATGCCGCGGTACCGCCGATCGGCACGGCGATCGGCATCGTGGTCGCCACGATCGTGTCGATGATCCTCGGCGAACTCGTGCCGAAGGGCTTCGCGCTGGCGCTTCCGCGCGCGACCGCGAAGATCGTGATCCCGTTCCAGACCGTGTTCACCTCCGTCTTCCGGCCGGTGGTGTGGGTGCTGAACGTGAGTGCGAACGGCGTGCTCCGCGCACTCGGGATCGAGCCGAAAGAGGAGCTGTCGGGGGCGCGCAGTGCAGAGGAACTGTCATCCCTCGTGAGGCGCTCGGCCAGCGCCGGAGTGCTCGAGTCCGACACGGCCACGCTGCTCGGCCGCACGTTGCGGTTCTCCGAGCACACGGCATCCGACGTGATGACGCCGCGACCGCGTGTGGCGAGCGTGCGGCGACAAGACCCGGCGACCGACATCCTCACGCTCGCGCGTACCACCGGCTACTCGCGGTTCCCGGTGATCGACGACGACATCGACGACATCGTCGGGGTGGTGCACGTCAAGCAGGCGGTCGCCGTGCCGCTTCAGCGGCGGGCGCTCGTGCCGGCCTCGGCGCTGCAGACGGATGCCGTTCGCGTGCCGGAGACGATGACGCTCGACACCCTGCTGGGCGAGTTGCGCGGGCAGGGCTACCAGATGGCGATCGTCGTCGACGAGTACGGCGGGACGGCCGGGATCGCCACGCTCGAGGACCTCGTGGAGGAGCTCGTCGGCGAGGTGGCCGATGAGCACGATCGCGCCCGTGCCGACATCGTGCGCGGCGTGGGATCCATCACCATCTCGGGGATGCTCCGTCCCGACGAGCTGCAGGACCGCACCGGAATCGAGATTCCGGAGGACGGGCCGTACGAGACGGTCGCCGGTTTCGTGATGAACGAGCTCGACCGGCTCGCGGTCGTCGGTGATGAGGTGCGCGTGGACGGCGGAACGCTGCGGGTGGAGCGCCTGGACGGGCGCCGCGTCGACGCGCTGCGGTTCACGCCCGACGCACCGGAGGGCGTGGGCGCGGTCGAACTCGGCGCCGCACCCGGCAGCGAGAACCGCCCGCGCGGCGCGACCCGACACGAGCGCGAAGGAGGGCCGCAACATGCCTGATTGGGTGGGCATCCTGCTTCTCGTCGTGCTGCTGCTGGGCAACGCGTTCTTCGTCGGGGCGGAGTTCGCGGTCATGTCGGCGAGGCGCTCGCAGATCGAGCCGAAGGCGGAGCACGGCAATCGCTCGGCGCGCACCGCGCTGTGGGCGATGGAGCACGCCACGCTCATGCTCGCCACCACGCAGCTCGGGATCACGGTCTGCTCGCTGCTCATCTTGAACGTGTCCGAGCCGGCCATCCACCACCTGATCGAGGTGCCGCTCGGGCTCACCGGGCTGACGCCCGAGTGGATCGGCGGCATCGCGTTCGTCGTCGCGCTCGTGCTCGTCACCTTTCTGCACGTGGTGTTCGGCGAGATGGTGCCGAAGAACCTCTCGTTCTCGCTCCCTGATCGCGCCGCTCTGCTGCTCGCGCCGCCGCTCGTGGGCATCGCCCGCGTCTTCCGGCCCGTCGTCGTGGCGCTCAACGCCATGGCGAACGGCATCGTTCGACTCTTCGGCGTCACGCCCGTCAACGAGGCGGTCAGCACGTTCACGCTCGACGAGGTCGCCACCATCGTCGACCAGTCGACCCGGGAGGGCATGCTCACCGACCGCACCGGCACGCTCAGCAACGCGTTCGAGTTCTCGGCGAAGAAGGTCGAGGATGTCGGTCTCGCGCTGAACACGCTGGTCTGCCTCCCCGAGACCACCACCCCGTCGCAGATCGAGCGCACCGTCGCCAAACACGGCTTCTCGCGGTACGTCATCGTGGATGCCTCTTCAGCGCCGATCGGCTACATCCACCTGAAAGACGTTCTCGACCTTGAAGCGGACGAATACACACGTCCCATCCCGACCGGACGCATCCGCAAACTGGTGCCGCTGGCGCCGGAGTCCGACATCGAGGACGCGCTCGCCGTGATGCGCCGTTCCGGCGGCCACGTCGGCCGGGTCGTCGGCACAGGCGGCGCAACGCAGGGAGTCGTGTTCCTCGAGGACATCATCGAGGAGCTGGTCGGAGAGGTGCAGGACGCGACGCGGCGGAGGTGAGGCGAAGCGGCGCACTGTTCGCGCGCGTCACCGCCAGCGGGCGCGCAGGTACTGGCCCGGCCAATAGTCGACGTCGACGCCGAGCTCGTGCGCGGCGCGCAGCGGAAAGTGCGGGTCTCGCAGCAGCTCACGGGCGAGGGAGACGGCATCCGCCTGCCCCGATTCCACGATCTCGGATGCCTGCGCCGGCTCCGTGATCAGCCCCACCGCCGAGACGGGCAACCCGGTGAGCTCCTTGATCCGCGCGGCGAACGGCACCTGGTAGCCGGGCGAGAGCGGGATGCTTGCCGGCACGTTGCCGCCGGTGGAGACGTCGAAGAGGTCCGCGCCGGCATCCGCGCACCACTGCGCGACGGTGGCGCAGGCATCCACGTCCCAACCCGTGTCGGCCCACTCGCTGGCGGAGAAGCGCACGAACAGCGGCAGTTCGCCGATCGCCTCGCGCACGGATGCCACGACCCGCAGCAGCAGGCGCGCCCGGTTCTCGAGGCTGCCGCCGTAGGCGTCGGTGCGGTGGTTGCTGGCCGGCGAGAGGAACTCGTGCAGCAGGTAGCCGTGCGCGGCATGCACCTCGACCATGCCGAAGCCGGCCGCGACGGCGCGACGCGCGGCGTCGGCGAACGCGCCCACGATGCGCTCGATGCCGGCCGCGTCCAGTTCCTGCGGCGTCGCCAAGCCGTGATACGGCACGGCCGACGGGGCGAGCGTCGACCAGCCGCCGGCATCCAGCGGGATCGAGCCGTCGCGTCCGTTCTCACCCCAGGGCGACCACGTGGACCCCTTGCGGCCGGCGTGCGCGAGTTGGATGCCGGGCACAGCGCCCTGGCCGGCGATGAAGGCGGCGATCGGAGCCCAGGCATCCGCCTGCTCGTCGTTCCAGATGCCGGTGTCGCGGTCGGAGATGCGGCCCTCGGGCGCGATGGCGGTGGCCTCCGCGATCACGAGCGAGCTGCCGCCGGCGGCGATCGATCCCAGGTGCACCAGATGCCATGAGGTTGGAACGCCGTCGCGCTCCATCACCGAGTACTGGCACATCGGCGCGGTGAAGATGCGGTTGCGCAGCCTCACACCGCGCACGTCGAGGGGATCGAAGAGGTGGTCCACCGAGAGATCCTTTCGGGAGCGATGTGCGTGAGGGGCGCGGGACCGCCGCCGGCGTGGACTGCGCGCCGGCGAGACCCCCATTTTTCGGTGGCGGGCCTATTCCAGCGAAGCCAGGAACGCGCGCAGGTCGTCGGCGCCCGTGAAGACGTGGCCCGTGATCCCGATCGCCTCGGCGCCGGCCACGTTCTCGGCCTTGTTGTCGATGAACACCGCGTGATCGGCATCGATTCCCAGCTCGTCGAGCACGTGCCGGAAGATCGCGGCGTCCGGCTTCACGAGCAGCAGCTCGCCCGAGACGAACACGCTCTCGAACAGCGATCCGATGAGACCCTGCCGGAAATAGCTGCCGAAATCGGCGCCGGCGTTCGACAACAGCGCGAGCCGCGTGCCACCGTCGCGCAGGTCGACCAGCACGTCGATCGTGCCCGTGTCGACGCTGAGCCAGCCGCGGAAGTCGGTGACCCAGAGCAGATGAAGAGTGCCTTCCGACCACTGCGCGCCCGTCTCGGCCTCGATTCGGCGCCAGTAGTCGTGGATGCTCAGCCTGCCCTGATCCAGTACGTCGCGGTGTCGCCAGTACGCAGGCCAGAACGTGTCGGCGTCGACTCCGGCCACGTCGAGCAGCGCTTGTCGATCGGCTTCGCTGGGCGACAGCGAGATGACCTCGCCGTAGTCGAAGATGACCACTCGATCGGGAAGGGAGATCGGCATGCAAGGACCTTTCATCGTGCGCCGCATCGGCCCGTGGCACCGCGGCGCAAGGGGTGGAGTCGGCTCGCAGTCAACCTATCGTGAAGACATGACTGCTCACATTGCGTCCGGGAACGACACGGGAGCCGATGCGGGGTCCGGCGCCGGCGTCGGCCGCCCGTGGACCCTCGCCGACTGCCGCGACTGGATCTTCGTTCCCGGCGCCTCCGACGACAAGTACTCCCGCGGCGTGCTCGGTGTGGTCACCGGTTCCGACGAGTACCCGGGGGCTGCCGTGCTCGGTGTGGAGGCGGCGGCGCGTACCGGGGTGGGCATGGTGCGCTACGTCGGCGACGATGTGCCCGCCGCGCAGGTGCTGCAGCGGCGGCCCGAGACGGTGACCGCATCCGGGCGCGTGCAGGCGTGGCTGCTCGGATCCGGAATGGATGCCGCGCACCGCGACCCGACGAACGCGCACCGCCTGCACGCCGCGCTCTCCGATGGCGTGCCGTGCGTCATCGACGCCGGCGCGCTCGACCTGATCGGCCAGGCGAGCGGCCCGGTCGTGATCACGCCGCACTACCGCGAGCTGGCGCGGGTGCTCGCTGCGGCCGGCGCTTCGCCGTCCGCCGAGTCCATCGCCCAGGATGCCCGGGGCTGGGCGCGCCGCGCCGCCGACGCCACCGGCGTCTCGGTGCTGCTCAAGGGACACGTGACCCACGTGTGCGCCCCGGGCGGCGAGGTGATCGACGTCTCGACGGGGCCTCGTGCGGGCTGGCTCGCCACGGCCGGCAGCGGCGACGTGCTGGGCGGCATCCTCGGTGCGCTCGTGGCGACGCACGCGGCACCGGTTGCGGAGCAGGGGCACGACGCGCTGGCCGCGCTCGCGGCGACCGCCGCGGCGCTGCACGGCGCGGCGGCAGGTGCCGCGAGCGAGCGGAACGGCGGCGGCCCCATCACGGCGCTCGACGTCGCGGACGCGATGCCCGGTGTCGTCGGTGCCGTGCTGTCGAGCTGAGCGGCTGTCGAGCTGAGCGCTGGCGCGCGGAACGGCCCGCGCGGGAGGTCGCGACGGGCGCGCACAGCGGATGCAGAAGCATCCGCTCGATAGCATGAACGACTATGGCGACGGACACCGCGAGCGAGGGCGTTGCCGACACCACCGGAACCTCACGCGGTCGCCTCGCACGCGTGTCGCGCAACCCCTCTGCACTGTGGGGCGGGTTCGTGCTGGTGCACCTGGTGCTCTGGTCGACCGCGCTGCTCGGCGCCGGAATGCCGCTCGGCGATGTCACCATCGTGTACCGGCCCTGGGCGGAGTACGCGCAGCACGGCGAGAGCTTCATGGGCGTGACCACGCCCTGGGTCTACCCGCTGGTCGCGATGGTGCCGATCCTCATCCCGATGCTCGCCGGCGCCGCCCACTACGTGCCGGCGTGGCTGGCCATGGTCACGCTGTTCGACGCCATCGCATTCGCGATCCTGATCGCGCGCGGGCGGCGGCGGGCGCTCGCGGCAGCATGGTGGTGGCTGGCGTTCCTGCTCGTGCTCGGGCCGATCGCCGTCGCCCGGCTGGATGCCGTCTCCAGCGCCATCGTGATCGTCGCGATGGTCTGGCTCGTCGCCCGCCCTCGCGTGGCATCCGTTCTGCTGGCCGTCGCGACCTGGATCAAGGTGTGGCCGGCAGGAGTGATCCTGGCCATCGTCGTCGCGTTCCGCCGCCGCTGGCTCGTCGTCGGATACGGCGCGCTCACCAGCGCCCTGATCGTGATCGTGGCGTTGGCGTTCGGCGGCATGGCGAACGTGTTCAGCTTCATCACCCAGCAGACCGACCGCGGCCTGCAGATCGAGGCGCCGATCACGGCGCCGTGGCTGTGGGCGGCCGCGCTTCACCTGCCGGGCAGCTCGATCTACTACGACACACAACTGCTCACGTTCCAGGCCACCGGCCACGGGATCGATGCGGCCATCGCCGCCATGACGCCCGCTCTCGCGGTGGCGGTCATCGCGATCGTGCTGCTCGGCCTGAGGGCGGTGCTGCGCAAGGCGCCCACCGCCCGGGTTCTGCCCGAACTGATGCTCGCCGTGGTGACCGTGCTGATCGTGTTCAACAAGGTGGGATCGCCGCAGTACATCGACTGGTTCGCCGCCCCTGTCGTGCTCGGCATCCTGATGCAGGGCAGGCGGTTCCTCGTGCCCGCCGTGCTGGTCGGGGTGACGGCGGCGCTGACACAGGCGTTCTATCCGTACCTGTACGTCGAGATCCTCTCGCTGAACGCCTGGATGCTCGCGGTGCTGACCCTGCGCAACCTCATGCTGGTCGTGGTGCTCGGCTGGAGCGTGGCAGCACTGTGGAGGACCGGCAGCAGCGCCCTGCGGGGCCGTGACGCAGACTGAAGACATCCCCGTACCCCTGACGAAAGGAAATCCTCATGCTCGTCGCTTTCTCCGTCGCTCCCAGCGGCGCCGGTCGCGAGGGCGACTCCGTGCACGACGCCGTTGCCGCTGCGGTGCGCATCGTGCGCGAGTCCGGCCTGCCCAACCGCACCGATTCCATGTTCACCACCATTGAGGGCGAGTGGGACGAGGTCTTCGACGTCGTCAGGCGCGCCACCGACGCCGTTGGGCAGTACGGCTCACGGGTCTCTCTGGTGCTGAAGGCCGACATCCGTCCCGGTCACACCGGCGAGATCACCGGCAAGGTCGAACGTCTCGAAGCCGCGATCGAGGCGCCGGAGGACTGACCCCTCCCTCGCGCGAACGGCTCAGTCGTTCTGCAGCAGGATGCCGTCTTGAATGGCGCGCTTGCGCAGCGCCACCTTGGTACCGACGTCCACGCCGGCCACGCGGTACTTCTCGCGGATGCGCTTGAGGTAGCTCTTGGCGGTCTCGTCCGAGATGCCGAGCTTGAACGCCACGGACTTCACGGGCTCGCCGGCGCCGTAGAGTGCCATCACACGGCGTTCCTGGGCGCTCAGCTTGGGGGAGCCGGTCGAACTCTGGCTGAGCGCGACATCCAGCTCCTCGGAGATGAACGAGTCGCCGCGCACCGCCGCACGGATCGCCTCGACGATCATGTCGGCGTTCTCGCTCTTGACGATGTACCCCTGCGCGCCGGCCGCGAGCGCCTCCCGCACCACGTTCGGGTCGGAGTACGCGCTCATCAGCATGGTGGGAACGCCGGCCGCCTTGAGCGCCTGCAGCTTGATGGAGATCGGGATGTTGTCCTTGAGGTCGAGGTCGAGCAGCACGACGTCGACGGGGAACGCCTCGTGCGTGAGCAGCTCGGGCCAGGTGGCCACTGCCGCGACCATCTCGATGTCGTCGGCCGCGCTCCTGATCCATTCGGTGAGCGCGCCGAGCAGCATGCGGTGATCGTCGACGATCGCGACCTTGATGGGCGTCTGCGCTTCTTCGTTCACGTGTCTCTACCTTCTTCCGCGCTCGAGGCTCCACGACCGCGTCGCACGCGCGAACTCATCGGTCCGCCGCTGCGTCGACAAGGCAGTCGACCTCAATCCGCACCATAGCGGAATGTCCGGACTCGACGTACGGCCCGACCCTGCGAATAGCTTGCCATGCCGCGGGATCGACCTGGCGTCGCGGAACGCCGGTGACGCCGATCACGACCTTGAGGCTGTGCACGTGAGGGCCGGCATCCGCCTGCCTCGTGAGGCTGATGCTCAACGAGGTCGCTGCCTTCGGTGCGCTGCCGACCAGCAGCCAGATCGCGGAGAAGAGGCCGTCTCGCTGCCGGGCCGAGAACGAGGCGGCCAGGCCGTCCGGGTCGTTGATGGTCGTCACCGGGTCGAGCACCGCGGACTCCGTCACGGCGTGGTGCAGCCACGTCTGCCTGCGGTCTTCGACCAGGTGCAACCTCAACTGCGTCGCGAGAGAGGATGCCCGTGCCGCGGTCTCCTGATCGAGCGGCAGTCGTTCGCGTCCCGCCGCCACGTCGTCGAGCAGGCGTTCCGCGGCGAAGTCGAGCCGTTCGAGCTCTTCCGAGGCGAGCATTCCGACCGCGTAGTCGCTGCTGGTGGTGCTCTGCGTCTGCGCGATCTCGGAGTGGAACTGCACGATCGAGCGGAACGAGCGCACGAGCGCCACGCCGACGATCGGCGCGGTGCAGGCGAGGAACAGAAAGGCGAGTCGTGGCGCGACGGACGGCACGTTCGTCACCTGCAGGCCCAGCACGACGATGAGCACCAGGGCGAAGACGCCCGTGGCCAGCAGGATGTCGCGGGGTGGCCTGGTGGTCACGGCCGCGAGCAGCAGACCCCCGACCCCGATGCACGTGACCGGCAGCACCGCGGTGGGTCCCGGCGACCAGGCCCCGTACAGATCGAGCGCGGTGATGACCGCGCAGCCGGCCATGAGCGCCACGAACCGGCTCTGCTCGACCGGGACGTCTCGCGCTCCGGGCATGATCCAGATCAGCACGGCGATCACCACGAGAAGGGCGATGGCGGCCAGCCCGGCCCAGAGATGCGGGTAGAAGCGGCTGAAGTAGGCGAACCGCAGGATCGAGGCGGCCACGAGGGCGTCTGCGATGACCATCGTCCCCACGCGCAGGCGGCTCACTCCCGTGTAGACCTGAGAGGCGCGCGCATCCAGTCTGCTGCTCATACCTTCGGCACCTCCAAGACGACGGTGGTGCCGGAGCCCGGAGCGCTGAACAGGCGGGCGTTGCCGCCCACGTCGCGCACGCGCGCCACGATCGACTCGGTGAATCCCAGCCGGCCCGGCGAGACGGCACCCATGTCGAACCCCACGCCGGAGTCCGTCACCATGGCCCGCACCGTGACGTCGTCGTCGGTGATGGTGACGTGGGCCTGGGACTCGCCGGAGTGACGGCGCACGTTCTCAAGGCATTCTGCGAGAGCGAGGAGGAAGGCATCCAAGGTGTCGGCGGGGAGCATCACGTGACCGGTGCCGTGCCAGGCGACGTCGAGTCCCATGCGTTTGAAGCGCTGCTTCACGCTTTCGAGCGTGTTGCCCAGCGTCGACTCCTGCACCTGCCGGAGTGTGTAGTCGCCGGAGGAGGTGGGGTCGGGGGTGTAGCCCATGCGCAGCTGTCGCAGGAGCGCTGCGTCGTCGGCGGCCTGGGCGCGCAGGGCCTGTTCGCCGACGCCGCGACCGGAGTGGGCGAGCAGAGTCAGCGTGGCCAGGACCGTGTCGTGCAGCAGACGGGCGCTCTGCCTGCGGCGCGCCTCGAGCTCGCTCGCCTGCCGCTCGATGCGGTAGGCGTCGCTCATGCCCTCGATGCTCTCGATGGTCTGCGGAACGACCCGCGAGACCCAGACCGAGATCCCGGTCGAGAAGACCCAGGTGCCGCACGTGACGAAGAGCACCGTCACCACGTTTCCGTGCGTGGACGGCACCGCGAGCAGCGAGGCGACCAGCATGGCGACGAAACCGACGGCGAGGATGACGCGTCGGCGGGGATCCGCGCCGAGTAGGAACGCCGTGCTTCCCGACGCCGCCGCGAACATGGCGATCACCGACGTGGGCGCGGATCCGCTCGTCGTACCGCTGAGGCCGACCGCCGCGACTCCGATGACCGACGCCGCCAGCACGACCGCGACCGGCACCGGCGATGGTCGCCGCTGCATGTATGCGCCGGCGGCGATGATCAGAAGGCAGAGCGAGAGCGTGCCGAGGGTCGACTCGAGATCGGGAAGAGTGCCGGGGAGTACCGTGCAGAGAGCCGCGGCGCATCCCGCGAGCACCGCCACCGTGCTGGAAGCCAGACCGAGCATGCGGTCGCGCTCTTCGACGGTACGCGTCATCGATCCTCCGGCTGTGCGGCGCTCGGGCCCCTCGGTCGCGAGCGCACTACAGACAGAATATGGCGTGTCGAGCGCCTGGCCCCTCCGGCCACCGGCGGCGTCGGGACATCGTCGGGCCCTTCAGGACTCGAGCAAGCGAGTCAGCGGAGGACCGATCAGGTCGTCCTCGATGAGGAACGCGTCGTGCCCGAACGGCGAGTGGATGACGAGCGGGTGCGGCCCGTGGATGCTCTGGGCCAGGCCCGCCGCGATGATCCGCTGCCCGTCGACGCTGTACAGACGGTCGCTGTCGATGCCGAGCACGAGCGACGTGGCATTCACCCGGGCGAGGGCGGCGTCGACGCCGCCTCGTCCGCGACCGATGTCGTGCGACGTCATGGCGTTGACGACGGTGATGTAGCTGTTCGCGTCGAAGCGCCGGGTGAACTTGTTCCCGTGGAAGTCGAGGTACGACTCCACGGCGAACCGGCCGCCGGCCCCGAGCGGGCTGATGCCGCTCTGCCAGCTGCGCTGGAACCGCTCGTTGAGTTCGTTCGCGCTGCGGTAGTTCAGCAGCGCCATGCGGCGCGCGAGCGCGAGACCGGCGTGCGGTCCGTCGCCGTCGTCGGCATCGTAGTAGCGGCCGGCGCGGAACAGCGGATCGGTGCGGATCGCTTCGATCTGCAGCGAGTTCAGCGCCACCTGGTCGGCGGTGGAGAACGGCGGCGCGGCGATCACGGCCACTCGCGCCACGCGTTCCGGGTATGCGACAGCCCACTCGAGAGCGTGCATGCCGCCCATCGACCCGCCGATCACGGCGGCCCAGCGGTCTATGCCGAGCACGTCGGCGAACGCCGCCTGCGCATTCACCTGGTCGCGCACTGTGGTGTACGGGAAGCGCGGCCCCCACTCGAACCCGTCGGGAGCGAGAGAGGCGGGACCGGTCGAGCCCTGGCATCCGCCGATCATGTTGGGCGCGACGACGAACCAGCGATCCGTGTCGATCGCGAGTCCGGGACCGATGATGCCGTTCCACCATCCGGACGTCGGATGCCCCGGCTCGGCCTCGCCCACCGCGTGGCTGTCACCGGTGAGAGCGTGCAGCACGAGCACGGCATTGCTGCCGTCGGCATTCAGCGCGCCCCAGGTCTCGTACGCGATGACGACGTTCGACAGCGTGCGGCCGCACTCGAACGCGAGCGAGCCGATCGGCGCGAACGCGCGGCGCCCCGCAGGATCGCCGTCGCGCCACGCCCCGGTGGCGCGGGGCTTGCCGAGCAGCGAGCGGGCCTGCGCGTCGGTGATGAAGCTCGACGGCACCGTGTCTTCTGAGGTCTGCCAGTCCATGGTGAGGTCAATTCTCCCCGGTGCGTCACCGTGATCCGCGCCGTGTTACGCGTTCACCCTCCGGAGCCGACGCCGCGGGCACACGACCGGGCGTACGGGGGCAGCAGAAAGGACCCGGACGATGCCGGGCCCTTTCCTGCGATGCCTGTGACGTGCGACGCCTGTGACGTGCGACGCCTGTGACGTGCGATGCCTGTGACGTGCGATGCTCAGACGGAGACGCTGTCGGACTGCGCGGCGCGCGCTGCGGCGAGTCCGCTCTCCAGGTCGGCCTTCAGGTCGTCGATGTTCTCGATGCCGACCGAGAGGCGCACGAGTCCCGGCGTGACGCCCGCGGTGAGCTGCTCCTCGGGGGAGAGCTGCGAGTGGGTGGTCGACGCCGGATGGATGACCAGCGAGCGCACGTCGCCGATGTTCGCGAGGTGGCTGAACAGCGTGAGGTTGTCGACGAGAGCGCGACCGGCCTCCACGCCGCCCTTCAGCTCGAACGACAGCACCGCTCCGACACCTTTCGGCGCGTACTTGTTGGCCGCGGCGTACCACGGGCTGGTGGGGAGCCCCGCGTAGTTCACCGAGGCGACGTCGGGGTGGCTCTCGAGGAACTCGGCGATCTCCTGCGCGTTCTGCACGTGGCGCTCCACGCGCAGCGAGAGCGTCTCGATGCCCTGGATGAGCAGCCATGCGCTGTTCGGAGCGATCGCCGCGCCGAGGTCGCGCAGCAACTGCACGCGCGCCTTGATGATGTACGCGAGGCCGTCTCCGACCGCTGCCGTGTAGCTGACGCCGTGGTACGACTCGTCAGGCTCGGTGAGACCCGGGAACTTGTCGACGTGCTTCGACCACTCGAAGGTGCCGCCGTCGACGATGATGCCGCCGATGGTGGTGCCGTGGCCGCCCAGGAACTTCGTCGCGGAGTGCACGACCACGTCGGCGCCGTGCTCGAAGGGGCGCACCAGGTACGGCGTCGCGATCGTGTTGTCGACGATGAACGGAACGTTTGCACCGTGCGCGATGCCGGCGATCGTCTCGATGTCGAGGATGTTGACCTTCGGGTTGCCGACCGTCTCGGCGAAGAGCAGCTTCGTGTTCGGGCGGATGGCGCGACGCCACTCGTCGGGGTCGTCCTGGTTCTCGACGAACGTCGTCTCGATGCCGAGCTTGTGCAGCGTGTACTTGAACAGGTTGTACGTGCCGCCGTAGATCGAGCTCGACGAGACGATGTGGTCGCCGGCCTGCGCGATGTTCAGCACGGCGAGTGTCGACGCGGACTGACCGCTGGCCAGCAGAAGCGCGCCGGTGCCGCCTTCGAGGGCGGCGACGCGCTCCTCGACGACCGCCTGCGTCGGGTTCTGGATGCGCGTGTAGATGTTGCCGAACTCGGCCAGGGCGAACAGGTTCTTCGCGTGGTCGGAGCTGTTGAACACATAGGACGTGGTCTGGTAGATCGGCGTCGCCCTGGCGTTGGTCGCCGGGTCGGGTGCCGCGCCGGCGTGCACCTGTTTCGTTTCGAACTGCCACTGGGCGGAGTCGGTCATGGGTCTCTCCGATCGGTTGTGCTTCTGATGTCTCGAGGGCCGGCGCATCATCGCGCTGGCGGTCCACTCAGGGTAGGCGGGGGCATCCGTTCGCTCAAAACCCGCGAAACACGACGTAACCCGTCATTTCACGCTTTCTGGATGCCCCGGCTCGCGGCCCACGGGAGGCTCGCTCTCGGCGAGTGGCCCGCCCGGTGCGGCCTTCGCGTCCCTCGCCGGTGGCTCGCTCATGGGTGGCTCGCTCACAGCCGCCCCGCTCTCCTCTGGCACGCTCTCCGCTGGCGTGCTCTCCGCCGGTCCGCTCCCCGATAGCGCGCTTTCCGCCGGTCCGCTCCCCGCTGGCGCGCTCTCCGCAGGCACGAGCAGCGTTCCCTCGGGTACGGGCACGTCGGGAACGGTGGCCGGCGGGACCTCCTTGAGCGCCTGTCTGCGGAACAGCCACGGATAGTCCGGCTCGATGACCCAGTGGAACGCCTTCTTGATGAACGGCTGCGACAGGAACACCGAGATCGCGATGGCGAGCACGATCACCCCCGCCAGGACCCACGGCGACGTCTGGTGGGCGAGCACACCGGATTCGCGCAACGGGTAGAGGAAGAAACTGTGCAGCAGGTAGATGTACAGGGTGGCAGCGCCCCATGCCGTGAAGACGACACGTCGCCGCGGCACGAGCGTGAGGAACGCGAGTGTCAGGGTCGCGCCGAGCGCGATCATGCCCAGGCGCACGGCGCCCGCCCACCACTGGTCGTAGCCGAACGAGTCGTACTGCTCGTCGTAGAGCAGGAACCGGCGGATCAGCAGCTCGCGCCAGGTGCCGATCCCGGCGCCGAGCACGACGAGCACGAGCGTGAACAGCGCAATGGAACCCGCGCGCCAGCGCCACACCACGGCGGACCGCAACCGGAACCAGCGCTTGGTGAAGTCCCAGTGCCGCAGCTTCCAGCCGAAGACGAAGAACGGCAGCAGGCCCGCCGTGCGCGAGAGCGCAAGCGTGCTGCCGACGCTGTCGAGATAGCCGGCGGCCACGGAGATGAGCAGCGCGAAGAGGAGCGGGTAGCGCAGCATCACGAGGTAGGGCAGCGATGCGCGCCAGATGCCGAGCGCGATCAGGAACCAGAGCGTCCAGCTCGCCGTCGTGTAGTCGAGGCTCAGCTTGCCGGTCACCGCCCAGTTGATCAGGCTCCACACCGTTTCGAACACGATGTAGGGGAACACGATGTCGGTGAAGAGACGCTTCAGACCCCGGTACCCGGGAGGCTGCGCCTTCGCGAAATATCCGGCCACCGTGACGAACACGGGCACGTGGAACAGGTAGATGAAGAGGTAGAGCGTGTACGCGCTGTCGGAATCCGCGATCAGCTTCGTGATCGCGTGGCCGATCACCACCAGGGTGATGGCCAGCCAGCGGGCGTTGTCCCATCCGGCGACCCGGGCCTTACGGGGCGTCGTCGTCGTGATGCGTTCGGCGATCGTCATCCGATACAGGGTAGGCGTCCCGCGTTTCGCGCGCCGCTCCTTGACGAAGCGGGGCCGGGGTGAGAACGACGCGACGCGCACGGGCGCGCGAATGCGAACTATCGACGCGAAGACGCGACGGCCAGCAGAATGGAGGGCATGGCATCCAAACGAGCGGTGGTGACGGGAGCGAGCACAGGCATCGGCGAGGCGACGGTGGCGCTGTTGCGCGAACACGGCTGGGAGGTGGTCGCCGTCGCCAGGCGCGCCGACCGGCTCCGAGCCCTGGCGGACCGCACCGGCGCCGAAGCCTTCGCCGCCGACATCACGCAACAGTCCGAGGTGGACGCGCTTCGCGACCATCTGGCCGCGACCGGCGGTGTGCAGGCGCTGGTCAACAATGCGGGCGGCGCTCGCGGCCTCGACTCGGTGGAGAAGTCGTCGATCGACGACTGGCGCTGGATGTACGAGGTCAACGTTCTCGGCACGAAGCGCATGATCGCCGCGTTGCTGCCCCTGCTGCGGGAGAACGCGGATGCCGTGGGCCACGCAGACATCCTCAACGTCACCTCGATCGCCGGTCACGCCGTGTACGTCGGCGGCTCCGGCTACAACGCGGCGAAGTTCGCCCAGCACGCGCTCACGGAGGTTTTGCGGCTGGAGCTCAACGGCGAGCCGATCCGAGTCATCGAGGTGGCGCCGGGCATGGTGCAGACGCAGGAGTTCTCGCTCTCACGATTCAATGGCGACCGAGACCGCGCCGACGCCGTTTACGCCGACGTACCGGAGCCGCTGACCGCCGACGACATCGCGTACACCATCGTCGACGCGCTCGAGCGCCCGCGGCACATCGATCTGGATCTCGTCGTGGTCAAGCCCGTCGCGCAGGCGGCGTCGCATCGCATGCACCACGGCGAGCTCCGCGTCGCGCGGGACTGACCGTGCCCGCGACTGCGACCGCAGACCGTCTTGCCGCTCGTGAACACGCGGTCGCGCAGTGGGAGCGGATCAGCACGTGGCCGTTCTTGGTGCTGTCCGTGGCGTTCATCGTGATCTACAGCATCCGGTGCCTCGACGCCGAGATGGCGCGTCGGGACCCGATCGAGGTCAAGGGCGTTCTGATGGCGATCTGGGTGATCTTCATCGTCGACTACGTCGCCCGTCTCGCGCTCTCGACCGACCGGCGTCGTTTCGTGAGGCACAACATCCCCGATCTGCTGGCCGCGCTGGTGCCGGTCTTCCGCCCGTTCCGAGCGATCACAGCCCTGCAGCGCGTCAAGTTCTTTCGCGCGCGCACTGGTGCGGCGGTGCGGGCTCGTCTCGTCTCGTACTCCGTCGCTTTCGTCGTGCTGTGGGTTTACACCATCTCGGTCACCGTCGTCGCAGCGGAGCGCGGAGCGCACGGCGCCACCATTCGGAGCCTGGGCGACGCGCTGTACTGGTCAGCGGTGACGATCTCGACGGTAGGTTACGGCGACATGGTGCCCGTGACGACGACGGGGCGGGTGCTGGCGGTTCTGCTCATGCTGAGCGGTATCGTCATCGTCGGTGTGACGACGGCGACGGTGGTCTCCTACATCTCCGACGCTGCGCGCCACCGCAGCACGGGCCCCCATGACGAGGAAGGCGAGCGATGAGCGTGCATCTGGTCGGAGGCGGCCACCGGGAAGGCACCGAGCGCGAGGTCTACGGGCCGTTCGTCGGCGAGGCTATCACGAAGGCCGGCGACGAGCCGGCCGTGATCGCCGTGCTCACGGTGTGCGAGGGTGCGGATCCGCACCACGGAGAGGAGCTCTCCCGCGCGGTGCTGGCCGCAGCGGCCGGGCGGCCGGTGGACGTCGCGGCGACCGTGGTCGACCACGGAGAGAGCGTTCCGGCCTCCGCGATCGAAGGGGCGCACGGCATCCTCGTCGGGGGAGGCCTGACCCCCGCGTATCTGGCGGCGCTCGCACCGCTGGCTCCGCAGCTTCGCGCGGCGGTCGAGTCGGGCATCCCGTACCTCGGCTTTTCGGCGGGTGCCGCCATCGCGCCCGATCGCGCGCTCGTCGGGGGGTGGCGCATCGACGGCGTGGAGATCGGCCAGGAGCAGGCTGGCGAAGACCTCGACGAACTGACGATCCAGGAGGGCCTGGGGCTCATCGACGTGACGGTCGACGTGCACGCGGTGCAGTGGGGGAACCTGAGCCGCGCGATCGCCGCCGTCGACTCGGGCGCCGTCGGCGAGGTGATCGCACTCGACGAGTCGACCTTGCTCATGGTGGGCACGGGCCCGCTGCGCACCGCGGGAGCGGGCAGCGTGTGGGCGGTCACCAAGGACGAGCGGGGCGTTCTCGTGCGGAGCATGCGCTAGTCGTGGCGAAGACTCTCGCGCAACTGGCCGAAGACGGGTCGATGGATGCCGGCTGGGCAGCGGCCCTCGAGCCGGTCGCCTCGGATATCGCCGCCATGGGGGATTGGTTGCGCAAGGAGGTCGCCTCGGGGCGGCGGTACCTGCCGGCCGGGGCGAACGTGCTCCGCGCGTTCCGGTACCCGCTCGCCGACGTTCGCGTGCTGATCGTGGGGCAGGACCCGTATCCGACGCCGGGGCATCCGATCGGCCTGTCGTTCGCGGTGGAGCGCGACGTTCGACCGATTCCGCGGAGCCTGCAGAACATCTACCGTGAGCTGCGCAGCGACACGGGCATCGAGCCGCCGCCGCACGGCGACCTCACGGCGTGGAGCGAGCACGGGGTGATGCTGCTCAATCGGGTGCTCACGGTGCGGCCGGGAGCTGCGGCCTCGCATCGCGGCGTGGGCTGGGAGCGTGTGACCGAGCACGCGATCCGCGCCCTGGTTGCCCGTGATGCTCCCCTGGTGGCGATTCTCTGGGGGAGGGATGCCGCGAATCTGCGCCCGCTGCTCGGCTCGACTCCGGTGATCACCTCGCCGCACCCCAGCCCGCTGTCGGCCAACGGCGGCTTCTTCGGATCCAAACCGTTCAGTCGCGCCAACGAGCTTCTCGTGCGGCAGGGCGCTCAGCCGGTCGACTGGCGCCTGAGCTGACGCCCTGTCTCGCGCTCTCTCCACCCGGTCCCTGTCGCGCGCTGTCTCCACCCGGCCCGTGTCGGCCACTGTCTCCACCCGGCCCGTGTCGGCCACTGCCTCCACCCGGCCCGTGTCGGTCGGCGGCGGCAGCGAAAACAGCAGAGATCGCGCTCTCGCACCGAAAACAGCACGATAGCTGCTGTTTTCGACGAGAACTGTTGTTTTCGCGGCAGCTGCCGTCGGCGAAGACAGTCACCGGCGAAGACAGTCACCGGCGAAGACAGTCACCGGCGAAGACAGCCGACGGGCGAAGACAGGCGCCGCCGGCGAAACAGACACGCAACATGACGCGGTTAGCCTGGTGCGATGCTGCAGGAGGAATACGAGAAGCGTCGAGTGCTGCCGCGGCACCTTCGCAAGCCCGAAGCGCCCGAGACGCCGTTCTCGTACGAGATCCGGGACGCCGTCGCTGCCGATCTCCCGCACATCCGCGAGATCTACAACTACTACGTCACGAACAGCACGGTGACGTTCGATGAAGACACCATGTCGCTGGCGCAGTGGAAGTCGAAGTACGACTACCTGCGCAAGATCGGCATGCCGTTTCTGGTCGCATCCTCGCCAAGCAGCCAGATCCTCGGCTACGCGCTGGTGAGCCCGTGGAAGCAGAAGAAGGCATACCGGTTCACGGTGGAGAACTCGATCTACCTGGGGCAGGCATCCACCGGCAAGGGCCTCGGCACGGCGCTGATGAGGGCGCTGCTCGACGCCTCGAAGCAGGCGGGCCTGAAAGAGATGATCGCGGTCATCGCCGATCGGGGCGCGGATGCCTCGATCGCCATGCACACCCGCTTCGGTTTCACCGAGATCGGCCGCATGGGACACGTCGGCTTCAAGTTCGGCCGGTGGCTCGGCACGATCTTGATGCAGAAGAGCCTGAAGTGATCCGTTGATCCGTTGATCCAGAGACCCGGCGACCGCCGAGTCCGACCGTCGCCCAGGTTCCTCGTTCTGTGTCGCACAAGAGCGCGTTATCGGGTCGTTATCATTCCCGGCCGACGCGGATCGGATGCCGGTGGCCGGCGCTACGGTGATCTCACGGCCATCATCGGCAGCCCGAACGGGCGGTCGCACAGGCGCTGTACGAATCGGGGCCTGCCGGCATCCACCACTTCGGATGCGGGCAGGCCTCGTCCAGCTCGCGGCAGGTCGGGCGGCGCTCCGGCCGGCCGACCCGCCGGATCACTCGCGGGCCGCGGCCTTGCGCAGCACGAAGAAGCCGGCCACCCCGGCGATGACGGTCGGGATCAGGAACCAGGCGATGACGCCGACCGCACGTACCTGCAGGAACCAGGCTCCGACCGAGGGCCACGAGTCCGTCAGCGTGGTGATCGCGATGAAGGCGACGGCCAGCACAGCGACGATGGCACCCAGCGCGTAGAGCCCGTTGGCGCGCCACCGCACGAACACGCTTCCGGAAAGTGCTCCGAGCGCGAAGCAGAACAGGAACGCGCCGAAGCACGAGAACAGTCGCACACCGAGCGAACCCGTGCCGAAGTACATGTTGCTGAACATGTGGGCGCCCATGCCGTAGCCGTTCGTCCAGTCCTCGATGTACGACAGAATCGTGCACAGCAGGGTCAGGATGACGCCCTGGATGAGGAACGCCAGAACGGTGCCGAGGTAGTAGTCGCGACGGGTCACAGACAGGCCGAGCGCGAACCGGAATGTGAGGTTCATGGCCTGCACGGCGGCGACCGCGAAGTACACGTAGATATAGAAGGTCGCTCCCGACCATTGCGTCCCGGTCAGCTGTTCGTGCGTCGAGGCGAAGATCGAGATCCAGATCACCAGGTTCACCGCGAAGATGAACCCGAAGATGATCCAGGGCAGAGCGAACATCGTGAACCGGTTCGCGTAGTGCACTCGCACCACGTTCCAGATGCGGGCTCCTGTCCCGGGGATGCTCCGGCGGTCGGTCAGGGAATCGGCGGCAGTGACGGCGGTCATGTTCAGGCCTCCTGTTCGGCGTAGTCGGCGGCGGTGGCGTTGGTTTTGCGCACGATGAGCTGCTGCAGGGAGACGGGAGCGAGCTCGAGGCCCGCTCTGACGGCATCCTGCCGCTCATCGGCATCCAGACGCTCGATGGTCACGGAGGCGAGCCCTCCGACGCCCTCCCGGTGCAGTACACGGCGATTCGCGACGAACGCGTCGACGGCACCGCGCGGGCCGACGACGGTCGTCGCCGATTCGCGGGCTTGCTCGGCGGACTCATCCATGAGGATGCGTCCGCGGTCGATGACGACGATGTGCTCGAGAATGTTCGCCACCTCGTCGATCAGGTGCGTGGAGAGGATGATCGTGCGCGGGTTCTCGGCGTAGTCCTCCAGAAGCCGGTCGTAGAAGATCTGGCGCGCGACGGCATCCAGCCCGAGATACGGCTCGTCGAAGAACGTGAGCGGTGCGCGGGAGGCCAATCCCACGATGACGCCCACCGCGGAGAGTTGCCCGCGGGAGAGTTTCTTGATGCGGCGGTTCACCGGCAGCTGGAAGTCGTCGATGAGCCGGGCGGCGAAATCGGCGTCCCAGTTCTCGTAGAACCAGGGTGCGCAGGTGAAGACGTGCTTCGGCTTGAACTCGTCGGGGTACTTCTGGCTCTCCTTGATGAACGAGATGCGCGAGAGCACGTGAGCGTTCTCGACCGGGTTCTCGCCGAACACCCGGATCTCGCCCGCGGTGGCGAAGTCCTGGCCGGTGACGGTCTGCATGAACGTGGTCTTGCCCGCGCCGTTGCGACCGAGGAGGCCGGTGATCGCCCCCGGCGGGATGGTGAGGTCGATGTCGTCGAGCGCTGTCACGTCGCCGAATCGCTTGGTGAGGCCGCTGACCTCGACCACGGCGGTCGTGTCGGTCATGATGGTTCTCCTTCGTCGGTGAGTAGTTGGGAGAGCTGGGCGGGAGAGATGCCCAGCTTCTTCGCTTCCGTGATGAGCGGAAGCACGTAGTCGGTGCGGAAGCTCTCGCGGCGCTTGGCCAGCAGGCGCTCCCGCGCTCCGGCGGCGACGAACATGCCGATGCCGCGCTTCTTGTAGAGGATGCCGTCGTCGACCAGCAGCGTGACGCCCTTGCCGGCCGTCGCCGGATTGATGCGGTGGAAGCTCGCGAACTCGTTCGTCGACGGCACCTGGCTCTCTTCCGCGAGGGCGCCGCTGATGATGTCGTTCTCGATCTGCTCCGCGATCTGCTGGAAGATCGGCTTGCCGTCGTCGATCACGGTCCTCCTTGGTTCATTAGTAGAGTAACTAACCGATGTGGCTGCGTCAAGGCCCGCGTAGGCTGCGGGAGAGCGCAGGCTGCGGGAGAGCGCAGGAGCCCTAGGCTCGGGGAATGGCCGAACTGCATGAGCTGACCGCGCTCGCCCAGTGGGAACTGCTGCAGAAGAATGAGGTGACGCCGCGCGAGCTCGCGGATCACTACCTCGGGCGTATCGAGGAACTGAACCCCCGGGTCGGGGCCTTCGTGACGGTGACTCCGGAGGCCGCACGCGAGCGAGCGACGCAGGTGGCGGCATCCGTTCCCCGTTCGGCGACACTGTGGGGCCTGCCCTTCGGTGACAAGGACCTCTGGCGCCGAGCCGGCGTTCCGGCCGGGTTCGGGTCGCGGCTGCTCACCGGCTACGTGCCCGACGAGTCCGACGAGATCGTGCTCGACCTGGATGCCGCCGGCGCCGTCAGTCTCGGAAAGACCGGAGCGCCGGAGTTCGGCCTCCCGTCGTACACCGAGACGCTGGTCGCGCCTCCGGTGCGCACCCCGTGGGACCTTTCCCGCGGTGCCGGCGGATCGAGCGGGGGAGCGGCGGCGGCCGTGGCCTCCGGCATGCTGCCGTTCGCGCCGGGATCCGACGGTGGAGGGTCCATCCGCATCCCGGCCGCGGCCTGCGGCGTCGTCGGGCTCAAACCCTCGCGGGGTCGTGTGCCATCGGGCACCGGGTTCGAGTCGCTCGGCGGATTCGTGGTCGACGGGCCGATCGCCCGCACCGTTGAGGATGCCGCACTTCTGCTGGACGGCATGATCGCGCGCCGAGATGGTCGCGTCGACCACCGGTTCGCGGTGCGTGCACCCGGGGACGACTCCGCCTTCCTCGGACACGCGGTGCGTGGTGAGGGACGGTATCAGCTCGGCGTCATGACGACGAGCGCGTGGGACCTCGACTACGAGATCACGCTCGAGGCGGAAGCCCGCGCCGCGCTCGACCTCGCTGTCGCCGAGTTCGCCGCGCTCGGCCACGGCGTCGAGGAGACGGCGCTGAGACCCGACCCGACGTACGCGCCCGCCTTCACCACCATCTGGAAGGCCGGCGCGGCACGCATCCCGGTCGAGGGCCCCGCGCTCGAGCTGGTCGAACCGCTCACGCGCTGGCTCGTCGAGCAGGGCCGCGCCGTCGGCGCTCGCGAACTGGGGGACGCGCTCGCCGCACTCACCGCGTTCGAGCGCTCGCTGATCCGACAGCTGTCGTCATTCGACGCGGTGCTGACGCCGGCGCTCGCGCAGACGCCTCGCCCGATCGGCTGGTACGACAGCGAGGATGCCGAGCTCAACTTCGCGCAGCAGGTGCAGTACACGCCGTTCACGTCGATGATCAACGTGAGCGGCCTGCCCGCGATCACGCTGCCGGTGCACGTGAGTGACGATGGGCTGCCGATGGGGGTGCAGCTCATCGGACGCCCCGGTGGGGAGGCCGCGCTGCTCGCGCTCGGCGCACAACTGCAGCGGCGGCTGCGCTGGCAAGACCGCCGCCCGCCGGCGTGGTGACGCCGGCCGCGGCGGCGTGAGCGCCTGTGCACAGGGCAGGGGATGCCTGGGGAAGCGCTCGGAGGCATCCTCGGGCGTTAGCGCTTTTAGGTAAGGCTCGCCTTATACTGAAGACACGATGTACCGACCCGACCATGCTGCCCACACCGGCAAGACCGCTCACCACGGCGACCGCGTGCAGTTCCTCGTGACCGGCGACGAGACGTCGCTGGCAGAACTGCAGAGCGAGCTGGCGCTGCTGCCGCTGTGTGCCACGGGCCGCGTCTTCGTCGAGGTTCCGGAACCGAAGGATGTCTTCGAGCTGCAGGTACCGATGCGCATGACCGTCACGTGGTTGCCGCGCTCGGTGCGCGGTGGTCGTCCGGGCACCGGCGAGCGATGCGCTCCCGGTCAGGCGTTGCGTCGCGCCGTGCGCGCCTGGAGCGCCGAGATGCTGTGCGACGGAGCCGGCGACACGAAGGCGATCCTCACCGGTGATTTCCGCGGCGTCAGCGAGGTCTTCGAGTTGCTGACGATCGGCGCGGGCATGCCCGACGCGCAGGTCAGCGCACCCGAACAGTTCCGGCTGCACCGGTCGTAGGCTCTCCGGTCGTCTCGCTGTGCGAAACGCAAGTCAACGGTGTGGTCTTTGCGTCGCCGCATTCACCTGACGGCCCTGGCAATCGTCTCGCGATGTCGGCGAACGTGTGCCGCCGCGTTCGACCAATAGCCGCCGTGCCCGTCCGCTGCCATGCTCGCCCACGGTTCGGCGCCGCTCGTACGGCTCTCGGTGAGCAGGTCCCGCATGGCCTCCGTCCGCTCGACCATGGCGGGCACGACACGGGCGCGCTCCTCAGGCTCTGCGCCGTATCCGCGGAGGACGGCTCGGAGAAGCAGGATCGAACCGTCCAGCTCGTGCTCGTGATCAAGCTGCGCGAAAGCACGCGCCGCGTACGCGAGGTCGGCGATCCTCGTCGTCGGTCCGGCGCCGTCCCAGTCGATGAACGCCCAACGTCCGCCGCCGCGGATCAGGTTCCACGGGGCGAGGTCGTTGTGTCCGATGATCTCGTCACCGGGGCGGCGCATCGCGGTCTCCCAGACATCGGCGTCGCTGCGCACGAACGACGCGGACGCCTCGTGAAGCTCCCGGATGCTCGCACCGACCCGCTCCACGTCCGACCCGGTCATCGGCAGTTGCATCATCGCTTCGGCGCCGGGGACGAACTCGAGAATCTGACGCCCTCCGTCGTCTCGACCACGCGGCTCGGGAACAAGGTCTCCGACGGCAGCGCGCAGGTGTGTCAGAAGGCGTTGAACGCTTCCACTGGGTGGCGTCCACGGCTTGCGCACGGTCTCTCCGACGCGCACGACGAAGGATGAGGCGTTGCCGCCGGTGAGAGGGATCTCAGCCGATGTCACCGGCCCTGCGCCCAGTCGCTGCGCAGCAGACCCATCACGACGATGTCCTCGTAGCGCCCGCGGACCCACGCGTGCTGTCGCTGGCGTCCCTCGACGATGAAGCCGGCCTTCTCGTACGCCCGCACGGCTCCGACGTTCGACTCGATCGCCTGAAGGTGGACGCGGTGCAGGTTGCACCGCACGAACGCGAACTCGACGATCTGCGCGATCGCTTCCGTCCCGATCCCGCGTCCGCGGGCCTCTGGCAGCAAGGCGATGCCGACCTCGGCATGGCGGGCGAGCACGTCGAAGTCGAAGAGCGAGATGCTCCCGACGGCCTCGCCGTCCGCCTCGATCACGAAGCGCACCGCCGTTCCGGCGGGCTCCGCGTCCGACCGCGCGCGGCGAGCATCGAACGCACCTCGCGACAGCGGCGCCGGCGTTTCCGGGCCGCGCTCCTCCCACGTGTCGAGGTCCGACACGAGCGCGAACAGCATGTCATCATCGGCTTCGGTGCGAGGCCGAAGAACGACGTGGGCGGAAGAAGACATGGGCACGACGCTACTCGCGCTCAGCGCCCGACGACGAGCCGAAGCGACCCGTCGAAGAACGGCGACCGGCGCAGGTCGCCGTGGCGTGCATCCCACGTCCCGGATTCGAGGTCGCGGCTCAGGTGTGCGACGAAGCGTTCTTCGACCGCCTCGCCGACGAAGCTCCAGGCCGAGTTCGCGAGTCGTGCACCGGGGTCGAGAAGAGCCTCCGGCCGGCCGTAGTACGCCTCGCCGAAGCCGTCCGTGCAGTCGAGCGGGATCGGCACGGGCGTGGCCGTCACCTCGCCGCCGAGTGAGCCGGCGATGCGCTCCGGCGCGGGATAGCGCGACGCCTCGGTCGCGATGACCTCGGGCGCGTATTCGGCGAGCCAGAAGCGGTCCAGCGCCGCCGGGTCGCAGGTGAGGATCACGACGGGTCCGCACGTGACACGGCGCAGCTCGCGAAGGCCAGCCTCGAGGTCGCCCCACTGATGCACGGTGAAGGATGCCAGTGCGCGTCCGACCTGGATCGGCGCCGCCCTGGATCGGGCGTCGCCCGCGCGTTACCGTGAAGGCAGGCCCGCCGCAGCCGCCGCCTGCCGAGCCGGCCGTCCCTGCGATCCGCGGCGCGGAAAGCCATGACCTATCTGCTGATCAACAAGCTGACGACGCAACCGGGCAAGCGCGACGAGGTGACACAGATCCTGCTGACGTCGGGCGCGGCCTTCGACGATCAGGAAGCGTGCCTGATGTCCCTCGTCAGTCACGACACGAACGAGGACGACGTCGTCTGGGTGCAGGATGTCTGGACCGATCGCGCGGCGCACGAACGCGCGATGGCCGATCCGCGCATGCAGGAGTATGTGCGGGCGGCCATTCCGCTGCTCGCGGGAATGCCCGAGCAGCACGAGATCGTCGTGGCCGGAGGCAAGATCCCCTTTGACCTGGGCTGAGTTGACCTGGGCTGAGCCGGGCCGAACCGGACCGAGTCCATCTCGCCGAGCTGTGGCGCTGGGCTATGCGCTCACGCCGACCAGCAGCGCACTCATGTCCCAGAGGTCGCGCCCGAGCTGCGGATCGCGGGCTCGTCGATTGGTCCTTCCGTACGGCCGGTAGCGGTCGAAGTACGTGCCCGACGCAGCGGGAACGACCGCTTCGCTCGCGAGAGCGATCAGAGGCCCGGCGCCGTCCGCGGCCGTGCGCCCATAGTGCCCACCGGTCACCGCCTGGCCGAACCTGATCAGCGACGACTCCGCACCGAAGCGGGTGACGATCGTGCCCGGATGGAACGAGTACGCGCTCACGCCGGTGCCCGTCAGCCGCTCGGCGAGCTCTGCGGCGAACAGAATCGCGGCGATCTTCGACGTGCCGTACGCCTGCCAACCGCCGCGCCATCGCCGCGCTTGCCAGTCGAGGTCGTCAAGCCGCAGCGCGCCGAACAGGTTCGCCATGCTCGCCGTTCCGATGATGCGGGGAGCGGATGCTCCGCCCAGCTTCGCGGTGTCCACCAGCCGGTCGCGCAGAAGGTGCGTGAGCAGGAACGGTGCGAGGTGGTTCGTCTGGATCGTGCGCTCGTGCCCGTCGACAGTGAGTTCATGCGCGTGATACAGACCGCCCGCGTTGTTGCAGAGTACGTCGATGCGGTCGAGCCGATCGAGCAGCTCGCCGGCGACTCGCCGCACGTCGTCGAGTCGCTCGAAGTCGGCGACGAAGGCCTTCCCGCCGACGCGCTCGGCGACCGCGCGCGTGCGCTCCGGGTTGCGGCCCACGACGGCGACGCGTTCGCCCTGGGCGGCCAGCGATTCGGCGGCGACCTCGCCGATTCCCGAGCTCGCCCCGGTGATGACGATCGTGCGCGCAGACGTGCTCACAGGTATCCGCCCTTCTCGAGGCCCGCCTCGATCTCGAACCGATTGCGCAGCGGATCGCGTCCCGCCGCGAGGTACAGCACGGGAAACAGCATGCCGTAACGCTGCCACTGCCGGCGGTGCACGGCCTCGTGCTCGAGCACATCATCGCTCAGGTTGCGATCGGTGAGATAGCAACCGCCAACGCACGCACCGCCGCGGCCGAACGTGCGGCGGGGCATCCCGCGAAAGATCCATAAGCCATCGCGGCGCTCGATGCGGCCGACACTGAAGACGAAGCCCCACACGAAGCCCACCGCTGTCGCGTAGCGGTAGCCGAGGCGGGAGAGCACCGAGTCGAACAGGAGCAGGCGGGGCACACGGGAGAGCCCGGCCGCGGCGCGGCGCACCTCGGCGAGGGGAACGCGAAGCCCTCCGGCCGTGCCCGCGATCTGACGCACGGCGTCGAACAGCGAGCGCGTCACGGACGGCGACGCGCTCACTCGGTCGGCCGCCCGTACTCCTCGAGCAGCCGCAGCCACACCTCGCTCAGTGTCGGGTACGACGGCACGGCGTGCCAGAGCCGGTCGATGGTCACCTCGCCGACGATCGCGATCGTCGCGGAGTGCAGCAGCTCGCCCACTTCCTGACCGACGAACGTCGCGCCCACGAGCACCTTGCGGTCCTCGTCCACGACCATGCGTGCGCGGCCGACGTATCTGTCGCTGGCGATCGTGGCCCCGGCTACCGATGCCAGGTCGTAGTCGACGACCCGGGTGCGGATGCTCGCCTTCTGCGCCTGCGCAGCGCTCAGACCCACGGATGCCACCTCCGGGTCGGTGAACGTCACCTGGGGCACCGCAGCGTGATCGGCGGTCGCCGCATAGGTCGACCACGGCGTCAGCTGCAGCGTGCGTCCCTTCGCGCGAGCCGCGATGGCGTCGCCGGCGATGCGGGCGTCGTACTTGCCCTGGTGGGTCAGGAGCGCGCGATGGGTGACGTCGCCGACCGCGTAGAGCCAGGCATCCTCACCCGTGACCGGCGCGCCCGCCTCGGGTGCGCCGACGCCGAAGACGGAGCCGTCGTCGTAGAGCACGCGCATCGAGTCGTCCACGTGCAGCCAGTCGCCCGGAGTGAGGCCGATGCTGTCGAGTCCGACGTCGCCGGTGCGCGGCACGCGTCCGGTCGCCACGAGAACCTGATGCGCGACGACCACGGCGCCGTCGTCCAGTTCGATGCGCACCACGCCGTCGTCCGGGTCGCGGAACACGCTCGTCGGCGAGACTCCGGTGCGCACGTCAGCCCCCAGCTCCTCGAGCGCCGCCTGCACGAGCTCCCCGGCGAACGGCTCGTTGCGTCCGAGCAAGCCGCTGCGCGCGATCACCGTGACTCGCGTGCCGAAGCCCGCGTACGCCGTCGCCATCTCCGCCGCCACGACGCCGCCGCCGATCACGGCGAGGGATGCTGGCGGCTCCTTCGCGCTCGTCGCGTCACGGCTGGTCCACGGCTCGGCCTCCCTGAGCCCCGGGATGTCGGGCAGCGCGGCCGCGGATCCGGTGCAGACCGCCACCGCATGCTTCGCCGTGATCGTCGTCACGATGCCGTCGGAGGCGGTCACCTCCACCCGTTTCGGTCCCACGATGCGCGCGTGACCGCGTACCAGGTCGATGTTCGCGCCGTTCAACCACTCGACCTGACCGTCGTCCTTCCAGTGGCTGGTCACCGTGTCGCGACGGCGCAGCACGGCGGTCACGTCGAGCTCGCCGGTCACCGCCTGCTTGGCGCCGTCCACGTCGCGCGCGGCTCGCACGAGCGCTCCGCTGCGCAGCAGCGCCTTCGACGGCATGCACGCCCAGTACGAGCACTCGCCGCCGACGAGTTCCGATTCCACGATGACGGTGCGCATCCCGCCCTGCACGGCACGGTCGGCGACGTTCTCACCGATCGCTCCGCCCCCCAGCACGATGACGTCGTATTCGATCTCGCTCATTTCGGCAGACTACCCAGGTCGTCCTCTTTCAGGTCTGCGGCGCGGGGCGGGTCAGCGCGCCGAGCACGCGCAGGATGACGGCCAGGTCGTCGACCGCCGCGTCAGGGCTACGTGGCGCGAACTCGGTGATCCCGGCGCCGGCGAGTTCGAACCGCGCTCGCAGCGCGGCGATCGCGGCGATCAACTCTTCGGGCGCGAGGCCGAACGGTTCGGGGAACTGCACCCCGGCGATGGCTCCGGGATCGAGCACATCGAGGTCGACGTGCACGTACACGGCGTTCGCTCCGGTCTGCTCGACAGCGGCGAGCAGGGCGTCGGGGGAGCGCAGTTGGTCGACCGTGACGACGCGGATGCCCGTCTCGTCGATGAACGCAGCCTCGCCGTCGTCGAGTTCCCGCGTTCCCGCCAGCACGAGTCGTTCCGGGGCCAAGGGGGCGGCGCCGGTGCTCGGCGGTTCGGGGTTTCTCAACGGATCCGGGCTTCTCGACGGATCTGGGCCCCTCAGCGGATCCGGGCCCCTCAGCGGATCCGGGGCGTCGCCCAGCAGTGCCCGTGCGACCATGCCGTGGAACGCGCCCGTCGGGGAGGTGGCGGGCGTGTTCAGGTCGGCGTGGGCATCCAGCCACACGACGGCGACCGAGCGCCCTTCGTGCGCGGCGAGTGCGTGCTGCACGGCGGCGAGCTCGACACCGCAGTCACCGCCGATCGTGACGACGAGGCCGTCGCCGGTCGCCGACAGTTCCGTGAGCGCCGCGTGCACCCTGTCGCGCACCGTGATCACCGAGGAGAGCCGGTGAATGCCCGTTCCGAGCGATTCACCGGCCTCCATCGGCACGTCCACTCTGGTGGTCGCCGAGTCCGGCAGATCGTCGGCGATCGCCTCCGCGCCGTCGGCGAGCTGCATCGCGCGCGACGAGCTCGAGCCCTGCCACTGAGGAACGATCAAGAATCGGGTCGGCACGGGCTTCACCCTACGGCGTCACAGTGCACGACCGGCAGCGTGTTCGCCTCGGGCGTGCACGGGCGTCACGTCCTACTCCGCCGCGGCAGCCAGTGCGGTGCTCAGTTCCGGCGCGGTCAGCCGTGGGCCGTACCCGGGGGTGTCGCGCTGGATGCGCCAGCTCTCGCTCAGTGCGCCCCCATCGACGGTGTCGAAGCCGATGGCGTCGATGAACGCTGCGACGGTACCCTTCGCGGCCTCGTCGTCCGCGAAGACCGCGAGCGCGCGTCGTCCCGATGTGCCCGCGTCTTGCGCGTCTTCGGTGATCGCGGACGCGTAGATGTGGTTGAACGCCTTCACGATGTGCGAATCCACCAGCCGGGCCTGCAGCTGCTCGGAGCTCGTCTCGCTGAAGTCGTCGAGTTCCGCGCGATGGCCGTCCCGTTCCCAGTAGTAGTTGTTCGTGTCGATCACCGGCTTGCCGGCGAGCGGCTCCGCGGGGATCTCGCTGATCGCGTGGAACGGAATCGTCACCACGACGATGTCTGCCGCCTCGGCCGCCTCGGCGGCGGTCGCTGCCCGTGCGTGATCGCCCAGCTCTGCCACGAGATCCGCGAGCGTCTCCGGTCCCCGCGAGTTGCTCACCACCACGTCGTAGCCGTGGCGCACCGCCTGCCGGGCGATCTGCGATCCGATGTTGCCTGCTCCGATGAGTCCGATCGTTGTCATGCCTGCGGAAACTCGAGATGCGGGTCGATCATTCCCGGGGGCAGTTCCACGCGACATCCGGCGTCATCTCCCGTCGGAGCCGGTGTGGCCCGCGTCACGCCCGGCGTGAAATGCGTGCCGCTCAGGCGGAGGGGATCGTGGCGAGCATGCGCTCGAACGCGGCGTCGGCATCCGGGTCGAACAGCTGTGCCTCCGGGTGCGCGTCATACCACTCGATGATCTGCTGGGCGCCCTCGTCGAACGTGACGGTGGTGGCGAACTCGGGCACGAGGGCCTTGACCTTGCTGTTGTCGAAGACCATCGAATGCGCCTTGTCGCCCAGGAGCCCAGGGCCGAGGTCGGGTGCGATGCGTGTGATCGTCTCGGATGCCACGTGCGCGAGCACCGGCTCGACGCCCGCCGCCTCGGCGAGCCAGGTGTAGATCTGGTTCCAACTCGGGGCGTGGTCTCCGGTGATGTGGAACGTGTCGCCGACCGCGAGCGGATTGCCGAGCAGGCCGTCGAACGCCACCGCGAAGTCGGTGTTGTGCGTGATCGTCCACAGGCTCGTGCCGTCTCCGTGCACGATGACCGGCTTGCCGGCGCGCAGGCGGGCGATGTCGGTCCAGCCGGCCAGAGTCGGGATCGACTGCTGATCGTAGGTGTGCGACGGCCGCACGATGGTGGCCGGGAATCCGTTCTCGCGATACTCGTGCACGAGCAGGTCCTCGCACGCGATCTTGTCTTGCGAGTACTTCCAGAACGGGTTGCGCAGCGGAGTCGACTCGGTGACGGGCAGATGCTGCGGGGGAGTCTGGTAGGCGCTCGCCGAGCTGATGAACACGTACTGGCCGGTGCGGCCGGTGAATCGTGCCACGTCGGCCGCGACGTGCTCGGGGGTGAAGGCGAGGAACTCGGCGACGGTGTCGAACTCGCGCGAGCCGAGGGCGGCATCCACCGCGGCGGCGTCATGGATGTCTGCCTGCAGCTCCTCCACACCGGCCGGCAGGGGCCGTCGTGACCGACCGCGGTTGAGCACGCTCACGCACGCCCCGCGCTGCACCGCACGCGCCACGCACGCCGAGCTGATGGTGCCGGTACCGCCGATGAAGAGAATCGTCTTCGAAGCCATGCACTCGATCCTGGCAGCGCGCGCGGGATTCCGCAGCCCGACGCTGCCGTGCCGCTACCGTGGTCTGGTGAGTTTCGACGACCGCTACGGATCCGATGTGCTGGCCGGCGACTGGCGCGGGAGCGGCAAGGCGAAGCCGCAGGCCATCCCTGCCGAGAACGACCTCGTCGTCGAGCTCGCCGACAGCGGCTACACCGGCGCCGTGGTGCGCATCGAGAACCGGCTCGTGCACCTCGAAGACCGGCATGGCAAGGTGCGGGCGTTCCCGCTCGGCGGCGGGTTTCTCGTCGACGGCAAGCCCGTGGTGCTGGTGCCACCGGCCACGGCGACGCAGCGGGGTCGGTCGCGTACAGCATCCGGGTCGTTCAGCGTGGCGGATGCCCCGGCTCGCGTCGCCCGCGCGAGTCGCATCTTCGTGGAAGGCCGGCACGACGCCGAGCTCGTGGAGAAGGTGTGGGGTGACGACCTGCGCGTGGAGGGCGTGGTGGTGGAGTACCTCGGCGGCATCGACGACCTCGACCAGATTCTGCGCGACAAGCATCCGGGTCCGCGCAAACGCCTCGGCGTGCTCGTCGACCACCTCGTGCCTGGGTCGAAGGAGACGCGCATCGCGGATGCCGTCTCTCGCGGACCGCACGGTGCTCACGTGAAGATCGTGGGGCATCCGTATGTCGACGTCTGGCAGGCGGTGAAGCCTCAGCGGGTGGGGTTGAAGCAGTGGCCGACGATTCCGCGGAACATCGAGTGGAAGAAGGGCATCTGCGCCGCGCTCGGGCTGCCGCACCGGGACCAGGCCGACATCGCACGGGCATGGAAGCGCATCCTCTCCACCGTGTCGACCTATCGTGACCTGGAGCCGGCGTTCCTCGGAAGGGTCGAGGAACTGATCGACTTCGTCACAAGCGATTGAGGCGAGGGAATGAAAGCTCGCTTTCATTCCCTCGCCGATTGAGCTTGTCGAGCGGCGAAGCCGCGAACACATCGGACTGAGGAGCGTCACCATGCGGATCGCGATCGTCGGCGCCGGCGGCGTCGGCGGATACTTCGGAGCACAGCTGACCGCGAACGGCGAGGACGTGGTCTTCGTCGCCCGTGGTGCGCACGGAGCGGCCATGCGGGAACGCGGGCTCGTGGTGCGCAGCCACAGGCATCCGCAGCACATCGACCCGGTGACGGTCGTCGAGCGGCCGGAGCAGATCGGCGACGCCGACCTCGTGGTGATCGCCGTCAAGCTCTGGGACACCGAGAATGTCGCGCGCAGTCTCGCGCCCCTCGCCGCCTCGGGCGCGTCGGTCGTCTCGCTCCAGAACGGCGTGCAGAAGGACGAGGTGCTGCGCCGCCACGTGCCGGCCTCGGCCGTCTTCGGCGGCGCCTGTCACCTCTCTGCGTTCATCGAAGGGCCGGGCGTCATCGTGCAGCACGGTGATCTGCAGCACATCGTGGTCGGCGAGTACGACGGCACCGCGTCGGCACGCGTGACGGATTTCGTGCGCCGGTGCACGAGCGCGGGGATCGACGCGGAGGTGAGCGGCGACATCCAGCGGGAGCTGTGGGAGAAGTACGTGTTCCTCGTCGGCATCTCTGCGCTCACCGCGGTGACGCGGCTGCCGATCGGGCCGCTGCGCGCCGATCCGGTGACGCGTTCGCTGCTCGCCGACGTCATGCGCGAGGTGGTCGACGTCGGACGTGCCTGTGGTGTACGACTGGGGCCGGAGCTCGTTCAGGAGCGCCTGGAGTTCATCGACACGCTGTCAGCAGGCATGCGGGCGTCCATGGCCAACGATCTTGTGGAAGGGCGGCGGCTCGAGCTGCCGTGGCTGAGCGGCGGCGTGGTCGACATGGCGGCAGACGTGGGACTCGAGGTTCCGGCGAATCGCACGATCGCGGCGCTGCTGGCACCGTTCGCCGACGGCGCGCCCCGAGTATAGAGGCGGGCGCACCGACGCCTGGCGGAGGGATCCTGGCGGTCGCGAGACGGTCCGACTCCTCAGCCGCGCTCCGTGCCTTGTCCCGCGGCCTGTTCGAGCGCGAGGCACTGATGAACGTCTGCGACGGCCATGTGCGCTGGGAACCTCCGCGCGGCTGGGCGTCGCAGTCGAGGTCGTGTGAGGCGAACGGAGTGCCCCCAGTAGTGTCCTGGTTCAGGACATCGGAATGGGTGTCTCGGGTCATCGGAATGGGTGTCTCGCGTCATTGGAATACCGTGTCTGCGGAGGTGGGAGTAGCTGGGCGATTGACGCTGGGGCATGACCAAGCAGCGTCTCGTGATTAGTGCCGTTCTGTCCGGTATTTCGCAGTCGGAGGCCGCCCGTCGTTACGGGGTATCGCAGAGTTGGGTGTCCAAACTGGTGGCACGATATCGGCTCGAGGGTGAGAGCGCGTTTCAGCCGCATTCCCGACGTCCCGTCACCTCACCGAACGCGACCTCGCCGGCGGTCGTGGAAATCGTGATCGGGATCCGCCGCCGCCTGGTACGCGCAGGCCTGGACGCCGGTGCCGAG
>NZ_ATXT01000018.1 GCF_000421825.1 Humibacter albus DSM 18994
CCCCCCGACCCGAACCGTTCCAGATCCCCGAAGGGACCGTACTAGGTCGCGCGCCGTTCAGCTACGCACCAATGTCCATGTTCCACCCATGAGCAACCAGCCGAAGACATCCGCTCCGGAACTGGCCTCTGGACACCCCCAACGGGATGCCACATGCTCCTTAGAAAGGAGGTGATCCAGCCGCACCTTCCGGTACGGCTACCTTGTTACGACTTAGTCCTAATCACCGATCCCACCTTCGACGGCTCCCTCCACAAGGGTTGGGCCACCGGCTTCGGGTGTTACCGACTTTCATGACTTGACGGGCGGTGTGTACAAGGCCCGGGAACGTATTCACCGCAGCGTTGCTGATCTGCGATTACTAGCGACTCCGACTTCATGAGGTCGAGTTGCAGACCTCAATCCGAACTGAGACCGGCTTTTTGGGATTCGCTCCACCTTACGGCATCGCAGCCCTTTGTACCGGCCATTGTAGCATGCGTGAAGCCCAAGACATAAGGGGCATGATGATTTGACGTCATCCCCACCTTCCTCCGAGTTGACCCCGGCAGTCTCCTATGAGTTCCCACCATCACGTGCTGGCAACATAGAACGAGGGTTGCGCTCGTTGCGGGACTTAACCCAACATCTCACGACACGAGCTGACGACAACCATGCACCACCTGTTCACCAGTGTCCAAAGAGAACCCCATTTCTAGGGCGTTCTGGTGTATGTCAAGCCTTGGTAAGGTTCTTCGCGTTGCATCGAATTAATCCGCATGCTCCGCCGCTTGTGCGGGCCCCCGTCAATTCCTTTGAGTTTTAGCCTTGCGGCCGTACTCCCCAGGCGGGGCGCTTAATGCGTTAGCTGCGACACGGAAACCGTGGAATGGTCCCCACATCTAGCGCCCAACGTTTACGGCGTGGACTACCAGGGTATCTAATCCTGTTCGCTCCCCACGCTTTCGCTCCTCAGCGTCAGTTACGGCCCAGAGAACTGCCTTCGCCATCGGTGTTCTTCCTGATATCTGCGCATTCCACCGCTACACCAGGAGTTCCATTCTCCCCTACCGCACTCTAGCCTGCCCGTACCCACTGCAGACCCGAAGTTGAGCCTCGGGATTTCACAGCAGACGCGACAGACCGCCTACGAGCTCTTTACGCCCAATAATTCCGGACAACGCTCGCACCCTACGTATTACCGCGGCTGCTGGCACGTAGTTAGCCGGTGCTTTTTCTGCAGGTACCGTCACTTACGAAAAGCTTCTTCCCTACCAAAAGAGGTTTACAACCCGAAGGCCGTCATCCCTCACGCGGCGTTGCTGCATCAGGCTTGCGCCCATTGTGCAATATTCCCCACTGCTGCCTCCCGTAGGAGTCTGGGCCGTGTCTCAGTCCCAGTGTGGCCGGTCACCCTCTCAGGCCGGCTACCCGTCGTCGCCTTGGTAAGCCATTACCTCACCAACAAGCTGATAGGCCGCGAGTCCATCCCCCACCAAAAAATCTTTCCACCCACAACAGATGCCTGTGCGGGTCATATCCAGTATTAGACGCCGTTTCCAGCGCTTATCCCAGAGTGAAGGGCAGGTTACTCACGTGTTACTCACCCGTTCGCCACTAATCCCCCCAGAGCAAGCTCCAAGGATCATCGTTCGACTTGCATGTGTTAAGCACGCCGCCAGCGTTCGTCCTGAGCCAGGATCAAACTCTCCATAAAAAATGATTACCCCCAACCAAGCAAAACCTGGAAGAAGGCGAGTTTGTCTGACTAGATCGAATATCAAACTGACATTCAAAATATCTAACCAAAAGGAATCTCGCACCAACAACAACCAAAAAAGGCCGCCATCAGTGCCGAGGTTAATTGGCATTGAACATTGTGCACGCTGTTGAGTTCTCAAGGATCGGACACTCCCGGTTTTCAGTCTCTCGACTTGCTCTCCGGGGCAACTTCTCTACCTTACCACTCTCGCCGTTCTTGTCAAGCTGGCGATCCGGCATCGTCGGCGCCCGGGGGCGCATCGACACCGGGAGATCCAGATGATCTGAGATCAGGCTCCGAGTGGATTTTCCATCCTACAGGCCAGTGGTTCTCTCCTACAAGAGGAGTAGCTCTTCGGCTGAGGATCGGTCCCGCTTGAGGCCGGAAGCCCTTCGGACTTTCCGCACCTTTGGGGTGACGAGTGATTACTTTACGCAGCGGCGGCCGGGGCGCGCAAATCGTGACGGCACGTCGGGCGTGTCGAAGGCATCCGCAGCGCCCGTCACTCGACGAAGACGCCGGCGAGGGTCTTCTTGCCCCGCCGTAGCACCGCCATTCCCGTCGGAAGTACCCGGCCGGCGATGGTGGCCGCGGCGTCGTCGACCTTGTCGTTGTTCACGTAGACACCGCCCTGACTGATGGCACGGCGTGCGTCGGAAAGGCTCGACGTGAGCCCCGTGTCGACGAGGAGTTGAGCGATGGGTGCGTCCGGCGACGTCGTGGTGTTCGGCAGTTCTCGCAGGGCTGCATCGAGGGTGCCGGTGTCGGTCGCGGCGAGATCACCATTGCCGAACAGCGCAGCAGCGGCGCCGATGGCCGCCTCGGTGGCGGCACGGCCGTGCACCAATGTGGTCACTTCGAGGGCAAGGGCACGCTGTGCTTCTCGCTTGTACGGCTCCTCGGCCACCGCCTTCTCGAGGCGTTCGATCTCGGCGCGCGGCAGGAAGGTGAAGACCTTGAGCCGATCGATGACATCGGCGTCCAGCGCGTTGAGCCAGAACTGGTAGAAGGCGTACGGACTGGTCATGGCCGGATCGAGCCAGACGGCATTGCCCTCGCTCTTGCCGAATTTCGTGCCGTCGCTGTTCGTGACGAGGGGGGTGCCGATGGCGTGGACTGATGCGCCCTCGACGCGATGGATGAGGTCGGTTCCACTCGTGAGATTCCCCCACTGGTCGCTGCCGCCGGTCTGCAGAACGCAGCCGTACTGACGGAACAGCTCGAGGAAGTCGTAGCCCTGCAATATCTGGTAGCTGAACTCGGTGTAGCTGATGCCGGCATCCGAGTTCAGGCGCGCCGAGACGGCATCCTTCTTCAGCATGGTGCCGACCCGGTAGTGCTTGCCGATGTCGCGGAGAAAGTCGATGGCCGACAGCGGCGCCGTCCAGTCGAGGTTGTTGACGAGTCGCACGGCGTTCTCGCCCTCATCGCTGAGGAAGCGCGAGACTTGTCCTTGCAGGTAACCGACCCATGTCGAAACGGTCTCTTTGGTGTTGAGCGTGCGCTCAGCGGTCGGCTTCGGATCGCCGATCAGCCCCGTTGACCCGCCGACGAGGCCCAGCGGACGGTGTCCGGCGAGCTGCAGCCGGCGCATCACGATCAGCTGCACGAGGTTGCCGAGATGAAGGCTCGGTGCCGTGGGATCGAACCCGCAGTAATAGGTGATCGGACCCGCATTCAGTGCCTCGCGCAGCGCTTCGGGATCTGTGGAGACGTGGATGTGTCCGCGCCACACGAGTTCCTGCCAGATGTCGTCGAAATCGGGATCGTTGCACTGAGTGGCGAGTACGTCGGCTGGCACGCGATACACAGTACCAAGGCCCTCCGCCCTAGTCTCCCGATAATTAAGGATGTTGGCTTTACAAGGCGGCAGTTAGGCCTGTAGCCTTATGGCTCGAAGAGTGGGGCGAAGGAGGACCGGGAATGTTCGTCATCACAGCGGATCAGGTGAACAGCAGGAACGCGCCCGATCTCGTCGGGCATGCGCTGCGGTCGCTCGACGACCGATTCGGTGATCTGCTCGCCCTCCCACCTGACCGCAACGCCGGCGACGAGCTGCAGGCGATCACCCACGACTCGGCGGCGGCGCTGGGGATCGTCCTCATGCTCGACCGCGCAGGGACCTGGAGCACGGGTGTCGGCGTCGGTTCGGTGCGCGAGCCGGTTCCCGACAACGTGCGCGCCGCAAGCGGACCCGCATTCTTCGCCGCGCGCGACGCCGTCGACGCCGCGAAGAAGACGATCCCACGATTCGCCCTGCGTTCCGGCAGCGACGCGAACGAAGCACAGGCATCCGATCTCGAGGCGCTCATCGATCTGCTGCTGAGCATGCGAAGCCGACGGAGCGAGGCGGGCTGGGAGCTGTACGACCTGCTCGAGCAAGACCTGACCCAACGCGAGGCGGCCGAACGGCTCGGGATCAGCGCTCCTGCGGTCAGTTCACGCGCGCGTGCCGCCGCCCTCAAGATCGAGGATGCCGCGGTGCCGGCGCTCAGTAGGCTGTTGCGGGACCTCGATCGGCAGTCGAACGAAGGAGTCTCCGCGTGAACCACGACTTCGGGCTGGATCTGATTCTCGCCACCGTGTACTGGGGGATCGTGATCGCCGTGCTCGCGCTCGGAGTGGTGTGCGCGGCCGTGACCCTGCGCACGCCCCGGCGATGGCTGGTGATCACGGCCGCGACCACGATCGTCGTCGGCACCATCATCGTGCTCATGCCGCATCGGCCTCCCGTTCCCGGCGTCAGCGTGCTGGTCGCCCTGGCCGCACTCGCGCTCAGCGTGCTCGGCGGCGGGCCGGCGGTGCTCTTCACCCTCGCGCTCGCCTCACGCGGCAGCGTGCGCGAGGGCGCCCACGGCGGGATCGTCGTCACGAAATCCGCCACACTCCCCGACGGGGAGGTGGAGCGCGGCGAAGTGCTGCGCGGCGGCACCGTGATCGGAATATTCGAGCGAGTGGCAGCCACGGCCAGCATCATGGTCGGCTACCCCGCGGCGATCGCGGTGGTCGTCGCGGTGAAGAGCGTGGGGCGTTTCACGGAGCTGGCCGCCGCCGAGGCGAGAGAGAGATTCATCATCGGCACGCTGGTCAGTCTCGTCTGGGCTGCCGCATGCGGCGCCCTGTTCCGGTTCGTCATCGGCGCCTGAGGACGTCACAGGTCCGAGACAACCGCCCCGGGTCTCCCGCGTCACCGCGGTTGCGCGAGCGGCCTCAGTTCGCGGATCCCGCCTTCGGATGCCGCTTGTACGGTGAAACCGATCTCTCACCCGGGATCCAGAACCGCCACGGGTACCGCCCGCCGTCGCCGCCGGCACCACTCACTCCCGTTCGGGGACCCGCTGCGACCGAGGCGACCGGCTCGTCGGGCAGGACGAGCGAGAACGGGGCGCTGAAGGCATCCGCACCGTTCTCGTCCAGACGGATGCCGGCGGCCACCGTAAGCCGTGCCGGTCCTCTGGCCAGATCGCGATCGGAGACCTGGGTCGCCCGCGTTTCGTGCTCGTGCGCAGTGCCTCCCCGGCCCGCCGACCTGCGCAAGCGGGCGAGATCGACGCCCTCGACGACCTCGGCGGCGCGCAGAAGCACCGCCGACGCTCTGGCCTGCGGCGAGCACACGAGGTTTGCGCACGCGTGCATGCCGTACGTGAAGTAGACGTAGACGTGGCCGGGTTCGCCGAACATCACTGCGTTGCGCGGTGTCTTTCCCCGGAACGCGTGCGACCCGGGATCGTCGCCGTGTCCGAGGTAGGCCTCGACCTCCGTGAGCCGCAGCGACACGGTCCCCTCGGGTGTCGTGTGCGAGAGCACTGCTCCGAGCAGATCGGGAGCCACCGCTACCGAGTCCCGTTCGAAGAATGATCGTTCCGGGGCGCGCACGTGGTTCAGAACAGGCTTCCGCCGAGCACGAGCGCGGCCACAACGGAGCCGACCACGAGGAGCACTGCGACCCAGACGACCGCTTGGATCACCCGGTTGCGGGTCCCACGACGCTTCGCCATGATCCGCCCCCTCAGACCAGGCCGATCGATCGATCGCCGAAGAGCGCGTCCGAGAGCACGCGCACGCGTTCGGTCAGATGACTGCGCTGCTCGGCCACCCGATCGGACGCTGTGCCGCCGAGCCCGCTGCGCGAGGCGACGGACCCGTCGAGTGTGAGGATGTCGCGCACCCTCGAGGTCAGCTGCGGCGAGATCCGGGCCAGCGCGGCATCGTCCACCTCGTCGAGCTCGAGTCCGTGGGACTCCGCGTAGGAGACCAGGTTGCCCGTGATCTCGTGCGCGTCGCGGAACGGCACGTGCTGCTTCACCAGCCACTCGGCCACGTCGGTGGCGAGCGAATACGCCTGCGGGGCGAGTTCACGCATCCGATCGGTGTGGAACGCGAGCGTCGCGACCATACCCGTGAACGCGGGCAACAGGACCTCGAGCGTGTCTATCGAGTCGAACACCGGCTCCTTGTCTTCTTGCAGGTCACGGTTGTAAGCGAGCGGAAGACCCTTGAGTGTGGCGAGAAGACCGCTGAGGTTGCCGATCAGGCGACCGGCCTTGCCCCTGGCCAGTTCGGCGATGTCGGGGTTCTTCTTCTGCGGCATGATCGACGATCCGGTCGAATACGAGTCGCTGAGCGTGACGAAGCCGAACTCGCGAGTGTTCCAGAGGATGATCTCCTCGGCGATGCGCGACAGATCGACTCCGAGTTGGGCCGTGATGTAGGCGAATTCCGCCACGAGGTCGCGGGACGCGGTGCCGTCGATGGAGTTCTCCACGACGCGGGAGAACCCGAGCTCGCTCGCCACCAGGCCTGCGTCGAGACCGAGCGTGTTGCCGGCGAGCGCTCCCGAGCCGTAGGGCGAGGCATCCGATCGCGCCCGCCAGTCGGCAAGGCGCTCGAGGTCGCGGACGAACGGCCAGCAGTGCGCCAGCAGGTGATGCGCGAGCAGCACCGGCTGTGCGTGCTGCAGATGAGTACGACCCGGCATGATGGCATCCGGGTGGGCTTCGGCCTGCTGCGCCAACGCGTCGATCAGGTCGAGGACGAGACGCGCCAGACGGTTGGCATGGTCGCGGAGGAAGAGCCGCACCAGCGTGGCGATCTGATCGTTACGGCTGCGGCCCGCGCGGAGCTTGCCGCCGAGCTCCGTTCCGGCGCGATCGACGAGGCCGCGCTCGAGCGCCGAGTGCACGTCTTCATCGCTCGGCTCCGGGCCGAACGCCCCGGAGACGACGTCGACGCGCAGCGACTCGAGCGCGCTGGTCATGCCGGCCAGTTCGGCATCGGTGAGATAGCCGGCTGCGGCGAGCGCCTTCGCGTGCGCCTTCGAACCCGCGATGTCGTACTCGGCCAGACGCCAATCGAACTGCGTCGACCGGCTGAGTTCGGTCAGTTCCGGTGACGGGCCACCAGAGAACCGCCCACCCCAGAGAGCGCCGGCCTCACCCGCGCGGTTGCCGTGCTGATCAGCCATGCTTCGTCTCCATCGCCTTCGTCGTCACCGCGTTCCCGGGTGCCGGGATGCTCATGACTGGCCCTTCGCCAGCAGCCAGGCGAGCAGCGCCTTCTGCGCGTGCAGCCGGTTCTCCGCCTCGTTCCAGATGGCGCTCTGCGGGCCGTCGATCACCTCGGGGTCGACCTCGTAGCCGCGATCGGCCGGCAGGCAGTGCAGGAAGATCGCGGATGGCTTGGCCAGCGACATCAGCTCGGTGGTCACCTTGTAGTCGGCCATGGCGGCGATGCGGTGAGCCTTCTCCTCTTCTTTGCCCATCGACACCCACGTGTCGGTGACGACCACGTCGGCGCCGGCGACGGCCTCGAACGGGTCGGTGTAGAGCGTGATCGATCCGCCCGTCGTCGCGGCGATCGCATCGGCGTCCGACACCACGGAATCCCTCGGCGCGAACTCCTGCGGGGAGGCGACGCGCACGTGGACGCCGGCGACGGCGCCCGCCAGCAGGTAGGACTGAGCCATGTTGCTGGAGCCGTCGCCGAGAAAGGTGACGGTGAGGCCGGAGAGCCTGCCATAGACATCCCGGATCGTGAGGAGATCGGCGAGCAGCTGGCAGGGATGGAAGTCATCGGAGAGCGCGTTCACGACGGGGACGGTCGTGCCCTCGGCCATCTGCTCGAGGCCGGACTGCGCGTAGGTGCGCCACACGATCGCCGACACCATGCGCTCCAGCACGCGCGCCGTGTCGTACGGAGTCTCCTTGCCGCCGAGCTGGCTGTTCGCCGTCGTGATGATGAGCGGACTGCCACCGAGATCGGCGATACCGACGGCGAACGACACGCGCGTGCGCGTCGAGGACTTGTCGAAGATGACGGCCACGGTCTGCGGACCGGCGAGTGGCTTGCGCGCCCACCGGTCGTCGCGCACCTGCACGGCGAGATCGAGGATCTCCGACTGCTCCTGCGGGCTCAGATCATCATCGCGGAGGAAATGGCGGGTCACGACACGGCTCCTTGCGTCTCGGTGGGAATCGAGGTGGCATGCTGCGCCGTCAGCTCGGCGAGCGCCGCGCGGAATCGCCGGCCGAACTCGGCGACCTCCTCGTCTCCGACGATGAGGGGCGGCGCGAGCCGGATCGTCGAGTCGTTGGGCGCATTGATGATCAGCCCGTGCCGCAGTGCCACCGCCGACAGTTCGTCGGCCACCGGCTCGCTCAGTCCGATGCCGATCAGCAGGCCGGTGCCGCGCACCTCCCGGACGAGCGGCGATCCGATGCCGGTGAGGATGCCGCGCAGCTGTTCACCGCGCAGCCGTGCGTTGTCGAGGAGGTCGGCCCGCTCGATCTCGCCGAGCACTGCTCCGGCGACCGCGGTGGCGAGCGGATTGCCGCCGAAGGTGCTGCCGTGCTGGCCGCGCGCGAAGAGCTCGGATGCCGCGCCGAACGTGACAAGGGCTCCGATCGGCACTCCCCCGGCCATGCCCTTTGCGACGGTGACGGCGTCCGGCAGGATGCCCGCGAGCTGGTATCCGAACCATTCGCCGGTGCGGCCGACCCCGGTCTGGATCTCGTCGACGATCAGCAGCGCGCCGTGCCGGGCGGTGACCTCGCGCGCCGCGGCGAGATAGCCGGCGGGCAGATCGATCACGCCGGCCTCACCCTTGATGGGCTCGACGAACAGCGCGGCCACGCGGTCGTCGACGGCAGCTTCGAGGGCCTCGAGCGTGGAGTCGATGTGCTCGACGCCGGGCGGCATCGGTTCGAACGGCTCGCGCATGTGCGGCTTGCCGGTGAGCGCCATCGACCCCATGGTGCGGCCGTGGAAGCTGTTCTTCAGTGCGAGGATGCGCGTGCGGCCGTTCGCGTTGTTCAGCCGCGCCAGCTTGAACGCGGCCTCGTTCGCCTCGGCACCGGAGTTGCCGAAGAAGACGCGGCCGCTCTCGCCTGCCCCGGTGATGCGCAGGAGTCGCTGCGCGAGCTCCACCTCGGGCCGGGAGGCGAAGTAGTTGGAGATGTGCACGAGCTTCGCGGCCTGGGAGGTGATCGCCTCCAACAGCACCGGATGCGCGTGGCCGAGCGAGTTCACCGCGATGCCGCCGAGGAAGTCGAGGTACTCGTTCCCGTCGACATCCCACACGTACGCGCCACGGCCGTGATCGAGCATGAGCTGGGGCGTCGCGAGCGAGCCCATCATCACGTGGCCGAACGTGTCGTGCCAGTCCTGTGCGACCGGGGTCGTGGACGATGTCGTCATAACGCGGTCACCTCCGTTCCGCTGCCGCTGGTGGTGAAGAGCTCGAAGAGCAGGGAGTGCTCGTCTCGGCCGTCGATGACCGCCGCCTTCGGCACGCCGCCCTCGACGGCATCGAGACAGGCGGTCATCTTGGGGATCATCCCGGCGTCGAGCGACGGCAGCAGCTCGCGCAACTCGGCGACGGAGATCGTGGAGATGAGGGAATCGCGATCGGGCCAGTTCCGGTAGAGACCCGGCACGTTCGTGAGGATGACGAGCTTCGCTGCGCCGAGGGCGACGGCGAGAGCGGAGGCGGCGGCATCCGCGTTCACGTTCAGGCTGCGGCCCGGGACGTCGACGTCGAGCGCGACCGATGAGACCACCGGCACCCGACCCGCGTGAACCTCGGCCAGGACGCCCGCCGGATTGACGTCGACGACGTCTCCGACGAGACCCAGGTCGACGGGTTCACCGTCGATGACGGCCCGGCGCACGCGCCCCTCGAACAGTCGCGCGTCTTCGCCGGACATGCCGGAGGCGATCGCGCCGTGCCGGTTGATGTGCCCGACGATGTCGCGACTGATCTGACCGGTGAGCACCATGCGCACGACGTCCATCGTCTCGGGCGTGGTCACGCGGTACCCGCCACGGAACTCACTGACGATACCGAGCCGGTCGAGCATCGCGGAGATCTGCGGGCCGCCTCCGTGCACGACCACCGGACGGATACCCACGTAGCGCAGCAGGGCGATGTCGTCGGCGAAGGCGCGCACCAGGTTCTCGTCGACCATGGCGTTGCCGCCGAACTTGATCACGATGGTCTGGCCGTGGAACGTCTTCAACCACGGAAGCGCCTCGATGAGCACGGCCGCCTTGGCGCTCGGATGGCCGGCCAGGGGCAACGGCTGCGGTTCGGTATCGGCGGGGTCTGTCATCTCGCTCGCCTAACTCGAGTACGCGCTGTTCTCGTGCACGTAGTCGTGCGTGAGGTCGTTCGTCAGGATGGTCGCAGAGTGTTCGCCGGCGTGCAGATCGATCACGATCGAGGTGGCGCGCGGCGCGAGATCCACGAGTTCGCGCGGCTGGTCCGGTTCGCCGGCCGTGCAGACCTGCACGCCGTTGAACGCCACGTCGATCCCGTACGGGTCGAACTGCGCGTCGGTCGTCCCGGCCGCCGCCAGCACTCGACCCCAGTTCGGATCGTTTCCGAAGATCGCCGTCTTGAAGAGGTTGCTGCGGGAGACAGCACGTCCGACCGTCACCGCGTCGTCCTCGCTCGCCGCGTGCACGACCTCGATCGCGATGTCGTGCGACGCACCCTCTGCGTCACCCTGAAGCTGCAGCGCGAGATCTTCGCAGAGGTCGGTCAGCGCGAGGGCGAACTCGTCAACGCCGGGTCTCACGCCCGAGGCGCCGGAGGCGAGCAATGCCACGGTGTCGTTGGTCGACATGCAGCCGTCGGAGTCGAGGCGATCGAACGTGACGCGCGTGGCGGCGCGCAGGGCGGCGTCCAGATCGGCGGATTCGAGCGCGGCATCCGTCGTGATGACCACGAGCATGGTGGCCAGGCCGGGCGCAAGCATGCCCGCGCCCTTCGCCATGCCGCCGATGGACCATCCGTCACCGGCGACGACCGCCTGCTTCGAGTGCGTGTCCGTCGTCATGATCGCCTCGGCTGCGCTGAGGCCGCCGGCTTCGTCCGACGACAGGGACGCGGCCGCTCGCGCCACGCCGTCGATGATCGCGGCCCGATCGAGCTGTTCGCCGATCAACCCGGTGGAGCAGACGACGACGTCACCGGACGAGATGTCCAGGTGCTCGGCCACGGCCTCGGCGGTGGCGTGCGATGTCTGGAAGCCCTGCGTGCCGGTGTAGCAGTTCGCGCCGCCGGAATTGAGCACTATCGCCGAGACGATGCCGTCGCTTGCGGCCTGTTCGCTCCACAGCACCGGATTCGCCTTGCACCGGTTGGAGGTGAAGACCACGGCCGCGTTCTGCAGTGGTCCGAGGTTGCGCACGAGCGCGACGTCGCGCCCGCCCGAAGCCTTGAGTCCAGCCGCGACTCCCGCGGCGGCGAATCCTGCTGGTGCCGTGATGCTCACGGTGCCACTCCGTTCACGCTGAGGCCGGTGGTCTCCGGCAGGCCGAGCGCGATGTTCGCGCATTGGATCGCGGCACCGGCGGTGCCCTTGGCGAGGTTGTCGACCGCGATGATCGACACCACGCGGTTCGCCGCGGCGTCGACCGCGACGCCGATCAGCGCGGTGTTCGCGCCGAGCACGTCGGAGGTGCGCGGGAACTTGCCCGCCGGAAGCACCTGCACGAACGGCTCCCCCGCGTAAGCGTCGTTCCATGCGGCGCGCACCTCGTCGACGGTGACGCCCGGCTTCAACGGGGCGCTCACGGTGGCGAGGATGCCCCGGGCCATCGGCACGATGACCGGAGTGAACGAGATGGCGGGGTTCGCGGCCCCTGCCACGCGCAGGTTCTGCAGGATCTCCGGGATGTGCCGGTGCGTGCCGCCCACCCCGTAGGGCACAGCATTGCCGAGCAGCTCGGATGCGAGGTAGGTGGTCTTGAGGTTCTTGCCCGCCCCGCTCGGTCCGACGGCGAGCACGGCGACGATATCGGTCTCATCGACCAGACCCGCCGCGACACCGGGGGCGATCGCGAGGGAGACGGAGCTCGCGTTGCAGCCGGGTGCGGCGATGCGGTTCACGCCGGCCAGGGCATCCCGCTGCTTGCCGTCGGTCGTGGGCAGCTCCGGAACGCCGTACGGCCAGGCGCCGGCGTAATCGCCGCCGTAGAACGCGTTCCAGTCGGACTCGGACGTGAGTCGATGGTCGGCGCCGCAGTCGACGACGAGCACGTCGCCGCCGAGCTGCGCGCTGATCGCGCCGGATGCACCGTGCGGCAGCGCCAGGAACACGACATCGTGACCGGCGAGGGTGGCCGGATCCGTCTCCTGCAGCGTGAGGTGGGCGAGCGAACGCAGCTGCGGCTGGTGGTCGATCAGCGGGGATCCGGCGTTGGAACCGGCGGTGACAGTGCGAATCTCGAACGAGGGATGATCGGCCAGAATGCGGAGGACTTCGCCTCCCGCGTAGCCCGAGGCGCCGGCGACGGCAACCGAATAGGACATGTCTCTACCTTAATTGTGGACGGACGGTTCTCGGCACGGCGACGCCCACGGCGGACCACGGCTCGTGGTCGGCGTACACGTCGCCTAGCTTCGGCGCGCGCCCAGAAGACGTCGGCACTGACGTCGGCGCACGGCACGGGTCGTGAAGACCTGTGCGGTGGAGGTGCGCCGGGTGCAAGACATGTCGGCCAGCATACCGGGCGGGTGCCGCGTGTCACGAATCGTGACGTTCCGCGGCGTCGTCACTCCCGAACGGTGGCGCCGAACCGCTCGTGGGCGACCGCGGCGCCGGCGAGCTTCGCTTCGCTCGCCTCGGCCGCCGTCAGCGTGCGGTCGCTCGCGCGGAAGCGCAGCGCGAAGGTGAGGCTCTTGGACCCCTCCTGCACGCCCTGGCCCCGATAGTCGTCGACGATGTGCGCGTTCTCGAGAAGCGCGCCCGCACCGTCGACGACCGCGGACAACACCTCGGCGGCCGGCACCGAGACGTCGACCACGAGCGACAGGTCCTGCGTTGCCGCAGGGAACGTCGAGATGCCCCCCACCTGGATGTCCGCTCCCGCGGCCTCGATCAGCGCGTCGAGGTCCACTTCGAGCGCGCCGACCACGCGCGGGAGGTCTGCCTCCTCGGCCACCTGCGGCAGCAGTTCGCCCGCGTAGCCGACGACCTCGCCATTCAGCAGCACCTCCGCGGTACGGCCCGGATGCAGCGCCTTGTGCGCACCCTGGCGCACCGTGAGCGGCACACCGAGCGCCGTCTGCAAGGTGCGCACCGCGGCCAGCGCGTCGGCGATGCCCGCGGCGACCGCCGGCTGACCGGGCTGCTTCGGCGTGACGTCGCCGGTGAACAGGGCGCCGACCATGCGCGGCTGCGGGGGGATGCCGTCGTGCAGCTGCGCGAGCTGCTCGGGGCTCGGCAGCGCAGCGCCGGCCGGGAGGTCCGCGGTGCCTCGCACCTCGCCCTCGGGACGGAACACCAGGCCGATCTCGTAGAGCGCGAGGTCGGTGAGGCCGCGGGACAGGTTGCGCTTCGCCGTCTCGATGAGGCCGGGAAGTAGCGAGGTTCGCAGGAACGGCACCGAGGCATCCAGCGCGTTCGTCAAACGCACCGCGGGAACCCTCTGGTCGACCGGCGAGCCGAAGAGGTCGTTCTGCACGGCCGTCACGAACGGATAGACGAGCACCTCGGTGAGCCCGCTCGCGGCGAGCGCCGTCGCCGCCTGGCGGCGAAGCTGCTGCGCCCGCGTGAGCCCGCGTCCGGAAGGCGCGACCGGCAGGACGGACGGGATGCGCTCGTACCCGACGATGCGCGCCACCTCTTCGGCGAGATCGGCCTTGTCGCCGAGATCGGGCCGCCAGCTCGGCGGAGTGACGAAGAGTCCGGCGTCGGTCTGCTCGATCGTTCCGCCGATCTCGGCCAGTGTGGAACGCACCTCGTCGTCGGTGAACTCGACGCCCACCAGCTGGGTGACGTACCCGTGCGGGAGGAAGATCGGCTCCCCCTGCGGGGCCGCGTGCTGCGTGGATCCGAGGCCGTCGGCGCGACCGCCGCCGAGCTGTTCCAGGAGCTGCACGACACGAGCCGCAGCCGCGCGGGCGACATCGGGGTCGACGCCACGCTCGAAGCGTCGGGATGCCTCGCTCGGCAGCTTGTGCCGGCGTGCGGTGCGCGCGATGGACACGGGATCGAAGTTCGCCGCCTCGATGAGCACGTCGGTGGTGCCGTCGCCGACCTCGGTAGTAGCACCACCCATCACGCCGGCAAGGCCGATCGGGCCGGAGTCGTCGGTGATGAGCAGGTCTTCGGCATCGAGCGTGCGCGTCTGACCATCGAGGGTCTCCAGCGTCTCGCCCGGCGTCGCGCGGCGCACCGTGATGCCGCCGGCCAGTGTGCTGAGGTCGTAGGCGTGGATCGGCTGCCCCAGCTCGAGCATCACGTAGTTCGTGACGTCGACGATGAGGGAGATCGAGCGGATGCCCGCCAGCACGAGCCGCGCGATCATCCACGCCGGCGTGGGGGCGTTCGGATCGATGCCGCGCACGGCGCGCGTGACGAAGACACTCGCGCCGACGCGGCCGCGGATCGGCGACGCGTCGTCGATCACGACACGGAATCCCTCGCCGTCGACCGGCTGCACGGCGGAAGCGGGGTCGCGGAACGCGGCACCCGTGGAGTGCGCGTATTCGCGGGCGATCCCGCGGATCGAGAGCGCGTACCCCCGGTCGGGCGTGACGTTGACCTCGACGGCCGCGTCGTCCAGGCCGAGCAGGGCGATGGCATCCGTCCCTGGCTCCGCGTCGAGACCCAGTTCGGCCAGCCGCAGGATGCCGTTGTGCTCGTCGCCGAGGCCGAGCTCGCGTGCGGAGGCGATCATGCCGTCGGAGAGGTGACCGTAGGTCTTGCGCGCCGCGATCGGGAACGGCCCGGGCAGCACCGAACCCGGCAGCGTCACGACGACCTTGTCACCGCGGAAGAAGTTGCCTGCGCCGCAGACGATGCCGTGCACGGCATCCCCGCCGTCAGCGGCAGTTCGGCCGTCGGGCGCGACCCGCACCTGGCACCAACGGATGGTCTTGCCGTTCTTCTGCGGCTCCTCGACGAAGTCGAGCACTTCGCCGACGACGACGGGGCCGGAAATGTCGAAGCGGTGGATCTCCTCCTCTTCGAGGCCGACCTTCACGAGCACGGCGTGCACGTCCTCCGGCGTCGAGCCAGGGGCCACGTCGACGTACTCGGCGAGCCAACTCAGGGGGATTCTCATGCCCTCAAACCACCATTCCGAACTGCTGCGAGAAGCGCACGTCGCCCTCGATCATGTCGCGCATGTCGTTCAGTCCGTTGCGGAACTGGAGCGTGCGCTCGATTCCCATACCGAACGCGAAGCCGGAATAGACGTCCGGATCGATGCCGGCCGAGCGCAGCACATTGCGATTCACCATGCCGCAGCCGCCCCACTCGATCCAGCGCGCGCCGCCCTTGGCGCCGGGGTGCCAGACATCCATCTCGGCACTCGGCTCGGTGAACGGGAAATAGTTGGGGCGGAGGCGGATCTTCGCCTCATCGCCGAACATGGCCCGCGCGAAGTGCTCGAGCGTGCCGCGCAAGTGCGCCATGGTCAGCCCCTTGTCGACGGCGATGCCCTCCACCTGACTGAAGACCGGGGTGTGCGTGGCGTCGAGCTCGTCGGTGCGGTACACGCGGCCAGGTGCGACGACGTAGACCGGCAGTTCGCGCTCGAGCAGCGCCCGCACCTGCACGGGCGACGTGTGGGTGCGCAGCACCAAGTGCGCTTCGGGCGGCTCGACGAAGAACGTGTCCTGCAGCGCGCGCGCCGGATGGTCGGCATCGAAGTTCAGCGCATCGAAGTTGAACCACTCGCTCTCGAGTTCCGGTCCTTCCGCAACCTCCCAGCCCATGCCGACGAAGATGTCGGCGATGCGCTCCTGCAGAAGAGACAGCGGATGCCTCGCCCCGGCATGACCGGGCAACGCCACCTCGGTCACGTCGACGGCCTCCTCGGCGAGCCGCTTCGCATTCTCCGCTTCGGCCAGCACGACCTCGCGTGCGGCGAACGCCTGGTTCACCCGGCCGCGGGCCTGGCCGACCAGCTTGCCGAGAGCGGCCTTCTTCTCGTTCGGAACGGAGCGCAGCGAGGCGTTCAAACGGGCGAGCGTGGAGTGCTCCGCCGCGTGCGCCGAGCGCGCCGCCTTGAGCTCCGCGATGTCGTTCGCGGCATCCACTGCGGCCAGGGCCGCATCGACCGCCGATGCCACCGCGGATTCGGTGATCTCGAGGGGTTCTGACACGAGGATCAAGTCTACGGGAGCCGGGCCCCGACCTCGTCGGGCTCATCGGCATCGAGGCGCGGTGTCCCGTTCACAATTCAGGCTGCGAGAACATGGACCTGTCAGCTGCGCTGCGCGAACGCGGATTCATACAGGCAGACCGACGCCGCCGTCGCCAGGTTCATCGACTCCGCATGACCGTAGATCGGCACCGTGATCACGCGGTCCACCAGGTCGACCGCCTCGTCGGAGAGGCCTCGTGCCTCATTACCGAAAACCCATGCGGTCGGCTCGGCGAGCTCGCCGCTGAGACGGGCGACGAGCAGATCGTCTCCCGCCATGTCCGCCGCGATCGCCCGGAGTCCCGCGGCCCTGGCGCGGTTCAGCACGTCCTCGATCGTCGCGCCCACGGCCACCGGCAGATGGAAGATCGACCCCGTCGTCGAACGCACGACCTTGGGGTTGTAAAGGTCGACGGTGTGACCGGAGAACACGACGGCATCCGCACCCGCCGAATCCGCCGCGCGGATGATCGTGCCCGCGTTCCCCGGATCGCGCACCTCTTCGAGAACCGCGATCAGCCTCGGCGACGCGTCGAAGACGGCATCCACAGACACCGGGAACTGCCGGCACACCGCCACGAACCCTTGCGGCGTGACCGTGTCGGCCATGGTGTCGAGCACCTGATCGGAGACCATCTCGGTACTGGTTCCGGCCGCGGCTGCCAAGGATGCCACATCGTCGTGCTTGCCGAACGCCCGCTCGGTCGCGAACAACTCCACGACGAGCTCGGGGCGCCACGTCAAAGCCTCCCGCGCCGCCTGCGGCCCCTCCAGCAGGAACATTCCCGTATCGGCGCGCGCGGACTTCTTCGCGAGCTTGGCCACGGCGCGGACCCGGGGGGACCTGGGGTTGTCGAGCACGAAGTCAGTCTATGGCGACGGTGAATCCCGCCATCGAACCGCTGCCGAACGATTCCCCCGGCGCTGAGTGCGACGAAGGGTCAGCGGATCGTGTTTCCCGGGACGAGTCCCCCGCCGTGCTTCGTCCCGCTGCCGCCGAACGCGATGCCCCGGCGGATACGCGATCCCCGACCCCGCCGAGCCGCTCGTCGCCGTGCTCGCGCGGGCCCGAGAAGAGTCGTACCCCTGCTCGGAAGGGGGAATACGCAGAATGGCCCACACCCTGACGGGTGCAGGCCATTCTGTTATCGCTCTCAGGCGGCGTCGGCGCGCGGGGCCGAGGTGTCGGCCGGAAGTGCCTTCTTCGCAGTCTCGACCAGCGAGGCGAACGTGGCGGGCTCGTTCACGGCGAGCTCGGCCAGGATGCGACGGTCCACCTCGACGCCCGCCAGGTTCAGACCCTGAATGAGGCGGTTGTAGGTGAGGCCGTTCTGACGGCTCGCAGCGTTGATGCGCTGGATCCACAGGCGGCGGAAGTCGCCCTTGCGAGCACGACGGTCACGGTAGCTGTAAACCAGCGAGTGGGTGACCTGCTCCTTGGCCTTGCGGTAGAGGCGCGACCGCTGACCGCGGTAGCCCTCGGCGCGCTCGAGGATGACCCGACGCTTCTTGTGGGCGTTGACGGCCCTCTTCACTCTTGCCATTGCTTGTTTCCTTTACGTACGCGTCGTTGCTCGGCTTACTTGCCGAGGAGCTTCTTGGCGACCTTGGCGTCGACGTTCGGCAGCACCTGGTCCTGGTTGAGGCGGCGCGTGCGGCGGCTCGACTTGAGCTCCAGGTTGTGGCGCATGCCGGCCTGCTGCTTCATCACCTTGCCGCTGCCGGTGAGCTTGAAACGCTTCTTGGCCCCGGAGTGGGTCTTCTGCTTGGGCATTATTTCTCCTCATCGGTGGCGGAGGATGTTTCCGCCTCGGTGGCCGCGTCGCCCGAGCGCTGCTGCTGGGAGCGCGCGCGGTTCGCGGCACGTTGTGCGTTGGCCTCGGCCTTGGCCTCCGACTTGTTCTTCAGAGGGCCGATGACCATGACCATGTTGCGGCCGTCGATGGTGGGGGTCGATTCCACGGAACCGAACTCGCCCACGTCTTCGGCGAACCGCTGCAGCAAGCGCACACCCTGCTCGGGGCGGGACTGCTCGCGGCCGCGGAACAGGATCATGGCTTTGACCTTGTCCCCCGCCTTGAGGAACCCCTCGGCTCGCTTGCGCTTCGTCTCGTAGTCGTGTTTGTCGATCTTGAGGCGGAACCGCACCTCTTTCAGCACGGTGTTCGCCTGGTTGCGCCTGGCCTCTTTCGCCTTCTGCGCAGCCTCGTACTTGTACTTGCCGTAATCCATGATCTTGGCGACGGGCGGCTTCGAGTTCGGCGCCACCTCGACGAGGTCCATGTCGGCTTCCTGAGCCAGACGCACGGCGACCTCGATCTTGACGACGCCGATCTGCTCTCCGCCAGGGCCCACGAGGCGGACCTCGGGCACGCGGATACGGTCATTGGTACGGGGATCGCTGATGCGTGTCTCCTCTGATCGAACGGTTCGTGAGGCATCCGCGGCGGCGCCGCCGGATGGTCTGCAGAGGTCTCTCACACGCGCATTCCGTGCTTGCGCACGCCATGCATCCGCACCCTCTACGTCAACCTTCCGAGACTTTCGTCTCTTCGGCGGAGTGCGTAACGACCCGGTAACCTGGTGAAGCGGTCAAGCGCGGGTGGGAGATTCTCCACTTTCCTTTCGGGGCATGACGCACCGAAAGCCCGACACAGCTTAGCAGACGCCGATGGCGCCTGACGAATCCCTGGTCGACGGATGCCCGTCCGCCCCGTTCCCCGTCCCTCCTCTCGCGAAAGACACCATGCCCGACAGCTCCGGCCAGCACGTTCACCGTTTCGACGACGCGGCCACCGCCGCACACACCCACGACAGCGTTCCGCCGCTCACGGAGGACGACGCCGCTGCCGCGCTCTCCGAGGTCACCCGCGACATCGCCGACGTCCCCGCCGTCGAGGTGATCACCACGACAGCCGTGCACCTGATGAGCGCCGCCGCCGTAAAGTGCGGCCTCGCCGACGACCCGCGGGCGCAGACCGATCTCGACGAGGCGCGCAAGCTGATCGACGCATTGGCGGGCCTCGTGACGGCGAGCGCCGGCCACATCGGCGACCAGCACGCACGCAGCCTGCGAGACGGCCTGCGAAGCGTGCAGCTGGCCTTCCGCGAGGCGTCGCCATTCCCCGACGAGCCGGGCAAGGGACCGGGCGAGAAGTACACCGGCTCGGTGATCTGACCTGCAGGCGGCCGGCGGCCGGTGAGAGGCGGGGCCCCGGTCCACCGGGCTCACCCCACCGGCTGCTCCGCCGCTTCCCAGCGGCCTCAGTTCGCGAGCAGCCGGAGCGCCATCGAGTCGACGCGTTCCGCGATGACCTCAGAGGCGGCCCATGCGGCGGTGAGGCGCCCGACCAAGGCGTGGAGGGCATCCGCGTCCAGGCCGGGACGCAGAACGACGCCCACCTCGACCTCGGGCCCCTGCAGGCGCGCACCGGGGTCCGCCGATGCCAACCGCACCTCGATCACGTCGGGCTCGCTCGCCGCGGACCGGCGGAAGGCGTCCCCGACCTCGGGCGCGGCCCACGGCGGCGTCCATTCCGCCCCGGTCGCGAGCGCCTTCACCGCCGGGCGCCGCAGCACGTGCTCGGTCGGGCTGGTGGGGTCGATCACGACCAGCTCCGTCTGCTCGCCGGCCGCCGCCAGCGCGATTCGCGGACCGACTGCGGGCACCGGACGGGCTCGCGGATTCCATGCCGCCAGCGTCTGCACGCTCGTGAAGGCGGGGAGCACAGCCCGGCCATCGGGAGCGCGCACGGTGGCGATGGAGAGTTCCTGCGTCTTGTCGACGACGTGGCCCTCCGGCGTCTCGCCGATGTCGCCCGCGTGCGCCAGCAACGGCACGAGCAGCCGCGCCGCGCGCACCGACTCGACGATGTCGACGGCGGAGTGGGTCCCGGCGGCGAATCCGGTCAGCGCCGCGAGAAGTGCGGGATCGGCCGAGCCGTCGTCGTCCGACGCCGGGGCGTGCTCGAACCTGCGGCCCTCCCACGGCACTCCGGCGGAGTCGGCGCGATCGCTCGACCCGAAGAGGTGGCGGTCACCAGCCGCGTGCGAAGCGTGCGGATCAGTATCCGGCAACGTCCAGCGCCTCCGGCAGTGTGAACGCTCCCGAGTAGAGCGCCTTGCCGACGATCGCGCCCTCGATACCGTCGGGCACCAGGTCGCGCAACGCCGCGATGTCGTCGAGGCTGGAGATGCCTCCGGATGCCACGACGGGCCGGTCCGTGCGCTGCGTGACGAGCTGAAGAAGTTCGAGGTTCGGGCCCCGCAGCGTGCCGTCCTTGGTGACGTCCGTGACGACGTAGCGTGCGCATCCTGCGTCCTCGAGCCGGGCGAGGACATCCCACAGCTCACCGCCCTCCCGCGTCCAGCCTCGTGCCGCCAGGGTCGTGCCGCGCACATCGAGGCCGACCGCGATCGCCTCGCCGTACCGCGAGATCACATCGGCGGCCCATTCCGGGTTCTCCAATGCCGCGGTGCCCAGGTTGACGCGCTTGGCGCCCAGCTCGAGCGCGTGTTCCAGCGAGGCATCGTCACGGATGCCTCCGGACAGCTCGATCTTCACATCGTGCCTCGAGCGCAGCACGGCCTTCAGCACGTCCCGGTTGTGTCCCCGACCGAACGCCGCGTCGAGGTCGACCAGGTGGATCCATTCCGCGCCCTGCCGCACCCACTCCTCCGCTGCCTCGACGGGGTCGCCGTAGCTCGTCTCGCTTCCGGCCTCGCCCTGCGTGAGGCGTACGGCCTTGGCGTCGGCGATGTCGACGGCGGGGAGCAGTTCGAGACGAGGGGTGTCGGTGATGGGACTCATCGTGACCTGAGTTCTTTCGGGAGTAGGGACGAGGGCGCGGGAACCTGCACAGCCGCTAGGCCGAGCGCGCCGCGAGAGACTGCACCCAGTTGCGCAGCAGGCGAAGGCCGGCCTGCCCGGACTTCTCGGGGTGGAACTGGGTGGCCGACAGCGGACCGTTCTCCACGGCCGCCAGGAACCGTCCGCCGTGATCGGACCAGGTGAGCTTCGGAGCGGTCCGGCCTGAGGCGGGCAGTTCCCAGCTCTGGGCCGCGAACGAGTGCACGAAGTAGAAGCGCTCCTGCCGGATCCCGGCGAAGAGCACCGAGTCGTCGGGGGCGTCGACCGTGTTCCAGCCCATGTGCGGCAGCACGTCGGCCTTCAGTGCCTCGACGGTGCCCGGCCATTCGCCCAGGCCATCGGCGTCGTGGCCGTGCTCGACACCGTGTTCGAAGAGCACCTGCATGCCGACGCAGATGCCGAGCACCGGGCGACCGCCGGCCAAACGGCGTCCGATGATCTCCGGTCCGTGCACCGGCCGCAACTGATCTACGACGGCCTTGAACGCGCCGACGCCGGGCACCACGAGCCCGTCGGCGTTCTCGGCGGCAGCGCGATCCGAGGTCAGCATGACATCGGCGCCGGCTGCTTCCAGCGCTTTCGCCGCGGAGTGCACGTTGCCCGACCCGTAGTCGAACACGACGACCGACGGCGCAGTGCCGCCGACGGCGTCTGCCGCTGCCGAGTCCGTCGTACTGCTCGTCATCACAGCGCACCCTTGGTCGACGGGATGCCGTCCACCAGCGGATCGAGCGCCTTCGCCTGTCGGAACGCACGCGCGAACGCCTTGAACTCGGCTTCGGCGATGTGATGCGGGTCGCGACCGTTCAGCACGCGCACGTGCACGGTCAGCGCGGCGTTGAAGGCGAGCGCCTCGAAGACGTGGCGCACCATGGACCCCGTGAAGTGCCCGCCGATCAGGTGGTGCTCGAAACCCTCCGGCTCGCCCGTGTGCACCAGATAGGGGCGTCCGGAGATGTCGACGACGGCGTGCACGAGCGCCTCGTCCAGCGGCACAGTGGCGTCGCCGAAGCGGGAGATGCCGGACTTGTCGCCGAGGGCGTCCCGGATCGCCTGGCCGAGCACGATGCCCGTGTCTTCGACGGTGTGGTGCACGTCGATCTCGATATCGCCGGTCGCGCGCACCGTGAGGTTGGTGAGCGAGTGCTTGGCGAACGCGGTGAGCAGGTGATCGAAGAACGGCACCGTCGTGTGGACGCTGCTGCGGCCCGTGCCGTCAAGATCGAGCGACAGCTCGATGCTCGATTCACTGGTCTCGCGACGGATGCTCGCGGTGCGGCTGCTCATGCCTTCCAGCCTACCGGCGCGTCGCGCGCGCACCGCCCGGCCCCAGGCCGGCGATGGCGTCGAGGAACACGGTCGTCTCCTGCTGCGTGCCGGCGCTCACCCGGAGGTGGTTCGGGATGCCCGGGTCACGCACCAGCACGCCCCGATCCTTGAGCGCGAGGAACGTCGCGTGCGAATCGTCGACGCCACCGAAGAGCACGAAGTTGCTGCCGCTGACGTGGACCGCGTAGCCGAGCTCCGTCAGCCGCTGCGAGATGCGATCCCGCTGCCGCACGATGTCGTGCACCGTTCCGAGCATCTGGTCGGCGTGCCGCAAGGCAGCGGTCGCCGCGGCCTGCGTGAGCACCGAGAGGTGGTAGGGCAGGCGTACGAGGCGCAAGGCGTCGGCGACGGCCGGGTCCGCGGCCAGGTACCCGAGGCGCACGCCCGCGAAGGCGAACGCCTTGCTCATCGTTCGCGAGACGATGAGGCGCTCGCGTCCGGCGAGCAGCGTGAGCGCACTCGGAGCATCGTCGGGCATGAACTCCGCGTAGGCCTCGTCGACGACGACGATGCCCTCGGTCGCGTCGTACACCGCTTCGACGACGTCGAGACCCAAGGGGGTGCCCGTCGGATTGTTCGGAGCGCACAAGATGACGACGTCCGGCTTCTTCGCGTTCGTCCAACCGGCGGCGTGCTCTGCCGTGAGGACGAATTCGGGACCGCGATCTGCGGCGATCCATCCGGTGCCCGTGCCGGAGGCGAGGAGCGGGTACATCGAATAGGTCGGAGCGAATCCCAGGGCGGTCCGTCCCGGACCGCCGAATGCCTGCAGGATCTGCTGGAGCACCTCGTTCGACCCGTTGGCGGCCCAGATGTTCGAGGCATCCAGACCGTGGCCCAGATAGCCGGCCAGGGCTGCCCGCAGACCGGCGAATTCTCGATCCGGGTACCTGTTCGCCTTGCGCAGTTCGACCTCGAGCGAGGCCATGACGTCGGCCACCACATCGTCGGGAATCGGATGCGTGTTCTCGTTGACATTCAGCGCGACAGGAACGGCGGCCACCGGCGCGCCGTAAGGTGTCCTGCCACGAAGGTCATCCCGGATGGGGAGATCGGAGAACGAAGTCACGCCTCCATGCTAGGTGCGACGGAACGCCGTCTCCGACGCACCGGAACCGTCAGCGCGCGTCGTCGTACTGATGCGGTATCGCGAGCCGCTCCCCCGCGATGACCGTGCTGGAAGCCAGGCCGTTGAGGTCTTCGAGTGCCGTCACGACATCGCGCGGGTCGCTGTTCGGCGCGATTCGCTCCGCGACCGTCCACAACGAGTCTCCCGGCTGTACCGTGACGTGGTCGAACGACGCCGATTGCGAACCGTCCGTTCCTGCTGCCGCCGTGCCGCCGACGACGAGCACGCCACCGCCGATCAGCAGCGGAAGCACGATCAATGCCGCCATGACGGCCCTGCCGCGGCGCGTGAGGCGCGTGCGAACGCGGACGGTGCCACGGCTCGCGAACGCTGCCGGATGCTCCAGTGCGATGGTCGTCATGACCGCCTCCTGTCTTCTATCGAACCCGTGTTCCGAATCTATCTTCGATTTCCTCGATTTTCAACGGTATATTCGAAAACACACCGTGAGACGTTCTCAACACGCTCGAACAAAGCCGCTGGTTCGGCTGCCTGAGCAGATAGAGTTTCGATCGTCACGAAGACAGCGCATCACGAACCACCGACATTCGTCCCCGAGGCCCTGCAGACAGCGGCGCCGACATTCGAAATCGACGAGAGGACCGCACCTTGACCGACGCAGAAACGGCCGGAAGCGCGCGCACCGGCACCACACGGCGCAGCGCTGCGGACAAGCCGCGCACTCGCCGTCGTAAGAACCTGAGCGACAAGCAGCGGGCCATTCTCGAGGTGATCCAGCGCTCCGTGAGCCAGCGCGGCTACCCGCCGAGTATGCGGGAGATCGGCGACGCCGTCGGCCTCGCGTCGCTCTCGAGCGTCGCGCACCAGCTGGGGCAACTGGAGCTGAGCGGATACCTGCGCCGCGACCCGAACAGGCCTCGCGCTCTCGAGGTGCTGATCGATCTCCCCGCCGCCACGGGCCGTTCGGAAGACGCGACCGACCTCGAGACCTCCATCCCGGTCGGCGACGCAACCATGGTGCCCCTCGTCGGCCGCATCGCCGCCGGAGTCCCCATCACCGCGGAGCAGCAGATCGAAGAGGTCTTCCCGCTCCCGCGCCAGCTCGTCGGCAACGGCGAGCTGTTCATGCTCAAGGTTCAGGGCGAGTCGATGATCGACGCCGCCATCTGCGACGGCGACTGGGTCGTCGTGCGACAGCAGAAAGACGCGGAGAACGGCGACATCGTGGCCGCGATGCTCGACGGCGAGGCGACGGTCAAGGTGTTCCGGCAGCGCGACGGTCACACCTGGCTGCTGCCTCGCAACTCCGCCTTCGAGCCGATCCTGGGAGACTTCGCGGAGCTCGTCGGAAAAGTGGTGGCGGTCCTCCGCACGGTCTGAGCAATCCCGCTGAGGCGCCGGGATGTTGTTCGTGCGGGACATTCCCCCGCCGCTGACGCGGCTCCCGCCCGCCCGATGCCAGCCCGCACGAACAACATCCCCGGCGCCCAGAGATCTCGCAGTTCCGCCGCGAGCACCGCGGTGGAGAAGCTTGGAAGTGCGGAAACGCCCTGCGCCGATCACCCGATCGGCGCAGGGCGTTTCCGCACCTCTGGGGCTACGCGGTCTGCTTCTCGCGCACGGCGCGGGTCGCGTCGATGATGTTCTTCAAGGATGCGACCGTCTCGTCGTAGCCCCGGGTTTTCAGGCCGCAATCCGGGTTGATCCACACCTGCCGCTGCGGGATGCCCGCCAACGCCTTCTCGATCAGCTCGGTCACTTCTGCGGTCGACGGCACGCGCGGCGAATGGATGTCGTAGACGCCGGGCCCGATGCCGTGATCGAAGCCGCTCGCCTTGATGTCATCGACGACCTCCATGCGACTGCGGGCCGCCTCGATGCTGGTCACATCGGCGTCCAAGTTGCGGATCGCATCGATCACGACGCCGAACTCGGAGTAGCAGAGGTGCGTGTGAATCTGCGTCGCATCGCCCACCCCGCTCGTCGCCAGCCGGAAAGAGCCGACGGACCAGTCGAGGTAGCCGGGCTGGTCCTTCTTCTTCAGCGGGAGCAGTTCCCGCAGGGCGGGCTCATCGACCTGCACGATGCGGATTCCGGCACTCTCCAGGTCCGCGATCTCGTCGCGCAGGGCAAGCGCCACCTGACGGGCGGTCTCCCCCAGCGGCTGGTCGTCGCGCACGAATGACCACGCGAGGATCGTCACGGGCCCGGTCAGCATGCCCTTCACCGGCTTCTGCGTCAGCGACTGCGCAAACGTCGACCACTCCACGGTGATCGGGCGAGGACGCTCCACGTCTCCCCAGAGAATCGACGGACGCGTGCACCGACTGCCGTAGGACTGCACCCAGCCGTTCTGCGTCACTGCGAAACCGTCCAGATTCTCGGCGAAGTACTGCACCATGTCATTGCGCTCCGGCTCACCGTGCACGATGACGTCGATGCCGATCTCCTCCTGTAGGTCGACCACGCGCGTGATCTCCGCCTGCATCCGGCTCAGATACTCGGCCTCGTCGATGACACCCTTGGCGAACTGGGCACGGGAGCGTCGAATGTCGGCGGTCTGCGGAAACGAGCCGATGGTCGTCGTCGGCAGCGCGGGAAGGTGCAGTGCGGCATCCTGTGCGGACAGCCGATCGGCATAGTCGCCACGACGGAAGTCCGCGTCGGTCAGCGATGCCGTGCGCGCACGAACCGAGCCGTCCCGCACTCCCGGAGCACTGCGGCGATCGACGAGGGCTGCGGATGCCTGCCTCAGGTCGTCCTGAATCGTCTCGTGGCCGTCGTCCAAGCCGCGTGCCAGCGTGGCGACTTGCGCGACCTTCTGGTCTGCGAAGGCGAGCCAGGACTTCAGGCGCACGTCCAGCTCCGGTTCATCCTCGACGTCGTGCGGAACATGGAGCAACGAGGTCGAGGTCGACGCCGCGACGTTCGGCGACAGCGCGAGCAGCGACTCGAGCCTGCCGAACGCCGCCTCCAGGTCACCGCGCCAGATGTTGTGCCCGTCGATGACGCCACCGACCAGGGTCTTGCCGCGCAGTGCCGAGGCGACTTCGGCATCCTCGGTGTTCGGGATGCTCCCCCGCACCAGGTCGAGCCCGATCGCCTCCACGGCAGTGCCTGCGAGCACCGGGAGCGCCTCGTCGAGACCGCCATACGGCGTTGCCACGAACAGCGCAGGACGCTCGCTCGCAGATCCCAAGACCCCATACGCCTCGCGGGCCGCCTCGAGCACGGAGGCACGATCGTCATCCAGGCTCTCGCTGACCAGCGCCGGCTCGTCGAGCTGCACCCACTGCGCACCTTCCGCCTTCAGCCGCGCGAGGAGCTCGCCGTAGACGTCGAGCAGCTCCGGCAAGCGGGACAGCGGGCGGAAGCCCTCGGGCGCCTCACCCGTCGGCTTGCTCAGTGCCAGGAACGTGACAGGTCCGACGATGACCGGCCGCGTGAGATATCCGTCGGCCTTCGCCTCCGCGAATTCGCGCACGAGGCGGTCCGAGGCGAGCCGGAACGACGTCTCCGGCCCGATCTCAGGGACCAGGTAGTGATAGTTCGAGTCGAACCACTTGGTCATCTCCAGGGGCGCGTCCTCGCCGGCCCCGCGCGCGATCGTGAAGTAGCCGGCGAGGTCGACGCCGCCGTCGGCATCCTGCAGCGACGCGAAACGGGCGGGGACGGCGCCAAGCGTGACCGCGGCATCCAGAACCTGGTCGTAGTAGCTGAACGACTCGGGGATCGACGAGTCGGCCGCGCCGAGGCCGAGCTCGGTGAGACGCTCGCGGGTCGTGCGACGCAGCTCGGCGGCGGTCGCCTCGAGCTCGTCCGCCGTCGTGGAGCCGGTCCAGAAGGCCTCGACGGCCTTCTTGAGCTCGCGTCGACGGCCGATGCGCGGGTAGCCGACGATGGTGCCGGTGGGGAACGCGGGAGAGGTCATGAGATTCCTTCTGGTTCGTGAGGTGACAGTCTGTGGTGGCGATCGAAGATCTAGCTGGTCGGGACGGCGTCGATGAGTCCGCAGCGCTCGAGCACGGCGAGCGCAGTGTGCGGTTGATTGAACGTGTAGAGATGGATTCCCGGTGCACCGCCGGCGACGAGGCGCTCGGCGAACCGAGCGGCGTGGTCGATACCGATCTCGCGCCGGCCCTCGTCGGTCGGCTCGACCTCGAGCCGGATGCCCAGGCCGCTCGGCAGGTCTTCACCGCTGAGCTCGAGCATGCGCTTGAGCCGCGCCGGGCTGGTCACTGGCATGATGCCGGGCAGGATCGGGAAGAGCACGCCGGCATCCCGCACCCGCTGAGCGAACGCGAAGTAGTCCTCGGCATGGAAGAACAACTGGGTGATGGCGAGGTTGGCGCCGGCCGCCTGCTTCGCCAGGAGCGTGTCGACGTCCTGCTCCAAGGAGTGCGAACGCGGATGTCCGTTCGGGAACGCCGCGACGGCGATCGTCACGCGCTCCCGCCTGCCCACCGCACTCGCGTGCGGGAGGCCCGGCACCGGAATCTCCCGGTACGGCGCACGTTCCGCCTGGATGCGGTGGATGAGCTGCACCAGCTCGGCGGAGCTGCGCAGGTCGCCGAGCGCGGCGTCCGAAGCGGAGCCCTCAGGCGGATCGCCTCGCACCGCCAGGAACTGTCGCACGCCTGCATCGAGAAACTCCCGGATCATCTGCGCGGCCTGCTCGTGCGACGAGCCGACACAGGTGAGGTGCGCCATCACCGGCACCTCGGTGTTTCGCACGATGTTCGTCACGACGTCGAGTGACGACGCGTGCGAAGAGCCGCCCGCGCCGTAGGTGACCGAGATGAACTCGGGTCGGACCGACGCCAAAAGGCGGATCGTCTCCGGCAGGGAACGGGCCGCCGCCTCGTTCCGGGGCGGGTAGACCTCGAACGAGAAGGGTGTTCCGGCCGGGCACGGCGCGATGCCGTCGATGCTCGGCGATGCGCTCACGTCGGCTCCCTCATCGGGCGGCGCGAACGCGAAGACAGCCGGTGCCTCGCACGTCCTCACCGCAGCGGTGGCAGATCGCACTTCTCGTACGATCTGTGGGCGGGTGCCGGGCTCGGCTGTCGCTCCCATCGGGGGCCATCACAGCCCCTCGACGAATAACGCGTTCAGATTAGCAATCGAGATGCACTGCGGATGCCACGTGTTACGTCGCGCTACGCGCGACCGCGCTCGAGTCAGACCACCGCAGGCGCCGAGACGAACGGCTCGAAAACCGGCACGAACTCGGGTGCGATCTTCGCGGTGATCCGCGTACCGTCTTCCTCGTACGAGGTGTGCACGACTCGACCGCGTTCGTGCAGTGCCGACACCAGGTCGCCGCGGTCATACGGGAGCAGCAGGTCGAGTTCGACCGAGCGGTCCGGCAGCAGGCGCGCGATGGCCGCGAGCACCTCGTCGATCCCCTCTCCGGTGCGCGCGGAGGCGAAGACGGCGTTGGGCTCCATTCCACGAAGCTCGAGTCGGCGTGCGTCGTCGATCAGGTCGGACTTGTTGAACACCACGAGTTCGGGGAGTTCCCGCGCGCCCACTTCCCCGATCACGTCGCGCACCGTGGAAAGCTGTGCAGCGGGATCCGGATGCGAGGCGTCCACGACGTGCACGATGACGTCGGAATCGGCGACCTCCTCGAGCGTCGACCGGAACGCCTCGACGAGCTGGTGGGGAAGGTTGCGCACGAAGCCGACCGTGTCGGTCAGGGTATAGAGACGGCCGTCGGCAGTGATGGAGCGCCGCACCGTGGCATCCAGCGTCGCGAACAGTGCGTTCTCCACGAGCACGCCGGCCTTCGTGATGCGGTTCAGCAGGCTCGACTTGCCGGCGTTCGTGTAGCCGGCGATCGCCACGGACGGCACGCTGTTCCGACGCCGGTTCGCGCGCTTCGCCTCACGCGCGGGCTTCATGTCCTTGATCTGCCTGCGCAGCTTCGCCATGCGCGTGTGGATGCGCCGACGGTCGAGCTCGATCTTCGTCTCGCCGGGGCCGCGGCTTCCCATGCCCGCGCCCCCGCTGCCGACCTGGCCTCCGGCCTGACGGCTCATCGACTCGCCCCAGCCGCGCAGTCGCGGCAAGAGGTACTCGAGCTGCGCGAGCTCGACCTGCGCCTTGCCCTCGCGGCTCTTCGCGTGCTGGCTGAAGATGTCGAGGATGACCGCGGTGCGGTCGATCACCTTCACCTTGACGATGTCCTCCAGCGCACGCCGCTGGCTGGGAGCCAGCTCGGTGTCGGCCACGACGGTGTCTGCGCCGAGAGCGGCGACCACGTCGTGCAGTTCCTGCGCTTTGCCGCTGCCCAGGTAGGTGCCCGGATCCGGATGCGGGCGACGCTGCAGCAGGCCGTCGAGCACGACCGCCCCCGCTGTCTCGGCGAGGGCTGCGAGTTCGCGCAGCGAGTTCTCGGCATCCGTCAGCGTTCCGCCCGAGTACACGCCGATCAGCACGACGTTCTCCAGCCGCAGCTGCCGGTACTCGACCTCGGTGACGTCTTCGAGCTCGGTCGACAGCCCCGAGACGCGACGCAGTGCGGCGCGCTCCTCGCGGTCGAACTGCTCGCCGTCGGCGCTCTGGCCGTCAACCTGGGCGCGCTGCAGAGCCTGGGCCCCCTGTCCGAAGATCCTGGTACGGGCGGATGCCTGTTCCGCGCGCGCGAGGACCCTCGCCACAACGTCGTCCGTCTCCCCGTTCGTCGCCGAACGGTCCGTCATCGTGTCATCTGCCATCGTCTCGTCCGGCGTCGTGTCATCGATCATTCCGCGTACCGGATCATCCCGGCGCTCGTCCCGTTCACCATGGGTCTGCGTCATCGTGTCCTCCACCCTAGGCGCTCTCGTCCCTTCCGTACCTGTGCTCTCCGGTAGCGTCCTGGTATGGCCACCGGAGAGCACTACTTCACTTCCCGTCCGGGCAGCGAAGCGAAGCTGCACGCACTCTCCGTCCGCCTCGCCGGTCGCGACCTCGAACTGACGACGGCCGCCGGAATCTTCAGTCCTGATCACGTGGACATCGGAACGGCCGTGCTCCTCGACGATGCACCGCAGGTGCCCGCCACCGGTGACCTCCTCGATCTCGGCTGCGGCTGGGGTCCGATCGCGCTCACGCTCGCGCTTCACGCACCCGACGCGACAGTATGGGCGGTCGACGTGAACGAGCGCGCGCTCGACGTGGTGCGGCGCAACGCGGCATCCCTCGGCCTGAGAAACATCAACGCGGTTCTACCCGGCGATGTTCCCGAGTCGGTGGCGTTCCGCGCGATCTGGTCGAATCCGCCGATCCGCATCGGGAAGGCGCAGCTGCACGACCTGCTGAACCGCTGGCTTCCGCGACTCGACGTCGGTGCGGATGCCTGGCTCGTCGTGCAGCGCAATCTCGGCTCGGACTCGCTCCAACGGTGGCTCGCGGCGGAACTGGCTGACGACTTCGAGGTGACCCGCGCGTGGTCCAGTAAGGGGTTTCGCGTGCTGAACGTGCACCGCGGCGGTGCCGCGGCCGCGCGCGACGACGCGTGAGCGAGAGCGGTCTGCGGGAGCGTTCGCGCGTCAGCCGATCGTGACCTCGCCGTCGAAGACGAGTTCGGCGGGCCCGGAGAGGGCGACGTGCTCGCCGTCCTCGGCCGCGAACATCCGCACGCCCAGCGTGCCGCCCGGGGTGCGCACCTTCCAGTTGTCGGGTGCGCCGGAGCCGGCCCAGAAGCGGGTGGCGAGCGCCGCAGCCGCCGTTCCCGTGCCGCACGCCAGTGTCTCTCCGCTGCCGCGCTCGTGCACGCGCATGCGAATGCGGCCGATGCCGTCGGCCACGAGCGGCTCGAACGGAACCACGAACTCCACGTTCGCGCCGTCGGGCAGCTCCGGGTCAAGAATCGGTGTCGGCCCGAGGTCGAGGCGGTCCAGTTCGTCGTCGTCCGGCAGTGCGACGACGACGTGCGGGTTGCCGACGTCGATTCCGAGACCCGGCCGCGCCACTTTCAGGCCTTTGGCCCGCACCAGCGGATCGTCGTCGGTCAGTCGCCAGCGACCAAGATCCACCTGGAATCCGGTCCCGCTCTGCTGGACGTCGCGCACACCGGCGCGCGTGCCGACGGGCAGCGTCTGTCCCGCCGGAATGTCTGCAAGGCCCCCATCGAGCAGATAGCGTGCGAACACCCGGATGCCGTTGCCGCACATCTCCGCGGGCGTCCCGTCGGCGTTGTGGTAGTCCATGAACCATTCGGCCGTGGGGTCCTCCGACAGCACCGATGATCCCTCGGGAATCGCCGAGGACCGAACGGCGCGAATGACACCGTCGGCGCCGACACCGAAATGCCGGTCGCAGATCAGGGCGATCTGTGCCGGGGTGAGGTCGATGGCGCCCTCCGGATCGGAGAACAGCACGAAGTCGTTGCCCGTGCCGTGGCCCTTGCTGAAGGAGAGTGTGGTCACCTACGAGAGCCTATCCAGAACGCGCCGTGCCAACCTGTCAGCCCACTCGGTGCCGGGCACCGCATCGGTGTCGAGCCACTCCAGCTCGGCGTAGCGCTTGAACCAGGAGACCTGACGCCGGGCGTAGCGCCGCGTCAGCCGCTGGGTCTCGACGATCGCCTCCGCTTCGCTCACCTCGCCGCGCAGCTGCGCGACCGCTTGCGCGTACCCGATCGCGCGCGGTGCCGTGCTGCCGCTCTCGAGCCCCGCGCGCAGCAACTCGCGCACCTCGTCGAGAAGCCCTGTCTTCCACATGCGCTCGACACGGGCATCCAGTCGAGTCACCAGACGATCGCGCGGCACGCTCGCGCCAACGACGACTGCCGGCGACCAGAGAACGGGACGCTTCGGCAGCACGGCCCCGTGCCCTTTCTGCTGCAGTTCGGCGATCTCGAGCGCGCGGATGACACGGCGCGGGTTCGCGGCATCCACCTGCTGCGCGGTCTCCGGATCGAGTCGGCGCAACCGTTCCACGAGCGACGAAAGCCCTGCACTGCCCGCCTCCGCTTCCAGCTGCGCCCTTCGTTCGAGATCCCGACCGGGGAACTCGAACTCGTAGAGCACCGACGACACGTACAGTCCGGACCCGCCGACGAGGATCGGCACGGCGCCACGCGAACGGATGTCGTCGATCGCCGCCCTGGCGTGAGGCTGATACCAGGCCACGGTCGCCTCGTCGGTGATCTCGAGCACGTCGATGAGGTGGTGCGGAATGCCACGCCGTTCTTCGAGCGTGAGCTTGGCCGTGCCGATGTCCATGCCGCGGTAGAGCTGCATCGCGTCCGCGCCGACGATCTCGGCGTGAACTCCGCATGCGGCGAGCCTGGTCGTCACCTCGAGTGCGAGATCGCTCTTGCCGGTGCCCGTGGCCCCGACGATAGCGAGCACGGGCGCCGCGTTCGGATGCGCCCTGTCGCGCGCCGGCGTCACCCGCGTTCCGCGCTCGTCACCGCTCGCCGTCGGCGAGGTCGTAGAGGGGCGTCGTCGGCCCCGCGGGCGACGCGGCTTCCAGTCGCGAGCGGAGGGTCGGCAGACCCAGCGAGATCCGGCCGCCGCCGCTCTCCCCCTGCGCCGGAACCGCGCACGAGGCGGACTCGGCGGCGTCCCAGGCGTCGCCGGCACGAGTGCGGCGCACCCGCAGCGCCTGACCGGCACCGGCATCGGCCAGCAGGTGGAAGGGTGCGGCGTGCGTGATGCGCACCGTGACGACATCGCCGGGGCGGGGCGTCTCGGAACCTTGCGGGACCTCGAAGTGCACGAGGCGGCTGTCTTCGGCGCGACCGCTCAGGCGGTGCGTCTCGGCGTCCTTCTTGCCTTCTCCGGTGGACACGAGCACCTGGACTTCGCGTCCGACGAGTCTCTCGTTCTCTTCCAGGCCGATGCGTTCCTGCAGCTCGATGAGCCGGTCGTAACGATCTTGCACGACCGCTTTCGGCACCTGATCGGGCATCGTGGCCGCCGGCGTGCCGGGGCGTGCCGAGTACTGGAAGGTGAACGCGGAGGCGAATCGTGCCTCTTCGACGACGCGGAGCGTCTCTTGGAAGTCCTCCTCGGTCTCGCCCGGGAATCCCACGATGATGTCCGTGCTGATCGCCGCGTGCGGGATGCGCGCACGCACCCTGTCGAGAATGCCCAGGAACTTCTGCGAGCGGTAGCTTCGGCGCATCGCCCGAAGCACGCGATCGGAGCCCGACTGCAACGGCATGTGCAGCTGCGGCATCACCGCCGGCGTCTCCGCCATGGCGTCGATCACGTCGTCCGTGAACGCGGCCGGGTGCGGCGAGGTGAACCGGATGCGCTCCAGTCCTTCGATCTGCCCGGCTGCCCGCAGCAGCTTGCCGAATGCGAAACGATCCCCGAAGTCGACGCCGTAGGAGTTCACATTCTGACCGAGCAGCGTGACCTCGACGACGCCATCGTCGACGAGGGACTGGATCTCCGCGAGCACGTCACCGGGACGGCGATCGTTCTCCTTGCCACGCAGTGACGGCACGATGCAGAACGTGCACGTGTTGTTGCAGCCGACGGAGATGGACACCCATCCGCTGTACGTGGACTCGCGCTTGGTGGGCAGCGTCGACGGGAATGTCTCGAGCGCGTCGAGAATCTCCACCTGCGCCTCGTGATTGTGCCGCGCGCGCTCCAGCAGGCTCGGGAGTGATCCCATGTTGTGGGTGCCGAAGACCACATCGACCCACGGCGCCTTCTCGAGAATGACGTTCTTGTCCTTCTGCGCCAGGCATCCGCCGACGGCGATCTGCATGCCCGCGTGCCGGCGTTTCACCGACGCGAGGTGTCCGAGATTCCCATACAGCTTGTTGTCGGCGTTCTCGCGAACCGCACACGTGTTGATCACCACGACGTCGGGCTCGCCATCGGCGGCGGGCCTATAGCCGGCGGCCTCCAACGACCCGCTCAAGCGCTCGGAGTCGTGCACGTTCATCTGGCAGCCGTAGGTGCGAACCTCGTACGTGCGCACCCGGCCGTCATCGTCGAGCGCCGCATCCGACACGGCGATCGGCGTCGGCGCCGAACTGGGTCGGACTCGATCGACAATGCTCATAGTGCCGTTAGTCTACGTTCCCGGCCTGACTGCTTCGGACCGGTTCGCATCGCGAAAGATGCGCCGATGTGGAACGACATCCCCTCACCGGAACCGCACGGTTCCCCGGCCGTTCGAGGAACCGTGCGGATGCCCTTCCAACGCGCGCCGTACCGCGCTGCGGACCGTCTCGCCGTCGTATCCCTTGCGAGCCAGATATCCGCTCAGGCGGCGCACCGCCACCTCATAGTCCACGCTGGTCAACTGGCGTGCGCGCGTGGTCGCCAGCTCGAGCGCTCGCTCGAGCTCGTCGTCGCGGTCGAGCTCAGCCATCGCTTCCTCGATCACCTCCGGCGCCAGGTGCCGCCGCCGCAGCTCTTGCTCGATCGCAGCCCGCCCCGCGCCCTTGCGTGTATGCAGCGTGTAGACGACCGATACAGCCAGAGACGCGTCATCGACGAGCCCGATGCTCTCGAGCCGGTCGAGCTCCGCGGCCGCCGTCTGCTCGTCGACGTCTCGCTTCGCAAGAACCTGCTCGAGCTCCCAGCGCGACATGCCGCGCCGTGCGAGCTGATGGATCGCGACATTTCCCGCGCGCGCTGACGATCGGTCCCGGCCCGTGCGGCTCATGCCGCCGACGGCGCGTTCCGCTACGTCATCGTCGCGCCCTGCGCCGGCACGACGCGCGCGGTGCGAATGGCGCTCCGACTCGGCGTCGTCGTTCTCGCCCTCGCTCTCGGCGATCGCCTCCACCCGGGCCAGTGCTTCACGCGCTGCCTCGGAGGGTTGAGCACCGGGCAGATAGGTCACCGGCGCGAGGCCCTCCCGCGCGGTGCTCTCTCTCTTCAGACCTCGCCCCGCGCCCTTGCCACCGGTGCCCGACACCGATCCCGCTGACGGAAACTGGACCACCATCGTGCTGCCCGTGCCTCGCTACGCGCCCTTGCGCTGCGCGAGCTTCGTCTCTATCGACTCGACATTGGAGGTCTCGTCGGCTTTGGCATCCGGATCGTCGACGACGCCGAGTTTGATCAAGATCTTGCGCTCGATCTCCGCGGCGATGTCGGGGTTCTTGATCAAGAAGTTGCGAGAGTTCTCCTTGCCCTGACCGAGCTGATCTCCCTCGTACGTGTACCAGGCGCCGGACTTCTTGACGATGCCATGCTCCACGCCGAAGTCGAGCAGGCTGCCCTCGCGCGAAATTCCGACGCCGTAGAGGATGTCGAACTCCGCCTGCTTGAACGGCGGCGCCATCTTGTTCTTGACCACCTTGACGCGTGTGCGGTTGCCGACCGCGTCGGTTCCGTCTTTGAGCGTCTCGATGCGGCGGATGTCCAGCCGTACGGAGGCGTAGAACTTCAGCGCCTTGCCGCCGGAGGTGGTCTCCGGGCTGCCGAAGAACACTCCGACCTTCTCACGCAGCTGGTTGATGAAGATCATCGTGGTGCCGGTCTGGTTGAGCGCGCCGGTGAGCTTGCGAAGCGCTTGAGACATGAGCCGCGCCTGCAGGCCGACATGCGAGTCGCCCATCTCGCCCTCGATCTCCGCGCGCGGTACGAGCGCCGCCACCGAGTCGATGACGATGAGGTCGATCGATCCGCTGCGCACGAGCATGTCCGCGATCTCGAGCGCCTGCTCCCCCGTGTCGGGCTGCGACACGAGCAGCGAGTCGATGTCCACGCCGAGCTTCTTGGCGTATTCGGGATCGAGCGCGTGTTCTGCGTCGATGAAGGCGGCGATGCCGCCGCCCTTCTGCGCATTGGCGATGGCGTGCAGCGTCAGGGTCGTCTTACCCGACGACTCCGGACCGTAGATCTCGACGATGCGCCCGCGCGGAAGCCCGCCGATTCCGAGCGCCACATCGAGTGCGATGGAGCCGGTCGGCACGACCTCGACGGGTGCGCGCTCGTCGCTGCCCAGGCGCATGACCGACCCCTTGCCGAACTGACGGTCGATCTGGGCCAGAGCGGTTTCGAGGGCCTTTTCGCGATCCGCTGGTGTGGGCATGTTGTGGCTTCCTTTCGCCGGGACAGTGAAGTGAACTCGCTGCTTCGTACCGTAGGACGCACCTGCGACATCCGGATGTCTGCAGCCCAGAGAAGTGGATAACTCGCTTCGAGAGGAACTGTGACCTCAGAGTATCAACTACCGAACATCTCTTCGGCAATCGGTGGGCGTGTCGCACGGCGTCGGCCGTCGATGTGCGCAGACATCCACGAGGGGTCCGGTGCCCGGTCAGGAGGTGCGCGGCTCCGGAAGGCCGACGCCGTGACGGCGCTCGACCGGAACCTCCATGGCGTCGCATAGGGCGACCCAGACCTCGCGTTCGGAGATCCCGGCCGCCAGGGCCTGATCCGCGGTGCGGCCGCCGAGCTTGTCGATCACGAGATCGCGCAGCAGTGCGCGCCCATACTGCTCGCCGAACTCTGTCGCGACGGCACGTCGGAACTCGCTGAAACGCACCGCGCCAGCATAGGCCGTCGTGCACGCGTCAGGGGCATGGCATGATGCCGACGGCCCGACGGTCCGGCGGGCGGACGCGGAATACGAGCTCGGCGCTGCTCACACGAAGAACGCCCCGCGATGCGGGGCGTTCTGGTTCGTGGACGGCGACGCGGGTCGGACCGAGGCCCGGCCATCGCCGTCAGTGTGCGACGAGGTCGGCGTCGAGTTCTGCGACGAACTCGTCGGGAACGGTGTCGGGGATGACCTGGTCGATGCCCTCGAGCACCGCGAGCCGGTCACCGACTTCGCGCATGATCACGGCGATCGGGGTGTCCAGAGCGTCGGCCACCGAGGCGAGGATCTCGCTCGAAGCCTCTTTCTGTCCCCGTTCGACCTCGCTGAGATAGCCCAGCGCGACGCTCGCCCGGCTTGCGACCTGACGAAGAGTGCGCCCCTTCTGCAGGCGGAAGTCCCGCAGCACGTCGCCGAGTTCCTGACGTACAAGAATCATCGGAGCCTCCTTTTCTCTTCCTGCCACAACCTTCGATCGACCTCCGCCGATCGTAGCCACGCTTCTCTCATTCGGTCCTAGAACTCTAACCATCGATCACTGGAGTTTGGGTGTGAAGCACACAGCATGTAACCGAATCGGTGCCATCGCTATTCCGCCTCGCCCGGTCGATGCGGGGTCTCGGCCCCGATGACGAAACGGTCGGCGAGCGCGTCGACGACAGCATCCACCGTCGCCGCCCGGATCTGCGCACGAGACCCGGTGAGAGCCAGTTCGATCACCTCGTCGGCATCGCCATGGGAGAGTCCGACGAAGACCGTCCCCGGCTTCCTGCCGCCTTGAGGATCCGGGCCCGCGACGCCCGTCGTCGCGACCCCGATGTCGGCCGCACGACCGGCCACGGCAAGACGCGAGCGCACGCCCCGTGCGAGTTGTCGAGCGACCTCGGGATGCACGGGCCCCTCGGCGGCGAGCAGAGCGGCATCCACGCCGGCCAGCGTGTGCTTCAACTCCGTCGCGTAGACGACGACGCCTCCCACGACCACGGCAGACGCCCCGGCCGGCGCAGTCAGCTCCGCCGCGACGGCGCCACCGGTCAACGACTCCGCGACGGCCAGCGTCAGACCGCGTTCGGTGAGGCGCGAGATCAGCGCGGTCGTGGCGTCCGCCGAGGTCATGTCGCGTCTCGCCTCGTGCGCAGCCGGTACGCCTCCCACAGGTAGTCGAGACCGGACCACACGGTGAGCACCAGCGCGATGCCCATGAGCACCCAGTTCAGCCAGAAGATCCAGTCCCCGATGACGGTCCACAACGGAGCGAGCGCGAACGAGATCGCCACTGCTTGAGCGACGGTCTTCAGCTTGCCGCCGCGGCCGGCGGGCATCACGTTTCCCCGCGGCAGTTCGATCATGCGCCACACGGTGATGCCGACTTCGCGAACGACGATCACGATCGTGACCCACCACCACAGCTCACCGAGGATGGAGAGACAGACCAGCGCTCCCGAGGTGAGCAGCTTGTCGGCGATCGGATCGAGGATCTTGCCGAGGTCGGTGACGAGTCCGCGGCGTCGCGCGATCGCACCGTCCACACCGTCGGTCGCGATGGCGAGGATGAAGAGCCCGGCCGCGATCCAGCGCAGCACACCATCAGCCTGGTCGTCCGCGAGCAGAAGCCAGAAGAAGACGGGCGCCAGCAGTATGCGCACGACCGTGATGGCATTCGGCAGATTGAAGTTCCCGGATTTCGCGGGTGTCACGGCGCCGGAGTCGGTCATGGAGCAAGCCTACGGGGACGACCACCGGGTGCGATCGTCTCGCGCACCGTCCGAGCCGCGTCAGTCGCGGCCTGTGAGACCCCACGCATCTTCGTCCGAGTCTCCATCGACCTCTTCGAGCCCGTCGAACCGGCCCGTCACCGGATCGCCGTCGTACCTGTCGTCTCCCGATGAGGCAGGAGGCTGGGACGTGGAGCCCTGGCCCGACGGCGCCGCGGCCGCCGCTGCCTGCCCGGCGGAGGTTTGACCCGCGGATGTCTGCGCACCGTTCGAAGGCGCCTGAGGCGCCGATCGGTCGTCAACTCCACGCAGCCGGGCGAGCACCTGTGGGAGCTGCTCCGGCGTGACCAGAACGTCTCGGGCTTTCGACCCTTCGGACGGGCCCACGATGTCGCGAGACTCGAGCAGGTCCATCAGGCGTCCCGCCTTCGCGAACCCGACGCGCAGCTTGCGCTGCAGCATCGATGTGGATCCGAACTGGCTCGACACGATGAGCTCCGCGGCCGCGAGAAGCAGCTCGAGGTCGTCGCCGATGTCGGAGTCGATCTGCTTCTTCTCGGGACCCGCCGCCACATCCTGGCGGTACTCCGGCCGCGCCTGGCCCGTGACGTGTTCCACGACGCGCTGGATCTCGCTCTCGGAGACCCATGCACCCTGCACGCGGAGCGGTTTGGAGGCGCCCATGGGAAGGAACAGGCCGTCGCCCTGGCCGATCAGCTTCTCGGCACCGGGTTGATCGAGGATGACGCGCGAGTCGGTGACGCTCGAGACCGCGAGAGCGAAACGCGACGGCACGTTCGCCTTGATCAGGCCGGTGACGACATCCACCGAGGGACGCTGCGTCGCGAGCACCAGGTGGATTCCCGACGCACGCGCCAGCTGCGTGATGCGCACGATCGAGTCTTCGACATCTCTGGGTGCCACCATCATCAGGTCGGCGAGCTCGTCGACCACGACCAGCAGGTAGGGATAGGGCTTCAGCTTGCGCTCACTGCCCTCGGGCAGCACGATCTCGTCGTTGCGCACGGCCTTGTTGAAGTCGTCGATGTGCCTGAAGCCGAAGCTCGCCAGGTCGTCGTAGCGCATGTCCATCTCTTTGACGACCCACTGCAGCGCCTCGGCGGCCTTCTTCGGGCTCGTGATGATCGGCGTGATCAGATGCGGAACACCCGCATAGACCGCGAGCTCGACTCGCTTCGGATCGACGAGCACCATGCGCACTTCACTCGGCTTGGCACGCATGAGCACGCTCGTGATCATCGCGTTCACGAACACCGACTTGCCCGTGCCGGTGGCTCCCGCCACCAGCAGGTGCGGCATCTTGGCCAGATTCGCCACCACGAAGCCGCCGCCGACGTCTTTGCCCACTCCGATCGTCATCGGATGATGGCTGTTCGCCGCAGCCGCGGAGCGCAGCACATCGCCCAGCGACACGGTCTCGCGATCGGAATTGGGGATCTCTACGCCGATCGCGCTCTTGCCGGGAATCGGCGAGAGGATGCGCACCTCGTTCGACGCCACGGCGTAGGAGAGGTTCTTGCTCAAAGCGGTGACGCGCTCGACCTTGACACCCGGCCCGAGTTCGATCTCGTACTGCGTGACCGTCGGGCCGCGCGAGAAGCCGGTGACACGGGCATCCACCCCGAACTGCTCCAGAACGGAGGTGATGGCGGCCACCACCTCATCGTTCGCCGCTGATCGGGTCTTCGCCGGGGTCCCGGCCGCCAGCGTGGATGCCGCCGGCAGCACGTACGGTGCGTCGGGGACGCCGTCCAGCGGTCGTGCGGCCTCGGCGGCCGCCTCGTCGAACTCGTCGTCGGTCAGAGCACCGAACCCGGGCAGTACCTCCGTTGCACCGTCTGGCCGGAGTCCAGTGGGAGTCGTGCCCGTGCGCGCCACATCACCGGTGAAACGGCTGACCGCGTTCTCCGCATCCTTCAGATCGGCGAGAACCTCGGTCTTGTAGTCCTGCGGTCCGGGCTCGAGCGCGGTGTCGAAGCTTCCCGTTCCCGCTGAGTCGCCGCCGAGAACCTCGGTGAACGAGGGGCCGGCCGGCTCGAATTCGGGATCGACCTCACGCCCGCTCTTGTTGCGACGCCACCACGGCATGCTCTCCTCGGCGCCGTCTGCTTCGGAGTCGTCATCCGCCGACTTGCGGCGTCGCTTCTTCGTCGGCTCGGCTTCGTCGGTCTGCGCCTCCTGCTCGGCGGTGTCCGGCTGCTGCGCCCCGAACAGGTACGCGTAGAGCTCGCTCAGCCGGCGCCCGATGCGAGTGGGCGGCGTCTTCGTGATGATCAGGATGCTCAACAGCAGCAGCACGATCACGACCGCCGCCGCGCCGACCGGTGTCAGGACGGCGACCAGCGGAGCACCGACCATCCAGCCGATGACCCCACCCGCCTTGGCGAGCTCGTCGATGCCGTCGCTGGGCTGCGGCCGTGCGGAGAAGACCTCGCACAGGGCGGACACCGTGACGAGCAGGAGCGCCAGCCCGATGCCGATGCGCGTGTTGTCATGCACGGACGCGGGATGCCGGAACAGCCAGATCGCGAGCAACAACATGATCACGGGAAGCCCGAAGGCCACGCGTCCGAACAGCCCGCCGAAGGTCCAGTGATCGAGCTGCTGCGCCACCGCGTTGTCGATCAGGAACCACTCCACGATCGCACCGGCGACCGCGAGGAGCACGATGAAGAACGGCAGGCCGTCCCGCCGCTCCTCCTTGGCGAGCTGCTCCGGGCCGAACGCGCGTGCCGCCCCGCCGACGAGGTGAGCGAGGCCCAGCCATGCGCGCGCGAGGACGCCGCGTTCCGGTTGCGGTGCGGGCAGCACCTTCGTCTTCTGGGTCGTCGCCTTGCTCGACGATGTGCGCGCCGACGACGCGCCACGCGAGCGGGCGCGCGGGGTCGACTTCGTGCTCGTGGCCATGAGATCAAAGGTAGCGGGGGCGTCCGTCAACGCCCGTGAGCACGAGCGGGTGTCTCGCAGATGGAAGCCGGAGGCTAGGCCTCGATGACCAAGGGGACGATCATCGGTCTGCGGCGCAGCGACTGATTCACCCAGCGCCCGATGGTGCGGCGCACCACCTGCGAGAGCGCGTGATTGTCACGTACGCCGGACTGGGCCGCCTCATGGAGCGCGGCCGCGATCTTCGGCTTCACGGCGTCGAAGACCGCATCGTCCTCGGCAAAGCCTCTGGCGTGCACTTCGGGGCCGGTGACGATGCGCCCGGTCGCGGAGTCGACCACGACGATCACCGAGATGAACCCCTCTTCGCCGAGGATGCGGCGGTCCTTGAGGTCGGCATCCGTGATCTCGCCCACCGTCGAGCCGTCGACGTAGACGAAACCGATGTCGAGCTGACCGACGACTTCAGCGACGCCGTCCTTGAGGTCGACCACCGTGCCGTTCTCACCGAGAATGGTGTTCTCCTCCGGCACACCGGTGTCCTGCGCCAGTTTCGCGTTCGCGAAGAGGTGACGGTGCTCGCCGTGGATCGGCATCACGTTGCGCGGCCCGACGATGTTGTAGCAGTACAGCAGTTCTCCCGCCGCGGCGTGGCCGGAGACGTGCACCTTCGCGTTGCCCTTGTGCACGACCGTGGCGCCGAGCTTGGTGAGCCCGTCGATCACGCGGTAGACCGCGTTCTCGTTCCCCGGGATGAGGCTGGAGGCGAGGATGACCGTGTCGCCTTCTCCTGGCTCGATCGCGTGGTCCAGGTTGGCCATGCGGCTCAGCACGGCCATCGGCTCGCCCTGCGACCCGGTCGACATGTAGACGATCCTGTCGTCGGGCAGGTCCTTGGCCTTCTTGTAGTCGATCAGCACACCCTCGGGGACGCGCAGGTAGCCGAGCTCCTCGGCGATCGTCATGTTGCGCACCATGCTGCGGCCCAGGAACGCCACGCGGCGACCATGCGCTTGCGCCGCGTCGATGACCTGCTGCACCCGGTGGACGTGACTGGAGAAGCTCGCCACGATGACGCGGCGCGGCGCCTTGGCGATCACCTGGTCCAGCACGGGACCGATCGACCGTTCGAGCGCGGTGAACCCGGGCACATCGGCGTTCGTGGAATCGACCATGAACAGGTCGACGCCCTCCTCGCCCAGACGTGCGAATGCGCGCAGATCGGTGAGCCGGCCGTCCAGGGGGAGCTGGTCCATCTTGAAGTCGCCCGTACCGAGCACGAGCCCGGCCGGCGTGCGGATGGCGACGGCGAGCGCATCCGGGATCGAATGGTTGACCGAGACGAACTCGAGCTCGAACGGCCCGACCTTCTCGCGCTGGCCCTCTTTCACGGTGAGCGTGTATGGCTTGATGCGGTGCTCCTTGAGCTTCGCCTCGACGAGCGCGAGGGTCAGTCCGGAACCGATCAGAGGGATGTCCGCCTTCAGCTTGAGCAGGTACGGCACGGCTCCGATGTGGTCCTCGTGCCCGTGCGTGAGCACCACCGCGACGATGTCGTCGAGGCGATCCCTGATGGGTGCGAAGTCCGGAAGGATCAGGTCGACGCCGGGCTGGTTCTCTTCGGGGAACAGCACCCCGCAGTCGACCACGAGCAGCTTGCCGCCGAACTCGAAGACCGTCATGTTGCGGCCGACCTCGCCGAGGCCGCCGGCGGGGATGATGCGAAGTGCGCCCTCTTCGAGAGCGGGCGGGTCGTATACCGACGCGGGCATATGCCGTGCCTCCAGTGTTTCTGCGCTGGTCAGCGCGTGGTGCCGGCCACCTTGGGGAGTGCTCCCCCGGCAGCGGCGTTGCGGTCCGGCCGGAAGTTGGTCAGATCGAGCCCGTCGACGTCGCGAACGAGGTCGAGGTCCGCCTCGATCTCGGCCGCTTCGAAGTCCTCGGGCCCCACGAGGGGCAGCCGCACGCGCGGGCTGTCGATCCGGCCGAGGCCGTGCAGGATGTACTTGGCTGCCACCGTACCGGGCACGTGCGTCATGACCGCACGCACGAGCGGCTCGAGCTTCTGGTGCTGCTGGGTGGCGGTGGTGAGATCGCCGCGGTTGACGGCATCCACGATGGCGCGGTAAGGGCCGGCGGCGATGTTCGCGGTCACGCCCACGAGGCCGGCGGCACCGATGGCCAGGTGCGGAAGGACGTTCTCGTCCGATCCGGAGAAGTAGAGCAGGTCCGTGTTGTTGAGAACGCGCGAGACCTGCGCGAAGTCACCCTTGGCATCCTTGATCGCGGCGATGTTCGGATGCTTGGCGGCGCGCAGGATCGTCTCGTACTTGATCGGAACCCCGGTGCGCCCGGGGATGTCGTAGAGGATCACGGGCAGGTCGGTGGCGTCCGCGATCAGCCGGAAGTGGGTGAGGATGCCCGCCTGCGTCGGCTTGTTGTAGTACGGCGTGACGATCATCACGCCGTCGGCACCCGCCTTCTCGCTCGCCTTGTAGAGCTGGATGGCGTGAGCCGTCTCGTTCGAGCCGCCGCCCTGGATGATCTTGGCGCGGCCGCCCGCGACATCGAGCCCCACCTCGATGAGGCGCAGCTTCTCCGCATCGGTGAGGGTGGACGTCTCACCGGTGGTACCCGAGATGACGATGCCATCCGCGCCCGCGGCGATGACGTCGTCGAGATGCTTCTCGACCCCGGGCCAATCCACTTCGCCGTCCGCCGTGAAGGGGGTCACGAGCGCGACGAGGACCTGGCCGAAGGGATTCGCTGACGTGGACACCCGTTCAGGCTATCGCGGCCCGGCGACTCGCGGGTCATGCGGTGGACCGGAGATGACTGACGCGCGGCACCGTGCACGTGAGAACGAGATGGGCGTCACGGAGCGTCACAGAGCCCCGATGGGCGCGCAACCGATTTAGCGTGACGTCAGCCATGAACACCGTGCTCGCCCTCATCGTCACCGTCGGACTGGTCGTCGTCACGACCGCTGTCGGTGCGATCTGGCGTGCGCGAACCGGACGCGTGCGCTCTGCACACCGCGAAATTCTGTCGCCGGCACGTCTCGGTGCGAACGTCGCGTTCGGAGCGAATGCGACCATCGTGCAGTTCTCCACGGAGTTCTGCGGGCCGTGCCGCACGGCCCAGCGGCTGTTGCGCGCCTCGGCAGCGGAGCGCGACGGCGTGCGCTACGTCGAGGTGGATCTCACCGGGTCGCCTCGGCTGGCCACCGAGTTCGCCGTCATGCAGACGCCGACCATCTTGCTGCTCGATGCCGAGGGCGGCGTGCGTTCGCGCATCGGCGGCGTTCCTCGGCCCCACGAGCTGAACGAACGATTGGACGAGATCGTGAAGGAGAGCCATGTCGGCATTCGGTGACGACATCAGCACGGGATCCGTGCACGGGGAAACGCCCGGGCCGGCGAGGTCCGACGGTTCGGGCCGCTCGCGCGGGATCGATCCACGCGGCCCACGATTCGGGGCGGGGATCACGGCGTTTCTGCTGCTCGTCACGGTGTTCCTCGGCCTCGCCGGGTTGACCGTGGCTGGCACGGTGTTGCTGGCCGCGCTCACTCTGCTCTTCCTCTGGGGCGCCACCGCCGGCGTCACCCGTCATCCGTGGGGCATCGTGTTCGCGAGGGCAGTGCGCCCGCGGCTGAGCCCGCCGACCGAACTGGAGGACAGCACTCCTCCGACGTTCGCACAGGGCGTCGGCTTCGTGATCACGGCGCTCGGTGTCGGTCTGCAACTGGCCGGCGTTCCCGGGGCGGCCGTCATCGGCGCGGCGCTCGCCTTCGTCGCCGCGTTCCTCAACGCGGTGTTCGGCTACTGCCTGGGATGCCAGACGTACCTCCTGCTCGTTCGCGCGGGCATCCTGCGGCGCGCTCGTACCGGCGCCTGACGGAGGGGCCGCCCGCGCCGACGGACCGGAACCGCTCCGTCGAAACCGACCGCGCGCACGCCACGCCGATGCCACGGGCCCGTGCGGATCATCCACCGGGTCTCGCGTGTCCCCTGTTCGGGTGGTAGGTTGCCTACACCCCGGTGCCGAGCGCACCTCGGGCTTCGTGAGCCGCACTTCCCCGCACTCGTCGATGCTCGTCTCGCTCACGGTTCCGACGCCTCGTCGGTGACCGCGTGACGTGCAGGCTCCGCGCCGCCCGCCACGCTCGGCGACACGGCTCATGGCATTGACACGAAGGAGCGCCACATGGCCATCACGAGCGAAGCCACCACCCAATGGCGCGGAGACCTGCAGAGCGGGAGCGGCCGGCTCGATCTCGACTCCTCGCGGGCCGCGCAGTTCAACGTCGACTGGCGGGCGCGGTCGGAGGGCGTCGCCGCCACGACGAACCCGGAGGAGCTCCTGTCTGCAGCTCACTCGTCGTGCTTCGCGATGGCGTTCACAGACCTGCTCTCGGACTTCGGGATGCCCGCCGAAAGCATCCAGGTCACGGCTGCGGTCACGTTCGACCCCGACGAGGGCATCACGGGAAGCCACCTGCTGGTCAACGGGAACGTGCCGGGAATCGAGGATCACGACTTCCAGCACCTGGCCGAGGAGGCGAAGCGCACCTGCCCGATCTCGCGCGCGCTCGTCGGCATCCCGATCACCATCGAGGCGCAACTGGTCTAGTGTCACGTGGCGGCACGCATGCCTGTCCCTGGGCGGCACGCATGCCGAGCGGCGCGCGGACTACACCGCCGGCGTCTTGTGCAGCTTGATCGCCTCGCGCATGGCGTGACGCGCCCGTCGACGATCGCCCGAGGCGTCGTAGGCGAGGCCGAGGCGGAACCAGGCGCGCCAGCTGAGCGGCGACGCTTCGACTTCGGCCTTGTAGGCGGGGAATTCCTCGTCTGCCGCATCACGGAGCGGTCTCCCGCTGGCCCGGTGCGGAAGATCGTCGACCGGCAGGCCGCCTTCGGACTCGAGAATGCGCACGAGGCGCTGCGTCTGCATGCCGAACCTGACCTCGCGCCAAAGCGCCCAGACCGCGATCACCGCAAGCACGAACAGGGCGATCGCCATCGCGATCCCGATGCCGGAACCGCTCTCGATGAGGATCACGCCATAGCGCACGACCAGCACGATGTAGAGCAGTAGGAGCACGGCCATCACGATGGCCGCGACGCGCCCCTTCACAGTCCGAGCAGACGGTCGAGGCCGACCGTCAGGCCGCGGGCCTGCGGCGCCGACCGAATCGCATGCAGGATGCCCGCCGCATACGCTCGCGAGTCCGTGGTGTCGTGCGTGATCGTGAGCGTCTCCCCCGCGCCGCCGAGCACGACGGACTGCTTCGCGACGATCCCCTCCAGCCGCAGGCTGTGCACCGGGATGCCCGCCACCTGTTGGCCGCGTGCCCGCTGGTCCGTGTGCGGGGCGGCGACCGGTCCTCGTTCCTCGCGCGCCCGCGCCATCAGCTCTGCCGTGCGCACGGCGGTGCCCGACGGGGAATCGATCTTGGTGGCGGCATGCGCCTCGACGATCTCGATGGAGTCGAAGTATTTCGCCGCCGCGGCGGCGAAGGCCGTGCCGAGCGCCGACCCGAGAGAGAAGTTGGGCACGACGATCACGCCGCGATCGGGCTCGTCGCGCAAACGCGATCGCAGCGCCGCGAGCCGTTCCTCCGACCAGCCGGACGTTCCGACGACGACGTTGCGGCCGGCATCCAGGGCGTACTCCACCACGTCGGGGCTGACGGCCGGGAGCGTGACGTCGAGCACGACGTCCGACGGCTCGTCGTCGGTGCCGAGCATGTCGGCGTAGTCGTTCCTCGACCCCAGCGCCGCCACCAGCTCGAGATCGGCCGTGCGTTCGATGAGGTCGGCGGCGACACTGCCGAGTCTTCCGGTCGCGCCGACGACGGCCACACGAATGGTCATGCTTTCACGATATCAACGCACCGACGGCCTGCCGTCGGGCGACGACCGTAGGCTGAGCGACGATGCTCACGTTCTCCTCGCTCCGCACGGACGATGCCCTCGCCGCCGCGCTTCTGCACGACTACTTCACGGAAAGGGAACAGACGTTCCCATCGGCGCAAGGCACGTACACCGTTGCCCTCCCCGATCCCGCCCGCTTCGTCTCTCCAGTCGGTGATTTCGTGGTCGCCCGGCTCCACGGCGTTCCCGTCGGGTGCGGCGGAGTTCGTCGCATCGAGGATGCCCGGACGAGCGGCGGCGACACCATCGTGCGCTTCGAGGTCAAGCACCTCTGGCTGGACCCCGCCGCGCGCGGCCAGGGTGCGGGGCGCGCTCTGCTGCACGAGCTCGAGTCGAGGGCGATCGCGCTCGGCGCGCGCCGCCTCGTGCTGGACACGAACGAGAGCCTCGCTGCGGCCGGCGGCCTCTACCGCAGTTCGGGCTACGAGGCGGTCGAGCCGTACAACGACAACCCGAACGCCACGCACTGGTACGCGAAGGACGTCGACGTGGCCTCGGCCTGAGACCGCGTCGGTTCTCGCCTGCTCACACCGGCTGCAATTCGGGCATGCCCGTGCGCAGCTCGACCGGCAGATGCCCGAGGTCGTTGTGCACGACGAGCACGGGAGGCTTGGCGGAGCGCACGCGGATGATGGTCAGCCCGCAGTTCGCCTGGTTCAGCCCCAGCCAGCGCCATTCCGGTGCGTCGAAAACGTGTCGGACGAACCAGCCGATCACGAAGTTGTGCGTGATGAGGAGATCGTGGCGATCGGCGCGGGCCGGAGTCAGGAACTCGCTGACGGCATCCGCCATCTGAGCACTCCCCGCCTCGATCTCCGCCTCCGTGATGCCGCCGTAGAACGACTCGAAGGCCTTCGGCATGTCGGGCGTCGGACCCGAGGGGATGCAATCGAACAGCAGGCTGGACGGCTGCGGATTGAGCGCCGGCAGCCGCTCCGCCATGATCTTCGCTGTCTCTTCCGCCCGGCGCAGCGGCGAGTGGTACACGGAGGTGAACGGCACTCCGCCGAGTCGCTCGGCGATGAGCGTGGCCTGCCGCTTGCCGCGCGCCGAGAGGGGGCCGTCCGGCATGCCGTGCTCGGCATCCTGTTGCTCTCCGTGGCGCACGAGATAGAGGTAATGGGGCAAGGGTTCTTCGATCCTTCGAGTCGTCGACCTGATCGATTCAGGTCAGGCCGGAGAACACGTCGTCATCGACGGCTCCGACCGCGGCAATGGTCAAGGGGCGGGATGCCAGTGTGCCGGCGAGCTCTCGCACGTCGTCGTCGGTGACGAGCGCGAGGCGCCGCAGCGTCTCGTCGAGATCGGCGAACTCGCCGATCCCGAGCTCGGAACGACCGAGCCTCGTCATGCGCGTGTCCGAATCCTCGAGGGCGAGAGCCGATCCGCCCGAGAGCTGGCCCACCGCCCGCGCCAGCTCCTCGTGGGAGATCCCGTCGGAGGCGAGGCGGCGCAGCTCATCGATCATGATCGCGGCGACGGACCGCGCCTTCTGCGGCGCGCACGCGCCGTACATGCCGAAGATCCCGGTGTCGGAGTATCCGGCGGCGAACGAGTACACGGAATAAGCCAGGCCGCGCTTCTCACGCACCTCCTGGAAGAGCCTGCTCGACATGCCGCCGCCCAACACCGAATTCAGCACGCCCATGGTGATCCGCGAATCGTCGCCGGCCCGAAGCCCGCGGGTTCCGATCAGCACGTGGGCCTGTTCGATAGGGCGCCGCACCGTAGCGAGCGAGCGGGCGCCGATCAGCTTGGCCTCGTCGTTGCCGCGGCGCGCAACCGGCGCCGATCGTTCGTCCATCGCCCAGCCGCCCTCGGCCAGCGTGCGCTCCACGTCCGCCACCAGGCGGGCATGGTCGACGGCTCCCGCCGCAGAGACGACGAGGTCTTGCGGGCGATAGTTGGCCCGGTAGTGCTGCCAGACGGCATCCCTCGTCGCCGCGTTGATCGTGGCGGGGCTGCCGCCGATCGGCCGCGCGATGGGGTGGTCGCCCAGCACCGCCTCGAAGAAGCGTTCGTTCACCACGTCGGCCGGGTCGTCTTCGGCCATGGCCAGTTCCTCGAGGATGACGCCGCGCTCGTTCTCGAAGTCCGTCGCGTCGAGCAGAGACGACGTCACCATGTCGCTCAGCACCTCGGTCGCCATGCTGAGGTCCCGGTCTTGCACCTTCGCGTAGTAACAGGTCTGCTCTTTCGCGGTGAGCGCGTTGTGTTCGCCGCCGACACCGTCGAAGGCGATGGCGATGTCGAACGCCGAGCGAGCCGACGTGCCCTTGAACAGCAGATGCTCGAGAAAGTGCGTCGAACCGAAGCTCGTCTCCCGCGTCGAGTCCTGGCGGCCGACGCCCGTCTCATCCCGAGACCCCACGCCGAACCAGAAGCCGATCGTCGCGCTGCGCACGCCCGGAACGCGTTCACTCAGCACACGTGCGCCGCTGGGCAGCACCGTGCGGGAGACGAGCGCATCGCCGGATGCCGCGAAGGTCAGATCAGCGCGATCGAGGGGGAAGTCAACGGCGCCGTTCATCCCCTCCAGCCTAACGGCGATCCCAGACGCCCCGAGCATGGCGAACGATCGTCGGCTCCGATTGCGACACTCTGTGACGGAACGACTCCCGCCGCGCGGCGAAGACTGCGAAAAATGTGTCCTCATTCTTGAGGACAAACAGCGTTGTCTACCTCGATATACTGGCAGCGCTTTGCGACGTCCCCCGGTTGCGGAGCCCGTGAGTCCTGCGAATCGAGGAGCACCCGATGACCGAGCAGAGCGCTGCCGACCGGCTCCCAGCGAACAAATCCATCGCGAGCCGATCGAACGCGGGCTCGGATGCCTCGGGCCGGGTCTCGAAAGCTCCCCGGCCGCCCGCTCCCGCCAAAGTGAAGATCCTCGAGACTGCCGATCGCCTGTTCTACGACCAGGGTGTGAACGCCGTGGGCGTGGACCTCATCATCGCCGAGTCGCACGTGACCAAGGCCACGTTCTACAAGCATTACCACTCGAAAGACGTGCTGGTCGCCGCCTTCGTCGATCGTCGTGCCGAGCAGGCGCGCGAGAGCCTGGCGGCGGACCGCGAACGCCTGAAGGACCCCGCAGCCGTGCTCCGTGCGATCGTCGACGGGTTCGCCGTCGAATCGCACCGGCCCGGCTATCACGGCTGTCCGTTCATCAACGCGTCCGCCAACCGCCTGACGGAGGCGGGCCCTGTCACACCAGCCGTCGAAGCGTGGCGCAACTGGCTGCGCGGCGCGCTGGTAGGCCTCTTCACCGAAGCCGGCACGACTGAGCCCGACGAGGCGGCCGACGACCTGTTGCTGGCCCGCGACGGCGCGTTCGGCGGAGGTGCCGTCGCGGATCCGGATGCGTCAACCGCGTCGCTCAGTCGCGTGCTGGAGCGACTGCTGGCCTGAACGAACGCGCCGCGTCTACTCCGAGATGCGGTCCAGCTCGAGCATCTGACTGCGGCTCAGACTCACACTGCACGCCGCCATCAGATCGTCCATCTCCACGGCGGACCCCACATTGACCACCGGTGCGACGACGCCGCGCTTGGCCAGCAGCCAGGCGATGGCGACGGTCGCCATGCTGCAGGCATGCTCCGCCGCCACGCGATCGAGCACCTGGAGCACGCGATGACCGCGACGTCCGAGGAAGCCGGCTACCCCGGCGTCGCGCGCCGGAGCGTCCAAGTCGGAACGCGACCGGTATGCACCGGCCAGGTAGCCGTGCGCCAGTGCGTTCGTCGGAAGCACGCCGAGCGACTGGGCGGCGGTGACGATGCGCAGGTCGCCCTCGAACATTGTGCGGTTCATCAGGTTGTACGGCACCTCGACCGCTGAGACCTTCGGGAAGCCGGATGATGAGAGAACCCGCGCCTCCATCAAGCTCTCCCCGGAGAAACCGCTGAAGCCCACGAACCGTACCTTGCCGGTGTCGATGAGCCACTCGACGGTGGCGAGCGTATCGGAGAGTGCGGCGCCGGCATCCGGGCCTTCCAGCGTCAGAACCTCGACGTGATCGGTCCCCAGCCGACGGAGCGCGGACTCCACGGAGCGCACCACGTTGACCTGTCCCAGGCCGGGGCTCTCTTCTCCCTTGCCCACACGAAGGTCGATGACCAGGTGGTCGCGCAGATCGCGGCCGTGCATCCAGCCGCCCACGATCGCGTTGCCGAGGCCGCGCTCGTGCGCGTCGGAGGTGACGATGAGGTTGCCGCCCAGCTGGACGAAACGATCGAGCACCGCCTGCGCCGCGTCGACGTCGGAAGAGCGCGCGAGCGCCCCCGTGCCGAGCGCGAGGGGATAGACGGCGAGCTCCGTCTCCCCCAGCCGGCGAGGCGCGACGATCGGCAGCGGCGCCGTGGCCGCACCGTCGTCGTCAGGCGGCGTCAGTGGCACGCCGAACACCGGGCCCATCCCCGTGACGCCGCCGTTCGCGTGTTCACGTGCGCGAACGGGGTACGGCTGTGCCATGTTCCCCCCTGCGGCTCCTTGTGCCCCCGAGCCCAGACGTGCTGCGGGATGCCACATCACATCTGTTTGGAAGCGAGCGTAACCGACGGCCCCGACTTCCTTCGGTCGAAACGATTGAACCGTTACCAAATCTTTGGAAAACAGCACGAATCGGACGGCTCCAACGGCAGCACCGACCCGCGGACGTCGTGAGCTCCCCCACGACGGGGGACGTAGTGCTGCAACCGCCGCGTCGCACACCACGGAGCGGTCAATCGACAGACAAGCGCGAGGGAATACTCGCGAACCTTCTTATGTTGCCGGCAACGTAGATTGAATCCTGTTGCCGACGACATATCGGTTGACGTGAAGGAGAAGAGAAGGTCATGACGAACCTGTGGGACGCGACCACGATCAAGGACATCCAATTGAAGCACCGGTTGGCGCTGGCACCGATGACGCGAAGCCGGGCGCTGCCCGACGGCGTTCCGGGCCCGCTCGCCGCCGAGTACTACGCACAACGGGCCGAGCTCGGCCTGCTGATCACCGAGGGGACCCAGCCATCGGCCGACGGCCAGGGTTACCTCAACACACCGGGCATCTATACCCCGGAACAGATCGCGGGATGGCGGACCGTCACCGATGCCGTACACGCGCGGGATGCGCACCTGTTCATCCAGCTGATGCACGTGGGCCGCATCTCGCATCCGGGCAACACGCCGCATCACCGGCAGGGCGTCGCACCGTCGGCCATCACGCCCCGGGCGAGCATCTACACGGTGGACGGCATGCAGCCGGTCCCGACACCGCGCGCGCTGAGCATCGATGAGATCGCCACGACGGTCGCCGACTTCCGACACGCGGCGGCTTCCGCCATCGCCGCCGGTGCCGATGGAGTAGAGATTCATGCCGCGAACGGATATCTGTTGCAGCAGTTCCTGGCACCGAACGCCAACCAGCGCACCGACCGGTACGGCGGCAGCATCGAGAACCGGACACGCCTCGTGGTGGAGGTCGCCGCGGCCGTCGCCGACGAGATCGGCTCCGACAAGGTCGGCATCCGCCTCTCGCCGGGCGGCCGGCTGGGCGACATCGACGAAGGCCCCGAGTACGGCGCGCTCTACCGCAGTCTTGTCGCCGAACTCGCGAAACTCGATCTGGCCTACCTGCACCTGTTCTACTTCTCCGACGACGAGAACCTGCTCGCGGATCTCCGCCATGCCTGGCCGTCCACACTGCTGCTCCTGCGTGCTGGCCGATCGGTGACCATCGAGTCGCTGGACGCGGATCTCGCGAGCGGTCTCGCCGACGTGGTGCCTCTGGGAAGCAGTGCCCTGGCCAACCCTGACATCGTCACGCGCCTGCGCGTCGGCGCCGAATTGAACACACCGGTCCCGGCTACCTTCTACGGTGGGGGTGCGGACGGTTACACCGACTATCCGTCTCTCGCTGCCTGACTATCGTTCCAGGAGGCTGATATGAGCGACGAACGTCACCCGCGAGCCGAGGCCACAGAGCTCGATGAGGCGTTCCCCGTCAGCTACGCGATCTTCGCGATGGCACGGACGCACCGCGCGATCGCTGCCGCGCAGCTCGCGAAGCTCGGGCTGTTCCCCGGCCAGGAGATCATCCTCATTCAGCTGGCGGCGTCCGACGGACTCTCGCAGAAGACTCTGGTCGAGACATTGAGCGTCAACCACGCCACCGTCGCGAAAACCATCGGACGGATGGAGAAGGCGGGACTCGTTCAACGCCGCGTGTCCGAACAGGATCGGCGCGTCAGCCTGGTCTATCTCACGCCTGCCGGGCGAAGCCTCCACGACGATGTCATCGCGGTCTGGCGAGAGCTGGAGACACTCACTTCCGGCGATCTCACCGCAACCGAGCGGGCGGCGCTTCTGGCGGCGACCGAGAAGATCCGTGACGCGATGAGCCGCGCGGCTGGATCCCCGACGCGCGTCTCGGCCTGAGGCTCACGGCCAGAACGACGACGCGCCCGCCGCAGCCGAAGCTGCGACGGGCGCGTCGATCGTGTGACGAAGATCAGGCTTCGACGGACTGGGCCGAGCCCTCCGCGGAGCCTTCCGCCGGGGCAGCCGGAGCTTCCGTCGGCTCGTCGACGACCGGCTGCAGCGACAGCTTGCCGCGGTCGTCCACCTTGGTGATGGTCACCAGGATCTTCTGGCCGACCGAGAGCACGTCCTCGACGTTCTCGACTCGCTTGCCACCGGCCAGCTTGCGCACCTCGGAGATGTGCAGCAGGCCGTCACGACCGGGCAGCAGCGACACGAACGCACCGAAGCTGGCGATCTTCACGACGGTTCCGAGGAACTGGTCGCCGACCTCGGGGTTGGTCGGGTTGGCGATCGCGTTCACCTGGGCGCGGGCGGCCTCGGCGCTCGGGCCGTCCACGGCTCCGATGAAGACGGTGCCGTCCTCCTCGATGGAGATGTCGGCGCCGGTCTCGTCCTGGATCGCGTTGATCGTCTTGCCCTTCGGGCCGATCAGCTCACCGATCTTGTCGACCGGGATCTGCACGCTGATCACGCGCGGCGCGGTCGGCGCCATCTCGTCGGGGCTGTCGATGGCGGCGTTGAGCACGGAGAGGATCGTGGTGCGGGCATCCTTCGCCTGCTGCAGTGCGCCGGCCAGCACCGACGACGGAATGCCGTCGAGCTTGGTGTCGAGCTGAATGGCGGTGACGAACTCGCTCGTTCCGGCGACCTTGAAGTCCATGTCTCCGAGGGCATCCTCGGCACCCAGGATGTCGGTCAGCGCTGCGTAGCGCGTCTCGCCGTCCACCGTGTCGGAGATGAGGCCCATGGCGATGCCGGCGACCGGCGCGCGCAGCGGCACGCCCGCGTTCAGCAGCGACAAGGTGGAGGCACAGACGGAGCCCATCGACGTCGAGCCGTTGGAGCCGAGCGCCTCGGAGACCTGACGGATCGCGTACGGGAACTCGTCGCGGCTGGGCAGCACCGGGACGAGCGCGCGCTCGGCCAGGAATCCGTGGCCGATCTCGCGACGCTTCGGGCTGCCGACGCGGCCGGTCTCACCGGTCGAGTAGGGCGGGAAGTTGTAGTGGTGCAGGTACCGCTTCTTCGTGACGGGCGACAGCGAGTCGATCTGCTGCTCCATCTTGAGCATGTTCAGTGTGGTGACGCCGAGGATCTGCGTCTCGCCGCGCTGGAAGATGGCAGAACCGTGCACGCGCGGGATGACCTGCACCTCGGCGTCGAGCGGACGGATGTCGCGCAGGCCACGACCGTCGATGCGGATACCCTCGCGCAGCACGCGGCCACGCATGACGACCTTGGAGACGGCCTTGTACGCACCGGAGAACTGCTCCAGCACCTCGGCGGGCAGCGCACCTGCCTCGACCTTCTCGGCGACGGCGGCCTTCGTGCGCTCCTTGAGCGCGTCGTCGGCGTTCTGTCGCTCGATCTTGTCGGCGATCTGATAGACGTTCACGAGCTCGTCGTAGGCGAGAGCCGCCACGTTGTCATAGCTGACCTGCGAGTACGGCAGGAACACCGGGTACTCGGCGATGGCCTTCGCGGACTGCGAGGCGAGCACGCTCTGCGCGCCGACCAGCTGGCGGATGAACGGCTTGGCGGCCTCCAGACCCTGCGCGACGACATCCTCGCTCGGCTTGGTCGCGCCGGCCTGGATGAGGTTCCAGCTGTGCTCGGTGGCCTCCGCCTCGACCATCATGATCGCGACGTCGCCCTCGGAGCCGTCGTCGTTGGTCAGCACGCGGCCGGCCACCACGATGTCGAAGACGGCGTCTTCGAGTTGCGACGCCTTCGGGAACGCGACCCACTGGTCCTCGTGCTCGCCGCGCCCAGGGATGAACGCCATGCGCACCCCCGCGATCGGGCCGGAGAACGGCAGACCGGAGATCTGCGTCGACGCGGAGGCCGCGTTGATCGCGAGCGCGTCGTAGAACTCGTCAGGCGCGATGCTCAAGACCGTGATCACGATCTGCACCTCGTTGCGCAGGCCGTCGACGAACGACGGGCGCAGCGGGCGGTCGATCAGGCGGCAGACGAGGATGGCGTCAGTCGACGGACGACCCTCGCGGCGGAAGAACGAGCCGGGGATCTTGCCGGCCGCGTACGACCGCTCCTCGACATCCACCGTCAGCGGGAAGAAGTCGAAGTTGTCTTTCGGGTGCTTGCTGGCGCTCGTGGCGCTCAGCAGCATGGTCTCCTCATCGAGGTAGGCGGCGACGGCGCCCTGCGCCTGCTGCGCCAGCCGACCGGTCTCGAACCGGATCGTGCGGGTGCCGAAACGACCGTTATCGAGAACGGCTTCGGCGAATTTGATTTCTGGACCTTCCATCGAGGTCTCTTCTCCTTATGTTCGTGCGCCGTCCCGTGTGGACGTAGCGCTCTCGCCGAACGCGCTGGAGAACAGGCGTAACCGAGCCAAGGGGCTCCGCGCCGGCCATCAGTAGAAAAACACCACTCGCTTCTGTGCGGCGCATGCGGTGATCGCGAACGCGGCTACGACTGGGATTCCACCACCGAGGACCAGCAGCCTGCCGGCCTGCATGGCGAGTTTCATGTGGTAATCGAACCTCGTCGATCCTAGCAGAGCGGGATGTTCGGGCTCGGGAAGGGACACCGCCGACACCCCTCAACGCGCGTCGGCGAGCGCGATCACCCGCGCCGCGGCATCCGCGAGCGCATCGCCGTAGCCCCGGCCGTAGCTCGCCGCGTGCACCGCGAGCGGATGCAGCTGGTGCAGCGGGACGCGCTGCCGCCAGCCGTCGCGCAACGGCCGCGCCGACTCGTACCCGACGACGATCTCGTCGAGGTACGGGCATCCGAACAGCGCGAGCATGGCGAGATCCGTCTCGCGGTGGCCACCGTGAGCAGCCGGGTCGATCAGCACGACACCGTCGGCTCCCCACAGCACGTTTCCGTTCCAGAGGTCCCCGTGGATGCGCGCCGGCGGCTCGTCGTCGTCGAAGACGCCAGCGGCGATCTCGTCGCACGCCTGCCTCACGATGGATGCCTGCCCGCGGCCGATCCCGCGCGCGTCGATCGCGATCTCCAGGTATGGCAGCACCCTGTCCCTGGCGTAGAAGGCTCCCCAGCTGCTCTCGTGCGCGGCCGGCAGCGGACGTCGCCCGATGAAGAGCGGACCGTCCCAGCGCTCCGGAGGGGATCCGAAGGCTGCCGCGCCCGCGGCATGTGTGGTCGCGAGGGCCGCGCCGAAGCGACGGGCGGCATCCGGCGTCGGCTGTGCCGACTCGATGCGTTCCAGCTCGATGCGGCCGGGCGCCACCTCGAACACGTGGACAACCGAGGCGCCACCGGCCGCGCCGAGCCACGCGAGCCCCGCGGCCTCGGCCTCGAAGAAGCGAGGCGGGGCATCCGGGTTCGCCTTCACGACGGTGTCGGTCATGCCTTCCACGCTAGGCGGTCTCGGACCGGTCGTGCGCGCGCTGCGGTGTCCCGGGGCGACGACTCGGCCTCAGCGCAGCGAGCCGACGGCAGCGCGCCGACGAGCGGCGGCAGCGCGGTCGCGCCTGGCCCGCGGCGCCGTGATCGCCAGCCCGAGGAGCACACCGACGACCGCGCCGAGCGTGTTCGAGATGACGTCGCGCACATCGGAGACGCGACCCGGAATCCAGATCTGCGCAGTCTCGATGCTGAGCGTCATGAGGAACGGGATGACCATGGCCAGCCACCAGCGCCGCCGTCCGAAGAGCAGGAGGAAGAACAGCCCGATGGGCAGGAACATCGCGATGTTCGCCGTGAACTCGACCCCGCTGTAGGTGACCCAGTCGGTGGCGGGGTGCTCCCAGAGGATGCGCAGAACCTGCATGACGATGCCGTCCTTGCTCGCGATCTCCGGCTGCGGACCGAGCGTCAGCCACGCGACACCGCCCAGATACACGAGCGTGATCACGCTCAGCAAGGGGTGGCGTCGGAACATCTTCCTAGCTTCGTGGCCCCACCTGCACGCTGCCTGGCGACTCGCTGAGGCTCTTCTATGTCGCAACGGGGCGCGGTCGAATGTGCTGGCGGCTCACGGTGTCTGGGTGGCGAGTGCGTCTGGGTGGCGAGCGCGTCGGTGTGGCGAGCGGGTCGGGGCGGGCGAGAGCGTCGGGATGCGCGAGCGACTCAGGATGCCTGCGCCTCGTCGACGACGCCGGCGAGCGACCCGAGATCGAGCTCGACGCGGAACGGACGTGTCTCGCCGTTCACGCGTGCCGGCACCGCGACGTACTCGCCGCGAGACGCGGGAGCGCGCAGCCCGTCGTTGTACCGGGCGACGGCGCGTTCGGGCAGGAACCCCACGTGGTAGACGCGGTCGACAGCGACGAGGTGCACGGCGACGCGCAGTCGCAGACCGAGCCAGCGGGTGGCATCCGGAACGAGCACGGCCGTAGGCGTGCCGCCTGCCCTGGCCCGCGTGCTGTCGATGGCGGACTGGTGCTGCTGCGTGCCGATCACCGGCGTCGGCGGCGCGTCGCTCGGTGCAACCGGCAGCAGGCGCAAACCGTCCAGATCGCGCAGGACCCCGAAGGAGTCAGGGTTGCGGGGGCCACTGCGCGCCTGCACGACGAGGAGCACGATCACCCCGGCGGCGACCGCGATGGTGACCACGAGGAGCACGTCGAACAGGACGGGCCAGCGCTCCGGCTTCACCGTGCCGGTCGCCAGCAGGAGCAGAAGCAGAAGCAGGTACGGCCCGGGCTCCCAGCGCCACAGCGGTTTGCGCGGGGTGCGAGTCATCCCTCCACGTTAGCGGGGCCGAAAGTGCGATTCCGCCTCGAGGCGAACGATGCCCAGCACGATGAGCAGCTGGCCCGCCGTGTATGTGAGTATGACGACGCCGTCGTGGCCGGGGTACGCGAACGCGGGGACGAAATGCGCCATGCCGAGCAGCGAGTCCGAGACCAGGAACAGCGCCGCGCCGATCGTGGTCAGCGCGTGGGTTCCCGCTGCAAGCACCGCCATCGACCCCAGCGCGAGGCCGTAGATCGCGACCGGGATCAGCAGCGATCCCGCGTGCGGGCCGATCACCCCCACCAGAACGAGCCACCAGAGTGCGTAGACGATGGTCCACAGCGGCGGCACTCTCGTGCGCGACCAGCGCGCGAACAGAACGATGTAGGCGAGCTGCATGCACAGGAAGAAGACGAGCATGCCGATGAAGCCGGGCGCGATGTCGCCGGCCCAGGCGAAGACCAGCGCGATGACACCGACGACCAGAACGGCGACCGATCGCCGCGCGACGAGCACCACGAACGGGATGAGCAATAGCGGCATCAGGAACGGTTTGACCAGGGCGGCGACGGCGGCGGCGCCGAGGAACGAGGCGACCACGTTCACCAGTGCCACGACGACGTAGGGCGCGAGGAGGAGCAGCGTGCGGGTTCCGGCAGACGCTCCGGCCCTCTCCGGAGACAGAGGCACGCGGCCGTGAGGCAGAGGCGCACTTCCGTGAGGCAGAGGCACGCGCGAGTCGTCGGGCGCAACGGCACGGTCGCGGGATCTCATGGCGTTCTCCCCTCGCCCGCGCGCCGCAGCACAGCACGCGCCTGCGCGAGCAGTGGCTCGTCGATCATCCGGCCGTCGAGCCGGAACGCTCCAGAAGCGCCCTCGGCCGAGGCGATCACACGACGAGCGCGCTCGACCTCATCGGCTTCAGGACCGTACGCCTGGCGCACCACCGGCACCTGTCGCGGATGCAGGCAGGCCGTGGCGCAGAAGCCGCTCGCCACGGCATCTTCGGCCTCTTCGGCCAACGACGCGAGATCGTCCAGGTCGACGTGCACGGCGTCGATCGCGTCGATCCCGGCGGCCCCCGCGGCGACCAGCACTGCAGAGCGCGCGAAGCGGGCGACGTCGCGATAACGTCCGTCCGTTCTGCGGCTGGATGTCCCGCCCAGCGACACGACGAGATCTTCCGCTCCCCACATCAACGCCACGACGCACGGATGCCTCGCCAACTGCGGAGCCGCCACCACGCCCGCCGCCGTCTCGCAGAGTGCGATCGCCCGCGTGTCGTCGAGGGAGCCCGCGAGCGCGTCGAACTGTTCGACCGAGTCCGCCTTGGGGATCATGAGCGTGCGGAAGGGAGTGCAGGAGAGGACCTGCACGTCGCGTTCGTGGTCCGAAGTTCCGACCGGGCTCACGCGCACGATCACCCGGTCGACCGGTACGTCGTCGCTCGCCCCGAACTCGGCGAGCGCTCGCCTCGCCGCGGGGCGGCCCGCCGGAGTGACGCCGTCCTCGAGGTCGAGGATGACGGCATCCGCACGCTCCAGCGCCTTGCCGTACCGATCGGGCCGATCGGCGGGACAGAACAGGATCGCGGGACCGAGCCCGAGCCTGCCGTTCATGAGCCCGGCCGTCCCCGGTCGTCGGGATGCGCATCCGAGAACCACATCAGTGCCGAGCGACGCGCGGTGGCGACGACCTCCCCGCGCTGGTTGCGGCCGGTGTGGTCGAACGTGACGATGCCCTGCCCGGGGCGCGACGCGGACGGCCGCTTCGCTGCCACGGTGGTCTCGCTGTACAGCGTGTCGCCGTGGAAGAGCGGATGCGGGAACGCCACCTGCTCGAATCCCAGGTTCGCCACCGTGGTGCCCAGGGTGAGCTGGGCCACGGATGCCCCGACCAGCGTCGCCAGCGTGAACATGGAGTTCACGAGGCGCTCGCCGAACGGCTGCTCGGCGGCCCAGGCCGCATCGAGGTGCAGTGGTTGGGCGTTCATCGTGAGCGTCGTGAAGAGCACGTTGTCGGCCTCGGTGACGGTGCGTCCCGGTCTGTGCAGGTAGCGCGCCCCCACCTCCAACTCGTCGTAGTACAGACCGCGCTGCACGATGGTGCGCTGTGGTGCCGGTCGATCATCCATGTCGACTCCTCCCTGCCAAGAGTCCGAGCGCTACTGGTCGAAGCCGAGCGAACGGGCGATGATCATCAGCTGCACTTCGGTGGTGCCCTCCCCCACCTCGAGGATCTTCGAATCCCGATAGTGGCGCCCGACGGCGTTCTGGTTGAGAAAGCCGTAGCCGCCCATGATCTGGGAGGCATCGTGCGCGTTGGCGATGGCCGTCTCGGATCCGACGAGCTTGGCGATCGACGCCTCGGTCTTGAACGGCATCCCGGCGGCCATCTTGAGGGCCGCGTCGTAGTACGCGAGGCGGGCCGTGTGCACTCGGGCCTGCATGCGGGCGAGCAGGAACGCGATGTGCTGGTTGTCGCCGATCGGACGCCCGAACACGACGCGGGTGCGAGCGTAGTCGGCCGCCTGCTCCAGGCATCCCTGGGCCGCGCCGGTGCAGAGGGCCGCGAACGCGACGCGCCCCTCGTCGAGGATCTTCAGGAAGTTCGCGTAGCCACGGCCGCGCTCGCCAAGCAGGTTCTGCTTCGGCACGCGCACTCCGCGCAGCACGAGAGGATGCGTGTCGGAAGTGTGCCAGCCGATCTTGTCGTAGCCCGGCATCACGGTGAAACCCGGCGTGCCCGTCGGCACGATGAAGCTCGTAAGCTCCTTCGTCATGCTTCCGTCGGAGCGCTGCCGTTCACCGGTGACGGCCGTGATGGTCACCAGCGACGTGATCGGCGTACCGGAATTGGTGATGAACTGCTTGGTGCCGTCGATCACCCAATCATCGCCGTCTTCGCGGGCGACCGTCTGGGTCGCGCCGGCATCGGAGCCCGCATCGGCCTCGGTGAGGCCGAATCCGGCGAGCGCACGCCCTGCGGTGAGGTCGGGCAGCCACCGTGCCCGCTGCTCCTCGGTGCCGTAGCGGAAGATCGGCATCACGCCCAGACCGATGCCCGCTTCGAGCGTGACAGCGATGGACTGATCGACCCTGGCGAGCTCCTCCACGGCGATGCAGAGCGACAGGTAGTCCTTGCCGGTGCCCCCGTACTCGGCGGGGAACGGAAGCCCGAAGAGCCCGAGCTGCCCCATCTGGGCGATGATCGCCATCGGCAGCTGTCGTTGGGTGTCGTAGTGGTACGCCTGCGGCGCCACGACGTGGTCTGCGAACTCGCGCACCTTCGCTCGCAGTGCCCGATGCTCGTCGGTGAGCCTCGGATCGTCGCCGAGCGCATTCTGTGCGCTGTGCACCCGAGGCGTGGCGGTGTCGGTCATGGTCGTCCTTCCTTCGTGGGGTCCGGATCGATGAGTGCCAGTTCCTGGTCGGCGGCGACGCGGTCGCCCACGGCTGCCGCGAGTCGCACGATGCCGGCGCCGGGCGCGGCGAGACGATGCTCCATCTTCATCGCCTCGATGACGAGGATGCCCGTGCCCGCCTCGACCCGATCGCCGTCGGCCACGTCGATGCTCACCACGGTGCCGGGCATGGGCGAGCGCAGTCGTGGATCCGAACCGGCCTGCGCCGTACCGGCGGCAGTGCCCCGTTCGGCGGCCGAACGGGCCGACGGGAGCAGACGGAACAGTCGTGTCGTGCCGTCGCGGAACATCCAGACGTCGTCGCCGTCGCGCACCGCTCGGAAGGCGAGGGCGCGCGCGTCCAGCTGCACGAGCATCCGGTCGCCCCCACGCTCCAGCAGTCGCCCTGGCCGGCCGGGGTCATCCGGCTCGTCCGAGCCGCCGAGGACGGCGAGTCGCACGTGGCTCGGCGCGCCGTCGACCGCGATCGTGGTCACGGCTCCGTCGCGGTCCGCGAACGCATAGCGCACCGGAGCGGGCGCACCAAGGCGCCAGCCGGTCGGTCGCGACCACGGCGCGTCCGATCCGGTACGCCACCGGTCGTCGTGAACCAGCAGTGCGGCGGCCAGCAGTGCCTCGGTGGCCGCGTGGGACCCGGCGGAATCCGCGACAGCGGCACTGCCCGAGGCGCGCGGCCCCGCTGCATCGGCCGTCTTCAGCGTGCGTTCGATGAGTCCCGTGTCGAGCCGGCCGGCGCGCACCTGCGGATCGTCGACGAGATCGACGAGGAACGACACGTTCGTCGTCACGCCCAGCACGCAGGTCTCCCGCAGCGCGCGGGAGAGCCGTTCGAACGCCTGGTCGCGGTCGGTTCCGAACGCGATGACCTTGCACAGCATCGGGTCGTAGTCGTCGGTGATCTCGAGCCCGGACGTCAGCATGCCGTCGATGCGGATGCCCTCTCCCACGGCCTCGTGCAGTGCCCGCACGCGTCCGGTGGCCGGCAGGAACCCCCGGTCCGGATCCTCCGCGTACACGCGCGCTTCGACGGCGTGACCGGTGAACCGCACGTCCTCCTGCCGGAACGACAGCGCCTCACCGGCCGCTACGCGCAGCTGCTGCTCGACCAAGTCGATGCCGTGCGATGCGCCGACGCCCGCCACCAGTTCGGTCACCGGATGCTCGACCTGCAGCCGCGTGTTCATCTCCATGAACGAGAACGACGCCGGGTCGTCGGCGGGCACGAGGAACTCGACGGTTCCGACGCCGGTGTAGCCGACGCTGCGCGCGACGGCGCACGCGGCCTCCCCCAGCCGAGCGCGGAGCGCGTCGTCGACCGCCGGAGAGGGAGCCTCTTCGATCACCTTCTGGTGGCGGCGCTGCAGCGTGCACTCGCGCTCCCCCAGGTGCACGGCGCTGCCGTGCGCGTCCGCGAGCACCTGCACCTCGATGTGCCGCGGCCGTTCGACGAGCCGCTCCACGAACAGCGCGTCATCGCCGAAGGCCGCCTTGGCGACCCTGCGAGCCGTGCGCAGGGCGTCGGGCAGCACGGATGCCTCGCGCACCTCGACCATGCCCATACCGCCGCCGCCGGCAGACGGTTTGACGAGCACCGGCATCCCGAGGCGTTCCGCCGCCGCGGCGAGCGCGTCGTCGTCGAGAGTCCGGTCGTCGACGCCCGCCGTGACGGGCACGCCGTGCTCGGCGACGAGACGCTTGGCGCTGACCTTGTCGCCCATGGCCTCGATCGCACTCGCAGGCGGCCCCACGAAGACGATCCCGGCGCGCTCGCAGGCGCGGGCGAAGGCGGCGTTCTCGGACAGGAAGCCGTAACCGGGATGGATCGCCTCCGCACCTGACCGTCGCGCTGCCTGAAGCACCGCATCGATGTCCAGATAGCTGCGTGACGCCTCGGCAGGTCCGATGCGGTACGCGACGTCGGCCTCGCGCACATGAAGGGCACCGGCATCCGCATCGCTGTAGACGGCGACGGAACGGATGCCCAACCCGCGCAACGTGCGGATCACCCGCCGCGCGATCTCGCCGCGATTGGCGACGAGTACGGTGCCGAACAGTCTTCGATCTTCGGTCATGGCGATCACATCCTGAAGAGGCCGAATCGGGGCTCGCCCGCCGCCGGGAGCGGAGCCCGGGAGACCACGTCGAGAGCGAGTCCGAGCACCGTGCGGGTGTCGGCCGGGTCGATCACCCCGTCGTCCCAGAGGCGCGCGGTCGAGTAGTAAGGGCTGCCCTGCTCCTCGTAGCGGTCGCGGATGGGCGCGGCGAACGCCTCCTCCGCCTCGGCGCTCCACGTCTCGCCGCGCTTGCGAAGGCCGTCCCTCCGCACGGTGGCGAGCACGGAAGCCGCCTGTCGGCCGCCCATCACCGACACCCGGGCTCCCGGCCACATCCAGAGGAATCGGGGCGAGTACGCCCGTCCGCACATGGAGTAGTTGCCGGCGCCGAACGAGCCGCCGATCACCACGGTGAGCTTGGGCACCCTGGTGGTCGCAACCGCGGTGACCATCTTGGCGCCGTGCTTCGCGATGCCGCCTGCTTCGGCGTCTTTGCCGACCATGAAACCGGAGATGTTCTGCAGGAACACCAGCGGAATGCCGCGGGCGTCGCAGAGCTCGATGAAGTGCGCCCCCTTCAGCGCTGATTCGCTGAACAGCACGCCGTTGTTGGCGACGATGCCCACCGGATGCCCGTGCAGGCGGGCGAACCCGGTCACCAGTGTCGGGCCGTATTCCGGCTTGAATTCGGTGAATGTCTGCGCGTCGACGAGGCGATCGATCACCTCGTGCACGTCGTAGGCGCTCTGCAGGTCGACCGGGACGACGTCGAGCAGCGATGCCGGACTCTTCGCCGGGGGCGCGCTCTCGGCCACGCGCCAGGCCGGCTCGGAGTCGGGCCGCAGAGTGGCGACGATGTCTCGCAGGGTGTGGAGGGCATCCTCGTCGTCTTCGGCCAGGTGATCGGTCACGCCGGAGACGCGCGAGTGCACCTCTCCCCCGCCGAGCTCCTCGGCGGTCACCACCTCGCCGATCGCCGCCTTCACCAGGGGCGGGCCACCGAGGAAGATGGTGCCCTGTCCGCGCACGATGACGCTCTCGTCGCTCATCGCGGGCACGTAGGCGCCGCCGGCCGTGCAGGAGCCGAGCACGGCCGCCAGCTGAGGGATGCCCGCGGCCGACATCGAAGCCTGGTTGAAGAAGATGCGCCCGAAGTGGTCGCGGTCGGGGAACACCTCGTCCTGCATCGGCAGGTAGGCGCCGCCCGAGTCGACGAGGTAGATGCACGGGAGCCGGTTCTCCGCGGCGATCTCCTGTGCTCGCAGGTGCTTCTTGACCGTCATCGGAAAGTAGGTGCCGCCCTTGACCGTGGCGTCGTTGCACACGATCATGACGTGCCGCCCGGCGACCAGGCCGATGCCCGCGATGACGCCGGCGCCCGGTGCTTGATCGTCGTACATGCCGAACGCGGCGAGCGGGGCGATCTCGAGGAAGGGACTGCCGGCATCCAGCAGGCGCTCAACACGCTGGCGGGGAAGCAGCTTGCCGCGGCTGAGGTGGCGCTCTCGGGCGGCCTCACTCCCACCCCGTGCCGCTCGGGCCAGCCTCGCGCGCAACTCGTCGACCAGCTCACGTTGCGACAGCGGCGCGGACTCCACCTTCTGCTCTGTCTCCACCGCCATGGCCGCCTCCTCGCGTCCCTGCCGACGTCCGGGCCCTCGGCCCCGTCGCCGCATCGTCGACCTTTCGCGAGGATCGCCCGCGCGAAGGATGCTGAGCGTGGCACGTCGCTTCGGTTAGCGAACGTTCACCGAAATTCAGGTTAGCGATCACTCACCGAAATGTCTAGAGTCGAAGCATGGCGAGTGCGCAGCGAGCGAACCCCGGCGGGTCGGACGCCGCGGCGGCAGCCGATGCGCAGGCCGCGACCACGGCACGCGGCAGAGCGAAAGCGGATCGCCGCGCGGCCCTGCTCGCTGCCGCCGCGCGGCTGTTCGCCGAGCACGGTTTCGCCGGGGTCTCGATCGAGGACCTCGGCCAGGCCGCCGGCGTGAGCGGTCCGGCGGTCTACCGCCATTTCGACAGCAAACAGGCGGTGCTCTCCGCCATGCTCATCGGCGTGAGCGAGGGCCTGCTGAGCGGCGGCCGAGCGTGTGTCGAGCACGCCGCGACGCCGCGAGACGCGCTGCACGCCCTCATCGACTTCCACGTCGACTTCGCGCTGGCGAAGCCCGATGTCATTCGCGCTCAGGACCGAGACCTCGACAGCCTGTCGAAGGCGGATGCCACCCGCGTGCGCACCCTGCAGCGCACCTACGTGGAACTCTGGGTCGATGTGTTGGAGCAACTGCACGACGACGACAGACGACTGCTGCGCGTGCGCGCCCACGCGGTGTTCGGCCTGATCAACTCCACACCGCACTCCAGCCGCACGCACACGGCCGACCGGCCATCGCTGCCGCTCGTCGGGTCGCTTCTGCGGGAGCTGGCGATCGCGTGCCTGCTGCCGGCCGCCGCGCAATGACGCACCGAGAGCGCGGCGACGACCTGCCGATCGCCGCCGCGCGCCCGGCGTCCATCCGCCCCTGAGCGGCACGGTGCGAGTGTGTGCTTCGACCTGCTCTGCTCGCCCAGGAACGGTGGCCTGCGCGACTACGCCAGGGTGATGGCGCTGGCCGGGTCGGACAGAACGCGTCCGATGTCACGGAGCAGCCGCGACCCCTGCTCGCCATCGATCACCCGGTGATCGAACGTGAGGCTCAACGTCATCACGCGCCGCAGCCTCACCTCTCCCTTGTGCTCCCAGGGCCGCCTGTTCACGGCGCCGAGCGCGAGGATCGCAGACTCGCCCGGATTCAGCAACGGCGTGCCGGCATCCACTCCGAAGACGCCGACGTTCGTGATGGTGATGCTGCCGCCCGTGAGCTCGGCGGGCGTGGTGCGGCCGGCTCGTGCCGTCTCGACGAGCGCGGCGATGGCGTCGGCGAGCTCGGGCATCCTGAGCGCCTGGGCGCCGCGGATGTTCGGCACGACCAGGCCGCGCTCGCTCGCCACCGCGATACCCAGGTTGACGCCGGACGGCGTGACGATCTCGTTCGTCGCCTCGTCCCAGCGGCTGTTCGCGTCCGGGGTCGCGGCGAGAGCGAGGCACAGCGCCTTCGCGGCAAGGGTGAGGACGGTGAGGCGGCGGCCGCGGAACTCGGGCGCGCTGCCGAGGCGCTCGAGCAAGCGGATGCTCTTGGTCACGTCGACCGTGAGGAACTCCGTCACCTGCGGCACGGCCGCGCTGCGAACCATGGCCTCGGCGGTGCGGCGTCGTACGCCGGTGGGCGCTGCGCGGGTCTCGTCGGATGCGACCGGTTCTGACTCGAAGGCGTGGGCACCTGACGTGCTCGCCGCGTTCGGTTCCGTCTCTACCGCCGGTGCCTGCGCTCCTGGCGCCGAAACCCAGGATTCGCGCGTGCCGACGCCCGCGGGACGCGACCATTCGACCGGCTCGGCCAGGCGACCGGTCCGGGCGCGACGACGTGGCCGCAACTCGGAAGCCTCGCGGGGCCCGCGGCCGACGAGCACCTCGTGGCGCTCCTCTCGCGCCGGGGCGGAGAAGTCGCCCGTGCCTGCGGCAGCGCCGTCGGGGCCAGCACCGACCGGCACAGCACCGACCGGCACAGCGCCGACCGGCACAGGCTCGGGTAACGTCTCCGGCTCGGACCCGTTCTGCGCCTCGCGTTCCGGATCGCTCGCCACACCGTGCGCCTGTGCCCCTTGTGCCTCTTCCGATCCCGACGGTGCCCCCTGAGCCTGTGCCGCCGACGCAGTATCGGCTCCCTCGTCGCCCGAGACGTCGAACGACAGCAGGGGGGCACCGACCTCCAGGGTCTGCCCCGGTTCGGCGTGTAACTCGTGCACGACGCCGGCGAACGGCGAAGGTACTTCGACGAGCGCCTTCGCCGTCTCCACCTCCGCGATGATCTGATTCAGTTCCACCGTGTCACCGACCGCGACTTTCCAGGCCACGACCTCCGACTCCGTGAGGCCCTCGCCGAGATCCGGCAGCGCGAATTCCTTGACGCTCACACCCGCACTCCCATCACGCGGTCGACCGCGTCGAGCATGCGATCGACGTCGGGCAGATAGTGGTCTTCGAGTTCCGACGGCGGGTAGGGGATGTCGTGACCCGTCACCCGCAACGGCGGTGCCAGAAGACTACCGAAGCAGCGCTGCGTGATCATCGCCGCGATCTCCGCCCCGATGCCGCCGAAGCGCTGCGCCTCGTGCGCGATCACCAGTCTCCCGGTCTTGGACACCGAGGCGACGAGCGCTTCCTCGTCCAGCGGCGCGAGCGAGCGCAGGTCGACCACCTCGATGCTCACGCCGTCGTCTTCGGCCGCTCGCGCGGCGTCCAGAGCGGTCTGCACGAGCGGCCCGTACGTCACGAGGGTGACGTCGCTGCCGGAGGTCGCGACGCGCGCGCTGTCGAGGGACGGAGCATCCTCGACATCGGGAATCACGTCGCCCTTCGACCAGTACCTGCGCTTCGGCTCGAAGAAGACGACCGGGTCGTCGCTCGCGACGGCCTGGCGGATCATCGTGTAGGCGTCCTGCGGGTTCGAGCATGCGACCACCTTCAGGCCCGGCGTGTGCGCGAAGTACGCCTCCGGGGACTCCGAGTGGTGTTCGACGGAGCCGATGCCACCGCCGAACGGCACCCGGATGGTGATCGGCATGCTCACCTGACCGTGGGTGCGGTAGCGCATCTTGGCGACCTGGGCGACGACCTGGTCGAAGCCCGGGAATACGAACCCGTCGAACTGCAGCTCGCAGACCGGGCGATAGCCGCGATACGCGAGACCCACTGCCGTGCCGATGATGCCGGCCTCCGAGAGCGGGGTGTCCATGACCCGGTCCTCGCCGAAGCGAGCCTGCAGCCCGTCGGTGACGCGAAACACCCCACCGAGCTTGCCGATGTCCTCGCCCATCAGCACGACGCGGTCGTCCGCTTCCAGCGCATCCGCGAGTCCTGTCGTGATCGCCTTCGCGAGTGTGAGCTGACTCATCGTGTCGCCTCCTCATCACCGGTGACGAACGAGGCCAGATACGCGGCGTAGTCGTCGCGCTGCCGCGTCAAGGATGCCGGTGGCTCGGCGTACACGTCGTCGAAGATCGTGAGGGGGTCGCGGGCGCGCAACGACAGGCATCCGTCGCGCAGCTCCTTCGCCACCGCCTTCGCCCGGTCGGCGACGAGTGCCTCGCGCTCGGCCGTGAGCACGCCGTCGGAGACGAGCAGCAGGCGCGTGCGCTCGATCGCATCGAGTTCCTTCCACGTCTCCAGCTCCGCCGGCTCCCGGTATCGGGTCGGGTCGTCCGAGGTCGTGTGCGGACCCATGCGATAGGTGACCGCCTCGATGAACATCGGACCGTTGCCGGTGCGCGCGCCCTCGAGAGCCATGCGCGTGGCCGCGAGCACGGCGAGCACATCGTTGCCGTCGACGCGGATGCTCGGAATGCCGAACCCGGGCGCCCGATCGGCAAGCGGCTTCTGCGACTGCAGTCCCACCGGCTCCGAAATGGCGTACTGGTTGTTCTGACAGAAGAACACCACGGGAGCGCGATAGGCCGCCGCGAAGACCATGGCCTCGTTCGTGTCGCCCTCGCTGGTGGCGCCGTCGCCGAAGTAGGCGATCGACGCCGCGTCGGCGCCGTCTTTCGTGATGCCCATGGCATAGCCGACGGCGTGCAGCGTCTGCGCGCCGATGATGACGGTCGGCGTCGCCATGCCGACGTCGAACGGGTTCCAACCCGAGAACTGCGAGCCGCGCCACACGCGCAGCAGGTCGGTCATCGTGACGCCGCGCACGTAAGCGACGGCGTTCTCCCGATAGCTCGAGAAGACGAAGTCATCGATTCGCAGCGCGCGCGCCGAGCCGATCTGCGCCGCCTCCTGCCCGATCAACGGTGGCCACAGCACGAGCTGCCCCTGCCTCTGCAGGGCGGTGGCCTCGGTATCGATGCGGCGGGCGACCACCATGTCCTCGTACAGCGACAGCAATTGCTCGGGGAAGACATCCGCGACCCAGGGATCGAGATCGGAGTCGTGCAGCCTCTCACCGTCGGGAGCGATCAGCCGGGCGAGCTGCCCGCGACGGGTGGACGTGTCTGTACCAGGACGGATGGTGAGCATCGTTGTACGCAGCCTTCATCGTTCGTGACCGGCGAATGCTTGTGGCGTCGCCGGCCCGCGCGGCACCGTTGCCGCACGTCACCTTCAGACTACGACGTCGGGCATGGTAGGGGCCAGAGGGAGCACGGTGAGCGGGTCGGCTACCGTCCCGCCTCAGCGGGCGGGTTCGCGACGATCGACCGCTGCGGCCACCGCGGACGCACCGAACTCGAATGCCGCCTCAGGATCACCGCCGAGCTGGAACGCGCCGGCGAGCTCCATGGTGAGAAATCCGTACATCCAGGCGGTGACGGTGCGCGCGGCCTCGAGCGCGTGCTCCTCGCCGGCGAGCCGAGCACAAGCGGCCAGTACCGGCGCGCTCGAGTGCCGGAGGGCTTGGAGCGAGGGACCGGCGGATCCCGGGGACCGATCGAAAAGCAGACGGAACAGATTCGGATGCGCGTGGGCATACGCGCGCACAGCGTGCGCCATCGCGACGAGGTCGCTGCGTGGATCGTCCTCCGCTGCGGATCGAGCCGACTCCAGCACGGTGGCGAGCCGTTCCGTGACGTCCTCGGCCACCCGACCGAGCAGATGGTCTCTGCTCTCGATGCGCTTGTAGAGCGACGGGGCGCGCACGCCGACGCGTGCGGCGACCGCGTGCATGGTCAGGGCCTGCGGACCGCCGGCATCGACGAGGTCGAGCGCTGCGGTGAAGATCTGCTCGTTGGTGGTGCGCACGGGAGCGGGCATCCTCGTCCTCCTTGTCCGACAAACCTTAGCTATTGACATTAGCCTTCAAGGCTACTTATCGTAGCCATCACCACAGTACAACGCTCGAAAGGACCCGACCATGCGACTCGCGCCCGGCCTGCACCGCGTCGGAAACGACATCATCGCCGCCTACCTCATCGAGGCCCCGGACGGTCTCACGCTGGTCGACGCCGGCATCGCCGGGCAATACCGCGACCTGGAGAACGAGCTGAAGTCGATGGACCGGCGGGTGGAAGACATCCGAGGCGTCGTTCTCACGCACGGCGACACCGACCACATCGGCTACGCGGAGCGACTGCGTCGTGAGCGCGGCGTTCCGGTTTACGTGCACGAGGCGGATGCCGCGCGCGCCCGCGGCGAGGTGTCGTCGCATCCGGCATGGGGGCGGTGGCGTCTCGGTGCGACCGCGCGATTCCTCTGGTACGCGATGCGCCGCGAAGGGATGCGCGCGACCTACCTCACCGAGGTCGTTCCGGTTCACGACGGCGACGTGCTCGATCTGCCGGGAAGCCCCCGCATCGTGTCTCTTCCCGGCCATTCGGCAGGAAGCGTCGCCGTCGTGGTGCCGGCCGTTGACGCCGTCTTCGTCGGCGACGCGCTCACGACGCGTCACGTGCTGACCGGGCGCCGCGGGCCCCAGCCCGCCCCGTTCACGGACGACACGGATGCCGCGCGCGGCTCCCACCAGAAGCTCGCCACCATCGACGCCACGTGGGTGCTCCCCGGGCACGGCGCCCCGTGGAGTCGAGGCACCCGCGAGATCGTCGCGGAACTCGCCGGCGCGGACGCCGCCGCACACCGAACCTCCGCAGGCTGAGCCTTCGCGCGCCGAACCTCCGCGCTGCCGCGCCCGGTGCCGCCGCCCGGGCTGGGAACCAGAAACGACGATGCCCCGTCACCGAAGTGACGGGGCATCGGGCAAGAAGTTCGCGTTGTCACGCGAAGAGTGCCATGCGGCTGAGCCTTATCGACCCTTCGACGGGCCCGAGCGGACCCGCTCAGGACGAGCTGCGACGCTCAGCGTCGCAGGCCGAGACGCTCGATGAGCGAGCGGTAACGGCTGATGTCGATCTCCTGCAGGTAACCCAGCAGGCGGCGACGCTGACCCACGAGCAGCAGCAGGCCACGACGCGAGTGGTGGTCGTGCTTGTGCTCCTTGAGGTGCTCGGTGAGGTCCTTGATCCGCTTGGTCAGGATCGCGACCTGAACCTCTGGGGATCCGGTGTCACCGGGGTGGGTTGCGTACTCTTCGATGATCGCCTTCTTGACATCTGCATCGAGTGCCATAGATTCGATCCCCTTCCTCTCGTTGCGCGGTGCCGCAGGCGGGATGCCTGGGCGCTCTTTCTCCGCGGCCGTTCTGACGGCAACCTGAAGAGTCTAGCAGGCCGGAATGGGTCTCATCGCCCGCTCCAGAGGCACGGTGTCAGCACCGCGCGGCCCCACGAGAGGGAAGAATCAGGCGACGGCGTCGCGGGTCCTCTCCAGCAGCCGGTAGTGCAGTGCCAGGAACCCGTAGAGGTAGAGGAGCACGGTCGGCGCGGCACCGAAGAACCAGGCCCAGCCGGCCGCTCCGACGGCGAGTGTGAGCACCGCGGTGACCACGCCCGCGACGACGGCGAGCGCGGCCAGCCCGATACCGATCCAGGCACCGATCACGCTGTAGAGGCCCACGACCGATCCGCGGTCGAGCCGGGCGACCGCCTGGGGAGTCTTGGCTCGCCGGTAGGCATCGACCGTCGAGAAGCGGGTGGAGACATCCGCGAAGTACCAGACGGCGCCCACCGCGACGAGCACGGTGGCGGCGATGGCCCAGGCGAAGGCTATGGCGTCGCGCGTGGCGATCGCCACCACAGCGGCGAGCAGCCAGGATGCGACGACGCCCAGAGCGGCATACATGATCGCGGCCCAGCGCAGCTTGAGTCCGAGGTCGAAGATGATCGCGTCGTGTGTTCCGAGCAGCGGATCGTTGAGAAGCTGCGTGGCGCTGAGTGGCGGCAACGGCGCGGGAGCGACGGGCTCGGCGGGCTTCGGTGTTGCCGCGGATGAGGTGGGCTGCGGTGTTGCCGCGGATGAGGCGGCCTGTGCAGCGGTACCTTCGGGCTCCTGAGCGAACGCGGGCTCCTGAGTGGACGCGGGCTCCTGCGCCGGCGGACCCGCCTGGGTCGTCGCGGGCTCTGCACTCGAGGCGGACTCCGCCGTCTGCGCAGAATCGCGCTTCGGACCGGATACCGGCGCTGACGCGTCCCGAGAAGAGCGCTCTTCCGACTGATCGAAGAGCTCCTCGACGGACTCTGTGGCGGTCGGCTTCGCGCTCGTGCCGGTCTTCCTCGTCGGTGCCACCAGTGGTCTCCTCTCCTGCCGGCGGATGCCCCCACCCGGCCAGGTCGTTGAACTACCGGATCGACACTACCTGCCGTGTTCGAGACACGCCCGATGGTTCGCCGCGAGCCGCGGAACGCTGCCCACGGCCTCGGGCAAGGCCGCCTCGGCGAGCGCCACTTGTCACCGGAACGCGATGATCTCGTCTCCCCACGCCCGGCGCAGTTCACCGTGCGGGTCGGAGACGACGCGGTCCTTGCCGGAGAACACGAAGGTGCGACGGGACTCGACGTCGTAGCGCGGCCAGACCGGCTGCACGCCGAGCGGATTCGGGTCGCCGAGGGAGGCGAACGTCGTCCAGCGCTGCTGAATGCGCGCGGTGAGCCGGCGCCCGGATGCCGTCGCTCCGGCCCGCAGAAAATAGGGAACCGCTCCCCCGAACACGTGCACGAGCTCCGCGCCGTGCATGGCGCCCAGCCCCGCGACGCGCAACAGCGGCGGTGTGAAGTCGAACTCGTACATGTAGGTCGGCGCAAAACGGCTGTGCGCGGATGCGGCCCAGATGGTCGGCATGCGGAAGGCGGCATCCGTCGACAGCCGCAGCGCAGCGCGCAGATGCGGGTAGCCGCGGTAGCCGGCGGGCAACGCGAGCGCCTCCGGCGTGCCCAGCCGCTCGACCATGCGCTGCACCGTCGCGGATGAATTGGGGACGATCGGCGAGCGCAGGAGCCGGAACAGCATGGACTCATCGCGGTTCGTGCCGATCAGGAGCGGGATGTGCAGCGCGTCACCGCGCGCCATGGCGGTGAGCGGGTACTCGGGAACGAGATCGCCGTCGACCACGGGCGCCACCGGGATCGTGCCCGGCTCTCGGCTGCTGCTCTCCACGATCAGCCGCGTGCAGGCCTCGACGAGCGCCGCGGGCGGGAGGCGGCGAAGGCGATGCACGGCATCCTGACCGATCTCGAGTCTGCGCAGGAAGCGCTCTGCCGACACCCGCGCGGTCTGCGATGTGTAGACGCTGCCCACCGGCGAGCTCTGCGCGATGGCGCGCTGGAACAGGCCTTGTGCGCTCGGCGTGGTGAGCATCGTCGTCACGGCGCCCGCGCCCGATGACTCGCCGAACAGGGTGACGGTGTCGGGGTCACCCCCGAAAGAGCGGATGTTGTCGCGCACCCAGGCGAGCGCCGCCAGCTGGTCGCGCTGCCCGAGATTGCTCTCGAAGACGTCGTCGCCGGTGGAGAACGACGACAGATCGAGGTAGCCGAGGGCGCCGATGCGGTAGTTGAACGTGACGAGCACGACGCCGCGCGCAGCCAACCGGGCGCCGTCGTACAGCGGGTCGGCCGACGAGCCGACGTAGTACGCGCCGCCGTGGATCCACACCATCACGGGAAGGCCGACAGCACCGAGGTCGGGGGTGATGACGTTGACAGTGAGGCAGTCCTCGCTCATCGGCCGATGTTGAGGGCCCGACGGACCGAGCACCGGCTGGGGCGCAATGGGCCCGAATTCGGCCGCGTCGCGCACGTCGTCCCAGGCCGTCGCAGGCCGTGGGGACCGGAAGCGGAGGTCACCCACCGGGGGCGCCGCGTACGGGATGCCCCTGAACGCGAAGACTTCGCCCTCGCGAACTCCGCGCACACGCCCCTGCGCCGTCGCGACGACCGGCCGGTCGGATGCGCCGGCCCCGCCGCCTCGCCTCGCACGGGGCGCCGCTTCATCCACGCTCATGCCCCCAGCCTACGAATCCGCCGAGCGGGACTGGCGCGACGCGACGAGGTTCTCACCCCACGAGAGCGACCCTCGGCCGGCAGGTCAGAGCGCGGCGATGCTGTAGGCGGGCACGTCGGCCAGCCGCGCTCGCCCACCGAGTTCCGCCAGCTCGAGCACGACACCGAAGCCCGCCACCGAATAGCCCGCCCGTTCGATGAGCCGCGCCGAGGCGGCCAGCGTGCCGCCGGTGGCCAAGACGTCGTCGAGGACGAGAACCCGGGAGCCACGCGGCAGGCGATCCGGCTCGAGCTCCAGACTCGCCGACCCGTACTCCAGGTCGTACGTCTCGCTCAGCACCGCTCCCGGAAGCTTTCCCGCTTTGCGGACCACGAGCACGCCCGATCCGGATGCGTACGCCACCGCCGCCGCCAGCACGAACCCGCGGGCTTCGACGCCGGCGACCGCATCGAAGCGGCCATCGAACTGCGAGGCGAGGTCGTCGACGATGGCGTGGAACGCATCGCCGTCGGCGAACACCGGTGCCAGGTCGCGGAACAGGATGCCCGGCTCGGGAAAGTCCGGAACGCTCACCAGCAGACGGTCCAGTTGTTCACGCGCACGACTCACCAGGCAACACTACGCGCGGCGGGGAAGCCGCACCGACCGAGAGCGACGCACCCGTGCGTGGTGCGCCGGATGCGCGTCAGCGGCCGAGCAGCGTCAGGTCGCGTCCCCGATCGGGGCCGACGACGTCGTCGAGGTGGCGCTCCACCCAGACACGCAGGTCGCGCAGTGGTTCGGCGACGCTGCGCCCGAGCTGCGTGAGCTCGTACTCGACGTGCGCGGGGACGGAGGGATAGACCGTGCGAAGGACGAGCCCCGAGTCCTCCAGACGCCGAAGCGTCTGGGTGAGCACCTTCGGGCTGACGCCGCCCAGCAGCTTCTTGAGCGCGCCGAATCGCATCGGCCCGGCTTCGAGACCGCCGATCGCGAGCGCAGTCCATTTGTTCGCGAGCAGCTCGAGCAAGGACCGGCACGGGCATTGCGCTTCATAGACGTTGTGCGTGTCGTGCTTTCCCGTGGCGCAGGCTTCCATCGGTGCTCCTGGTTCCTTTCGGTGACTGATCCCCCTTGCGGGTAACCACTACCGAAACCATACGGTCTAGGCGGTCGGCCTCAGACGCCGTCCAGAAGGAGAACACGATGACCGACGACACGATGCGAGCGATTCGACAGAACGCCTTCGGCGGCTCAGAGGTGCTGCGGTTGACCGACGTACCCGTGCCGGTGCCGCTCCCCACCGAGGTGCGCGTGCGGGTGCATGCCGCAGGGGTGAATCCTGTCGACTGGAAGACGAGGGAGGGGCACGGTGTCGGCGGTGTGCCGTACGCGCTGCCCTTGGGCGCGGGCTGGGATGTCTCGGGCGTGGTCGATGCCGTGGGCTTCGGCGTCACCACCCTCAAGCCCGGCGACGAGGTGTACGGCATGCCCTGGTTCCCCCGTGAAGCGGGAGCGTACGCCGACTACGTCACTGCCCCGTCGAGGCAGTTCGCCCGCAAGCCGAGGACGATCGGCCATGTCGAGGCCGCCGCGCTGCCGCTCGCCGCGCTCACAGCATGGCAGGCGCTCGTCGACACCGCCGATGTGCAGCGCGGTCAACGCGTCCTCGTGCATGCGGCGTCGGGCGGCGTCGGGCACGTGGCCGTGCAGATCGCGCTCGCCCGCGGAGCCCACGTGATCGGCGTCGCCAGCGGAGCACGCGAGGACTTCCTGCGATCACTGGGCGTGCAGGAGTTCGTCGACTATCGCACCGCACACTTCGCCGAGCGGATCGACGACGTCGACCTCGCGCTCGACCTCGTCGGCGATCCGGCGACGACGGGTACACCGTCCATCGCCATCGTCAAGCCGGGCGGGCTCTACATCGGAGTTCCGGGAGGCGTTGCTCCCCAGTTGGCGGCCGCGGCACGGGCGCGTGGCGTGCGTGCCACGGGAATCCTCGTCGAGCCGGACGGCCATGCGCTCGCCGCCATCGCCGAACTCGTCGACTCCGGCCGGCTCCGCCCCGCGGTGCAGTCGACGTTCCCGCTTCAGGAGGCGTCCGCGGCACAGGATGCGGTGGCATCCGGGCACACGCAGGGCAAGGTCGTCATCGAGGTCGCCGTGAACGACGACCCGGACCGGCTTCTCTGAGGAAGGTGCGCATCACGTCGTGCCCCGGCGGTGAGAGCGACCGTCTGCGGTGAGCGACAACGCTGGCCCGTGCGGGCGGGGTCGGCGCCGGCCCGTGCGGGCGGAGTCGGCGCCGCCGGCCCGTTCGCGCGCCGCGTGTTAGCGTCGGGATTCGTGCCGCACGACCCTACGGCCGGCGGTGGACCGGCGGATCCGAAAAGCCCGCAGCCGGCCCGGACCGAGTCGCCGTCGGCGTCGGCGTCTTCGTCTGCGGGAGCTCAGGCCACGGCGCGACGATCGGTCTTCGCCGATCTGACCCCGCTCAGGCGCAGTCCGGCGTTCGCCCGGCTCTGGCTCGGCGGCGCGATCTCCGGCATCGGCGGGCAGATGACCATCGTCGCGATCGGGCTGCAGGTCTACGACCTCACGAAGTCGACGCTCGCGGTCTCCGGCGTGGCGCTGTTCGCGCTCGTGCCCATGGTGTTCTTCGGCATCTACGGCGGCATGCTCGCCGACGTGTTCGACCGCCGCCGAGTCGCGCTGCTGTCGGCGATCGTGGCCTGGACCTCGACGCTCTGCATCGCGCTTCTGGCCTGGTTCCATGTCGACAACGTGTGGTTCCTCTACGTGTTGACGACTCTGAATTCCGTGGCCGCAACCGTGATCAGCAGCACGCGGATGGCCATCCTGCCCCGGCTCCTCGGCCGCGAGCTGCTTCCCGCGGCGTCCGCGCTGGGCGGCATCTCCAGCGGGGTCATGGTGACAGTCGGTCCTGCCTTGGCCGGCGTGCTCGTGGCCACGGTGGGATACGGCTGGACGTACTCGGTCGACGTCGTGATGTTCGTCTTCGCGTTCCTCGGCATCGCGACGCTGCCGCCGATCATCCCCGAGGGCGACGCGGCGAGGCCGGGATGGGCATCCATCGTGGAGGGCCTGCGCTTTCTCAAGACCGCGCCGAACGTGCGCATGTCGTTCGTCGTCGACATCATCGCCATGACTTTCGGTCAGCCGCGCGTGATCCTGCCTGCGGCGGGCGCTCTCGTCCTCGGCGGCGGCGCCATCACCGTGGGTGTGCTCACGGCGGCGTTCGCGATCGGCGCCCTCGTCTCCAGTGTGTTCTCCGGTCCGCTCGGGCATGTGCGGATGCAGGGACTGGCGGTCGTGCGCGCGATCATCGTCTTCGGAGTCTTCACCCTCGGCCTCGGCGTCGAGTTGGCGCTGCTGGCGACCGGGTGGTTCGGCTCGTTCGATGCCGCGAATGCGAGCGTTCCCGCCATCGCGATCGCCTGCGTGCTCTTCGCGGGCGCCGGCGCCGCCGACAACGTGTCGGCGATCTTCCGCCAGACCATTTTGCAGACGGCGGCGCCCGACACCATGCGCGGGCGCATCCAGGGCGTCTACACCGTCGTGGTCACCGGCGGCCCCCGTGTCGGCGACCTCTACGCGGGGGCTGCGGCCGCGCTCGTCGCCCTGTGGTTCCCGCCGTTGTTCGGCGGACTCGTGATCATCGTGGCGCTCGCGTTCATCCTGCGGCTGCAGCGCACCTTCCCCCGATACGACGCGATGCATCCGAAGCCGTGAGGCCGCGGATGCATCGCGTGGAGTCAGAGGGAAAAGCCTGTGCGCACTCCTACTTGACGTCGAGCAGGTCGATCACGAAGATCAGCGTCTTGCCGCCGAGCGGATGTCCGGTGCCGGCCGGACCGTAGGCCAGCTCCGGCGGGATGGTCAGCTGACGGCGCCCGCCGACCTTCATGCCGGGGATGCCGTCCTGCCAGCCCTGGATCAGACCGCGCAACGGGAACTGGATGGACTGACCGCGACTCCACGACGAGTCGAACTCCTCGCCGGAGTCGTAGTCGACCCCGAGGTAGTGCACGTCGACGGTCGCGCCCGGTGCGGCCTCCGTGCCGTCGCCCTCCACAAGGTCGACGATCACGAGTTGCTCCGGGGCCGGTCCCTGTGGCGCGTCGATCTCGGGCTTGGTCTTCTGCGAATCGCTCATTCCTCCATCCAAGGGCACGCGGGCAGACCGGGTCAAAGTGCGCACCGACGCCGAGAGCGAAACGGCCCTCGCCGACATGCACGGCGACGTCGCCGGCCGCAGCAGGAGCGACGGTATGAGAGGTGTCGCCCCGGGCGACGGCCGAGCGCTTCTGGCCAAGACCGTGGGAACGAAATGCTTGCATTCGCGCGCGTCGCCAGGCACCCTGGGGTTAGACCAACTCGCCGCTCGGATTCGGCTGCCGGCAGTGCCGCACCACCGGGCGGCGAGTTTTGTCGTCGATCGGCTCCTGCCCGCGTCAGCCGATCGAGTAGAGCCGGGAACGCAACGCGGCGATCTGCGCGAGCATGGCGCTCTCCTCGGCCCGGGTGTCGGCATCCGCCCAGCCCTTGACCACTCGCTGCCGGTCCATCGCCAGCCGCGTGGTGTCGCGCACCATACGGCGCACGAGTGCCGGAGCCTCACCGCCACAGCTCTTCGCCCACGCGCGTACGCGACGTCGTCCGGCGCGCGTTCCGTACAAGGCCACCTCGTTCGGCGTGAACCAGCCGACGCGGCCGTAGTCGTCGAGCCGGTCGCGGGTGAGGTGCTGTTCGCGCACGCGCAGCAGCACGACAGCGATCACCGCGCCGATGAACACCGGCAGCTCGAAGAAGACGTACACGCCCCAGAATCCGACGTACCCGGCGAAGTTCCACACGGAGTGCAGCATGACTGCCACGAGCAGTCCGAGGAGGAACGCCCCGAAAATGCGCAGCACGCCGCGCCGGCGCGCTGCCAGTCCGAGCGCGAACCCGGTGCACGACGTGAAGAGCACGTGAGCGAACGGTGAGAACAGCGCCCGCAGCACGAACACCGACGCAGCCTCGTTCGCACCGCCGTCGAGCAGCGCCAGGCCGAAGTACTGGATGTTCTCGACGAACGCGAAGCCGCCTGCGGTGAACGCCGCATACACGATGCCGTCGATCGGCCCGTCGAACGTGTGCCGTACGGCGAAGACGAGGATGAGCAGCGCCGCACCCTTCGCCGATTCCTCCACGAGCGGCGCACGCACCACGGCGGAGAACACGGAGTCCTCCGGAATGAGCGTGAAGAAATGCTGTCCGAGGTCGAACAGCAGGGCGATGGCGATCGCTGCGGCCGCTCCCCACAGGAACGCGAACGCTTTGGCCGCGAACGGCTCCGGCTCCCACGCGTCGATCCAGGTGGCGGTCACCAGCACGATGGCGAGAGGGATCAGGGCGAGCGCGGCGCTGACGGCCACGAGCTCCGGGCCGAGCGCCAGCACCAGATAGGCGAACACGACGACCAGCAGCTGCACAAGCAGGATGAGGCCGATGATGGTCCACACGACAGTGCTCGCGCGGGTACGCGGGCGCTGCGGGACGATCGGCAGCGACGGGGAAGGCGACGTCACCCGAACACCTTGCCCCGGTTGAGGATGCCGAGCGGGTCGAACACGCCCTTGATGCGGCGCTGCAGGTCGTAGGCGTCGTCGCCGAGCTCGTCGCGCAGCCAGCGCCGCTTGAGCACCCCGACGCCGTGCTCACCGGTGAGGGTGCCGCCCAGGCGGATGGCCGTGGTGAATAGATCGTCGGCCGCGCGCCAGATGACGTCGGGCACCTCTGTGCCGTCGTAGACGAAGTTCGGGTGCAGGTTGCCGTCCGCCGCGTGCGCGACCGTCGGGATGCTCACGCCGTACTCGTTCTCGATGCGCACGATCTCGTCGAACATGTCCGCCAGCCTCGAGCGCGGCACCGAGACATCCTCGATGAGCACCTCGCCACCGGCCACCAGTGCCGGATGGAACGCGCGCCGCAGTTCGAGGAGGCTCTCGACCTCCTGCCGGTCCGACGAGACACGCGCGGTGCCGCCCACGCCACGCACGAGTTCGACCACGCGCGCGGCGCGAGCGGAGGCATCCGCGTCGTCGAACTGCACGATGAGGGAGGCGCCGGGCTCCCCTTCGCCGAGCAGATCGGCCGCGAACCGGGCATCGGTGTTCGCCGACCCGAACCGTGGGGAATCGGCGCCGCTCGCCGCGAGATAGTCCGCGACCCGACGAAGCGCCGCCGCATCGATCAACTCGCACAGCGCAGGTCGGAGCCGCGCTGCCGTGATCGCGGCCGAAGCGGATGCCGCCTCCCGCACCGAGCCGAACAACCCCACCACCGTCGCAGCGGCGGGTGCGGGCCGCGGCAGCGCGCGCACTGTCGCCTCGACGATGACGCCGAGTGTGCCCTCGGAGCCGACGAACAGAGCCGTCAGGTCGTAGCCGGTCACACCCTTCACGGTGCGATGCCCGGTGCGGATCAGGCGGCCGTCCGCCAGCACGACGGCGAGCGCGAGCACCGACTCGCGGGTGACGCCGTACTTGGCGCAGAGCAGCCCTCCGGCGTTCGTCGCGATGTTGCCGCCCACCGTCGAGATGGCCTTGCTCGCCGGATCGGGCGCGAACCAGAGGCCGTGCGGCGCGAGCGCGTCGTCGAGGTTTGTGTTGATCACGCCCGGTTCGACGACCGCCAGCTCGTCCTCCGGCGCGATCTCGAGAATCCGGTTCATGCCGGAGAGGTCGAGGACGACCTCGCCGGCCGAGCCGGCGGCCCCGCCGGCCAGCCCCGTCCCGGCGCCGCGCGGCACAACAGGCACGCGAAGCTCCGTGGCGAGGCGAAGCGTGCTGCGCACGTGCTCGACCTCAGTCGCGCGCACGACTCCGAGCGGAACGGACGGCGCAGCCCATCCGGAACGATCGGCGCGGGCGACGAGGAGGTCGCCCGGCGAGGTGGTGAAGACGCTGCCGAGCTCGGCGACGAAACGGTCGGTCTTCTCGGGCATCCGGCTCCTCGAACTGTGGCGACACGGGCAGGCGAGGGCCTCCCCCGCCTGCGGAATCCTACGCGTAGGATCGATCTCACGGCAGGCCCGGCGCCGACCTCCCCTGCCCGTGAGGAGTGCGCACGACGTGTCGACGATCTCCGTGGTGGTACCCGCCTTCGACGACGGACCCATGCTGCGGGAATGCCTGAGGCTGCTCGATACGCAGCTTCGCCCTGCCGATGAGATCATCGTGGTCGACAACGGCAGCGACGACGACACCGGCGACGTGGCCCGAGCGGCCGGCGCCATCGTGGTCGTGGAGCCGCTGCGCGGCATCTTCCCGGCAGCCTCAGCGGGCTACGACGCGGCATCCGGAGACATCATCGCCCGACTCGACGCGGACTCCCGCCCGCCCGCCGACTGGCTCGCGCACATCGAGGCCGAGTTCACCGTCTCACACGAGGTCGGTGTGATCACCGGACCCGGTGACTTCTACGACGGGAACCCGCTGATCACGTGGCTCGGCGAGAACCTGTACATCGGCGGCTACTTCTGGTTCGGCGCGCTGTGGCTCGACAACGGGCCCGTCTTCGGGTCCAACTTCGCGATGCGTCGCGAAGTGTGGCAGCGCGTGCGCGGGCGCGTGCACCGGTCGGTGCGCCGTGTGCACGACGACCTCGACCTCAGCCTGCACCTGCCGCCGGATGTCGCGGTGCGCGTCGACGAAACACTGCGCGTCGGGATCTCCGCCCGCCCGTTCGCCACCTGGCGCGGCTTCGGCCGCCGACTGGGCTGGGCGTTCCTCACGTTCCGCATGAACTGGCCCGAGGCATCGCCACGGCGGCTGCGCGCCGCACGGGAGGAGTACCGGCAGTCGCACTCGCGTCACGAGGGCGATGCCACGAGCGCGATCTGACCGCCGCCATCGCGCGACCCCGGTCCCCGCGACGCTCCGACGCCGCGTTCGTCGCCACTTCGCCGGCTATGACAGGCTTCGCCCGGATGACAGCGGCCGCGATCCGAGGTTCGCCGCCTATGCCTCGGCTCGCTCGAAGAGCCGCAGCATGTCGTGCGCGAGCTGATTCGGCGCGGTCTCGCAGGGGCTGTGACCGGTTCGGTACACGACGAGCTCGGCCCCGAGCCGTTCGGCGAACCGCGCGTGCTGCTCAACAGGCCACAGATCGTGCTCCCCCGTCGCGACGAGGACGGGGATGCCGGTGGCCCGCAGCTCGCCGGTCACGTCGGGAGTACGGCGCATCAGCGAGATGATGTCGTCCACGGCGGCTCGAGAAGTGAGGCGGAAGCGCGACCGCACGAACGCGAGTCGGTTCGGACCCACCTTGTTCTTGTTGGTCACGATGCCCCAGATCATCAGGCCGGCCCCCTGGTGCGCCGTCGTGAACCGGCTGAGCCAGCCGATCAGACGGATGCCCCGAAACGCCTGACCCGCCAGTGGCGGCGCCGTGAGGAGCGTGAGACTGAGCATCAGATCGGGGCGGCGCACCGCGGCCAGCTCGGCGACGGTGCCCGCGAAGGAATAGCCCAGCACGTGCGCGGGGCCGCCTGCAGTGAGCACGGCGACCAAGTCGTCGACGAACAGGTCGTAGTCGTAGCGGCGGCCCTCGGCCGGACCCGCGTCGGCCGACTCGTACTGACCGGCGATGTCGAACGAGTCCACCCGGTAGCCCGCGGCGACGAGCAGTGGACCGAGGAGCGCGAAGTCCTCCTTCGAGCCGGTGGCGCCGGGCACCAGCAGAACGCGGGGCCGGGATGCCTCGCCCATGCTCCACATCGCCAGCTCGCCACTCGGAGCGGAGAACCTCGAGACGACCGTCCCGCGGGGCGGCGTCGCCCAGTCCACTTCGCCGATCGTCGCGTCGGCCACGACGGCAGCGCGGCGTGACTCAGCGTCGTCGGCCGCGGGCATCCCGTCGGCGCGCTCGTGGTCGGTGGGCACCCGTTCACCTTATGGCGCGAGGCCGCTGTCGCGCTCGGGCCGGCCTCACGCGGCCGATCGTGTCGTCCGGCTCTCGTACGGGGCGCCCGCCGGTGCCGGGGAAGCCGGCGAGATAGCCTTTCGTGGTGAGACTTGCGCACCTGCGGTACCCCGGGGAGCGTGCGCGCCTGGCCGTCGTCGTGGACGACCGGGCTGCGTTCGCCGACGACCTGATCGACGAGGCGCCGCGCGACCTCCAGGAACTCATCGAGCGCGGAGACGATGCAGTCGCGGCACTCGAGGCCTCCGCCGGCGAGGCGGGCGAACGTGCCGACACGTGGCATCCGATCGCCGACCTGCGATACGCCTCGGCCGTGCAGCGTCCCCCCGTCATCCTCGCCATCGGGGCGAACTACGCCGCGCACTCGGCCGAGCTGGCGCTCAAGGTGGAGAAGGCACCGACGGTGTTCTCGCTCTGGCCGAACTCGTTGAACGCACACGAGTCCACCACGGCATGGCCGGCGGAGCTCTCGGAACAGGTCGACTACGAGGCCGAGCTCGGAGTCATCATCGGCAAGCCGGCGCGCAACGTGCGGGTGACCGACGCGCTCGACCACGTGTTCGGCTACACGGTGGTCAACGACATCACCGCCCGCGACCTGCAGTTCTCCGAGGCGCAGTGGTCGCGCTGCAAGTCGTTCGACGGCTTCACCCCAACCGGCCCCGTCGTCGTGACGGCCGATCGCATTCCCGATCCCCAGGACCTCTGGCTGGCGACCACCGTCGACGGTCGGCTGCTTCAGGACGCCCCGACCTCCGGCATGGTGCGCTCCGTCGCGGAGCTCGTGTCGTATCTCTCCCGCTCCTCGACTCTGCTGCCGGGAACGCTCATCTCCACCGGCAGCCCGGGCGGCGCCGGCTACTCGCGCACGCCGCCGATCTTCCTGCGCGACGGGTCGAAGGTGACGGTGTCGTGCTCCGGCATCGGCTCGCTCACGACCTACTGCCGGGTGGAGTGAGGGGTGGACGCGCTCTAGAGCCGCGCGTCCGGATGTCCGTGGTGCTGCGGCACCACCGGCACCGAGGTGGTGATGGTCTCCATGCCGCTGAGCCGAGCCGGCGACAGCAGCTTCGTCACCTGGTCGCGCGGCATCAGGCCCGCTTCCACGACGAGGTCGGCCACGCTGCGGTTCGTCAGCAGCGCGGTCTTCGCCAGAGCGGCAGCGGCCGCGTAGCCGATGTGCGGCGTCAGCGCCGTGATGACGCCGATGTTCGAGCCGACCATGGTCTCGAGCCGCTCCTCGTTGGCGGTGATGCCGTCGACGCAGTTGATGCGCAGCGTGAGGCAGGCCTGCCTCAGCCAGGTGATGGACTGGAGGAGGAAGTTCGCGATCACCGGCTCGAATGCATTCAACTGCAGCTGGCCGGCCTCCGCGGCCGCGGTCACCGTGGCATCCGCACCGATGATGCTGAAGGCCACCTGGTTCACGACCTCCGGAATGACCGGGTTCACCTTGCCGGGCATGATGCTGGAGCCTGCCTGCATCGGCGGGAGGTTGATCTCACCAAAACCGGCCTGCGGGCCACTGGAGAGCAGGCGAAGATCGTTGCAGATCTTCGAGAGCTTCACCGCGCTGCGCTTGAGCGCTCCGCTGAACGACATGAAGGCACCCGCGTCGCTCGTCGACTCGATGAGGTCGGGGGCCGTCTCGAGGTCGAGTCCGGAGAGCTCGCGCAGATAGCCGAGGGTGGCCGCCCCGTAGCGCGGGTCCGCGGTGATGCCGGTGCCGATTGCGGTGGCGCCGATGTTCACCTCGGCGAGCAGCCACGTCGTCTCCTTGAGACGTTCGTAGTCCTCGGCGAGAGTCGTGGCGAATCCGTGGAACTCCTGCCCGAGCGTCATCGGCACGGCGTCCTGCAACTGCGTGCGACCGACCTTGAGCACGTGTTTGAACTCGACGCCCTTGCGCGAGAACGACTCGCGCAACGCCCACAGCTCGTCGAGCAACGAGCGCAGCAGCAGCGACAGCGCGATCTTCACGGCGGTCGGGTAGGTGTCGTTCGTGCTCTGACTGCGGTTCACGTCGTCGATCGGATGGATGCGCGCATAGTCGCCCTTCTGCCATCCGCCGAGTTCGAGCGCCCGATTCGCGATCACCTCGTTGGCGTTCATGTTCGTCGAGGTGCCCGCGCCGCCCTGGATGATGCCGACCACGAACTGGTCGTGCAGCTTGCCGTCGAGGATCTCACGGCACGCCTGTTCGATCAGCTCCGCCTTGCGCGGATCGAGCGCACCGATCTCGGCGTTCGCCCGTGCCGCCGCGAGCTTCACCATCGCGAGCGCCTCGACGAACGTCGAGTAGACGGCGATCGGCCGGTGCGCGATCGGGAAGTTCTCCAGAGCGCGAGACGTGTGGACCCCCCAGTAGACGTCGGCCGGGATGCGACGCTCGCCCAGCGAGTCCGTCTCCACGCGGAACGGACCTTCCTTGGCGTCCCAACCCTCGGGCGGCGTCATCTCGCCATCGGGTCGTTCGACAGAGATCTCGCGTGTCGCGATCACGACGTTCACCTTTCCGCGACGCTCCCGTGCGCCGGCGATTTCGACTCTACGCGGCGTGCGCGAGGCATCCTCGTGTCATGTCCGGCAGCCCGGACACAACGGCTCACGCCGCAGCAGGGCCGCACCGATCGTCGGTTGTAGCGGCTCTGGCGGAAGCAGAGACCGCACTGATCATCGGCTGTCGCGGCGCCGTCGCGAGCGGGAGCACCTCACGCCCGGATCGCCGCTGCGAGGCTCAGGAGAGCTTGCGCAGCAGTCCTCGCACGAAGCCGTCGACCTTGGCCGTGTACGGCGGGAAGACGAGCGCCAGCGACTCGGGCTTGAGCGGCTTGCTGAGCACCGGCTTCTCATGGCTGAACGTGACGAACCCGTACTCGCCGTGATAGCGGCCCATGCCGCTTCCGCCGACTCCCCCGAACGGCAGCGAGTCGACCGTCTGGTGCACGAGGGCCACGTTGAAGCCGAGAGCGCCCGACGACGTGCCGCGCAGGAACGCCTTGCGCACCTCGTCGCGGTCGCTGAACACGTACAGCGCCAGGGACTTCTCGGCGGCTGCGATGCGCCGGATCGCGTCGGCGTGGCTCGCGACCTCGATCACCGGAAGGATCGGGCCGAAGATCTCCTCCTGCATCACCGCGGCGTCGTCTGGCACGTTCGTGAGAACGGTGGGAGCGATGTACCGGTCCTCGGCGTCGGCTGTGCCGCCGATCGCCGCCGTGCCATCGTCGAGAAGAGCGTTCAGCACGCCGAATCGCGCGTCGTCGACGATGCGCGCGTAGTCCCCGGATGCCTGAGGGTCGTTTCCGTAGAGCTCCCTCACCGCATCGCCGATGAGCGGCACGATGCGGTCGGCCACACTCGTGGTCGCGAGCAGATAGTCGGGCGCCACGCAGGTCTGCCCCGCATTCAGGAACTTGCCCCACGCGATGCGCTTGGCCGCAGCGCGCAGGTCCACCGAGTCGTCGACGTAGACCGGCGACTTGCCGCCGAGCTCGAGCGTGATCGGCGTCAAGTGCCGGGCCGCGGCCGTCGCCACGATGCGCCCGACGCGCGCGCCGCCCGTGTAGAAGATGTGGTCGAAGCGCTGCTCGAGCAGCGCGGTCGTCTCAGGGACCGCGCCCTCCACCACGCTGATCGCACGCAAGTCGAGGTACTGCGGCACCAGACGTGCCACGGTCGCCGAGGTCGCCGGCGCCAGCTCGCTCGGCTTCATGACGACCGCGTTCCCGGCGGCCACAGCGGCGACCACCGGGGCGAGCAGCAACTGGATCGGATAGTTCCACGGGGCGATCACCAGCACGACGCCGAGCGGCTCGCGCAGCACGTAGCCGCGACCGGGCTGCACCGACAGCGGGAGGCTGACGCGTCGCGGCGATGTCCAGGTGCGCAGGTTCTTCAGCGCGTGCGCCACCTCGCTGAGCACCACGTTCACGTCGGCGAGGTTGGCCTCGGTGGGACTGCGGTGCAGATCGGCGGCGAGCGCCGCCTCCCACTCGGCGGCACGTTCGGTGAGCATGCGGCGGATGCCGTTCAGCTGCTCCCTGCGCCACGCCAGCGGCTTCGTGATCCCGCTCTCGAAAGCCCGACGGCGCTGGACGACGTTGTCCGCGATCTCCTCAGAAGTCATGCCGTCATCGTAGGACCCGCCGGTGAGCGCGAGAGATGTCTCAGTGCGAGAAGAGCGCTTCGATCGGCCCGCGCGCGAAGTAGATGGCGAAACCGGCAGCCACGATCCACAGCAGCGGGCTGATCGAGCGGAGCTTGCCGGCGAAGGCCTGCACGACGACCCAGGCGATGAAGCCCACACCGATGCCGTTCGCGATCGAGTAGGTCAGCGGCATCACGATGACCGTGAGGAACACCGGAAGCAGAACGGAGAAGTCGCTGAGGTCGATGCTCCTGATCTGCGACATCATCAGCGCGCCGACGATGACCAGCGCGGCCGCAGCCACCTCGGACGGCACGATCTGCGCGATCGGGGTGAAGAACATGGCGAGCAGGAAGAGCACGCCCGTGATCACGTTCGCGAACCCGGTGCGGGCTCCCTCACCGATGCCGGCGCCCGACTCGACGAACACCGTGTTCGACGACCCCGAGGTGAGGCCACCGGCGACGGCGCCGACACCCTCGACGATCAGCGCGCTCTTCAACCGCGGGAAGGTGCCGTCGGGATTCGAGAGCCCGGCTTCCTTCGCCAGTCCCGTCATCGTTCCCATCGCGTCGAAGAAGTTGCTGAAGACGAGGGTGAAGACCAGCATCACGGCCGTGAGCACCCCGAGCTTGCTGAAGTCGAAGCTCACCTGGCCGACGAGAGAGAAGTCGGGAAGCGAGACCCAGTCGGAGATCTGCGGGATGTTGAGATTCCATCCGGTCGCATCCTTCGGCTGCGCGCCGAGGTGCCAGATCGCCTGCGCGATCACGGCGAGGATCGTGCCCGATGCGAGGCCGATCAGGATGGCGCCCTTCACCTTGCGCGCGACGAGCACCCCGGTGATCAGCAGCGTGATCACGAAGATGAGCGTCGGAATGGTGGCCACCGATCCGTCGCTGCCCAGGCCGATCGGCGGGGAGCTGAGGTTCGTGGTCTTGACGAATCCGGCATCCACCAGTCCGATGAACGCGATGAAGAGGCCGATGCCGACGGTGATCGCGATCTTCAGCGAGTACGGAACCGCGTCGAAGATGAGGCGCCGCAGCCCGGTAGCGGAGAGGATCACGATGATCAGACCCTCGATCACGACGAGACCCATCGCCTCGGGCCAGGTGACCTGTCCCACCACGCTGACCGCGAGGAACGAGTTGATGCCGAGGCCCGCGGCGAACGCGAACGGCAGCCGCGCGATGAGGCCGAAGAGGATCGTCATGACGCCGGCGGTGAGCGCAGTGACGGCCGCGACCTGCGCGAACTGGAGGACGTGGTGCTCGACGTCCTTCGTGCCCGACAGGATGATCGGGTTGAGCACGATGATGTAGGCCATCGTGACGAACGTGACCAGGCCGCCGCGCACCTCCTGCCACCAGGTCGACCCGCGCCTGGACACCTCGAAGAAGCCGTCGAGGCGACCCCGGGCCTGCGGCGGGGTCTGCGTCTGCGTGTCGGTTTCGGACATGGGGGCTCTCTCCGATCGGGCGAGGAAAGGTGAATGCGGTGCTGCCGAGACGATATTGTCAGGCAACTGCCAGGAGGCGCTAGCATCGCGAACGAAACGCGCTGCGGATGTGCAGCGCGTTTCATTCTCCCCCATCCGACGATCCCTGAAATGAGACCCGATGCCGACCCTCTGGACTTTGCACGGCGACGGCAAGACGATCCGCCCCGAGACGGTGGTCTCGCCCGACGAGAGGCTCAGCTGGCCGCGCACCATCGGCATCGGTGCTCAGCACGTCGTCGCCATGTTCGGGGCGACGTTCCTGGTGCCGCTTCTCACGCACTTCCCGCCGTCGACGACGCTGCTGTTCTCCGGCATCGGCACGATGCTGTTCCTGCTGATCACCCGCAACCGGCTGCCCAGCTACCTCGGGTCGTCGTTCGCGTTCATCGCCCCCATCACGGCAGCGGCAGCCGGCCACGGGATGGCGGGAGCGCTGTTCGGGATCGTGGCCGTCGGCATCCTGCTCGCCATCGTCGGCGCCGTCGTGATGCTCACCGGCACCGGGTGGATCGATGCGCTCATGCCGCCGGTGGTCGCCGGCGCGATCGTCGCTCTGATCGGCTTCAACCTCGCGCCGACCGCCGTCAGCAACTTCAGCTCCTCTCCGCTGGTCGCCCTCATCACGCTGGCCGCGATCATCCTGTGCACCGTCGCGTTCCGAGGGATGCTCGGACGCATGTCGATCTTCGTCGGCGTCGTGGTGGGGTACGTCGCTGCGGTGCTCCTCGGCGCGGTCGACTTCTCCCCCGTCGCCAAGGCCGCCTGGATCGGCTTACCGGCGTTCACTCTGCCGAAGAACCCGTTCGCGGATGGCTCGCTCTGGGCTCTGCTGCCGGTCTTCCTTCCCGTCGTGCTTGTGCTGATCGCGGAGAACGTCGGTCACATCCGCGCGGTCACCCAGATGACCGGCAAGGACGTGAACGTGCTCACCGGGCGCGCCCTGCTGGCCGACGGCATCTCGACCACGATCGCCGGCTTCTTCGGCGGCTCCGGCACCACCACCTATGGCGAGAACATCGGCGTCATGGCGGCCACGAAGGTGTACTCGACGGCGGCCTACTGGGTCGCCGGCATCGTCGCGCTGCTGCTCGGCCTCTCGCCCAAGGTGGGGGCCGTGCTGAACACGATCCCCTCGGGAGTGCTCGGCGGCGCGACGCTGGCGCTCTACGGCCTGATCGGCGTCGTGGGCATCAAGATCTGGATCGACAACAAGGTGGACTTCTCCAAGCCGAAGAACCAGTTCGCGGCGGCCGTCGCGCTCGTGATCGGTGTCGGAAACCTGACCTGGGTGATCGGCGACGCGAAGACCGGCATCTCGCTCAGCGGCATCGTGCTGGGCACCGTGGCGGCGATCGTGACCTACCACCTGATGAACGCGCTGGGGCGCTGGCGCGGCGCCGACTGACGCCGTCTCAGGCGACCTTTCAGCCGTGCAGAGCGGGGATGATGAGGTAGATGCCGAAGAGCACCACCAGCGCGCAGAGCACGAAGCACGTGTAGGCGACCACGAGCGCCAGCCGTTTCTGCAGCGGCGTGAGCGGGCTGCGCGCGGCGGCCTTCTTGATGCGCTTCGCCTCGGCGGCCGCCTCGGTCGGGGTGACGATCGTGATGGCGTCGGTGAACTCCGCGGGCGTGACGTGAGGAGCCTTGCCGGCGGTGGAGAGCATCCTGAGCCCCAACGCGTAGAGGGACACCACGACGCACGCCGATGCCAGCGCGGCGACGGCCACCGCCACGAAGGCGATCCAGTCGATCATGCTGCCCTCCGTTTCGCGTTCTTCGGCTTGACCTTGCGGATCTTGACCACCCGGCCCGATTCGGCGACCTCGTTGACGCCCTCGAGCGCGTTGCGCGCATCCACGTTGTTGTGCTTCGAGATGGCGAAGATCGCCACGATCACGCCGACCGCGATGATCAGGTCGATCACGACGCCGACCGTGCCGAGCAGGGCGATGAACGCCGTGATGGCGCCCACGATCGCCGATGCGGGCAGTGTCATGAGCCAGCCCAGTCCGATGCGACCCGCCGTGCCCCAGCGCACGCTGGACCCGCGTCGGCCGAGCCCCGAGCCGATGACGGAACCGGAGGCGACCTGCGTGGTGGAGAGCGCGAACCCGAGGTGCGACGAGGCCAGGATGGTCGCTGCCGTTGCCGTCTCGGCAGCGAAGCCCTGCGCCGGCTTGACATCGGTGAGACCTTTGCCGAGCGTGCGGATGATGCGCCACCCGCCGGTGTAGGTGCCGATCGCGATCGCCAGGGCGCAGGCCGTGATGACGAGCACGGGCGGGTTCGCGTTCGGTCCGAGCACCCCCGCGGAGATGAGGACCAGCGTGATGACGCCCATGGTCTTCTGAGCGTCGTTCGTGCCGTGCGCCAGCGCGACCAGCGACGAGGAGAAGATCTGCGCGTACCGGAACCCCGCACGGCCGTCGGGGAGATTGTCGTACCGGCGCGTGATCGCGTACGCCAGCCGGGTGGCGCAGAACGCCACGAGTCCCGCGATGACCGGCGAGAGCAGCGCCGGCAGGATCACCTTGTCGAGCAGCACGATGTAGTCGACAGAGCTCACGCCGGCGCCCACGATGGCGGCGCCGATCAGGCCGCCGAACAGCGCATGACTCGACGACGACGGCAACCCGAAGAGCCAGGTCACAAGGTTCCAGATGATCGCGCCGATGAGCCCCGCGAGAATCATCGTCGGCGTGATCTGCACGCCGCCCGAGCCCTCCTTGATCAGCCCGCCCGAGATCGTCTTGGCGACCTCCGTGGACAGGAACGCACCGACGAGGTTGAGCGCCGCGGCCAGCGCGACCGCGATCTTGGGCCGCATCGCGCCGGTCGCGATGGGCGTCGCCATGGCATTCGCCGTGTCGTGGAAGCCGTTGGTGAAGTCGAAGAACAGCGCCAGTGCGATCACCAGCACGACGATCAGGGTGAGGTCCACCGACGTCTTTCTCGAGATAAGGGCACGGGAACGGTCCGCGCGCGGTGTACCGGCGGCGCGAGCACGTCGGGTTCATCTGTGGCGCACGCGACGTTAACGACCACAACGATCGTCACACGCTGTCGCGGGGCGGTCAACTCGAGGGCGATATCGCTTCGGCCGTCGCCTGAGACAGGAGCTCCAGCACGGCTCGGGCGTAGGCGGTCTCCGCGTCGGGCGCCTCATGCCGGGAGCGTGCGGAAGCGCGCGCGGTCTCGACCACGTAGGCACCGGCATCCGTTCGACTGAGCGAGACGAAGGTTCCGCGCAGCAGTTCGCGCAACTGGTCCTCACGAGGAAGCCAGAGCGCGTTGTCGAGCGCCACCGAGTCGAGTGCCCACTCGGTCGTGCCGTTGAAGCCGAGGATGGTGCCGGTGTCGAACTCGTGCGCCTCGATCGTCATGTCGCTGACAGTGAAGCTCTCGCCGTCGAACTCGCCGGTGTCGATCACGAACACGTCGCCCGACACGGGATGCCAGCGCAGCCCGTTCTCGCGCAACTCGCGTGCCAAGGCGGTCGAGATCATGTACGCAATTATGCCCCGGGGGCGTGCGAACCCGCCGAGCGCGGCTCCTCGTCGCCGGCCGCGGGGACCAGCTCAGCCAGCAGGCACACCTCGAGCGGGTCGCGCCTGACCCAGGTCTCGTGGCGAACGAGCCGAAGACCCGCGTCGGAAGCGATCGACGACAGTGCTTCGATGGTGCCGGTGCGCTCGTGCCGCAACGGGTGGCTGCCGTGCGGATGCCTCACCTCGCCGCTGTGCGCCGCCTCCTCGACCTCCGGCACGTCGCTGAGGTCTCCGGTGCGGAACACCGCGACGACGACACGGCCGCCGCGTGCCAGGAGGCGGCGCCACTCACGCAGTGCATCGCTCGGATCCAGCAGCAGATGCAGCGCCGTCACGCAGGTGATCAGGTCGAACGCGCCGTCGGGGAACGGGAGCGGCCCCATGGCATCCGCCTGCAGAAGCTCGGCGTGCGGCAGGTGTGCACGCGCGACTTCGAGCATCCCGTTCGAGACGTCGATCCCGACGAGACGGTCGACGCTGTCCGGTGCGAAGGCGCGCAACACCAAAGCGGTGCCGGTCGCCACATCCAGGACGGACCTCGCACCATGCGCTCCGGCGAATCGGATGGTCTCCACCGCCAGTTCCGGATGGAAGGCGGATTCGTCGTATTCCGGGGCCCGCAGGTCGAACTGCCGAGCGATGTCGGCGACGGTCTCGTGCTCGGCCATGCCGCGCTTACTGTTCCTCGTGGTGGTTGGGATCGCCGTCGAACAGCCGGCCGTCGTTCCGGCCGAGGGCGGTGATCGCCGCCATCTCGTCGTCCGTCAGCTCGAACCCGAACAAGTCGAGGTTCTCGCGCTGCCGCTCGGGCGAACTGCTCTTCGGCAGCGGCACGGAACCGAGCTGCACGTGCCACCGGAGCACCACCTGCGCCGGCGTCACCCCGTGCGCCGCCGCCGCGCCGGCTATGACGCGCTCGGTCAGCACGGGCGAGTTCTTGCCCAGCGGGCTCCACGCCTCGGTCACGATGTCGTGCTCGGCGTGGAAGCGCAGGAGCTCCTGCTGAGGGAAGTACGGGTGCAGCTCCACCTGGTTCACCGCCGGCAACTCACCGGTCTCGCGCTGCAGCCTGGTGAGGAACTCCTCGGTGAAGTTCGAAACGCCGACCGTGCGAACGAGCCCGCGATCGCGCAACTCGAGCATGGCCTTGAACGTGTCGACATACTTGTCGACGCTCGGGTTCGGCCAGTGGATGAGCAAGATGTCGATCACGTCGACACCGAGCGCATGCCGCGACTCGTCGAACGACGCCAGCGTCTCGTCGTAGCCGTGGTGCCGTCCGGGGATCTTCGTCTGCACCATCAGCTCGGACCGCTCGACGCCAGAGGCGCGCATGCCGCGCCCCACGGCGTTCTCGTTGGCGTAGTTCACCGCTGTGTCGATCAGCCGGTAGCCGGCGGCGATCGCGGAGGCGACGGCCTGCTCGCCCTCGTCGCCACGCAGCGGATAGGTGCCGAAGCCGGTGGCGGGGATGCTCGTGCCGTCGTTCAGTCGACGCTCGGGGATGCTCATGGTTCCACGGTAGCGAGCGGCACCCGCATCGTGGCCGGCCTGCGGCGATCGTGCGCCGGAACGATGGCCGGTTCACTCCATCGCGACGATGACCTTTCCGCGCACGTGACCGGCCATCAGATGCTCGTACGCCTCGGCGGCGCGCTCCAACGGATAGACGGAGTCGATCGGGAGCACGAGTTCGTCGGCCGCGACGAGAGCAGCGACGGACGCGAGGTCGTCGGCCGAGGCATCCGGCCCGCCCTTGCCCTGGGCACCCCGGTAGCCTCGTGCGGCGATCGTGTTGATGCGCGTCAGCGGAAGGCCGAGCTGGAGGGCCACGTCGACCGTCTCCGGGCCGTGCGTGTCGATCGCCGCCGTGATGCCGTCGGGCGCCGCCTCGCGCACACGATCCGCGAGCCCGTCGCCGTATGCGACGGGGATGATTCCCAGCTCGCGCAGGAACTCGTGATTGGCTTCGCTCGCGGTGCCGACGACGACGGCGCCGCGGCGCACGGCGAGCTGGCTTGCGAGCACGCCGACACCGCCGGCTGCGGCGCTGACCAGAACCGTGTCCTCCGCGGTGATCGCCAGGGCGTCCACACAGGCGCACGCCGTGCGGCCACCGATCGCGAGTGCTGCGGCGGCGTCGGTTTCGAGGCCGTCGGGCGCCGGCAGAATCAGGTCGTCCTGATCGATGATCAGCGCGTCGGCGAGCGCTTCGTTGCGCCTTCCGCCATAGACGCGTTGCCCGGGCGAGAACCGCGTCACACCCTCTCCCGCCCTGTCCACGATGCCGGCGAAGTCGTGGCCGACTCCGTTGGGCAGCGTGGCGCCGTAACGGGAGGCGGCGGCCCCGCCGAAGATCTTGTAGTCCACCGGATTCAGCCCGGCAGCGGTCACGCGCACGCGCACCTCGCCCGGCCCCGGCTCCCGGGGATCGACCTCCACGACCTCCAACACGTCGGGACCGCCGAACCTCTCGTAGCGCACCGCTCTGTTCATCGCTCCAGACTGTCACCGGTCGCCCGAACTCGTCACCGCAACTCGTCACCGCCGATCGAGCGCACGTTCGTGCGCCGCGGTTGCCGTCGACGCCCTCCCCGGCCGTCTCGGCGGATAGCGTGGATGCCATGCCCGACACCTCTCCGACGTCGCCCGATCCCGCTCCCGCCGCTGCATCCGCTCCCCTCGCCCGGCGCGCACCCCGCGCACGCAGCCATCACGGCGACACCGTGGACGACCCGTATGAGTGGCTGCGCGACAAAGACGATCCCGAGGTCATCGCGCACCTGAAGGCGGAGAACGCGTACACCGAGGCGCAGACCGCCCACCTCGCACCGCTTCGCGAGCGCATCTTCGAGGAGATCCGCACTCGCACGCAGGAGACCGATCTTTCCGTGCCGGTCCGCGAGGGCGGCTGGTGGTACTACTCGCGCTCGTTCGAGGGCCGGCAGTACGGAGTGCAGTGCCGCGCGCCCATCGCCTCCGACGACGACTGGAACCCGCCCGTGGTCGCCCAGGTCGAGGCCGGCACTCCCGCGCTGGCCGGCGAGCAAGTTCTCTTCGACTCGAACGCGGAGTCCGCCGGCCACGACTTCTTCCGCCTCGGCACGTTCGACGTGAGCGCCGACGGCACGACGCTGCTCTACGCCGTCGACACCGCGGGCGACGAACGGTACACGCTGAGGGTGCGCGACCTGGAGAGCGGAACGGACCTCGCCGACCTGGTGCCCGACACCTCTGCGGGCGCCGTGCTCTCCCCCGACGGTCGATACGCCTTCTACGCGACCGTGGACGACGCCTGGCGCCCGGACACGGTGTGGCGGCACGAGCTCGGCACCGACGCCTCCGCCGACGTGGCGGTGCACCACGAGGACGACGAGCGGTACTGGGTCGGAGTCGGACTCACGCGCAGCCGCGGCTTCATCGAGATCGGCATCGGCTCATCGATCACCAGCGAATCCCGCCTCATTCCCGCCTCCGATCCGACCGCTGAGCCCACCGTCGTCTGGCCGCGGCGGGAGGGCGTGGAGTACGAGGTCGAACACGCGATAGTCGCAGGCCGGGATCGCCTGCTCATCGTGCACAACGACGGTGCAGAGGACTTCGAGCTCGTGGATGTCGCGGCATCCGATCCGCAGGGAGCTCGCGAGGTCGTTCTGCCGCATCGCCGCGGTGTGCGCCTCGAGTCCGTCGACGCGTTCGCGTCCCGCCTGGTCGTCAAATACCGCCGGGACGCGCTCACCCGCGTCGCGGTACTGCCCCTGACGGATGCCGGATACGGCGAGCCGCGCGAACTCGCCTTCGACGAGCCGCTGTACACGGTGGGCGCGGTGGGAAACCCGGAGTGGACGCAGCCGACAGTACGCCTCGGATACGGCTCGCTGCTCACCCCGTCGACCGTGTACGACTGGGTGCCCGGCGAAAGCGCGAGCACCGACGCGTTGCGCTTGTTGAAGCGTCAGCCGATCTTGGGCGGCTACGACCCGCAGCACTACGAGCAGCGACGCGAATGGGCGACGGCCGACGACGGAACGCGCGTGCCGGTCTCGCTCGTCTACCGACGTGATCTCGTCACGCCGGGCGAGCCCGCACCGCTCGAGCTCTACGGCTACGGCTCGTACGAGCACAGCGTCGATCCGGCGGTCTCGATCGCCCGGCTCTCCCTGCTGGACCGTGGTGTCGTCTTCGCGATCGCGCACGTGCGCGGCGGCGGAGAGCTCGGCCGGCACTGGTACGAGCAGGGCAAGCTGACCGCGAAGAAGAACTCGTTCACCGACTTCGTGGCCTGCGCGCGCCATCTCATCGAGGCCGGCTGGACGTCGCCCGACCGGCTGGTGGCGGAGGGTGGCAGCGCCGGCGGCCTGCTGATGGGCGCGGTGGCGAATCTGGCGCCCGAACTGTTCGCCGGCATCCTGGCCGACGTTCCGTTCGTGGACGCGCTCACGAGCATCCTCGACCCGGAGCTGCCGCTCACGGTGATCGAATGGGACGAGTGGGGCGACCCTCTGCACGACCCTGCCGTGTACGCCTACATGAAGTCGTACACGCCCTATGAGAACGTGCCGGACGACGCCTCCGGATATCCGCGCATCCTCGCCGTCACGAGCCTCAACGACACACGCGTGCTGTACGTCGAGCCCGCCAAGTGGACCGCGCGACTCCGCGCCTCAGGAGCGCCGGTGCTGCTGAAGATCGAGATGTCCGCGGGCCACGGCGGCGTGAGCGGGCGCTACAACGCGTGGCGGGAGCGCGCGTTCGAGCTCGCCTGGCTGCTCGACGTGCTGGGGCGCGCCGAGTAGGCCGCCCGGCGGTCAAGTCGGGACCCGCAGGCACGTCGGGCCCGACAGCCACGTGGCGCCGGGACCGTGTGGGAGTCGCGGCGAGCGCCCGATCGGCGGCCGTCTCAGGAACAGTACGGGCGGCAGGTTCGCTGCTGGAGGGCATCCACGAGCACATTCGTGATGTCCTGCGGCTGCTCGGCCGTGTAGACGGCGCCCACGGTGGCGTTCGCGATCTGAGACATCGCCGACACGTCGGTGTCCGGGCCCATGCCGACCATGATCACCGGCACCGGCTTCTTCGGATCGTTCAGCGCCTTCAGCTGGCTCACCAGCGACGTCAGGCTGAGGCCTCCGGCCGGGTTCTCGTTGCGCCCGTCGGTCACGACGAGCACGTAGTTGATCCTGTGCGGGTCGTAGCCCTGTTTCACGTCTTTGACCGCGGCGAGCACCGTGTCGTAGAGGCCGGTGTCTCCGGCGACCATCGTCGACAGCGAGCCGAACACCTGCGACACGTCAGACGCGTGCGCGGGGTCATCGAGCGACGCTATCGGACTGCGTTGCGCCCATGGCTGCGTGCCCGACTGATCGGTCGAAAACGTCCACACGCCCATCTCGGTCTGCGGCGGGAGCAATTGCAGCATGCCGCTCGCGGCATCCTCGAACACGTCGATGCGACTCCTGCCGTCGGCGTCTTCGTCCATCGACCCGGAAGTGTCGACCACGACGAGCATGCGCGAGCGCACGGTGATCGACGACCAGCTCTCCAGGATGCCCACCTGCGCGCCTCCGTCGAGCGCCGCCGACGTCTTCGGCGGGTTCGCGACGACGCCCTTCGCGGCGAAGCCCTCGCCGTCCGCGGTGCGGAACCCGGCCCGCGCCAGGGTGCGCGAATCGCTGCGGAACTGCCTCTCGAGAGCGCTGATCAACTGGTCCTTCGTCGCATCGCCGGTGGTGGTGCCGGCGACCCGCACGTACGGATACGACACGCTCACCGTGCCGTCGCTCGGATAGAGCGCGAAGAACTGATGGCTCGGCGACGACTCGTTCTGCGCGACCACGGACTGTTCCGTCGTGACGACCACGGTCGGTGCGGATGCCCGTTCCGCGTCCGCGAAAGCGTCGGGCACCGTCGCCGGAATCGTCTTGCTCAGCTCGATCATGTCGCGGGAGAAGGCGAGGTCGTCCCGGGAGTCCGCCGTCGCCTTGATCTCGGCGAGTGCCGCCAGGCTCGAGCCGTTCTGCGCGGGCTCGGGCAGCAGAACCGGGGTGTCGCCGTCGCCGATCGTGTTCCAGTTCAGGCTCGAGCCGTCGAACGCGTCGGCGTTCTTCGACGGCGTGGCGAAGACGAGCGGGCTCGAGGCGATGGACCGGCCGAACTCGGCGACGGGCGCGCGTCGGATCAGCGACCACGACAGCACCTGCATGCGGGGCTCCCATGCCGGGGAGTCCGGTATCCAGACGTCGGCCTTGATGTCGCCTCCGACGGCGAGAGCGGATGCCGTGTCGGCGGACTTCTGCGATGTCACGCTCGTGTGCACGCACGGCGTCGTCGCATCGAAGCCCTTGGCGGACGCCCTCAGCGCCGCTGCGATGGACGGATCGGCGACCACGCGCAGTTGCGTCGGCGTGCAGGTCTGTGCCCAGGCTGCCGCAGGCAGCACCGGATTGAAGACGTTCTTGGTCCAGGCGACGCAGCCCGTGACGATGAGCACGAGAACGACTCCGCCGGCGATGAACCAGAGCCGGCCGCGCTTGCGCTTCGCCGGCTGCCGGGCTGCATAGGCCTCGAACGTGGCGTCCGACGCGGTCGGGTGTACCTCGCGAGACCCGTTGGCAGGCTCCGACGCAGACGTCCCGTTCTGCACACGCGACGGGCCGATCGGACGACGTCGTCGCGATCGGTCGTTGTTGCTGTGTCGGCCCACGGGCACTCCACTGGTCGGGTTTGCTACCAGCCCCGCGCGTCGTCCCCCTCGAGTGGGAAGCTGAGTTCGGGGGACAGCCTAGCCACAACCGGCGCGCCACCCCCACCTCTCCGGGTGACAGACAGGCGGATCCGCCGCTGATCAGGGCCCCCGCCGTCACCGGCGTGTCGGATCGGCGCTCGGCGGCGTCTCACCCGAACAGAAGCGCCGCCTCGTCGTAGCGGTAGTCGGGCACCGTGTTGAGGCCGCCGGTCGCGTCGGCGATCGACACGATCTCGACGTCGATCCCCTTGAGCGAGACCATGGATCCCCATTGGCCGGACTGCGCGGCATCCACCGCGGCCATGCCGAGGCGAGTGGCCAGCACCCGGTCGTAGGCGCTCGGGACGCCACCGCGCTGGATGTGCCCGATCACCGTCGCGCGCGACTCGATGCCCGTGCGCTCCTCGATCATCGGCGCCAGCAGCTCGCCGATGCCGCCCAGCCGGGGCCGGTTGAAGGCGTCCAGCCCCTTGTGCGAGTGTGCGCCCTCCATGGTGTCGAGGTGGAAGCCCTCCGAGACCACGACCACCGGAGCCCGCCCGCGATCGCGCACGTGCTCGACCCACGTGCAGATCTGCTCGATGGACTGCGGCCGCTCCGGAACGAGGATGGCATGGGCACCGCCCGCCATTCCGGAGTGCAGCGCGATCCAGCCGACGTGCCGCCCCATGACCTCCACGATCATGCAGCGCTGATGCGACTCGGCGGTGGTGCGCAGCCGGTCGATGGCCTCGGTCGCGATCTCGACCGCGGTGTCGAATCCGAACGAATAGTCGGTGGCGGCCAGGTCGTTGTCGATCGTCTTCGGCACGCCGATGACCTTGATCCCGCCCTCGTCGACGAGACGACGAGCCGCCGTCAACGTTCCCTCGCCGCCGATCGCGATGATCGCATCGATGCCGTTCTCATCCAACATGCGCTGGATCTTCTCCGGGCCGCCGCCGTCGCCCTCGAACGGGTTCGTGCGGCTCGATCCCAGGATCGTGCCGCCCTGACGCGACAGGCCGCGCACGCTGTGCCGATCGAGCGGAACGATGTCGGCGTTCACGACGCCGCGCCAGCCGTACCGGAATCCCACGAACTCGTCGCCGTAGACGCGGTCGCCCTTCAGCACGGCACCGCGGATGACCGCGTTCAGCCCGGGACAGTCGCCGCCCGAAGTGAGGATTCCGATCTTCATTTTCGCGCCTCTTTCGTGTATACGTCGATACCCCATCGATCATGCCGGAGGGCGTCGGCATCAACCAAAACGGCGGCGCCCCGCCGTTCCTTGCGCGGACCGGCTCAACCTGCCCGCAGCGCGCGTTCCAGCTTCGACGTGCTCGCCGACGGGGTTCCGCCGGCGTCGCGTACCACGACCTCCAGGCCCTCGAACAGTTCTGCACGTCCCCGCCTGCTGTCCGGTGCCGCCGCTGACAGCTCGACCTCCCACTCGCGCCAGCTCTCGCTGTGGCCGGTGATGAGGTTCTCGCCCACGACGTGGTCGTCGCAGTACTCCGCGACCGGATAGCCCGCGGCGTCCAGCAGACGGCTCACCACACGGTGGTTGCGTACGCGCGCCACAGGCATCAGAAGGTCGCGCTGCACGAGATCGCCGAGTTCCTTCAGCAGAGCCGCGGGAACGGATGCGCGCCCTCTCGCTCCGTGTTCGGTCCCGTCGTCCTCCCCCTCGGCGAGCGGCCAGTGCTGCTCGAGCCGCCCCTCCTCCAGGTCTCGCTTGATGTGCCATCCCGCATCCGGACCCCCTTCGCGGCGGCGCAGCGCGATGTTCGCGTTCGCGAGCCGGAAGTCCTCGGTGTCGTAGTAGACGGCATCCAACTCGCGCACCTCCGGGGCCTCGATCACCGCGATCGGGCCGACTCCGACGAACGCCGGACGCCGTGCATCCTCCGCCACGTCGTACTTGCGCTCGATCTCGATCGTGGAAGTTCCGTGGTGCTTGCTCATCACTCCAGTCTTACGCACGCCGCGCGAGAGCGTTCGGCGGCCGCTACCGCCGCGATACCCTCTCGCGTGGTCTCAGAACCCGGCGTAGCCTGACAATCATGACCGAGCAGAGGCAGCCGGGTCAGGGCGACTGGGACCCGGATGACGACGAGTTCGCCGCCGCTCAAGACGGCGACTACGAGCCGGAATTCGACGAGGACGACGTGCTCGCGGACGACGACGAACGGCCCATCGACGAGGATGACGACGAAGGCTTTCCCGACGAGGACCGTGTCGTCGTCTTCGACGACGAACCCGACGACGAGAGCTGAGGGAACACGGACGCATCGTGATCACATCGTGATCACCTGCGCCCGTGTCACCTCACTCCAGCGCGTCGCGAAGAAGCGAGACGAGCGCGTCGAGCTGCACCGAATCGGCCGAGCCGGGCTCGACATCCACGCCGTCGAGTGCGCGCAGCGCCAGCGACTGCTTCGCATCGATCAGCTCTGCGATCTTGGCGTCGATCGTCTGCGACGCGATGATGCGCCAGGCCGTGACCGGCTCCTCCTGGCCGATGCGGTGCACGCGGTCGATCGCCTGGGTCTGTTCCGCGGCGGTCCAGCTGAGTTCGGCGAGCACGACGTTGGATGCCGCCTGCAGGTTGAGCCCGACTCCAGCCGCCGTGAGCGAGCAGACGGCGACGGACACACCGGGGTCGTTGTTGAAGGCGTCGATCTCGCGCTGGCGCGACAGTGCCGTCTGGTCACCGCGGATGGAGATGGTGCGCAGCTCGCGTGAGGAGAAGGCCTCCTCCGCCTGGTCCATGACGTCGATGTGCTTGGCGAAGAACACCACCTTGCCCACCGAGCGCGCCAGCTGGGCCGCGTAGTCGGCGGCCAGGGATGCCTTGGCTTGGCCGATCTTGCGCACCATCGTGAACACGTTCTCGCCGGACTTCTGTCCCTTCGACTCCTCGAGCTCGGCGTGCGCGACGATGCGGATGAGGTGCTCCCGACGCTCGTCGGGGTCGGAGCCGTAGGACTCGCCGACGCCGGCCGCCTCTGCGCGCCGATAGCGCTGCACGAGCCGGCCCGCGAGCTCACGTTCGGCGGCCTTGATCGATCGGCCGAGTTCGTCGTCCAGCTCGATCGGCAGGTCGACGACGCGACGGGACGGCAGATCGGCGGCAACGTCGAGCTTCTTGCGCCGCACGATGCCCATGTCGATGACCGTCTCGCGGGCAGCGGTGTAGAAGCCGGGGTCGGCCGGCGTGAGCCCGGTCTCGTCGAGGCGCTCCATCAGCGGCGCCGTCGGCTTCGTACCGTCGATCCAGCCGAGGAACTGCCAGATCGCGCGGAAGTCGTCGATGTCGTTGATGAGCGGCGTACCGGTCAGCGCGATCATCAGGGGGTCCGCGACCGTGTGCCTGATGGCATCCGCCAGTGACAGCACGTAACGCGAGCGCTGCGAGTGCAAGTTCTTGATGAAGTGCGCCTCGTCGACGACCATGCCGCGGAACCCGAGCTCGGAGAGCCACGAGAGGTGCCGGTCCAGCACCTCGTAGTTGACGATGACGACGTCGGCGAAGGCGTCAAGGCCCTCACCGTCTCCGTGGATGACCGTCGCGCGGCGGTGCGGCGTCCACAGCTCCACCTCGCGCGCCCAGTTCATCTTCACGACGTTGGGCACCACGGCCAGGAGCGGATAGGCGCTGGCGACGGATGCCGCCAGCACCGACTGCGCGGTCTTGCCGAGCCCCGGCTCGTCGGCGAGGAGGTAGGAGCGGTGGCCGAGCCGCACTGACTCGACGAATCGAGCCTGGTGCATCATCAGCTCCATGCCTGACGGCGAGTACCTGTCGATCGCCGGTGCCGGCGGCAGCTCCATGCTCGCCGCCTGCCCTCCTGATCCGTACTCGAACGACTTGAAGAGCGGTCCGAGCAGCTCCCACGAGTCGAGCCGTCGGCGCGGAGCGGGCACCGAGTGCTGCGCGAGCGCGAAGTCGGGCGCGAGGAACGGGTTCGACAGCTGCCGTGCCCGCACCGAGGGCGGAACGACCTGCTTCTGCGCCAGCTCCGGCGAGAGAAGGACATCCTGTTTCGGCTTGGGCGCCTCGGTCGTGATGATCAGGTCGTCGGGCTCGAGCTCGGCGCCCGATTCGAGCAGCCAGTCGCGGCGCATCTTCTGCGCAGCGGTGCTCGGCGACGACGTGGACTCGAGCAGCGCGATCAGCGATGTGTCGCGGGCGGCGGTCTTCGCCAGGATGGTGGCGATGCCGTCGAGCCGTTTGAGCTGCTCGGCACGCGCGGACTCGCTGAGTGCGGCATCCGACTTGGCTCGGGCGCGCTCCTCCCGCATCAGCAGCGCGATGACCTGGAACTTGGTGCGGTTGGTGGGGCCGAGCTTCTTGCCCGTCGAGGCCTTCGCCTCCACTTCGCGCACTCGGCGCGCGAGAACGGGAATGAGACCGTCGTTGTTCGAGTGGCGCGAGCCGGAACGACGGGAAGCCTGGGCGGTGTGATCGCCGGTGTGCGGCATGATCCTCCTGTGCGTGAGAGCTGCGCGTCGTGCGAGCCGCTCCTGGTGGTGGCGCCGGGGTGCCGTTCGGCATCCGCCCGCCGCGTGCCCGGCCACACCCTCAGGCGTGACTGCGGTACGACCGATGCGGGTGTTCGGGTGAAACCCGAAGGTCGCCTGCGATGCAGTCGACGAGACGTGTCCGGCCGATGAAGCGGACCCCGACGAACGCCTATTTTAGGGCACAACAGCGGTGCGCGTCACCTCGACACGTCAGAAGCCGTCGCGCACGTCCGTCATTCCGAGGAAAAGCGGATGCTCAGCCGAGCGAATCCAGCAGGTCGCGCAACACGACAGCCTGGTTGTGCTCCTCATCATGGGCGCTGTACACGAGTGTCACCGTGCCGTCCCGTCCGCGCTGACGCAACGCCGAGACGGCCGGATTGTCTTCGAGCTCCGCGAGGTATCGCGTGCGGAACTCGTCGAACTTCGCCGGATCGTGTCCGAACCACTTGCGGAGTTCGTCGCTCGGCGCGACGTCTTTCTCCCACTCGTCGAGGTGGGCCGACTCCTTGCTCACGCCGCGCGGCCACAGCCGGTCGACGAGCACCCTGTACCCGTCGTCGGACGACGCCGGCTCGTACGCGCGCTTGATGGTGAACGACACGTCACTTCCCTCTCGTGCTGGTGCCTCGCCCCGATGCCCGGCCCCGGGATGCCGAACCGCCGGAAGGCCTTCGCTTGCCGTCGTAACGCCCGGCCGGTCCGCTCTGCTGTTCGGGGACCGGAACCTTGATGGCGACCCCAGCGGCGATGAACACGATGGCACCGGCCAGATGCAGCAGTCGCAGCCACAGGTCGCCGATGGGCAACGGCCACACCGGGTTGAACGCGATAGCGAGCGGAACGAGTCCGATCAGCCACCAGTACGCCTTCGCCTGCACGGCGAACACGCACATGATCAGGGCCAGGATCGCCACGGCGAATCGCACCCAGATGTACCAGTCCCCGCCCACCAGCGCGAGGGCGGCCATCAAGATGATCGCGCCGAGGACACCGGGCAGGAACGCCAGTCGGACCCGGGAATCCGAGCTTTTCGACGCAGAGTTTTTCGACGAGGACATGTCCCGTTCAGTCTACGCACGCAGGCGTGGACGGAGCCTCGCCGACGGAGCGCCAGAACGGCGCGCCGAAGGCCTCCTCGGCTGAAACCGGAGGACGTGGCTCTTCGGCGAACCGAAGCCGCTCAGTGCGTCAGCAACGCCCCTTGCAGAGCAGGAAGCCGAACGACTCGGGCGAGTCGATGACGATCGTCGAGCGAGCGGTCTTCAGCAGCGCCGAGAACGCGAGTTCCGACACCTGAAGGCCCTCGATGCGGCGACCGGATGCATCCGCCGACAGTCCGAGCACCGCGTAGGCGGAGTCATCCAGGTCGTCCTCGCCCTCGATCACGATGGGCGCGTCGGTGTGGAGCGTGGTGACGGTCACCAGTGCGGCCACCACCTGCTCGAGCGACTCGTGCACCGTGCTGGCGGTGGCGAGGGTTTCGTGGTGTGGGCTGACGACGGCGATCCAGTCTCCGTTCACGACGCCGTCGAGCGAGCGAGACAGAGTTTCGGGCAGGGTCAGGTCAAGGTTCTTCAGCATTCGGGTACCTCCTTGCGCCTCGGGTAGGGCGCCATGCGCCTCGGGTAAGCGCATGAGTCACTGAGAATCCTTCAGGCACACTAGGCGGTCCACCGCCCCCGGCGGGAGTCCCCAGTTCGGGTGGATGGCGCGCGGCGTGACCTACCCTGAGAACGTGATCGAGGACATCAAGAAGCGGGCGCTGCACCGGGTACGCATCCTGTCCGGTCAGTTGCGCGGCCTGGAGAAGATGATCGAGAACGAGGACTACTGCATCGACATGATCACGCAGTCGCTCGCGATCCAGAAGTCGCTCGGCTCGCTGAACAAGCTGCTCGTCGAGAACCACCTGCGCACGCATGTCACGGCGCAGTTCGAAGCCGGCGGCGACGATCGCGAGCGCGCCGTCGAGGAGCTGCTGCGCGTGTTCGAGCTCAGCAACAACCGGTAGCGGTCATGAGACGCACGGATGCCGCGGGCCGGGTCTTCGAGACCGTGCTCGGCGACATCACCCACGAACGCGTGGATGCCGTCGTGAACGCTGCCAATTCCGGCCTGCTGGGCGGCGGCGGCGTGGACGGGGCGATCCATCAGGCCGGCGGGCCGGAGATCCTGGCGGCCTGCCGCGACCTGCGGGCGACGGTGCTTCCCGACGGTCTGCCGACCGGAGACGCGGTGGCGACGACCGGTGGACGACTTACGGCCCGATACGTCATCCACGCGGTCGGCCCGGTCTTCTCGCGCCGCGAGGACCGCACACCGCTGCTGGTCAGCGCCTACGAGCGGTCGCTGGCGGTCGCCGGGGAGGTGGGTGCGACATCCATCGCCTTTCCCGCCATCTCGGCCGGCGTCTACGGCTGGCCGATGGAGGACGCGGCACGCGTCGCGATCGACACCGTTCTGCGCTCGGCCGGCACGGTGTCAGGGCTGCAGCTCGCACGGTTCGTGCTGTTCTCTCCGGCGGCGCTCGAGGCCTTCGACGCGGCGATGACGACCCGTCTTTCCTGAACGGATTCCCCGCTCGTGCCCAGCTGGCGTTCAGGAAGCGGGCGTCAGTGGCGATGCCTTTGGTGCTCTCGTGGCAGCAGGATGGGCCTGCTCGTCGGCGGTTCGTCATTCAGGATCTCGAACGCTCCACGCAGCTCGGAAACCCAGATCTCATAGCCTCGCTCGTTCAGATGAACCGAGTCGTCGGAGAATTGCGGATCGATCGATCCGTCCGCGCGTGCGAGCGCGGGCCAGAGATCGAGATATTGGCCGCGCACGGTGGGCGCGAACTGCCAGAGGTGCCGGTTGACCTCCTTGATCGTGTCGGCGTAAGCGACATCCCGCGGCATCAGGGACTGCACGAGCAGCTGGGTCGCGGGCAGCGACCTGTGCAGGGTGACGAGGATCGTCTCGATGTTGCGAACGATGTGCTCGGCACTGCGTCGCCAGGCGAGGTCGTTGGTGCCGATCAGCAGTGCGACGGTCGTCGGAGCGAGCCCGATCACCTCGTCGAGGCGCGCGATCACGGCATCGGTCGTGTCCCCGTCGGCTCCGAGGTTGTGAGGGTTCTTGTCGGGGAACCACTCCTCCCAGCGCCCGAGTGCGGTGATGCTGTCGCCCACGAAGGCCGTCGACACCTCGTCTGACATGCCGCTCCTTTCGTCCCCGATCACATTTTCCCTCGTCATGTGCAGGACGCGCCATGGGTTGTGCAAGAGAGCAGGTGGTGCTGGCACCGCCGCCCTGCGTTCATGGCCTTGCCGTCAGGTCCGTGCGTTCATGAACGGCGCGTCCACTATCGGAGAACGGCCGACCCGTCAGCGCATGCTCTTGGTGTGCCAGACGGTCTTCGTCTCGGTGAAGGCGGTGATACGTTCCAGTGAACGGGTTTCGATGGCCCCGCCCGTCGGCGGCAGCACCCTCTTGAGAGTCTCGGCCGCTGCGATCTGCAGATCCACCCAGTCGAGTTCCTCGGCACCCGTGAGATCGAGTGCGTTCACATCAGAGTGCGACGCCAGCCACGGAGCGATCTCGACCGCCGATCCGGTCAGCACGTTCACGACGCCTCCGGGCACATCACTCGTGGCGAGAACCTCCGTCAGCGAGATCGCCGAGAGCGGATGCGCCTCGTCGGCCACGACCACGACGGCGTTGCCCGAGACCAGGGCCGGCGCCATCACGGCGACAAGCCCGAGCAGCGAGCTTCCGCCCTGCGGGGCGATCGCCGCGACGACGCCGGTCGGCTCGGGCACCGAGATGTTGAAGAACGGCCCGGCCACCGGGTTCGCGTTCCCCGCCACTTGCGCGTATTTATCCGCCCAGCCCGCGTACCACACCCAGGTGTCGATGGCGTCGTCGACCTGCGCGGCGGCATCCTTCGCCGACAGTCCCTCGGATGCCCGCACCTCCTCGACGAACTGCGCGCGCCGCCCTTCGAGCAGTTCCGCGACGCGGTAGAGCACCTGGCCACGGTTGTACGCCGTCGCTCCTGACCAGCCGACGACGGCCTTGCGGGCGGCGACCACGGCATCCCTGGCGTCTTTGCGGGAGGCCTTCGCGGCGTTCGCGAGAAAGGTGCCGTTGGCAGCGAGCACCTCGTACGTGCGACCGGACTCGCTGCGCGGGAACGCACCGCCGATGAAGAGCTTGTAGGTCTTGGGAACGGCGAGGCGGGTCATCGTGCGGATCCCTTCCTGGTGGAGCTCTCGGTGCGCGAGGAGACGGAGCGCGACTTCGCCGCCCTGCCCGCCTTCGCGTCCTCGGGCGTGGGCAGCGCGTCTGACCGGGCGGGCGACGCATCCGAGGCACGCGGGGCGAGCGCCGTGCGGGCGTCGGCGGAGGCCAGGTACGCGGCGAGGCCTTGTCGTCCGCCCTCGCGGCCGTAGCCCGACTCCTTGTAACCGCCGAACGGCGATGCCGGATCGAACCGGTTGAACGTGTTCGCCCAGACCACGCCGGCCCGAAGCCGGTCGGCGACGGCCAGCATGCGGCTGCCCTTGTCGGTCCAGATTCCCGCGGAGAGCCCGTACGGCGTGTTGTTGGCCTTCGCGATCGCCTCATCGGGCGTGCGGAAGGTGAGCACCGACAGCACGGGGCCGAAGATCTCCTCGCGCGCGATGCGGCTCGACGTGGAGACGCCGTCGAAGATGGTCGGGGCGAACCAGAAGCCACGATCGGGGATGGCGCACTCGGCGCTCCAGCGCTCGGCGCCCTCCGCCTCGCCCACGTCGCTGAGCTCGCGGATGCGCGCCAGCTGCTCTGCCGAGTTGATCGCCCCGATGTCGGTGTTCTTGTCGAGCGGATCGCCGAGTCGCAGCGTGCTGAGCCGGGCCTTGAGGCGGTCGACGACCTCATCGTGCACGCTCTCCTGCACGAGAAGACGGCTGCCCGCGCAACAGACGTGACCCTGATTGAAGAAGATGCCGTTCACGACGCCCTCGATCGCCTGGTCGATCGGCGCGTCGTCGAAGACGATGTTCGCGGCCTTGCCGCCGAGCTCGAGGGTGACCTTCTTGCCGGTGCCCGCGATCGAGCGGGCGATCTCGCGCCCGACCGCCGTGGAACCCGTGAAGGCGACCTTGTCGACATCGGGGTGGTTCACGAGACGTCGGCCGGTTTCCCCCGCGCCGGTGACGATGTTGACGACCCCGGCCGGAACGCCTGCCTGCTGCACGATCTCCGCGAAGAGCAGCGCCGTCAGCGGTGTGGTCTCCGCCGGCTTGAGCACCACGGTGTTGCCTGCGGCGAGGGCCGGAGCGATCTTCCAGGCCAGCATGAGCAGCGGGAAGTTCCACGGGATGACCTGGCCGGCGACGCCGAGAGCGCGAGGCGCGGGACCGAGACCGACATGATCGAGCTTGTCGGCCCATCCGGCGTAGTAGAAGAACCACGCGGCGACGAGCGGAACGTCGACGTCGCGACTCTCCTTGATCGGTTTGCCGTTGTCGAGGCTCTCGGCGACCGCGAGCTCGCGCGCGCGCTCCTGCACCAGACGCGCGATGCGGAACAGGTACTTGCCGCGATCGGCGCCGCTCAGCTTCGACCACACGCGGTCGTACGCGCGGCGTGCGGCACGCACGGCGAGGTCGACGTCGTGCTCGTCGGCGGTCGAGATCTCGGCGATCGTCTCCTCGGAGGCGGGCGAGATGGTGCGGAACGGCGCACCGTGTCCGTCGACGAACTCGCCGTCGATGAACAGGCCGTACGACGGCCGCAGGTTCAGGATCGCCCGTGACTCGGGCGCCGGTGCATAGTCGAGAAAGGTCATGGTGTCTCCGTCATCGGCTCGCTCGGGGCGGCGACTGGCGCAGGCCCGTGGTTCGGCAGGTCTGTGGTTCGGCAGGTCATCGGCTCGGGCATCCGCTCAGTCGATCGTGACGTAGTCGGCGCCGGAGTAGTGGCCGCTCGCGAGCTTCTGGCGCTGCAGCAGCACGTCGTTCAGAAGGCTCGAGGCGCCGAACCGGAACAGGTGCGGGTCGAGCCACCGCTCGCCCGCGGTCTCGGCGACGGTGACCAGATAGCGCACGGCATCCTTCGACGAACGGATGCCTCCAGCCGGCTTCACGCCGACGAGCTCGCCGGTGAGACGGTGCCAATCGCGCACCACCTCGAGCATGAGCAGCGTGACCGGGAGCGTCGCCGCGGGCGACACCTTTCCGGTCGAGGTCTTGATGAAGTCGGCGCCGGCGAGGATCGCGAGCCAGGAGGCGCGGCGCACGTTGTCGTAGGTCGAGAGCTCACCGGTCTCGAGGATGACCTTGAGGTGCGCGCTCGTGCCGTCGCCGCGGCGGCAGGCCTCTTTCACCGCGACGATCTCGTCGAAGACCTCGCTGTAGCGGCCGGAGAGGAAGGCACCGCGGTCGATGACCATGTCGATCTCGTCCGCCCCCGCGGCCACCGCATCAGCGGTGTCGGCGAGCTTCACGCGCAGCGAGGCGCGACCGCTCGGGAACGCCGTCGCCACGGCCGCCACGTTGATCGAGCCGCCGGCACCGGCGTGCGCGGCGCCGAGCGCCTCGACGGCGTACGGGACCATGTCGCCGTACACGCACACGGCCGCCACCTGAGGGCAGCCGGCATCGGACGGATCGGGGAGCACGGCCTTGGCGGCAAGGGACCGCACCTTGCCTGGCGTGTCCGCACCCTCCAGCGTCGTCAGATCGATCAGCGAGACGATCGTGTCGAGCGCCCGGCGCTTCGACGAGGTCTTGATCGAACGGGTGGCGAGCGCGGCGGCGCGCTGTTCCAGACCCACGGCATCCACTCCGGGAAGGCCGAGAACGAAGCCGCGCAGGCTCCGCTCGCTCAGTTCGGCGCCCACCACGGTGCGGGCGAGATCGATGCTCACGATGCACACTCCGAGATCGTCTCTTCTGCTGCCGCGTCGTCGAGCAGGGCAGCGGCTGTCAGGTCGTCGGTGATCAGCACCGTGCACAGTCCGTTGGTGACCAGGGCGCGCGCCACAGCGTGCTTTCCCTCGCCGGCGACCACGGCGATCGCGGTGTCGGATGCCTTGATCCTCTCCAGAGGCAGTCCCACCGTCCGCGAGTCCAGCTCGGCGTCGACGGGCGCACCGTCCGCGCCGATGAACCGGCCGACCACGTCGCCGACCGCTCCCTTGCGCACGAGTCCGGCCACCTCGGCGGTGCTGAGATAGCCGCTGTGCACGAGTGCCGAATCATCGCCGGCGACGCCCGCGCTGAACAGGTACGCCTCTGCGTGCGCTGCGCGGTCGAGCACGCCGGCGATGGCACGATCCCGTTCGATGCTGCGCTTGGTGGCGGTGTGCTCCAGGATGGCCGGGATGGGCAGCACGTGCGCGGAGCCGGCGGCCTTCTGCGCGATCACGAGTGCCGTCGCGGAGGCGGTGTCGCCGGTTTTCGTCAGGCTGAGTCCGCCGTTGATCTGTACGACACCCACGCCGTGCGCCCACCCTCGAGGCAGGCACGCGGCGACGTCGTGCATGGTGCGGCCCCAGCTGACTCCCAGCGTCTGCGGCGCGGGACGCAGTCCGGTGAGGTAATCCGCGGCGGCCTGCGCCACGCGGCGCTGCAACTCGTCGGGAGAGGAGACACCCGCGGACGACGCGACCACGATGTCGTTCAGCCCGTACCGCTTCTTCACCGCCTGCTCGGCGAGCACCCTGCGGGCGCGCGGATGCACGATCTCGATGCGCACGATGCCGGCCGTGCGCGCCTGAGCCAGGAGCCGCCCGACCTTCCACCGTGTGATGTGCAGCACGGCACCGATCTCGTCCTGCGTACGGCCCTCGTCGTAATAGAGCTCCGCCGCACGCACGGCGAGCAGTTCGTCTGAGGAGTTCATATGCTCACCAGGATAGAAAAGGCCCCCACTTATGAGCAACGAGAGTGCAGTCATCCGCTCATCTGAGCATTCCGAGGTCGACTCAGGACCGTCGGCCAACAGGCTGGCTCAGCGCATCGCGCAGCGTCGCGGCGCGGTGAGCCCTAGTGAAGGGTGCGCCCCATGATCGTGCGCGTGAGCGCGGCGACCGGCTCCGCGGCTCCACGCGGGTTGGCGAGCAGGCTGAACTCCACGCGGCCGAGCTCGGGCAGCCCGAGTCGGTTCGTGACCTTCACCAGGTCGTTCGGGATGATCGTGCGCGGGAACGGCGCGATGCCCAGTCCCGCGCGCACCGCCGCGAGCACGCCGTTGACCTCCCGGGTGTTGCACGTGATGCGCCAGACCCGGCCGGCCGATTCCAGCGCGTCGATCGCCATCTGCTTGCTGATGCTCGGGTCCTGATAGGCGATCAGCGGCACCGGGTCGTTCGGGCCGAGCTCCGTCTTCTCCAGTCCCATCCAGACGAGGTCGTCGGTGCTCACCCGGTCTCCCTCGGTGGACCCGGCCATCTGCTTGATGAAGATGAGGTCGAGCTGGCCGGCTTTCAGCCTGCGGTGCAACGGAGCGGACTGACTCACCGTGAGCTCGAGGTTGATCTGCGGATACGCCTGCCGGAAGTCGCGCAGGATGCTCGGCAACTGCGTGATCGCCAAGTCGTCGGCTGCCCCGAAGCGGAGCCTGCCGCGCATCGCGGTGCCGCTGAAGTAGCTGTCCGCGGCGGCATGCGCGGCCAGGATGGTGCGCGCGAAACCCGCCATGGCATCCCCGTTGTCCGTCAGCCGGACCTGCCGCGTATCACGGTCGACGAGCACGCGCCCGGCCGCCTTCTCCAAGCGCGCCACGTGCTGGCTCACAGTCGGCTGACTGAGGCCGAGCCGCTCCCCCGCTCGAGTGAAGCTGCCGGTCTCGACGACGGCGAGGAACGTGGCGAGCAGATCGGGGTCGAACATGCGACGAGCTTACATTCGCGAATCCAATGGTAGTTATAGGTCCAATTCGGTCGAAGAATAATTGGGTCGCGGTTAGCGTTGAAAAACACGTACGACCAGCGACTTATCGAAAAGCATCGTGACCGCCTCTTCTGCCACCTCTTCAGCCGATACCCTCCTCACCGCGCCCGTTCCCGTCGTCGACCGCCGTCCGCCATGGCGTGAGACGTTCGCCTCGTTGCGTGTTCCCAACTACCGTCTGTATGCCGGCGCGCAGGTGATCGCGACGACGGCGCTGGGCATGCAGCGCGTCGCGCAGGACTGGCTCGTGCTCGAGCTCTCCGGAAGCGTCGCCGCGGTCGGCGTGACCGTCGCGATGCAGTTCGCCCCGATGCTCATCTTCGGCCTGCTCGGCGGCGTGATCGCCGACCGGTACTCCAAGCGCATGCTGCTCATGCTCACGCAGTCGACGGCCGCGGCGCTCGCCGCCGTGCTCGCCGTGCTCATCCTCACCGGCAGCGTGCAGGTCTGGCACATCTGGGCGCTCGCGTTCATCGGAGGCTTCGTCACGGTCGTCGACAACCCCGCCCGCCAGGTGTTCGTCAACGAGATCGTCGGTCCGAAGCTGCTGCGCAACGCGATCAGCCTCAACTCGTCCACGTTCCAGCTCGGTGCCCTCATCGGTCCGGCTGTCGGCGGCCTGGCGATCTCCGCGGTCGGCAGCGGCTGGGCGTTCGCGATCAACTCGGCCGCGTGCCTCATCGTCGTCAGCGCTCTCGGCATGATGAACACGAAGTCACTGCTGCACACGCCGATGACGCCGCGCGGCAAGGGGCAGCTGGCGGAAGGACTCCGCTACGCCGCGCACAAGCCCGCCATTCTGTTCACGATCATCGTGCTCGGCGCCGTCGCGATGTTCGCGTACACGATGCCGGTGCTGCTGGCCGCATACGCGAACGACGTGTACAAGGTCGGCTCCGCGGGCTATGGCTTCTTCAACGCGCTCGTGGCCATCGGCGCCCTCACCGGCGCTGTGCTCTCCACCCGACGGCTCGGCGTGAGTGTGCGCCTCGTGATCGCAGGAGCTGCGGTGCTCGGCGTGGTGCAGGCATCCGCCGCTCTCTCCCCCGACATCGTCGTGTTCGGCCTGCTGATCGCGTGCAGCGGCGCGGCGAGCCTGCTTTTCTTGACCAGCGCGAACTCGCTCGTCCAGATGTCGACGAACCTGGGCATCCGCGGCCGCGTCATGGCGCTGTACATCCTGGTGCAGCTGGGCGGACAGGCGATCGGCGGCCCGGTCATGGGGTGGATCGTCGAGCGATTCGGGCCCGGCTGGGGATTCGCCGTCTCGGGGCTCGTGCCGCTGGCCACCTCGCTGGTGCTGGCCGTGCTGATGATGCGACGGGCCGACCTGCGCATCACGGTGCGGCGCCAAGGCAGGATGCCACGGCTCGCGATCGTGACCGGAGAGCGGCAGCGCGACCCGTCGTCCGGAACGGTCGTGCACGAAGGCGCTCCCGGCGACCTCTAACCTGGTTCCATGACCCTGCCCTTCGCGCTCGCCGTCGACTTCGGCGGCACCAAAGTCGAGTCCGCCCTGGTCACCGGAGACGGTGAGTTGCTGCCCGACTCACGACACCGTGCGCCGACCGGTCGGAACGCCACCAGCGACGAGCTGCAGGCTGCGGTGCGCCGCGTCGTGGAGGACGCGCTCGATGCCGCGCCCGCCGCGGGACTGATCGGCGTCGGGATCGGATGCGCGGGGCCGATCGATCGGGCACGCGGGTTCGTGTCGCCGTTGAACGTGCCGGCCTGGCGCGATTTCGACCTGCGCGGCTTCGTCACGTCGGTGCTCGCCGAGCGAGGTCTCGAGTTGCCGATCACGCTCGAGATGGACGGCGTCGCCATCACGATGGCCGAGCACTGGGTCGGTGCAGCGCAGGGCGTGAACGACGTGATGGGCATGGTGATCTCGACCGGGATCGGTGGCGGCCTGATCGTGGGCGGCCGCGTCATCACGGGCCCCACCGGCAACGCCGGCCACATCGGCCACGTCGAGGTCGCCGGGTACGAGGGCGAGGACACGTTCGGCAAGGCGACCTCCTTGGAGGCCATCGCCAGCGGCCCGCACACCGTCGCCTGGGCTCGCAGACAGGGTTTCGAAGGCACGAAGGGCGAAGATCTCGCCGCCGCCTACGCCGCCGGCGATCCCGTGGCGCACGCGGCGATCGAACGCACCGGCCGAGCAGTGGGACAGGCGATAGCGAGCGCGACCGCCCTGCTCGACCTCGAGCTCGTCGCCATCGGCGGCGGCTTCTCCCAGGCGACACCCGACCTGTTCGACGTGATCAGCGCGACCATCGCCGAGCACTACTTCGGGTTCGTGCGCAAGGTGCGCGTCGTGCCATCCGGCCTGTCCGGCGAGGGGCCGCTGATCGGGGCGGGTGCACTGGTGCATCGCGGATCTCTGCTGCCGCCGCTCGGACTCTAGGCGACGTAGCCGCATCGACCAGACCCGCAACCGATCCGTCACGCCGCGCCACCGGGTGGCGCTTTATCGCACGTTTACGGCGCGCGCGTGCGCGACGTGGTCCTCGAGCATGCCGGGCCGCGCGATCACGACGCCGGCGAACGCAGCCGCCACGGCGGTGAGCAGAAGGAACAGGAGCGGCCACAGCCATCCGTTCGTCAGCTCGTGCAGCAGACCGACGACGAGTGGGCCGAGCGCCCCGAGCACATAGCCGAGACCCTGAGTGAAGCCGCTCAGCGCGACGGCGCCCTCGTGCGTGCGCGTGCGCAGGTTGATCAGCACCAGACACAGCGGGAACAGCAGCGGGCCGAGACCCGCCAGCAGGACCCAGAGCCAGGATGCCTGCGCCGGCCAGAGCAGCAATCCCAGGTATCCGACGATGAAGAACGCCACGCCCACGTACACGAGCATGCCGACGTGACGCATGCGCGACGCGAGCACGGGAACGAGGAGGCCGGCGGGTATTCCCATCGCGGAATACAACGACAGCAACGCGCCCGACTGCACGGGATCGCTGCCCGCGTCGTGCAGCAGCTCGGGCAGCCACGCGAACATCGCATACGCGTTCAGCGACGACACGGCGAACGTCACAGCCATGGCCCACGCCAGCGGGGCATGCCACACGCGACCGAGTGCGGGCGCCCCCGGCTCCTCGACGACGACATCGGTGCGGCGGGATTGCGGCGAGCGCACCAGGATTCCCAGCCAGGGCAATAGCGCGATCACGCCGAGGACCGCCCACATTCCCACCGAGACGCGCCATCCGGTCGAGTCCGCGACGGGCACCGCGACAAGGGGCGGCACCAGCGTGCTGACGGCGAGCACCGTCGCGTAGAGCGAGGTGAGCAGACCGACCCGGTCGCGGAAGTACCGCTTCACGAGCGGTGGAAGCAGCACGTTGCCGACCGCCATGCCGGCGAACGTGACCACGCTGCCGGCCACGAGTATCCAGAACGAACCGGAGAGCCCACGGACCACGTCGCCGACGACGATCGCGACGAGCGAGACGATCATGATGACCTCGAGGCTCGCGCGGCGGGTGAACAGCGGAGCGACGAGACCGAAGACGGCGAAGCAGATCGGAGGCAACGCGCCGAGCAGGCCGATGCCGGTGGCGCCGAACGCGACATCGTGGCGGATCTCGGTGAAGATCGGCGACAACGCCGTGACCGCGGTGCGGAGATTGGCAGCGACGAGCAGGATGCCGATCAGCGCAAGAGCGCGTCCGGCCCAGAGAGGCCGCGGCGTGAGAGGAGTCGAGGGCACACGAAATCCTTTCACGTGTGCCGCGAGCCGGTGAGCCGGTGCTGACCGGCACTGACCTGCGGATCGGCCGGCGCCATGGTGTCGCGCCCGTGCCAAGATGGAGCGCGGGACGCGGGCCGCGTCCGAAGCCCGTGATCGAGGGGGTGCCGTGCGGCGCGACTACGGTGTGCAGATCTCGGACACGCTCGTGCAACTCGCTTCCGTGCTCGACGGACTCGATCCGGACCAGTGGGCCGCCCAGAGCCTGTGCGATCGCTGGAGCGTGCGAGACGTTGTCGGCCACCTCGTCTGGCGCGTGGGCGGTTCGTACGGCGACATGCTGCGCACCGCATGGCCGTTGCTCACGTTGTCACGGGCGAACCCCGGTGCGATCACGGACGCCGTGAGCCGGCAGGAGGCGGAGGCATCCAGCCCCCAGGAGTTGGTGCGTCGGCTTCGTCGCATCGCGGCGTTCCGGCTGGCCGGCCTCGGTCGCACGGGCACGGGAGACCTCATCGAGACCGTGGTGCACACCTATGACATCGTCCAGCCGCTCGGGGCACGCATCGAGGTGGATGCCGACGCCACGCGACGGGTCGCGCTCGGTGGTCTCATGCTCGCGTCCGCCGAGAGACGCGCCGTCGTCGCGCAGCACACGCTCTTCGCGTCCGATGCCGGCTGGGCCATCGGACGCGGATCGATCATCGACGCGACCGCTCAGGGCATCGTGCTCTTCCTGCATGGGCGGCACCCGCTGCGCGCCGTCGACGAGACTGGCGCGAACGCGGACTGACGCGGGTCGGGCTCAGGGCCCGTCTAGTCGGCGAGCAATCGGGATGCCCGTTCGACGTCCTCCTCCATCTGCGCGATGAGCGGCTCGATGCCCGAGAAGGCGACCATTCCGCGGATGCGCTCGGCGAACTCCACGTCGACCACGTGGTCGTAGAGGTCGATGTCCTCGCCGATCACGTACGCCTCGACCTGGCGCTGCGGCACGCCCTGGAACGTCGGATTGTTCCCGACGGAGATGGCCGCCGGATGTCGCACGCCCGCGTCGATCAGCCAGCCCGCATACACGCCGTCGGCCGGGATCAGTCCTTCGCACTGCGGCGACAGGTTGGCAGTGGGGAAACCGAGTTCGCGCCCGCGCTGAGCACCGTGCACGACGGTGCCGCGAACCACGGGTGCATGGCCGAGCAGCACGCCGGCTTCGGCGACGTCACCCTGCGCGAGCAGCGACCGGATCTCGGTCGACGACACCCGGTCGTGTCCCTCGACGTGCACGTCGTCGATGAGCTGCACGTCGAAACCGTCTCGTCGCCCCAGCTCGCCCAGCAGCGCGACATCGCCTGCGCCCTTCGCCCCGTAACGGAAGTCGCTGCCGACGAGCAGCGTCTTCGCGTGCAGCCGGGACACCAGGAACCGCTCGACGAACTCGGCCGCCGGCACCTGAGACAGGGCCTTGTCGAAGGTGAGCACGAGCACGGCGTCGATGCCCGTCTCTTCCAAGAGCTCCAGCTTCTGCTCGAGGCTCACCAGGTCTTCGGGGCACCGCTCGGGAGCGACGATCCTCATCGGGTTCCGGTCGAACGTGACGACCGCCGAAGCCAGCCGATCCCGGCGAGCGACGGCCAGGAGCCGGCCGATCACCGCACGATGCCCGAGATGCACGCCGTCGAACTTGCCGACGGTGACCGCGCTCGGACCGAAGTCGTCGGGGATCGACTCGATAGACCGGAAGACCCGCATTCCCGCGCTCATGCCTCGGCGGCGGTGCTCGAACTCGACGCGACGGGGCGATGCTTCGCGAGCCACAGCATCCCGAGCACGGGCAGCACCAGCGGGATGAACAGGTAGCCGGCGCCGTACGCAGACCACACCGTCGAGTCATCGCCGAAGGGGTCGATGGCCGCCATGCCGATCGCGGCGGGCGCGAACGTGCTGAGGGTGCCGATGATCAGCACACCGGCCAGTTCGATCGAGATCGTCGTCCATGCGACGCGGTACCACGTGCGGCCGGGCGCGATCAGCGCGATCGTGGCCACGATGTAGATCACTGCGGAGAACGCGGACAGCGTGAACGCGACGGGCGCCACCTGGAAGTGATCCATGATCTGGTACACGCTGCGCCCGGTGGCGGCGAGCGCGAGGATGCCGTACACGACGACGAGCACTCGGCCGATGCCCGTCATTCGGCGGCCGCTCTTCAGCGGCGTGCTCGTCTCTGATGCGGCGGAGCCGGTCGTGGCGGAGCCGGTCGTGGCGGAGCCGGTCGTGGCAGAGCCGGCCGCTACGGGACCGGACCCGCCGGTGCTACGGGATGCCGCGGGTGCGGTGGGTTTCTCGGACATGTCGCTCCCCATTATCGCCGGTCAGCACGCACGCCGGTGAACACGGTCTCGGGCGTTGATCAGGGGGTGCCCTGCACGAACCAGATCTGACCCATGCGGTAGAGCATCACCGCGATGGCCAGGCCGACGACGCCGAGCACCACCGTGCTCCAGCGAGTGCGTTCGATCAGGGCCCAGAACGCTCCCGCGATCGGCAGGAGCAGTGCGGAGACGAGGTAGATGTAGAACTCGCCGAGCGATCCGGTGGGTCCGTTGCCGACCAGCGGCGCGACGATCGTGACCACCAGCTGCGCGAGAAGCAGCAGCTCGATGAGCACGATGGCGCCAAGCGTGAGGTCGTTCGGCGGCCGGCCAACGAAGCCGACCACAAGACAGAGCAGCCCGGCCAGCAACGCCACGACCACCTGCACGGCGGTGAACCATTCGACCACTACGACTCCTGTTCGGTGTTCGGCCCAGCGGATGGCTCGGCGGATGGGCCACTCGCCTCCGTCGGCACCGGGAAGTTGACGATCGTGCGCGCTCCGCCGTTCCGCACCGCCGCGAGACCCACGAGCCGCCCGTCGGGCGCCACCGCCGCAGCGGTTTCGGCGTCGGGGGCATCGACCTCGATCTTCTTGCCGTGCCCGAGATCCTGCGCCTGCGCCTGCGTCAGCGCCAGCACGGGGAAGATCGCCGAGGCTGCGGTGGCGGGCCGCACGAGCGCAGAGGCGACGTCGAGATCGTCGAGGGCATGGGCATCCGTCAGCGTGAACGGACCGACGCGAGTGCGACGCAGCGCGGTGAGGTGGCCCCCGGTGAGCAGTGCGACGCCCACATCACGCGCGAGTGCGCGCACGTAGGTGCCCGAGGAGCAGGCCACGCGCACGTCGACGTCGACGGCCGCTTCGCCGTCCGGCCCGGTCGCCCCGCGTGTGCCCAGCACCTCGAACTCCGACACCGTCACGCGACGCGACTTAAGCTCGACCTGCTCCCCCGCGCGTGCCCTCGCATAGGCGCGCTTGCCGTCCACCTTGATGGCGGAGACGCTCGAGGGCACTTGGTCGATCTCGCCCGTGAGGTGAGCGATGGCATCCGCCTGCCTGGCCGGGGTGATCGCTCGCACACGCTCGGCCGGCGCCCAGCCCAGGCTCTCGCCCTCGGCGTCGTCAGTGGTGGTGGAGGCACCCAGCCGGATCGTCGCGAGGTATTCCTTGTCGGCACCGACGAGGTAGGTGAGCAGCCGGGTCGACGGCCCGAGACCGAGCACCAGGATGCCCGTGGCCATCGGGTCGAGCGTGCCGGCGTGCCCCACCTTGCGCGTGTTCGCCACGCGTCGCACGCGCGCGACGACATCGTGGCTGGTCCAGTCTGCGGGCTTGTCGACGACCAGGATGCCGTTCGGCGCGTTCACGCCGTCTTCCGCGCGTCGGCTGCAGACGTCGTGTCGTTCTTCGTGACAGTGTTCACCACGATGTCCAGCTTGGTGCGGAAGGTGTGCTCGAGCAATTCGGGGACGCACGGATCGTCGGCGTCGAGCTGGTCGACGAGACGCATCGCGATCAGGGTGTTGAAGAGCATGCCGTGGGCGAGGAACTCCACGACCTCGTCGGGGTCCATGTCGGCCTTGTCGCGCAGCAGCTGGTAGATCTCCAGGAATCCGCTGCGCGCCCGCTCGCCGATGACCGGCTCGTGGCCGGTGATGAAGGCCTGCATGAGCGAGAGAAGGATGCCTCGATCGCCGATCAGGTCCGCGTACGCCGCGCCGAGCCTGGTCTTCATCTCGTCATGGGTCTCCTGCTTCGACGCAGCCTCGTCGAGGGCCGCGTGGAACGCGACGAGGAGCTTGCCGAGCGCCCGGTCGAGCACCTCGACGAACAGGTTCTCCTTCGTGCCGAACATACGAACGACGTACGGCTGGCTGATGCCAGCGGCCTTCGCCACCAGGTCCGTCGTCGCCCCGTAGTAGCCGCGCTCGCCGAAGACACGGCTCGCCGCGGCGAGGATCTGCTCGCGGCGCACCGACGCGGCCACCCGCTCCTGCGGCTTGGGCGCTGCGGAGTCGGATGCCACGGCGCCGCCTCCGGAAGAACTTTCGTTCGCCATGCTTGACATGTTATCAGTCGATTACTACTCTCTCACTTGTAATCATTCGATTACATCAATGCGCTCGCGTCGAGTCTCCACGCGTGCCCCTTGCGGACCGCCAGCAGGCATCCGCTCACCGCACTCGCCACCCGCAACACTCACGACTCACAACACGCACCGCTCAGACACGACACACATCCCCGCACAGAAGAGGCGCTCATGACCGCACCCACGCAGACAGCACCACGCAGGCGCGTTCCGACCTGGCTCGCCATCGTGGCGGCATCCCTTCCCATGTTCATGGCCACGCTCGACAATCTCGTCGTGACCAACGCGCTCCCGCGCATCGGACTGGACCTCAAGGCATCCATCGAAGAGCTGCAGTGGGTGGTGAACGCCTACAGCCTCTCGTTCGCGACGTTCATCCTGCTGGCGGTGGCGCTCGGCGACCGGCTCGGCCGGCGCACCGTGTTCACGATCGGCATCACGATCTTCACGCTCGCCAGCGCGGCTTCCGCTCTGGCCACCTCCCCCGCCGAACTCATCGCCTTCCGTGCCGTGCAGGGTGCAGGGGCGGCCGCCGTGATGCCCCTGTCGCTCACGTTGCTCGCCGGGTCGGTGAGCGAGCGGCTGCGCCCCGCGGCCATCGGCATCTGGGGCGGCGTCTCGGGGCTCGGCGTCGCGCTCGGACCTCTGATCGGCGGTGCCATCGTGCAGGGCTGGAACTGGCAGGCGATCTTCTGGATCAACGTGCCGGTCGGCGTCATCGCGATCCCGCTGACGATCTTCGCGCTGCCGAACTCGTTCGGCGCCCGGCTGCGGGCCGACCTGCTCGGCGTGCTTCTCGTGGGTGTTGGCGTGTTCGCGGCGGTGTACGGTATCGTGCGCGGCAACGATGCGGGCTGGGACAGCGGCGAGGTGCTCACGGCGCTGATCGGTGGCGGCGCACTGCTCGTCGCGTTCGTCTGGTGGGAGACGAGGTCGAGCGCACCCCTGCTGCCGCTCGGGTTGTTCCGCAACCGCAGCTTCACGGTGGCGAACCTCGTGGGCGTGACGTTCAGTTTCGGGATATTCGGCGCCGTGTTCATCCTGATCCAGTTCCTTCAGGTGGTGCAGGGGCACAGTCCGCTCGAAGCCGGTCTCATGACGATGCCGTGGACCCTCGCGCCGATGGTCATCGCGCCGCTCACCGGAGCCGTGATCGTGCCGTGGGTGGGAACCCGAGCGCCGATCGTCGTCGGCCTCGCTTTCCAGGCGACCGCGATGTTCTGGCTGGCGGCGATCCTCGCGCCCGACGTGGCGTTCTCCGCCCTGGTGCCGCCGTTCCTGCTGGCCGGCGTCGGCATGGGCCTCGTCTTCGCCCCGAGTTCGACGGCGGTGCTCGCCGGGTTCCGCGAGAAGGATCACGCGAAGGCATCGGGCACGAACGCGACGCTGCGCGAGATCGGCGTGGCGCTCGGCGTCGCCGTGCTCACAGCCGTCTTCATCGGAGCGGGGGGCACGCTGACCCCGACCGGCTATGTGGATGCCGCCATTCCGGCCGTGGTCGTCGGCGCGGCAGTGCTCGCGGGCGCGGCAGTCATCGGGCTGTTCCTGCCGTCGGGGCGCGAGCCGCGACGGCAGAGCGGTGCCGATTCGGATCGGGTTGTCGATCAGCTCGAGTCGGAGCTCGAGGACGCGGGCGAGACGCTCGCCGGCAGCGCGCTGAGCTGAGCGGCCGAGGGGTGAGCGGCTGCGGCTGATCCACTCGCATGCGACCCGACAGTGCCGCCCTTACTCGCTCCGCTCGCTTAGGGAGTGTGACGGCCGCTCGCTCAGGGAGCATGAGGACCGCCGGCCAAGGGGCACACGTCGCGCGCCGTAGGCTGGCGGGATGCGGATCGGGATCATCGGCGCCGGAGCCGTCGGCGGCACGATCGCCGCACTCCTGGACCGCGCAGGCCATGAGATCTGCGTGACCGCACGTGGCGAGGGGCTCGCGGCGATTCGAGAGCACGGCCTGCGCTTCGACGGCGCCTGGGGCGAGCATCTGGCGCACGTCGCGGCGTCGGAGCGGCTCGAGGCGACACCGGAGCTCGCGTTCGTGTGCACGAAGGCCCAGGACGCGGCATCCGCTCTGCGCGAGAACGCCGAGGCGCTCCGCGGCATCACGGTCGTGATCGTGCAGAACGGTCTCGAGTCGCTCGAGGTGGCCGCGGGCATCCTGCACGAATCCGAGCTGGTCGGCGCGCTCGCGCTGTACGCGGCGCAGTACGTCGAGCCGGGACACGTGACGGTCACGGCCGACGGCAGCACCTATCTGGGCGATGGCGCGGGAGAGCCGACGGATGCCGCACGGCGCGCGGCCGCTGCGCTCGCGGCCGTCATGCCGGCTGTCGCGACGCGCAACTTCCTCGGAGCGCAATGGTCCAAGCTGGTCATCAACATGGTGAATGCCATGCCGGCCCTCACCGGGCTCAGCGTGCAGGAGACGATCCGCGAGCGACGACTCGCGCGAGTCGTCACGGCGTCGATGCGGGAGACGGTGCGCATCGGATTCGCCTCGGGCGTGCGCTACGCGTCGCTGCAGGGTCTGAGCCAGGGGATGCTTCGCGTCTTCGCCACGCTGCCGCTGCCTGCCGCTCGTGCGCTGCCCCTCCTGATGGCCCGCCGAATGGGCGCAGTTCCCAACCTCGGATCGACGCTGCAGAGCCGGCGACGCGGACGCACGACCGAGATCGACTACCTCAACGGCGCTGTCGTCCGGGCGGCCGGCGCGATCGGGCGGTCCGCCCCGGTGAACGCCGCGATAGTGGATGCCATGCGCGGGCTCGAGCGCGACGACACGTACCTCACGCGCGAGGAGGCCGCCGCGCTTCCGCTGCGCTGACGCGCTTCACCGTTCAGAAGCAGGCGCACCCCGTGTCCGGGTACTCGCGCTGCGGATGCTCCGGGTCGCTCAGGTCGATGACCGCCGATGCCAGGTACTGCGGCTCGTTCCGCTCGCCGTACCGGCGCCATCCGCCGACGTAGCGCGCGTTCGATCGTGCCTCCGGATCGGGGTCGCGTCCCTGGGTCGCGGCGAGCCGCGCGTAGGCGTCGGCCAACGGCACGTCGAGGAGCACGGAGAAGTTCCAGGCGCCGCGGATCTCGGGTCGAAGCAAAAAGGGCCCGTCGACGAGCAACACCATGTCGGCCGGCCCCGTCTTCCACTCGGTGACGACCGGAGCGTCGCGGGTCACGTCGAACGCCGTCGTCTGGAATCCGGTCGACCCGCCGAGCCGGAACGGGTCGATCAGGGCGCGGCGCAGCGTCTCGTAGTCGAACGAACGCTCGTAGTAGTCGCGCGGGTCATCGGTACCGTGCGCGTGCCGCGTCGCCCTCGGAAGGTGGAAGTCGCGCATCGAGGCGCGAGCCGTGTCGGTGCCCGCCTCGCGATAGACGGCGGCGAGGTCGTCGGCGAACTCGGCGGTGCCAGCCCCTTCCGCGCCGTCGACGGCCACGACGACCCGACCGCGCGGATAGTCACGGATGATCTGGGCCCGCAGTTCGCGCAGGAACGCGATGCGAGGCGTGGTCGCCAACTGCATGGCGCCAGCTTAGGGCGGCCACCGAACATCCTCAGCGGTCGTTACGCTGTCGGGGTGCCATCCCCTCGCTCTGCTTCGCTCGAGGTCCTGCCCGGAGCGTCGGGCCCCGCGACGGTCGCCGCCTTCGCACGCGCACTGAACGAGTGGTATCGCGCCGAAGCCCGAGACCTGCCGTGGCGACGGGCGGGGTTCGGTGCGTGGGGCATCCTGGTCAGCGAGGTCATGCTGCAGCAGACGCCGGTGGTGCGGGTGATCCCGCGACTGGCGGAGTGGCTGGAGAGGTGGCCGGCCCCGGCCGATCTGGCGGCATCGCCCCAGTCGGAGGCGATCCGCGCGTGGGCGGGCCTGGGCTATCCTCGGCGAGCGCTGCGCCTGCACGAGTGTGCGGTGGCGATCACCCGGTGGCACGGCGGCCAGGTGCCGCGGGATGTCGACGACCTGCTCGCGCTGCCGGGCATCGGCGCATACACGGCGCGTGCGGTGGCCGCGTTCGCGTATGGCGATCGGCATCCCGTGGTGGATACGAACGTGCGGCGCGTGCTCGCACGCTGCATCGACGGACAGGGGGAGCCGGCGCCGCCGAGCATCCGGCGCGATCTGGCCGCCATGGCGGCCGTGCTACCGGCCGACGTGCCGGAAGCACGGGTCTTCAACGCCGCCGCGATGGAGCTCGGCGCCGTCGTCTGCACCGCCCGGTCGCCGCGCTGCGACGTCTGCCCGGTGGCGGATGCCTGTGCCTGGCGCGCCGCGGGACACCCGCCGTATCTCGGCGAGCGCCGGCCCGTGCAGAAGAAGTACGAGGGCAGCGACAGGCAGGTGCGCGGCATGCTGATGCGCGAGCTGCGCTCGGCACACCGTCCACTCACGGCCTACGAGCTCGAACCGGTCTGGCCGGATGCCGTGCAGCGCGACCGCGCACTGGCCGGCCTGCTCGCGGACGGACTCGCCGTCAAGACCGAGGGCGCAGACGGGAGCGCAGACGGGAACGGATACACGCTGCCGCAGTGACGTCGTCCGCAGATTTTGCGGATTGTGCAGCACGCATGTGAACAGGCCTTAATCGCTCCGCGCCTCTCGCAACTACTACAACACGCGCGACTACTACAACACGGCCTTCGAACTGTTCGGTGTCGAGCGACCGGAGCGCTGAGCCGCGCTGTCCTTGAACGCTCGGAGCCCGGCCAGCACGAGCACGATCGGCACCACGGCGGTGCAGGCCACCACCACGAACGCGGTGCGCGGGCCGGCCGCATCGTTGATGAGGCCGCCCGTGAACGAGCCCAGCGACATCCCGAGCACCACGAGCGTGTTCAGCCATGCGAGCGCCTCGGTGATGATCGCCGGCGGCACGATCTCGTGCGCGATGTGGTTGACGGCGATCATCAGCGGGGCGATCGTCGCCCCGGCGAAGAACCCGAGCACGTAGAACCACCAGATGTCCGGCGCCAGTGCGAGTGCCGCCCACGCGATGAACAGCGCCAGCGCGGTTCCCACGAGCATCTGACGCGAACGGAGCCGCGTCGAGAGTGCTCCGAAGAGGAACCCTCCCGATGCGCTGCCGATCGAGTATGCCGTGAGCACGGTGCCGGCCAGCTCCGGCACACCGCTGGCGGTGGCCAGCGACACGATCGAGAGGTCGTTGATGCCGAAGCCGATCCCGGTGGCGAAGCTCGCGACGAGCAGGATGAGGAAGGGAACCGAGCGCAGAAGCCGCGCGGGACCGTGAGCCTGCTCGGTTCTCGGCACCGGTTTCGCGTCGGGCATCACGCGCAGGAAGAGCGCGCCGAGCGGACCGATGATCCCGGAGAGCACGAGTCCGCCCGCCGGGGCGACGCCCGCGGCGAGGAAGGCGGCGACCGCGGGACCGAACACCCACACGATCTCGTCGGCGACCGCTTCGATGGCGAACGCGGTGCGCAGCAGGAAGGTGTCCTCCACCAGCGTCGACCAGCGCGCACGCATGAAGGCTCCGACGGGCGCGACGGTGATGCCGCAGAAGATCGACATGATGACCAGCCCCGCTGTCGAACCGCCCCACCCGCACGCGACGGCGCCCGCGATCGCGAGCGGATGGGCGACGGCGGATGCCAGCAGCAGGTGCCGCTGTCCCCTGCGGTCGGCGATGCGACCGGCCCACGGACCGACGAGGCCCATCGACGCGATGGCGAGGCCCGAGGTGAGTCCGCCGAGCGTGTACGACCCGGTGCTCGCGTGGGCGAAGTAGAGGAACCCGAACCCGAGCACCGCGATCGGCGTGCGCGCGAGCAGTCCGGCGATCACCATGAGCGTGCGCGACGGAACGGAAAGAAGCCGGCCGTAAGCACGGAATCCGAGGTCGCCCCCGGCACCCTCGACGGGTTCTGGATGTCCCGTCACGGTGTCACCGGTCTCAGCAGCCATAGCGCTCAACGCTATCTCGCCGCGCGCGTCTGCACTGCGCTCGTCTGCACCGCGCCCGTCTACACGGAAGCGCCGACCACCGGAGCAGGCTCGGCAACGACTTCGGCGATGCTCACGCCGGGGCCGAGCAGCGCGACACCGGATGATGTCGGCACTTCGTTCTCCGACCCCAAGCCGATCCGCCCCTCCGGCAGCCGAAGCGCCGTCACCGCGAAGTCGCGGAACCGCCGCAGCGCTCGACCCCAGTACGCGAGCGGATGCCGCCCGCACGCTTTCAGCGCGGCCGCGTGGTCGAGGCAGAGCACTGTCGCGGCGCCCACGGCTACGGTCCACCAGGAGATGCCCACAAGCGCTCTGGTCAGTGACGAGCTGCCGGCGAATCCCACCCGCAACCTGTCGACCTGGAAGCGCAGGTGCTCGCGCTCATCCGTGCGGATCCGCTCCCCGATCCGGCGCAGGATCGGGTCGGGTGCACGCTCAGCCAGCGCCTCGAAGTATTCGACGGCGACGGCCTCGGCGATCAGGAACAGGGCTATTTCGGTGCGAAGGCCGAGCGATCGGCGCAGACGCGTGAAAGCGGCATCCGACCAGTGCGCGCTCAGCGAGGCTGCACCCATGCGCCGCAGTCCGACACCGAACAGCGCCGAGTGCTTCTGCTCCTCGGCGACGAGCAGTTCCAGCGCCCTCGTGTAGACCGGGTCGCCCGCAGCCCTCGCCTTGGCCAGCAGACGGACGCCGTCGCCACCTTCGCCGAGCTCGAACCGTTGGAACGAACGCACCAGCGCCCGACGCTGGCCGTCCGTCAGCATGACGGGCGCGGAGGCATCCCAGCCCTGTTCGAGTCGCTGCTGCCTGCTCGGGTTCGCCTCGAAGTACTCCACCCAGACACCGAAGCCCGTGGCACCGAAACCCGTCTCACCGGGAGCCGTCTCACCGGGAGCCGTCTTCGGTGTCGCGCCCGGAAGCGTGCTTGAAGTCTTACTCATCAGATACCTCTTCTCGATCGATACCGATTGATATTCGATAGATATCCATCCATAATCGATGCTGTGAGTCAAGTCATCATCGTTCTTGTGCGCGTCTTCGTCATCGTGATCACGCTGGGCACGCTCGCCGCTCAGGTCTTCGTGATCCCCGAGCTGGCGGGCGAGCTCGGGTCGTTGTCGGGCATTCCCTCGGCGACGGTCCCCTACGCGATCGCCGGCATCGTGGTCGGCGCGTGCTTCGAGGTCGCTCTCCTGGGAACCTGGATGTTGCTGGCCATGGTCAGCCGCGACGCGATCTTCACCGAGAGCGCGTTCCGGTGGGTGGACGCCATCATCGGTGCGGCGCTCACGGCGCTCGTGTTCGTGCTCGTGTTCGGCGCCCATGCCGTGCTCGTGATGCAACCGCGACTCGGCGTGCCGGGCATCGGGCTCGTCGTCGGCGCGACGGTGATCTGCGGAACGACGTTCGTGCTCCTCGTCGTCGTCATGCGCGGATTGCTGCGCAGCGCGACGAACCTGCGCAGCGAGCTCGCCGAGGTCATCTGATGGCGATCATCGTCGACATCGACGTCATGCTCGCCCGCCGCAAGATGTCGGTGGGCGACTTCGCCGAGGCCGTCGGCGTCACGCCGGCGAACGTCTCCGTGCTGAAGAACGGCCGCGCCAAGGCGGTGCGCTTCACGACACTGGATGCCATCTGCCGCGTTCTCGACTGCCAGCCAGGGGACGTGCTCCGCTGGGTGCCCGACGAGTGACGCCGCCCGGGCCGAAGGGCCAGGTCGCGGGACGGAACGGTCAGGTCGCGGGACGGGCATCCACCGCCGCGAGAAGCCCGACGAGGGCCTCGTTGACCGGCGTCGCGATGCCGTGCTTGCGGCCGAAACGCACGACGGCCCCGTTGCGTGCGTCGATCTCCATCGGCCGGCCGGCGAGACGATCGGCGTGCAACGAGTTCAGGTGGCCGCCGGAGGACCTCGCCAGCGCGGCAACGATCGCTTCCGCGTCGTCCTTCGACAGCTGAGCGCCTTCCGCGCGGCCGACCTCGACGACTTCCTGCATGGTGCTGCGCACCAGACGTTCGACATCGGGACGGCTCAGATCGAGCCGAGGCTGAAGCGTGACGGCGTTGATCGCTCCCGGCGCGTTGACCATGAGCTTGCGCCACATCGCGGTCGGAAGACTCTCCACGGTATGCGCATGGATGCCCGTTCCGGCGAACAGGTCGACGAACGCCCGCCCGCGCTCGGTGTCGGCGACGATGAGGTCTGCGGCTCCGTGCTGCACGATGCGCCCGGGCGCCGAGCGGTCGGCGGGAATGTCCACGACGACAGGGAGCAACTGCTCGCGCGGCACGAACGGCGCGAACCGGTCCACGTGCTCGACACCGTTCTGCAGGATCGCGACGGTCGTGGTGGCCGAGGTGAGGCGGCTCAGCCAGGGCTCGACGGCATCCGCGTCGTACGCCTTCGTCGCCACCAGCACCCAGTCCACCGCTCGCGCTCCGATCGGGTCTGTGAGCACCGTGGGCGACTCGCGGAGAACCCCGGCATCCGACTCGACCTCGAGCACATCGAACGGCGTCCTCGCTGCGACCGACACCTCGGGCTGAACCCGTGCGAGGTGCGCGGCGACGGTGCCGCCGACGGCACCCGGACCAATGACGACGATCGAGACCATGCCCCATCTTCTCGCGGCACCGGCCGCCTTCGCGAAGCAGTGCGTCGAGACCTACGTCGCCGACCTGCGGAGAGCGATCGCACTCGTTTCATCTGCACTCGCTTCATCGGACTGCGCACGCGAGTCGCGCCGTACCCGCAGCATTCCCTGGCTCACCAGGATGCCCGCGATCACTATCGCGCCGCCGACCGGCTCGTACCAGTGCACGCTCTCGCCCAGCACCAGCACGCCGAGCGCCACCCCGACGACGGGAGCGAGATACGTCACCGTCGAGGCCCGCGCTGCGCCCCAGTCGCGCATGACGCGGGTGTACCAGACGTACGCGACGCCGGTGCCTGCGACACCGAGCGCGACGATGCTGAGCACGACCGGAGCGTTCAGCGAGATCGGCCCGCGGGCATCCAGGGGTGAGAGCACCAGCACGACGACGCTCGCCATAGTGAGCTGCACCGACGACAGAGTCACGGCGTCGTACGGAAGACCGCTCACGAACCGGCGCATGTAGAGGCCGGCGAACCCGTAGCTGGCCGTCGCGCCGAGGCACGCGAGCTGGGCGGGAATGGTCGACGCCAGATCACTCGACCCGATCAGTTCCCAGGGACCCGACAGCACTATCACCCCGAGGATGCCCACCACGAGTCCCGCGGTGCGCGTGCGGCCGAGCCGCTCCGTGCGCAGCACCAGCGGCGTCAGCACGAGCGTCATGATCGGCGTCGTGGCGTTGTAGATGCTGGCCAGGCTGCTCGGCACGTACTGCTCGGCCCACGCGAAGAGCGTGAAGGGAATCGCGCAGAAGAAGATCCCGACGACGAGCATGTGCCCCCACACCCGCCCTTCCCGGGGCCAGCGGCGACGTGTCACCGTCATGATCGCCGCCAGCGCCAGGGCTCCGAAGAGCACGCGGCCGACCACGACCTGCGCGGGCGAGAGGCCTTCGAGGCCGACCTTGATGAAGAGGAAGCTGGCGCCCCACACGGCCGACAGAGCGAGAAAGGCCAAGAGAGTCGCGTGCGAGCCCGAGAGCATCGAGGATGCTGTGCGCTGAGTCATGACTGAGAAGCTACGGTCATGCATATCCTGCCACCAGATGGCAGGCAGACTACCGTCGCAAAGATTCGGCCACTAGACTCGGCGACATGTTGCGCAGCGTGGCAGTTCCCGTGATCGACGATCTCGCTGTCTTCGAGTTCGGACTGATCGGCGAGGTGTTCGGGCTGGACCGTAGCGTGTACTCCGACATCCCGCGACTCGACTTCCGAGTCTGCGGCGTGGAGGCGAATCGCCCCGTCACGACCGAGATCGGAGTCCCGATCACTCCCCCGCTCGGGCTCGAGGCCATGGACGACGCCGACGTCATCGCGGTGCCGGCGGCCCGCATCCGCGATGACGACTCGTATCCGCCGGAGCTTCTCGACGCGCTGCGGCGAGCCTCGGCGCGCGGAGCGACCATGCTCAGCGCCTGCTCCGGCGCGTTCGTCCTCGGTGCCGCGGGCCTGCTGGACGGACGGCCGTGCACGACGCACTGGCGACACGCGGACGCGCTGCAGCGCAGGCATCCCACCGCTCGTGTCGATCCCGACGTGCTCTTCGTCGACGACGGCGACCTGATCACGAGCGCGGGCACTGCGGCCGGGATCGACGCCAGCCTGCACCTCGTGCGCCGTGAGCTGGGCAGCGCGGCGGCCAACGTGATCGCGCGCAACATGGTCGTGTCCCCGCAGCGGGACGGCGGTCAGCGCCAGTACATCGACCGGCCCGTGCCTGAGACCGATTGCGACGCACTGGTCGACGTGCTCGGCCAGATGAACGACAACCTGAGCGAACCGCACACGGTCGCCTCGCTCGCGGCCATGGCCCACATGTCCACTCGCACGTTCGCCCGGCGCTTCGTCGCCGAGACCGGGGTCACGCCGATGCAGTGGCTCACCGGGCAGCGCGTGCTGCACGCGCGCCTTCTGCTGGAATCGACGGATGCCTCCATCGACGAGATCGCGGCATCCTGCGGTTTCGGCAGCTCGACCCTGTTGCGGCACCACTTCGTGCGCGAGGTGGGCATTGCCCCCACCACCTACCGCCGCTCGTTCACGTGCCTCGACGAGACTCCCGACTTCGGGGAGGGCCCGTCGGGTCGCATGTTCCCCGAGCCGGTCGCAGCGCGAGCCTGACCGAACCGTTTAGGGTGGATTCTCGTGCCCGATAGCCCGCTCTCCGCTTCGCCGTACGAGGTGCTCGGCGTGTCCGCGACGGTGACGCAGGAGGAGCTCCGCAAGGCGTACCGGCGCAAGCTGCGCGCGGCGCATCCCGACACCGGCGGTTCCGAGGCCCTGTTCGTCGCAGTGCAAGGCGCCTGGGCCGCCGTCGGTACTCCGGAGGCACGTGCGGCATACGATCGCGGCCGAGGCGTGCACGAGACCCCGCACACCTGGGCGCCGCGGTCTCCGCACAGCCCCAAGACGCAAGCACGCCCTCAGACGCGCGCGTACGGGCATCCCGGTGGGTTCGAGCGGGAGCGATACCTGCACCTCATCCGCGAATGGGTCGGCCGCGGCGAGCCGATCGCCGACCCGTATGCGCCGGAGTTGGTGCGCACCGCACCTCACGAGATCCGGCATGTGCTGGCGGATGCCATCGCCGAGGAGACTACCGCCAGGCAGCTCGTGTCTCTCGGGCTGGGGTACACGGTATGGCACGACGTGGATGCCACATCGCGCTCCGCCGCGTCGGCCGGCCGCGTCGAGAAGATCGATCACGTCGTGCTCGGGCCGACGGGTCTCTTCGCGGTGCAGTCCGAGGACTGGGCTACCGCGGTCACGACACGACGGGGCGATCTCGTGCCGAAGGGCGAGGCATCCGGGTTCGAGCGGCAGCCGCTGCACGAGATCGCGGGCCGGGCGCGCGTGCTCGGCAAGCTCGCGCGAGTGAAGTTCACGGTCGCTGTCGTGGTGCTGCCGGACGACGACCTCGATCAGGGGATCACGGTCGTCGGTCGCGCCCGCGGGATCTCACTCGTCGCCGCCCGCTCATCGGTGCTTCCGCACCTGCTGCGCACGGGCGTCGCCGACACACCACGACCCGATGGGAACGCGCTCTTCGAGTTGCGCACACGGCTGCAGGAGACGGTGCGGTTCGTCTGAGCGCCGCCCGTCGCGAAGAGCGTTCCTCGAACCACGGCTCAGCGTCGCCGTTCGGCTCCGCCGGCTCGCGGAGTCCCGTGACGAATCGGTCACTCGTCCTCGTCCTCGGCGTCGTCGCGCGGCGTGACGTAGGGGTCTTCGTCGCCGGCGTACTGCGCGGATGCCGCCAGTGTGGCCACGCGCGCGTCCTGCTCTTGTGCAGTGCGCAGCAGACCTTCGATGTGTTCGGCATTCTCGGGAATCGCGTCGGCGATGAACTCGAGCGACGGCGTGAGCCTCGTGCTGATGTTGCGCCCGACCTCGGTGCGGAGCATCCCGGTCGCCGACTTCAGCGCGGCGGCGGAGTCGGCGCGTTCCTTCTCATTGCCGTAGACCGTGTAGAAGATGCTGGCGTGCTGGAGGTCGCCGGTGACCCGCACGTCGGTGATCGTCACGAAGCCCATCCGCGGGTCGCGCAGACCCTTGTCCAGCCTTCTGGCGACGACCACTTTGATGCGATCGGCGAGCTTGCGCGCGCGTGCCTCGTCAGCCATCCCTCTCCCCTAACCTTCTTCTGACCTCACGACGATCGCTTCCCCCGTTGACCCGTTCCATGACGTGGCACCAGGGGTTCGCGTTCGGTTTTCCCTTCGGGGGAATCGGGGTAGGGGCCCCCGCTCCTTTCCCCGAAGGGAAAACCGAGCGGGGACCCCGTCCCTGTGTATTCCTCCGCGCTAGGCGCGCGGCTTCTCTCGCATCTCGATGGTCTCGATCTCGTCGCCGACCTGGATGTCGTTGAACTTGCCGAGGCCGATACCGGCTTCGAAGTCCGTCCGCACCTCGGTGACGTCGTCCTTGAAGCGACGCAGCGACTCGATCGCAAGGTTGTCCCCCACCACGACGCCGTCGCGGATGACCCGCGCCTTCGCGTTGCGGGTGATGGTTCCGCTGCGCACGTAGACACCGGCGATGTTGCCGAACTTGGAGGAACGGAACACCTCGCGGATCTCGGCCACACCCGACTGCACCTCTTCGAACTCGGGCTTGAGCATGCCCTTGAGCGAATTCTCGATGTCGTCGATGGCGTTGTAGATGACCGAGTAGAACCGCACGTCGATGCCCTCGCGAGCGGCGCGCTCGCGCGCCTTGACGTCGGGCCGCACGTTGAACCCGATGACGATCGCGTTGTCGATCGTCGCCAGGTCGATGTCGCTCTCGGTGACCGCACCCACACCGCGGTGCAGGATGCGCAGCTGGACACTGTCGTCCACCTCGATCTTCATCAGCGACTCCTCCAGTGCCTCGACGGCACCGGAGACGTCACCCTTGATGATCAGGTTCAGCGACTCGACCTTGCCCTCTTCCAGAGCACGCGTGAAGTCCTCGAGGCTGATGCGCTTGCGCGCCTTCGCCAGCTGGGCGTTGCGCTCGGCCGCCTCGCGCTTCTCGGCGATCTGGCGGGCAGTGCGGTCTTCCTCTGTGACCAGGAACGTGTCACCGGCGCGCGGAACGCTGGACAGACCCTGCACCTGCACCGGACGCGACGGGAAGGCCTCGTCGACAGCATCGCCGTTCTCGTCCTGCATGGCGCGCACCCGGCCGTACGCGGTGCCCGCGACGATGGAGTCGCCGACCCGCAGCGTCCCGGACTGGATGAGCACGGTCGCGACCGCACCACGGCCCTTGTCGAGCTTGGCCTCGATGGCCACGCCCCGGGCATCCTTGTTCGGGTTCGCCCGCAGGTCGAGGCCCGCGTCGGCGGTGAGCAGAACCGCGTCGAGCAGCTCCTTGATGCCGATGTTCTCGCGAGCGGAGACATCCACGAACATCGTGTCGCCGCCGTACTCTTCGGCGATCAGGCCGAACTCGGTCAGCTGCTGACGCACCTTCGCCGGGTTGGCGTCGGGCTTGTCGATCTTGTTCACTGCCACGACGATCGGCACGTCGGCCGCCTGTGCGTGGTTCAGAGCCTCGATCGTCTGCGGCATGATGCCGTCGTCGGCCGCCACCACGAGGATCGCGATGTCGGTCACCTGGGCACCGCGAGCACGCATGGCGGTGAACGCCTCGTGACCCGGGGTGTCGATGAACGTGATCTTGCGATCCTTGTCCTCGTGCGTCGCTGTGATCTGGTAGGCACCGATGTGCTGCGTGATGCCGCCGGCCTCGCCCGCCACCACGTTGGTGTTGCGGATGGCGTCGAGCAGTCGCGTCTTACCGTGATCGACGTGACCCATGACGGTGACCACCGGCGGACGCACCACGAGGTCTTCGTCGGATTCCTCTTCGAGCTCGGCCTCGAGATCGATGTCGAAGCCCTCGAGGAGCTCCTTGTCCTCGTCCTCGGGCGAGACGATCTGGATCTTGTAGCCCAGCTCGGCGCCGAGCACCTCGAAGGTCGCTTCGTCGAGCGACTCCGTGGCCGTCGCCATCTCACCCAGGTGGAAGAGCACGGTGACCAGGTTGCCGGGGCTCGCATCGATCTTGTCGGCGAAGTCGCTGATGGACGCGCCTCGGCGCAAACGGACGATCGTGTTGCCGTCGCCGCGGGGAACGCTCACGCCGCCGAGCGACGGGGCTTCCCGCATCTCGAACTCTTGACGCTTCGTCCGCTTCGACTTGCGCGACTTGCTCTTGCCGCCGCCGCGGCCGAACGCACCGGCGGTGCCACCGCCCGGACCACGACCGCGACCGCCGCCACCGGCCGGACGCGGCCCGCCGAAGCCGCCGGGACGGCTGAATCCGCCTGCGCCGCCACCGCCGCCGGGGCGTTGGAAGCCGCCAGGACGACCGCCGCCACCGCCGCCAGGACGGCCGCGACCGCCGGCACCGGCCGGACGCGGGGCGCCCGGACGAGGAGAACCGGGACGCGGAGCCTGCGGACGAGGGATGTTTCCGGGGTTGGGTCGCTGTCCCATGCCCTGCGAACTCGAGAACGGGTTGTTGCCCGGGCGCGGCGTCCCGGCCGGCCGATGGCCCATGCCCTGCGAGCTCGAGAACGGATTGTTGCCCGGACGAGGTCCGCCCGGACGAGGACCCTGCGAACGCGGGGTGTCGGCCGGCTTGGCAGCGGGCTTCGCCTCGGCCTTCGGTTCCGGCTTCGTCTCCGCTTTCGGGGCAGGTGCCGGAGCCGGCTTCGGTGCGGCGGGCTTCGGTGACGCAGCACCGGCGGGCACGGTCGCCGGGGTACCGGCCGCGCGCGACGCCGGAGTCGCCACCGGCTTCGCCGGCTCCGATGCCGCCGGCTTGGCGCCATCGGCCTGCAGCGCGGCCCTCAGTTTGCGAGCGACCGGGGGCTCGATGCTCGACGACGGTCCCTTGACGAACTCGCCGAGTTCTTTGAGCTTCGCGAGGGCGAGTTTGCTGTCGACGCCGAATTCGCTCGCGATCTCATGTACGCGTGGTTTTGCCACAATTCTCCTGTTCGGGACTTGCCCGAGCAGGGGCAAGCCTTAGTGGTGGACGGGTCTCATTTCGAGCCGCTCATCAGTTGTCCATTAGCCGTTCAGCCTGTTCTCTAGTGGCCGCGTGTCCAGCGGTCCCTCGACCCGCAGCGCACGCCCGAAGGCCTTGCGCCTGATCGCCTTGGCCAGACACTCGGGAGTCGGATGCAGCCACGCGCCTCGACCGGGCATCCGAGCGTACTCGTCCACGACGAGCTGCGAATTCCGGGCAACGATCCTCAGAAGAGAGGACCGGGGGACGCAAGAACGGCATCCGACGCACGTTCTCACGGTCTTTATCTTACCCCAAGGAAGGGCGAGCGCTGTGCGTGCTCGCACGCACAGCCGAGGCCGACGCCGGGGTAGAGGCGCAAAGCGCCGACACCCCAAGGAAGGGCGAGCGCTGTGCGTGTCCCCGTCGCTCTCCCACGCGCCGCTCACGCGCCGCGCAGGCCCCTCACGCTCCGTGGGCCCATGCGCGCGCAGCCGAGGCCGACGCCGGGGTAGAGGCGCGAAGCGCCGACACCCCAAGGAAGGGCGAGCGCTGTGCGTGTCCCCGCAGCCAGGACGGAACGGGAAGCGAGAACAGCGGGAATCGCGCCTTCGCGGTGAGAACAGCACGAGTCCTGCTGTTCTCAGTGACTTCTGCTGTTCTCGTCGCCGCGTGAAGGCGCGAAGACGCCGCCTACTCCGCAGTGTCGGGCTGGATGTCGATCTTCGCGCCGGTCAGCTTGGCGGCGAGGCGCGCGTTCTGACCTTCCTTGCCGATCGCGAGCGACAGCTGGTAGTCGGGAACGAGGGCACGCACTGCCTTGAGCGAATCGTCCACCACGAACGCCCTCGTCACCTTCGCCGGAGACAGGGCACTCGCAACGAACGTGGAGAGGTCGGGCGAATAGTCGACGATGTCGATCTTCTCGCTGTTCAACTCCGCGGTCACCGCGCGCACGCGTTGTCCGAGCTCACCGATGCAGGCACCCTTGGCGTTGATGCCCGGCTGGTTCGCACGGACCGCGATCTTCGTGCGGTGCCCGGCCTCGCGGGCCAGCGACACGATCTCGACGGCCCCACTGGCGATCTCCGGCACTTCGAGCGCGAACAGCTTGCGCACCAACGCGGGATGCGTGCGCGACACGGTGATCGACGGCCCCTTCGGCCCCTTCGACACGCTCGTGACATAGACGCGGATGCGCGAGCCGTGCGCGTAGTCCTCGCCCGGCACCTGCTCCTCCGGGGGAAGGATCGCTTCCACGCTTCCCAGGTCGACGTGGATCATGCGCGGGTTCGGACCCTGCTGGATGACACCGGCGACCACGTCGCCCTCGCGGCCCTTGAACTCGCCGAGCACCGCATCGTCCTGGATGTCGCGCAGTCGCTGGTTGATGACCTGCTTCGCGGCGAACGCCGCGATGCGCCCGAAGTCGCTGGGGCTGTCCTCGGACTCCCCGATCACGTTGCCCGTCTCGTCGAACTCGGGGACGTAGACCGTCACGTGACCGGTCTTGCGATCGAGGTGCACGCGCGCGGCGGGCGACTCTTCGCTGTGGCCCTGGCTGTGCCGGTGGGATGCCTGGTCGGTGTGCTTGAGGTAGGCCGTCAAGATCGCCTGCTCGATGATCTCCACGAGCTCGTCGAATGGGATCTCCCGCTCGCGCTCCATCAGGCGCAAGACGCTGAGGTCGATGTCCACCTTCGGCCCCCTTTTATTCAGTTCGTCGTCTATGTTCAATTCGAACGGTTCAATGGAACGCCCGCAGTCCTCGCGGACCTGCGGGCATCACGCCAGAGCCCTCACGAGGGCTGACCATTCAGAATAGCGGATCCGCCGCCGCTCGTCACCGGCCATCGGTCGCGAGCGGCCCGCACAACCCCTCCTTCTTGCGAGCGACAACCGGCTACCGTGGCGCCATGACCCGTTCCCGAGCATCCGCCGCGCAGCCGGCGAATGGGGACGCCGACACGCAGAGCACGGCGAGTGCGGAAGCGAAAGAGGCGGCGTCGGCCGCCGAAGCGTCACCGCTCGTCCGCCTTCTGGCCCGCACCGGGTACGCGGTCCTCGGCCTGGTGCACGTGCTGATCGGCACGATCTCGATCTCCGCCGCGACCGGCGCGGGCGGCGGCGAAACGGACCAGACGGGCGCCATGTCTCAGATCGCCCGAACGCCCGGCGGCTTCCTGCTGCTCTGGGTGATGGTGCTCGCGCTGTTCGCGCTCACGGTGTGGCAGGCGGCGCAGGTCGTGCTCGCCCGCCGCACCGGCATCGGAGAGAAGTGGCCGCGCAGAGTCGCCGAGGCCTGCAAGGGACTGGCTTACGGTGTGCTCGGCGTGACGGCGCTGATCTTCGCCGTGGGCGGTCGCGAGAGCTCGCTGAAGAACACCCGCACGCTCAGTGCGCACCTGCTCGCCGCACCCGGTGGGATGCTCGTGGTCATCGCCGCCGGGCTCGTCGTGCTCGGAATCGGCATCGGGTTCACGGTGATCGGCGTGCGCCGCTCGTTCCGCAAGCAGCTCCGCGTGCCGAGACAGCCGTTCCGGGCCATAGTGGCGGTCGTGGGCTGTACGGGATACGTGACGAAGGGTCTCGCTCTCGGCATCGTCGGCGTGCTCCTCGCCGTCGGTGCCCTCACTCACGACGCGCAGACCGCAGGCGGACTGGACGAAGCCCTGAAGTCGTTGCGCGATCTCCCCTCCGGCGAGGTACTGCTGTGGATCGTCGGCGCCGGATTCATCGTGTACGGCGCCTACTGCGGCATCCGCGCATTCCTCGCGCGAATGTGACGCCGAGCGCACAAGGTACGCCGCCTCCACGTCCGACCGCGGCATCACACCGCCGACGGCAATGTGTTGATCGCCCGGATCAGCCGGTGCAGATCGCCCACCCGGAACTGATCGAGTCGCAGCGCGAGCCTGGGCAGTTCGAGTCTGTCGCCGTCGTGCCGCTCGGCTCGCAGCGGCGCGCTCTTCGCGATGCCGCCCTCGAGCGCGAGCTCTCCGAACTGCTCATTGAGCGACGCGACCTCGGCGTCCGACGGCTCGTGGTGCAGCCGCAGCACCAGGGTCTTCCCCACCCAGCGCAGCGAGTCGTAGTTACGCCAGAATCCGGTGATCTCCTCCACCGCGGTGTCGACGGAATCCGTCACCAGCACCCGGTCGAAGTCGTCGGGCGAGATCACGCCGGCGGGGATGAGGTGCTCGCCGACGAAACGACGCAGGCCCGTCCAGAAGTCCCCGCCGGAGGCATCCAACAGGACGATCGGCGACGGCTCCGCCTTGCCGGTCTGCTGCAACGTGAGCAGCTCGAACATCTCGTCGAGCGTGCCGAAGCCGCCGGGCAGGCAGATGAAACCGCGCGACTCCTTCACGAGCATGAGCTTGCGGGTGAAGAAGTACTTCATGGTGACGACGTTCGGCTCGTCCTGCACTGCGGCATCCGGATGCTCCTCGAATGGCAGCCGGATCGACAGGCCGAGCGATCTCCCCGGTCCTGCTCCTTCGACGGCCGCCTGCATGATGCCGGGGCCGGCACCCGTCACGGCCATCCAGCCGCGCTCGGCCAGGGCCGCAGCAGCGTCGGAGGCCTGACGATAGAGCGGGTCCCTGTCGCGCGTGCGCGCCGAGCCGAAGATCGTCACCTTCGGAACGTCCGCATACGGCGCGAACAGGGCGAACGCCGCCCGCATCTCTTCGAGTGCCGCCGACACGATCTTGAGGTCGAGCCGTCCGGGGAGATCCATTCCGAGTCCGGCACCGGTGGCCAGGATGCGCAGCACGAGGTCGCGATCCGCCCCGATGCCCGCCTCGGCGATCGCCGCCGTCAGCTCCTCGGCGACGGCCGGTGGGAGCAGATCGATCGGGTTGTCGGACATGACTTCAGGATGTCACGCGGGCCGCAACGCCCAAGGCTGCGGTCAGTGCCCCAGCGCCGCCACGACATCGGCGACCGCCACCGGGGCACGCTCGCCGGATCGGCGGTCCCAGACCTCGACGACGCCGGCAGCGGCGTCCCGGCCGACGATGACGATGTGCGGCACTCCGACCAGTTCGGCGTCACCGAACTTCACGCCGGGCGACACCTTGCGGCGGTCGTCGTAGAGCACGTCGAGACCGGATGCCTCCAGCGCGTCGACCACGCCGTCCGCGACCGAATACACCGCCTCGTCCTTGCCCGTGGCGACCACGTGCACGTCGAACGGGGCGACGGACTCCGGCCAGATCAGCCCCTTGGCGTCGTTGTTCTCCTCGGCGATGATCGCCAGAATGCGCGTGACGCCGATGCCGTAGGAGCCCATGGTGACGGTGACGAGCTTGCCGTTCTCGTCGAGTACCTTGAGCCCGAGCGCTTCCGCGTATTTGCGGCCGAGCTGGAAGACGTGGCCGATCTCCATGCCGCGTGCCAGCTCCACGGGGCCGGAGCCGTCGGGCGCCGGATCGCCGGGGAGCACCTCGGCGACCTCGACCGTGGCATCCCACGAGAAGTCGCGCCCCGCCACCAGGCCCAGCACATGCTTGCCGTCGATGTTGGCGCCGGTGACCCAGCCCGTGCCCTCGACGACACGGGGGTCGACGACGTAGCGGATGCCCGTGCTCGACTTCTCGCCGAGCACCGCGCCGTCGGGAGACCACGGTCCGATGTATCCCTTCACGAGGCCCGGGTTCTTGACGAAGTCCGCATCGGTCGCCGGCTCCACCTCGGCGGGCGCGAACGCCACCTCGGCACGCTTGAGATCGACACCGCGATCGCCGGGCAGACCGACGACGACGAGCTCGCGGCTGCCGTCGAGGTTCGTGAGCGCCAGCACGACGTTCTTGAGCGTGTCGGGGGCCGCCCACGCGCGACCGTCCGGACGCGGGTGCTTCTCGTTCGCAATGGCGACGAGCGCCTCGATCGTCGGCGTGTTCGGAGTGTCGACCACCTGCTGGGGAGTGAGCTTCTCGTACGAGCGCGCCGGCGGCGCGGTCGCGACGTACGCCTCGACGTTGGCGGCGTAGCCTCCCGGCGACTGCACGAACGTGTCCTCGCCGACCGGTGTCGGGTGCAAGAACTCCTCGCTGCGCGAGCCGCCCATGGCACCGGCGTCCGCCTTGACGATCACGTAGCTCAGGCCGAGGCGGGTGAAGATGCGCTCATAGGCGTCGCGCTGGGCCATGTAGCTGTCGTCGAGGCCGGCATCGCTGACGTCGAAGGAGTAGGCATCCTTCATGGTGAACTCGCGGCCGCGCAGCAGGCCGGCACGAGGACGCGCCTCGTCGCGGTACTTGTCCTGGATTTGATAGATCGTGAGCGGGAGGTCCTTGTACGACGAGTACAAGTCCTTCACGAGCAAGGTGAAGGCCTCTTCGTGCGTGGGCGCGAGCAGGTAGTCGCCGCCCTTGCGGTCCTGCAGGCGGAACAGCAGGTCGCCGTACTCCTCCCACCGACCGGTGGCCTCGTAGGCCTCCCGCGGCATCAGCGCCGGAAAGTGCACCTCCTGAGCGCCCGCCGCGGCCATCTCCTCGCGGATCACCCGCTCGATCTTGGCCTTCACTCGCAGCCCGAGCGGCAGCCAGGCGAAGATGCCGGCTGCCTGCCGCCGGATGTAACCGGCACGCACGAGCAGCTTGTGGCTCGCCACCTCGGCATCGGAGGGATCCTCACGGAGAGTACGCAGAAAGAAGTTGCTCAGACGGGTCGCCACGAGCACCAAGCTTATTCGTCCCGGCCGCCCTGCCTGTTCGCTGAGAGTCGAGGGCTCGGCGGCCTTGCCATTCCGGCTCGGCAGCCTTGACGTTCCGGCTCGGCGGCCGTGCCGTTCAGAAGAACGCACGTGGCGTCGAACGCACATGGCGTTCGGCGACCGGTACGTACTTCGAGAGCGCAGGGTGCGGGAGGGGCGACGACCTACCCTGAGCATGTGACCACCGCACTCGTGACAGGCTTCGAACCCTTCGCGGGCGATGCCCGCAATCCGTCCGCCGAGGCCGTTCACCTTCTCGCCGAGTCCTGGGACGGACCCGAGATGCTCGTCACGGCGGTGCTCCCCACGGCGTTCGGGTCCAGCACCGAACGGCTCGCACAGCTGCTCGCCCAGCACTCCCCCGACGTCGTCATCGCGACAGGGCTCGCCGGTGGCCGCGCGTGGATCACGCCGGAGCGCGTGGCGGTCAACCTCATCGACGCACGTGTGCCCGACAACGCGGGCGAGCAGCCGGTCGACGAACCATCGCTCGCCGGCGCCCCCGCGGCATACTTCAGCGGCCTCCCCGTGAAGGCGATCGTGAACGCCGTAGCGGCCGCCGGCATCCCGGCACGAGAGTCACTGAGCGCCGGCGCGTTCGTGTGCAACCACGTCTTCTTCCGCCTGATGGATGCCGTCGCGCTACGTTCCGCAGACGCTCCGCCCGCTGACCGCCTGGTGCACGCCGGCTTCATCCACGTGCCATGGGCCGACGGCTTCGGCGGCCCGGCGGATGCCCCGACCCTGCCGATCGAGGACATCGAACGCGCCCTGCGCATCGCCCTGCGCGTCACGCTGGATCAGGGTTGAGTCGCGTCTTCTCGTCCACAACGATGTGATTCGCGACGTTCTCCCGGAGATCTCGCCATAAGCCGCGTGGTATCAGTCGCGATACCATATGTTCATGGCCATGACACTCCGCTTGACAGACGACGAGACCGAGGCGCTGCGCCGACGCGCAGCGCGCGAGAACCGATCCATGCAGGAGGTCGCCCGCGAGGCGGTACGTCGATACATCGAGTCGACGAGCAAGCGCGAGGTCCTCGACGACGCGATCGACAACACGATGTCGCTCTACGGCGACGCGCTGAGACGACTGGGCGCGGAGGAGTGATCTACCTCGACCTCGACGATCTGATTCACCTGGCGTCGGTTCTTCTCGCCGGAGAACCGCCCGTGCGAGATCTCGGACTTCTCGAGTCTGCGCTTGCACGCCCTGCCGCGAGCTACCAGGGCGAGAAGCTCTATGCGACCCCGGCGCTCAAGGCCGCCGCTCTCATGCACTCGATCGCCAAGAATCACGCCCTCGTGGACGGCAACAAGCGGCTCTCGCTGGCCTCGATGCACGCGTTCCTCTGGATGAACGGTTATCGGCTCACGATGACCAACGACGAGGCTTTCGTTTTCACGAAACGGGTGGCGTCGGGCGAATTCGACGACGTCGAGCGGATCGCCGCCGTGCTCGACAAACACCTTCGCGTGCGATCGTGAGGCTCGGCGTCGTGGGCCTCGCCCGGTGCCGACGTTCCGGTGACTCGCTCAGTTCCCGACGTTGACGACGGGCTCGCCGAGCGGAGCATCCTCGCCCATCTCGGCCGCGATGCGGTTGGCCTCCGCGATCAGGGTCTCGACGATCTCCGATTCCGGCACCGTCTTGATGACCTCGCCCTTGACGAAGATCTGACCCTTGCCGTTGCCGGATGCCACGCCCAGGTCGGCCTCACGCGCCTCGCCCGGTCCGTTCACGACGCAGCCCATCACGGCAACGCGGAGCGGAACGCTCATGCCCTGCAGGCCCTCGGTGACACTGTTCGCCAGCGAGTAGACATCCACCTGCGCTCGGCCGCACGACGGGCACGAGACGATCTCGAGCTTGCGCTCGCGCAGGTTCAACGACTGCAGGATCTGCAGTCCGACCTTGACCTCCTCGACCGGCGGCGCGGAGAGCGAGACGCGGATGGTGTCGCCGATCCCCTCTGCCAGCAGGATGCCGAACGCGGTCGCCGACTTGATGGTGCCCTGGAACGCCGGACCGGCCTCGGTCACGCCGAGGTGCAAGGGCCAGTCGCCCCGCTCGGCGAGCTGGCGGTACGCCTTCACCATCACGATCGGATCGTTGTGCTTGACGGAGATCTTGAAGTCGTGGAAGTCGTGCTCCTCGAACAGGCTCGCCTCCCACACCGCGGACTCGACGAGCGCCTCGGCCGTGGGCTTGCCGTACTTCTGCAGGATGCTCGGCTCCAGCGAGCCCGCGTTGACGCCGATGCGCAGGGAGACGCCGGCTTCCTTCGCACGCCGGGCGATCTCGCCGACCTGGTCGTCGAACTTGCGGATGTTGCCGGGGTTGACGCGCACCGCCGCACAGCCCGCGTCGATCGCTGCGTACACATAATTCGGCTGGAAGTGGATGTCGGCGATCACCGGGATCTGACTCTTCTTCGCGATGATCGGCAGCGCCTCGGCGTCGTCGCGACTCGGCACGGCCACCCGCACGATGTCGCATCCGGATGCCGTCAACTCCGCGATCTGCTGCAGCGTCGCGTTGATGTTCGTGGTCGGCGTCGTGCACATCGACTGCACGCTCACCGGTGCGTCGCCGCCGACGAGAACCTTTCCCACCTTGATCTGCCGCGATTTGCGGCGAGGATGGAGGACTTCGGGGACCTTGGGCATACCGAGATTCACTGCTGGCACGGCACTCAGTCTAGGTCGCTGGACCGGACCGAGTCTGGGCGCGCAGGTGCACGCCGGAGCGCGCTCACAGTGCGATTTCGAGGTGGGGTTCGGTGGCTGTGGTGACCTGGTCGACGCTGACGCCGGGTGCGAGTTCGACCAGGCGTAGTCCGGTGTCGGTCACGTCGATGACGGCGAGATCGGTGATGATGCGGTCGACGACACCCTTGCCGGTCAGCGGAAGGCTGCACTCGTTCACGATCTTGGGACTGCCGTCCTTCGCTACGTGTTCCATCAGCACGATCACCCTTCGCGCACCGTGCACGAGATCCATCGCACCCCCGGGACCCTTGACCATCTTCCCCGGAATCATCCAGTTCGCCAGATCACCGTGGGCAGACACCTGCATCGCACCCAGGATCGCCGCATCGATCTTGCCGCCACGGATCATCCCGAAACTCATCGCCGAATCGAAAAACGCCGCACCCGGCAGCAACGTCACCGTCTCCTTGCCCGCGTTGATCAGATCCGGATCCACCGCATCCTCGGCAGGGTACGGACCCACCCCGAGGATCCCGTTCTCCGATTGGAGCACGACCGTCACCTGCTCAGGAACATAATTCGGCACCAACGTCGGCAACCCGATCCCCAAGTTCACATAACCACCGTCGGGCAGTTCCCGCGCCGCCCGAGCCGCCATCTGCTGACGAGTCAGACCCATCGCCTACGCCTCCGTCCCCGCACGCACCGTACGCCGTTCGATCCGCTTCTCGATATCGGTGCCGACCCCAACCACCCGGTGCACGAACGCACCAGGCAAATGCACCCGATCCGGATCGATCGACCCCGGCTCCACCAGTTCCTCCACCTCGGCAATACACACGCGGCCGGCCATCGCCGCCAGCGGCGAGAAATTGCGTGCCGACTCATGGAAGACCAGATTGCCGTGCCAATCTCCGAGCCGAGCATGCACCAAAGCGAAATCGGTGCAGATCGCCTCCTCGAGCACGAACTCCTTCTCCACCCCGTCCACCTCGAACCGGCGAACGTGTTTCGGCCGCGAGACCACGGCCACCGTCCCGTCCGGGCCGTACCGCAACGGCAAACCACCCTCGGCCATCTGCGTGCCCACCCCGGTCTGCGTGAAGAAACCCGCGATACCACTGCCCCCAGCGCGCAGCTTCTCCGCCAACGTGCCCTGCGGCGTCAACTCCACCTCCAGCTCACCCGAAAGGAACTGACGCTCGAACTCCTTGTTCTCCCCCACATACGACGACGTCATCTTCGCGATGCGCCGCGCCGCCAACAAGACACCCAAACCCCAGTCATCCACACCGCAGTTATTGCTCACCACCGAAAGCCCACCAACGCCGACATCCAACAACGCCCGAATCAGAACCATCGGATTACCACACAACCCGAAACCACCCACCGCAAGACTCGCCCCCTCCGGGACGTCCGCCACCGCCTGCGCCGCGCTACCGAAACGCTTATCCATCGTCATGCCCGTTCAGCCTCCTTGCTGTGGGACGTTCGCTGTGGGGATGTGCGCCCTCTGAAGAATTCTTGCAGCGAACCGCCCCCGATCGGCAATGACCTGCGCGGACTCTGCGTCCGGCGTGCCGGAAATCGCCGTTCGCGTGCACCCGCGGCGCCGCAATGCCGTGACAATGCCATGGCGCGACGAGAAACGCCACAACCGCAACCGCAACCGCAACCGCAACCGCAGACTGCAGCAGAAGGCTCAGCCCGGCAGCGAGATCGGCTTGACGATGTCGGCGTAGGCCAGAAGAAGACTCATGGCTCCGAGCACGATGATCACCGCGTAGGTGACAGGCATGAGCCGCGCCATGTCCACGGGTTTCGGCGACGCTCCGCGTCGCGTCGCCTTGAACCAGCCTCGCTTGATCCACTCCCAGACCGCGCCTGCGATGTGCCCTCCATCGAGAGGCAGCAACGGCACCATGTTGAAGACGAAGAGTGCCAGGTTGAGCGAGGCGAGCAGGCTCAGCATGAGCTGGATCTTCGAGACGAACGCGTACGACGTGCTGTCGGCGATCTCACCCGCCATGCGACCGACACCCACGATGCCCACGGGACTGGACGCCGAACGCTCCTCGGACCCGAACGCGGCGTTCCAGATGCCCACCATGCGCTCGGGGAGATTGATGAACACGCCGAAGACCTGTCCGAGCTGGTCGCCGGTGGTGGTGACGGCCGTCCCGAGAGACTGCGGCTGGTACTCGATCGTCGGCGAGATGCCGATCATGCCGACCGTCTCGGTGGTCGTCTTACCCGTCTTCTCGTCGGTGACCTCGTTGGTCGTGGCCTTCGGGGTCACGCTCAGCACGAGTTCCTTGCCGTCGCGCTCGACGACGACGGGGACCCTCTGGCCTGCGGTGCCCTCGATCTTGGTGGCGAGCTGCTGCCAGCCGGTGATGGCTGCACCGTTGTACTCGACGACCCTGTCGCCGGATTTCAAGCCCGCCGCGGCCGCAGGCGATTCCTCGTCCGATGACGAGCAGGTCGTGCTGGTCGAGGCAGCGGGCTTGAGGCACTCCGAGACGGCCTGCACCGTGGTGCTGTAGCCCTGCACGCCGATGCCGCACAACATGATCGCGATGATCACGAACGCGATCACGAGGTTCATGAAGGGTCCGGCGAACATCACGATGATGCGCTTGAACGGGTGCAGCAGATAGAACGCGCGGTGCTCTTCGCCGGCGGGAATCGTCTCCGCGCTCGCCTCGCGGGCCTCCTGCGCCATCGTGCCGAGCACGCTCCTGCGCGTGCCCGCGCGTTCCTCGGCGGGCGCACCGATGCCGCCGTCGGTGGTGACGAGCGAGTTGTAGAAGCCGGTGGAGGCATCCCTGGCCGCTTCTCCCGGATGCCGGGGCGGGAACATCCCGATCATCGCGATGTAGCCGCCGAACGGCAGCATCTTGATGCCGTACTCCGTCTCGCCTCGACGGAACGAGAAGACCGTCTTGCCGAAGCCGATCATGTACTGCGTCACCTTGACGCCGAACGCCTTCGCTGCCGTGAGATGCCCGAGCTCGTGCAGCGCGATCGACACGGCGAGACCGATCAGGAAGATCAGCACGCCGACGATGAAGGGCAGCACGGATGACATGAAGAAATCGTAGCCAGACGCTCCTGGGGGATGCCCGGACGATCGGAGTAGGCATGGCGATCTGTGTGCTCGCGCTCACGAAACCCATAACCACGTCACGTTAGGGTGAGCATGCTGATGCCCGCGCGTGCGGCGCTCTCAGCGCGCCCCGGGCAGTGTCGACGCTCGCTTCGAGCATCTCGTGCGGTCGACCGATGCCGCTTCGCGGGCGATTCCGACGCTCCCCCTGATCGAAGAGGACGGCAGATGGCTACAGGCCGCGGCGCGAACGGTCCGAGCAAGAAAGACCGCCGGGAGGCTGCGCGCGAACACGCACGCCTTCTGCGCGAGGAGGCGCAGAAGAAGGCGCGTCGTCGCAAATGGTGGGTCCAGGGTTCGGTCGGTGTGGTCATCCTGGCGGTGCTCGCCGTCGTCGCGCTCGTGATCGTGAACTCCATCCCGCAGGGACAGACCAGCGCCGGACCGAAGAACATGATCAGCGACGGCATCGTGCTCACGTCCACCACGAAGGCGGTGCGCACTCCGGGTCTCAAGGCGGGTGAGAAGCCCGTGGCGACCACGCAGTCCGACGAGTCGAGCAAGGCGTACATCACCATCTACCTGGACTATCAGTGCCCGTACTGCCAGCAGTTCGAGACGACGAACTCGAAGCAGATCGGCCAGTGGCTCGATCAGGGGATCGCCCAGCTGGAGATCCACCCGATCGCCATGCTCGATTCCTCGTCGAACGGCCACCGTTACTCCTCGCGCGCCACGAACGCGGCGGCGTGCGTCGCGAACTACGAGCCCGACGTCTATTACGCCGTGAACAACAAGCTGTTCACGAAGCAGCCCGCAGAGGGCACGAACGGTCTGACGAACGCCGAGATCCTCTCCATCTTGAAGAAGGCCGGCGCCAGTTCGGAGAAGATCACGAAGTGCGTGAACAACGAGAAGTTCAAGAGCTGGGTGACGGCCGCGACGACCAGAGCCATGACGAAGCCGCTTCCGAACTCGAGCGTCAAGAAGTGGACGGGCACACCGACCATCATCGTGAACGGGCAAACGTATTCCGGCTCTCTCACCGACGCGTCGACGTTCCTCTCGTTCGTGGAGTCCACCATCGCCGCATCGTCCACCTCGACCCCGACGCCCACCCCCACGGCGACGAAGTAGCGGTTCACGGCGCGACGAAGTAGCGGTTCAGGGCGCGAGACCAAGGCGCTGGGTCAGCACGAGCGTGAGCGCGTCGGTGTAGGCATCCACGTCGGCGATGATCCCGTCGTAGTGGCCGAACATCTCGAAGCCGAGGTGGCCGAAGATCTGCGACCACGCTTCGACGGCCGCGGCCGTGATCGACGCCGTGGGATGCCGCGGACCCACTCCCCGAACGAGGACGCGGAATTCGGTCGTATTCCCGCGCGTCGCGGGCGGGGAGGGAAGCGGGTGTCCCGCCTCGGCGGCATCCATCAGCACTCCGATGAGCAGTACGCAGACGCGTGCTCGTGGCCCGGTCGGCACGGCGGCGACGCCGTGGGCGAAGGGAGCGGCATAGATCAGAGCGAACTCGCGAGGGTTCTCGTGCGCCCAGTCGCGTGCGCCGCGCACGATCGAGCGGAGACGCCCGGAGAAGTCCGAAGGCGCCATCGACGACTCGGCGCGCTCCACGTGATCGCCGAGCGCGGCGCAGGACCGCCCGGCCAGGTCGGCCAGCAGCGCATCTCTGCTCGGATAGTGGCGATAGAGCGCGGAACTGACGACACCGAGCTCGCGGGCGATGGCCCTCAGCGACACGGCGTCCACCCCGCCTGCGGCAAGCGTGGCCGCCGCCGCGTCGAGCACCTGCTCGCGCGAGATCACCGGCTTTCGTCCCCGGTGGACGGGTTCGGCTGCCACGGTTTCCATCCTGCCATCGCTCGAGACGACGAGCGCGTGCTCATGTTGCGGAAATCCGCCGATACCCCCTAGATTCCGTGGAGAGCACCGCTCACAAATCCCCACCCGATTCGACCCGTCATTCTTCGGGCGACTACCCGATCCGAAGGGAACGATCGCCGCATGACGACTCGACTCGTGCTGGGAGCGGGACTGATCGGCACGCAGTTGACTCGACGGCTGCTCGATCGCGGTGAGCGCGTACGGGTCGGCACGCGGCGCGGTACCGAGATCGAAGGCTCCGAGGCGCTCGCGCTCGACGCAGCAGACACGGATGCCGTCAGCCGAGCGGCCGAGCGCGCCGAGACGATCTTCGTGGTCACCAATCCGCCGTACACGTCCTGGCCACACGACTGGCCGCCGGTGTTCGACGCGGTGATCGCAGCGGCCGAACGGACGGGCGCATCCCTTGTCATCATGGGCAACCTCTACCCGTACGGGACGCCGTCCGGGCCGATGAACGAGCACACGCCCGAGAACACCACGGAGGCCAAGGGCCTCGTGCGCAAGGCCGGTTGGGCCGCCGTGCGCGATGCGACGACCGCCGGACGCATTCGCGGCGTCGAAGTGCGGGCCAGCGACTACTTCGGGCCCGGCGCGGGCCCCACCGCCCACCTCGGCGATGCATTCTTCAGCAGCATTCTGTCATCGAGGATCGCGCACGGGATCGGAGGCGTCGAGACCGACCACAGCTGGAGCTACCTCTCCGACATCGTGACGACTCTCGTGGCCGCCGCGGACTGGAGCGGCCAGTGGGGCCGCGTCTGGCACGTCCCGAGCGGCGCTCCGCATCCTCGGGCGGAGATCGCGGCACAGCTCAACGCGCTCTATGGAACGACGGGCGAGGCATCCGCATACCCGCTGTGGATGCTCCACACGCTCGGGCTCGTTAGTCCGATGATGCGCGAGCTCCACGCCTCGAGCTATCAGTTCACCGTGCCGTTCGTGATAGACGCGATCGAGACCTCGCAGCTGCTGGGCATCGAGGAGACGCCGTGGCATGAGGCGTTGACCACGACAGCGCAGTGGTATCGCGACCGGCTCTAACACCGCAGCGAGAGGGCGCAGAAGCGCGCGGCGCGCAGCGGCGATGCCACCGGCATCCTGTTGTCTCATTTCCATGGGGTGAGTAGGCTCACGAACGGCCGTCCGATCGGGGAGGGCCGACGCGATCTGGGGGATGCGCGTGGTGCGGAGTACCGATTCATCCGGCGTCGTGAGACAACGCCATGGCGGACGACGTCTCCGTGCACGGCGGCACGGCTCAATGCTCGCCGTCGCCGCGCTCGTGGCCGCGCTGGTCTGCGCGTTCGCCCCAGTCTCGGGTCCGCAGGCGGCGAACGCCGCGGCTGGCGACCCGTTCCCGTCCGGAGCGGCGGCGATCTACCTGAGTCAGCATCAGCCGACTCAGCTGTATCAGGGCCGGCAGACCGCCGGCACCATCGGCTTCACCGCCATCGGCTCGGCGTCATCCATTCCGTACAACGCGATCGGCTTCCGTGCGTCGGACCACTACATCTACGCGATGGAGAATCGGCAGGCGAGCCAGACGAACCAGCTCCTTCGCATCGGCCGCAACGGCGGCGTACAGAGCCTCGGGGCGGTAGCGAACATCGGAATGGCGCACTACAACCAAGGCACGTTCGGCTCGGGCAGCACCGCTGACACCTTCTACATTCGCGCTTCCAGTCTCAACGACAGGCTCTACGCCATCGACATGGCATCGCCTTCTAGGAACGGCGAATATTCGGCAAGGACCATCACGCTGAAGACCCAGGTGCCCAACGTCTCGGACATCCTGTGGAAAGACGGTTACATCTGGGGAGTCTGGGCGCCGTCCGGCGTGAGCGCGTCGATCTATCGCATCGACCCGAACGACGGAGGAGTGCAGCAGTTCTTCCTCGGCACGCTCATTCCCCGCAATGTCTCGTACGGCGCGCAGTGGCGCTACGGGAATGACAACATCGGGCTGCTGAGCAACGCCAATGGAAACGTCTATCAGCTCAGCGTCACGAATCCGGCCTCGGCCGACCCGACCTTCGCCCTCGTGTCCAGCCTTTCGGGACTCGCCGCCAGCAACAACAACGACGGCACGGACTACCCAGGCGATCCCGTCGACCTCGGCATCGAGAAGACCGCCGACCCCTATTTCGCTCCGGGCGGCCAGTTCACCTACACCTTGACAGTCACCAACCACAGCACGATCGACAGCAGTGGGTTCACGATCCGCGACCCGCTGCCGGAGGGCATCACGACGGCCACGTCGCCGACTGCGGGCTGCAGCGTGCAGGACCACGTCCTGGTCTGCGTGCTCGGCGCCCTCGCGCACGGAGCTTCCACCACCGTCACGGTCAGCGCGACCGCGGCGGCGAACGCCGCCGGATGCATCACCAACACGGCGACCGTGATCGGGAACGAGGAAGACGACGTTCCGGGCAACGACACGAGTTCCGCGGAGTCGTGCGCGGTCCAGCCCCGCCCGGCCTTCACGGTCTCCAAGACGTCGACACCCACCGTCGTGCACCCCGGAGACACCGTGAAGTACACGGTGACCGTGACCAACGTGGGCAACACCGATTTCACCGCGTCGTCGCCGGCATCGTTCACCGACGATCTTTCCGACGTGGTCGACGGAGCGACGTTCAATGACGACGCGACCAACGGTGCCACCTGGAACGCGAGCACGGCGACGCTCTCGTGGCAGGGTCCCCTCGACATCGGAGAGACGACGAGGGTCACCTACTCCGTGACGGTCAAAAACCCGCTCCCCGACGGCATCAACGGGCGCGTCATCAATTCCGTCACGCCCGGAACCAATGGATCCTGTGACCCGACCGGGGTCTGCACCACCGACATCCCGGTGTCCAGTTTCACCGTCGTGAAGAGCGCGGCCCCCTCCCCTGCGTCCGTCGACGGTGCTGTGGTGTTCTCCTTCACCGTGACGAACACGGGACACGTCGCGACGAACGCGTCGTTCACCGACGACCTCAGCCAGATCATGCAGTACGCGACGATCGACACCGGGTCCGCGACCGGTGGACTGGTGATCGACGGTTCGACCGCCAACTGGTCGGGAACCCTCGAGCCGGGAGCAACGGAGACCGTCACCTTCACCGCGACCGGCATCGCCGCCGATGCCGTAGGCGTCGGTCTGCACAACAGCGTCGTCACCCCGCCCGACTCCGGGGGAAACTGCCCTGACGGCACGACCAACGCCGACTGCACCGTGGACGTCCCCGTCACCGTCGCCCCGTTGAAGGCCTTCAAGGTCTCCAAGACCGTGAGCACGCCGCAGGGCAACGGAACGGCCGTGCCCGGCGATACTGTGACCTACACGGTGTCCGTCACGAACACGGGGAACGTGGACTTCGACGAAAGCGCCGGCCTCGCCTCGTTCACCGACGATCTCAGCGGCGTGCTGAACGACGCGTCGAACGTGATCGCGGCGGCCCCGCTGACCTTCGCGAACGGAATCGTGAGCTGGTCAGGCGAGCTCACTGTCGGTGAGACGCTTCACTTCACGTATACCGTCACTGTCGACAGCCCGGTTCCAACCGGCGCAACGGGTCACCTGGTCAACACCGTCACGACGACGGATCCCGGCTCGTGCGTCACCGCCGCTGCGTGCGCCACGAGCGTCCCGGTGCTCGCCTACAGCGTCGCGAAGACGGCCTCCTCGAGCGTCGCTGAGCTCGGGCAGTCCGTGACCTACACGGTGACGGTGTCGAACATCGGTGCGGAGGACTTCACGACCGACATGCCCGCGACATTCTCCGACGATCTCAGCGGCGTGCTCGACGATGCCACGTTGACGGGGGTGCCCGCGGGTGCCACCTTCGACGCATCCACCGGCGTTCTCACCTGGGACGGCGCGGTTCCCACGCACGACAGCGTCTCCGTCAGCTACACGGTTCACGTGAACGCGCCGGCATCCGGTGACGGCACCATGACCAACACCGTCACGACTCCGCCCGATGGCAACTGCGCCACCGGCGCGGAACCCGGATGCTCCGTCACGGTTCTCATACCGGCGTTCACGGTGAGCAAGTCGGCATCGCCATCGACAGTGCACGCCGGCGACACCGTCACTTACACGCTGACCGTGAACGCGCTTCGGGCCAGCTTCACGTCGGCATCCGCCGTCGTCACTGACGATCTGACCGGGGTGCTCGACGACGCGACGTACAACGGTGACGCCTCGCCGGCGGCCACGTACGAAGACGGGGTGCTGACGTGGCATCTGCAGCCGACGGTGGGCACGCCGATCGTCATCACCTACAGCGTCACCGCTCGCGGTGACCGGCAGGGTGACAACATGCTCACGAACACCGTCAGCGCAGACGCGGAGACCGGCGGATCGTGCGCTCCGAACGCTTCGTGCACCTCCGAGGTGCCGCTCGCCTACTTCACAGTGATGAAGGGCGTCGATCCCGAGACCGCGCAACCGGGCGACGTCGTCACGTATTCGATCTCCATCACCAACTTCAGCAGTGTTCCGTTCACGGCTCAGCAACCCGCATCGCTGAGCGACGACCTCAGCCGCATACTCCAAAGCGCGACGTTCAACGATGACGCGACGAACGGTGCGGTTTTCGACAGCAGAACGGGGATTCTCTACTGGACCGGGCCGCTTGCCGCGGGTGAGACGGTCCTCGTCACGTTCTCGATCACGATCGATGACGATGCCGCGGCCGGCACACTCCACAACGTGGCGGTCACGCCCGACGACACGGGCGGGAACTGTCCACAGAGCACAGACAACGTCGCGTGCGCGGCGACCGCCGAGATCGTGGTGACGCCACCGGGCCCGACGCCCACGCCGACTCCGCCTTCGACGCCCGCACCGGCCCAGCCGTCTCTTCCGGGCACCGGCTCGAACGTGTGGCCCATCGCGGCCGGTGGCCTCCTCGCGCTGATCGCCGGCGCGGTCGCCCTGGCGTTGGCCGCGCGCCGACGCCGCCGCGCCTGAACGACGGCGACGCGGCACGCGACAGCACCGGTCGACTCAGTTTCCGGCGATGAGCGCGTCCGCCCGTTCGCGCGCCCAGCGCTCCGCCTCGGCGAGTGCAGCACGGTCTCGCACGACGCCCGGCTCGTGTTCGTCGACGACACGCTCGATCGTGTCGACGATGCCGAGGAACCCGAGGCGGCCGGCGTGGAAGGCGGCGACTGCCTGCTCGTTGGCGGCGTTGAACACTGCTGGGTACGTGCGTCCGGCGACGCCGACGCGCTTGGCCAGTGCGAGGGCGGGGAAGGCATCCGTGTCGACGGGCTCGAACGTCCACTGCTGCATGGAGGTGAAGTCAAGCGGAACGCCGACGCCGGCGACGCGCCGCGGCCAGTCGAGGCCGAGCGAGATCGGCAACCGCATGTCAGGCGGCGACGCCTGCGCGATCGTCGAGCCGTCGACGAATTCCACCATCGAGTGCACGATCGACTGCGGATGCACCACCACGTCGATGCGCTCGTACGGCACGCCGAACAAGAGGTGGGCTTCGATCACCTCGAGGCCCTTGTTGACAAGGGTCGCCGAGTTCGTCGTGACCACGAGCCCCATGTTCCAGGTGGGGTGCGCGAGAGCCTGCTGCGGCGTCACCTCGGTGAGCTGCTCGCGGGTGAGCCCGCGGAAAGGACCACCGGATGCCGTCACGACGAGCCTGCGCACCTCACCACGCTCCCCCGAGCGAAGCGCCTGGGCGATCGCCGAGTGCTCGGAGTCGACCGGCACGATCTGCCCCGGTTTCGCCAACGTCGCGACCAGCTCTCCGCCCACGATGAGCGACTCCTTGTTCGCGAGCGCCAGCGTGGTGCCGGTCTCGAGTGCGGCGAGTGTCGGGCCCAGGCCGACCGAACCGGTGATGCCGTTCAGCACCACGTCGGCTTCGACGTCGTGAACGAGCCGCTCCGCATCATCGGCTCCGAGCGCGGTGTGGCGCACGCCGAACTCCTCGGCCTGCGAGGCCAGCGCGTCGCGGTCGGTGCCCGCAGTGAGTCCGACGACCCGGAAACGCTCGGGGTTCGCCCTGATGACGTCGAGGGCCTGGGTTCCGATCGAGCCTGTGGATCCGAGAATCAGTACCCTGCGCATCCGCTCATCGTATCGAGACGGAATGCAGCCCGATCCGGCGTGGCCGGACGGTCTCGACGGGTCAGCGCTGGGTCTTGACGATGTCGATCACGAACACGAGGGTGTCCGTGCCCTTGATGCCGGCGCTCGAGTTGCCCGAGGTTCCGTATCCGTCGGCCGGCGGGATGACGGCGACGACCTGGGAGCCCACGCTCTGACCGACCAGTGCCTTGCTGAACCCTGCGACGACCTGCGAGGTGGAGAAGGTGGTGAGGCCCCGGCCCCAACTCTGGTCGAAGACCTTGCCGGTGCGCCAGTTGACACCCTGATACTGCACGGTGACCTCGTCGCCGTCGGCGACCTTCTCGCCGCTGCCCTTCTTGAGCACCTCGACCTTGGTCTCGGTCGGCTTCGCCAGGCCCTTCGGGATGGTCACCGTTGGCTTGCCGCTGGCCGCCAGCTTCACTGTCGGGAAACCGGCCTGCGCGGGCTGCGGCGTGCCGTCGGCCTTCGACGGGACGACGTCGAGGATGTCGACGACGAAGATCACGGTGTCGGAGCTCTTCAGGCTCCCGACGCTGGAGGGATCGGCTCCGCCCCATGCCTGCTTCGCGGTGGAGGTCGTCACGAGACGCGAGCCGACCGGGGCGCACTCGACGGCATCCGTGAGACCCGGGATCATCGAGCTGTCGCCCACGGTGACCGGAATGGCCGCCGAGGAGCTGCCGTAGCCGTTGCTCGTGAGCTTCTTGCCGGTGCGGCCGTTGTACACCACGAGCGCCGCGTCGACGGTGGTGCCGTTCGCCGCCTTCTCGCCGTCGCCCTTCGTCACATAGCTGCGCTGCGTGCCGTCGGCCTTCAGGGGCGTGTGGAACGTGACCTTCGGCTCCGCGCCCTTGTCGCCGGTCACCTTCACCGCGCTCGACACGCTGCCCGACTTCGGCGCGGCGCACTTCGCGGAAGCGGACTTCGCGGACGCCGACGGGGTCGCGGTGCTCCCTGACGCGGAACTCGCCGCGCAGCCGGACAACAGCAGAGCGGCGGCAGCGGACACAGCGAGGACGACGGGGAGCTTCAGGCGCACAGCGTGGCTTTCTGGTTCGTTCGTGAGGAACGCATCGCCGAAGGTGACGCGAAAGGGGGACGACCCAGTGTGCACCACGCGCCTCTGTCGACGCTGGGAGCCGGGATGTTCGTTCCGACGATTCCGCGCGGATGTCCCGTGCCGACGGTGGCATCGTTCGTGGCATCGTTCGCCCAGCCGGTCCGCCTACGATGGTGGCATGCCTCGCGAATTCACAGTGCCGCAGAGCCGTGCCGTCGTGACCCCCCTCCCCGGACCGAAGTCCGTGGAACTGCAGAAGCGCCGCGAGGCATCCGTCTCTCGAGGAGCCGGCACTCTCGCGAACATCTACATGGACCACGCGTCGGGCGCGATTCTCGTCGACGTGGACGGCAACCGCCTCATCGACCTCGGCTGCGGCATCGGAGTGACGACCATTGGGCACGCGCACCCGGCCGTGGCCGCCGCCGCGTTCGAGCAGGCGAACAAGCTCACGCACACGCTCTTCACGGTGACGCCCTACGAGAACTACGTTCGCGTTGCGGAGCGGCTCGCACAGCTCACCCCCGGCGACTTCGAGAAGCACTCCATCCTGGTGAACTCCGGCGCCGAGGCCGTGGAGAACGCGGTCAAGATCGCGCGCAAGCACACCGGTCGCCGCGCCATCGTCTCGCTCGAGCACGCGTTCCACGGCCGCACGAACCTCACCATGGCGATGACGTACCGCCCGTGGCCGGAGCGCGTGGGCATGGGCCCGTTCCCGGGCGAGCTGTACAGCGTGCCAGGCAGCTACCCCTTCAAGGACGGCCTGAGCGGCGAGGAGGCCGCCGCCCGCACCATCGACTACATCGAGACGCACATCGGCGCGAGCGAGATCGCCGCGTTCTTCGCCGAGCCGATCCAGGGTGACGGCGGCATCGTCATCCCGGCCGACGGGTACCTGAACCGCATCGCGGAGTACTGCCGTGACAACGGCATCGTCTTCGTCGCCGACGAGATCCAGGCGGGCATGGCCCGCACCGGCGCGTGGTACTCCATCGAGCACTTCGGCGTCGTGCCCGACCTCGTGACCAGCGCCAAGGGCATCGCGGGCGGCTTCCCGCTCGCGGCGGTCACCGGCCGCGCCGAGATCATGGATGCCGTACAGCCGGGCGGCATCGGCGGCACGTTCGGCGGGAACCCGGTGACCACGGCGGCCGCGCTCGCCACGATGGACGTGATCGAGAACGAGAACCTCATCGCGGAGGCGCAGCGCGTCGAACGCGCACTGCGGGCGCGGATCGGCGACTGGGCCGAGCGGTTCGCCGCCGTCGGCGAGGTGCGCGGCAAGGGTGCGATGTGGGGCGTCGAACTCGTCGTGCCGGGAACACGCAAGCCGAACCCGGATGCACTCACCGCGGTCATCCGTCATGCCACCAGCAACGGCGTCATCGTGCTCGACTCCGGCAGCTGGGACAGCGTGCTGCGATTCCTCCCGTCGCCGATCATCAGCGAGGAGCTGATCGATGACGCCGCGAGCGTGATCGAGGTGGCGCTGGCGGCGCAGTCCGCCTGAGCGGCGCTGCCGGCGTGAGCGGGTCGTACCCACGTGGCCGCTGGCCGGCGCGGATCGCTGCGCCACTGCGGCAGAGGCCACCGGCCGACCTCGCGATCGTGGCCGCTGCCGTGCTCGCCGCCCTCGTCCTGTTGATCGCTGTTCTCACCGTGCCGCGGCCGTCACAGGTCGAGACGGCACCGCGCACCGCGTTCCGACCTGGGCTGATCATCAGCGACGCCGCGTTCTACGATCCGGACACCATGACGGGGTCGCAGGTGCAGCGCTTCCTCGCGTCGCGGCCGTGCAGTTCCGGCGACGGTTCGCCCTGCCTGACCGACTATCGCCAGAACACGCCGGACGAGCCGATGCAGTACGCGCACTGCGCCGCCTACCACGGCGCGCGGTCTGAACGGGCGAGCGCCATCATCGTGAAGGTCGCCCAGGCGTGCCGCATCAGCCCGAAGGTGCTGCTCGTACTGCTGCAGAAGGAGCAGTCCCTGCTCACGCACCCGAGCGCATCCGGGTATCAGAAGGCCACCGGATACGGATGCCCCGACACGGCCGATTGCGACGCCGCCTACTTCGGGTTCTTCAATCAGCTCTACAACGCCGCCTGGCAGTTCCGCGAGTACACGGTGGGCGGAAGCTCGTGGCGGTATCACGTCGGCGAGGTTCGCATTCAGTACCATCCGAACGCCGCCTGCGGTTCGAGCGTCGTGCACATCCGCAACCAGGCCACCGCGAACCTGTACAACTACACGCCCTATCAGCCGTCGCCCGGCACCGTGCGCGATCCCGACACGACGACGTCCTGCTCGACGTTCGGCAACCTCAACTTCTGGCGCCTCTACAACGACTGGTTCGGGTCTCCTCTGAGCAAACCGTTCCCCCTCCAGTACCCCTCATGCCTGAACCTGAAAGGCGGGTCGAGGTGCTTCATCGACCCGCGCACGGGTCTGTAGCGAGCCTTTCACCGCGCCGGATGCCATGCCACGGCGGGAATATGAGCGCACGTAGGGTCGCCTCATGACCACACTGTCGCGGCCGGAGCACTCGCGCACGATCAGCCCGACGGTCCTCCGACCTACCCATGCGCCCTCACGGGCGCGCGCACAAGAGCCCGCGCCGAGCTCTGCGACGGCGGCTCGTACCGCGGCTCCGACGGCGGATGGGGGCGCCGTGTGCGCCGAGCCCGCGCCGGCGCAGCCGCACACCGGGACGTTCTACGGGCTCGCCCGCGCCGTCATGATTCCAGTCGCGCGCTTGCTCTACCGGCCGCGCGTCGTCGGTCGCCGCAACGTGCCCAAGTCGGGCGCCGTCATCCTGGCGAGCAACCATCTGTCGTTCATCGACAGCGTGGTGATCCCGGTCGTGGCGCCCCGACGCATCCAATTCCTCGCCAAGTCGCACTACTTCGAGGGAACGGGACTCGCGGGCTGGGTGAAGCGCTCGTTCTTCGCCGCCATCGGCGCCGTCGGGGTCAAACGCGGTGCCGGACGCGACTCCCAGGACGCGCTCGAGATCAGCAAGGGCATCCTGGAGGCGGGCCAGGCGTTCGCGCTCTATCCGGAAGGCACGCGTTCCCGTGACGGCCGTCTCTACCGCGGACGCACGGGCGTCGCGTGGCTCGCGCTGACCACGGGCGCTCCCGTGGTTCCGGTGGGCCTGGTCGGCACGGAGCGGCTGCAGCCGGTGGGCAGGCGCCTGCCGAGGCTCGCCCGCGTCACCGTCGCGTTCGGCGAGCCGATCGACGTCTCCGTGTTCGGGGCGGCCACCAGCGGCAAGGCGCGGCGTGCGGCGACGGATGCCATCATGACCGAGATCCAGCGGCTCACCGGGCAGTCCGAGGCCGGCGTCTACAACGAGGCACCCGCGGAGTGACGTCGAGTTCCGGCGCCTAGGGAGTGAGGCCGCGTTCCGGCGCCCAAGGACCGGCCCCGCAGCGCGCCGTCTACTCGGCTTCCGCCGTCGGTTCGTGCCCAACGGGGAAGTTGACCGAGGCGGCGATGAAGCACAGCCGGGACGCCTCGGCGTGCAGTTGCTGCGCCGTCTCGAGCTGAGACGCGTCGCTCACGGTCACGTGCGGCCGCAGCGTGACGGCCGTGAAGTGCCCTGAACCGTCCGAGGACGCTGTCATCGTTCCGGTCGGCTCGTCCTCGTAGGCGGTCACGACCACGCCGTGCCGCTGAGCGACGTGCAGATAGCTAAGCAGGTGGCACTGCGCGAGCGCGGCGATGAGGAGCTCCTCCGGATTCCAGCGCTCGGCGTCGCCGAAGAACGCGCGGTCGCTGGAGCCCTCGATGGGCGGGTTGCCTTCGGCGCGCACGACGTGGTCGCGCCCGTAGTCGCGATATCCACTCGTGCCCGTTCCGCGGTTCCCTGTCCATTCGAGGGATAGCGCGTAGTGGTGATCGACGTTCATGTCGGGCTCCCGGATGTCTGTGTGTGACTCGTCTGCGTGTGGCTCGTCGTGCGTGACGTTCGCCCTCCACTCTGCCCGATCCCGCAGCCTCACGGGAATGACGAGGTGCCGCACAGTCCGCCGAACCGACACGAAGGACGCGACGGATCGTCCGCGGCCGGCGACGGCGGAATGCTCGGTGTGCTCGTTAGACTCAGGATCACCATGAGCGATTCGGTGCGTGTTCCACGGATGTCCACGACCGGCACTTTCGAGGCCGTCCACGCTGTCGAGTTGGCCGTCTCCGATCGCAACGGATTCGTCGAGAACCGCCACATCGGTTCGGCCGTGGTGCTGAACCCCGACGGCGAGCGTCTCACTTCGCTCGGTGAGCCCGATGCGGTGGTCCTCCCCCGTTCGACCCTGAAGCCGTTTCAGGCGATCGCCTCCCTCGGGGCAGGTGCCCAGCTCGATGACGTGCAGATCGCCATCGCCACGGCGAGTCACGCCGGCACCGCTGAGCACGTGGCGGTGGTGCGCGAGGTGCTCGCCAGGGCCGGGCTGAGTGAAGACGCGCTGTTGTGCCCTCCGGCACTCCCTGCCGACGTCGACGCGAGCGCCGAGGTGTTGCGCTCTGGCGGAACCCCCGCTCCCGTCTACATGGAGTGCTCAGGCAAGCACGCGGGCATGCTGGCGGCGTGCGTGGCGAGCGGCTGGAGCATCCGCGACTACATCGACCCGCAGCATCCGCTTCAACAGCACGTGAAGGACGTCGTCGAGCGGCTCACCGGCGAGAAGGTCTCGCATGTCGCCGTCGACGGATGCGGCGCTCCCGTCTTCGCCATCACGCTGGCCGGTCTCGCGCGCGGCGTGCAGCGGATGGCCATGTCTGCGCAGCAATCGCCGTTCGCGCTGTACCGCACCGCCGCCACGGTGTACCGATGTGCGCGCGAGAACGCGTGGGCCATCTCCGGCCGCGGCAGGCCGGACACGGTGCTGATGGAGACGATCGGCGGGTATGCGAAGGCCGGAGCGGACGGCGCGATGACCATGAGCGCGTCCGACGGCACGACGGTCGCCGTGAAGGTGCTCGGCGGCAGTGTTCCGGCGGCGCGTGTGGCCGCTCTCGGTCTTCTGATGTCGGTCGGTGCGGTGGCGCCCGACACGGGTGCACTGGCCATGGACCGCATGGGTGCGGTCGTGACCGGCGGCGGTGCCGAGGTCGGCAGGCTGCGGCCGGTCGTCTGACGAGGCGGCACCGAGACAAGACTTCGCGGTCGACGGCGACCGCGACCGGGCTCACGAGGCCCGCGATGCAAGAGAACGGACAACGATGAGAATCTCCATTCCCCGCGAGATCAAGAACAACGAGTACCGGGTGGCCATCACGCCGGCGGGAGTGCACGACCTGGTGGCCAACGGCCACGAGGTGCACGTGGAGCGCGGTGCGGGCGAGGGGTCGTCCATTCCGGATTCCGCCTATGCCGACGCGGGTGCGATCCTGGAGCAGGATGCCGAAGCGACCTGGTCCGTCGCGGAGCTGCTGCTGAAGGTGAAGGAGCCGATCGAGCAGGAGTTCGGGTATTTCCGCGACGGTCTGGTGCTCTTCGCCTACCTTCACCTCGCCGCGGAGCCCGGTCTGACTCGCGCTCTTGTGGAGTCCGGTGTGACCGCCATCGCGTATGAGACCGTGCAGAAGGCGGACCGGTCTCTTCCGCTGCTGGCGCCGATGAGCGAGGTCGCGGGGCGGCTCGCGCCGATCGTCGGAGCGAACGCCTTGCTCAAGCCGCAGGGCGGTTCCGGGCTTCTCGTGCCTGGAGTGCCGGGAACCTATCCGGCCAAGGTCGTTGTGCTCGGCGGCGGCGTCGCGGGAACGAACGCCGCTTCCGTCGCCGTCGGCCTCGGTGCGGACGTCACCGTGCTCGACACCAACGTGGCGCGGCTGCGCGAGCTCGACGCTCACTACGCGGGACGCATCAAGACGATCGCGTCGACCGCGTTCGAGGTGGAACGCGCGGTGCTCGACGCGGACCTCGTGGTGGGGTCGGTGCTGGTTCCGGGTGCGAAGGCCCCGAAGCTGGTGCGCAACGACATGGTGGCGCGCATGCATCCCGGAAGCGTGCTCGTCGACATCGCCGTCGACCAGGGCGGCTGCTTCGAGGACTCGCACCCCACGACGCACGATGCACCGACCTTCCGGGTGCACGACACCGTGTTCTACTGCGTCGCCAACATGCCGGGCGCCGTTCCGCACACCTCCACGCACGCTCTCACGAATGCGACGCTGCCCTACGCGAGAGCGATCGCGGGGCACGGCTGGCGCGAGGCGCTGAGCGCCGACGCCGCGCTGTCCCTCGGTCTCAACGTCGTCGGCGGCTCGGTCACGAACGAGGGGGTGGCCGAGGCCAACGGCTTGCCCCTGTCGTCCCTTGCAGACGTGCTCGCCTGAGACGGCAGTGGCGCGTCAGAGTCGCCGCCGGGCCGGGTCGGCGCCAGGCCGGGTCGCCTGACCCGGCGGCGTGACACCGCGCGGCCTGACCCGGGGTGGCGTGACCCGGGTGGCGTGACCCGGGTGGCGTGACCCCAGCGGCCTCACCCGGTGGCGTGACCCCAGCGGCGTGACTTCGCGCGGCGTGACCCGGCGTGTTGGCGCACGGGGGCGGCGCGACGGACCGGCGGGCGTGAAGCGGGCATTCCTGCTTCACGGTTCGGGCATGCTCGCCCGTCCGAAGACGCCGGAAGGGTCGCAGGTCAGCAGGTGCCCGAGAACGACGGGCGGCGGCACGACGCGCGAGCGTAGAACGGCGCGCACCTGTGCCGGTGCACATCCGTCGAACACGATGCGGGAGCGGCCGCGCAGCCGGTTCAACAGCGCCCAGTGCGTTTGCCAGGCGTCGGCACCACCGACGAGAGCTGCGCCTCCAGAGCGGATCGCGATGTCGCCGTCGCCGGGATCATCCGGACTCGCCCCCCGCTCCGCCACAGCGCCGGGGTCGAGACGGCGCAGCGGGTCGTCTCCGTAGCTCTTCACACCGGACTCCAGGTCGATGACTTCCAGGCCAGGGCATGCTTCACGCAACCGCCGGATGGTTCGCGCGGGCGAAACGGAGACGACGGCCGTCACCGAGCCGCTCGAGAAGGAGAGGGCGGGAGGCGACTGCTCTCCCCCTGTGACATACGCGTTCGGGCGTTTCTCGCCGTGTTCCGCTCGGTCGATTTCATCGGATGACGACGGTTCGATGAAGACGACCTGCGCCGCCCGGCCGTGCCAGACACCGCGGCCGGGCGGCGCGTCCGCTTCGAAGAGCTCGGCAGGCGCACCGGCCAGAACGTGCTCCTGACGATCCGCGTGGCGCAACAGCAGACGTTCCCCGAATTGCGCGGCCACCGGCCGCAGTCCGGTGGGGAGGCTGACCGCCGAGCACACGACGGCGATCGACGCTCGGGGACCGTCGACCAGAAGAGATCGCAGCCGTTCCAGCACGGCGTCGCGATGATCGTCATCGAAGCGCGCCACCAGAGCATCGACGTCGTCGACCGCCACCAGGCATGGCGTGCTCTTCTCGTGCGCGCGCTCGCCCGCCGCCTCGAGCGCATCCCACGCTCCCTCAACGTCTGGCGGCACGACGATCTTCTCTGCGTGCCACTGCGTCAGCACGGCACGCAGGGCGGAGGTGCGTCCCGACCCGCGCACGCCGAGCACGAGCAGGTGCGACCGTTGCGGGCGGAAGACGATGCCTTCCTGCGCCTGCCGATCCGGGTCGTCCAGGGCTCCGATGACCACTCCTCCACCCGGCGCCGGTCCGAAGGCGTCGAGCGGAATGCGCGACGGGAGCGCGGGGAGCCATGGCGCAGGCGGTCGGGGGGCGGTAGCGTAAGCGGCTGCCACCCGTTCGACGTCGCGGGCACGCGTCGTGGCCGCCTGTGCTGTGAACAGCCGCCCGTCGCACTGCACGACGAACCGACCGGGCACCGAGTGCGGGAGCCGCGCCGCGGCATCCGTTCCGAGCAGCGACGTGCTGTCACTTGCGGCGGCGAGCCGGAGTGAGAGCCGCAGCGCGCAGTTCGCCAGGAGGGCGTCCCCGAACACGCCGGTGGCGCGCTGCGTGCCGAGCACGAGGTGCACGCCGAGGGCGCGCCCGCGCGCCGCGATATCGGACAAGAGCGGTGCGAGGTCGGGGAAGGCCGCCAACATGGCCGCCGCCTCGTCGACAACGATGACGAGGCGAGGGAGGCGTGCGCCCGCGTCCCGAATGTCGCCGACGCCGAGTTCTGACAGCACGGCCTCGCGTCTGCGCAATTCTGCACGGAGGCTCTTCAGCGCCCTATCGGCCTCGCCGTGGGCCAGGTCTGTGACGATGCCGACCGTGTGGGGAAGGGCCGAGAGCCGTCGGAAGGCCGTACCTCCTTTGAAGTCGACCAGGAGAAGAGCGATCTCGTCTGGTCGCCTGCCCGACGCCATGGCCAAAGCCCACGAGAGGAGGAGTTCGCTCTTTCCGCTTCCCGTCGTGCCTGTCACGATGGCGTGCGGCCCGGATGCCACGAGGTCGAGTGTCAGGGGACCTGCGGAACTCACGCCGACGGTCGCCGAGAGCCCCGGCCGATCGATCCCGCCGTGCCCTGCTGACATGTTCGTCTGCAGCTCCCCGCGCCCGAGCTCGTCGAAGTCGACGTGTTCCGGCAGTGCGCGTGCTGCCGCGACTCCCCTGGAGAGCGCGGCTCGGGCGAGGTCCCGCCCGAAGGCCGCCGCCGATTGTGCTGTGATGAGTTCGGCATGCAGGCTCGCGCCCACCTCCATCGCGTCATGCGGCGCAGCCAGCACGTCGGATACCCCTGAAGCCGTGGCCCGCACGACGATGCGGCATCCGGCGGGGAGATCGTCGACGTGCTCGGCGACGGCCAGAACCGCATGGAGAACGCCGCTCGTCTCGCCCTGCCGCGAGGCCGTGTGCACGTCTTCCGGCTCTGTTCCGTCGGCGCGCAGGTTCGCGCCATCGTCGATGACACGCAGACGCAAGCCCTCACGGTCCGCTACCGCGGCATGCGGGTAGTCATCCAACCAGTCGTAGTCGTCACCGGGCGGCGCGGCGATCGCCAGGATGCCAGGCGAATGCGCGTGCGCGAGCTGTACCGCCATGCCGCGCACCATCGCCCGGGCAACCGGCAGTGGACCGACGACGCCGATTCCGAGGCTCGGGTCGATCGCCACAGGCGCTTCGCGCAGGGTCCGCGCCACCGCATGGAGCTCGCGCTCCCGCTCGGTCTCCTGGGCGCCGGAGACCGAGAGTGCGCTGCGTCTCAGCCCGGACCCCAGGCGCACGGGCACGAACGCGTCACCGGGCGATGCCCACCGTCGTGGACGCAACGACGTGTCGGAGAGGATGCGAGAGGCGGTCGGCAGTCGCGCGTCGAGCGCCGCCCGCTCCCGCTGATGCGCGGCGGCGACCCTCTCGAGGAACTCGGCCGCGGCTGCGTCGTAGGCACGAGCATCCCTTCGCCGACGGCGACGTGCCGAGATGCGGCCGTCGACCGCGCTCGCAACAGCGATCACCGGGCTCAGCGCAGCGAAGGCGAGCATGAGTGGCGAACGTGTGACGAGGTACAGCACGCCGGCGCCGAGAAGCGGTGCGAGCACGGCCAGGAGGGGGAACGGCGTGCGAGCGGGCGGCGACGGGCTCCTCGGAAGGCTCAGCGCTTCGTCGGAAACCGCGCCGGAAAGGGGCTGTGCATCGGGCATCGCCCCAGTTCAGCCGCACCGAGTCCGTGCGGACGCCGCGAACAGGAATCGGTGCAGAACCTCGTCGAGTGACGCTCCTGGGGGCGAGAAGTGGAAACGTCAGCGCACGTCGAACCAGTGATCGCCGATCTCGACCCGCCCGCCGCGGGGCACACGGTATCGCCGGCCCGGTTCGCAGCGGTGTGGACCGCCCGCGCGAGGGATGATCACGGTGCCGTTGGCCGAGTATCGGTCACAGATCCAGAGCTGATCGTCCTCCAGCCCGAACTCGAGGTGCGTCTTCGACACCGACCGCTCGTAGTCGGCGATCGAGACGAGCTGATCGAACCGCTCGCCCGGCTGGGTGAACGGACGGCGTCCGAGAAGACCTGTTCCGACGACGACGACGCGCTCCCCCGTGGAGAACGACAGCACGTAGGGAACGGGCGGGATGATCGGCCGCGGCATCGTCGGAAACCGTTCCTCGGTGGCCCCAGTCCGCGCCTCGGCGCGTGCCGATGCGGCGCTCACCGACCGTGGTGAGCCGCCCTGCAGTGGATGATCAGGAGAAGGCACGCCGACCGACGGAAGGCCGGTCAGTGGCACTTCGGTCAGCGGTACCTCGGTGGCGGGAACGTCGGTGACCGGCGTCTCACTGACGGGAACACCTGTGATGCGCACTTCCACGCCGGAGGGGTCAGTCGCCGCGTTCGCGGACCCGGCATTTGCGGCTCGGGCGTCAGCGGCTTCGGTGTCGGCGGGCTCTCTGCCGCCAGGACCCGCGTCGGCAGGACCCCCGTCGGCAGAGCCCGCGTGGCCCGTCTCCGCGCTCTCCGGCGCCGCAAGTCCCACGACCAGCGACGCGGCGTCTCGTGCCCGTGTCCAATGGGAACCGGGCCTCAGCACTGTCGTGTCGGAGGGCCGGGGATCGGCGACCCGGGTGGCGGGGATCGGCGCAGCGTTCACCGCTCGGCCGCAATTGCCGCAGAACATCGCCCCCTCGGGCAGGACTGCTCCACACGTCGCGCAGTTCAAGTCAGGATCCCCCTCTCAGCACCGTGCCCTTCCCGTGTGCACTTCCACGGTAGCCGCCGAGCGAACGAAGTGAGATGCGGGCGCGCAGGCGGCCCCATCGCGTCGTGCGCCCGTCGAGGTCACGGCGAAGCTCGTCGACGGCCCGCCAGACTTGATCGGCGTCGCGATCCGTGGGCTCCGCGAGCCCGAACGCCGATCTGTCGGCGACCGTCGCCAGAAGGCCCGGCCGCGGTCCCCCGACCGTCTGCGCGACCTCGTTCCTGGTCGCCGAGGGCGGCGGCGAGTATCCGTGGTCCACGGCGGCATCGGCGAATTCGTGCCATGCCCCGGCGATCCTTCCCCTGGGCAGAATGCGGGGTGAGCGTCGGGCTCGCCGGCGACGCCACTTCGCGGCGATCACCGCCAGGAACGGCGAACACAGCAGAGCGAGCACGAGCAGGCTCCAGCCGACGATCGTCGCGATCGCCAGCAGGATGCTCAGCCACGCCGGCAGCTGCGCGTCACGTTGCTGAGCCAGGTGAGATTGCGGCGGCGGAGCCTGGTCGGCATCCGATTCGTCGTTCGGCGGCTGCACCACCGACTGCGGGCGTGAGATCTTCTTGGGCTCGTCGGGCTTCTTCTCGGGGATCGGCCGCACCTGCGGATTCGGGTCGACGTCGACCCAGCCGTCGGACGCCGTCTGCACCTGGATCCAGGCGCTCACGTCCGACCCGGTGATGGTCACGTCGCCGGTGGCGTCCTGCGGAACGTCGAAGCCGAGCACCACGCGGGCCGGAAACCCGAGCTTGCGCGCCATGAGCGCCGCGGTCACCGCGTACTGTTCCTGGTCGCCGACCATCGGCTCCTCGGTGAGCAGCGCGTCGATGCGATCGGCACCGTGCCCCGACAGGCTCTTCACCTCATTGCCGATGCCGTGGCTGATGTAGCCCGTCTCGGCGAGTCGCTTCAGCGCCGACGACAGCTTCGCTCCGGGCGTCGAGGCATCGCCTTCGAAGGTGTGCAGGGCGTCGGCGAGGTCATCGGGCATGACCTCGATGGCCGGCTGCGAGGCATCCCCCGGCCGTTCCTTCGCCAACTGCGAGAACGTCTTCGACGGGGTCGCGACGGCGGTGATGCGATACGAGTCGCCGGGTTGGAGCGCCGAGACGTCGGCCATCGTCCCCGTCGTGGCGTTGTAGTAGAAGCCGGCGGAGAGCGACGCCGAACCGCTCCCGAACGAGATGTGCTCGAGGGGCCCGAAGGTGGGCAGCCACGGGCCGTCGAGGCCGTCGATCGTGACGTCGACGGTCTGAGCGGTCCCACCGTCACCGGGCAGTCGGTCCGGGATGCGTGCGAACGCACCGGAGTCGCCGGGCTCCGTTCCCACCGAGTAGACGACGCCGTCGTAGGCATCGAGTGTGGCGATGCGGATGCGTTTCAGATTGCCGACGTCGCGAACCGTGAACATCGGGTCGTGCGCCTTGGCGGGCTTGAGGTAGGAGCGGAATCCGGAGAGCGGGCTCGGGTAGTCGCGCGGATCGAACGGTGGCGTCGCCGCCGTGCGCGCGACCGTGCGCGCCGATGCCGGCACCAGCGCGGCGGAGACGCCGACCGCAGCGGCGAGCGCAAGCACCACAGCTCCTGCGGCGATCGCCGTCGAGCGTGCGGCGGCCAACGAGCGCTCGCTCCCGCGCACGCCGTCGGCGTGCTCGCTGGCAAGCGCGACGAGTCGGGAGACGCGCCGACGGCGGCGCATCCACACCAGCCAGCCGACGCTGAGTCCCGCCAGCGCTACGGTGAGCGGCAGCGGGGTCGCGGCCGTGTCCGGGCCGAGCAGGATCGCGAAGGCGAACACCGCGAGCGGCGGGATCAGGGCGAGCTCGGGCATCCTGGTGCGCAGAGCGACGGTGACGGTGACGACGGTTCCGGCGAAGGTGAGCAGGTATGCCGGAACGAGGAGCGCCTGGTATGACCCCACCGGTACTGCGATGGTGACCAGTTGTCGCCAGCCGAGCGCAACCGAGGTGACGAGGTCGATGAGGCCCGACGCGGTGGGCAGAACCCGCCAGAGCGCTTCGCCGGGCACGGCGAGCGGCACGCCGAGAGCGACGAACACGCCGGCCGACACGAGAGACGTGACGAGGGAGGACCAGCGCCAGATCGCGCCGCAGACGGCCACGGCCACGCCCGCGAGCACCGCACCGGCGAGCATCACGACGAAGGCGGTGCCGCCATACACCGGCCAGAATGCTGCCGCCGCGCAGGCCATGAGCACCGTCGCGTACACCCCGCCGATCACGTGGAACGTGCGATCGCGCCGATTCATGCCGCCCTCGACTTCGCCAGGCTGGAGCGCAGGTCGTCGAGAAAACCGATCGTGAGGATGCTCACCTCGCCGACCCGACGCAGGCCGGGCCGATCGCCGGGCATGCAGCGCACCGCCACGACCTCGACGCCCGGGTGGAACGAGGACGCCGCATTGCGCAGCTGAGCGGTCGTGACCGTGGATCCGCAGACGAGGTACGCGATGGACACGTCGGGCGTGCGGTCGGCGGAGACGCGCGCCACGTCCGGCAGCCGCAGCGCCGACGGCACGCGATCGACCCGGCACAAGGCGTCGAGCAGGCGGGTCGGGGTGACGGAGTCGAGGGCGCGCACGTCGAAGACCGGCGCCTTCGCGAATTCCGGGGTGCGCTCGCTCACCACGAAGGACACGGAGCGATCCTCACGGACCGCACGCACCCCGAGTGAGGCGGCCGCGCTCACCGCCAGCTCGAACTCCTCGTCCGACGCGAAGTCCGTCTCGGCGAGCGACAGCGCGACGAGGAGGTTGCTGCGCCGGGTCTGCTCGTACTGCCGCACCATGAACGCGCCGGTCTTCGCCGTGCTGCGCCAGTGAATGTGCCTCCGCTCGTCGCCGACCGCGTATTCACGCAGCGCGTGGAACGACATGTCGCTGGTGGTGAGGTCGTGCGTCGCGCTGCCCTCGAGGTCGCGCACGAGTCCTGTGCTCATGCCCGCGAGCGCAACGGTCTGCGGATGCACGAACAGCTCAACGGTCTGCTGCCAGTCCGTCTCGCGCCGCATCAGTCCCACCGGGTCGGCGCGCACGGATCGCACCGGTCCGATCGTCACGACCCCGCGGCGTGCGCCGGGCACGAGGAACACGTCGCGGAACTCGGTGCCGGGCTTCAGCCCCGGGACGGCGAATTCGGCGACACCATCGCCGACGGGCACCTCGACGCGCGCGGCGAGCAGGCCGCGGCGAGTCGGATTGGACACGACGACGTCCACGGGAGCGGAGGAGCCGACGACGACGCGAGGATTCGGCAGGTGCACGCGAGCGACATAGGCGACCGAGCCGAGCAGGTAGAGCATGGCGACGACGAACAGCGCCACGCCCGCCCAGCCGAACACGACGGCCTCCATCCAGCCGGCCAGGTAACCGGTGAGCAGCGCGCCGACGGTCAGCGCGCCGACGCACACGCCGACGACGGTCGTGACCTGCGTGATCCCCCGCCATGCGCGAACGCACCACGCGGCGAACGCACGCCAGGCCCGCACGAGGCCGACGACGGCATCCGCGAGCTTGTCCTCGCGAGCGCCGACCAGCCGCGTGCGCGCGTTGTCGACTCCGGTGTTGCCGGAGTGTCCGTCGAGGCTCACACCGCGGTCCCGTCGAGTGGCGGCGGCGTCTCGAGCACGACGTTCGCCACGACACTCGACGCGGTGACGCCGTCGAACTCCGCTTCGGGGTCCAGCACGATGCGGTGGGCCAGCACGGGTTCGGCGAGCGTCTTCACATCGTCCGGTACGACGTAGGTGCGCCCCAGCCCGGCCGCGTAGGTCTTGGCAGTGCGGATGAGTGCGAGCCCGCCGCGCACGCTCACGCCGAGACGCACCTCGTCTGCGTGACGGGTGGCATCCACCAGTCGCGAGACGTAGTCGTTGATCGTCGGGTCGACGTGCACCGAGCGGGCCAGCTTCGACATGGTCGTCACCATGTCGCCCATCACGACCGTCGGGAGCACCGTTTCGTGCGCTGCGTGGTCCGCGCCCTCGAGAATGCGCACCATCGAGGTGTGGTCGGGATACCCGATCGAGGTCTTCATGATGAACCTGTCGAGCTGCGCCTCGGGCAGGCGGTACGTGCCGGCCTGCTCGACCGGGTTCTGCGTGGCGATCACCATGAACGGCGCCGCCAGCGTGTGGGAGACGCCGTCGACGCTGACCTGGCGCTCCTCCATCACCTCGAGCAGCGCGGACTGCGTCTTCGGGCTCGCCCTGTTGATCTCGTCGGCGAGCACCACGTTCGCGAAGACCGGACCCTGGTGGAACTCGAAGTCGCCTGCACGCTGGTCGTAGACGCCCACGCCCGTGATGTCGCCGGGCAGCAGATCCGGGGTGAATTGGATGCGACTGCTCGTTCCCGAGATCGACTCGGCGAGCGCCCGGGCGAGCGACGTCTTGCCGGTGCCCGGCACGTCCTCCAGCAGCAGATGTCCCTCGCTGAGCAGCGCCGTCACCGCCAGGCGCACGACGTGCGTCTTGCCGAGCAGCACCCGTTCCACGTTCGACACGATGGCGTCGACGGTGCTCTGGAACCAGGATGCCTGGTCATCGGTGAGCGGGGAATGCTGGGTCGTCGCGGTGGGGGCGTCCGTCATGGTTTCGGTCTCTCTTCTCGGATGGCGGCGGTCGTCACTGAGCTGCCTCGGTTCGGGGATGCCCGCATCGGCCGCAAAGAACGGGTCACGATGTTCGTACTCGTCGGCGGGCGTCACGGTCTGTACTCCATGGTGTAGGTGCGCCCGAAGGGATGAGCGATATCGGCGTTTGCAACGACCTGGACTGTGAGCGTTGGGTTGGTTGCTGTCGAGGTACAAGAGCCGCCAGACGCGGGCGTTCCGCTGCATTCGATATCCACGGACGAGTACGGAGGTGACGTTGGCGCACCTGTCCAGCTGAACTTGCCGCCGTTCGCTTCTGTCGCGGGCGAATATCCCGAAAGCGTCGCATCAACGGCCATGCCGGCAGATACTGGCGATGACCATCCGCTCATCAAAATTGCACCATTCGAGTAGGTCGCGACCACTTGCACGGAGACGGACAGGTTGATGCCGTATTGATTCGCGTTGACAGATATCAGACTTCCCGGGCTCAGCGTCTGATAAGTCCCTCCTCCGTCAAGGCTGACGTGATAGGAGACAGTTCCGCCACCGCCGGATTGCGGCGCCGGCACAACGCCATCGAACTCGGGCACAAAATGACCAGACTGCCCCGCGTCAGGGTCGGCGACGCTGACGCGGACAGAGCTAGAACTCGGAGTCTGCGGCGGCGCCGGCGGAATGGCTGACACTCGGTCGGAAGTAGTGCTTCCCACTGCATTGCGTGCGGTGACCGTAATCCAAGACTGCTGACCTTGAGGAAGTGTGCAATCCGCTGACGAAGCGGTCGGCCCTACCGTTTCAGCGCTACACGAAACCGCAAAGGCCTTGATTGCTGAGCCGTTGGCGCTCACCACATTGGAGCTCCAACTGACCGTGACAGTACCGCTCGCATCATTCTTTGGCGTGACAATCGGTGTGCCAGTCCAGATCGGGGCTCCGGCCGGCAGAGCGGTCACCGGCCCCGCTGAGTTCCAAGCGGGCTGTGCCCCATAAAAGGAGTTCATTGCCGCGACCGTAACCGACACTTGCTGACCGTTCGTCAGCCCTGTGAAATCCATCGACGTGCCGGGCGTGTTCGTTGCCCGCACAGCGCTCCCGCCCGCCGAGAGAGTGACCCGGTACTGCGTCACGGCGCTCGCACCGTTGACCGGATCGGGCGCGCTCCACGACACGTGCACGGCCTCGTCTCCCGCCGTCACTCGCAGGTCGGTCGGCGCTCCGGGTACCACGTTCGACCACACCTCGTCCGGGTAGGCCGTGGCGTTCGAGAGATCGATCGCGTTGCGCGCCTGCACGCGCACCGTCACCGCGTTCTGCGGGCCGTTGCCCGGGGTGGCGACGGAGCAGGTCGTGGCTGCGCAGTCGAAGCTGCCGACGATCGAGCCATCCGAGCCGATCAGGGAGACGACGTAGCCGGTGATCGCCGAGTTGTTGTCGGCGCCCGGATCCCAGGCGACCGTGATCCGCCGGTCCCCGATGGAGGTGATGCGCACGTTCGACACCGGATCGGGCTTGTCCTGCACCGAGATGGTCACCGTTCCCCAGGTGTAGCGCCCCGAGTCGCCCGTCGCGTCGGCGACCTCGTACTGCACCGTCGTGTCGGCGGGCCTGGCGTCGGATGCCACACTGACGGTGAGCCGGGACTTGTCGGCACTCGGCGTGACCTGCACGCCCCGCGGCAGGGCGGCATCCGAGACACCGCGCACCGCGACCACTCTCAGCGGCGTACCGGGGAACGGGTTCGTCGCGGCATCGTTCGCCAGCACGTCCACCGTGCGCGACTCGCCGCGCCGGGCGATCACTCTGTCGGGCTGCGGCACCGCGAGCGGTCTTGTCGATGGCACGACGGTGATGTCGATGCGACCCGATTTGCCGGTGTTCACCGAGTCCTTCACGCCCACGATGATGCTCAGCTGCGATCCCTTCGGCGTCTTGTCGGAGACCTGAACGGTCAGCTGCTGCCCGTGCAGCGACGCGGAAACGCCCTGCGGCTTCGGGTCGAGAATGCGGTACTGCAGCTCGGCCTGGTCCTTCGCATATGGATACCTCGTGAGCTTGAGCAGGTCGAGCGTCTTCTGCTGCCCCGGCTCGAAGTCGACCTGCGCTCCCGTGAACGTGGGCGGTTGGTTGTCGCGCGCCGTCACCGTGATGGGCAGCACGAGGGTAGCGACGTGCCCGTTCGGGTCATCGGCCGACGATCCATCGGTGACCTCGAACGAGATGGATGCCGGCCCGTAGTACCGCGCAGCGCTCGTGTACACGAGGGTGTGATCGTTGCGCACCAGCGTGTCGCCGTTGGCGTGCGTGGCGTGCACGTGCGAGGCATCCGTCAGCCTCACCTGCTTGCCGCCGGCCGTGACCACGTAGTCGTTCAAGTCGATGACCAGGGTCTTCTCGCTCGGCACGGTGAGCTTGTCCGCGCCCGGTTTGAGCTGCGGAAGCGCGTCGTCGTACCCGGGAACCCAGATGAAACCGTACGAGACGACGGAAGCGTCGTCGGGGTGTGCGACCTTGAACGGAATGATCTGCGACTTCGACTGGATGCTCACCTGCACCCGATCGCTCTCGGTCACCTTCGCGGTGTCCCCGTAGCCGGGCACTATCGACAGCTTCAGACTCGAGACCGGCCCGTCGGCGAAGAACACGTTCTTCAGCGGGTTCACCGTGACCTTGCTGTGGCCCAGGATGTCGGCCAGGCTCACGACCGTGTCTTGCACGACGGGCCGCGACAGCGGGGCATCCTTGCGCACGACGACGGTCAGGAAGTTGGAGCTGGTGCCGCCGCTGTCGTTCTGGATCGAGTAGATGAAGCCGTAGCGCCCTTCGGTCTTGGGTGCGACGACACGCACGAGCTTGCCCGAGATCTTCGCTTTCGCGATGCCGGTCGAGGTGCGCTTGACCGAGGTGATGTGCAGGGGGCTGCCGTCGGGGTCCGAGTCGTTCTGGAGCACCTGCACCGAGACGGTGCGTCCCGGGCGCACGGTCACCTGGTCTTCGACCGCGACCGGATTGCGCGCGCCGCCGCCCTGCGGAGCGATGCCGACCCGCACGGTTCCGTCGGCGTGCGCGCCGAGCGCATCGACCACCGTGTACTCGAACGTGTCGGTGCCCGCGGCGTACTCCCCCGCCTGGTACTGGATCCAGTCCGAGCCGACCGCGGTCACCGCGCCCTTCTGCGGATTCGTGGACTGCCCGACGAGCTTCACCGAGTCGCCGTCCGGGTCGATCCCGTTCAACGTGATCGGAATGCGCACGGTGTTGCCCGCGAGAACGCGCGCCGTCGTGGTCTTGGGTATCGGTGCCCGGTTCGAGTCGGCATCCAGTTCCCGCACGGCGATCGTCACCTGAGCGGTCGCCCACTGGCCGTCGGCGTCGTTCACGCGGTACACGGCCGAGTAGTTGCCCGGCTTGTCAGGGGCGAGATACCGCAACTCATTTCCTGACGCGAACAGCAGCCCGTCGTCCTTCGGCAGCGGCGTCGGCAGCTTCGTGTCCAGCGTGAGCTCGTCGCCGTCGGCCTGCGTGTCGTTGGCGAGCACGGGGATGTTCACCGCGTCGCCCACGCGCACCGTGACCGTGTCCGGGTTCGCCACCGGCGGTTGTCGTACCGCCGGCCTCGGGATCTCGACCACGCGCACGCTGCCGGTCGCCTCGGCCGTGCCGTTGCTCACCGTGTACCCGAAGGTCACCGGCTGAGTCAGCGGCTTGGTCAGCGTCACGCGCAGGATGCGCTGCTCGAGCACCTCCACCCGCACGCCCTGGGACTGGTTCGGCGACTCGGCCGCCGTGATCAGGAGCACGCCGCCTGCCGGGTCGTAGTCGGTGGCGAGCACGTCGACCTCCTTCGAGGTCTGCTGCTCGATGAACGCGGTGTGCGGCACCGTCACCGGCGCGTCACCGGCATCCTGCGGCGCGCTGACGACGACGCGCACCTCGCCGGTCGCGGTGCTGGTGCCGTCGGTCACGGTGTAATCGATGTAGTGGCTTCCCGGTGAATCGGACTCGAACGCGATGGTGCCGTCGTCGTAGTTCGGGCTGAGGGTCACGTCAGGCTTCTCGGGCACCGCCGTGAGGCGGATCGTCGCCACCCCGCCTCGCACGTGGGCCAGCGGAGCGATCGTCACCTCATCTCCGGCGATCGCAGTCGCCACGAAGGGTTCCGTGATGATCGGCACCTCCGTCGGTGGACGCACCGTCACGGCAAGTGCTCCGGTGGCGGATGCCTTCCCATCCGACACCGTCAGGCTCACGTTCTTGAGGCTCCCGCCTTTGCCGGCGTCGGTGTACACGACCTGACCCTCGGGCGTCGAACTCGCGGAGTCCGGCGAGCCCGTCGTCGCCGACGTCAGATAGAACGGATCACCGTCGGGGTCGTACCAGTCGCCGAGCACCTGGGTGGTGACCCGACCTCCGGACGCGACGGTGGCCTTCGTGGTGCGCACCTGGACCGGCGGTGAGTTCTCCGACGGCTCGCGCACGGTGACGGTGACGTGGGCGTTCGCCTGCCCGCCCCGCCCGTCGCTGATCGTGTAGTCGAAGCCGATCTCGCCGTGCGCGTCGCTCGGCAGGGTGATCAGCAGTTTCTGGTCGTCGGAGGTGCGCTGGATGCGGGCGGTCGCCTGCGGAACCGGCGTCACGGAGTCGATGACGAGCGCGTCGCCGTTCGCGTCGTAGTCGTTGAGCAGCACGGGCAGCGGACTCGTGACACCGGGGCGCGCGCCGAACGCGTCGTCGACGGCGACCGGCGGCACCTGTGCCTTCTCGTAGGTCGGCGGCTTGTCTTCGGTGTTCTCCTCGGTCTGCTGCTGATCGTCGTCGGTGCGGGTGAAGTCCGACCAGTTGTCGATCACGCCGTTGCCGCGCTGCACCGACCACGCCGTGCCGTGCACGGTGTCGTTGAGCACCACCGTGCCGTCGTTGATCCGAAAGCTCAGTGCCGCGCCGGGGCGCACCTGGTCGAGCCGTCCCGACCTCCCGGCGGTGCCACCCGTGCACGAGCGCCACGTCTCGCCGGTGTTCCAGGCCGCATACAGGCATCCGCTCACCTGAACGGGAGCGGCGGCGGCGCCGAACGAACCGGCGCGGACCCGGTGCACGTCGCCACCGGTCGAGACGAGATAGAGTCCGGAACCCGAGGCGATCGCCAGGTCGCCGTCCGTCGACGACGGCTGCTGCACGACGGCGTCCCCGCCCATGACCTGCGGCAGGGTGCGGGTGCCGTCCTCGGTACGCAGAGTGCGAGTGGATGCCCGGTACAGCGCCCAGCGCCCGTTCACGGAGGTGAGCTGAACGCCCGTGACTCCGCGGCGCTTGCCCAGGGCGCCGACATTCCAGCTTTGCGCGACGGACTCCGCGTGGCTCGCGTCGATGCGATAGACGGTGCCGCTCTGCCCCGAGTACGCGAACAGGGTGCCGTCCGGGGCGAGGGAAGTGATGATGCGGCCGCCGAGATCGACGGTGGGCGCCGACGCGGCTGTGAAGGCGCCGAGCTGAGACAGCGGCACGAGCCAGATGCGGCCGGTCGCGGTGGACTCGATGGCGGCACGCGAACCGGCGATGCCGACCTCGGCATCCCGGGGTGGAAGCGCGACCGCCTTGCCGGTGGTGACAGTGGCGGGGTTCACCTTGGAGACCGTGTTGCTGCTGCGGTCGATGAGAAGCACGGACTTGCCGTTCTGCACCACGTCGACCGTCTCATCCGTCGCTGAGACCGCCGAATTGAGTGCGTTGACCTGCGTGTTGGCACGGCCGAGCATCTGCTTCGACGAGTTGGTGACCCACACCGCGGCGTCGCCGAGCACCATGCGCTGCTGCACGAATCCGCCGGAGACGATCGCAATGGTGGCGATCAAGGCGACGACGAGCAACCCGGCCACTGCCGTCGCCGTCACGGACCGGTGCCGTGCCACCCAGGCACGGATCATGATGCGCCCACCGGATCCACGCACGTGGGCGTGCTCGACTCACCCGTATGTCCTGAGCGGTTCACGGTGACCGTGAGACACACTCGGCGATCCGGATGGTCGATCGTGAACGTTGTGCCCCGTTGCAGGCTCGGCTCGCCGCCATCGACGCTCACCTGGTACTGATCGCCGGTCGACAGCCCGGGATCGTGCCAGCTGAACTCGACCGAATCGCCGATGACGCGCCCTTCCACATTGCGCACGAGGGGAATGGCCGAGGGCTGCGCCACATGCGTGAGCACAACGGACAGTGTGACGATGAACGCCGCGCCGAGCACGACGCACGCGGCGATCAGCCAGCCCGCCGCGCGGAGGTTTCTCGGCGCCGGGACCGCAGTCTGCGGCTCCCCCGTCTCGCGCACCGCGGTGCGATCGCTCCCGGTCTCGGCCCTGCGTCGACGACGGCGCTGCTGTGCGGACGACACCGTGACGACGCCTTTGATCCTGGTTCGATCGTCGTCGTCGACCTCCGGCGCGGCAACCCATCCGTCCACCGCGATGTCCGCTGGAGTGGCGGTGAAGCCGAGTTCCGTCTCGACGGATTGCAGGTCGCGGGCGAACTCCAGCGCGCTGGCCTGCCGCGCCTCCGGCTTCTTCGACATCGCGCGGCTGAGAACCGCCTCCAACCGGGCGGGCACGTCGTCGCGACCGATCTGCTCCGGCTTGGCGCGCTGGATGCGCGACATGAGCTGAGCCGACGAGTTGTCGGTTCCCGGCACTTCGAACGGCGAGCGCCCCGCGATCAGCGAGTACACGGTGGCACCGAGCGCCCACACCTCACTGGCCACCGTTCCCGTGGTGTCATCGGTGAGGACTTCGGGCGCAGACCACGGAATCGACATCCCGACCGACCCCGTGGCCTGCACGTCGCCGACCGTGGCGGCGATGCCGAAGTCGGAGAGCACCGGATGCCCGTAGACCGTCGTCAGGATGTTCGACGGCTTCACGTCACGGTGCAGAACGCCGGCGCGGTGCGCGGTCTCCAGCGCGCCGGCGATCTTGACGCCGATCGACAGCGCCTCGGCGACGCTCAGCGGGTCGGCGCGGTAGCGCTGGTTCAGCGTCGGCGCACACAGCTCCATCACGAGATAGGGCCGACCGTCGGATGCCACGCTCGCCTGATACACGGTGAGCACGGCGGGATGCGAGCTCAGCTGAGCCATCAGGTTGGCCTCGGCCTGGAACATCGCGCGGATCTCGGGTGTCACGACCTCGGAGAGAAGCACCTTCACGGCGACCTGGCGTCTGGGCATGTTCTGCTCGTACAGGAAGACGTCGGCGAAGCCTCCCGATCCCAGTGCGCGCACGTACGAGAACCCGGGGAGGTTCGGCGGCGCCGAGGGCAACCGCTTGGCCATCGCGCCTCCCATCGGCTCGGTCATCCTCGTCCCGGCGAGCGGGAAACGTGCACCATTGTAAGCGGCCGCAGGGCGCCAGGCCTGAGGGGCCCGCGCGAAAGCTCACCCTCAGCGGCGACGCGCTCCGCGCTTCGGCGGCAACGGCGATTCCGGCGTCTCGAGCACGTCGACCACGACGACCGTCACGTTGTCGCGCCCACCGTTGCCGAGGGCCGCATCCATCAGCTGCCCTGCCGCGTCGAGCGGGCTCGAGCCGACCGTGAGATAGTGCCGGATGCCGTGTTCTGTGAGCTCTTTGGTGAGACCGTCGGAGCACGCCAGAAGCCGGGTTCCGGCCACCACGGGCACCAGGCTGAAGTCCGGCACCGGGTCCTCGTTGAAACCCACCGCCCTCGTGATGACGTTCGCGTGGGGATGCACCTCCGCCTCGGACGGCGTGATCGCCCCGGCGTCGAGGAGCTCCTGCACGATGGAGTGATCGACGGTGAGTTGGCGCAGCTCGTCGTCCTCGAGCTCGTACACGCGGGAGTCGCCGATGTTGAACACGAGCCAGCTCGGCTCGCCCGAGGCCATCGTGAGACCGAATCCGGTGACCGTCGTGCCTGTGCCGAGATCGGTGCGGCCGGCATCCTTGTCCATGTCCGCCACGGCGGCCCGGAGTGCGGAGTCGATGCCGTCCTCATCGACGAAGGGGCTCGACACCTGCTCCGCGAGGCGCGTCACGACAGCGTTGCTGGCGATGTCGCCGGCACTATGACCGCCCATGCCGTCGGCCACCGCGAACACCGGCGACTTGGCGATGAGGCTGTCCTCGTTGGCCGCTCGGCGGTAGCCCTTGTCGCTCAGCGCCGCCCACGACAGGGTGATGCGAGCGCCGCTCGTGCCGGGCACGACAACATGATGCCGCCTGCTGCTACGCCCGATCTGGGTCACGCGGGCATCCTTTCGGGTGTGGCTGCATGCCGAGGATTCCCCAGTCCTCGCCTCGTTGCGCGGGCGTTCACCGTGCTTCGGGGATGATGTCGATGATAGTCCCGTCGCCGATGTCGACCGACGCGGTGCCGACGACGACGATCGATTCGCCGGGCCGCAGCCGCCGCGGCGGGCGGCCGGGCAGTACCACCGTCGTGCCGTTGCGTGAGCGCAGATCGGTGATCACGACGGTGCTTCCGATGCGTTCCACGCGCAGGTGGGATGCCGACACCACGTGATCGGGAGAGGGCACCGTCACCAGTTGCGGCTCCACCCCTCCCCGCGAGCTTCGCGACGGTCGACGGCCGAACACGATCGGCGTGTGCAACTGCCGCGCCTCGCCGCCGCGCACCGCGACGACCACCGTCGCCGAGGCACCCAGGGCGGGGACGTTCGTCGGTTCGGCGGACGATTCGAATCGATCGGCCGGTGTTTCCTGCGGAGGCGACGGCGGTGCGGGCGGGGCAGGCACCGCCGCGGCTGGCGCGGGTGGAGGCGGGGGCATCCGGATGCCACCTGGAATGACGGCCAGGGGCTCGGTCGGCACCCCGTTGTCCAGGGGGGCACGCGGCCGCAACGCGGTGCGCTCGTCGATCTCCCTGCGTTCGACGCGCCGTACCGTCTCGTCGTCGATGGTCTGGTCGGTGTCGGCGGGGCCATCCAGCCCACTGTTTCTGGGCGGATCGCGCACGATCCGCACCGTCTCGTCGTCGACGACAGGGCGCGGGGCATCGGATGCCCGGCCGCGGACGATCCGGATCGTCTCGTCGTGCGGGACATCCGTCGCAGTGTTCGAAGGGGGACGACCCCGCAACACCGTCGCTTCGTCCAATGCTGCGGCGGGCCGCAGGTAGGCGACTGCCGCACCATCGGTTGCCGTACGGCGTGAACCGGTCCCCATGTCGGTGCCGGACCAGAGCACCGAACCCGCGCGCGTCATCCCTGACGACACCTCGACCGCACCGGGAACACGATTCGCCACGGCGTCGAATCGCCGCGCGGGTCCGCCGAGCTCGACGGCGATGGTGTCGCGGAATGTGGCGATGAGCCACGGCTGCACGCCCGACGAGGAGAATCGGCGAGACCCGCCCACCGAGTACACGTCGACGACGGCGCGACCGCGCGTGACAGCCGTGACCTGCCACCCGCCGGGACGGTCGCTCTGTGCCGCGTCCACGTGCACGACGGCGAACGAGTCGGCACCGTCGGCGCCGAGCGGTATGGCCGAGACGACATCTTCGAGCGGGCATTCCCCCCTCGCTGCCAGGGCGGAGAGCTGGCGCAGCACATCGGTGCCCAGACCCGAGTCGTCGGTGCCGGATGCCGCATCCCGCGATTCGATGACCGCGACGAACGATCGGCCGACGACGGTGAGCCAGTCGTCCTCCGGCGGGCGCGACGGCGCCGCGTAGGCGAACCAGCGAATGTCACCGGGCTTCTCCACCGGCGGCCCCCTGTCGTCGTTCTGATCGTCGACGGCAGCACCAGTCGATCGGCACAGCGCCCTTGGTTCGTGCGCACCATGAGTGTAATGGCGCCGATGGCGGCGAACGTGCAGCGTCGGGTGCCGAGCGCGTTCAGCGGTCGGGAAATGTGGACGATTCGCCACACGCTGATGATGCGTCGGACGCGACGATTCGTCGCAGGCTGATGATGCGTCGGAGGTGACGATTCGTCAGAGGGTGACGATTCGTCTCATCTGAATGGTTCGTCGACCGTGAGCGGATGCGGTGCGGCTCACTCGGTGATGCGGATGTCGTCAGCTGCGGCCAGAGAGCGAAGCTCGCGGGTGATGCCGGCACGGAGGTCGTCATGCTGTCGACCGAGCCTGGAGCCCGGGTCGCTCCAGTTCGCGAGGTCGTAGAGCCATACGGGTCGCCAGATCAGCTCGGCCGATTCCCATTCGTAACGGGGCCACACGTGTGCGTGCACGAAGGAATCCGCGTTCCCGAGAATGTCGATGTTGACCCGACGGAATGACGGATCCATGTTCTTGCAGGCTCGCTCGACGGCGGTCGCGAGAAGATCGACGTCAGCAAGGAACTGGACGCGCTCCGCGCGCGGCAGTTCCGCGAGCGCCGTCGCGTTCGGGTCCTTGCCGAGCAGCACGCAATACCCGGGCAGAAACTGCACGTCTCCGATGACGGCATATCCGCTGGTCAACTCAGCCAGAACCGTGGGGTTCTCTCCACGTGCCGCAGACCCGATTCGGTCGTCGCGCCAGTCCATGGTCTTCGACGGTACTGGAGTTCCTGGCGTTGGCGGTACTCGAGCCCGAGGGCGCGACGGTTCCCGAACCCGAGGCGTCAACGGTCGCTTGAGCTCGACCTGTGGTCAGAACTCTCCACAGATCTCACCTTAAGACTTCCGTCGATCGTCGGTGACGGATATAATCGAAAGTATGTTCGATATTCGCGAGGACGACGCGGTGGCCGGCAGTCGCACAGTCGACGCTTCCGCGGGTGTGCGAACGGATGACGATCTCTGGACGGATGACGGCGTCTGGGGAGAAGAATGCGAGGGACCGGATTGGTTCGATCCGGAGTTGCCGCTGACAGCGCCCATGCGGGTGTCGGCTGGCCGGCTTCTGGGCTGGGCTTTGGATGATGCGGTGGCGACCCAGACGGTGGTGAACATGCAGGCGGCGCGGCAGATGTTCGCGATCGGTGACGCGTTCCGTCTCGCGCGGGAGAATCCACTGATCTACGTCTCCTCCGCCGCCGCCGAACGCATCCCTGGCGCGAACGATGTGGATTTCGCGGTGCGGTCGGTCGCGTTCGATCTCGCGCAACGACTCACGTTCAGCGAGAACCTGGTGCGTGATCTCGCCTGCCAGGCCGACACGTTGAACACGTCCCTGCCGCGGCTGCGGGGCTTGTTCATGTCGGGCCGAATCAGCCAAGCGCACGTGCGCGCCGCGGTCGACAACATCGTCGGGCTGCCGAGCGCGGAGGCGACCGGGGTCTATGACGAGAAACTCGCCAACATCGCCGTCGGTGTGCCCGCTGGACGGTTCCGCGCCCGCGCGCGCCGGTTGCGGGAACGGCTGTGCAGCGAGACCCTGCAGGAGAGGCATGAAGAAGCGGCGAGGCTGCGGCGTGTCGTCGTCGAACCGGCCGAGGACGGCATGGCGTGGTTGCACGTGTTCGCTCCCCTGGTCGAGGTGGTGCGCGCCAACGCTCGGCTGACGGGCACCGCGGAGCATCTGAAACACCAGCAGGGCGAAAAGCGTACCCGCGACCAGCTGAAAACCGACCTGCTGATGTCCTGGCTGACCGGAGACGGCACTCCGACCGCCGCGACCGTGCACCCTACGATCCTGATCGATGACAAAGGCCGCATGGCCGAACTGCTCGGCTACGGACCGATCCCGCCGAAGGCCGCTGGACTGGCGTTGCGCGACGCGCCAGCGTTTCGCAAAGCGATGGCGGACCCGATCCGACCCGCGAATCTGAAACTCGACACCACTCGATACCGGCCCACCGCCGACCAGAAGCACTGGCTCACCCTCCGCTACGGACTCGACGACAACGCCGACCCCTACCTCGCGCCAGGCGTGACCACTGGCGGGGAGATCGACCACGTCACCGAATGGCACAACGGCGGCACGACAGATGTTGACAACCTCCTCCCCCTGAAACCGCGACTCCACCGACTCAAGTCAGTCACCCGTATCCGCCTCGACCCCAAACCCGACGGCGGCATCCGTATCCGCACACCCACCGGCTACGACACCGACCCACCACCCTTCTGACGGACCAGAAACCGGCATAGCCTGTCTGCGCCACCTGGCTGCACCGCCTGCCCGCATGGCCTGTCTGCGCCACCTGGCTGCACCGCCTGCCCGCATGGCCTGTCTGCGCCACCTGGCTGCACCGCCTGCCCGCATGGCCTGCCCGCATGGCCTATCTACATGGCTGAGAGGGGCACGGGGAGATTGTCGGGTCCTCTGAGGGACTCAGGCGAATGCCGTGTCGTCCAAAACACAGGCGAATGCCGTGTCATCCCAAAACACGCACCTCAGGATGCCTCACCGCCGCAAGCGGCCGAATGCATCGCGATCCGAGCGCCGGCCGTTGGCGGGAGCTTTGTCTTCGAAAGCCCAGTCGGGCAGCATTCCGCGATCGAGCATCTCCTCGATCAACTCGGCGAAGCCGTACGAACGGTCGGCGGCACGAGCCGCCAGCGTGTACTCGCCCGCGACGGAACTCGCACCCAGCGCCCAGTTCAGCCAGGCGAGCGATGACAAGGCCGGCGCCCGGTCCGCTTCGGGGAGCAGCGCGGCGACGTGACGGAGCAGCGTGTTGGCACGGTCGACTGCGCTGCGATCCGGTCTTCCCAGAGCGCCGCGACCGGAAAGCGCGAGTTCGACGTCGCGGTCGTCGACGGGTTCGCCCCGCTGGAAACGTTCCTGGAACCGAAGGGCGCGCTCACCGACCTTCGTACCCCAGCACCAGGTGAGCAGCAGGACATCTCGAAGCGGCGGACGCGAGAGCGCGCTGGCGACGAGAGCCGCCGCCACAGGGCCGACCTTCTCGGGGTCCCAGTGCAGGCTGTACTCGGCCACCCAGAGCGGATCGGGCACGTCGTCCGCAGCTTTCCAGGTAGTGAGCACGTCGAGAGTACGTTGACGAAGTGTCGGGTCTGTGAGGGGAAGAGCCGCCTGGTCCTTGGGCGATGCGCCGCGTGCCGGCGCGTCCGGATCGAGCGCGCGAAGACTCGACGCCGCCTCCAACTCGTCGATGGGCCGGGGCTCGTCCGTGTAGTCGCCCCATCCGTCACTCGCGACGTACAGCGGATCGCGCACCTCGAACCCTGCTGCCGATGCGGCACGCACGATGGCATCCACCACGTCCCGCCGCGGAGCGCCCGTGGCGCACGAGGCATCCGTGTAGACGACCGGCAGCACACCGTCGACCTCGCGAAGCCGGCAGAGCATCCCGGTCACCGTCGAGGCGAACAGGGCGGCTCGCGACTCTGAGCTGTCGGGAGGAAGATCCACGCGGAACGTTCCACCGGAGACTTTGCCGGCGAACGCGACGAGAACAAGGCTCTCCCTCGGTTCGAATCCGACGAGCTCGGGCACGAGTGCGAGCAGGGCGAGTGGGCTGGTGGCGACGACGCGGTAAGACATGTCCCTCAGCGTCGTCCGACCGGCATCGGCGTGCGGACGCTCACCACTTCGGTGGACAGGCGGCCTCACGCGCCGCACTGTGGACGGGAAGATGGGATCTGCCGCAGCGGACAAGGTCGACCGGGCGCTCCCCGTCAGACGTCGTCCGTGACAGCACCCGCGAACTGCGCGTTGTACAGCGAGTAATACGCGCCGCCGGCGGCCAGCAGCTGCGCATGCGTCCCCTGCTCCACAATGTGGCCCGCCTCCATCACCAGGATGAGGTCGGCGTCACGAATGGTGGAGAGCCGGTGCGCGATGACGAAGCTGGTTCGTCCCGTGCGCAGCGCGCTCATCGCCTTCTGCACGAGCAACTCCGTGCGGGTGTCCACCGAGCTCGTGGCCTCATCGAGGATGAGCACGCTCGGCCTGGCGAGGAAGGCGCGCGCGATCGTGAGCAGCTGCTTCTCCCCCGCCGACACGTTCGACGCATCATCGTCGAGTACGGTGTCGTACCCGTCGGGCAGCGAACGGACGAAACGGTCGACATAGCTCGCGCGCGCGGCATCCAGGATCTCGTCCTCGGTGGCGTCCGGCCGTCCGTAGGCGATGTTCTCGCGGATGGTCCCGGCGAAGAGCCAGGTGTCCTGCAGCACCATGCCGATGCGGCTGCGCAACTCCTGCCGCGTGAGCGAGGTGATGTCCGCCCCGTCGAGAGTGATGCGGCCGGAATCGACCTCGTAGAAACGCATGATCAGGTTCACGAGCGTCGTCTTGCCCGCCCCCGTGGGCCCGACGATAGCGACCGTCTGCCCCGGCTCCGCCACCAGCGAGAGGTCGTCGATGAGCGGCTTCTCCGCCACGTAGCGGAACGAGACGTCGTTGAACTCGAGCCGCCCCTTCGTCTCCCCCATCGGAACCGGCGTCGACGGGTCGGAGGACTGCTCGTCGGCATCCAGGAGCTCGAACACGCGCTCGGCGGATGCCACGCCCGACTGCAACAGGTTCGCCATCGACCCGAGCTGGGCCAGCGGCTGCGTGAACTGGCGCGAGTACTGGATGAAAGCCTGCACGTCGCCGATCTGGATGACGCCGGCCGCCACCTGCAGGCCACCCACCACCGCGATCGCCACGTACACGAGGTTCCCGACGAACGTCATCGACGGCATGATGATGCCGGAGACGAACTGGGCGCCGAAGCTCGCGCGATAGAGCTCCTCGTTCTTCGCATCGAAGCGGGCGTTCACCTCGCGCTGACGTCCGAAGACCTTCACGATGGCGTGGCCGGAGTACGTCTCCTCGATCTGGGCGTTCAGCATGCCGGTGTTCTTCCACTGCGCCACGAACATGCGCTGCGAGCGCTTGGCGATGACCATGGTCACGATCAGCGTGAGCGGAATGGAGACCAGCGCGATCACCGCGAGCAGCGGGGAGATCACGAACATCAGCACCAGCACGCCGACCACGGTGAGGAGCGACGTGATCACCTGGCTCATCGTCTGCTGCAGACTCTGCTGGATGTTGTCGATGTCGTTCGTCACCCGGCTGAGCAACTCGCCGCGGGGCATCGTGTCGAAGTACTTCAGCGGCAGACGGTGGACCTTCTCCTCGACCTCCTTGCGGAGCCGATAGACGGTGCGCATCGTGACGCCGTTCAGGATGTACGCCTGCAGCCAGCTGAAGATCGAGGCCGCGATGTAGAGCACCAGCACGAGCATCAACACATGGGACAACGCGGTGAAGTCGATTCCATGACCCGGATTCAGGTCGACACCGCTGAGCATGTCGGCCATCTGACCCTGGCCGTGCTGGCGCATTCCCTCCAGCACTTCATGCTTCGTCGCGCCCGCCGGGAGGCTCTTGGAGATGAAGCCGGCCACGATGATGTTGGTCCCCGTGCCGAGCAGCTTCGGCCCCAGCACGGTGAAGGTCACGCTGACCACCGTCAGCACGAAGACGAAGACGAGAGCGATCGCCTCCGGGCGAAGACGACCGATCAGCCGCTTGGCGCTCGGACCGAAGTTCATCGCCTTCTCTGCGGGCATCCCAGCGCCGCCGAACGGTCCGCGACCGCCAGGGCCGCGACGAGGTGTGGGGCCGGCACCGCGTGCCGGGGTCTTCGTCTCGCTCATGCCGCTTCCTCCGCCGTGAGCTGGGACGACACGATCTCCGCATAGGTCTCGGACGTCTCCAGAAGTTCTTCGTGCGTGCCGGACCCGACGATCCGCCCGTTCTCCAGCACCAGGATCTGGTCCGCGTCGGTGATGGTGGAGACGCGCTGCGCGACGATCACGAACGTCGACCCTCGTTCGTGCTCTCGAAGCGCGCGCCGCAGCCGGGCATCCGTCGCAAGGTCCAGGGCGGAGAACGAGTCGTCGAAAACGTAGATCTCCGGCCGCTTGACCAGCGCTCGAGCGATCGCGAGGCGCTGCCTCTGCCCGCCGGAGACGTTCGTGCCGCCCTGGGCGATCTCGGCGTCCAAGGTGCCGTCCATCGCCTGCACGAAGTCCTTCGCCTGGGCGATCTCGAGTGCTCGCCACAGCTCGTCGTCGGTAGCGTCCGGCTTGCCGTATCGCAGATTGGATGCCACGGTGCCCGAGAACAGATAGGGCTTCTGCGGCACGAGTCCGATGCGCGACCAGAGGACGTCCGGGTCGAGTTCTGCGACATCCACTCCGTCGATCATCACCTGACCGCTGGTGGCGTCGAAGAGCCGGGGCAGCAGGTTGATCAGCGTCGTCTTGCCGGATCCGGTCGAACCGATGATCGCGACAGTCTGCCCACGCTCGACACGCACATTCAGGTCGCTGAGAACGGGATCCTCGGCGCCCGGGTAGGCGAATCCGACCTCGAACAGCTCAATCGAACCGTGCTCGTCCAGGTGAGTGATCGGGTTCGCGGCCGTCTTCACCGTAGGCTCGGTCTGAAGGACCTCGCCGATCCGCTCCGCGCACACGGCAGCACGCGGCACCATCACGAACATGAAGGTCGCCATCATGACGCCCATCAGAATCTGCATCAGGTAACTGAGGAACGCGGTCAGGGTGCCGACCTGCAGCGATCCGTCATCGATGCGGAACGCCCCGAACCAGATCACGGCGACGCTCGAGAGGTTGAGCACGAGCATCACGGTCGGGAACATCAGCGCCATCAGGCGTCCGGCCTTCAGCGCCGTCTCGGTCACCTCCGCGTTCGCCGTGTCGAACCGATCGCGTTCGATGTCCTCACGCACGAACGCGCGCACCACCCGGATGCCCGACAACTGCTCGCGCAGAACCCGGTTCACCTGATCGATGCGCTTCTGCATGCGTCGGAACTGGGGCACCATGCGAGTGATGATCAGCACGACGCAGATCAGCAGCACGGGCACGCTCACGGCGATGAGCCACGACATCCCGGCGTCCTGCTGGATCGCGAGCACGATGCCGCCGATGCACAGGATGGGCGCCGAGACGAGAAGCGTGCACGTCATGAGCACCAGCATCTGCACCTGTTGCACGTCGTTCGTCGTGCGCGTGATCAACGACGGCGCACCGAAGTGCGTGACCTCGCGTTCGGAGAATGCGCCGACGTGCCCGAAAAGGGCGCCGCGCAGGTCGCGGCCGAGGCGCATCGACGCTTTGGCACCGAAGTAGACGGCGACGATGTTGCAGATCACCTGGCCGAGGGTGACGATCAGCATGAAGCCGCCGTTCGCCAGAATGTAGCCGGTGTCGCCCTTGATCACGCCCTCGTCGATGAGGTCGGCGTTCAGCGTCGGAAGGTAGAGCGAGGCGAACGACTGCAGGAGCTGGAAGCACACGACGCCGACCAGCAGGGGCCAGTGCGGCCTCAGGTAGCGCACGAGCAAGCGCATCAACATTTCTTGTCCTCGGTTCGCATTCGTCGTTCAGACAGTGGTTTTCACCGTGGCCGGGGCATCCTGTCCGGCCAACGGTCGTCCTTCATCGGATGTCCGTGCCCGCCTCGCGTCGGCGAGCGCGCGAGCCGCCCGCGTGCGCGCCGCGTCCTCGTCTCCCTCGGCGGTGCCGCCGGCGATGCCGTACACGATCAGTCGCGCGAGCTCGCCCGCATCGAACGTCTTCTCCTGGTTGAAGGCCGGGATCGCCGAGGCGAAGGCGACGAGGCGAATGTACGGCGCCACGTCTTCAGGCGGCACGTTCAGCCGCTCGAGCTCCGGCTCGATCAGCTTCGAGACGATGGTGACGTACTGCCCCGTATCCCCCGGCTCGCGCTGGCGGAGCGGTGGCTCCTGCCCGGTGCGTCCGATCGCCGCCATGATGTTGATCACGCCGTGAAAGCGACGCTGCAGGAGGGTCAGCACGGAGCGCATCTTCTCTTCGAGCGGAAGCGACTGCTCGAGCTCGGCGAGGCTGGCGCGCAACGGCGCAGGGTCCAGATAGACCTCCGCAGCCTCGCGCAAGAGCGTCTCCTTGTCGCCGAACGCGCGGAACACGGTCCCTTCGGCGACGCCGGCCGCCTCGGCGATCTGACGCGACGTCAGCGCCGCGCCATGCTCGATCACGGCAGGGATCACCGCCTGGATGATCGCCGCCTTGCGTTCGTCAGGAGGCAATGGGCTGGCACGATGGGGGACTTTCGGCACGTGCAGATGCTAACTGAGTGTGCGCTCACTCCGCAAGAGGCGGCGAGTACACGAGCCGCGACTCAGGAGGGGGCGAGCACCGTGAACTCACGGGAGTAGGCCGGAGACCCGTCGCCCTCGCGCCAGGTCACGCGGATGCGCGGCGGCGGTGCCCCGCGTCCGCCGGTGACCCGGAACTGCAAGGCATCGTCCCGGTCGACGTCGCGTGGGATCACCTCGTCGGGCCGCACGAACTTCGGCGGCAGCGTGGCGTCGGAGAGCAGCGCGTCGTTCGCCTTCGTCAAGCCGGTATTGCGCAATGCCCACGTCGAGCTGCGCACGCGCTCCAGCCGCCACGTCACGCGGACGACGCGTTCCGTCGCGCCGGTCCCGCCGCTGTGCACGTCGTGGTCTTCGGCGCGTGACACGGTGGCCCGTCCTGCCACGGCGACGGACGCCGCCTGCTCGGTGGACTCACCCCCGTCACCTTCTGCGGGCTCCGCCCCGGTCAGCTCGGCCTGCGCCTCTGCTCGGGCCGCCTTGTCGGCCGCCGCTTCGGCCTCGCGGCTGCTCTCTGCGGCAGCCGCCGACGCCTGCGCGGCAGACTGCGCGGCGCGCGTCGCCTGGTCGAGCGCCTGGGCGGCATCCTGCCGCGCGTCGGCGAGCCGCGTCTCGAACTGGTCGAGCGTAACCGCAGCGGCCTGCGCCGTAGCTTCGGCTCGTGCGGCACCAGCAGCTGCCTGCGTGGCTCGCTCGTCGGCACCGCGCGCGCGGAGGACCGCGATGACGCCGAAGGCGATGGCGACGAGTGCGACGACGAGGCAGATGACGTTCAGGAGTATCACGAGAAAATACTAGGCAGTGCGGCCGACGAATCTCTGCGGCCCCTGCGAGCACTGATACCGGTTCTCCACAATTCGTCCCGCACGACGAATCGTGGTCGGATGTCGGCCGTAGTGTGACGGGCATGAACAGCCATCTGGTACGCATGTCGAGCCCCATCGGAAGGCTCGAGATCGTGGCGAACGACGACGCCATCACCGCCATCACCATCGAGCGCTCGGGCATGCTCCCCCGCGACGACGATGCGGAGAGCCCGAACGACGTCGCCAGGCTCGCCGCCGAGCAGCTGGAGGAGTACTTCGACGGCGACCGCCGCTCCTTCGACGTGCCGCTCGACCTCTCGGGGACTGCGTTCCGAAGGTCCGTCTGGACGGCGCTCATCGGTGTCGCGTGGGGCGAGCACACCACGTATGGTGAACTCGGTGCGGCCGTCGGCAAGCCCTCGGCGGGCCGAGCCGTCGGAGGAGCGATCGGAGCCAACCCGATACCGCTCCTGATCGGATGCCATCGCGTACTCGGTTCGGACGGCCGCGTCACCGGTTACAGCGGTGGCGAGGGCATTCCCACGAAGCTCTGGCTGCTCCAACATGAAGGGATCACACTCGCCGCATGACGGAGAACGCCGCGACCACCACGAGCACCACAACCACCACGACCACCGCGAACGACGTCACCGCCGGCATCCGCCCGAGCCTCGCCATCGGCGTGGACGGTGTTCCTCGCTGCGCGTGGGTGGGTGACGATCTCGAATACCAGCGCTATCACGACGAGGAATGGGGCACGCCCCTCACGGATGACCGCGCGCTCTACGAGAAGATCTGTCTGGAAGGGTTCCAGGCCGGGCTGTCCTGGCGGACCATCCTTCTCCGTCGCGACGCCTTCCGCCTGGCGTTCCACGGCTTCGACGTCGAGCGCGTCGCTGCGATGACCGAAGAAGATGTCGAGCTGCTGCTGCAGAACGCCGCGATCATCCGGCACCGGGGAAAGATCGAGGCCGCGATCTCGAACGCGCGCGCCGTGCTCGCGCTCGAGATGCCCCTGAGTGAGCTCGTCTGGTCGTTCGCCCCGCCCGAGAAGGCCGACAACGCCCCGGCATCGCTCACCGAGGTGCCTGCCGTCACCCCGGAATCGGTCGCCCTGAGCAAACGGCTGCGCTCGCTCGGTTTCCGCTTCGTCGGTCCGACCACGATGTACGCGCTCATGCAGTCCGCGGGCCTGGTCGACGATCACGTCGCCGGATGCTGGCGAGCTCGTGACCCTCGGACGCAACGGCGAAGCGAGAGCCACGCAACGAGGTCCGCGCGATGAGGCCGACACGATGAAGCCGGCGCCATAAGAACGGCGCAACGGGAGTTGCACTGATAGGCCGGGCCGGCGGGGAAGTCCGGTGATCCTGACGGTGTGCCTCGTAGTGACCGGCATCGCACATGCCCGACCGCAGGCGATCAGAATTCCGATCATCGCACCGTGAACGATCGCTCTGACGCGCGGAGGGGACGCGCGCCGACTTCATTCGCCGACCCGACGGTATTGCGTTCGCTCGAGGTGAGAAGCTTCGCCAAACCCGACGGGCGCCCTGATTAGCTGGCAGCGGAGCCCACGATCCGAAACGTGCCGACCCCCGCTGACACAATTCTGATCCTAACTCAGTCGACCAGCAGACGTACCTCCCGATCACCTGCGGATTCCATCCGGAATCCCGCGTCGCACGCCCAACGGACGAACGCCGCCACCGATCGCACGCGCGGCCCGTCCAGCACGAACCTGCGGACCAACTCGCCCTTCGCGTGCTTGTTGAAGTGATTGAGAGCGCGGTGCACGCCGTTCTCACCCTCTGTCATGACGCGCACATACGCGGTGTCGCCACGAGGCTCCGCCGGCGGGCTCAGCGGACCGAGCGCCACGTAGCTTTCCGACCGCAAATCGATGATCGGCCCCGCCACTTCGGTCAGCGCGGCCGTGACCGCGGAGGCCCACAGCCGGCGCAGCCGCAGATCCGGCAGCCGCGACGATGCCGACATGCGGTAGTCCGGAATCCGGTCGAGGGCTCCGACCGGCCCGAAGACGGCCGAGTGGATCGCGACAGTACGCCCGAGGCGACGACGTGCCTGCGCGGGCAGCGACGCGGCATCCAATGCGTCGTAGAGGACGCCCGTATAGCGATCGACTGCCGGCATCACGGGCGACTCGAACAAGGCGGCATCCGTGGCGAGCTCGTCGATGAGAGTACGCGGGATGCCCAATGCCTTGGCCGCCACACTCGGCTCGCCATCGCGCGCCAAGCGCACCAGTGCCTCGGCGGTGATCTTTCTGGCCGGGGTCAACGAGGGAAAACGCCAGGTGTCCCAGTCCATACGGGCGCTGCCGACACCGCCGGCCCGCTTCGACTCGGACGGCGGAAGGAGGATCAGCACGCAGAAACCTGCTCTGAGGCGACCGCGACGAGCACGTGGACGGGGCCGCGAGTCACAGGGTGACGAATCCGACGGCCGCCTCCACGTTCTGACCGAGCGGGTTCACGGTGTCGAGAGTGATTCGCGGCATCTCCGCGCACTCGCCCTTCCACGGCTGATAGTCCTCCAGGCTCTGCTCCACGGCACGCCACGACGGTTCCTCGAAATGCGGCATGTTGCGCTCTCGCTTCTCCAGGCGCTGCCGGTGCAATTCCGGATCGGAGCACTCGACCTCGATGACGCGCAGGGGAACGTCCGCACGTCGCGACAGGTCACGCCACTGCAGCCGTGCCGGCTCCACGGCGTTGACCGCGTCGACGACGACGCTCCGTCCCGACATCAGCACCTGCTCGGCCAGCGTCTCCGCCACCAGATAGGCAGCGAGACCGGTCGGCTGGTTCGCATCGATGCCCGCGCGCAGGATCGACGATTCGATCGGGTCCACCGACACGATCGTGGCGCCCAGGCGTGCGCTCACCACTTCTGCGATCGTCGACTTGCCCGCTGCGGGCAGGCCGGCCATCGCCACGAGCATCGGAATCCGGATCTCTCCGAACTGCCTCTCCACCGGCTGCGTCATCTCGGCCTCCCCCACGCGGATCCCTCACAAACTCTAGTGAACGCCCGGCTCTCTGGCGACCGGTTCGCCGTCTAGGCGAGCGACGCGGCCAGCGGACGACGAAGGCGGATGCCCGGGAACAGTCCCGAAGCATCCGCCCGTCAGTCTCGGTCGCGAGCCAGACGTCATTCGCGCGGACCGGCCGCCGCGCGAACCGGCCGTCGTGGACGTGACGGCCCCGACGTCGGTCAGACCAATTCGGCCTTGCCCGCCACGACAGCGACCATGTTGTTCTCGACCGACAGGAATCCGTCCGCCGCATTCGCCGTGATCTTCTCCCCGCCCGGCAGCGTCACGCGCACCTCGCCGGTGGCGAGGATCGCGAGCATCGGCTCGTGGCCCGGAAGCACGCCGATCTCGCCTTCGACAGTGCGGGCGACCACCATGGCGGCATCGCCCGTCCACACCTCGCCGTCGGCGGAGACGACACTGACGTTCAGCGTGGCCATGGTCAGCCGTTCTCCTTCTGGATCTTCGCCCACTTCTCCTCGACGTCGGTGATCGGGCCGACGTTGAAGAACGCCTGCTCGGCCACGTGGTCGAAGTCGCCGCGGCAGATGGCGTCGAACGACGCGATCGTGTCCTTGAGCGGAACGGTCGATCCCTCCACGCCGGTGAACTTCTTCGCCATGTACGTGTTCTGCGAGAGGAACTGCTGGATGCGACGAGCACGGGCGACCGTGATCTTGTCCTCTTCGGAGAGCTCGTCGACACCGAGGATGGCGATGATCTCCTGCAGCTCCTTGTTCTTCTGCAGGATCTGCTTCACCGTGGTCGCGACGCGGTAGTGGTCCTCGCCCAGGTAGCGGGGATCCATGATGCGGCTGGTCGAGGCCAGCGGGTCGACGGCCGGGTACAGACCCTGCGACGCGATCTCGCGGGAAAGCTCGGTCGTGGCATCCAGGTGCGCGAACGTGGTGGCCGGGGCCGGGTCGGTGTAGTCATCGGCCGGAACATAGATGGCCTGCAACGACGTGATCGAGTGGCCACGCGTCGACGTGATGCGCTCCTGAAGCACGCCCATCTCGTCGGCGAGGTTCGGCTGATAGCCCACTGCGGACGGCATGCGGCCGAGCAGCGTCGAGACCTCGGAGCCAGCCTGCGTGAACCTGAAGATGTTGTCGATGAACAGCAGCACGTCCTGCTTCTGAACGTCGCGGAAGTACTCCGCCATGGTGAGCGCCGAGAGGGCGACGCGAAGACGCGTCCCCGGCGGCTCGTCCATCTGGCCGAACACCAAGGCGGTCTTGTCGAAGACTCCCGCCTCTTCCATCTCATGGATGAGGTCGTTGCCCTCACGGGTGCGCTCACCGACGCCGGCGAACACGGACACACCACCGTGGTCCTGCGCCACGCGCTGGATCATCTCCTGGATGAGCACGGTCTTGCCCACGCCGGCGCCGCCGAACAGGCCGATCTTTCCGCCCTGCACGTACGGAGTGAGCAGGTCGATTACCTTGATGCCGGTCTCGAACATCTGGGTCTTCGACTCCAGCTGGTCGAACGCGGGCGCCTTGGCATGGATCGGCCGGCGCTCGGTGATCTCGATCTTCTCGCCGGGCTCGAGGTCTAGCACCTCCCCGGTCACGTTGAAGACGTGGCCGAGCGTGACGTCGCCCACCGGAACCGAGATGGCGGCTCCGGTGTCGCGCACCTCCTGCCCACGGACGAGACCGTCGGTCGGCTTCAGTGCGATGGCGCGCACGAGGTCGTCGCCGAGGTGCTGCGCGACCTCGAGGGTGATCTCGTGGTCAGCGGTCTCGCCCTCCTCGCCGTAGGCGATGGTGGTCTTGAGAGCGTTGTAGACCTCGGGAATCGCGTCGTGCGGGAACTCGATGTCGACGACGGGGCCCGTCACGCGGGCGATGCGGCCGACGCCCGGGGTCGTCTCCGCTGCCGCGGCCTGGGACTCGGCGGTGGCTGTCGGTGTCATTTCTTCTCTCTCTGTCTCGTAAGACGGTGTCTTCACAAGCCGTGGATGTGCCGGCTACTGCGATGCCAGCGCGTCGGCGCCGCCCACGATCTCCGAGATCTGCTGCGTGATCTCGGACTGGCGGGCGTTGTTGGCCAGGCGCGTGTAGTTGGTGATCAGCTTGTCGGCGTTGTCGGACGCGGCCTTCATCGCCTTCTGGGTGGCGGCGTGCTTCGCCGCGGCGGACTCGAGCATCGCGTTGAACAGCCGACTGTGCACATAGGCGGGCAGCAGCGCGTCGAGCACAGTGTCGGCATCCGGCTCGAACTCGTAGAGCGGAAGAACGTCGTTCTCGCCGGCCTCTTCCACACCCTCGACGATCTCGAGGGGCAGCAGCCGCACCACGTGGGGCTGCTGCACGAGCATGCTGACGAAGCGGTTGTAGACGATGTGGATCTCATCGACGCCGCCATCGGCCGCATCCTGGATGAAGGCATCCAGAAGCGCCTGGCCGAGCTCGTGCGCCGTGTCGAAGGTCGGAGCTTCCGTCGAGCCGACCCAGTCGCGCACGCTGGCGCGCTTGCGGAACGCGAAGTAACCGACCGCCTTGCGCCCGACGAGGTAGAACACCACCTCTTTGCCCTGCGACTTCAGCAGCGCCTCGAGCTCGAGCGCCTCACGGATGACCTGTGAGTTGAACGCGCCCGCCAGGCCGCGGTCCGACGAGAAGATGACCACGGCGGCGCGGTCGACGTGTGCCGGCTCGGTGGTCAGCACGTGGCTGACCTTCGAATGCGCCGCCACTGCCGACACCGCACGGGTGATCGCTCGCGTGTACGGCGCGGATGCCTTCACGCGGGCCTGCGCCTTCGCGATGCGGCTGGCCGAGATCAACTCCATGGCACGGGTGATCTTCTTCGTCGTATTGGCAGAGCGGATGCGCTGTCGGTAGACCCGAAGTTGCGCTCCCATGGGACTCCTGTCTTGCTCTTAGTCGGATCGTCAGGCTGTTGTCGGATCGTCAGGCGTCAGCGACGGCCGGCGACGATCTTCTCCTGGTCGACGTCTTCTTCCTCGATCGCCTGGTGCTCTTCACTGCCCGGGCCGATCAGCGGCTTGCCTTCGCCGGTCTGGAAGCCGCGCTTGAAGGCATCGACCTCCTTCTCGAGAGTGGCCACCGTGTCGTCGTCGAGGACGTTGGTCTCCCGCAACGTGGTGAGCACGTCGGTGTTGTGGCGCAGGTAGTCGAGGAGCTCGGCCTCGAAGCGGAGGATGTCTTCCACCGGCACCTCATCGAGCTTGCCGTTCGTGCCGGCCCAGATCGAGACGACCTGTTCTTCGACGGGGAACGGTGAGTACTGCGGCTGCTTGAGCAGCTCGGTCAGTCGCGCACCGCGGTCGAGCTGGCGACGGGACGCCGCGTCGAGGTCGGACGCGAACATCGAGAACGCCTCGAGTGCGCGGTACTGCGCGAGTTCGAGCTTCAGCGTGCCCGAGACCTTCTTGATCGACTTCACCTGGGCGTCGCCACCGACGCGGGACACCGAGATGCCGACGTCGACAGCGGGACGCTGGTTGGCGTTGAACAGGTCGGACTGCAGGAAGATCTGACCGTCGGTGATCGAGATGACGTTGGTCGGAATGTACGCCGACACGTCGTTCGCCTTCGTCTCGATGATCGGCAGTCCCGTCATCGAACCGGCGCCGAGCTCGTCGGAGAGCTTCGCGCAACGCTCCAGCAGGCGCGAGTGCAGGTAGAAGACGTCACCCGGGTATGCCTCGCGGCCCGGCGGACGACGCAGCAGCAGGGAAACGGCGCGGTACGCCTCGGCCTGCTTCGACAGGTCGTCGAAGATGATCAGCACGTGCTTGCCGTCGTACATCCAGTGCTGGCCGATGGCCGAGCCGGTGTACGGGGCGAGGTACTTGAAGCCGGCCGGGTCGGAGGCCGGAGCGGCGACGATCGTCGTGTACTCCATGGCTCCGGCATCCTCGAGCGCGCCCTTCACCGACGCGATCGTGGAGCCCTTCTGACCGATCGCGACGTAGATGCAGCGAACCTGCTTGTTCGGGTCGCCCGTCTCCCAGTTGGCCTTCTGGTTGATGATGGTGTCGATCGCGATCGCCGTCTTACCGGTCTGGCGGTCGCCGATGATCAGCTGGCGCTGGCCGCGTCCGATCGGGATCATGGCGTCGATCGCCTTGATGCCGGTCTGCATCGGCTCGTGCACGCTCTTGCGCTGCATGACGCCCGGCGCCTGCAGCTCGAGCGCACGACGGCCCTCGGTCGCGATCTCGCCGAGACCGTCGATCGCGTTGCCGAGCGGGTCGACGACGCGGCCGAGGTAGCCGTCACCGACCGCGACGGAGAGAACCTCTCCGGTACGGGTGACCTCCTGGCCTTCCTCGATTCCGGCGAACTCGCCGAGCACGACGACGCCGATCTCGTTCTCGTCGAGGTTCTGGGCGAGACCCAGTGTTCCGTCGGCGAAGCGCACGAGCTCGTTCGCCATGACGCCGGGCAGGCCCTCGACGTGCGCGATGCCGTCGGCGGCGTCGAGCACGTGGCCGACCTCGGTCGCCTCGGCCCCGGCCGGCTCGTACGAATTCACGAAGTCTTTGAGCGCGGAGCGGATCTCGTCGGGGCTGATGGTCAGATCTGCCATGATGTTCCTTCTCTAAACGACTCGGCGTCACGCCGCGTCACGGTTGTCGGGCCTTCTCAGCCCGCGAGCTTCTGGCGCACGTCGCTCAGACGTGCGGCGATCGAATTGTCGATCACGTCATCGCCGATCTGCACACGGACTCCGCCGAGCAGCGACGGGTCGATCACCGTGTTGACGGCGACGTCGCGACCGTAGCGGCGCGACAGGGACGCACGCAGACGCTCCGACTGAGCCTCGTCCAGGGGCGTCGCGGTGACGACCGTGGCGAGTGACGCTCCGGCCTCGTCGGCCACGATGACGGCGGCCTGACGCAATGCTTCACGGATGCTTCGACCCGCCGGCCGCTGCACCAGCTGGCGCACGATCGCCTGAGTGGCACCGGATGCCTTGTCGCCGAGCAGACGGTCGACGAGGGCGGACTTCGCGTCGCGTGCGGCCAGCTTGCTGCGGAGCGCCAACTCGAGCTGCGCGTCCGAACTCACGGCGCGGATCACCTCGAACAACTCGGCGTCGATGCGCTCGGTCGAACCGGCCGCCGCCGCGAATGCGCGGATGCCGAGCTCCTCCAGACCCCCGGGCAGATCGGTCGGGTCGGACCAGCGCTGCGCGACCGCCTCGTCGAGCACAGACTGCGCCGCCGCCGACACCTTGCCGCCGAAGACCGCGCGGACCAGCGCGACCTTGGCGTCGGCCTCTGCCGAAGCATCGCCGAGAGCGCCGCGCAACTGCACCGACGAATCGACCGCGCGAGCTGCGGAGAACAGATCTTCCGCCGTCTCGCGGTCCACGCTCTTCTGCGCCGCGAGCGTGGCTCGCAGCGCCTGAAGAGCACTTGTCGTCGCGCTTCCCATTACGCCTTCGATCCTGCCTTGTCGTCCTGCTCGAGCTCGGCGAGGAACCGGTCGACGACACCGGTCGCCGTCGTGGAATCCTTCAAGCTCTCGCCGATCACGCCGGATGCCAGATCGATTGCGAGCGACCCGACCTCCGCGCGAAGCGCCACCGCGGCGGCCTTCTTCTCGGCGTCGATCTGCACCTGCGCATTGCGCGTGATGCGATCGGCCTCAGAGGTCGCCTGGTCCTTGTGCTCCGCGACGATGCGCTTGCCGTCCTCGCGAGCCTGCTCGCGGATGTGGGCGGCCTCGCTGCGAGCGTCCGCCAGCTGCGCCGTGTACTCCTCGAGCAGGGCCTCGGCCTGGTGCTGAGCCTCGTCCGCCTTGGCGATGTTGCCTTCGATGGCCTCCGCGCGCTCGTCGAGCATCTTCTTCATGCGCGGCAGCGCCAGCTTCCAGAAGAAGATGAGAATCACGACGAAGCACAGCGCCGACCAGACCAGGTCGGACGCCGACGGGATCAGAGGGTTCGGAGCCTCTTCCGCCACGACGATTGCGTGGATCATCACGCCTCCTTATCGGTGGTCGTGCTGACCGTCAGGACACGAAGATGAAGTAGGTCGCGATACCGATGAGCGCGAGCGCCTCGGTGAAGGCGATACCGATCCACATCAGAACCTGAAGACGACCGGCGAGTTCGGGCTGGCGGGCGATCGACTCGATCGTCTTGCCAACCACGATGCCGATACCGATGGCCGGGCCGATGGCCGCGAGGCCGTACCCGACGGTAGCGATGTTTCCGCTGATGGCTGCGACGACAGACGTTGCGTCCACGTTGTTTCCTTCCGTGATGGTGAACCGGGTGGCCGGTTCGCTTGTAGCTGTTTAGTGCTCTTCAGCCAGCGCGAGCTGGATGTAGACGGTGGTGAGGATGGCGAAGATGTAGGCCTGCAGTGCCGCGACCAGCACCTCGAAGAGAGTGAAGACGAAGCCGAACGCCAGCGTTCCCACGCCGAGGAGCTTGAAGAACCCGGGCGCGGTGAAGAAGAAGAACGTCGTCGCGCCGAAGAACAGTGAGAGCAGGAGGTGGCCCGAGATCATGTTGAACGTGAGTCGGAGCACCAGGGTGACGGGCCGCAAGACGAACGTCGAGAAGAACTCGATCGGCGTGATCAGCACGTAGAACGGCCACGGAACGCCCGCCGGGAACAGCGCGTTGCGGAAGAACCCTGCCGGATGCTTCTTGACGCCCGCGTAGATGAACGCCACGTATGCGACGGCCGCGAGCAACATCGGTGTCCCGACCACCGAAGTACCGGCGACGTTCAAGAACGGGACGACGCCCGTCAGGTTCATGAACAGCACCATGAAGAAGATGGTGGTCAGCAGGGGCAGGAAGCGTCGGCCGTCTTTCTTGCCGAGAAGATCGAACGCGAGATTCACTCGCACGAAGTCCAGGCCCATCTCCACCAGAGACTGGAAGCGACCGGGAACGACGCGCATCTTGCGGGTACCGATCCAGAATAGGACCAGAAGCACGATGACCGCGACGAAACGGACCAGCATGATGCGGTTGATCTCGAAGGGGGTGCCCTCGAAGAAAAGCACCGGCGGGAAGAATTCGTCGATCGTCGGCCCGTGGAAGGTGCCGTCACCATCGGCGGCGGGGACCAGCAGGTTCACAGCGTTAGCTAACAGCGCTATCTCCGGATTCGAAGGCGTCGAGCGAGGCTCAAAGCGACGATGAACAATTACCAAGGCATCGCGCCCGGCGCGATTGCTCGCGGGACAAGATGGGGGAATCTTCAGTCAACTGTACCGGAGATTCTGCCTTGTAACGAATTGATATGAACCGCTCGGCGCTCGCATCACGCGGGAGATCACGACCCGAGACCGTGGGTTCTACAAACCGTCGAAATCGATTCTACGGTATGTCGAAGACTGCTCGGAACACTCGTGGCCGATGTCGCCGGGCCGAGCCGGATTCAGCGTCCGCCCGGCAGGCGCGTGTCGCTGGCGTAGGGCATCCGGGATCGCAGCACGACGACCACGTCGACCACGAGCGAGCCGATCACGCCCACGATCATGGTGAGGAACATCACCTGCGGATTGACCCAGGGCTGACCCTTCAGCAGGATCGCCACGACGATGAAGAGCACGAACTTCACCAGCCAGGCACCGAGCACGATCCCGAAGAAGATGCCGACGAAAAGGTCACTGGCGGTGAATCGATTCGCCAGCAGGATGCTCGCGGCCGTGATCCCGAGATAGACCACGGCCATCGCTGTGCCGATGAGAGCGCTCACGACGCCGACACCTCCGGCGACCAGGCCGCCGACGACGCTTGCGACCACCGCGATGGCCAGCGCGAGCAGACCGCCCCACAGGAGAGCGGACTTGAGGACGAGATTGGAACTGGGGCCGCTCGACTGCTGGGGCGCTCTCGCTTCGTCCGCGGGGACGGGACGGGATGCGGTCGACTCCGTCTCGGGCCGGTCTGGTTGCTGATCGGTCACGGCGTTCTCTCGTTCTGGTGGGTCTCGTCGGTCTGGGTGGTCTGAGGGTTCTGGGTGGGCTGCGGGTTCTGGGTGGGCTGCGGGTTCTGGGTGGCCTGGCTGCGGCTTGCCCGCGCTCGCCCCGCATCGTCGGTCAAGGGCGCTGCCGGCGTTCCGGTCGCGACGACGATGGCCCCCGGCACGGCCGCCGCGCCACGGCGTCTGCTCAGCGGAGCGAGCGTGAAGGCGGCGCACGCGACGAGTCCGACGCAGAGGAACACGATCGCCGGCCAGACGGGCTGGAAGAAGAAGAGCAGGCATCCGATCGAGACGACCGCGGTCCAGGCGTAGAAGATGAGCACGGCTTGCAGATGCGTGTGCCCCATGTCGAGCAGTCGGTGATGAAGATGCTTGCGGTCGGCGCTGAACGGAGACTTTCCTGCGCGGACGCGCCGGAACACGGCGAGGCCGAAATCGAGCAGGGGAACGATCAGTACCGCGAACGGCAGGATGATCGGGATGAAGGCGGGAAGCAGGGTGTGCGCGCCGCCCTGCTGCAGCGAGATCGGGTCGATCTGACCCGTGACGGCGATGGCCGAGGAGGCCATGAGCAGGCCGACGAGCAGCGCTCCCGTGTCGCCCATGAACATGCGAGCAGGGTGCCAGTTCAGCGGCAGGAAACCCGCGCAGGCGCCGACCAGGATGATCGCGAGCACCGACGCGAGGCTGAAGTAGTTGTAGGGGTTCGTCTTCACCGTGATGAGGTAGCTGTAGAGGAAGAATGCCCCGTTGGCGATGAGGGCCACCCCCGCGACCAGGCCGTCGAGCCCGTCGATGAAGTTGATCGCGTTCATCACGAGCACGATCGCGAACACGGTCATGGCGACACTCATCCAAGGCGACCCCACCGTCACTCCCCCGCCGAGCGGAAGCGAGTAGATCTGCACGCCCAGCCAGGCCACCAGGCCGGCCGCGACGAACTGCCCGGCGAGCTTGGTCATCCAGTCGAGGTCCCAGAGGTCGTCGGCGACGCCGATGACCACGATGAGCAGTGCCGCGCCGAGGATCGCGAACACCGGCGTCGGCTCGGAGAACACGACGGCGAGCAGCGGGCCTCCGAAGTCGGGAAAGATTTGGGAGAACAGATAGGCGACGCCGAACGCGACGATGATGCCGAGGAACATGGCGACGCCGCCGAGCCGCGGCGTGGGCGTGGTGTGCACATCGCGTTCCCGGATGCGCGGGTACAGCTTGAACTTCAGCGCCACCCGCCACACGACGATCGACAGCACGAACGTGACGATCGCCGTGACCAGGCCGATGACCAGAAGAAGGGTCATGTCGTCTGCGTGTCCCCTGCGGACTCGTCCTCGAGTGCGTCGCCGACGACCTCGCGCAGCTGCTCGTCGGAGATGACGCCGTGGCGCAGAATGCGCAGCTTGCCGGCACCCGAGACGAGGGCGGTGGCATCCACGATGGTGGACGACGTCTCGGTGAGGCCCTCGCGCGCGTAGTCCACGCCCACCTCGCCCCCGTCGAGGTAGGCGTCGATGCTGTCGCCGAGCATCTCCTCGGCCTGCTGCGCCGTCGTCGCGGCCTTCATGCCCGTCTTGTTGGCGCTCGAGACCGCGAGCGGCCCCGTCGAACGCAGCAGCGCCAGCGCGATCGGATTGTTCGGCATGCGCAGTGCGACGGTGCCCTGCGTCTCGCCGAGATCCCACGACAGCGAGGGCTGCGCCGGGAGCACGATGGTCAGACCGCCTGGCCAGAACGCGCCCGCCAGGTCACGAGCCTCCTGCGGGACGGTCTCGGCGAGCGCGTCGAGCGTCGTCAGCGCCGGAATGAGGACGGGCGGCGGCGACTGACGCCCTCGGCCCTTCGCCTCCAACAGCCGCGCCACGGCGTCGGCGCTGAACGCGTCGGCACCGATGCCGTAGACCGTGTCGGTGGGGAGGACGATGAGGTCGCCGTTCTCGATGGCGGCGCGTGCGTACCTGGTGCCCTCGGCGAGAGAGTCGTCGTCGGAGCAATCGAAGAATGTGGTCATGACCGCTCGATTCTAGCGATGCCGATCACGACCTCCCTGTGACGCCCGGACAGCGACGCCGACGAAGCAGGCCCGGCCACGGGCATCCGATAGAACTGTTTATCTCGCACACTGTGTGTGTTATACACTCTGAGTACGACATAGACAGTTAGTCGATCGGAAGGACGACGAAATGACCGCGACGAACCGAACGGGGCCTGCCATCGACGTAGCAGGGCTGCGGAAGGGCTACGGGAACCACGCTGTGCTCGATGGTGTGGACTTCACGGTGGCGCGATGCGAGATCTACGCGCTGCTGGGGCCGAACGGTGCCGGCAAGACGACGACCGTGAACATCCTTTCCACGCTCGTCCGGCCCGACGCCGGCGAGGTGCGCATCGGCGGCGTCGACGTGCTCGCGCGGCCCGCGCAGGCGAGACGGATGTTCGCACTCACCGGGCAGTACGCCTCGGTCGACGAGTTCCAGACCGGGGCAGAGAACCTCGCGATGATGGCACGGCTGAACCACCTGCAGGCATCCGCTCGGCGCACTCGCGTGGCCGAGCTGCTCCAGGCGTTCGACCTGAGCGGAGCGGCGAACAAGCGGGTGGCCGGATACTCCGGAGGGATGCGACGTCGGCTCGACCTCGCCGTCAGCCTCATCGCGATGCCGCCCGTGCTGTTCCTCGACGAGCCCACCACAGGGCTGGACCCCCGAAGCCGTGCCCAGCTCTGGTCGCTCGTCGAGGAGCTCGCCCACACCGGCACGACCATCCTCCTCACGACGCAGTACCTCGACGAGGCCGAGCGCCTCGCCGATCGCGTGGGACTCATCGACGACGGACGGATCGTGGCCACCGGAACGCCCGACCAGCTCAAGGCGCAGGTGAGCGGCGACCACATCGTGTTCTCGTTCGGCGAGCGCCACGACGTTCTCCGGGCGGCCGAGCTCGCGTTGCGGCACTGCGCCGACGGTGCTCAGGTCGAGACCGACGAGGCGACCCTGTCGGTACGCATGCCGACGTCGGATGCCGTGGAGGACATCCGCGCGCTCCTCGCCGAGACGGCGAAGGCCGGAATCCGAGTGAGCGACATCGCGATCGCGGGTCCGACGCTCGACGACGTATTCCTCACCCTCACCGGACGGCCGTCTGCACAGGAGAGATCGGACGACGCTGCAGGCTCGCACGAACAGCCCACGGCCGGCGAAAAACGCGCAACCCACGAAGAGAAGACCCACGAAGAGAAGGAGAAGGCGGCATGAGCACCATCACGATGACCTCGCGTGGGGTCGAAGTTCGCCATCAGAGCCGGTGGAGTGCCGGCTCGGACATCATCGCGATGTCGGGACGGGAACTGCGACGCTCGCTCCGCAGCGTGGACGCCCTCGTGACGGCATTCGCCATTCCTGTCTCGATCATGCTCGTCTTCGTCGTGATCTTCGGGGGCGCAATCTCCTCCGACGGCGACTATGTGAACTACGTGGTACCCGGAACCCTCGTGCTGTGCCTCGGATTCGGTGCAGCAGCCACCGCGATCGGCGTGGCGCAAGACGTCGCCACGGGCACCGTCAACCGGTTCAAGACGCTCCCCGTGCTCGGCTCGGCCGTGTTGCACGGCCATGTCGTGGCGAGTCTGCTGCGCAACCTCGCTGCGTGCGTGCCCGTGGTGGTCGTGGCGCTCCTGCTCGGCTTCCGTCCCGCCGCGGGCCTGTCGGGGTGGATCGACGCGGGGCTCTTCGCGGTGCTGATCATTCTCGCGTTCACCTGGCTCAGCGTGCTCGGCGGCCTGCTCCTGAGCGTGGACGCCGCGGGCTCGATCAATTTCGTGTTCCTCTTTCTGCCCTACATCTCCAGCGGGTTCGTGGCCGTCGACACGATGCCGGGCTGGTTGCACGGCTTCGCGGACCACCAGCCGTACACGCCGATCATCGAGACTCTGCGCGCACTGTTGGACGGCGCAGCGCCGGGCGCCACGTTGTGGGTGGCGCTGGCCTGGCTCGCGGGCATCCTGGCGGTGGGAGCGGTGGGATCCGCTCTGGTGTTCGCCCGTCGGGTGAAGGGGTGACGCCGCGGGCGGGCCGGGTGTACGCCATAAACTGGCCGCACCCGGTCCGTCCCGAGCGTGAGGAGCGCGATGTCCGACACCGAAGCATCCGCCGACCTGTCGCTGCCGCACGCCGTCGCTCTCGCCTGGGGCGTGGCCGAGCGACCGCAGCGGGGTCCGAAACGCGAGCTCAGCATCGAGCGCATCGTTGAAACCGCGATGAAGCTCGCGGATGCCGAGGGGCTCGGCGCCGTGTCGATGGCCCGTGTCGCCTCCGCGCTCGGTTTCACGACGATGTCGCTCTACCGGTACGTGACGAGCAAGGACGACCTGCTGCTTCTGATGCAGGACGCCGTCGCCGACATCGAACTGCCCGAACCGCCCGAGGACGACTGGCGAACGGGACTGAGGCAATGGACGCTCGCCAGTCTCGCCTCCCTGCGCGCGCACCCCTGGTACAGCCGGATCCCGATCAGCGGCACACCCCTCACGCCGAACGTGATGCGGCTCATCGACGCCGCGCTGCGGGCACTCCGTCCCGCTCCGCTGAGTGACCAGGAGAAGATGGCGTGCGTTCTGTTGGTCGGCTCATACGCGCGTGCCGTCGGCAGCGTGCAGGCAGACATCGCGAGTTCCGGAGCGAGGGCCGACGAGGTCAACGGCCAGCGCTTCGCCGCTGCCCTCGGCCAGCTGGTCACCTCCGATGGCTTTCCCGATCTCGCACCGGTGATCGCCTCCGGCGCCTACACCGATGACGAGTTCGACGACTTCGCGTTCGGCCTGGAACGCGTGCTCGACGGCATCGCCCGCTACATCGACGAGAGGGGCGAGGCGAGCTCGCTGCAACGGGACGGCGTTCCCGACAGCGCGACGCGCGTCGCGGAGGACGCCACGCTCTACGGCTCCGACAAGCGCGTCAGAGAAGCCGCGAAGGCTCGTCGCGAGGCCGAGAAGGCGCTGCGGGAGGCGCGCAAGCGCGAGCGAGAGGCGCTGAAGGCCGCTCGGGAGCGCGCGGAGAAGAACGCCACGAAGAGCGCGTAGGCGTCCGCTCAGCGCAGCGCCGTCGTCACGCGGTCGCGCAGGGTGAGGTCGCGGTGAGTGGCGGAGGCGTGCCAGCCATCGGCATCCAGGATGCTGCGCACCGCCTCCCCCTGCAGCTCGCCGTGCTCGATCGCCAGCAGGCCGCCGGGGTGCAGCAGCGCCCGGGCACGACGCGAGAGCACGCGCACGACGTCGAGCCCGTCCTCGCCGCCGTACAGCGCCTCCTCGGGGTCGAAGAGGCGCACCTCCGGATCACGCGGGATCGCGTCGTCGGGCACGTACGGCGGGTTCGAGGCGACGACGGAGACCCGCCCGTCCAGCTCGCCGAACGCGTCGGCGAGGTCGCCGCCCACCAGCTGCAGGTTCGCCGCCCGCTGCTCCTGGAGGTTCCGCTTCGCCCACGCGTACGCCTGCGGCGAGCGCTCCACGGCGAACACGCGGGCGTGCGGCACCTCGGTGGCCATCGCCAGCGCGATGGCTCCGCTGCCGGTGCCGAGATCGACCGCGATCGGCGCGGGATCGGCCGCGGCGACCAAGGCATCGATCGCGAGCTGCGCCAGCAGTTCCGTCTCCGGCCGTGGGACGAAGACACCGGGCCCGACCAGCAGGTTCATCGCCCGGAACGGAGCGCGTCCGGTGAGATGCTGCAGCGGTTCGCGAGCAGCACGCCGCGCGGCCAGAGAACGCAGCTCGGATGCCTGTGCCCGCGTCACGGAGGACCCCATGACCGCCATCGCCTGCACGCGGCCGCGCGAGGCATCCAGAATGTGGCCGAGCAGCAGTTCTGCATCGACCTGCGGGTGAGGAATGCCCGCAGCCGTCAGCTGCTCCGCGACCTCGTTCAGCAGCGAACGCACGGAGGAGTCGGGCTCAGCGGTCATGGCGGAGGCATCCTTTCGCGCCACGATCTGTGCCATGCGAGGGTCGTCACATTCGCGATCGGGGCCGAGCGTCAAGAATAGGCTCGTCACGTGCCGCGCCGCACGATCCGAGGCGGCGTAGCGCTGTGAAGATTCACCGCCGTCACGACGAAAGGCAGCCCATGTCAGGCACCGTGCACTCCGACATCACCGAGGTGGTCGGCAAGACCCCGCTCGTGCGACTCAATCGCGTGACCGACGGGGCAGAGGCGACTGTCGCCGCCAAGCTCGAGTTCTACAACCCCGCCGCGAGCGTCAAGGACCGCATCGGGGTCGCGATCGTCGACGCTGCGGAAGAGGCCGGTGCGCTGAAACCCGGTGGCACCATCGTGGAGAGCACCAGTGGCAACACGGGTATCGCGCTCGCGTTCACCGCCGCCGCCCGGGGCTACAAGCTGATCATCGTGATGCCCGACACGGCGAGCAAGGAGCGCCGAGTGCTGATGCGGGCGTTCGGCGCCGAGGTGCGGCTCATCCCCGGCTCGGAGGGCATGAGCGGCGCGGTCGCCATGGCACAGGACATCGTGGCGAACACCGACAACGCCATCTGGGCCCAGCAGTTCGCGAACCCCGCCAACCCCGGCATCCACCACGCGACGACAGGCCCGGAGATCTGGGAGGACACCGCGGGGTCCGTCGACATCCTGGTCGCCGGAATCGGAACCGGCGGCACCATCACCGGCGCGGGCTCGTACCTCAAGGAGCAGAATCCCGAGGTGCGCGTCATCGCCGTCGAGCCCGAGGAGTCGCCCATCCTGAACGGTGGGCAGCCCGGCCCGCACAAGATCCAGGGGCTGGGCGCGAACTTCGTGCCCGAGGTGCTCGACACCTCGGTGTATGACGAGGTCGTGGACGTGAACGCGGATGCCGCACTCACCATGGCGCGCCGGCTCGCGGCGGAAGAGGGCATCCTGGGTGGCATCTCGTCGGGCGCGGCCGTGCACGCCGCCGTGCAGGTCGCGAAGCGGCCCGAGAACGCGGGCAAGACCATCGTGGTCGTGCTGCCGGACTTCGGCGAGCGCTACGTGTCGACCGTGCTGTACGAGGATCTGCAGGACTGACGACACCGCCACGATGAGCGTTCTCTCGCGAATGCGCGAAGACATCGCCGGCGCCCGGCGGCACGATCCTGCCGCGCGCGGCGATGTCGAGATCGCGCTGTCTTACTCCGGGCTGCATGCGATCTGGCTGCACCGCATCGCGCACCGGTGGTGGGTCTCCCCCGGCCTGAAGACACCGGCGCGGCTGCTGTCGCAGTTCGCGCGCTTTCTCACCGGGATCGAGATCCACCCCGGCGCGCGCATCGGCCGACGCTTCTTCATCGATCACGGCATGGGCGTCGTGATCGGTGAGACCGCCGTCGTCGGCGACGACGTCATGCTGTACCACGGCGTGACGCTGGGCGGAAAGTCGCGGGGACGCGGCAAGCGGCATCCCACGCTGGGCGACGGGGTCGTGGTGGGGGCCGGAGCGCAGGTGCTCGGCGACATCGTCGTCGGGGCGCGGTCGGTGGTGGGCGCGAACGCGGTCGTCGTGAAGTCGGCGCCGGCGGACTCGGTGCTGGTGGGCATCCCCGCGCGCCCTCGTGCACAGGATGCCCCGCACCACCTCACGCAGACCACCTCCGACGAGACATGGCTCGACCCCGGCATCTACATCTGAAGCGGCGCCCGGTGCAAGGCGCTCAGCCCAGTACAGACCGTCAGCTCAGCAGTGCTGCGACAGCGCGATCGAGCCGTTCACGCACAGACGTCTCGGGCTCGGGCCGGTAGAGGAGTTGCGCCGCCACGCCCTGTGCGAGCGCGAGCACTGCCCAGGCGGTCGTCGCGGGGTCGACGTGCTCGGGAACCTCTCCCTCCGCACGAGCGCGTGCCACCAGGGACGCCAGGAGGCCGCGGACCTGATCGTCGCTCTCGGCGATCGCGGCCGCCACGGCCGCGTTCGTCAACGCGTGCTGCCCGAAGGCGTCACCGCGGCGCTGACTGGCGATGCGCGCCTCGTCGAGCGGAAGGATGCCGATCAGCAGCGCCACGAGCCACTCGCGCAGGGTGGGCCGTCCCGGCTCCCCCGGCGGCAGCGGCGCCTCGCTCTCGCGCAGACGGGCGAACGCGGCCGCGAGCATACGGTCCTTCGAGGGGAACGCCTTCTGCACCGCGCCGAGCGACCAGCCCGCTTCGGTCGCGACGGCGCGGAACGACGCCGCCTGCAGGCCTTCGCGGCCGATGATCCGCAATGCGGCGTCGGCGAGCTCGCGTTGCCGTGCCGTCAAGTCCACGCCTCTCAGGCTAGGGCTCACCGTCTGGAGGGCGGGGCAGGCACACACGTCGACGTTCGTCAGGCGGGCGTGGGCGACGTTCGCCGCCACAGCACGATCGCATACGCGATCATGACGGCACACGCGATGCCCACTCCGGCGAGCGTGGCGCCGGTCGTGGCGTTGCCGCCCACGTAGTTCGTGAAGTCCCAGAGCGCGTGCCAGACGATCACCGGCCACAGGCTTGCGGTGATCACGACGAGTTCGGCAGCGACGACGCCGAAGACCACAGCGAACAGCAGTTGCAGTATCGCGGAGGACGGGTCCTCACCCCCGGCGAGGTTCGCTAGGTGGAGCACGCCGAACATCACCGAGCTTCCGACGATCGCGACCCGAGTGCCGCCGCTGCGCAACACCGCGAGCACGATGCCGCGGAACCAGATCTCCTCGTCGAACGCGACGGCGACCGTCAGAACGAGATAGGCGAGCGCGGTCTGCCAGCCGACATGGACCCCCGCGCTGACGAGCACGATGCCGATCGTGACGGGCAGCGGCACGAACCACCAGACGGCAGCGGCACGGCGCGGAGCGCGGAAGCCGTACTGCGTCAGCGCGGGAGACGACATCCGCATGACGAGCAGGCCGACGAGGGCGGATACGCCGGCGCCGATCGCGACGGTGAGCGCCGCGCCCGCCTCGCTCTGGTGCGTGATCTGCGCGACGGCCGACGCTGCTGCGGTGAAAACGACCGGGATGAGCGCGAATCCGATCGCGGCGAGCCAGCGCAGCCGGATGCGCCATATGGCACGGTTCGCAGCGGAAGCCGGTTCCATGTTGCGTGCTCGCATCGCAGAGTCGCTTCGTTCCATGGCCGCCTCGCGTCCAAATACGCCCGTATTCACGATGATAAGAATACGGATGTATTTCGTCGGGTGCAAGTGTCTTCTCGGCGCTCCCCTTCCTGGGGACGACAGCCCAGTTCGCGCGAACGACGCGGTGGGAATCCTGCGGCGTCAGCGCGTGCGCATCGCGGCGAGCCTCGTGAGGTTGCGCATGGCCATCGCGATCGTCAGCGGGCCGACCCGCGGCACGAACACACTGGCCACCTCTTTCACCGATTCGTCGAAGTTCGTGTACTCGGCGACGTCGACGCAGATCGCGCCGGGCCGGATCTCGTCCCCCCGAATCAGCTCGAAGCTCCTCGACGGCACCGCGGAGATCACCACGTCGGCCCCGGCGAGCGCTTCCGTGCGATCGGGACCCGATTCACGGATGTCGTGCGCGCGGCGTCCGATGGCCGGCTCGAACGTGACGGCGCCGTCGACGTCGAGCGAGTGCACGACGGCACCGTCGTTGGCGAGCATGGCCGCCAACGGTCGCCCGACGAGGTCGCTGCGGTTAACGATGCACGCCGTCACGCCGGCGAGCGGCGCGGCCGCGTCGGTGCCGCGCATGCCGGCGTGCTGCAGCAGTTTGAGGATGGCGAGGGGCGTGCACGGCAGGATCGCTCGGGTGGTGCCCGCGTCGTCGACGAACCGGTGGTTCTCGTACAGGAGCCGGCTCCAGAAGGAGTGCAGTCCCTCCACGTCCTTGCGCGGATCCACGAGCTCCCGCAACCAGCGGTCTGAGGCGCGGTCCATCAGCGGGTAATACAGGAAGACGCCGTCCACATCGGGGTCGATGTTCGCCTCAGCGATCTCGGCTTCGACGCGGTCCGCCGGTGTCGGATGCACATCGAGCTCGATCCCGACGGCTTCGCATCCCTTGCGCGCATATCGGGCGTACGTCGCGGCCGGACCGTCGCTCTGCCCGAGGATGCCGAGGATGCGCGGGCGCCTGCCGAGATCGGCGGTCAGACGTGCGACGTCACCGCGCACCTGCTCGCGGTACGCCGCCGCGACAGGCGACGGGTCGAGGATCTCCGCGCTCACAGCGTCTCTCCCAGTCCGACGACGAGCGCGTCCCTGCGCGCGCGCAATTCCTCCGCCGCCGGCGACGAGCGCCGCAGAAGGGCGTCGATGTTGATGTCGGCGGTGCGCACGGCCGCTCTCGCCGCGCCGGTCACGAGGTCCTCGCCGGCGAGCACATCGCTGCGGATGCCCGGCTTGACCCGGTCTTCGAGCTCACGCGCCAACGTGAGCACGTCCCGCAACGACTCCACCAGCGCCAGCGGGCGTTCGGCGGCGGCGATGGTCGCAGCCTCGACGGCCCGCGATCGTGCTTCGCGCTCGGCGTCATCACCGCGCGGGAGTCGATACGCCGCCATCAGAGCACCGAAGTCGTGCACGTCGCCATCGGCTGCAGCGGCGATGTCGTCGCGAAGCACGCAGAGGCGCTCTGCCTGCTCCTGCAGTGCCTCGTCGCCGGTGATCGCGATGGCCATCTGCACGAGCCCGGTACCCAGGGCCCCGCTGATCGCGGCGATCGAGCCCCCGCCGGGCGTCGGCTCGGCCGATGCAGTGGCAGACAACAGCGCCGAAGCGGATTCATCCCACAGACTCACGCGACCAGTGTCCTCTCGAAACGTGGGGTGCGGCTTTCGTGCCGGCCCCGGGCATCCGTCGTCTCAGTCCTCGCCGAGCGCGGCGAGCTGTGCCTCTTCGTCGGCGTGCACGGCCGATTCGATCACCGGGTCGAGCGCGCCGTTCATCACCTGATCGAGGTTGTAGGCCTTGTATCCGGTGCGATGATCGGCGATGCGGTTCTCCGGGAAGTTGTAGGTGCGGATGCGCTCGGAGCGGTCCATGCCGCGGATCTGCGACCTGCGCGCATCCGACGCCGCCGCCTCCAGCTCCTCCTGCTGCTTCGCCAGCAGCCGGGCGCGGAGCACGCGCATCGCGGCCTCGCGGTTCTGGATCTGCGACTTCTCGTTCTGCATCGACACCACGATGCCCGTCGGCAGGTGCGTGATGCGTACCGCGGAGTCCGTGGTGTTCACCGACTGGCCGCCCGGACCCGACGATCTGAAGACATCCACCCGGATGTCGTTCGCCGCGATGTCGATCTCCTCCGGCTCGTCGACCTCGGGGAAGACCAGAACGCCGGCGGTGGAGGTCTGGATGCGCCCCTGCGACTCGGTCACGGGCACGCGCTGCACGCGGTGCACCCCGCCCTCGTACTTCAGGTGCGCCCACGGGCCGTCGGCGGGATCGGCCGAGCGGCCCTTGATGGCCACCTGCACGTTCGTGTACCCGCCGAGGTCGGTGTCGTCGTGCTCGAGGATCTCGGTCTTGAAGCCGTGCGACTCCGCGTAGTGCAGGTACATGCGCAGCAGGTCGGCGGCGAACAAGGCCGACTCCGCTCCCCCGGCCCCGGCCTTGATCTCCATGATCACGTCGCGGCCGTCGTCGGGATCGCGCGGAATGAGCAGACGCCGCAGCTTCTCCTGCGCCGCCTCGTGCGCCTCCTGCAGCGCGGGAATCTCCTGGGCGAAAGCGTCGTCCTCGCCGGCCAGCTCTCGCGCGGCATCCAGATCGTCGCCCAGCGAGAGCCAGGACTCGTGCGCCGCCTTGATCTGACTCAGCTCCGCGTAACGCCGGTTCACCTTCTTGGCGCGCGCCGCGTCGGCGTGCAGCGCCGGATCGGCCAGCTGCTGCTGCAGCTCCTCGTGCTCGTCGAGCAGTGACTGGATGGAGTCGAACACTTCGTACTTCCCGGATGATGGTGGCGGCTGACGATGTTAACCACAGGATGCCCGCCCCGGCCCGCCGCGCCTCAGAGGGTCGCGACGGTTCGGACGGGCATCCGTGGATCAGCTAGCGGTGGTCGTTCTCGTGCGCGTGCGAGTGCGCGACGCCGTGGCCGCCGGTGGGCGCCGGGATCGACTTCTGCATCTGTACGAGGAACTCCACGTTCGAACTGGTCTCCTTGAGCTTGCCGAGCACGACCTCGAGCGCCTGCTGCGGGTCGAGACCGGCGAGCGCGCGGCGAAGCTTCCAGGTGATCTTCACTTCGTCGGAGCTCATCAGCATCTCTTCACGGCGCGTACCCGACGCGTTCACGTCAACGGCCGGGAAGATGCGCTTGTCAGCGAGCTGACGCGAGAGGCGCAGCTCCGAGTTGCCGGTGCCCTTGAACTCCTCGAAGATGACCTCGTCCATCTTGGATCCGGTCTCGATGAGCGCCGTGGCCAGTATGGTCAGCGACCCGCCGTGCTCGATGTTGCGTGCGGCGCCGAAGAACCGCTTCGGCGGGTAGAGCGCAGAGGCGTCGACACCACCGGAGAGGATGCGACCGGACGCCGGTGCCGCCAGGTTGTAGGCACGGCTCAGGCGGGTGATGGAGTCGAGCAGCACGACCACGTCATGGCCCAGCTCGACCAGGCGCTTCGCACGCTCGATGGCGAGCTCGGCGACCGTGGTGTGGTCCTCGGCCGGACGGTCGAAGGTGGAGGCGATGACCTCGCCCTTCACCGTGCGCTGCATGTCGGTGACCTCTTCAGGTCGCTCGTCCACGAGCACGACCATGAGGTGCACCTCGGGATTGTTCGTCGTGATCGCGTTCGCGATCTGCTGCATCACGATGGTCTTGCCGGCCTTCGGCGGCGCGACGATGAGGCCGCGCTGGCCCTTGCCGATCGGCGCGACCAGGTCGATGATGCGCTGCGTGAGCTTCGCCGGCTCCGTCTCCAGGCGCAAGCGCTCCTGCGGGTACAGCGGCGTCAGCGCGGAGAACTCGACGCGGTTCTGCGCCTCGTCGTTCGGCTGACCGTTGACCGAGTCCACCTTCACCAGCGCGTTGTACTTCTGGCGGCCGGTGTTCTCGCCCTCGCGCGGCTGGCGGATGGCGCCGACCACGGCATCGCCCTTGCGCAGGTTGTGCTTCTTCACCTGGCCGAGCGAGACGTACACATCGCTCGGGCCGGGCAGGTAGCCGCTGGTGCGCACGAACGCGTAGTTGTCGAGCACGTCGAGAATGCCCGCGACCGGGATCAGCACATCGTCGTCGAGAATCTCGGGCTCGACGTCGTCCGCTGCTCCCCGACGCTTGCGGTCGCGGTAGCGGTTACGGCCGCCGCGCTCGTCGTCCTGCTGACCGTTCTGGCCCTGCTGCTTCTGGCCCTGCTTCTGCTTCTGCTTCTGCTGGCCGCCCTGCTGGTTCTGGTTCTGGTTCTGGTTCTGGTTCTGGCCGTCCTGCTGCTCGCCGGACTCGCCCTGCTGATCGCCCTGCGCGTTGTCGCGCCGGTTCTTGTTGCGACCGCGGTTGCGGCGCCCCTGGCGCGGCTGCTGCTCGCGCTGCTCGTCGCCGGAGGACTGATCGTCGGATGCCTGACCGTCGGATGCCTGACCGTCGGATGCCTGACCCTCGCCGGCGGGCCGCTCACCGTTCGCCACGTCCTGGCCTGCGTCACCGTGGGAGGCCTGCCCGGCACCGGCATCCTGGCCGTTGCCGCGTTCCTCGGCGGACGATGTGCCCTGGGAGCCCTGCTCGCCGCGGTTCTTCTCGCCACGGTTCTGCTCGCCACGGTTCTGCTCGCCACGGTTCTGCTCGCCACGGTTCTGCTCGCCGCGGTTCTGCTCACCACGGTTCTGGCCGCCACGCGTGCGGTCGCTCTGCGCCGAGCCGCCCTGCGCCTGGTCGTTCGAGGACTCGGTGCTGGCCGCCTCACCGTTCGAGGACGGAATGTCGAGCATGGCAGGCACACCCGCCTCCGCGGAATTCACGTGGGTCGACGCCGACACGGTGCGTCCGCCATCGGCGCTGGTCGCGCGGCGCGAGCCACGGCGGGTGCGGGCAGGCGGGGTCTGCAGGTCGAGGGCGGCCTGCAGAGCTGCCTCGGCCTGCGCCGGGCTCAGGTCGGACTGCTGCTCGACGGCGTGAGACTGCTCCGGCTGCAACGTCGCCGCCGGAGTGGTCGCCTGCTCGGTGCTGGCCAGCTCTGTGCTCGCCTGCTCGGTGGTCTGCTCTGTGCTGCTGGCCGGCTCTGTGCGCGCCTGCTCGGTGCTGGTCCGCACGGCGCTCACCTGCTCGGTGCTCGCCTGCTTCGGCTCGGAGGCCGTCTGCGGTGCCGGGGCGTTCTGCTCCGCAGCACCGTTGGCAGACGGCTGCGCCTCGCGCGCGGCCTCGATGGCCGCCACCAGCTCACCCTTGCGCAGCTTGGCCGCACCGGGGATGCCGAGACTCGCCGCCAGCGACTGCAGCTGCGGCACGCGCAGAGACGACAGTTCGACAGTGGGGTCCACGCCCTCGGCGTGGAGATTGACATCGGTCACTGAAAAGGATTCCTTTCCTCCGGCAGGCATAGAGGCGCCTCACTCGGAGTGCGTGTCGTGAGATTTCCGCTCGATCGTGTTTCGACCGCGTGCGTCGGGGATCGCTGCGCGGGGTTCGGACGGGAACGACAGCAGTGAGTTACAAGAATTTCACCCGATCGCCGCCCATCGCGTTCACTACGCGTTGTCTGGCGGCTGCCGCCCAGTCTACCACCCCCGAGGTACCAACCCGGCCATGCACGCGCCGGGCGGAAGCGGTGTCAGGAGGCGTCGGCATCCACTCGGTGCACCGTCGCACCGAGGAAGTCGACGGCCAGCATGAGCGGCTGCCAGCGGGACTCGGCGCGATCGGCGACGAGCTGCGCGGCAGCCAGGCGCTGCGCAGGATCGCTGCACAGCACCAGGATCGAGGGGCCGGCTCCGGAGACGACGGCCGGGAACCCGGCGCCGCGGAGCTCGGTGATGAGCCGGTTCGTCTCGGGCATGGCGCCGGCGCGGTAGTTCTGGTGCAGCTTGTCTTCGGTGGCGGCCAGCAGAAGCTCCGGGCTCTGCACCAGGGCGGCGACCAGCAGCGAAGAACGAGACACGTTGAAGACCGCGTCCTCGTGCGGAACCGACTCCGGCTGCAGACTGCGCGCCAACGCCGTCGACATCACGTGCTCGGGAACGAACACCAGGGGTGAGACGCCGCGGTGCACCATCAGCTTCTTGTGCAGCGGACTGCGGTTGGACATCCAGGCGATCGTCAACCCGCCGAAGAGCGCCGGAGCCACATTGTCCGGGTGTCCCTCGAGGTCGGTGGCGAGCGCGAGGAGGCGTTCGGCGTCGAAATCCACGATGCCGTCGAGCAGGCCCTTGGCCGCCATGACACCGGAGACGATGGCCGCACCGGACGATCCCAGCCCGCGCCCGTGCGGGATCACGTTGTTCGCGACGAGCCGCAGGCCCGGCAACGGGACGCCGGCGGACTCGAAGGCGTGCGCGATGGACCGCACCACGAGGTTCGTCTCGTCGGTCGGTACCTCGCCTTCGCCGACCCCGTGCACTTCCACGAAAGCGCCGGGCTCGGCCACCGCGGTCACCGTCAACTCGTCGTAGTGCGCGAGGGCGAGGCCGAGGGTGTCGAATCCCGGCCCCAGGTTGGCTGAGGTCGCCGGGACCTTCACACGCACCGTGCGCCCGGGAGGAACCGGTGAGGCTCCCGCGGCGACACCGGTGTGCGACGCACCGGCAACGGATGCCGTGCTCACGCCGCGCCCGAGGAATCCGTCGCGGCGCTCAGGCCCAGCACGTCGGCGATCTGTGCCGTATCGACCGGGACGACGGTCGGCTGCACCTCGCCGCCGCCGGGGATGCGCAGCGCCCACTGCGGATCCTTCAGGCCGTGACCGGTGACGGTCAGCACGACGCGCGAGCCGGCGGGGACGGTTCCCGCCTCTGCCTGCTCGAGAAGGCCGGCGACACTGATCGCGCTGGCCGGCTCCACGAAGATGCCGACCTCGGCGGAGAGGATGCGTTGTGCGGCGAGGATGCGCTCGTCGTCGATCGCACCGAAGTAGCCGTTCGTCGCATCGCGAGCCTGGAGTGCCAGTTCCCACGACGCCGGGTTGCCGATGCGGATGGCGCTGGCGACGGTGTCGGGGTCTTTCACCGGGTGTCCGAGGACGATCGGCGCGCTGCCCGCGGCCTGGAACCCGAACATGCGGGGCAGCTTCGTGGTCACGGAGCGCTCCGCCTCCTCGGTGTATCCGCGCGTGTAGGCCGTGTAGTTGCCCGCGTTGCCGACCGGGATGAAATGGAAATCGGGAGCGTCGCCGAGCACCTCGACCACCTCGAAGGCCGCGGTCTTCTGACCCTCGATGCGGTCATTGTTCACCGAGTTCACCAGGTGCACCGGATAGTTCGCGGCGAGGTCGCGGGCGATGTCGAGGCAGTCGTCGAAGTTGCCCTGCACCTGCAGGAGGTGACCGTTGTGAGCGATGGCCTGGCTCAGCTTGCCCATCGCGATCTTGCCCTCGGGCACCAGCACGACGGCCTGGATGCCTGCGTGCGCGGCGTACGCGGCCGCCGACGCCGACGTATTGCCGGTGGAGGCGCAGATCACGGCCTTCGCGCCGTGCTCGACCGCCTTCGAGATCGCCATCGTCATGCCGCGGTCCTTGAACGAGCCCGTCGGGTTCATTCCCTCGAACTTGACGTAGACATCCGCTCCCGTACGACGGGACAGAGCAGCGGCGGGGATCAGCGGCGTGCCGCCCTCGCCCAGCGTGACGATCGGCGTCGCCTCCGTCACGTCGAGACGATCGGCGTATTCGCGCAGAACGCCCTGCCATTGATGCGCCACGTTCAGGCTCCTTCAACTCGTAGAACAGAGGTCACGGTCACGACCTCATCGCTGTCGCGAAGGGCGTCGACCGTCGCCGCCAGAGCGGACTCGAACGCCGTATGCGTTCCGATCACCAGCGTAGCCGTGCCGGATGCCGCCTCCTCACCGCTCTCGGACGGCATCGCCTCGTCGACACGAGCCACCGTCTGGGTGAGCGTCTCGACCGAGACGTGATGCGCGGCGAACACGGCGGCGATGCGCGAGAGCACGCCGGGCACGTCGGTCACCCGCAACGTGATCTGGTAGCGGGTGCGCACGGCGCCCACGTCGAGCACGGGCAGGTCGGCGTGCGTGGACTCGGCCACGCCCGGTCCGCCGACGACGTGGCGTCGCGCTGCCGAGACGACGTCGCCCAGCACTGCCGACGCCGTCTGCAGCCCGCCGGCGCCCGCGCCGTAGAACATCAGATCCCCCGCGGCGGCGGCCTGCACGAACACGGCGTTGTGCACGCCGCGTACGGCGGCCAGAGGATGCTCGCGCGGCACGAGCGCGGGATACACGCGCGCCGAGACGCCCTCGCGTCCTTCGCCGTCGGTGACGCGCTCGCAGATCGCGAGCAGCTTGATCACATAGCCGGCGGCGCGAGCCGCGTCCACCTGCTCCTTGGTGATGTCGGTGATGCCCTCGCGGTGCACGGCGGACAGCGGCACTGTGGTGTGGAACGCGAGCCCGGCCAGGATCGCGGCCTTCGCCGCCGCATCGAAGCCCTCCACGTCGGCCGACGGGTCGCTGCGCTCGGCGTAACCGAGCTCGGTGGCGACCTCGAGTGCCGATTCGAGGCTGTCGCCGGCGACGTCCATGCGGTCGAGGATGAAGTTCGTGGTCCCGTTGACGATGCCGAGGATGCGCTGCACGCGGTCGCCCGCGAGGCTGTCGTGCAAGGGCCGGATGATCGGGATGGCGCCGGCCACGGCGGCCTCGTAGTACAACTGCGCGCCGACCTGTTCCGCGGCGGCGAACAGCTCCGGTCCGTGCTCGGCGAGCAGCGCCTTGTTTCCCGTGACGACATCTGCGCCCGAGGTGAGCGCCAGCAGCACCTGCTCGCGGGCCGGATCGATGCCGCCCATCAGCTCGATGACGATGTCCGCGCTCAGAATCAGCGAGTGCGCGTCCGTCGTGAACAGCTCGCGCGGCAGATCGGCGCGACGCGGAGCATCCGGGTCGCGCACCGCGATGCCGATCAGCTCGAGCCCGGCGCCCACACGCGCCGCGAGCTCATCCGCGTGATCGATCAGCAGCTTGGCCACCTGGGAGCCGACGGAGCCGGCACCGAGCAGCGCGACCTTCAGCGTGCGGTACTCGATCATCGCTCGCCCTCCGTCGCCGTGGGATGTTCGTGCTCGCGTTCCGCGCGCGCCAACGGTCCCGGCGCATCCTCGTCGCGTCCGTTGGGCTCCGCTGTGGTAGCAGCGTGCCGGGCACCGAGGTCACGCGCCAGCAGGTCGTCGATGGTCTCGCCGCGCACGATCACGCGAGAGTCGCCGTCCCGTACCGCGACCACGGCGGGCCGCGGCAGGTAGTTGTAGTTGCTCGACAGCGACCAGCAATACGCGCCAGTCGCCGCCACCGCGAGCAGGTCGCCCGGGGCGACATCCGCGGGGAGATACTCGGCGTCGACGACGATGTCGCCCGACTCGCAATGCTTTCCGGCCACGCGCACGAGCACCGGTTCGGCGGTGGATGTCCGGCCCACCACCCGTGCCGAATAGTCCGCCCCATAGAGTGCCGGTCGAGCGTTGTCGCTCATGCCGCCGTCGACGCTGACGTAGAGGCGCGACGAGCCCACGCCGTCGGCATCCAGCGTCACGGGCTTCGTCGTTCCGACGCTGTAGAGCGTGATGCCCGCCGGTCCGACGACGGCGCGTCCCGGCTCGAACGCCACGACCGGAACCGGGATGAGCGCCCGCTCGCACTCCGCTGCCACGATCTGCGCGATGCGCTGCGCGAGCTCCTCGATGGTGTCCGGCGCGTCGGCGCCGGTGTAGGCGATGCCGAAGCCGCCGCCGAGGTTCAGTTCGGGGACCGGCCCGCCAGTCAGGAGCCGCGCGTGCAGCGCGACGAGGCGTGCGGCGGACTCCGCGAAGCCCTCGGGTCCGAAGATCTGCGAGCCGATGTGGGCGTGCAGTCCGACGAACTCCAGCGAGTGCTGCGCGCGGATTACCGCGGCGAGTCGCTCCGCGTCGTCGAGTGCGACACCGAACTTCTGGTCTTCGTGCGCGGTGGCCAGAAAGTGGTGCGTGTCGGCGTGCACGCCCGTGCGTACGCGCAACCGCACCCGCTGCACCCGGCCGTGCACCGACGCAGCGGCCGCGACGCGGCCGATCTCCTGTTCGGAGTCGATCACGATGGTGCCGACTCCCGCGGAGACCGCGGCGTCGAGCTCGCCGGTCGATTTGTTGTTGCCATGCAGACCGAGCCGCGACGCGTCCACTCCGGCCGCGAGCGCGACCGCGAGCTCACCGCCGCTGGCGACGTCGATGCGCAGCCCGGCCTCGGTCATCCAGCGCGCCATGTCGATAGTGAGGAACGCTTTGCCGGCGTAGTAGACCTCCGCGCTGCTGCCGATGCGCTCGAACGCCTCGGTGAAGGCCGATCGAATGCGCTCGGCCCGCTCGCGGACGTATGCCTCATCGAGCACATACAGCGGCGTGCCGTACTGCTCCGCGAGCGCGTCGACGCGCACTCCGGCGATCTCGGCCACTCCGTCGGCGTCGCGCGCCAGGCTCGGCGGCCACACCCCCTCGGCGAAGGCGTTCGCATCGTCGGGAACGCGCAGCCAGGCAGGGGAAAGCGGGTTGTCGGGCACGATCGTGAGTCACCTCGAACTGAGTGGGCTGAGCTGGCGAGCGGACCCGGATTGGCCCCTGAAGCCGAGAGACGTGTTGCGCATTCGCGCGCCGAAGAAGTCTAACGAGCACCGGCCGTGGCCCGGAAAACGGGCGCGTCACATTGTGCCCCGCGCCACGCGCCCGCGACCCGTCCGCACGCGTCTTCCCTCCCGTTTCGGACGGATGCGGCCGGCGCATCAGCCCCATTCGTGGGAAACGGATCACGAGAAGCAGCCGACCGCTCGCGTCTGCCGCCGCTCAGTCGCAGGACCCCTTGGTGTCGAAGGTTTTCGCGTCGAGCACGATGTCGTCGGCCCGCACGCCGACGCGTGCCGTTCCCTTGCGGATGGTGAGCTCGGTGGCATCCACTCCCTCGGGGAGATACTGGGCGACGCAGATCGAGATGGTCGACGGCAGCAGGTCCTTGGCGAAACGGGTCACGTCGAGCGCACCCCCGCCGGCCGTGACGGTGACGTTGCGCGGCGTGAGAGTCACCGTGCCGGTGCCGACCAGGGTCGGTGTGACGGATGCCGTGTACCCGACATCGATGCCCAGGATCTGCCCACTGCCCTGCAAACCGACCTCGTCATCCTTGAATGTGGCCGTCGTGTCGTCGGGGAGGTCGACGAGCTTGTTGACCGCCTCCTGATCGATCTTCATCGACCCGTCGATGCGCTCGACGGGCTTCGAGAAGTCGAGCGGAACGCCGTAGGCGGTGACCGTCGCCGACATGCGGCTGCCCTGCACCTCGAGATCGGAGGTGTGCAGCCTCACCTCGTCGAACCGGCCGGTGTACAGCTGTGCGAACACGGAGGTGCCGCGGATCTGCACGCTCAGGTTGTTCGCCTTCACGTCGGGCGGCAGCTGCTTCTGGATCTCCGAGGCCACGACGCCCTGCGCCACCTGACGCAGAATCGCGTCCGTGACGAAGAAGAGGCCGACGGCCAGCACGACGGCGCCGACGACCCACAGCGCCACCCGAAGGCGCCGCCGGCGAGGCGAGCGGGCAGGATCTGGGCGGGCAGAGGCATCCTGGCTCCGCGTATCCGTGTGCTCCGTGGATGCCTCCAGCGGCTCGGTCGATCGTTCGTACGTCGCCATGATCCCCCGTTCTGCCCTCGTTCGCGTGCGGACTGAGCATTATGCGGTACCCAGCCGCACGCGCCGTGTGCGTTGCCTGTGCCGCCCCGCAGCGTCGAGTGCGTTGCTTGTGCCGCTCCGCAGCGTCGCGGGCGCCGCGCCGCATGCGTTTCGCGCTACATCCGCTCCGGCGCGGAGACGCCCACGAGCGCGAGCCCGTTGCGGATGACCTGGCCCGTCGCGTCGTTCAGCCACAGCCGCGTGCGATGGAGGTCGGTGATCGGCTCCTCGCCCAACGGGATCACCCGGCAGTTGTCGTACCACTTGTGGTACAGCCCGGCGACCTCCTCGACATAGCGCGCCACGCGGTGCGGCTCCCGGAGCTCTGCAGCCTGCGCGACGATGCGCGGGAACTCCTGCAGCGCGCCGAGCAGCGCCGATTCGGTCTCGTGCGTGAGCAGCTGTGGCGCGAACGCGCTGCGGGTCACACCCGCCACCTCCGCGTTGCGCGCGACGGAGCGGGTGCGGGCGTGTGCGTACTGCACGTAGTACACGGGGTTGTCGTTCGAGTGGCTGCGCAGCAACTCGGGGTCGAGCGTGAGCGGCGAGTCGGCGGGAGAGCGCGCCAGCGAGTAGCGCAACGCGTCGGTGCCGAGCCATTTCTGCAGGTCGGTGAGCTCGATGATGTTGCCCGCGCGCTTGGACAGTTTCGCGCCGTTGATGCTCACCAGCTGGCCGATGAGAATCTCGATGTCGGCATCCGGGTCGTCGCCGGCAGCACCGGCGAGTGCGCGCAGCCGGTGCACGTACCCGTGGTGATCGGCGCCGAGCAGGTAGATCTTGTGCTGGAAGCCGCGATCCGACTTGTTGAGGTAGTACGCGGCATCCGCGGCGAAGTAGGTGTAGACGCCGTTGCTGCGGCGGATGACCCGGTCCTTGTCGTCGCCGAAGTCGGTGGTGCGCACCCAGACCGCGTCGTCCTGCTCGAAGACGTGGCCCTGTGCCCGCAACCGCTCGAGGGCGTCGTCGACCAGGCTCATGTCGGTCTGCGCGTTCTTCGCGTGCAGCTCACGCTCGCTGAACCAGACATCGAACTCGACGTTGAAGTCCTTCAGCGCCTGGCGAATCTCCGCCAGCTGCAGCTCGTAAGCGAGCTCGCGGGCGCGCTCGAGCGCCTGGTCGTCGGGCAGCTCGAGCAGGCCAGGCTCGCGCTCGAGCACGGCGGCGGCGAGATCGGCGATGTACTGGCCGGGGTAGCCGCCTTCCGGCGTCGGCTCCCCCTTGGCCGCCGCGAGCACCGAGGCGCCGAATTTGTCCATCTGGCTGCCTGCGTCGTTGATGTAGTACTCACTCGCGAGCTTGGCGCCGGATGCCTTCAGCACGCGGGCGATCGAGTCGCCGAGCGCCGCCCAGCGGGTGTGCCCGATGTGCAGCGGTCCCGTGGGATTGGCCGACACGAACTCGAGATTGATGCTCGCACCGGCCTGCGTGACGTTCTGGCCGTACGCCTCACCGGCATCCACGATCGTCTTCGCGAGCGCGCCGGCGGCCGCGGCGTCGAGCCGGAAGTTGATGAAGCCGGGCCCCGCCACCTCGGCGGAGGCGACGCCATCGAGGCGCTCGGACTCCAGCGCGATCTCCTGAGCGAGTTCGCGGGGGTTCGCGCCGAGCGGCTTCGCCAGTCGCATGGCGGCGTTGGACGCCCAGTCGCCGTGATCGCGGTTCTTCGGTCGCTCCAGTCGGATGTCGGTACGCGCCAGCAAGGGGTCCGTCACCGAGTCGCCCTCCGCGGCACGTCGCGCCTCGACCACACGCGTGATGATGGCGTACAACTGGTCGGCGAGCTGATCGGGATTCACGACGGCCGATTCTACCGGGACCGGGCTGGGCGAGCGCCGCCGATGACCGATGCCCGTTGCACACATCGTCTCTTGCTATCCTCGTGCGCACGCACCCCTCCTCCACCGGAGTTCCCCATGCGCACAGCCCCTTCCCGCCACGGCCGACGACGCCCGTGGCGCTCCGCCGTCGTCGCAGGCGCTCTGCTGACGGTCTCGGCGCTCCTTCTCACCGCATGCCAGAGCGACCATGCTTCGCCGTCGACGACGAGCTCGTCGAAACCACGGGCGTCCGCCACCGCATCGTCTGTGCCGAAGGCGACGATGACACCGGCAGCGAGGCCCACGCCGGTGAAGATCGCCTGCGACGAGGTTCTGACCGCCGACCAGCTCACGAAGCTCGTACCGGTGCTGACCGCGATCGACGACTTCACGCCGGAGAAGGGCACCGATGCCCTCACAGCCCTCGACGCCGACGGCGTCGCATGCGGCTACACCAATCCGGGAACCGGGCACACCGTGACCGTCTCGATCGCCCGTCCGGCGAAGCCCCAGCTGACGACATTGAAGAACAAGGCCATCGACGACAGCAACGTGGTGCCCACCTACGGTGTGCCGCCGAAGGTGATGGGCTACTTCACAGTGACCGGATCGGTCGGGATAGCCGAGGTGTTCACGGGCGACTACTGGATCGTGGTGGCGTCGAAGGACTACATCGAACCCGGCGACGCGAGCCAGGTGGTCGCCGACGTGCTCGGAAACATCGCCGGCTGAGTCGCCGGGCCGAGGGCGGGCCCAGCTGCCGGGCACCGCCGGACCCGGTCGCCGGGCCCGGCCGCTGGGCACCGCCGCGAAAACGGCAGATGTCGTCGGAAACAGCGGTGATTCTGCTGTTTCGGTACCGAGAGCGCGGACATTGCTGTTTTCACTGCAGGCGCCGGACGAGGGTGTGAGAAGGACCCGCCGCGGATGCTAGCCTTGACGGGCACTGAGCCCCCATAGCTCAGGGGATAGAGCGTCTGCCTCCGGAGCAGAAGGCCGTAGGTTCAAATCCTACTGGGGGCACTCTGTGATGTCTCAGGACATCGGAATAGCCCGAACCCACGTTGTGTGGGTTCGGGCTATTGCTTTGTGCGGGGTTGGTAGTCGCGTTCGAGGTTGATGGTCAGTTCGCGTAGGAGTTCTCCGGTGGTGGCGTTGATGACGATCACGTCGAGGTCGTGGATGAGGAGTTTGACGTGGGTTCCGGCGTGGGTTCGGCCGATGCCGATGTGGCGTAGCCGGCCAGCGACGCGCAGGGTGACGGTGCCGCTTTTGTCGATGCGGTCGTCTCGGACGCGGTCGTGGCTGTCGGTTCTGGCGTTGGCGGGCGAGGTCT
>NZ_ATXT01000019.1 GCF_000421825.1 Humibacter albus DSM 18994
GGGTGCGTCTCGTAGCGTGGTGTCACTTCCCGCGGGGTTCTCGTCGTCGTTGACGTAGGAGGGCCATCGTGGGATGACCAGTTGTTTCCGGCAAGAAGCAAAGCGAGATCCCACGATGACCGATAACCAGTCTGCCTTGACGACCCTGATCGGCGAAGTCCTCGCCGATCCCGACCTGGCCCACTCGGACGTGTTCCGGCGGATGCTGCAGGCCGGCCTGCAGGACCTGATCAACGCGGAAGCGACCGCACGGATCGGAGCCGCCCCGCACGAGCGCACCCCGGAGCGGACAACGCGCCGCAACGGCACCAGGCCGAAGACCCTCGCGACCCCGGCCGGCGAAGTCGACCTTCAGATCCCGAAGTTGCGGGAGGGGTCGTTCTTCCCGTCGCTGCTGTCGCCGCGCCGGCGGGTCGATAAGGCCCTCTACGCGGTGATCTGCCAAGCGTGGATCGACGGTGTCTCCACCCGCAAGGTCGAGCAGCTGGTCCGGGCTCTGGGCAACGACACCGGCATCAGCCGGTCCACGGTCTCGCGGATCTGCTCCGAGATCGACGAGGCGGTTCAGGAGTTCCTGCACCGCCGGATCGACCACACCTGGTTCCCGTATCTGTTCCTGGACGCCACCTACCTCGACGTGCGCCACCGCGGCCGCGTCGTCTCCCAGGCCCTCGTCGTGGCCACCGGCGTCTCCGGCGAAGGTCGGCGGGAGATCCTTGGCATGGCACTGGGCGACGCGGAGACCACCGACTTCTGGACCGAGTTCCTCCGCGGCCTGCGTGACCGGGGGTTGAAGGTTCCCACCAACGCCGACCCGCTCGGCGTCGCCCTGGTCACTTCCGACGCGCACGCCGGCCTCAAGGCCGCGGTCAAGGCGATCCTGCCCGGATCGAGCTGGCAGAGATGCCGGGTGCATTTCGCGCGGAACGTGACCCAGCGGCTCGGCTCGGCACGGTCAAAGCCCGTCAACGCGCTGATCTCGACGATCTTCGCGCAGACCACCCGCGAAGCGGTGACGGCCCAGTACCACCAAGTCGCCGACAGCCTCCGCGGCTCGTTCCCCGAGATCGCGGCCATGCTCGAGAACGCCGAGCCAGACCTGACCGCGTTCGCGACGTTGCCCCGTGAGCACTGGCAGAAGGTCTGGTCGAACAACCCGATCGAGCGCCTGAACAGGGAGATCAAACGTCGCGCCGACGTGGTCCAGATCTTCCCCGACCGCGACTCCGTCACCCGTCTTATCGGAGCCGTCCTCCAAGAGCAGCACGAGGAATGGCAATACGGGGAACGCCGCTACTTCTCCGAGACCTCAATGCGAGCACTGATCCACGTCCTCCACGAGACCACCGAGCCCGCCCACCCCGAACTGCTCCTCACCGCCTAACCATCACCCACCCACAGGAAACAACAGCAGTAACACCACATCACGGGACTTGACCAGCGGAACATGTTTCCTTATGTCGGCGGAAATGCAAAAGTTCGAATCCCCCATCCTCCGCCACAAATAGATGCGTTTACCAGGTATTTTGCTGCCCAAAGCGGCACAAAACGACATGTAGGGCGCCTGAGGTGGCACAGTTTGGTGCCGTTTCAGGTTAAAATATGCCGTTTCATGCCCTCGAAGGATGGGGGATTCTCGCCTCGTGAGGATGTTGGCTTCCGCCCCGCCTGCGATAAGCGGGGCTGTCCGAGTCCGGCAGACCAACGGGCCGAGGCAACGGAGTGCGGCTTGGAGGCGTTCGCGACGGCAACAAAGACCTGGCCATGACCGGCCGATAGCAGTCTCTTCGTGCTACTCTCAAGGCACTACATCCCCCACGCCTCTCGACGATGCGCACTTGGGGGATTTTCTCTGCCCAGCGAGAAGGGACCGCTGGATGCCTCGACCGCCGCGACCACGCGGATCGCTGCCCTACGAGAAACCACCGCTGAGCGTCGACCAACTCGTCGACCGTCTCGCCGGCCGCGGCCTGCAGATCCCAGACCGAGATCGCGCGATCAGATACCTACGCCACATCGGCTACTACCGCCTTTCGCCATACACGATCCCTTTCCGGCAGAACGGATCCGACCACCTGGTCCGCAAGGGCACGTCCTTCGATGATGTGTTGGACCTCTACGTGTTCGACCGCGCACTACGACTCCTGGCCATGGACGCGCTCGAACGCGTCGAAGTAGCAGTACGAGCCGCTCTCACCGATCACATGTCGACGACATACGACAACTCGCACTGGTACACGGACCCAACACACTTCCGCGACCGGCACAGGCACGCAGGCCTGCTCAGGATCGTGCACGAGACATGCGAAGACCGCCTCAACGGAACGCCGGACGCCGGCGAAGACGCGCTCGTGCACCGCTCCGCACTCGAGCACTACCTCACGACATACGGCTCCCCGGAACTCCCACCCTCTTGGCTCATGGTCGAGACGTTGACCATCGGCCAACTGACCAGCGCATACCGCAACCTTCGGAACCGGTCCGACCGAACAGCAATCGCCGCAAGCATCGGACTGACCGCGCCCGTCCTCGAATCCTGGCTGCAAACATACGTCCGTGTGCGGAACGTCTGCGCACACCACGGACGACTATGGAACGTCGGCCTCGGCGTCTACCCCGCGATCCCCAACTCACCATCGATCTCCTGGCTGCAAGCCCCCGATACACTCCCCGAGCGGTCGCGGAGACGGCTTTACCCCGTGCTTATCTCACTACAGTCGGTGCTCGACACTGCGTCCCCGCGAAGCAGCTGGGCAAAGCGACTCCACACACTTCTCATATCTCGCTCCCCAACGAATCGCGCCGGAATGGGCATACCCGAACATTGGGCAGAAGATCCCTTCTGGAGTCGCCACATCGAGTGACCCTGCGCACGCAGGCGGATCGGCTTCCGGGCGGGCGATCCGCGAGCCGCGCGACGCTTTGACCATCTACAAGCCGTGACTAATGGCAAATCGACCTACGGCGTCGGCGCCGTTGAGCGTTCCGTTCGGGGCGTCATAGACGAACAACGCAATGCCGAATCGTTGGCGAACTCAACGGCGCCCGCTGAGTAGGTTCCAGAAGTGAAGAAGAGCGGTTTTCGCCCGTCCACAGATGCGACGCCACCAAGTTCTCTCATCTCGGTGACGCCGACGGTGCCGCTGTAGTTCTTGACTTGCGCTATGTAATGCGTGGACTCCACGTCCACGCCCCCGTCACCGCTGAACCTCGTAATGGTGGTCGCATCAGGCTCGCCGCCGGACGGCACCCCGCCAAGCCATCATTAGTCCGATCCAGATGAGAGCCACCGGAGCCGCGAGCAAACTGGACCACGTTCCGGAACCGCTGCTGGCCGCGTTTTGGCTCACCCCGATGACGAACAGCGTGGCGAACAGCAGGCCATCTACCCATGCATAAGTGAACCACTTTCTTGTGCGCTCGTCCGGCGTGATCGAATTGGGCGCGAGGCTTGCTGCTAGAGGACCGACAGATCGGGCCGCGTGAGTGGCAATGACGTCCAAACTCTCCCAGATATTCGGATACGCGGCGACCATCGATTCCCCTTGGCGTCGCATCCTCTCGCACGCACCCCGTTCAGCGTCCGTCCGAGGCGACCTGATCGTTGTCGTGCTGGGCATGTGGAACACGCTATCCAGCATCGAAACGTCGATTGATTCGAACGCTACCCCCAATTTGCGGCAATGCCGGCCGCGCACGCTCAGCCGAAATCGTGGCGACTGACCAGTTGAGAAGTCGTATTGCGTGAACGGCATCCCGGCCCTACGACCTGCCCGCAAACGGATAGCTCCGCGTGCGGCGGCAGGACTGCGACTCAGCGAAGGACGGAGCCGACGAGAAATCCGGCGCTGCCTCAAGCGCTACCTCGCACGACGCCTCTACCGCAAGCTCAACACGCTATATGCCCACGCAGCTTGACAGATATAGAAGCGTCAGTCCCAGCTTCTGGGTGGCGATCAGCGGTGGCGACGCTCGCCGAGAGGGGGTTGATGGACGTTCAGCGGGCCATGATGACCTCGAGGGCAAGCTGCCGTTCGACGTCTTCGAGCCGCGAGATGAGTCCGACCGCGTAGGGCGCTGCGACGTGATGGCCGTTGCTGTTGACCAAGGCGAGGAAGACCTGACGGAATGCGGTTTGGAAGGCCTCACTCCAACGAGAGATCTCCCCGCGTGCTCCGTTGACGACGAACACGAGACACGAAGCGTCCATCCATTGCTGACCGATCAGGTTGCGCATAACGATCACCTGGTTGTCGAACGCAGCCTGGGCGTTGCCGGCGACGTCGCGCGCGTAGCTAGCGGCGATCCCAGTCCACGCCGAAACGTGATCGGGAAGCGTGATGTTCGCGGCAGCGGCTTTGACCATCAACGCGATTTTGTCGGGAGCGTGCTCCGGGCCGCTGTGCAAGAGGGCCGCCGCGAGGCCTTGCGGCGCGTATTGCTCGTCACGTCCGGCGGCATCCCACACCCAGTCGCGGAAGGCGACTCCGACCGTCCAATTGCGGATCAGATCGACGTCCGCCGCGTCGGCATCGGCAGCGCTGAGAGCGCCCGTCACGCGGAGACGCTCTATCAGGGCTGGAGTGCCAAATGTCAGCGCACCGGCTTCTCGGGCGACGACGCGCGTTGCGACGTCATCGCACCAGAACGGCAGGTCCCGCTGCACGGCAAGGTCTAGGGCGGTGAGCCACGGATCATGCTCGTCCCCGAATCGTTGAGCGACCTCGGTTGCGAACTGCGTGTTGCCCACGCGGTCGGTCTGGCGGAACCACTCGTAGAGGGAGTTGGCGTTATCGCGCTGTATACGGAGCTCGATTGGATCCTGAGCGCTGAACGTTGCCGGAGTGTCTGGGCCGCTGGGGATGAACACTCCCCCGACCTCGCGCGCGAACGCTTCGCGCGCCGCGCCCGCGTCGACCATCTGCTGCGAAGTCGATATCAGGCGCGGGAAGCGCGAGGCGAGGAATTGTGCCCGGTCGCGGTCCACAACGGTGAGTGTGAATAGCGCGGTGACGTCGACCACGCCCCCGGACGCGATCGCTGCATCAACTGCGGCGGACTCATCGAAGCCCTGGATCGGGCCGGCGAATCTCGGAGAGCGATGCCCGAGATTGATCAGCTCGGCAAGCTGTCGACCCGTCGGTTTGGCCGCTACACCGATGGGGAACAGACCCTTCTTGAGCTTGTCGTTCAGTTCCTGCATGGCGGGGTTGCGTTGGCCAGCGGCGAGCTCGTCCATCTGTTGGATGATCGACGCCGGATCGTCGGGATCGACCTCGATGCGGCGGAACGCGTTCTCTCCTGGGTATTCACGCTCGAACTGGTCGAGCAGCTTGTCCGGAGTGATGTCCGGGGACTGCTCCGTAAGTCCCTCCCCCATCGTCAGAGCGGCGACGGCGAAGTTTCGGACGTGCCGGTCGTCGGCGAACTTGGTGACGATTTCGAAGAACTCTGCCAACGTCGCCATGTCATTGCCGTGGTGACCGAACAACAGCATCCACAGCGTGGCGTCATCAGCGATCCGCGGCGTCGGCCGGTACGTCTTCCAATCACGGTAGGCCTGGTCGAGATCGCCCGAGTCGTGGCGTAGCCGGATCAACGCCCACTGCGCTGAGAGGGAGTCCGGCCAGACCCGGAGCAAGCCCTGTGCGGCGGTGAGCGCGGCCGCAAAGTCACCCATCGACGATCCGCACTCGAGCTGGACGACATAGGCATCGAACTGGTTGCCCCAGTCGGAACCGCCGATCTGAATGGCGCGGGACGCGCGCTCGATAGCAGCGGCGTAGTTCTGTTCCCCCTGCAGCGCTCGTGCCGCGCGCAACCACAGCTCCGCATCGCCCCACTCTTGTGCGGCTTGCTCCGCAATGAAGACGAGCTCCTTGGTCTTGCCGTTCTTCTCGTAGTAACCGATCAGTGCGAGCGACAGTCGCGGGTTCTTTGGAGCCTGCGCCCGAACTCGTTGCTCTGCTCCCGGAACGTTCGTGTACAGCTCCACGATCAGTTCAAGCTCAGACGCAATCCCAGGATTGGCACCGCGGAGCTCGTCCACGAACGGGTGCACATGACCGAGGATCGCGTATCGGAAACAGAGCTCCGCCTTGTCCGACTCCTTCTCGGCGGCGTCGATCGCCTCTGACAGCAGGGCCGCGGCGCGGTCCGCGTCGTCGGCGAGCTCTGCCTCGCGGGAGGCGACCTGAAGCTTCACCCACCTCGGCGTCGCTACATCAAACTGCTCGCGAGCGGCGCGGACATTTCCGAACAACGCGAGCAGCACTGCGGACTCACTGCGCACCTCAGGGTGGTCTGTCTCCGCCTGGGTCGCAGTCGGCGGGTGCGAGAGATTCCATGCGCCTTCGTAGTTCGTGAGCATTGCGTAGGCGCGCATCGCTCGCGCGACAACGCCCCCCCCGACGACAGCCCCCACCGCCGTCGCGCATCCCGGATCTTCAGCGCGAGAGCCAGGCCGGCGCTGAGATCGAGCGTGTGGGCGCCACGCATGTCCATTCCGCTGCGACGTAGATACGCCTCCACCGCGAGACCGCCAGCGCCGGTGTGGCCGTTGGTGTCGAAGGCGGTCGTGCCGAATTCGATCAATTCGTCGAGCTGGAGTCGGCTCAACATGAAATCCGCGATCAAGGTGGAACGAATCGAATCCTGTACTGCGCTCTGCGGAGTCCACGAGCGAGCATGGCCAAGCCGTTCTTCCGGGTCGCCCGGCAGCACAGCCTTGGCGATCGGGTCTTCGGTGACATCCTCGAGGTAGTCGATCGTTGCGGCCTCATCGAGATCAGGGTTGGCCCAGGTCCATCGCACCTTCCAGTACGCGATCGGCACTGCTCCCTGCTCGATCGCGCGTGTGAACCATGCCAAGGCTGCGTCCCTGGCCTCCACCTCGGAGCTGTACTCGCCGAGCCAACCCAGCAGCCCCGCCTGATCGGGCAGCCAGCTTGGCGGTGATGTCGCCCACGACCGAAGCAGCGCGGCACGATCCGCGGCACGGAGCAGCTCCCGCAGTACTCGATCCATCGAATCGCCAACTGACTCGCGGATCGCGACGGCGTCTTGCCCAAATGACGGCGAGAGCTGGTCGACATAGGTCCGCCACAACGCCGCTCTTGCGTCTCCTGAGGTCGCCAACGCCTGCACGCCCTTAATCACCTCGTCATGCAGCGTGATCTCACGCTCTGCAGGCTCCGCCGCGCCGAAATAGGAGCGACGAAGCAGCCGAAACAACTCCTCCGCCGGCATCGCCACGCCGTTTCGGTTCACCGGACGGGCCTTCTCCAAGAGAGTGAAAGCAGCCTGCATCTGGCCGGCTTGCCCTGACCGAATCGCGGTCTTCACTGGCTTCGCTCGGACGACCAACCAGAGCCGCCGTCGCGACACGAAGTACCCCTGCGCCTTGGCAGCCTTCCGCGCGCCCGCGGCGATACGCCACGGGAACGAAAGCCGGCGATAGATCCGGGTACCGAGACCTAGAAGAGCACCGGTCCCGATGTCCGTAGCGGCGCCGGTGAGTGGATCAGCCATTCGTCTCTCCGTCCAGCGTTCGGTAGATGGTTTGGCGACTCACGCCGAAGTGCTCCGCGAGTGACGTAACCGACTCTCCTGACCCGTGCCGTTCGACTATGTGGCTGGCCTTCTGAGGTGTCAGCTTCGGGCGCCGGCCACCGGGCCTCCCTCGTGCCTTCGCAGCCGCGAGTCCATCTTTGGTCCGAGCCACCATCAGATCGCGCTCGAACTGCGCGAACGCGGCCAGGATCGTGAAGAACATCTGCCCCTCGGGTGATCGGGTGTCGATCGGCTGCTCGAGCACCTGCAGCTCAATTCCGCCGACCTCGAGCCACTGGCTGATCTCGAGAAGATCCTTCGTCGAACGGCCAAAACGGTCGAGCCGCGTCACGACGAGCGTGTCGCCGGCTCGCAGCTGCTCCCGCGCGCGATCCCACTCAGGTCGACTCGCACGGGTCCCGCTGAAGTGCTCGACGAAGTCTCGGCCCACGCCGGCGCGCTCGAGAGCGTCCTGCTGGCTCGACGGGTCCTGATCAAGCGTGGAGATTCGCGAATACCCGATGCGATGATTCGTCACCCGCGAAGTGTCACACAAACGTACGTCATCGCCGCCGTCATTCGGACACGGCAATCCGACAACTGAGTGACACCGAAAGTGTCACTCTTCGCGCACGTCCGGAAACGATCGTCTACGGACGCGCGTCTCCGTCCGGCCAATCGAGCTTGGCGATCCGTTCGTGCATTTTGTCCGACACCTCGCCCTCAACCCGGCGGTCTTCCACCGCACGCACCTCAGCGCTGCTTTCGCCACCCGAGAGACGCGACGATGCTTCAACTTTCAGGGCTTCTGGACCCGAACAGTTCCCCCAGCGCATGCCGTGGGTCAGGAGGATCCGGCACTGCGAGACGAGCGCGGATGCTCTCGGGTGTTGCGCCCGTCTCTTGAGTTTCTGCGATTGCACACGCCCACTGATAGGTCTCGAGTTCTGCTCCGTGCTCTTCCTCAAAGCGGAGTTGCTGGATCACTGCGCCCAGTCCCATTGCCAGAACCAGGAAGATTCCGCTGAGCATCGATGTCGTCTTGGCGCCTTGCGTAAACCCAACTTCCAGCGCATGTACCTGCTGGTCGTCCGCGCCGCTGCGGCGGGCGACGGCTACTCTCCGCTCGACCTCTGCGCGAAGATCGCCCGGCGCGGCAGCAACGACTTCCTCCACCGCCCGCCGAAATCGTGCGGGCATTTTGGCTAGGAGTTCAGTGACTCTCTCGAAAGTTACCAGCGTATCAAGATGGTGAGCGAGATGGTTGCGTTCCCGGTTGACGAGTCGAATCGCCGATGCGAGGTCCTCGTCCACCAGACCGAGGCCGTCGCATAGGTTCAGCTTCGCACTGAACGAGGCGCGATCGAGGATTACATTCGCGCGCGGTCCGCGAAGCTCGACGATTGTCGTCAGCGCCTGCTCCAGCAAGAGATGCCCGCGAAGGAACGTCATGCTCATCTGAGCATGACGATCGAATAGAAGGTCATTGAACTCGGCGATACCTGCGTACTTCGACGCCACGTAGGGCATTCAACCAGGAGCCCGCCTCGACGGGACACCCTGGCGTCGCCCAGGGAGCACTTGTCTTCACGACAGGGGCCGGGTCGCCACTCCACCGCAGCGTTCACTCCCGCTGGCCGATAGGGGATCCCTCGTGTCAGGAGATACACCGCTCCTGAATTCGCACGCGCACCAGTCGAAGTTCTGCTTAACCTCCGACTGGGAGGTTCGCGTTGCTCAAAGTGCCCCTTCGGATATCGTCGGCCTGTGTCCACCAATCCGCCGACAGTCTTCATCGGGTCATCCTCCGAGGGCCGCAGTATCGCGTATGCGCTAAGCGCTGCGCTGGCCCGCGAGGGTTGCGAGCCGACCGTCTGGGACCAGGGCGTTTTTGGCGCCTCGACGTACACCCTGCCTTCGCTTATTCGGCAAGCGAGCCGCACGGACTTCGCCGTACTGATCGCAACGCCGGACGATATGGCCGTACGCCGAGGCACCCAGGACCCGGTGGCACGAGACAACGTCATCTTGGAATTCGGGCTCTTTGTTGGAGCCATCGGCTTGGAACGTGTCTACATCCTTCGCACCGCAGAGTCCATACGCTTTCCCAGCGACATAGCCGGCCTGACTTTCCTCCCCTACCATCCACGAGTACATGATCAGAACCTCTCGGCCGCTGTCGGTCCGGCGACGGTTGAAGTGATGAAGCAGACTCGAGAGCACGGACGCCGCAGTTCTAGCAGCAGTGCGCGGGGGGTGTTAGAAGCGGAGGGAGAGGCGGCCTCTTTACGGCGCGAATTGAACGTCCTTGAGGCAAACTCTCGTGCCCAGGGCTGGCGCGTCCGAACCAATAGCGACACCACTCTGCGGCTCGATTCTCCACGTGGCAGCCGGCACACCTTCTCGTTCTCGATGACGGCGCCCCACCAAGGACGAATTGACCTCCGCGTATTTGCGTCCGAGCTGCGTGGCGGAGGTCTCCGCCTCAACAGCACTATTCGTCGGCCGCCTACGTAGCCGTACGAAGGCGGTGTGGCCCTCCTGGCTTCACCCTTGCGGCTTGACCAAGAGGGCCGACGCTCCAACCCGGCACTACCGGGAACTCCGCATAGCAGCTCGTCGCGTCTCTCGGCGCGCACTTCTGAGCCCTGGATCTGCTTTCAGGGCGCCCGGTGCGTGGGTTCCGAGTACCGCAAGCCCGCCTGGAGCTCATTCGCCCTTGTGACACACCTGTACTCAAAGTGCGAGCATCGTCAAGAGTAGCGATAGCGAGCCGCTCCGCGGTGCCGAACCGCTCCCCTGAGTAGCGCTTCGGCACCGCTAATCTGGCATCGCCGGTCGACGAGCGGGGAGAACTATGGGTGTCCCAACCACGAGTTTCGCCGTCGCCGCGTTGATCATCTTGGCGGTTCCTGGCATCATCTACGCGGGGATTCGACGCTGGGCCGGCGGGGAACGGGCTGAGGATCGCAACCCTGGCCTATTGTTCGTGCGCGGTCTGATCTTCGCGGTAACTCTCACGGCCACATACGCTTTGATCTTCGGTGGGCTCCTCTTCGATGGACTCAAATCGGGCCCAGCTGGAGAACAGATCATAGTGGCGCGGCCGCGGTTGGCTTCCGCGGTCGTTCTTGTTCTCTATCTACTGATGCCGGCTCTGGTGACGCTGCTCCTGGTCCGGAAGGACATTGAATGGCGACCGGTTTCGAGTGGCGGGCTCCATTGGCTGAAACTCCCGCGATCGCGTCACAACTACGTCACGGTGCCGACCTCGTGGGATCACAGCGTGCGTCGAAATCAGAACGCTTGGGTCAAAGTCAAACGTTCCAACGGCGAATGGATCGGCGGATGGTTCACGACCGGATCACACGCAACCACCTACCCCGAAAAGCCGACGATCTACATCAATGAGCAGTGGGAAATGTCCTCGGAAGGAGCGTTCACAAAACCAATCCCCGATACGGGGGTATGGCTCGCGATAAACGACACAGATATCGTGATCTGGACCAAGAAGGATCGGGAAATCCCGAACGAGGAGAGTCCAGCGTGAGCGACCAGAACAGCAACGACCGCCCTACGACGCAGCCCGATCGGTTGATCGAAAAGGGCATCGAACCGGCTTTCTATCAGCCGGCACCTACGCCCCCCGCACCTGTCCAGAACTCGGGGATCGGCAAGGAATCGTCTGACTCAAGCTCCTAGACCTGTAACTGCTGCCACTCTGCGACAGCCTTCTATCGGATCCGTGTAGCGATCGCACGGCGCTGAATCCTCTCCGAGATGACCCAAAGGCCGGACGCCGAGAAGGCCGCTATCGCTGTCGGAACACCGAACCCAGCGCCCACCCCGGTAGACCCGCAGATACTGGAACGGAGGGTCGCACGGCACAAATCAGTCACAAACGACAAGTGGAGCGCGCGAATCTGGGTGGCACAGTAGGTGACACAGTTTTCCGTGTTCTCCGTGTCGGAGCATGCCGTTTCATGTAGTCGCCGGCCGCCGAAGGCGCCCGTTGGGTCCGTATTTGCCGGGCTCTGCCGTCTTATGTCGGCGGAAATGCAAAAGTTCGAATCCCCCATCCTCCGCCGTTGTGATGAGTCGAGACATGTGTCGCGGATGAGTTGCGACATGTGTCACGTGGAAGCCCTCGGCCAGCGGCCGGGGGCTTTCTGTGTGTTGCGCCAGTAGGTTTTGTCGGGCTGGATGTTGTTGGTTGCGATGGCTTCGCCGGTGTCGTGGTGGATGACGGTGATGGTGGTGTCATTGTCCCGCGACAACAGCAGGAACGTCCACACGTGCGAAATCGCACGGCCGCGGGGTCGGAATCTCCACGGTCCTTGCTGATCCACGACTTTGCTCGTCCTTGGAGGATGTTCGCGTCGCGTAGAGCGCGCGCGGCGATAGTGCGGTCTTCCTGCACGTTGAACGCTTGCCGGTACACCGCATCCGCCGCGCGCGTCGTGCTGCGCAACTCGCTGCCGGGCATCCTCTCCACCGCGATCTTCTCGTTCCTGCTCGCTTGGAACGACTACCTGATCGCGCTGGTCTTCCTCCGCAGCGACCAGGAGTACGCCCGCCCCATCGGAACACGTCCTTCCAACAGAACCAGACCAACTGGGGACTCGTGATGGCCGTGGCCGTGGCCTGGCCGTGGCCGTGATGCTCCCACCCATCATCGTGTTCGCCGTCCTCAACCGCCTCTTCTCCGTCGGCGGCATCGGAGGATCCCTTGCCGGCAAGTAGACGGCCACTTCGCGAGCACGGGCACGAATCCGGTACCGCCAATAGTGATGACGGGCGGTCGCGTCGCACGGCATAGTTTGATGGTGGGTTCGTGATCGCCGTCAACCCAGGTCGACCTGTACCTTTGGCGCCTGGGAAGGAACTGGATCGCCAAGGTACTTCGCCACATCAGTGAGCGACAGCGTGCGCCCGATAAGGCGAGTGACGTCGAAGGCACCAGCGGCGAGCCGGTCGATGGCGTCGTCGATGAACGCAGATCCCCCGAGCACGCCGTGCACCGTCAGGTCGCGATGCACCACCGTTGCCACGTCGAGCGTGGAATGCCCGCCGGGCACACCGAGCAGCACGATCGTTCCGCCCGGGGTCACCAGGCGTGCCGCCCGAGGGGGAACGTCGTCGGCGCCCGTCGCGTCGATGACGGCCGTGTACCGATCCTCCTCGACGTCGTCGGAAAGCACCACGTCATCGAAGCCGAGGCTCTGCACGTACGAACGCTGCTCGTCCGTCCGCACGGCAACCGTGACAGAAGCCGTGATCTCCGTGACGAACCAGGCAGCCAAGAGACCGATCGTGCCCGCACCCCACACGAGGACAGAACTGGTCGAAGTCAGCGCGGCCGCGAGCACACCGCGTAGCGCGCACGATGCCGGCTCCACGAAGGCGCCGACCTCGGGTGGCATCTCTTGCGGCAGCACATGCACGGCTCGCTCGGGCACAAGAACGTATTCGGCGAGGGCGCCGTCTCGCCCACCGCGCACACCGGTTTCCACGTGCGTGTCGCAGAGATGGTGCCGGCCCTGCCCGCAGGCACCGCACTCACCGCACCCGATGAACGTGTCGGCCGTCACCCGCTGGCCTCTCGCGACCGCCTGAACGTCCTCCCCGATCTCAGCGATCACGCCCACCCATTCGTGTCCCGGGCGAAGCGGATAGCGTGCGAGCCCCGAGGCGAAGTACGGCATGGTGCCCGCGAAGAGCTCCTGATCCGTACCGCAGAGGCCTACCCGTTCCACGCGAACGAGAACATCCAAGGGGCCCACGGCGGGCAGCTGCACCTTCCGAACGGATGCCGTTTTGGCTGCGTCGATCTGGAACGCGTGCATCTCGTGTGCCGCGATCGGCGTCATCGGAGCGCGAGCTCCTCGCTGAGCAGGCCGCGAAGGTAGTCGCGGCTCATGGCACCGACGCCGAGCCCGTCTCCGCCGTAATGCTCGACCACGAAGGCACCGCGGTAACCGGCGTCGAGAGCCATCGTCACGGCATCCCGGTAGTTGATGACTCCGGTCGCCATCGTGGCCGGCGCCGTGAACACGGTTCCGTTCTCGTGCTCCATGCGGAGGTAGTTCTTCACGTGCCAGTAGTTCGTATACGGAACAACGGCGGGCAGGATGTCACGCCAATCTTCGACCGGGCCTTGTCGCCTGACGAGATTCCCGAGATCAGGATTGAGCCCCACCGCGGGATGCCCGATGTCGGTGACGAATCGGACTGCGTCGCTCGCGGTGCCGAGATAGGTGTCTTCATAGAGCTCCAGCGACAGTTCCACACCGACGTTCGCGGCGTGCTCCGCGAGCTCGCGGTACCCGCGAACGGCCAGGTCGTACGTTTCCGGCTCGCTCGGTTTCGGCGGCGGCGCCTGCGTCCAGAACCAGAGCACGTCGCGCTGCGCCGGCGCAAGAGCGTCGTGCAGCCCGAGGCAGACGACGGGTACGCCCAGTTCGGCCGCGGCGTCGATGGTGCGATGCGAAAACGCCAGATTCTGGCTGCCCTGAGCCGGATGGATGATGCTTTCTCGCACGACAGTGATCCCTGGTACGCCCAGCCCGAGCTCCGATACGACGGCACCGAAATCGCCGAGAGCGGTCGCGGAGAGGTCACCGAGACGCAGCCAGGCGCTGGGGATCTCCACGTTGTCGAACCCAGCCAGCACGACGCGGCGCAGGAGACGGCGCCAGTGGTCGGGGCCGGCGTCCGTGATCGCCGTACCGTCGCGAAGCGTTCCGGGAAACTGCAGCATCGCAGCAGCGATGGGCCATGCCGCAGCGGCGTTGTCAGGCGTGTCGGTCATCCGATGCGCAGCCCGCCGTTGAGATTGATCGTGGCTCCGGTCATGAAGCCGCCTTCACTGCCGACGAGAAGTTCGACGAGTGCCGCCACTTCTGGCACCGTGCCGAGACGACCGACGGGGAGGGCGCCGACGAACTGCGGGAGCCGCTCCTCGGTGATGCGTCCGCCCATGATGTCGGTGTCGATGGATGCCGGTGCGATCACGTTCGCGGTCACACCGTGCGGCGCGAGCTCGCGCGCGATCGATCGAGTGAGCCCTTCGATGGCGTTCTTGGATGCCGCATAAGCAGACTTGCTGTAGTTGCCGCCGCCGGTTTGCGCCGCAGTCGAGGAGAAGTTGACGATGCGGCCGAGCCCTCGTTCGACCATGCCTGGTGCGACGCGACGACAGGTGACGTACGTGCCCGTGGCGTTGATGCGCATGACCCGTTCCCATTGGGCGAGCGTGCTCTCCAGGAAGGGTGTGGGGTCGCTGATGCCGGCGAGGTTGACCAGTGCGGTTACCGGTGGAAGCTCCGCCTCGAGGCTGCTCAAGGCGGCGTCGACTGCTCGTTCGTCCGAGACGTCCGCCGCGGCACCGGCGATAGTGGCGCCGGTTGCCTCCGCCAGTTCGCGCGCGCCGGAATCGACGGCCTCGGCGTGCAGATCAACGATGCCGACGCTCCATCCTGCGCCGGCGAGCCGCTGGGCGACTCCCCGGCCGATGCCGCGTTCGGATGCTGCGCCGGTGACGATGACGGTTCGCTCGGCCGGGAGGGGTTTCAGATTCATGGCGCATCTCCGTCGAGTTGGGCAGCGATGCGCTCGATGTGTGCGAGCGAGGCCACGGTGTCTGTGCTGGGGAGATACTCCATGCCCCAAGGTCCGCTATATCCGGCTTCGCGCAGGATGCGGAGTTGCTTCGCCCAATCGAGGTCGCCCGTGCCCGGTTCATGCCGTCCGGGAGCGTCCGCAACCTGCACGTGCCCGATCAGCGAGCCATCCGAGCCGATGGCGGATGCCAGGTCCTCCTCCATCACGAGCGCGTGGTAGGCATCCAGCAGCAGCTTCACGTGCTCCGAGCCGATGGCGCGCACGACGTCGAGGCCCTCCCGTGTCGAGTCGAGGAACGCTCCAGCGTGGTCGACTCTCGTGTTCAGATTCTCGAGCAGGAGCGTGACGTCCGTGCCCTCGAGCAGGGCGGACGCCCGGCGCAGCACGTCGACAACGACGTCACGCTGCTCGCCGCGGGAAACATCCGACCGTTCGTCACCGGCGACGGCGACCAGGAACGGTGCACCAAGCCGCTGAGCGATGTCGAGCGATTCCGCGACCGCATGCAGATAAGCATCATGCGTGCGCGGGTCGGTGATCTGCAGCTGGGGATCCACGATCAACGAGAGCAGCTCCACGCCCGTCTCCTCGAGGGCAGCCTTGATCGCATCAAGATCTTTGTCGCGCCAGCCCCACATCTCCACGTGCCTCAGGCCGTGAGCCGAGGCCGCGCGAATGCGGTCTGCCGTCGTCTCGCCGGCCTCGGTGAACATCCATTCCATGTTCGCCGCGATGCTCATGCCCGGTCCTCCTCATAGGTGAGCACGAATTGCACGAGGTCGTCGGGCCGCGAGTCGACGAGGCGGTACGCGTCGCCGGCGTCTTCGATGTCGGCTTCGTGGGTGAGCAGTGGCTCGAGGTCGAGTTCTTGCATGAACTGCGAGACCATCTGCTGGCGCCGCTTCATCGACCAGAGCGGACCGAGATTCGGCGAGAGCCCGCCGACCTGCGACGAGATGACGCGCGGTCGGTTGTGGTGGAACTCTCCCGAGAGGCTGAGGCTCTCGAAGGTGCCGCCGTACCATGACATGGCGATGACCGTTCCGCAGTAGCCGACGATGCGGATGGCTTCGTTCAAGGCAGGCGATGCGCCGGAGACCTCGATGACGATGTCCGCACCTCGGTTGCCGGTCAGCGCGCGCACAGCGGCCGCGACCTCAGGCCCGGGAGTCATGGTGAGTTCTGCGCCGAATCGTTCGGCCAGCTCACGTCGATGCGCGACGGAATCGATGCCGATGACCCGAACGCCGAGCTTGCGAAGCAACTGCACCTGAATGAGCCCGATCACGCCAAGCCCGGACACCACGACGACGTCGCCGAGGTTCGGATGCGCATCGAGGATGCCGTTGTACGCGGTGTTGAGGTTGGAGTTGAGGATGCCGATGCGCGGGTCATCCAACTGCGGCAGCGCGATGACCGCTTCCGCTGGAACGACCGCGGCGGATGCGTGCGGAGTGTAGGTGTAGACCAGGTCTCCGACCTCGACTCCCGTGACCTGCTCGCCGACGGCATCGATACGGCTCACGGCTGCATAGCCGTAGGCCATCGGATAGTGCCACTCCGGTTCATCCGTCGGTTCGAACAGTCCGGTTTCCGGATCGTGCTTCGTGCGCCACTGGGCAGCGGAACCGCGGTACACGTTCATCTCCGTGCCTGCGCTGATGCCCGAGTAGAGGGTGGTCAGGAGCACATCCCCGGGTCCCACCTCTGGTAGGTCCTGGTCGAGCACCTCGACGGTTCGGGGCGCGACCAGGGTGGCGGCGCGGGCGGTGCGTGTCAGTACTGGCATTTCTATTTGACTCCTCCGGTGGACAGGTTGGACACGAAGCTTCGTTGGATGAACATGAAGAGCACGGCGACCGGCAACGAGATGACGACACCGAAGGCCATCACCAGCCCGAGGTCGACGCTGTAGAGCTGGAACAGGGACTGCATCGCCAGCGGCAGGGTCTTCTTGCTGTCGTCGGTGATCAGGCTCAAAGCGAGCAGATACTCACCCCACGAGAGGATGAACGAGAACGCGGTCACGGCGGCGAGCGCCGGTCGCAGTAGCGGCAGCACGATGCGCACCAACGCACCGATCCTGGAACAGCCGTCGACGATCGCCGCCTCCTCGAGAGCTGGCGGAATATCGGCGAGGTAGTTCCTGAGGAGCAAGACAGCGATCGGGATGCCGAGCGTGAGGTGGGCGATCGTGAGCCCGCCGAGAGAGTTGGCCAGTCCGAACTGGCGTAGTGCCACCACCAGCGGAACGAGTACCACGAGTCCCGGCACGAGCTGGCCGGCGAGCAGCAGCCCTGCGACGAATCCGCTGCCGCGAAAACGGAAGCGGCTGAGCGCGTAGGCGGCGAGCGTGGAGATCACGGTGACGGCCACCGCGCTGATGGCCGCGACGATCGCGCTGTTGAGGAACGCCTGCGGCACCGTCCCGAGCTGGAACAGATTGATGTAGTTGTCGAAGCTCAATCGGGAAGGGATGAGTCCGCCCGCCTTGATGTCGAGGCTCGGCCGGAACGACGCGACGTACATCCAGATGATCGGCGCGAGGAAGACGGCGGCAGCCGCGAGTTGTGCGACCGCCCACCACGTCGTGCGTGCACGGTCTCGGCGCAGCAATCGAATCGACCGCGCCGACCGCTTGTTTCGAGTCGCCACTTCGGCGCCCTGACGCGCCGGTGATGTAGGAACGGAGACCATCAGTCATTCCTCCTGGCAGTCGTTCGCAGGATTGGCACCACGAGCACGATGGCCAGAAGCAGCATGAGCGTTCCCAACGCCGCGGCCTGACCGGGACTCGCTTGGTTGAAGAACGTCTGGAACAGCTGCACTCCGAGCAGCGTCGAAGAGTACCCGGGACCGCCCTGGGTGAGAATCCACACGAGGTCGAAGCTGTAGAAGGCCTGCACACCGAGCACGACGCACATGGCCCCCAGCGTCGGGCGCAGCATCGGAAGCGTGATGTGCCAGAAGCCCTTGAACCTGTTGGCACCGTCGACGGCGCTCGCCTCGTAGACCTCCTCAGGAATGCTCTTGAGCGATGCGAGCAGCGCGATCGTCAGGAACGGGATGCCTTTCCATCCGCTGATCAGCGTGATCGACCAGAGCGAGGTGGAAGGGGTGGCGAGCGGAGAGGCCGGACCCACGAGACCCAGCGCGTGAAGCAAGCCGTGGAGCGGACCCGAGGTGCCGTCATACAGGAACAGCCACGCGTAGGCGAGGACCACGAACGGCGTGATCCACGGAATCATGACCAGTCCGGTCAGCGTGCCGGTGATCGGTGTGCGCCGGTTGAGCAGGAGCGCGAACGGCACAGCGACGACCACTTCGATGATCAGGGTGCCGATCGTCCAGCCGACCGTGCGCGCCACGTTCCCCCAGAAGTTCGGGTCGTTGAGGACGGCGACGTAGGCGTCGATCCCCTGCAGGCTCGGTGACTGCGAGTGGAGCAGGCTCCAGTTCGTGAACGACAGGTAGAGACCATAGAAGAGAGGCGCGATCGTCAGTAATCCGACGATGACCATCGCTGGTGTGACGTAGTACCAGGGGTTGGTCCCGCCGCGAGCGCGGCGGGACCTTCCCAGCGTCGTGGAGCGGAGAGCGGCAGTCGTCATTTGGCGAGGATGCCGTTGATGTTGCTGCAGAGCTGCTTCGTCGCGGCGTCCACGCTGAGCGCGCCGGTGGCGACCTGTTGCACGGCGGTCTGGACCGAGGCGGTCTCGATCTCACCCATCTTCGGGCTCGGACCGGCCGGGTACTGGTACGGGTACGCCTTGGTCAGCTGCTTTGCGAAGCCGGTGAACGGTTCGGTGTTCCACGGTGCGGAGTTCGCGAGCGACTTTCGTCCCGGCAGGATGCCGCTGGTTGCGGCGATCTCCTTGAGTCCGCCCTTCGGGCTCGTCGCGAAGTGGATCCACTTCGCCGCCGCGTCAGGAACCTTCGTGGAGTTCCACATCACGAGCGGCCACCCACCCAGGAAGCCGAACTGTCCCTTCGGGCCTGAGGGGATCGGAGCGATGCCGACATCCTTCAGCAAGGACGGGTTCTGGTCCTTGATCTGCGTGTAGAGACCGGGGCCCTGGATCTCCATCGCCGCCCCGCCCGACATGAAGAGGTTGTCGAGATCGCTCGCCTGCTGGTTGGCGGCATCCGTGGTGGTCAGGCCCGCCTTGGCGATGCCCGAGTAGTAGGTGAGGGCATCCTTGAACTGCTTCGTGTCCAGTCCGCACTTGCCCGACGAGTTGAAGAGTTGGGCTCCGTAGGACAGATATACCGACATGAAGGTCTGCACCGTGATGTACTGGTTGCTCATCGGCGCCGCCCATGGCACCTTGCCCGTGCTCTTCAGCGCGGTGGCCGCCTTCTGCATCTCCTCCCACGTGGTAGGAGGAGTATCCGGATCCAGCCCGGCCTGCTTGAACAGCGCTTTGTTGTAGTAGACCATGCGCGTCTCGTCGGCGACCGGTGAGCCATAGAGCTTGCCCTTGTACGTGTAGTACGACGTGTCTCCGGAGTACATGTCGTCCTTGATGTTCTGGCCCTCCTCCTTCGACCACGCGTCGATGTAGGAGTCCAGCGGCTTCAGGTTTCCGGAGGCCGCGTACTGCGCCACCACGTCGTTGCCGAGCATGGAGACATCTGGAAGCCCGCCGCCGGCGATGGCCGTCGTGATCTTCTGCTGCTGGTTGGCCCACGGCACGATCTGCATCTTGACGGTGATCTTCGGGTTCTTCTTCTCGAACGCCGCGATGGCGTCGTTGTACGCCTTGATCGTCGGCTTCGCCGTGTCGAACTGCCAGAACGTCACGGTCTGTTTGCCCGAGTCCTTCGAAGGGTCTCCGGAGCTCGAGCATGCGGTCAGCCCGGCCACGAGTGCGGCGACGCTGGCAGCCGCAACGAGAGTGCGACCTACTTTCACGGGAGCTTCCTCACTTCCTTGTGATGGATACCTGCTGTGTGCGGCACCCTTGGTGAAACTAGAACGTAGGCCATTTTTGAATCATGTGCAATGTCCAGTTTCCAAAACGTGATGCTGTACAGTGACAACATGTCTGAACGGGAAGTGGCATACGAGCGGGGGCAGTACGCCAAGGGCCGGGAACGAAGGGAAGCGATCCTTCGCACCACACTCGATGTCTTCTCGAAGGTCGGCTACCGGGGCGCATCGCTGCGTGCGATCGCCCGGCAGCTCGACATCAGCCCGACTCTCCTGCAGCACTACTTCCCCACCCGGGAAGAACTGCTCATCGAGATCATCAAGGCGTGGGATGACGAGAACGACGAGCTCGGCGCCGGCATGACCTTCATCGATCACTGGCTGAACAACATCCGGCACAACACGCAGATCCCCGGGCTCGTGCACCTCTACACCGCGCTCGCGGTCGAGGCATCCGATCCCGACCATTCCGCGCGCCCGTTCTTCGCCGAACGCTACGCAAAGCTGACCGACCAGATCGTCGGCGACCTGCGCCAGCAGCAGAACGACGGCCTCATGTCGCACGACGCAGATCTTCCGCGGATCGCCCGGCTGCTCATCGCCGCCTGCGAGGGCCTGCAGATCCGGTGGTTGCACGCTCCGGACTTCGACATGTACGACGAGTTCGTCTTTCTCCTGAGAACCTTCGGCATCGCGGGACCGCTCGGGAACCTGTCCGCGCGCGGTAACGAGGATCGTCAGGCACACAGCGCGTCACGCAAAGTCAGCGCGGGTTAGAAGTCAGCACAGGTTGTAAGTCAGCACAGGTTAGCTGCGCCGAGGCGCGACTCGGCCGCACTCAGGAGAGCGCCGACGACTCTCGCTTCACGAGCGTGCACGGGACCAGGCGCACGCCGGGTTCAACGGGCTGTCCGCCGACGATGTCGAGAAGGATGTCAGCGGCCCGGTGGCCTATCTGCGCGAGGTTCAGGTCGACTGTGGTCAGTGGCGGCCGGGAGGCGGCAACCATGACATCCCAGTTGTCCACACCGACCACGGCGACATCCTGCGGGATGCGTTTGCTACTTTCACGCAGGGCATCCGCCACCCCGCGGGCGATCTGGTCGCTCGCAGCGAAGACGGCGTCGAACTCGAGGCCGCGCCGCAGCAGCAGTGCTGCTGCTTCGCGTCCCCAGTGCTCACTCCAGTCGCCGCTCAGCGGGGTTCCACCGACGAGCTCGAGGCCGGCTTCTGCCAGAGCCTCGACCGTTCCGGCGGCGCGGTTCTGAGCAGCTGCATTCTGCGTCGGTCCGTTGACCATCGCGATGCGCGTGCGACCGGTTTCAACGAGGTGTTCAACAGCCAGTCGCGCTCCTCCTGCATCGACCTTGCCGATGTGCCGGGCATCGATGAACGCGGTGTGCGAACGCCCGGCGGCCACGCGTTGCATCTATGGCCTCCCACGCCAGCACCCGAAAACGCCGGAGTCACACGGAACATGCACCTTCATGTCGATAGAACTGCAAAAGTTCGAATCCCCCATCCTCCGCCGTGTGATGTCGCGGGACATCGTGACCGGTCGGGCCCTCGGTTTGGAGGGTTCAACCGCTTTTGGTTGGACGAGTCGAGCGTTGTACCCGCTGCCGCCGTCAGCGCTCGGTGTTCTCGTCGTTCTCGCCCCTCACCAGCGCGAACAGGTCGCCCGTAAGGCCGAGATGCCGAAGCTTGTCGGGGTTCAGCTGGTTCGACAGCGACTGGATCGCGCCGCCGGAGATGTGCAGGATGAGCACTGACAGCGTCGCGTCATTCGCACCGCGGAACACCAAAATGTGCTCCCCGTTGGCGAAGACGGGCTCGGCGCGCACACCGAGCCTCTCGCCGCGACGCATGAGCCCGATGAGGAATCGGGCGACGGCGACGTCTCCTTGCATCGGATGCTGGATGGCCGGCGCCTTGCCGCCGCCGTCGGCCGTCAGCACCACGTCGTTCGCGAGCACGCGCACGACGCCATCCACGTCGCCATTGCGTAGAGCCCGAAGGAAGTCTTGGGCAAGACGGGCGGAACGGGCCCGGTCCACCTCGAACCGAACACCATCCGCCCCCACGCGCAGGCGGGCGCGATGCAGGATCTGGCGGCACCCAGCGGGCGTGCGCTCCACGATCTCGGCGATCTCGTCGTAGTCGAGGCCGAGCGAATCATGCAGCACGAACACGGCCCGCTCCACGGGGCCGAGCCGTTCGAGCATCCTGAGCACGGCCATGGACGCCGTCTCATCATGCTCGACCTGCCGCCCAGGGTCGACATCGTCGATAAGCAACGGCTCGGGCAGCCACGGGCCGACGTACATCTCGCGGGTACGGCGCGCCGAACGAAGCGCGTCGATCGAGAGACGCGTCGTCACCGTCGAGGCGAAGGCATCCGGTCGCTCGATGACCTCGCCTGCCCGCATGTGCTCGTGCAGGCGCAGCAGCCCGGACTGCACGACATCTTCCGCGTCGGTAACGCTACCGAGCATCCGATACGCGATCGAGAACATGAGCGGACGGAGCGCCTCGGCTTCGACGGCGAGATCCATGCTGGGGAGTCTGTCACACGCAGGCACTGTCATCCGTCGAAGGGGATGACAGACAGGAGAAACACCATGAAGGTATTCATCGCAGGCGCCACCGGGGCCATCGGATCTCGGCTCGTTCCCCTTCTCGTGGCCGAAGGTCACCAGGTCATCGGAACGTCCCGTTCTGCCAAGGGCACGAGCCGCATCGATGCTGCGGGCGGTCACGGCGTCATCATGGACGGCCTGGATGCGGACTCCGTTCGACGAGCGGTGCTGGATGCCCGGCCCGACGTCATCGTCCATGAGCTCACCTCTCTGGCGGGAAGCATAAATCTCAAGAAGCTCGACTCATCCTTCGCCGTCACCAATCAGCTGCGCACGCGCGCCACAGATGCGCTGCTCGCCGCTGGACGGCAGGCCGGAACGAGTCGCTTCGTCGTGCAGAGCTTCACTGGGTGGACGAACGAGCACACCGGGTCCTGGGTGAAGACCGAGGAAGACCCGCTAGAGCCTCATCCCGTCGCATCCGCACGCGAGAGCCTGGCCGCGATCACCCACCTCGAGGCAGCGACCTTCGCAGCGGGCGGACTCGTCGTTCGATACGGGCCTCTGTACGGCCCGGGTCAGAGCCTCGGCACGGGCGGCGAGATGCTCGAGCTGGTCGCCAAAGGCAAGATGCCCGTGGTCGGTGGCGGTCGCGGGGTCTGGTCATTCACTCACATCGATGACGCGGCGATGGCGACGGCTGCGGCTGCGACCCGCGGCGAGCCGGGCCTGTACAACATCGTCGACGATGACCCTGCCACCGTGTCCGAGTGGCTTCCGGTGCTCGCCAGCGCGGCTGGCGGCAAGAAGCCGATGCGCATTCCCGCATGGATGGCGCGTCCGATGATCGGTGACTTCGGCGTGCAGTGGATGACGACGGCACGCGGATCTTCGAACGCGAAGGCGAAAGCCGTGCTCGGCTGGGCGCCGCGCTACGCAAGCTGGCGTGAGGGGTTCCGGACCGGTCTCGGCGCGTAGCCGAGTCGTGGACGCTGACCGCGCGGGTTCTACGTGCTGGCGGGCGTGCCGACGGGATGTCCGTGACGGTCTCGAGCTCCCGCAGTCCGCCCCTGGAGGATCTGCGCATCCTGAGCGGCCCGCGCATGCTGACAAGACCCTTGAGGAAAGACTGCGGCGACGCTGCGCGACCTGTACTGGTCTGTTGAGCTTCGTCCTCCATACTCGTATCAGTTGCAGCGACCCGAAAGCTGCAGCACCGTGGCGATGACCCGAACTAGCCACATGACGCACGCCCCCACCACCTCGTCCCCGGAGGTCGGTGGGGGCGATCGTCGTTTCAGCGGTGAGAGGATCCCTGCTGAAGGTGATCGCCGCGGGGCGGACATGACAGCGACAGCGACGACGTCCCTCGCGCTCACCGGCTACGCTGGGCCGACGGATACCGCGTGGTCCGTGCTCGAACTCGCCCGGTATGCGATCGGTGGCCTCGCCGCCCACTCGTCCGCCAGGCGGAATCGCGCACGGCGCTCGCGCTCGACGTGACCCGCGACCGTGGTGATCGCCGCGAAGCTCGTATCCGTCTGCCGCGAGCGCGAGCCGCAGCACGTCGACAGAGTTTTTCTCGACCCCGACCGGGATGAGGATGCGCGTCGTCGGCACAGCGGGCCCGCGTCCCGCACCTCGAAGAGCCACCACCTGCAAGGAGAAGCCGTGCTCACTGTCAATGCTTACGCCGCCGAATCCGCCGGGTCGCGCTTGGCGCCGACCACGATCACCCGCCGTGACGTGGGACCCAAGGATGTCCTCATCGAGATCAGGTACGCCGGGATCTGCCATTCCGATATCCACACCGTTCGTGAGGACTGGGGGCCGGTGCAGCACCCGCTCGTCGTGGGCCATGAGATCGTCGGGATCGTCGCCGAGGTCGGCGCCGACGTCGCCAAGCACCGCATCGGTGATCGCGTCGGGGTGGGGTGCATGGTCAACTCCTGCCGCGCCTGCGAGAACTGTCTCGCCGGCCAGGAGCAGTACTGCCTGAACGGCAACACCGGCACGTACGGGAGCGTCGACGTAGACGGCACCATCACGCAGGGCGGCTATTCCACCCACGTCGTCGTCGACGAAGACTTCGTGCTCCACGTGCCAGAGTCCCTCGACTTCGCCTCGGCCGCCCCACTGCTCTGCGCGGGCATCACCACGTACTCGCCGCTGAGGCACTGGAACGCCGGCCCCGGCAAGAAGGTCGCCGTTGTGGGCATGGGCGGCCTCGGGCACATGGCCGTCAAGCTCGCTCACGCGATGGGTGCCGAGGTCACTGTGCTTTCGCGCACCCTGGCGAAGAAGGACGACGGCGCGCGGCTCGGCGCCGATGATTACCGTGCCACGGAGGATCCCGAGACGTTCACCACTTTGGCGAACACCTTCGACCTGATCGTCAACACCGTCTCGGCTCCGCTCGACCTGGACGCCTATCTGTCGCTGCTGCGCCTCGACGGCACGATGGTCAACGTCGGAGCCCCGCCTCAACCGCTCCCGGTCACCGTGTTCAGTCTTTTCCGTAACCGACGGTCGTTCGCGGGATCGAGCATCGGCGGCATCCGCGAGACCCAGGAGATGCTGGACTTCTGCGCGGAGCACGGAATCGTGCCCGACACCGAATTGATCGATGCCTCGTACATCAACGAGGCATGGGATCGCGTGCTGGCCTCCGACGTGCGCTACCGCTTCGTGATCGACGCAGCCACCTTCGCCTGATCAGAAGACCGCACCGGCCTCCCGTCGATCGCCCGCTCCACGCCGGCCACCGAGCCGGCACGGGAGCGAAGGCTTACCGTGGGCACCGGGGCCTCCGCGACCTACGACATTCGCTCTTGAACTCGGGCCTGTCGAACGCGGTGCAGTAAGGAGAACCATGCGAATCGTCGTCGTCGGCGGCAGCGGACACATCGGCACCTATCTGCTGCCACGACTGGTGCGCGCAGGACACGAGGTGATCAACATCAGCCGCGGCACTCGCCGCGCCTACACCGATTCCCCCGAATGGGCACAGGTGCGACAGGTGGTCGCGGACCGACAGCACGAGGATGCCGACGGAAGCTTCCCGAATCGAGTTGCGGAGCTACGTCCCGATGTCGTGATCGACCTGGTGTGCTTCACCCTCGACTCGGCATCCTCGCTGGTCGCGCGGCTCCGCGGCGAGGTGGGGCACCTGATCGAATGCGGGTCCATCTGGCGGTGCGGTCGCAGCGCCCTCGTACCGACCACGGAGACGACGATGACGCCGCCGTTCGGCGAGTACGGCGTGCAGAAGGAACGGATAGCCCGGTTGCTGAAGGCCGAAACCGCATCCGGGGGTCTCGTCACCACCTCGCTGCACCCCGGTCACATCTCGGGCCCGGGTTGGGCGCCGATCGGCCCGGTCGGCAACCTCGACCCGACGGTCTGGCAGACGCTCGCCGCCGGCCGGTCGCTTCGCGTCCCGGGCTTCGGCGCGGAGACCGTTCACCATGTGCATGCCGACGACGTGGCGCAGGCGTTCGAGCTGGCAGTGGCGCATCGCGATCGCGCGGCGGGCGAGGATTTCAACATCGTCTCGTCGGCGGCGCTCACCGTCCGCGGCTTCGCTGCCGCGGCGGCCTCTTGGTTCGGCCAGACGGCCCGGCTCGAGTCCGTCGACTGGGACGAGTTCGCCTCCGGCATGTCTGCCGAGCACGCGGCGACGAGCCGGGAGCACCTGGAACGGAGCCCGTGCTTCAGCGCAGAGAAGGCGCACGAACTGCTCGGTTACGCGCCCGGACATAGCTCGTTGGAGACCGTTCTGGAGGCTGTGCGCTGGCTCGTCGAGCACGGCGAACTGGTGGTCGAGCAACCCCTGGTCGTCTAGTGGTGCACGGTCCGGCCGCGTCCCGCGCCGTCGGCGCGGCCTCGGCCACGACCGAACGGCTCGCGAGTCGCTTGCTCAGTCGAGCTTCGTCAGCACGTGCACCGGCAGCCCGATGGACAGTGCGACCGCCAGGATTCCCGCGATGAACGTGGCGCCTTGCCAGCCGACGAACTCCGCCGCATAGCCCATCAGCAGCAAGCCGCCGACGAACAGGGCGAACGACACGATCAGAGCGATCACATTCATTACGGTCAGGTCTCCCAACTCACGGGCACCCGAAAACCGATGCCGCACAAACCAAAATACCCGTTCGATCCGCTCGATGTGCACGCAATCGGTCGGCTGAGGGAAGAATGGGGGTTCTATCCGGGCGCGAAGACGACTAGTCTGGCGTCTCAGGCGACGAGGCGAATCGGGTGGTGGTCCTCGTCCCTTTCGTCTGCGGACGTTCGATCCGCAACCAGGCGATCGCACTCAGCGACCGCGGAATACCGCGATGCAATGCCCTCATAGGTGGAGGAGCGTCTGTGCTTTCCGAACAGGTGGTCATGACGGAGACACGTGTGCTTCGACCCCACCGCCACCTTTTGATCAGCGGCATCCTCGCGGGCCTCGCACTCACGACACCGGTCTTCGCCGTCGCCTACTGGCTCACCGTCCACGTCGGCACGTGGCCCATCGTCTTCGGAGTGCATCTGCTCGCCGTGGTCGTCGCTCTCCTCTTCGTGGTCCGCTACCGCCGCACTCGCGTGGTGGTCTCCCCCTACCGCGTGCGAGAGTACGGATTCCTCGGCCACGTCAGCGAGATCTCGAACTCCGACATCGGCGCGCTGCACATGGTCGAGTTGTACCGGGACAACGAGCTCGACACGCAACCGAATCTGTTCATCCTCGATCGCTCGGGGACGGCGCGTATCCGCCTCCGGGGCCAGTACTGGTCGCGCTCCGACATGGAAGACCTGGCCGAAACGCTCGACAGACCGATTGCGACTCCCGCCGAGCCGATCACCCTCTCTGAGTTGCGCTCCAGCCGCCCCGAGTGGCTCTACTGGTTCGAACGCCTTCCGGTAGCCACCTGGCTCTGACGCTCAGACCGTCGCGTCGGTGAGCATGCCCACCCGAGTGCCGCCCGTTCCGGATGGCAGCGGTTCGAACCCGAGCCGACGATAGAACGCCGCCGCGTTCACGTTGTCGGGGCCGTACTCGAGCCACACGCCAGGTACGCCACGCTGCGCGAGCGCCTCGTTCAGCGTGCGCACCAGCCGGCGGCCGAAGCCCTGCCCCTGCAGCACGGGAAGCAGATCGATGTGCAGGTGGGCGGGGTAGGCATCCAGCTCGGGGATGAGCATCCGCTCGGGATTGCGTCCGTCGCGCACGAAGTTCTGGGTCGGCGTGTTCTCGCCGGTGAGCGGATACCTCGCCTCGAAACCGGGCAACCACTCTTCGCGCAGCCGGGCGACGAACGCTCGGGTGTCGGGCACCCCGAGGATGTAACCCGTCGCCCGACCGTCCACGTCGACGACGAACGCGGTTGCTGGCTCGAAGTCCACGTACGGCAAGGCGTAGATGTCGGGGAGCAGGTCGTCAGATTCGAGCCAGCCGGCGGCTCCCGTGCCCGATCGCCCGGTGGCGATGCAGATCTCCCGGATGTCGTCGCGGTCTTCTGGCCGGTACGGGCGGATGTCTGGCACGGCGTCCTCTCTGATTCTCACGTGTGCGTCGTGCCGGCTCGCGACCGGTGCCTACGCAGGTGTCTCGGCGGATGGCGTCGAGTCGGTTCGCCTCGGCGGGCTGAGTGACGACGGCTTGTCAGTGCGCCAGCGCCGGCACGGTGCGCGGACGCACCACTAACCAGAGCGCGCAGACCGACACGATCGAGCAGCCGAGCATCACGATACCCATCGGCGCGGCGCTGGCCACACCGAGCAGGCCGACGAGCGGTGAGATGAGGCCGGCGATCGCGAAGTTCGAGGCGCCTTGGAGGGATGCCGCGGTTCCTGCCTCCGCGCCGTGCCCGTTCAACGCGAGCACCTGCACGCACGGGAATCCGAAGCCGCACGACGTGATGAAGAACCACAGCGGAACGATGACGCCCCACATGCCGCCGATGCCCGCACTGGAGAGGATCACGATCAACGCGGCCGAGATCGACATCGTCGCCGTCGACACCGCGAGCACCCACTGCGGACCCACCTTCTTCGCCAGGCGCGCGGCGCTTTGCACTCCGATGATGATGCCCACCGAGTTGACGGCGAAGAGCGCTCCGTACTGCTGGGCATCCAGCGAATACACGCCCTGGAAGACGAACGAGCTCGACGAGAGGTAGGAGAACAGTCCGGAGAAGTTCATGGCGCTCACGATCACGATGCCGACGTAGACGCGGTCGCTGAGAACGGAGCGGAAGCGCTGCAGCACGCTGGAGTGCCCCAGGGCGAGTCGCGCCTCGAGCGGGCGCGTCTCCCGGATCCACAGCACGAGGCACACGAGCATCACCGCGCTGTACGACGCGATCACCCAGAAGATGCCGCGCCACGGCATGATCAGCAGCAGCTGGGAGCCAAGCACCGGCGCGATCACCGGGGCGAGGCCGTTCACGAGCGCGAGCCGCGAGAGCATCGTCACCAGACGGTGCCCGCTGAACAGGTCGCGCACCATGGCCATGGCCACCACGCTGCTCGCCGCGGCACCGAGGCCCTGCAGCAGACGGAACAGGCTGAGAAGTTCCACGTTCGGCGCGAGCGCCACGCCGAGCGAGGCGAGGATGTGTATGGAAGTCGCGATCACGAGCGGCATGCGCCGACCGACCTTGTCGCTCCATGGGCCCACGATGAGCTGGCCCAGTCCGAAGCCGATGGTCGTGGCCGTGAGCGTGAGCTGGATCACGGCCGTGGAGACGTGGAAGTCGGTCTCGAGCCTGGGCATCGACGGAAGGTACGTGTCCATCGTGAACGGCCCGAGCGCGGTGAGCGCACCGAGAATCAGGATGTACGCCACCCGCTTGCGCGTGGGCAGCGCGTCACCGGGGTGCCGCACCGACACGGGCGCCGTGATGGGCCCGCGCCTCTTCGTCCGGCGGCCGGTGTGCTCGATGGTCGGGATGCCACCGGTCGGCATGCCCGCGGTGATCCCGACGACCGGGATGCCTGCGGTGCGGGCATCCTCGAGCTCGGCGTCGTCGAGGCGGTCACCGTCGAGGCTGTCTGCGTCGAGGCGCCGGGGGTCGAGGCGCCGCGAGTCGAGGCGGGCAGCGTCGGCACGGGCAGTGTCGGGAAGGACGGGGATGGGCTTGGTGGCAGTCATGCGAGGCGGATCCGGCGAGGTCGGCGAGCGGGCAGGGTCGGGCGGCACCGCCGGAGCCACGGTGGGCGACCGACGTGCACGAAAGAGGTGGAGCGTGCGGCGATGCCGCGACGATTCGAGCCGAACAGTGACTGCCCTCGCACCCTGGTGGGCGTCCGCTGGCTGATCTGTTCGGCTCGGTGGTACTCGATGCGAGTGGGCGACGACGTCGCGGATCTCGAATCGATTCGAGACCAGTCTAACGCATTCGCCCGGGGGTCGGCCCACGAACCAGGTCGCCTGACGTCGTGTCGCCCACAAGACCGCCTCACGTGCTGTCGCCTACAAGACCGCCCCGCGTCGCGTCGCCCGCCAAACCGCCTGACGTCGTGTCGCCTGCCAGATCGCCGGGATCGGCACGCCCGGGCGGCCCCGGGGCGGCGGCCGGCCCGCGAGGGGCGGCACTCACGACGCCGGCGCGAGCCTTCCCTGCCCGGGCACGAGCGCGTTCCGCACGCCGGCGTCGGATGCCGCGGCGAGCGCCGATCGCGCATCCTCACCCCGTTCGAATGCGGCGAGCAAGCCGCCGAGGAACGAGTCGCCGCTGCCCGCTGGGAACCGCCCGCGCATCCGGGGCGCGGGGACGGCTGCCTCGACCTCGCCGATCAGAGCCGCGGAACCTGCGACACCATCGGTGACCACCGCGTCGGCTCCGAATCGCTCGCGCAGCGCTCGGCACGCGTCGGCCGCGCTGCCGAAGTCGGTCTCCATCAGCTCGCTCGCCTCACCGCGGTTCACCTTGATCAGCTCCGCCGCCGGCGCCGTGGCACGCAGTCCGTCACCGGACCCGTCCACGACGACGTGTGCACCGCGGGCACGAAGCTCGCCCAGCAGCGCACCCAACTGCTGCAGGGGAACGCCGGGTGGCACCGAGCCCGACAGCGCGACCCACGGCGCGGGACCCAGGGCGACCGCCTCTCCGACGAGCGTGCGCACGGCGGCGGCATAGGCATCCCACTCGTCCACGTCGAGCGCCGTCGCGGGTTCATAGAGGTCGGTGCTCGTGGTCGACTCGGCAGACTCCACGACCGCGGTGCACGTGCGGGTCACCCGCCGCAACGGGATGACCGTGGCGCTCACGCCGTCGTCAGTGAGCATGGCGCGCACCCAGTCACCGATCGGTCCGCCGAGGGCGACGATCGCCTGCACCTCGGCGCCGAGCGCGGCCGCGGAGCGAGCAACGTTGAGCGCCTTGCCGCCGGCGACCCTCGTCACCGCGTTCGGGCGCGTGATGTCGCCGTGGCGCAGCTCGTCGACCTCGTAGGTCACATCGAGGCTGGCGGAGATCGCGAGCGGGATGATCATGCCAGGCAGCCTAAGCCGGGTCCGCTTGCCGAGCCGCCGCCGTAGCCGGTTCGCTCATCGGCGTGACGCAACGGCGCCCGTCGGGCGCAGTCAGCGCTGAATGGCCGTCGGCTCCGCCACCAGCCGCGTGAACGCGAGTTCCGCGGCGCCCACGATGAGCACGTCGGTTCCGAGTTCCGCCCGCACGATCTCCACCGGTTCGACGGATGCCGCCAGCGACTGCGCGCGCACCTCGCCGTCGAGCAGTTCGGGCGCGGCCTGAAGCAGCAGCCCCAGAAAGCCGCCGAGCACCACGCGCCGCGGGTTCAGCACGTTCACCGCGTTGCGGATCGTCACGGCGAGGTAACCGGTCTGACGTTCCACCTCCGCACGACCCGCCTCGTCGAGGTGTTCAACCGCCTCTGCCAGCGCGTCGGGATCGTCGAGGCCGAGCGCCCCGAGAAGGCGCGCCTGCGAGACCTCGGTCTCCAGACATCCGATTGCCCCGCAGTGGCAGCGCCCGCCCTGCGAGTTCACCAGTGTGTGGCCGAACTCCCCCGCGAAGCCGAAGCCACCGAGAAGCGGAAGGCCACGCGTGATGACGCCACCGCCGATGCCGCCGGACCCGCCGTTCAGATAGATGAGGTCGTCGATGCCTCGGCCGGCGCCGAAGAGGTGCTCGGCGGTGGCACCGAGGCTCGCGTCGTTCGCCACCTGCGAGGGAAGGCCTGTGGCCTCGCCGAGCAGGGCGGCGAACGGCTCGTCGACCCATTCCAAGTGCGGTGCGAGTCGCACGACACCGTCGGCCTCGCGCACGCTTCCGGGCACGGCCGCGCCGATGCCCACCGGGCGCAGGCCGCTGTCGAAGAGGGCACGCAGACCCTCGAGCACGTTGGCGACGATGCGAGCGGCCTCGGCAGCAGTGGGAGGGGCCGCCGTGGCGTGACGCACTCGCCGGTGCAGGCTGCCATCCAATCCGACGACGCCCACGGAGACGCCGTCGATATCGGGGTTCACCGTGACCACCACGACGTCGGGATTGGCCCGCACGACGGGGCTCGGTCGGCCCACCCCGGTGGACACGCGCGGTTCGATCTCGGAGACGAGACCCAGCGAGCTCAGCTCCGCCACGAGCGCGCCGATGGTGGACCTGCTCAAACCGGTGGCTCTCGTCAGCTCCGAGCGCGACCTGCCGGGCGTACCGTGCACGAGGCGCAGGATCGTGCCGAGGTTGTGCTGACGCACCCCGTCGAGGTTGCTGCCGAGCGACGGTCGCGCGCGGGTGGAATCCGACGAAGACGCCGAGCGGGCTGCGGTCACTCCGGAAGCATAACGGCATTCTCGTTCGCGGTCCGAACTTATTCGCCCGGCTGTTACCGGCGCCGGTGACGGGTAACAAGTCGATCCCGGATGTCGTTCCAACGTTGCACTGGGGCAACGCGCGGCGCATATAGTGGGGCGACTCGAAGAGGAGCTGAAGCAAGTGACCCGAACACTCGCATCCGCCGACGTCGCCACGGCCGCGTCGCGCCAACGCCGCCTGCTCGTCTGGCTTTTCCTGGTGAACACGGTGCTGCTGTCGTGCTACGCGGCGTTCATCGTGATCTTCATCCCGAATCAGGTGCAGGCGTACGACCCCGCCGCGAAAGTGGCGAACCTCGCGATCGTCACGACGGCGGGATCCATCGCCACGCTGTTCGTGCAGCCCCTGATCGGAGCGTTCTCCGATCGCACCCGCAGCCGCATGGGCAAGCGCGCACCGTGGGTGGTCATCGGCGCATCCGGATCGGCGATCCTGATGATCCTGCTCTCCGGCGCCGCGACGCTGCTCTGGATCACCGTCTTCTACGTGCTCCTCATGATGCTGCTCAACGTGCTGAACGCGCCGCTCCCGGCCATCATCACCGACCGGGTGCCGCGCAAAGGCCGCGGCGTGGCATCCGCCGTGCTCGCCATGGGCACGATTCTCGGCATGGGTGCCGGCGTGCTGATCGCCGGGGCATTCGCGGAGATGATCGGAATCGGCTACACCCTGTTCGCCGTGCTGGTGCTGCTGTCGTCGTTCGGGTTCGTGCTCTTCAACCGCGACTTCTCGTCGAAGGACGCCGAGCGCGTTCCGTTCTCCTGGCGCGAGTTCTTCGCGGGGTTCTGGGTCAGCCCGCGCAAGCATCCGGACTTCGCGTGGGCGTTCGCCGCCCGGTTTCTGATGATCCTCGCCTACCAGGGCGTGCAGAGCTACCTGCTCTACATTCTGCGCGACCACATCCACTTGAGCATCGACGCGTCGAACTCGTTCGCCGGCATCCTCACCGTCGTGCAGCTGCTCGGCGCACTGGTCAGCACGTATGCCTCGGGCAAGCTCTCCGATCGCATCGGACGCCGCAAGCCGTTCGTCGTGGCTTCCTCGCTCATCATGGGCGCCGCATTGGCCATCCCGCTGATCTGGCCGACCGTGACCGGGATGATCGTGCTCGCCGCCCTGTTCGGGTTCGGCTACGGCGTGTACCTCAGCGTCGACCTCGCGCTGATGACGGAGGTGCTGCCCGGCGAGGGAATGGAGACGGGGCGCCAGCTGGGCATCCTGAACCTCGCAACGACGTTGCCGCAGGCGCTCACACCCGCGGTCGCGTGGGCGTTGATCACCGTCAGCGGCGGATACGCGTCGATCTTCGTCGCCGGCATCGGGTTCGCCGTGCTCGGAGCGCTCGCCGTGCTGCCCATTCGGAGCGCCCGGTGAGCGCGGAGGCGGAGAGCGTCGCCGCAGAACGGGAGCTGCACGAGCCCGTCGCCCTCTGTCTGCCCAACGGCAGGCTCAACCACGAGGCCCTGGGCTGGAGCCGTCATCAGGTGCACGACACCAGCGGGGTGGCGGCAGCGCGGCGGGGACGTCTGCCGTACGCATGGGGGCGCAACAAGCGCTGGGAATACTGGGCGCTGACCTCGCCGACACACATCGTCGCCCTCACCGTGTCGGCCCTCGACTATGCGGCCCTGCACGAGGTGTGGGTGCTGCAACGCGAGACCCTCACCGAGATCGACCATGTGGCCATCGCGCCGTTCGGCTCGAGCGTGCGGCTGCCGGAGTCGTTTGCGCACGGACCGGCACGAGCATCCGCCAACGATCTGACGATCGAGATCGACGAGGTCGGCGAGGGCACGGCCATTCGCGCCCGCGTGCCTCGGGTGCGGCTCGATGTGACCGTGCTGCGCCCGCCCGGACACGAGGCCATGGGCGTCGCCGCCGCCTGGGACGACCGGCACCTGCAGTACTCGGTGAAGGATGTCGCCCGCCCGGTGAGCGGGAACCTCACCGTCGACGGGCTCGACTTCGCGTTCCCGGAGGGCGAGTCGTTCGGCGTGCTCGATCACGGCCGCGGCCGCTGGCCGTACCGCGTCTCGTGGAACTGGGGCGCGGCATCCGGCATGGTGAACGGGCACCGCATCGGCGTGCAGCTCGGCGGCGAATGGCTCCCGCATCACGGCCCGACCGAGCACTCGTTCAGCGTGGACGGCCGCGTGAACAAGATCGCCGGCGTTCTGCACTGGGAGTTCGACCGCGACGATTATCTGCGACCGTGGCGCATCACCGGTGACCGCGCCGACCTCACGTTCAGGCCGTTCTTCGACCGCGCGGGTACGACGAACTTCCTCGTCGTCTCCTCGTCGACGCATCAGTGCTTCGGCCATTACACCGGCTGGATGCTCGACGATGGCGGCGAGAAGGTCGCAGTCGACGGCGTGCTCGGCTGGGCGGAGGACGTGCACAACCGCTGGTGACGTGCTCCGCCCGGCGAAGGAGCCCTACTCCGGAATGCGGCGACTCGAGGCGAGTTCGGAATACCAGCCGGCGCTGTCCTTCGGCAGGCGCTCCAGCGTGTCGTAGTCGACGCGGACGATACCGAATCGCTTGGAGTACCCGAAGCCCCACTCGAAGTTGTCCAAGAGCGACCACACGAAGTAGCCGCGCAGATCCACACCGTCCTGCAGTGCACGGTGCACGGCGGTGATGTGGCGGCGCAGGTAGTCGATGCGGTCGGCGTCGTGAACGGCGGCTCCCTCGGAATCGGGAGAGACGACATCCGGGAATGCCGCGCCGTTCTCCGTCACCATCAGCGGCTGCTCGGGGAACTCGTCGTGCAGCGAGACGAGCAGGTCGTAGAGGCCCTCCGGCTCGATGTTCCAGCCCATCTCGGTGTACGGGCCGGGCTGTTCCAGGAACTCGACGCGGTCGGCAGCCGGCCACGGCGAAGCACCGACGTCCTTGTGGCCGTCGGCGTGCTGGCGCTCGCTGCTGCCATCCCAGAGGCGCACCCGGTTGGTGGAGTAGTAGTTGACGCCCAGGATGTCGATGGGCTGGTTGATCGTGTCGAGGTCGCCCGGCTGCACGAACGACCAGTCGGTGACCGACTTGGTGTCCTCGAGCAGGTCTGCGGGGTACTCGCCCTTCAGCATCGGGTGCGTGAACGCGCGGTTGCCGAGTGCGTCGATCTGGCGAACGGCCTCGTCGCCCGTGTCGCCCTCGGGACGCAGCACGTGCAGGTTGAGAGTGACCGAATACTGAGCCTCGTCGTTCGCGACCGTTGCGCGCAGCGCCTGCAGCGCGAGGCCGTGGCCGAGATTGAGGTGGTGCACGGCGCGCAGTGCGTCGGCGCCATCGGTGCGGCCCGGTGCATGAGCGCCTGAGGCGTAGCCGAGGTAGGCGGAGCACCACGGCTCGTTCAGCGTCGTCCAGACGGCGACGCGGTCGCCCAGACGCTCGCCGACAGCGGCGGCGTAGTCGGCGAAGGCGTACGCGGTCTCCCGGTTGGGCCAGCCGCCCTCGTCTTCGAGCACCTGCGGCAGGTCCCAGTGGTAGAGCGTGGCGACGGGAGTGATGTCGCGCTCCAGCAGACCGTCGACGAGGCGCGAGTAGAAGTCGGCGCCCGGCAGGTTCACTTTGCCGCGACCCGTGGGGATGACACGGGGCCACGCGATCGAGAACCGGTACGCGTGCAGGCCGAGCTGTTTCATGAGGTCGAGGTCGGCATCCAGGCGGTGGTAGTGGTCGTCGGCCACGTCACCGGTGTCGCCGTTCCAGATCTTGCCCGGGGTGTGGCTGAAGGTGTCCCAGATGGACGGCTGACGGCCGTCGTCCTTGACCGCGCCCTCGACCTGGTACGACGCTGTCGCCGAACCGAAGACGAACGAGTCGGGGAACTGCAGACCGCTGTCGCGGTAGTCGTCACTGCCTTGTGTCATGTCTTTCCTGCCTGATCGACGCGTGGCCGCGGCACGGACGCCCTGCGTCTGGTTGTCATCGTCACGAGCGCGACTCCACGTTCGGATGCCCGTGAGAGCGCTCTTTCACTCCGTCACCCTAGCGGGTCCGGTGCTCCGGCTCCGATTCGACTCGAAACGATTCGTGCCTTGAATGGTGCGTCAGCGACGATACCGCCCCCAGGGCGCCCTCGGCTGCTCGCTGCGCCACTACCCACTACCACTTCCGCCGCCCGCTGCCCCTATCACCCACCAGCGACGCTTCGCCGCCCTCCGGCATCACGCCCACCCCTCCCGTCCACTCCGCTGTCGCAGAATGCGACCTCCACCGCCGCCGCCGCGCCCGCGTTTCGTGACACCGGAACGCCGAAGAAGAGCAAGCGGAGGTGCCACAAGAGCGTGCGGAGGTGCCACCTCGGAGGGCGGGGCGCGGCGCGGCGACGGCGCCCGTTCGGAATTCAGGCCCGCGCGCCGTGTCCGCGCGGCGCCGCAACCCCGGACAGCAGGAACCCGCGGGCCGCGCCCCGAGGCGCGACCCGCGGGCCTGAGTTATGAACGGGGAAGGCGGGTCAGTGCCGAAGCCCGCACGGCATCACCAGGTCGCCGGCGTCGAGTCCAGCGGCACCGCTTCCGGGCGCTCGAGGGTGCTCCCGATCTCGACCACGGAGTGATCGGCGGCAGCACGAAGGATGCCGTCCATCACCTCGAGCACGTGGAACGCCATCGCGCCACTGGCGCGATGCGGCCGATCCGTCTCGATGGCACGGGCCATGTCTGCCAAACCGAAGCCCCGGCCCGAGTCGGCCCAGCCGGCCGACACCGGCACGGTCTCCCACTCTCTCGTCGCCGCCAGGGCGATCTCGACGTCGCCGTCGAACCGGTTGGGATCAGGCACGGCCATGGTCCCCTCCGTGCCGAACACCTCGAACAGCGGCGCGCGCGACTTCCACACGTCGAAGCTCACGGTGAGGGTCGTGGTGAGGCCGTTCTCGTGCTCGAGCAGCGCGCTCACGTGAGTGGCGACATCCACGGGAATGGCCGTGCCCGCCAGCGGACCCGTCGCGACGCGGCGCTCGCGCGACGAGGTGGTCGCCACGCCGGAGACACGGGCGATCGGACCGAACAGGGTCACGATGCTCGTGAGGTAGTACGGCCCCATGTCGAGCAGCGGACCGCCGCCGGGCTGGTAGTAGAACGCCGGCGCCGGGTGCCAGAGCTCGTGCCCGGGTGCGCTCCAGTGGATGGCCGCGGCGATCGGCCGACCGATCGTGCCGTCGTCCAGCGTCTTGCGAGCGGTCTGGATGCCCGTGCCCAGCACCGTGTCCGGCGCGCTTCCCACGCGCAGTCCCTTCTGCTCCGCCAGAGCGAGCAGCGGCTCCGCCTCCGCCGGGTCGAGCGCGAGCGGTTTCTCACCGTAGACGTGCTTGCCCGATTGCAGCGCACGGATGCCGATGGCGGCGTGAGCCTGCGGAATCGTGAGGTTCAGAACCGCGTCGATGCCGGCATCCGCCAGCAGTTCGTCCACGGTCAGCGCCCGCACGCCCTGCTCGGCGGCGACCTCGCGTGCCCGCTCCTCGTTCATGTCCGCGACGGCGACGAGTTCGAGGTTCGGCAGGTTGGGGATGTGCGCGAAGTACTGCGTGCTGATGTTCCCGACGCCGATGACGCCGATGCGCAGCGCGCTCATTCCGACACCGCCGGGGCGGCGGTGACCTCGGCAGCAGAGGGTGCCGGCTGGCCGGATCCGCGAGCGGCCCAGAGCAGTCCGCGCTCGATGATGGTGCGCACGTTCGGGTCGTCCACCACCTCGAGCTTGTGGCCCGGCGCAGAGACGAAGATGCGCCCCTCGCCCCACAGCCGCGTCCAGATCGCGGGCGCCGTGACCGGCCGGTGCCAGGCATCCCACGACCGCACGCTCTGCGTCGTGGTGGCGAGCACGTCGTTCAGCTCGTCGCTCAGCACCCAGTACTGCTCGGTGACGAGGTCGAAGTCCTGAATGCCCTCGGTGATCGGGTGCACCTTGCCCAGCTCCGTGATGTGCACGGTGTAGGGAATGTAGTTGTCCGACTGCTCGCCGGCCAGTTGATCCTTGGGCGCCTTGTTCGCGTGATGCGCGAACTGGCCGCCGATCATGTGCAGGTAGTCGGCCTCGTTGCGGTAAGCATCCGCGATGCCGCCGTGCCAGCCCGCCATGCCCATGCCGTTCCGGACGGCGCGGTCGAGACCGGCCATCTGGTCCTTCTCGATGGTGTTCATGGTGTTGATCTGCACCAGCAGGTCGACGGTGTCCATGTAGGCCTCGTCGGTGTAGATCGCCGGCGATTCCTCGATGCGCACCTCGAAGCCGTTCTCTTTCAGGAACGGCACGAAGGAGTCGGTGGTCTGAACAGGCTCGTGCCCGTCCCAGCCGCCCCGCACGATGAGTGCGCGGCGTGTTGCGTCAGTCATTTTTTCCTCTCATCGAAGTCTTCTTTCTCCTCGGCGTAGCGGGTCTCATAACCCCTCCGTCGCGGCCCGGCCGCCCGTCGCCGGCCGGGCCGCCCCGAATTCATTGCTTGTCGCCGCCCCTGCCGCCCCGAGCCGCCGCCCCGCCGCAGGTTGCCGCTAGCGAGTGCTCCGAAATGTCGGCGCAAGGCGGGGTGTACAGAGTCGTTCGGGCGCATTCGGAGGAACGGGGCCGCGGCGACGCGGAAAGCGGAGACACCGGATGCGCGCAGCGCAGAACGGGCGGCGGTCAGCGGCTCTGCGAGAAGGCCGCGTCGAACGCCGCATCCGGCGGCGTGATCGTGGCGAGCTTGCGCACGAACTGCAGCGCCTCCGGGCCGCCGACGAGCCGATCCATGCCTGCGTCCTCCCACTCCACGCTGGTCGGGCCCTCGTAGCCGATCCAGTTGAGCGTGCGGAAGATGGGCTCCCACGGCACCTCGCCGTGCCCGGTCGAGACGAAGTCCCAGCCGCGCCGCGGGTCGCCCCACGGCAGGTGGGATGCCAGTCGCCCGTTTCGCCCGTTGAGTTGCGTCACCGACTCCTTGCAGTGCACGTGGTAGATCTTGTCGGCGAAGTCCTGCAGGAACGTCACCGGGTCGATCTGCTGCCACACGAAGTGCGACGGGTCGAAGTTGAACCCGAAGGCGTCGCGGTTGCCGATCGCCTCGAGCGTGCGCTTGCTCGACCAGTAGTCGAATGCGATCTCGCTCGGGTGCGGCTCCAGCGCGAACCGCACTCCGACCTCGTCGAACACGTCGAGGATGGGATTCCACCTGTCGGCGAAGTCCTGGTAGCCGTCGTCGATCATGGAGTCCGGAACAGGCGGGAAGCCCGCGATCGTCTTCCAGATCTTGGATCCTGTGAAGCCGGTCACCGTCTTCACGCCGAGGGCCGCTGCCGCACGGGCGGTGGTCTTCAGCTCCTCGGCGGCGCGCTGCCGCACACCCTCCGCATCCCCGTCGCCCCACACGTGCGGAGGCACGATGTCCTGGTGCCGCTGGTCGATCGGGTCGTCGCAGACGGCCTGTCCCACCAGGTGGTTCGAGATGGTGAAGACCTTCAGTCCGTTGCGCTGAAGGATCTCGAGACGGTTCTTCACGTAGGCCGGGTCGGTCGCCGCCTTGTTCACATCGAGGTGGTCGCCCCAACTGGCGATCTCCAGGCCGTCGTAGCCCCACTCACCGGCGAGCCGCGCCACTTCCTCGAAGGGCAGGTCGGCCCACTGACCGGTGAAGAGTGTGATCGGTCGCGTCATCGCGCGTTCTCCTTTGTGTCTCGTCGAGATGTGTGCTGTTCAGCTGCGGCGCTCGGGTCAGCCGACCTCGCGCCAGGCAGAACGGTCGCCGGCGGACGCCTCCACTGCGGCGAGCACGCGCTGCACCTGAAGTCCATCGTCGAACGACGGTCGTGGCTGCTCACCCGCGGCGATCGCCCGCACGAGATCGACGACCTGGTGCGTGAACCCGTGCTCGTAGCCCAGACCGTGCCCGGCAGGCCACCAGTTGCCCACATACGGATGCACCGGCTCGGTCACGATGATCCGCCGGAAACCCTGCGCCTCGCCGTCGTCCGATCCGTCGAAGTACTGCAGAATGTTGGACTCCTCGAAGTCGAATGCGAGCGAACCCTTCGAGCCGTTGACCTCGATGCGCATCGCGTTCTTGCGCCCGAGCGCGAACCGGGTCGCCTCGAAGACGCCGAGAGCTCCGTTCGCGAACCGCGCGGTGAACGCGGCGGCGTCATCCACGGTGACCGGGCCCTTCTCCCCCGCGTCCGACCCGTGACCGCCGAGGCCCACGAAATCTCCGCCGACCGGCCGTTCCTTCACGAACGTGTCCATGACGGCCGAGACGCCCGTGATCGACGAACCGATGATCCACTGCGCCATGTCGATGCTGTGCGCACCAATATCGCCGAGGGCGCCGCTGCCGGCCTTGCTCTTGTCCATGCGCCAGGTGAGCGGCGCCGTCTCATCGCTCAGCCAGTCCTGCAGGTACTGGGCCCGCACGTGGCGGATCTCGCCCAGCCGCCCCTCCTCGACGAAGCGCCGGGCGAGGGTCAGCGCCGGAGTGCGGCGATACGTGAACCCGCACATCGCGAACACACCGCGCTGCGCGGCCCGGCGCGCGACATCCGCCATCTCCTCGGCCTGCTCGACCGAATTGGCCAACGGTTTCTCGCACAGCACGTGCTTGCCCGCCTCGAGCGCGGCGATCGCGATCTCGCGATGAGTGTCTCCGGGCGTGCAGATGTCGATCAGATCGATGTCGTCGCGTTCGAGCAGGCGGTGCCAGTCGGTCTCCACGCTCTCCCAGCCCTGACGCTCGGCGGCTTCGGTGACCGCGGCGACGTTGCGGCCGGCCACGGCTGTCAGCTGCGGGGTGAGCGGGAGCTCGAAGAACCGATGGGCCGTGCGCCAGGCGTGGGCGTGCGCCGCCCCCATGAACGCGTACCCCACCATGCCGACCCGCAAGCGGGGCGTGCTGTCTGCCATCGCGACTCCTTCGTGACGCTCTCGGGCCTGGATCGCGTCGGAGTTGCGCAACTAGAAGGCGGAATCGACGCGGATGTCTTGATCATCGCATCGTACATCGGCGCAAATCAAGCGCGCACAGTGACTAGAGAGTTGCGCAACTTGGGTCCTACGATGGGCGGCATGAGCGACGGCACAGCGGGCGGAGGACCGCAGAGCGGCGAAACGTCGGCCCGGATGACCATGGCTGAGCTTGCGCGCCGAGCCGGCACCACCGTGCCCACGGTGTCGAAAGTGCTCAACGGGCGCTCCGACGTCTCCGTCACCACTCGGGAGCGGGTGATGCGGCTGGTGGACGAGACGGGCTACCGGCGGCGCACGAGGAAGGACTCCGCGCGCAGCCACGAGACCGGAGGCCTGGTGGACCTGGTGATCAGCAAGGTGGCCGGGTCGTGGGCGAACCTGGTGCTCAGCGGCGCGGAACGCGCGGCGGCCGACGACGGACTCGATGTCGTCGTGACGGTGGCCAGGCCGGATCAGGACGCGGGCGCCGACTGGGCGGCCCGCCTCCTCGCGCGCCGGTCGCGCGGCGCCGCGATCGCGCTGCTCACCCCCAGTCGTTCGCAACTGCAGCTGCTGAGCGCAGCGGGCATCCCGCTGGTGCTGCTCGATCCGTCCGCCGACTCCGCCGCCGGTGTGCCGAGCATCGGGACCACGGATTGGGCCGGCGGTTACGCCGCGGCCTCTCACCTGGTGGGCCTGGGACACCGCGAGCTGGCCGTCATCGCCGGCGCCGGCGACTTTCGCTACAGCCGCGCCAGGGTCGACGGGTTTCGCGCCGGCCTCGAGCAGGCAGGCATCCGGCTCTCCGATCGCCGGATCGGCGCGGCGGCCTGGGACCGGGAGAGCGCAACGGCCGTCGCCGAGCGCCTGCTCGCGCCGAGCAATCGCCCTACGGCCGTGTTCGCGTGTTCCGACGACATGGCGCTCGGTGTCTACGAGGCGGCAGCGCGCCACGGGCTGAAGGTCCCGAGCGATGTGAGCGTGGTGGGCTTCGACGATCTGCCGGAGTCCTCCTGGATCACCCCGTCACTGACCACCGTGCGCCAGCCGATCGAAGAGATGGCGGCGGCCGCGATGCGCAAGCTGCTGCGTATGCGATCCGGAATGTCCGCGGGCTCGGCCCGCGAGGAGTTGTCCACCGAATTGGTCGTCAGAGGGTCCACGGCAACGGCTGGGTAACGTTTTGGCCCTTCCCCGAAACGTCGTATAGCCTCTCCGTGAGAGCGCTCCCACGACTTGATCACATCTTGGTTTCAGTCGGTGCGACACGCGTGAGTACGCCTCATAAAATGTTGACACGTCCAACAAAAGATTGAAAGATAACCAGCACCGGCCGTGGAAGACGTGGCCGCGACCGACGCACCAATCTCACATTCAACGAAGAATCTCCGCTCGACGCCCGACGTCGGGACGGACGGAAGGGATCTGATAATGGCATCGGAATCCACAGGCGCAGCCTTCACCCGACGCGGCTTTCTCGGCCTCGCCGGCGGCGTCGCCGCGACGACTCTCCTCGCTGCCTGCTCCGGCGGCAGCGGCGGTTCCGGCGGTGGTGGCAGCAGCAAGCCGCTGAAGTTCTGGAACATGCCGTGGGGTAACACGGAGTTCAACAAGCTCGACAAGAAGATCACCCTGGCCTACAAGCCGAAGAGCGGTCTTCCGTCGGCCACCTATCAGGAGATCCAGTGGGCGAACTTCACCCAGACGTTCTCCTCGGCGGTCGCATCCAACACGGGTCCCGCGGTCAGCTCCGGTGGTGGCACCCAGGCGTTCCAGTTCGCCCATCAGGGCAAGATCGCCTACGCCGACAGCCTGCTGGACTCGTGGAAGAGCAACGGCATCTACGACGACTTCCTCGAGGGCCTGCTCGAAACCATGAAGACCGACGACGGCTATGCCGCCGTGCCGTACAACCTCGATGTGCGCTGCTCCTGGTACAACAAGACGCTGCTGTCGCAGGCGGGCGTCGACGTGCCGACCTCGTGGGACGAGTACAAGCAGGTCTGTGCTGCTCTCAAGAAGAACGGCGTCTATGGCTTCGGCCTGGGCTCGGGTGCCGGTAACTTCACCGGAAGCCACATCCTGACGGCGTTCATGATCAACAACGGCGGCGGCCTCTTCAACAAGAAGAAGGAGCCGGACTGCGTGACCTCCGAGAACGAAGAGGCCATGGAGTACGTGCTGGAGCTCGTGAAGAACGGGTACTCCGACCCCGCGGCGGCGACCTATACCAGCGCCAACGTGCAGTCGCAGTGGAAGGCCAAGAAGTTCGGCTACGGCTGGGACGGTGCAGGCCTCGCGGCCAGCGTCGGCGGCGATGTCGCTACGGACATGGTCGTCGGTGATCCGCTGACCAGCCCGTCGGGCAAGAAGGGCGGCATCTACTTCCCGAACAACATCATGATGTACAAGAACACCCCGAGCCAGAAGGGCTCCGAGGCGTTCCTCACCTACTACTACAAGAACATGTCCAAGCTGTGGACGCAGAAGACCGGCATCGGCCTGCCGCCGCTCAAGTCGATCGCGGACACCTCCGTGCTGAAGGCGGACCCGGTGACGGTGAAGATCCTGAAGGACTGGAACCCGATCTACGGCACGTGGGCGGCTCCGGGCGGCAAGGGCCTGTTCTACAACATCGCCAACACCGTCGACGGCACTCAGCCGATGATCAACTTCGCACAGTCGATCCTCGGTGGTAAGACGGATGCCAAGACGGCTCTGACGACGTTGCAGAACGCCATCGAAGGCCTCATGAAGTAATGGGCTGAATGCGGGTGGGCGCTGCGTGTTCGCGCGGGCCCACCCGTTTTCACCATGACGAGGTTCTTGCTCTAGCTCTAAGGAGATTCGCTGATGTCGACCGAGTCCGTGGCCGGCGCGCTGAAGAAGGCGCGTAACGGTGTGGGAGTGGCCGGGTCGGGCCGTTCACCCAGTTCGGGTAAACGGAATCGTGCCATGTCCCATACGTGGACATTCTTGCTGTTCGCCATTCCGTCGCTGTTGCTGCTGGTTCTGCTGAACCTGTATCCGGTGATCTACGCCGGTTGGCAGTCGCTGCGCAATGGCGACCTGATCGATGCCGGCGCGTTCGTCGGGTTCACGAACTACGTGGATGTGGTGCAGCAGCCGGGGTTCTGGCATGCGGCGGTCTTCACGCTCGTCTTCACCGTCGTGGGTGTGTTCGGGTCGTGGGCTGCCGGCCTGGGTCTTGGCCTGCTGTTGCGTACGAAGATCCCCGCGGGTGGCTTGTGGAAGGTTCTGCTTCTTCTGCCGTGGGTGGTGCCCACGGTGGTGTCGGCCACGTCGTGGAACTGGTTGGTCGCGACTCCGCAGTCCCCGTTGCCGGAGCTGGCCAAGGCGCTCGGTTTCGGGAATGTGCTGTTCTTGGCCGACCCGCTGCTGGCCCAGATCACGGTGTGCGTGTTCAAGGTCTGGATCAGCTTCCCGTTCATGATGATGATGATGTCCTCCGCGCTCGCGTCGGTGGACACGACGGTGTATGAGGCATCCAAGGTCGACGGTGCCGGCACCTGGCAGACGTTCCGGCAGATCACGCTGCCGATGATCTCCCGGACCACGTACGTGTCGTGGATCCTGATGACGATCTTCTGCGTCAACGACTTCCCGACGATCTTCCTGCTCACCGGCGGCGGCCCGGTCAACGCCACCCAGTCCCTGGTCGTGCTCGCCTACCAGACCGTGTTCCAGAACTACCAAGTCGGCCCCGGTGTCGCGATCGCGTTCTTGATGACCATCGTCCTCGTGATCATCTCCGTGCTGCTCTACCGCCAGATCAGGAAGGTGAACATCGAATGAGCGCCGAAACAACCGCCGACGAGCAGATCACCGGCCAGCTCAACTACGGTGTCAACGCCGGCAAGAAGCGTCGCAGTCTGTCCGAACTCGGCGAACGCGGCAAATGGTGGCGCCTGCTGGCGATCGTGGTCATCACCGCAATCGTGCTCGTGCCGATCATCGCTGTCGCGATCCTGTCCCTGACTCCGTCGCTGGGATCCACCGCCACCGGGCTCACGTTCGAGAACTACGGCAACGTGTTCGAACAGACCTCGGTCGGCACCTGGCTCGGCAACAGCCTCCTGGTCGCCGCGGTCACCGTGATCGTCGCCGTCGTCGTGGCGGCACCCGCCGGGTACGTCCTCTCCCGCGGCCGCAGCAAACTCGTGTCCTCCTACGCGCTGATCCTGTTCATCGTCCAGTCCCTGCCCGTGGTCACCGCCGTCATCCCGCTGTTCTTCCTGTTCGCCAAACTCGGACTGGTCGACAACCTCGTCGGCGTCATGATCATCTACAGCGGTTCCACGATGAGTGTGGCCGTATGGATGATGGCCGCCTACTTCGACTCCATCCCGATCTCCCTGGAAGAAGCAGCCTGGATCGACGGTGCCTCCGTGTTCGGCTCGTTCACCAGAGTCGTGCTGCGCAACTCACTGCCGGGCATCCTCTCCACCGCGATCTTCTCGTTCCTGCTCGCGTGGAACGACTACCTGATCGCGCTGGTCTTCCTCCGCAGCGACAAGAACTACACGCTCCCCATCGGCCTGAACACGTTCTTCCAGCAGAACCAGACCAACTGGGGACTCGTGATGGCCGTGGCCGTGATCATGATGCTCCCACCCATCATCGTCTTCGCCGTGTTGAACAAGTTCTTCTCCGTCGGCGGCATCGGCGGATCCCTCGCCGGAAGATAAACCCACACCTCAACCCACGACGAAGGGCGGCCGCGCACCCCGCGCGACCGCCCTTCGCGCACCCTGACACGATCGACGCGAGCACCGCGTCGACGACGACGAAAGAGACATCCAGATGAACACGGCTGACCACGCGGCCACGGCACCGCGTCCCGATGCACGGTGGCGCGACACCACTCTCCCGGCGGCAGAACGGGTCGACGCACTGATCGCCGAGATGACCCTTCGCGAGAAGGTGGCGCAGCTGTACGGCGTGTGGGTGGCATCCTCTCCGACCGGCGGCGATGTCGCGCCCTTCCAGCACGACATGAACGAAGACGCCGTCGAGCTCGAGGCGCTTCTCCCGCACGGCCTCGGTCAGCTGACGCGCTCGTTCGGGTCGGCTCCGGTGGATGCCGCGGTCGGCGTGGTCTCGCTGGCGCACAGTCAGAGGCGCATCATGGCAGCGAACCGATTCGGGATTCCGGCCATCGCGCACGAGGAGTGTCTGGCGGGATTCACGGCGTGGGGTGCGACGGCCTATCCCGTGCCGCTGTCGTGGGGCGCCACGTTCGATCCGGCGCTGATCGAGCGCGTCGCTCAGCGGATCGGCACGGGAATGCGCTCGGTCGGCGTGCACCAGGGTCTCGCGCCCGTGCTCGATGTGACGCGAGACCCTCGTTGGGGCCGCACCGAGGAGACGATCGGCGAAGACCCGTACCTGGTCGGCACCATCGCCACGTCGTATGTGCGCGGCCTGGAGTCCGCCGGCATCGTCGCCACCCTCAAGCACTTCATCGGCTATTCCGCATCGAAGGCCGCGCGCAACCTCGCGCCCGTGTCGATGGGGCGGCGCGAGTTCAACGACGTGATGGTGCCGCCGTTCGAGCTCGCCGTGCGCGACGGCGGCGTGCGCAGTGTCATGCACGCGTACACCGACGTGGACGGGGTGCCGTCCGCCGCGGACGAGACGCTGCTGACCGGACTGCTGCGCGACACCTGGGGATTCACGGGCACGGTCGTCGCTGACTACTTCGGCGTCGCATTCCTCAAGACGCTGCACGGTGTGGCCGGCACGTGGGGCGAGGCCGCGGCATCCGCTCTCCGGGCCGGCGTCGACGTGGAGCTGCCGACGGTGAAGGCGTACGGCGACCCGCTCGTCGCGGAGGTGGAGTCGGGCGACCTCGACGAGGCATACGTCGACCGTGCGCTGCGGCGGGTGCTCCTGCAGAAGGCCGAGTTCGGCATGCTCGACGAGGGCTGGTCGCCGTTGCCGGCAGGCTGGCGTGAGAACGATCTCGACGACATCGAGGCCGTGCGGGGACGCGTCGATCTGGACGCCGAGGCGGATCGGGCACTCGCCCGGGAAGTCGCCGAGCGCGCGGTGGTGCTGGTGCGCAACGACGGAATGCTCCCGCTGGCGCCCGACACGGGCATCCGCATCGCCGTGGTCGGGCCGCTGGCGGACGACCGGTTCGCGATGCTGGGTTGCTACTCGTTCCCGAGCCACGTGGGCACTCTGCATCCCGAGGTGCCGATCGGCATCGAGCTGCCGACCGTGTTGCAGAGCCTGCGGGCGGAGTTCCCGAACGCGACCATCACATTCGAGCCGGGCGTGAGCGTGGACGGCAAGGGCGACGCCACGGCCCAGTCGGATGACGCCCAGTCGAATGTCGCACGGTCGGGTGATGCGCAGTCGCATGCCCGGGAGTCGGATGTCGCGGGCATCGACCGCGCCGTCGCTGCGGCGGGTGACGCCGACCTGGTGATCGCCGTGCTCGGCGACCGCGCCGGCCTCTTCGGCCGCGGCACCTCCGGCGAGGGCTGCGACGCCGCGAGCATGCGGCTGCCCGGCCGCCAACAGGATCTTCTCGACGCGCTCGTCGCCTGCGGCACGCCCCTCGTCGCGACCCTCATCGAAGGACGCCCGTACTCGCTCGGCTCCGCGGCGGACACCGCCGGTGCCATCGTCGCCGCGTTCTTCCCCGGCGAAGAGGGCGGACCCGCGATTGCGGGCGTGCTGAGCGGCCGAGTGAACCCGAGCGGACGGCTGCCGGTGAGCATCCCCGCGATCGAGGGCGGACAGCCCGCCACCTACCTCGCCGCCCCGCTCGGTGGACCGACTGAGGTGTCGAACATCGACCCCCGGGCGAAGTACCCGTTCGGACACGGCCTCTCGTACACGTCGTTCGAGTGGTCGGATGCCGCGATCGACTCCGCGCAGACGACCACGTCGGGCTCGGTGACGGTGTCGCTCACCCTGAGGAACACCGGCGAGCGCGCGGGCATTGAGAACGTGCAGCTGTATCTGCACGACCCGGTGGCATCCGTAGTGCGTCCGGTGCAGCGGCTGATCGGGTACGCGTCGGTTCCGCTGGAGGCGGGAGCGGATGCCCGGGTGTCGTTCGAGGTGAACGCCGACCTCTCCGCATTCACCGGTCGCGATTACGCGCGGATCGTGGAGCCGGGCGAGCTCGAGCTGCGAATCGGGGCATCCAGTGGGGACATCCGGTTCGCGTTGCCCGTCACTCTGACCGGTCCGGTGCGCGAGGTCGACCACACGCGGGTGCTGCGCAGCGTGGTGACGGTGGAGTAGGCGGAGCTCAGGCGGCGGTTGCCGCCCACGGCACGCGGCGGCGGCGTGCGGCCATGACGACGCCGACAGCGGCGACCGGCACCACGACCGCATAGGCGGCTCCGGCCGCCGCACCGGGGCCGGAGCCGAACCCGTGCAGGGCGGAATAGAGTCCCCCGCAGATCATCGAGATCCAGGCCATGCTCGCCGTCTCGGCGAACGAGACGAGCGGGCCCACCCGCATGGCGGCATCCGGTCCCTCGAAGGCCTCAGACATGGCAAGCGGATACGCGATGCCCATTCCGAGCCCGGCGACCCCGGCAGCCACGATGACGGCCGCGATCGCGCCGGGACCGGACCCGGTGAAGCTCGTGACGACGAGTGCGAGGGCGGCGAGCACCATGAGCACGAGTCCGACGGTGACCCGGTCGGGCCTCGCGGACGGTCGCGGCCGCAGGCCCGCCAGCGTCCACATGATGAGCGCCGCCGTGATCGCGACGGATGCCCACAGCAGCCCGCTGCCGAACGCCTCGATCACGGTGACGGACAGCAGCGCATCGATGCCGGAGAATCCCGCGCACAACGCTCCGAACGAAAGCAGCACGCTGAACAGCCGCCCGCCGCGCGCACCTCGCCTCAGGAACGCGATGATTCCCACTCCCCCGCCGATCGCGGCCAGCACGAACAGCACGACGGACCAGAACCCTGCGGTCGTGGATGCCGCGGCTCCGACACCCAGCGCCGCCGCGACGATCACGCCAGCCACAGCACGCACCGGTTCCCTGGTCTTCTCCCACGGAATCGCCGAGGCGTAGGCGCCCATCAGGATTCTGGCTGCGAGCACCAGGAACGCGGGCCACGCGAACGCCCAGCGCCAGCCGACCCATTCGGCCACAACCGCGTTCAGCGCCGGACCGGCGATCGACGGAATCAGCCACACGAAGGCGTAGAGGCCGAGCACCCGCGGCCGCTCGCGGTCGTCGAACAGGCCGCCGATGGCCGACGACCCGAACCCCGTGATGAGACCGAGCCCGATGCCGCGCACCACCATGCCGGCGAGCACCCACTCCATCGTCGGGGCGAACACCGACAGCGCCACCCCGGCCAGGAAGATGACCGTCGCCCACGCGATGACGGCGGTAGGGCGCATCCTCGCCAGGATCGGCGCGCTGAACGACAGCATCAGCACGGCGGCGATGTTGCCGGCGGCGAGCGTCGCACCGAAGAGCGCGAACCCGTGCAGCTCTTGCGCCACCACGGGCAGCACGGTCGAGACTGCGAGGCCCTGCATGCCGCCGCCGAACTCGGCCAGGAGCATGCTGAACAGGAACACGCCGCGGCGGCCGTGGAAGACCTGCCGGATCGGCACCTGATCGCTACTCACCAGGTCACGCTACCCGCCAGCCTGCGACAACGCGGGGCTCGCCGCGGAAACGACTCGACGTCGCCGCCACGACCCGACGTCGCCGCCACGACACGGCCGACGATCCCGACGGTGTCTCCGGGAGCGTCCGCCGTGAGGAGGATCGTCGCCGTGCCTACGAGGTCACGGTCAGCGTCGCCGCCACCGGAAGATTCCCTGCCGACGGTCCGGCCGCCAGCCGGTACTCGCCCACCTGCACCCGCAGAGCGCCCGCGTGCAGCCAATCGATCGGCGCGCTTGCGAGCCTCACCGAGTCGTCCCACACCGCGAGACGTGCGAGCGAGAAGTCGAGCTCGACCGAGCGGCGCTCGCCCGGCGCCAGGTGCACGCGCTGGTACGCGACGAGGATGCGCAGCGGCGTGCCGATCGGAAGCCCGGCTTGGGGCAGCGCGTAGAGCTGAACCAGTTCCTCCGCGTCCCGGTCGCCGGTGTTGCGCACCGCGACTACCGCGCGCACGCGATCGGCCGTCGGCTCGTCGCCGGCCGGCTCGAAGGCCGCGTGGCGGTGCGTGGGCTCCGGCGCCACGGCCGTGGGGGCGATCAGGCCGACCGCCTCGTAGACGACCTTCGAATAGGTGCAGCCGTGTCCGAACGCGAACTCGTAGGCATCCGGCTGGTGACGGTAGGTGGCCTTCTGCGCCGCGGTGTCGTAGTCGAACAGGTCGCCCGCCTGCTCCGGGCGGGCCGGCCAGGACTGGGCGAGTCGACCGCGCGGCTCCTTGTCGCCGCTGAGCACGTCCGCGAGGCCGCGACCGAGCTCCTGGCCGCCGTGGCTGGACCAGACGATGGTGGCGGCATCCCGAACCCCTTCGGGCAGCACGTACGGGTAGCTGGAGATCACGGTGAGAACGGCGCGGTCGTTCGCGGCACGCGCCACCCGGAACAGCTCCGCCTGCGACTCCGGCAGGTACAGATGGGGACGGTCTTGCGTCTCGCGGCCCGACAGGTGCGGTTCGTTGCCGACGGCCACGAAGACCACGTCGGCGAGCGCGGCGGCACGAGCGACGGCATCCTGTCCCGAGACCAGCGTGCGCACGGTGAACCGCTCGGCCTCCTCGAGCGTCACCGCCTCGGCGGCGAGCAGGCCCGAGTCGCGGAACACTCTGACCCAGCGGCCGGTGCCCAGGTTGAGCAGCGACCACGTTCCGTCGGCGTGCACGTGGCGGCGGAAGCTCTCGTGCACGACCCACTCGCCCACGCTCTCGGCGTCAGCGTGCATCGGCCACGCGGCGCCGGTGAGCAGTCTGCCGCTGGCGGCGGAGCGCAGCGTGAGGATGCCGTCGCCCCAGTCGGTCACGTCGAAGCGCGTCGCCTCGTCAGCCGTCTGCGCACCCGCATCGACCTGGCCGCCATCGGTCGTGACGGTGACGTAGTGTCCGGCCGAGGCCGAGCGCAGCGCGATCGTGTCGGCGCCCGTCACCGTCATGATCTCCGCGTCGGGGTAGCGCTGCGCGAGCCCGGATGCGAGTCCGAACTCGTAGGGCGGCGTGCCCGAGTACCAGTCCATGAGCACCGCGTCGGCCAACGGACCGACCACGGCGATCGACTCCGGTTGCGCGAGCGGCAGCACCGCGGCATCGTTGCGGAGCACGACGGCCGAGGCGGCCACGACCTCGCGGGCCAGCTCTCGCGAGGCGGGCGCGTCGAGATCGTCGGCCGTGATGGACGCGTACGGGTCGTCATCCCCGTCGAACTCGCCGGTGCGCACCCGCAGTTCCAGGAGACGCAGCACCGCGGCATCCACCTCCGCCATGGTGAGCTGCCCGTTCGCGAGCGCGTCGTTCACGTACCCGATGGTGGGCTCGGCGTTGGTCTCGTTGTCGGTGAAGGAGTCCATACCGCTTCGAAGCAGCGCCGCACTGGCCGACACGTGGTCCGGATGGGCGCGCTGCGTGGTCACGAGGAAGCTCGGCGCGCCCGCGTCCGAGACGAACGCGAGCGACTCGGATGCCCACGACCGCGCCTCGGACACGAGCTCCGGCTGCGTGTGCGCCGGGATGCCGTTGATCCGGTTGTACGCGAGCATCACGGCACCGGCGGCACCGGTCTCCAACGGCGCCCGGAACGCGGGCAGCTCCTCCTCGTGGAGGGTGCGCAGCGACATGTTCGACGACGTGGTCGAGCGGTCGGTCTCGTTGTTGTACGCGAGGAAATGCTTGAGCGTCGGCACCGTGCGCCAGACCCGCTCGTGGTCGCCGCGCAGGCCCCGCGCGTAGGCGGTGCCGAAGTGTGCGGTGAGCTGCGGGTCCTCGGAGTAGCCCTCCTCGTTGCGGCCCCAGCCGGGGTGGCGCAGCGTGTTCACCACCGGGGCCCACACGTTCAGCCCGACGGAGTGGTCGGCGGCGCGCTTGGCGCGCACCTCGATCGACGTCACCTCGCCGACAGCCTTCAGCAGGTCGGTGTCCCAGGTGGTCGCGAGCCCGACGGCCTGCGGAAAGGTGGTCGCCGTGCCGAGCCAGGCCACGCCGTGCAGCGCCTCGCACCCGGTGTGGAACCGCTCGACGCCGAGGCGTTCGATGGCGGGCGCCGCCTGGTGCAGCATGGCGATCCGCTCGTCGGCGGTGAGCCGGCCGAGCAGGTCGCGTGCACGCTCGGAGACGGACAGGTCGGTGCGGCGGAATGCGTCGGCGGTCATCGGTGGCCCTCCTGAAGCGTGTCGTCGAGTGAAATCGTGAGCTCGCCGGCGGCGTCGGCATGCGCGAGGGCATCCCCCGCCTGCAGCGACCAGGATGCCCGTGCGTCGTCCGAGCTCGCAGTGATCGCGTTCCCGTCGCGCCGCACCCGGAACGTCGTGTCGGCGGCCCCGTCGTGCCCGGGCACGACCACGAGCTCGTCGTATCCGTCGGGCAACTCGAAACAGCGAAGGGTGACGCCGTCGGCCCAGTCGTAGTCCGGGCGTTCGTCCCTGGCCCCGAACGGCAGCACCGTGCCGGGACGCACCAGCAGCGGCAGCGAGTCGAAGCCGTGCTTCTCCACCTGCCAGCGGTAGCCGTCGCGACTCGAGCCGTCGAGCAGCGCGGTCCACTGGCCCTGCGGCAGGTAGTACTCGACGCTGCCGTCAGCGGTGAACACGGGGGCGACGAGCAGCGAGTCGCCGAGCATGTACTGGCAGTCCGCGTCGTAGCCGCCACGGTCATCCGGGAACTCCAGCACCATCGGGCGCATCATCGGCGTCCCCTCGGTGTGCGCCTGCCGTGCGGCCTGGGCCAGATAGGGCATGAGCCGCATCTTGAGCTTGGTGAACTCGCGGGCGATGTCGACCGACTCATCGTCGAACGCCCAGGGCACACGCACCGAGTCGGAGCCGTGCAGACGAGAGTGCGAGCTGAGCAGGCCGAACGCGAGCCAGCGCTTGAACAGCGCGGGATCGGGTGTGCCCTCGAAGCCCCCGATGTCGTGGCTCCAGTACCCGAAGCCCGACATCGCGAGCGAGAGGCCGCCGCGCAGGGACTCCGCCATCGACGCGAACGACGAGTCGCTGTCGCCGCCCCAGTGCACCGGATACTGCTGACATCCGGCCGTGGCCGATCGCGCGAACACGATCGCCTCCCCCCTGCCACGCCGTCGTTCGAGCGCCCGGAAGACCGCGCCGTTGTAGAGCTTCGCGTAGTAGTTGTGCATGCGACGTGGGTCGGACCCGTCGTGCCAGGCGACGTCATCCACCGGCACTCGCTCGCCGAAGTCCGTCTTGAAGGCGTCGATCCCCTGATCCATCAACGCCTCGAGCTTGCCGATGTACCACTCGACCGCCGCGGGATTGGTGAAGTCGACGAGGCCCATTCCGGCCTGCCAGAGATCCCACTGCCAGATGCTTCCGTCGGTGCGCTTGAGCAGGTATCCGGCCTCCGCCGCCTCCCCGAAGAGCGCCGAGCGCTGCGCGATGTAGGGGTTGATCCAGGCCGACACGTGCAGGCCCTTGTCATGCAGGCGCGACAGCTGACCCTCCGGGTCGGGGAAGAAGCGGGCGTCCCATTCGAAGTCGGTCCACTGGAACTCGCGCATCCAGAAGCAGTCGTAGTGGAAGACGCTGAGCGGGATGTCGCGCTCGGCCATGCCGTCGACGAACTCGTTCACGGAGCGCTCGTCGTAGCTGGCCGTGAACGACGTGGTCAGCCACAGGCCGAACGACCAGGCCGGTACCTTGGCCGGACGGCCCGTGAGCGCGGTGTACCGTCGCAGCACGTCCTTGGGCGCCGGGCCCCCGATCACGTAGTACTCCAGCGACTCGCCTTCGACCGAGAACTGCACGCGGGAGTTCACCTCGCTCGCGACCTCGAACGAGACGTTCGCCGGGTCGTCGACGAAGACGCCATAGCCACGGCTCGTGATGTAGAGCGGGATGTTCTTGTAGGCCTGCTCACTGGAGGTCCCGCCATCCGCGTTCCACGTGTCGACGACCTGGCCGTTCTTCACGAAGGCGCCGAAGCGCTCGCCGAGTCCGTAGACGCGCTCTCCCGCATCGAGCGAGAGCTGCTGGTGCATCCAGGTCGCGGCGCTCTGGCCCAGTGCCTCTTCTCGCGTGACGTGACCGATGGAGCGCGGCAGCGAACTGGTGAGAAGCGTCTCGCCGTGCTCGAAGTCGAACCGCCATGGGCCCTTGCGCGCCACGCGCACCCTCAGGTCGCCGGTGGTGAGCACACCGAACTCGTCGTCGATCTCGATGGTCGGACGAAAGGATTCCTGGGCGAACTTCTCGAAGTCCGGCCCGCGGTGCACCGCACCCGCGTGGTGTTCCGCGCGCACCTTGATCACACCCGGCGCGGGAGAGGAGAACGTGACCGTGAGCATCGCCAGGTTGAGCGTGTCGCCGCGCTGCCTGATCGGCTTGGTGGGGGCGTACACGGTCATCGTGCCGGCATCCGGATCCGCGCGGATGTCGTCCACCTCGATCGCGTAGATCGGCTTCAGTCCCGGCCTCGTCAGCCAGTATCCATCGGTGAATTTCACGTAGTCAGCCTTTCTGTCAGCACCATCGCCGCGCCCGGCGCCACAGTTGCGGCACGGTCGAATTCTTCGTCGGTCAGCAGGTCGCGCATCGCTGCGGGGAGAACGAGCTCCGCGCCGTGCCGACCGTGGTTGAGCAAGAACAGGTGGTCGCCGCGGCGCACCGCCTCGAGCCCCTGGGGTAGCGAGCCTTCCGGGCGCGGTGGCACCCCCACCACGTTCGTGACGCCCGCGTCGCGGAGTGCGTCGGTGAGAACCGCCGCGAGCAGTTCGTCAGAGACGACTGCTCCGACGTACCAGGCACGGCCTTCGCCGAACGCGTGGCGGGTGATCGCGGGAAGGCCGGCGTAGACCCCGTCGCCGAAGGCCGCCAGCACGTCGGCGCCGTCGGCGCGCAGCCGCTCGGCGAGAACGCTCGCCGTTCTGCCTACCGCCGGCGCGGCATCCCACGCCTCGTCGACGACGAGTGGTGCACCGTCGGGAAGACCGCTCCACTCCTCGCCGCTGACACCGAGCAGGTCGCGCAGGAGCGCCGGAGACCGGCCTTGCAGGAGGTGCCCGTGCCGGTCTGCGACGCCGCTGAACGGCCCGACCACGAGCCGCGCACCGCCCGACACCGCATCACGGAGCGCATCGGCGGCCCCAGGCTCGATCACATAACTGTGCGGCACGAGCACGACGCAGTGATCGCCGGCGTCGTCACCCGGGCGCAGAACGTTCGCCGCCACGCCGTTGCGCCACAGCACCCGGTACCAGCGTTGCACCTGCTCGATCGTGCGCAGCCGCTCTGTCGGACGGGCCGGTTCCTCGGAGGCCCACCACGACGGCCAGTCGAAAAGGATGCCCACGCGCGCGTTCACCCTTGCGCCGACCACGGGTCGCAGCCGACGCAGGTCGGCGCCCAACCGCTCCACGCCGTGGAAAACCGCCGAGTCGTCGCCGGCTGCCGGAAGCATCGCCGAGTGGAAACGCTCGGGGCCGCTGCGGGCCTGGCGCCACTGGAAGAAGCAGATGCCGTCGGCGCCGCGCGCGACGGCCTGCAGACTGTCGAGCCTGCCCTTCTGCGGAGTCTTCGCGAGGTTGTGCTCGCGCCACGACACCGCGCTGATGGCCTGTTCCATGAGCAGCCACGGCCGGCCACCGCCGAGAGAGCGCATGAGATCCTGCACCAGCGCGATGTCGGCGGGGGCGTGCTCGTCTCCAGGGTCGGGGTACTGGTCATCCGCGATCACATCGACGGCGTCGGCCCACGACCAGTAGTCGGCGTGCGGGAAGAACCCCATGAAGTTCGTCGTGATCGGCTGCGTCGCTCCGGCCTCGCGGATCGCGTCACGCTGCTCGCCGTAGCACCGCAGCAGTTGGTCGGAGGAGTAACGACGGAAGTCGAGCGACTGCGTCGGGTTGATCGTGTACGGCGCGCGGCGCGGCGGCAGAACCTCGTCGAACGAGCCGTAGCGCTGCGACCACACGGCCGTGCCCCACGCCTCGTTCAGCGCGTCGATCGTGGCATACTCCCGGCGCAGCCAGAGCCGGAACTCGCGTGCGGCCTCGTCACCGTGGTCGAGCTGCCCCCACTCGTTGCCGACGTGCCACATGCGCACACTCGGATGCCTCGCGTAGCGTTCCGCAAGATCCCGCGTGATGGCCAGCGCGTGCTCCCGGTACACCGCCGACGCCGGCGAGAACTGGTTGCGCGAGCCCGCGGACAGCCGTACGCCGTCGCGGTCGACCGGAAGCGTTTCCGGGTGTCGAATGCCGAGCCAGGGCGGTGGGGATGCCGTCGGCGTCGCCAGGTCGACCGCGATCCCGTTCTCGTGCAGCAGGTCGAGCACCTCGTCGAGCCAGGTGAAGTCGCGCTCGCCCGGAACCGGTTCGATTCGAGACCAGCTGAAGACGCCCACGGTGACGAGGTTGACTCCGGCGCGACGCATGAGCCGCACATCGTCGTTCCACACCTCGCGCGGCCATTGCTCGGGGTTGTAATCACCCCCGAAGCACAACCCGAGATCCGCGCAGAGCGCCGCGAAACCGGACCCGGCCCGGTCGGCCGAGGCACGGGCATCCGCCGGGCGATCCGTCGTTGGCATCGTCAATTCCATACCTTCTGCACCGTTGTCGAAGCGTTTCAACATTGCGACCTTATAGGATGACGCAAGTGGTGTCCACGACGTGTCGAAACGCCGCCGACTTCTTGCCGCCGAGCGGCGCGAGCTGTCACGGATGACGCGGGGAACGATGCCGTAGAAGGGCAGGAGACTTTCGATGGTCACGATCGCGGATGTCGCCGAGGAGGCGGGCGTCTCCATCTCGACCGTGTCGTACGTGATGAGCGGCAAACGCACGATCTCGCCCGAGACGCGCAAGCGCGTGGAGCGGGCGATCACCACGCTCGGCTTCAGCCCGCACGCCGGCGCACGGTCGCTGGCGTCCAGATCGACGAACGTCATCGGGCTGCAGATCCCGCTGCGCTCCGGAGTCGACGTGCACGTGGTGATGGAGATCGTCACCGGGCTCGTCGCGCGGGCGCGCACGCACGGGTACGACATCCTGCTGTTGACGAGCGACGACCTTCGGGGCATGGAGCGCGCGGCGAGAGGGTCGATGGTCGATGCCCTCCTGCTGATGGATGTCGAATCCGACGATCCCCGCATCGGCGTGCTCGCCCAGCTCCCCCAGCCGAGCCTGTTGATCGGGCTTCCGGAGGGCCGGCGCGCCGTTCCCTGCGTCGACTTCGACTTCGAGGAGGCCGGCTGGCTCGCCGTGGATAGGCTGCGCGCCCTCGGTCATCGTCGCCTCGCCTTGATCGGCTCGCCCGAGGAGGTCATGGAGCGGCACACGTCGTATGCCGATCGCCTCGCCCGTGGCTTTCTCGCCGCGTGCGCGGCGGCCGGCGTGGACGGTTCGGTGCACGCCTGCCCTCCGGGCGCCGAGGCCGGCGCCCTGGTGGACGAGGTGCTCGCCCACGACGCGGACGTGAGCGGGTTTCTCGTGCACAACGAGTCAGCACTGCCGCACGTCTTCGCCCGCCTGGTCGACCTGGGCAAGCACACCACCGGAAAGCCCGCGGTCGTGGCACTGTGCCCCGACGACGTCGCGCTGTCGGTCCCGGCCCCGATCGACAGCATCGCCGTGCCGGCCGAAGCGCTCGGCGAAGCCGCGGCCGAGGTGATCTGCGACATGATCGCCGGCGGCACCCCCGCCGGCGTTCGCCTCATCGCGCCGACCCTGACCGTGCGCACGACGCCGGCCACCGCGAAATGACGCCGACCGCATGAAGGTCAATCTTGACGGCAAGACAATGCAGGGCGCCTCGGCGTTCGTCATGTTCATCGCCCTCAACGTGGTCTTCCTGGTCACGTGCATCCCGATCGTCACCATAGGGATGGCCACGAGCGCGCTGTTCGAGGTGACGATGCGCTACTCCGACGAGGAGAGCGGACATCTGCTCAAGGACTACTTCGTCGCGCTCAAGTCGAATGCCGGCAGGGCGAGCGTCGTTTATCTCTGCTTCATCGTCCCGACGCTGCTGCTCGCCTTCGCCGGATTCTTCTGGCTGTTCCAGGGCAGCGCCATCTCGATCGCGGTCGCCGTCATCGCGTTCCTCGGCGCCGTCTACTTGTTCGCCGCATTCCTCTACGGCATGGCGCTGGTCGCGCGGTACCGCGCGACGCTGCGGCAGACCCTCAAGAACGCCCTGCTGCTGCCGGCGGCCGAGCCCTGGCGGACGTTCGTGCTGGTCGTCATCCCTGCGACTCTGGTGAGTCTCACCGCCGCGTTCTCGCCGTTTCTGATCGTGATGCTCAGCGTCGGGTTCTCGGTGAGCGCCTACGCCGTCAGCTTCCTGCTGCGGGGTGTCTTCGCCCGGCACTGAGGCACCGCGCGGCAGTACCGTTCCTGACGTGTGCGCCTGCGCATCTTGCGATGGCCGCACGAAGCGCGTTCCGAGGGCCGCCGGCCGACACGGGAACGGGGCCCGGCTTGCGCCGGGCCCCGTTCCTGCTAGGTGTCGCTACACGATCTGTGTCACGCGGCGGTGCGTCAGCCGAACTTCTTCGCCACCTCGAGGCGCGTCTTGTTCTGCTCCTTGGCGTGCTCCATGTCGACCTTGAGCACCTTCGCGTAGCCGAGGCCCTTCACGGTGTCCTGCATGTCCTTCAGCAGCGAATCGAACTGCTTCGTGCTGGTGGCCATCGCCATCTTCCAGGAGTCGGCGACGATGACGGCCTTGATCTGGTTGCGCAGGGTCTGGATCTCGGAGCTGTCGGCCGGCGCGACGTAGCCGGAGCCGGGGGCGACGATGATCTTCTTGTTGTCGCGCAGGTACTCCATCGTCGTCGACGCGCCGTCCATGTGCTTCGACCAGTCCTTGGTCAGGGGGTTGATGATCAGCTTCTGATAGCTCGGCCACATCTGGTACGCGAACGAGTACCCGGTCGAGGGGTCCTTGTCCACGGCCGTGACCGTCGTGACGTTGAGCGCCGAAACGCCATCGGCGTACTTGCCCGAGCCCCACTTCGCGGGCACCTGCTTCGTGCCACCGCCCAGGAAGGCGTTCTGGCCGAACGCATTCAGCGCCGGCTTCTTCGCGGAATTGAGGTCCCAGGTGAGCCCCTTCGGGCCGGCGGCGGATCCCGTCTGGCTGCCGTTCGCGTAGACCCCGTCGGTCGAATACAGCCAGTCGATGAAGGCGGCGACGCGCTCCGGATCGCTCGCCTTGACACCGATGCCGATGGCGTAGTTCGAGTTGCCGTAGACCTCCGCGCCGTACGAGAAGATCTTCATGTCCTTCAGCGGCGCGATCTCGAAGCCCTTGCCTGCGCTCATGTTCTCGGTCGTGTTGTAGGCCGGCTGCGCGAGCCACGGCCAGAAGGCGAACAGGACCTCGCCCGCCTGGTACTTCGCGTACATGGTCGAGTAGTTCTGCGTGGGCGAGTCGGGGTCGACGAGCCCCTTCTTGCTGGCCGCGCTGAAGAACTTCAGCGAGCGCACGTAGTGCGAGTCCGAGTCGATGATGCTCTCATAGGCCGACCCGTCGGCGGCGGCGAGGACGAATCCCATCTCGTCGTAGCCGTAGTAGCACGCGGGCTGCTTGGCGTTGTTCATCATGTTGCCGTCCCAGTCCTTGAACAGGGACAGTGCATAGACGGGCTTGCCGTTCGGCGCCTTGGGGTTCGACTTCTGCATGTCTTCGAGCACCGGGACGAGGTCTTCGAGCGTACCGATCTTGGGGTAGCCGGCGTCGGCGTAGAGGTCCCAGCGCAGGTAGGGGCCGAACGTGGGCTCCGTGCTCTCGGAGGACTGGGTCGGCTTGAGCTTCGACACCGACGTCGGGAACGCGAACGTCCCCTTGTCTCCCGGGTTGGTCTTCGTGACCGCTTGCTTGTACCCGGCCACGCTCGTCATGTTCTTGTAGTACGTGGATGCATCGAGCAGCAGGCCGCCCTTGAGCGCCTCATCGAGATGCTGCGATGATCCCAGGACGACCAGGTCGCCGAGATCACCGGCGGCCGATCGGGTGTTGAACAGGGTCTCGCCGCCGCCCGCCACGTTCGGTGCGATCATGTTCAGCTTCATGTTGAACTTGTCTTTGACGATCTTCGCGAACCAGCCGCTCTGAATGCCCTGGTAGTTGGCCAGGTCGTCGAAGACGTCGACCGTGATCTCCTTCTTCCAGGTCGTCGGGAACGCGCCCGACGTGCTCGCCGCCTTCGGGGAATCCCCGGAGATCAGGGAGCACGACGACAGGGTGACCGAGGCGAGCGTGCCGATGCCCGCCATGGCCAGGAACTCTCTACGCTTCATTGCTGTATTCCTTTCTTGGTGCGCTCGAGCGGCCCGTCAGCCCTTGACGGAGCCGAGCATGATGCCCTTCACGAAGAAGCGCTGGAACAGGGGATAGATGAAGATGATGGGCAGCACGACGACCACGGCGACCGTCATCTGAATGGATGTCGCGGTCTGCGATGTGGCCGCATTGGCGATGGCGCTGAGGTTTCCGCCCGCTGCGTTCTGGGCCGCTTGAGCCAGGCTGTTCGCCTGATTGATGAACATGTAGAGCAGGTACTGCAGCGTGTACAGGCTCTGATCGGTGATGTAGATCAGCGTGTCCTGGAACATGTTCCACTGCGCCACCGCGGAGAAGATCGCGACGGTGGCGAGGATGGGCGTCATGTTGGGCAGGTAGACGCGGAAGAAGACCTGGATGATGTTGGCGCCGTCCATCTCGGCGGCTTCCTGCATCGAGCGCGGCATCGACTCCACGAACGTCTTCACGAGGATGACGTTGAACGGCTGAACGAGATAGGGGATGACGTAGACCCAGAAGTTGTTCGTCAGCCCGAGGCCCTTGATGATGAGGAACACGGGGATGAGGCCTGCGCTGAAGTACATCGTGATGACGGTGAACCGGTACCAGAACGCCCGGCCCCACATGCGTTCCTGCGTGAACATGAAACCGAGGAACGCCGACACCAGCACCGTGCCCGCCGTGCCCAGCACGGTGCGCGCAACGCTCACGGCGGTGGCCAGAGTGAGGCCCTGCAGCTGGAAGACCTGCGCGTAGTTCGAGAGGTGGAATCCGACCGGGAAGAACCGTACGTCGCCCAGCGCGGAGAGATCGTTGGCGCTGACCGAGTTGATGATCAGGTAATAGAACGGGTAGGCGCAGATCAGCGCGAAGAGCGCGAACACCGCGTAGTTCAGAATGCTGAAGACCCAGCTGCCCTTCGTGCGCGGGGCGCGGCCACGACGAGGTGCGCGTTTCGTGCGGGAGAGGGCATCCGCTGCGATAGCCATGTTCGTGAAGGCTCCTAGATGATCGAGGTGCCGCGGGCACGCTTGGCGATGAGGTTGACGACGACGAGCAGGATGACCGAGATGAGGCTCTTGAGCATGCCGATCGCGGTGGCCAGCGAGAGGTTGTTGCCCGTCATGCCGACGTTGTAGACGTAGAGGTCGAGCACCTGGATGTGCTTCATGTTGAAGGCGTTCTGGAACACGTAGTACTGGTCCATGCCGTTGTTGAGCAGGTTCGCGACCGACAGCATGAGGAGCACGACGTAGGTCGGCATGAGCTGCGGGATGGTGATGTGCCGCATGAGCTGGAACCGGCCCGCCCCGTCGATCTTCGCCGACTCGTACAGTGCCGGGTCGATGCCCGTGATGGCGGCGAGGTAGATGATCGCGCCCCAGCCGACGCCCTTCCAGAGGCTCCAGAGAAGCATGGTGAGCCAGACGTGGTCGCCCGAGTCGAGGAACTTGATCGGCGTCGTGATGATGCCGGAATCCGTCAGCACGCTGTTCACCAGCCCCGAACTGGAGAACAGCGAGAAGGCGATCATGTAGACGAGCACCCAAGAGATGAAGTTCGGCAGTGTCGTCAGGGTCTGCACGACGTTGCGGAACCAGGGCGCCTTGACCTCGTTCAGGAACACCGCGAACACGATCGGCAGGAACGACGTGAGGATGCCGAGGAAGCTCATCGCCAGTGTGTTGACCAGCACCTGGGTGATCTGAGCGAGCTGAGTCGGCGAGCGCACCAGCATCTCGAACCACTGGAAGCCCACGAAGTCGCTGCCGCTCAGGCCGAGCGCCGGCTGGTAGTCGTACAGCGAGAAGATCCAGCCGTACAGCGGCAGGTACGAGAAGACGAACACGAGCGCGAGGAAGGGGAGGATGCACAGGAACATCCCGACGGACTTCTTGCCCGCGCGAGGACGCTTCGCGCGCCGGTGGCTCTTGCTCTCGACGACCTCGTCGGTCACCGCTTCTTGGAGAACCGCTTGCGTGGTCATCGCGAGATGACCTTCGCTGACGCGGTGACCGCGCTCTGGCCCGTGATTTGCTGGCCTCGCTTCATGTCACTCCCTTGTGTGAGGTCCGACGTGCCCGGTTCAAGACATCCCTCGGTCAGGCAAGTGAGCCGAGCCTCAAGCGAAATATGTCGAACCGCTTCGATGACCATAGCCAGTGAGTGGCGGATCCGTCAAGAAGACGAGGGGGTCCGGTTCGGTCAGTTCGGCGGCTTCATGCGCGCTGCAAGCTCGCGGCGCTCACTAATCAGCACATTCGAAGCGCTCCCGGAGCGACGCGACGCGCGACGAAGATCTGCGCGGGCCGTGTCGTCAGCCTTCGCGGTCGAACTCCAGGGATGACGTCGCGCCGGTCGGCACGGGCCACGACCATCGCGTCCGACCCTCGCGGGCGACGTGCACCGGCAGGACAGGGAGGTTCCGCCCCGCACCGTCCGTCACCCGCGGCCGCACCCCGCGAGGGACCTCGATCGTGACGATGGCTCCGGTTCCCGTCTCCGCGCCCGACGACGACGCCGAGCCCGACAAGGCCGCCGCTCCCGACAAGGCCGCCGCTCCCGCCGCCGGGGCTGCCTCGCGGCAGCCCGACGCTGCTGCACCGGTCGCGGGACCAGCCGGGTGGCGGAGCGTGGCGGCCACGGGCATCCCGTCGCTCCACTCCAGATCGATGACGTGGCCGCCGCGGGCACGCAGGCCGCGCACGGATCCGCCGCCCCACGTCGCGGGGAGCGCCGGCAGCAGCGAGATCGCGCCGTCGTGGCTCTGCATCACCAGCTCGGCGACGCCGGCGATCGCACCGAGGTTGCCGTCGATCTGGAACAGGGCGCCGCCCGGCCGCTCTCCGTGCGGGTGCAGGTCGAGGAGCGACGGCGAGCTGAGGTCGTGCACCAGCACATCGAGCGAGTGCTCGGCCAGTTCCGTCTCGCCCAGCCGCGCTGCCAGGCACAGCACCCAGGCCTGGCTCCATCCGGTGTATCCGCTGCCGTGGGAGAGCCGGTGTGCGAGCGATCGCCGCACTGCTTCGAACTCCACCGGTGTCGACGTCGGCGTGATGCGGGTACCGGGGAACGCGCCGTAGAGGTGTGAGAGGTGCCGGTGGCCCTCCTCCGTCGCTGCGAGACCGGGGAGCCACTCGCGCAGGCGGCCCCGCTCGTCGAGCGACGGCATCCGAATCCTGTCTCGAGCGGATGCTGCCTCCTCGACGAGCGCGTCCCGCTCGCCGACGCGGTCCGCCACGCGCACGAGAAGGCTCAGCGCCTCGTGCGCGAGCTCCTGGTCGATCGTCGACCCCGCCGTCACCGCGCCGACCACGCCCTGCGGGTCGCGGAACGAGTGCTCCGGTGAGCTCGACGGGCTCACGACGAGCCCGCCCTCATGTTCCACCAGCTGATCGAGCACGAACGCACCGACCGCACGCAACACGGGCAGCGCGCGCTCCCTCGCGAAGCCATCCGACCACGCGGTGTCGAGCCGCAGACCGAGCTGCGCGCTCATCCAGGCCAGCCCCAACTGCCAGTTCGCCCACTGCGGGTTGCCGCTCACCGCGTCGGTGAACCGCCAGAGGCCGGTGTTGTGATGCGTCGTCGCGCCGCGCGCGCCGTACGTCTCGATCGCCGTCGAACGTCCGGCCTCGGCGAGCTCGGCGAGCAGGTCGAAGTAGGGCTCGTGCAGTTCACCGAGGTCGACGGCCCCCGCTCCCCAGTAGTTCATCTCGACGTTGATGTTCGTGGTGTAATCGCTGCACCAGCCGGGCCGTACGTCGTCGTTCCAGATGCCCTGCAGGTTCGCCGCCTGCGTTCCCGGTCGCGAACTGGAGATGAGCAGGTACCGGCCGAAGTCGAAGTAGCGCTGTGCGTCGAGAGCGCCGCGATCGCCGCTGGCCGTGAGGTCGAGCCGCACCCGATCGAAGAACTCGCGGTAGTCGCGCTCGTGGCGGTCGGCGAGCTCGGCTGTGCTTGCGGTGAGAGCACGCGCCACGTGCGAACGTGCCTGTTGGATGAGCGCAGTCAGGTCGGCGGAAGGCCGTCGGTCCCAGCCTGCGAACCCGGTCTCCACCGTGAGGACCAGCCGGGATCCCGCGCTCGTGCGGGTGAGCGCCGCTGCGAGCGCCCATCCCATCCCGGCCGCAACGGTACCGTCGACGGCGGGCGGGGCGGCGTCATATCGCACCGGCTCGGCATGTCGCTCGTACTCGGGAACCACGTGCGACGGCGCGCGGCCGGCGGCCAGGAGCCAAGTCACCCCGTCGACGTGCTCGGTACGCGAGACGAGCAGCGGGTGCGGTGACTCGAAGTCGGGCGGCGGGGCATCCGGATGCGTGGTCTCGAGCACGAGCACATCGTCGGGATGCGACGCGAAAGCGTGCAGGCGATCGCCGCCGACACGGAGCTCCGCCCGGGCCCGCCGTAGATCGAGCGACCGTCGGTAGCCCTCGCCGGATGCCGCGTGCTTCCCTGGGCCCTGTTCCTGTCCCTGTCCCGGGCGCTGGCCCTGCCAATGCCAGCGGAGCCGACCGACGGGCTGATACGACTGCGTCCAGCCCGGAGATTGCAGCCGACGCGCCAACGTGTCTGCCGCCGCGTGATCGCCGCGCGCGATCGCGGCACGGAGGTCGTGCAGTGCCGCTGCGGCGCGCGGATCGACGACGGGATCGACCCCGCGCGCGATCGGACCGCCCGACCACAGCGTGTCGCGGTTCAGATCGACCCATTCCTCGCCGGGCCGGCCCCAGAGGGCGCCGCCGAGGGAGCCGTTGCCGAGCAGGAACGCCTCATGGAAGTAGCGGGCGGGCTCCTCCAACTCGAGGCATGAGGGGTCGAGGTTCACGTCGGTCACGGCCGACCTCCCATTCGATGACGTGGCCGAAGGATGCCTGAACGACACTAGGCGGTCTCGCCGCCCTCGTGCTCGGCCGCGATGCACGCGGTGGAGTGATGGGCTGCAGCGCGCCGAGCCGGCGCCGAGTGCGGGGTGGGGTTCGTCAGGCGAGGCCCGCACCGGATGCGGAACCCCACGATCGCAGCCTCTCGCGCACGTCGTCGCGAAGCTCGTTCTGCAGTGCCGCGGCGTAGGCCTCGTCGAGCACATCTGCCAGGCGCACGGTGCCGCCCGAGGATGCCGACAGCACGGCGGCCTCGACCATCGCCAGGCTGTGCACGTTGGAGTGCACGTCGCCGGACGGCGTGGTTCCCGTGCGTAGTGCGTCGACGAACTCGTCGAGGGCGCCGGCGATCTCGGGGCGTACGGGCACGGCCGGCCCGTCGGGATGCGTTGTGGCGCCGACGGCGCCTGTCTGCTCGGCGAGTTCCACTTCCGGTTCGCCTTCGCCGTCCCAGATGGCGGTCCCCCGTGCACCACTGATGCGCCAGCTTCCGTTCCAGGAGGTCTCCAGCCCGGGACTGCACCAGCTGCCGGAGTACCCGAATCGGGTGCCGCCGGCGAACTCGAACACTGCCGTCGCGGCGGCGTCTCCGCGGTACCAGCTCCACGCCGGGTTGAAGGTGCGGCAGTCCACGCTGACGGGGTCGTCGTCCAGGAGGTATCGGGCGACATCGAAGCCGTGGATGGCCATGTCGACCAGCAGGGGGTGCTCCATCTCGTCCCGGAACCCGCCGAAGTGCGGTGCCTTGAAGAACTCCGTGGTGACGAAACCGATCTGCCCGAGGGATGCCACGGCATGCTTCAACCGCGCCAGCTGCGGGTAGTAGCGCCGCGACTGTGAGGTCATCAGGAGCTGCCCGGTGACTTCCTGGGCGGCGATGAGCGAGAGCGTCTGCGCCACGGTGGGCGCGATCGGTTTCTCGCAGAGCACGGGCAGCCCGAGGTACAACGCCTGCGTGTTGACCGCGTGATGCGCCGGTGGAACCGTCACGTCGATCACGGCCTGCGCCTGCGATTCGGCGACCACCGCCGCCAGCGAGTCACCCGCCAGCGGGGCCACACCGCTTCCCCGCGCCTGCCCATCACCCTGCTCGGCGCCGTACTCCTCGACCGCCCGCCGCGCGAGCGGGAGGTCGAGGTCGACCACGCCGACGAGCCGCACGGCCGGCGTCGAGGCGATGACACGCATCCAGTTGCGTCCCATCGCTCCGGCGCCGACCAGCACGACCCGCACCGGCTCATTCCCGGGCACGAGGGCGAACGTGCTCATTCGTCCTCGTCCTGGTTGCGCATGGCGCCCTCGTAGCCGTGGCCGTGGAAGAAGTCGCCCGACTCGTACCGCAGCAGGGTCGGCACGGCTCGTTCCCGCGCCGGAGCCACCCAGTCGACGCCGTTCGCGATCACGCGGCGAACATCCTTGTGGTGATACACCGGAAAGTCCTGATCGCCCGGGCTGAAGTAGAAGATCTTGCCGTTGCCGCGCCGGTACGTGATGCCGCTGCGGAAGACCTCACCACCGGAGAACGAGCTGATGAACACGATCTCGTCCGGCCGCGGAACATCGAACTGCTCCCCGTACATCTCCTGCTGCGGAATCTCGATCGGATGCGGAACACCCTGAGCGATCGGATGCGTCGGGTCGACGGTCCAAACGAGCTCGCGATCGTGCTCGCTGCGCCACCGCAGCGTGCACGTGGTTCCCATCAGCTTCTGGAAGATCTTCGACCAATGCCCGGAATGCAGGACCACCAGGCCCATGCCCGACAGCACGTGTCGATGCACCCGCTCCACGACCTCGTCGGACACCTCACCATGCGCCGCGTGCCCCCACCAGGTCAGCACATCGGTTTGCGCCAGCCGCTCCTCGGTGAGGCCGTGCTCCGGCTCATCCAGCAGCGCCGTGCTCACGACCACCCGGTCGCCGAGGTTCTCCTCGATACCCGACTTGATCGCGTTATGCATGCCCTCCGGGTAGATCTCGGCCACGTGCGGTTCCACCTGCTCGTGCCGGTTCTCCCCCCAGACGACGACCCGCAATGGGCGGTCAGTAGTGGCTGTCATGTGTTTCTCCTTCGTGTTTCTTCGTTACTTGATGGCGCCGCCGAGGGCACCGGCTGCGATGTACTTCTGCGCGAGTATCAGCAGCAACCCTGCAGGAATGGATGCGATGACGGCCGTGGCCATCACCGGCCCCCACTGCGAGACGTTGGCGCCGAGGTAGTTGTAGATGCCGAGCGTGATCGGGCGCACCTGCGGCGTGCTGGTCAGCGTCAGGGCGAACAGGAAGTCTCCCCACGCGCCGAGGAACGTGAACAAGGCTGCGGTGATGATCGCGTTCTTGCTGATCGGCACCACGATCGAGAGGAACGCGCGGAAGTTGTTCGCGCCGTCCACCAGCGCGGCCTCCACGAGCGTCTGCGGCAGGGATGCCATGAACGCGCGCATCAGGATGATCGCGAACGGGATCTGCGCCGCACTATCGGCCAGAATCAGCCCGAGGTACGAGTTCAACAGGCCCCAATCGTTGAACAACGCGTACAACGCGTTCGCGATCACGATCGTGGGGATCATCTGCGTGATCAGCAGAACGAAGACGAACGCCGTCATCCCCTTCATCTTGAACCGCGCAAGACCATAAGCCGCCGGCGTCGCGATCACGAGCGTGAGCACCACAGTGCTCAGCGCCACGATCAGGCTCGTCACCAGGTTGGGCAGTTGCTGGTTGATTGCGGCTTCGTAGCCGGCGAACGTCGGGTGAAACGGGAACCAGTCGGTCGTGGCCGCACCCGAGTTCCCCTGCAGGCTGCTATTGATCATCCAATAGACGGGGAAGACCATGATCGCCAAAAAGATGATGCCGAGCACCGTCATCGGCCATGTGCGGGTGTACCTGCGCCGGTTGGCCGGAGCACCGGTAGGCAGCACCATCGTCTGAGTCGCGGTCATTCGTCCGCCCCCTTGCGGTTGATGTAGAGATAGACGACGGCGAAAAGCAGCGAGATCACGATGAGCACGTTGCTGATCGCCGCGCCCTGCCCGAACAAGAACTGCACGAACGAGTTCTGGTACGCCCAGGTGGCGAGCGTCTGGGTCGAGTTCGCCGGTCCGCCGCCGGTCAGGCCGAGGATGATGTCGACCACCTTGAGCGTCAACACCACGCCGAGCACGATCACCACGCTGACCACCGATCGGATGCTCGGCCACGTGATGTGCCAGAACGCCTTCCACCCGACAGCACCGTCCAGCGCCGCCGCCTCATACAGTTCCTCCGGCACGGCCTGCAGGCCGCTGTAGAGGATGGTCGTGTTGAACGGGATGCCCAACCAGATGTTCACCCCGATCACGGCGATCAACGCCAGACTCGGGCTGACCAGCCACGGCACCGGCTGCACCCCGAACAGTCCAAGGAACTGGTTCAACGCCCCGCTGCCCTGATCCAGGATCCACTTCCACACCGCCGCCGACGCGATCAACGGCAGCAGCCACGGCAGCAGCAGCAGCGAGCGCAAGAACCCGCTCAGCGGGAAGTGCCGCTTGAAGAACAGCGCCAGCCCCATGCCGATGCCGAACTGGAACACGATCGAACCCACCGTGAACAACAACGTATTCACCAACGTGGTGACGAACAATGGGTTGCCGAACACCTTGGCGTAGTTCTCGAACCCGACCCACGGCGCGATGCCCGTGTAGAACGTGGCCGTCGTGTAGTCCTGCAGCGACATCACCACGTTCTGCACGATCGGGTAGCCGAAGAACACCAGCACGAACACGATCGCCGGCGCCACGAACAACCATCTCGTGAGATAGTCGCCGAGTCGTCTCCTTCGTCGCCGGCCGCCTCCGCGACTCGTGTGTGCGACCTCTTTCTCGAGGCCGACGTCCACTGAGGTCATGTCACGCTCCTTCGCGCGTCGAGGACCGCGGACGGGCGAGGATGCCTTCCCCGCCCGTCCGTGTCAGGCCTACTTGTTCTGCGTCTGCGCCTGCTTCAGCGCATCAGCCGGCGATGCCTTGCCGGTGAGCGCGTTCTGCACGGCCGTGTAGATCGCCGTCGCGGCGGTCGGCCACTTCGGCCCGAGCTCCGCAGTGCGCGCGCGAGCGGTCTTCACCGTCTCGACGAACGACTTCACCTGCGGGTGCGACTTCGCCCAGGTGGCGGCTGCGGCCTCCTGCGACGGCACGTTGCCGGAGACCTTCGCGATCTTCAGCTGTGTCGCCGGCTTGTTCAAGCACTGCACGAACTTGCCCGCCAGCGCCATCTTCGTCTTGTCACCGGTGCGCGGCACGTTGAACGTCTCGCCGCCCAACGGTGAGACAACCTTCTGGCTGCTCGTGCGGGTCGGGATCGGCACGCTGTCGAAGTTCAGACCCTTCTTGGCGTTCAGCACCGGCAGCTGCCACGGGCCGTTGATCATCATGGCCGCCTTGCCCGCGACGAACTGGTTGTTGACGTCCTGCTGGCTCCACGACACCGAGCTCTTCGACATCGAGCCGTCGTTCTGCAGATCGACGTCGAATTGCAGCGCCTGCTCCGTCGCCGTCGTGTCGATGTTCTTCTCGTCACCGCCGTTGCTCCACATGAACGGAAGGAACTGCCACGTGCCCTCGTAGGTGTTGATGTTGCTCATCGCGAAGCCGTAAACACCCTTGCTCTTGTCGGTGAGCTTGAGCGCGGCGGCCTTGAGCTCGGCCCAGGTCGTCGGCGGAGTCACGCCGGCGGCCTTCAGCATGTCGGCGTTGTAGTACAAGGCGATCGAGTTGATCACAGGCGCCAGGCCGTACAGCTCGCCTTTGTACGTGCCGGCCTTGATCACGGCGGGCACATCGCCCTTCGGTGCGGTGACGCCGAAGTCTTTCAGCGGTGACAGAGCCCCGGTGGCGGCGATCTGCTGCACGTCCGGGTTATCGAGCATGAGTACGTCGGGCAGTGTCTTCGAGGATGCCTGCTGCAGCACCTTCGAGATCAGCGATGCGCCGGCGATGTGCACCGTCTTCACGTTCGCGCCGATCTGCTTGCCGCACTGCTTGTAGATGTTGTTGTACCCGCTCATGCTCGGGTTCGCGGTGTAGTAGTCCTCGACCGTCAGCGTCTGCTTCGAGCCGGAACTGCTGCCGGATCCCGAGCACGCCGCCAGTGACAGCGAGACCATCATCGCCCCGGCCACCGCCGCGAGGATGCGTGATTTCTTCACGGAAAGCTCCTTTGCTTCGTTCTTCGAATGGTTCTCGATCAGGGTGCGCACCGGCCGGACAGCACGGTGCGGTCAAGCGCTTTACCGAATCCTCGAAAGACGACTCTGCTTGATGTGGGGTGAGGATACGAGCGAGTGCCTGTTGGCATTGTGAGCACGCTCGACACCGATAGTCAAGCGCTTTACCGAAACTGATGCGATACTGGCCCCGTGGTCACGATGCAGCAGGTCGCCGATCGGGCTCGGGTTTCGATCGCTACGGTCTCGTTCGTGGTCAACGGCACCAAGCCCGTCTCTGACGAGACGCGCGATCGCATCCTGGCGGCCATCGACGAGCTGGGCTACCGACGCAATTCTGCGGCGAGGGCGCTCGCCAGCCGCAAGTCGCGGGTGATCGCCCTGATCTACCCGCTGCTCGACCATCGCCACCATCACTCCTTCGTGGATGCCGCCGCCACCGCCGCAGAGGAACGCGGATACAACCTCGTGCTCTGGCCCTTGCATTCCGACAACGTGAGCCGTGAGATCACCTCGCTCATCCAGTCCGGCTCGGCCGATGGCGTGATCCTCATGGAGGTGCAGCTCGATGACGAGCGGGTCGATCATCTGCGGCGAGCGGAGGCGCCGTTCGCCCTGATCGGCCGCACGCGGGAGACCGACGGGATCGACTGCGTCGACATCGACTTCGAGCGCTCCGTCGAGATGGCGATCGACGACCTCGCCGCGGTCGGCCATCGTGACTTCGCCTTGATCGTCGAAGACCTCTCCGGCACACCGTTGGCCGGATACGCACCACCGATCCGCAGCGAGCAGGCGTTCACCGAGGTGATCGCATCCCGGGGCTTGAACGGCACGGTTTTCCGCGTGACGCACGATTCCGAGGCGGTACTGGCGCTCGCCGACGACCTGGCACGCCGTGCTCCGCAGACGACGGCGATCATCTCCGTGCACGACGAAGCCGCGTTCTCGCTCGTCATGAGCCTTCCGCGGCGTGGCGTGCGCATTCCGGAGGACCTCTCGATCACGGGAGTGGCGACATCCACTGCGATGGGCGACCTGCTCGAGCCGCCGCTGACGGTTTACGACGCTCCGGGCAGTCCCCTCGGGCGCCTGGCGACCGAGGCGCTCATCGCGCGGCTCGAGGGCAGCTCCGCGCCGCCGATGCTGCAGCGCCTCGCCTGCACGTTGCGGCCGGGCGAGTCGACGGGACCGGCGCCCGCCGACCGCGCGCCGCTGGATCGACTCCTCGAACAGGGGTGAAAACGGCTCGCTCTCGAGCGAGGCGGCGCGCAGCAAGGCGCTCTGCGCGCTTCGATGCTGCTGAGGCCTGTACGCGCTCTCTCTCGTCTGATATGTTTGGCGGCGCAACAAATACTCTTCTTTCGATGCTGAAGGACTCTCCCATGGCACCCACGCCCACACGCGACGACAAGTTCTCATTCGGTCTCTGGACCATCGGCTACAACGGCACCGACCCGTTCGGCGGCCCGACGCGCCCCCCGCTCGACGTCGTGCACGCCGTCGAGAAGCTGGCCGAGCTCGGTGCTTACGGCCTCACGTTCCACGACGACGACCTGTTCCCGTTCGGATCCACCGATGCCGAACGCCAGAAGCAGATCGACCGCCTGAAGAAGGCGCTCGACGACACGGGCCTCATCGTGCCGATGGTCACCACGAACACGTTCTCGGCGCCGGTGTTCAAGGACGGCGGAGTCACGTCGAACGACCGCGACGTGCGCCGGTACACGATCCGCAAGATCCTGCGCCAGCTGGAGCTCGGCGTCGAGCTCGGTGCGAAGACGTTCGTGATGTGGGGCGGCCGGGAGGGCGCGGAGTACGACTCGGCCAAGAACATCCAGGCCGCGCTCGCGCGCTACAAGGAGGCCGTGGACTTCCTGGGCGACTATGTGCTGTCGCAGGGCTGGGACATCCGCTTCGCGATCGAGCCGAAGCCGAACGAGCCGCGCGGTGACATCCTGCTGCCGACGCTCGGTCACGCGATCGCGTTCATCGACTCCCTGGAGCACCCCGAACTCGTCGGTCTCAACCCCGAGGTCGGCCACGAGACGATGGCGGGCCTCAACTTCACCTCCGGCGTAGCCCAGGCGCTGTACCACGGCAAGCTCTTCCACATCGACTTGAACGGGCAGCGCTCAATCAAGTACGACCAGGACCTGGCGTTCGGTCACGGCGACCTGCACAATGCGTTCGCGCTCGTCGACCTGCTGGAGCACGGCGGGGCGAACGGCGGTCCGGCGTATGACGGTCCCCGCCACTTCGACTTCAAGCCGAGTCGCACCGAGGACGAGAACGGCGTGTGGGAGTCGGCCAAGGCGAACATGGAGACCTACCTGCTGCTCAAGGAGCGGGCCGACGCGTTCCGCGCCGACCCCGAGGTGCAGGAAGCTCTGGAGGCCGCCCGGGTGTTCGAACTCGAGCAGCCGACGCTGAACGAGGGCGAGACCATCGAGTCGATCAAGGCCGACCGCAGCGCGTGGGAGGACTTCAACACCGACGCGTACTTCGGCGGCAAGGGCTTCGGCTTCGTGCGGCTGCAGCAGCTCGCCACCGAGCACCTACTCGGCGCGCGCTGATTCGATTCGCATCCCGCTTCACGCGTCATCCACCATTGCTTCCTGAGCGAGCGCCAGCGAGTCGAAGGGCAACCCACACGGGCCCTTCGACTCGCTTTGCTCGCTCAGGGCGCTGAGCGCAAGGAACCTCCCATGACACTGGTCGCAGGCGTCGACTCCTCGACGCAGAGCTGCAAGGTCGTCATCCGCGACCTCGAGACAGGCGCGCTGGTGCGCTCGGGCCGGGCGTCGCATCCCGACGGCACCGAGGTCGATCCGGCGGCTTGGTGGAGTGCACTCGGCACCGCGATCGGCGAAGCCGGCGGGCTCGACGACGTCGCGGCGATCGCGGTCGGCGGCCAGCAGCACGGCATGGTGGTGCTGGATGCCGATGGCCGCGTCATCCGCCCGGCCCTGCTCTGGAACGACACACGCAGCGCCGCCGCAGCCGCCGAGTTGGCCGCCGAGGTGGGGGCCGCGGAGTATGCGAGGCGCGCGGGGTCTGTGCCGGTGGCATCCTTCACCGCCACGAAGGTTCGCTGGCTGCGGGATGCCGAGCCGGAGAACGCGTCGCGCGTCGCCGCCGTCGCGCTCCCGCACGACTGGCTCACCTGGCGCCTGCTCGGCTACGGCCCCGCGGACGAGGCGCCGCTGGGCCCGCAGCTCGACGCCCTCGTCACCGACCGCTCTGATGCATCGGGCACGGCATACTGGTCGCCGGCTGCCGACTCCTACGACCTCGGACTGTTCGAGCTCGCTCTCGGCCGTCCCGCGCGGGAGGCCGCCGGCGCTGACGCGAGCGCTGCCGCCTCGGAAGCGACGAGGCCCGGCACCGAGAACGACGGCGCGCCGCGTACCGGCGACGCCGATACCGATGTCTTCGATTCCGACGTCTCCGCGCCGGTCGTGCTGCCTCGCGTGCTCGGCCCCGCAGACTCGGCCGGCACGGCCGCCGAGCAGAACGGCGAGGTCGCCGTGAAGGCGGGCATCATCGTGGGCCCCGGCGCCGGAGACAACGCGGGGGCCGCACTCGGCCTGGGCGCGGCATCCGGCGACGTCGTCGTCTCACTCGGCACGAGCGGCACGGTGTTCGCCGTCGTCGACGAGTCGGTTCCGGACGCGACGGGCGCTGCGGCGGGCTTCGCGGATGCCTCCGGCCGCTTCCTCCCGCTCGTCGCCACCCTGAATGCCGCGCGCGTGCTCGGCACCGTGGCGGACCTGCTCGACGTGGACTTCGACGAGCTCGCCGAGCTCGCCCTGCGCGCGCCCGCCGGTTCTGAGGGCGTGGTGCTGGTTCCGTACTTCGAGGGTGAGCGCACGCCGAACCTGCCGACGGCGAAGGCCAGCCTGCACGGCCTCTCGATCGCGTCGACGCGACGGGAGAACATCGCGCGTGCGGCCGTCGAGGGCATGCTCAGCGGGCTCGCCGCCGGACTCGACGCCGTGCGTGCGGTCGGGGTGCGCGAGCAGCGGCTGCTGCTCGTCGGCGGCGCCGCGCTGAACCCGGCCGTGCAGGCGGTGGCGGCGCAGGTCTTCGATGCTCCGGTCGTCGTCCCGGCGCCGGGTGAGTACGTGGCGAACGGAGCGGCGGCGCAGGCCGCGTGGGTGCTAAGCGGATCGCGGCCGGAGTGGCTGCTGGAGGTGGTCGCAGAGCCGGCGCCGGACTTCCGTCCGGTGATCCGAGAGCAGTACGAGCGCTACGCGAGGCTTGCGGCGCTGTAACCGGCTCGCCGCAGTGCGAACGCTCGTCGAGCATCTACGCGCTTCAGGCGAGCACGTCTCGTCGCATGGGGCCGCCTTCGCGGCCTCCGTCAGCGAGACGCGACCTCAACCGCGATACGACGTCCGGCCTCACGAAGCCAGGTGAGCGGCTCGGCGACCGCCGACTCCGTGCCACCCGCGAGTTCCGTCAGCGACTGCCACGCGGCGAAGCCTTCGGTGGATGCCGCGATCGCGCCGGCCACCAGCGCCACCGGGACTCCCGCGGCTGCCGCTCGCGCGGCCACGACCGCGGGCGCCTTGCCGGACTCCGTCTGGGCGTCGAATCGTCCCTCCCCCACGATCACCAGATCGGCGGAGGCGAGCGCGGCGTCGAGGCCGACGGCATCCGCGATGGTGGTCGCTCCGGAAGCCAGTTCGGCGCCCCAGGCGAGAAGACCGAAACCGGTTCCCCCGGCGGCCCCGGCACCCGGGGTGGCCGGATCGATCGTGAGCCCGGCACCGTGGAGCACGGCCGACCAGTGCGCGAGCGCGGCGTCGAGGACGGCGCGCTGGGAGGCATCCGCTCCCTTCTGCTCGCCGAAGACGGCGGCCGCACCGCTCGGCCCGACGAGCGGGTTCGTGACGTCGCTGAGCACGAGCCCGCCGCCCTCCGGGAGCGCGCGCAGCCTGCCGCGTTCGACCGACACGATCTCCGGCAAGGAACCGCCGCCCAGCAGCACCGACATGCCCTGCCCGTCGAGCAGCCGGGCGCCGAGGGCGACGAGCACGCCGCATCCGCCGTCCGTGGAGGCGCTGCCGCCGATGCCGAGCAGCAGCCGCGAGACACCTCGATCGAGGGCTGCTGCGATCGCTTGTCCGAAGCCCAGCGTGTGCGCGTTCATCGGGTCGAGCCGGTGCATCAGGGGCAGGCCACTCGTGTCAGCGAGCTCGACGACGCCGGTCCCGCCGGGCAATCCGTCGGACGGAGGCAACAGCATCCAGGATGCCTGCACCGCCCGCCCATCCGGACCTGTCACCCGAATCGGCACTCGCGTCGCGCCCGGGACGGCGGTCTCGAAGGCGTCGAGGGTGCCTTCGCCGCCGTCAGCCATGGGAAGCTCGACGAGGTCGTCGTTCGGTCGCGCCTCGCGCCATCCGGACGCGATCGCTTCGGCGACCTGAACGGCGGAGGCGGAACCCTTGAACGAGTCGGGGGCGATGACGATGCGCATGGCACTACTCTCCTGCATTCGACTGCTTTCGCTTGCGGCGGCCGGGTCCTGGCCGTCGGTTGCTGACCGTCTCCTCAACGCCGGTTGACTTGCACGGAGCCGGTTGGCGTGGGCGGCGCCGGTTGGCGTGGGCGGCGCCCGGTTCACAATTCAGGCTGCGCCGACCTGCTCGCGACCCGAACCCCGGATCACCGGCGATCCGCGAAGGCGCGTCCGCCGGCTGCGGGTTCCCAGCCTGAGTTATGAACTGGCGAAGCGGAGAACCCGAAGAGCTACCACCCGGCGAACGGCCCCTCAGAGGTGAGGGGCAACCACACGGGTGAACGCGTCGGAGACCTGGCGGGCGACGTCGTCGTAGGGGCGGGCCCAGACATCCGCGTGGAAGATCTCGCACTCGACATCGCCGGTATAGCCGGCGGCCGCGACAGCCGCCGTTATCGGCGCGAAGTCGATGTGACCCTCACCCGGAACGCTCCGACCGAGCAGCGAATCCGCCGGGATCGGCGTGATCCAGTCGCAGACCTGGTACGACGCAATGCGCCCGAGTTCACCCGCCCGCGCGATCTGCGTCAGCACCTCCGGGTCCCACCAGAGGTGGTACGTGTCGACGACGACGCCGACGGAGGGGCCGGCATCCGCGGCCAGATCGATCGCCTGGCCCAGTGTCGAGACGACCGCGCGGTCGGCGGCGAACATCGGATGCAACGCTTCGACCGCCAGCGTCACGCCGGCCTGCGCGGCGAACGGCTCGAGCGTGCCCAGCGCGTCGCGCACCCGTTCGCGGGCGCCGATCAGGTCGCGTGATCCTGCGGGCAGACCGCCCGCCACCAGCACCAACACGGCGGCGGATCCATCGGCACCGGCCGCCGCCAGTGCCGCCGTCTCCTCGATGGCCCGGCGGTTGTCATCGAGCGCGGCGACCCGTTCCGGGCCGTCCTGCAGTGTGAAGAACCCGCCGCGGCACAGGCTGGAGACGCGCAGGCCGGAGTCCGCGATGAGGCGGGTGGCGGCATCCAGTCCGATGTCCGCCACGGGCTCGCGCCAGACGCCGATGCTCTGGATGTCCGCGCCCCTCGTCGCCGCGATGGCCTCGGCCAGCGACGCGTGTTTGATCGTCGCCTGATTGAGCGAGAACCTCGGATGCGCGCTCATGCCCGCTCCTCCTTAGTCGCGTCGGTCTGGGGTGCATTGGCCACCGGCGCGCCTGACGTCGCGGCGGCCTGAGTCGCGACGGCCTGAGTCGCGGCGGCCCGTCTCGCGTCCGCCTGCGCTTCCGGCGGTTCGCCCGAGGCCGAGACGGTCGGCTCGACGACGCCGTTCAGGGCGAGCATTCCGTGCCACCGGGCCGCGGCGAGTTCTGGCCGTTCGAGTGCGCCCGACGCGTTCGCCAGCCGAACGATCTCGGCCAGATGCGGGAGACTCCGCGCGGAGTGCAACCCGCCGACCATCGTGAACGACTCCTGGTGTCCGTTCAGCCAGCTGAGGAACGCGACGCCTGTTTTGTAGTAGAAGGTCGGCGCGGCGAACACCTGGCGGCTCAGCGCCTCGGTCGGGCGCAGGATGCGCTCGTAGCCCTCTCGGTCGCCGGCGTCGAGGGCCCGGATCGCCCGGGAGGCCACGGGCGTGATCGCCGCAAAGGCTCCGAGCAGCGCGTTCGAATAGTGGCCGGACTGCTCGACGCGCTCCCCATCCGCCCCGTCGACGAGCACGCCGTCGCCGGCGATCAGGTCGACGTAGTTGAAGTCGTCGCCGGTGAACATCGCCGCGGTCTCGGGAAGGCGAGCGCGCACGGCGATTTCGGCGTCGGCATCCAGAAGGCTCATCTTGACGCCGGAGACGCGCCCGTCGCTGGCCTCGATGATGCGCAGCAGCGTGTCGGTCGCCGCAGTCAGGTCGCCGCCGACGCCGCCGAAGTATCCGGCGAGCTCGGGATCGAACGCCTCGCCGAGCCAGTGCAGGATGACCGGGGTCGTCGCCCTGCTCAGCACTGCACCGTAGACCCGCTCGTAGTCCGCCGGCGTCTGCGCGACGCGGGCGAGGTGGCGGGAGGCCATCAGGACGACGCCGGCACCGGCATCCTCGGTGAACTCCAGCTGCTCGAGGTACGCGTCGATCACGGCGTCGATCGAGATGGTCGCCTCGTCGACGTGGTCGGTGTTCACGCCCACCACCAGCGCACCGTCGACGGAGGACGCCTCCTTCGCGCTGCGGGAGATGAGCTCGCGGGTGGCCGCGGCGTCCAGCCCCATGTTGCGCTGGGCGGTGTCCATGGCGTCGGCCACGCCGAGGCCCTGGGACCAGACGTGGTGGCGGAACGCGAGCGTGGCATCCCAGTCGAGGTCGGCGGGAGCGCCGGGCACGTTCTCGGCGAACGGCTTCGGAATCACGTGGGCCGCGGCGTACGCGACCCGCGAACGCAGCGGACCAGACGGCGCGAGCGTCGGCTCATGCTCGATCAGCGTCTCGGTGCGCACGGCCCCGTCGGGCGTGATCAGCAGCAAGTCGGTCATCGCACGACACCGCTCAGCTCGCGAAGGTTCTCCGCAGTGACCTCCGGGATGTCCACACGCGCGCCGGTCTTCGAGCTCTCGAGGCCCTTCTGAGCCATCAGCACGCCGCGGGCGCCGGAGAGCAGGTCGTACGGGAACGGGGCGTCCTCGAGCACGTGGCGGAGGAACTCCTCCCACTGCACCTTGAAGCCGTTCTCGAACGCTTCCGTGCCCGACAGGTCGAGGCTGGGCACCTCGTGCCAGTCGGCCGCGTAGTCGTGCGCGTCGGGGACATCCGGGTTCCACGTGGGGCGCGGCGTGGCGTTGCGCGGCTGGATCTTGCAGCCGAACAAACCGACCACGGCGCTGCCGTGCGTGCCGTCCACCTGGAATTCGACCAGCTCGTCGCGGTTCACGCGGGTCGTCCAGCTCGAGTTGAGCTGTGCCGTGATGCCGCCGGCCAGGTCGAACACGGCATAGGCGGCGTCGTCGGCGGTGGCCTTGTAACGCTTGCCCTGCTCGTCGACTCGTTCCGGAATCTCGGTGACCGCCCTGGCGTACACCGACTCCACGCGACCGAACAGATACTCCAGCACGTAGTTCCAGTGCGGGAACATGTCGACGATGATGCCGCCGCCGTCTTCGGTGCGGTAGTTCCAGCTCGGGCGCTGGGCGGGCATCCAGTCGCCTTCGAACACCCAATAGCCGAACTCGCCGCGCACCGAGAGGATGCGGCCGAAGAAGCCGGAGTCGATGAGGCGGCGCAGCTTGCGCAGGCCGGGCAGGTAGAGCTTGTCGTGCACAACGCCGTTCTTGATGCCCGCTTCATCGGCGAGCAGCGCGAGTTCGAGAGCCTCCTCGAACGTCTCGGCGGTGGGCTTCTCGGTGTAGATCGCCTTGCCCGCGGCGATCGCCTTGCGCAGCGCGGATGCCCGTGCTTTCGTCACGAGGAAGTCCGAGTAGATCTGCCACCGGTCGTCGGCCAGTGCCGCATCGAGATCCGTGGTGTAGTGATCGAGCCCGTGGCGCGCGGCGATCTCGGCGAGCTTCGCCTCGTTGCGGCCGACGAGCAGCGGCTCGACCTGCACGCGCCGCCCGTCGGAGAGCTCGATGCCACCCTGCTCGCGGATCGCGAGGATGGAGCGCACCAGGTGCTGCCGGTAGCCCATGCGTCCGGAGACGCCGTTCATGATGATGCCGATGGTCGACTCTGACACGGGTTTCTCTTTCGTTAGTGCGTTGACTTCGTCTGTGGTGAAGTGCGAGCGCGCCGGTGATGCGGCGCGATATCGCGCCGCCCTGATTGCGGGAAAGCGCTTACCAGCACGATAACAGCAACGTCGCCGCACGGCAATGGCCCCGGGGCCGCCGCCCGCGCGTCAGCGCGTGACGTACTCCGCCAGGTGCTCCCCCGTCAGCGTCGATCGGGCCGCGACCAGCTCGGCGGGAGTGCCCTCGAACACCACGCGTCCGCCGTCGTGTCCGGCACCGGGTCCGAGGTCGATGATCCAGTCGGCGTGCGCCATCACCGCCTGGTGGTGCTCGACAACGATCACGGACTTGCCGTCGTCCACGATGCGGTCGAGCAGAGCCAGCAGGTGTTCGACATCCGCCAGGTGAAGCCCGACCGTCGGCTCGTCGAGCACCAGGATGTCGCCCGCCCCGCCCAACTGCGCCGCCAGCTTGAGGCGTTGCCGCTCACCGCCGGACAGGGTCGTGAGCGGCTGGCCGATCGTGAGGTAGCCGAGGCCGACATCCACGAGGCGATCCAGGATGCCCACCGCGGCCGGCGTGCGCGCCTCACCCTCCGAGAAGAAGGCATGCGCATCGCGTACCGACAGCTCCAGCACTTCGCTGATGTTCTTGCCGCCCAGCCGGTACTCCAGCACCGATGCGTCGAACCGCTTGCCGCCGCACTCGTCGCAGACCGTGGCGACGGTCGCCATCATCCCGAGGTCCGTGTAGATGACGCCGGCGCCGTTGCAGGCGGGGCAGGCGCCGGCCGAGTTCGAGCTGAACAGTGCCGGTTTGACGCCGTTCGCCTTCGCGAACGCCTTGCGGATCGGCTCGAGCAGCCCCGTGTACGTGGCCGGGTTGCTACGACGCGACCCGCGAATCGGCGTCTGATCCACGACGATCACGCCATCGCGCCCCGCCACCGAGTCGTCGATCAGCGAGCTCTTGCCGGAACCGGCGACGCCGGTGACCACGACGAACGCACCGAGCGGGATGTCGACATCCACGTCCTGCAGATTGTGCGCGCTCGCGCCGCGCACCTCGAGCACGCCGGATGCCTCACGCACCTCGTCCTTCAGCGCCGCCCGGTCCCCGAGATGGCGACCGGTGACCGTGTCACTGGCGCGCAGGTCGTCGACCGTGCCCTCGAAGCACACGGTGCCGCCGTCCGCGCCGGCCCCGGGCCCGAGATCGACCACGTGGTCGGCGATGCGGATGACCTCGGGCTTGTGCTCGACGACGAGCACGGTGTTGCCCTTGTCGCGCAGCCGGGTGAGCAGTCCGTTCATGCGCTCGATGTCATGAGGATGCAGGCCGACGCTCGGCTCGTCGAACACGTAGGTCACATCGGTCAGCGCTGAGCCGAGGTGCCGGATCATCTTGACTCGCTGCGCCTCGCCGCCGGAGAGCGTGCCCGCCTGCCGGTCGAGAGAGAGGTAGCCGAGCCCGATCTCGACGAACGAGTCGAGGAGGTCGCGCAGGGAGCCCAGAAGGGGCTTCAGCCGTGGTTCGTCGATGCCGCGCACCCACTGCGCGAGGTCCGTGAGCTGCATGGCACAGGCATCCGCGATGCTCACGCCGCCGATCGTCGAGCCTCTGGCGGCCTCGTTCAAGCGCGTGCCGCCGCACTCGGGACACGTCTGGAAAGTGATCGCCCGATCGACGAACGCGCGGATGTGCGGCTGCATCGCCTCGCGATCCTTGCTCAGGAACGACTGGTGGATGCGCGGCACGAGCCCCATGTACCAGACGTTGACGCCGTCGACCTTGATGCGCGTGGGTTCACGGTAGAGCAGGTCGTTCAGTTCGCGCTTCGTGTAGTCGCGGATGCGCTTGTCGGGGTCGAGGAACCCGGATCCGCGGTAGATGCGGCCGTACCAGCTGTCGCCGACGTGGTTCGGCACGAGCAGAGCACCGTCGGCGAGCGATTTCGAATCGTCGAAGAGCTGCGTCAGGTCGAAGTCCTGCACGGTGCCGCGCCCTTCGCACCGCGGACACTGACCGCCGACGATGCTGAACTCGCGCCGCTCCTTCACCTCACGGCCGGCCTTCTCGATCTTGACCGCGCCGGCCCCGCTGATCGAGGCCACGTTGAACGAGTAGGCCTTCGGCGAGCCGATGTGCGGTCGCGCGAGCCGGCTGAACAGGATGCGCAGCATCGCGTTCGCGTCCGTCGCCGTTCCGACCGTGGAGCGCGGGTCGGAGCCGATGCGCTCCTGGTCGACCGTGATGGCCGTGGTCAGCCCCTCGAGCAGGTCCACGTCGGGCCTCGCCATGCTCGGCATGAACCCTTGCACGAACGCGCTGTACGTCTCGTTGATCAGCCGCTGAGACTCGGCGGCGATCGTGCCGAACACGAGCGAGCTCTTGCCGGAGCCGGAGACGCCGGTGAACGCCGTGAGCCGCCGCTTGGGGATGACGACGTCGACGTCCTTCAGGTTGTTCTCCCGGGCGCCGTGCACCCGGATCACATCGTTCTCGCGCGCCGTCACGTCGCTCGCGCTCTCCCGCCGTTCCGTCATGGATGCCGCCACCTCAGCGCCCGAGCCCCTCGCGTTCATGATGACCAGGCTATGCGTCCTGGACTCGCGGCGCTCCTCCCCGTGACACGCGATGCTCGTGCCACAAGGGCCAAGGGGCCAGCGACCAACGCCCAGCGATCAGCGGCAGGAGAGCGACTGCACGAAGAACGTAGGCTGGCGGGTGACGCGCGCAGGGCGTCGTCCACGCGGCTCATCCTGAGACCGTGGTCCGAGGAACTCGCGGGTGGTTCGACGCGCGACGCCGACCCGGCCGACGCGCCGAACCGGCGCGCTGAGTCGAACCGGCGCACTGAGTCGAACCAGCGGACCACAAGGAGCAGCATGAGCGCGAACATCCTCGTCGTGTCGGGCAGCGGCCGATATGCCGACCCGTGGCATCCGCTCGCCGAGACCTCAGCGCGCACGGCCTCGCTACTGCGCGATGCCGGGCATAGCGTGACCGTGGACGACGACGTGGATGCCCGCCTCGCCTCCCTCGCGTATGCCGACGACGTCGACCTGCTCGTGCTCAACGTCGGCGCGGGCCGCACGCCCGAGGAGCGTTCGGTGGTGCAGAGTTCGGACGACCGTGAGACCCTGCCCCTTTCTGAGGCGGATGCGGCGACGCGCGCCGGTCTGCTCGCCCACGTCGAGCGCGGACGCCCCGTGCTCGCGTTGCACGTCTCGTCGACGAGCTTCGGCTTCCTGCCCGAATGGGAGTCGGTGCTGGGCGGCATCTGGGTGCGCGGTACGTCGATGCATCCGCCGTACTCGCGCGCGCACATCTCGGTGGCGACCGATGCGCACCCGGTTGTCGCGGCCATCCGGGATTTCGACACCGACGACGAGCGCTACTCGCTGTTACGCGTCTCGCCGCGTGCCCGGCAGCTGGCGTGGCACGACCTCGACGGCGAGCGCCAGCCTGTGCTCTGGACGCACGAGTACGGCGCTGCGCGGATCGTCTACGACGCGCTCGGCCACGACGAGGCGTCGTACGACGCGTCCGAGGCGCGCGCGATCATCGCCCAGGCGGCCGGTTGGCTGCTCCGCGAGCGGTAGTCCCACCGGGTCGCACCCGCCCCGGGGCGGCCCGTCCCATGGGCCGCCCGCGCCACGGCCCCGCGCGACCGCCCGCTCCCGCGGCCGCGCCGACGTCGAGCCCGCACATCGTCGCCGAGCCACCCGTCTCTTTGCGCGAATAGAGGGGTGGTTCGACAACAAGCGGGTGGTTCGACAACACGCGGGTGGCGCGACAACAAGCGGGTGGCGCGACAACAAGCGGGTCGCTCGACAACAAGCGGATGACTCGACAGCCGCAGGGCCCGGCGTCTGTGCGGCAGGACGTCCCTACTTGCCTGGCGCGCCGGAACTGAGCGACCGCAGGTACGGTTCCAGGTGCCGCTCGCCGAACTGCTCCCCGACCGCATCGACCTGCAGTGACTCGATGAAGAAGCGGGTCAGGTTGCCCAGCCGCGGCGATCCGCGTTCGGCAACCCATTCCAGCGAGCGCCCGACCCGTTCGTTGACCCTGAGGATGCGTGGCGTGCGGCCCGCGATGCGGAACGCGAGCTCTTCGATCTCGCGGTAGGTGAAGACATCCGGCCCGCCCACGTTCCAGCTGCCGGCCGGTCCCGTGAGGTGGTCGACGATGAACGTGGCGAGGTCGGCCCCGTGGATCGGGTTGAGCCTCGTTGCACCGTCGCCCATCGTGAACCCCATGCCGCGCTGCGCCATGCGAAGAAAATCGGACATGTCGGAGAAGTACCCCGACGGGTTGATGATCTGCGGTGCAACCCGACTGCGAGCCAGTGCTTGTGAGAACGCGAACTTCGACCGCATCGTCAGTGACGTTCCGGTCTCCGAGTGCAGCACGTTGACGTAGACGAAGGATGCCAGCTCGTGCTTCTCCGCATCCGCCAGCACGGCGAGATTGCCCAGGAAGTCGATGTTCCAGGGGCTCGCCTTCTGACGGGTGACGCCCAACGCAGAGACCACGCGATCGGCACCCTCGCAGATGTCCGTCAGCGTCTCCGGTTCGGCGTAGTCGACGGTGCGCCACTCCGCGACGTGTCCGCGCAACGCCGGAGCACCGAACGCGCCAGGCTGCTCCGCGCGCTCGCGTGACCTCACCAGCGCTCGCACCCTGAACCCCCGGGCGTCGAGGGACTCGACCACGTGACGGCCGACGTACCCCGTTGCTCCGGCGACCACGACCAACTCGCCCATACCGACCTCCACCTCTGTACGGAAAGCGTTCTTGTACCGCGCGGTACAGGAATAGCCTAGAGTGGATGCCGTGCCTCGTCCACCCCGTCCCCTCGCTCCGGTTGCCGCGAAGAAGCTCCGGCTCGTTGCGGCGGCCGCCTTCGGCGCGGATGGCCTGGACGGGGCGTCACTGAACGACATCCTGAAGCGGTGCGGCATGGGGAAAGGCTCGTTCTATCACCGCTTCGCCGATAAAGCGGCACTGCACGATTGGGTGGTGCGCACCCTCGCCGACGACATGGTCGACTCGCTTCAGCCGCCGGATCTTCGGATGCTGACCGCGGCATCCTTCCGCCCCGCGCTGACGGCGATGCTCGGTCGCGCCACCGCGCTTGCAGCGGAGCGCCCCGAGCTGATGAACCTCGGACTCATGTTCCACAACTCGGCGACCGCCCCGGCCGATCGCGCGATCTCCGGGGTGCGCGCTGCTGTGCTGAACTGGATCGGCGAAGCGCTGATGAGAGGCCGCGCGCTCGGCGTCATACGGTCCGACCTGCCCGCCGACCTCCTGTCGGCCTGGGCGATCGCGTCGCTGACGACGATCGACGAATGGGTGCTCAACGCGCCCACCGCGTCGGGCCACGACGAAACCGGGTCGAAGGCCGCGTCGGCCCACGACGAAGCCGGGCCGAAGGTCCGGCCGGCGGGTGCCGAACCGACCGGCGCAAAACCGAGCGGTGCCGAGCCCCAGGCTGCGGGGGCGCCACCGACCAATGGCGACTCGAAGGCGCTGGCGGCGGCCCCAGCCAGCGGCGACTCGCGGGCGGTGGCGGCGACTCTTGCGCTCGACGCGCTCTGGACCCTGCTCGCACCCACCTCTTCCGCTTCCGCCTCCTCGCGGCCCTCGGCGGCTTCTTAGTGGTCCCCGGCGCGCCGCGCCGCCGCGCGCGTCGAACTGCCGAGCCCGCACATTGTTGCCGAGCCACCCGCCTCTTTGCGCAAATAAAGGGGTGGCCCGACAACATCCGGGTGGCCCGATAACGTGCAGGTGGCCCGGCGGCATCCGGCGGCCCCGCAACAGGCGGAGCGCTCGCCAGGATCCGCGGTCCTCGACGACGAGCGGAGCGCCCGACTCCGCAGGCTCGGCTCACGACTGTTCCCCCACAGGCGTGAGCTCTCCACAGATCCCGCCCCGGCACGTTCGCGTCGCTCTGAAGCGCCGACGATGGAGGTCATGCGGCACGCCATCACGATTCCGGAAGCGCGGGCGCTCCTTCGATCGCGACAGGACCTGTTCGTCGGCGGGATGTCCGATCGCGTGATTTCGCGCGCGGTCGCCACTGGCATCCTGCACCGTGTTCGACGAGGCTGGTTCGTGCCCCGTGCCGAATGGGAAAATCTGTGGTCAGAGGGTAGACATCTCGTCCACATCGTCGCCGTCTTCCGGGATGCCCGTGGCTCGAACGCCGTGTTCGCGGGTCTTTCCGCTGCGGTTCTGCACGGACTTCCTCTCTACGGGCTGAGCCCGACGCGCGTCGAGTTGCTTGTCGCGAACCCTCACCACATCCACAGCTCGCCTGACGTGCTGCGGCGTGAAGGAGTCCTTCCCGACTCCGACACGACACTCATCGAGGGGATGCGCGTCACCTCAATGGAGCGAACCGTCGCCGATGTGTTGCGCACCACCTCGCTCGAGGCGGCGGTGGCCATCGCGGATGCGTCGTTGCGCCGGGTCGCCGTGCGGCGAAACACTCAGAACGACGATCTCGCCGACGCCTGGCGGGAACGCATGACCCGGCAACTGCATGCCGTCCGAGGGCAGCGAGGGGTTCGCCAGGCGAGCTGGGTGCTCTGCTTCGCCGACGGTCGTGCGCAATTGCCGGGCGAGAGCGTCAGCCGCGTTCAGTTTCACCGGCTCGGCGTGCGAAACCTCGGACTGCAGGTGCGCGTACCGGCCCCGCGCGGCGGAAGCTATTGGCTCGATTTTGACCTGAAGGACTTCAACGCCTTCGGCGAGTTCGACGGCGAGCGCAAATACACGGACGAAGAGCTGCGCTCGGATCGGAGCATCCAGAAGGTGATCCTGGACGAGAAGTATCGCGAGGACTGGATCCGCGGCATCACCGGCCGACCACTGTACCGATGGGGAGACAAGCACATCGACTCTGCCGACACGCTCGGTCACCGCCTTCGCGCGTTCGGCCTCGCTCTTCCCCTTTGACTGAGGTACGCCTGCGTCGACGGATGCCGTGCCTCTCCCGCGCGGTCCCGCCCCGGTTCCAGCGCCGCCGCGTCCTCACCGCGACGATCCACTCGAGGCCGTGGGGTCTCCGCAACGTCGAGCCACCCGCTTATTGCCGAGCCACCCCTTTGTTTGCGCGAATTGAGGGGTGGTTCGACGACAAACGGGTGGCTCGACGCCAAACGGGTGGCTCGACGCCAACGACCCCGGAAGCCACCCCACCACAGCCACACTCCGCGGCCGAAAGCCCGCCGGCTCTACCCGCGGGCGGAGTGCCCTGCGCTACGCCGCCGCCGCGGACTCCTCCTCCAGCGCCCGGTGGAAGGAGTACTGCGCGTTCGCGAACACCGCATAGAGAAGGATGCCCGGCACGAGCGCCGCACCCAGCACCGGCTGCAGGAGCACCGCCGCCGCGATCAGCCCGACCATGACGAGCGCGACCACACTGAAGTACCAGCGGCGCACCACCAAGTACACGGCCGCCTTCGCTATCGCCCGCAACGACGCGGTCGGGAAGACCACCAGACCGACCACGGTGAAGAGCGCGGCCACCACTGAACCGATGCCGAGCACCGCCAGCAACGGCCCGAGCAGCGGCGCCCACACGGTGCCCGCCATCACCGTGGCATCGAACAGGGCCAGGCCGACCATCACCGCTGTCGCGGCGCCAACCACGAAGGCCGCGCCTCCGCGACGGCGATACCCCGACCAGAACGCGGCGAACGGGCGCGCTCGCCCCTCGGCGCGCATCGCTCGGAACACTTCGAACGCGCCGGCGAGTGACGGCGCGAGCGTCAGCGAAAGCAGCAGGAAGAACGGCCAGGATGCTAGCGGGTCGACGGTCACGAACAGTGCGGCCGCGAGCGGTGCGTTGAACGCCACGAGCAGCAGGTCGACCATGAGCAGTGCATAGGCGTAGCCGAAGATGGTCTCCATCGTCTCGTTCCGAAGCCGGAAGAGACCCTGCCGCGGCTTCGCGTCTGCGGCGCGCGCTGGCCGGCCGTCGGTCCCGCGCGTCGGAGCCGTGGCGGTCATCCCTTCATTCCGCTCGTCGCGATGCCGCTGATGAAGTAGCGCTGCCCCGCCAGGAAGATGACCAGAATCGGGACGATCGAGATCACGGATCCGGCCATGATCATGGCGTACTGGGCGGAGTACTGGCCGATGAACGACCTCAGTCCGATCTGCACGGTCCACAGCTCGTTGCTGGAGAGGTAGATGAACGGGCCCATGTAGTCGTTCCACGTGTTCACGAACGTGAGCAGGGCGAGCGACGCGAGCGCCGGCTTCGACAGCGGCAGGATGATGCGGGCCCAGATGCCGTAGTCGCTGAGGCCGTCGATGCGGGCGGCCTCGTTGAGCTCATCGGGAATGGTCATGTAGTACTGCCGCATCAGGAACACGCCGAAAGCACCGAATGCCTGCAGCAGGATGAGCGCGAGGAACGTGTTCGTGAGCCCCGCCTTCTGCATCATCATGTACTGCGGGATCATGTAGGCCTGCCACGGCACCGCGATGGTCGCGATGTAGGTGAGGAACAGGGCATCCCTCCCCGGGAAGCGCACCTTCGAGAATCCGTACGCGGCGAAGCTGCCGGTGAGCACCTGAAGGAACGTGATCACGACCGCCAGAATGGCGGAGTTCATCAGGTAGCCGGCCATCGGGACCTGCGTCCAGATGTTCTGGTAGTTGCTCCAGACGAACTCTCTCGGAATCCACTGGATCGGCACCGTGAGCACCTGGTTGTCATGCTTGAACGACGACGACAGCATCCAGATGAACGGCAGCAACACCACGGCCAGAAGCACGACCAGCAGCACGTACATCGCGGCCTTGCCGAGACGGGAACGGATGCGGCGCTGCCCGCGCCGCTGCGGACGGGACGACGGATGCGTGCGCCCGGTCTCGAGCTCCTGCGCGAGATCCGAGGTCAGGGTGGACATCAGCGTTCCCTCCTCTGCTGGATGCGGAACTGGAAGACGGTCACGATCAGCACGATCACGAAGAGCACCAATGAGATGGCGGACGAATAGCCGAACTGCCCGTTGATGATGCCGTCCTGATAGATGAGCTGGGAGAGCACGAGGGTCGCGCGGCCCGGGCCGCCCTGCGTCATGACGAAGATGAGGTCGAAGACCTTGAAGCTCGACACGCTGAGCAGCACGAGAACGAGGAAGGTCGTGGGCCGCAACGACGGCAGCGTCACGTTCCAGAACTGACGCCACCGCCCGGCGCCGTCGACGGAAGCGGCCTCGTAGTACTCCTGCGGAATGGCCTGGAGCCCCGCCAGGAACAGCACCATGTAGTAGCCCATGTCGCGCCACACGGCGGTGATGATGACCGCGGGAAGAGACCAGGCCGTGCTCGCCGTCCAGCCGGGCGGGTTCGCAATGCCGATCAGGTGAAGGAACTGGTTGATCGGGCCGCTCGTGGGGTCGAACAGCATGTTCCACACGATCGCGATCGCGACCAGCGAGGTGATGTAGGGGAAGAAGATCGCGACCCGGAAGAACGCGATCCCGCGCAGCTTCTGGTTCAGCAGCAGGGCGAGTCCGAGCGAGATCGCCAGCGTCAGCGGCACGTGCCCGAGCGCGAACAGCAGCGTGTTGCTGAGGGCCACGTGAAAGTTGTCGTCGCCGAACAGACGCACGAAGTTCGAGAATCCGGCCCAGGTCGGCGGGTTGTAGGCATCCCAGTGCATGAACGCCAGCACGAACGCGGCGATCACCGGGATCAGGGTGAAGAGGGCGAAGCCGAGGAAGTTCGGCAGGATGAAGCTCCAGCCGACCAGGATGCTACGGCGGCGCATCCTCCGGCTCGCAGTTCGCCGCGCGGGCGCTCCCGACGGCGGGGCCGCACTGTCGCGGCGTTCGGTGATGGTCGTCATGGTGTCACTCCCGGTTCAGCGGAACCGCTCCGTTCTGTCGTGAACCTGTGTTCTGTCGTGAACCTGTGGGACGGCCGGCACCGGGAGCATTCCGGTGCCGGCCGCCTCGGGCGGATGCGTACTACTGGTTCAGCACTTCCGACTTCACGCGGCTCTCCATCTCGGAGATTCCGGCGTCGACCGACTTGCTTCCGGTCATGATCAGCTGGTGCTCCTGGTTGAGCACGTTGCCGATTGCGGCGGCGTTCGGGCCTGTCGGCCCGTCAGGCCGGATCACGTCCGGGTTGAAGGCCTTCTTCGACAGCGCGTCCTGCGGCATGCCGTCGAGCCCGAAGTACTCATCGGTGATCGCCGTGCTGTGATACGCCGGGACGATGCCGATGGATGCCACGGCCTTCGCTCCGTCGGGACCCGCAGCGAACTTCAGGAACTTCTTGGCGGCATCCACGTGCTTGGAGTTCTTGTTGATGCCGAACCCGGTCGGGCCGCCCATCGTCGTCACCTTGTCACCCGAGGCGATCTGCGGAGTGGGAGCGATGCCCCAGTCGACGTTCGTCGTGCCGGCCTTCGCGTCGGCGAGCAGTGGCGCGATCAGCCAGGTGCCCATCGGAACCATGGCGGCCTTCTGCGTCTCGAACATGGTCTGGTAGCTCGTCTGCTGGCTGTTCGCCGTGGCCCAGTTCATGATCGTGCCGTCCTTCTGCAGGTCGAGCGTGAGGTTGTACTGGTCCTTCATCCACGAATAGCTGGGCTTGTCGTAGTTCTTGTTCTGCTGAGCGGCGGCGAAGCCCTGCACCATGGAGTTCCAGGTGTGGATGTAGGCTCCGTAGACCTTGTCGGCGCCGGTGCCCTTGGTGAGCTTCTTGGCGTCGGCGGCGAACTCGTCCCAGGTGAGGTTCTCGGGGTCGGCGATGCCGGCATCCTTGAACATCGTCTTGTTGTAGAAGAGCACGTTGAAGTCCTGGCGATACGGCACGGCGTAGTAGGTGCCGTCGGATTTGTAGTCGTCGAGCGCCGGAATCTTGTCATCGGGCAGCGACTTGGCCACGTCGTTCACGGAGACGAACTGCTTCTTCTGCGCGTAGCCGCCGAAGTCGGTGAGGTTCTTCACGGTGATGATGTCGGTGGTGTCGCCGCCGGCCAGCATGGTGGTGACCTTGTCCTCGTAGTTCGCCGCGAGGATGTCCACCGGCTGGATCGTGATGTTCGGGTTCGCCTTCTCGAACGCGGTGAAGAGAGCCTTGAACTCCGGCGTCTGCTTGTAGTTCCACACGGAGACGCGCAGCGTGGTCTTGCCGCCGCTGGAGCCGTCGGACGCGGAGGATGACGTGCCCGCGCAGCCGCTCAGCGCGAGCGCGAGCGCAGCCGTGACCGCGCCCGCGGCGATCAGTGAGCGTTTCATGAGGAATAACTCCTTTGTTATCGGTGTCGTGGGTTGGGGTTGGGGTCGAGAGCGCCGTCAGGCGCTCAGTTGCAGGTCTTCGCTGGTGAACTCGTCGAGCAGCGGCACGTCGCTGACGTAGCGTTCGAGCTCGTCGAGGGCGGCATCCGTCATGCGGTGCAGTTCGGAGCCGAGGGAGCCGGCCAGGTGCGGCGTGATCATCACGTTGGGTAGCGAGAAGAGCACGGAGTCCGCGGGGAGCGGTTCCGGCTCCGTGACGTCGAGCATGGCGTTGATGCGGCCGGTGGCGCATTCCGCCTCGAGGGCTGCCGTGTCGACGAGGCTGCCGCGCGCAGTGTTGATCAGGGTGGCGTGGTCGGGCAGGGCGGCCAGCTCGCGAGCACCGATCATGTTCCGGGTCGACGGGAGGGCGGGAGCGTGCAGCGAGAGCACGTCGACGCGCGGAAGCAGATCGTCGAGCTCCACGAGCTCAGCGCCGGACGCACGCACCTCGTCGGGGTCGGCGTACGGATCGGAGACGAGGCAGGTGACGTCATCGAGCTGGCGAACGAGGTCGACGACACGACGGCCGACACGGCTGAAACCGACGACGCCGATCGTGCGGCCCAGATTCGTCAGCTCGCCGTAACGCTGCACGGTGAGGTCGTTGGCCCGGCGTGCCTGAGGATCGGCCGCGATGAACGGTGCCTTCTTGCCCGCGAAGATGATGGCCGCGAGGGTGAACTCCGCGACAGGTACGGAGTTCGCCTCGGCCACGTTGGAGGCGCGGATGCCGCGACGCCAGAACTCGTCGGTGACGATGCCGCGCACAGTGCCCGCGCAGTGCAGCATGGCCTCGAGCCGAGGCATGCGGTCCAGCCGAGCTGCATCGAGTTGCGGAGCACCCCAGCCTGTCAACAGCACCTCGACTCCCGCGAGTCGCCCGGCCAGCGCAGGATCGTCGAGATCATCGGCGAACACCGGATCGGGCAGATCGGCGAGTCGGGAGAGCCGCTCCAGCCGAGCCTGATCGAACTGCGCGTGGAAGACGTCGCGCGACATCACCACGAGCGCCACGGGCATCTGCCCGGCGGTCGCGTTCGGTGAGGTCGGGCTCGGGGTGGTCATGGTGGGGAGGCTCCTGAAGGTTCATCGACCGGATTTGCGACTCGCCATTGCATCGTCGCGATTGACAGTAGATACTCATTCCCGATCGAGAACAAACAAGTCGATCACACTCGAACATCAAAATACAAACACGATCGGATTGCAGGTCAGCGACGATGCTGGAACAGCCAGCCGCCCCCACGGGCGCTCCCGACGACAGGTCCCGCGACGAGCCGAGCGCTGCGGCCGCCGCGCTCTCCCGGGTCAACGCGCACGCGGTGCCACCCGCCGGACTCGACGTGGAGCGGTCGGAATTCCGTGGACCTCTCTTCGCGGCCTGGGGCGAGGCGATGCGCGCGCCCGCGCTGGCCGAGACGATCGGAGCGGTCAGCACGACCGAGCAGCGGAGGCGGGTGGGCATCCCCTCGTCGTCCGACCGCGACGTGTGGACCCGCATGGACCGCGCCACCCTCGACGCCATCACCCGGGCGGCCGAGGCGGACCGACGGGGTGCATGGGCGCAGCCGACGGCATCCGACTTCGCGCGGTACGTGCGTGACGGCGATCGCAAGACGTACGAGTCCGCGGTCGGTGCACGACAGCAGCGTCTGACCCGCGCCGTCGTCACGGCCGCCGCCACGGATGACCGCGGCTGGCTCGACGAGGCAGCCGACGGCGTCGTGCTGCTCTGCGAACAGAGCACGTGGTCGTGGGCCGCGCACGATGACGCGCACGCTCGCAAGGGATACGTCCTCGCGGATGCCGCCTCGCCGTATCTCGACCTCGGGGCCGGCGAAATCGTCGCTCAGCTCGGGATCGCGGATCGGGTGCTCGGCGATCGATGGGACGCCACGTGGCCGGGTCTGCGCGAACGAATCCGCTTCGAGGCGGAGACCCGCGTCTTCACGCCGTTCGAAACGCGCGACGACTTCTGGTGGCTCGGCTACTGGCGGGACGTGAACAACTGGAACCCCTGGATCCTCGGCAATGTTCTGCTCGCCGCGGCGCTGCTTCTCGATGACCCCGAGCGGGTCGCGCGCATCGCCGGTCGCGCACTCGACAGCCTGGACCGCTACGTGGCGACTCTGCCCGCCGATGGCGCGATCGATGAGGGCGTCGCCTATTGGTGGAACGGCGCGGCGCGACTGCTCGAGTGCCTCGACCTCGTGGCGCGGCTCACCGACGGGGCGCTCGATGCCGCGGCGGTGCCCGTCGTACGAGAAGTCCTGCGTTTCCCGATGCGCATGCAGCTGGGCGACGGCTGGTACGTGAACGTGGCGGACGGCTGGGCACGCAGTTCGGGCACGGAGCCGTGGCACGTGCCGTTCGCTTGGGGCACGAGGCTCGCCGACGCTCGTGTCGTCGCCTGGGCGAGCGGCGGCCGGCGCGCGGACGGGCCGGTGGCCGATGTGAGCGCGGGCCTGCCGCGGCTGGTGCGTGCGCTCAGCGACGAGGAGTGGCGCGATGCAGTCTCGCGGCCGGCTCCGCTTCCCGCCACGGTCTGGCTGCCATCGGTGCAGCTGCTCGTCGCACGGGCCCGCGCAGGAGAATCGCACGGGCTCGCCCTGGCCGCGAAGGGCGGCACGAACGACGAGAACCATAACCACAAGGACCTCGGCTCCTTCATCGTCGCCTCCGACGGACGCCCGCTCCTCGTCGACGTCGGCAAGCCGACCTACACCGCGCAGACCTTCAGCGAGCACCGCTACGAGATCCGCGCCATGCAGAGCGGGTGGCACAACGCGCCGGCACCGCGCGGGCTGGAGCAAGGGGCGGGGCCGGACTTCCACGCCACGGTGCTGCGGGAACCGCGGGAGGGCGAGCCGGGCCGGCCAGTCCAGGCCGACGGGCCTGGCCAAGCCGGCCGATCCGATCAGGCAAGCCCGCTCGGCCAGTCGGAGCAGTTCCGGGCGGAGGCTGCGCTCCCGGTCGAGCTCCGGCTCGAGCTCGTCGCCGGGTATCCGCTGCCGAACGGCGACGAATGGCAGCGCGACTTGCGGCTCGTGTCCGCGACGCGCATCGAGATCGCCGACCGCTGGAGGTTGGGGCCGCCGGAGCCGCAGTCACGAGAGCCGCAGTCACGAGAGCCGCAGTCACGGGAGACCCGGTCGCAGGAGGTCGGGCGAGCGGATGCCTCCGCCACGCGGGTGCACCTCGTCGCGGCGGGCGAGGTGACCGTGCACGGAATGGAAGCGGTGGTGCGCGACGGCGGCACGGGCATCCGGATCACTACAGCCGAAGGCGTCGCGCCGACGACCGAAGTGTGGGAACTCGACGACCCCGAGCTGATCGAGGTGTGGGGCGAGCGGCTCACGCGGCTGACATACCTGCTGCCGACGCCGGCCGGCACGCTGACCACGGTCGTCGAGGCGCTGAACGCACCGGAGGCGCGAGCATGAGCGGCAACGGCGACCAGCTGTTCGCGCTGCAGCGACGCGAACGCATCATGGACGAGATCCGCGAGCACGGGTCCGTCACGGTGAGCGACATCGCCGGGCGACTCGGGGTGAGCGAGCTCACGATCCGCCGCGACATCAACTCGCTGGCGCAGCAGGGGCTGGTGACCCGCGTGCACGGCGGAGCGACGCTGCGCAGCTCGATCGAACCGGGTCTCGCACCCGGGTTGGCCGGACACGATCCAGCCGTGCCGAAGTACACCATCGGCATGGTCGTGCCCTCGCTCGAGTACTACTGGCCACCGATCGTGAACGGAGCCAGGGCGCAGGCGCTGCAGCTGCGGGCGCGACTCATGCTGCGGGCATCCACGTACGACGCGCGCGACAATCGGCGGCAGGTGGAAGCGCTCGTCAACACTCCGGGGATGCACGGCCTCATCGCGGCACCCGACACCTACGGCGACGAGGGGCTCGAGATGCTGCGCTGGCTCGACTCGCTGTCGATCCCGGTGGTGCTGGCCGAGCGGCGCATCCGTTCCGCGGCGGGCGTGCACAGGCTCGAGTCCGTCGTCACCGACCACGCCGCCGGCACCGCGGAGGCCGTGCGCCACCTGCACGCGGCCGGCCACGAGCGCATCGGCCTGCTGACGCAGTCGGAGTATCCGACGGGGCGCTACGTGCGCCGCGGCTGGCGTGCGACCCTGCGGTCGCTGGGGCTGCCGGAAGACGGTGTGCGGCAGGACGGCATCCGGTTCGATGCGCCCGGCAGAGAACGCGAGATGGATGACGTGCTCGATCGTTGCGCTGCCACCGGAACGACCGCGATCATCGTGCTGCCCGACCCGCAGGCGCTCGCGTTCGAGCAGCATTGCCTCGACCGCGGCGTCCGAGTGCCCGACGACCTCGCCATTGTGGCCTACGACGACGACGTCGCCCGGTTCGGCGATCCCGCGATCACGGCGGTGCGCCCGCCGAAGCAGTCCGTGGGCCGCGAGGCCGTCAACCTGCTCATCGCCCGACTCGAGGCCGGCACCGCCCGTCCCGCGCATCGGGTCAAGCTCAGCCCCGACCTTCACGTGCGCGACTCGTCCATGCCGGCGCGCATCGAGGATGCCGGCACCGAGACATCGGCCGACGGCACCGTCCCGAACACCAGGGCGGCCGCCGACGCCGGCGGCAGCACCATCACCGACACGACACCGGCCACCGCCACCACCGAAAGGACTCCCGCGTGAGCGCGCTCGACCTGCCCGCGGAGAACCGCGAACTCTCCCCCTACACCGGCTGGGGCCGCGAGCACTGGGCGGCGATCGCCGACCACATGCTGCTCTCGCTGCGCCCGTACTTCTCGACGACCCGCAGCCACGTGAACCTGCCCGGGCCGACGAGCTCCAGCGGCGCCGACAGCGACGGGTTCGAAGGGTACGCGCGCTCCTTCATGCTCTTCGCGTTCCGGCTCCACGGTGAGCGGGGCGACGATCCGCACGGCTTCCTGGACTGGTATCGCGCGGGCCTGCTGGCGGGCACCGATCCGGACGGACCAGAGCCGTGGCCCGCGCCGGGCGAGGTGGGCCAGGCGAAGGTGGAGGCGGCATCCATCGCGCTCGGTCTGCAGCTGACGCGTCCCTGGCTCTGGGACACGCTCGCGCCTGCCGAGAAGCAGCACGTCATCGACTGGCTGGCGCAGTCGCCGCACGGCTGGTATCCCGACAACAACTGGCTGTGGTTCCGCATCACGGTCGAGACGTTCCTGGCCTCGGTCGGCGGTCCGCACGACCCCGACCGCGTCATGCACGACCTGGCGACGATCGAGTCGTACTACCGCGCCGACGGCTGGTACGCCGACGGGTCCGTACGCGCCTATGACTACTACTGCGGCTGGGCCATGCACCTCTACCCGCTGATCTGGGTGCTCTCGAATGGCTCCGACGCGTTCGGATCGCGCGCGCTCGATCCCGTGTTCCGCAGCAGATTGACCGAGTTCCTCGACGATTACGTGCATTTCATCGGCGCCGACGGAATGCCTGTGCTCCAGGGACGCAGTCTCGTCTACCGTTTCGCGACGGCCGCGCCGCTCTGGGTCGGTGCGATCACCGGAGCGACCCGTCTGAAGCCGGGCACCATCCGAAGGGCGGCGTCAGGCGTGCTTCGCGCCTTCGTCGAGCGCGGCGCGCTCAACGAGAACGGGCTGCTCACGCTCGGCCTGTTCGGCGAGTGGCCGCAGATGGCGCAGACGTACTCAGGATCGGGATCGCCATACTGGGCGTCGAAGGGCATGCTGGGGCTGCTGCTCCCCGCCGACCACGAGGTGTGGCGCGCCGTCGAGGAACCGCTGCCGATCGAGGTCGGCGACACCCGGCGCGTGGTCCGCGCGGCGGGCTGGCTGATCAGCGGAACCCGAGACGACGGCATCGTGCGGTTGTACAACCATGGTGCAGACCACGCCGTGGCCGGCGACAGGGCCGGGGACTCGCCCATCTACGCGCGGTTCGGGTACTCGAGCGCGAGCATCCCACCCCTCATCGGAGACACCATCGACTCGCCGGTCGACAACTCGGCCGGCGTGTTGGATGCGGGTCGCCTCACGCATCGCACCGGCTTCGACCGCGGGATCGTCGGCGACGACGGCACCGCCGCATACGCCACGTCGGTGACGCACGCGCACTGGGTCGATTCGAGCGGTGACGATGACGGCCACGATCACGGGTCCGGGCGCGAGGGCATCGTCGTCGATGCCCCCGATCTGCGAACGGCCTCCATCGTGCGTGGTGCATGGGAGGTGCGCGCCGTTCGGCTGTCGGATGCCGCGCCCTCCGTCTCGCGCGTACGCGTCAGCGGGTGGCCGGTTCCGTCCGCGGCGGCCGGGACCAGCATCGACATCAGCACCGATGCCGACGCCGACGCCGGGAGCACGGTTGTCACCGTCGAAGCCGAGGGTCTGGTCTGCGAGTTGATCGCGCTGAGCGAGGGCGGACATCCGTCGGTGCATGAGGAGAGCGGAACGTCGCCGATCGGCGCCGTGACGACCGTGCCCTGGATGGAGTTCGAGCTCGCGCCGGGTGAGACTGCCATCGTGGCGTCGCGGCTGGCTCGAAGCGCATCCGCTGCACATGCTCGACCGCGAGCCCGGGCGGTCGGCACCTCGAGATCCGCCGTGCTCAGGGTGACGTGGGACGACGGGACCAGCACCGTCACCTTCTGACCCGATTAGCCACGTCGTGCGGTTGCTGTCGCTGTCGTCGTCGCTGTCACGATTGCCGTCGCGGTCGTCGTCGCGGTTGTCGTCGCTGTCGCGGTTGCGGCTGCGTTCGCAGCGTTCGCCCCGTGCCAACAGGACATCGGCTCGAGAACATGCCGAATCGGCATGCTTTCGGCAGGAAGGCGCTTTCTGTCCTGTTGGCGCGAGACGCCCGGTGCGAAAGGTCTGACGCGAAACGGCCGTTGGGAAACGGCGGAGCGAAACAGCGGAGCGAGACGACCGGGGCGAAGGGCCGACGCGAAGGGGCCGCTACGGCGTGCTGTCGCGCAAGGTCACGGTTCCGCGGATCGGCTCCGCAGCGGCCCCGTCGTCGGCCAGCGCCAGCTCCAATGACCGCTCCCCCAGGTCGCGCAACGGCAGCGAAACCGTGCTCAGCGACGGAACGACGTCCTGCAGCATCTCGATGTCGTCGAACCCCGCGACGGCGACGTCGCGGCCCGGCGCGAGGCCACGCTCGCGCATGGCCGTCATCGCACCGACGGCCATCACATCGGTGACCGCGAAGACGCAGCCCGGGCGGACGCCCGCATCCAGCAGCCGAAGCATGTCGCGGTAGCCCGCATCACGTGAGAATCCGCCGGTGACGATGGCCGAGGCATCCGGGCGGATGCCGTGTTCCGCCAGGCCCTTCAGGAACCCCGCGGCGCGGTCTGCGGCGGTCGTCAGGCCGGTCGGTCCGGCCAGGACGGCGAAGTCGCGGTGACCGCGCTCGACGAGCGCGTCCGCCAATGCCGACGCGCCTTCCGCGTTGAGCACGGGCACGGCGCGGAAGGCGCCGGCTCGCGCCCCGATGAGCACGACGCGGCCGCCCTGCTGCTCGACCGCGCGCAGCTCACCCGCGATCGCGGCCTCGGTCTTCTCGTCGACGAACCGGCTGCCGACCACGATCACAGCCGCGGGACGCTGGCCGCGGAGCGCCGCGATCGTCTCCACCACCTGCTCGGGCTCGGTGCCGGCGCCCGACATGGTGACGGTGAAGCGGTGGCGAGACGCGGCATCCATCACGCCTGCGGCGATCGCAGAGAAGTACGGGTCGGCGATGTCACCCAGCACCAGAGACACGGTGCGGCTGGTGCCCCGCGCCACCGCCTGCGCCTGCACATTGGCTGTGTAGTTGAGTTCACGGGCGGATGCCTCGACTCGTGCCTTCAACTCCGGGTTGACGATGCGTGTGCTCCCGTTGAGCGCGCGGGACGCGGTGGCCAGTGAGACGCCGGCGTGCCGTGCGACGTGCGCCAGCGTGATGGTCGATCTGTTCTGCTCGCCATGCGCATCGCTTTGTGTCACACCCGCTCCTCCGTCGCCACGCGGAATGTCTTCCGCCCGCGACGATTGTCCCGCATGATGGCCGGGCGAGCGCGAACGCCCGCCCGAACTCATTTGATGCCGGTGGTGGCGATGCCTCGGATGAGGAAGCGTTGGCCGATGAGGAAGGCGAGGAAGACGGGTATCAGCGAGACGACGGACATGGCGAACAGCGCTCCCCAGTCGCCGCCTGTCTGGTTGTCGATGAATTGGCCTAGGGCGACCTGCACCGTCCAAGTGTGCGGCTGCGTGAGGTAGACGATCGGGCCGAAGAACTCGTTCCACATCCAGATGAACGTGAAGATCGTGGTGGTGGCTAGTGCTGGTGTCATCAGGGGCAGGATGACGCGGAAGAAGATGCGCGGATGTCCGCAGCCGTCGATCCTGGCGGCTTCGTCGAGTTCGCGCGGGATCGCGCGGATGAACTGCACCATCAGGAAGATGAAGAACGAGTCCGTGCCGAGCACTTTGGGCAGGATCAGGGGCCAGAACGTGTTCAGCATGTGCACGAACGAGAACATGATGTACTGCGGCACCAGGGTGACTTGGAACGGCAGCATGATGGTCAGCAGCATGATCGTGAACGCGAGCCGCTTGAAGCGGAACTCGAGGCGGGCGAACGCGTAGGCGGCCAGGGAGCAGGCGAACAGGTTGCCGAGGATGGCGCCGATCACGATGATGATCGAGTTGCCCAGGTACAGGCTGAACGGGTCCGAGAGCGCGTTCCAGCCGGTTGCGTAGTTCTGCACCTGGAAGCTGTCCGGAATGATGGACGGGTTCGTGAAGATCTCGCTGTTGGGTCGCAGCGAACTGACGACCATCCATAGCAGCGGGTACAGCATCAGCAGCGCCAACGCGATCATGATCACGTGCTTGGCGATGCTCCAGGCGGAGCGTTTGATGCCGCGCGAGGCATCCCGCTGGGCTCGGTTCCGACCGTTCGCCGGGACCGTGAGGGCTCTGGTTGCAGTCTCAGTTGTCATAGAACACCCAATACTTCGAAGTGACGAACGTCACAGCCGTGATGATGGCGATGATGATGAACAGCAGCCACGCCATCGCGGACGCGTAACCCATGTCGAACTGGTTGAAGCCCTGCTGGTAGAGGTAGAGCGTGTAGAACATCGTCGAGTCCGAGGGACCCCCGGTGCCGCCGGAGACGATGAACGCCTGCGTGAAGGACTGGAACGCGCCGATCAGCTGCAGGATCACGTTGAAGAAGATGATCGGGCTCAGCATCGGCAGCGTGATGCGCAGGAACCGCTTCCACCGGCCCGCACCATCGATCGACGCCGCCTCGTAATACATGTCCGGAATCTGCCGTAGCCCGGCCAGGAAGATGATCATCGGAGCACCGAACGTCCACACGTTCAGCAGAATGATCGTGCCCAACGCAAACTGCGGGTCCGAGATCCACCCCGGCAGGTTGTGCAACCCCACCAGCCCCAGCGCCTGGTTCACCAGGCCGCCCTGACCGAAGATCTGCCGCCACAGAATCGCCACCGCCACCGAACTACCCAACAGCGACGGCAGATAGAACACCGACCGGTAGAACGGCAGCGCCCGCATCCCCTTGTCCAACACCAACGCCGCCGCCAACGCGACCACCAACTGGATCGGCACCGACACGAACACATACTCGAACGTCACCCGCAGTGAGTTCAGCAGGCGCGGATCGTTGAACATCCGCACATAGTTCTGCACCCCGATGAAGTCCGGAGTCTGAATCAGGTTGTAATTCGTGAACGACAACCACAGCGACGCCAACATCGGGCCCGCGGTGATCAACACCACACCCAGCAACCACGGCAACAAGAAGAAGAACGCCGCCTTGTTGTCGCGTTTGCCCTGCGACTTCGCCGATCTAACCGATCGGAGTTCCTCGAAGACGCTCACATGAGCCCCCTTGTAATCGACGTTGAGTACGCGGTGCGGATCGTCGGGCGACCCGTTCGGATGGTCTGGACTTGCCTGCGCGACGTCCGGCGGAAAGCGCTTCCCTGCGGTTGTCGGGCCAACAGTACGCGTGGGCGCCTTCTCGAGTCAAGCCGACTCAGAAAACGCTTTCTTAGCTTAGCAGTCATCATGGTGTTTCTCTCAACCTTTGATCTGCACACATGCCGCTCTACGCACCGGCGCCCATGGACGAGGATCGCGCGGTGTCGCGCAGAACGATCTCGCAGCGGAAGTGCTGCGATGCGGTCATCTCGCCGCGGAACCACAGCAGCGCGACCCTGCTCGGGTCGCCCGGCGCCACGATCGGCCTCAGGTTGTCGACTTCGCTGTCCTGCGTGACGGCGACCCAGGTCCACGAGGCCCCGCCGTCCGCCGTCGTGCCCGCGTAGATCTCGTGATGCGGCGTCTCGGCGCCGGAGCGAGGGTCGAAGGGCGTCGACATGTACACGGAGTTCACGTCGTACGGGTCGATGACGGCGAGCCCCGTGTAATCCTGCTCGTGCGGGAGGAGGCCGGCTCCGGCCTTCCCCAATGAATGCCGCGTCCATCCTCGTCCGGGATCCTGCCGGGCGTAGACGAACCGATGGTCGAGCACAGGCCGCAGACGCGAGAACTCATCCTCCGGATCGGCGGGCCGATCGTCGCCGCGTGCCGTGATCGTCGCGGCGATGGTGCCGTCCGGCGCTCTGCGGATGTCCGAGGTCCACGCGTGCGTGAGCGCCACTTCACCGAGCCGCTCACCCGCGTTCAGCACGGTTGTCAGCTCGACCTGTGACGGGGCATCCCCCGCCGCGTCGAATGGACGAGCCTGTACCGGCGATGCGTCGGAACGGTGAAGGATGCCGCCGGCCAGATACCCGTGATAGATCGAATTGTCGTAGTCGCGCGGGTGGTGATCGGTCGTGATCAGATCGATCCGGTCTTCGCCGGCGGCATACCGGGTGTAGCCGTTGACGTAGCCGACCTTGGGACGCGTGAACAGCTTGCCCGCATACGCCCAGCTCTCTCCATCGTCGTCCGACACGAGGGCGCAGGGATCGTCGTTGACCGCCCGACTGAAGCAGTAGAGCCGGCCCTCGAGCTCGTGCAGGTTGGCGTACGTGACGCCGCGGTGCTCCGTGTACGCCGACCAGTCGAATGTTCGCTCGGGCCCCCATGCGGTCGGATCATTCGGCTCGCTGATCCGCCAGCGCAGCAGGTCGTCCGTCTTGTGCTTGGTGTACGCGGCGAGCCAACGGCCGTCTTCACGGCGCCACAGCGCGGGCACATCGTGGTCATCGACCTCGAACGCGTCGTGCAGCACGACGACCCGGGCCGTGCACGAGGCGAGGTCGACGACAGTCAACTCGACGTTGCCGGCACGCCTTTCGCCGTCGGGTCCTTCGGCCGCCGCGATGGACCCGACCACCAGTGCCTGCGTCTCCGGGTCGACGAGCGCACGCTCGTCCTGGAACCAGCACCAGGCTCCGTTGTCGTTGATGACGTAGTCCAACTTGCCCTTCCTTTCGAATCGTACGGGCATGGCGGCAGCCTCTCATTCGCCCGCACGGATGTGCCGGCCCGAGCAATCGAGACCGCTCGGGCCGGCATCGTGCGATTACGTGAACGCTCCGCTACGAGTTGCTGTCGAGCAAGCTCTGCACCTCGGCCCTGAAGGCCGAGGCGGCCGCGCTCGGCGTCGCGCGCCCGAAGACCACATCCTCGGTGTGGCGTTGCGCCACCTGCGCAACCGTGCTCGTGCCCTTCGGAGGGATGGGCGGCACCCAGGAGATCTCGCTCTTGACGTTCTGCATATAAGTGACCGCTCGCTGATCGGTCTTCGCAAGCAAGGGAGTGATGGCCTTGATGACCTTCTCATTCGTCGGGATGCCACGATCGACGAGTTGAAGCTTGGCGGCGGAGACATTGTTCAGGAAGTAGTCGATGAGGCCGCCCGCCTGCGCCGGATACTTGGTCTGCGAGCCGACGGACCAGTACATCGACGGTTTGAAGTACAAGCCGTTCTTCTTGGCCGATCCCGAAACGCTCGGCGGGCGCAGCAACACCAGATCTCCACCGTTCGCCGCCGCCAGCGCAGTGAGCTGGGTGTTCCAGTGCCAACCCATGGCCGACTTGTTCGTGCCGAACAGTTCCTGCTGCACCGAAGTGGCGATGTCGTTCGTGTACTGGTCATCGGTGGGACCACCACCCGACGCGAACAGCTTCTTGACCATCGCGAACCAGCTCGCCACGGTCTTCGCCGAGAAGCCGAGCTTGCCCTTCGCCGTGTAGAGCTGTTCGCCGTGCTGCTTCAGCCAGATCTGCACGTCCTGATCACCTCCGAACCACGAGGTTCCCGTGAACGCGCCGTGCGACGCCTTGGCGAGCTTCGCGCTGAGATCGATGTAGTCGTCCCAGGTCCACGTCTTGTCGTCAGGGAGATCGACGCCCGCCTTCGTGAACAGCGTCTTGTTGGCGAGCACCGCGTAGACCGTGTTCCCCGCGGGGATGCCGTACAGCTTGCCATCCAAGGTCCCGGCCGCCAACGAGGACTTCAGCGGCCCGACGTCGATACTCCCCACCTTCGACATGTCGAGGAGCGCGCCGCGGCCGCCGTACTCGGCGATGTACGCCTGGTCCATCTGGATGACGTCGGGCTCGGTGTGACCCGCGACCTGCGTCGAGAGCTTGGTCCAGTACGTGGCCCACTCGCCAGGCGCTCGGTTCACCGTGATCTTGGAGTGCGCGTTCGTGTAGTCCTTCACGATCTCGCCGGTGTACTTGGTACGCACCGGGTTCGTCCACCACGCGAGGTTCACCGTCGCCTTCCTAAAGGCATCGCCTGCAGCAGCAGTGGATGCGCCGCCGCTGTCCGGAGTCGCGGACGTACCGCACCCTGCGAGCAGGATGCTCGTGCCGATTCCCGTGAGCGCAAGAGCACCGAATTGGCGCCGAGAGAGTTGCTGTGACATAAGTGGCCTCCTTGCCATGCTGTGGTCGGGCGAGAGTCCCGTCTGGCGGCCCGGGCACGCCGTGATCGAAAAGTGATCGTTCACCTTACAAAGTGAAGAATGCACGAAGTGAGAGTTCGACGCAACTACGCTGGCTTCCGGAGCCGGGCTGCCGTACCTGGCCGAGGCTTTCGATACTGTGGCGCACAGAGCCTCACCGTCTCGAGGTGCCGCCGACAGGCGCCATCACCTGCAGAACCGATTGGCTGAGCACTATGTCCGACGAAGGAACGAGATCGACGGCTCCGCGCCGCAAGCGCGTGACCATCATGGAAGTGGCCGGCCGCGCCGGCGTGTCGCATCAGACGGTATCGCGCTACCTCCGGTTCAACGGCGGCCTCAAACCCGTCACCGTCGAGAAGATCGAGACCGCGATACGGGAGCTCGACTACAAGCCGGACCTGATCGCCCGATCGATGCGCACCGGGCGATCGAACCGAATCGCCATCGTGCTGCCAGAACTCACGTACTACCTCCCGATGCCGTTCCAGGGCGCCACCGCCGCCGCACACGAAGCCGGCTACGAAGTGGATGTCGTCAGCCTCGAAGGCGATGAGGAGCGGCGGCGTCAGCGCGTCATCACCCTGATGGACAGCGAGCGCGTCGAAGGCGTGCTTTCACTCACACCCTTGGGAGACATGCTCGAAACGCCCACGGGATCATCGGCGCCGATCGTCGTTGTGGGCCAGTACGACGACAAGATGCGCTCGACGGGAGCCTTCGCCGACGGTGCTTTCGCGGCCGAGGTCATCCAGCACCTGGCGAACCTCGGGCACCGTCGTTTTCTGCACGTCGCCGGAGATCAACGGTGGGCCTCCGCGCGTAACCGTCTCCTCGTGTATCAGGAGGCGATTACGAGCCTCGGCCTGGAGTCCTACGGCGTGGTCGGCGGTCAATGGACCACCGAATCCGGCTACAACGCCGCGCGCGACCTTCCCGCGAACTCGGGAGTGACCGCCGTCTTCGCGGCCAAGGACACGATCGCCTTCGGCGTCATTCGTGGACTCCAGGACCGCGGCCTGCGCGTGCCCGACGACGTCAGCGTCGTGGGCTGGGACAACGACGAGTTCGCTCGATTCTGCGCTCCGACCCTCACCACGGTGGAAGACAACCTTGGGCTCATCGGACGGCAGAGCATGCTCCAGCTCATCGCCCTGATCGAGGGCAAAGAGCCCCCGCAGATTCCGCAGGAGATCATCGGTCGGCTCATTCCGCGCGCCTCCAGCGGGCCGGCACCGCACTGATGCACCCGTCTCAGTCTGGGCGTTGACATCAATAGTGAACGATCACTAAAGTCCTCTCCATCGCCCGTCCTGGCGTGATCGCCTCAGAGCCGAGACGGTGCGTCGCAGCAGAGCCACGACGTCGTACCCCCTGCTCGACACACGACTCGGCAAGTCGCGGCACGTCGTGTGGCGTCAGGCTCGCGCAGCAGCGAAAGGAACACCGATGTCCCTGTTCTCCCCGGCACCACGATCACGAGGCCGAGCCGCGCTCGCGCTGGCCGCGGCCATCGGTACTATCGCGGCGGCACTCGTTTTCTCTCCCGCGGCCACCGCGGCGGCACCGTCGAACACGGGCTTCACCGGATACACCGGGAAGGACCAGCTTCGGTCTTCTGGTCGGAGCATCGTGAACGACGACGCGCTCGCAGTCGCCGATGGAACGGCGCCCGACGCGACCGGAACGACGTACTACGTCGACTCGCACGACGGCGACGACTCCCAGGACGGCACGAGCGCGGCGACGGCGTGGAAGTCGTTCGCGAACGTCAATACGAAGGTCTTTCAGCCGGGCGATCGCATCCTCCTCAAAGCGGGGAGCAGCTGGAGCGCGCAGGGCGATGCGGTGGCAAAGGAAGCGTACGACTACACGACGTGGGACGACGGCGTTCCGACGGATGTGACGGAGGCTGCGCCGACGGCCCTGCTCGCTCCGGAAGGATCGGGATCCGCCGCGGATCCGATAGTCATCTCGAGCTACGGCACGGGCGACGCACCGAAGCTGGAAGGCCGCGGTGTCGTCAACGACGTGCTGCAGCTCACGAACCAGCAGCACTGGGACATCTCGAACCTCGACATCAGCAATGTCACCGACGGTTTCGACCCGTCCACCTGGGAGCCCGCCTCGGGAAAGGGACTCCTTCCGGGTGAAGAGAACCCGCTGACCGGCGATCTGCGCGGCATCCACATTCAGGGTTCGGACGCGGGCACGCTCGCCGGCTTCGTCATCCACCACGTCTTCGTGCACGACGTCAGCGGCGTGACCTGGTCGGTCGGCAATTCCGGCCTCGATCGCTCGAAGCGCACCGGCGGCATCCTCTTCGAAGGGCTCAAGGGCGACAGTCAGACCGCTTCGCAGTTCCACGACGTCACCATCCGCGACAATTACATCGCCGACACGTCGTTCGCGAACGTCATCTTCAAGCAGTTCTCGGGCATGGGCACGGACCGCTACCAGAACCGCGCTCCGGGTTGGGGCGACCGAGCCATGGCCAAGGCGAGCAACACCGGCGTCATCACGGAAGATCCCGATTGGCGGCCGCACACCGACATCGACATCTCGGGCAACTACCTCACCAACCGCGACACGCAATACGGCTGGGACTCGCTCTACCTCACCAGCGTTCAGGGCGCGACAGTACGAGACAACTTGATCGATGGCGCCGGTGTCTCCGGAATCGAGATGTACTACTCCGACAACATCGTCGTGCAGAACAACGAGATCGCCGACGTCGAGCAACGCGCCAACGCTGCGGACTCCAACGGGATGGACGGGGACCGCGGCACGTCGAACATCGTGATGCAGGGCAACTACGTGCACGACTCGGGCGAGGGCGTTCTGCTCTGCGGATTCGGCTTCGGCACCTCGGTTGTGCGCTACAACGTGATCGAGGACGTCGCACGAAACTACGTGAATCCGCACGGCGACTCCGGCCTCAACATCATCTACAACAACCTGATGTACAACACGCGCACGCCGTCGTCGAACAACACCGTGGGCTTCTTCAACTCGTCGGGCAGCAACAGCAGCGTTCTGGTCGACAAGAACAGGCACTACCTGTACAACAACGTCTTCGTCAACACGCTCGCGTCGGCGAGTGGAGCCGCGCTCCAAGCCGACTACCCCGGCGTCACGTTCTCGCACAACGCCTACTACGGGCCCGGCGTCACGGCTCCCGCTCAGGACTCCGACCCCGTCACCTCCGATCCGCAAGTGACAGACCCGGCGAAGGCGATCACCGCCATCGAGCCAGGCTCTGCGTCGTCCCCGTTGATCGCCGCCGGAGCACCCGTCGATCTCTCGCAGCTCGCACCGGGCTTCCACGCCACCGGTGACGACGAGAGCAGCCAGCTGCCGACCAGCGTCGACTTCTTCGGCAACGCGCTGACAACGCCGCCGACCATCGGTCCTGCGTCCTATCGCCCCGCCGACGGGAAAGCGGTCGTCGTCGGAGTCGTTGGGGATCAGGACGGCGAACCGGTGCCGAACGCCCGAGTGACCTACGGAGCCGCCTCGGTCACCACCGACTCCGCCGGACGCTATTGGCTCGAAGTGCAAGCCGGTGATTACACGCTCACGCCTTCGGCGGACGATTACGCCGACGGCGACTCCGTAGCGGTGACCGTCACCGGCGGTCAGACTCTGGATCAGGATCTCGCACTCGGCACGACGACGATCACAACGGGAACCGTGGCGGGCACCATCACGGCCAAGGGCAAAGCGCTGGCCGGCGCGACAGTGACCGTGACACAGGACACGAAGACCGTCGGCACGGCGACCACCGACGCCGACGGCGACTATTCGATCGCCCCGGTGGCCAGCGGGACGGACTACACGGTCTCGGCCAGCAAGACCGGTTTCCAGACCGCATCGCAATCAGGGGTCGCCGTGAAGGCCGCTCGTACAGCCACCGTCGACCTCGTGCTCTCCGCCGTCGTCACCCAGACGCATTACGCGATCAACGAGACGTTCGACGACAACTCCCCCGGTGATTTCACCCAGACGAACGACGGCCAGCTCGTTGCGAGCACGGATGCCTCGGTCGGTTCGATCACCGTGGTCGACGATCCTTCACGCCCGGGCAACAAGTACCTCGACATCGCCAAGACCAGCTCCAGCTCCGGCGTTCTGGCCGTGCACAACACCTCAGCGCTCGACCTCACCGGCACCGTGACGCTCGAGGCGCGAATCGCGCGGACCAGCACGAACACGTCCGCGAACCAGGTGGCGATGTATTCGTACGCCGCTTCCGGATGGAACGCCTCGAAGCCCGCGTCATCCACGGATCCGGCGGCGACGTTCGGATTCTCCCGGGGCAAGGTCATCACGCACAACGTGACCGGCTCCAGCAGCGTGAAGAACGTAGCTGACTACACGATCGGCCAGTGGTACACCGTACGGAACGTCGTCGATCTCGACACCGGTACTTTCGACCTCTACATCGACGACATGGACACGCCTGTGCTCACCGACCAGCCGCTGCGCACGAAGGTGGACTCGCTCGACTACTTCGACTTCTTCGTGAATGCCTCGAACGTCGGTGACATGCTCGTCGACTACTTCCGGGTGAACACCGGGACGCCCGTCGACTACGACGACGCGTCGCTCGGTTCGCTGAGCGCCCAGACGGCGAGCGGCGACCTCGTCCTGACGCCATCGGGCGACGCGCACAGCTACCTCGGAACCACGAACCCGTACGACGAGACGGTCACGATCACCGCCGCATCAGGAAGCCCGTTCGCGTCGACGACGGTCGACGGCGCCCCCGTCTCGAGCGGCAGCCCCGTCGACGTCGCCCTGGCACAGGAAGACGACGATGAGGCCGTGGTGACCACGCGGATTCCGATCGTCGTGACCGCCGAGAACGGCGCCCAGAACACCTACACCGTCGTTCTCACCCGGACCAATCCGGACCAGCTGGCGCAGCTGCGCGATCTCTCGCTCGACGGGCTCACGCTCGACCCGGCATTCGTTAGTGACCGCGTGGGAACCGACAAGCCATACAACGTCACCACGCAGCTGGGCTCCACCACGACCTCTGTGCACCTGCACTGGCAGCTCGGCTGGGGAGGGCAACGGGTTCAGGTGAACGGGGAGCAGCTTCCCGTCGGTGCCACGGAGGCGACCGTCCCGGTGCAACCGGGTGCGAACTCGATCACCGTCACGGTGGATTCCTACCCCGGAGACTCCGCCGGTTACGTCATCGACGTGACGCGCAAAGCCGTCGACTTCTCGGTGCTCACGGGCGCGATCGCCGATGTCGACGCACTCGACCCGACACAGTTCAGTGCCGACAGCTGGGCACCGCTGATCACGGCGAGGGACGCCGGCGCAATGGTCGTCGCGAACGCGAGCTCCACGCAGGTGCAGGTGGATGCTGCTTCCCAGGCGATCGATGCCGCCGAGTCCGCACTGGCCCCCGCCGTGAAAGCATTGTCCGTCGTGCCGGCGAAGGAAGCGTTCGCCGTCGGAGCGCCGCAGACGGGCAGCGCCGTGCTCCGAGGTACGCTCTCCGACGGATCGACCGTCGTACTTGCGGAATCGGACGTGACCGCTGTCGGTTGGTCCTCGGCTGAAGCCGGCTCCGTTCCGGTGACATTCACCGTGCGCGCAGGTCTCACCGGAAGCGGGGCGGTGGCGGCGAGCGCGACTGCGATATTCGTCTTCGCTCCGGCATGGAACGCCGCCACGACCTACACCGCGAACGACACCGCGGTCTATCAGGACACTTTGTGGACCGCGTCGTGGTGGAGCAGGAATCAGACGCCCGGCGATCCGACCGGTCCCTGGCAGCAAGTGAGAACGGCAGCCGACGGCACCGCCGTCTGGACCGCCTCCCGCATCTTCACCGCGGGAGACGAGGCCATCTACCAAGGACGACTGTACGAGGCCGCCTACTGGACCCGCGACCAGGCGCCCGGCGACGCGAACGGTCCCTGGGAGCTGGTCTCGACTACAGACGACGGAACCGTGCTCTGGACCGCTTCACGCATCTTCACCGCCGGCGACATCGTGAGTTACAAGGGCGCGCTCTACGTGGCGCAATGGTGGACGCGAGACCAGGAGCCGACGGTCGCGAACGGTCCATGGAAGATCGTGGGATGACTCGCCAGACACCCTTGGAAACGCGGGAGGACGGCGCTCCCGGGACTACGTCATGGCCTGCATGAGCCACTGGCCGTTGCGACTCCTCGAGAACGTCACTGTGTAACGTTCGCGACACGACAGCGAACGATCCTCACGAATCCGTCTACACTGGCTGCGAGAAAGCGATTTCTCAAATTGTCCCCGAATGCTTGACACGATTCAAAATGCCTCGTCATAATGTGGGCGGACGGGTCGAGAAAGCGTTTCCCCGACACTGAATCACAGCATGTCGACTGGCAAGGAGGCCACATGTCACAGCAGCTCTCGCGGCGCCAATTCGGCGCGCTCGCACTCACCGGGATCGGCACCACTTTCCTGCTCGCCGGGTGCGGTACCTCCGCTACCGGATCCGCAAGCGGAAGCGGCTCCACGGCCGCCGCAGGCGACGCGTTCAAGAAGGCGAACCTGAACTTCGAGTGGTGGAGCAATCCCGTTCGCACCGCCTACACGGAGAAGATACTCAAGCAGTACACCGGCGAGCACCCCAAGGTCACGTTCAACCCCGCCCCCGGCGAGTGGGCCACGTACTGGACCAAGCTCTCGACGCAGGTCGCGGGTCACACCGAGCCCGACGTCATCCAGATGGACCAGGCGTACATCGCCGAGTACGGCGGCCGCGGCGCGCTCCTCGACATGTCGAAGGTCGCCAGCATCGATCTGACGCCGCTCAAGTCGTCGCTCTCCGCGGGCACTCTGGACGGCAAGCTCTACGGCATCCCGACCGGGAACAACGCCTACGGCGTTGGCGCGAACAAGACGCTGTTCAAGAAGGCGGGCGTCGACCTGCCGGACGACAAGACGTGGACCTGGGACGACTTCCTCGACATCTGCGAGAAGCTCAAGAAGGGTTCGGGAGGCGACTTCAGCGGTTCGAACTGGAACGCCGGTGACCAGGACCTGCAGATCTGGCTGCACCAGCACGACCAACAGCTCTACACCGACAAGGGCAAGATCGGATTCAAGGTGGACGCTCTCACCAGCTGGTTCGAGCTGGTCAAGAAGCTGTTCGACAGCGGAGCCGGGCCGACCCCTGCCCAGTTCACGAACGACATCGGTGCGTCCACGGAGCAGACGCTCTTCGGCAAGGGCGAGGTCGGCTTCGGCTGGATGTGGAGCAACCAGATCACGGCGTACCAGCAGTCGAACAAGGGAGACCTGGCGCTGCTCCGGCCGCCGAGCCTCGCCGGTTCCGCCAAGAAGAACGGCGTGTACTACAAGCCGTCGATGTACTGGTCGATCGGGGCGCAGACGAAGTACCCGTCGCAGGCGGGCGGCATCATCAACTACTTCCTGAACAGCACGAAGGCCGCGAAGCTCCAGCTGGCCGAACGCGCCGTCCCTGTGAACGAGAAGGTGCTCGCAGTGGTGAAGCCGTTGCTGACCGAGACCGATCAGCTCGGGGTGCAGTACCTGCAAGACATCAAGAGCGAGATCAAGTGGGTGCCGCCGGTGCCGCCGAAGGGCACCAGCACGGCCGCCGCCGTCGCGCAGCGCCACACGCAGGACGTGATCTTCGGCCGCGCCACCCCGGCAGCCGCTGCCGCCGCATTCACGACCGAACTGAAGGGGCTCATGGCAGCCGCTTCGTGATCGACGACAACTCCGCGGCGGCTGCCGCCGCACGAGACGGCCGGGCGATGGGAGACTCCATCGCCCGGCCGTCGGCCGTACCCGGATACGAGGACTGGCCGGCACAGGCATCCGCCACACCGTCCTTCGTCGCAGCGGATGCCTCGGTGCAGGCGCTCGCGAACGTTCTCGGCCTGAGACGCTCGCCTGCGCCGCCGCGAGTGCAGCGCGGTGAGACGACCGTGCGGGACGGAGTCGCGATCACACCCTTGCGCTGGCGCACTCCCTACGGACCCGCGACCGAGGCGTGGGAACTGCGACCTGCCGACAGCGCGGGGCCTCGCGCCCACGGGGGCGGACAGGCGGAGGCCGACGAGAACGCGCACGCGAGCGCCGGCGGAGGCGCACGCTTCGGCGAGGACAAGGGCCGGCGCTTGCCGGGCATCCTCGCGCTGCATCAGCACGGCGGACGCCGGTCGACCGGCGCGGCACAGCTCGTCGACGTGCACGGCGAGAATCCCGGCGCCTGGGCGAATCGGCTCGCCAAGCGCGGATTCGTCGTGCTTGCCCACGACACGTTCTCGTGGGCGAGCAGAAGGTTCGACCTCTCGTCGCCGCCGCCCAAGCTCGCGCGTGACCGCGACGCGCTGATGGCACTATGGGCAGCCGAGCGGCACGAGCCGACTCCCGATGAGGTGTTCGACGCGGTCTCCAACCTGCACGAGAACCTGATCGCGAAGGCGGCGGGTGCACTCGGTCAGACGTTCGCCGGCATGGTCGTCGCCGACGACCTCATCGCGCTCGATGTGCTCAGCGGGCTTCCGGGAGTGGACGCGAACCGTCTGGGCGCGGTCGGGTTCTCGGGTGGCGGGGGGCGGGCACACCTGCTCGGCGCCCTCGACGACCGCATCAGCGCCGTTGCCATCGCCTGCATGATGGCGACTTTCGGTTCGCTCATGCCGGATTACATCGAGACCCACTCCTGGCTGCTGCACAGTCCCGGCCTACCGCAGCTGTGCGACTGGCCGGAGCTCGCACGGGTCGGATCGTTCCGACGGATGCTCGTGCTCTACGGCGAGCGCGACCCGCTCTTCCCCCGCTCCGGCATGCACGACGCAGACCGGATGCTCGAGTCGGTCGAGGGATACGACGGCAGGTTCTTCGACTGCGGGCACGAGTTCGGCGACGACATGATGTGTGCGGCGGAGGACTTCTTCGACGCCTGGGCGGCGGGACCGGCGCCCGTCCCCCACGAACCTCGCCCGGCAGCGTCGGCGCGCCGATCAGCTGCAGTGAAGTCCGAGAACCGAGAGCAAGGAGAGCCATGAATACGGCACCCGAGCACGAGACGGCATCCGGCAACGAGCTTTTTGCGACGTTCGTCGCACCGCCGGCACAGTGTCGGCCGCGCATGCGCTGGTGGTGGTTCGGACCCGACGTGGAACGAGGCGAGCTCGAGCGCGAGCTCACCGCGATGCGCGACGCCGGCATCGGCGGGGTCGAGGTCGCGTTCGAATACCCGCTGTCTGCGGTGGAGCATCCGTTCGTCTCCCCCGGACTTCTGTCGGACCTGCGGTTCGCGGCGCAGACCGCTCGCTCGCTCGGGTTGGGGTTCGACCTCACACTCGGCAGCGGCTGGTCGTTCGGCGGGCCGCACATCGGGCCGGAGACGGCCGCCCGCGCGCTCCGGTGGGATGTGCGCGACATCGGCGCGGCCGAGCTCGAGGCGAGAGCCGACGACGGGTATCCGCACGACGAGCTCATCGCCGTCTACGTCGGTGACGGATCGCTGCAGGAACCGCCCTCCGCGTTCGCCGAGGTGCCGGTGCACGGCGGACGCATCCTGGTTCCCGGAGGACGCGGACCGCGCGTGCTCGCGATCGCTCGATCCCGGCTCACCGGGCAGCAGGTGAAGCGTGCGGCCGCGGGCGCGGAGGGTCCGGTGCTCGATCACTACAGTGCTGCGGCGACGCTCGCGCACCTGCGCGCAGTGGCGGATCCGATGCTCGAGGCGGTACCCGCCGAACTCATCGACTCCGTATTCTGCGACAGCCTCGAAGCCTACGGCGCGAACTGGACACCGGACCTTGCCGCGGAGTTCGCCCGACGACGCGGGCACGAGCTGGTCCCCGATCTCTGGAAGCTGCGTTTCGACGCACCCGGCTCGGCGGCGTTCCGCCGGGAGTACTACGCGACACTCGGCGAGCTGTACGAAGACAACTTCCTCGACGTAATACGGGCCTGGGCCGCCGAACGCGGAATGCCGTTCCGCGTACAGAGCTACGGAACACCGCCTGCCCGCCTGATGAGCTATGGCCACGCCGACCTGACCGAAGGCGAGGGATGGGGATGGTGCGGGATCACGCAGACGCGCTGGGCGTCATCCGCAGCGCATCACCTGGGTCGCGCCGTCGTCTCGTCGGAGACCTGGACCTGGGTGCACTCCCCCTCGTTCCGTGCCACACCGCTCGATCTCAAAGGCGAGGCGCACGAGCACTTCCTTCTCGGCATCAACCAGTTCGTCGGCCACGGCTGGCCGTACAGTGCACCGGATGCCGGCGGCCTGGGCTGGTTCTTCTACGCGTCGGGAGCCCTCGACGACCGCAACGCCTGGTGGCCGGCCATGCCGTCGCTCATGACGTACCTCACGCGCTTGAGCTGGCTGCTGCGCCAGGGCGAGCCGGTGCGCGACGTGCTGCTCTATCTGCCGGCCGACGACGTGTACCCGCACCTGGGACCCGAGCAAGGCGGCTCGCTCGACCTCTGGCGCGCGCTGCGCGACCACATCGGCGACGAGATTCCGGCGGCGATCCGCGATGCCGGATTCGACTTCAACCTCGTCGACGACGACTCACTGCAGGATGCCCTCGGGCACGACTGCCTCGTCGTTCTCCCGTTCGTCTCGTCGCTGCCCGAGCGCACGCGTTCCGTGCTCGCCGCTGCTCGCGTCCGGGGAGTTCCCGTCATCGCCGTCCGCGGCCGAGTGGGCTCGTCGGCGGATGCCTTCGAATCGGGGGATCGTGCCGACGCCGGATTCGACAGCGTTCAGCCGCACCAGCTCACCGAGACTCTTCGTCACCACAGGCGTCCCGATCTCGACATCGAGCCCGCCTCCGAGCACATCGGGTTCATCCATCGTTCGCTGCCGACCGGCGACGTGTACGTCTTGGTCAACACCGGACCGACGGATGCCGCGTTCACCGCGGTCCCGCGCTCGATGCAGAGCGGGTGGCAGCTCTGGAGTGCCGAGAACAACACGGCAGGCGGCATGGGCGGCGGCACAGGCGACGGCGCGGCGAGCGAGCTGGTCGAGGGCAGTGCCGGCCATGCCGCGGGCGGCTCCGTCCTCGACTCGGGGAGCGCGGACATGCCGCCGCAGGTGCGACTCGCCCCGTACGAGGCGGTGGTGCTGGTGACCGACGGCATCCGAGTGCGCGATTCGATCACCGCAGCGCACCCCGTGCTTGCCGGCGAGCAGGAACTGGGCTCCGGCTGGCGGGTGCGGTTCGGTGCTGGTGTTCGTGGGAGCCACGAGCCGGCGGCGGAGGCCGACGGTGAATCGGGTGCGGCACTCAGCGCGCAAGCCAGGTCGGACGCCGGCGAGGAACAGGCCGTCGTCTTCCCGCACGACTGGCAGGAGCACCGACCGGGATTCGCCGGGTCCGCGCTGTACGAGTGCGAGTTCGATGCCGGGCTGCTCTGGCCGCACCGGCTCCCTGTGCGCGTGCTGCTCGACCTCGGCGATGCACTGCCGGAGGACGAGCGCGAACTCGACGCCGCGGGCATCCGCGGCGCGTCGTACCGGGTGCGCATGAGTCCACCGGTGGCCGACGTCGCCGAGGTCGAGGTCAACGGACACCCGTGCGGCCTCGTCTTTTCGCCGCCGTACACGCTCGACATCACGGCCGCGATGCGCCCTGGTCGAAACACGCTGCGCATCACGGTCTCGAACAGCACGGCCGCCGCCCTCGCTGACGAGAACGTGAGGAGCGAGGTCGACGCCCTCGTGACGCTGTCGCGCGAACGCTACGGCACGCGCTTCCGCATGCAGGACCTGGATGCCGCAGCCCAGGGCCTGCGCTCCGGCCTGCTCGCGACGCCCCGGCTGCGCTGGAGCGACGGCTGACGCCGGAGTGCGCGGCGGTCAGTCCGTGGCGCGCTGCGCGAGGCCCTTCACGTATTCGGCCTGGCCGAGGTGTTTCACGTCGTCGTCGATGATGCTGATGAGCCGCACGCCGAGCGTGACCGGCGGATTCCAGTTCGTGTCGACGACGCGGTCGAGGTCGGCGTCGGTCGTGTCAGCGAGCTGCGCGAGCGTCACGCGCTGAGTCGCGTCGTAGTACCCGAGCAGCAGCTCGGCAGGCGCGTCGACAGCCGCCACCTCCTCGCTGGAGTGCCCATAGCCGGTCGCGGAGCGCGCGAACGGCAGGCCGAAGCGGTCGGCCCAGCCACCGGCATCCCACACCTGTTCGAGTCCGTAGACGTCGGCCACCTGCGCGTCCTGACCGCGGGTGAGGTGCCAGACGAGCCAGGCGATCGTGTTGGCCTGCGGATCGGCACGGAACGTCAGCAGCTCGCGGTCGACATCCTTCAGCAGACGTTGCACACCCTGGCCGATGCGCTCGACGGCATCCGACAGAAGTTCTCTGGTGTCCATGTGTCCTCCGTGTTCTCGTGGGGCGGGTCCGACAACCCTTACGACACGCTACGTGGAACGCGCCGACGCCACCGCGGAAGAATGCAACAGCCCGGCCGAACATGCGCCTTCGACCACCGGGAGCGCCGCCGCGAACGCGTTCCGCGCGCAGGCTCGCCCAGGTTCGTGAGGAACGTGAACACGAACTGGTAGCCAGCAGTCAATGAGCGGACCGCCTTCTACCCCCTGTTGAACCACCGCTTGGAGTTCACTGCACAGGCATCTCAGCCACGGGTCGAGAACCGTCGTCGGCCGACGACGAGAGCGCCACCCGCGGCGAGGAGCAGGCCACCGCCGAGCAGCCACGGCACAGCATCGCTCCCGGTCGCAGCCAGTGAGGCCGACGAGACAGTCACCGGTCTGCTTGAGGTCGACCCGGTGTTCGAGGCCGGGGTCGCGCTCCACTGCGCATAGACATCCACAACGCTGCCGCTCGAGCCGAAGTCGGTGTCTGCCGAGAGGAGGCTCCCACCGTTCGCCGTCGCGGACCAACCGTCGAGTGTGTGGGCTGCATACGTGGGGAAGTCCGTGCCGGACGCGGCCAGTGCATCCAGTGCCTGACCGAGCGTGGAGGCCTGGAAGGACCACTGCTGCGACGTTCCGTTGTTCGCGTGCAGGATCCCCGTCGCGGCCGCCTGCGGGACCACCGCCGACAGCGGGGTATCGGCACCGATCACGCTCGTGGAAGCCAGCGCGAATCCTGCGCCCGCGCCACCCAGCGCACCGTCGGCACCCGCGACGCCGTCTGCGCCGTCGGCACCCGCGACCCCGGGTACCGGTATCCCGAGAAGCGTCGCGCCACCGGCGCCGCCAGCTCCGCCGGTTCCGGCGGCACCGCCCGAACCGCCGACTCCAGGAGTGCCGGGTCGCGCGGAAACGTCCCCGCCGAATACGGTCAACGCGCCGGTGCTGACGAAGCCGGCGCCGCCGTCACCGCCGGCACCTCCCGCGCCACCGTCTCCACCCGAGCCGCCATTTCCGCCGACACCGCCCACCGCCGTGCCCTGCGGCGCTACGGGCTCCGCCGTGCCGCCAACGCCGCCGGAACCGCCCGCCATGCCTGCGCCCCCCGCACCACCGGCGCCACCGACGCCGCCCGTTCCTATCACCTCGCTGCCGTCGTTCACGCTGATCTGGCCGCTATTCGAAACCCCGGTGCCGCCGGTGCCGCCAGTGCCGCCGTTTGGGCCACTGCCGCCGCTGCCGCCGTTCCCTCCCGCGCCGCCTATGGTGAATGCAAGTTGCCCCTGTGTGGTGGCCGAACCACCGGCTCCCCCGTTTCCGCCGTTCCCGGCCATCCCAGCGGCTCCTCCGTCCCCACCGCTGCCGCCGACGGCCGTTGCGCCATCAACAGACGCAGTCGCAGCGCCACCCGCACCCCCGACACCGCCGTCTCCTCCGGCAGCTCCGGATCCACCGTTGCCACCCGGTCCACCTATGGCGTCACTCGCCGCTGAGAGCGCGAGGCCGCCATTGCCGCCCGCGCCACCGGATTGTCCGAGCTCGCGTCCCGCGCCTCCGGGCGCACCAGGGCCACCGAATGCGCTGTCTTCACGATGGTCGCTAGCACCACTCGAGCCATTCGCTGCGCTGCCGCTCGGTCCCGGCGACATTCCAGTCGCCCCGCCCACGCCGGCACCGCCGACGAACGACGCTGAGCCGCCGCCCGTGATCCTGAGGGTCGCACCCTGCTCGACCGTCAACGCGGTCTCGCCAGCGGGCGCGGTCACACTCAGCGGGTGACCGGCCAGGTCGAGGATGAGCGTTCCGCCGGTCAGGTCCAGCACGAGATCGGACACCGAAATTTCTTGGGTGAGCGTGGCGGTCACGGTCTGTCCGACAGCAGCATCCTCGAATGCCCGGCTCAGACCATCGCCGTCGGAGACCGTGACGGCGGATGTCGCGGCCTGCGCCGGCGGTGCTGACAGCAACGCGAACCCGCACGCCGCGACGACGGTCGTCGCGGCGCCGCAGACCCGCCAGGTTGTGCGGATGACCCGGCCCTGGATCCGGCCGTGCCGTCCGGACGCCTCGCGTGGATACATGTGTCGCGCTCCCCTCATCACCAGGCCCCGCACATCCTCCCATCGGCTCGGCAACCGAAACAGGGTTCTGCCGCAGATGACCCTTCAACGGGGGTACGGGATCGGATGCTCGGTCGGCCGGACGCGACCCCGCGCGTCCTGTACAACGGATTGCGGCGTAGGCGTCAGCCCCGGCGCTCGAGCGCCTGCTCCACGTCGGCCAGCAGATCGCGCACGTCCTCGATGCCGACCGAGAGGCGCACGACGTTCGCCGGCACCTCGAGCTCGGTGCCGCGCACCGAGGCGTGCGTCATCTCGCTCGGATACCCAATGAGCGATTCGACTCCGCCGAGTGATTCGGCCAGCTGGAACACCGCGGTGGACTCCACGAAGCGGCGCGCGGCATCCGGTCCGCCCTTCAGCGCGACCGACAGCATCCCACCGAAGGCCGACATCTGCCTGGCCGCCAACTCGTGTCCGGGATGTGTCGGCAGGCCGGGGTAGTAGACGTTCTCGACCGCCGGATGCCCGACCAGCGCCTCCGCGATCGCCTGCGCGTTCTCGGAATGGCGTCGCAGTCGCACGTCGAGCGTCTTGATGCCCCGCACCGTGAGCCACGACTCCATCGGCGCTGCGATGGCTCCGGCGGCGAACTGCTGGAAGCCGACCTTCTCGGCCAGCTCGCCCTCACGGAGCACGAGCGCGCCGCCGATCACGTCGGAGTGGCCGCCGAGATATTTGGTGGTCGAGTGCACAACCACGTCGGCGCCGAGCGCCAGCGGCTGCTGCAGCGCCGGCGACGCGAACGTATTGTCCACCACGACCAACGCGCCCGCGGCGTAGCCGAGCTCGGCCAGCGCGGCGATGTCGCTGATCTTCATCAGCGGGTTGCTCGGGGTTTCGATCCAGAGCAGCTTCGTGCCATCCGTCGCGAGCGCGGTGCGCACGGCATCCAGGTCGGTGAGGTCGACCGCGGTGTTGCGGATGCCCCAGTCGCCGTGGATGCGCTGGATCAGCCGGTGCGTGCCCCCGTAGACGTCGTTTCCCAGCACGAGGTGGTCACCGGGACGCAGCGCCGAGCGCAGGAGGGCATCCTCGGCGGCGAGGCCGGACGCGAAGGCGAACGCGCGGTCTCCGCCCTCGAGTGCTGCGAGAACGGTCTCGAGGGATGTGCGGGTCGGGTTGCCCGACCGGCCGTACTCATAGCCGCCGCGCAGACCGCCGACGCCGTCTTGCACGAAGGTCGACGACTGGTAGATGGGCGGGACGACGGCTCCTGTAGTCGGGTCGAACGCTTGCCCGGCGTGGATGGCACGGGTGGCGAATCCTTCAGCGGTGCTCTCGGTCATGATCGGCTTTCCGTTGCGGTGGTCGTGGTATCAGCGAGTGAGGAAGGCGAGCAGGTCGGCGCGGGTGATGACCGAGAGCGGCTTGCCCTCGTCGGTGACGAGCAGCGCGCTCGCCTCGCCCAGCGCGGCACGGGCCGCGCCCACGGTCTCGTTCACCCCGATCAGCGGCAGCGGAGGCGCCACGACGGAACCGACGCTGTCGGAGAGCTTCGCCTCGCCGGCGAACACGCGGTCGAGCAGCGACTGCTCGTCGACCGATCCCACGACCTCGCCGATCACGACCGGCGGCTCCGCACTCAGAATCGGCAACTGGCTCACGCCGAACTCGGTCATGATCGCCATGGCGTCGTGCACGGTGTCGCTCGGATGCCCGTGCACCAGATCCGGAAGCGCCCCCGACTTCGTCGCGATCACGTCGCGCACCGTCGCCTCGCCGGAGACGTCGCTGAAGCCGTAGGAGCGCATCCAGGAGTCGTTGAAGATCTTGCCGAGGTATCCGCGGCCGCCATCGGGCAGCAGCACGACGACCACGTCGTTCTCACTCAGATCGCGGGCCGCGCGTATCGCCGCGACCACGGCCATGCCGCTGGATCCGCCCACGAGCAGACCTTCCTCACGGGCGAGCCGGCGTGTCATGGCGAACGAGTCCGCGTCCGAGACCGCGATGATCTCATCGGGAACGGAGGGATCGTACGCGGGCGGCCAGAAGTCTTCGCCGACCCCCTCGACCAGGTACGGCCGCCCGGTGCCACCGGAATACACCGATCCCTCCGGGTCCGCACCGACGATGTGCACGCGCCCCTCCGATACCTCCTTGAGGTAACGGCCGGTTCCCGTGATGGTCCCACCCGTGCCGACACCGGCGACGAAGTGTGTGACCTTGCCCTCGGTGTCGCGCCAGATCTCCGGGCCGGTGGTCTCGTAGTGACTGCGTGGCCCGTTCGGGTTCGCGTACTGGTTCGGCTTGTAGGCGCCCGGAATCTCGCGCACCAGACGATCCGAGACGCTGTAGTACGAGTCGGGGTCGTCGGGCGCGACGGATGTCGGCGTCACAACGATCTCGGCGCCGTATGCGGTGAGCACGTTGCGCTTGTCTTCACCGACCTTGTCGGGCAGCACGAAGATGCAACGATATCCGCGCTGCTGCGCCACGAGCCCGAGGCCGACCCCGGTGTTGCCGCTGGTGGGCTCCACGATCGTGCCGCCCGGCTTCAGCAGACCGTCGCGTTCGGCGGCGTCGATGATCCGCTCGGCGATGCGATCCTTGCTCGATCCGCCCGGATTCAGGTACTCGACCTTCACGAGAACCGTGGCGCGAATGCCCTCGGTCACGTGGTTCAGGCGCACCAGCGGCGTGTTGCCGATGAGGTCGGTGATGGAGGCGGCGAACTTCATGTGTTGTCCTGAGTGTCAGTGCGAGCAGTCTCGGTGCGTGCGCACGGGTCGGTCGTCGGTCGGATGCGACGCGCACAACCCTCAGCTTTCTGCGGGAGGCGCGTGATTCAGCGACGACAACAGCTCAAGAACACGACATCCACCCTAAGGCACTCCTGACGATTCTCCACATCGCGCAGGCTGATCCCTTTCGTAGACTGATCCGCATGTCGGTCTCGTCGCTCACGAACACCGCACAGGACTACCTCAAGGTCATCTGGAGCGCGACCGAGTGGGAGCCCGTCCCGATGACGGTGACCGCACTCGCGGCACGCGTGGGGGTGCGCGCGGCGACCGTCTCCGACGGCGTGCGCCGCCTCACCGAGCAGGGGCTCGTGGTGCATGAGCCCTACGGCGCCGTCGAGCTCACTGCGGCGGGTCGGGCGCACGCGCTGGCCATGGTGCGGCGTCACCGCCTGATCGAGACTTTTCTCGTCGAGACGCTCGGCTACCCGTGGGACGAGGTGCACGACGAGGCGGAGGTGCTCGAGCACGCCGTTTCTGACGCGCTGGTCGATCGCATCGACGCGACGCTCGGGCATCCGGTGCGCGATCCGCACGGCGACCCGATCCCCACTTCGGACGGCGATCCGCGTACGCCGAAGGCCGTGCGTCTCACCCGGGCGGAGCCCGGCGTTCGGCTGACGGTCGTGCGCATCTCGGACGCCGACCCGGCCGTGCTGCGTTACCTGGCCGAGCGCGGCATCCGGTTGGATGCCCGCGCCTCCCTCCTCGAGGTGCGTCCCTTCGCGGGCGACATCGTCGTGTCGATCGACGACGCCGAACCGACGACGCTCGGCTCGGCCGCCGCCGATGCGATCTGGGTCGCCTCCGCGTCCTGAGCACCCACCGCCCGACCGCCCGACCGCGCGGCCGACCGAGCGCCCGAGCGCCCAACCTCGGCCCCGGCCCCGGCCCCGGCCCCGACCCCGGCCGAACACTATTTCAGGACATGTGGGACCAGACGTCGTATACATCGATCTGACTCGATATGGCCTGAAATAGTGTCGCCGCCGACCGGGCAGCGGCGCTGACGGCGCCCGGCCGCCACTCAACCGACGGGAGCGACGGCCTCGGACCCCCGGACCTCGGCGGGCTCCCGTGGCACGAGCGGCACGGCCGCCACCGGCGCCAGGGCGACGAGCGCGAACGCGAACGGATACCCGACCAGCGTGATGAGGCCGCCGACGGCGGGCCCCACGATCGAGGCGGCCAGAAACTGCCCCGTGTTCTGCGTGCCGAGCGCGCGTCCCGACCAATGCGGTCCGGCGATCTCTGCCACCGCTGTATACGCGAGTCCGTTGTCGGCGACCGTGATCGTGGCGGCCACGATGAGCCCGCCTGCCGCCGCCCATTCCGGAGCCTCCGCGGCCGCGGCCAGCAGAAGCATCACGCCGGCCGCGGCCCATGCCACCCACCGCAGCGGGCGCAATCGGCTGCCCACGCGGTCGGACAGTACACCGATCGCGACGCGGCCCAGCGCTCCGACGAACTGTGACACACCGACGACGATGCCGGCAGCGGTGGCGCTCATGCCCTCGTCGGCGGTCAACCAGATAAGCCCGAAGATCGACACCGTGAACTGCGGCACGACGAGCAACGCCGACGCCAGGTGGATGCGCACCAGCCCCACGCGGGACCGATATGGATTTAGCGACCGACCGCCGGCATCCGCGCCCGGACGCGCCGCTCGTGGCGGGTCGACGATCACGATCGCGCTCAGTACGGCGAGCACGGCCGTGAGCACGAGCGGTAGCACCATGGCCGCGCCCACGCCCCCGGCTGCGGCCAGCGGCGGGATCGCCACCGCCGCCACCGCGACCCCCAGCGGCTGGCACATCTGGCGGATGCCCATGGCGAGCCCGCGCCGCTCCCGACGGAACCAGCCGACCACCACGCGGCCGCTGGCCGCGTTCGTGCTCCCGGATGCCGCGCCACCGAGCAGCAGGAATCCGCCCAGCCCCAGGTAGCCGGATGCGGTCATCGCGCCGAGTGCGGCGAGCGCGGTCAGCGCCATTCCGCCCGCGATCACCCAGCGCTCGCCGACGCGGTCGGTCAGCGCACCCCAGGCCACGAGCGTCAACACCAGCCCGAGTGTGGGCGCCGACGCCAGCAGCCCCGCCTGCGCCAGTGGCACGCCGCGCTCGGTGTGCAGCAGCGGGATGAGGAACGCCGGAGCCGACTGGAAGACCGTGCCGGCGGCCTGGGCGAGCACCGCTGTTGCGAGCATCAGCCACGGGCGCGCCGATCCGATTCGCGGCGCCGAGACGGCGCGGGTAGGTCGTCTTGTCACCATGGGTTCTCCTGTCTGCCGTCCCCCGTCGTCCCGCCGCGACTCGTGCTCGCGCCTGGGCGTGCTGTTGCAGAGGTGTCGGTATACCGTATCGGTATACCGACACCTCTGCAACTCCGGACCCACGCGACACGCGTAGCCGGATCCCGCGCCTTCCGCTGCCACACAATGCGAACGTCGCACGGGCGAAGCCGCGCCCTGTGACAGCGGAAGGCGGTGGCGAGGCCCCCAGGCGCCCCATACTGGAAGAGGCGGGATCCCGCCGACGACGCGCACTACCGGGAGCGAGCATCCATGGCCCAGGCCTCACAGACGGAGTCGGTCTACGAGCAGGTGCGTCAGGCCATCCTGTCGCTCGACATCGTTCCGGGGGCCCGCCTGAGCGAGCGCGGGCTCGAGTCGGAGTTCGGCGCCAGCCGCACGCCGGTGCGCGCTGCGCTCATGCGGCTGCAGGCCGAGGGTCTCGTGGCGCGCGACGGCAGGGCGTGGCAGGCGACGCCGATCGACCTCGATGAGGTCGCGGCGCTGGCCGAGTACCGAGAGGCCGTGGAAGCGGCGGCGGCGCGGCTGGCGTGCGCACGGGCATCCGATGCCGAGCTCGAGGCGTTCGCGTCGGGGGCCGACATCGAAAGCGACGATGCGGGAGACGAACACGCCGGTATGCGCCGCGGCTCGGACTTCCACGAGGGCCTCGCGGCACTGAGCGGCAACACGTTCCTCGCTCAGGCCGTGTCGGATGCCATCACCCGCATGGCCCGTGCCCGCTGGCTCGAGATGCGCACCGAGGAGGGCCGCAACGAGGCCTGGCGGGAGCACGCCGCGATCGTGCGCGCCGTGCGGTCACGGAACGCGGATGCCGCCGCCACCGCGATCGCGCATCACACGCAGGCGAACCTCGACCGGCTGCTTGCCTCGATCAGGTCCGATCGACGCGCGTTCGGCGCCCGCGGCCTCCGCATCGTCGGGGAGTGACGCGGCGGCGAAGCCACGGCTGCCGACCGGCCTGCCTACCGTCCCCGTCAGCTCTGCGTCCCGATCTCAGCCCTCGTCCTGGTCAACCCTTCGTCGCCCCGGCCAGCAGCCCGCGCACGAAGAAGCGCTGCAACGCGAAGAACACGATGAGCGGCACCACGATCGCCAGGAACGTGCCGGCCGTGAGCAGATACCACTGCTGTCCGTAGACGCCGGAGAGATCGACCAGGAGTTTCGTCACCGGCGCGTTGTTCCCACTGGTGAAGATGGTCGCCACGAGCAGATCGTTCCACACCCACAGGAATTGGAAGATGGTGAAGGCGGCGAGCGCCGGTGTCGTCAGCGGAAGCACGATCCTCAAAAAGATCTGTCCGTGCGAGGCGCCGTCCACGCGGGCGGCCTCCATCATCTCGCGGGGCAGCGCGGCGATCGAGTTGTGCAGCATGAAGATGCAGAGCGGGAGTCCGAAGATGGTGTGCGAGATCCAGACCTCGCCGTAGTTCGCGGTGAGTCCGTTCAGGTTCAGATCGAGCCCGGAGAACAGCTGCATCCCGCCGATGCTGATCCCCTCGGTGTACAGCTTGAGCAGCGGCACCAGTGCCATCTGGATCGGCACCACCTGCATCGCGAACACGGCGATGAAGACCCAGTCACGACCGCGGAAGTCGATCCAGGCGAAGGCGTAGGCGGCGAGCGCGGCGAGGGTGATCGGGAAGACGGTCGCGGGAATGGTGATGGCGAGCGAGTTGATCAGTGCCTGGCCGACCGTGATCGTGTCGTTGAAGTTCAACGTCGAGATGTAGTTGTCGATCGTGAACTGCGGATTGGTGAACACGGTCCACCAGCCCGACGTGTTGATGTCGGCAGCCGGGCGGAACGACGAGACGAAGAGTCCGAAAGTCGGGATCGTCCAGAGCACGGCGATGATGATGGCGGCACCGGTGGCCCATGGGCTGGTCAGACGGCGATGCATGCGTCGGGCGGTCCCCTTGCCTGCGCCGTTGCCGCGGGCGCGAGTCACGGTCGGGGACGAGGTGGTGGCGGTCATCAGATCTCCTCCCGTTGCCGCTTGAGATTGTGCGCGTTGTAGATGATGAACGGCGTCACCAGCACGAGGATCAGCACCGCGAGCGCCGCCGAGTGGCCGGTCTGCGGCGGCAGGATCGAGAACTGGCGCACCATCTCGTAGCCGAGCACGGTGCTGTCGTTCTGGCCGGCCGTCGTGGTGGCGATGATGTCGTACACCTTCAGCGCCGCGATGGAGATGGTGATCCACACCACCACGATCGTGGGCCGGATGCCCGGGACCGTCACGTTCCAGAACCGCTGCCATCCGTTGGTGCCGTCGAGCATGGCCGCCTCGATCTGATCGTTCGGAACGCTCTTGATCGAGGCCGAGAGGATGACCATGGCGAAGCCGGTCTGCGACCAGATGAGAATCACGATGAGCATGAACATGTTCAGCGGATAGCTCTGCAGCCAGTTGACCGGCTGCCCCCCGAAGAGCGTCACGATCTCGTTGAGCAGCCCGATCTGGCTGCCCTGCCGGTAGTCGTAGAAGAACTTCCAGATGATGGATGCTCCGACCAGCGAGATCGCGACAGGCATGAACACGAACACCTTCAGGACCCGTTCACCCACACTGCGGTCCACGAACGCCGCGTAGGCGAGGCCGATGCCTGTCGCGATCGCCGGAGCGACCAGCGTCCAGACCAACGTATTGATGAACGCGTAGAGGCCCTGCTGTCCTGGCGAGAAGACCCAGATGTAGTTCGCGAAACCCACGAACTGTGTTCCGTCGTTGCTGAAGAACGACGAGACGATCGTCTTGATCGACGGGTAGAAGAGCCCGACGAGCAGAAGCAGTATCGCGGGTGCCATGAACGCGAAGAGCTGGATGAGATAGGCCGTGCCGTTCCGCGACCGGAAGTCGAACCAGAACAGCAGAGCACCGAGCAGCGCAGCCACGATGGCGACCCAGAAGGCGCTCGCCTCGAGTCCGAACACGAGCACGAGGGCGACCGGAACGAGCACGCAGACGACGAGCCGCATGATCGTGTAACCGCGCCCCGGCCGAGGTGCGATCTCGATGAAGAAGACCAGAAGACCCACCACCACGAGGAACGCCACGATCACGACGGGGATCTGCAACAGCGACGGGAGTGTCGCCAACCAGTTCAGCAACGCGGACATCGAATCTCGCCTCGTTCTCTCACGCGCGTACGACCGTCGGGACCGCCCACCGGTCGTACGACCGGTGGGCGGTTGATCCGGTCGCTACTTGGCCGAAGCCCAGGATGACTGGATCTGCTGTTGCACTTGCGATTGCGACGTGCCGTTGACCCAGTCGACCATGCCCTTCCAGAAGGCGGTCTCCACGACGTTCGGCATGGCGTCATCCGCGCCGAACCGGAATGTCGTGTTGGGGTCCTGCAGGAGCTTGATCGCGTTGTTGAGCAACGGGTCCGACACGTTCGAGGCATCCACACCCTTGTTCGCGCTGAGGAAGCTCGCGTCCTTGACCTTGACGAGGCTGTTCGCCCAGTCGGCGCTGGAGAGGTACTGCATGACCTTCTTCGTGGCGGCGTTGTCGTTGAATGCGGCGGCGAAGTCGCCACCGCCGGTGACCGCGTTCACCTTGCCGGTCTTCGACGGCAGCGGGAACGCCCAGATGTCGCCGTCGGGACCGATCTTCGGCACATTGCCGGCCGCCGTCTTCGTGGTGGCGAAACTGGCCTCGAGGAACGTGGCCTGGTTGGTCAGCGCGCACGTGCCGTTGGCCATCGGAGTCGCCACGTCGCCGAACGCCGTCGAGTTGATCGACGTGACGCCGCCGAAGCCCGCGTTGACGTACTTCGGGTTGAGCAGGACCTTGCCGAGCTGGGTGAAGGCGTTGCCGATCGACGAGTCAGTGAACTTGGTGTCGCCCTTCACCCACGCGTCATAGGTCTTCGGGCCGGAGAACCCGAGAACGACCTCGGCGAGTTGGTCCGCTCCCGGCCAGCCTGACGACGTGCCGGAGTTGAAGCCCGCGCACCACGGCGGCTTGCCCGTCTTCTGCTCGATGGTCGAGGTCAGGTCGAGCAGCTGCTGGTACGTCTTCGGAACGCTGACGCCCCACTTCTTGAAGTTCGACGGGCTGTACCAGACGTAACCCTTCACACTGGCATCCAGCGGCGTGGCATACATCTTGCCGCCCGAGGTGACGTATCCCTGCCAGTCGTCCGAGAAGCCCTTCTTGACGTTGGCCTTCGTGGTCGAGTCGACCGCGCTGACCTTGCCGGTCTGGATCGCGGCGGAGAGGAGGCCCGGTTGCGGGAAGAAGGCGATGTCGGGCAGCGAACCACCCTGCAGCTTCGTGGCGATGTTGGTCGTGAAGTCCTTGTCACCCGTGTAATTGATGGTGATGTCGTTCTTCTTCGCCCAGTCGGCCCAGGATGACCGGAACTCCTGTGCCTCGGTGCCGGTGTCGGGACTGTAGATCGTCACGACCGACTTGCCGGAACTGGACGAGCCGCCGGAACTGGTGCTGGAGCATCCTGCCAGCATCATGGCTCCGACGGCGAGTGCAGATGTCGCGGCGAGCAAGCGACGTGCGCGCATGAGCGTCTCCTCTCCTCGGTTTTCAAGGGCGAGCCGCTACTCCACGGAACGACCGCTGCGGCGACCCTGGGAGGCCGATGAACGGCCCCTGCCCACGTTAGTCCGACGTATGCCGACTGTCGCAAGATGGAACCGAATCGACGCATTCCGGCCGCGACATACGCCTCGCAGGTGCGCATCTGCGCATTTCGGGTAGGGATAACGCCGGATTATCGTCCCGAGATGAGACGCAGACACCGCCGGGGATTCGCTCGCTGCCCGGCGGTGTCTGACGGATTCGTGTGGCGCGGACGGCTCAGTCCGCGTCTCCAAGGCCGATCGCCTCCGCCTCGACCACCACGTCTTCCTCCGATCCGTCGGCACGACGCAGTGCCCGGCGGCCGACGATGATGATGAGCGTCGCGATCACCAGGGTGAGCGCACCGAAGAAGAACGGTACGGCGGCCCCGAACGCGTTGCCAAGCGCCGCCGCGACAGGAGGAGCGATGGCGCCACCGAGGAAGCGCACGCCGGAGTACGCCGACGACGCGACAGGACGCGGCAAGTCCGTGGCCTCCATCGAGCACTCGGTGAGCAACGTGTTGAGGATGCCGAGGAAGATGCCGCCGACGATCACGAGGACGATGATCGCTACGACCGACTGCACGAACAGAGCGATCAGCAGTAGATCGAGCGCCAGAACGGGGATCACGGCGATCAGCACTGTGGTGCGGCGCATGCGGTTGGTCAGCGCCGGGGCGATCCACACCGAGGAGATGGCCAGCGCGATTCCCCATCCGGTGAAGATCAGACCGAGCGGGATGGCGGCATCCAAACCGATTTTCGCCAGCGCGAACGGCGTATAGGCCAGGAGCACGAAGAAGCCCATGTTGTAGAACAGTGCGGCCGAGGCCATCACGCCGAGCCCGGGCTTCGCGAGCCCGCGGAACGGCGCCGTGAGCTTGGTCGGAACCGGCTTGGCCTCGGAGCCCTTGCGCAGCATGGTCGCGATCGCTACGAAACCGACCGCCATCAGCGTGGCGGTGCCGAAGAACGGCCCACGCCACGACACGTTGCCGAGGAGGCCGCCGACGAGCGGCCCGAGCGCCATGCCCAGGCCGAGCGCGGCCTCGTACAAGATGATCGCCTGCGCGGCGCCCCCGGATGCGGCGCCGACGATCGCGGCGAGCGCCGTGGAGATGAACAGCGCGTTGCCCAGGCCCCAGCCCGCCCGGAATCCGATGATGTCCCACACCGATCCGCTGGCGCCGGCGAGCGCGGCGAACACCACGATCACGGCGAGGCCGATCAGCAGCGTCTTCTTCGTGCCGATGCGGGTCGACAGCCAGCTCGTGAAGAACATGGCCGCACCCGTAATGGCGAGGTAGGTCGTGAAGAGCAGCTCGGTCTGGGCATCCGTCGCCTTCAGGCTGTGCGCGATCGCGGGCAGGATCGGGTCGACGAGGCCGATGCCCATGAACGAGACGACGCAAGCGAACGCGACGGCCCAGACGGCGATCGGCTGGTGGAGGATGCCTTTGCCTCCGGAGTGCCCGCCCGCAGCGTGGACCGGGGTGTGAAGTTCGGTGGGATTGTCGTCAGTGCGTGTCATCGGGGTGGGTCATTCGCCTTTCGCGGGAAACGTGTCGGGATCGATGTAGGCCTGATCGATGCGCGGCTGGATCAGGTCGATCGCGCGGCGCACGGTCTCGCGCTCATCGTCGGAGAGGTCGGCGAACAGGGGCTGAAGTGCGCCGGCCAGGTTCGAACGCCACTCGGTGAGCTTGAGGATGCCCTTGGCCGAGATCCCGATCTGCCACGCCCGGGCGTCGGAAGCGTCGGCGATGCGCTTGACCCATTCGCGTTCGACGAGGCCCGCCACGATCTTCGTCATGGTGGGTTGAGCGACCTGACTGTGCTGGGCGAGCTCGCCCAGACGCATCGGCCCGAACTGTTGCAGCACGGCCAGCGTGCGCCAGGTGGCGGGGCCTTCTGACCCCTGGGAACTGCGGTGGGCCAGCCGCGTGACACGGCCGGCGATCTGCACGAGGTCGGTGAGGAGGAAGTGCATCTCGGCCTCGACTCCCGCGTCACCACGCACGGGAAGCGTGATCGGTTCTGTGAGCATGGATTCCAGTATACATAGCCTTGCTATATATCTCAATTCGGCCTTACTCCAGGCGCTACAGGGTCGCACTGCATCATCGCCGCCCGACATGACGGTCCGCGCTCTCTCGCCGAAGACATCCCGCTTTGGCATGTTTTCGGGCCGATGTCCTGTTGGGCGCCAGCACGCAGGGCCTCCACGCTGGTGCCGCGGGTTGCTGGCAGCAGGCACAGCAACGACAGCAGGCACGACAAAGGGCGCCACCCCGTACGGGATGACGCCCTTGCCTGTTCCGCCCGACCCAGGGTCGGAACGGGAACGGTGCCCCTACCGGGGCGGGGACTACTTGAGGGTGACGGTGGCGCCGGCCTCTTCGAGCGAAGCCTTCGCCTTGTCGGCAGCCTCCTTGTTGACGCCCTCGAGGATCGCCTTCGGCGCGCCGTCGACGGCAGCCTTCGCGTCGCCCAGACCGAGCGAGGTCAGCTCGCGCACGACCTTGATGACCTGGATCTTCTTGTCACCGGCGGCCTCGAGGATGACGTCGAACGAGTCCTTCTCCTCGGCCTCCTCCGCGCCTGCACCGGCACCACCGGCAGCCGGAGCGGCGGCCACGGCGACGGGGGCGGCGGCGGTGACCTCGAAGGTCTCCTCGAACGCCTTGACGAACTCCGACAGCTCGATGAGCGTCAGACCCTTGAACTGCTCGAGCAGTTCCTCAGTGGAAAGCTTGTCAGCCATTTTTCTTCTCCTTGGTTTGTTGCGTTACTCACCGCGGCGAAGCATCCATTCCCGTGACAGGGAAAGCGGATGCCTACGCAGCGGACTCCTGCTTCGCACGCAGCGCGTCGACCGTGCGAACGGCCTGCGACAGCGGTGCGTTGAACAGATATGCGGCTCCGAACAGCGAGGCCTTGAAGGCACCGGCCAGCTTGGCCAGCAGCACCTCACGGGACTCGAGGTCGGCGAGCTTGCCTACCTCTTCGGCGGAAAGCGCGGCGCCATCGAAGTAGCCGCCCTTCACCACGAGAAGAGGGTTCGCCTTGGCGAAGTCGCGAAGACCCTTGGCGACGTTCACGGGGTCACCGTGCACGAACGCGATCGCGGACGGTCCGGCGAGCTCGTCGTCGAACGCCGAGATGCCGGCGTTGTTCGCCGCGATCTTGGTCAGCGTGTTCTTCACCACGGCGTAGGTCGCGTCTGCACTGATAGACCTGCGGAGCTCCTTGAGCTTCGCAACAGACAGACCGCGGTACTCGGTCAGCAGAACGGCGGTCGAGCTCTTGAACTTGTCTTCGAGCTCGGCAACCGTGGCTTCCTTGTTCGCCATGGCCACTCCTCTTACATACGAGACGCGCTGCGGATGCTGCGCGCCGCCCGAGGCCGGCCGGAGAAAGCAAAAGCTCCGTGCGCAGGCACGGAGCGTGTCGGATGCCGTCGAGCGGCCATCTTCTCGTTCTCACCTGCGCGGGCCGTCTCGTTTCGGATCGCACGAGGTGCGTTCCGGCTCGAGAACCTTCGATCGGCGTGCGAGCACGACGATGACCGGCGGTCTTGGGCTCCCACAAGGTTACGTGAGGAACCCCGAATGCCCAAATCGGCGTCACCTTCTCCCCACACCGTCACCCGAGCAATAGTTGATGGATGCCATTAGTTGACAATTGTGCACTATTTATCTATAGTGGATGTTTGTCAACGGATGCGGGCACCCTTCGGTCACCCTCTCGCGGAATCCCCAGAGGGCGCGCTCTCGCAGTCGCTTCCTCACGACCCTTCTCGCAGTCCCTCCCCTTCGCAGACCAAGGAGTCCCCTTCTATGACGCACGCCGCAACAAGAGCCCCGGACGCCACCACCGGCGCCCCTCGCATGTCACAGCGACAGGTGCTCGAGGCGCTTTCGGGCCTGCTGCTCGGCATGTTCGTCTCGATCCTCGCGGGAACAGTCGTCTCCAACTCGCTGCCGAAGATCGTCTCCGACCTCAAAGGCGACCAGACCGCCTATACGTGGGTCGTGGTCGCCACTCTGCTCGCCACCACGGTCACGACGCCGATCTGGGGCAAACTTGCCGACCTGTTCAACCGCAAGCTCCTGATCCAGCTCGCTCTCGCCGTCTTCGTGATCGGCTCCGCTCTCGCGGGCTTCTCGCAGGATTCCGGCATGCTGATCGGGTTCCGCATCGTGCAGGGCCTCGGCGCGGGCGGTCTGACCGCGCTCAGCCAGGTCATCATGGCCGACATCATCAGCCCGCGCGAACGCGGCAAGTACATGGGCATCTTCGGCGCCATCATGGCCATCGGCACGGTCGGCGGCCCGCTTCTCGGCGGCGTGCTCACGGACTCCGTCGGTTGGCGCTGGAACTTCTACATCGGCGTTCCCTTCGCCATCGTCGCGATCATCCTGCTGCAGACCACGCTGCACCTGCCGAAGCGACCGAAGCAGAAGGTGTCGATCGACTACCTCGGCGCGGTGCTCATCGCCGCCGGCGTCTCGGCGCTGCTGGTCTGGGTGTCGCTCGCCGGCCAGGCCGGCCAGTTCGACTGGATCTCCCCCACCAGCTTCTGGATGGTCGCCGGTGCTGCCGCCGCGCTGATCGCCGCCGTGCTCGTGGAGCTGAAGGCCAAGGATCCTGTGCTTCCGCTGCGCCTGTTCAAGAACCGCACGTTCACGTTCGCGGTCATCGCCAGCCTCTCCGTCGGCGTCGCCATGTTCGGCACCTCGGTATTCCTCGGCCAGTACATGCAGCTGGCGCGCGGCGCGACGCCGACCGAGTCGGGGCTGCTGACGCTGCCGATGATCGGCGGGTTGCTCATCTCCTCCGTCGTGATCGGGCAGATCATCAGTCGCACCGGCAAGTGGAAGGCCTTCATGGTGTCGGGCAGCGTGCTGCTCATCGCGGGCCTGTTCCTGATGGGGACCATCGACTACGACACGAACTACGTGGTGCTGTCGATCTACATGTTCGTGCTCGGCTGCGGTGTCGGCATGGTCATGCAGAACCTGGTGCTCGTGGTGCAGAACGTGGTCGCGCCTTCGGAGATGGGCGTGGCGAGCTCCGCTGTCACGTTCTTCCGCAGCCTCGGCGGCACGGCCGGCGTCTCGGCGCTCGGCTCCGTGCTCGGCACCCAGGTGGCGAATCACCTCACCGATGACGGCGCCGCACTCGGCAAGGCCATCGCGCATCTCGGCGCGGCCGGCGCTCCGATCGCAAAGGCGCTGCAGAGCGGCACGATCCCTGCCGTCTCCGCGCTGCCGCAGAGCGTGCGCGTGATCGTCGAGTCCGCGTACGGCCAGTCCGTCGCGTTCGTGTTCCTCTGCGCCGTGCCGCTCGCTGTGCTCACCCTGATCGCGGTGTGCCTACTGCCGAACAAGAAGCTGGGCGAGAAGACGGCGATCGAACGACAGCATGACGAGGACGCGGCATCCGCTCGCATGGATTCGTTGGGCGAGTCCACGATCGAACGCGTGGCGACCGAGATCATCGGCGACGCCGAGGCGCTGATCGCCGCCGAGCCGATGGATGCCGCCACCTCGCTCTCCGACGCCGGCCACGCTCGCGAGACGACCGGCTATGCGCGGCGGAGTGCGGGCATCCGCGACACCGATTCCGAAGAAGCCGGATCGCTATGATTCCGACCATGACCGAGAGCGATCGCGCCACTGCGCCCGATGTCGCCGGCGACGCGAACGGGCTCGGCGACGCGATCGCCGCGGTCGAGCGGGAGTTCGGTGCCCTGTTCGTGCGGCTGCGGGGTCGCCATCGCGCGGAGGCGTACGAGTTCGATCCGCAGGTGCCGCAGTTCGGCTACCTGATGATCAGCGCGCTCGCCCGCCGCGGACGCATGCACGCCGGTGCGCTCGCCGAGGTGCTGCAGGCAGACAAGAGCCTGGTCAGCAGGCAGGCCTCGCAGCTCGAGGAGCTCGGCCTGCTCCGCCGGGAGCAGGACCCGCAGGATCGTCGAGCCATGTACTTCGCCATCACGGACGAGGCGCGTCGGCGCTGGACCGAGCTCTCAGAGCGCAATCAGGGCACGCTACGGAGCGCGCTCGCCGATTGGGGCGAGAAGGACCTCCGGCTGTTCGCCCGGCTCCTGCATCGCATGAACGAGATCTGAACCCGCCCCTGAGCGTGGCTCGGCGCGGGTCTGCGCGGCGGCTCAGCGCGCGTCGCGGGTAGTGACTCAGCGCGGGTCGCGCCAGGAGTGCTCCGGTGCGAAGCCGAGGACTCGACGGGCCTTGTCGATCGAGAGCAGCGTGTCATGCTCGCCCAGCTCCCGGTTCACGGGAACGCCGGGGAACTCGCCGGCCGCCAGCTGGGCATTCGGACGCGACGACACCGTGTCGGCCGCCGCGATCACGAACACCTCGAAACCGGTGATCTCGGCCTCAAGCGCTTTGAGGATCGCCTGCGAGCCGTCGCGCGCGTCGATGTAGCCCCACGCGTTCCAGCGCCGGTTCTTCGGGTCGGCGTCGTACTCGGGGAAGGCATCGTAGTCCTCGGGGTCCATCACGTTCGAGAACCGCAGCCCGATGATCTTGAGGCTCGGGTCCCATCTCGTGAACTGCGCCGCCATCGTCTCCTCGAGGTGCTTGACCAGCGAGTAGGTCGATTCCGGCCGGCCCGGGTACTCCTCGTCGATCGGCAGATAGGGCGGGTCGATCGCGAACGGCAGCCCGAGCACGGTCTCGCTCGATGCGTAGACGATGTTGCGGATGCCGAGGGTGCGGGCCGCCTGGAACACGTGGTGCGTGCTCAGGATGTTGTTCTCGAACGTGGCCACGTCGCTTCGGAGGCCCGGGGCCGGGATCGCCCCGAGGTGCGCGATCGCGTCGTAGGGCGCCGGCGCCGCGCCGTCACGCACGCCGGCGAGAGCGTCGATGACCTGGCCGTAGTCGGTCAGGTCGACCTGCAGGAATCCGGGGCCGCGAGTGCCGACGATGTCGAGCGCCGTCACATCGTGTCCCGCCTGACGCAGCACGGTCAGGGCCGTGCGCCCGAGTTTGCCGGATGCCCCGGTGAGTGCGATTCGCATGAGCGTCAGTCTGGCAGGATGCGCCCGACCTCGTCGGCCCTGCTTTCGTCGTCGACGGGGGGATTGGCGCTCTCGCTGCCATCCGCTTCGCCTTCCACGGACTCGGCCACCGGGTCTTCCGTCGTCCCCGACTCAGCGTCGACCGTCGCCTCCGACTCGGCGTCGGCCATCGTCTCGGACTCGGCATCGGTCTCGGAATCGGCGACCGGCTCGGCCAGCGGCAGCGTCACGGTGAACCGCGTGCGCCCGGGCTCGCTCTGCACCTCGACTTCGCCGCCCTGGGCACGTACGACGGCACGTACGATCGCCAGCCCCAGCCCCGTCGATCCGGTATGACGGGAGCGCGACGAGTCGCCGCGGGCGAACCGTTCGAACAGCACCGGTTGCAGATCGTCCGGAATACCCGGACCGTCATCCGTCACCGAGATCACTGCCTTGCCGTCGGCGGAGCGCAGCTGCGTCTCGACGGAGGTGCCTTCCGGCGTATGCACCCGCGCGTTCGTGAGGAGGTTCGCGATCACCTCGTGCAGACGCGGTTCGTCGCCGATCACCGTCACCGGATACGGCGGGATGTCGACGCTCCACTTCTGCTCCCGGCCCGCGGCGTGTGCGTCCGAGACCGCGTCGATGACCAGCCGGGAGAGATCCACAGGGTCCCGATCGAGCTCGCGGCCTTCGTCGAGACGGGCCAGCAGCAGCAGGTCTTCGACGAGCCCGGTCATCCGCTCCGCCTCCGACTCGATGCGCCCGAGCGCGTGCACTGCATCGTCGGGCAGAGGCTCGGGCAACCGGCGCGTGAGCTCGGCGTAACCACGAATCGACGCAAGGGGCGTACGCAGCTCGTGCGAGGCATCCGCGACGAACTGCCGCACCTTGTTCTCGCTCGCCTGACGCGCTGAGAGAGCGGATGCCACGTGGCCCAGCATGCGGTTGAACGCGTGTCCCAGCCGTCCCACCTCGGTGTGCGGATCGGTGTCGTTCTCGGGAACCCGAACGGCGATCGCCACTTCACCCTTGTCGAGGCGCATCTTCGACACCGCGGTCGCCGTCGCCGCCACGCGATCGAGAGGTCGCAGCGCCAGCACGACGATGAGCAGGCCGACTCCGGCCGCGGCCGCGATGCCTCCGACCGTGACGGCGAGGATGATCGTGAGCAGCTGACCTGTCGTGGCGTTGACATCCGCCAGCGGAAGACCGATCACGAGCTCCGCCGACGCGGGGTCAGACGAGTGGGCTGACGTCGTTCCCGGCATCTTGACCGCGACGACCCGGTACTCGCCGAGCGTTCCACCGAGGTTGATCGTCGTCGCAGTGCCGTCCGTGGGCAACGCGGACATGCGGGTGCTGACATCCGTCGACGCGGATTGCGGCGTTGCCGAGGGGTCTGTACTCAGGTAGACGGAGTACAGGTGCCCGTCAGAGGTGATCAGCGCCGCGTAAGTACCAGCAGAGAGGCCGCGCGCATTCACCACCTCACTGAGCAGAGCTTTGGCCGAGACGCCGCCAGGAGCACCGATAGCCTCGAAGGCGACGGCCTGTCCGCGACTGGCCGCGAAGTCGAGCTGGTCGTCAAGCCGACCGACCAGATAGCGCTGCAGGAACAGTGCGCTGACCAGACTGATCACCACGCCGAGCACGGCCACGAGCGCGACGACGGCGAGCACGAGCTTGGCGCGCAGCGTCATGCTGCGGAACGGATGCCGCCAGCCACTCCGCTTCGTTGCCCCTGCTGCGGTGGTGGTCATGCGCTACCCACTTATGCGGCTTTGATCATGTAACCGGCGCCGCGCACGGTGTGGATCATCGGCGAGCGCCCGGCATCGATCTTCTTGCGGAGGTAGGAGATGTAGAGCTCGACGACGCTCGAAGTCCCGCCGAAGTCATAGCTCCACACGCGATCCAGGATCTGCGCCTTCGACAGCACACGCCGCGGATTGCGCATCAGGTAGCGCAGCAGTTCGAACTCGGTCGCTGTGAGGGAGATCGGCTCGCCGGCCCGCGTGACCTCATAGGAGTCCTCGTCGAGAACAAGGTCGCCGACCACGATGCGCGGGTCCTGCGTGTCAGCGATCAGCGCACGCGAACGCCGCAGCAGCGAGCGGAGCCGAGCCACGAGCTCCTCCAGGCTGAACGGTTTCGTGACATAGTCGTCTCCCCCGGCGGTCAAGCCGGCGATGCGGTCGTCGAGGGAGTCCTTGGCCGTCAGGAACAGAACGGGTGTCTCTCCGCCTCCCTCGCGCATCCTGGCCATCACCTGCAGGCCGTCGATGTCGGGCAGCATGATGTCGAGCACGACCGCGTCGGGGTTGAACTCACGCGCGGCGGTCAGCGCCTGCTGGCCGTTCGCCGCCGTGCGCACGTCCCAGCCCTCGTAGCGCAGCGCCATCTGCAGCAGATCGGTGAGGGTTCGCTCGTCGTCGACGACGAGGATGCGGATCGGCGACCCGTCCGCGTGGTGAAGAGGCGCATGCGCCGGACGAGTGGCTGAGCGATCGGAGAGTTCTGTGGCCATGCTCTTCATTATGAGGAGCGGAATTCGATCCCGCTGTGCGCAACATATGGGAATTCTGAGAGCCGACAATCCGATCCGTCAGAGCGGGAATCTCGGGGGCTGAAGTCCGGACCTCGCAGGACGAAAGCGCAGTACCAAGCTCCGAACCAGAGCCCCAGGACCAAAGTCCAGGACCAAAGCCCAGGACCAAAGCACAGAGTGGCCATAGTCCGGCCACAACCCGGGTGCTTATCGTGCCGCCAGACCCGATCCCCTCACCTGGAGCCCCATGTTCGGAACATACCTGCGCCGCGAACTGACCGGCCGACGCAAACAGACCATCATCATCGCGATCGGCATGGCGCTCGCCATCGCCCTCGTGATCATCGTCAACTCCGTCGCGGCGGGGGTGAAGAACGCACAGGCGGAGGTGCTGAAGTCCGTGTACGGCGTCGGAACAGACATCACCGTCACGAAGAAGGTGAGCGCACTGTCGAGCACGGGACAGTCCACCGCCCAGGCCGGGCAGAACGGGCAGGGGCCGCGCTTCGACTTCGGCGCCGACGCTGGAACGCAGACAGGTGACGGCAGCCGCACGGTCGACTCGTCACGTTTGAGCGTCGGCATGGGCACCAGCACCATGAGCACGTCCACGCTCGCGACGGTGAAGAAGACCGATGGCGTCTCCGCGGCAGCCGCCGTGCTCTCTCTCGAGAACACCTCGTTCAAGGGCACGCTGCCCACGTTCAACCGTGATCAGGAGGGCCAGAGGGGCCAGAGCGACACCACGCAGCAGTCTTCGGGCGGAGCAGACGGCCAGGGCGGCAGTTCGTTCTCCGTCGACTCGTTCAGCGTCATGGGCATCACGCCGGGCGCGAAGGCGGTCGGTCCGATCGCGTCGACCGCGCTGGTCGAGGGCCGCACGCTCACCGCGAACGACGAGGGCAAGAAGGTCGTCGTGCTCGATAAGAGCTACGCGAAGTCGAACAGCTACGCCGTCGGCGACACGATCAAGATCGGCGGAAAGAAGTTCACGATCGTCGGCACCGTGAAGTCCACGGGTTCCGACTCGACGACCGCGTCGAACGCGTACATCCCGCTCGATGTCGCCCAGTCGCTGTCCGACGAAAAGGGAAAGGTCTCGACGATCTACGTCACTGCATCTTCATCGAACGACGTCGATGCGCTGAAGGCCTCGCTCGAGAAGACTCTGCCGAAGGCCACGGTGTCGACGCAGTCCGATCTCGCATCGAGCGTCTCCGGCTCGCTAGGCAGCGCCAGCCAGCTCGTCTCCAACCTCGGCACCTGGCTTTCGATCATCGTGCTGGCCGCCGCGTTCCTGATCGCTATCCTGTTCACGATCTCCGGCGTCACCCGACGCACTCGTGAGTTCGGCACGCTGAAGGCCATCGGCTGGTCCAACCGGCGCATCGTCGGCCAGGTCGCGGGCGAGTCGGTCGTGCAAGGTCTCATCGGCGGCATCGCCGGGATCGTGATCGGTGTGATCGGGGTGTTCGTCGTCAACGTGATCTCCCCCACTCTCACCGGGGGCGTCTCATCCGGCGGGTTCGGCGGCGCCCTTGCCGACGGAGCTCGGCGAGCGTTCAACGGCGGGTCCGGCTCGACGACAGGCGCCGGCGGGACCGGAAGTGGCTTCGCGGCCGGTGCTCCCGGAGGCGGGAGCGGATTCGGACAAACGGCGCGGTCGGCAGCGAGCTCGGCGAGCACGCAGATCGACCTGAGCGCTCCGATCACCCTGTGGGTCATCGTGATCGCCGTCGCGCTCGCCGTTCTCGGCGGGCTGCTCGCCGGCGCGATCGGTGGATGGCGGGCCTCCCGTCTGCGTCCGGCGGAGGCTCTGCGGTCGGTTCAGTAGGCATCCCGACGTCGACCCACGACCCGATCTCAATCCCACGAGAGGACAAACAGATGTACAAGCTGAAGAACGTCACCAAGCAATACCCGGGCAAGGGACGCAAGGTGGTCGCGCTGAACGACGTGACAGTCGACATCCCGGACGGCCAGATGGTCGCCATTCAAGGCCCGACCGGCGGCGGCAAGTCGACCCTGCTGCAGATGCTGGGCGCGCTCGATCGGCCGAGCTCCGGCACGATCGAGCTCGAGGACTCGAGCCTCGGACAGCTCGGCGACACGAAACTCGGTGCGATCCGAGGCAAGGAGATCGGGTTCGTGTTCCAGAACTTCAACCTCATCCCCACGCTCACCGCGCAGGAGAATGTGGAGACGGCGCTCGTGCCGCTCGGCGTATCGGCCGCCGAACGCAAGGAGCGCGCCGAAAAGGCGCTCGCGTCGGTCGGTCTCGCCGAGCGCGGCGACCACCGGCCTTCGGAGCTCTCCGGCGGTCAGCAGCAGCGCGTCGCGATCGCGCGCGCGATCGTGAAGGAGCCCGCGGTGCTCCTCGCCGACGAGCCGACCGGCAACCTCGACGAAGAGACCCGCGACGAGATCATGGAGGTGCTCGAAGGCCTGTGGCGGGACCGCGGCCTCACGCTCGTCATCGTCACGCACGACTCCGCCGTGGCCCGTCGGGCGCAGCGTCGGCTGCATATCAAGCAGGGCAAGGTGAAGGACCTGGGCTAGCGGTTCAGGTCACCCACTCCGCCGGCGGCGCCCAGCCGCCCCGCAACCGCGTCCGAGTGCACCCAAACCACCCTGTCCACCTGTCGGCGAGACGGCATTCGGGTGCACTCGGCAGGCGCTGTGGCGAGGCGGACGCGGGCTGCGAGGCAGACGGCGGGCGTTGCACGGCGCAGGCAGAGGGCGAGTCAGGCGGGGACGTCGACCCAGGTGCCGGCCTCGGCAGACTCGATGACGGCATCCGTCACGATCACTGCCCGCAGACCGTCCGCGAACCGGGGCAGCCCCTCCGGCTCGGCGCCGGCGATCGCGGCGTAACTGTCGGCGACGAACGCGTTGAAGGCATCCTGGTAGCCCTGCGGATGCCCCGCCGGAGTCGTCACCAGACGGGCGGCGTCGTCAGCGAGCTGGTCCGCATCGCGCGGAATGAGGAGCGAGCCCTTGCGACGTCCGACCCACAGGGTCTCCGGTTGCTCCTGGTCGAACGCCACGGATTCCGCTGATCCGGCGAGCTCGATGTGCAGGCGGTTCTTGCGCCCGGGCGCCACCTGCGAGACCAGCAGCGTACCGATCGCGCCGCTTGCGGTCTGCACGGCGACCGCGACGGCATCCTCCGTGGTGATCGAGTCGTGATCGGCACGGGTGCCGAAGAACGTGCGCTTCGTCGCGGCCACCCGCTCGACCCGGTCACCGGTGACGAACTCGATGAGGTCGACCAGGTGCGAGCCGATGTCGGCGAAGGCTCGGGAGGGACCACCGGCGTTCTCGTCGACGCGCCAGTTGTCGTCCGTGGTCTCCAGCAGCCAGTCCTGCAGGTAGGTACCCGATACCGTGAGCAGCCGTCCCGCCGCCCCGGCTGCGAAGCGCGTCCGCGCCTCGCGCACCAGGGGATGGAAGCGGTACACGAACGGCACTGTTGCGATGCGACCGGCGGATGCCGCAGCATCCGCGAGCGCGCGCGCATCGGCGACCGTCGTGGCCAGCGGCTTCTCGCACACGACGTGCTTGCCGGCCTGCAACGCCCGCAGCGCCTGCGGTGCATGCAGCGTGTTCGGCGTTGTGATGTGCACCACGCCGATCGCGTCGTCGGCCAGCAGATCGTCGAAGGAGTCGTACGCCCGCTCGATGCCCAGCTCGGCCGCCGCCGCCGCGGCCCTCTCGGGACGCGACGACGAGACGCCGATCAACCGCGCGCGTGCGGCGCGCGCCGCCCGCGAGTGCACCGTGGCCATGAAGCCGCCACCGACGACGCCCACGCCGAGCGGCGCTCCCCCGCCCTCATGCTCGGCCGCCGGGCCGGCGGCGACCAGTCCGCCGACCATCAGGCGAGCGTGGACTCGGCCGGGTCCCAGCCATCGGGCAGCGCAGGCGTCGGCGTGAACGTGCTGACGACATCCACCCACTCGGCCCGTTCAGCGGCCTCGATGGTCGAGACCATCACGTCGAGCGCGTGGAACGCCTGCTCGCCGCTGGCGCGCTCGGGCACACCGGCACGGATGGCCCGCGCCAGCTCCACGACACCGGTTCCGCGCGCCGCCGTCTCGCCCTCGACGGCGATCGTCTTCGGCTCGTCGCCGCCGTCGTGCAGCACCAGGTCGCCCACGAACATGTTCGGGTCGTTGACCTCGAGCGCCCCGTCGACTCCGGTGACCTCGAACAGCGTGCGCTTGATCTGCGAGTCGAAGCTGAAGATGCTCTGCGAGGTCTGGCCGCTCTCGAACTCGAAGATGGCGGTCACGTGCGAGGGCACCGTCACCTCGAACGTCTGGCCCGCGAGCGGGCCGGATCCGATCGTGCGCACCGGCTTCGACTTCGACGCCACGGCGGCGACACGCTTCACCGGGCCGAACAGCTGGATCAGCGCCGTCACGTAATAGGGTCCGACGTCGAACAGCGGGCCGGCACCCTCCTGGAACAGGAACGCGGGGTTCGGATGCCACGACTCCGGCCCCGGCTGCTGCATGAGGGTCAGCGCGGTCTGCGGCCGTCCGATCGCTCCCGACTCCAGCACGCGGCGCGCGGTCTGGATGCCTGCACCGAGGAACGTGTCTGGCGCGCACGCCACCCGCAGGCCGGCGGCCCGCGCCGTCTCCAGTACGCGCTGCCCGCTCGCACGGTCCAGGGCGATCGGCTTCTCGGTCCACACGTTCTTGCCGGCCGCGACCGCCTGCAACGCCACCTCGGCATGCGCCTTGGGGATGGTCAGATTGACGACGATCTCGATCTCGGGATCGGCGAGCAGCTGCTCCACGGTGCCGGATGCCGGCACGCCGAATTTCGCCGCCTGCTCGGCCGCACGCTCGAGGTCGATGTCCGCGACGAAGCGCACGTCCACATCCGGGAACGCGGTGAGGTTGGTCAGGTACTGGGTCGAGATATTGCCGGCGCCGATGACGCCGACACCGACCGGGCCGGTCTTCGCGACCCCGGAGGTGCTCGTCGACTCGCTCACGCGAGGCCCTCCTTCGTGAGGTAGGCGAAGCTGTCGGAGACCGCGGTGAAGCGGTTGTCGCGGGAATCGTCGAGCTCGATCACGCGCAGCGCGTTCGGCGCGGCCTCGATGATCTCGCGGATCGGCAGACTGCCCGAGCCGACGGCGACCTGGTCCTTGGTCTCCTTGGTGCCCGGGCCGTCCTTGACGTGGATGGCGACGACCCGATCGCCGAGGCGGCCGAGAACCTCCACAGGGTTCTCGCCGCCGACGGCCACCCAGTAAGTGTCGAGCTCGATGACGACCTCGGGGTCGAGCCGGTCGACGAGGTACTCGAGCGCGTTGCGGCCGTCGACCTTGTTCTCGAACTCGTGGGCGTGGTTGTGGTAGCCGACGCGCACACCGTGCTCGGCGGCGATCTTCGCGGCGTGGTTGAGCTGGGCTGCGGTCTCGTCGATCTGCTCCGCGGACTTCCAGCGCTCATCGGGCACGTGGGGGTCGATGACGGTCTGGATGCCCAGCTCGCGCGCGGCATCGAAGATCGCGGCGATCTGCTCGTCGCTCTCGCCGAGCAGATGCACGTGCACGGTCGGAGCGGAGAGCCCGGCGGTGCGCAGCGCCTCGCCGAGACCCGGGAAGTTCGTGAAAGCGAACGGCTCGACCTGCGTGAAGCCCACCTCGGCGAGCTTGTTCAGGGTGCCCTGCAGGTCATCCTGCAGCGCCTCCCGCACGGTGTACAGCTGAACGGAAACGGGTGAGGTGGTCACGGTTCTCCTCGTCGAGAGCCTCGATTCGCGGTTGACGCGGGCTATGTCGGGCGCGACGCATCGAGGCGCATCAAGTGTCAGTTTGCAATGGGGTCGAATCGATTGAATCACACTTCTGTCGACAGTCAAGCAAAAGTTGATAGACCTGGGTCAACTTACGTTCGCCACACGGCGATGTGATTCAATCGGGCTATGTCGGCACTGCCAGCTTCTGCGCCCTCGGGTGGCGCCGGTGCGCATGCCGGCACGGGAGAGCGGGGGCTCGTGCCCCGGGATGCGGCGGACCTCCTCGGCATCCTGCGTGATGGCATCCCGCGTACTCGAGCGCAGCTCGCGGAGCACACCGGGCTCGCGCGCTCGACAGTCGCCTCCCGACTCGAGGCTTTGATGGATGCCGGCCTCGTCTCGCCTGCTGCCGACGCCGCGTCCTCAGGTGGTCGCCCGCCGGCGCGCGTGACGTTCAACGCCGGTGCCCGCATCGTGGTAGCCATCGATCTGGGCGCGACGCACGGAGTGATCGCGATCACGGATCTCGCCGGCGCCGTGCTGCGGGCCGAGTCCGCGCCGGTCACGATCGCCGACGGCCCCGAGGCCGTGCTGGACTGGGCGATCGGAGTCGCGAAGCGACTGCTGAAAGCGAGCGGGCGACCGCGCTCCGATCTCGCCGGCGTGGGCATCGGCGTGCCCGGCCCGGTCGAGCACTCGACCGGCATGCCGATCAACCCGCCGATCATGCCCGGCTGGGACCGCTTCGACGTTCCCGCGTACGTTCGGCGCACGTTCGACGTGCCGGTGCTCGTGGACAACGACGTGAACGTGCTGGCCCTCGGCGAGCACGCCGTCTCATGGCCCGCGGAGGACGACCTGCTGTTCGTCAAGGTCTCCACCGGCATCGGGCTCGGCATCATCGCGGGCGGTCGACTGCAGCGCGGAGCCGCGGGATCCGCGGGCGATCTCGGACACGTGCGCGTGCCGTCCTCCCGCGACACCCCGCGCCACGGAGACGAGGACGCCGATCTGGAGGCGCTCGCCAGCGCGCCTGCCATCGCCGGTTACATCGCCGACCGCGGAACACCGGCGACGACCAGCGCCGATGTGCTCGCGCTGGCCAGGGCGGGGCATCCGGATGCCATCACCGCCGTCCGCCAGGCCGGTCGCGATCTCGGCGAGGTGCTGGCCACCTGCGTGAACCTGTTCAACCCTTCGGTGATCGTCGTGGGCGGCTCGATGGCGAGGGCGGGCGAACACCTGCTGGCCGGCATTCGTGAGGTGGTCTACCGGCAGTCCACGCCGCTCGCCACCCAGCACCTGCAGATCGTGCCGGCCGCGGCGGGCGAGACGGGCGGTGTGCTCGGAGCGGCGATCATGGTCGCGCAACGGCTCCTCGACCCCGAGTGACGCACAGACCGCGTGGGCCCAGACCCGCGTGCCGCACGCGAGCGCCCAGACCCGTGTGAGGCTCGAACCTCGCCGCGCGCCGCGACGGTGTCCGGAAGGCCGCCGGGTCGGGGGCAGAATGGTGCGGTGACCGACACGATGCTCTCGCTGTTCGACGATGAGAGCGAGTCGGTCGCCGCGGGTCCGGCGCCGCTGCCGCACGAGCGCCGCATTCTCGCCCATTCGGCCGATCGTGTCGCGTGGCTTCGCGCTCGCTCGCGCGGTATCACGGCGACCGATGTGGCCAAACTGTCGACGCCGGCATCCGTTCAGGCGGTCGCCCGGCAGAAGGTGCACGGCACCGGATTCAGCGGAAACGTCTACACGGATCACGGCAAGGCCCGTGAGCCGGTGATCGCGAAGTGGATGCTCGATGAGTACGGCATCGCGCCGAGCGACGCGCTGTTCCACGCCGAGCGGGACCGTCGCCATCTCGCTACGCCGGACGGACTCGCCGTGCGCGAGCGCGGAACGCTGGAACTCGCCGAGATCAAGACGACGAACAAGGGGTGGCGGAGCATCCCTCGGCACTATCTGCGCCAGGTGTGGTGGCAGCAGTACGTGCTCGGCGCGGAGCGCACGCTCTTCGTGTGGGAGCGGCACGAGGACTTCGTGCCAGTCGGCGACCCGGAGTGCCGCTGGATCGACAGGGACGAGAAGCAGATCGCCTCGCTGGTGGGGCTCGCGACACAGCTGATCGCGACGCTCGCCGGCGGCCGAGTCTGACCGAAGCGCCCGCAAGACGCCGGATCACCCGCCGTAGTGACTGCTCACGGTCGGTCTGTTTCCTCCTTCGAGCAGGGCACGCTCGACTTCGGCGAGCGCGTACAGGCCTTCGGCGTCGCCGAGAGCCGGGATGCACACGGTCTCGCGGCGGTCGAACGCTCTCCAGGCGGCGCGTGCCACTCCTTCGGCCGTCATCGCCTGCTCGTCCTGCTGCGCGGCACCGTCGGCGAACTCGGTCTGAACCCTTCCGGGAAGGACCAGCGTGAGCTGCACACCTGTCCCGTCCAACTCGCCGGCCAGCACGCGGCTGAGGGCGACGTTCCCGGCTTTCGCCGAGGCGTAGACGGCGCGCGCCGGCAGGTACGGCGCGCGCTGTCCAGCGCTGAATGCGAGCAGGGATGCGACGTTGATGATCCCGCCGCGACCTCGCTCGAGCAGGTGCGGCAGCGCGGCGCGGGTGAGCAGAAGAGGTGCCGTCGCGTTCAGCGTCCACAGTCGGCGCGTCTGCTCCGGCGTGATCGTGGCCAGTGGGGCGTATCCACCGGCGCCGGCATTGTTGACGAGCACCTCGACGTCGCCGACGGCGAGGCGATCCGCGACGGCCTGGATGCCTTCCAGCTCGGCCAGATCAGCGACGAGCGTCTCCGCCCTGACGCCTGTCACCGCGAGACCCGCGGCGAGCGCCGCGAGCCGATCACGCCGACGCGCCACGAGGACGACGTCGCGTCCCGCACCGGCCACGAGCTCCGCCAGAGCGAGCCCGATGCCGCTGCTCGCCCCGGTGATGAGCACCCTGCCGTTCTCGCTCACGACGGCTGTCCCGTGGCAGCGCCGACGAGTGCATCGGCCGGTGGGCGGACGGCCGAGGCGGCAAGGCGGTCCGTGATGTAACGGGCCGCACGTTCGAGAGCCGATTCGCCTTCGTCCAGAAGCCCCGCGAACGCCTGGAAGACGTGTGGCACTCCCGGAGTGACGTCGAGGATGACGGCGACGTCGTCCGCCGCGGCCTTCACCGCGAGCCGGGTCGCGTCATCGAGCAGCACCTCATGCGAGCCGGCCTGAACGAGCAGCGGCGGCAGCCCCTGCAGGTCGGCGAAGATCGGACTCACCCGCGGATCGTCGGCCGACGTCCCCGTACCGTCGAGGTAGTCGTGTGCGCGCCGACGGATGGCCGTGGCGGTGATGTTGGGGTCGGCATCCGCCTTGGCTGCGAAGCTCGCCCCTGCCACGGTGAGGTCGGTCATCGGCGAGAAGAGAACGGACGCCGGCGGCAACGGCAGTCCCGCGTCTCGCGCCGCGATCAGCAGTTCGATGGCGAGGTTGCCGCCGGCCGACTCTCCCGAGACGATGACGCGGTCCGCGCCTCCCGATTGGGCGACGAGCGCGCGATAGGCGGCCGTCACATCCTGAAGCGCGGACGGATAGGGATGCTCCGGTGCGAGCCGGTAGTCGACCGACACCGCGCGCAGACCCGTCTTGCGGGCGATCGCCGAGGCGAGCCCGACGGAGCCGCGTGCGGAGCCGACTGCGAACCCACCGCCGTGCGCGTGGAAGAGCGTGCCGCGCGCATCGACGCCGTCGATGTCGACGAACACCACCGGCACGCCGCCGAGTTCGCCGCGGGTCACCCGAACATCGTCGGGCATCGGCTGGGAGGTGAGCATCTGCTCGAGAAGCGGACGCTGGGCCTCGACGTCGCCGCCGAGATCGAACGGCGCGTCGCGGAGGATCTGGTGGACGAGCTCGCGCTGCTGAAGAGTCATGGGGATTCCTGTCTTCTGGGGAGACGTCGAGCATCGTTCATGCGCTCGACTCAATTAGATTAGCTCTAATTATCTTGTTGTCAAGCATCTTGATGCTAAGCTAGGATGCGAGGAGGGCGGGTGCCGCCCGAACCACGACTGAGGAGAGCCGCATGACCGACCTGCGACAGGTCTTCGACGATCTGATCCGCTTCGAGACCGTGCTGTGGAACGACGTGGATGCCCGACTCCAGAGCGAGGCGAACGTGTCACTCGGCAACGCGAATATGCTGCTCGTCGTCGACGGGACGCCGAACTGCCGTGTGCAGGACATCGCTCGGGCGCTGGCCATCACCGTGGGCGGCACCAGTCAGGCGGTTGACCGACTGGAGAAGGCCGGGTGGTGTGTCCGTGCGCCGCACCCGCACGACCGACGATCCTCGATCGTCGAGCTGACGGATGCCGGTGCCGCGGTGCTGAGACAGGCGACTCCGGTCTTCGACGCTGCCGTGAAGCGTCTGCTCGGCGAGCCACTGGCACCGGATGCGCTGGGCCGGTTCGCGGACTCGCTCCACAGCCTGAGGAACAACGCCGCACACGTCATCGAGAACGGGACGGACAACGCGTGAGCGCGATCGAGAACGACATCATCGCGGAAGGCGACACCGGTGATCCCGAACTCGTCGGAGCAGCCGCTCACTCGATCGGTGTCAGCGCCTGCTCGAACACGTAGTCGTCTTCCCAGCGACCGCCCACGAAAAAGCGTTTGATGCCGACGCGAGTGAACCCGCTCTTGGCGTAGAAGCGCTGCGCCCGCTCGTTCTCCTGGTTCACACCCAGCCAGATGCCCACCGCCCCACGCTCGCGCGCCGCGTCGATGGATGCCCGCATCAGCGTCGCCGCGACACCCTTGCCGTGATGGCCGGGCAGCACGTAACACTTGCTCAGCTCGCTGGCCGGGCGCAGCGTGATCGCGGCGGCGACATCCGCATCGTGGGGCTCGCCGAAGACGATCATCGTGTAGCCGATCGGCTCGCCGTCCTGTTCGGCGACGAGCACGAGCCGTTCCCGGTCGGCGAGGTAACTCCGGAACGCGGATGCCGACAGATGCTCGAGCACGAACGTCGCCGCGGCCTCCCTTGTCGTATGCGGAGGGCACGCGAGCGGGAACGTGACGGCGGCGACGAAGGCCAGGCTGTCGGCATCCGTCGCCGATGCCCGACGGACCGTCGCTTCACTCATGCGATGAGAGTAGCCGACCGTCACGTTCGGGCCGCGCTCACGCAGCGGTCGTACAGATCCAGGATCTCGCCCTTCCCGTTGCGGTCGACCCACGCCTTCGCTGCGACATCGAGGCAGGCGAACGCCGTCGCGATCATGGCGCGAGCCATCAGGTCCGCGTCACCAGGCGATCCGTGCAGGCGGGACGCGATGAGCGGCAGCGCACGCTCGTGGAACCGCAGTTGCTTCTCGAGCCAGCCGGCACGCAGCGACGGCGTGGCATAGAGAACGCGGAAACGCTGCAAGGCCTGGTGTCGGCTCTCGTGCAGCTCGAGCGCAGCGGCGATGCCGGTTCGCAGCGCTTCCCAGGGACCGGCGTCGGCCGGCAGCTCGTCGATCGCGGCCGTCAGCGCCCGCACGAAGCGGTCGGGATCACCGCCGAGCAGGTCTTCCTTCGTGCCGAAGTAGCGGAAGAGCGTGCGCTGGGAGACTCCCGCTTCGTGAGCGATCTGTGCGACAGTCGTCGCCTCGTAGCCCTGCTCACCGAACAGCCTGAGCGCCGCCTCCAGAATCTCCCGGGACGCGAGCTGCCGGGAGCGATCCCATAGCGTCCGGGGCGCCGTCGCCTCGCCGTTCGTCATGGCGCCAGCCTAGTTCACTGCCATCTGGGCGTTCTCCCGCAGGTTGGCAGTGACTGTCAGGATGACGTACGCTGTCTGCGCCACCCCTGAAGGCGTCCCATGACCAACGCCCGACTAGCCCACGACCAACAGCGATCCACCGACAACCTCCAGAGCAGGAGCACCTCGTGTCTCAACCCACAGCGTTCATCACCGGCGGAACCAGCGGTATCGGCAAGGCGACCGCACAGCTGCTCCACTCTCGCGGCCACCGCGTGGTGGTCACGGGGCTCTCCTCCGTCGAGGATGCCGGGCTCCCCGACGATGTCGCCGTGCTTCGAGCGGACGCCCGGTCCGTGCCCGACATCGCCCGCGCGCTCAGCGAAGCCCGCCGACGACTCGGCGGGCTCGATCTACTCTTCCTCAACGCCGGTATCTCTCATCCGGGTCCGATCGAGTCGACCGACGAAGACGCCTTCGACGCGCTGTTCGACGTCAACGTCAAAGGGACGTTCTTCGCCGTGCAGAAGGCGCTTCCGTTCCTCAGCACGGGAGCCTCGGTCGTGATCACCATCGGTGCAGGCGAGGGAGTGGGTGCCGCCATGACCGCGGCCAAGGGAGCCTTGCTTCCCCTCATGCGCTCCCTCGCCCTCGAGCTCGCTCCCCGTGGCATCCGCGTGAACGCCGTCAGCCCGGGGATCATCGACACTCCGGTCTACCGAAAGCTGGGCATCTCCCGCGACGCGATGGCGTCGTGGGCCGGGAGCGTGCCACTCGGGCGCATCGGTACCCCCGCTGAGGTCGCCGAAGCCGTGGCCTTTCTCGCGTCGGATGCCGCGCGCTACATCACCGGCGACAACCTCACCGTCTCGGGCGGCCTAGGAGTGCATTCCGCGGCGTGATCACCGCGTGGCGTGATCGCTGCCCAGGTGATCCAGGTGATCGTTGCCGCCTGCGTGATCGCCGCAGGATCGCCGCCCTGCCCGATCGCGTACGGACGAATCGGCCGTGCCGTCCGCTATTCCGGACGCCGCGGCCTCCCGTGGGGCCATATCGCACACCTAGGGTGGAAAACGGATGCCTGAAGCAGGCGACGCCGCCCGCTCGCCTCGCGCACGGGCATCCGCGACTCTTCGTCGAAGACGACGCCAGAAAGGACTCCGATGAGCGACTACGCCGTTGTCAATCCCGCGACGGGCGAGACCGTCAAGGAATACCCCACGATCACGGACGACGAACTGCGCGACGCCATCGCACGCGCGGATGCCGCCTACCGCAGCTGGGGTCGCACGACGACTCCCGAGGAGCGCGCGGCGATCATCCGTCGGGTGGGCGACCTGCATTCCGAGAGGCGCGACGAGCTCGCCGCGATCATCGTGCGTGAGATGGGCAAGCCGATCGAGCAGGCCTACGGCGAGGTCGACTTCGCCGCGGACATCTACCGCTACCACGCCGACACGGCACCCGAGCTGCTGAAGGACCAGCCGATCGACCTGCTCGCCGGCGAGGGCACGGCGGTCATCCGGCACAGCCCGCTCGGTGTGATCCTCGGCATCATGCCGTGGAACTTCCCCTATTACCAGGTGGCGCGCTTCGCCGGTCCGAGCCTGATCATCGGCAACTCCGTGCTGCTCAAGCACGCTCCCCAGTGCCCGGAATCGGCGCTCGCTATCGAGAAGATCTACCGGGACGCCGGCATGCCGGACGGCGCGTACATCAACATCTTCGCCACGAACGAACAGGTCGAATGGGTCATCGCAGACCCGCGCGTGCAGGGCGTCTCGCTCACCGGATCGGAGCGCGCCGGTTCGGCGGTCGCCGCCATCGCGGGTCGCAATCTGAAGAAGGTCGCGCTCGAGTTGGGCGGCTCAGACCCCTTCATCCTGCTGTCGGCCGATGATCTGGACAAGGTCGCCGAGGATGCCGCCGCCGCCCGTCTCGACAACAGCGGCCAGTCCTGCAACGCCGCCAAGCGCTTCATCGTCGTCGACGACCTGTACGAGCCGTTCGTCGCGAAGCTGACGGCCAAGCTCGCCGAGTCGCAGCCGAGCGACCCGACTCGCGAGGATTCCAAGCTCGGCCCGCTCTCGTCGGCGACCGCCGCGCACCGGCTACAGGAGCAGCTCGACCGCGCTGTCGCTCACGGCGCGAGTCTGCATGCCACGGGAGAGCGGAACGGCAACTTCTTCGCGCCGATCGTGCTCACCGACATCGCCGAGGACAACCCGGCTCGACGCGAGGAGTTCTTCGGCCCTGTCGCTTCCGTGTACCGGGTCGCGAACGAGGATGAGGCGATCGAGGTGGCCAACGACATCCCGTTCGGTCTCGGTTCTTACGTGTACACGACCGACCCGGAGCAGGCGCAGCGCGTCGCCGACAAGATCGACGCCGGCATGGTCTTCGTCAACGTGGTGCTCGCCGATGGCGCGGAGCTGCCGTTCGGCGGCGTGAAGCGCTCGGGGACGGGCCGTGAAATGGGGCGCCTGGCCACCGACGAGTTCGTCAACAAGAAGCTGATCCGCGTGGTCTGAGGCGCACGACCTCGACGGGTGCACGACGTAGAAGTGCGTACAACGTAGAAGGGAGGGACCGGCTCTTCGAACCGGTCCCTCCCCGAGCGCTTTCCGCGAGAGTCAGTGCCTCCCGTTCGCCAGTGAGTGCGCCAGGTCGAACGACACCGCGCCGAGCCCGGTCACGTCGTCGTATCCCTTCTGCGTGGTCAGCGACGTGTCCTGATCGAGCGTCATCAGGAACGAGCGCCCGCTCGTCGCGCTCGTGTACACGACGGCGACCGGCTGGCTCGTGGGTGCGACGTCGCGGAACGAGGACGGCGACACTCGGTCGAGCAGGTACAGCGTCGGGTTCGCGAACCCGATCGTGGTGCGCGTCAGCTGCTGCGCGAGAGCCATCTGCGCCGCCGTCAGCGGTGAGGCCAGTGACGTGCCGCCGTAGGTCTCGTTGACGTAGTCACCGGTCTCGAGCGTCGTGTCGTCGATGATCGGACGGATGCCGATCTCGAACCCGGTGTAGGGATCGGCGAGCGCCGACAGATCCGGTGAGACGCGCTTGCCGTGCGAGAGCGAGTACGGGACGACGCCCCGCTGGTAGGCGGGCTCGGCGTTCACCGCGCTCACACCGCCACCGGCCCCTCCGGCGAAGAGCGAGCCGGGAAGCGGGTCGGTGTACGAGAGCGAGCCGTCGGCATCCTTCTGAATCACGTCGGCCTGCACGCCCCAGCCGACCTCCATGGCCAGCTTGCCGTTCTGGTCGACGCCGATCGCCGTTCCCCCGACCGAGGTGACGTAGGGCGAGGATGCCGGGAAGTCCGGCGACGCGTATCCGAGGCTCGCGACCTCGTCGCCGTTGTCGCCACTGGAGAAGTAGAGCCCGATGCCCTCGGCCGCGGCCTGGATGTGCAGATTCTGCTGACCTGCGATGACGTCGGTCGGCACGTCCTCGCCGACATCGCCGTAGCTGTTGCTGACGATGTTCGCGAGCTTGTTGTCGAGAATCTTCGACATCGCGATGTCGAGACCCCCGCCGCAGTTGAATCCGCCGACGTACAGGATGTTCGCCTTCGGCGCGACGGCGTGCACCGCCTCGACGTCGAGCGTCTGCTCACCCTGCCAGCCGCTGGGCTCTTGGCAGAGTTCCTGGTCGCTGAACTGGCTGGTCTCCGGCACGATCTGCCGGTACTGACCGCGCGCGAGCGTCGGCTCGCCGTTCTGCGTCGAGTACTGGTTCACATCGGACTCGATCGACGGAGACGCGTACGCGTCGATGATCGCGACCGTCTGGCCTCGGCCGTTGATTCCGCGCTTCTCCCACGTGTCCAGGCCGTACGCCGAGCGGATCTGGCTGGGCACGTATCCGCAGATGTTGGTCGGATACGACGTGGTGCCGTTGTAGGCCGGTGGCACCGTCGCCGTGTTCTCGCCCCAGTAGGTGGAGCACGGCGCGTCAACGGTCGGGGTCACGGCCTCACGCATCTGCCGTTGCGGCGTCGTCGGGCCGCTCGTCGAAGCGATGTCGCCCTGCTTGATCGAGTCCGGCCGTGTCAGCATGCGCGACTGGTCGATGCTGACGGCGCTGACGGATGTTCCGACATCCGCCGGCAGTGACGGCGCGGCCGACGGAGCGACCAGCTGGCGCTCGTCGTGCGAGTAGGTGTGCAGGGTCGTGCCGAACGCGGCATCGAGCTGGTCCACCGTTCCGCGGTACACCACGTACTGGCGGCTGTCCGGGGTCCCCGTGATCGTGAGCCCTTGACGCTTCAGATACGACACCACGGCGTTGTAGGTGTGCTGCGTCGGCGAGTAGCGCGCGATCCATTGCCGCGGGTTGAGCCAATGCCGATACTGACGGTTGCCCGGACTCGAGACGGCGATCGCGAGGTTCGCGGCGCCCCTCTCGTCGCGCAGGTTCAGGTAGAGCTCCCCTTCGACGGTGGCGTCTGCGGCAGCAGCGCCGCTGTCGTTGGCGCTCGTCGCCCAGGCGGGCACGGAGCCCGCATAGTCGACGCGCGAGGCGGCGTTGGCCGCCGGAATTCCCGTGGCGGACAAAGCGATGATGCTTGCCCCCGCGGCGAGGATGGCCGTGGCGCGCCTTGTGAGCGCGCGGCGGTCGGCCCGTGTCGTCATCCGATTCCCTTCGATTGGACTCGCGCGCCGCCCGATCGACGCGCGTGATTCGGACACTATGCCCGCCCATATGACCCCCACAAGGGGGACATAAGGAGAGCGGCTCCGGATAGGCGGAGAACGGCACGGCATTGCCGCGCGAGAAGGGGGATTCGCGGCGCGAAGCCCAGGCGCGAACGGCCACGAACGACGCACCGCCGACGGCACGAGACGACGAAAGGCCCCGCCGAAGCGGGGCCCTTCTCTGCTCTGCGTCGAACCGCAGAATCGGCTAGATCGCGTTGACGTCCAGCGGGATGCCCGGGCCGAACGTCGTCGACACCGCACCCTTCTGGATGTAGCGGCCCTTGGCGGCTGACGGCTTGAGCCGCACGACCTCTTCGAGCGCCGTGTTGATGTTCTCCGACAGCTGCTCGGCGGTGAAGCCCGCCTTGCCCACGACGAAGTGCACGTTGGCGTGCTTGTCGACGCGGAACTCGATCTTTCCGCCCTTGATGTCGGAAACGGCCTTGGCGACGTCCGGCGTCACGGTGCCGGTCTTCGGGTTCGGCATGAGGCCGCGCGGGCCCAGCACCTTACCGAGACGACCGACCTTGCCCATGAGCTCGGGGGTCGAGACTGCGGAGTCGAAATCGGTCCAGCCTCCCGAAACCCTCTCGATGAGCTCGTCGCCGCCGACCTCGTCCGCGCCGGCGGCGATGGCCGCCTCGGCCGCGGGGCCGGTCGCGAAGACGATGACGCGGGCGGTCTTGCCCGTGCCGTGCGGAAGGATGACGGTGCCACGCACCATCTGGTCCGCCTTGCGCGGGTCGACGCCCAGCTTGAGCGCCACCTCGACAGTGGAATTGAACTTCGACGAGCCGGTCTCGCGCGCGAGCGCGACGGCCTCGTCGGGGGTGTACAGCTTGCCGTCCTCGATCTTGGCGGCGGCGGCCCGGTAGGCCTTGGACTTCTGTGCCATGGTTCTGACCTACCTTTCCTACTCGACCGTGATGCCCATGGAACGGGCGGTGCCCGCGATGATCTTGGATGCGGCATCCAAGTCGTTCGCGTTCAGGTCGACGAGCTTCTGCTCGGCGATCTCGCGCACCTGAGCGGCAGTGATCTTGCCGACCTTCGTGGTGTGCGGAACGCCCGAACCCTTGGCCACACCCGCAGCCTTCTTGATGAGTTCCGCGGCCGGCGGCGTCTTGAGCACGAACGTGAACGAGCGGTCCTCGTACACGGTGATCTCCACCGGGACGACGTTGCCGCGCTGCGACTCCGTCGCGGCGTTGTACGCCTTGCAGAACTCCATGATGTTGACGCCGTGCTGACCCAGCGCCGGGCCGATCGGCGGGGCGGGGTTGGCGGCGCCGGCCTTGATCTGAAGCTTGATCAGACCAGTGACCTTCTTCTTCGGTGCCATCTAGCTTTCCTTTCCTCGAGAGGATGCCTGAGCATGCTCTCTCCCACGGATCCCGGCCTTTCCGGGGCGTGGTTGTGGCTGCGCGAATGCGCAAACCACACAATCTTACCCGATTCCGAGCGGCCCCAGGTACGACGAGGGCCGGTCGCCCCGATGGCGGCCGGCCCTGAGCAGGAGTGGCTCGTCTACTGCTTAGTGACCTGGTCGAAGCTGAGCTCGACCGGCGTCTCGCGCTCGAAGAGCGAGACGAGAACCGTGAGCTTGCCGCTCTCCGGCTTGATCTCGCTGATCGATCCGGGCAGGCCCGCGAACGAGCCCTCCTTGATGGTGATCGTCTCGCCGATCTCGAAGTCGACCTCGATCGGAGCCGCGTGCGTCGTGGCCTTCTGGCCCTTCGTCGCCGCGGCCTTGCCGGTCGCCACCGGCTCGACCTGTACGAGCGACTTCAGCATGTTGAACGCCTCATCGAAGCGCAGCGGCGTCGGGTTGTGCGCGTTGCCGACGAAGCCGGTGACGCCGGGCGTGTGACGCACGACCGACCAGCTGTCTTCGTTGAGATCCATGCGCACGAGCACGTAGCCGGGGATGCGCACGCGGTTGACCATCTTGCGCTGGCCGTTCTTGATCTCGACAACGTCTTCCATCGGCACCTCGGCCTGGAAGATGAAGTCCTCCATGCCCATGGATGCCGTGCGGTTGGCGAGGTTCTGCTTCACACGGCGCTCGAAGCCCGCGTAGGAGTGGATGACGTACCACTTGCCCGGCAGCATGCGAAGCTCGCGCTTGAACTCGTCGTAGGGATCGACCTCGACCTCGGGCTCGGCTGCCTCGGGCTCGGCGCCCTCCGCCGCGGATCCCTCGGATTCGCCGTCCTCTTCTTCTTCGTCTTCGATCGCCTCGAAGGCCGCCTCCGCCTCGTTGGCGTCGTCGATCTCCAGTGCGTCGTCCACCGCGGCGTCAGCCTCGGGGTCGGCGGTCTGCGCGATGCGATCGAGCACGGCATCCAGATCGACGTCGTTTCCGTCGGCATCGGTCACATGCAGCGCCTCGCGCTCAGCCGCGTCCACCGACTCCTCCTCGGAGGCGAGCCGGCTGCCCTCCTGCGCCTCGTCGTCCTCCGACGACTGCTCGGCAGCGGTCGCCCAGTCCACGTCGTCGCGCTCTCGTTCAGACACTTAGCTTTCCCAATCCATTCCTGTTGTTACGCGGTACGACCCGCGCCGCCGTCTCGTCCTGGCCGTCTCGCCCCGCGGCCGTAGCGGCCGTCAGGAGTTCGAACCGAAGACGAGGATGACAAGCCACCCGAAGAACTGATCGAGCCCGAACACGATGGCCATCATGATGATCACGAAGACCAGCACGACACCCGTGTAGCTCAGCAGCTCTGTGCGGGTCGGCGTGACGACCTTGCGGAGCTCGCCGAAAACCTGCCGGATGAACAACGCGATCCGAGAGAACGGGTTGCGCTTGGCATCCCGCTCCTTCTTGGCGTTCGCGACGACGTCCTCGCTGGGTTCGTCGATGACTTTTCGGGCCACCTCATACCTTTCGTGGGTCGGAGCCACAGCACCGACTTGCAGGGCGGACAGGACTCGAACCTGCAACCTGCGGTTTTGGAGACCGCTGCTCTACCAATTGAGCCACCGCCCTTCGGTCAGAAATCCGCCGGCGTCTTCACGCAGAGCCCCACACCGTGACCATCGGGCCCGGGAGAAAATAGGCGCAAAAAAGCTTTGCTGATTTCAGCAACCTCGGTCAAGTGTAGGTGACGCGCGCCCGCTTGTGCAAAGCGTGGCAAGCGCTCACAGCAGCCGCCGTGCCAGGGCCCACGCCGTCAGCTCGTGCCGCGATGACAGCTGCAGCTTGCGCAGCACAGCGGACACGTGCGTCTCCACGGTCTTCACGGAGATGAACAGTTCGCCCGCCACCTCTTTATAGGAGTATCCGCGCGCGATGAGACGCATCACCTCGCGCTCGCGCACCGTGAGGCGGTCCAGCTCGTCGATGCTCTCGGCTTGTTCTCCGGTCGCGGCACCGAAGGCATCCAATACGAATCCCGCCAGGCGCGGCGAGAACACGGCGTCGCCGCCGGCCACCGCGTACACGGCCCGCGTCACCTCGGAGCCCGAGCTGCCCTTGGTGATGTAGCCGCGCGCGCCCGCCCGGATGACGGCGACGACGTCTTCGGCGGAGTCCGAGACGCTGAGCGCGAGGAATCGCGTGCCGGGCACCGCAGGTGCGGCACGGCGCACCACCTCGGCGCCGCCTCCCCCGGACCCACCGGGCAGATGCACGTCGAGCAGCACGACGTCGGGATGCAGCCGAGTGATGATCTCGACTGCACTGTCGACGGCATCCGCTTCCCCCACGACCCGGATGCCGTCACCCAGGTCGGCTCGCAGCCCCGAGCGGAAGATGGAATGGTCGTCGACGATCACGACCGTGACCGGCTCCGGGCGATCGACGCTGATCTCCGCCTCTCCCCCGTCGTTCACTCTGCCTCGCCTTCGTCGTCGTACGCCAGGTGCAGCCGCACCTCGGTTCCTGCACCGCCCGCTCCGGGACGTACGGATGCCGACCCGCCCGCACGACGCATCCTTCCGATGATCGACTCCCGCACTCCCATCCTGTCGGCGGGGACGTCGTCGAGCGCGAAGCCGGGCCCGCGATCGCGCACGAACACGTCGACGCCGTCACGCGCGTTCTCGATGTAGACGCTCACGTCGCCGCCGGCGTGGCGGGCCGCGTTGAGCATCGCCTCCCGTGCTGCCGCCGCCAGTTCGCCGCCCGACCGCTCGCGGCTCTCGCCGACCGCGACGACGTCGAACCGCACGGCGTGGTCGAGCTCGAGCACCGCGGCGGTGTCGCGCAGGTCCGTCACAAGATCGGAGTCGATGCGCCGCTCTCCCGAATAGAGCCAGTCGCGCAACTCGCGCTCCTGAGCCCTAGCGAGCCGCGCGACCTCGCTGGATGCCCCGGCCCGCGTCTGGATGAGCGCCAGCGTCTGCAACACGGAGTCGTGCAAGTGCGCCGCGAGCTCGGCACGCTCTTCCTCGCGCACGCGCTTCGTACGCTCGGCGATGAGCTCGCGCCAGAGCCCCAGCGCCCAAGGGCCGGCGAGCACTCCGGCGCCGGCGAGCAGCGCGATCACGAACAGCACCCACGCCCAGCCGGGCGCAGCCGCTCCCCAGACGAGCGGGCCGAGCACGCCGACCGCCACCAGCAGTGCGCCGCTGACGACACGCAGCCAACGGGCGGCGGTCTCGGTGCGCGGTGCAGTGGCATCCACGAGCTGGTCCCAGGCGACGGCGCCCGCGGCGCAGACGATCACCCCGGTCAGCGGCGGCACCAGCGCACTGCCTCCGACGGCTCCGGCGCGGAAGCCACCGCCGAGGGAGAACACGACGAGCGCGAGCACTGCAGCGATCGCGAAGAGCGCCCACGGAACGGCGACGCGACGATGCACCAAACCGTGCGTGCCGGGCTCTGCAGGCTCGAGCGGGGTCATCGCCCACAGCCAGGCATAGAGCAGGATGCCCGCTCCACCGCACAACGCCAGCCCGGCCGCAAGCCACCGCGTCGCCCGCACGCTCCAGCCCAAGTGCAGCGCGACGCCCGCGCAGACGCCGCCGAGCACGCATTCCCGCGGGCGCGCGAGCGGCGGCCGTTGCACGCGGGCGCGCGGCGGAATCGGGCTCGTGGACATACAGGCATCCAATCATTGACAGGTCCTGCCGAGCGCTCCCGGGGGTGGATCTCAGGGACGGATCAGGGGCATCCCCCATCGCGGAGCGGCACGTCGTTCCGGCACGATCGAAACATGCCTGATCACACCACGCACTCCGAGCAGCCGGCCGACATCGGATCGGCGCCGACCAACGGCGCCCGATTCTTCGGATGGCTGCGCGGTCTCGGGCTCATCCGTCAGAACGGCTGGATCGGCGGCGTCTGCGGCGGCGTCGCTGCCCGGCTCGGCATCGACCCGATCATCGTGCGCGGCATCGCCGTCGTGATCGCCGTGCTCGGCGGCCCGGCCTTCCTGCTGTACGCGGCCGCCTGGCTGCTGCTGCCCGATGCACACGGCGACATCCATCTCGAGCGTCTGCTGCGCGGAGCCTTCGACCCGCCGATCATCGCGATCATCGTGATCGCCCTGTTCTCGTTCCTGCCGTTCGCGCAGGGCTTCTGGTGGGCGGGCGCCCAGTTCTGGGACGGACTGTCGTGGCTCTCCTCCTTCGGCCGTGTGCTCTGGTCACTGCTCGTCGTGGCACTCATCGTGGCCGTCATCGTCTGGGCCGCGCGCAACGGTCGCATCACCGACGAATCGCGGAGGCCATCTCGGCCCGCTCCCTATTACCCATCGACTTCACCGACTGATGCCGGTGGCGGCGCCGCGTCTTCGGCTTCCGCGAGCGCCGCCCCGGCATCGACACCGCCCGCCGACCCGGGCCGCGCCACCGACGCGACCACCGCCTCGTCCGCAGCGGCCGACGCGTTCACGGCGGCGAGCACGAGCACATCCCCGGGTGCGCCGACCGCGGGCGCCGACGACCTCGCCGCATGGCGAGCCCAGCAGGATGCCTGGAAGTCCGACTACGCCGCATGGACCGCGCAACAGGCCGACGCCCGCGCGATCCGCCAGCAGCGCTCCGCCGATAACAAGGCGCAGGCGCAGGCGCTCGCCGCCGAGGCCCAGGCCGCGCGGCTCCGGCGGAAGGTCGCGAACCCACGCACGAGTGCCGCGTACGTCTTCATCGCGCTCGGCGCCGCGCTTATCGCTTCCGGCATCGGTGCCGCGATCGCACTTTCCGGTCCGGCAGCCGACTACACGGTCGCGATCGCGCTGGCGGTCGCCACGGGCATCATCGGGCTCTCGATCGTGACCGCGGGCATCCTGCGGCGGCGCAGCGGGTTCCTGACGTTCGTCTCGATCGTGCTGGTCCTCTGCACCGCCTGCGCGGCCGTACCGCCCCGAGGCCACGTGCTCACGATTCCTGCGGCTTCGTATTGGAACGCGCAGAACGTTTCGATCTACCAGCCGATCGGCGGCACGGAGCTGTCGTACGACACGGTCGGCGAACACCGCGCGGATGTCGTGCAGGGCCTGGGAACGGTCACCGTTCTTCTGCAGAGCGGAGTGAGCGCCCGCGTCGAGGTGACGCAGCGCTCGCACGGCGGCGACATTGATGCCATCCGGTTCGACAACGATGCGCACAGCCACGCCGTGGATGCCGTTCGGACGACGGATGACGGCGCGTGGGTCTACCGCTTCGGGTCGGGTGCACCCGACGTCGATGTGCGCATCGAGCAGGGCATCGGGAACGTGACGATCGAGTACTTCGAGCCGAGCGCATGACGACCGACGACCGTGCGCTCCGAGACGGCACCCCTCCACTGATCAACGATCACGACTTGCACGAAGGAAGAACGGCGATGAACGAGAACGACCAGCGCGACGAGCGGGCCGACGAGGACACCGGCCGCGAACCCGCGACCCAGAGGGATGAGGACGACGCCTCCGATCAGAGCTCCGGCAGCGTGGACGCGGACACCGAAGTGCTGAACGACACGGTCGGCGGATCGCGGCAGACGCATGCCGCAGCGAGCGCGGATGCATCCGGCTGGCCCTTCGGCACCGGACCCGTTTCTGCGGTTCAGACCGCGGACGGGGCGGCGGCGCCGCCATCCTCGCGGTTCGCGACCGGAACGACCGCAACCGGCCTCGCCGCATCCGCCACGACCGCGGACGTGCCGCGTCCCCGGGTGCGCGTCGGCGCCATCGTGTGGGGCGCACTCGTTCTCGCTTTCGCCGTGGCCGTGCTGCTCGTCGACGGCACGGATGCCGGTCGCAGCACGTTCGACGCGTGGCAGGCATCCCTCACTCCCGCCGGATGGGCCGTGACCGGCATCGTCGCGCTCGGCGTCATCGTGCTGCTCATCGCGGGCACGTCGGCGATCCGGCGAGCGCAGCGTCACGCTGCTCGGCGCTAGAGCCCCGCTGCCCGGCGCTGGGCAAGCCTTCATTCCCGAGACGGCGATCGCGCGACGAGGCTGCGGGTGTGCCTTCGCTCTCGTCGGACCAGTGCTGTTTCGAATCCCTCAGAGCTCGACGCCCACCAGCACCGGCTCCGGTCGTAGCACGACTCCGAACTCCGCCTGCACGCGCGACTGCACGAACGACGCGAGCTGTGCGATCTCGGCAGCGGATGCCCCGCCGCGGTTCGTGATCGCGAGCGTGTGCTTGCTCGAGATGGCGGCCCGCGATCCGGGGAGGCCGAAACCGCGGGAGATGCCGGAGTGCTCGATGAGCCACGCCGCGCTGAGCTTGACGCCTTCGGACTCCGCGCGCCGCCGGCGGAACTCGCGGTCGACCGCGGCCTCGGCCAGGAGGCCGACCGCGGCGCTCTCCTCCGCCGACTCGCCGTCGAGGGATGCCACGAGGTCCGGCTCCTCCGGCGCCAGGGTCCAGCGCGGGGCATCCGCGGGAAGGGTGCGCGCGAAATGCTGCGACACGATCGGATTCGTGAAGAACGAGCCGGCGCTCACCGAGTCGGGATCGTCGTCGTCGAGCACCATCCCCTTGGACGCCCGCAGCGACAGTACGGTGCGTCGCATCTCGCCGAGGGAAACTCTCGTCCCCACTTCGACCGCCAACGCGTGCGCGAGCTGGGCGTAGGCGATCGGCTCGCCGAGCGCTGCCCCCACGTCGGGCCGCTGAGACAGCTCGAGCTCGACCGCGACGACGACCCCGTCGAGCCCACGCTTGAGCACGGAGGTACGGTACCCGAGCTCGAGGTCTGGGGCGGTGAGGCGGCGTACGGTGCCGGTCGCGGCGTCCACGAAGTCGACCGCGACGAGCACCGACGACAGCTCCTGACCGTACGCGCCGATGTTCTGCACGGGTGCGGCACCCACGCTGCCCGGGATGCCAGACAGCGCCTCGATCCCGGCCCACCGGTTTCGCACGGCGTACGCCACGAGCCCGTCCCAGCTCTCGCCCGCCTGCACGCGCAGCCGCACGGCATCCGGACGCCCGTCGCTCGCGACCCGTTGGATTCCGCTCGTCGCGATGCGGATCACGGCACCGTCGAATCCGTCGTCGGAGACGATCGTGTTCGAGCCTCCGCCGAGCAGCAGCACCGGCTCTCCCGTCGCGTAGGCATGCGAGGCGAGGGCGACGAGCTCCTCCTCGGTGGTCGCCGTCACGAGGTGAGGGGCGGGACCGCCGACACGCATCGTCGTGAGGTCGGCGAAGGTCGGCACCGCTTCCGTCACGCCAGAGACACCCAGGCCTGGGCCTTGCCGAGCACGGTCTGCCCGCCGGCACTCGCCGTGATGTCGATGCGCACGCGCGAGGAGTCGGCGTTGATCACCCCGACCTTGGCCGTGAGTGACAAGGTCGCGCCCTCGATCGGGTCCACAACCACGGGACGGGTGAAGCGCACCTGGTAGTCGACGACGCGTGCCGGATCGCCCACCCAGTCGACGACCGGTTGCACCGCGATGCCCATGGTCAGCATCCCGTGCGCGAGCACGCCCGGCAGGCCGACCTGCTCCGCAATGTCGTCGCGGTAGTGAATGGGGTTGAAGTCTCCGGATGCCCCGGCGTAGCGAACGAGAGAATCGCGCGTGATGCGGTGCTCGGCCCGCGCGACCTCATCGCCGACGGAGAGAGAAGAAAGGTCGGGGATCACGGGCATCAGTCCTCTCCTCGCACGACGAGGGTGGAAATGGTGGTCACCACGTGCCCGCCGTCGGCGTCACGGATCTCGGTCGCCGCCGTCACCATCGAGTTGCCGCCGAGCGACTTGATCGACGTCACCGTGAGCTGCGCCGTCAGCTCGTCGCCGGCCACGACCGGGCGGCTGTACTCGAAGCGCTGGTCGCCGTGGACGACGTGCGAGAAGTCGATGCCGGCATCTTCGTCGCCGAGCAGCTGTTCGAGGGTGTGCTCCTGTACGACCACCGGAAACGTGGGAGGAGCGACGACGTCCGCATGGCCTGCGGCGCGCGCGGCCTCGACATCGAAGTGGACGGGAGCGGTCGCGAACACCGCCCGTGCGAACTCGCGCACCTTTTCTCGTCCGACGAGATAGGGGGCGGTCGGCGGGTAGGTGCGACCCTGAATCGCGGGGTTCACTGGCACGCGTTTCATTCTGTCATCCCGCTCTTTCCTCCCGCCGCCTCATCCCACCATTCGTCCCCGCGATCCCACCGCATCCCGTCTCAAAGTCAATAAATGCGCATTGCCGCACACCGATGCGCGTTTCTTGACTTCGAAACCGACGTCGTTGGCGGCGGATGGGCACGCAGCGGCGCAGGATAGGTTGCCCGGATGAAATGGATTCTCTACGACGTCGGTGGCGTCCTCGAAATCGTCGATGATCACAGCTGGCCCAAGGCGCTGGAGAGAAGCTGGAGCGCCCGCCTCGGCTTATCAGCCGAAGACCTACGTGCTCGTCTGGATGGGGCCGCTCTACCCGACACGACGCTAAAGACCGGTGTTGCAGACGAATACTGGAGAAAGTTCGGTGCCGCACTGGAAGCCGATGACACTGATGTCGCGGCGATGAGGGCGCAGTTGTGGGATGCCTACTGCGGCGAAGCGAATGGTGAGCTTCTCGATCACGCGCGGTCACTGGGTGGTCGGGCCGGGTTGGCCATTCTGTCGAACTCCGGTGACGGTGCGCGTGAAGAGGAAGAGCGACGTTTCAGTTTCTCGTCGATTTTCGATCCGATCTGCTACAGCCATGAACAAGGAGTGGCAAAGCCGGAAGCCGACGCGTACTTGACCGCTCTCAAGCGAATGGGAGCATCCGCCGAGGACGTCCTCTTTATCGATGACAACGAGAGCGCGATCCGAGGGGCGGAACGCTGCGGAATCCGCGCGACTCTCCATCGCGATAACGCGACGACGATCGCGGCAATCGAACACTTCCTGGCGAGCTGACTGGTCATGCGGACGAGCCGCAGGCGGATCACCATGGATCGAAGTTCCTGAAGGTTTGGGTTGATGGTGCCGTCCCCACCCCTGACAGCCTCTTCTACGCGGCTTCCCTGACGAAACAGGTGATCGGTTTGCTGGTCGCAGTCGCAGAAGATGCCGAGGCGACTGAGTACCCTTGCCCCGTGCGGCCGCCTCATCGATATGAAACGAATCCGTTGCGTCTTCGAGTCGGCGGAATGACACGCTCCGAACTGTTAGGAGAGCTGCGCTCCCGCGGCGTTCTGCTCAACTCGTACGCCGAAACTCTGATCAATCACGCGGTCTTCGATCTACGACAGCGCGAGGAGGTCGGCATCGTCGAGCGCAATGTAGGTGATCTCGGCTTCAGCACCGGAGCAACTCTGCCGCAAGTCTTCGCCAGGGCACACGAGCACGGGCTCGAACCCTGCCCTGCCGACACCGGCCCGTACCTCAGACTCATGATGACGTGGCAGGCAAACGCACCGGATTCGGTGCTCTCGGCGGGCAGATCACCGACGGGAGCGCTCAAAGTCGCGTGCGCGCCGGTCAGCGACGACGTTGCTTTCCCGAGAGGCTTCTACCTTCGCGTGGTCGACGGCCAGCAGTGGCTTCGAGGATTCCGCTGCGATGACGAGTACCTGTTCTCACCCGAAGACCGGTTCGCCTTCCGCGTACCCGAGATGCGTCAGTAGCGGATCCCTTACGTGCATGTTGCGGAGACGGATCGCGGCCGGCGGGTGCGGTGTCGATGGTGCTGGTCGTTCATGCCGCCCCATGACGAGGTGTTCGTCACAGCCCACGTGTACCGACCGGGCGGCTCGAGACGCGAAATCGACACGGAAAAGCCCCCGGCGTCGTGCCGGGGGCTTCAAGGTCTGTCAGTGCAGCGTGCCTACTGGCAGCTGTCGCACTGCAGAAGGTCCATCGGGTCGACGGGAACTGCGTAGCCGCCGACGCTGTCATTTTCGTAGTCCATGATGACCTCCCCTGAGTAGTGCTTTTCGGAACGGTTTCACTCGGTCCGCTTCCTCACGTTCCGAGTGTTTCGGCCGGCCCCTCATTGATTCCGGCCACCCCATCCCGTGCGGTGTTCACACACTATATAACGTGAATCACACGGATGTCATTCCACTACATGTTGTGTTTGGAGAATTTTTCGCACTGTCGTCGAAACGCTACCCGAGACCCCCGACAATCCGCGGATCGCGACCGCAGCTGCAGCTCGGATCCGTTCGAAAGGCGGCGTGTCGCGAAAGGTGGCGACCGGCGTGTCGCGGAGGCGCGCACGGGCTTGTCGCGATGGAGGCGCACGAGCACGTGAGCGCATCCGTTGTCCCCCGACTAGGGCACGGCAACCCCCTCCCGAATCGTTCGGATCATCGCTACAGTCGAAATCGGGTTCATGTACCGATTCGGGTTCGAGTACATTGGGGGGCCGATTTTGGATCGCGCCGAGGCACTTCCGCCGCGGCGACTGCTGCGTCTGCTGCTGTGCGGGCTCGGCGTCGCCGGCGGCCTTGTGCTGCTCGGCCTCACGCTCGGCGCCCACTCGGCCTCGGCCGATGAGCCGGGCTCGCCGCCCGCGTCGAGTTCCTCGAGCTCCGGATCCGGGCTTCTCGGCACCGTCGGGTCGCTGGTCGGCACCGTCACGACGCCGGTCACGAACACGGTCGACACCGTGACCTCGACGGTCACTTCGGTGGTGGCCCCGGTCACCGAGGCGCTTCCCGCTCCGGTGCAGCACCTCGTGCAGCCGGTGACGGATGCCGTCGGCTCCGTCACGAGTTCGGTCTCCGTCACGCAGACACTCGCTCCGGTCACCGAGACGGTCGACCAGGTCGCCGGTTCGGTCCCGGTCGTGGGTTCGACCTTGAGTTCCACGCTCGGATCGGTTTCCGGTGTCACCGACCCTGTCGGGGGTGTCGTCGACCAGGTCGTCGGCGACGTCTCGAACACGACGGGAACGATCCTCGGGCCGACGGGTCCCACCTCGTCCGACCCGAGCGGCACGACTCCCGGGGACGGTACCAACGACGGCGGTTCGTTCGGCGGTCAGCCGGGCGCAGACATCCCCGTGGGCACAGTCGCCGGCGCGGCGACGAGCACGGTCGCGGCGTCTACGGCGACCTTCGCAGCGGCGTTCTCCGGCATGTCGGCAGCGGTCGCCGCGGGAGGTGCCGCCGTGCCGGGAATGGCATCCGGAGCGCCCGGCATTCCGGTGGGTCCGGGTGGCGATCCCGGATCGCCGAACGCGCCGGCCAGCAGTTCTTCGACGTCGTCGGGGGCACGTTCCGGCAGCGGTCCGGGCGGCATCGCCTCCCTTGCCGCGTCCCTCGAGAACGCGCCAGCCTCGGTCCCGGTGCTCGTCGCGGGCACCTCGGCGAACGACGACAGACTTCCTTCGACTCCGACGTACGACACCGACTCGACTCCTGACTGAGCGGGACCGCTCCGCCCCGACGTGCACTGGGCATCCGATGATGCTGCACGCCAGAGGGTGGAAGACGGTCCTCGAGTCTCCCCGCGCGCAACGGCACTGCCGGCGCTGAAAGCACGGCACTGCCGGCGCTGAAGGGGAGCGACGCAACGCTCTTTCAAGGAGTCACATCATGAATAAAATCGTGTCGAGGGGGCTGTGGTTCACAGTCATACTCGGCGGTCTCTCACTGGCGGGCATCGGCGCGGCGAACGCCGCCGAGCCCTCCACGAGCGGCGGCGACGGAGTAGCTTCCGGCGACGTGCTCGGCATCAACCTGAACGCACCCATCTCGTTGGTGGGCAATGCCATCGGCGGCCTCGGCGACGCGCTCTCGGGCGGGACGACGACGGCACCGGCGACATCCACGGATGCCTCGGCATCGGATACCTCGTCCACCGCGTCCGCGCCCGTCACCTCGGGCAGCGGCGGAATCGCTTCCGGCGACGTCGTCGCACCGACGGTGAGCGTGCCCGTCTCCATCTCCGGGAACGCGGTGAGCGTGGCCGGGGACTCGACGAGCTCCGACGCGACGACGACGGCATCTGGTTCGTCGGCCGCCTCGCCGGGCGACTCGGCGACGACCAGCGGTGACGACAGCCTGCTCGGTGGGCTCGGGGCACCCGTCACGGTCAACGCGCCGATCACGGTGAGCGGCAACGGCATCAGCGTGCTGGGCGACTCGACATCCGACAAGGCGGACACGTCGAACAGCACCGGGGGAACCGCGGCCGACGCAGCGACGGCGAGTACGAGCGGCACTGACAGCGTGCTCGGCGGCGCTCTGCTGCCGATCGGCGTGAACGCGCCGATCACGGTGAGCGGCAACGGCATCAGCGTGCTGGGCGACTCCAGCACATCGGACCCGCAGACCGCCGTGGCGTCGGAGCCGGCCGGTTCGGGCGGTTCGGGCGGCACGACGAGCGGCGATGACGGCCTGCTCGGTGGTCTGCTCGCCGATGTCGGCGCCAGTGCGCCGGTCACCGTCGGCGGCAACGCCATCAGCCTGGTCGGCGACTCGACCAGTTCGCACGCCTCCACCGCGCCTTCGGGCTCATCGGCGGCAGACGGATCAGGCGGCAGCACCAACGGCGACGACAGCGCTCTGGGCGGCATCGCTGCGGATGTCGGCGCGAGCGTTCCTGTGACGGCCGGCGGCAACGCCATCAGCCTGATCGGCGACTCCACCGCATCGGGCGCGACGACCGGCGTCGGCTCGTCCGACCCGGGTGGTGCCACGACGGGTGACGACAGCGTGCTCGGCGGCCTCGTCGGAGACGTCGACGCCAGCGTCCCTGTCACAGTCGGTGGCAACGCCATCAGCGGGCTCGGCGACGCCACCGCGACGGGCACGACCACCTCGGTGAGCCCGTCCAGTGCGGCCGACGGCTCCGGGGCATCCACAAGCGGTGACAGCGGCGTGCTCGGCGGGCTGCTCGCCGACGTGAACGCCGGCGTTCCGGTCTCCGTGAGCGGAAACTCCATCAGCGGAATCGGCGATGCCGCGACGAGGGGTACCACCACCACGGTCGGCGACGGCGTGGACGGGACCGCGGGCACGACCTCCGGCAACGGCGGCCTGCTCGGCGGGCTGCTCGGCGATGTCGGCGTCCAACTGCCCGTGACGGTGGGCTGCAACGCCATCGGCCTGGTGGGCGACTCGGCGACGAGCGGCTGCGCGACCGCGGTGTCCGACCCGGGCACGCCGGGGACGCCGGGGACACCGGGAACTCCGGGAACGCCCGGAACCCCGGGAACACCTGGCACGCCTGGCACCCCGGGAACTCCGGGTACGCCCGGAACGCCGGGAACTCCGGGTACGCCGGGAACCCCGGGCGGCATCATCCCGGCGTCCTCTGTGACGCCCGTGGCGATGTCCAGCGCGGCCGTGGTCAGCGACTCGAGCTCGCTGGCCGACACGGGGTCGAACCTGTTCGGCGGACTCTTCGCCGCGCTGTTCGTCCTGCTGGCCGGTGCGGGCGTGCTGCTGTTCGCACGTCGGCGCACCCTGCGGGCCTGATGGTCTGCTGAGCACCACCGATGGCGGATGCCGGCGCACAGCCGTGAGGCTTGTGCCGGCGTCCGCCGCCGGCGTCCTTCATCGGCCCGCGTCTGCCTTCGCCCGGCGTCTGCGTGGAAGACGACGGTTCCCGAGAGCATCCGGCCACTCGAACGTCATAGGCACTCGACAGGCGGCGCGTCCTGCGGAACGGTGCAGATCACCCGAATCAGCCGAACACCGCCATCACGCCTGGATGACCGACAGCACGTTGCCCGCTGGATCACGGAACCAGGCGATGTCCGGTCCCCACTCGGGATTGTTCGGACGGGCGATGCCCTTCGCGTCGGTCGGGAGTTCCGCGTCGGAATAGATCTTCGTGACGACTCCGGCCGCATTGAGCGCGTCGACGGCGGCATCGATGTCATCGACCACGAAGTTGAGGATCGTGAACGACGCCGGCGCATGGTCCGCCTTCGCGTATACGAACACCTCCGCGCCGCTCGGCAGCGTGATGCGGATGCCCATGTCACCCTCGTCCTCGACCGCCAGTCCCAGCGCGGTGCTGTAGAAGGTGCACGCCGCCTGCAGGTCGTCCACGCTGAAGCCGCTGAACGAGTCGATCGCACTGAACATGGTCTCTCCTTCGGTCCTGGTTGCCGTGCCTTCGGCCCTGGTTGCGGTTCAGCGTATTCCGCGCCCGCGCTCTGCGCCTCAAGTCGCACGAAGTGGGCCGAAATGACAGTTGGGCGCCCGATTTGCGCGACGTGAACTCGATGGCCGAGACTTCGGTCCTCTCGCGGCTGTGCCCGGGGGACGCAGCAACGGCGCCGGGAGACGCGACCAACGGCGGGCTCGGCCGAAAAACAACACAGCCCGACGGGCCGAGGTTGTCGGCTCATCGGGCGGGATGGGGTAAGCGGGCGAGTTGTGAATGGGCCGCTTGCTCACCGCCCCCACGAAGAGCAATGAACGGCCCAAGAGCAAGCTTGGCCCTGGCACTCAGGCATTGTCAAGCAATGTGACAGGCACAACATGCCCGATGACGTGCCCTTTTCGCGGGCCGCAGGGCGGCGGCGACCTTCGACTCACGACGCTCGATCCGAAGTGCCGAGCACGAACCACCAGGGTCCCGAACCGAGCGACGCGAGTCGAAGGAGGGCGCGATCAGTCGCGCAGGTCGAGCCAGCGGACCTGCTCGTTGGTGAGCGAGACATCCACCCCGGCCATCGACGTGCGGGTCTCCTCGATGCTGCGCGGCCCGAAGAGCGGGAACGTCGGGAACGACTGCGCGAGAACGTAGGCGAGCGCGACGGCGGTCGGCGCGACATCCAACTCGGATGCCAGTTGCCGGGCCCGCGCGAGCCGCTCGAAGTTGCCGTCGCTGTAGTAGCAGCGCACCAGTTCTTCGTCGCTCGTGTTGTCGCGGTCGGCCCGGGCGAAGAACCCACGGGCCTGCGACGACCACGGCAGCAGGGTGGTGCCGGTGGACTCGAGCCACTCGCGATCCGCGTCGTCGGTGACGTAGCGGCATCCCGCCCACGGTACGTCGAGCGCGTGCGCCAGACCGAAGTGATCGCTCAGCGCCGAGAAGCGCTGCTTGCCGTTGGCGTCCGCATAGGCGAGCGCCTCCTGGTACCGGGCGATGGACCAGTTCGAGCCGCCGAACGCGCGGATGCGCCCGGCCCTGACCTGCTCGTCGAGCACGTCGACGAACTCCCCCACGGGAATGCCTTCGTTGTCGCGGTGCATCAGGTAGAGGTCGAGGTGATCGGTCTGCAGACGGTCGAGGGTCTCGTCGAGCTGACGCACGATGGACTCCGGGTCGCAGTGCGGAGTGTGTGCACCCTTGCCGATGATGACGACGTCGTCGCGCACACCGCGGTTCGCGACCCACTGGCCGAGCAGTCGCTCCATGAGCCCGCCGCCGTAGATGTAGGCGGTGTCGAACGCGTTGCCGCCGCGCTCGACGAAGTCGTCGAACATGGCGGTGGCGTGGCCGAGCGTCGTCTGGTTGTCGACGCCCATCACCAGCCGCGACACGTCTTTGTCGAGTCCCGGAATGCGCCCGTACGGCATGGTGGCGCTGCTGCGCCGCTTCGGCGCGTGGCCGCTCGCCGGCGGGATGTTCGCGCTCGCGGCTTCGAACGGATACTCCAGCCCGATCGCAGCGCGCCACTGGTCGAGCGCACGGGCATTGCCGAGCGTGTCGGCCCAGCTCATGTTCGGACTCTGTCCCTCGGCGGCGTACTCAGCGACGGCATCCGCCTGCAGCGCGTACTGGAACGCGGGATCGACGCTGATGCGCTCCGGCTCGGCGTCGGCGCGTCGCACCTCGACGAAGGTCGGCTCGGTGGTGCTCGGCAGCCAGGGCTGCGGCACGATGATCTGCCCGTTCGAACCACTCACGACGACGCGGTTGTCATCATCGACCCGAACTCCGCACGTGACGTGCGCGGTGATGCCCGAAGCGAAGACGAGGGATGCCGTCGCCCACTCGTCCACGCCCGTCGCGCCGACTGTTCCCTTGGCCGTGAGCGACACCGGGTCGGCGAACAGCGCGCCAGTCGCGGCGCCCGCGACGAGCCGGGAGATCGAGACCGGATACCCGCCCACGTCGAGGATGCCTCCGCCGGCCAGACTCGGATCCATCAGACGGTGGTCGGCCGGAGCGTTCGTGCGGAACGAGAACGCGGCATCCACGTGTTGCACCTCGCCGATCGCGCCGTCGGCGACGAGCTGGGCGAGCAACAGAGTCTGCGGGTGAAAGCGATACATGAAGGCCTCGGCCAGGTACCGCCCGTTGCGGCGAGCAGCCTCGACGACCGCCATGGCACCGGCGTGGTCCACCGAGAGCGGTTTCTCGCAGACCACGTGCTTGCCGGCATCCAGTGCCTGGATGGCGAGGCGCACGTGCTGCGTGTGCACCGTCGAGATGTAGACGGCGTCGACCTCGGGGTCGGCGAACAGGTCGTCATACGACTCGTGCACGCGGATGCCGCCCGGAGCCTTCTCGAACTCCGCCGCGAACGCGCGTCCGCGCTCTGGGCTGCGGCTGGCCAGCGCGACCAGCTCACCGGTGCGACTGTGCGGCAGCTGCTCGGCGAAACGGTGGGCGATGCCGCCCGGTCCTGCAATGCCCCAGCGAACGTGCTGCAGCGGCTCGGCCATGGGATGTTCCTTACGTCGTCGTCTATGGGCGGGCGCGAGCACCCGCCGTTCAGGAGGAGTGGACCGGTCTCGACTCGAAACCGTGAACGTTCACGGTCAGTGAGATTACCAGTACTATTCGGATCATGGCAACGGGTCGGGGCGCAGGGGGAACGAATGAACCCGGAACCCGATCCGGCGACGCCGCCGCGCACGAACGCGACAGGAACCGCCCCGCCACCATCAACGACGTGGCCGCGGCCGCCGGCGTCTCGCGCCAGACCGTCACCCGCGCGATGAACGACCTCCCCGACGTGAGCGCCGCGACGAAGCAGCGCGTGCAGCATGCCGCCTCCGCTCTCCACTACCGACCCAACCGCGCTGCGCAGCGGCTCGTGCGCGGCGGCGACGTCACCATCGGGTTCGTGGTCAACGACCTTCGCAACCCGTACTACCCCGAACTCGCCTCGGAGCTGACCCGTCTCGCGGCCGAGCACGACTGGGCCGTGATGATGACGGACCTCGGCGGACCGCACGGAGACGACCGTCTCGACGCCCTGCTGCGCCGGGTGGACGCCGTGATCGGCCACCTCGCCCGCCAGGCTCACGAGGGCCTGACCTCCCGGGTTCCGACAGTGCTGCTCGACGACATCCCTGCCGGCGGCGCGACGGTGGAACTGGACTTCGCCGGCGGAATGCGGGATGCCGTTGCCCACCTGGCCGCGACCGGTCGCCGCCGCATCGCGATGATCGACCCCATGCAGAAGCCGTCCACGCGGTTCCGCATGCTCGGTGCCGCTCTGAGCGGGGTCGGGCTGGCACCCGCGCGGCGTGTCACCGCGGAGGCGACGCACGAGGGCGGGTTCGCCGCTGCCGGGTCGCTGGCCCGCGAGCGCGCGACGTCGCCCTCGCCGATCGACGCCGTGGTGTGCTTCAACGACCTGCTCGCGGTCGGGGCGCTCGGCGGATTCGCGCATGCGGGCATCCGCGTGCCGCAAGATGTGGCGGTGATCGGCATCGACGGGCTCGACATCGGCGAGCTCGTCACGCCGCGTCTCACCACGCTGGCCGTCGACCGCCGCGCGCTGGCCCGGCACGCCGTCGACCTCGTGGCTGCGCTCTTGCGCGGCGAGTCCGGCGAGCACCTCTCACGCCGAGTGGAGCACTCGCTCGTGCTGCGCGACTCCGCCTAGCTGTGATGTCCAGGGACGTTGTTTCGGTGACTTGGCTTTGAGGAGTTGAGGGGCGAGGACCTCCGGTTGTGAAGTGGAGCTATTGAGTTCAACCGCTTCACGAACCTGGAGGCCCTCGTGTCCCACGCTAATGCTGCCCTGACTCCGCGTGCCCGGCTGCGGCTGGCGCGCTTGATCGTCGAGGACGGGTGGCCGCCGTCGGTCGCGGCGAAGATGTTCATGGTCTCGCCCGTCACCGCCCGAAAGTGGGCAACCCGACTGCGCTCGGAAGGGCCGATCGGGATGGCGGATCGGTCCAGCAGGCCGCGGTCGATGCCGACGAAGACGCCACTGCCCCAGGTCAAAC
>NZ_ATXT01000020.1 GCF_000421825.1 Humibacter albus DSM 18994
GGGTGCGTCTCGTAGCGTGGTGTCACTTCCCGCGGGGTTCTCGTCGTCGTTGACGTAGGAGGGCCATCGTGGGATGACCAGTTGTTTCCGGCAAGAAGCAAAGCGAGATCCCACGATGACCGATAACCAGTCTGCCTTGACGACCCTGATCGGCGAAGTCCTCGCCGATCCCGACCTGGCCCACTCGGACGTGTTCCGGCGGATGCTGCAGGCCGGCCTGCAGGACCTGATCAACGCGGAAGCGACCGCACGGATCGGAGCCGCCCCGCACGAGCGCACCCCGGAGCGGACAACGCGCCGCAACGGCACCAGGCCGAAGACCCTCGCGACCCCGGCCGGCGAAGTCGACCTTCAGATCCCGAAGTTGCGGGAGGGGTCGTTCTTCCCGTCGCTGCTGTCGCCGCGCCGGCGGGTCGATAAGGCCCTCTACGCGGTGATCTGCCAAGCGTGGATCGACGGTGTCTCCACCCGCAAGGTCGAGCAGCTGGTCCGGGCTCTGGGCAACGACACCGGCATCAGCCGGTCCACGGTCTCGCGGATCTGCTCCGAGATCGACGAGGCGGTTCAGGAGTTCCTGCACCGCCGGATCGACCACACCTGGTTCCCGTATCTGTTCCTGGACGCCACCTACCTCGACGTGCGCCACCGCGGCCGCGTCGTCTCCCAGGCCCTCGTCGTGGCCACCGGCGTCTCCGGCGAAGGTCGGCGGGAGATCCTTGGCATGGCACTGGGCGACGCGGAGACCACCGACTTCTGGACCGAGTTCCTCCGCGGCCTGCGTGACCGGGGGTTGAAGGTTCCCACCAACGCCGACCCGCTCGGCGTCGCCCTGGTCACTTCCGACGCGCACGCCGGCCTCAAGGCCGCGGTCAAGGCGATCCTGCCCGGATCGAGCTGGCAGAGATGCCGGGTGCATTTCGCGCGGAACGTGACCCAGCGGCTCGGCTCGGCACGGTCAAAGCCCGTCAACGCGCTGATCTCGACGATCTTCGCGCAGACCACCCGCGAAGCGGTGACGGCCCAGTACCACCAAGTCGCCGACAGCCTCCGCGGCTCGTTCCCCGAGATCGCGGCCATGCTCGAGAACGCCGAGCCAGACCTGACCGCGTTCGCGACGTTGCCCCGTGAGCACTGGCAGAAGGTCTGGTCGAACAACCCGATCGAGCGCCTGAACAGGGAGATCAAACGTCGCGCCGACGTGGTCCAGATCTTCCCCGACCGCGACTCCGTCACCCGTCTTATCGGAGCCGTCCTCCAAGAGCAGCACGAGGAATGGCAATACGGGGAACGCCGCTACTTCTCCGAGACCTCAATGCGAGCACTGATCCACGTCCTCCACGAGACCACCGAGCCCGCCCACCCCGAACTGCTCCTCACCGCCTAACCATCACCCACCCACAGGAAACAACAGCAGTAACACCACATCACGGGACTTGACCACGGCGATCCGGCGGGACCCCTCTCGGAGGCCGCACGCCCTCGGATTCCCGGGGTACCGGGACGCCATGGGGTACGACAGGCACGTCGGCGGCCTGAATTGTGCACGAGGGAGTCGCGCGCGGCAGCGCGCAGGCGGGACGCGCGGAAGCGGCGGTACTCAGGCGGGACGCGCAGAAGCGGCGGCGCGCGCGGCGGCGGGAAGGGCATCCAGCACGCGGTTCACGGCGGAGTCGTCGTGCGCGGCCGTGACGAACCACGCCTCGAACACGCTCGGCGGCAGCGAGACCCCTGCATCGAGCATCGCGTGGAAGAAGGGTCCGTAGCGGAACGCGTCCTGGGCTTGCACGCCGGCATAGTCGTACGCCGGTGTCTCGCGGAACTGGATGCTGAACAGGCTGCCAGCGTGCGAGAGGTGGTGGGCGACGCCGGCGGCGTCGAGTGCGTCGTCGACGGCCTCCGAGATCGTCGTGGCGACGGTGTTGAGGCGGGCGTAGACATCCGCATCGGCGAGGTGGAGCGTGGCCAGGCCTGCGGCGACGGCAACGGGGTTTCCGGACAGCGTGCCCGCCTGATACACCGGCCCCACCGGCGCGAGCAGCTCCATGAGCTCGCGCCGTCCGCCGAGGGCGGCCAGCGGCATGCCACCGCCGATGACCTTGCCGAATGTGACGAGGTCGGGCACGTACGTCGGGGAGACCAGCGCGCGGCTGCCGTCGTCCTCCTCGCGGACGGCGAAGGCCGATTCTCCCCACCAGCCGGCGGGGCCGACGCGGAAACCCGTGAGCACCTCATCGAGGATGAGCAACGCTCCGTGGTCGTGCGCGGTATCGGCGAGGAACGCGTTGAATCCGGGCCGTGGCGTGACGACGCCCATGTTGGCCGGAGCTGCCTCGGTGATGATCGCCGCGATGCGGTCGCCGTGCTCGGCGAAGACGGCGCGCACCGCCTCCCGGTCGTTGTACGGGACGACGACGGTCTGCGCCGCGATCTCGGCGGGAACGCCGGCCGAGGCCGGAAGTGCGAGCGTCGCGAGACCGCTTCCGGCATCGGCGAGCAGGCCGTCGGAGTGCCCGTGGTAGAGGCCGGAGAACTTCACGACCAGGTCGCGGCCGGTGGCGCCGCGGGCGAGGCGGATCGCCGTCATGGTGGCCTCGGTGCCCGTGGAGACCAGGCGAAGCTCGTCGACGAGACGCGTCGTCACGAGCGACCGGCCGTTGAGGTGATGCGAGCCGGGCGTGACGGAAAGACGGTCGATGACCAGTTGGGCGAGCTCGGTCTCCGCGGGAGTCGAGGCGCCGAAGCTCAGGCCGCGGGAGGCGGCATCCTGCACGGCGGCGACGACCTCGGGATGCCCGTGGCCGAGGATCGCCGGCCCCCACGATGCGACGAGGTCGACGTACTCGCGACCCTCGACGTCGGTGACGTACGGGCCGTGCGCCGACACCAGGAACCGTGGCGTTCCGCCCACCGAGCGGAAGGCGCGCACCGGCGAGTTCACACCGCCAGGAATGACGCGCTTGGCCCGATCGAATGCGGAGTCGTTCGTCACTTCAACCACCCGGCCACCTCCACAGCCCAGTACGTCAGCACGGCGTCGGCGCCCGCGCGCCGAATGCTCGTCAGTGACTCGAGCACGGCACGGTCGCGGTCGATCCACCCGTTCGCGGCGGCGGCCTCGATCATCGCGTACTCCCCACTGATCTGATATGCCCACACGGGAATATCACTCACAGCGGCCACGTCGGCGAGCACGTCGAGGTACGACATCGCCGGCTTGACCATGAGGATGTCCGCCCCCTCTTCGAGGTCGAGCGTCGCCTCCCGCAGACCCTCGCGTCGGTTTGCCGGGTCCTGCTGATAGCTGCGGCGATCGCCCTGCAGCTGGGAGTCGACGGCCTCGCGGAACGGACCGTAGAAGCTGGATGCATACTTCGCGGCGTATGCGAGTATCGCCGTGTCGACGAGACCCTCCGTGTCGAGCGCATCCCGCACCGCCGCGACCTGGCCGTCCATCATGCCGCTGAGGCCGAGGATCTGCGATCCGGCTTCCGCCTGGGCGAGCGCCATGTCGCGGTAGCGCAGGAGCGTGGCGTCGTTGTCGACGCGACCACGGGCATCCAACACTCCGCAATGCCCGTGATCGGTGAACTCGTCGAGGCACAGGTCGGTCTGCACCACGAGCGCGTCGCCCACTTCGGCCGCCACGGCACGGGTGCCCGCATTGAGGATGCCGTCGGGATCGGTGGCGCCGGAGCCGATGGCATCCCGTCGCTCGGGCACGCCGAACAGCATGACGCCGCCGATGCCGGCTTCCGCCGCCTCCGCCGCGCCCGCCTTCAGGCTGTCGAGCGTGTGCTGCACGACGCCGGGCATCGACTCGATCGGCCTGGGTTCGCGGATGCCCTCACGCACGAACATCGGCAGGATCAGCTCCGCGGGGTGCAGCCGCGTTTCCGCCATGAGGCGTCGGAGTGCGGGGGTGGAGCGGAGGCGTCGGGGGCGAACAGTCGGATGCAGCACGTCGTTCACCCCTCAACCCTACGGGCGAGGGCTGTGCGTGCGCCGGGGGCCCTCTTCCAGATCGAGCCCGCATATTGTTGCCGAGCCACCCCTTGAATCACGCCAATAGGCGGGTGGCCCGACGACAAGCGGGTGGCCCGACGACAAGGGGACGGCCCAGCAACACGGGGGCTCTACGACACGGTGGGCGGGTGCCGCACTGGAGCCGGGCGCCGCGGGCGGCGACATACGATCGTGGGGTGCGGAGAACGGGGCGGTGAACGAGGTGACCGGCACCGAAGCATCCCGAGCACGTCCCCCGCGCACCGGCCTCGCCGTCGCGGCCCTCTGTCTCGGCACGGTGCTCAACCCGCTGAACTCCTCGATGATCGCGGTCGCTCTCGTCGACCTGCAGAAGACCTTCACGCTCGGCATCGCCGAGGCCACCTGGGTCATCACCGCGTTCTACCTCGCCTCGGCCGCGGGCCAGCCGCTGATGGGACGGCTCGGCGATCGATTCGGGCCGCGGCGACTGTTCGTGGTGGGCATGGCGATCGTGATGGTGGTCTGCGTGCTCACACCGTTCGCCCCGTCGTTCGGGCTCGTCTGCCTGGGCCGGGTCGGCCTCGCGATCGGCACTGCCACCGCGTTCCCGTCGGCGGTGGCGATGATCCACCCGCTGAGCGCGCAGTCGGGCATGTCGAGCGCACGACTGCTGGCGCGCATCCAGATCGCCAACACCGCGGGCGCCGCCATCGGGCCCGTGCTCGGCGGAGTGCTCGTGCTCACCATCGGCTGGCCGGCGATCTTCGCCGTCAACGTGCCACTCGCGGCGATCGCGCTCATCGGCACCCGGATGCTCGCGCCCGCGGACGCCGAACGCCGCCGCCAGCGGTTCCGTACGCTGGTCGCTCATTCCGACATCCCCGGCATCGCGCTCTTCATCGGGATGCTCGTGGCCCTGCTGGTCTTCGTGCTCGGCCTGCAGGCGGCGCCGGTGTGGTGGCTGCTCGCCGTCGCGATCGCGGCCGGGGCCGGATTCGTGTGGCGTGAGCTGACGGCATCCGTTCCGTTCATCGACCTTCGACTGCTCGGCAAGAACCGGTCGCTGATGATGGTGTACCTGTGCTTCGCCGTGTTCAACCTCGTGTACTACACCGCGTTCTTCGGGTTGCCGCAGCTACTGCAGGAACACGGCGGCTACGACGCCGGCATCACTGGGCTGCTGATGTTCCCGCTGGCGGCGGTGACGATCGGGCTGACCCCGCTCGGCGCCCGCTGGATCGACACCCGAGGCCTTCGCTTCACCCTCATCGTCGGAGGGCTCGGGCTCATCGTCGGCGCGGGTCTGCTCGCGGTCGCCGCGACCACCGTGAACCCGGTGGCCATGCTGCTCGTCACGGCCGCGCTGGGCGCGCCGTACTGCATCGTGAGCATCGCGATGAGCCAGGCGCTCTACGCCTCCGCCGCGCGCAAGGATGCCGGTGTCGCCGCCGGCATCTTCCAGACCGCGCGCTACGTGGGAGCGATCGCGGCGACCACCGTGCTCGGCGTCGTGTTCGTCGGCGGTTCGGGACCGGATGCCTCATGGCAGTGGATGACCATGGTCGCCATCGCGACCGGCCTGGCTATCGTGCACGCGGTGTTGCTGAGCACGTGGCATCCGCGCTCCTACGATGAGCAGCAGGCGGCCGCCAGCTGACCGGACGACAGCCTCACGCGCGCCCGCGGTTGCGGCGACGCACCGGCTTCGGCGCGCGGCCGGCCACGAACGACCGGCCCGGGTCGACGAGGAACCCGCCCTGGCGCAGCGCCTGCCGACCGACGAGCATCCTGAAGCCCATCCGATCCCGGTTCGTCAGCGTCGTCTCCGCCTGCACGGTACGCCCGAACAGCTCGAGCTCCAGCAGCACGACGTAGCGGCGCTGCGCGTGTCCCGACGAGCTGCGCACCATCCTGCGGTCGTGCACCGGCAGTTCGACGTCGACCGCATCGAGATTCGAGTTCTGCCACGGACGCACCTTGAAGCGCACTCGCGCGCCCCCGTCGAGCTCCTGGATGTCGAACGCGTGCAACGCCGAGCTGCGGGCGCCGGTGTCAAGCTTGGCCTTCACCCAGGGCACGCCGATGCGCGGCAGGGTGACCCATTCCCGCCAGCCCGCGACGGTGTTCGAGCCTGCTGCGACGGTGCTTGAATGTACTGTCGCCGCGTCGTCCCGCGCCGCGCTCGCCCGGTGAGTCGTCGTTTCAGCCGGTTCACCATCTCGCCCCATTCCCCCATCTTTCCAGGAGCCGTTCGGTGAAACTGGCCATTCTCTCCCGGGCCCCGCAGTCGTACTCCACGCAACGCCTGCGCACCGCCGCCGCCGACCGCGGACACCGCGTCAAGGTGCTCGACACCCTGCGGTTCTCGATAGACCTTTCGGGCGACGGCCCCGACCTGCAGTACCGCGGAAGGCTCCTGTCGGACTACGACGCGATCCTGCCGCGCATCGGCAACTCGATCACGTACTTCGGCACCGCAGTCGTCCGACAGTTCGAGCAGATGGATGTCTATACCCCGAACACCGCGAACGGCATCACGAACTCGCGTGACAAGCTGCGCGCGACGCAGATCCTCTCCCGGCACAACATCGGGATGCCCGCCACGGCTTTCGTACACAGCCGCGCCGACGTGCGCACCGCCATCGAGTCAGTGGGCGGAGCGCCGGTGGTGATCAAGCTGCTGGAGGGCACGCAGGGCATCGGCGTCATCCTGGCACCCGAGGCGAAGATCGCGGAGGCCATCATCGAGACACTGCACTCCACGAAGCAGAACGTGCTGGTGCAGTCGTTCATCTCCGAGAGCCGGGGACGGGACATCCGCGCCCTGGTCGTCGGCGATCGGGTGGTCGGTGCCATGCGCCGCACGGCGAGCGGCGACGAGTTCCGCTCGAACGTGCACCGCGGCGGCTCGGTGGAACGCGTCGAGCTGTCGCCCGAGTTCGAACAGGCAGCCGTGCGCTCGGCCCAGATCATGGGCCTGCGCGTGGCCGGTGTGGACATGCTGGAAGGCAACGAGGGGCCGCTGGTCATGGAGGTCAACTCCTCGCCGGGCCTGCAGGGCATCGAGACCGCCACCGGCCTCGACATCGCCGGCGCCGTCGTGGACTACATCGACAACCAGGTCGCGTTCCCCGAGATCGACGTGCGGCAGCGCCTCAGCGTCTCCACCGGCTACGGCGTGGCCGAGCTGGCCGTGGGCGCCGACGCCGACCTCGTGGGCAAGCGTCTGCGCGACTCCGGGCTCGACGAGCGCGACATCACCGTGCTCACCCTGCACCGCGGCACCGCGGTCATCCCGAACCCGCGCGGCAACACGGAACTGGAAGCCGGCGACCGCCTGCTCTGCTTCGGCAGGCTCGAGGAGATGCGCTCGATGATTCCGGCCCGCCGCCGACGGCGCACTCGTGTGCGCAAACTGCCGAAGGATGCCGTGCGCCCGGCCGAGTAGGCCTCTCCCCGCGCCGCGCGGTCAGGCGCCGGCGCGGCGCGCCGCGAGCTCCGCGACCGTCTGCACCAGCGACTCGGCGGTGCGCCCGGCCGCGACCACGTCGACGCGCAGGCCGTCGTCGCGTGCGTCACGCGCGGTGCGCGGACCGATCGCAGCCACGAGCGTCTGCGCCGGCACCGGGCCGAGCTGCTGCCGCACCTGCTCGGCAACGCTGCCCGACGTCAACAGGATCGCGTTGATACGCCCGGATGCCACGTCGACCACGACCTTCTCCGGAACTGGAATTCCCACGGTGCGGTACGCGACGACCGAGCGCACGTCGTGCCCCAGCGCGGTCAGGCCGTCGGTCAGTGTGGGCTTCGCGATCTCGCTGCGCAGGGTGAGCACGCGCAGCGGCACGATGCCCTGCGTGATCGCGGGCCACGCGTCGAGCATGCCTGCCGCGGAGTTGTCGTCCGACGGCACGAAGTCGGCGCGATACCCGGCCGCGAGCAGCGCCGCGGCGGTGCTCTCGCCGACGGCGGCGATGCGCGTGGTCGGCGGGATGCTCGCCTGGTGCGCCGACAGCACGTCCACGGTCGTCGCGCTGGTCACCGTGAGCCAGTCGAATCCGCCTGCGGCGAGCGCGTTCAGCGCCGTGACGAGGGATGCCTCATCGGAGGTCGGGGCGAAGTTGATCATCGGCGCCACCACCGGGACGCCGCCGTACGCGCGTACGTCGGCGGCGACCGAGTCGCCCCACGGCCCGCCGCGCGGGACGAGCACTCGCCATCCGGCGAGCGGTTTCGGACCTTGCGTGGGAATGGGGCCGGTGACCATCAGACTCCCCCCAGCGGGGCGAGCGTGGCAGCGCCGCCGGCGAGGAGTTCATCGACGACGCGCTGGGAGACATCCTCGGCCGCTTCCAGCAGCGCGGACTGGCCGGTGCCCTCGAGGCTGGCGGCATGCGACGACGTGAGGCGTTGCGTGCCGTCGGGTTTGTAGACGGTGGCGGTGAGGAACAGCAGACCGTCCTCGACCAGCGCGGTGGTGCCGAGCGGCGCGGCGCAGCCTGCCTCGAGGCCCGCGAGAACGGCGCGCTCCGCGGCGACCGTACCCCGCGTGGTCACGTGGTTGATCGCGGCGAGGCCCTGGGCGAGCGCACGGCCGTCGGCGGAAGTGTCCTTCTTGCGCCGGGTCTCCAACGCGAGCGCGCCCTGCCCGGGAGCGGTGAGCCAGTCGCCGAGCTCCAGATACTGCGTGGCGGCATCCCCGCGCCCGAGTCGGCCGAGACCGGCAGCGGCGAGGATGATCGCATCGAGCCGACGGTCGACGTCTGCATCGCCGAACACGCGGCCGAGCCGGGTGTCGATGTTGCCGCGGATGTCGACCACCTCGAGATCCGGGCGCAGCGCCTTCAGCTGCGCCACCCGCCGCGGCGACCCGGTGCCCACCCGGGAGCCGGCGGGAAGCGTGTCGAGCGTGAGGCCGTCGCGCGCGCAGAGCACGTCACGGGCATCCGCTCGCTTGGGCACCGCCGCGAGCGCGATGTCGGGGTGCGGTGCCGTCGGCAAGTCTTTGAGCGAGTGCACGGCCACGTCGATCTCGCCGCGCAGCAGCGCATCGCGCAGCGCGCCCGTGAACACGCCGGTGCCGCCGAGCTGCGCCAGCGATTCCGTGGTCGTGTCCCCGTGCGTCGTGATGGGCACGAGCTCGACCTCGAGGCCGGATGCCTTCGCCAGCGAGTCCGCGACCTGACGCGTCTGGGCGAGCGCGAGCGCGCTCGAACGCGTGCCGACCCGCACGGCCGTCATCGGGCGACGACCTTCTCCGCTCGCGTTCCGACCGTCTCGTGATCGGGCCAGGGGCCGAGTTCGGTCGCGTGCGGGCGCCGGTCGTCCGGCACGTCGTTCAGACGCTCCTCGATCAGGTCGACGAGCCCGGCGACGAAAGCGGGATGCGTGCCCGGAGTCGGCACGCGCACAGCCCGCAGGCCGTTCTCGGCAGAGGTGGTGAGGGCTTCGTTGTCAAGATCCCAGACGACCTCCATGTGGTCGCTGACGAACCCGAGCGGCACGATGATTACGGCCTTGACCTCGCCGGCAGCGGCCAGGTCGGCGATGGCCTCGTTGATGTCGGGCTCGAGCCACGGCGTGCGCGGGTCGCCGGAGCGCGACTGGTAGACGAGCGACCACGGGATGCCCGCTGCCGCTGCCTCCGAGACCGCGTGCGCCACGACGCAGTGCTGCGCCACGTAGGCGCCGCCGGTTCCGAACTGCGGTCCGGAGGCCTCGGCCGCCGCCGCCGGAATGGAGTGCGTGACGAACAGCACGTGGATGTCGTCGCGCGTGACGGCATCCGCCGCCCCTGCGGACGAGTCCGAGGTGAGTTCGGCGACGGCCGCCTCGACGCCTTCGACGAGGGGCGTCACGAAGCCGGGGTGGTCGAAGTACTCGCGGATGCGGTCGATCGACATGACGTCGCTCAGGCTCGTGTCCGCGAGGGCCTTCTCGAAGTCCTCGCGGTACTGACCCACCCCGGAGTACGAGGTGTAGGCGCTGGTGACGAGCGCGAGCAGGCGGTCGTGACCGTTCGCGTGTGCCGCACGCACGGCATCCGCGAAGTACGGGTGCCAGTTGCGGTTGCCCCAGTACACCGGGAGCCGGATGCCACGACGCGCGATCTCCGCTTCGAGCGCCGCCTTGAGAGCGCGGTTCTGCTCGTTGATCGGGCTCACGCCGCCGTGCACGCGATAGTGGTGGGCGACCTCTTCGAGCCGCTCATCCGGGATGCCCCGTCCGCGCGTCACGTTGCGCAGGAACGGGATGACGTCGTCCTGACCTTCCGGGCCGCCGAAGCTGGAAAGCAGCACTGCGTCGTATGTCGTCATTGCAAGACCTCGGGGATGTCTGTCACGGGGATGCGTCGACCCGTGAAGAAGGGCACCTCCTCGCGCACGTGACGACGGGCGTCAGCGCTGCGGAGATGCCGCATCATGTCGACGAGATCGACGAGCTGATCTGACTCCATCGGCAGTAGCCACTCATAGTCGCCCAGCGCGAACGCGGAGACGGTGTTGGCCAGCACCGAACGGTATTCCGCACCCTTGCGCCCGTGCTCGGCGAGCATGCGGCTCCGCTCGGCGTCGGGGAGAAGATACCACTCGTAACTGCGCACGAACGGATAGACGGTGAGCCACTGCTTCGCCTCGATCCCCTGCAGGAACGCGGGGACGTGCGCTCGGTTGAACTCTGCGGCGCGGTGCACCCCCATGGCGTTCCAGGTGGGAAGCAGATCACGCAGCAGGGTCGTGCGGCGCAGGGCGCGCAATGCGCGCTGCAGGTGCTCGGCCACCGGGCCGTGCAGCCAGAACATCAGATCGGCGTTCGCCTTGAGGCCTGAGGTGTCGTAGATGCCCCGGATCGTCACGTCGCTCGACTCGATCTCGGCGACCGTCTGCTCGAGCTCGGCGACGGCCTGGCCGAGGCCGGACTCCGCGAGATCGAGCGGTCGCTGCGGGTCGCGGCGCAGCACCGCCCAGAGCGTGAAGCCTTCGGGCTGGTCGCCGGCCGAGCCCTCGTGAGCGGCTGTCTCGGGTGAAGCGGAGTGGGTGGGGGAAACGGATGCCGTGTCGGCGGCCGCCGGGTGAGTCATGGCATCCAGTCTCCCCCGTGTGGCGCATTCGGGCAAAAGCGAGGGCTCCGGCGGGGTCAACCCCTGTGATTCGGGTTCGTTTCGACGCATTCTGAACAAATACGAAGGAACGGGCGGGATGCGCGAATAAATCGGGGAGCATCGGTGTTGGTATATGCAAATGTCTGAATCGTTGAAGAACTCCAGCCGTGTCGCGGAGCAGTCCTCTGCGACAACGACGCCTCGCCGCAAGCGTCCGAGCCGTGCGAAGGCGCGACCGATTCTCGATGCCCGCGCGAAGATGCTCTCCGCATTCCCGTGGGCGGAGAACCTGCCCTATGACGACCAGCAGCGCTTCGCCGACGAACTGGCCCACCACCCGCGCGACCTGCCGAACGGGCAGCTCGAGGCCCTGATCCTCGCCTGGAAGCAGCGCGCCCGCCGAGCGGCGTAGACCCGGATTCGTCTCAGCGGCTCGCAGGCGCCCCCGATGCCAGCCACCCCTTAGTTGTCGGGCCACCCCTCAATTCACGTGATTGCGAGGGTGGCCCGACGGCATCCGGGTGGCCCGACGACATCTGAAGGGTTCGACGGCGCCCGGAGGCTCAACGCATCTGGGTCGCTCCATGAACGGCGGCCCCATGCCTGCTTCGCGACTCCGGGCGCTCGGCCTGCTACTTGCCGCGCAGCATCCGCACCGTGAGCCAGACCGCTCCCGCCAGCGCCGCCGCGACGCCCGAACCCACCGCGGCCAGTCCGCCAGGGTTCTCGTGCGCCGCGGTGCGGATGCGCCGGGGGATGTTCAGCTTGTCTTGGAGGGCATCCAGCGTGGCGGCGAGTTCCGCGCGCGCCGCCACCACGTCCGCGATGGGGTCACCTGTCGGCTTCTGTGCGGCGGCCTTCTCGGCGTCCTGACGCACCCCGCGCGATTCGTTCGACGGGATGCCGCTTTGCTCAGCGGTCATAGTCGCCCATCCCCTTCACCGCGTTCACGTCCTGCTTCACACTCTCGATGGTCTCTGTCGGCGCCGGCGGCATGCCCTTCTTGAGCACGCGAACGCCGACGAGCGCGAAGAGGAGCGCCAGCACGAGCAGGCCGCCCGCGACGATGAGCGCGGCCAACCAGCCCGGCAGCGCGACGGCGATGCCGAGCACCGCGGCCGCGACCAGCACCCCGAGCATGAAGAACAGCAGTGCTGCGGCGACCACGAAAAGGCCGATGCCGATTCCGGCATTGATCGCCTTGCGGATCAGCTCCGCTTTCAGCTGTGCGAGCTCTGCCTTGAGCAGCGTCACCACGAGACCCGGAAGGTCGCGCAGCAGCTGGATCAGCGAGCGCTTGTCGCGCTCGGCGCGACCACGCGACTCGGACGACGCGGCGCCGCGGCCCGCGCCCGATGTGGAACGCGTTCCGTCAGACATCAGGATGCCTGCCCGCCCGTTCCGGAACCGCCGGACGTCGAGCGGGACCGGCCCGACTTCGGCCGTGAGGTGCTCGAGCTCTGGGAGCCGGATCCGGAACCGTTCGATTTCGCCCCGGAGGATTCGGCGGTCGACGACTTCGACGCGGCGGCGGCCGAACCCGATCCCTTGACCGCCTTCGCGAATCCCCTGCCCGTCGATCCCGTGACCGATGACGACTCATCCGACCGATCTGCGTCGTTCGCGCGCGACGATCGGCCGTTGCCGGTGACCGCGCGTTTCACGCCGTCGGTGACCAGCGTTCCGAGGTCGCCGATGCGGTCCGCCGCGTAGTCCTGCACGGTGTGCACCTGTCTCTGCACCATGGGCGAGTCCCACACTCGTGACGCCGCGGCCTTGATCTGCTCGTATCGCTTGCGTCCAGCCCGAGTGCCGAGCACATACCCGACGCCCAGTCCGACCACGAAGAGAACTTTGCCTTTCATGGTGCCCCCGCCCCTGCCGTGTTCAGTCTTTGTCGGTCAGCGTCTTCCAGCGTAGTGCGCGGATGCGCTCGGCTGCGCGGCGGGCATCCGGCACCACCGAAGCGAGTCCGGTTCCAGAGAGCCATGAGCCGGTCACCTCGAGTCCGTCCACTTCGTCGATCGCGTCGCGTGCGGTCCGGATGCGCTCCCGCTCTCCCTCTGCGGCGATCGGAAGCGCGTTCGTGAAGCGCACCACGTCCGATGCGACGACACTAGATTCCGCAATCGGAATACTCAAGAGGGTTGACGCGTCGGCGATGGCCTGCGAACGTATGCCGTCGGCATCCATTCCCTCGAGCGGGCTGGGCTTTCCGGCACGGCCGTACGACAGGCGGACGACGTGACGTCCGGGCGGCAGTTCCTCTTTCACCCAGGGCCACTTCGCGGTGACGTGGGTCATCGCCTTCGCTGCGACCGTGCTCTGCGGCACCGTCTCGGCCACGAGCATCCCGGTGCCGCGCGGTGCGGCATCGAGACGGGCGTCGTCGATCACGAGCGTGACGATCTGCACAGTGGATGCCTGCGGCCACGCCAGGTGCTCCAGGTGCGCCAGCGACGTGGATGCCCGACCCAGCAACCGCAGAGCCGCCTGAGACGGTGTCGCCACGAGCACGGCGTCGGCGTCGAGCGTCTCGCCGCTCGACAGGCGCACGCGCCAGCGCGCCGGCCGTTCCGGCGCCGCGGGCGCACGCGTTTCGTCCACGCCCCGCGCAGACGCTCCGGCGAACGTGGCTCTTCCCGGCGCCGGGTCCCCGCCCGTCTCGGCGAACGCCTCGTCCACGGCCTCCGCGATCGCATCGGATTCCGGCGGAAAGTCGACGCCGCCCGCCGTCTCGGCGTCGAGAGAGAACTCCTCGTCCGGGTCCACCTCGCCCGGGTCCACTTCGCCCGGGGCCACCTCGTCGGCGGACCGCAGGCCGACCACCTCGACGCCGGTGCGGAGCGTCGCGCCGCGAGCGACGGCATCTTTCGCCAGCGCATCGACGAGCCGCGCCATGCCCCCGACGATGCCTCCGACCGCGGAGCCCGCCTTCGCCGACTCGCGCAGTTCGGCGACGCCGCCGGAGAGCGAGCCCGTGCGCGTGAGCGCCGGGTTGAGGCCGGGGGCGGCCACGGCCACGTCGAGATCGTAGGGCGAAGCGGAGTAGACGCCGGTCGTCACGGGCGCCACCAGGTTGTCGAGCACCGCCTGGCCCATGCGACGGCGCACGAGCCGGCCCAGGTTGCGTTCCTCGCCGATCTTGAGCACCGGCATGAGGCGGTCGCAGTAGGCGCGCAGGGCCCCGCGCCAGCCGATGGCCGCGATCACGTCCTTGGCCAACGGAACGCTCGGGATCCCCAGAATCCCCGCCTTCGGCGTCGGCACCGCGCGGTCCGGCAGCTGCAGCCAGGCGCCCGCGGCGAGCGGCGTGACCACATCGTCGGCCAGGCCGAGATCCTCGATCAGCGCGGCCACATGGCCGCCACGCGTGGCGAAGCTCTCGGCGCCGGCATCCAGCACGATGCCCGCCAGTTCGTGCCGTGCCACGCTGCCGCCGAGCTGCCGCCGTGCCTCGAGCACTGTCACCTCGAAACCGGGCCGGGCGATCTCGCGAGCCGCGACGAGTCCGGCGGCGCCGCCGCCGACCACGACGACGCGCGTCGGATCATCGGTGATGGCGCGTTCGAACGCCGACCCGCTCACGAGCCCAGCCCGTGCACGAGCTCCACGATGCGGGTGAGCACGCTCGGATCGGTCTCGGGCGGAACACCGTGCCCGAGGTTGACCACGTGCGATGGGGCATTGCGTCCCCGCTCGACCACCTCGCGCACGTGCGCCTCCACGATCGGCCACGGTGCTCCGAGGAACGCCGGATCGATGTTGCCCTGCAGCGGCACGATGTTGCCCAACCGGCGACTCGCCTCGTCAAGCGGAACGCGGTAGTCCACGCCGATCACGTCGGTGCCGATGTCGTGCATCGCGCGCAGCAGCTCACCGGTGCCCACCCCGAAGTGCACGATCGGGACGTTGCGCTGCACGGGCGTCGCCGACACGGGGTCCGCGGCGCGCTCCGGGTCCGGATAGGTGAGGTCGCGAACGTGCGAGAGCGCCCGAGCGGATGCCGGTGCCACGTGACGCGTGTAATCGTCCAGCGAGAGCGCCCCTGCCCACGAGTCGAACAGCTGCGCCGCACTCGCGCCCGCGAGCACCTGCGCGCGCAGGAAGCTCCCCGTGATGTCGGCGGCCCAGGTCATCAGCGCGTGCCAGGCATCCGGGTCGGCGTGCATCAGCGTGCGCGCTCGGATGTGGTCCTTCGACGGCCCGCCCTCCACGAGGTACGCGGCGAGCGTGAACGGGGCTCCGGCGAATCCGATGAGGGGCACGTCGCCGACGGCGCTGTCCGCCGACGCGCTTTCCACGGGAGCAGCCGCCTGCGGCTCGAGCCCGGCCAGGCCCGCGATGGTCTGGCGCACACCCTCCGAGACGGGCGCGAGGGCATCCATGTCGAGCGTCGGCAGGGCGGCGACGTCGGCTGCCGTGCGCACGGGTGTGCCCAGCACCGGACCCTTGCCGGGCACGATGTCGATGTCGACGCCGGCGAGCTTGAGGGGCACGACGATGTCGCTGAAGAAGATCGCGGCATCCACGTGATGCCTCCGCACCGGTTGCAGCGTGATCTCGCTGGCGAGCGCGGGGTCGAGGCAGGCATCCAGCATGTTCGTGCCGACGCGCAGTTCGCGGTATTCGGGCAGCGATCGTCCCGCCTGCCGCATGAACCACACGGGAAGCACATCGGGCCGGCGCCCGGAGTAGGCCGTGATCAGGCGCGAGCGAGAGGTGCGACCGGCGACGAGCGGATGCTCCGGCGCCAGCCCCTGCGCAGCCTCACCTCGCTGGGACTCGGCGGCAGCGCGCGTCGACGGGGTGGTCACGGCCGGTTCGGGTGAGGTCACGCACTCGATTCTCCCATCGCCGCCTGGATGCCCGCACCCGCGTTCGCCGGCCACCCAGCCCCTGCGGCCCCACGGCCCGGACGAACGCACAGTTTCGGCGGCGTACCATCGAATGCGTGCTTCTCTGCTTCACCGCGAGCCATCGCACGGCCGATTTCGAACTCCTCGAGCGGCTCGAGCGGCGCGCGGGCGACGTGGACGCGGCACTGCGAGCGCGCACCGATGCCTTCGCGGGCGCCGTCGTCCTCGCCACCTGCAACCGCTTCGAGACCTACCTCGACGTGACGGATGCCGCAGCCTCCGATGCCGCTCCCCTCGCGCTGGCCACGCTCAGCGACGCCACGGGCGTCCCCACGGCGGAACTCGAGGCATCCACCGCTGTGGTGCACGACCGCTTGGTCGCTGACCACCTCTTCTCCGTGGCGAGCGGTCTCGAATCGCTCGTCGTCGGCGAGGGCGAGATCGCCGGCCAGGTGCGCCGCTCGCTCGAGAAGGCACGCGAGCAGGGCAGCGTGACGCGCGAGCTCGAGCGCCTGTTCCAGACCGCGTCCCGCGTCTCGCGCGAGGTGAAGAACGGCACGAAGGTCGGCTCCGCCGGCCGCTCGATCGTGCGCCTCGCGCTGGAACTCGCCGACAGCCGCATCGCGGACTGGGCGAGCGCCCGCATCCTGCTCGTCGGCACGGGCAACTACGCCGCGGCGAGCCTCAAGGCGCTCCGCGACCGCGGCGCGCAGAACGTGCGCGTGTGGTCGCGCACCGGTCGGGCCGAGACCTTCGCCGTCAAGCACGACATCGAGGCGGTGGATCGCGACGGGCTCGTCGAGGCGGTCGCGACATCCGACCTGGTCGTCACCTGCAGTGTGGCGCCCACCGTGCTGCTGGACCGCACACTGGTCGAAGAGGCGAGCTCCCGTGCGGATGCCGTCGTGCACCGGCTCATCGTCGACCTCGGTCTGCCCCGCAACGTGGACCGCGACGTCGCCTGGGTCAGCGGAACCGAGGTGCTCGATCTCGAGCTGATCAAGCTGCACGCTCCCCTCGAGGACTTCACCGCCACCGATCGTGCTCGCTCCATCGTCAGCGACGCCGCATCCGAGTTCGCCACGAAGGGCGACGAGATGGCGGCCGAGCCCGCGCTCGTCGCACTGCGCACCCACGTGTTCGGCCTGCTCGACGCCGAGATCGAGCGCGCGCGACGGCACGGCGACACCGACCGGCGCGCCGAGGCTGCGCTGCGTCACCTGGTCGGCGTGCTGCTGCACGGCCCATCGTCACGCGCCCGAGAGCTCGCCCGCGACGGCGATGCCGACACGTTCATCGCCGGCGTGAACGCCGTCTTCGGCCTCGAACTCCCGGATGTCGACCCCCACGGGCTCGATTCGGAAGCGCGGCTTTCTCTGCGTATCGTTGCAGACGAAGACAAGGCATCCTGATCGGATTTCTCCTGATGCCGAAGCCGGCAGCCCGCGCTGCCGCGCGCACGACGTGGTGCACCCAGGCACCCGCCGTCGCAGGATGACGAAAAGGCGGAAGATCATGACATCCGAGACCACCGCGACCCGTGCCGGACTGCTGGCGCTCCCCTTCGAGACGCGTGAGCTCGCGACCGAGCACCTGCGTCTTCGTCCCCTCACCAGGGCCGACCTCGAGCACCGGAGCGAGAACTACCAGAAACGTTCCGACGTCGTGCGCTACCTGCGCTGGGAAGCCCACGACCACGAAGAACCCGCCGAGAACCTCGAGAAACGCATCGCGCTCGAGCGCCTCACGCGCAACGGCGACGGGCTCATCTTCGCCGTCGAGCTGTGCGCCACCGACGGCTCGACCGACCACCGCGTGATCGGCGACATCAGCCTGTCTGTGAAGAGCGACCGCGACGCGCAGGTCGAGATCGGCTGGGTGTTCCACCCGGCGGTGCACGGGCGCGGTTTCGCGACCGAGGCCGCCAAGGCACTGCTCGCAGTGGCGTTCGACGAGCTGGGGGCGCACCGGGTCTATGCCGAATTGGATGCCGCGAACGAGGCATCCGCTCGGCTGTGCGACATTCTCGGCATGACCCGCGAGGCGACGTTGCGCGAGCGCGATCACGTGGACGGAGACTGGCACGACGTGGCCATCTTCGGACTGCTCGAGCGAGAGTTCCGCGCGCCGAACGCCGAGTGACGCCGGGCAGGGCGATTCGCCCGGCTCGTCGCGCCTTTCCGTTGCACGATGGATGAATGAGCGAACAGTTGGGGTTTCCTGAGCCGCTCGGCGACGCCGGAGACTCAGGTGGCGGAGACGGCGGCGGTCCGCAGGGGCCGCGGCGCGGCATCCGAGGACGCACGATCGCCATCATCGTGCTCGCGGTCGTCGTCGTGGCACTGGCCATCGTGGTCGGGGTGCTCGCCTTCGCTCGGGGGAGCACCGGCGGCCCCAGCGCGAGCCCGACCCCGACGGTGACACCGACCAAGACCACGACGCCGACGCCAACGCCCACCTCCACAGCCACGACGGCCACGACCTGCACGGTCGACCAGCTCTCGGTCACGCTCGGCACGCCGAGCGGCACGGCCGGGAGCAGCTACGTTCCGATCCAGTTCACGAACACCTCATCGAGCGCGTGCGAGCTGCACGGCTTCCCGGGCGTCTCGTTCGTGGGAAAGGGCAACGGCACACAACTGGGCGCTGCCGCGGACTGGGATGACTCGAAGCCCATCGTGCAGAACACGTTGCAGCCGGGCGCCGTCGTCGTGGCGAACCTCAGGGTCGCCCAGGCCGGCAATTACGGCTCCGACGAATGCCAGCCGCTGGCGGCCGACGGATTCCGGGTGTACCCGCCGCACTCCACCAAGTCGGTGTTCGTGAAGGCCTCGAACTACACGACGTGCCAGAGCGACAGCGTGCACCTGCTCACCGTCGTCTCGCCGGTGGCGCCCGCTCAGTAGCCGAACGGCGCACCCTCGCCGCCGCGGCACACCGCCGCGGCACACCCGGCATACGGTGGACGCATGACGGGCGACGGCAAGACGGCCTTCATCATCGGCGGCACCGGCCAGATCGGTGTCGCCGCCGCGCGCCATCTGGCGGAACGCGGTTGGTCCGTGCTCATCGGCCACCGCGGCGCGCATCCCGGAGACACCTCCCTCGTCGAGCTCGACGTGACGACTGTGCGCCTCGACCGCGACGACACGGCATCGCTCCTCGCTCTCGCCGACGGCCACGACCTGGTTCTGGATGCCGTCGCCTACGACCCGAAGCACGCCGATCAGCTCGCGCGCCTCGCCGGCCGCATCGGTTCGCTCGTTGTCATCTCCACAGGCTCGGTCTATCGAGACGCCGAGGGCCGCAACCTCGACACCGCCGTCGATGCGGATGCCTTCCCGCGCTTCCCCGACCCGATCGACGAGTCGCAGCCCACCGTCACCGAGGGGGCACCGACCTACGGGGTTCTGAAGGCGCAGCTCGAGCGGCGTCTGCTCGACACGGACGACCTGCCCGTGAGCATCCTGCGCGCCGGCGCGATCCACGGACCGTTCAGCGAGGCGTTGCGCGAGTGGTACTTCGTGAAGCGCGTGCGCGACCGACGAGAGAGCGTCGTGCTCGCGTATGAGGGGCAGAGCCGGTTCAGCCCCACCTCGACCGCGGCGATCGCCGAGCTCGCCAGGCTGTGCGCCCAGACGCCCGGCAGGCGCGTTCTCAATGTGGCCGACGACGACGTGAACGTCACCGAGATCGCGAACGCCGTGTTCGATGCGCTGGGCCATCATCCGCACATCGTTCGTGCGCCGGGAGCACCGGCGCACGGGGTGGGCAGCACGCCGTGGTCGACACCGTATCCGCTGGTGCTGAGCACACGGCGCGCCCGCGACGAGCTCGGCTTCGAGCCGCCGGCCCGCTACCACGAGTCGGTGCGCGATGCGATCGCGTGGCTCACCGAGGTGGTCGACGGAGCCGAGCGCCGGCAGCTGTCGTGGCGCAAGCTCTTCCCCCGCTTGGTCAGTCGCTATGGTGCGGACGCCTGGTTCGACTACGCGGCCGAGGACGAGTATCTCTCGAGCATCCCGCCCGCCGCGGGGTGAGTGCACCCATCCGTGAGCGGAGCAACGCCGTCCCATCGTCGATCGCGCAGGGCAGCCGGAATGCCTCAGTGCACGTATTCGAGCAGGTCGCGCCCTACCGCGCGCATGCCGTCCAGCACGCCGAGGCGTGCAGACAGATCGGTGTCGTCGAACGAGGTCGACACCGCATACGCCACGCCGGCACGCGGACCGCGCAAGACACCGACCTCGGCCCGGATTCCGGCATCCGTTCCGGTCTTGTGGACGAGCAGGAGGCCATGATCGGGGCCGCGGTGCGCCAGCGGATCGAGCCCGAACGCGCCGGCCACCATCGACATGTCGTGCCCGAGCGAGAGCCAGCCGACCACGCGCTTGCTCGTGCCAGCGTCGACGATCTCGCCGCGCGCGAGGGCGGAGAACAGCCAGGTGAGCTCCTTGGCGCTGCCGACCGAGAGCTGTGGCGCGTCATCGGGCCCGCGGTGGTCGCGTACCAAGTCGAGCATCGCCGTGTGCTTGAGGCCGAGTTCCACCGTGCGCGCACTCACCGAGTCCAGCCCGATGCGACGCACGAGCACGTTCGTGGCCAGGTTGTCGCTCGTCGCTCCGACGAGCGCCGCCAGATCGGCGAGCGGAAGGGAGGGCACGGCGAGGTGTTGCCAGACGCCGGCGTCACCGACGGCATCCGTCTGCAGGCGGTCGACGAGGCTCAGGGGGCTCGTGGCATGTGACTCGAGGCGGGCCGCCACCTCGATGAGCAGCAGCACCTTGCCGATGGATGCCGTGGGCATGACGACGTGGTCGTCCACCGAGAAGAGCACGGCACCGGTCGCGAGGTCCACCGCTCGCGCCGACACCTGCACTCCCGCGAGCGCGAGCTCGCCGAGCGCGGCGAACCCGCGGCTGAAGCTTTCGCCCGGCTCGTGTCCGCGATGCTTGCCGCGGCGCACACCCGTGTGCCGCGCTCGGCGCTCGGAGCCTTGAACGGGGACGCTCACGGTCAGGTCATTCCTCGTCGACGCTGCTGGACAGGAAGGGGTGTCGTCGCCCCCTCACGGCACCCGGGACATGTTTCCATCAAACCACGTCCGAGCTATGTACCTGACGGGTGCGGCCCGACGATCACCAGATGCGCACGCGATCCGTAGGAGTCAGCCACGCGGCATCCGTCGGCTGCACGCCGAACGTGTCGTAGTAGGCGTCGATGTTGCGCACGATCTGGTTGCAGCGGAACTCGTTCGGCGAGTGCGGATCGATCGCGAGCAGGCGGATGACCTCCTCGTCGCGGCCCTTCTGCTGCCACGCCTGCGCCCAGGAGAGGAAGAATCGCTCGGCGCCGGTGAGGCCGTCGATGACCGGCGGCTCTTCGCCCTGGAGTGACACCTGGTAGGCCTGCCACGCGATGCCGAGGCCGCCGAGGTCGCCGATGTTCTCGCCGATGGTGAGCGCGCCGTTCACATGATGCTCCGGCACCTGCGCCGGTGCGAGAGCGTCGTACTGCGCGATGAGCGCGTGCGTGCGCTTCTCGAACGCCTTGCGGTCGGCGCCCGTCCACCAGTCGGCGAGGCGGCCGTCGCCGTCGAATTTGGAGCCCTGGTCATCGAAGCCGTGCCCGATCTCGTGGCCGATCACGGCGCCGATCGCGCCATAGTTGGCGGCGTCGTCCCGATCCGGATCGAAGAACGGGAACTGCAGGATGGCGGCCGGGAACACGATCTCGTTGAAACCGGGGTTGTAGTACGCGTTGATCGTCTGCGGCGTCATGAACCACTCGTCGCGGTCGATCGGCTTGCCGATCTTGCCGAGCTCCCGGTGGAACTCGAATTCGGCCGATCGACGCACGTTGCCGATCAGATCGGTCGGGTCGATGAGCAGGCTCGAGTAGTCGCGCCACTTCACCGGGTAGCCGATCTTCGGCGTGAACTTCTCGAGCTTGTCGAGTGCGCGGTCGCGGGTGCCCTCGCCCATCCAGTCCAGCGTGCGGATCGACCGGCGATACGCCTCGATGAGGTTGCCGACCAATATGTCCATGCGCCGTTTGGACTCCGGCGGGAAGTGCTCCTGCACGTACACGCGCCCCACGGCCTCGCCCATCGCACCCTCGACGAGCGAGACGCCACGCTTCCACCGCTCGCGGATCTGCGGGGTCCCGGTGAGCGTGCGAGCGTAGAAGTCGAAGTTCTCGTTCACGAAGTCGCCGCTGAGATAGGGCGCGGCGTCGTGCAGCACCTTCCAGCTCAGCCAGTCGCGCCACTGCGTCAGGCGCTCGGGCACGAACAGTGAAGCGAGACCCGTGGTGAAGCTCGGCTGGCGTAGCACGAGTTCGTCGAACGCTCCGTGCGGTGCGCCCAGCGCATCACGCCACACCGTGAGGTCGACGCCGGGGGCGAGGGATGCGGCATCCGTCCAGTCGTAGAGGTTGTAGGTCTTCTCGCTGTCGCGGCTGGCGACGTTGTCCCAGTGCTGCTTCGCGATCTCGGTCTCGAGGTCGAACACGTTCTGGGCGCGGCGCGGGGCATCCTGAACGCCGGCCAGCTCGAACATGCGCTGTACGTGCGCGATGAACGCGGCGCGCACGGGCGTGAACCGCTCCTCGCGGTAGTAGCTCTCGTCGGGCAGCGAGATGCCGGACTGCTCGAAGAACACGAGGTACCTCTCCGGGTCGCCCGGGTCGTTGTCGACGAACAGCTGATAGAAGCCGCTGAGTCCGCTCTTCTCGAGCCGTCCGATCGTGGTGAGAAGGCTGTCGACGGAGTCAACGTTCTCGGCGAGCGCGAGTCTCGACTCGACGGGCGTGACGCCGAGCTTCTCGATGCGCTCCGTGTCCATGAAGCTGGCGAAGAGATCGCCGAACTTGCGGGCCTCCGTGCCCTCCTCCGCGTGTTGCGCACCGTCGATGATCTCGCGCACGGCCTTCTCCGACTCCTCGGCGAGGATCATGAACGAGCCCCAGCGCGCCTTGTCGGCGGGGATGTCGGTGCGCGCGATCCACTTGCCGTTCACGTGCCGGAACAGGTCGTCTTGAGGTCGGATGCCTGCATCCAGCTCATCGAGGACGATGCCGGAGGAGAGAGTCGGTGCCGTCTCAGTCATGGCCACCAGCCTAGGGCGCGGCGGCCGTGCTCAGGCTGGGCGTCTGCGCCCGTGGCTGCCCTGCCACTTCGCCGCTCCGGATGCGCCGAGCCACCCCGCGTCGCCGGGCCCCACTCTCATCGAGCCACCCCATTGTCGCCGAGCCACCCGCCTATTCGCGCAGACAAAGGGGTGGCTCGACGATAAACGGGTGGCTCGACGAAGAAGCGGCCCCGCAGCAGCGCCGGGCAGCGCCGGGGCACCAGGGACGCTCAGACGCCGCGCTGCTGCGCCCACTCGGCGAGCATCTCGGGCATGCGCTTGCGCACGAAGCGGAAGAAGTCGGCGAGCTCGGTGAGGCGAGCGCCGGCATCCGACTGCGAACCGCCCGCGGCGTCCACGGCGTCCTCCGAGAGCCCGATCATCGCGTCGTACACGCGGGACTCGGCCAGAGTCGCGGTGTACCAGGAGTTCGCGGGCAGCTCGTAGACATCCCTCCGGCTGCCCGGCCGCGAGACGCGGTGGATCATCGCCAGCGTCTGCAGATAACGTACGGCGCCCGAGATGGCGGCGGGGCTCGCCTCCAGGCTCTCGGCGAGGTCGGCGGCAGTCTGGCTCTCCTCGGCAGCGGTCAGCGTCATGAGCACACGCGCGGGCATGCGCGGGAACCCTGCTGCGGCGAGTATGGCGGCCGCGCGCTCGACATACTCCCGTACCTGCTGCTCGTTGCGTGCCACGGCACCTCCCCTGTCGATTCTGCCGGTTGTCCCGCTGCCCCGCCGCCTCGAGCGCCGGGCGTCGAACTCCTCTCGGTCATCCTCTCGACACGATGTCCCGGCGACGGAAGGCCGCACCCGCGATCACCAGCAGCGCGACGGCGATGAGGCTGAGCCACCAGGTTCCGCTGAAGTCCGCGTGCGACAGCGGCGGCACAGGCGTGTGCGCGGTGGGCGTGATCTGCCGCACCCAGTCGGGCAGGTTGAGCAGGCTGCCGAACTCGCCGAGCACGATGCCGACGCCGAACGCGATCCACCCGACGGCGATCGTGGCCCGCGGCACGACGGCGAACGCCAACGCCGTCACCGCCATGTACACCGCCACCGCGGGCAGCTGCGCCATCGACAGCGCGAACGTCTGCCCGAGCAGTTCGGCGTCGACGTTCATCAGCGAGGCGCCGGCCACGAGTCCCGACAGCGCCAGCAGTACCGCGGATGCCACGAGTGCGAGCACCACGTACGACACGTACCAGCGCAGCCGGGAAGCGGCCGTGGCCAGCACGATCTCCGCGGTCGAGGATGCCTCCTCCTGGCGCATCCGCATCGCCGTCTGGATCGCTGCGCCCGCGACGACGAGCCCGATCAGCGCGATCATGACGCCGATGAAGACCTCGAACACGGTGCCGCCGCCGGTGCCCATCTCACCGATCGCCTTCGACACGTCGGGATTCTTCGAGATGCTGTCGTTCAGCGTCTTGCCCAGCGCGCCGATCGCCGCCGCGCCGAGCACCGCGCCGATGCCCCAGCCGATGATGGATGCCCGCTGCAGCCGCCAGGAGAGCGAGAACGTTCCCCGCAACGCCGACGAGGCGCTCGCACGACCCGGACGGGCCGCCACCAGTCCGGCGCCGGTGTCGCGTGAACGCTGCAGCACGACGGCCACGGCCGCCAGCGCCACGGCGAGCGCCAGGCTCAGCAGGCCGGGCCACCAGAGGTTCTCGACGTACGGAAGCGTGCGCAGACCCCACCCGATCGGGCTGAACCAGATCGCCGGTCCGGGCGTGACGTGCAGGCCGTCGGCCGACGCCGTCCCGGTGGCCGATCCCGCCGCCTCGATCACCCAGAACGCGCCGATCGCGGCCACACCCCAGGCGTTCGCGGCACGGGATGTGGAGAAGATCTGCGCGAACAGCAGCCCCACGGCGAAGAACGCGAGTCCGGTCGTCGCCAGCTCCCAGCCGAGCACCAGGGAGCCGTAGGCCTCATAGCCCGCCGCGATCGCCGCAAGGGCTCCGAACAGTCCGACTCCGACGTTCGCGATCACCGCCAGCGAGAGGGTCGCGATCGTGAGAGCGCCGCGATCGGCCCGGGTCGTCAAGAGCAGCTCTGTGCGGCCGGCCTGCTCGTCGGCGCGAGTGTGCCGAACCGCGAGGAACGTGTTCATGAAGGCGACGAGCAGTCCGAGGTAGGAGCCGATCTCCACCATGAAGAAGTTGCCGGGCGACGTGCCGTCCGGATCGCCGCGCAGCGCCAGCAGCGTCGGGTTCACGGCGGCCAGCCGCACCACGGCGGTGCGCAGCGTCTCCGTGTTGTAGGTCGAGGCCAGCGCGGCCGCCACGAAGAGCACGCTGAACGCCATCACCACCAGCCAGACAGGAAGGATCACCCAGTCTCGGCGGAGGCGGAACCGCAGTAGCACGGCGGCGGCGCTCATCGCGCCACCGGCTCGAGATCGTCGTTCGCGGCCGTGATCTCATCGCCGTAGTGCCGCAGGAACAGCTCCTCCAGCGACGGCGGCGTGATCGTCAGCGACTGCACACTCAACGCACCGAGCCCGGGGAGCAGGGCCGAGACATCCGCGCTGTCGACCGTGAAGTGGTAGCGATCGGATGCCACAGCCACGTCGTGCACGCCTGCCAACGCCCGCACCGACGCTTCGTCGATTCCGTCGGAGACGAACGAGACCTCGGTGCGCGTGAGATGCCGCAGGTCGGCGAGAGTGCCCGATTCCACGGCTCTGCCCGCCCGGATGATCGTGACGCGATCGCAGAGCGCCTCCACCTCGGAGAGGATGTGGCTGGAGAGCAGGATGCTCGAACCGTCGTTCTTCGCGATAGTCGACACCTCCTCGGAGAACACCGCCTCCATCACCGGGTCGAGGCCGCTTGTGGGCTCATCGAGGATGTAGAGCGACGCGGGTACCGCGAACGCCGCGATCAGCGAAACCTTCTGCCGGTTGCCCTTGGAATAGGTGCCCGCCTTCTTGCGCGGATCGAACTGGAAGGCGTCCACGAGGCGGGCGCGACGCGCCTTGTAGTCCCCGGTCCCGGTGTCGGCGCCGCGCAGCCGCGCGAGAAGGTCGATGATCTCGCCGCCCGACAGGTTCGGCCAGAGTGCCACGTCGCCCGGCACGTACGCGATGCGTTCGTGCAGCGCTGCCGCCTTGCCCCATGGCGACCGGCCGAAGACTTCGGCAGTGCCACCGGATGCCCGGATCAGGCCGAGCAGAACCCGGATGGTCGTCGTCTTGCCCGCGCCGTTCGGCCCGAGAAAGCCGTGCACCTCTCCCTCGCCCACCTCGAGGTCGAGGCCGTCGAGCGCCTGCACGCGGCCGAACCGCTTCTGCAGGCCGCGGATGTCGATCACTGTTGTCATGCGACCGACAGTACGCTTGTTTCACAATTTTGTGAATGTTTCTAATTCGAACACGCCGCCACCCGGCAGCGGCCCCTTCCCCTGTCTCGGTTCCCGGCCAAGGCGGTACCGGCCGCCGCCGATACAGTCGGAGCATGCGCAGCACCGACCGCGAGATCATGCGTCTCGCGGTCCCCGCGTTCGGCGCGCTCGTGGCCGAGCCGCTCTTCCTACTGGCGGACTCCGCCCTCGTCGGCCATCTCGGGGCGATCCCGCTCGCCGCCCTCGGCATCGCCGGCGCCGTGCTGCAGACGATCGTCGGCCTCATGGTGTTCCTCGCCTATGGCACGACACCGGCTGTCGCGCGACGCCTCGGCGCCGGCCATCGCCGCGAAGCACTCGAAGCCGGCGTCGACGGCATGTGGCTGGCCGCCGGCATCGGCGTGGTGCTGGCGGTGATCGGCGTGTTCGCCGCGCCGTACCTGGTGGCCGCGTTCGGTGCGCAGCGGGATGTCGCGGTGCAGGCATCCGTCTACCTCGCCATCTCGATGGCCGGTCTTCCCGCAATGCTCATCGTGTACGCGGCATCCGGACTCTTGCGCGGACTGCAGGACACGCGCACGCCGCTCTCTGTGGCATCCGGCGGGTTCGCGGCCAACATCGCGCTCAACGCCCTGTTCATCTACGGCGCAGGTCTCGGCGTGGAGGGATCCGCGACGGGCACCGTGATCGCGCAGTGGGGCATGGCAGCGGTCTACATCGTCGTCGCGGTGCGTCACGCGCGTCGCGCAGGCGCGGTCTTGCGTCCGCGTGCGGCCGGCGTGCTCGGGCTCAGCGGCGCGGGCTGGTGGCTGTTCCTGCGCACGGCCAGCCTGCGCGCCGCGATCGTGCTCGCGGTGTTTCTGGCCACCGACATCTCCTCGGATGCCCTCGCCACCTGGCAGGTCACCATGTCGGTCTACAACGCGGTCGCTCTCGCTCTGGATGCTCTCGCCATCGCCGCGCAGGCCCTCATCGGCCACTCGCTGGGCACCGGTGACACGGAAGCCGTGCGCGCCGTGCTGCGCCGCTGCCTCTGGTGGGGTGTGGGCGGTGGAGCGGTGATCGGCGCGCTGCTGATCGCGCTGAGTCCCGTGTTCGGGTGGGTGTTCACGAGCGACCCATCGGTGCTCGCGCTGCTGCCGATTCCGCTCGCAATCCTCGGAGTGACGACGCCGCTGGGCGGCTACGTGTTCGTGCTCGACGGCGTGCTGATCGGTGCGGGAGATGCCCGCTACCTCGCACTCACGGGCTTCGCGAACCTCGCCGTGTTCGTGCCGTGCGCCTGGGCGGCCGTCGTCTTCGGCGGCTCCGCGGCACTCGCCTGGCTCACACTGGCGTTCGCGCTCGGCTACCTCGGCGCCCGTGCTCTCACCCTGGGTCTGCGCGCCCGCGGTTCCCGATGGATGGTCGTGGGCGCCGTGCGCGCCTGACCGCCTCCACGCGCCGCTCCGCGCCCGCGCCGACTTCGCGCCCTACGCCCGCGCCGCCGTCGTGTTGCCCACCCGCAGCACCGAGGTGAACGAGACGGTCTCGGTTTCGCGACCCTCGAGCATCCGCACGATGGCGCGCCCCGCCGCACGTCCCTTCTCGTACGCGGGCTGCTCCAGGGTGGTGAGCACGTACGGCCCAAGGCCGTCGACGCGCACGCCGTCGAAGCCGATCACGCTGAGCTCGTCGGGAACGCGGATGCCCAGCTCCTCCGCCGCGCGGATCACGCCAGCCGCCAGCAGATCGCTCTGGGCGATGATCGCCGTCGGCCGTTCGTCGGCCGCAACGGAGAGGATCTCGCGGGCCACGCGCAGGCCCTCGTCGACGTAGCTTCCGGCGGCGGCGTACGCCGGAGCATCCGGGAACACGGCCCGCGCGCCCTCGAGACGCTGCAGCGCGGTCGCAGACGAGCTGATCGCGATGAGGTCATCCGGGATCAGACCACGGTGATGCGCCGCGTCGAGCGGCAGCGTGATGATCGCGACGCGCTCGTGTCCGAGCTCCTGCAGGTGCCGGGCGCCGCGCACGGTGGCATCGTGGTTGTCCTGCTCGATGATGAGGATGCCCTCCGCCGGCAGCCCCTCGATCGCCACGACCGGAATCCCCCGGTCTCGCAACGCGGAGATGCTGTCGGCGAGTCGTGGCGAGCATCCCATCAGCACCGCAGCGTCGATGGGCGCGTCCTCGACGGTGACCGGAGGCGCCGGCTGCGGAGGCATGGCCTTCACGCCGGCGAGCTGCGGAGCGGGCGCCGCCGCCGCGAGGATGAGCAGTGCCGCATCGATGCGGCCGATCTCCTGCGACAGTCCGTCCATGGTCGCGATCTGGATCGGGTCGCGGAACGCCTCCCGCACGCGTTCCTCGATGACCACGCCGATGATGCCGGAGCGGCCTCGACGCAGCGATCGCGCTCTCGGGTCCGGTCCCGCGTAGTGAAGCTCACGGGCGGCGGCGAGCACCCGTTCCTTCGTCGCATCCGCGACGGGGCCCGAGCCGCTGAAGGCGAGCGAGGCGGTCGAGGCGGAAACCCCGGCTCTGGCTGCGACGTCGGCGAGCGTCGGGCGGCTGGAATCGTGATCGGGCATCCGACTCCCTTCGTGCGGCGAGCGCGCGAACGTCTCCGCCGAGATGCATGGACACTGTTCCGGCGAACAATGCGGTGGCCGTGCCGGGCGTCGGCCTGGCCGCACCCGTCTTGACGGGGTGCGTCCGATTCGCTAGCTTAGGCGAAAGACGCACTCGAATCGATTCGACACCGAGTCGGATCCCCCATACTCATCCTCCGGTGGGCAGCGGATACCGCGTCTGCGCAGTGTGCTCGGGGGTGTGCGCTGCGCACCATCCGCACCCACGGCCTCGGCCGGCCGATTCTGATCCCAGCGGTCGGCCGAGGCACTCCTCCCCAACAACCCCTTCTTCTCCAACCCGGCCGCAGCGCCCAAAGATCGAACGAGCATGGCACGCACCGACACCGCATCCCCCCGAGTCCGCATCGCACCGGAGCTGCGCGCCTGGCGCAACGCGCTCTTCGTCATCTTCATCGTGAGCGGCCTGTACCTCTCGACGTGGGTCTCGCGCGTACCGGGCGTGCGCGACTCCCTGCACCTCTCGACGGATGTCGTCGGCCTGATCCTGCTCGGCGTCTCGATCGGCGCCATCATCGGCCTCGTCGTCGCACCGAGCATTCAGGCACGATTCGGCACGAAGGTCGGCATGACGCTCGTGCTGTGCACGGCCGCGATCGGGGTCGCCGTCATCGGTGTGGGCACCACCGTGCTGGTCTCACTCCCGATCGTCATCATCGGCCTGGCGCTGCTCGGTCTCGGCAATGGCGCCATCGACGTGATGATGAACGTCTCGGCGGCAGCCGTCGAGCGGCGCATCGGCCGCACGATCATGCCCTTCATGCACGCCTGCTTCAGCATCGGCACGGTCGTCGGCGCCGGCATCGGGGCCGCGGCCGCCGCCCTGGGCATCTCGATCTTCTGGCACTTCCTCGGCATGACGGTGGTCACGATCGTCGCCGGAGTCGCCGCGGTGCGATTCGTGCCGAACACGCAAGACGTCGTGGATGCCGACCAGCGCGCTCTCGACGCCTTCGACGATCCGTCCGTCGCCGCCCCCGCGCGCCGGCGCTCGTTCACCGAGACGGTGAAGTCGCAGCTCACGGTGTGGGCCGACCTGCGCCTCGTTCTGATCGGCATCGTCATGCTCGGCATGGCGTTCGCCGAGGGCTCCGCCAACGACTGGATCGCGCTGGCATCGGTGGACGGCCACGGCCTGACGAACGCGGGCGGAGCGCTCGTGCTCGACGTGTTCGTCGCCGCGATGACCGTCGGCCGTGTCGTCGGCGGCCCCGCCGTCGACCGCATCGGACGCGTCTGGTCGATCCGTGTCACGGCCGGACTGGGCGTGATCGGCCTGCTCATGTTCATCCTGGTCCCCGCGCCCTGGGCCTACGTCGTCGGCGTCGTGCTCTGGGGCCTCGGAGCCTCGCTGGGATTCCCGCTCGGCATGTCGGCCGCGGCCGACGACGAGAGGAACGCCACCGCCCGGGTGTCGGCCGTCGCGATGATCGGCTACGTCGCGTTCCTGGCCGGCCCGCCGATCATCGGCTTCCTCGGCCAGCAGATCGGCATCCTGAACGCCCTGTTCGTCATCCTCGTCCTACTCGTCGCCGCCTTCTTCTGCGCCCCGGCTCTGCGACAGCAGCAGCACGCCGACAGAGCGACCACCCCAGCACCCGAACGCGACCTCGCCTGACCGGCGCCCGACATCCACGCCGCCCACCAGCCGTGCGCGCCCGCCAGCCACGCCGCCCACCAGCCATGCGCGCCCACCAGCCACGCCGCCCACCAGCCGTGCGCGCCCGGCCATGCGCGCCCACGAGCGATGCCGCCCACCAGCCATCCGCGCACTGATTCAGGCTATTTCGGCTCAGCACGCAGATATATGGACATGAGGCGAAATAGCCTGAAATAGTGTCGGAGACCGGACGTCCCGCGCACGTCGCCGGCATCCGTTACCCTCAACGGGTGCGGTTGGTTGTGGCTCGGTGCTCAGTGGACTACGCGGGGCGATTGAGCGCCCATCTCCCCCTGGCGACGCGCCTTCTCGTGCTCAAGGCGGACGGCAGCGTGCTGGTGCACTCCGACGGCGGTTCGTACAAGCCGCTGAACTGGATGAGCCCGCCCTGCACACTCACCGTTTCCGAGCCCGACGAAGCGCAGACGGATGCCGGCGCTCAGCAGATCTGGACCGTCACCCACACCAAGACTTCCGACCGCCTCATCGTGAGCGTGCACGAGGTGCTGCACGACTCCCAGCACGAACTCGGTGTCGATCCCGGCCTGCAGAAGGATGGCGTCGAAGCACACCTGCAGAAGCTGCTGGCGGAGCAGATCCATCGGCTCGGCGAAGGACACACTCTGGTGCGTCGTGAATACATGACCGCGATCGGGCCGGTCGATATTCTGGCGCGCGATTCGGACGGGCATTCCGTCGCCGTTGAACTCAAGCGTCGCGGCGACATCGACGGCGTCGAGCAGTTGACGCGCTATCTGGAATTGATGAACCGGGACCCGCTTCTCGCGCCTGTGGCAGGCGTGTTCGCCGCACAGGAGATCAAACCGCAGGCCCGCACGCTCGCAGAAGATCGCGGCATCCGCTGTGTTGTTCTGGATTACGACGAGATGCGAGGAATCGACGACTCACTCAGCCGACTCTTCTAGGTCGTGTTGTTGGGCTCGCGGGCGGGCGAGGATGTGCTCGGCAGGTCGATGACGTACACCGCGGCGCAGCGCGAGTATGGCAATACGGCCTAGGAGTTGGCGCGGTATTCGTCCATGAGCGAGGCCGGAATACGACCGCGATCCGACACTGTGTGGCCGTGCGAACGCAGCCATTCGCGGACCGCGCCGAGATCTTCCTTCGAGGAGCGGGAGGCGCGTGCGGATGCCACGCCGCGAGTGCTGCGTGCCGTGCGACGGCCCGCATCGACGAACGGCTTCAGCGCGTCGCGCAAAGCCTTCGCATTCTTGTCGTTCAGGTCGATCTCATAGGAGATGCCGTCGAGCGCGAAAAAGACGGTCTCGCCGTTTCCGTTCTCGATTTCGACGTCCTCGATATCGTCGACCAGAATCACAGTGGTTTTCTTCGCCATGCGATAACCCTACGTAATTGCGATGTCTCGTGGCAATCGCCGCGCTATTCGACGGGGAGAACTCGGACGCATTCTCATCATCGCAGGCGGTAGAGGCATTCGTCGGATATTCGTTCGGCGCCTTGTTCTTCAGATGTCGGTTCTGTCGCTCAGCTGTTGTTCCTATCGCGCAGATGTCGGTCTTGTCGGTCAGATCTGAAGGGGGCAGGATTCGATGCGACATTCGGTCGGTGCAATGCGTCGGTCCCCCTGGGAACCGTCGACCGGAGTCGGCCACCCGGGGAGCAGTCAACCGGAGTCGGCCACCCGGGGGGCCGGGGAATGGGACATCGGTGCCGGGTAGCGTGGAGCAGGTGAAACCACGACCTCCCTTTCCCAAGAGCTACGAGAACACGGCGGTGCGTCGCGCTCTGGAGTCGCTCGCCGCGACACCGAGCCTGGAGGGCCTCGAGGAGCTGCTGACGGCATCCATGAAGGGCGGACTCGTGGTGGATGTCACCGGCTCGAGCCCCGAGACCGGCACCCGCGTGCGCACCATTGCCTCCACCGACGGCCGCCCGGTGCTTCCGCTCTTTACCTCCATTCGCGAACTCCAGACCGCCGTGGGCAAGACCAATGACGAGCTGGAGGTCGAGGGATCGCTCGTGCAGTCGGTGATCATCCCCGCTCGCGAGGCGCTCGAACTCATCGGCACCGCCGATTTCATCGCTGTGCAGTTCAACCCCGGAACGCACGCGCAGGTGGTCGCTCGCGAGCACGTCGAGGCGGCTCTCGCAAAAAGGTCGTAATATACCCGGGCCATGACTTTCCCGACTTCGATCATGAGCGAACAGCCCACTCGGACCACGACAACGTGGTCTGGAGTGCTGTTCGATCTCGACGGCACGCTGACCGACTCCGCCCCGGGCATCACTGCATCTCTTGCGGGCGCCCTCGCTGACATCGGCCGCCCCGTGCCCAGCCCCGACGACCTCACCGTGCACGTCGGCCCGCCTCTGCATGAGACGCTCCGCTCGCTCGGCCTCGACCCCGACGAATCCGCAGAGGCGCTTGTCGCCTACCGCGCCCGCGCCGATTACACCGACGTGAACGGCAATGCCGTGTTCCCCGGCATGGTCGGCCTGCTGCGCGCCCTGAACGAGGCCGGCGTGCCCGTCGCGCTGGCCACGAGCAAGCCCGTGCAACGCGCGAGGCGCATCATCGACCACTTCGGCCTGCTTCCGTACTTCACGGTCATCGGCGGCTCGGACGAGTCCCAGCACATCGACACCAAAGCCGACGTCATCCGCTCGGTGGTCGAGCAGTTGGATGCCCGTGACATCGACACGTCCCACCTCGTGATGGTGGGCGACCGCGGCCACGACGTGCTCGGCGCCGAGGCCAACGGCGTCCCCACCGTTCTCGTCGAATGGGGCTACGGCTCGCCGGTCGAGGCGGTCGGCGCCATGGCCGTCGTGCACTCGGCCGATCAACTGCGTACTCTGCTGCTCGGCTGACGCGCCCGCAAGCCCTCGGTCCGCCGCCAGAGGCGTCGGTATAGTGCCAACATGACCGAGGCAGCAGGTTCGCAGGCCGCGGGTGCGGCATCCGTTCGTCCTCTCGTCGTAGGAGTCGTCGCCGACGTCCCCGACGCGGTGATCACCGAGGCGGCCTCGCTCGCCGCCGATCTCGGCTCGCCGCTGTTGTTCGTCACGGTGGAGCCCCTGCGATATTCGATCAGCACGCTGCCCGACGGGTCCGTGCTGTCGATGCCGCTCGACCCCGATGTGCCCGACGCGCAGGAGGAGACGTTCGATCCGGACCTCGCACAGCGGGTGCGCGATCTCGTGCCGCACGCCGAGGCCGCCTTCCTCGCCCGCGCCGGTGACCCTGCCATCGAATTGGCCCGGCTCGCGGAGGAGCGCGATGCGCGCGCCATCGCGGTGGGCACGCGCAAGCCCGGATTCCGGGCCAGTCTCGAGGAGTTCCTGGCCGGTTCAATCGCGGTGAGTCTCGCGCACAACCAGGCACGGCCCGTCATCGTGATCCCTGTCGCGCACACCATGGAGGGCCACGATCCGGCCCGGCGCAGCGCGCCCGTCGACGACGCTTCGTAACGCCGCTCCCTCCCGCCGCCGCATCCGACCCGCAGTTTGCGACAGCGGAGTCGTCCCCACTCGCGGAGCCTCACAGCGGAGCTGTCGCCGCTCGTGGAGCCTCACAGCGGAGCTGTCGCCGCTCGTGGAGCCTCACAGCGGAGCCGTCCCCACTTCGCGGAGCCTCACAGCGGAGCCGTCCCCACTTCGTGGTGCGCTCAGCGGAGAGTCGCGGCTTTGTCCGTGCGCACACTCCAGCGACCTTCGACCCGCAGAATCGAGAGCGGGTAGTCGAGCGCATCACTGACGAGCGGCCCGGTGAGCACGGCATCCGCGTCGCCCTGCGCGAGCACCCGGCCGTCGCGCAGCAGCATCGCGTGCGTGGTCGACGCCGGAAGCTCTTCGAGGTGGTGGGTGACCAGCACGCTGGCAAGATCCGGATGCCGCGCTCTCAGCTCGTCCACCCGGTCGAGGAGGTGCTCCCGTGCCGCGATGTCCAGCCCGGTGGTCGGTTCGTCGAGCAGCAGCAGCCCCGGGTCGGGCATCAGCGCGCGGGCGATGAGCGCGCGGCCGCGCTCACCCTGCGAGAGCGTCTGCCAGCGGGCTTCCCGCCGATCCGTCATGCCCATGAGCTCGATCAGCTCGTCGATACGGGCGCTCTCGGCCTCGGAGGGCGCCCACCGCATCATGAGTTCCTGGGTACCGGTCACCCCGGTGGCGACGACCTCGCGCACCGTCAGCGGCGAGCGCACCTCGTGCCGCGGATTCACATGACCGATGATCGAGCGCAGCTCGCGCAGGTCGACGCGACCGAGGCGGTTGCCGAGAACGTCGACGCTCCCGGTCGTCGGATGCTGCACCGCTCCGAGCAGGCTGAGCAGCGTCGACTTGCCTGCGCCGTTCGCCCCGATCAGAGCCCAGTGCTGGCCGCGGTCGACTTCGAGCGAGATCGCCGAGAGGATGGCGCGCCCCTGGCGCACGAACGAGACGTCGGACACGGTGAGGATGCGATCGGGCACCGATCCATTCTGGCCGACCGTTCCCGTGGGCCGCTTCCGGGGACCGTCCCCGAGAACCGTTCCCCGAGAGCCGTTCCCCGCAGGCCATCCCCGAGAGCCGTCCCCCGGATCCGCCCCCGCAGACCATCCCCGAGGGCCGTGCCCGCAGACCGTTCCGGAGGACAGATGGCGACTCGAACTCCATCTGCGTTCGCATATCGGCACGTCCTTCGGAACTGTCGGACCTGCGCGACGGCCCGGCGGTCGGGACTTCCGTTGACGGCTACCGACGCGTCGCGTGCTCCCCGGCGTGCTTCGGCAGGAGCGCGGCCTCCACGAGCGGGAACATCAGCAGCAACGCGACCACGGCGAGCGCCCAGCGATAGCCGAGCCAGACATCCACCGGTCCGAGCGCGCCCGCAAGCGCGGTGGTGAACCGCACGATCAGCGCCGCGACGGCGATGCCGAGCCCGACCGCGACCTGCTGCATCGTGGAGGCCAGAGTGTTGGCGGAGGTCATGCGCTCGGCCGGCACGTCGGCGAACTGCATCGAGTTGTAGCCGCTGAACCCGATGGACCGGAAGACGCCGCTGAAGAAGAGCAGCACCAGAATGGCCCAGAGCGGGGTCGCCGGATCGATGAACATGCAGGCCACGAAGACCACCGCCCCCAGCAGGTTGCTGCCGACGATCACGCCGCGGAATCCGAAACGTCGGATCAGCGGCGTCGTCAGCGGCTTGATCGCGATGTTGCCGACGAACACGGCACCGACGAGAAGCCCGGCCTGCGCCGCACTCCATCCGAAACCCACCTGGAAGAGCAGCGTGAAGAGGAACGGCGCCGCGCTGATGATGAGCCGGTACACCCCTCCACCTACATTCCCCACGCGGAATGTATCGATCCGCAGCGCGGAGAAGTCGAGCAGCGGATGCCTGGCTCGCCGCATCCACGCCACTCCCGCTGCGCCGGCTGCCGCCGCCACCACGAGGTAGGAGCAGGCCCACCACCAGTTCGTCGGCGTCGCCCCGATCTCTTCCATGCCGAGCACGAGTGCGGCGAGCGCGACACCGGCGAAGGCGAATCCCGACCAGTCGAGCCGGCGCCGCTGTGCGCCACGGTTGTCGGGCACGATCCACCAGGTCGCGACGAATGCAACGATCCCGAACGGGATGTTGATGAGGAACACCCACGGCCAACCGACCGTGTCGGTGAGGATGCCACCCAGCGCCGGCGCGATCACAGGCGCGACGAGAGCGGGCCAGGTGAGGTAGGCCATGGCATCCAACAGGTCGCGCCGGTCGAGCCCGCGCAGCACGGCGAGTCGACCGACCGGCACCATCATCGCGCCGCCGACGCCCTGCAGCACACGAGCCGCGCTGAGTTCCGGGAGGCTGACGGAGACGGCGCAGAGCACGGATGCCACGGTGAAGACGGCGATGGCGGTCGCGAACACGCGACGTTCCCCGAACCGGTCCGCGAGCCATCCGCTGACCGGAACACACACGGCCACCGTGAGCAGGTATGCCGTCATCGCGAGGTTCAGGTCGACGGCGCGCACGCCGAAGTCGTGGGCCATGGCGGGTGCGGCGGTCTGGATGATCGTGCCGTCGAGGTTCTCCATCGACATGCCGACGGCGGCGAGCAGCGCCAGCGGCCGGTTCAGTGTCGCGGATCGGGGCACCCGATCAGTCTGGCGGAACGACGCCGTTCCCGTAGTCCATGTGATGCGCCACCAGCGGCAGGAACATCTCGTCGACGACGGTGGCGATGAACTCGTCGGAGACCGGCTCGTGCGTCATCAGCAGCTCGTGCCGCATCAGGTCGAACGGAAGGCTCTGCACCCGCGCGGGCACGGCATCAAGGTCGATCTCGCCGCGTTCTTGCGCGCGCGTGAGGATGACGGTGTCCCATATCGTCCCCTGGCCGAGCAGGCGCTCCCTCGCCGTTCCCAGTGACATGCCCGTCTCGCTGAACAGACCGGCGAGCTGCGCGCTGATCATCACGGCCATATCGGCCCGGCGATCGCTCGCCAGACGCAGCAGCGCGTAAAGGTCGCCGCGCAGGGATCCGGTGTCGGGAATGTCGATCGGCTCGGCGTCGTAGTGATGCCGGATCGCCGCCAGCACGAGGGACTCGCGCTCGGACCATCTCCGGTAGATCACGGGGCGGCTCGTGTGCGCGCGTTCGGCGACCGCATCGAACGTCAGACCGCTGTAGCCCTTCTCTGTCAGTTCGTCCCACGCCGCGTCGAGCAGCGCAGCCTCGAGCTCCGGCCCGCGTCGGCGAGTGGATGGGCCATCCGCTTCAAGATCCACTTGTGTATCTTATCCAATCGGCGTAGCGTGTCCATTTAGATACACGATTGTATCTAAATGAAAGGTCACCATGAGCGCGAAACGCCCCCAGACCAACACGTCGCGCCGCGACGATGCCGCATCCCCGGCGGCCGGCACCAGCCCCGCAGCGGGTGCCTCGGGCGACCAGGCCGCCGCGAGCCCCTCCGTGAATCGCGTCGCCGGCGCCTTGATCGTCGGCGTTCTCGCCGTCGTCTTCGACACCACGATCATGAGCGTCGCCCTGCACACGCTCTCGAAAGACCTGCACGTCTCGGTCTCCACGATCCAGTGGGTGACCACCGGTTACGTGCTGGCCCTCGCCGCCACCGTGCCGCTCAGCGCATGGATCCAGCAGCGCTTCGGCGGCAAACGCGCCTGGATGTTCGCCCTCTCGCTCTTCCTGCTGGGATCGATCCTCAGCAGCCTCGCCTGGAATGCCGAATCGCTCATCGCGTTCCGCGTGCTGCAGGGTGTCGGCGGCGGCATCATGCTGCCGCTGATGCAGACGCTCCTCATGCAGGCGGCCGGCGGCAAGAACCTCGGGCGCATCGCGGCGACGGTCGGTCTTCCGGCCATGCTGGGTCCGATCCTCGGTCCCGCCGTGGGCGGCATCATCTTGAACTGGCTCGACTGGCGGTGGATCTTCTGGGTCAACGTACCGTTCTGCGTCGTCGGCCTGTTCCTCGCCTGGCGCCTGCTGCCGCGGGACGTCCGCCCGGCGGCCCGGCCGCGTCTTGACATCGTTGGCATGGTTCTGCTCCTGCCGTCGCTCGTGGCGCTGCTGCTCGGCCTGTCGAACTCCGCGGGCACCGACGGCTTCGCCGCAACGGACGCCTGGCTGCCGATAACGGTCGGCGCGGTGCTTCTGGCGGCGTTCGTCGCCTGGGCCCTGCGGCGCGGGGATCGGGCGCTGGTCGATCTGCGACTGCTTCGGCATCGATCGGTGTGGTCGGCATCCGCGCTGCTGTTCCTCAGCGGCATTGCCGCGTACGGCATCATGCTGCTGCTCCCCCTTTACCTGCAGCAGCTGCGCGGGATGGATGTGCTCGCCGCCGGTCTGTTCCTCATTCCGCAGGGCATCGGCACGCTGCTCAGCCGCACACTCGCCGGCCGGCTCTCCGACTCGATCGGCGCTCGCTGGGTCGGTGTCGCCGGCTTCGCGATCGTCGGCCTCGCCACGATCCCGTTCGCGTTCAGCACCGCGACCACCAACGAGTGGTTCCTGATGGCCGTGCTGCTGGTGCGCGGCTTCGGGCTGGGTGCCATCGTGATGCCGCTGATGGTGGCGTCGTTCCAGGGACTGGAGCGCCCCGACATTCCGCACTCGAGCATCATCACCCGCACCGCCCAGCAGCTCGGCGGTTCGTTCGGCACGGCCGTGCTCGCCGTCATTCTGCAGTCCGGTCTCACGACGCACGCCGCGCAGGGCACCTCCGGCGCGGCGACCGCCTACGACCTCGCGTTCTGGTGGGCGATCGCGTTCGCCGCTCTGGCCACCCTGCTCGCGCTGGCGCTGCCCGGCCGTCCGAAAGCGGCCCCGGACGCCCCCGCGCAGGTCGCGGCAGCGGACACGACCGCGCGGGTCGCAGCGCCGGACACGACCACGCGGGTCGCGGCACCGGAGACGACCGCACGCGTCGCAGCGCCGGAGACGACCGCGCGGGTCGCTGCGCCGGACACGACCGCACGCGTCGACACCGCGCCCCTCCCGCCCGCGCCGCTGCCGGGGCCTCCCGGACACTAATTCAGGTCATTTCGAGTCACATCGATGTATCTGCGTCCTGGGTCGAAATGACCTGAAATAGTGTCGCCACAGGTGGTAGAGGGACGGACGGCGAGGCCCGGGACCGGGACGAAACCGGACAGGACGAAACCGGACAGGACGAAACCGGACCGAACCCGACAGGAGGAACCAGGCGGGACCGGGACGTCTTCTCCGCCGGGCCCCTCGTCGAACAGGGGCCTCAGTCGGCGACGCCCACCAGGCGCTCGACCTCGGCGAGCAGCACCGCGGTGCACAGCCCTTCCATCGCCTCCACGAGCTCGGAGAGCGGAGGCATCGTCGGGGCGATGCGGATGTTCGCGTCGCGCGGGTCGCGGTGGTACGGATACGTCGATCCCGCGGGGGTGACGGCGATGCCCGCCTGCGCGGCGAGCGCGACCGCTCGCGCGGCGCATCCATCGTGCACGTCGAGGCTCACGAAGTACCCGCCGGACGGAGAGGTCCACGTAGCGGCCTCGTACGGCGCGAGCCGACGGCGCAGCACCTCCTCGACCTCGGCGAACTTCGGAGCGATGATCTCGCGATGCTTCAGCATGTGGTCGGCGACGCCTTGCGCGTCCTTCAAGAACCGCACGTGCCGCAGCTGGTTGATCTTGTCCGGCCCGATGGACTGCACGGCGGAGTGGCTGAGGAACCACGACACGTTCTCGGGCGAGGAGCCGAAGAATGCGACACCCGCGCCCGGATACGTGATCTTCGACGTCGAGGCGAACACAAGAACACGATTCGGGTTCCCCGCCTCGGCCGCCAAAGACAGTATGTCGATCGGCTCGGGCACGTCGTCCGTCAGGTGATGCACCACGTACGCGTTGTCCCAGAAGATGCGGAAATCGGATGCCGCCGGCAGCGACACGAGAGCCCTCGCGACCTCCTCGCTGTAGATCGCGCCGGTCGGGTTCGAATGCACCGGAACACACCACATGCCGCGAATGGTGGGGTCTTCGGCGAGCAGGCGCTCGACCTCGGCGACGTCGGGGCCGGCATCCGTCATCGGCACCGGGATCATGCGGATGCCCAGGTGCTCGGTCACCGCGAAATGCCGGTCGTACCCGGGAACGGGGCAGAGGAACGAGACGGTCTCTTCGCGCGACCACGGCCGCTCGCTCTCGGGCAGCCCGTGCAGCATCGCCTGGGCGACGATGTCGTGCATGACGGTGAGACTCGAGTTGCCGAGCGCCAGAAGCTGCGGCACGGGAACGCGCAGCACGTCGGAGAAGAGGGCGCGCAGCTCGGTGATTCCCTGCGTGTTTCCGTAGTTGCGCAGGTCCGTGCCCGCGGCGTCGCGGTAGTCGTGCTCGCCGGGCAGCTCGAGCAACTCGTTCGAGAGATCCAGCTGCGCGGCCGACGGCTTTCCGCGCGTGATGTCGAGGTGCAGTCCGCGCTTCACGAGCGCGTCGTAGTCCGCGGTCAACTGCTCGTGCAGCGAGCGCAGTTCAGCGGTGGAGAGTTCGACGAGGGCGGTCACCCGTTAATCGTAACCAGCGGCCTATGCCCCGGCTACGCCGCCGGATCGCTCATCACCGCGGCTGTTCGACCGACCATGCCTCGGTCGGCACGTGAGTCGCCCGGCAGTCTGTCGCCTGGCCCGCGCTCAGCGGGTCTATCCCTCGGCCGTGGCCGCTCCGTACTCGGCTGAAACGACGATCGGCATGTGATCGGAGTCCCCGCGCGGCAGCGTCTCCACTCCCTGCACGTGTAGACCCGCCGACGTCACGAAGTCGAAGTGCCCCTTGAAGAACTTGTAGCGCGTGTACGTCTTGCGGTCGCTCAGCGACATGTCGTACCCGGATGCCTTCACCTTCTCCCCGAGAGCGTGCGTGAAGAACGGGTAGTTGTAGTCGCCGATCATGAGCGTGGGAGCGCCGTGGCCCAGCCGCAGCAGTTCGGCGTGCGCGGCGTGGATCTGCGTACGCCGCAGAGAGTTCAGCGCGGTGAGCGGCGCGGCGTGGAACGAGGCGACGACGATCGGGCGACCGGTGGCGGCATCCTCGAGCAGCGTTCCGACCAGGCGTTCGTGCGCGGGCGCCAGCACGCGATCATGCAGTGACTTCTTCAGCTCGTACGTGTCGGTGCCCTGCAGCTTGAAGCGGTCTTCGCGGTAGTACACGGCAAGGCCGAGGCGATTGCGCTTCGTGGAGTCCGCGAGCGTCAACGTGCCCACCTCATTCGGCAGCACGGTGGTGTCGGCCTCTTGCAGGCACATCACATCCACGCCCGTGGATGCGGCCAAATCGAGCAACTCGCCCGTCGCGTGGTTCTTGCGGAGGTTGTAGCTGAGTACTCGTATCAGGGCGATCACTTCTTCATGAGAGGGGTGAGGCGATGATACCCGCGGTGTTTGTGCGCCGAGTGAACGAGGGCTGTCCTGGCTGCGACTTCGACCCGATCCGAAACGGTGGTCGCTATGCTTCGGGCCGCTCGTCTTCGGGTAAGTCCTTGCGGTCGCGCTTGCTGAGCTCGGACGCGCCCGGCAAGCCCTTCGGCGGTCGTGCGCTGTACCAGAGCCCGGTCTCCTGATACCACTGCACCTTGCGGTAATGGTCGTCCATCGCGCTCCGCACAGCGGCGCGAATCACCAGATACCCGATCCAGATGAACAGGGCTGCGATGGCCGCTTCGAAGATGATGGCCACTGTGACGGCGACCCCGCCCATCAATGAATTCCCGAAAATGTCGGTCTCCTTCCGGCTGTTGTCCGCCACGGTATCGGCCCGTCGCCGCGAGCACCATCGTTACAGGAGTCCTGACGGTCAGTCCTCGACCCAGTCGAACGTTCTCGTGACCGCCTTCTTCCAGGTGCGGTACAGCCGCTCGACGTCGTCACGATCGGATGTCGGCTCCCACCGCGCGCCCTCCTGCCAGTTCGCGCGGAGCTCGTCGCGGTCCTTCCAGAAGCCGACGGCGAGGCCGGCCGCGTACGCGGCGCCCAGAGCCGTGGTCTCGGTGACGGTCGGGCGCACGACCGGGATGCCCAGGACATCCGCCTGGAACTGCATGAGCAGCGCATTCGCCGTCATCCCCCCGTCGACCCTGAGCTCCGCCAGCCGCGTTCCGGTGTCCTGTTCCACCGCCTCGAGCACATCGCACGTCTGATACGCGGTGGACTCGAGGGCGGCGCGGGCGAGGTGGGCCTTGTTGACGAAGCGGGTGAGGCCGACGATCGCACCACGGGCATCCGGTCGCCAGTAGGGCGCGAACAGTCCCGAAAACGCAGGCACGATATACGCGCCGCCGTTGTCGTCGACGGATGCCGCCAGCTTCTCGACCTCGCGCGCGTCGCTGATGAGACCCAGATTGTCGCGCAGCCACTGCACGAGCGATCCCGTGACGGCGATCGACCCTTCGAGCGCGTAGCGCGGCGCCTCGTCGCCGAGGCGGTAGGCGAGCGTCGTGATGAGGCCGTTCGCGCTGTGCACTATCTCTTCGCCGGTGTTGACGATGACGAAGTTGCCCGTTCCGTACGTGTTCTTCGATTCACCGGCGCCGAACGCGGCCTGCCCGAAGGTGGCGGCCTGCTGGTCACCGAGGATGCCCGCGATCGGGGTCTCGCGCAGCAGGCTGTGCGACTCCGCGGTTCCGTACACCTCGCTCGACGACCGGATCTGCGGCAGCATCGAGCGCGGCACGCCGAACTCCTCGAGGATGTCGTCGCGCCAGTCGAGGGTCTTCAGATCCATGAACAGCGTGCGCGACGCGTTCGTCACATCGGTCGCGTGCACGCCGTCGTGCTTGCCGCCGGTGAGGTTCCACAGCACCCAGGTGTCGGTGGTGCCGAACAGCAGGTCGCCGCGTTCTGCCTTCTCGCGCGCCCCGTCGACGTTCTCGAGGATCCAGGCGATCTTGGTCCCGGCGAAGTACGTGGCCAACGGAAGGCCGACATCCTGTGCGAACCGATCGGTGCCGCCGTCGGCAGCCAGACGGTCGACGAAGTCCTGCGTGCGCGTGTCCTGCCACACGATGGCGTTGTAGACCGGCTTGCCCGTGTTCTTGTCCCACACGACTGCGGTCTCGCGCTGGTTCGTGATGCCCACCGCGGCGATTTCGTGTCGGGTGATGTTCGCTTTGCCCAGCGCCACGCCGATCACCTCGCGCGTGTTGTGCCAGATCTCCATGGGGTCGTGCTCGACCCAGCCTGCGCGGGGGAAAATCTGCCGGTGTTCGCGCTGTCCTGTCGCGACGACGCTGCCCGCGTGATCGAACACGATGGCCCTCGTACTCGTCGTTCCCTGGTCGATGGCGAGGATGTGCGTGGGCATGCCCGTCAGGCTATTACGCAGTGACTGTCGGCACACCTCATGACAAAGGACTCCCGTGCGGCGGGCGATGGGGGTTTGCTGGAAGCAGCATGAAGCGAAGGAGGCCACCTGATGCGTGGTGTTGTGATGCACGCGCCCGGCGATGTCCGGGTGGAGGAACGGGAAGATCCCACGATCATCGAGCCGACGGATGCCGTCATCCGGCTGTCAGCGACGTGCATCTGCGGGTCGGATCTGTGGCCGTACCGCGGCGCCGACAAGGTGCACGACGCGGTGATGGGGCACGAGTACGTGGGTGTCGTCGAGCAGATCGGCTCTGAGGTGAAGAACGTGAAGGTCGGCGACTTCGTCGTCGGCTCGTTCTGGGCATCCGACAACACCTGCGAGATCTGCCGCGCCGGATACCAGTCGCACTGCGTGCATCGGGTCCTCATGGGAACGATCGGCACACAGGCCGAGCGTGCGCGCGTACCACTCGCCGACGGGACCTTGGTCGCGACACCGGGAATGCCCGATCCCGACTTGATCCCGTCGTTCCTGGCGCTCTCGGATGTGCTGGGCACGGGATGGTTCGCCGCCGTCGCCGCGCACGCGGGCCCCGGCGCCACGGTGGCGGTGGTCGGTGACGGCGCCGTCGGCCTGTGCGCAATTCTCGCCGCGAAACAGCTCGGGGCCGAGCGGATCATCGCCATGTCACGGCACGCCGATCGGCAGAAGCTGGCGCGCGAATTCGGCGCGACCGACATCGTCGAAGAGCGCGGCGACGCCGGCGTGGCGAAGATCAAGGAGCTCACCGAAGGCCTGGGAGCGCACAGCGTCGTCGAGGCCGTCGGCACCCAGGAGTCGATGATGCAGGCCATCCGGGCCACCCGCGCCGGCGGCCACACCGGCTTCGTCGGCGTCTCGCACGACGTGGCGATCCCGGGCATCGAACTGTTCAACACCGGAGTGCACCTGCACGGCGGACCCGCGCCAGTGCGGCAGTACTTGCCCGAGCTCATCCAGCTCATCTGGAACCGCACGATCGAGCCGGGCAGAGTGTTCGACCTCGTTCTGCCCCTCGATCAGGCCGCCGAAGGCTACCGAGCGATGGACGAGCGCCGGGCGACGAAAGTCCTCCTCACGGTCTGAACGGCAAAGTGCCGCGGCGCCCCCTCCGGCCTGTGTTCGCGCGGTCTATTCCTCCGTGACGATGGCAAGCCTGTTGCATGGGAGAAAGCCGAGCTTTCTTTACGTTCACATGCGGCTGGTGTAGCTTTGGCCCACGTTTTCCCGCCCGGACCCGGCGTTCCTCCGGGCGGATCAAGGCGCCGGCGCCCAGCGGACGGCACGTGAGCCCCGCGGGCGCCGTGCTCTGCCCGGATGCCCTGCGTTCTGGGGATACAGCGATGTCATCGCCCGTCGATACTGTCGAAGCGGGCCACGCACCGGCCCCCGCAGCGAAAGAACCGCATGTCCGCATCCCTCCTCCGGCGCCGGCTCGGTGCCGTGTTCGCCCTGGCGACCACGGGCATCCTGCTCGTCGGCTGCTCTCTCGACGCCACCGCAGCATCGCCCGACGCTTCCGGCGTCGCCACCAGTTCGTCTCAGTCGCCCGCCCCGTCGGCCAGCGAATCGACATCAGGCGGTGAGTCGACGGATGCCGGCAGCGCGTCGGGCGCAGCAGGCACGGCTCTCGCCCTGCTCGCGACGCTTCCGGTCAAGGGACCCGCGCCGCACACCGGATACGACCGAGTCGGCGACTTCGGCGAGGCGTGGAAAGACGTCGACCACAACCACTGCGACACCCGCGACGACGTTCTCGCCCGAGACCTCACCGACATCGCCAAGGAGGGCTCGTGCCAGGTGGAGACCGGCGTGCTGCACGATCCGTACACCGGCAAGACCATCGATTTCCAACGCGGCGTCAGAACATCTCTCGCCGTGCAGATCGATCACATGGTGGCGCTGTCGAACGCCTGGGCCACCGGTGCGCAGCAGCTCACGCAGCAGCAGCGTGAGACGCTCGCGAACGACCCCGTGAACCTCGTCGCCGTCGACGGCCCGACCAACGAGCGCAAGAGCGACGGGGATGCCGCCACCTGGCTCCCGCCGAACAAGCCGTTCCGGTGTCCTTACGTCGCGCACCAGGTGTCGGTGAAGGCCGCGTATCACCTGTGGGTGACGCCGGCCGAGCACGATGCGATCGCGCGCATCCTCGATGGATGTCCGTCCCAGGTCGCGTACGCCTCCACGCTCGCCCCCACCGTGGGACTGGGTTAGGCCGCACGCCACGGCCTCGTCGTAGCAATTTTGTCGCCACTCGCGCCGGGTAGCGTTACCGCATGGACTTGCTGATTCTCATCGCAATCGTGCTGGTGGTGCTCGCAGGCATCAGCGTTCTGGCGTACCTCCGTCGCATCGCGCTGGCGACGGAACGGGTCGCGGATGCCATCGAGGCCCGCCGGGAAGATACCGACGTCACGAGTTAGGCGGGGGGACAGACGCGGCGATCGCGTCCCCGACGTGCTCGTCCTGGAAGCGGAAGCCGTCGTTCAGGAGCGCGGCAGGGAGCATCCGCTGGCTGGTGAGCAGGAGCTCGTCGGCGGCGTTCTGCAACGCCAGGCGCAGTGCGAACGCCGGCGTCGGAAAACCGTACGGTCGACGCAGCTGTCGGGCGAGCTCGCGCATGAAGCCCGCCGCCGTTGCCGGATTGGGCCCGGCGAAGTTCACCGGACCACTCAGCGTCGACCCGATCAGGTGGTCGATGGCGGCCACCTCGTCACGCAGACTGATCCACGGCCACCACTGGCGACCCGTGCCGATCGGTCCGGCGAGCCCGAGCCGGACCAGTAGCCGCAGCGGCGCGAGCGCACCTCCCGGGCCCACGACCATGCCGGTGCGCACCAGCACGAGCCTGGTAACCTCCGACGCCGGTTCCGCCGCTTCCTCCCACGCCTTCACGACAGCAGACAGGAATCCGGCGCCGTGCGCGGAGTCTTCGGTCAGATCTTCGTTCCCGCGGTCGCCGTAGAACCCGACTGCCGACGCGTTCACGAGCACGCCGGGAGTGCGCTGTGCTGCACGCACGGCACCCACGATCGTCTGGGTCGCGTCCCAGCGCGACCGCAGCACGGTCTGCTTGTACGCAGGCGTCCAGGGCAGACGGCTGATTGAGGCCCCGGAAAGGCACACCACGGCATCCGCACCGCTCACGACAGCAGGATCGAGGATGCCCGCCGCAGGCTCCCAGCGCGCCTCGCCCTCCGCGCGCACCGGCCTGCGCACCAGGCGCACGACCTCGTCCCCGGATGCCTCCAGCCGCGCCGCCAGTGCCGAGCCGATCGTTCCCGACGCGCCCGCGATCACGATGCGTCGCTTCGCCTGCTGTGCCATCTCGCTCCGATCCGGGCCCTCTTCTCCTCCCCAGTAAACTAGGGATGACCGACGACTTCCCGGGTGGAATGCGGTTGCCGCGCCTGCTTCCCTCCGCCCGATCATCGACTTCCTCCACCTGATCCTCGAAAGGCATGCCATGCCCGACCAGAAAGCGCTTGACGCCGTCATCGCCCTCGCCCGCCACCGCGGGTTCGTCTTCCAGTCGGGCGAGATCTACGGCGGATCGCGTTCCACCTGGGACTACGGCCCCCTCGGCGTCGAGCTCAAGGAGAACATCCGTCGGCAGTGGTGGCAGACGTTCGTGCGCGGACGCGGTGACATGGTCGGGCTCGATTCGGCCGTCATCCTTCCGACACGCGTTTGGGAGGCGTCTGGGCACGTCGCCACGTTCACCGACCCGCTCGTGGAGTGCCTGAACTGCCACCACCGGCACCGCGAGGACCACCTGATCGAGGCGTTCGAGGCCAAGAAGGGCCGTGCACCGAAGGACGGCCTCGCGGAGATCGTCTGCCCCGACTGCGGCACGCGCGGGCAGTGGACCGAACCCCGGTCGTTCTCCGGTCTGATGAAGACGCACGTCGGCGTGGTCGACGACGAGTCCGGCCTGCACTACCTGCGCCCCGAGACGGCCCAGGGCATCTTCGTGAACTTCGCCAATGTGGTGCAGGCGGCGCGCATGAAACCGCCGTTCGGCGTCGGCCAGGTCGGCAAGGCGTTCCGCAACGAGATCACGCCGGGCAACTTCATCTTCCGCACCCGCGAGTTCGAGCAGATGGAGATCGAGTACTTCGTGCCCGCCGCCGACGCCCCTGAGGCGTTCGACCACTGGGTGGACGAGTGCTGGAACTGGTTCGTCGACTTGGGGATCGACCCGGGCAACATGCGCAAGCTCGATGTTCCCGACGGCGAGCGCGCGCACTACTCCGACCGCACGATCGACGTGGAGTACGAGTTCGGCTTCGCGGGCAAGGGTTGGGGAGAGCTGATGGGTGTGGCGAACCGCACCGACTTCGACCTCAAGAACCACATCGCGGCATCCGGCAAGGATCTGTCCTTCTTCGACCAGGCATCCGGCGAGCGCTATGTGCCCTACGTGATCGAGCCCTCGTTCGGCCTGACACGATCGATGATGGCGTTCCTGGTCGACGCGTATCACCAGGAGGAGGCGCCGAACGCGAAGGGCGGCACCGACATCCGCACCGTGCTGAAGCTCGACCCGCGCCTGGCTCCCGTGAAGGTGGCCGTGCTGCCGTTGTCGCGCAACGAGCGCTTGTCGCCGCTGGCCCGCTCGCTCGCCGACGAGCTGCGCCGGCACCGCAACGTGGAGTTCGACGATTCCGGCGCCATCGGCCGCCGCTACCGCCGCCAGGACGAGATCGGCACCCCGTTCTGCGTCACCGTCGACTTCGACTCGCTCGACGACAATGCGGTGACGGTGCGCGATCGCGACTCCATGGGCCAGGAGCGGGTGCCGCTTGCGGGCCTGGATGCCTACCTCGCCGAGCGCCTGAAGGAGCGCTGAGGCGCCTCCCGCGGCCGGTCGGCGCTCACACCGCTGCCCGGCGTCTCGCCCCGCCGTTTCCCTCAAGCCCAGGGCGCGAGCGGAGCTACTGGCTCACTGCAAGGCCGATGCCGAGGCCGACCGCACTGGCGGTACTCAAGACGGCGCGAACAAGATTCCATGCGGCCCAGCGAGCTTCCCTGAATCGGCGGCGTATCGCACCGGCATCCATCACGGAATCGTCCGCGGCCTTGAGCGCGTTGTTAGCCGGGAGGTGCACGACAACCGTGATGATGACAGAAGTCACCGTGCCGGCCAACGCGCCGGTCGCCCATGCGCCACTGCTCTCGCCCCATGCGCCGGCGAGGGCGAGCGCGGAGAGCACCGGCGCTCCGAAGAAGATGACGAGCAGGAACCACGGATTCACGATTGCTCGGTCCAACGCGCCGAACGCGGCGACGAAGGTGCGGTCGTCCACGCGGCGCAGCCCCGGCATCACGGCAAAGGCGTAGAGCTGGAACACGCCGGCGAGCAACCCGGTCGCTACTGTCGCCGCGATGAACGCGGTGGAGCTGAAGATGTCGTGCATCGATCTCCTGGCTTCTGCTTGCGCCGTTGTGTCGTCGCGTTGTCATAGGGCCGCCATCCGGCCATCTCGAGCCTACGGAGTGAACGAAGCACTTCTGCAGTACACGGCGGCAGTTGTACGGAGTGTGCCCATCGGCTCGGATGTCCTGGGAGCGGAGCGCGGAACGCTCCCCGCGACAAGAATGGTCGCGTGACGGAGACGATGCGTGCGGTCCAGTACTCCGCGGTGCACGAGCGGCCACGCCTGACCGAGGTGCCGATTCCCGACTGCCCGCCGGACGGGGCGCTGATCCGCGTCGAGGCGACGGGCGTGTGCCGTTCCGACTGGCACGCGTGGCGCGGTCACGATCCCGTGCCGCTGCCGATGGTGCCCGGCCACGAGTTCGCCGGCGTGGTGCAGGCCGTCGGGCCCGGAGTCATGAGGTTCGAGCCCGGCGATCGGGTCACCGCCCCGTTCGTCAACGGCTGCGGCCACTGCGAGTGGTGCCGGCACGGCGACGCGCAGGTGTGCCCGGATCAGACGCAGCCCGGCTTCACGCGTGACGGGTCGTTCGCCGAGTACGTGATCGTCACCGCTGCCGACACGAACCTGGTGCGCCTTCCGGATGCCGTCGACTTCGACGCCGCTGCCGCGCTCGGCTGCCGCTTCGCCACCGCCTTCCGCGCCGTCACCGTGCACGGCCGTGTGCTGCCCGGCGAGGAGGTCGCCGTTTTCGGCTGCGGTGGCGTGGGGCTCTCGGCCGTGATGATCACCTCCGCGCTCGGGGCCCGCGTCACCGCGGTCGACGTGTCGGATGCCGCGCTCGAGCGGGCGCGCGAGCTCGGCGCCTCGAATGTGGTGCGCGCGGGCACCACGGAGCCGGACGATGCGGGGCGATCGCAGGGCAGCGGGCGGCCGGAAGCCCTCGAACAGCGCGTCGTCGAAGCGACGGGCGGCGGCGCGCACCTGACCGTCGACGCGCTCGGATCGGCCGGCACCGCGGCATCCGCGATACGCAGCCTGCGTCGCCGAGGGCGTCACGTGCAGATCGGCCTCATGCTCGGCGACGCGGCGAACGCACCGCTGCCGTGGGAGCGCGTGATCGCGTGGGAGTTGACCGTCGCCGGGTCGCACGGCATGAGCGCCCGCGACTACCCCGCGATGTTGGACCTGATCGCCGATGACAAGCTCGACCCCGCCGCGCTGATCGGCTCGGTGACCGATCTCGGCGGCGCGATCGATGTCCTGGTGGCGATGGATGCTCCGCGCGGCTCCAGCGCGGGCATCGTCATCGCGCACCCCTGAGCCCCGCCGAGGAGGTGGAGAGTCCCGCCCGCCTTTGCCCTCAGGCCTCCTTGCCGAGATACGACATCGCCGCGGCGACGAGGGCCGACGTGCCGGTCTTCAGCGTCGGCTGCATCACCGGCAGGAACTTCGGCGAGTGGTTCACGGGGATGTCCTCTAGCACCCGCCCTGCCGCCACCGCCTTGTCCCACGTCGCCGTGTCGATGCCGCCGAGCCCCCAGTACGAATACGGGATGCCGAGGGCGTTCGGCAGGTCGCTGAAGTCCTCGCTCGCGGTCTGCAGGTCGAGGATCCCGACCGAGTCTCCGAAGAGGTCCCGGAAGGCCTCCTCGATCCGCTCGGTCGTCTCGGAATCGTTCTCGGTGATCGGGAACGCGCCGAAGCGTTCGATCTCGGGTTCGCGCGGGCATCCGCTCGCCTCGCACTCCGCCCTCACGACCCGCTCGATGCCGTCGAGCAGCCGGGCCATCGTCTCCGCCGAGTACGCGCGTACGTTCAGTTCGAGCACCGCGGTATCGGGGATGATGTTGCTCTTGGTGCCCGCCCGCAGGCTCCCGACGGTGAGCACCGCCGGGTCGGTCGGTGCGGTTTCGCGCGAGACGAGCACCTGTAGCCGTACGACGATCATCGCGGCGAGGACGACGGGGTCGATCGTGTTCTGAGGCATCGACCCGTGCCCACCGCGTCCGTACACCGTCACCCGCATGCTCTGCGCCGTCGACAGCACGGCGCCGTTGCGCACACCGACGTGACCGGTCGGTCCCGGAAGCACGTGCTGCGCGAGCGCGACGTCCGGGTGCGGGACGCGGTCGAACAGGTGGTCATCCACCATGCCGCGCGCACCGTCGCCGGTCTCCTCGGCAGGTTGGAACAGTGCGAGCAGGGTGCCGTGCCAGAGATCCGTGTGGGATGCCATCAGACGCGCCGCGCCCATCAGGCTCGCCACGTGCACGTCATGTCCGCAGGCGTGCATGACGGGCACCCGCGCGCCCGCGGCATCGGTCGCGACCTGTGTGCTCGCGTAGGGGACGCCGGTGTCCTCCTCGACGGGGAGGGCATCCATGTCCGCGCGCAGCAGCACGGTCGGTCCCGCGCCGTTCGCCAGCACTCCGACCACACCGGTTCCGCCGACGCCGTCGACGACGTCGAAGCCCCATGTTCTCAGTCCGTCGATCACCTTTTCCGCGGTACGGGTCTCCTGATGCGACAGTTCGGGATGCTCGTGCAGATCCCGGTAGAGGGCCTCCTGATCCCCGCGCACCGCCTCGTAGTCCGCGACGATCCGTTCCGTGTCCGTCATCGGATTCCTCCTTCTCCTCATTGAGCGGCCCGGCGCCTGCGTGGTCCCGGGCCAGCGTGCTCCGGACTTGAGTGGTCGGGACTTGAGTGGTCCGGAACCTGCGCGGCCCGGGCCGCCGTCTTGCCACACCCGATCCCGCCGCGGCGCATCCACGCAGAGTCACGAACCATCGAACGCCCCTATGACGCTCGTTCGGGCGGTTCGTACCCGCGATCAGCCACGGCGCGCGGGATGTGCCAGCGGAAGTGCAGCGACAGCACCCGCAGCGCGAACACGATCGCTGCCACGATCACAGTCGTGATCGCGCTGTACCAGTGCACCTGCCAGAGCACCGCTATCAGCGCGGCGCCGAGCATGGCCGGCAGCGCGTAGATGTCATGCGGGTTGAAGAGCTGCGGAACCCGGTTCGCCACGACGTCGCGCATCAGACCGCCGCCAATGGCGGTCGTGACGCCGAGGGCCGCGGCCGCCACGGGATTGAGCCCCGCGTGCAGTGCCGTGAGCGTGCCGGTGGTGCAGAACAGCGCCAGCCCTCCGGCGTCGAAAATCAGAAGGGTGCGCGAGAACCGCTCGACGACGCGGACCAGCACGAACACCAACACCATGGCTGCCAGCGGCGGCACCAGGTAGATCGGCTTCGCAAAAGCGGTGGGCGTCACACCGATGACCAGATCGCGGATGACCCCGCCGCCGAGCCCGGTGAGCGAGCCGAGCAACAGCGACCCGACGATGTCGAATCCGCGCCGGGCGGCCAGCAGCGAACCGGAGATGGCGAAGAAGAACGTTCCGAACAGGTCGAACACCAGCGCCCAGTCCACCATTGCCGTCCTCCTCGTTCAGAGCCGCCCGCCTTCAGGGTCGCTCTTCCTCGGAGTCGCCCGCCTTCAGGATCGCCGAGCATCCGGGCACGTGCGGCAGAGACTCGCCCTCAGGACTACCAGTCGTGCATGGAACCGTCGAGCAGGCGGTTCACCGGAAGGTAGGCCGACGCATACGCGTACCCGGCCGCGGCTTCGTCGTCGTACTCGATGCCGAGCCCGGGCGCCTCGCTCGGCGCGAGCATCCCGTTCTCGAAACTGAACGTGGTGCGGAACACCTCGAGAGTAGCGGGACTGTGCATCATGTACTCCTGCATGCCGAAGTTCTGAATGGCGATGCCCAGATGGATGCCCGCCGCCAGCCCGACGGGGGAGACGTCGGTCGGTCCGTGCATGCCGGACTTGATCTGGTAGATAGCGGCGTAGTCCAGGATGCGACGCAGCGCGGTGATCCCGCCGGCGTGCGTGATGGGCGAGCGCACGTAGTCGATCAGCTGCTCCTCGAACAGCTCGCGATAGTCCCAGACCGTGTTGAACACCTCGCCGATGGCCAGCGGCGTCGTGGTGTGCTCACGCACGCGACGCAGGGCGGCCTGGTTCTCTGCGGGCGTGACATCCTCGAGCCAGAAGAGGTCGTAGGGTTCCAGCGACTTGCCGAGCTTGGCGGCCTGGATCGGCGTCAGGCGGTGGTGCGCGTCGTGCAGCAGCGGCAGCTCGGGACCGAACTCGTTGCGCACGGCCTCGAACACGGCCGGCACGTGGCGCAGATAGGCCCGGGTGTCCCAGCTCTCCTCGACCGGGATCGCATTGCGGCGAGCCGGCTCGTAGTCGTAGCGCGCGTCGCTGCCGCTGGCCGAACCGGCCGCGGCGTTCTTGCTGTGCGCCACTCCGTAGACCGATGGCAGCCCGGGGATGCCCGTCTGCACGCGTACCGCGCGGTAGCCCTCCTCGAGGTGCTCGCGAATCGAGTCGAACAGCTCGGGAATGTCGAGCCCGGATGCGTGCCCGTACACCATCAGGCCCTCACGGCTCTTGCCGCCCAGCAGCTGGTACAGCGGCAAGCCGGCGGCCTTGGCCTTGATGTCCCACAGCGCCGTGTCGACGGCGGCGATCGCGGCCATCGTCACGGGGCCGCGACGCCAGTACGCGCCACGGTAGAGGTACTGCCAGGTGTCCTCGATGCGGTGCGCATCGCGACCGAGCAGCAGCGGCACGACGTGCTCCGTGAGGTAGGCCGCGACGGCCAGCTCGCGGCCGTTCAGCGTCGCATCTCCGAGGCCCGTCAGCCCGTCGTCGGTCGTGATGCGCAGCGTCACGAAGTTGCGTCCGGGGCTGGAGACCAGCACCTCGGCCTTCTCGATGTTCATGGGTTCTCCGTGAGTTGATTCTTCTTTGACACTATTCCGCGGCGATCCGGGCTACCCGATCCACGACGTCCGCCGCGTCGGCGAGTTGCGGATCGACCAGGCCCACCAGCGCCGCGACCGATTCGGTCGAGTCAGGGATGCCGAGAGCGGCTCGCACCGCATCCTGCTGCGCGTCGGGCAGCGGTCCACGGCGCAGCAGCGCGATCCACGAGCCGAGCACGCGCATCCCCGCTTCACCGCTGCGCCCCGCGGCGCGCTCCGCCAGCACGATCGGCGCGACGCGCACGCGCAGCTTCGTCGTGCCTTCCATGCCGATCTGAGCAAGCCGGTGCTCGATGCGCGCGTTGCCGAACCGCGCCAGCAGCGCGGCACGGTAGTCGCCGAGGTCGAGACCCTCAGCGGGCAGGTGCCGCACCGCCTCATCCCAGAACTGCTGCACCCAGGCCAGGCAGGTGGCATCCGCGATCGCCTCGGCGACCGTCACGTGGCCACGGAGTGCACCGGCGTAGGCGAGCAGGGAGTGCGCTCCGTTGAGCAGCCACAGCTTGCGGCGCTCGAAGGGTTCGATGTCGTCGACGAACCGGGCACCGACGGTCTCCCAGGCCGGCCGTCCGGCCGGAAAGTCGCCGCTCAGGATCCAGTCGTGGAACGGCTCGGAGACCACGGCCGCGGCGTCGATCCACCCCGTCTCCGCGGCCACCTCGTGCAGCTCTTCCTCAGTCGTCTTCGGCGTGATGCGATCGACCGAGGTCGAGACGAACGACACCTCCTCGGCGATCCAGCGGATGCTCCGCGCGCCGGTGAGCCTCGCGAGCGAGAGCAGGCCATCGCGCACCAGAGGGCCGTTGTGCGGCATGTTGTCGCAGGGCACGACCGCAACCGGCCCGCGGCCGGCCCGATGACGAAGCTCGAGCCCGAGCAGGAGTCGGCCGAGGGTGGTCGTCGGTCCCCCCACGCGTGCCAGCGGGTCGGATGTCTGCAGCGCCTCGATCAGCCAGCTCACGTCGTGCGCGACGACGGCATCGTCGGTGTTCACGGTGTGATCGGGCCGCACCCGGTAGGCGGGTTCCGTGACAGTGAGCGTCACGATCGCCGTCGGCGCCGCCGCCATCACTTCGCAGAACCGCGCCAGATCGCCACCGTCCTCCGCCTCGACGAGAGCGGTGAGCACTTCGAACTCGTCGCCTTCCGGGGCTCTCTGCACCAGGGTGTACAGGCCGCCTTGTGGCTGGAGTTCCCGCGCAGCGACTGCGCTGCGACCGGTGAACGCCGCGATCCCCCACTCGTCGGCATCGCTCGCGTGAGCCGTGTACCAGGCCTGGTGCGAGCGATGGAACGCTCCGAGGCCGAGGTGGACGATGCGCACGGGCGGCCGCCGCAGCGGCGCACCGGTTCGCTCCTCGAAAGCGCGTGGTGTCAGCGGCACCGGCGTTCGGGTATCCGTGGTGTCGGGGCTCACAGCTTGAAGACCTTCTTGGGCTGGTTCACGACGAGGTCGACGATCACGCTCTGCGCGCGTTCGAGGTCGATCCGGCCCTCGCCGACGAGGCGGGCGAGGTAGGCGGCATCCAGGCGGCGTGACATGTCGTGGCGCGCGGGGATGGACATGAACGCGCGCGTGTCGTCGACGAAGCCGGAGCCCTTGTAGAACCCAGCGGTCTCCGTCGACGCGGCGCGGAAGCGCTGCACGGCGTCCGGCGCGTCCAGAAACCACCATGGTGCCCCGATGAACACGCTCGGGTAGAAGCCTGCCAGCGGCGCGATCTCGCGCGAGAACGATGTCTCGTCCACGGTGAACAGCACCAGGTGAAAGCCCGGCGCGTTGCCGAAGCGCTCGAGCAAGGGTCGGAGCGGCTCCACGTAGTGCGTGCGCACCGGGAGGTCATGGCCCGTGTCGGCGCCGTATCTCTGCAGAGTCTCGGTGTGGTGGTTGCGGAACACGCCGGGGTGCACGGTCATGACGAGGCCGTCGTCCACGCTCATGCGCGCCATCTGGAAAAGCATGTGAGCGCTGAAAGCCCGGGCGCCCGCGTCATCGAGCGTCCCGGCCAAGGCTTGTTCGAACAGCCTGGATGCCTCGCCCTCCTCCAGGTCGATGGCAAGCGGTTGCGGGGTGCCGTGATCCGCGGAGACCGCGCCGTGCTCGACGAAATAGTGGCGCCGCCCGGCGAGGGCGTCGAGGTAGCCGCGGAAGCCGCCCGGGTTCGTGCCGTTCCAGGACGCCAGAGACTCCACGCGTTCTTTCCAGCCGTCGGCGAGCGGATTCAGGTAGGCATCAGGTCGAAAGGTCGGAACGACACGGCCGGTGAACGTCGGATCCGCAGCAAGCGCGTCGTGCACGTGCAGATCCGACATCGGGTCATCCGTGGTGGCCAGCACCTCGATGCCGAATCTGGCGAAAAGTGCTCGTGGCCGGAAGGCCCGATCGTCCAGCTTCGCCTGGATGGCCTCGAAGAGCCGGTCCGCGTTCTCGGCGTCGGGTTGCTCGGTCAGGCCGAACTGCTCGGCGAACGTGCTCTGCAGCCAATAGCCGGAGGCGGTGCCCGCGTAGAGATGCCAGTTCGCGCTGAAGGTGCGCCACACGTCGCGCGACCCGGCGGCGGCATCCGCGCCGTCCGAGGTCGGCAACCCGAGTTCGGACAGCGAGATTCCGACCGAGTGCAGCACCCGCGTCACGTAGTGGTCGTAGCGGATGAAGAGTTCGGCGGCGTCGCCGAACGGCTCGTCACGCAGGAGGATGCCGGGATCCACATGCCCATGAGGCGAGATGATCGGCGCGTCCGCAACCGATTCGTACAGCTCGCGAGCGATCTCTCGCCCCCTGGTGTCCACGGGGAAGAGCCGGTCGGGATCGAGTTGCAGCTTCACGAATCACTCCTTCGTCTTCGGCATGGTATTCCATTTGACAACCGGTTGCCATTCGCGTGGACCGATGCGCCACTTACGTCCGGCGGCCTCTACTTGCCCGTCGGCCCCGTCGAGTCCCGCACCACGAGAGTGGTCGACAGGGTTGCGCCGCCCTCGCCTGCCGTCCCCTCTCGCGCTTCCACCCGGTCAAGCACGCGCTGCACGGCGAACTCGCCCACGAGGTCCAGCGGCGAGCGCACAGTGGTCAGGGCGGGAGAGGTGAAGTCCGAGCCGAAGATGTCGTCGAACCCCACGACGCTCAACGAGCGGGGCACATCGACCTTCTGCTCCCGCGCTGCGCGCAGCACGCCGATCGCCATCAGGTCGTTGTAGGCCAGCACGGCAGTGACTCCGGATGTCGCCACTCGCGCGAACACCTCGCGCCCGCCTTCGATCGTCGGCGAGCTCGGGCCGATCTCCACGATCGTCATACCTCGCGCTGCAGCACGCTCGATGAGCAGCTGCCATCTCGCGCGGCTCATCCATGATTGCGACGGACCGGAGAGATAGGCGAGGGCAGTGTGCCCCAGCTCCGCGAGATGGTCGAGCGCCTCGTCGATGCCGGTCGCGAGGTCGGGGACGATGTCGTCGACACCGCTCACCGCACGGTTGATCACGACCACCGGCTTCGTCTCAGCCAGCGCGCGGATCTGATCGTCGCCCAGGCGCGTCGCCCCGAGCACGATGCCGTCGACAGACGGTGCCACCCGCTCGGTCGCCGCGGCCTCGCGCTCTCCCGACTCCTGCGACTCGGCGACCAGGAGTGTGTAGCCCGCGTTCGCCGCAGCGCGTTCCGCGCCGCGCACCACATCGAAGAAGACCGGGTTCGTGATGTCCGCCAGAATCAGCCCGAGCGTGTGCGTGCGTCCGGTGGGCAACGCGCGCGCCATCGGGTTCGCGCGATAGCCCAGCTGCTTGGCGGCATCCTGAATGCGCTTCTCCGTCTTCGCGTTGAGCCGGCCGGGCTTGCTCAGCGCACGGGAGACCGTCGACGGGTTCACGCCCGCAACCTGGGCGATGTCGTAGATCGTGGGCGCCGGACGAGCTCCGTGCGGCCTCGCGGTCGCCGCGCCCGGCACCGCGTCACCGGTCTCGCTCAAGGCTCTCTCCACTCCGCGCGCAGCGCACTGTGCCCGTCACCGGGTGCGAGTTGGAACGCCCCGCTCTCGAGTTGCAATCCGCTCACCCCACACTACGAGCGTTCGGCGAACGCGCCCTCGGCGCGAATCCGTTCGTTCAGGAGTGCCAGGTACTCGTCCTCATCGAAGTCGAGGCCGACCTCACGTCCCGTCCAGCTCGAGAGGTGAATGGCGTTCGCCAGCCGCACCCCGTTGATGCCGTCGGCCCCCGGGGCGATCAGCGGTGTTCCGTCGAGGATGTTCGCCGCGAAGTTCTGCAGTACGCCCGCGTGCTGCTCCCCCCACACCGACTCGAACTCGATGACCTCCTGCGCGTACATGTCATCCGTGTTGGCCTGGCCCCGGAAAAGCCTCCGCACATCCTCGATGCTCATGCCATCGCTCAGCTCGCGCTCCGGCTTGATCAGCCGAGTCACCGTGGCGGTCTTGCTGTTCTCGACGACGATCTTCCCCCGATCCCCGAGGATCTCGAGCCGATCGGTGCCGACCAGGTCATGCGTCGCCGTGACGAGCACACCCGTCGCACCGCCTCCGTAGTCGACCACGGCGGTCACCTCGTCTTCCACGGCGATGTCGCGGCGGAACCCGTATGCCACCTTCGAGTACACGGACTTCGGCACTCCACAGAGCCACTGCCAGAGATCCAGCTGGTGCGGCGCCTGGTTGACGAGCACACCGCCGCCCTCGCCACCCCAGGTGGCACGCCACTCGCTCTGCTCGTAGTAGCCCTGCGGGCGCCACCAGGTGGTGATGATCCAGTTCGATCGCCGGATCGCGCCGATCTCGCCGGCGTCCAGAATCTCCTTCAGCCGCCGGTACAACGGATTGTTCCGCTGGTTGAACATGATCGCGAACGTCAGCTCCGGTTTGGCCGCCGCGAACGAGAGGAGCTCCTTGACCTGCTTCGTGTAGACGCCGGCCGGCTTCTCTACGAGGGCGTGGATGCCCCGGCTCAGCGCCGCGATGCCCATCTCGGGATGCAGGTAGTGCGGCACCGTGGTGACCACGGCATCCACGTCTCCGCCCTCGAGCAGCGCGACGTAATCCTCGTAGACCGGCGCGTCGGGGTACAACTCCGCGGCCTTCCGCCGAGCAGCGGGGTCGACGTCGGCGATCGCCGCGACCACCATGTTCGGGACCATGCCGTCCGCGATCATCTTCGCGTACGTCGAGCCCTGAGTGCCCAGGCCGATGATGCCGAGTCTCACCTTGTCTGCCATGTCGTTCGCTTCCGTCCTTCTCCGCATCGGCTGCGTGCGTTCGTCTCCAGGTGGTGCGAAAGTCACGCCACGACGTGACGCCCCGGATACGCCTGGTCGTACACGCTCTGGATGATCTCGAGCGTCTTGCGCGCCTCTCGTGGCGAGATCCAGAACGGCTCGGGCCGCGACAGCGACTCGTAGAAGTCGTGGATGAGCCGGGCGTGCGACGCGCCCCAGTAGGCGCGCTCGCCCGTGGCAGTCACCGTTTCCGTCACGGTCTCGACGGTGCCGTCGGCGAAGGTCGCCACCAGGTCTCCGCGCAGGCTCAGCGTGCCGCGCTCGGCCGCGATCTCGATCGTCACCGGGTCGTTGACCGCGTTGCTCAGCGTCGCGAAGAACGTGCTTCTCGCGCCGCCGGCGTGCTCGAGCACCAGGTCGGCCGTGTCCTCCACCTCGATCACGCCGGCGAGCGTGCGCGTCGCCGCGCCGCCCGTCACCTTCTGCACGTCGCCGAGGAGCCACTGCAGCAGGTCGAGCGTGTGGATCGCCTGGTTCATCAGCAGCCCACCGCCGCCATTCGCCCACGTTCCGCGCCACGGCCGATCCTCGTAGTACTCGCGGGTTCGATGCCAGATCACGGTGCCGGATGCCCCGACCACCTTCCCGAGTCGGCCCGACTCCAGCAGTTCCTTCGCCGCCCGCACCGGTGTGTTGTAACGGTTCTGGAAGCAGATGCCGATCTTCGCCCCGGATCCCTCCGCCGCGGCCACGAGAGCATCCCCCGCTTCCCGGGTGTGCGCGAGCGGCTTCTCGAGAATGACGTTCACGCCCGCTTCGAGCGCCGCGATGGCCAGCACCGCGTGCTGGTCGTGGGAAGTCGAGATGTGCACGACGTCGGGGTGCACGGCGTCGATCAGCTCGCTGATCGATGCGAAGCCGGGAACGGAGTATCGCGCCGATGCGGCTTCGCGACGACCGGCATCCGTGTCGCACACCGCGACGAGCTCGGCGAGAGGATCGTGCGCGATCGCGTCGAAGTGCACGCTGGACACGTCGCCGCAGCCCACGACGGCGACGCGCAATGGGGCGCTCATTTGGTGGTCACCCCGATCTGCCGCAGCAGGTCGGCGAACGCACGGGCCGCCACGCCGAAGGACTCGTGGCCCGAGAATCCGCCCAGCTCGAAGCCCTCCGCCAGGTGCGGCTCGAGCGACGCGAAGCCCTCGTAGCCGTCGTCACGCAGCGCCGTCACGGTCTCCAGGAGCTCGCCGTCTCCCTCGCCGACCGGGACGACCGTGCCGGTCGCGGCGACCGCATCCTTCACCTGCAGATAGTCGAGGTACGGGCGCAGCATCGCGTAGCCGTCGGTGAACGGCTTGACGCCCACCTGCACGAAGTTCGCGTTGTCCCACGCCAGTCGCAGGGCGCTCGAGCCGACCGACTCGACGACGTCGAGCACGCGCGAGGGCACGTCGCCGTAGATGGCCTTCTCGTTCTCGTGCAGCAGCGTCACACCGGCCTTCTCCGCCTCCGTGGCCAGCGCACGCATGCGCACGAGCACGTCGTCGCGGATGCTCTCGACCGGAACACCTTCGCCCCGGAAGAACGAGAAGATGCGGATGTTCGTGGTCTCCAGGGCCTGTGCCACCCGGATGATCCTGCGCAGGCGGCTCACCTCATGCTCGGGCTCAAGCGCGACGTCGACTTTGCCGATCGGGGATGCCACGGCCGAGACGCCCATGCCGCTCCCCTTGAGGAGACGGGCCAGCTCCGCCAGTTGGTCGTCGTTCAGGTCGACGACGTTCACGCCCCAGGCGCTGCGCACCTCGATATGGCGAGCGCCGAGCGCCTGCAGCACGGCGATCTGGATGCGCGGGTCGGGGTCGATCTCGTCACCGAACCCCGAGAGTGTCCAGCTGGTGTTCTGCGTTGCCACGCGGTCTCCTTCGTCACGTCTCGAGCGTTGCCACGGTTCTCGGCCGACATCGGGCGGCCTCGAGACGCCAGGGCAACGGCTCAACGGTATGCGCTTTCCGCCGGCGTGGCAATCGGTTGCAGCTGCCGCGGATCGCCCCGGAAAGACTCGCCAAGCCCTGCGTCGCGAAGATCACCTCGCCGAGTCCGAGGCCTCCTAGAACAGCTCCCCGAATCCCAGTGCCACGAGGTTGTCGTGCGAGGTGCGCAGGCACTCCAGCGGGGTGCGACCGTATTGGTCATCCTGCTCGACGAGCAGGTACTCAGCGCCGATCTCCTGGCTGACGGGCACGATCTCGGCGAAGTCGAGGTTCCCCTCACCCACCTCGGCGAACTGCACGACGCCGGTGAACGCGGCCATGAAGCCGGCGAAGTCTCCTGCGTCGAGCTTGTCGAAGGCATCCTGCGACAGCTTTCCGATGCGGTAGTCCTTCAGGTGCACCATCGCCACCCGGTCTGCGTACTTGCGCAGTGTCTTCACGGGGTCGAGGCCGCCGCGGTGCACCCAGTGCACGTCGATCTCGAAGCCCATGTGCGGGGCGTGCTCCGCAATGATGTCGAGCAGGAACTTCCCCTCGTACTTCGTGAACTCGATGTGATGGTTGTGGTAGTAGAGCCGGATGCCCCGCTCGGCGAGCCGTAGCGCCATCTCGTCGCTGCGATCGCAGAACTCGAGCACGGCGTCGAGCGAGCGCATGGCATCCATCGGGAGCATCCCGATACGGAGCATCGAGCAGTCGAGCGCACGGGCATCCGCCACGATCTTGTCGAAGTCGTCGCTCAGCGATTCGTTCGGCGAACCCGGAGCCGAGGTGAGGGATGCCGACAGAGCGCCGATCTTCATCCCCAGTTCGTCGCGTGCTCGCCCGAGCTCTGCGACGTTCTCCGCCGTCATGGGCACCTGCGAGATCTCGACCGCGCGATAACCGATTTCGCGCACCGCCTGCAGCGTCGCGAACACCCCGTTGTTCGCGAAGTCGTTCTTCAGCATCATCGCCTGTACGCCGATCTGCGTCATTCGTCTCCTCCTCTGGATACGGCCCGTGGATACGCGACGCCGGTGCGGTGACACCACCCCGTACCAATGAAGAGAGGACCGGCCCTTTCGGACCGGTCCTCTCTTCATTGGTGCGCGAGGGGGGAGTTGAACCCCCACGCCCTCTCGGGCACACGGACCTGAACCGTGCGCGTCTGCCTATTCCGCCACTCGCGCTCACCGCCGGCACGTCACCGTGCCAACCCAGCGAGATTAGCATGCGCACAGTCGCGATGCCATTTGGGCCGCTCAGCGCTCGGGGCGCACTCCACGGCCGTTCTCCGGCGTCGGCCCGAGCGCTCCTTCTTTCTTCCGCCGCTCTGCCGGAAGGTCGTCCACGCGTTCATAACTCAGGCCGCAAGAATGCCGGCGCACCCTACGGCCGCAGTAGGTCGCGGGGCTCGCCGCCCCCAGCCGGTGACCTTCCGGCCCGGTCCTGAATTATGCGCGGGGCGCCGTCCGTCGCACATGGAATCGCGCGCATCCGCGACGCCGCGCCCGCGCCGCGCCCCGGTGCCTTCACATCGTCTCCGGCTAACATGCACATAGTCGTAAGAGGTTCCGCCGATGGGTGGGTCGCAGCGAGGGTGGCAGATCGGGAGACCTGTGGGCATTCTGGACAACTTCGAGAAGGGCCTCGAACGTGCCGTCAACGGCGCCTTCGCGAAGACCTTCAGATCCGGCCTCCAGCCGGTCGAATTGACCAGTGCCCTGCGCCGCGAGATCGACACGAAGGCCGCCGTCGTCACACGCGACCGCATCCTCGCACCGAACGACTTCACGCTGCACCTCGCACCCGGCGACTACAAGCGTATGAAGGCGATGGGGCCGGCGCTCACCGACGAGCTCACCGACTTCGTGCAGCAGCACGCGCGCAAGCAGCACTTCCAGTTCGCGGGCGGTGTCTCGATCACGATGCAGCCCGACGACTCGCTGAGCACGGGCATCCTGAACGTCGAGTCGCAGAATGTGAAGGGCGACGTCTCGTGGGTCCCGGTGCTCGACATCGGCGGCAAGCGATACCCGCTCACCCACTCCCGCACGGTCATCGGCCGCGGCCACGAGGCCGACATCACCGTCGACGACAGCGGTACCTCGCGCAAGCACATCGAGGTCGTCTGGGACGGCTCGCACGCCCAGGTGCGCGACCTCGGCTCCACCAACGGCTCCCAGCTCAACGGACAGCCCGTGAAGAAGGCCGTGCTCGAGCCCGACTCGGTGATCACGATCGGCCGCACGCGCATCGTCTTCCGGGTGCTCCCCCAGACCTCTGTGCGCTCGAGCCGTTCACCGCGTCGTGAGCCCGACGCGACCCGCGCGAACAACGTGGACGGATTCTGGGCCCGATGACCGTCAGCACGCTCACCCTGCTGGTACTGCGCATCGGTTTCCTCCTGGTGCTGTGGCTGTTCGTGTTCGCCATCGTGTACGCGCTGCGCAGCGATCTGTTCGGGCAGCGGGCGCGCAAGCAACAGCATCCGGATGCCGCAGACACGCCGTTCCCGCGCGCCGGCTCGGCGAGTCCCGCCTCCGCCGCCCCTGCCGTCACGACCGGCATGGGCGTGGTCACCACCGGCGCCATCGCGACCCCGGACCATCCGCTCGCCGGACTCGCCCGGCCCATCACGGGACCGGTCAGCACACAGATCGATCTCCCCAAGACCGGGCGAGGCACGGCGGCGACGAGTCCCACCGGCAGCTTCCCGAACCGGCCGATGGCCACCCTTCTCACTGCGCACAAGCTGGTCATCACCTCGGGTCCCCGCCGCGGCGCCGAGGTCGAGCTCGGCAACGAGCCCGTCACCATCGGGCGTTCCGGCGACTCCGCTCTCGTCATCCGCGATGACTACACCTCGACCCACCACGCGCGCCTCATGCTCTGGAACAACGAGTGGATGATCCAGGACCTCGACTCCACCAACGGCACCTTCCTCGACGGCAAGCGCGTGACCGTTCCGACCCAGGTTCCGCTCGAAGCCCCGATCAAGATCGGCACGACGACATTCGAGCTTCGGCGGTAGTCGCGTGGTGACGTCGACCAGGGCCATAGCCCTCTCCCATGTGGGAAAGGTGCGCTCGAACAACCAGGACTCGGGATACGCAGGCGAGACGCTATTCGTGGTTGCCGACGGCATGGGCGGGCACGCGGGGGGCGATGTCGCTTCGGCGATCGCGACGAACCGGGTCAAGGAGATCGACCACGCCTATCCGACCGCCGAAGATGCGCAGATGGCACTGCAGTCCGCCCTGCTCGCGGCGAACGGACTGCTCGCCGAGACGGTGTTCGAGCATCCGGAGCTCACCGGCATGGGCACCACGGTCAGCGCGCTCATCCGCGTCGACGGCAAGGTCGCGCTGGCGCACATCGGTGACTCGCGCATCTACCTGCTGCGCGGAGGCGAGCTGAAGCAGGTCACGACCGACCACACCTTCGTGCAGCGCCTGGTCGATACCGGCCGCATCACCGAAGAGGAGGCGCTGACGCATCCGCGCCGCTCCGTTCTGATGCGCGTGCTCGGCGATGTCGACTCGTCACCCGAGATCGACACGTGGACGACCGACACGCTCCCGGGCGACCGCTGGCTCATCTGCTCCGACGGTCTGAGCGGTGTCGTCAAGCAGGATGTCATCGCGAACGTGCTCGAGACCACCGCCTCTCCGCAGGTGGCCGCCGAGAAGCTCGTTCGCGCCAGCCTCGACGCCGGCGCTCCCGACAACGTGACGGTCGTCATCCTCGACATCGATCGCGACGCGGAGGGCACGCGCGAGCCGGTGACCGTCGGTTCCGCATCCATGCCCGTGCAGTTCGAACGGGAGCCGTCAAGCACGACGCGGGCACTGCGGCTCCCCGCGCTCCGCCTTCACCCGGCGCGTCCGGCCACCGGCCCGACCCACTTCGAGCCGCAGACCGACGACTACCTCGACGAGCTGATCGAAGAAGACCAGCGACGCGCACGGCGACGCAAGCTCACCTGGCTGCTCAGCGGCATCCTGCTGCTCATCGCCATCGTGCTCGCCGCCGTTCTCGGTTACGAGTGGACGCAGTCCCGTTACTTCGTGGGTGAGTCGCAGGGCAACGTCGCCATCTTCCAGGGCGTGCAGCAGAACCTGGGACCGATCACGCTCTCCCACGTCTACAAACAGACCGACGTCTCCGTGCACGGACTGAGCGCCTACGAGCGCCAGCAGGTCGAGGACACCATCAACGCGTCGTCGCTCGACGACGCCAAGCGCATCGTGAAGCAGCTGGCCGATGACAGTTCCGGCTAGCGCGACGTCGTCCATCACCGCACCGACAGGACCGAAGACGGCACCGGTGCGGCGCATCCGGCTGCCCAAGAAACTGCGCAACCTCGAACTCGGCCTGCTCGTCTTCGCGTGCGCCATCAACGCCGGCGCGATCATGCTCGTCGAGCTCGGTGCCATCGGCCACCTCGACTTCACGCTGGTCTACCTCGGCCTCGGGCTCTCCGCGCTCGTCGTCGGGATGCACGTAGCGATGCGTTACGTGGCGCAGGATGCCGACCCCTTCATCCTCCCCATCGCCACTGTTCTCAACGGCATCGGCATCGCAGAGATCTACCGCATCGACATCGCGCGCGGCGACTCGGGCTGGGAATCCGCGGCCGTGCGCCAGATCGCATGGACCGCGATCGCGGTCATCTGCGCGATCGCCGTCATCATCATCATTCGCAACCACCGTGTGCTGCAGCGCTACACCTACGTTTTCGGCCTCGGCGCCCTTATCCTGCTGATCCTCCCGATGCTGCCCGTGATCGGGCGCCAAGTGAACGGGGCACGTGTCTGGATCGGCATCGGCCCGTTCAGCTTCCAGCCCGGCGAGATCGCGAAGATCGCCCTCGCCGTGTTCTTCGCCGGCTATCTGGTGCAGGCGCGCGACTCCCTGTCCATGGTGGGAACGAAGGTCCTCGGCGTGCGGTTCCCCCGACTGCGCGACCTCGGCCCCATCCTCGTGCTCTGGTTCATCTCGATGGCCGTGATCGTGTTCCAGCGCGATCTCGGAACGGGCCTGCTCTACTTCGGTCTGTTCCTCGTGATGATCTACGTCGCCACGGCGCGCATCGGGTGGGTCGTGATCGGCCTCGTGCTCTTCATCGGCGGCGCCCTCATCGCCAGTCGCGTGCTGTCGTACGTGCACGGCCGGTTCGAGAACTGGCTCCAGCCGTTCAGCGACCACGTCTACAACGCCAGCGGCGGCAGTTATCAGCTGGTGCAGGGCATCTTCGGGCTCGCGCACGGCGGACTGCTGGGCACGGGTCTCGGTCAGGGTTACCCGACGGTCACACCGCTCGCGGAGAGCGACTACATCATCGCCAGTCTCGGCGAGGAGCTCGGCCTCATCGGCCTCTTCGCCATCCTCTGCCTCTACCTCTTGTTCGTCTCGCGCGGCTTCCGCATCGGCTTCGCCAGCCAGGATGACTTCGGCAAGCTCCTCAGCGTCGGCCTCGCCTTCACGCTGGCCCTGCAGGTCTTCATCGTCATCGGCGGAATCACCCGCGTCATCCCGCTCACCGGCCTCACCACCCCATTCCTCGCCGCCGGCGGTTCCTCCCTGGTGGCGAACTGGATCATCGCGGCGCTGCTCCTGAGGCTGTCCGACACCGTGCGCAACCAGAGGAAGGTGGTCGAGGCGTGAACCGCGAGATCCGTCGCGTCGGCATCGTCGTGCTGTGCATGTTCCTCGCACTGTTCGTCTCGACGTCCATCCTTCAGGTCGGCGCCGCCGACAGCCTGAACGCGGATGCCCGCAATTCGCGAACCCTCTACGACAGTTACCAGGTGCAGCGCGGCTCCATCCTGGTCGGCGGTCAGGCGGTCGCGGAGTCGGTGCCCAGCGACGACACCTACAACTACCAGCGCAAGTATCCGCAGGGCCCGCTGTACTCCACCGTCACCGGCTTCTTCCCGATCAGCGGAGCGCCGACGGGCATCGAGGGCGCCATGAACAGTGAGCTGAGCGGAACGTCGAACGACGATTTCATCGATCAGCTCAAGAACCTCGTCACGGGCAAGCATCCTCAGGGCAACTCGGTGGAGCTCACCATCGACCCGGTCGCGCAGAAGGCGGCATACGAAGCGCTCGGAACCCAGAAGGGCGCCGTCGTTCTCCTGCAGCCGAAGACCGGGCGCATCCTGGCCATGGTGTCCAAGCCCGACTTCGACCCGAACACGCTCGCGGTGCACAACGTCAAGCAAGTGGATGCCACGTACCAGCAGTTGCTGAACGCCGCCGGCAATCCGCTGGTCAACAAATCGATCAACGAGCTGAACCCCCCAGGGTCGACGTTCAAGCCCGTCGTGCTGTCCGCCGCCCTGGAGAGCGGCGACTACACGCTGGACTCGCAGATGCCGAACCCCGCGAGCCTCACGCTGCCGGGAACGAGCACGAAGATCTACAACGATTCGTTCACGAGTTGCGGCACCGGAAACACCGTCTCGCTTCAGACCGCCCTCATTCTCTCCTGCAACATCCCGTACGCGGAGCTGGCGATGAAGCTCGGCTCCTCGACCATCAAGGCCCAGGCCGAGAAGTACGGATTCAACCAGAGCATGACCGTTCCGATGCGCACCTCGGCGAGCGAGTACCCCGGGTACGACGACCTCGCGTCCCTGGCGATGAGCGGTTTCGGGCAGAAGGACGACAAGGCGACGGCGTTGCAGATGGCGATGAACACGGCGGCGATCAGCAACGGAGGTGTCGTGATGAAGCCGAACCTCGTGGAGTCCGTGCTGACCCCCGAGCTCCAGGCGCGGGAGTCGTTCAAGGCGACGCAGTTCGGACGCGCGACCAGCGAGAAGACGGCGGATGACATCGCCGCCACCATGGTCAAGGACGTCTCAGAGGGCGTCGCGAGCAATGCAAGAATAGACGGGGTCAAGGTCGGCGGTAAGACCGGGACCGCGCAGAACGGCAGCGACGACCCTTACACGTTGTGGTTCACAGGATTCGCTCCTGCGAACGATCCTCAGTTCGCTGTGGCGGTCGTGGTCGACGACGGTGGCGGGCTAGGTCAGAGCGGGAACGGAAACTCCGTCGCGGCTCCGATCGCGAAGAAGGTACTAGAGGCGGTGCTTGGCAAATGAGACCCACGGCAGGGCTCACGTTCGGCGGACGATACGAACTCCAGTCGCGGATCGCCATCGGCGGTATGGGCGAGGTGTGGCAGGCCACCGACCGCGTCATCGGCCGCCAGGTCGCCATCAAGATCCTCAAGGACGAGTACCTCGGTGATCCGACTTTCCTCGAGCGCTTCCGCTCCGAGGCCCGGCATGCTGCTCTGGTCAACCATGAAGGCATCGCGAACGTCTTCGACTACGGCGAAGAAGACGGCAGCGCATTCCTCGTGATGGAACTCGTCCCCGGTGAGGCGCTGTCGAGCATCCTCGAGCGCGAGCACACCCTGTCGACCGACAAGGTGCTCGACATCGTCGCTCAGACCGCGGCCGCGCTGCACGCCGCGCATGCGGCCGGCCTCGTGCACCGCGACATCAAGCCGGGCAACCTGCTCATCACGCCCGACGGTCGCGTGAAGATCACCGACTTCGGCATCGCACGCATCGCCGACCAGGTCCCGCTCACCGCCACCGGGCAGGTGATGGGCACCGTGCAGTACCTGTCTCCGGAACAAGCGTCGGGGCATCCCGCTTCCCCCACGACCGACATCTACTCGCTCGGCATCGTCGCATACGAGTGCCTGGCTGGGCGTCGCCCGTTCACGGGCGAATCGCAGGTGGCCATCGCCATGGCGCAGATCAACGAGCAGCCGCCGCCGCTTCCGGTGACCGTGAGCGAGCCGGTGCGCAACCTGGTGTACTCGTGCATCGCCAAAAACCCGGCCGAACGACCCGCATCGGCCGCTCAGCTGGCGCGTGCCGCGACCGCCCTGCGGCGCGGCGACATCCAAGCCGCTGCAGCCGCGGTTCCTGCTGTGCTCGGAGAGGGCACCGACACCTCGCGCTTCAACACGGTTCTGCTTCCGGGCGCGGCAGGCGCGGTCGCGGGTGCGACCGAGGCCACGACCGTGCTCTCGGCTTCCGAGACGGAAGAGCCAGAAGAAGAAGCCGAGAAGCAGAAGAAGAAGCGCAGCCCGTGGACGTGGCCGCTCATCGCGCTCATCGCGCTGCTGGCCATCATCCTGATCGCCACGCTCATCGCGCTCCTCACGCAGAACCACAGCAATCCGGCGCCCACGACGCCGACGAACACCATCACGCACACGAAGACCAAGACGCCGAAACCCACACCGACGAAGACCGAGGTCACGTCGGCCACGATCAACGCGAACGACTACATGGGCAAGACCTATGACCAGGCAGTCGCCGCGCTGAACACGCTCGGGTTCACGCACATCACCAAGAACGTCGGCGCTGCCGCGCCGAGCCAAGACAAGGTGAGCACGGTCTACGGCATCAACCCGACCGGCACGGTGGACTTCTCCAGCACGATCACGCTGACGATCTACGACACGGTCACGCCGCCATCCGACCCGACCGACAAGGTGACGCTCGTGGGCGGATCGGCCACCGTCGGGCAGCCAGCCACGTTCAACTTCGGCTCCGCGCAGTGCCCGGCGGGTCAGAGCCTCACCGGACGCCAGCTCTACGTCGACGGCGAGCCCCAGGGGCCCACCACGGGCACGCAGGCCCAGTACACGTTCGGCGACACGAGTGCGCACAGCGTCACCTACACCATCTTCTGCGGGCAGTCGGTCGAGTCCGGTCAGTCTCCGCCGCTGTCGGTGACCGCGAAAGCGGCCAACGGCTCCGGTAGCGGAGGCGGCACCGGGAGCGGAAACGGAAACGATTAGGTCGTCTTCGACCGGCTCCGGCGGGACATACCGAACACTCAACTTCGCCCCAGTACACTGATCGCAGTGTTGCCAGATGTCGAGTACCCCGCCACCGATGAACCCCGCATGCTCGCGGGGCGATATCGTGTGGGCGAACTCATCGGCCGCGGCGGCATGGCCGACGTGCACAAGGGTGTCGACATCCGGCTCGGTCGCACCGTCGCCATCAAACTGCTGAAGCCCTCCCTCGCCACCGACCCGGCGTTCCGCACCCGCTTCCGACAGGAGGCGCAGGCGGCGGCGCGCATGGCGCATCCCACCATCGTGCGCGTCTTCGACGCGGGCGAGGAGACGGTGCGGGATGCCCGGGGCAACGAGGTGCAAGCCCCCTTCATCGTCATGGAGTACGTCGACGGCGTGCTCTTGCGCGACATCCTGCGCAACGGTCCGCTCGATGCGCCTGAGGCCGCCCGCATCGCCTCCGGACTCCTCACCGCGCTGGAGTATTCGCACCGCGCCGGCGTCGTGCACCGCGACATCAAGCCGGGCAACATCATGATCACCCGTGCCGGCCAGGTGAAGGTGATGGACTTCGGCATCGCCCGAGCCATCAGCGACTCGTCGGCGACCGTCGCGCAGACCACGGCCATCCTCGGCACCGCCAGCTACTTCTCGCCGGAGCAGGCGAAGGGCGAGACTGTGGATGCCCGCACCGACCTCTACTCCACCGGCGTCGTGCTCTTCGAGATGCTCACCGGACGCCCGCCGTTCCGTGGCGACACCGCCGTCGCGGTCGCCTATCAGCACGTCAGCGAGCAGCCGGCCAAGCCGTCGAGCGTCAACCCGCAGGTGTCTCCCGCCTTCGACATGGTCGTGCTGCGCGCCCTCGCGAAAGACCGGTACCAGCGCTACCAGACGGCGGCCGAGTTCCGCGACGACCTCGAGCTCGCCGCATCCGGCAAGGTCCCCGTGCAGAAGAAGCGAGACGCGTTCGACGCGGCACTCTTCGGCGACGCGGTGACGAGCCCCACGCCCACCGAGGCGGCGCTGCGTCAGCTCGCCGACGACGACCAGGTCGTGCGCACTCAGAGCCGCCCGCCGGTGCTCTGGATCTGGGCGGGCGTGCTCAGCGTCGCCGTGATCATCGCAGCGCTGCTGCTGTGGACCTTCAACCAGAAGCCCACCGAACAGCTCGCCGACAACGCCGCGAAGGTTCCCCACGTGGCGGGGCTCACCGTGAAGGAGGCCACCAACCAGCTCGACAAGGTCAAGCTGTCCGGCGACTTCACGCAGCAGTCGAGTACCAGCGTGCCCAAGGGCAAGGTCATCGGAACCAACCCGGCGGCCGGTGTCATCGCGAGCAAGGGCGATACCGTCACCGTCTACGTCTCGAGCGGCGCCAAAGCCATCGACGTTCCGGATGTCTCGGGCAAGTCCTACGACGAAGCCAAGAGCGCGCTCACCACGGCGGGATTCGCGCTCGGCAAGATGACACAGGTGGACTCCGCCACCGTCGCCGCGAACGTCGTCATCTCCACCGATCCCAAGGCCGGCACCACGGCGCACGAGGGCGATACGATCAACTTCACCGTTTCCAACGGACAGGTGACCCTGCCCGACCTGACGGGCGAGTCCGTGCAGCAGGCCACCTCGACCCTGCAAGATCCGAAGCTCGGCCTCATCCCCGACCCCGAACCCGATCCCTCATGCGCCACGCAGACCGGCGCACCGGTGAACCACCAGGACCAAGCGCCAGGCCCCGTACCCCAGGGCTCGACGATCAAGTTCACGTACTGTACTGGTTAGTCTTGCTCGCCGATAATCCGGCGAGCCGCGGTTGGCTTCCCGCCGCCTGCGCACGTTCCCGGTGAGACATACGGATTCGGCCGAAACAGCCCTCCACGAGCGATGTGTCGGCCGAATCCGTATGTCTCAGTGTTCACGGATGCGGCAGACGCCGCAGGCGCCGCGCTTCAGCCGGCAGCGAGCAGCGGGTCGAGGGACCGCGCCCGCTCTTGAGCCTCGGGAAGGCCGGCGACGGCGAGCCAGTTGCCGAGCATCCGATAGCCGTCCTGGGTAAGAACCGACTCGGGGTGGAACTGCACACCGTAGATTGGCGCCGTGCGGTGTCGCACGCCCATGATCGCGCCACCGGACGTGCGCGCGGTGACGATGAGGTCATCCGGAAGCGTGCCATCGACGACGGCCAGCGAGTGGTACCTGGTCGCGGTGAAGCCCTGCCGGACTCCGGCGTAGAACGCCGAACCGTCATGCTCGACGATCGACGTCTTGCCGTGCATCAGCTCTTCGGCGTTCGTCACCGTGGCACCGAACGCCTCCGCGATGGCCTGGTGTCCGAGGCACACGCCGAGCAGAGGCATTCCCGACTTCACCACCGTGTTCACGACACCGATCGAGACGCCCGCATCCGCCGGCGTGCCGGGACCGGGCGAAAGCAGAACCGCGTCGTAATCGGAGAGAGCATCGGGGATGTCCTCTCCCGCGATCGCATCGTTGCGCACGACGGTCGTCTGCGCACCGAGTTCCTGCAGATATCCGTTCAGGGTGTAGACGAAGCTGTCGTAATTGTCGACGACGAGCACGTGGGTCATACCGACACGGTTCCTTCCTCGTTGCTCTGCAGCATCCCGTCGATCCAGGGGAAGACCCACGTCACGAGGCAATAGAGCACGACCGCGATGAGCACCAGCAGAATGATGATCTTGAGCCAGATCGGTCCGGGCAGGACCCGCCAGAGCGCGCCGTACATCAGTTGCCTCCCACGGTCGAGGCGATCTCTTTCGGCGGGCCCGCGGAAAGGGGCTGCCACGACTCGAACACACCGAACGCGGCGATGCGCTCCTGAGCGTGATACGGCGGATTGCACGTCGTGAGGGTGATGTAGCGATCGGTCGCCTTGGCGTCCTTCACCTGCGGTACCGAATAGAGGACCTGCACGGCGTTCGGCTGGATGTACTCCATGTTCCGGAAGCGGTACGTGTAGTAGCCGTCCTTCGTCTGGATGTAGATGGCGTCTCCGACGCGCAGCTTCGAGACGTCGATGAACGTGTTCCCATACCCCGTGTCGTGCGCGGCGATAGCGAAGTTGCCCACCTGGCCCGGCATCGCCGTGTCGGAGTAGTGGCCTACGCCGGCGTCGTAGCTGTTCAGAACGCTCTCCACGTCGACGGTCTCACGGATCGTCCGCTTCCAGTCGGCGCCGAACCGCGGCACATAGATCACGGCGAACGCCTGCGCCGCACCGGGCGCGGACATGACGGGGGGCGTGCCGTAGTCCTTCTTCGTCGTGCCGTCCGGCTGTTTCACGGCGGTCGGGGTCGGCGTCGGCTCGTTCTTCGCCTGGTCGAGGAACTTCTGGCTCTGCTCGGCGGCCGCACTGTTCTGCTGAGCGGCGAGCACGCCGGACTGCCACCATGTCTGCCAGCCCAGGAACAGCAGCACGAGAACGCCCGCTGTGACGAGGAGTTCGCCGAACACTCCGACGATCGAGACCCTGCGCTTCGGCTTGCCTCGGCGCCGACCTCCATCCCGCTGGCGGCGGCCGCCGCCACCTGAGCTGCCCGGAAGATCCTCGGCTCCCTCGGACGAGAACAGATCGTCGAGGCCGAGATCGTCGGGCGGATGCTCGTGGTCGGTCACGATTCGGGATTCTAACGGCCGCTGCCCTGTGCGAGCCGACAGCCCGGCGATCGCTAAGGTGCACGACACCCTGTGCACCCCGGTGCTACCGATAGAATGGCCTCACTATGGCTTCCAAGACCCGAACCAAGCGCTCCACTCGACCGGCCGAAGACGTCCGGTCCAGGGGCGACGCCCCCAACCCGGTGTGGTTCCTTCCGGTCATGCTCGGCTTCATGATCGTCGGCCTGCTCTGGATCGTGGTGTTCTACGTCAGTGGCAGCCAGTACCCCATCCCGGGCGTCGGTGCGTGGAACATCCTGATCGGGTTCGCGATCGCCTTCATCGGCTTCCTCATGACGACTCGCTGGCGCTGATCTGCGGTCGCCGCTCTCGCTGACGGTCGAGCCGCGGTCCCGAGCGATGGCATCCCGGCGTAGCAATTACACGGCTGTAATTATCCCCCTGTGAAAAACCCTGTGGATAACTTCTGGGGGCAAAGTTGTGGATAACCACCGTCGTCTCAACCGATGATCGCGTGCCAGTTGCCGACCACCACGAGAACCACCACCAGTGCCGCGATCAGGATGATCTGCAACGGTCGGCGAGACCGCTGCCGCGTCTGCATGTAGATGAGGCCGACGATCGCACCGCCGACGAGGCCACCGACATGCGCCTGCCATGCGATGCCGAAGCCCGGAAGGAAGCTGATCACCAGGTTGATGCCCACGAGCACCAGCAGCTGTCGGATCGGACCGCCGATGTGACGCTGGATGATGAGCAGTGCCGCCATCATCCCGAAGATCGCTCCGGATGCGCCGACGACGCCCTGCGCGGGCGAGTCCAGAAGGTAGACGCCCACGGAGCCGGCGATGGCGCTGATCACGAACAGCAGGGCGTAGCGAACTCTGCCGAGCATGGGTTCCAGCACGATGCCGAAGATCCACAGCGTGTACATGTTCAGCGCGATGTGCAGCAGGTTGGCATGCACGAATGCGGCAGTGATCATGCGCCACGGTTCGAACGACGCCAGAATGGCACCCGACGAAGTCTGAACGACCTCGCCCGAGGGATAGCCGAAGATGCCGGCGTAGAGCAGATTGCTCGTCACCGGACCCGAGCCCAAGCCGGTGATCCACTGCGCGATGAAGACGATGACGCAGACCGCGATGATCACATAGGTGACCACCGGCTTGCCGGGTCCTGTGAACCGCGTGAGGATCGCCGGCTTCGTGCGCGGAGCGTTGGCGCGCTGCTGCCGCATGCACTCCGGGCAGATCACCCCGACCGGCGCTGGCGTCTGGCACTCACCGCAGATGGCACGGCCGCAGCGCTGGCAGCGCACGTAGGTGTAGCGATCCGGATGCCGGTAGCAAGCGAGCGCGGCCGGCGCACCGGGCGTAGACGATGAAGACACTCTGAGCTCTGACGAGACCCGTCGTTGCTATGCCTGGTCGACGGTGATCGACTCGATCACGACGTCGTCGAGCGGCCGGTCACGAGCATCCGTCGGCACACCGGCCAGCTTGTCGACGATACGACGCGAATCGTCGTCCGCGACCTCGCCGAAGATCGTGTGCTTGCCCTGCAGCCATGTCGTGGGGCCGACCGTGATGAAGAACTGCGAGCCGTTGGTGCCGCGCCCGCCCTGGATGCCGGCGTTCGCCATCGCAAGCATGTACGGCTGGGTGAAGTCGAGTTCAGGGTTGATCTCGTCGTCGAAACGGTAGCCGGGACCGCCGGTTCCGAGCCCGAGCGGGTCGCCCCCCTGGATCATGAATCCGGGGATGATGCGATGGAACACGACGCCGTCGTACAGGCTGTCGTTACGCTGGTCGCCGGTCTTCGGGTCGGTCCACTCCTGCTCGCCGGTGGCGAGTCCGATGAAGTTGCGCACCGTCTTGGGTGCGTGGTTGCCGTACAGGTTCACGGCGATATCGCCGTAGTTGGTGTGCAGCGTGGCCACTGCGGTGTGCTTGGACATGGGCTCAATTCTTGCATAGCGGATTTGCGCTACCCCTGGCCGCCCAGGCTTTCGGTGGCAAGATGGAGGGACTGCAAGTACGACCGGGTGGAGGAACCGTGAGTCTGTCACGTAAGCGCCAGAAGGAACTCAACCGGCTTCGCGCTGAAGCCCTGGGAATCTGGGGGGCCCAGCAAGATGTTCTGGGGCGGGCCAACACCGCCGCCCAGGAGGCCGGCCGACAGGCGGCCCAGTACACGAGAGAAGAGGTCGCCCCACGTCTGCGTGAGGGCTACGACCAGTACTTCCGTCCCGTCACCCGTGCTGCCGGTGATGTGATCTCGAACAGCGTCGTTCCCGCCGTAGGCACGGTGCTCGGCACCGCTCTGAGCGTCGCGGATGTCGCAAACGACACGCGCGTGCAGGCGGCCGTGAAGCGCCTCAAGTCAGCGAAGGGTGCAGTCGCGAAGAAGGTTCCCGAGAAGTCCGGGCCGGGCTTCGGAACCTACTTCGCGCTCGCATTGGGGGCCGTCGCCGTCGTCGGTGTGGCGTACGCCGTGTGGCAGACGTTCCGTGCGGATGACGAGCTGTGGGTCGCGGAAGACGACTTCCCCGAGTCGCCGTCGTCTGAGTAGACGAACGCTGTGCGCTATTTCAGGAGACCGGCATAGCGCAGCCCCACGCCGACCAGCGAGACCTTGCGCAGCGAGGGTATTTCACTGAGCGAGAACCACCGCGCTTCGTCAGTCGACCCGTGGAGTTCGTTGCGCAGGTCGCCGCCCGTGATGTGCGCTCGATAGACGATGCGCAGCGCCTGGAGTGCCCCGCGCCCCGAGTCGCGCTGGTCTGCGGGGATGATGTGTGAGTTCACGCCGATCAATTCGTCGAGTTCGGCGTTGAAGCCGGTCTCCTCGAACACCTCTCGCACGGCCGCATCCGCCGGGTCTTCACCGGATTCGAGCCCCCCGCCCGGAAGCGTCCATCCGCTCCGCCCGTGCTCGTTCCAGTGTGCGAGCAGCACGCGCCCCCCGTCGGCGATGACGGCGTACGCGGCGACGCGGATGTCCATGCAGACACCCTATGTCGCCGCACCTGGGGAGCCGGTGCGCGATCCTACCGACTGACGCCGCGTCGGGGGGCGGCGTCAGCCCGCGAGATCGGCGTCAGTCCGCGAGATCGACGACCTCGAATTCGAGCAGTTCCGACTGCGTCGTCAGCGTGGGACTGCCTGCTCCCGCGGGAGCGTGCGGAGTGCGCTTGCCACGCCAGGCCTGGAAGTCTTCTTCCGTCGCCCATGTGGTGATCACGAAGTAGCGCGACTCACCGCCCGTCGGACGCAGCAGCTGGAAGCCCTCGAAACCGGGCTCCGAGTCGACGGAATGCTTGCGCGCAGCGAAACGTGCCTCCAGTTCCGTGCCGGTTCCTTCCGGAACGCGGAGGGCATTGATCTTGACGACGGACACCGACGTCTCCTCTCGGTCGTGACGTATTCACCCTGACACTCGCAGATGAGGGGAATCTGCGACGGATGAACCCCGGCGCGCGCCATAGACTCAGTCGCGTGACCGATGACGCGCGCGAGCTGTTCGACTTCGACACACGAGCCGTGGAAGTCGAGCCGGCCACCACGGCCGCGGGCGGTGCAGCTCTGGGCATCGTCGGCGTGTGTGTTGCATTCGGTTTCTTGGTCGGGGCCTGCGCAGCGATCGCGTTCGTGATCTGGTACCTGCTCTACGGCGTCGCCAGCGTCGGCGTCGTGGGCGCGTGGCTCTTCACGCTCCAGTAGTCGGCGCTGGCCAAAGCCGCACAGTGCTCGTCAGCACGGCGGTCCCCGCCCGGCGTGCGTCGCTACGCCGTGCGGAAACAACGCACCTCACGTACCACTGAATTGTGGAGCCTAGGAGAATCGAACTCCTGACTTCCTGCTTGCAAAGCAGGCGCTCTACCAACTGAGCTAAGGCCCCGTGCCTATTGCACGCCGGTCCACGCCCGGCGTGCGTCGCTACGCGATTCGCTGTACACGCCGCCGAATCGCTGTGGTGCGGAAGGCGCGTACGTCGCGTCGCGCGACTGCATTGGTGATCTCCCGCATGAAGGATCTCAACCGTGGGGATACGAGGACTTGAACCTCGGACCTCTTCGTTATCAGCGAAGCGCTCTAACCGCCTGAGCTATATCCCCTTGAGGTCGACCCGCAATTGGGCCGAACGCTAGCCTACCGGAGCGTCTGTGATCTTGCGAATCGAGATGGGCCTGGTTTCAGTTGTGTTCATGGCTCGGCCATTCGACAACTTCCATCGGCTCTGTGAAGCGAACTCGTTCGCTTCACTCTCGCCTTCGCAACCGGCATCCCACGCGCCGCTCACGCAGCGCGGGCCTCTACCCGACGGGGGCCCCATCAGTTGTTCGTGAATCCCACCAGGAGACCGCCGGTGATCTTCACGCTGAGGTTGTAGAGCAGCGAGCAGACCGCACCGAGCGCCGTCGTGACGACCAGGTTCAGCACGGCGACCACAATGGAGAAGCCCATGACGGTACCCAGGCTCAGGATCGACTTGAGGTCGCTCCCGCTGGTTCCCGAGATGTCCTTGAACAGGCTGTTCAGGTTGTCGAAGATGCCCGTCTGGTCCAGCACCATCCAGATCAGGAAAGCGCCGACGATCGAGATGATCGCCAAGCACAGGCCGACGAGGAAGGACAGCTTCACCGCAGACCAGAAGTCGACGTAGACCAGCCGCAGCCTGACCTGCTTGCTCTTGCCCCGGCCGGAGGGCTTGCGCGAAGACGATTTCTGAGCCAAACGATCCGCCACACTACTCATCTACGAAGGTTGTCCTTTCCGGGCTGCTCGGCCTCCTCGCCGGTCTCAGTCTCCCCCGGCTCGGCGTCGTGAGCGTCCAGATTCCGCTCGGTGTTTCGTGCAATGGCGATGATCTTGTCATCTGCAGCGAAGCGAGCGAACACGACACCCATGGTGTCCCGACCCTTCGCGGGCACCTCGGCCACGGCAGAGCGTACCACCTTGCCGCTGGCAAGAACCACGAGAACCTCGTCGTCGGATGCCACGATCAGAGCGCCCGCGAGGTCGCCACGATCGTCGTTCAACTTGGCCACCTTGATGCCCAGACCACCGCGCCCCTGGCGCCGGTACTGGTCGACCGCGGTGCGCTTCGCATACCCGCCCTCGGTGACCACGAAGACGAAGTTCTCGTCGTCGGCGTCCGGTACGGCTTCGCTGGCATCCGGAGCAGCTTCGCTGGGGTCTGGCTGACCACTGGAGCCTGCGGCAGCGACGGTGCCCGCGTGAATGACCGAGGCATCCAGCAGCGAGTCGTCGTCACGGAAGTGCATGCCGATCACGCCGGACGTCGAGCGACCCATCGGCCGCATCGCCTCGTCGGTCGCGGTGAACCTCAGCGACATGCCCTTGCGCGAGACGAGGAAGATGTCGGAGTCCTCTTCGACGAGGAGCGCCGAGATGAGCTCGTCTTCTTCGCGCAGCTTGATCGCGATGATGCCGCCGGTGCGGTTGGTGTCGTACTCGTCGAGAGCTGTCTTCTTCACGAGGCCCGCACGAGTGGCGAGCACCAGGTACTTCGCAGCGGAATAGTCGCGGATGTCCAGGATCGCCGCGATGTCCTCGTCAGGCTGCATCGCCAGCAGGTTCGCCACGTGCTGGCCCTTCGCATCGCGTCCCGCCTCGGGCACCTCGTAGGCCTTGGCACGATAGACGCGGCCCTTGTTCGTGAAGAACAGGAGCCAGTGATGCGTCGTCGTCACGAAGAAGTGCTCGACGACATCTTCGCCGCGCAGCTGCGCGCCCTTCACGCCCTTGCCACCGCGGTGCTGAGAGCGGTAATTGTCGCTCCGGGTGCGCTTGATGTAGCCGCCGCGCGTGACGGTGACGACCATCTCCTCCTCGGGGATGAGGTCTTCGACGCTCATGTCGCCGTCGAACCCATAAAGGATGTTCGTGCGTCGCTCGTCGCCGTACTTGTCGGCGATCTCGGTCAGCTCTTCTGCGATGATCGTCCGCTGACGCGTCGGATCGGCGAGGATCGCCTTGTAGTCCGCGATCTCGGCTTCGAGCCGAGCAAGGTTGTCGATGATCTTCTGCCGCTCGAGCGCCGCGAGGCGACGCAGCTGCATGGAGAGGATGGCATCCGCCTGCACCTGGTCGACGCCGAGCAGCTCCATCAGTCCGGAGCGCGCCTCATCGGCGCTCGGCGAGCGCCGGATGAGCGCGATCACCTCGTCGAGCGCGTCGAGCGCCTTGACCAGACCGCGCTGGATGTGCGCGTCTTCCTCCGCCTTGCGCAACCGGTACTGGGTACGACGCACGATCACGTCGATCTGGTGATCGACCCACGCCGTGACGAACCCGTCCAGCGGGAGCGTGCGCGGAACGCCATCGACGATCGCGAGCATGTTCGCGCCGAAGTTCTCCTGCAGCTGCGTGTGCTTGTACAGGTTGTTCAGCACGACCTTCGCCACCGCGTCGCGCTTGAGAACGATGACGAGGCGCTGACCGGTGCGACCACTGGACTCGTCGCGGATGTCGGCGATGCCGCCGATTCGCCCGTCCTTGACGAACTCTGCGATCTTGATGGCGAGGTTGTCGGGGTTCACCTGATAGGGAAGTTCCGTGACCACCAGACACGTGCGGCCCTGGATCTCCTCGACGTTGACCACCGAACGCATGGTGATCGAGCCCCGGCCCGTGCGGTAGGCGTCGTGGATCCCCTTCACGCCGAGGATCTGCGCGCCCGTCGGGAAGTCCGGTCCCTTGATGCGCTCCATCAGAGCGTCGAGGAGCTCCTCTCGCGAGGCATCCGGGTGTTCGAGTGCCCACAATGCACCGGCCGCGACCTCGCGCATGTTGTGCGGAGGGATGTTCGTGGCCATACCAACCGCGATGCCCACCGACCCGTTGACCAGCAGGTTCGGGAATCGGCTCGGCAGGATCGACGGCTCGCGGGTGCGCCCGTCGTAGTTGTCTTGGAATTCGACGGTGTCTTCGTCGATGTCGCGCACCATCTCGAGAGCGAGCGGCGCCATCTTCGTCTCGGTGTACCGCATCGCGGCAGCACCGTCATTGCCGGGAGAGCCGAAGTTGCCCTGGCCGAGTGCCAGCGGATATCGAAGGCTCCACGGCTGGACGAGTCGCACGAGCGTGTCGTAGATCGCCGTGTCGCCGTGCGGGTGGAACTGACCCATCACATCGCCGACCACACGGGAGCACTTCGAGAACGCGCGATCCGGCCGGTACCCGCCGTCGTACATCGCGTAGATCACGCGGCGGTGCACGGGCTTCAGGCCGTCGCGCACCTCGGGCAGTGCTCGTCCGACGATGACGGCCATCGCGTAGTCGAGGTAGCTGCGCTGCATCTCGAGCTGAAGCTCGACCGGCTCGATCTTTCCGTGCACGATGCCGAGGTTCTCTTCGGCGCCCTCGGGAACGGTCTGTTCAGTGCCGTCGGTCTCGTCTGCCATCTATTTCTCTTCTGCTTCTTCTTCTCGTACGTCTCGTGCTCTGCGGCCCGGCGCCGTCCAATGGCCCGCGGCGATCGTCCGATCCCCGGGCACCACTGCTGGGCGACAGGTCTCAGATGTCGAGGAACCGCACATCCTTCGCGTTCTTCTGGATGAAGTGCCGTCGCGACTCGACGTCCTCACCCATCAGCGTCGCGAACGTCTCATCGGCCGCAGCCGCGTCATCCATGGTCACCTGCAGCAGCGTGCGCGTCTCCGGGTTCATCGTGGTCTCCCACAACTCCTGGTAGCTCATCTCGCCGAGACCCTTGTAGCGCTGGATGCCGTTGTCTTTCGGAATCCTCTTGCCCGCTGCGAGCCCGTCGGCGAGCAACGCGTCGCGCTCGCGGTCCGAGTAGACGAATTGGTGATCGGAGTTCGACCACTTCAGCCGGTACAGCGGTGGCTGGGCGAGATAGACGTAGCCCATCTCGATCAGTGGCCTCATGTAGCGGAACAACAGGGTCAGCAGGAGGGTCGTGATGTGCTGGCCGTCGACATCCGCATCGGCCATCAGCACGATCTTGTGGTACCGCGCCTTCTCACCGTTGAAATCTTCTCCGATGCCGGTTCCGAACGCGGTGATCATCGCCTGGATCTCGGCGTTCGCCAACGCACGATCGAGCCGCGCCTTCTCGACGTTCAGGATCTTGCCGCGCAGCGGAAGGATGGCCTGGGTCGCCGGATTGCGTCCTTGCTTGGCCGAACCACCGGCGGAATCGCCCTCCACGAGGAAGATCTCGCTCTCGTCGGGATTGCGGCTCGAGCAGTCGGACAGCTTGCCCGGCATCCCACCGCCCTCGAGCAGACCCTTACGCCGTGCGGTGTCGCGCGCCTTGCGCGCGGCGAAGCGCGCGGTCGCCGCCTGGATGGCCTTGCGGATGATCTCCTTCGCCTGGTTCGGATTCCGATCGAACCAGTCGCCCAGCTGATCACCGACGACCTTCTGCACGAAGGCCTTCGCCTCGGTGTTGCCGAGCTTCGTCTTCGTCTGGCCCTCGAACTGCGGCTCACCGAGCTTCACGGAGATGACGGCCGTCAGACCCTCGCGCACGTCCTCACCGGAGAGATTGTCATCCTTCTCTTTGAGGATGCCCTTCTCTCTCGCGTACTTGTTGACCAGCGTCGTCAGCGCAGCACGGAAACCTTCTTCATGGGTTCCACCCTCATGCGTGTTGATCGTGTTCGCATAGGTGTGCACGCTCTCGGTGTATGCGGTCGTCCACTGCATCGCGACCTCGAGTGCGATCTTGCGCTCGGTGTCCTCGGATTCGAACGAGATGATCTCGTCGTTGACGATGTCGGCTCGCTTGGCGGAGTTGAGGTACTCCACGTAGTCCTCGAGTCCTCGCTGATAGAGGAAGGTGTCGTTGCGCTCCGGCAGGACCTCGCCGTCTTCGTCCAGCGCTTCACGCTCGCGCCGATCCCACAGCGAGATCGAAAGCCCCTTGTTGAGGAAGGCGTACTGCTGGAACCGCGTGCGCAACGTGTCGTAGTCGAACTCCGTCGACTCGAAGATCTCGGCGCTCGGCCAGAACGTGATGGTGGTTCCGGTGTCGCTGGTTTCAGCGCCGCGCTCGAGCGGGGCATCCGGGACGCCGTTGTGGTAGGTCTGCGTCCACACGTATCCGCGGTTCTTCACTTCGACGTCGAGACGGGTGGACAAGGCGTTCACCACCGACGAGCCGACACCGTGTAATCCGCCTGAGACCGCATAGGCACCGCCGCCGAACTTGCCGCCGGCGTGCAGAACGGTGAGCACGAGCTCGACCGTGGAGATGCCCTCGGGCTGGTGGATGGCGACCGGGATGCCGCGGGCGTTGTCGATCACGCGGACCGCACCGTCTTGCGTGAGCGTGACGTCGATGTGCGATCCGTAGCCCGCCAGATACTCGTCGACTGCGTTGTCGACGATCTCGGTCACGAGGTGATGCAGGCCTCGTGGACCGGTCGATCCGATGTACATTCCGGGTCTCTTGCGGACCGCCTCGAGACCCTCGAGAACCTGAATCTGGCTCGCGCCGTAATCACTATCGGTTCCAGCCGTCTTCGGTTCTGTCGTCATTGCGTTATGAGCTCCTGACCACACGATTTTCGTGACCACTCATTCTACCAAGTGGGTCCTGGTGATCGGGCGAGAAACGGCCGTCTGAGGCGATGAAAATCGAGGGTTGGGCAGATTTGGCCGCTCAACCGTAGGTGTCGCGTGGACCGCGGCCTGGAACCGACCTGGGGCCGCGTTTCCAAGTGGGGACGTCCGGCCCTATGAAGCGGATGTTCTCCACACCCGCGTCGGGGTACCTCCGCTCGATGTGCGCGAGCATCTCTCCGCGCATCAGCCGAAGCTGTGTCGCCCAGCTCGTCGAGTCGCACTGCACGGTCAGAGTTCCACCCTCGATGCCGACCGGCGCGGAGTGCTTCGACGTCTCTTCTCCCACGACGTCGCCCCACGCGGCGATCAATTCCGACTTCGCCAACGGGGAACTCCAGCCCAGCTCGTGGGCGAGCGAATCGATCAGACCGCCCAGCCCGCGCGGCTCCCTCCCCGGGTCGAACGGCTGGCTTCCGGTGCGCTCGCTACGGCCGGTTCGTTCGGCCCGCCGGCGCCCGCGCGACGGGTCGGACCCGAAGAGCTCCTTCAAGTGCCGATAGAAGTCGGCCGCCTCACTCATCGACGACCTGACCGCCGCGAATGTGCACGGTGTGCGCACGGAGCTCATCGGGCACGTCGTCCAGCACTGCCGACGTGACGAGCACCTGTTCGAAATCGTGCACGGATGCCGCCAGCCTGGCCCGTCTCGCCTGGTCCAGTTCCGCGAACACGTCGTCGAGGATCAGCACCGGATCGCCTGTCGTGGAATGATCGCGCAACAGCTGAGCGGATGCCAGTCTCAGCGAGAGCGCGAACGACCACGATTCCCCGTGGCTGGCGTAGCCCTTGGCAGGGAGTCCGTTCAGCTCGAACCGCACGTCGTCGCGATGCGGCCCGACCAAGGTCACCCCGCGGTCGAGTTCACGGGAACGCAACGCGGCAACGGCCGCGGCGAAGCGATCCCGTGTGCTTTCTCCGTTCATCGCCGCCGGGGCGTCGGAGGATGCCTCCCCGTCGTCATCGGGGGCGGCCCCGTCCACCGAGAGCAAGGGGACCAGTCCCGGACCGTGATCGGCGCCGGCGACTGCGTGGTAGGCATCCCGAACGGGACCGACCAAGTCGTCGATGAGGGCGACTCGTTCGTCGACGATCTCGGAACCGAGGGTGACGAGGCGCTCGTCCCAGACATCCAACGTAGAGAGCGCGGAACCGCGCACGCCGGATGCCCGCGCGGACTTGAGCAGGGTGTTGCGCTGCTTGAGAACCCGGTCATAGTCGGCGAGCACGCCGGCCAGTCGCGGGGTGCGCTGCACGAGCACGACGTCGAGGAATCGTCGGCGCACTGCCGGTTCGCCGCGCACGAGGGCGAGGTCTTCGGGAGCGAACAGAACCGTGGAGAGGAAGCGCACGAGTTCTCGGGGACGCGACGGCGAGCGGTTCACCAACGCCTTGTTGGCCGAGCCACGGTTGAGCTGCAGTTCCAGCAGCACGGCCCGGCCATCATGTTCGAGCCGCACGCGCACGACGGCGGAGGGCTCATCCTGCCGGATCATCGCGGAATCGAGCGGCGTGCGGTGAGAGCTTCCTGTGGAGAGGAAGACCAGGGATTCGACCAGGTTGGTCTTGCCCTGCCCATTGCTGCCGACGAAGAGATTGGGCCCGGCCGCGAGCTCGACTTCCGCGTGCTCGTAGTTTCGGAAGTCGGTCAATGACAGATGCGTGACCCTCATCGACCGCCTCCCACGTGTCGCCCCTGACGAGGCGACGACGCTGCCACTGTCAGTCGACGGCCTTGACGGCGTGCCCGCCGAACTGGTTGCGCAGGGCGGCGACCGCCTTCATGGCCGGTGAGTCCTCCTGACGCGAGACGAATCGTGCGAAGATCGACGCGCTGATCGTCGGCATCGGAACCGCGTTGTTCAGCCCCTCTTCGACGGTCCACCGACCCTCGCCCGAGTCCTGCACATAACCCTCGATGTGCTCGAACTCGGGGTCCTGCTCCAGAGCGCGCACGAGAAGGTCGAGAAGCCAGGAACGCACGACGGTTCCTCGCTGCCACGCCTTGAAGGTTCCGGTGACGTCTTTGATGATGTCCTTGCGTGTGTCCAGGAGCTCATAGCCCTCGGCGTAGGCCTGCATGAGCGCGTACTCGATGCCGTTGTGCACCATCTTGGCGTAGTGACCGGCGCCGACCTCGCCGACGTGGACGAATCCCTCGTCGCGCGGGCCGTCGGGCCGGAGCGCGTCGAAGACGGGCATCACTCGTTCGACCTGGGCGGCACTGCCGCCGACCATGAGGCCGTAGCCGTTGTCCAGTCCCCAGACACCGCCCGAGACGCCGGCATCCATGAAGTCCACGCCGGTCTTCGCGAGGAGTTCGGCATGTTTGAAGTCCTCGGTGAACTTCGAGTTGCCGCCGTCGATCACGAGGTCGCCGGCCTCCAGAACTCCGGCGAGCTCCGTGACGACCGAGTCGGTGATGGCGCCGGCCGGAACCATGGACCAGACGGTCCGCGGCGCGGGGAGAGCCTTGGCGAGATCCGCGATCGAGGCGACGTCGGAGACGTCCGGGTTCGTGTCATAACCGGTGACCTGGATGCCTTTGCGCTCGAGGCGCGCCCGCATGTTGTTGCCCATTTTGCCGAGGCCGATGAGACCGATGTGCATGAGTAGTCCTTCGTCGTGTGCAGTGAATCGCGAATCGAGCGCGAACGCGCCGATCAGCGCAACAGCAGATTCGGCTGCAGCAGGTAGCGGTAGCTGTCGCTTCCCGCCTGCTCCTTGCTGGTCTGGCTCGTGATGAGCACCGGGCCCGGCTTGTTCGGGTTGTCGGTCTTCGTGAACGAGATGCGCACGAATTCCGAGTGCACGGCGCCGAGACCGTCGAGCAGGAACTGGGGTTTGAGCGAGACGACGGTGTCTTCTCCGCTGAGCAGAGCGTCGATGCTCTCGGATGCCTGTGCTTGCTCCGACCCGATAGCCTCCAGGGTCAGACCGTCGGAGTTGAAGGTGAATCGCAGCGCGGCTTCGCGCTCGAGCACGAGGGACACGCGTCGCGTGGCCTCGATCAGGTCTGCCGTGTTGATCACGGCGTAGTTGTCGACAGTGTCGGGGAAGAGCCGTTTGACCGGCGGGAAGTTGCCCTTGATCAGAAGCGACGTGACAGTCTTCTTCTCCGCCGTGAACGCGATCAGTTCGCGGTCGTCCTTCGAGACGAGCGTCACCGAGATGGTGCTGCCATGACCGAAGGTCTTGCCGATCTCCTGGAGCGTGCGCGCTGGAACAAGCGCTGTGGAGGGATCCGACTGCCCGAGCGAGCCGTCCCAATCGATCTCGCGAACGGCCACTCGATAGCGGTCGGTGGCGACGAGGCTCAGCTTGTTGTCGGCGATCTCGAGCTGAACACCGGTGATGACAGGGGTCACATCATCGCGCGAGGCCGCCACGGCCACCTGAGCGACGGCTTCGGAGAACTCTTCCGCAGGAACCAGACCCGCGTCGCCGGAGATCTGCGGCAACGTCGGGTATTCCTCCACGGGCATGGACAGCAGCGTGAAGCTGGCGCTTCCGCACGTGACGCCGATGCGGTTCTCGTCGGTGCTGAACGTCACCGGGGCGTTGGGCAGCTTGGACGCGATCTCCGCAAGGAGACGTCCTGACACGAGCACCGTTCCCGGTTCTTCGACGTCGGCCGCGATCTCGGTCTGCGCCGACACCTCGTAGTCGAATGCGGACAGGGAGATACCGGATTCCGTGGTGCTGATCAGGATGCCGCTGAGGATCGGCAAGGTGGTGCGCTGAGGCAGCAGTTTGACGGTGAACGAAACCGCTTCGCTCAGCACATCGCGGTTGGCCTGAAACCTCACGAAGTTCTCCGTAACGTCGATGGATGCTGGTGCGCCATTCATGCTAGCCCCCGACTGCTGACGTGCGAACGAGGGAACCAAGGCCCGGGCGAGTCGTTGAGGTTGTCGGCAGCCTCGCTTAACAAATCTTGGTGTTTTAACCGGCTTAACCGCTGTGGAAACTGTGGATAACTCGGTGGATGGTAGTCGGCTCTAGGGAACTACAAGCGTGTGACTTGTCGACGAGCTGTTGATGGTGAGGGTTTCAGACGCCGCCGGCGCGGCCACCGAATGACAAGGATTTCACAGCGGCGGCTTGTCCGCTCACACGCCGGAGCCTGTTATTCGTTAACTATCCCCAGAGTTATCCACAGTGTGAATATGCGCGGATGAGCAGTGTCGCGGGTCGGGCCGTGACGGGAGACGATCGAGCGTCAGCGGTGCGTCTGCTTGATCCGTGCGGTGAGCTCGGTGACCTGGTTGTAGATCGACCGGCGTTCCTTCATGAGTTCGCTGATCTTCTTGTTCGCGTACATCACCGTGGTGTGATCGCGGTTGCCGAACAGCTGGCCGATCTTCGGCAGGGAGAGATTCGTCAGCTCGCGGCAGAGATACATCGCGATCTGCCGCGCCGTGGCGATCGCCTGCGATCGCGAGGAGCCGTAGAGATCGTCGACGCTCAGCTTGAAGTAGTCGGCAGTGGCGGTGATGATGTCGGCCGGCGCCACGACGTTGTCGTCATCGAGTGTTATCAGGTCCTTGAGCACGGTCTGGACGAGACTCATGTCGACCGGGGTCTTGTTGAGACTGGCGAACGCGGTGACCCGGATGAGCGTGCCCTCCAGCTCGCGGATGTTGCTCGACACCTTGGTCGCCATGAACTCGAGGATGTCGTCGGGAACGAGGATGCGCTCGCTCTGAGCCTTCTTGCGCAGGATGGCGATCCGGGTCTCGAGGTCGGGAGCCTGGACATCCGTGATCAGGCCCCACTCGAAGCGGGTGAGCATCCGATCCTCGAAACCCGTGAGGTGCTTCGGTGGCAGGTCACTGGTGATGACCACCTGCTTGTTGTGGTCGTGCAGTGTGTTGAAGGTGTGGAAGAACGCCTCTTGCGTCTCGACGGCTCGTTGCAGGAACTGGATGTCGTCGATCAAGAGGATGTCGATGTTGCGGTAGCGCGCCTGGAACGACGATCCACGGTTGTTCGCGATGGAGTTGATGAAGTCGTTCGTGAACTCTTCGGAGCTGACATAGCGGACCCGGATGCCCGGGTAGAGGCTCATCGCGTAGTGACCGATGGCGTGCAGGAGGTGAGTCTTACCCAGCCCGGAGTCGCCGTAGATGAAGAGGGGGTTGTAAGCCTTCGCGGGGGCCTCGGCCACGGCGACTGCCGCCGCATGGGCGAACCGGTTGGACTGGCCGATGACGAAGTTGTCGAAGCTGTACTTCGCGTTGAGTCGGGTATCGGCGTTCCGGGGCGCGGCGCTGATCTCGGTGACCGGCGCCGAGGGCTGCGTCACGGTGGGAGGGGTGTCGATGTAGCTCGACTCGATTCGCTCGGGCTCGAGCTGGGGTGACTCGTGCGTGATGTTCGGATTGACGACGATGGCGAAGTTGGAGACCGCCAAAGAGTCGTCGAGTCGGCCGATGGAGCTCAGGAGCGGCACTCGGCAGCGCTGCTCGATCATTCCCCTGGTGAATTCATTCGGCACCTCGAGATAGAAGGTGCCGGCCATGATGCCCTTCGGCTCGACCAGGCTGAGGAACCCGTAGAGCTGAGGGGTGACGCGCTCATCCACCTCGAGCGTCGACAGAACGGATCTCCATGCGGTCGTCAATGCCGGATCGCCGTCAGCCATAGTTCCCCTAGATCTTTCCCACGAACCCTGGCGAGTCCGATCCACCCCATCGTGGACCAGTCCGGCCGAAACAGCGGGTTCGGCCGCTCTTATCCACACCGTTATCCCCACGTGCCGTCAGGCCATTCTCCGCGTCAGGACGCCGTGTCGAGAACAGCCGATTCACAACCTGGGGATAACTTCGCATGTCACGCTAACGAATCGGACGGGCGCGCTCAAATCATCGGGTGCGTACGATCTCGCGGGTCGTCGGCGTGCCTCTCCAGGCTTAGTACTGTCGCGGGTCATAATCAACGATTCGCCGGGCGCCGGTTTGACCTTGTGAGAGCGACCCCGTACCGTTAACGGGTTGACCGCGCCGTGCGAGCGCGGGAATTCTTCCTTCTGGGCGCCTACGGCGACTGTGTGCCATCGGGTCCGCCTCACGAAGAACCGATCGATCGAGAGACCAATCTGATGAGCAAGCGAACGTTCCAGCCGAACAACCGCCGTCGCGCCAAGGTGCACGGCTTCCGTCTTCGTATGCGCACGCGCGCCGGCCGCGCCATTCTCGCGAACCGTCGCCGCAAGGGTCGCACCGAACTTTCCGCGTAGTAGCGCAGTGCGGTGCTCGCCAAGGCGAACCGGATCGTCAGCGGTGCTGATTATCGACTGACGGTCCGTCAGGGAGTGCGCGTGCACGCACCGAACACGATCACCTATGTGAGGCGGGCATCCGAAGGGGTGCCCGCTCGTTTCGGTTTCGTCGTGAGTAAGGCAGTCGGTGGTGCAGTGGTTCGCAACACGGTGCGCCGCCGCATGAAGGCGATCTGTCGCGAACTGCTGCCGGAACTGGGCGACGGTTACGACATCGTGGTGCGTGCGCTGCCAGCGTCCGCGCAGGCACCGTGGACTACCCTTCAAGGTGAGATCCGCCGAGCCGTCGACAAAGTGGGCGCCCGATGCATGCCGTGATGACGACCGTTCTTCTTCTACCGAGGAATGTTGCTGTGCTGATTCTGCGCGCCTATCGCACGGTGATCTCACCCCTGTACGGCGACGTGTGTCGCTATTACCCCTCGTGCTCGGCCTACGCGCTGGGTGCGATTCAAGAGCACGGCGTTCTCGTCGGCACGGTTCTCGGAGTCGCGCGCATCGCGCGCTGTCATCCATGGGCTGCCGGCGGAGTCGACGATGTCCCCCACAAGAAGACCCCCCGCTATAGCGTCACCCCGTTCGGGTTCGTGGTGGCACGCGGCCATGCAAAAGGATGACCGACTAACAGATGGACTTCCTCTATACGATCCTCTGGCCGATCGAGTGGCTCGTGCAGCTGCTGCTGATCGCCTGGCACTGGCTGTGGACGACCGTCGGGCTCGATCCGAGCGGCGGTCTGACCTGGGTGCTGTCCATCGTCGGTCTGACTGCCGTGATCCGTGCTGCGCTGATCCCGATCTTCGTTCGCCAGATCAAGAACCAGCGGCGCATGCTCGAGGTTGCACCGCAACTGAAGAAGATCCAGGACAAGTACAAGGGTAAGAAGGACCAGCTCTCCCGTGAGGCGATGTCGCGCGAGACCATGGAGCTGTATAAGCGCACGGGCACGAACCCGCTGAGCTCCTGCCTTCCACTCTTGCTGCAGATGCCTGTGTTCTTCAGCCTGTTCCACGTGCTGAACGACGCGCAGGGTGGGCACGACAGCGTCGGTCTGCTGAGCGGCGCGAACCTGCTGAAGTCGTTCCAGGATGCGAAGCTGCTCGGTGCACCACTGAACGCATCCTTCGGATCCCAGTGGTCGTTGATGGTGGCAGGCAAGGACTACAGCCTGTCGGTGATGTTGATCGCGGCGACGATGGTGATCCTCATGGTGGCGTCGCAGTTCACCACGCAGTTGCAGATCGTCTCCAAGAACATGTCGCCGGAGACGAAGGCGAGTCCGCAGTTCAAGCAGCAGCGCATGCTGCTCTACTTACTTCCGTTCGTGTTCCTGTTCTCTGGTGTTGCGTTCCCGCTGGGCGTGATGTTCTACTGGCTGACCTCGAACATCTGGACGATGGCTCAGCAGTGGGTCGTGATCAGGAACATGCCGACTCCGGGCAGCGATGCGGAGAAGGCTCGTGAGGCGCGCCTCGCCAGGAAGGGCAAGCTGAAGACTCCCGAAGGTGCGCCGGTGCTCATCGTCGATGAGGTGCCTGCCAAGCCCGTGACGACCCAGCGCCAGCAGCCCATGAGCAAGTCCCGTGCCAAAAAGTCCGGCGGAAAGAAATGACGAGCATGACCGACGAATCAGCACAGGCAGAGGAACGGACCTCCGTGGCCGGCGAAGAGGCTGGGAGCCTGGCTTCGCTCGAAGCCGAGGGTGACGCCGCCGCCGACTACATCGAGGGACTGCTCGATATCTGCGATCTCGATGGGGACATCGACATCGATGTGCAGAATGGCCGGGCGTATGTCTCCGTGTCGGCCGAAGACGCGCAGGCGCTCCGCCTGCTGAGTCGTGGTGACACGGTCACTGCCCTTCAGGAGTTGTCGCGCCTGGCTGTGCAGTCGAAGACCGGCTCGTACTCTCGCGTGATTCTCGACATCGGCGGCTCGCGTGACGCACGGAAGCAGGAGCTGACCCAATTGGTCGACCGTGCCATCGAGCGGGTGGAAGAGGGTGCGACCCAGGCGGCGCTTCCGGCGATGTCATCATACGAGCGCAAGATCGTGCATGACGTCGTGTCCGAGCGCGGCTTCTCGTCCCATTCCGTCGGTGAGGGTTCCGATCGGCACACCGTTATCACTCGCGCCTAGTTTCACGTGAAACATGACCGTTTCCGTTGAGACTGAACCACCCGTCGCCGCGGAACTGTTCGGCGACCGCATCGAGCTCGCTCGCGCGTTCGCATCGGCATTGGCGAGAGAGGGCGAAGAGCGGGGTCTGATCGGACCCCTCGAACCTCCTCGTCTGTGGACGAGGCACGTGGTGAACTGCGTGCTCGTTGCACCGCTGCTCTCCGCCGGTGCGCGCGTGGGCGATGTCGGAAGTGGTGCTGGACTGCCCGGAATAGTGTTGGCGATCGCACGGCCGGACGTCGGGTTCGTCTTGATCGAGCCGATGGAGCGCCGGATCGCGTGGCTGCAGGAGCAGACTGGTGCGCTCGGTCTGGCGAATGTGGAGGTTGTTCGAGCGCGAGCGGAAGAAGTGAAGCTGGCCGATCCCCTGGATCAGGTCACTGCGCGTGCTGTGAGCGCATTTCGCAAACTGATTCCGTTGACGGCTCCCCTGGTGAGAGACGGCGGTGAGCTGGTCTTGATGAAGGGCGCGAACGCTCAGGCCGAGGTCGACGCAGCCTCGAAGGAGCTGCGTCGCTTCCACATCACTGACGCTCGAGTGGAAGTCCTCGGAGCAGGGACCGTCGACGAGGTGACGAGGGTCATCCGGGCTACAGTGAGATAGCCCCAGCGCGGTGATCGAGACCGTGGTCGTGTCGTGATCGCGGGCAGTAAGAAGTGCGTGTTTCACGTGAAACATCCCTAGAACGAAAGCGCGGAGGTGCCTGCACCCGTGGATATGTCCACTCCCCTCGCGAGCGAGATCGTTGAAATCAACCGCCGGAGACAGGCCATCGAGGAGACGACGCTCCCACTGCCCTCGCGGACACGCATCTTCACGGTCTCGAACCAGAAGGGTGGCGTCGGAAAGACGACGACGGTGGTGAACCTCGCCGCGGCGCTGGCCCGGTCTGGCGCGCGGGTGCTGGTGATCGACTTGGATCCACAAGGGAACGCATCCACAGCTCTTGGAGTTGAGCATCGTGAGGGCACGCCGAGCGTCTACGACGTGATCGTCAATGACACGGAGATGGCCGAGGTTGTGCAGCCCTCCCCCGACCAGAAGGATCTGTTCTGCGTACCCGCGACGATCGATCTCGCCGGCGCTGAAATCGAGCTGGTTTCTATGGTCGCCCGCGAACAGAGACTGGCGCGAGCGATGAGCGTCTTCCTCGATGAGATTCCGGAAGGGATCGATTACGTACTGATCGACTGCCCGCCGTCGCTCGGCCTGTTGACGATCAATGCGTTCGTCGCGGCGACCGAGGTTCTGATCCCGATTCAGTGCGAGTACTACGCGCTCGAAGGACTGAGCCAGTTGCTCAAGAACATCGCGCTGATCGAGAAGCACCTCAATCCGAAGCTGAAGGTCTCGACGATACTTCTGACGATGTTCGATTCGCGCACGAACCTCGCGCATCAGGTTGCCGATGAAGTGCGCGATCACTTTCCGAAGCAGGTTCTTGAGACGATCATCCCGCGATCCGTTCGCATTTCAGAGGCGCCGAGCTACGGGCAGAGCGTGATCAGGTATGACATGAGCTCGCCTGGTGCGCTGTCATATCTCGAGGCGGCCGCCGAGATCGCGCGCCGCGGCGCTCCGCGCTGACCGAGACCGTTTCACCACCACTGAGCAACGTCGCGCGAGCGGCAGACGAGGAACTTGAGCAACATGGCAGCGAAGCGCACGGGTTTGGGCCGCGGAATCGGCGCGCTGATCCCGACCACCGGTTCGGACACCCAGCGTCCCGTCGACGTGTTCTTCAGCGAGGATCGTGGCACTCGAGCCGCCACGAGCGACGACCAGCTCGTGGCGGTTCCCGGAGCGCGGTTGGCAAGCCTCTCCCCCGACGACATCGTGCCCAACGCGCAGCAGCCTCGCACCGAGTTCGATCAAGAGGCGATGGACGAACTGGTAGCGAGCATCCGGGAGGTCGGTGTGCTGCAGCCGGTCGTCGTGCGGGCGATCGTCGATCAGGCGGGCAAGTACGAGCTCATCATGGGCGAGCGGCGCCTTCGTGCGACGAAGGCGGTCGGGCTGTCGACGATCCCGGCCGTGATCAAGGACACGGCCGACGAGGACATGCTTCGCGACGCGCTCCTCGAGAACTTGCATCGTTCCCAGCTGAACCCGCTGGAAGAGGCATCGGCCTATCAGCAGCTCCTGGCGGACTTCGGGATCACGCAGGACGAACTCGCCACCCGGATCGGTCGATCACGTCCGCAGATCACGAACACGATCCGGCTTCTCAAGCTCCCCTCCCCCGTGCAGCAGCGCGTGGCCGCCGGGGTCTTGAGTGCTGGTCACGCGAGGGCGATCCTGGCGGCCGGTGATGAGTCTGCGATGAAGAAGTTCGCCGACAAAATCGTGAACGAAGATCTTTCCGTTCGCGCCGCCGAGGCGATCGTCAGCGCGAAGCCCAAGGACGTGAAGCCTCGTCCCGCGGCAGGAAAGCGGCAGGCACACCTCGACGGCATCGCCGAGCGACTGGGCGACCGCCTGAACACTCGTGTGAAGGTGGCGCTCGGCGCACGAAAGGGACAGATCACCATCGAGTTCGCGTCGGTGCAGGACCTGAATCGGATTCTCGAGGAACTCGGCGAAGATCCGTTCTCCGGCTGAACGAGCGAAGCGAGATCGTTAGACGCGGCGGGTCCGTCCTTCCCGTTGTGGTGCGAAGGATGGTCGCTACGCCATTGACACACATGTTTCACGTGAAACATGTGGTTCGTCGCGAGTGGGGTGCATTGTTGAGAGCGTCGCATCATCGAGAGTGACGTGCCAGGATCGACAGCGTGCCCGACCTACGCGATCTTCTGCGCTCACTTCCCGCGATTGTGGGCGATCCCCCGCCGTGGGATCCGCAGCGTGCACCGGAGGATCCTCGTGCGCTCTTCATCGACTGGTTGCACGAAGCGATCGAGCGTGGCGTGGCGGAGCCGCATGCCGCGACACTGTCGACCGTGGACACGCACGGGCGGCCGGATGCGCGCGTCCTGATCGTCAAGAACGTCACCGCGTCCGGCGAGTTCGAGATCGCGACCATGTCGACCTCGGCGAAGGGTCGGCAACTGGCGGCTCATCCGGCATGCGCGTTGACGTTCTACTGGTCGCCGCTGGCCCGCTCGGTTCGGGTGCGCGGCGTTGCTCGCCCCGCCTCGCCGCAGGACTCTGCTCGAGACTTCTTGGCGCGGCATCCCGACTCGCGCGCCCTGGTCTTCGCGTCCGCAGCGGGAGGAGAAAGTGCATCCGACGAGGAACACCGTCGCTTGGTGGGCGAGGCCAAAGCCCGCATCGAGCGCGACCCCGACCTCGTCTCACCCGACTGGGTCGTGTGGCGGATTCGTCCGGACAGCGTCGAGTTCTGGCAAGGGAGCGAGGATCGGGACCATCTGCGGCTTCGCTATCTCCGAAGTGGGAATGGCTGGAGCCGTGAACGCCTGAGGGCATGAGCCCGAGCGGTCGCCGGAGTCGCGGTCGGCCGCGCCACCGTGGAGAAGTGTGCCGATTCCAGGCCGGCGCCGGCTGGGTTCCCGTCGACAACAGAAGACAGGGATGGCGACCTTCGATGCTCCGAGGAGAGAGAGCCACGGGCGGCGTGCAGAACTTGCTTGCTGTGCGGGGGGTCTCACATAGTGCCGGAAGGGGCACAGCGATGTTTCACGTGAAACATGGTGCCGGATCGGTCACCCGACAAGTGAGACACCGTCACGGATAGCCTGCTCGGCGAGGCCCGCGTAGACGGCACCGAGGTCGAATCCGGCGGCTTCGATCGCCAAGGGGACCAACGAAGTCTCGGTCAGACCCGGAAGAACGTTGGCCTCGAGAAACCAGGGCACGCCATCCGGGTCGACGATGAGGTCAACGCGCGAGAGGTGGCGGAGCCCGAGAGCTTCGTGGACCGCGATGGCGGCTTCTGCCACAGCCGTCGTGGCGGCCTCCGTCAGTCGAGCGGGGGTGAAGAAGCTCGTCTCGCCGGCGTTGTACCGCGCCTCGAAGGTGTAGGCGCCGTCACGCGGCACGATCTCCACAGCGGGAAGCGCGACCGGACCAGCGCCCGTGTCGAGCACGGTGACGGCGACCTCGATTCCGGTCACCCGGCGCTCGATGAGCGCGACGTCGTTGTAGGTGTAGGCGTTGACGAGAGCACGCGGCAGATCAGCGATGTCGTCGACGAACGTGACGCCCTGAGCCGACCCGCCCTCCGCCGGCTTCACGACCAGCGGGGTGGTGAGGGCATCCCCGAGCCCTTCGAGAACACTGACGGCGCCGAGCTCTCGGAAGGTCTCCGTGGGAAGGGTCACGGATGCCGGGGTCGCGACGCCCGCCCGGGCCGCAATCGTCTTCGCCACAGGCTTGAGCCAGGCGAGTCGGGCCGACTCCGCGTCGGCACCGACGAACGGCACGCCGGCAGCGGTGAGCAGCGCCCGAAGCGCTCCGTTCTCACCGCTGGCTCCGTGCAGAGCCGGCCACACCACATCCGGATCGATCTCCCGTATCGCGGAGAGAAGACTGCCGTCGGGTTCACGCACTGTGACACGGTGCCCGTGCGCGGCCAGCCCGTCGGCGACACGTCTACCCGATCGCAGCGAAACATCCCGCTCGTGAGAGATACCGCCGGCGAGGACGAGCACATTCAAGCGTTCGAAATCCGTCATGATGCTGCTCTCTTCGGTATTCAGCGAAGGTCGGAGGGCGGGAAAGTGTTCGCCGTCGCGCGATCGGTGCGGAGTGAAACGGTGCCGGCGAACGTGTCGAGGAGATCGAGTTCGTCGTTGACCACGTTGGCCAGGCGACGCACGCCGATCCTGATCGACTCGGGCGTCGGATAACAGAACGAAAGGCGGATGTTCTGGGCACCGTCGCCGTTCGCGTAGAACGCGGTGCCCGGCGTGTACGCCACGAGTTCCGTGACGGCGCGGGGAAGCATCCCCTTCGAGTCCAGTGTCTGAGGCAAGCTGAGCCAGACGTAGAAGCCGCCGTTCGGGTTGGTCCAGCTCAACTCCGGCAGATGTTCTTCGAGGGCGGAGATCATCGCCTCTTTGCGCTCCCGGTATACGCCGCGGAAGGTGTCGATCTGGCCGCGCCAATCCGCTTCGGCCAGGTACTGCGACACTACGAGCTGCGTGAACGAGCTGGGGCTGAGAACCGCCGCCTCGTTGGCGAGGATCAGTTTCTCGCGAATGGCGTGCGGGGCGAGTGCCCAGCCGACGCGCAAACCGGGCGCCAGCGTCTTGGAGAAGGTCCCGAGGTAGACAACCCCGTCCTCGTCGATCGAGCGCATGGCCGCCGGCGGCTTCTGGCCGAAATAGAGCAGTCCGTACGGGTTGTCCTCCAGCACCAGGATGCCGTTCTCTTTGCAGATCTCGAGGATCTCCAGTCGGCGCTCCCACGTGAGCGTCACGCCTGCGGGGTTGTGGAAGGTGGGGATCGTGTACAGGAACTTGATGCGACGGCCGACGGCGCGAGCGTTCGCGATGTGCTCGCGGAGGGCATCCGGGATGAGCCCGTGCTCGTCCATCGGAACGTGGTCGACCTCGGCCTGATAGGACTTGAAGATGACGAGAGCCGTCACGTAGCTCGGCCCTTCGGCGAGGACGAGATCGCCGGGGTCGAGGAACAGCTTGGCGAACAGTTCGAGGCCGTGCTGCGAGCCGGTCGTGACGATGACGTCGTCGGCGCTGGCGCTGATCCCCTCGAGCGCCATGACCTCGGTGATCTGCTCACGGAGCAGGGGAACCCCCTGACCGGATCCGTACTGCAGCGCGACCGGGCCCTGCTCGCGCATCACGCGATCCATCGCCCCGACGACGAGGTCTTCGGGGAGCGCGGACACGTAGGGCATGCCGCCCGCGAGGGAGACCACTTCCGGCCTCGAGGCCACGGCGAACAGAGCTCGAACCTCACTGGCGGCCAGGCCGCTCGTGCGCTGCGCATAGTGCGAGTACCAGGGGTCGAGATTGTTGCCCGCGCTGTGCGAGCTGCCGGAGTCGATCACGTGTCATTCCGTTCTGGGAGTGTGTTCCATGTTATGGGATGCCCGCTGTGGGCTTTTCGAGGAGTGCGCAGGGTCAGCGAAATGCAGAACGCCCGCCCGGCGTATGCCGGACGGGCGTGCGAGCCTGCGACCGACCTACTGGATGTAGGCGGCCAGGTCGGCTTCGAGGGCGGGCTTCGGCTTGGCGCCGATGACGGTCTTCACGACCTCGCCGCCGCGGTAGACCTTGAGCGCCGGGATCGACGTGATCTGATACTTCACGGCGGTCTGCGGGTTCTCGTCCACGTTCAGCTTGACGATCTCGAGCTTGTCGCCGTGCTCAGCGGCGATCTGGTCGAGGATCGGCGCGACGGCGCGACACGGACCGCACCACTCGGCCCAGAAGTCGACCAGGACTGTCTTGTCGGACTCGAGCACATCCTGCTGGAACGTCGCGTCGGTGACGGACTTGGCGGTGGACATTGTTCTCCTTCTTTCGGATCGGATTCCGGGCTCGCCCGGAGGCTCAGTGGGTGAGGGCGAGGGACTCGCTCTCGGCCTGCTCCACTGCGGCGAGGTAGTGCTCGGCATCCAGAGCGGCGACCGTTCCGCTGGCGGCGGCGGTCACGGCCTGACGGTAGGTGGGGTCGATCACATCGCCGGCGGCGAAGACGCCCGCGACATTCGTCTTGGAGCTGCGGCCATCGACCGCGATCGTGCCGGCTTCGGCGAGGTCGAGCTGCCCGTGCACCAGGTGCGTGCGCGGGTCGTTTCCGATGGCGACGAACAGGCCCTCGAGAGGCAACTCCCGCTGCTCCCCCGTGACGGTGTCGCGAAGTGTGACACCGTCGACAGCGGCGTCACCATTGATGGACGCCACTTCGCTGTTCCAGATGAACTCGATCTTGTCGTTCTCGAACGCACGGTCCTGCATGATCTTGGATGCCCGCAGTGCGTCGCGCCGGTGGATCACATACACCTTGGAGGCGAACCGGGTGAGGAACGTCGCTTCCTCCAGCGCCGAGTCACCGCCTCCGACCACGGCGATGGTCTTCTCACGGAAGAAGAAGCCATCGCACGTGGCGCACCACGACAACCCGTGCCCGGAGAGGCGCTCCTCCTCGGGGAGCCCGAGTTTGCGATAGGCGGATCCGGTCGCGAAGATGACGGACTTCGCCTCGTAGGACTCGCCGCTGCCCAGCGTGACCTTCTTGACTTCGCCGGCGAGTTCCAGTGAAACCACATCGTCGTAGATCACCTCGGCGCCGAACTTCTCCGCCTGCACCTGGAACTTCGCCATCAGGTCGGGCCCCATGATGCCGTCGGGGAAACCCGGGTAGTTCTCCACCTCGGTGGTGTTCATCAACTCGCCGCCGGCCTCGACCGAGCTCGCGATGACGAGCGGCTCGAGGTTCGCGCGCGCCGCATAGATGGCGGCGGTGTATCCCGCGGGTCCCGAGCCGATGATGATGATCTGCCGCACGTGCACTCCTCGTTCTGCGGCACCCGACGAGCCGACTCGCGACTCTGGACGGGCGCCTGCGGGCGTGTTCCCGATGCCGGTTCGCTCGCTGTCCTGTGCAACACAGTGTAGGCGGATGCTATTCCGCACCGAGGTGCCGCGGGGCGAGCGGCGTGACGCGGCGTCAGTGACGCGAACGGACAGGCATCCGGCTGCGCAGAGCCGACCAGGCGAGCGCGAACTCCTCGGTGCGCAGAAGACGCAGCATCCCGGAGTAGATCAGCAGCATGACGACGCCGATCGCGGCGATCGCGACGACGGCGGTCAGCCGGTTCGCGACCGCGAAACCGCCGCTCGTGCCGCCGAGGAGCAGGAGCACAGCGAAGCCCGCCGCGCCAGCGACGATGGCGGAGAGCACGTAGCGCCAGAGTCCGTTCAGGATGCGGCGCCCGTCGACCCCGTGCATGCGACGGCGCAACAGCACGGCGGCGATGATCGCCTGCACGGTGCCCCCGGCGGAGACGGCGAAGGCGATGGACATCGCGCGGAACTCCGGGGCGACCAGCAGGCAGAGCAGCACGCCTGCGACGACGACCACGACCTGCGCGAGCGTGAAGAAGAACGGGGTGCGGGTGTCTCCCAGCGAGTAGAACGCGCGCTGGATGACGAAGAGCACGCAGAACGGGATGAGGCCCGCCGCGTAGCCGATCAGCACGTTGCCCATCTGGCTATAGGCGGTGGGGGTGAACACGGTCGCGATGGGGTAGGCCGCGACGATGATCGCGGCAGAGAAAAAGCTGATCAGAACAGAAATAGTGCGGGTGGCGGTGGAGAAGTCGGCACGGAACGAGGTGAAGTCGCCGCGATGCGCGTGCTCGGCCATGCGTGTGTAGTAGGCCGTCACGATGGAGACGGCGATGATCGAGTGCGGCAGCATGAAGATGAGCCAGGACTGGGTCATCGCCGCGACCGACGCGACGTTCCCGCTGTCGCCCACCGTGTTCGCGACGTTCGTCTCGATCACCCCGGCGATCTGCGTGAGGATGAGCATCGCGAACGTCCATCCGGCGGCCTTGCCCGCCGTGCCCAGGTCGACGCCTCGCCAGCGGAAGTCGAAGCGGAACTTCAGGCCGACCTTCCTCCAGAAGAAGAACAGCACGACCGCCTGCACGGCGATGCCGAGAGTGGCTCCGCCACCGAGCACGGCGACCATGGCAGGACTCCAGCTCTCTGCGTGAGTGCGCGGATGCTGCACCTCCGTGCCGAAGGTGAGGATGAAGACGACCAGCATCGAGATGCTGACGACGTTGTTGAACACGGGCGCCCAGGTGAACGGCCCGAACGACTTGCGAGCGTTCAGCACCTCGCCGAGCAACGTGTAGAGGCCGAGGAAGAAGATCTGTGGCAGCGACCAATAGGCGAACGCCGTCACGAGGTCGGCATACGCGCCGCGAGCGCCGAACAACTGAGCGAGGTACGGCGCCAGGAGCGTGGCGACGAGGGCGACGGTCGCGAAGATGACCATGCCGAGCGTGACGAGCTTGTTGATGTAGCCCTTGCCGCCATCGGCGTGCACGGAGGCACGCACGATCTGCGGCACGAGGATGGCGCTCAGGATGCCCTGGGCGATGATCGCGTAGATGCTGTTCGGCACCTGCGTTGCTGTCCCGTAGGCGTTGGCGCCGATCGCGACCACGCCGATCGCCTGGATCAGTACCCACGAGCGCACGAATCCGAGCACGCGGGAGACCATCGTGCCCGAGGCGAGCATCGCGCTCGCCCGACCGACACTAGCCACGCTGGTCTCCCTCGTCGCTGTGTGCCGGGCTCTCCGGAGGTGCTGGCGCTTCGACTCCGCGCTCCGCGCTCCGCTCAGCGGGCACGGGGGAAGCGACACCGTCGTCGCTGGTGTCGGGCACGGGGGAAGCGACACCGTCGTCGCCGGCGTCGGGCGCGCCGGCTGTGTCAGGGTCGTCGCGGGTGACGGGTGTGTCGATGTCGTCGGGCGCGTCGGAATCGGAGGGCGAGGCATCCTTGCCCCTCCCCCTGATGCGCCGCACGATGCTGCGGGTCAGGCCGAAGCCGAAGAACAGCACGACCGCGATGCCGAGGATGAGGGCGCCCAGGCCCTCCCAGTCGGCATGCACCTCGACGGCCGCGGTCTGTCCCGTTCCCACCTTGAGTCCGGTGGGGCTGTAGAGCTGCAGACTGAGCTTCACGCTTCCGTTGCCGAGCTTGGCCTTCACGGGCACGAGCACCTTGGCGCTGGCCTTGGCGGGGATGGTCTTCGACGTGTCCGAGTCCACTTCGAGACGGCCGTTGGACGGGGTCGCCCTCAGCACCACGTTGACCGGCATGCTGAAGCTGTTCGTCACGGTCACCGGAATGAGACTCTGCGCGCTCGCGACGGTGATCTTGCCTGTCGGATCGATATTGACCGAGGATGTCGTCTGCCGCGCCTTGGCAGTGAAGCTCGACACCGCCGCGGGCCAGTTGTTCTCCGACTGCAGCCAGCCGACACCGAGCAGCGTCAGCAGCTGGTTGCGCGTGTTGCCGGTGAGCAGCGCGGGGTCCGAGAGAACGGTGGCGAAGGCATCCATGCTGCCCGCATCAGCAGTGAGGGTCTTCACGTTGGCTGTGCGGTCGGCGTCTTGCGTGACGTCCTTGAGCGCGAGGCCGTCGGTGTGCGGGGCGTTGAGCGCGTCGCGCAGTGAGGACACCTGGGCCCAAGGGAGGTTGTACACGCTGGTCAGACCACGGTTGGCCTCCGACGAGCCGGACGGCCAGTCACGGTCGAGCGCCGCCAGGATGATCGTGTTCCCGTCGCTCTGACCATCGATCTCGGCCAGCTGGGCCGACACGGATGCCAGTGCCGCGTTCTCTTCGTCGGCGTTCGTCGCACCGACCACGCGACGCAGCGCGTCGCTCACGCCCTGGTCGGCCACCAGCGCCGTGCCGCCTTTCACCGACAGCGGCGCGTTCGGCGTGACGCCCAGCGTCGACGCGTTCGTGTTAGAGCCGTACACGATGGTGGACGGATATCCGGCGCCGACCAGGTCTTCCACATCACTGCCCCGCAGGCTGTCATCGGCGGGCCAGGCGATGCCGGCGAACGTGTACGGCCAGGCCAACAGGGACTCGAGCGTCGGGAGCTTCGACGACGCGGTCGCGGTGGGAGTCGGCGTCACGAACGGATTGGTCGTGGCCGTCGGAGTCGGCGACGGAGTCTCTCCGACCGACAGCGGTGACGAGAAGTTCCTCTCATCGAGTGCGTACGCGAACGAGGTCGGGGCGAGCAGCGAGGTGAAGCCGGACTGCAGCTCGGTCGCCACGTCGGCGTCGCCGTATTGGAGCGGGAACGAGTCGTTCGTCAGATCGGCGAGGTCTTGCAGCCAGCTGCGTGCGCTCTGCGGCGCGGAATCTCCCAGCACGCGGATCGACGCGATGATCATCGGATCGATGCCGATCGCCATCGCCGGATGCTCCTCGGCGAGGGCGAGCTGGCGGGTGAGCAGGCCGTCCGTGCCGGTGTAGGCGGCGAGCTCGTCGCTCGAGATGAGCCCGGCAGCCGTCGGCGGCACCGTGATCGGCATCGCGACCGCGAGCCCAACCTTGTTCTGCACGGTGTCACCCGTGTATGCGAGCGTGGAATATCCGGTCCCCACCGCGCCCGACGCCTCGGTGATGGTGGCCTTCAGCCCGTAGACGGCGGACCCTCCGCTGAGCCCAACCGTCTTCGCCGGGATGGTGACGCTCGCCACGCGCTCGGTCGTGCCCGGTGGCACGGCCGGGGTGAGATCGGTGGCGATGACGCGCGTGGCCGGGTGATCTCCGCTCGGCGAGGTCCAGGCATCCAAGGCCGAACGGGTCGCGAGCGGGCCTGTCGTGATGGCGATGTCGACGGACCCCGTGTCGACCGGCGTCGGGGTGGCGTTGCCGAGACTCACCGTGACGGTCACGGCCGCACCGGGCGATGTCGTGCCCGCATCTCCGGCGTAGAGGGAGACGGTGTCGGAGTCCGCCTTCACCTCCGCATTCGCGTGTGCGCTCGGCGCCGCGGACGCGAGGGCGGAGGAGCCTGATGCCGGCCCGGCGGAGCCTGCTGCCGCGCTCCCCGCAGCGCCCAGGGCCGCGGCCTGCGCGGGCGCCGCACCCACCAGCGCGAGCAGTGCGGCGACGCACGCCGCCAGCAGTGCGCTGCGGCTGGCTCCCCGTCGTCCCCGGATCAGCCGCATGCGGCAGCACAGGGGTCGTCGGGGAGCATGAGCGCAATTGTACGGGGAGGCAGCCGGGGAATTACGGGGCGTGAGGCGCTGTGCGGCGTGCTCACACGCATCCGTTATGCGCAAGGGGAACAGGGATGCCTCCCCGCAGCGCCGGTAGACTGGCGTGCACTATGCAGAGCGTCGCCGAGTCCCTCGCGCGCCTGCGCGAAACGGCGGAGTCGCCCGTCGTGTCGCGCCTTGCCCTGGCCTTCGCGGAGGCGGGACACGAGCTGGCGCTCGTCGGCGGTCCCGTTCGTGATGCGCTGCTCGGCCGGCGCGTGCACGACCTCGACTTCACGACCGACGCGCGGCCGGAGCGCACCATCGAGATCGTGAAGCCGCTCGCGGATGCCTGGTGGGACATCGGCCGCCAGTTCGGCACCGTGGGCGCACGAATCGGCGACGACACCGTCGAGATCACCACGTACCGCGCCGACAGCTACGACGGCGCGACGCGCAAGCCCGAGGTGGTGTTCGGCGACACACTCGAGGGCGACCTCGTGCGGCGCGACTTCACCGTGAACGCGCTCGCGCTGCGCGTGCCGCAGGTGGTGCTGGTCGACCCGTCGAACGGCGTGGACGACCTGCTGGCGAAGGTGCTGCGCACGCCCATCAGCCCGGAGGTCTCGTTCGGCGACGATCCGCTCCGCATGCTGCGCGCGGCACGATTCGCCTCGCAGCTCGGCTTCGCGGTGAGCGACGACACCGTGACGGCGATGCGCGAGATGGCCGATCGCATCGAGATCGTCAGTGCCGAACGCGTGCGCGATGAGCTGGTCAAGCTGCTGTCGAGCGACGAGCCCCGCGCCGGGCTGGAACTGCTCGTCGAGACGGGACTGGCCGAGCGCATCCTGCCCGAGCTGCCGGCGCTGCGGCTCGAGATCGATGAGCACCACCACCACAAAGACGTCTACCGGCACACCCTCACTGTCGTCGATCAGGCCATCGGCTATGAGAAGGAGCGGCACCCCGGCGAGGAGCCCGACGTGCCTCTGCGCCTCGCCGCGCTGCTGCACGACATCGGCAAACCGGCGACAAGGCGGCTGGAGGCCGGCGGTGCCGTGAGCTTCCACCACCACGACGTCGTCGGGGCGAAGCTGGCACGTAAGCGGTTGCGCGCGCTGCGGTTCGACAACGAGACCGTGGATGCCGTCACCCGGCTCATCGAACTGCACCTGCGGTTCTTCGGTTACGCCGACGGCGCCTGGACCGACTCGGCCGTGCGCCGGTACGTGCGGGATGCCGGCGACCAGCTCGAGCGGCTGCACGAGCTCACGCGCGCCGACGTGACCACGCGCAACCGCCGCAAGGCCGACCGGCTCGGCTTCGCGTACGACGATCTCGAGGATCGCATCACGCAGCTCAAGGAGCAGGAGGAGCTGGATGCCGTGCGTCCGGACCTCGACGGAACCGCAGTGATGCGCATCCTCGGCCTGAAACCCGGGCCGGACGTCGGACGGGCGATGAAGTTCCTGCTCGACCTGCGCCTGGACGACGGGCCGCAGGACCCGGACGAGGCCGAGCGGCGACTGCGCGAGTGGTGGGCGGCGCAGGGCAACTGATCGCGTAACCGGCCTCGCGGGTTACGAGCGCCCGGCTCGTGCGGTGCACGATGGCCGATGGACGGCAGGCCGATGGACGGCGGGCCATGGACGGCAGTCCGGCCGACGTTATGCCGAGGCACGGCCAGCTGTTGCAGCCTCAGCTGATGCGGCGCACGCCGACCGCGGTCACGATCGGCTCGCGCTGTCCCCCCGAGTGAACGACGTGATCGCCGTCGACCGTGAGCTGCGTGGCGTGGGCGTGGAGGGCATCCTTCAGGCGAGCCAGGTGCGTCGAACCGTCGATCGTGAGAGCCCCAGCTGTGCCCGCCGGCACGACCTCGACGAACGGGATGCCGGCGAGACGGCTCGCGGTGAGCGCGGCTGCGCGAATGGCGCGGTGATCCGGATGCCCGTACCCGCCGTGGTCGTCGTAGCTCACGACGAGGTCGGGTCCGGCCGGATCCCGCGCCGCGCAGTGCTGCAGGAACGCGAGCACGTCGGCGACGATCTCGGACTCGGGGGCGCGGGTGAGGGCATCCTCGGGGGCGTCGTCCACGGGACCGGCGACGCTCGGGGTGACCCAGCGCATCCCGGAGTCGGTGTAGCGGCGGGCCGCGAGCCCGGCTGCACGCGCCGGCGGCTCGCCGAGGTAGTGAGACCGGGTGATGCCGAGCACATCGACGGCGCGATCGAGCTCATCGAGACGGATGCCGGTGAGCACGTTCGCGTCGCTCCCCACCTTCGCTCGGAGCGCGGGAACGACCTCGCCGCGCTCGCCGCGCGTGGCGGTGAGCAGGTCGACGCGAACGCCCTCGGCGATCAGCATCAGGATCAGCGCCCCGGTCGAGAGGGTCTCGTCGTCGGGGTGCGCGTGCACGAAGAGCACGGAACGCACGTTGTGGTACGGGTCGCCGTCGAGCGGGGAACCGCCGGCGGAACGGCTCACGCGCAGTCCCGCCACGGTTCGCCGACGGGAACCGCGTGGTGGTCGTCGGCGTGGTGCAGCAGGTGCCGATAGACGGCCACCGTCTCCCTGGCCGATCGTTCCCAGGTGCGCTCGCGCGCCAGTCGCAGGGCGGACTCCGACAGCGCGCGCCAGTGCTCGTGATCCTGCAGGAGCGTCGTCAGCCGCGCTGCCCAGGCTCGCGGGTCGCGTGTCTGCATCAGCGCAGCTGCTCGGCCGTTGACGGCTTCGCGAAGTCCTCCGGAGTCGGCCGCGAGAACGGGGACGCCGCTCGCGGCGGCTTCCAGCGCGACGAGCCCGTATGTCTCGGAATGCGAGGGCACCAGCACGGCCGACGCGTGTGCGAACAGCTCGGCCAGTGCCTCGCGCGAAAGGGGCCCGGCGAAGCGCACGCGGTCCGCCACGCCCAGGTCGACGGCGAGGCGCTGCAGTTCGCCGAGGTGCCATTCGTAGCCGTCGGTCGGCCCGCCGGCGATGACGAGATCCGGCCGCAGATCGTCGGGCATGGCGGCGATCGTCGCGATGGCGAGATCGAGGCCCTTGAGCGGCTCGAGGCGCGCGGCGGTGACCACGTAGGGGCGCGGATCGACGGTACGCGACGCGCGGTGGAAGAGCGTGGCATCCACTCCGGGCAGCACGACGTGCACCAGGGAAGGATCGGCGTGCAGACGCTCGACGACGGTCCGCTCCTCCGCGTGGCTGACTGCGATGACGGCATCGGATGCCCGTGCCAGCCATTCCTCGCCGGCCAGCCTTCCCGCAGACTCCGGCCGCTCCCCCTGGCTGAGGTCGGTGGCCGGATCAGCGGCGATGCTGTGGAAACTCTGCAGGTGCGGAACGCAGCGCTCCCGGGCGAACGAGAGCCCCGCCATGCCGGCCAGCCAGTGATGGGAGTGCACGAGGTCGACGGGACCGACGGCATCCAGCCCGGCGCGGAATGCCGCGATGAAGTCCTCCTGCTCGGCCTTCGGTCGCAGCTGCGCAGGGCCGGCGTCGATGAGCCGAAGCACGACCCCGGACGGCCTGGTGCTCACGGCGGGCAGGTCGGGAGAGAATCGGCGCGTCGTCACCTCCACGTGGTGGCCTTCTGCCGCCATTCGCTCCGCGGTCGCGCGCACGAGCACGTTCATGCCGCCCACGTCGCCCGATCCCGGGGCGGCGAACGGCGACGTGTGCAGCGCCACCATCGCGATGCGCAGGGGTGTGCCGTCCATGTCACCAGACTACGGACCTCACCGCGAGGCGGTCCCATCGACGCATGCGCCCTCCCAGGACGGCGGCGGGCCTGGGGTCGGGAGCAGGCGGCCGCGGCGGCGGGAGCGGCCGGCCGTGGCGGGAGCGGGTGGCTGCAGCCGTGGCGGGAGCGGGTGGCTGCAGCTGTGGCGGGAGCGGGCGGCTGCGGCGGTGGCGGGAGCGGGCGGCTGCAGCGGAGGCGGGTGGGCGCAGCGGGAGCGCGCGGTGGGACGGGCGGCGGCGAAAACAGCAACGATCGCGCTCTCGCGCCGAGAACAGCGAGTTCTCTGCTGTTCTCGGCACGACCTGCTGTTTTCGCGGCGGCCCGTCGTGCGCTTCGCGGCCGGATCTCGACCTGACGGATGCCCCATACCGGGAACGAATGCAGTGAATTCGCTGATGGGGAAGGCATCCGGTACTCTTGGAGGGTTGTCCCTGCGGGCGCCCGCTCGCGCGTGGACAACGATGCACATACCCTCCTGCTGCAGAGATCCTGCAGTCGTTCTAGTCCAGAGGAGGTGGGTTAGTCATGCATCAGTACGAGTTGATGGTCATCCTCGATCCCGAGATCGATGAGCGCACCGTTGCTCCCAGCCTTGACAAGTTCCTCAACGTGATCCGTACGGATGGCGGCACGATCGACAACGTCGACGTGTGGGGCAAGCGTCGCCTGGCCTACGAGATCAACAAGAAGGGCGAAGGCATCTATGCCGTCGTCGACTTCACGGCGAACTCGGATGCCACGAAGGAGCTCGACCGACAGCTGAACCTTTCCGAGGCAGTCATGCGCACGAAGGTGCTGCGTGCCGAGGAAGCCATCGCCCAGGTCGCCGCCGCGCAGAAGCGCGCGGACGAGAAGGCGGCCCGCAAGGCCGACAAGGCGAGCGCCTAATCCGATGGCAGGCGAGACCATCATCACCGTGGTGGGCAACCTCACCGCCGACCCGGAGCTGCGGTACACGCAGAACGGACTGGCCGTTGCCAACTTCACCATCGCATCCACGCCCCGCACGTTCGACCGTGCCTCGGGCGAGTGGAAAGATGGCGAAGCTCTGTTCCTGCGCGCGAGCGTCTGGCGTGACTTCGCCGAGCACGTGGCGGGTTCGCTGACCAAGGGCTCAAGGGTCATCGCTTCCGGGCGGCTCAAGCAGCGTTCGTACGAGACGAAGGAGGGCGAGAAGCGCACCTCGATCGAGCTCGAGATCGATGAGATCGGGCCGTCGCTGCGTTACGCCACCGCATCCGTCACGCGCGCGCAGTCCTCGGGAGGCGGCCGCGTCGGCGGTGCGCCGAGCGACGACCAGTGGGCGCCGTCCACCGGGTCCTCCTCCAACAGCGCCGACGTGTGGAACGCGCCGGGCAGCTACAACGACGAGACCCCGTTCTAAGAACAGTTCTCCCGGTGCGTCCGGAGCCGGGCCATGTGCCCTCCTCCCCCACCGATTACCTCTAAGGAAAAACCATGGCTGGAAAGTCGAGCGGCGACCGCCGCAAGCCGATCCGCAAGGGCAAGGACGGAAAGAACGCCGCTCCGGCGAAGACCGTCCACGTGGGCGTCATCGATTACAAGGATGTCGCCACCCTGCGCAAGTTCGTCTCGGAGCGCGGCAAGATCCGCGCTCGCCGCATCACCGGTGTCTCCGTGCAGGAGCAGCGTCTCATCGCGAAGGCCGTCAAGAACGCCCGCGAGATGGCTCTGCTGCCGTACGCGGGCTCGGGCCGTTAGGAGTCACCCATGTCGAAACTCATTCTGACGCACGAGGTCTCCGGCCTCGGTTCGGCCGGTGACGTCGTCGAGGTCAAGAACGGCTACGCCCGCAACTTCCTCATTCCGCAGGGCTTCGCGATCGCGTGGACCCGCGGCGGCGAGAAGCAGGTTGAGCAGATCAAGTCCGCACGTGCCGCTCGCGAGCACGCGACCATCGAAGAGGCGCAGGACCTCAAGCTGAAGCTCGAGGCCAACAAGGTCAAGCTGTCGGTCAAGGCCGGCGCCGAGGGCCGTCTGTTCGGTTCCGTGAAGACGGCCGACATCGCCGCGGCGGTCGAGGCCGCCGGCATCGGTTCCGTCGACAAGCGCAAGATCGAGATCGGCGCACCGATCAAGTCGGTCGGCACGCACGAGGCGACCATCAAGCTGCGCGACGACATCAACGCCACGATCACCCTCCAGGTGGTCGCCGCGAAGTAGTCGCTCGCACGCCGTATCCGGGCCGCATCCCTTCGGGGGTGCGGCCCGTGGCGTTTCCGGTACGGCGTCGGGGCCAACTGCCGCCGGGACAGCAATATTCGCCGAGAACAGCAGCAATTCTGCTGTTCTCGCAGCAAACCCGCGATCCTTGCTGTTTTCGCGACAACGCCGAGGCCGGCCCGTTTTCACGACGACCGCCGGCAACGTCGGGCGTCGCAGCTTCTCGGTCGGATCGAGTCGCGCGCGAACGGGAGGCGGACCCGTTGTCGCGGGGTGCGCGCTCGCGCCGGCGGTGAAGCGGGGCTGTCTGCGGAGACCTGAGCGGCGTGTCGCGGGAGGGCATCCGTTCACTTCGCGTTCACCGTTTGCGCTAGCACCGAGCAGTGCTCTCGCGCAAGCTTTGTCCACATGTCGGGAGTGTCGCGGACGGCGTCGACCACAGGCATCCAACGAGTTTTTACACACAGCTGTGGGAACTTCTAATGGCTGGTCAGAGCGGATAACCGAGGGAAAGAATTCTGGTTATCCCCAGAAGTACCCACACCTTGTGCACACGGGCCTCGGCGTTTCGCCCAGATTGTGCACAGAGTTATCCACAGGACAAGTTGTGCCGTGCGATGGCCACTCCCTAGGGTGAGTGTTCGTTCCCGGTAGCGGTGACAACAGCGGGTCGCAGGCGGTCTTTGTCAGTGGTGACTGAGACCGTGGAGGGGCACGGCCGAACGTCACCGCGATCGCGTCGTGCCCGCGACGATGACGCGATCGGGGAGCGCTCGGCGCGGCGCAGCATCACCACAACAACAGCACAACCGCCGGCCGCGCCGGCAGGGGGATCAGGAGGTCTGGGTGTCGATCGCTCACCTGGGTCTGGCTGACGGCCGACCCGCATCCGAAGGCCGATCGCCGGAGCGCACCCCTCCGCACGACCTGCTCGCGGAGCAGAGTGCCCTCGGCGGGATGCTTCTGAGCAAGGATGCCGTCGCCGACGTCGTCGAGACGGTGCGCTCCACTGACTTCTACATTCCGAAGCACGAGGTCATCTACGAGGCGATCCTGTCGCTGTACTCGCGCGGCGAGCCGACCGATGTGATCGCGGTCACCGACGAGCTGACGAAGACCGGCGATCTCAGCCGAGCCGGCGGCCCCGAGTACCTGCACACGCTCACGAGCCTCGTGCCGACGGCGGCCAACGCCGGCTACTACTCCGAGATCGTCGCCGAGCGCGCGTTGCTGCGTCGCCTCGTGCAGGCGGGCACCCGCATCACGCAGATGGGCTACGCCGGCGAGGGCGAAGTGCTCGAGCTCGTCAACGAGGCGCAGGCCGAGATCTACTCGGTGACGGGCTCGACCGAGAGTGAGGACTACATTCCGCTCACGGATGCCGTCACGGCCGCGATCGATGAGATCGAGGCTGCCAAGCACAAAGACGGCAGCATGACCGGAGTCCCGACCGGGTTCGCGGATCTGGACGAGCTGACCAATGGCCTGCACCCGGGCCAGATGGTCATCGTGGCCGCGCGCCCCGCACTCGGCAAGTCGACGCTCGCGCTCGACTTCGCGCGTTCGGCCGCCATCCACCACGATCTGCCGACCATCTTCTTCTCGCTCGAGATGGGGCGCAGCGAGATCGCGATGCGTCTGCTGTCGGCCGAAGCATCCGTTCCGCTGCAGAACATGCGCAAGGGCACGGTCGATCAGCGCGACTGGACGACCATCGCCGCCACGCGCGGGCGTATCAACGATGCCCCGCTCTACATCGACGACAGCCCGAACATGACACTGGTGGAGATCCGCGCCAAGTGCCGTCGGCTCAAGCAGCGCGTCGGCCTCAAGATGGTCGTGATCGACTACCTGCAGCTGATGACGAGCGGCAAGCGCGTCGAGAGCCGCCAGCAGGAGGTCAGCGAGTTCTCGCGAGCGCTCAAGCTGCTCGCGAAGGAGTTGCAGGTTCCGGTCGTCGCGCTGTCGCAGTTGAACCGTGGGCCCGAGCAACGTTCCGACAAGCTCCCCGCCCTGTCGGATCTGCGCGAGTCGGGTTCGATCGAGCAGGATGCCGACGTCGTCATCCTCCTGCACCGCGAGTCCGCCTACGACAAGGACAACCCCCGTGCCGGCGAGGCCGACCTGATCGTCGCCAAGCACAGGAACGGTCCGACCCGCACGGTGACCGTCGCCTTCCAGGGCCACTTCTCGCGGTTTGCGGACATGGCGCCGGTGTAGGAGTCGTTTTGTAGGTTCCAAGTTGGATGTCGGATTCGACATTTAGCGCGGAACTTCGCGGTCTCGATGTCGAGGCGATCAGGTCGAAGTCGGCTCGATGTCATGGCCCCGTTCTCGTTCGGGTGCGCCATTATGGGTCGTGCACATAGGTACCGGTCTGTCTGCCAGCCTTGAGCCATGAAGACATCGAACGGGCTTGTCGAGTTGTGGCCTGCAGCTGGGGTCGTCGTGAGTTCGGGAAACGTCGATTTGCGCTGGATGGATGACGAATTGATCGTCGAACTCGCTCACCTGGCCGCCCGCGGGGTGCATGACCCGGAACGAATGCCGTTCGCTAGGCCGTGGACCCGCGGGACTGCCGAGCAAGTCATGCGTAGCGTGCTGACGTATCAGTGGGCCACGAGGCTCGCGGTCGCTCCAGGAGAGTTCCGGCTCAACTTCGCCGTGCTCGCCGACGGCGTCGTCGTGGGGTCGCAAGGGGCAAACTCCAAAGATTGGCATACCCGCCGAAGCGCCAGCACCGGCTCGTGGCTCGGCCGAGAATTCCAGGGCCACGGTATCGGCACCCGAATGAGGATGCTCATACTCCAGCTGCTTTTCGAAGGGCTCGGCGCGGCCGAAGCCACGACAGGTGCTTTCGCGGACAACCCGGCCTCCAACGCAGCCTCACGCAAGATCGGTTACTACGACGACGGCACAGAGGAAAAAGATCGCGAGGGCGTGCCTGTTCTACATAACCGGTATCGGATGCCCCGCGATCGCTGGCTCGAAGTCCGGGCTGAACACACCGCTCACCTTGGACTGCCAGTAGTCCTCGAAGGGGTATCCGCACTCCGCGAAGAATTGGACCAGGCGGTCAGCTAACCCACCACCCTCATGCGCAACCCGATCCGTCAGCGTGGGCGGCCGGTTTCGCGATGCGCTATGGGCAGCTGGGCTGCGTCACAGCATGTCTATGAGAGGGGAACAACCCAACTCAGGCAGCCCTTCGCCGACGCATCCATGAATCTTCTAATCTGGATCGCATGGCCAAACTTGATAAACGCTCAGTCGTCGAGGACATCAAGCTCGGCGGCCGAACCGCTGAAGAAGAGTCTGAGCATTTGTCTCGCTATTGCGTCGAGACGGAGCAGTGGCGGAAGGTTTGGCAGACGGCAAGAAGGTCGCAGCGCCCCGCGAGCTAATCCACCTCTTCACCACGGTTCGTGATCGGCAATTGGGTCGATTCGATACCGGGCAAGCTGCGATCGCAGACGATGTCTTCTTTGAGTCACAATCATTCCGCGATGCGCACCCTGAGGTCTCGAGCATCCGACTCCAGACGACGATCTGTCCCGAGTACCCATGGCTGAAGGACTGGCTAGAGGCGCTACGAGGCCAACGAACTCAGCAGGACCTAGAGAGTCTCGAAGCGATATGGAAGACGCCACGTGCTGAGACAGCGGAGCGGATCAAACGTCTGGTTGACGTCGGCTTCTTCGAGCCCGGCGGAGCGATCGCAGAGCGCACGTATTGGGTTCCATTCCTGTACCGCCCAGCGCTCGAAATGGCGCAGGGAGCAGCGGATGGTCTGCGCGAGCGCACTGGAAGCTCAGTCGACGACGACGAAGCGATTGGCTGAGCAATTCGCCGCAATCATCCGCACGACTCCCGGTTCTGCACGGGCAGAGCTCGGCCGGCGTGTCCTTCTCGGTCTCCAGCACCCTGCATAGCTTGTGAGCCGCGCTAGGTGTAGGAATTCGCCATCTTTCGCGGAAGTCGAGCACGGCTGCGGCTTCTGAGCCGATTCAAGCCTTCGAGCGTCGCAACGCGGTCACGACCCGGTCGAGAGCCTCTCGGATGGTGTCGATTTCGCTGGGCTGCAGGAGGTCGAGGAACTTCGCCCTGACGAGCCCGACGTGGCCAGGGAAAGCTTCCAATGCGCGATCGCGACCCATAGGCGTGAGCATGGCGAGGACACCCCGCTCGTCGTCGGACGTCGCGGCACGCCGCACGAGTCCGGCCTTCTCGAGCTGAGTGACCTGGTACGTCAAGCCGCTCCGGGAAAGCACGAGGACGTCTGCGAGCTCGCTCATTCGCAGGCCGGCGCTCGAGTTGAGCAGCGTGGCAAGAATCGTGAACTGCAGAGGCGTCATGCCGTGCTCGGCGAGCTGGGCAGCCACAGCGCGTTGGAGGAGGTCGCCAGCCGCGATGAGGCCGAAGTACGCACCGAGCTCGTCCTCATCCAACTCGTCAGTCACACGGCTCCCCAAGACTTGATTCCAATTCGAACTAGTTGTACGGTCAATCTAGTTCGAGTTCAAACAACATTCTAATCCGACTGGAGCATCTCATGCACATTGCAGTTCTTGGCACCGGCCACATGGCCACCACGCTGGCCGGTGGGTTCCTCGCCGCCGGCGACACCGTCACGTTCGGGTCGCGCGACCCCGAAAGGCATGCCGATCTATCGGCACCCGTCGTCGCCACGGCCGAGGCGTTGCGCGATGCGGACCTGGTGGTCAATGCGCTCCAAGCGGCCTTCTCCCTCGATGTGCTCAGGCCGCTGGCAAGCGAGCTGGCCGGTCGAGTCCTGCTCGACATCGGGAACGCGGTGACCCCCGAGTTCGACCTGCTGTACCCGGAGGCGAGTCTCGGAGAACTGTTGCAGGCTGCCCTTCCTGACACGCGGGTCGTCAAGTCGCTGAACACGCTACCCGGCACCATCACGGTCGATCCGGCCTCGCTCGCCGAGCCGACATCGCTGTTCCTCTCTGGAGAAGATTCGGGCGCGAAAGCGTTGGTGGCCTCGCTCATCGTGGACCTCGGTTGGGAGCGGTCGCAGCTGATCGACCTGGGCGGCATCGCCACAGCCCGGGCCGCCGAGCACTACTTCCTGCTCTTCGTCGCCATGATGCAGAGCCTGCACGGGCAGCCGTTCAACATCCGCGTCGTGCGCTGACAACCTGTTCCAGTAACAGGGCCGCACGTGCCGGGCGTTTCGAATGAGCGTGATTGTGACGCTGTGTTCAGGCTGGCCCCGCCAGTCCCAGGAAAAGCGGGGTTCTGGCTGGCTTGACTCGCCAGTCGCACAGTCGAGGCATGGATATCAGCAACCGCACCATCTTCATCATCGGCGCCACCTCGGGCATCGGTCTCGGGCTGGCCCGCCGCTTCGCCACGGCCGGAAGCACAGTAATCGTCGGCGGCCGTCGCACCGACCCGATCGACGGCCTCGAGGTCGTCGAGATCGACGTCACCGATGCCGATTCCGTCGCACGCGCTCGCGATGCCGTACTCGACCGACATCCCGGCCTCGACACGGTCGTCACCATGGCGGGCGTCATGCTCGTCGAGGATCTGCGCGACCCCGCGCACTTCGCGACCGCCGAGACGACGATCGACATCAATCTGCTCGGCACGATCCGAGTCATCGATGCCTTCACGCCGCATCTGCTCGCACGAGGTGCGGGCACCTTCATCACCGTGAGCTCGGGCATCGCCTTCCTGCCCTTCCCCCTCATGCCCACCTACGGGGCCTCAAAGGCCGCCGTGCACGCATACTCGGAGTCCCTGCGCGCGCAACTCCTCGGCACCGGGGTCGGCGTCGCCGAGCTCGTGCCTCCGGCCGTCGCGACGACGGCTGAGACCAAGCAAATGAATCCCGCGGCTGTCGATCTCGGCGCCTTCCTCGACGAGGCCATCAGCCTGTTGACACAGTCGCCGACACCCGACGAGATCCTGGTCGAGGCGGTGCATGAGCACCGCTGGGCCGAGCGTGAGGGGACGTACGGCGAGCTCGTCACTCGCCGCTCTCAGGCGCTCGCGATGCTCCCCGGTCGCTCGGTGCAGGCGTAACTGCTGCGCCGAGCAGCCTGCTCACAGCCCGTCGAACACGACAGCGAGCCGAGTGCACCGCAGCCCGGCACGAGTTTCACAACTGTGATGTCCAGGGACGTTGTTTCGGTGACTTGGCTTTGAGGAGTTGAGGGGCGAGGACCTCCGGTTGTGAAGTGGAGCTATTGAGTTCAACCGCTTCACGAACCTGGAGGCCCTCGTGTCCCACGCTAATGCTGCCCTGACTCCGCGTGCCCGGCTGCGGCTGGCGCGCTTGATCGTCGAGGACGGGTGGCCGCCGTCGGTCGCGGCGAAGATGTTCATGGTCTCGCCCGTCACCGCCCGAAAGTGGGCAACCCGACTGCGCTCGGAAGGGCCGATCGGGATGGCGGATCGGTCCAGCAGGCCGCGGTCGATGCCGACGAAGACGCCACTGCCCCAGGTCAAAC